>NZ_JAATIZ010000001.1 GCF_011927625.1 Paenalcaligenes hominis
GAGTGGTGCAGTCAGGCCGCCAGCAGCAGGAACCCACCGAAGCGACTCTGGGACGGCTCAATGCCTCCCTTGAGCGCCGTAGGAATCCCCGGCCTCTAGGCGGGGGAGGATGTCAATAAAAGCCAAGTTCACTACTTGGCTTTTTTTAGTTTAAAGAGCAACGAAAAGCCTTTTTAAGGGTATGCTATTGCATTGCACAATACCAACATGCTATGGCTTGGGGTTGCTTAGGGTTTGATAAACGGGTTATTCTAATTAATTCATTCTTATCAGAATGAAGTGCTAGGCTTTAAGTTGCACGGTTATCCGCCTGTTATTTTGCGCCTTTTTTACTGCTGCTGGCCACGCCACAAGCGTGTGATGCCGAGCTTTCGTTTCAAGCTGTACGCCATGTTGGCGTGATTGCCGTATCTCACAGAGGGCAGATGGCTCTGTAATGTGTCTAGGTGGCAAAGCTCAGTGAGCTTTAAAGCGCTAGGTCATGTTGCAGTGGCTGATCCAGACTCCGGCTTAGGTGCCAAGTGGGGTGTTTGAGCAAAACCTGAAAGGAAAATTATTATCATGGAACTTAATGGCGCCGATATCGTAGTGCGCACATTAGCCGAAGAAGGTGTTGAACACGTTTTTGGCTATCCCGGTGGTGCGGTACTTTACATCTACGATGCTATTTTCAAGCAAGACAAATTTCGTCATATCTTAGTACGTCATGAGCAGGCAGCTGTTCATGCAGCGGATGCATACTCACGTTCATCCAACAAGGTAGGCGTTGCTTTGGTAACCAGTGGTCCTGGTCTGACAAATGCGGTGACGGGTATTGCTACTGCTTATACGGATTCAATTCCTATGGTAGTGATTAGCGGCCAAGTCCCTAGTCAGGCTATTGGCGAAGACGCTTTCCAAGAATGCGACGCCATTGGTATTACACGTCCTTGTGTTAAGCACAACTTCCTTGTGCGTGATGTCCGCGATTTAGCAGACACCATTCGCAAAGCATTCTATATCGCTCAAACAGGCCGTCCTGGCCCTGTGCTGGTTGATATCCCTAAAGACATTACCGTAGCGACGGCCCGTTACACCCCTAAAAAAGGTGAGCCGCGCTTGCGTTCCTATATGCCTGTTACTAAAGGGCATCAAGGGCAAATCAAAAAAGCCGTTCAGTTATTAGCTCAAGCCGAACGCCCCATGATTTACGTAGGTGGTGGTGCTATTTTAGCCAACGCCTCAAGTGAAGTCATTGATCTCGTTAAGCAAACCGGTGCGCCATGTACCACTACGCTTATGGCGTTGGGTGCTTTCCCTGGCTGCGATGATCAATACGTAGGTATGCCCGGCATGCACGGCAACTACGAGGCAAATATGGCAATGCAGCACTGTGATGTGTTGATTTCCGTAGGTGCTCGTTTTGATGACCGTGTTATTGGCAACCCACGTCACTTTGCTCAAGTCCCCCGCAAAATCATTCATATTGATATCGACCCGTCTTCTATCTCCAAGCGCGTCAAGGTGGATGTTCCTATTGTAGGCTGTGTGAAAGACGTCTTAGTCGAGCTCAATGAGTTCTACAAGCAGTCCAAAGCAGCCAGCCAAGCTAAAAAAACGGCATTGGCAAAATGGTGGCAACAAATTAACGAATGGCGTGGTGTCGAGTGTCTGTCCTATCAAAAATCAGACAGTGTGATTAAGCCTCAGTCTGTTGTTGAAGCCTTGTGGGAAGTCACCGGTGGTAATGCATTTGTGACCTCTGATGTGGGCCAACACCAAATGTGGGCAGCTCAGTACTACAAGTTTAACCATCCTCGTCGTTGGATTAACTCTGGCGGCTTAGGCACTATGGGTGTGGGCTTACCGTACGCCATGGGTGTGCAAATGGCTAATCCCGATGCCGATGTGGCGGTCATTACCGGCGAAGGCTCTATTCAAATGAATATCCAAGAGCTCTCCACCTGCAGCCAATATCGTCTATCTCCCAAGGTTCTTTGTTTAAACAACCGCTACCTAGGCATGGTCCGTCAGTGGCAAGAAATTGATTACGGTTCTCGTTATTCCGAGTCCTACGTTGATGCATTGCCAGACTTCGTCAAGCTGGTCGAGAGCTATGGTCATGTGGGCTTACGTATCGAAAGTCCTTCCGATGTGGTTCCTGCTATTCGTGAAGCCTTTACCAAATATAAAGACCGTTTGGTTTTCATGGATTTCATCACAGATCAATCTGAAAACGTGTGGCCAATGGTGAAAGCCGGCAAAGGCCTAACAGAAATGATTCTTAGTGCGGCGGATCTCGAGGAGGGGGCATAATGAAACACGTTATTTCCGTTTTGTTAGAAAACGAACCCGGTGCGTTATCGCGGGTAGTGGGTTTGTTTTCTGCGCGGGGTTACAACATTGAAACCTTAACCGTTGCACCAACCGAAGACGAAACCCTGTCTCGCATGACTATTGTGACAGTAGGCTCAGATGAAACCATCGAGCAAATCACTAAACACCTCAATCGTTTAGTTGACGTAGTCAAAGTGGTGGATTTATCCGAAGGCCCACATGTGGAACGCGAGCTCATGCTCATTAAAGTCCGTGCTGTTGGAAAAGAGCGCGAAGAGCTGAAGCGTATGGCTGATATTTTCCGCGGTCGCATTATTGATGTCACCGATAAAACCTACACCATTGAACTTACAGGTGTACAGGAAAAAATTGCTGCTTTTATTCAAGCTATAGATCGTAGTGCTATTCTTGAAACGGTGCGCACTGGTGTTTCCGGCATTAGCCGCGGTGAACGCATCCTAAAATTATAAAAACACCTCGTTTAGATTAAGACATATCAAATCGTTTTTCGGAGTTATTCATGAAAGTTTTTTACGATAAGGACTGCGATCAGTCTCTCATTAAAGGCAAAAACGTTGCCATCATCGGTTACGGTTCACAGGGTTACGCCCACGCAAACAACCTAAATGATTCAGGCGTTAACGTAACAGTTGGTTTACGTAAAGACGGTGCTTCTTGGTCCAAAGCCGAAGCCGCTGGCCTAAAAGTAAAAGAAGTCGCAGACGCAGTGAAAGATGCAGACGTCGTCATGATCCTATTGCCTGACGAAAGCATCGCTGAGGTTTATCGTAATCAGGTAGAACCTAATATCAAAGCGGGTGCAGCATTAGCGTTTGCCCATGGTTTTAACGTACACTACGGTCAGGTCGTACCTCGCAAAGACGTGGACGTGATTATGGTTGCGCCTAAAGCACCTGGTCACACCGTACGTGGTACGTATCAACAAGGTGGCGGTGTGCCTCATTTAGTGGCGGTATACCAAGACGTATCGGGTGCGGCACGCGATGTGGCTTTGTCTTACGCGAGCGCAAACGGTGGTGGTCGTGCTGGTATCATTGAAACCAATTTCCGCGAAGAAACAGAAACCGACTTGTTCGGCGAGCAAGCCGTTCTGTGTGGTGGCGCTGTCGAGCTCATCAAAGCTGGTTTTGAAACCCTAGTCGATGCAGGTTACGCGCCTGAAATGGCGTACTTCGAATGTTTGCACGAGTTAAAGCTTATCGTAGACCTCATCTACGAAGGCGGTATTGCCAACATGAACTACTCCATTTCTAATAACGCAGAATACGGCGAGTACGTAACAGGCCCTCGTATTATTACTGACGACACACGTAAAGCCATGCGCGAGTGTTTAGAAAACATTCAAAACGGTGAGTATGCCAAGAACTTTATTCTAGAGCATGCCGCTGGCGCACCTTCTATGACAGCCCGTCGTCGTATCAATGCCGACTCACAAATTGAACAAGTGGGTTCGCAGTTACGCGCTATGATGCCTTGGATTGCAGCGAACAAGCTTGTAGACCAAAGCAAAAACTAATGATTTAACTATTAGTTAATATTAGTAAAACCCCTGTCAAATGATGGCAGGGGTTTTTTTCTGGGTTATGCTGTAGCTTAAATCCAGAATAACTTTTTTTTAATTGAACGTGTATGCCTAATTTGCATTCCGAAGACAAGCGTCGTCGTAGTATTTATTTGCTACCTAATGCGTTTACTACAGCTAATTTATTCGCTGGCTTTTATGCCGTGGTTCAGGCAATGAATGGTTATTTTGAGGTGGCCGCCATAGCGATTTTCTTGGCTATGGTGTTTGATGGCATGGATGGACGCGTGGCACGCCTCACGAATACGCAGTCAGCCTTTGGGGAACAATACGACTCCATGGCCGACATTATTTCATTTGGTGTGGCCCCAGCTTTTGTGATGTATGTGTGGGTGCTTCAAGACTTGGGGCGTTGGGGTTGGTTGGCTGCTTTTGTCTATGTGGTGGGGGCAGCATTACGCTTAGCCCGCTTCAACACGAATATTGCAGTCATCGACAAACGTTTTTTTCAAGGTTTGCCAAGTCCGGCTGCTGCCGCGTTAATTGCCGGCTTTGTGTGGTTGTCTGTCGATAACAAAATCAACGTCGAGGCACAGCCCATGTCGTGGTTGGCCTTTACGTTAACGGTGTATGCAGGCGTTACGATGGTATCGAATGCGCCTTTTTACAGTGGCAAGTCATTTGCCTTGGGCCGCAGCGTCCCCTTTTGGGTCATGCTGCTTTTTGTATTGCTTTTTGTGTTTGTTTCGTCCGACCCACCCATTGTGTTATTTAGCCTGTTTATTGTTTATGGTTTATCAGGTTGGGGGCTTATGGCGTGGCGTTGGCGCAAGGCCAGGCAATTGGCTGCTAGCCGCCGCGCGCAGTAAATAAAGAAACGGTGCGTTAACGCACCGTTTGCTTTCTAAAAATCAAAAAAAGGACGCTCTTCACGCAGTGACAAGGGGTCGGGGCCAGGGTGATGATGTTTAACTAATCCATCGTCACCAAAATATACATACATAAATGCTGGCCACACACCATTTTGTTTGTAGCGATACGACCAGACGCGCATTTTGACACCCACATAGGGTGTGTAGTCTTTTTCAGCGGGTGGGCCAAAATGACAAAATACGCGTTCTTTATTCCAATCACCTTGAGCTAATAGCTCAAATTCACGATCTGTTAATACCTGAGTCATCCGAATCAACTCTTGTTGTTCATTAACATCAGCAGCCCAGGCCAACTGGCCAAAAGGTTGTTGCGTCCAAATAAAACGTTGTGGCGATTGTGGGGGGCAAGCGACAGAAGGTTGACCAAATTGGCGGTGTAATTCACTGAGGGGCGTACCGACAGGCATATCGCTAAGTGTGGTACACGCAGTAAATAATAAAGGAGAGAGGGCCAAGCACAGTTTTCGTAGCATAACGTCTCCTGATAATGAGGCCGAATCAATGGCAGTCCTACGACTGGGTGCATTTATTCTTATTATAGTATCGGCTTTTTACGTTAAATCCGTTATAATTTTCTACTTAGCTTAAATTTTTAAGTTTTTTGTATTGCACGTCAGAGCAATCTCGGCCCTGACGCATGTTTATCGAGGTTAAAATGTCTGGTACAAATATCAATAAAGCTGAAGTCGTTGAACAGTTTCAACGTACTAAAGGCGACACAGGTTCTCCTGAAGTTCAAGTTGCACTATTAACTGCACGCATCACAGTGCTAACCGAGCACTTCAAGAGCCACAAAAAAGATCATCACTCACGTCGTGGTTTGTTAAGCATGGTAAGTCGTCGTCGTAAATTGCTCGACTACCTAAAAGATCGCAAACCTGACTCTTACCGCCAATTGATCGAAAAACTCGGTCTGCGTAAGTGATACTCGGGCTTGGTCCCGCGATACAGCCGTGCATATGGCGAGCTTAGCTCGCTGTGCGCGGCTTTTTTATTGTAAGGATATATCCTAATGTTCAATAAAGTGACGAAGTCATTTCAATATGGACAGCACCAAGTTGTAATTGAAACGGGCGAGATTGCTCGCCAAGCGTCTGGTGCTGTGCTCGTGTCAATTGAAGACACGGTTATCTTAGCTACGGTGGTCGGTGCTAAAAAAGCAAAGCCCGGCCAAGACTTCTTTCCTCTAACTGTTGATTATGTAGAAAAAACCTATTCAGCGGGTCGTATACCTGGCGGTTTTTTCAAACGCGAAGGCAAGCCTTCTGACCGTGAAACGTTAACGGCTCGTCTCATTGACCGTCCCTTGCGTCCTCTTTTCCCAGAGGGCTTTTACAACGACGTGCAAATTATTATCCACGTGTTGTCGGTTAACCCAGACATCCAACCTGATGTACCCGCCATGATTGGCGCATCAGCCGCTTTGGCTATTTCGGGTATTCCATTCAATGGCCCTGTTGGTGCCGCACGTGTTGGTTATATCAATAACGAATACGTTCTAAATCCTGCTTCTTCTCAAATTCAAGAGTCAGCGCTTGATTTGATTGTAGCGGGTACAGAGGCAGCCGTACTCATGGTTGAGTCTGAGGCCGAGCAACTGTCCGAAGACGTGATGCTAGGTGCTATTGCGTTCGGTCACGAGCAAATGCAAGCCGCAATTAATGTAATTAACGAATTAGTCGAAGAAGCCGGTAAACCCGAGTGGGATTGGCAACCTGCACCAGCAAACGAGTCATTGGTTGCTGCAGTCAAAGCCATCGCCTTTGAAGACCTAAAAGCTGCCTACCAAATTCGCCAAAAACAAGCCCGTACCGATGCGCTAAAAAATGTACGCACCAAGCTTGAAGCTGCGCTTAACGAACAAGCCATAGCAGCCAACGAAGGCCCTGTGGACGCCGTTGAGGTAGACAACATTGTTTTTGATTTAGAAAGTGAAATCGTTCGTGGCCAAATCTTAAATGGCGAGCCACGTATCGATGGTCGTGACACACGCACTGTTCGTCCTATCGAGATTCGTCTTGGTGTATTGCCGCGTGCTCACGGTAGCGCGTTGTTTACCCGCGGTGAAACTCAAGCCTTGGTCGTGACAACGCTAGGCACCCGTCAAGACGAGCAAATCATTGACTCTGTCATGGGCGAGGCACGTGATCGCTTTATGTTGCACTACAACTTCCCGCCATTTGCTACTGGCGAAACCGGCCGTTTTGGTGCGCCTAAGCGCCGAGAAATCGGTCATGGGAACTTGGCTAAGCGTGCTTTAACTCCCTTGCTGCCCAGCGCAGAGGATTTCCAGTACTCTTTACGCGTAGTATCTGAAATCACTGAGTCCAACGGTTCGTCCTCTATGGCATCCGTTTGTGGTGGTTCATTAGCTATGATGGACGCTGGCGTACCGCTAACGCATCACGTCGCAGGCGTGGCTATGGGTCTCATCAAAGAAGGCGGTAAGTTTGCAGTGCTCACCGATATCTTGGGTGATGAAGATCACCTTGGTGATATGGACTTCAAAGTAGCGGGTACCGAAGAAGGGATCACGGCTTTGCAAATGGATATTAAAATCCAAGGCATTACCACCGACATCATGCGCGTTGCCTTGGCTCAAGCCAAAGAAGGCCGCATGCATATCTTAGGCCGCATGCAAGCCGCTCTAGATGGTTCTCGTACCGAGCTATCCGCCTTTGCGCCCCGCATGTTGACTGTCAAAATCAATCCTGACAAGATTCGTGATGTGATTGGTAAGGGCGGTGCCACAATCCGTACCCTAACCGAAGAAACCGGCACACAAATTGATATTGGTGACGATGGTACCATCACTATCTCTAGTGCAGATTTAACCATGGCCCAAGAAGCCGAGCGCCGTATCAAAGAACTCACCGCCGAGGTTGAAGTCGGTCAAGAATACGACGGTTCTGTGGTTCGTGTGTTAGATTTTGGTGCGATTGTTCAGGTGCTGCCTGGTAAAGACGGCCTATTGCATATCTCTGAAATTGCTAATTACCGCATTAATAACATCAATGATGTGATTACTGTAGGTCAAGCTGTACGTGTGAAAGTCATCGAAGCCGATGACAAAGGCCGTTTGCGTTTGTCCATGAAGGCAATTGGTGGCATTGAAGCCCAGGGTGGTCCTCAGGATCCAGCTAGCGAAGAGTAATTTTATTTATTCTGCAACACAGAAACCCCCTCCCCGGAGGGGTTTTTTGTTTTTGTGGCAACTTGGGCGCGAGGAGTGGGGAGGGCTAAAGCGAGAAAGGGCTTGGATTAGCTTTAGCAATGAAAAAAGCCCTGACTAGTATTTAGTCAGGGCTTTGGATCTTGGTGCATCCACCCGGAATCGAACCGGGACGAACTCGCGTTCGAGGGATTTTAAGTCCCTTGCGTCTACCTATTCCGCCATGGATGCGATATTTGTATAGTTGGTGTGGCGGAAGCGGTGAGATTCGAACTCACGGATGAGTTACCCCATCGCTGGTTTTCAAGACCAGTCCATTCAACCACTCTGGCACGCTTCCGGTGCCTAACTACACAAATTGTTTTTTAGTTTTCTGCATTAAGCTAAAAAAACTATATTAGCCTATCTAAAACTAAATGTCACGCAATTTTTACCTAAAAGAGCATAAAGCCCCAAAGTTGATGCTTTATAATAACAGTCACAGCTTATACACGATTACGGAGGAAGCTTTGTCAGAGTTAATGAATGTCATAGAAATCACCGCTCCAGGTGGCCCCGAGGTGCTAGCACTAGCTCAGCGTGAACGCCCAACACCACTAGCCGGACAAGTGCTGATTAAAGTGGCAGCAGCAGGGGTGAACCGACCTGATGTGTTTCAACGCCAAGGTATTTACCCACCACCTTCTGGCGCTTCTGACCTCCCCGGCTTAGAAGTGGCTGGCACACTGGTAGCAGGTGATATAAGTGGAACGGACTTAAAACTGGGCGATGCCGTGTGCGCGTTAGTACCAGGCGGGGGCTACGCTGAATACGTGATTACCTCGGCTCAGCATTGTTTACCCGTTCCGTCGAATTTAAGCCTGATCGAAGCCGCGGGTTTGGCGGAAACGTGTTTTACGGTGTATAGCAATGTATGGATGCGAGCGGCTCTACAGCCAGGGGAGACATTACTCGTGCATGGCGGAGCGAGTGGCATAGGAACTACTGCCATTCAAATGGCTGTCGCATTAGGTCATACGGTTTACGCGACAGCAGGTTCTGATGAGCGAGTTCAAGCCATCGAGGCTTTAGGGGCCATAGGCATCAATTACAAAACCCACGATTTTGCTGCTGTAATAGAGGAACACTCTCAAGGCAAAGGGGTTAATGTTATTTTAGACATGGTCGCAGGTGACTACATTGATCGGGGCTTGCGCTGTTTAGCTGATGACGGCCGTTTAGTTGTTATTGCCTTATTGGGTGGGGCTAAAAGCACCATTAATATGGCGCAGATTCTACGTCGTCGCTTGCATATTACTGGGTCAAACTTACGTCCTCAGACCGATGCGAAAAAAGCCGAGATGGCGCAGGGTTTGCGTCAGCATATTTGGCCTTTAATCGAGGCAGGTAAAGTCAAGCCGTTAATTTATGCTACTTATCCTCTTAACCAAGCCGCACAAGCGCATGCGCTGATGGAAAGCGGGGCGCAAATAGGCAAGATTATTCTAACTGTCTAGTTTTTCTTGGGCTCTACACGTTACAATGCGAGGTTTAGCTACCTCTTTGTGGTGTGGAGCCACGTTTGGGCTTTTATTATGACTAGACAACGATTAGTAATAGGCAACTGGAAGATGAACGGATCGCTAGAGCAAAACCGTCAGCTTCTAGAGCAGCTGGTTGCACAGCAAGATGAGTTCTTAGCTCAAAGTCATGTTGTTGTGTGTGTGCCACATCCTTATTTGGCGCAAACGCATGACGCGCTGCAAAATTCAGGTTTACAGTGGGGCGCACAAAATCTTTGCTCTCAACAAAACGGGGCCTTTACAGGCGAAGTTTCCGCAGCCATGCTTCAAGATTTTGGTTGTCAGTGGGTACTGGTAGGGCATTCCGAGCGACGTACCTTGTATGGCGAGACCGATTTAGATGTGCTTTTGAAAACAAAAGCAGCACTTGATGCGGGGTTAACGCCTGTGGTCTGTGTGGGCGAAACAGCTAAGGAGCATGCCGAAGGTTTAACTGAAGCAATTGTTTTGCAGCAGCTTCAGTCCATACTAAAATTAGAAAATGAACAACTAAAGCGTTTAGTCATCGCGTACGAACCTGTTTGGGCTATTGGCACTGGAAAAAGTGCGACGCCAGAGCAAGCCCAAGAGATTCACGCTTACATCAGAGATCTGCTAGCCCAACATCAGGCAGGCTCTGTTCCTCTTCTTTATGGCGGTAGTGTTAATGCCACAAATGCCCAGGCATTATTTGCTATGCCGGATATTGATGGGGCATTGGTGGGTGGCGCCTCATTAAATGCAGTCGATTTTTTATCTATAGCGGCCGCTTAAGCGGCTCGGAGTCAAATTCATGGAATGGTTATCTCCTTTATTGCAGGCAGTGCAGGTCATTGCTTCGCTTTCTATTATTGGTTTGGTGCTTTTACAACAAGGTAAAGGCGCTGAAATGGGGTCAGCGTTTGGCGCGGGCTCAGCGGGCAGTGTGTTTGGTGCGGCAGGCGCAGCTAATTTTCTTTCTCGCATGACGCGTTGGGCTGCTATTGTGTTTTTCATTGCGACGGGTGCCCTAGCTTGGGTTGCACATCATCCCGTTCGAGTCGAAACAGAAAACAGCATCATGCAAGGTTACGAATCCATCGTGCCAGGTAGCTCTGTTGCACCAGCGCAACAACCTAATAATTCAATTTCTGTACCAGAAGTTCCAGAAAAACCATCCCCTACAACAAACTAAACGATTTGGTTTTGTGGTCTATGGTCAGGTCACTAAAAAAAGAGTTGTTGCATTAAGGCAACATATTTTTTGGGTATTGGCTGTCTTTTCACAAGCAGGTGGTGTTTTTTTGAAAAGGCATGGTATAGTTTGGTCTTCGTTGTTTAGGTCCGCCTAAACAAAGCCGACGTGGTGGAATTGGTAGACACGCTATCTTGAGGGGGTAGTGGCGAAAGCTATGCGAGTTCGATTCTCGCCGTCGGCACCAAAATTTCAAAAACCGAGCGTGGCTCGGTTTTTTTTATGCTTGCATGTTTGATGCATTGCAAGCTTAAATGGAATCATTCATTAGCCGCATGGCGACGTGATGTTGTTTGAGCAAAATTAACGTAAAGAGCATCTACGGTTCAGATGCCAGCAACCTCAAGCAGTCGTGTTAGTTTTACACTACGACTTGTTGTGGTTAAGCAACGAAAAGCAGTGGATATGTGGGTTTTTTACTTCAAACCATAGCCAGTTGCTCTGAATTTTGCTGCAATAGCATCAACTTCCCATTGCGGAGTTAGAAAGAGCAGTAGCACACAACCTGTTGTTGGGCTGCTCTGATTTACTCAAAAAAATCCACGGAGATTTCACAAATGAAAAAGACTCTGCTCGCTGCTGCTCTGATGGCCGGTTTTGCTGGCATCGCTCAAGCAGAAACTTCTGTTACTTTGTACGGTATTGTTGACGCTGGTGTAGGCTACGATCGCACTAAAACCCACGTTAACGGCGAAAAGCAAACACGCACTGGTTTACTTCAGGGCGTACAGTCCGGTAACCGTTGGGGTCTAAAAGGTACAGAGGACCTAGGCAATGGTTTACGTGCTACTTTCCAACTAGAAAGCGGTTTTGAACTAGCTACTGGTAACCAACTACAAAGCGATTCCTCTAACGATCGTTTGTTTGGTCGTTGGGCTACATTGGGTCTAGCTGGCGACAGCTGGGGCCGTTTAGACATGGGTCGTCAAACCACCGTTGGCTCTCAGTACTTTGTTGACGTACACGGTCAACATTGGGATGCAACTGGTTCAGGTCGTGCTTTCCGCGGCCAAGATACAAACCGTATCGACAACTCCATCATTTACCAAACACCTAACTTCTCCGGCTTCCAAGCTGGTGTAGGTTACAGCTTCCAAGCTAACGGTGGTCAGGTTGCTAAAGTATCCGGTAGCAAAGACGTTAACAAGAGCGCCATCACAACTGGTATTCGCTACGCAAACGGCCCTATCGCTGTTGCCGCTTCTTATGACCAAGTTCGTTTGCCTGTTCCAGGTGTAGCCGAGAAATACAAAAACGGCCAAACATGGGCTGTTAGCGGTTCTTACGACTTCGAAGTTGTAGCGCTATCTTTGGCTTTCGGTCAAGACTTCAACGGTAACTACACAAGCGCCTACGGTGCTAACCGTACTTACAACAAAAACTTTGACTACAACAACTACGCTGTAGCGCTAGCTTTCCCACTCGGTGAAGGCAAGCTAAGTGGTGAGTACTCAATGAAACAGCCACGTAAAGCTGCTAAAGATGCAGGCGAGAAGAAACAGCACGCTTACAGCTTGGCTTACAAGCACCCACTATCCAAGCGTACAGACGTTTACGCTGTTGGTGGTTACGTGAAAAACCTAAACAACCAGAACAAAGATACACGTACTGTTGCTGGTGTAGGTCTAACACACCGCTTCTAATCTCTAACGCAGCGTTAGCTGTCTAGAGTTAGATGCAGGGCGGCCTCCGGGTCGCTCTTTAAAAACCTCAAAAAGTTCATTATGACTTTTTGGGGTTTTTTGTTTTTAAAGCCACAATGACTATGCGATTTTGTAATAAGAATAAGAAATAAACAAATAGCTAAGGAATATCGAGTGGTGGGGCGAAACAACTTACTTCATTCCTCGTAGTGGCCTCTGTGGAAATAGCTTTTACCAAAATGTGCGTAAAGCCTTGTCGTTTAGGGCGGGAAGGGCGTCAATGAAGTGCAAATGCACGGAAAAGAAGTGTGCGTCTAAAGCTTCTGCTGTGTAGGACTGTTAAAAGCAGGCATAAATGCGCTTGGTTGAAGGGCTTTAACGGCTAAAAAATAGAGCGAAAGTAAATCGCGTTAATGCACGTAAAATGAGATTTTACCGAGTGTTACTCTTATATAAGAGTAATACTTCTGTTAAAATAAGTGCGTTGCAAAATTACTGCAATAAATTGTACGCGCTACGTACAGATTGGTGTGAGTTCAGCTCGCTCCAAACTCAATGGTG
Source organism: Paenalcaligenes hominis (assembly GCF_011927625.1). Taxonomy (GTDB): domain Bacteria; phylum Pseudomonadota; class Gammaproteobacteria; order Burkholderiales; family Burkholderiaceae_B; genus Paenalcaligenes; species Paenalcaligenes hominis. Next base: position 12,943 of record NZ_JAATIZ010000001.1, read on the forward strand.
GCGTTCTTTACGCGTCCTTATGCCTCATAAATCTTTGTTTTATGAGCGTTTTACGTAAACTCGGAATGTAAAATGCTACAATCTAAGAGTTTATCTATTGTGAGTGGGTGGTTGCATGAATCTGCAAAATTACTTTCCCGTTTTACTCTTCATTATTGTGGCAACACTAATCGGCTTGGCTTTGTTAGGGGCTGGTCGACTGCTTGGCCCACATCGCCCTTACGATGAAAAACTGTCACCCTATGAGTGTGGTTTTGAAGCTTTCGGCGACTCGCGCATGAAAGTGGATATCCGCTATTACCTCATTGCCATTCTCTTCATTATGTTCGATCTTGAAATTGCATTTTTGTTCCCATGGGCGATGGCTCAGGGCGCAGTCGGCATAGTGGGCTTTTGGACGGTGATGGTTTTTCTGTTAATCCTAACAGTAGGTTTTATCTACGAATGGAAAAAAGGCGCTCTCGATTGGGAGTAAATAGCTTAACGCTTAAAAGGCAACACTATGGCTATCGATGGCATTCTAAAAGAAGGTTTTATCACCACCAGTGCAGACAAGCTCCTGAACTGGGCGAAAACAGGCTCAATGTGGCCCATGACGTTTGGCTTGGCTTGTTGTGCGGTTGAAATGATGCACGCTGGCGCAGCCCGTTACGACTTGGACCAATTTGGAATTATTTTCCGTCCCAGTCCACGCCAGTCAGACTTAATGATTGTTGCGGGTACGCTGTGTAACAAAATGGCTCCTGCTTTGCGCAAAGTATACGACCAAATGGCTGAGCCGCGTTGGGTGGTCTCAATGGGGTCCTGTGCGAACGGGGGTGGTTATTATCACTATTCCTATTCGGTAGTCCGTGGTTGCGACCGGATTGTGCCTGTAGATATTTATGTGCCAGGGTGTCCTCCGACTGCTGAAGCATTGGTTTATGGCTTATTGCAAATGCAAAATAAAATTCGCTTAACCAATACCATTGCTCGTTAAAGCTTTTAAGGTACAAAAATGACTTGGCTTGAAACACTACACTCAAATTTGCGAACGGTATTTGGTGAAGACGCAAAAATCACCCAGGCGCTTAATGAAATTACCCTAGAGGTGCCTTCCGAGAAATGGGTAGATGTTTGTACCACATTGCGCGATCACGAATTATTGCGCTTTGAGACCTGTATCGATTTATGTGGCGTCGATTATTCTGCATGGAAAGCCCCCACCTACGAACTGGCCTCTGCTGTCTTCCCTCATCGTTTTGCTGTTGTCATTCATTTACTTTCTTTAACTCATAATTGGCGTTTGCGCGTTCGTGCTTTTAACACCGATGACGAGTTTCCTTCAATATCCACTTTGTTCCCGGTTTGGCCTACTGTTAATTGGTTCGAGCGCGAAGCTTTTGACCTTTACGGTATTGTGTTCGAAGGGCATCCAGACTTACGTCGTATCTTGACCGATTATGGTTTTATTGGGCACCCATTCCGTAAAGATTTTCCTATCTCCGGCTATGTAGAGATGCGTTACGACCCCGAGCAAAAACGAGTGGTGTACCAGCCTGTCACAATTGAGCCACGCGAAATTGTGCCACGTGTAGTGCGTGAAGATGATTATGGAGTAGGACGCTAAGATGGCTGAAATTCAAAATTACTCACTCAACTTTGGACCTCAGCACCCAGCGGCGCACGGTGTGTTGCGTCTCGTGCTAGAGATGGATGGCGAGGTCATTGAGCGCGCCGACCCTCATATTGGGTTATTGCATCGTGCAACAGAAAAACTCGCCGAGCACCGCACTTACCTTCAAACGATGCCTTACATGGATCGTCTGGATTACGTGTCCATGATGTGTAATGAACATGCCTATTGTTTGGCTGTAGAGAAATTACTGGGTGTAGAGGTACCTTTGCGTGCACAATACATCCGCGTCATGTTTGATGAGATCACGCGTCTTTCCAACCACTTAATGTCAGTCGGCTCGCATGCCCTAGACGTAGGCGCTATGGCGGTGTTTTTGTATGCTTTCCGCGAACGCGAAGACATCATGGATATGTACGAGGCAGTTTCAGGGGCACGTTTGCATGCAGCGTACTATCGTCCAGGTGGCGTATACCGCGACTTACCCGACACCATGCCTCAATATCAAGGCAACAAATACCGTAGTGAAAAAGAACTGCGCCAAATGAACGACGCACGTTCCGGTTCATTGCTCGACTTTATCGAAGACTTCACTAATCGTTTTCCAGCATGTATTGATGAATACGAGTCGTTACTCACTGATAACCGTATCTGGAAGCAACGTCTGGTTGACGTGGGTATTGTCACCCCCGAGCGCGCGATGGCCTTAGGTTTTACTGGCCCGATGTTACGTGGCTCAGGCGTAGAGTGGGACGTTCGTAAAAAACAACCTTACGAAGTCTATGATCGCTTAGATTTTGATATTCCTGTAGGTACCAACGGCGACTGTTACGACCGCTACCTTGTACGTATTGCTGAAATGCGTGAAAGCAATCGTATTATTCGTCAGTGTATTGATTGGCTGCGCCAAAACCCAGGCCCTGTCATTATTGACAATCATAAAGTAGCGCCACCTAGCCGAGTTCAAATGAAATCGGGTATGGAAGACCTTATCCACCACTTTAAACTGTTCTCAGAGGGCATGCATGTGCCAACAGGCGAAGCCTATGCGGGCATCGAGCACCCCAAAGGGGAATTTGGTATTTACCTTATTTCTGATGGGGGCAACAAACCCTACCGCATGAAAATTCGTGCCCCTGGTTTTGTGCACTTGCAATCGTTGGATGAAATGTCCCGTGGTCATATGTTGGCGGATGCGGTGACTATCATCGGTACCCAAGACATTGTTTTTGGCGAGATCGACCGCTAAGGCGGCATTAACATAACGGAATCGAATTATGCTGCTTTCCGAAAAAGCCTATCAACACATTGATAGGGAATTAGCGAAATTCCCAACCGAGCAAAAACGCTCGGCTATTATGGCTGCGTTAACCATTGCCCAAGAAGAAAAGGGCTGGCTCTCTAACGAGCTCATAGAAGACGTAGCGAACTATCTTGGTTTGCCTCCTATTATGGTGCAAGAGGTGGCTACGTTTTATGATATGTATCATCTACAGCCCGTAGGAAAATACACCATTTCTGTCTGTACGAATCTACCTTGTGCTTTGCGCAATGGGGTGAAGTCAGGTCAGTACCTCCAAGACAAATTAGGCATTGGCTACGGTGAAACCACTGAAGATGGCCTCTTTACCCTCGAAGAGTGTGAGTGCATGGGCTCGTGTGGTGATTCTCCTGTCATGCTGGTGAATAATCACTTCATGTGCGTACGCATGGAGCCAGAGCGTATTGATACCATGTTAGACACCCTGAAAAACGGAGAGTCGGCATGAACTTAGATGTATTAAATCGGTTAGCCGAAGGCCTAAATCCCAATCCAGGCAATGATTTGACAACCAGCATGATTTTTCATGGTCGACATATCAATCCACAGATCTTGGCAGATTTAGATGGCACCAACTGGGATCTAGACGGGTACGTGCAACGCGGAGGCTACGAAGCCTTACGCCGTATTTTGACTACTGGCTTAACGCCTGATGATGTGATTGCTGAAATCAAAACGTCGGCTTTGCGTGGTCGTGGTGGTGCGGGTTTCCCTAGCGGTCTGAAGTGGAGCTTTATGCCTCGCACGATGCCTGGGCAAAAATACCTAGTCTGTAACTCAGACGAGGGCGAGCCAGGCACCTTTAAAGATCGCGATATTTTACGTTTTAACCCTCATTCTGTGATTGAGGGCATGGCCATTGCTGCATATGCTATGGGTATTACCGTAGGGTATAACTACATACACGGCGAAATTTTTGAGGTCTACAAGCGTTTTGAAGACGCTCTAGACCAAGCGCGTGCGGCAGGTTATTTAGGCGATAATATCTTAGGCTCAGGCTTTAATTTCCAGCTTCATGCTTTTCATGGGTATGGTGCCTATATTTGTGGCGAGGAAACAGCCTTACTCGAGTCGCTCGAAGGTAAAAAAGGGCAGCCCCGCTTTAAACCGCCTTTCCCTGCCAGTTTTGGTTTGTATGGCAAACCAACCACCATTAACAACACTGAAACCTTTGCTGCGGTGCCTTGGATTATGCGTAATAGCGGCCAGGAATACCTCGAGGTGGGTGTACCTAATGCGGGCGGAACCAAAATCTTTTCAATCTCTGGCGATGTCGAATTACCCGGCAACTACGAGATTCCTATGGGCACCCCCTTCTCTACGCTTTTAGAGCTAGCAGGTGGTGTACGTGGTGGTCGCAAGCTCAAAGCAGTCATCCCTGGGGGCTCAAGTGCGCCAGTGGTTCCTGCTGACATTATGATGCAAACCAATATGGACTATGACTCCATTGCTAAAGCCGGCTCAATGTTAGGCTCTGGCGCCGTCATTGTCATGGACGAAACCCGTTGCATGGTGAAGTCCTTACTACGCTTGTCCTACTTTTATTATCACGAAAGTTGCGGCCAGTGTACGCCGTGTCGTGAAGGCACAGGTTGGCTCTGGCGTATGGTTCATCGTATCGAGAACGGCCAAGGTCGCCCCGAAGACTTAGCTATGCTTGACGAGATCGCAGGCAACATCATGGGACGCACCATTTGTGCGTTAGGTGATGCAGCAGCCTTGCCGGTACGTAGTTTTGTTAAGCATTTCCGCGACGAGTTCGCACACCACATCGAGCACAAAAGCTGTGTGGTGCCCCAATATTTGTAGGCTCAGGAAAACAAATGGTAGAACTCACCATCGATGGCATTAAACTGGAAGCTCCTGAAGGCAGCATGGTTATCCAAGCTGCGCACGAAGCAGGCGTTTATGTGCCGCACTTCTGTTATCACAAAAAGCTCAGCATTGCGGCAAACTGCCGTATGTGCTTGGTTGACGTAGAGAAAGCTCCCAAGCCTTTGCCGGCCTGCGCAACGCCGGTAACCAATGGCATGATTGTGCACACACGCTCTGAAAAGGCCATTGCCGCACAAAAAGATGTCATGGAGTTTTTGCTTATTAACCATCCCTTAGATTGCCCTGTATGTGATCAAGGTGGCGAATGTCAATTACAAGACTTAGCTGTTGGCTATGGTGGCTCCACTTCTCGTTATAAAGAAGAAAAACGTGTTGTGTCCGCCAAGTCCATGGGGCCACTCATTTCCACTGAAGCCATGCAGCGCTGTATTCAATGTACACGTTGCGTTCGTACTGGCGAAGAAATAGCAGGTATCCAAGAGGTCGGCATGGTTAACCGCGGCGAACATGCGGAAATCACCACGTTTGTAGGCCGAGCAGTCGAGTCCGAGTTGTCTGGAAACATGATTGATGTCTGTCCAGTCGGTGCCTTGCTCTCCAAGCCTTTTCACTTTAAAGCACGCTCTTGGGAACTAGGACGTCGACGCACTATTAGCCCACATGATAGCTTAGGCGCCAATCTGGTCGTCCATACCAAGCGTGATCACGTGTTGCGTGTGGTGCCTTTTGAAAATGAGGCCGTTAACGAGTGCTGGATTAGCGACAAAGATCGCTTTGCCTATGCAGGCCTTTACCAAGACCGTCTAGAGCACCCCATGATTCGTGAAAACGATGGCTCTTGGCGCGAAGCTTCTTGGAACGACGCGTTGCAAATGATTGTGCATGGCGTGAAAGCCATCCAAGAAAAGTTTGGCAATGATCAAATCGGTGCTATAGGCTCAGCGACTTCTACAACGGAAGAGCTTGCCCTGTTAGCACGTTTGACTCGGGCATTAGGTTCTGAAAACGTTGACTTCCGCTTACGTCAAACCGATGCACGCTTTGACCAAGCCTTAACCGGTGTACCTTGGTTGGGCATGCCATTAACCGAGCTTAATCAACTTGACCGCGTCATTGTGATTGGTTCGTTCTTACGCAAAGATCATCCTTTAATGGCGCAGCGTTTACGCCAAGCTGTTAAGCAAGGCGCACAGGTGTCATTTATTGACTCTGCTGCCGATGACCCGCTGTTTACTCAGGTTGCTGGGCGCATGACCGTGGCACCAAGCCAAATAGCGAATGCAGTGGCCGAGGTCTCAGTGGCTCTAGCGCAGCTACGTAACCAAACGCCTTCAGATTCTTATCAAGGGCTTGAGGCCTCAGAGCAAGCTCAAACCATTGCCCAAAGCGTAGCTTCGGGTGAACGCGTTGCTGTGTTCTTAGGTAATATGGCGGTGGCCTCTGATCAGGCCAGTGTCATCATGGCCAATGCCGCAGCCTTAGCCAAAGCCACCAATGCCAAATTGGGCTTCTTAACAGCTGGTGGTAATACGGTTGGGGGATACTTGGCTGGAGCCACCCCGCAAAATGGTGGCCTAACGGCAGAGCAAATGTTGGCACAGTCATTACGTGCTTATTTTGTATTAAATGTAGAGCCAAGCCTAGACAGCGATTTAGGTGAACGAGCAGTAGAGACGCTAAAAGGTGCAACCTTGGCCGTGGCTTTGACGCCGTATAGATCGGCGGCTCAAGACTGGGCGGATGTGATGCTACCCATTGCTCCCTTTACAGAAACGTCTGGCACGTTCGTTAATGCCGAAGGGCGCGCCCAAAGCTTCAAGGGCGTTGCCGCACCAGTTGCCGATTCCCGTCCTGCATGGAAGGTGTTACGGGTCTTAGGTAATTTGTTTGCGCTTGATGGCTTTGAGGAAGAAACTTCAGAAACAGTACGCGACACGGTCCTTAGCTCGAATATCTTAAGTCGTCTCAGCAATGATATTGCCGCAGCTCCTGCGGTACTGCCAGCTGCCACGACGCTAGAGCGCGTAACGGAAGTGCCAATTTATCGTACAGATAGCATTGCCCGTCGTTCCGAGCCTCTACAGCAAACGCCCGCTAGTGCATTGCCTACTGCGCGTATGGCTGCCGCCACATTAGCTGATTTGCAGCTAGTCGACGGCGACAAGGTTCGTGTTCGTTCTGCTCAAGGCGAGGTGCAGTTGTTTGTTCAGCTTGACGCTTCAGTAGCAACGGGTTGCGTACGTATAGCGGCTGCTTTTGCTGAAACGGCTGCGTTGGGCAGCGCCTTTGGTCAATTGACAGTGGAGCGCGTGTAATGGAGTTGCTGGCTACTATTCAAAGTTTTGGCGAGGGTCTTTTAGGCCCCACCCTGTGGTACGGCGTTTGGACTTTAATCAAAATTGTTTGTATTGCCTTGCCTATTATTCTTTGTGTTGCCTACTTAACGTATTGGGAACGCAAAATGATTGGCTTCATGCACGTTCGCAAGGGCCCAAACCGCGTTGGTTATCGTGGTTTGTTACAGCCATTTGCGGATGTGTTCAAACTGCTAACCAAAGAAGTCATTATTCCTAGCAAAGCAAACCGCATTTTGTTTTTGTTGGCACCCGTAGTGACATTAATGCCTGCATTAGCTGCTTGGGCTGTTATACCGTTCGGACCCGAATTGGTGTTAGCCGATGTGAACGCAGGGCTACTTTATGTCTTAGCGATTAGCTCATTAGGCGTATATGGGGTGGTGGTGGCTGGTTGGGCCTCTAACTCTAAATATGCCTTATTAGGTGGGCTACGAGCAGCGGCTCAGGTTTTGTCTTACGAGCTGGCGATTGGCTTTGTATTGGTTACTGTTTTATTGGTGTCCGGTACGCTCAATCTCAGTGGCATCGTACAAGGTCAAGATGCGGGGATGTTTGCAGATAGAGGCATGAACTTCTTGTCGTGGAATTGGCTGCCTTTATTACCTTTATTTGTCATTTACGTGGTCTCCGCCGTGGCAGAAACAAACCGTCACCCCTTTGATGTGGTGGAAGGGGAATCTGAGATTGTGGCGGGTCCAATGGTTGAATACTCAGGCATGGGTTTTGCCTTATTCTTCTTGGGCGAATACGCCAACATGATCATGCTGTCTGCGTTGGCTTCAATCATGTTCTTAGGCGGCTGGTTACCCCCCTTGGACTTTGCGCCATTTACTTGGGTACCCGGTTGGTTATGGTTAGGATTAAAAACCTTTGTAGTGGTGTCCATGTTTGTATGGTTCCGCGCTACTTTCCCACGCTATCGCTATGACCAGATCATGCGCTTAGGTTGGAAGGTTTTCATTCCCTTGACGGGTGTATGGCTAGTTGTGGTGGCGATTTGGATGCAAACGCCATGGAACATCTGGAACTAAGGCACAGGGGTAAATTATGGAAGCAATTAAGGATTTTTTTGGCAGTTTAATGCTGTCGGAAATGCTGAAGGGGATGCGCCTGACTGGACGGTACTTTTTCCGTCGTAAAGTCACACTGCATTACCCCTATGAAAAAACGCCGGCCTCACCACGTTTTCGTGGCTTGCATGCTCTGCGTCGTTATGAAAACGGTGAAGAGCGTTGTATTGCATGTAAATTGTGCGAAGCCGTCTGTCCAGCATTAGCTATTTCTATCGAGTCACACGAGCGCGAAGACGGCACACGCCGTACTACTCGTTATGACATTGACTTAGCTAAGTGCATTTTCTGTGGTTTCTGTGAGGAAAGTTGTCCTGTGGATTCTATTGTAGAAACACATATTCACGAATATCACGGGGAAAAGCGTGGTGATTTGTATTACACCAAAGACATGCTTTTAGCGATTGGTGATCGTTACGAGTCAGAAATCGCCGAGCGTCGCAATGCTGACGCCAAGTATCGCTAGGGCAGAGGGACAGACTTTATGTTTACTACTATTCTGTTTTATGTCTTAGCCCTTATTTTAGTGGTTGCGGCATTTCGTGTGGTTATGGCTCCAAGCCCGGTGGCAGCGGCGCTTAACCTTATTCTGGCTTTTTTCACCGCCGCTATGCTGTGGATGACCTTAGGTGCCGAGTTTCTTTCTTTGCTCCTTGTGGTGGTGTATGTGGGCGCGGTGATGGTGATGTTCTTATTCGTCATCATGCTCTTAGACACGCGCATGCCGTCCTTACGTAGTGGCTTAAAAGCTTACTTACCGTTAGGGGCTACCGTTGCCATTATTATGATTTTAGAAATGGCGTTTGTTTTAACTCGTGCCTGGATGGATGCGGGTGCACCGGCTCAAATGCCCGACGACTACAACAATACCTTAGCGGTCGGAACCGCGATGTATACCGACTATATTTTAGCTGTAGAGGTAGGGGGTATTGTGCTGTTGGTGGGCATGATTTCAGCCATTGCGCTGACCTTGCGTAAACGTGTAGACGTTAAACGCACGGTGCCATCTGATCAGGTTCGTGTTAAGGCGTCAGATCGCCTGCGCATCGTCAAGATGGAAGCCACTCAATCGACTTCGGTCCAAGCGGGAGACAAATAATGATGACCGTGGGATTAACGCATTATTTGGTGCTTAGCGCCATTTTGTTCACCATAGGCTTATTTGGCTTCTTTTTAAACCGTCGCAACTTGATCATTTTGTTGATGTCGGTCGAGCTGATTTTGCTTTCTGCCAATATGAACTTCATCGCTTTTTCCTCTTGGTTTGGGGATACGGCGGGTCAGGTCTTTGTTTTCTTCGTATTAACGGTGGCGGCAGCAGAGGCCGCTATTGGTTTGGCTATTCTGGTCTTGCTGTTCCGTAACCTGAATACGATTAACGTAGAAAAACTAGATCACCTGAAGGGTTGATGGGGTAGCACATACAATGAACTCACCAAGTCTATATCTAATCATTGCGTTAGCTCCCCTTGTTGGGGCGCTGATTGCAGGTCTTTTTGGCACGGGCTTCTTAGGCCGTTTCGTGTGCAAAAAAGGCGCACATATTATTACTATCCTTGGGGTAGTGGTGTCCTTCGTTGGTTCCGTCATGGTGCTTAAACAGACCTTAGGCGGTTTAACCTTCGATGGCCCGGTCTATACCTGGGCAACCATTGGCGATGCCACATGGCAAATTGGTTTCTTAATTGATAACTTAACTGCGCTCATGATGGTTGTTGTTACCTCTGTGTCCTTGATGGTGCATATCTACACCATCGGCTACATGGCAGACGATCCGGGGTATCAGCGTTTCTTTTCTTACATTTCGCTTTTTACCTTCTCCATGCTGATGCTGGTCATGTCAAACAACATGTTACAGCTCTTCTTCGGATGGGAAGCCGTCGGTTTAGTGTCGTACTTGCTGATTGGCTTTTGGTTTAAAAAGGAAACGGCCATTTTTGCCAATATGAAAGCCTTCTTGGTTAACCGAGTCGGTGACTTTGGCTTTGCGCTAGGAATTGGTTTGCTGTATGCCTATACCGGCACCATGCACTACGGTGAAATCTTTGCTCAAATCGAGCAACTAGCTCAATTAACGTTCCCTGGCACCACTTGGCAGTTATTAACGGTAGCCAGTATTGCTTTGTTTATTGGGGCAATGGGTAAATCTGCACAAGTACCTTTGCATTCGTGGTTACCCGATTCCATGGAAGGTCCTACTCCTATCTCTGCCTTGATTCACGCGGCTACGATGGTGACAGCGGGGATCTTCATGGTGGCGCGTTTCTCTCCTGTATTCGAGCAATCCACCACCGCATTGTCATTTATTTTGGTGATCGGTTCGATTGGTGCGCTGTTTCTGGGTATTTTGGGCATTATTCAAAACGACATCAAACGCGTGGTGGCGTATTCCACTTTGTCCCAGCTAGGTTACATGACCGTAGCGCTAGGGGCATCGGCGTACTCAGTTGCCATTTTCCACTTAATGACTCATGCCTTCTTTAAAGCGTTGCTGTTTTTAGGTGCAGGTTCAGTCATTATTGGTATGCATCACAACCAAGATATCCGAGCAATGGGGGGCTTACGCAAGTACATGCCCATCACTTGGCTGACTTTCCTAATTGGTACAGCTGCTTTAGTAGGTACGCCATTTTTCTCTGGGTTTTATTCCAAAGAGCACATTATTGAAGCTGCCGCTGCCGCGTCTGCTGCAGGGGTATGGGGTGCGACGTTTGCTGAGTATGCCACCTTAATCGGCGTCTTTGTGACATCGCTGTATTCATTCCGTGTTTACTTCTTGGTATTCCATGGCAAAGAAAACTTCCGTAACCCAAGCCCTGAAGCCTTAGGTGAACACGAGGCCTTGCATGGCGAGCCTAAGGAATCCCCGTGGGTGGTCACTCTGCCATTAGTTTTATTGGCTATACCGTCTGTGATGGCAGGTATTTGGTTTATTGACCCGCTCTTATTTGGAAACTTCTTTGACGGCATTATTGCTGTCAGCCCGGACAAGACCGTTATGGCAACCCTGAAAGACGGTTGGCATGGGTGGATGGCGTATGCGTTACATGGTTTTGTGACGGTACCTTTCTGGCTCATGATTGCAGGTCTAGTTGTTGCCTGGTATTTCTACTTGGTGAACCCAAGTATTCCAGCTGCTATTAAGCGTAATTGTTCAGGCATTTACCGTATCCTCGAAAACAAATATTACGTGGACTGGGTTAATGAGCAGGTCATAGCACGCGGTGTACGTTGTTTAGGAACCGGCTTGTGGAAAGGCGGGGACATGGGCTTAATTGATGGCCTAGTTGTCAACGGCAGTGCTCGTGTTGTGGGCTGGATTGCCGCGGTATCCCGTCGTTTACAGACGGGCTACATCTACCACTACGCCTTCGCCATGATTCTTGGCATTATGGCGCTCTTAACCTTTTTCGTGTTGACGGTTCAATAATGGCTAGCGATATGGCGTCTTCTACTTTCCCTTGGTTAACGCTAACTATCTTTACGCCTATCGTGGCAGGGCTCTTAGTCCTTGCCCTAGGGCGTGATGATCGAGCCAACTTTACGCGTACCCTCGCGTTAATAGGCTCCGTAATTGCGTTTTTAATGACTTTACCGCTGATAACGGGCTTTGATCCGACCACAGCGGACATGCAGTTTGTGGAGTTTGCTCCATGGATTAACACGTTCTCGGTGAATTACCATTTAGGTATTGACGGGATTTCTTTGTGGTTTATTCCCTTAACGGCCTTTATTACTATCATTGTGGTGTTAGCGGGTTGGGAAGTAATTAAAGAGCGTGTCCCCCAGTACATGGGCGCCTTTTTAATTCTTTCTGGCTTAATGATAGGGGTGTTTGCTGCATTAGATGGCTTGCTGTTCTACATCTTCTTCGAGGCGACTCTTATCCCGATGTATATCATTATTGGGGTATGGGGTGGACCGCGTCGTGTGTATGCATCAGTTAAGTTTTTCCTCTATACGCTTTTAGGTTCTCTGCTGACTCTGATTGCCTTTATTTACCTCTGGCATAGTGCCGGAGGCAGCTTTGATATCCTCACTTGGCACAAATTACCATTAGGTATGAATGCACAAATACTGGTGTTCTTGGCAATGCTAATGGCTTTTGCGGTCAAGGTGCCTATGTGGCCAGTACACACGTGGTTGCCTGATGCTCACGTCGAGGCGCCTACAGGCGGTTCAGTGGTGTTAGCTGCCATTATGCTGAAGCTTGGGGCGTATGGGTTTTTACGTTTTTCTTTACCCATTGCTCCCGATGCATCACAAAGCTTGTCCGGTTTGATGATTACCTTGTCTTTAGTTGGGGTGGTGTATATCGGTCTAGTTGCCATCGTCCAAAAAGACATGAAAAAGCTCGTGGCGTATTCCTCTGTGGCGCACATGGGGTTTGTGACACTTGGCTTCTTTATTTTCAATAAAACGGGAATGGAAGGTGCCATCATGCAAATGATTTCGCACGGTTTTGTTTCCGCTGCCATGTTCTTGTGTATTGGCGTGTTGTACGACCGCTTGCACTCACGAGAAATTGCCGACTACGGTGGGGTAGTTAACGTAATGCCGCGCTTTGTGACGTTCTTTGTACTGTTCTCTATGGCAAATAGTGGTTTGCCTGGTACAAGCGGTTTCATTGGCGAATTTACCGTCATTATGGGCGCCGTAGAATACAACTTCTGGATTGGTTTATTAACAGCGACCGCGTTAATTACCGGTGCTTCGTATTCCCTTTGGATGCTCAAGCGTGTAGCTTACGGTCCTGTCACGAACCCTGCAGTGGGCGCGATGAATGACCTAAGTGGTCGTGAGTTTTTTGTGTTGGGTGTAATGGCAATTGCAGTGTTGGGCATGGGTATTTATCCGGCGCCATTTACTGAAGTCATGCACACCTCCGTCGATGCTCTGCTGCAGCATGTGTCTGTATCGAAACTGTAGACCTGGAACATTATGCAAAATTCATTTGATATCGCTCTGGCTTTGCCTGAGATCCTGCTTCTGATCCTTGCTGCAGGTGTATTGGTTTTTGATTCTTTCTCTAAGTCAGAAGCTAGACATAGTACCTTTGCGTTTAGCCAATTTAGTCTGATTGTGGTGGGGTTAGCTGTTGCTTGGCAATGGTATAACGATTTGTACGGCGTCACCTTTAGTGGTCTGTACGTAGTCGACGCCATGTCTCATTTTCTAAAATTATTGTCGTGTATCGCCGTAGGGGTTACTTTGCTGTACGGCCGGCAGTATGCAGAAAATCGTCAGATGGTAGAACGCGGCGGCGAGTTGTATTCGTTGACTATGTTGGCATTACTAGGGCAATTGCTCATGATCTCGGCTGGCAACTTAATCATGGTGTTCTTAGGTGTAGAACTCATGTCATTTGCCTTGTACGCCTTGGTTGCGATTCGACGCGAGCACACCCAATCCGTTGAAGCCGCCATGAAATACTTTATCCTAGGCGCATTGTCCTCTGGGGTTCTGTTGTATGGTATGTCGATGATTTATGGTGCCACAGGGCATTTAGATCTCGAGCAAATTGCCGCTGTGATTAACGCGGGTGAGGCAGGCCGTCTTGCTTTAGTTTTTGGTGTGGTGTTTGTGGTGTCTGGCTTGGCGTTTAAATTAACCGCAGCCCCTTTCCACATGTGGACACCCGACGTGTATCAAGGCGCACCCACTACCGTGACGCTCATCATTGCCGCCGCGCCAAAGTTAGCCGCTGTCGCCATCACCTTGCGTTTACTTACAGAGGCACTGCACGGTATTGCGCTAGACTGGCAGCCCATGCTGTTGTTGCTTGCTGTACTGTCTTTGGCAGTAGGGAACTTTACGGCGCTAGTGCAGACTAACTTTAAACGTATGTTGGCCTATTCCACCATTTCTCATATGGGCTTTATCTTCCTAGGGTTAATGGCAGGGGTATCCGCAGAGGTTGGCGCAGCAGAAGGTTTAGCGGGTTTAATTCGCCAGCTGATCGGTGCTGATGTGGCCATGGCGCATTTTGCCTATGGTTCCGCTCTGTTTTATGCCGTTATTTATGTGCTTACTACGCTAGCGACTTTTGGTATTATTTTGGTGCTTAGCCGTAAAGGCTTTGAATGCGAGGAAATTGCTGACCTAAAAGGTCTTAACGCCCGTCATCCTTTTCTCGCTTTGCTGTTGCTGTTAGCTATGTTCTCGTTGGCTGGTATTCCTCCTATGGCGGGCTTTTATGCCAAGCTTAGTATTCTTCAAGCTGTAGTAGGGGTCGGACACATTGGTATAGCCGTTTTAGCCGTGTTGCTGTCTTTAGTAGGGGCCTTTTACTACATTCGTGTTGTAAAAGCTGCTTATTTTGACCAACCAGAAAACGATCAGCTTGATCAGCCTTTGCAAATTGGTGTGGTAGCTAAAACGGTATTAGCTATTAACGGTTTGCTAATACTGGTGTTAGGCATTTTACCAAGCGGCCTCATGGAGACCAGCATGCGTGTTATTCAGGAATCTCTACGCTTTTAAATTAGGTTAGTCATGAGTCAAAATGTTGCTATTTGGGTATTAATACTGGTGTCGTTAATCGGTGCTAATTTACCGTTTTATATACAACGTCCCCTGTTATTTTTGCCCTGGCAACAAACAGGCGAGGTCGCACGTCCTGCGGTGTTGCGTTGGTTTACTTTTCTGGCCTACACCGCGTGTTTGCTAGCTGTCGGTTGGTTTATGCACCGTACTTTAAGTCAAACGCTTTTTGTGAGTCCATTGCATTTGCTTTTAATTAGTACGGTGTGTGTGGTGATCGCTATCGTCATGTTTGCTATTCCCGCGTTATTACAACGTACACAACCGATAGAAAAGTCCTTTTTCGCGCGTTTACTTGAGTTCACAGCTCTGTATGCATTTGTGGGCTTGTTAGGGGTAGGTTTTGAATCCAGTTTAGGCAGTGTGTTTCCCCAGCGGTGGGAGTTTTATGTCATCACTTACTGCTTATTTATTATTCTGGCTTACCCTGGTTTTGTGCTGCGCTACTTGCTGAAACGCAGACGCGTTTTAGTGACGCAACCAAAAACCGCGTAGTTGTTATTTCTTTTATAATGACCCCTCTATTCCGAGGGGTCTTTTTATTGCTATCTATGTCTAATTTAATTTTACAAGCACCATCGTTAGATGCGTCTGCTATTGAAAAAATTGCCGCCATTGTGGGGGCAGACGGTGTTCAAGAGCTAGGGCCAACGGTAGTACGTCTGTTGGGGGCTGACCCAAGCACACAAGCAGAAATCAAACCCATTTGTGAGCAGGCTAAATTGGATTTTGCTTTTATCGAGCCAATTCACTATTTACGTGACGTTAAACTCTTAGCGATGGATATGGACTCCACGTTAATTACCATTGAGTGCATTGACGAGATTGCTGCTGCCGTGGGGCGCAAAGCCGAGGTCGCCGCCATTACTGAAGCTGCTATGCGTGGAGAAATCACAGACTTTGCGGAAAGCTTAACGCGTCGTGTTGCATTACTCGAGGGGGTGCCCGAAGCTGCCTTGCAGCAGGTGTACGATCAACGCTTGCAGTTAAATGTAGGGGCTAAGCAGTTGGTGCAGACCGCTACAGAAAACGGTATCCGAACCTTGCTGGTTTCAGGGGGCTTTACTTTTTTCACCGAGCGCTTAAAACAACAATTGGGTATTGATGAGGCCTACTCCAACACACTAGAGATCAAAAACGGTAAATTAACAGGCCGAGTCGAAGGGGCAATTGTGGGGGCCCAAACTAAGGCGGATCACGTGGCGCGCTTAGCTACCGAGTTGGGTGCGACCAAAGAACAAATCGTAGCGGTGGGTGACGGTGCAAATGATTTACCTATGTTGGCGCAGGCCCATTACTCAGTGGCTTACCGTGCTAAACCCGTGGTTCAAGCACAGGCTAATTACGCGTTAAATTATTCAGCTTTAGACAGTATTTGGAATTGGTTTAGGTTTTAGCTGTTTTATTTGGCCATAAAAAAGACCCCAAAAAGTTAGAGGGATGTCCAACTGCTTGGGGTGAGTTCATTTAAGAGCGGCTTTTTTTAACCTAACTGTTGCATGAGCTGATTAACTTTTTGAACACGTTGGGGGATAGGGGTGGCATCCGCTAAACTGACACGTAATTTATCAGGCCCATTAAACCGAACCGCTTTGTCTTTTTGCACCAGCTCAATTAATCGCACCGGGTCTACATTAGGCTTAGCAGTAAATTGCAATACAAGCTGATCTTCTTGTAAGTCCATTTTTTCTAGCCCTAACTGTTCGCCTTTAATGCGAAGCTGATGCACAGTGAGAAGATTTTTAGCTGGCTCAGGCAATAACCCGTAGCGATCAATGAGTTCTTCTTGAATATGGGCTAATTCGTCAGTGGTCGCAGCATGGGAAAGCTTTTTGTAAAAACCTAATCGGGCATGCACATCTGGACAGTAATCGTTAGGTAACAAAGCCGGGCTACGTAAATTCACTTCACACTTGATATCAAAGGGTGACATCAAGTCAGGCTCCTCGCCGGCTTTAAGCGCTTTCACGGCTTTGTTCAGCATATCTGAATACATGGAAAAGCCAATTTCATGAATATTCCCTGATTGGTGTTCACCTAAGACTTCACCGGCTCCACGAATTTCCAAATCATTCATTGCCAAGAAAAACCCAGCACCTAACTCATCCATAGCTTGAATAGCTTCGAGTCGTTTTTTAGCATTCGCGGTGATAGCATCGTCACCTGGTGTTAATAGGTACGCATAGGCTTGGTGATGGGAGCGGCCAACGCGACCACGTAACTGATGCAGCTGGGCTAAGCCCAGCTTATCGGCACGCTGAATGACAATAGTATTAGCGCTGGGCACATCAATACCTGTTTCAATAATTGTGGTGCACAGCAATACATTAAAGCGCTTTTGATAAAAGTCTTTCATGACACTTTCTAGCTCACGTTCAGGCATTTGACCGTGTGCTACGCCAATGCGCGCTTCAGGGACCAGTTCTTGCAGTCGGGCACGACGATTTTCAATGGTTTCCACTTCATTATGTAGAAAATAGACCTGCCCCCCGCGTTTTAGCTCTCGTAAGAGGGCCTCACGTATGGTGCCATTGTCTTCTCTGCGCACAAAGGTTTTGATAGCAAGACGTTTTTCTGGCGCTGTGGCAATAATAGAAAAGTCGCGTATTCCTTCTAGGGACATCCCTAGGGTACGTGGGATAGGAGTTGCGGTGAGGGTGAGCATATCGACTTCGGCACGCAAGGCCTTAAATGCCTCTTTTTGACGCACGCCAAAACGATGCTCCTCGTCAATAATGACCAAACCTAGGTTCTTGTATTTAACGTCTTTGGAAAGCAGTTTATGGGTACCAATTACGATATCGACATGCCCGTTAGCCAGCCCTTCTATAGCGGCTTTGGTTTCTTTGCTGGTTCTAAAACGGGAAAGCTCAGCCACTTGGATAGGCCAGTCAACAAAACGGTCTGCAAAATTTTGGGCGTGTTGCTCTGCTAGCAAAGTGGTGGGGCACAAAATAGCAACCTGTTTGCCATTAGCCACTGCAACAAAAGCGGCACGTAGTGCGACTTCTGTTTTACCAAAACCCACATCGCCACAAATGAGGCGGTCCATTGGCTGACCAGATTTCATATCATCTAATACCGCTTCGATAGCAGCGGCCTGGTCAGGGGTAGGCTCAAAGCCAAAACCTGCTGCAAAGGTTTCGTAATCACTAAGAGGGACCTTGTATTGTTGACCTTCGCGCAGTGCACGTTGTGCATACAGAGCCAACAGTTCAGCAGCCGTATCGCGAGCTTGTTTAGCCGCTTTTTGCCGTGCTTTTTCCCATTGCCCTGAGCCAAGCTGATGTAAGGGAGCTGACTCAGCATCGGTGCCGCTATAACGCGAAATTACGTGTAACTGTGAAACAGGCACATACAGAGTGGCCTCGTTGGCGTACTCCAAATGCAGAAGCTCGACAGGGCCTTCGCCTAAGTCCATTTCGATCAGACCTTGATAGCGTCCTATGCCATGTTCGGTGTGTACAACAGGGTCGCCCGTACGCAGCTCGGATAAGTCCCGAACCATCGCCTCAACATTCGTGCGATGACTGCGTCGTGTACGTTGGCGTGTGCGTACTTGGTGAGGGTAGAGATCGTTTTCAGTGAGTAAGGTAATAGCAGCCTCGTGTAAGGCAAAACCTTGGTACAACGAGGCTGTGACCAAGGCAAACGATGCCTCGCCATATAAAAAGCTGTCTAGCTCTAAGCAGTGGGGGTCCGGAATTAAGTGATGCTCAGCGAGCATCTGTGCAATGGTTTCCCGTCTTCCAGGCGACTCGGCACAAAGGAGGGTACGTCGCAATGGGTCACGAACTTCGGTACGTAACGCAGAGAGTGGATCGTCTGCGCGGCGAGTTACAGCCACATCAGGTACCGGAATAAAATCAGGGTGTAGTCCATTGGGTTGGAGGTCTAGACGGGCAAACCGTTTGAGTGCGCCAAAAAACTCGTCCTCGCTTAAGAATAAAAACTCGGGAGCTAAAACAGGGCGCTCGTTATCACTTTTCAAAAAATGGTAGCGTTGTTGAGCATCGGCGTGAAACCCTTGAATCGCTTGCGCTGTTGTGCCATGAGTGACCACGATACTGTCCTTGGGCAAATAATTAAACAACGTAGCCGTTTGCTCAAAAAACAAAGGTAGGTAGTACTCAACCCCTGCAAACGCAATGCCATTTCCTATTTCTTTATAGGGTAATGCGCGTGAAGGATCACCTTCAAAATGCTCGCGAAATTGAGCCCTAAAGACATGGCGTGCGTCTTCATCCATAGGGAACTCGCGACCAGGCAGTAAGTCCACTTTTTTGACTGGGTAGAGACTGCGCTGCGTATCGGCATCAAAGGCACGGATAGATTCAATTTCATTATCAAATAAATCCAGACGATACGGTACCACCGAGCCCATTGGAAATAAATCAATCAGGCCACCACGTATAGAGAATTCGCCAGGGGCAGTAACTTGGGTGACATGATTATAGTTAGCAAGCACCATTTGTTCTTTTAGCTGCTGCTCATCAAGCTTTTCCCCTTGCTGAAAACTAAAGCTGTGCGCAGCTAAAAAAGCAGGGGGAGCTAAGCGATACAGTGCTGTGCTAACAGGAATGGTCAGCACATCTACCTCATTATGCAATAAGGCATTTAAGGCTTTAAGGCGTGCTGAGATTAAATCCTCATGAGGCGAAAAATTATCGTAAGGCAGGGTTTCCCAATCAGGAAATTGCTGGACGGTAAGTTCAGGCCCAAAAAGCTTAATTTCATGGTTTAAGCGCTGCGCATCTAGCGGATCAGTACAAAACACGATTACACTGTGGGTGCTTTGCCGAGCTAAATCAGCAAGCAGCAGCGCATCTCCCGAGCCGGGAGGCAAGGGTTGCTGAAAACGTTGCCCAACTTTTAAGGCCTGTAAACTGGATGAGGTGCTGCTAAGATAAAGGCTGGTTGTAGTAGGGCTTTTAGTTTTGCTCATGGGAATACGTTTATGTCAAAGAAAATAATTGCTTTAGTGCCTGCTGCTGGTATTGGTGCGCGAGCAAGACGACAAACTACAGCGGCAATCTTAAAACCAGATTTACCTAAGCAGTACGAGCTGCTAAAGGGGTTGCCGATGTTGCGACTCTCAGTAAAGGCTATGTTAGCCGATCCCCGCATTGATCATGTGCGAGTTATTGTAAGTCCGACTGACACATGGGTAAATGATGCGTTAACAGGTCTAGAACGCACCACATGGCGTGCAGTCGGGGGTGAAACTCGGGCCGATACAGTACGTAACGGGTTAAAAGAGTTAAATCCAGAGCCAGGTCAATGGGTTGTGGTGCACGATGCGGCTCGACCCGGGCTGCCTGCAGAGGCCTTAGCACGTCTATTAGACACCTGCTTGGAACAAGACCAAGGCGGTTTGCTCGCACTGCCTGTGCCGGACACCGTTAAAAAAGCAGAGGGGGAGCCCAACCCAGAGGTAGCCCAAACAGTGCCGCGTGACCACCTTTGGTTAGCCCAGACGCCCCAAATGTTTAAAGCCATTGACCTGCTGCAGGCACTTGAGCAAGCAGAGCACGAACAGTGGTCTGTTACTGACGAATCATCCGCTATGGAACAAGCAGGCCATCGCTCTTTATTAATTCGGGGCGCTCCGCAAAACTTCAAGGTGACATGGCCGGGGGATTTTCAAATTTTGGAGAAATGGTTATGAATTTGCGTGTAGGTCAGGGCTTTGATGTCCATGCTCTGGTTGAGGGACGTCCCTTAATTATTGGTGGGGTGACGATTCCTCATACGCACGGTCTTTTAGGGCATTCTGATGCGGATGTATTGCTGCATGCATTAACAGATGCATTGTTAGGTGCGGCCGCACTAGGTGATATAGGGCGCCACTTTCCTGATACAGACCCACGGTATAAAGGCGCAGATAGCCGTGTTTTATTACGCGATGCGTATGCATTAGTTCAAGAGCAGGGTTGGCAAATAATAAACATAGATGCCACCCTTCATGCACAGGCGCCAAAAATCGGGCCACATGCACCCGCTATGCTTCAGGTAATAAGTACGGATTTAAAAGTAGACACAAGCCGTATTAATATCAAAGCCAAAACTAACGAGGGGTTAGGTCA
Organism: Paenalcaligenes hominis; assembly: GCF_011927625.1. Classification (GTDB taxonomy): domain Bacteria; phylum Pseudomonadota; class Gammaproteobacteria; order Burkholderiales; family Burkholderiaceae_B; genus Paenalcaligenes; species Paenalcaligenes hominis. The sequence continues at coordinate 33,771 of NZ_JAATIZ010000001.1, forward strand.
TCTAGGCCGTAAAGAAGGCATTGCGGCTAATGTCGTGGTGTTATTACATAAGCCTGTTTGACATCCTGCCTGCCCTGAAGGCCAAGGTTTTACAGCGACATGGATAAAAAAAGCGTAGAAATTTTCTACGCTTTTTTATTAGTCTAGAGTGGGACCACCAATTTGCCGATTGCTAGGACATAACGCATCGGTTTGGATAGCGTCAAGTAACCGTAATATTTCCTCGGGGCTGCGGCCTACGTTTAAGTTGTTCACAGAAATATGCTGAATGATATTGTCAGGGTCAACAATTAACGTAGCACGTAATGCTACCCCTTCGATTTTGTCACGTATTCCTAGCTGATCAATGAGCGCACCACTGGTGTCTGCAAATTGATAATGTTGTAGACGATGCAAATCGGGGTGTTCACGACGCCACGCCAGTTTCACGAACTCGTTATCGCTAGAGCCACCCATGACAATTGCATTACGTTGATGAAAATCGGCCTGTAAACGGCCAAAATCAGAAATTTCAGTCGGGCATACCGTAGTGAAATCTTTTGGGTAGAAATAAATAATTTTCCACTTGTGTGGAAAAGAGCTTTCTGTGATTTCCTCGAAAGCCGAGATGCCGTTTTCTTGAGCTTCGTTAAAGCCAGGCTTTACGCCGGTAACTTTAAAAGGCTCGAGTCGATCGCCAACCGTTTTCATAAAGATCCTTTCAGTAAACTAATCAGAATAATTCTACCCGAATGGATTTGTTTGCCTAGTCGTTTAGCGGACTTTTAACTTAGGGATTTCGATACGTGCTGTCAGGCCTTGGCCTGGAGGAGAGGTGAGCTCAAAACGACCCCCTACCTGTAATAATAGGCGTTCTACGATGGCTAAGCCTAGACCGGCTCCGTTTACCCCAGTACGGGCTAACTCGCCTCTAGAGAAAGGACGTAATAAACGTTGAACTTCGTGTTCTTCAATGCCGACGCCTTGGTCTTGAACTTTAATCTCAATGATATTGCCTTTAGGGTGTGCAGAAAGGTGAATATAGGCTTTGTTGTCGGCTGCACTGCGCCCATAACGTCTGGAGTTTTCAATTAAATTACTTACGATGCGTTTTAAGTCGTTTTCATCAATCCGACCAAAAAGGTTGGGAGAAATATCGGCGGTGAGCTCCCCCCCTAGACTTTCAGTATGACTACGTTCACGCTCATAGAGAGAGCTTAGCGCCTTGCTGATATCGATACCTTGCTCTGGGGCCTTGGCGGCAGGGCGTGCGTACTCCATGAGCTGATCAATACTGTGATCAATTTGCGCCAGGTCTTCGTCAATGGCTTGACGCGTTGCATCGCTGACGTTGGATAGTTCGATTTCTAACCGCATACGTGCAAGAGGAGTACGTAAATCGTGGGAAATACCTGCCAACATAATTTCCCTATCGGCTTCGGCTTGACGAATATCGCGTGTCATTCGATTAAACGCTACGTTCATATCTCGGATTTCAGCGGGACCACGCTCTGGTAGAGGTGACGGGGTTTCGCCGCGAGCAAGCTGATGAGTAACTTGAGCTAAACGGGCTAAAGGACGGTTTACAAAACGCACACTAATCGCAGCGCCTAAGAAAGAAAGAAGAAGCGCTGACAACAACCAGCCAATCCATTCAGCACCTGCAATTAGGCTAAGCTGTTCGCGGTTAAATACCAGCCAGTATTGTTCTGTATCGAGCTCGAAAGAAACCCAAATACCTGGCACGTTGTTGACTGACCACATAATCAGTGTGTTACTACCCAAGTCTTTGCGTACCTCTTCGGAGACTTTATTCCAATAGGCTGAATGCTGGATGGGCTCGAGAATGTCATCGGGCTCGCGCGGTTGAATGCGTAGACTTTCTTTGGTGGCTAAATCAAGCAGCAAAGCGGGGCGCTGGTCGAATGGAGCGTAAGTTAATGCGGAACGTGTAATGCTTACGGAGGTAGAAACCCGTTGTGCCATTTGAATAGCACGAGGGCCTGACTCGATAGAAAAGAAGACTTGCAACCAAATGCCGAAGCTCATGCCCATAAGGCCAAGCAAAAGAAAAAAAGTACGACTAAAAAGCCCCATTTTAAAAGGGGGCTTTTTGGAAGGGGTGCTAGAGGTCGAAAGGGCAGTTTTGCTCATGCCCTTATCATACCTTTAATGACCACCATCAGGAACAAAAACATAGCCCAAACCCCAGACAGTTTGAATAAAAACGGGTTTGGATGGGTTAGGTTCAATCAGCTTGCGTAAACGAGAAATTTGAACGTCTAAACTGCGATCAAATGCTTCGTATTCTCGGCCACGTGCTAATTCCATTAGTTTGTCACGAGACAACGGGATTTTTGGATGACGTGCAAAGACCTTTAATACAGAGAACTCGCCGGTAGTGATAGGGACGACTTCATCTCCTTTAGTAAGCGTACGCGTAGACAGATTGAGTGAATACGGACCAAATTCGATCGCTTCATTTTCTTGGCTAGGAGCGCCAGGATGCTCTTCTGTGCCGCGACGGCGTAAAATGGCATTTACCCGAGCAAGTAATTCGCGTGGGTTAAATGGCTTTACTAAATAGTCGTCTGCACCCATCTCTAAGCCAACAATGCGGTCAATTTCTTCCGCTTTTGCTGTTAGCATAATAATAGGTGTGTTATCGTGACCCCCTCGTAAACGACGACAAATTGAAAGTCCATCTTCGCCTGGCAGCATTAGATCAAGGATAAGTAAATCAAAATGTTCGCGTTGCCAGAGTTTAGACATTTCTTTGCCATCTTCGGCAACAAAAACATTAAAGCCTTGTTCCGTTAGATAGCGTCGCAATAAATCGCGTAAACGTGGATCGTCATCGACGACGAGTATTTTTCTGGTAAGAGGTTGATTTTGTGTGTTCATGATTAAAATGTAACAGGCAAAAAGGGGGGCGTACAGGCTCGTAGAACATTTTTACAATTGATGCTTTTCATTCATGAAACCCCCGAGAATTAACGGAAGAATTTTCATTTTGTTACAGATTTTGGGCGCTAACTAGTTATCACGCCAAAGCTACTACACATTTACAATCCATCTATCCGTGCATTTTAATGCTAAATCTTTCTTACCTGAGCAAACTAATACGTCAATGAAAGTGAATCTTTTAGCTCTAGACAGTGCGAATGCTGTGTGTGGTGTTGCAATCTTGCAATCCGAAACCGGTCAAACCCAGTTAACTGTGGCTGAACATGAAGGTTCTGCTCAACATGCAGAGCACATGTTGCCTTTAATAGAGCGTTGTTTAAAAGAGGCCGACCTACAACGCGCTGATTTACATGGTATTGCATTTGCGCAAGGCCCAGGTGGTTTTACTGGTTTACGAGTCGCCTGTGGGGTTGCCCAAGGTTTGGCGTATGCATTAGGGTTAAAAGTGGCTCCGATCCCGTCGTTATTAGCGCTTGCTGCCCAACAAGACCCATTAGCGCAGCCTTCGATTGAAGTGATAGTAACCGATGCGCGTATGCAAGAGCTGTATGTAGGGGCGTATCAACGTACCCAACACGGTTGGTATAGTCTGCATAAACCCATTTTGATTGCTGAAGCTACTTTTTATTATTATTTAAAACAACTCATTCAACAACAAACGGCATTGCAAACTAAAGCCATAGTGCGTGTATCGGGCGATGGCTTAGATGCGTTTCCTACACTTAATCAGCAGGCGCTAGGCCTCGGGGCGCAATTAGGAAATACGGGGCGGGTTCAGGTGCAAACCCTAGCGCACTTAGCGCTTTTAGCGTTTGAACAAGACCAACTCATTGATCCCGCTTTAGCTACCCCGTTATATGTGCGTAATCGTGTGGCATTTACTATTGCAGAGCGTGAAACAGGCTTAGGAGGCAATCCCAGTGCTTTGTGGCAAGCTGTTCAATTCAAACCCATGGCTACCCAACATCTCGAAACAGTGGCTGCTATAGAGCACGTACTGCAGTACGACCCGTGGTCTATGGCTCAGTTTGAACAAAGCATTCAGTCGGGGCATTGGGCGTGGGTGGCATTATACGAGGGGCATGTGGTCGCCTATGCAGTCGTCATGCCCACTGTAGATGAGGCCGAGTTATTACTGATCGGTGTCACGCCGGAGCACCAGCGGCAGGGCATAGCGCAACAGTTATTATGCTATGTTGAACAAGATGCCAGAGCCAAGCGGTGTTCAGTGATGCACTTAGAGGTGCGAGAGTCAAACACCGCCGCCCAAGAGCTTTACAAAGGGGCAGGGTACCGTTCCGTTGGGCTTCGTAAAAACTATTACAAAACACCGACAGCAGAAAAGGAAGCGGCCGTGCTTTATAGTAAGACCTTAGCGTAGGAATATTATGACGGACCCGTCTCTTCAAATTAGCCCCATCCAGCATGCCTGGTTACGCGAGTTGCAGGTGGCACCAGCGTTTTTAGCAAGGCCCGTTGTGGTCGCCGCACCGCAAGAGTTAAAGCGCAGTCCTCCGCCAGTCTCTGATACGCCAGTCAGTACGTCAAACGCCGCCGGTACGATGCCAGCGACTGCTCGAGCCGCACTGCACGAGCACTTGGGTCTAAAAAAATCGACTCCCCCCGTGGCAGCAGAGCCAGAGGCACCAACGCAACCGATAGTAAGAGAAGCATTAAACGCCCTTAGCCTAGAGCAAATTCAAAACTATGCGGATCACTGTTCGGCATGTGCGTTACATGAACAGCGGCAACGTGCAGTGATAGGTGCTGGGCATACTGAACAACCCGATTGGATGGTGATTTCCATTGCTCCTAGTAGTAACGAGGAAATGGTGGGCTTACCTATGCAAGGTAAAACAGGAGAGCTTTTTGCTCAACAGCTACAAAGTATAGCGGTGCCGCCGCACCTGACTTTCTACACGACCCAACTGGTGAAATGCCGCAGCCCTCATCATACAAAGACAGAATATATCCAGGCGTGTCAGCAAATTTTGTGGCGTCAGATCGCGCTGATTCAACCTAAACATATTATTTTATTGGGCGAAGCCAGCGCAGAACTTTTTTTTGGCGCTCAGACCCCTTTTGATGAGCTCCGCGCCAAGGTGCAATCCTGGCAGCGCCCAGACGGGGACACGATCCCCGTCATTGTGACGTATGATCCCGTGTCATTGTTATTACGTCCTCAAGACAAAGTGAGCGCGTGGGCAGATTTATTATTAATGCAAACCCTATTCTAAAAAGACAACTACGTATTATTAGGAGGCTGTATGTCTAGCTTTTCATTAAGGCAGATGCGTGAATTATTTTTAACTAAAAAGTTATCGCCTTCAGAGGTGGTCGAAGACTACCTAGCTAGAATAGAAAAACATCAGGATACCAATATTTATATTACGGTAAACGCCCAGCAAGCGCGCCATCAAGCAGCGCTTGCAACGCAGCGCTATCAGTTAGGCGAGGCCTCTGGGCTGCTAGAAGGAATACCGGTAGCCTATAAAGACAATATTTTTGTGCGTGGTCTACCTAACACTGCCGGTTCCGTCATAGAAAAGTCGTTTATTCCTACTCAAGACGCTCCCGCAGTCAGACGTATGCAACAGGCCGGTGCTATCAATTTAGGTAAGCTTAATTTGCATGAGTATGCGTTTGGTATAACAAGTCAAAACCCGTTTTATGGCGCTGTAGAGAACCCTTGGAATCGCCGTTTTAGCCCTGGAGGCTCAAGTGGCGGCAGCGGTGCAGCGTTGGCAGCCAATTTAGCCATGATCACTTTAGGCACGGATACTGGCGGGTCTATTCGCATTCCTGCTGCAGCCTGTGGTGTGATCGGCTTAAAAGCAACCCGAGACATCATTTCTTGTCAAGGAACACGACCTATTTCGGCGTCCTTAGACCATGTTGGCCCTCTCACTAAAACAGTCGAGGACATGACGCTGAGCCTAGAGGTTTTAACGGGGCATGATTACTTAACCCATCTACCTCGCTCTTTAAAAGGGCTACGTATTGGCGTGCCTACCAATTATTTTTGGCATCAGGTAGATGCTGCCGTAGGCGCGGCTTATGAACGCGCACTACAACAGTTGCAGGCTTTAGGTGCGGTGCTGATCGAGGTCGATGTGCCTTACACCGAGGCCGATGCAGGCGTGGTCTTCGCATTGGCGATATGCGAAGGGGCTGCGGAGCATGCAGAGCGGATGGCCCAATATAAAGATCAGTATGGTACCGATGTCTGGGCAGCCCTAAGTGCTGCGCAGAACTTTTCTGCGGTGGATTATATTAAAGCCAAAGAGCGTCAAGTGCAGCTTACCCACCAGTTTGAGGCGTTATTGCAAGACATTGATGTGTTGATTACGCCCACTACGCCTGTGACTGCACAAGAGATAGGTGTTAATGAGCTTGAGGTAGACGGGCAAATGCAGGATCTTTTTGGGTTAATTGTGCATAATTGTGCACCCTTTAACGTCACAGGACACCCTGCCTTGTCGCTGCCTTGTGGCTTAGGTCAACACGCCATTCCAATTGGTTTACAGTTGGTGTCTGCGCATCACAGAGAGCGCGTGTTATTGCAGGTGGCCTATGCCTACGAGCGCCATTATCTGGCTGATTTTTATGCTCAGCGTGAGCAAGTCGCCTTGAACTAATTAGCGCAAGGCTTGGCCATGACATTCCTCGCCAATGCAGTCATCTAAATGGGGGTTACGCAGATGGTTTTGTTTGTCCCAACGGATAAACACCACCATAAGCGTAGCCACAAGCAATCCGAAAATCGTGATAATGACGTTGATAGGAATGTCTAGCCACAACATAAAACTATAAAAGCTCAACATAAATAGAATGTTTAGCTGTTCATTAAAGTTTTGCACCGCAATAGAGTGTCCCGCTGATAATAAGACGTGACCACGGTGTTGTAATAACGCGTTCATGGGCACCACAAAAAAGCCAGAGGTCGCACCAATTAATAACAGTAAGCTATAGACAGCCCAAGTGCTTTTTACAAAAGGCATTAACAGTACAGTCAGCCCCATGACAACCCCCATGGGCAATACCTTTAGGGCCTGCTTTAAGGGGACTTTTCCCGCTAGGTAGGCGCCTACTACCGTACCTAATGCCGCCATACCCATCAAGATTGAGGATTGATCCAGTCGATAGCCCAACTGATGGGCTCCCCACTCGATGACGATAAATTGCAGCGTAGCGCCTGCACCCCAAAATAGAGTGGTGACGGCCAACGAAATTTGCCCAAGCTTATCGCCCCATAAAATAACCACGTAGCCTTTAAAGGTTTTAACGAGCTCAATGGGATTGGTTTTTTGTTTTGGGTAAATAATATTGGTTTTAGGAATGAGTAAATTGCAGGCAGCGGCGGCTAAATAAATAAACCCGATAATAAGAATCGCCGTTTCCGTATGGCTTAAGGCTATATCTTGGATAACAGGGGCATTGCGTAGCACGGGGCTGATGTCAGGGTGAATCAGCACGCCGCCCAATACCGTACCTAAAATAATAGACAGTACGGTTAGGCCTTCAATCCAGCTATTGCCTTTAACGAGGAGCTCGGGCTTGAGCATTTCAGTGACAATACCGTATTTAGCGGGAGAATACGCCGCGGCCCCGATGCCTACTAGGGTATAGGCAAAGAACACAAGAAAAAGCTGGGAGTCTTGGTGTTGAGCCAACTGATGCACGCCGAACATTAAAAGACAACCTAAGACCTTAATGCCATTTGTGATGAACATCACACGGCCTTTAGGGAATGCATCAGCAAAGGCGCCCACAAACGCAGCCAAAACCACATACGCAAGCGCAAACCACCACTTCATTAAAGGAGCCATCCAGTCGGGACCACTTAACTCTACAATTAGGGCTATAGCAGCGATAAGTAAGGCATTATCGGCTACAGATGACAGCGCTTGAGCTGCCATAACTAGATAGAAACCTTTGTTCAAAATGGATCTCGATAAGCAAGAAGGGCGGAAAGGGCGGCGCAGGAAAACATACTGCCTGCTTTAATAAGTAAATCAGTATAACTCTATGCTATTTTCTAGGTAAGTCAGCATCTCTATAATGGCTTGGGCTATTATACGAAAGCTGTAATTATCTTGCCTAAGCGAGTACTTGGTGCGTTTAACACAAATTAAATTATCAGGATTTAAATCCTTTGTAGATACTACACTAATCCCAACCCCTAGCCAGTTAGTGGGTGTGGTTGGGCCAAACGGGTGTGGGAAGTCAAATATTATTGATGCAGTACGGTGGGTGCTGGGGGAGAGTCGTGCTTCAGAGCTACGTGGTGGCTCCATGCAAGATGTCATTTTCAACGGGTCGGGGCAACGTAAACCCTCGGCACGGGCTTCGGTAGAGTTAACCTTTGATAACTCCGAAGGGCGAGTACTAGGGCAATGGGGCACCTACACCGAAATTTCGGTACGGCGCGAACTCACCCGTGATGGCACCAGTGGCTATTTTATTAACGGACAGCAAGTTCGTAGACGTGATATTAACGATATTTTCCTAGGAACGGGGCTAGGTGCTAGAGGCTACGCCATTATCGGTCAGGGCATGATTAATCGGCTGATTGAAGCCAAACCCGAAGAGTTACGTGTTTATCTTGAGGAGGCCGCTGGCGTGTCACGCTACAAAGAGCGCCGCAAGGAAACAGAAAGTCGGTTACGTGATACCAATGAAAACCTCGTTCGGTTAGAGGATATCCTGCAAGAGCTAGAGCAGCAGTTAGCACGTCTAGAGGTGCAAGCAGAAATTGCCCGTCAATACCGAGACTTGCAGGATGAAGGCGAAAAAAAGCAACACGCCTTGTGGTGGTTACGTGAACAAAACGCCCGTCAGGAACAACGTCAGCATGCTTTAGCCATTGAGCAGGCACAAACCGCGGTGGAGGCCGCTATGGCCGATATGCGCAGTACCGAGGCACGACTAGAGGCGTTGCGTCAGGCACAGCTTGATCAAACGGATGCGGTACAAAAAGCCCAAGCTCAACTCTATCAGCACGCCACCGCCGTCAATAAGATTGAAGCAGAGATCCACCATGCTAAAACGGCTCAGCAACGTCTAGAGCAGCGTCAACAACAGCTTCAAGCCCAACAACTCGAATGGCAGCAGTTGCGTACCGACAGCAGTCACGAATTAGAGTTAAAACAAGACGAATTAGAGGAGTTCGCATTACGTAATGAAGAGGCCCTCGGGCGCTTAGAGGAGTGTCAGCAGCGTCTAAACCCATTGGAAAGCGCTCAAGATCGCGCCCTAAAAGAAAAAGAGCACTTGCAAGAACGAATACAACAAACTCGACAACATATTGCTTTAGCAACGCAGCGTCTAAGCTCAGCGCAGGTGCAACAAGAGCAACTGCAGCAACGTCAACAACGGTTCGAGGCGGATCTTAGCCAGTTGCAAGTAGAAAAACACCTCGATAGTTCCGCCTTAAAAACGGAATGGTTACAAGCGCAAGAGCGTGTTGGCGCGCAGCAGCTCAGTATGCAAACGCTGCTACAGCAAGAGTCAGCTTTACAACAGGCTCAGGAGCAAACTCAGCAAATTTTGCATGAGCAAGAGCGATCTTATACCCAAATACAGGCGCAACTTCAGGCGATGGAGCAGCTACAGGCTCAATTGCAGCGGCACGAGCAAATGGCGCCTTGGCTTGAGCAATACGGTTTAGATCAATCACAGCCGTTTTGGCAGCGATTGCAGGTTGATGAGGGGTGGGCTACCGCCTTAGAGGCTGTATTGGGTCTACGTTTACAGGCGTTAACAGTTGATGAGCTAAACGGCTTAGCCGATTTAAATAGTGTGCCACCCACACGACTCTGGTTAGTCGAACCCTTTGAACAAGAGCACACTGATACTTTAGAAAGTCAGATGTTGAGTCCATTAAGTGCTTATGTTCGAGCAAAACACAGTGCCTGGCAAGACGCCCTAAATCAATGGGTAGCCGGATGGTATGTGGTGCCGACGTTAACACAGGCCTTGGATCTTCGTTCTGCATTAAGCCCCACCATGTCTTTGGTGACGCCAGAAGGGCATATTGTTCAATCGCATCAGGTTATGTTGTATACCGCTGATACAGAGCAAGCCGGCATCTTGGCACGGCAACAAGAAATAGAGCAACAACATAAAGCCCTAAAAGCACAGCTCCTGCATGTGCAAAGCGCTAAAGAAAAAGCCGTGCAGGCGCAGCAGGCTCTTGTTGTTAACAAAGAGGAACAAACCAAAACCCGTACTCGTTTACAAGAACTCACCCATTTGGCACATGAGTTGCAGTTACACTATCATCAAACCGAGCAAAAAGTTCAGCAGCAGCGCGAACGCTTAGACCAGGTTCAGGTTGAGTTACAAGAGATCAATGAGCTCAAAGTACATTGGCAGGAAACGCAAGAACAAGCAGTGCAGCAACGTGAAGAGCAAGCGCTTATTCTTGAAACGCTACTAGAGCAGCACGACGAGCAGCAGCAAAACTTAACGGAACTTAACGATCAATTGCAGGTTTTACGTGCTCAGCTGCGTGAATTGGAGCAGCAGAGTCAGAGCTTGCAATATAATCAAAACCTGACACAGGCTCGTGTGGATGAGCTATTGCGCAGTCAGCAACAGGCTCAAGAGCTGGCCCAACGAGCACAGATTGAGTTGGCGGGGTTAGTGGATGAATACGAAAATACGGATGTGGCAGAGCTACACCAGCAGCTTCAAGAAGCACTGGAACAGCGTGTGCATGCGGAAGACTTACTTCATACAGAGCAAAAGCAATTGACCGAGCTCACCACGCAGTTACACGACCTTCAACACAGCCGCCATCAAACGGGTGATGGTTTAGAGCCTTTGCGTCAGCAGGTCACCCAATTACAACTCGCAGAGCAGTCGGCACGGCTCACAGTAGAGCAGTATGCGGCGCAATTGGATGCCCAGCACGTAAATCGCCATGCCTTAGCTGCTTTTATGCAAGAACAAGAGGAAAACTGGCATAAAGTGACGTGGTTACAAAGTGAGGTGCAGCGTATTAATCGTGCTATCGAGGCCTTAGGCGCGGTGAACTTAGTCGCACTCGAGGAATTACAGACCGCCCAAGAACGACACGTGTATTTACAGTCACAGCATGATGATTTAACGCTAGCAATTGAAACCCTAGAAAATGCCATTCGAAAAATTGACAGAGAGACACGCGCATTGCTTCAAAGCACGTTTAACGAGGTCAATACGCATTTTGGTGACTTGTTTCCAAAGCTTTTTGGTGGGGGTGAGGCAAGACTTGTCATGACGGGCGAGGAAATTCTGGATGCCGGCGTACAGGTGATGGCGCAGCCCCCAGGCAAAAAGAACAGTACTATCCAACTTCTTTCGGGGGGTGAAAAAGCATTAACAGCAACCGCATTAGTTTTTGCATTTTTTAAATTGAACCCGGCGCCTTTTTGTTTATTAGACGAGGTAGATGCGCCTTTGGATGATGCAAATACCGAGCGCTACGCTAATTTAGTTGAAAGTATGAGCGATCAAACTCAATTTTTATTTATTTCTCATAATAAAATTGCTATGCAGATGGCAAAGCAGCTGGTTGGCGTTACTATGCAAGAACAAGGTGTATCTCGCATTGTTGCTGTCGATATGGCAGCTGCTGTAGAAATGGCACATTAATGTGATTTGCAATTATTTAGCCTAATAAGGGTCGGGTCAGAGAATGAGTGATTTAAAAATAGCCTTAGTGGCCTTAGGAGCCATACTCATTTTGTTGGTATTGCTTTTCAATTGGTGGCAAGACCGTCGTGTGCGTAACACCATGAAAGATAAGTTTCCAGAGGCGCCAGCTGATCCGCTGATGACGCAACTAGAAGCCGAGCGACGCGAACCCACCGTGCGCATAGCAGAGACGCTAGCGCAATCCAAAGCAGAGCCAGCCGTGTTAGCCGAAGACATCGATGCGGCCACCGAAGCCGTGATTGACGTGCAGTTCCCCAAAGCCGTGCCCGGGGCAGAGCTCATGGATTTACTACGAGCCTACTTGCGCGTAGAAACAAAGCCGGTGCGTTTGTTTGCGCTAAGTACTCAGGGCGAGCACCACGCTTATCCCCACGAGGCAGAGCAGTATGTGGGCATGCAGCTAGCCGTATTGTTGGCCAATCGAAAAGGGCCAATCAGTGAAATTGACTGGTCACGATTATGGATGGCAGCACAAAACTTGGCTCAGCAGTTGGATGGCACCGTGGATGGGCCCGAGCAACAAGAGGTAATCGAGCGGGCCCAGCAGTTGGATAACCTCTGTGCCAACCTAGATGCACAAGTTGGCTTAAGCTTACGTCTGCCCCAGCCATTAGCCACTGCAGAAGTGCGACAAGTGGCCCTAAGCGCAGGCTTTATGGAATATGGCAAACAGTTAGGTTGGCTAGCTAGCTCGGGCATACCGCGTTTTACTTTGTTATTTGATGGCAAGCCCGCTATGGACTTGCATTCTGCCCAAGTGAGTCGCTTAGATTTGCTGCTAGATGTACCTAATAGCCCAAAGGACGAGAATGCATTTAGCCGCATGGCGACCGTGGGACGCGATCTCGCAATGCGCTTAGATGCTGAGCTGATTGATGATCAGGGTCAGCCTTTAACCGCTCATTACGATGACGAAATTGATCAACAACTCTATCAAATTTACGAGCAATTAGAAGACGCTGGGTTTAATGCTGGCGAAAACAGAACGTTACGGGTATTTACGTGAAACAACGCTTAGAAGAACTGAAAGAACAACTGCATTTTCATAATTACCGCTACTACGTTTTAGATCAGCCTTTAATTGCTGATGCTCAGTACGACGCCTTGTTGCGCGAACTGCAGCAAATCGAAGCCGCTCATCCTGAATGGGTTACCGCCGACTCACCCACGCAACGTGTGGGAGCGGCACCGGTTTCAGCCTTTACCACCGTCGCCCATCGTCGCCCTATGTTGTCTTTGGGTAATGTGTTTGACGAAGAAGAGCTATACGCGTTTGATAAACGCATAGCTGATCTTTTGCGTGCCGAAGGAGTCATTCAAAACCAAGCCATTGAATACAATGCCGAGTATAAGTTTGACGGCTTAGCGGTCAGCTTACGCTACGAAAATGGTTTATTAGTACAGGGTGCAACTCGAGGCGACGGGGTGACTGGCGAAGATATTACGTCGAATGTACGTACAATTAGCTCGATCCCACTTCGCCTTCAAGGCGAGGCGGCGCATTGGCCTGCGGTGCTTGAGGTGCGTGGCGAAGTGCTTATGCATCGGGCTGATTTTGAGGCCTTAAATCAAGCGCAATTACGTCGTGGGGAAAAAATTTTCGTCAATCCTCGTAATGCTGCTGCAGGCAGTTTGCGACAATTAGACCCACGTATCACTGCTCAACGCCCTTTACGGTTTTTTGCTTACGGATGGGGCGAAATACAAGTCCAAGGAACTGCCCCCCATACTGAACCGTATCCTACCCAATCGGCTATGCTGGACTGGCTACGTCAATTAGGCTTTGCTGTGGATGAGCATCGACGTGTGCTGCATGGCGCCGCGGCCTTACAGCAGTTTTATGTTCACACTGAACAGAACCGTGCCGAGTTACCCTATGAAATTGATGGGGTAGTGTACAAGGTCAATGTTTTAGCTCAACAAGAGCTATTAGGGTATGTAGCTCGCGCTCCGCGTTTTGCTGTAGCACATAAGTTTCCTGCTCAGGAAATGACCACCAAGCTGTTAAGTATCGATGTCCAAGTCGGTCGTACCGGAGCCATTACCCCCGTGGCACGCTTAGAGCCTGTTTTTGTAGGAGGGGTTACGGTAACCAATGCTACCCTTCATAACGAAGATGAGATTCGTCGTAAAGACGTGCGCGCAGGCGACACGGTCATTGTGCGCCGAGCAGGGGATGTGATTCCCGAGGTGGTTGCACCCATTATCGAACTCAGACCCGAACAGACGGAACACTTTGTCTTTCCCAATCAATGTCCTGTCTGTGGCTCAGCGATCGAGCGCCCTATGGATGAAGCTATTGCTCGTTGTACAGGGGGGTTAGTCTGTGCGGCGCAACGCAAGCAAAGTCTCGAGCATGCCGTCAGCCGTAAAGCCTTAGATGTGGATGGTCTTGGCACCAAACTGATCGAACAGCTTGTGGATGCGAATCGAGTAAAAAACTTGGCTGATTTATTTACCTTGACTCAGTTAGAGCTATCTACTTATCCGCGCATGGGCTCTAAGTCGGCCGGTAATGTGGTGCTTGCCTTAGAGCAAGCTAAAAACCCGCCCTTGGCTCGTTTTATTTACGCCTTAGGTATACGTCACGTAGGCGAGGCCACCGCTAAAGCCTTAGCGGATCATTTTGTGCGCTTAGAGCGCTTGGTTCAAGCAAACGAAGAAGAGCTACTACAAATTGATGACGTAGGGCCGGTAGTAGCAGCTGAAATTGTTAATTTTTTTGCCGAGCCACATAATCGTGAAGTGTTAGGCCAACTAGAGCAAGTCGGGGTGGTGCCTATTGAGCCAGACGTACAAGCAAACCGTGTTGCCGTCACACCGTTCAGCAATAAAACTATCGTGTTAACAGGAACGTTGCCTACGTTATCTCGTACCGAAGCCCAAGTCTTAATTGAACAAGGGGGCGGCAAGGTAACAGGGTCGGTGTCTAAAAAAACAGACTTTGTGGTGGCAGGTTCGGAGGCGGGGTCTAAGCTAACCAAAGCGCAAAGCTTAGGGATTACGATTTTAAATGAAGCCCAGTTTTTAGAGTTATTACGAAGCTAGGGCTCTCTATTCAGCACAGGGCTAGCCCTGTGCTGAACCGTTTTCGATTACTGAATTTTTGCTTTTTCCATTAACGAGTTTTGGAAGTCCGTCAATTGTTTCTGACGTAATAACTCTTCAATTTGCGGTTTTACTTCGTCTAACGCTGGGAAGGTAATATCACGCACATCATCGACTTGTAAAATATGCCATCCAAACTGAGACTGAACGGGCGCCGCACTGAGCTCGCCTTTCTTTTGTTTGGCTACCGCATCAGAAAACTCTTCTACGTACACGGTATTAGGAGCCCAACCTAAGTCGCCGCCTTGTGCCCCACTGCCAGGGTCAATGGATTTTTCTTTGGCAGCATCCGCAAAACTAATTTTTTTGGCCTTGATGTCGGCTAAGAGCTGCTTGGCTTCGGCTTCCTCTTTGACCAAAATATGTTTAACTTTGTATTCTTTTTGGCCGGCTTCCTCTTTCTTTAGGCGATCGTATTCCGCTTTGATGTCTTTGTCAGAAAGTGGGTGTTTAGTAACGTAGTCATTAAGTAATGCACGGACTAGAATGCCTTGCTGAGCGAGCTCTAATTCTTGAGCGACTTCAGGTTTTTTATCTAAGCCCATTTTTTTGGCTTCTTGGGTGGCGACTAAACGTACGGTCATTTCTTTTTTGACCTGTTCACGCAGCTCGGGGGAGTCTTTGGCGCCTTGCTCAACTAATAGAGTAATAAATTCATCTACTTGTTTTTGAGTAATGGCTTCACCGTTTACCGTAGCCACATTTTGAGCAGCTAAAGGAAAGGCTAGAGCGCAGCTAAGCGCAGCAATAGCAAATCGTTTCATATAAGGTCCTTGGTTAGATAATTTCAATGGCTAAGGCGTGAATAGGAAGAGGCATTAAATCAGTCACCTGTTGATAGATCAAGCGATGTTTAGCCACGGTGTTTAAATCGTCGAATTGATCGGAAGCGATCACCACACGAAAATGGCTGGCGCCACCTTTGGCCCCGGCATGGCCTTCGTGAAGATGTGACTCATCAATTAAATCGAAATAGGTCGGGTTTAATGCTTGCATACGCTGTGTGACCAGCTCAATGAGTTCTTGTTTAGACATAGTAGTTATGGTTTTGCTAACGTTCAGATTGGTCGTTCATGTATTTGCCCAACCAAAGCGATTGAACAATGATAAAAATCACGAGTAAGATCAGCGAGCCAAATACTTTGAAACTGACCCATTGGGATTCGCTGAAGTAGCCAGAAAAAGCCACGAATAAATTCACTGCACCAGAGAATAAAAAGAATAAAGCCCAGCTGTAGTTAAGTTTTGTCCATACCGGCACAGGAAGAACTAATTGAGAGCCCATCAGTTTTTGCATTAGGTTGCGGCGCAGAAAGAGGTGACTGCCAATTAAAACGGTGGCGAACAGCCAATACAAAACAGTGGGTTTCCATTTAATAAACGCATCATTTTGAAAAAACAGCGTGGCGGAACCAAAAACAACAATAACGCCTAAATTAATCCAATGAGTGCCTTCGATAGCGTGTTGGCGCACCTTTAGCCATACAATTTGTACAACTGCCGCCGCCATAGCTACGGCTGTCGCCGTATAAATATCAAAAGTGCGAAAAGCAATAAAAAATAAAATAAGGGGGAAAAGGTCAAACAGAAATTTCTTCATGCGGGTTCAAAGCGAAGAGCTACGGAGTTAATGCAATAGCGCAAGCCAGTGGGCTCGGGCCCATCGGGAAAAACGTGGCCAAGGTGCGCATCACATAGCGCACAGAGAATTTCAGTACGTACACGGCCATGACTGAAGTCGGGCTCTTCGCGCACATGCTCCGGATTTAAAGGAGCAAAATAACTAGGCCAACCACACCCTGCATCAAATTTCGTATCGGAAGCAAACAATGCGGAGTCACAGCAAACGCAATGATAAATGCCCAGTTCGGTGTGATGATTATATTGACCAGTAAAAGGCCGTTCAGTGCCTTGTTGGCGCGTAACATAAAAAGCGTCAGGGCTAAGCTGAGCTTGCCATTCTGCTAAGCTTTTATGGACTTTTTTCATAAAAGGTTTGGTGATAAAACAAAATAAATAAGATAACAGTGTAGCCTTGATCGAGGCGGACGCAAACTATTCTATGCGCAATAAAAGCAGGGATAATCCTTAAAGCGTTAGCGTTAGTAACTTTACGATAATACAGGGCAGCGCAGCGTAATTAGTTTAGAACTGAGCTATTTAAGGTTAATACCTATATGGTTTTAACCAACGATTTGATACGGTTACGCTGTATCTGTTATGAAAAATGTATAACAACGAGCTAACGAATCACTCTCAGCTCAAATCAACACTTCTGGAGACATACTATGCAGCTCTCTCAAACTATGAAACGCACTGTACTAGCAAGTGCTATTGCACTGGCTTTACCTATGGCTGCTATGGCTCAGGTAAAGGTCGGCATTACGGTAGCTTCTACAGGCCCAGCCGCCTCTTTGGGTATCCCTGAGCGCAACACCGTTAGTTTGTTACCTACCGAGGTAGCAGGCCAAAAGGTGGAATACATTGTACTGGACGATGGAACGGATACGACAGTAGCAGTACGCAATATGCGTAAACTCATTACTGAAGATAACGTGGATGTGGTGATTGGCACCTCCGTTACCCCTGGCTCATTAGCCATGGTGGATGTGGCCGGTGAAACCAAAACGCCCATGATCAGTGTGGCCGCCAATGCGCGTATCGTAGAGCCTGTAGAGGGCGCTCGCGAGTGGGTCTTTAAAACACCGCAAAACGACCAGTTAATGGCAGCAGCCCTAGCGGATGCGATGGAAAAACAAGGTGTTAAAACTCTAGGCTTCATTGGGTTTAATGACGCTTATGGCGATGGTTGGCTTGATGTTATGACTAAAGCTGCCGAAGCCAAAGGTATTAAAATAACCGCAGTAGAGCGCTACAACCGTAACGATACTTCGGTTACGGGTCCTGTGTTGAAATTAACCGCAGCAAATCCAGATGGTATTTTAATTGCTGGTGCGGGCACTCCAGTGGCTCTACCACAGGGTGAAATCATTAACCGCGGCTATAAAGGGGTGCTCTATCACACCCATGGCTCGGCCAACAATGATGTGTTGCGCGTGTGTGGCAAAGATTGCGAGGGCATGATTTTACCTGCCGGCCCGTTACTCGTAGCCGATCAGTTACCTGACGACAATACCGTAAAAGCATCCGCTCTCGAATACAAAAAACTGTATGAAGGCAAATACGGCGATGGCTCCATTAATACGTTTGGCGGCCATATGTGGGATGCTGCGTTACTTGTCCATGATGCCATTCCTCGTGCTCTAGAAAGCGGTGCCAAGCCAGGCACTCCCGAATTCCGCGCCGCATTACGTGATGCAATTGAAAAAACATCAGATTTAGCTGCCTCGCAGGGTGTATTTACTATGTCAGCAGACGATCACGCAGGTTTAGACGAGCGTGCCCGCGTCATGGTCAAAATAGAAGGCGGCAAGTGGACCTACCAGCCCGACCTATAAACTACTGCCTATAGGTTTTCGAGTGGCTAGCCTGTATATTACGGGTTAGCCTGACCATTGGTTACATTAACCTTTGGTTTTTTTATATGTGTTGTCATGGTGCATCCGAAATGGATTCAACGATAGTTCTGATATTACTGCAGGACGGCCTCTTAAACGGAGCGATCTATGCTCTGCTTGGTCTAGCCTTGGTGCTAGTCTTTGCCGTCACTCGTGTTATTTTTATTCCTCAAGGTGAGTTTGTTACTTTTGGTGCGCTGACCTTAGCTTTTTTAGTAAATGGTCAGGTGCCTGGTACTGTGCATCTTTTGCTCATTATGGGTGGGCTGGTCTTTTTGCTCGAATTAGGCTGTGCTATTCGGGCTAAGGTATTTAGTGGGCTATGGCGCACCGCGCTATGGGCCCTGGCATTGCCCGCGGCTTTGTATTATTGTTTGCCGCTTGTTTTGCAGAAAGATACTTCCTTATGGTTGCAAGTGATATTTTCCATGGCACTTGTGGTACCTATGGGGCCCATGATCTATCGTTTGGTGTATCAGCGTGTCGCTGAAGCCAGTGTTTTGGTTCTACTGATCACCTCCGTAGCGGTGCACTTTGCATTAACTGGTTTAGGTTTGGTTTTCTTTGGTGCAGAAGGCTGGCGTACCCCTCCTTTTATGACCGGTCAGGTCGAGCTATTAGGCATGACGTGGTCGGCACAGACCCTCTTTGTTCTTGCCGCAGCTGCTATTTTGATTGGCGCGCTATGGGTGTTTTTTGGTGGAACGCTATACGGTCGGGCATTACGAGCCACTGCTGTGAATCGACGTGGTGCACGCTTAGTCGGCATTAGTACCCTAATGTCAGGGCGTATTACCTTCACCTTAGCGGCAGCCATCGGTACGTTGTCAGGGATGCTTATCGCTCCAGTCACTACGATTTACTACGACACCGGCTTCTTAATTGGCCTAAAAGGGTTTGTGGCGGCCATTGTGGGCGGGCTTGCCAGTTACCCTCTGACTGCAGCAGGTGCGATTTTTGTAGGGATTCTTGAAGCCTTTTCCTCTTTCTGGGCTAGCTCCTACAAAGAGGTCATCGTATTTACATTTATTATTCCCGTTTTACTATGGCGCTCTTTTGGTGTGCGTCCAGTAGACGATGAGGACTAAGGACATGAATCGCTTACTTTTAGTTGTTGTGGTGGGCGTATTGGCCATATTGCCACAACTTAGTCTGGTACCCGAGTTTTGGATTACTCAACTGAACTACATTGGCTTAAGTAGTCTTGTCGTTCTTGGTTTGGTGTTGTTAACAGGTGTGGGGGGGCTAACCTCCTTTGGTCAGGCCGCGTTTGTGGGTATCGGTGCCTACACCACTGCTTGGTTCACCACCCAGTTAGGCTGGTCGCCTTGGCTTACATTATGGATAGCCCTTGCTCTAACTTTTGTGTTTGCCACGATTATTGGTGCGATCACTTTGCGTTTGTCTGGTCATTATCTACCGCTTGGGACTATCGCTTGGTCCTTATCGCTGTATTATTTATTCGGTAATCTTGGCTTTTTAGGTCAGCACGACGGTATTTCTGGTATTGCGCCACTTTCCATTTTTGGGATTTCCTTGGGGGCGGGCCGCAATATGTACTATTTGGTCTGGGTATTCGTGTTGGGCAGTTTATGGCTGACTTATAACCTCTTGCACTCTCGTCCTGGGCGCGCTATTCGAGCTCTCAAAAGCGGTAGTAATATGGCGGAGTCCTTTGGTGTGAACATGGCTAATTACAAAGTCATTATCTTTGTCTATGCCGCCCTTTTAGCGTGTGTGTCTGGTTGGTTGTATGCTCATTTACAGCGAGCTGTTAGTCCAAGCCCATTTGGCCTGAATTACAGTATTGAATACCTATTTATGGCGGTAGTTGGTGGGGCAGGCAGTGTGTGGGGCGCAGTGGTTGGCTCTGCGCTTATTTTGACCCTAAAAGATCAGTTGCAAAACTTGTTGCCTCGTCTGTTTGATACCACTGCTAACTTTGAGCTGATCGTATTCGGTATTTTGATGATTTTCATCCTGCAGTATGCAGGTAATGGGATTTGGCCTTTATTTGCTCGAGTGGGGCAGTTGCTTGGCGGTGGTACGAAAAAGCGTCAAGCCGAAGCACCCGCTCAGGCTGAGGCGCTAGCACAGCGTCCGCGGCCAGAAAAAGGCACACTGATTCTAGAGCTAGACAAAGCGCGTAAAGAGTTTGGTGGTCTGGTGGCGGTAAACGACATCAGCTTCAAACTGCATGCAGGCGAAATTATGGGTCTAATCGGCCCGAACGGTGCAGGTAAATCCACTACCTTTAATCTTATTACTGGTGTGTTGCCTTTAACCAGTGGTGATATTCGCTTTGAGGGTCAGCGTATTGATAATCTACGCGCTCGTGATATTGCCCGTCTCGGTATTGGACGTACTTTCCAACACGTACAACTGATTCCTACAATGAGCGTACTCGAAAACGTGGCCTTAGGTGCCCATTTGCGTCGTGATGTGGGCGTGGTTGCCGCCGCTTTGCATGCCGAGCGCCGTAGCGAAGCCGAACTTTTACACGAGGCAGCGGTACAGCTACAGCGGGTAGGCTTAGGCGATTACTTATACGAAGAGGCTGGCAATCTAGCCCTAGGTCAACAACGTATTTTAGAAATTGCTCGTGCCTTAGCTGCTGATCCTGTGCTGTTACTTCTGGATGAGCCTGCGGCAGGGTTACGCTATAAAGAAAAACAAGAACTTGCTCACGTCTTAAATCAGCTTAGTGCCGAAGGCATGAGCATTCTGTTGGTCGAGCATGACATGGACTTTGTGATGAACCTCACTGATCACCTGGTCGTGATGGACTTCGGTACCAAGCTGGCCGAAGGCAAACCCCAGGAGGTCCAGCAAAATCCGGCCGTGTTACAAGCCTACTTAGGTGGGATTGACGATGATTTTGATGAGGACGAGCTAGCAGGTGTCCATCCAACTAAGGAGGCAGTGTAAATGCAGCCTTTATTAGAAGTTAAAAATTTAAATACCCAATACGGCAAAGTCACTGCGTTAAACAATGCCAATATCGTGGTGAACCCCGGTAGTATCGTTACCGTCATTGGCGGTAATGGGGCCGGCAAATCCACCATGTTGAACTCTATTATGGGTAACCTACCAGCTAACGGTCGTAACGAAGGCTTGGTTACGTACGATGAGCGTAATTTGGCGGGTTGGCAGGTAGAGCGTCGTGTCAGCGAAGGGCTTTGTTTAGTACCAGAAAGTCGTGAGTTGTTTGCAAGTATGTCAGTCGAAGACAACTTACTGCTTGGGGGCTTTCGTTTGTACCGTCAGCGGGTCAGTGGGTGGCGCGATACCATGGATGAGGTCTATGAGCTCTTCCCACGTCTGAAAGAACGTCGCACCCAGCAGGCCGGTACGTTGTCTGGGGGCGAGCGTCAAATGCTAGCGGTAGGACGAGCCTTAATGTCGCGCCCCAAACTGCTGATGTTAGACGAGCCCAGCTTGGGTTTAGCACCACGTATTGTGCGCGAGATTTTTTTAATTATTGCGCGTTTACGTCGTTCAGGGGTGTCGATTTTATTGGTCGAGCAAAATGCCCGGGCGGCATTACAGGTGGCCGATTACGGCTATGTGCTAGAGACGGGTGAAATCATTCTTGAGGGGCCCGCTGCAGAACTCAGTGATAACCCAAGGGTAATTGAAAGTTATTTGGGGTTAGGTAACAAGGATCGCAACGAAGACGCTTAAGTTTCGCTCCACTAAAAACGGTGCTATCACAGCACCGTTTTTTTTATCAGATAGCACGGAAAACCTCGCCGTTTAAGGCGAGGATGAGTAATGTGACGGCATAGCCGTCTTTTCTTTTGTGGGCTACATAGATTAAGCGTGTGGATTAACCTGAGATAGGATGTGCGCGTTGGTGGATGACTGAAAGCCGTACGTCATTGTTTTGTAAACAATAGATTTTGTCGGCCAAATTAGCGGCAAAACTTTTATCTGATTCGTTCAGAATTAACGTATAACCCCGGTTTTTCAGCTGTGTTAAGACCTTGATAGCGTAAGGCAAGATGGCAGGGCAAATATCAATGTGCAAATCGTGAAAAACAATAATATCAGCCCCTGTGCGTAGCACGCGTGCTAGGGCAAGGAGGTGTTGTTCGCCTGGGCTTAATCGCGAGCAGGGTGCATCTTTATAAAGCGTCAACAAAGGAAAAAGGTCGTAGATTTCCGTTAGAGACAAACCACCGCCCAAACTAAGCCCTGACAGGGGCAGAAGCAAGTTTTCCTCGCAGCTTAAATCGAAGTCGAGGCCAGTGGCCTTTGAGCAAAAAGCGACCCCTAACCATGTCATTTGCTCGGAGCTAAGGTGAATGGTTTCCGTTTGGTGGATACGAATGGAGCCTTTACGGTGCTGATTAATACCTAAGAGGCTTTCCAACAGAGAGGACTGAGTGCTTTTGCAACTAGAAACCAAAGCAATCGTCTCGCCTTGTTTGGCATACAAGCTTAGGTCTTGAATAATCGGTTGGTGATTATTCCAGGTGTGCAGATTGCGAACTTCTAAAGCCGTCTTATGCATAACGGTTCCCCTTTAGAGACAGAATAGTCCTGAATAAGTCCTATTATGCGGTGCAGCATAGGGAACGGCTATGAGGGTTTTACTTAGTCTGTTGCAAAGTGGTTTTTTCTTTGAATTCGCATAGGTCGGCAATACCGCATTCTGGGCATTTGGGCTTACGTGCCACACAGACATAACGACCATGCAAAATCAACCAATGGTGGGCGTCCAGTAAAAACTCGCGGGGGACGAGGCGCATTAAGCGGTCTTCGACTTCGCGTACGTTTTTCCCCTTTGCAATACCCGTGCGATTGGAAACTCGAAAAATATGGGTATCAACAGCCATAGCGGGTAGACCAAAGGCAGTGTTTAACACCACATTGGCTGTTTTGCGCCCAACGCCTGGCAAGGCCTCAAGCGCGGCACGGGTGTTGGGTACAACCCCTTGGTATTCTTCAAGTAAGATTTCACAGGTCCGCATGACATTTTTGGCTTTGGTTTTATACAGACCAATACTTTTAATGCATTCGGTAAGGCCTTCTAATCCTAACGCAATAATGCCTTCGGGGCTGCCGTGGGTAGGAAAGAAACGCCGTGTCGCAATATTGACGGAGACATCCGTAGCTTGGGCAGACAAAATAACGGCAATCAACAGTTGAAAGGTATTTTCATACTCGAGCTCTGTGGTGGGATGGGGGTTGGCAGCTCTAAAACGCTCAAAAATTTCGGTGCGAATTTGACGATTCATGAAGACAAAAAAGTTAAGAGGAATGACGGCGTGCTCGTGCTCTGGCTAATACATCAGCAATCGTAGCTGCGCGGTGTGTACTTGAGTCAGCTTGGGCGCTGACTTTAGGTTTATTAGCTAAAACACGAGCCGCAACACCAGTGGCCTCGCCGTGTTTTTCAGCGAGTCGCTCTTGACGTTGATTGAAATGATCGCGAGCCTGATTAGCAAGGTGCACTGTCCAGACAGCTGGGCCAGGCACCATGGTGATGCAATCCACAGGGCATGGGTCAAGACATAAATCACAGCCCGTACAACGATCGCTTAAGACCGTATGCATTTTTTTATTGGCGCCCACAATGGCATCGACTGGGCAAGCTTGAATACATAACGTACAGCCAATACAGTGCTCTTCATCAATAAGCGCTACGGTGGGGGCAGTATGCACGCCACACTCGGGATCAAGCGCTTGGATAGGCTGTTGAGTAAGTGCGGCTAGGGCTTGAATACCGGCATCACCCCCTGGAGGACAACGGTTAATCGCCTCGTTATCTACAGCAATAGCCTGAGCATAAGGCAAACAGGCATCGTACCCACACCGAGTACATTGAGTTTGCGGTAAAACGGCGTCTATTTTTTGGATTAAGGCGTGAGTATTCATGTGAAAAAAAAGAGGGCATAGCCCTCTGTGGCCCAAGACTAGGAGTCTAGGCGTGTTGGTGAATAAAGGCTTTGATTTGCGGGTAAATATGTTGACGCCAACGACGGCCGGAAAAAATACCATAATGCCCACTGCCTTCGGCAACGTAATGGCGTTTTTTGGCTTGAGGAATGCGTTGGCAAAGATGCTGTGCTGCTTCGGTTTGGCCTAAACCGGAAATATCATCTAATTCACCCTCGATAGTTAGGAGCGCCGTGCGCGTAATGGCCGCTGGGTCAACTTTTTGGCCCTCGATAAACCAAGTACCTTTAGGCAAGGCATAGTCTTGGAAAACCACTTTGATGGTATCTAAGTAGAACTCGGCAGGCATGTCCAAGACAGCATTATACTCATCATAAAAACGACGATGTGCTTCGGCATCGTTATCTTGGCCTTTAACCAAATGTTGATAAAAGTCGTAGTGCGATGACACGTGGCGATCTGGATTCATAGCCACAAAGCCAATGTGTTGTAAAAAGCCTGGGTACACACGGCGCCCAGCGCCCACATACCGTGCCGGCACACGATGAATTAAATTATCTTCAAACCAGCTATATGGCTTGGTTGTAGCCAGACGATTGACTTGAGTCGGAGATTGGCGTGCATCAATCGGGCCGCCCATTAGGGTTAAGCTTTTGGGCTGGTTAGGGTGCTGCTTGGCAGCCATCAGCGATACCGCAGCCAAGACAGGTACCGTAGGCTGACACACGGCAATCACGTGAACATCGGTGTTTAGAAAATGTAAACAGTCTTCGATGTACTGCACATAGTCATTTAAATGAAATGAACCTGCTGCAAGTGGCACCATACGCGCATCCACCCAATCGGTGACATACACGTCGTGGTCTTGGAGCAGCGTGCGTACTGTGTCCCGTAACAGGGTGGCATGGTGACCTGACAAGGGGGCCACCAACAAGACGGTAGGCCGAGAGGAAGTAGAAGGCTGTGCTAAGCTAAAACGTACCAGGTGACAAAAAGGCGTAGTGTGAACCGTTTGCTGATGAACGGCAATATGTTGGTTAGGTTCACGCAACGCATGAACGTCCCACGTCGGTTTTTCGTATTCCTTGCCTAAGCGATGCATTAGCTCGTAGCCAGCGGCAAGCTGCTTTGCCATGGGGGTATACGCCCACGGACTATATGGATTGGTCAAAAGCTGGGCGCTGTGGCTAGAAAAAGTCGCCAATGGCGAAAGAAAAGAGCGTTGTAGCTCGTGTAGATCATACAACATGAGGCCGTAATCCCTTGTGAGGTTTTAGACTGACTCTTAACGCTCTAGGTGCTGTAGTTTATCGGGCACCCCGTTCCAATTGTCAGCATCAGGAAGTGGATCTTTAGATCGGTTAATCATACCAAATACGGGAGTCAGCTCTGCATTAAGTTCAATAAAATGAACTTGATCCGCGGGAACATCCTCTTCAGCATAAATCGCATTGGCTGGACACTCGGGAATACAGACCGCACAGTCAATGCATTCTTCGGGATCAATGACGAGAAAGTTTGGACCCTCGCGGAAACAGTCCACCGGACAAACATCTACGCAATCGGTAAATTTACATTTAATACAGTTTTCGGTGACGACGTGTGTCATTTTGAGGCTCCAGCTTAAATCAAGGCAACAAAAAATAGATAAAAAGAATGGTTAACAGGGAAAAAAATAAAAAAAGCGCATTCCGAGTAGACCAAGTTAGCTATTTTAACGAATATATAGGCATAGGATTGAATTTAAACTAAAGTGTAGCGCTTTAACGCTGTGCCTTGGCATAAAACATACATAACTCCACGCGGGTGTGGCGTTGCTTTTTTCCTTTATTAGGTTGATGTGGCGATGATAATTACCTCTTTGCTAGACACGGATTTATATAAATTTTCAATGATGCAGGTGGTGCTTCATCATTTCCCTGCTGCACAGGTGCAGTATCGCTACAAGTGCCGCACACCGAATATCAACTTGCACCCGTATATTGATGAAATTCGCCAAGAGATTCACGCATTGTGCCAGCTTCGCTTTAATGAAGACGAGCTCAATTACTTAAGACAGCTTCGTTTTATTAAAAGTGATTTTGCTGATTTTCTGGGTTTATTTCAATTGCCTGAGCGTTGCATACGCGTGGAATATGGCGAAAAGCCAGGCGAGCTAAGCATAGAGGTAGAAGGGCCTTGGTTACATACCATCCTCTTCGAAATTCCTGTTTTAGCTATTGTGAATGAGGTGTATTTTAGAAATACCCAACCGCAGCCAGATTGGGAGGAAGGCCGACGACGTCTTCAAAGCAAGATGGAGCTCGTGTTAACGGACGCTGACCTAATTGATTTTAAAATTGCCGAATACGGTACGCGTCGGCGTTTCTCTAAAGCCTGGCATAACGAGGTCGTGGCTACGCTCAAATCAACAATGGGTGCCCACTTTGCTGGCACAAGTAATGTACTAATGGCCAAAAACCACAGCGTGCTTCCTTTAGGTACTATGGCGCACGAATACCTTCAAGCCTGCCAAGCCCTTGGTCCTCGTTTACGAGACTCACAAATTTATGCGTTTGAAGTCTGGGCAAAAGAATACCGAGGTGACTTAGGAATTGCCTTATCCGATGTGTATGGTTTAGAGGCGTTTCTGAATGATTTTGATATGTATTTTTGTAAGCTCTTTGATGGCGCGCGTCACGACTCTGGGGATCCTTTTGTGTGGGGGGAACGGTTACTGGCACATTACCAGCAAAACCGCGTCGACCCACGTACAAAAACATTAATTTTTTCCGATGGCTTGAATTTCCCTAAAGCCATTGAGCTCGCCAAGCATTTTGCTGGACGCTGCAGGTTGTCATTTGGTATTGGCACAAATTTAACCAATGATTTGGGGTATGAGCCCTTGCAGGTGGTAATGAAAATGGTGCGTTGCAATGGACAGCCTGTGGCCAAGGTATCAGACACGCCGGGCAAAACCATGTGCGATGATCCCGCCTATTTGGCCTATTTGCGCCAAGTCTTCAACTTACCCGATGTGACTGAAGCTTAGTCTAGCTGGAGACTTAATTGGGCGGCCAAGAGCCCGCCCAATTCTTTAGCTTGCGCAATCGCCTGAGGTGAAAGTGTTTTAGGGGCGAGAATATCTGCTGGTAGCTG
This sequence comes from Paenalcaligenes hominis, assembly GCF_011927625.1. Taxonomy (GTDB): domain Bacteria; phylum Pseudomonadota; class Gammaproteobacteria; order Burkholderiales; family Burkholderiaceae_B; genus Paenalcaligenes; species Paenalcaligenes hominis. The sequence continues at coordinate 61,085 of NZ_JAATIZ010000001.1, forward strand.
AGCGTCAAACAGCACAATAGCGGTGGGATAAATACGCTGTAAGCGCCAACCCGTACAAATGCTTTCTAGTTGCTGCGCTGCGCCAGTGCCAGCGCTGCCGGCACTAATCATAGCGCTGTAAGGGCGGCCATTCAGTTGGTCTAATACCGCATAATAATTTCGATCAAAAAACGCTTTCATTTCCCCACTAAGGCTACCTAAGTTTTCAGGGGCACAAAATAAATAACCGGCGGCCTGAAGCAAGTCGTCGGCATGGGTTTGGGTTGCCGGCTTACAGATGACGTGGCAGCGGGAAAGAAGCTGTAGCTCTTCCAACACCTCTTGAGCGCCTTGAGCAGCAAAAAAAGCCAGTTGTTCGCTGGCGCGGGTGCGGGAATGCCATACAATAAGTAAACGCACAGTCATTCCTGTTTATATCGTTATAGCGTGTTGAATAAGGTACATACAGTACGATAACTTGTGTCTACACCAACTTATTTCATCTCCATCGTTATGTCTAGCTTTATTCCTGATCAGCCGCAGTCAGCCATAACGGCCAGTAGCCCATTCACCACCGAGTGGCTCCGTCACGTCTCAGCCGATTTGCCTACGCCTCAACAAAGCACCCTTGCTTTGGCTGTACAACGTGCCGAGCCGTTAATTCATGGTTTATATACACCTGCTGGCGAGCCATTGGACTCTCACACGGCAGCGGTGCTTGGGATACTGCACGACTTGAACGCAGATGCTCATACGCGCATTTGTGCTTTATTGTCAGCAATCGAGGCCAAGGACCAACTGAAATATGAAGTCCTGAAAAACGAGTTTGGCTCTCAAGTCGCTACGATGGTGGGGGGTGCACGAGCCTTGTACGATTTAGGCGTACTGGCTGCCAAGGCACATGATCAAGCCGCCACAGGCACCGACCAAAAAGAAATGAAACGCAAGATGCTTTTGGCGATGGCTGTGGATTTGCGTATTGTGTTGGTACGGCTAGCGTCTCGATTGCAAACGTTGCGTTGGTTTGTATTTAGCAAAACGCCGTGCCCCTATGATTACGCCAAAGAAACGATGGAGCTGTACACGCCATTAGCAAATCGCCTTGGAATTTGGCAGCTTAAATGGGAAATGGAAGATCTAGCTTTTCGGTTCATGCAGCCCGATACCTACAAAGCCATTGCTAAACAACTCGAAGAAAAACGCGCAGAACGTGAGCAGTTCATTGAACATATTGTGCAGACTCTGACTCAGTCCCTGCTCGAGATGGGGGTGCGAGCTGAGGTCAATGGACGGCCCAAGCACATCTATAGCATCTATAACAAAATGCGTAATAAAAATTTACGCTTTGATCAGCTCTACGACATTCGTGCATTACGCGTTATTGTGGATGACGAGCGCAGCTGCTATAGCACGCTAGCGCTAATCCATGCGATGTGGACACCCATAGCCAACGAGTTCGATGACTATATTTCTCGTCCCAAACCTAATGGCTACCGTTCGCTGCATACTGTGGTGGCAGACGAGGCAGGCCGTACATTTGAAATACAAATTCGTACGGCGGAAATGCATCATTTTGCCGAGTTTGGTATGGCGGCACACTGGCACTATAAAGAAGCCGGTGCTAAAGGAGGACAGGTATCAGCCTCTGCTGAAGAACAAAAAATTGCCTGGATGCGCCAACTTTTAGCTTGGGATCACACCACCGATAACGCGGGTTCAGCCGCGGTAGAGTCTACCCCCGAGCATATTTATGTTCTTACTCCTCAAGCCCGCGTCATTGAGCTGCCCTATGGGGCTACCCCAGTGGATTTTGCGTATTACTTACACACGGATTTAGGCCATCGGTGTCGGGGTGCTAAAGTCGATGGGCACATGGTGCCATTGCTCACTAAATTAAAAACCGGGCAAACGGTAGAAATTATCAGTACCAAGTCGGGCGGGCCATCTAGAGACTGGCTAAACCCGCAACTTGGCTTTTTAGCCAGCCCACGTTCCCGCGCTAAAGTGCGCGCTTGGTTTAATGCGGTGGAACTTCAGCAACGCATCAGTCAAGGCCAAGCTTTAGTTGAAAAAGAATTACAGCGCTTAGGTAAAACAGCCGTTAACTTAGAGCAGCTTGCACAGAAATTAAATTTTGCGCGGGCCGACGATTTATATATTGCGGTCGCTAAAGATGAATTTAGCTTACGTCATATAGAAAATGCGTTTAAAGCTCCTAGCGAGAGCGCTGACGCACCGGTTACGACTAAAATTTTTGATGCCAATGCAGCCAGCGTAACGCGTACTGGTCGAAGCGGGGTGTTAGTGGTCGGGGTCGATTCCCTGATGACACAACTAGCGCGTTGCTGTCGGCCTGCTCCACCTGATAGCATTAGCGGGTATATTACCAAGGGTCGAGGGGTGTCCATTCACCGCAGTGATTGCAAATCCTTTCTAGGCCTTGTGTCCACTCAGCCCGAGCGCGCTATTGAGGTGGACTGGGGCAATACGGGCGATGCGTTATATCCTATTGATTTATTGGTTAGCGCCTCCGAGCGGCCCAATTTATTACGCGATATCTCCGAAGTTTTTGCCCGATTGCGTGTTAATGTCGTAGGGGTGAATAGCCAAAGCCGACAGTCTTTGACTCAGCTTCTGTTTACTATTGAAGTCAAAGACGGCGAGCAAATACAGCGCACCATCAGTGCATTACAAGATATTCCTGGTGTGCGGGCTTTACGCCAATAATACTTGGTTAGACATTAATGGCAGTGGTGGTTCTTGATCTATCTTGGCGTTAAACTGATAAAATTATGACGTTGTGCATGATCATCTTGAATTTTTAAAACACAGAGAGTATTACTTTGACTACTTATAGTTATCCCGATCAGAAAGGACACTTTGGTCCTTTCGGTGGGTCTTTTGTCGCAGAGACGTTAGTACATGCTCTAACTGAGCTGCGCGAGGCCTACGATACGTATCGTAATGATCCCGAGTTTCTTCGAGAGTTTCATTACGAACTAAAGCATTTTGTAGGGCGCCCATCGCCTATCTATCATGCTAAACGATGGTCGGAGCAACTGGGTGGTGCACAAATTTGGTTTAAGCGCGAAGACTTAAATCACACGGGCGCGCATAAAGTAAATAACTGTATTGGCCAAATTCTTTTGGCTAAGCGCATGGGGAAAACTCGCATTATTGCGGAAACAGGTGCTGGCCAACATGGGGTGGCCACAGCAACCGTAGCAGCGCGCTATGGTCTCGAGTGCATTGTTTACATGGGCAGCGAGGATGTCAAACGTCAGGCATCGAATGTCTATCGTATGAAATTATTAGGGGCCACCGTTGTTGCCGTGGATTCAGGCTCCCGTACTTTAAAAGACGCGTTAAACGAAGCCATGCGCGATTGGGTGACTAACGTAGAAAACACCTTTTATATTATTGGAACGGTGGCTGGGCCGCATCCGTATCCTGCCATGGTACGCGACTTTCAGTCTGTCATTGGTACCGAATGTCTAGAGCAAATGCCCGAGGAAACAGGTCGACAGCCCGACTATATTTTGGCTGCGGTAGGGGGCGGGTCGAATGCCATGGGTATTTTTTATCCCTATCTGGATCATCCAAACGTTAAATTAGTAGGTGTAGAGGCCGGTGGCGAGGGCTTGACGTCCTTAAAGCATTCAGCTTCCCTGAATGCAGGGCGCATAGGTGTGTTGCATGGCAACCGAACCTACGTGTTACAGGATGAGTTTGGTCAAGTTCAGGCCACACATTCTATTTCTGCAGGTTTAGATTACCCAGGGGTTGGTCCTGAACATGCCTGGTTAAAAGACTCAAATCGTGCGCATTACGAGGTCATCACAGATGACGAGGCCTTGCAAGCCTTCCATAATTGCTGTCGCATCGAAGGCATTATGCCAGCCTTAGAGTCCTCTCATGCTATAGCCCAGGCAGCAAAAATGGCGCCAGGCTTAGATAAAGACAAAATTATTCTAGTTAGCTTGTCCGGACGCGGTGATAAAGATATGCATACGGTGGCTGAACACAGTGGTATTAGCCTTTAATTTTTTATGACTTTTATTTTATGTCTACTACATCCAATCCACGATTAAAGGCAACGTTTGAACGTCTTAACGGACGCGCCGCGCTTATCCCTTATATTACAACGGGTGATCCCTCCGTAACGGTCACTGTACCCCTTATGCATGCGCTAGTTAAGGCTGGCGCCGATGTGATTGAGTTAGGGGTGCCTTTTTCTGATCCAATGGCCGATGGCCCTGTTATTCAGCGTGCGGCAGAACGAGCTGTGGCCCGAGGCGTATCACTAAGCAAGGTGCTCGAGTTCGTTGCCACTTTCAGGGAAACCGATCAGCAAACACCCGTGGTGTTAATGGGCTACGCTAATCCGATCGAGGCGATGGGACAACATGCTTTTGCGGCAGCAGCAGGGGCAGCAGGGGTAGACGGTGTGTTAACCGTCGACTATCCCCCCGAGGAGAGCGAGGATTACGTTCGCTATCTAACCGAACATCACATTGATCCTATTTTTCTCTTAGCTCCCACTTCTACCGAAGCGCGTATGCAATGTATTGCTGACATTGCACGCGGTTATGTTTATTATGTGTCCTTAAAAGGAGTAACGGGTTCTGCTGCCCTAGATGTAGAAAACGTTGCTCAGCAAATTAAACGCATCCGCGAATATGTCACCATTCCTGTCGGTGTGGGCTTTGGTATTCGTGATGCTCACAGCGCCCAAAAAGTGGCAGAGGTGGCTGATGCAGTAGTAATCGGCAGCAAGTTAATTGAAACCCTAGAGCAGTCTTATGCTGAACATGGGGATGACCAGCGTGCTATTGATGCTGCTGCACAGTGGCTCCAAACCGTAAGCCAAGCCCTGTCTGCTTAGATTTTTGTTTTGATAACCTTTTTTAGCTGGGTCGTTCATGTACTCAGCTAGTAGTGGTTTTAGGGCGTGCCCTAAAACCCCTTCAACAGGATTACCCAATGAGCTGGATCCAGAAATTATTACCCCCTCGAATTAATCGAGATCATGGCAGTAGCAAGCGTGTTCCTGAAGGACTTTGGGTAAAGTGCCCTTCGTGTGAATCGGTGCTCTACAAGGAAGATTTGCAAGCTACCCTAAATGTATGCCCTAAATGCAATCACCATTTACGTTTAAATGCACGAGGCCGCATTGAGGCATTACTCGATGCCGATAACCGTGTGGAAATTGGTCAGAGCATTCGACCAATGGATCCACTGAAATTCCGCGATACAAAAAAGTATCCTGATCGCGTCACTCAAGCCACTCGTGCGACAGGCGAATCGGATGCCATGGTGGTGATGGCTGGAACCATATTATCGATGCCTGCTGTGGTGGCATGCTTTGAGTTCGAGTTCATGGGCGGTTCCATGGGGTCAGTTGTGGGCGAACGCTTTGTGCGTGGGGTCCAAGAAGCCATCCGTACGCGTTCTGCTTTTGTTTGTGTTGCGGCATCCGGTGGCGCCCGCATGCAGGAAAGTCTGTTTTCTTTAATGCAAATGGCAAAGACAAACGCTATGTTAGTGCAGCTTTCCGAGGCTGGCTTGCCCTTTATTAGTGTGCTTACTGATCCAACCATGGGGGGCGTTTCTGCCAGTTTTGCGTTTATGGGCGATGTGGTCATTGCGGAGCCCAATGCATTAATTGGTTTTGCTGGCCCTCGTGTTATCGAGCAAACCGTACGCGAAAAACTACCCGAAGGCTTTCAACGAGCCGAGTTTCTGCTCGAAAAAGGCGCCATTGATATGGTGATAGATCGCCGTGAAATGCGTCAAGAGCTCGCTGCTTTGATGGCACTCATGATGCGTCAACCTGCCGAGGCCGTTCAGCCGCGCTAACTCAATCAGGCCATAAAAAAAGCCGGGATCTCATCCCGGCTTTTTTGTGCCTAACGCATTTAGTCTTTTTTGTCGGTTTCGACTTGCTCAAGCGCTACGTTGGCTACAGGGGCAGCAGGACGTCGAGGACGACCTAGACGTACGGCTGGTTCTGTAACGTCAACCACCGCATCGGCTCGAGTTTGAACAAGCTCAAGGCCGACCGCATCAAGCTCAGCTTGTAATTCCGCTGGGTCAAAACGGGGCGTGTCAGGTGACGATTGGCTGGCTGACGCGACAACAGGCGCTTCTGTTTCCTGTGGAGAGGCGATAGGAGCGACTTCAACAGGCTCCTGAGCGGCTGTTGTGTCCTCAGTAGTTGTTACGTCCTCAGTAGTTACTACGTCCTCAGCAGGCGTTGCGGTGTCGATTGAGGTGACATCCGCTACAGAAGAGCTAGAAACGGTTTCCGTTACGTGGGGTGCTTCGGTGGGTTCAGCGGTAACTTGAACAGGACTGCTTCCTGTTTCTACCATCACTAACGGTTCGTCAGCTACCGGCTCGGCCCAACGGGAACGCGGGTTGCGCCCAAGCGGTTGAACGGGTGTTTCTGGCTCGGGCGTAGTGCGACTTTGCGTTTGAACTAACTCTAATCCTGCATCGGCGAGCTCGTCACTCAATGCATCGATTTTTTGAGCAGGTGCAGTGATACTGTCAATCGCACTTGCTGCTGGGCTCGGTTCAGTATCATCAGTGGCAGCCGTGCTATCTGAGCTAGCATCAGCGATGGGCTTGGTAGGCGCAGTCGGAGTGGCGTCCATAGCAGAGGCTGTATCCTCGACCAGAGCGGCTGCTTGTTGCACTACTGGGGCAGTGGGCACCTCGGGACTAGATGATTGCTCTTCTTCTAGCACAGATGCATCAAAACGTGGGGTTTCATGAGCCACAAATTGAGACGCATTTTCCTCTGTGCTTTCAGTAGACTCGACTTCTACGTTGGTTTCTTCGCTTGGACGGCGACTGCGACGGCTGCGACGACGACGATTACGGCGACGCTCTGTAGGCTGATCGTCATCGTGTTCAGAAGCGGTCTGCTCTGTTGCGGTGTCTTCTGCTTGGGCGGCTTCATCTTGAGGCTCGTCGTGCATCACAGGAGGTTTAGATGCTGGAGCAGGGGCCTTAGCTTGCTCGTTGCTTTCGTCCACCACAGCAACCTGTTGTACATTTTGCTCGTCAGTAGCGACCTGTTCGCGGCGACGATTGCGTGGGCTACGGCGACGGCGACGATTGTTACTGTCGCCTTGTGTGGGTTGTGTTGACGGCTCAACCTCGGGGCTGCTGTCCGGCGTTATTGCACTATCGGGTGCGGGCTTGGCAGCGCGTCGATTGCGTGCAGGGCGTCCTGACTCGACAACGGCTTTAGGGTCGGTTGGGTCAGGGCGACGTTCGCTTTTGTTGCGGTTTTGACGCTGGCGCTCGTTAGGACGACGCTCGTTTTTAGTTTGGCGTTGACGTTTTGGCTGATCTGACTTTGGTTTTACTGCGGTTTCTTCAGTGGGGGTGGGGCTAGCAAATAAGGTTTTAATCCAGGCGCTTAAGCGCGTAAACAGATTGGGGTCATTGCTTTTTTCAACCGCCGCCATAGGCGCAGGCTGCGCAGGCGTCACCCCTTTGACCAACGCGACAGGGCGTGGTTTGATTTCATGGGTGCGGTGCGGAGTCAAAGTGCTTTCTTCCTCGACTTTGACCTGCTGGTAACTCGACCGTAGCTCCTCTAAGCGTGGGTCGTCATGGCGTAAACGCTCAATAATATGATGCGGTGTCTCTAGGGATTTATTAGGAATAAGGGTGAGACTGACGTTTAAGCGGGACTCGATCTTAGCCACATCGCTGCGTTTTTCGTTGAGCAAATACGTTGCCACATCCACCGGCAATTGGGCATGAATCGCCGCTGTGCCTTCTTTCATGGCTTCTTCTTGGAGCAAACGTAATACATGCAGTGCGCTAGATTCGGCATCACGGATAACCCCAGTACCAGTACAACGCGGGCAAGTAATATGTGAACCTTCATTCAACGCTGGACGTAGACGTTGACGTGAGAGCTCCATAAGGCCAAACCGTGAAATTTTGCCCATTTGTACACGAGCGCGGTCAAGGTGAAGCGCATCACGCAAACGTTGTTCCACGGCACGTTGATTTTTATTGTCTTCCATGTCGATAAAATCGATCACGATAAGACCGCCTAAGTCTCGTAGGCGTAATTGACGGGCGACCTCATCCGCGGCTTCGAGGTTAGTGCGCAGCGCAGTTTCTTCGATATCAGAGCCACGTGTGGAGCGAGCAGAGTTCACATCAATGGCGACCAAGGCTTCGGTATGGTCAATGACCACTGCGCCGCCTGACGGTAGCTGTACCGTACGTGAGTACGCCGTTTCAATTTGGTTTTCAATTTGAAAACGCGAAAACAAAGGGATGTCATCGCGGTACATCTTGACGCGGCTGACGTTGTCCGGCATGACCAAGCTCATAAAAGCGGTGGCTTGCTCGTGGATGTCGTCCGTATCAATAAGGATTTCGCCGATATCGAGTGAAAAGTAATCACGAATAGCACGAATGACGAGGCTGGATTCGAGATAAATGAGAACAGGTGCTGGGTTTTCTTTGGCGGCGCCATCAATGGCTGACCAAAGCTGCAGCAGGTAGTTTAGATCCCATTGTAGCTCTTCGACACTACGGCCAATACCAGCAGTGCGAGCGATGATGCTCATACCGTGGGGCACTTCGAGTTGGTCCATGGCCTCGCGTAGCTCTTGACGCTCTTCGCCTTCGACGCGACGCGATACACCGCCGCCGCGAGGATTGTTAGGCATGAGCACCAAATAACGACCCGCTAGCGAGATAAAGGTGGTTAAGGCAGCGCCTTTATTGCCACGCTCTTCTTTTTCGACTTGGATGATGAGCTCTTGACCCTCAACCAATGCATCTTGAATGCGTGCATTGCGTACATCAACACCTTCTTTGAAGTAGGTGCGTGCGACTTCTTTAAAGGGCAAAAAGCCATGACGGTCTTCGCCATAGCTTACAAAACATGCTTCAAGTCCGGGTTCAACGCGAGTGATAACACCTTTATAAATGTTTCCTTTGCGTTGTTCCCGACCAGCCGATTCGATGTCGAGGTCAATCAGTTTTTGACCGTCAACAATAGCAACACGTAGTTCTTCTTGGTGTGTTGCATTAAATAACATGCGTTTCATGAGTGTTATTCTCCGTAGTCATGGCGCGCAGACAATCGGCGCGCGACCGCGGGTCACTCGGTGTGGGGCACTACATCACTGCGAAAGCGGGGGCAATTACATGTTGCCCACACTTAGTCGAATGGGCACAGCGCGTTTCACAGGGCGCAGTTCTATCAGCAGGGGGGTCATATTCACAATAGTGTTAGACAATATCAATAAATTGCTGGAACCACCGTTGTATGGGGTACATACAACGGGTGCTAAATTCTTTTTACAGCGACAACTTTGCAGAATGAGGAGTGCCGCACGCGGTAATCAACACTATAAGTGTGCGCGGGACAAGTTAACCGCGTTTATACAGAGGTGTTGCTCCGACGACCTTATGACCCGAAAACTGTGCACAATACGTATTACAATAAATACTTTTACGGCTAGCGGAGACGCACCCTTGCATCTCTACGTCTAGCGGTGTCACAGTTCCCATAGGCTGAAGCGATTATATGCCTCTTTTGAGTATGAGAAAACCATTAGCAGTGAAAAAGACCATGCCGCAGGTACGGATACTAGAAATTAGCCCAGAATGGGCGGGGCAGAGACTCGATAATTTCTTAGTTAGGGAGTGTAAAGGTGTGCCGAAAAGCCACATCTATAAAGCCATTCGTAGTGGTCAAGTCCGGGTCAATAAAGGACGCGTTAAAAATGAGTACCGTTTACAAGAGGGCGATGTTGTGCGGATACCGCCTATGCGTATGCCCGACCCAGAGGCCGCGCCACGGGTACCTCCTGCTCAGTTTCCCGTAGTGTTCGAAGACGATTATTTATTGGTCATTAATAAGCCCGAAGGGGTTGCAGTACATGGGGGCAGTGGAGTGTCGTTTGGCGTGATCGAGCAACTGCGTGCAGCGCGCCCCGAGCAAAAGTTACTCGAACTGGGCCATCGTCTAGATCGCGACACCTCGGGGTTATTGATCATTGCCAAACGCAGACGTGCTTTGGTTGCGATTCATGATATGTTTAGAGACGGCCAAATAGAAAAATTTTATCAGGCTTTGGTCGAGGGTGATTGGGTCAACGATCGTCAGCACATAAAAGCCCCTTTACTGCGCTGGATGACAGCATCAGGCGAACGTCGAGTTCGAGTCGATGCCGAAGGCAGGCCTTCTCATACTATCGTCAGCTTATTGCAACGCTATGGGCAATACAGTTTGCTCGAGGCCGAGCTAAAAACAGGTCGTACCCATCAGATTCGGGTGCATTTGGCCCACGCGGGGTTTCCTATCATAGGAGACGATAAATACGGCTCGGATGCTGTTCGGGCCCAATTTGCTCAGTGGGGCTTTAAACGCATGTTTTTGCATGCAGCCCGGCTTCGTATGCGTCACCCTGTAACCGACCAATGGCTCGACTTCGAGGCACCGCTGCCCCAAGCATGTACAGAAATTCTTATTACGTTGGAGAAACACCGTTGAAACACTACGATGCGGTCATTTTTGATTGGGATGGTACCTTAATGGATTCTACCCATTCCATTATTGAGTCCATTCAGTTGGCCAGTGCCGATCTAGGCTTGCCTGTACCGCCCGCTATGCAAGCCAGTTGGATTATCGGTTTGTCTCTAGAGAGCGGCTTATACAAAGCCGTTCCCGAGCTCACCGCAGAGCAAATGCCGCAATTCCTAGAGCGTTATCGTCATCACTTCTTTCAACGCGATGCCACGATTAAAATGTTTGATGGGGCTGTGCCTCTGCTAGATCAACTGCGTGAACGCGTAGTGCCTATTAGCGTGGCGACGGGGAAAAGCCGTATCGGGTTAGATCGTGTGTTAAAAGTTGTGGATTTAGCGCATTACTTTACGACGACACGCTGTGCTGACGAGACACGCGGCAAGCCTGATCCGTTAATGCTACAAGAAATCCTCTGGGAACTAGATCTGCAACCAGAAAACGTGCTGATGGTAGGTGACACGACACACGATACCTACATGGCACACAATGCCGGCATGGATTGCTTGGCCGTTACCTATGGGGCGCACGATATTCCTACTTTAGAAAAATCTGAGCCGACTGCAATTGTGAGCTCAGTGCCAGAGATGCATGAATGGATTATGCATCGTCTAAAAGACTAACCGAAAAAACTGGCTTTATGCCAGTTTTTTTAGGGCTGCGTCTACGGTGCATCGGAGGCGGCACCGTGTTGTAAAGCACGTAAGATGCCCGCGGTTTCGGTGTCCAACATACCATCATGCTGAGCGGGGCGATAGCGCATTTGGAAAGCACGCAATACATTGATTGATGCAGCATCCCATTGTCCTGTTATGTCGATGGGATAACCGATTTGTTGTAATAGTTGTTGTGTTTCTATCGGAGTGGGCAGGCCTTCAGCGGCATAGAAATCACTAAAGTGCTGCGCCGTACCCGCATCAAACCAGCGCCCCAAGCCCGCTTGGGCTAACTGTTCCCAGGGAAACAACGGGCCCGGGTCAATTTTGCGTTGTGGGGCTATATCGCTATGTCCCACAATGTGCTCGGCAGGGATATTGTGCTTTGCTACGATGTCATGCAGCAAAGCAATTAATGTTTCGATTTGCTGTGGGGCATAGGGGGCCCAACTTAAGTCAGGACGACGCCCTTCGTTCACGAGCTCGATACCAATCGAGCTGGTGTTAAGGTCTGGGTAGTCATACCAGGCGCTAACCCCTGCATGCCAAGCGCGTCGGTTTTCATCCACTAATTGATACACCACCGGTTGAGCGGTGTCGGTAATTAAATAATGGCTACTGACGTTTTGCTGGGTGAGGGTTTTTAAGGCTACAGGAAAAGGGCTAGACGTATAGTGAATGACAACATGTCGCACTCGACTGTTATGTCCTTGAGCCTCAAAATCCGTATTCAATGTGTAGTTAAGCTGTGGGCCCAAGCTGCTGCAGGCGCTAAGTAAGGCGCATGACCCCATAACAACACTAAGACTGAGAGGGTTACGCATGGGCTTGAAATAAGAATAAAGTGGGAAGTTTATTAAGCTCGGGTGCAGGCTGGTTGCGCCATTGGCTGACGCTGTGTGTACGCACCCATTCATCGGGGGTAGTCAAGGCTCGGGCAACACATAAGCGAGTGGTAGGAGCCAACTGTTTCAGCAAGTTGTCAAATAAAGCGGGGTTGCGATAGGGCGTTTCAATAAAAATTTGAGATTGGTTAAGTTTTTTGGACTGTTGTTCCCAGAGTTTGAGTGTACGAGCTTGGTCGTCCGCTTGGCGGGGAACATAACCATGAAAACAAAAGTTTTGTCCGTCTAAGCCGCTGGCCATTAAGCCTAATAAAATGGATGAAGGACCAACATAGGGCTTTACCGTAAAGCCTAGGCCATGCGCCATTGCGACCACCACAGCGCCAGGGTCGGCGACGGCAGGACAACCGGCTTCGGACATTAAGCCGATGCCTGCGGCAGCCTCTGGGCTTTGGAGCCACTGTTGAATTTGTTGTTTAGAGCTATTGTGCTTATCAAGCTGAAATAACGTGATGTCCTGTAAGGCGTGCTCGGTGCCCATTTGTTTTAAGAAAGCACGCGCTGTTTTGGCATTTTCTACAATAAAACAGCGTAGTTGGGCTGCTTGCTGTTGTACCGCAGTAGGAAGCCACAGAGCATTAGCACTGTCACCTAAGGGAACGGGAAGTAAATGTAATGTTTTAGTCATAAGTCCTAAGAGCGATTGGAGTCAAAAGAGGATTTACGCCGCGTTCACGTAACAAACGAGCTAGCTCAATAAGCGGTAGGCCGATAATAGCAGTGGGGTCATTTGACTGCATGGATTGCATCAGGCTAATTCCTAAGCTCTCAGCTTTGGCGCTGCCAGCAGTATCGTAAGGCTGCTCAAAGGCCAAATAATTTTCTATCTCTTCATCGCTTAACGCGCGGAAACGGCAGATGGTTTCCACGTTGACGGTTTGAAACTGTGTGTTTTGTGCCACGCATAAAGCAGTATGAAACACAACGGTTTGCCCTTGAAGTTGCTTTAGCTGAGCCACAGCCTGAGGATGATTACCCGGTTTACCTAGGCTCTGCGAGCCCAACGTTGCTACTTGATCTGAGCCAATCACGATGGCGTCAGGGTGCATGGCGGCAATGGCCTGTGCTTTGGCTGTGGCTAAGCGTAAGGCCAATTGTTTAGGGTGCTCGTTAGGAAAGGGGCTTTCATCGACATCCGGAGCAAGCACCTCAAAGGGAAGACAAAGTCGCTCTAGAAGTTGACGGCGATAAACAGAGCTTGAGGCCAGAATAAGACGCATAATCGCTTTGTGGTGTAAAATGAGTGAAGTGTTTGACTAGCTAAAGGTCAACGCGTTATTATCTCCCTTTTTCTTCGTTATTGGAAATACTTGCCTTGCAGCCAACACAATATCTATTAGATACTGCGGCGTTCACTCGCAACGGTGAAGTTTTTGCGGCCCAAAGCCCGATTTCTGTTTTTAAGCGTGCCCTAGAGGGCTTGCCTGCCCAAAAAGATCAGTCGTTAAGCTGGTCCATACAAGGCAGCGTCGATACAGCAGGTCAAGAGTTTTTAACTATCACACTGACTGGGTTTGTCGTGCTGACATGCCAACGCTGTATGCAGGATTTTGATTATCCTATTGATGCTAAAAATCAGGTTCTAGTCGTGGCTAACGAACTAGAGTTAGATATAGACGCAGACGATCCCGATGCCATCGAGCGTATATTGGGAGCAGTGCAGCTCAATGCATTGGATCTGGTCGAGGATGAACTAATCCTAAGCCTGCCCTATGTTCCGCGCCACACCGAATGTCCTCATCTACCCGAGGCTCTCGCTGTCCAAGACGAAGAGGCCGAAGACGAAAAGCCCAATCCTTTTGCCGTCCTCAGCCAACTTAAAAAATCGTAAATTTATTTTATTTTTCATTTACGGGGCTGGTCAATGGATCTGCTCTGTTTACAGGAGTCATCATGGCTGTTCAGCAAAACAAAAAGAGCCCGTCTCGTCGTGGCATGCGTCGTTCGCACGATGCCTTAACCGGTCCTGCAACGGCAATCGAGCCCACAACAGGCGAGCTACATTTACGTCACCACATCAGCCCTAACGGCGTTTACCGTGGTCGTAAAGTGCTACAAACTAAAAACGACGATTAATTTCTTGCGTCGTCGTTTACTGCGCCGTTGCGTTTCACATGTCTAATCCGTATATACGTATCGCCATTGATTGCATGGGGGGCGATGTAGGTCTGGCTGTAACCATTCCTGCTGCCGCTCAATTTGCCCAGCAACACGAGGATGTTTTGTGTTTGTTGGTAGGTGACAAAGAGGCTGTTGCAAGTCATTTGCAACGTCATCGTGGTCCCGATCGTGCCTGGTACGAAATCATACATGCCTCAGAGGTCGTCACTATGGATGACTCGGTCGAGGTCGCATTACGGCGCAAAAAAGATTCTTCCATGCGCGTTGCCGCTCAGTTAGTTAAAGACCAACTAGCGGACGCGTGTGTTTCAGCCGGCAATACAGGCGCATGGATGGCTATTTCCCGCTATGTGCTTAAAACATTAGATGGCATTAGCCGTCCGGCTATTGCGACCTCCATTCCTAATCAGAAAGGGGGCGCCACAACTATGCTTGATCTGGGTGCCAACGTAGACTGTAGTGCTCAGCACTTACTGCAGTTTGCTATTATGGGTACCGCTTTGGCCTCCATCGTAGATAAACAACAAAGCCCTTCCGTTGGCTTACTTAATATCGGTGAAGAGGTCATTAAAGGCAACGAGGTCGTGCGTCAAGCCGCCGAGCTGCTGCGTCACAGTGGTTTAAATTTTTACGGCAACGTAGAAGGCGATGACATTTGCAAAGGTACCGTCGACGTCGTGGTTTGCGATGGCTTTGTAGGTAATGTGGTCTTGAAGTCCTTAGAGGGGCTAGCCAAAATGGTCGCTTCTATGTTGCGCGAGGAATTCACTCGCAACAGCTTATCTATGGCGGCAGGCCTTGTCGCCAAACCAGTCCTGAGCCGTTTAGGTCATCGTGTCGACAACCGACGCTACAATGGCGCGGCATTACTTGGCTTACGTGGTATCGTAATTAAAAGTCATGGCTCTGCCGATGCCTATGCGTATGGCTACGCGCTGCAACGCGCTCGAGATGCTGTGAATAATGGCTTACTTACCGGAACGACCGAAGCCATAGACCGCTTGCGTCATCAGCTGGAAACGCAAAATGGTAAAGAGCTTCCTCTGGACACGCAGTCTGAGCCTGCGCTCTAAGCGCAGCATATCAAGGATTTCACAATGCCATATACCAAAATAATAGGTACTGGTTCCTACTTGCCCCCTCGTATTGTTAGTAATGACGATCTTGCCGCTCAGTTAGCTCAAGATGGGATTGAAACTTCCGATCAATGGATCATGGAACGAACGGGAATACGGCAACGTCATATTGCTGATCGCGGTGTGACCACAAGTCAAATTGCTACGCAAGCTGCGCAAGCTGCTCTGCTTGATGCAGGGCTAGCGGCTTCGGACATTGATCTAATCGTGGTGGCCACATCTACCCCGGATTTTGTTTTTCCTAGCACGGCGTGTTTGGTGCAAAACCAGCTTGGCATTTCTGGTGGTGCTGCGTTTGATGTTCAAGCAGTCTGCAGCGGTTTTGTTTATGCTTTGACAACAGCGGATGCGCTGATCAAGGCAGGTAATGCAACCAAGGCTTTAGTTATTGGCGCAGAGGTATTCTCTTCTATTTTAGATTGGAAAGATCGTAGTACCTGTGTGCTGTTTGGTGATGGGGCAGGTGCAGTGGTGCTTGCTGCTTCCCCCGAGCCTGGGATTATGGCCACTCAACTGAAAGCAGACGGCAGCCAAAATCATATTTTATGTGCCGCAGGCAACGTAGCCTATGGCGAGGTCGTGGGTGACCCTTTCTTGCGCATGGATGGACAGGCCGTATTTAAATTTGCCGTCAATGCCTTAACCAAGTCGGGTCAAGAGGTCGTGGCTCAGGCAGGGTTGTCAATGGAACAGGTGGATTGGCTGATTCCTCACCAAGCCAATGTGCGTATTATTAATTTTATTGGCCGTAAATTGCATGTTCCCACCGAGAAAGTAGTTATTACTCTAGATCAACACGCTAATACCTCAGCGGCTAGTGTTCCCCTAGCTTTGGATGCTGCACGTAAAGATGGGCGCGTCAAGGCTGGGCATACTGTCTTAATGCAAGGCGTAGGCGGTGGCTTTACTTGGGGTTCTGTCCTAGCGCGTATTTAACTAATTTATGCTAGGCTAAACAGCAGTTATTTTTACAGTCAAACTCATGAAAAAAATTGCATTTGTATTTCCAGGTCAAGGCTCTCAATCGGTGGGCATGCTTGATGCATGGTCAGATAATCGGGCTGTCCAAGCCGCTATCCAAGTAGCTAACGAAGCCCTAGACCAAGATTTAGGTCGTCTCATTGCTACGGGTCCTGATACAGACCTGAACTTAACTACCAATACGCAGCCTGCTATGTTGTTGGCTGCCGTTGCCATGTTTAATGCATGGGTAGAGGCGGGTGGTGCCTTACCGGATGTGGTCGCGGGCCATAGTCTAGGTGAGTACTCTGCCTTAACTGCATCGGGTGTGTTGCGTTTGTCAGATGCCGTGAAACTTGTACGCATCCGTGCAGACGCAATGCAACAGGCGGTACCCGTCGGCGTCGGTGCCATGGCAGCTGTGCTTAACCTAAATGACGAACAGATTCGTCAAGTCTGTGCTCAGGCCGCCCAAGACCAAGTCGTAGAGCCTGTTAATTTTAACGCTCCTGGCCAAATTGTGATTGCTGGCCATAAAGAGGCTGTTGAGCGGGCGTGCGAGCTAGCTAAAGTCGCCGGGGCTCGACGCGCAGTATTGTTACCTGTATCCGCCCCGTTTCATTCTAGTTTGCTCGCGCCTGCTGCCGATACATTAGCCGTCGCGTTAAACCATATCGAACTTGATGCGCCACGTATTCCTGTGATTAATAATGTGGATGTGGCGTATCCCGACGAGGTCGATGCCATTAAGTCGGCCTTAGCGCGTCAAGCATGGCACCCAGTTCGTTGGGTGGAAACCATCGAGAAAATGCGTGCTTTAGGGGTGACTCACATTGTAGAATGTGGGCCAGGTAAAGTCCTCTCTGGCTTAGTTAAGCGTATCGATAAAGATATGATAGTCTTGTCGATCAATGATCCCGCCTCACTTGAGCACGTCTTAACAAGCTTACAAAATTAATTGCATATGACAACATTGCCTTTAGCTGGAAAAATTGCTCTTGTGACAGGCGCTACGCGTGGCTTAGGTCAAGCTATTGCCCTACAGTTGCAAGCCCAAGGGGCGCAAGTAATAGGTACTGCCACCACAGCGGCAGGTGCTGAAACTATTACGGCCTATTTAAATAACCCGCATAGTCGGGGCGTACAATTAGACGTCACGGACGATCAGGCCTGCGATGATCTAATCGCCCAATTGTCCAAAGAGGGCGGGCCGCATATATTAGTTAATAATGCTGGTATTACTCGCGATAACCTGGCCATGCGTTTAAAAGATGATGATTTTGACGCTGTCATGGACACCAACTTGCGTGCTGTTTTTCGCTTAAGCCGCGCCGTTATTCGCCCTATGATGAAAGCGCGCTGGGGTCGTATAATAAACATTAGTTCGGTGGTTGGCTATAGTGGCAACCCTGGGCAAGCCAACTACGCTGCGGCGAAAGCCGGTGTAGCGGGTATGTCACGAGCCTTGGCACGTGAACTAGGCAGTCGTAATATTACTGTTAATTGTGTGGCACCGGGTTTTATTGATACCGATATGACTCGTTCGCTATCCGACGAACAAAAAACAGCTTTGCTTACTCAAATACCATTAGGTCGATTAGGTCAAAGCGAAGATATTGCGAATGCTGTAACCTTTTTAGCGGGTCCTCAGGCCGATTACATTACGGGTACTACCTTGCACGTCAATGGCGGCATGTACATGTAAAAGACTTGGCGAAACGCTGATCTAAGGTTAAATTACTTACTTTAACTATTTTTAAGGGGCGTATCGTTTTATATCAGTACTTTATTGAAACAAATCGATATTGCCATTTTTGGTCATAGCCTACACCCTTTTAATTGTTTGGCTATAATTTGCGGGAATTAATCCCCAATTTGGAGAATCTGCATGGAAAGCATCGAACAGCGCGTCAAGAAGATCGTCGCTGAACAACTTGGCGTAAACGAAGCCGAGATCAAGAACGAATCTTCTTTTCTTGACGACCTCGGTGCCGACTCGCTCGACATGGTCGAGCTCGTGATGGCGCTCGAAGACGAATTCGAAACCGAAATCCCAGACGAAGAAGCTGAGAAAATCACGACGGTTCAGCAAGCTGTTAACTACATTAACGCTAACAGCGAGCAGTAATTTCAAACCTGGGTGTGGGCAGGCTAGACACATTGATGTGGTGGCTTGCCCCAAAGCTCAAGGCGGTTTACAGAGAATGATACAGTGGCTCTACCTTAGCGCGCTTTGGTAAATGGTATTGGGTCATTCGCTACGAACCGCTTTTTTTGTATTTAGGAGTCATCCGTGAAACGACGTGTCGTGATTACCGGTTTAGGTATTGTGTCTCCAGTCGGTAATGACATACCAACCGCTTGGGATAACATCGTTAATGGGCGTTCAGGCATCGGGCGTATTACGCGCTTTGATCCCTCAGCTCTCACAGCCCAGATTGCGGGTGAGGTTAAAGATTTTGATGTTACGCAATACATCACAGCCAAAGAAGCCAAAACAATGGATACTTTTATCCATTACGGCGTGGCGGCGGGTGTGCAAGCGTGGCAAGACGCTGGCCTAGAAGTCACCGAAGACAATGCTGATCGTATCGGTGTTATTGTTGGTTCGGGGATTGGCGGTTTACCTCGCATCGAGGCCACACAATCCGACTACCTCGAACGCGGCCCGCGCCGTATTTCCCCGTTCTTTGTGCCTGGGTCCCTCGTTAATTTGGTTTCAGGCCAATTATCTATTCTGCTAGGGCTTAAAGGGCCAAGCTATGCTGTGGTATCAGCGTGTACAACTGGCTTACATTCCATTGGTGACGCGGCTCGTCTTATCGAGTATGGCGATGCTGATGTGATGGTAGCGGGTGGTGCCGAAGCTACAGTTTCCCCACTAGGTGTGGGCGGCTTTGCCGCAATGCGTGCATTATCCACTCGCAATGACGATCCACAGACGGCTTCCCGTCCTTGGGACATTGATCGAGACGGTTTTGTCTTGGGCGAGGGCGCTGGGGTATTGGTGCTCGAGGAATACGAGCATGCAAAAAAACGTGGTGCTCGGATTTACGGCGAGTTCGTTGGCTATGGCATGAGCTCAGATGCTCATCATATTACTACGCCAGATAGCGATGGCCCGCGTCGTGGCATGTTAAATGCCCTACGCAATGGAAAAATTAATGTAGAGGATATTGACTACATTAATGCACACGGTACATCCACCCCGTTGGGTGATATTAATGAAACCGTAGCCATCAAGCTGGCCCTCGGAGATCACGCAAACAAGGTAATCGTGAACTCAACTAAATCCATGACCGGGCATTTATTGGGTGCAGCGGGTGGTATAGAGGCCGTTTTCACTACGCTTGCGCTCTACAATCAAATCTCGCCCCCTACGATTAATATCTTTAATCAAGATCCTGAATGCGATCTGGATTACTGTGCTAATCAAGCGCGAGAAACCAAAATTGATGTCGCAGTATCTAACTCTTTTGGTTTTGGTGGCACAAATGGCACCATGGTGGTGCGTCGTCTGGACTAACCATGGTTCCCCGAACCCAACACTTCACTACACGTACTCCTTTACGTGTTCGGGTGTTGGGTTTGTTGTTTTTGGTGTTAGTGTTGGGCGTGCTAGGCCTGCTTAGTCAACAATGGCACGTCTCTCTTGCCTTATACTTGGGCTTCAGCTTCTTTGTGGTGGTGGCTTATCTCTACCAAAGCCAAACGCAGCTTGTTTATTCTTTAAGCTGTAACCAACACAGTCAGTTTTATTTTACTCACCCCTATTCTCGGCCTGTGCACATTACCCATGTGTGGCAGAGTTCTTGGGCTGTATGTCTACGTCTTCGTCAACACGACCAACCGCAACGAACGCAGGTTATGGTATTTTGGCGTAGCGCTCAGTCAGTCACCGCATGGAGATATTTACATATTCACGTATTGCGTTATCAACTTCAGCATAATGACCCCTCGATAGAGAGCACGGTATGAGTCATGATGTAGATAAAGAGCTAGTGCATCAGGTTCAACAAGGCGATAAACGCGCTTTTGACCTGCTCGTCATTAAATACCAACGTCGTATTATGCGCTTGTTGACGCGGATGATCTCGGATCCTGCCGAGGTCGAAGACGTCGCCCAAGAAACATTTATTAAAGCCTACAGAGCCCTACCACAGTTCCGTGGTGATAGTAATTTTTATACTTGGTTGTATCGTATTGCCATCAACTCGGCGCGTAATTGGCAAGCTGCTAGTGGCAGACGGCCACTCTTAGCCCACGAGTTTGAAAATGAAGAGGGTGAAACTTTTAGCTCTCTTGACACTCTAACTGACATCAATACACCAGAGTCCATGTTGGTCAGTCGGCAGGTAGCCGATACCGTCAATGCGGCTATTAATCAACTGGCTCCAGAGCTGCGCACAGCTATCGTTTTGCGTGAAATTGAAGGTCTAAGTTACGAGGAAATTGCTCAAACCATGGACTGTCCGATCGGTACGGTACGATCCCGTATTTTTCGAGCTCGAGAAACGATTGCCGAACAATTACGCAAAGTGCGAGAGAGCAGCTAAGGAATTACACTATGCAAGCCAAAAAACAGGAATATCTCGATCAAAAGCTCGACCTAAGTCTAGAGGAATCCATTTCACTCTGGATAGATAGCGAACACCCCATAGATGCTGAACAGCTCGATAGCCCGTATGGCCGTCAACTTTGGGATAGCTACCATCTTATTGGGGACGTATTGCGTAGCGAAGAGCTTGCCATTGAACCTTCTGAACTATTTTATGCCCGGGTCTCTAAAGCCATAGACGAAGAGCCCACCGTGTTTGCGCCCAATGCAACCAAGCCGCCTGTTTGGCGTCGTTGGTCCATGTCGTTAGCTGTGGTAGGGGCGGCGGTATTATTAACCTTTCTAATGGTCCAGCCCGAGTCCGTCACAGAGGAGGCACCTGTGTTAGCCAGTGCAGATGATTTGTGGGCAGACTATATTGATGCGCATCGTGCGATGACAGGGGTAGGGCCAGCTAGTTATGTTTCTTATATGGGTAACTAAATGAAGCGCTATTCAGCTCATTTCTTACGGTTGGCATTAGGGGCTATATTAGCCTGGACATCAGTATTGCATGCAGCACCTACAGATCTAAACACCCTATTGCAGCAGATTCAACAAGCTGCTCGAGAACTCGACTATGCAGGGGTGTTTAGTTATAGCAATAGTGCTGGGGTGCAGACCATGCGTTTGGTGCATGTCATCGATGGTAAAGGCGAGCGAGAACGCTTAGAAAGCTTAGATGGCCCCGAGCGTGAATATCTGCGCATTAATGATGTGACTCAATGCTTAATTCCCGAGCGCCAAGTCATTATCTTGGAGCAATCCAGAAACGACCGTTTTCCTGCTTTGCTTACGGGCAATACTGAAAAAATTAATCAGTACTATCAAATGCAAATACGCGATAAAAAGCGCGTTGGCGGTCGAGAATGTCAAGAATATACATTAACCCCCCTTGACGAATGGCGCTATGGTTACCATATATGTGTTGATACTGAACACAATTTGTTATTACAAACACAAACGATCGCCATGCGAGCAGAACCTACCATAGTAAACCAAACCGCTTTTGCAAGCCTAACGGTAGGTGGGGCCGCAATTCAATCCCAAGCGCTTGATTCCGATTGGAAACACAAGGAATGGCGCGTGATTGCAGCCAACAGAGAAAACGTGGATTTAGCCGCTACAGGTTGGCGTATTCCTTCTCCTGCAGGTTTTGTGGCCGTTTCAGAGATATCGCGCTTTATGCGTAGCGAGCGCCAAGTCGCCCAGCTCGTTTTATCTGATGGCTTGGCTTCTATTTCAGTATTTATTGAGCCGGTTGATAGCTATAGCCAACGTCTTAAGGCCGATCCCGGTTCTAAAAAAGGTAGTATTCACTTATTTCGTAAACGTATAGGTGATTACTGGTTAACGGCAACAGGTGAAGTGCCTCTAGCTACCTTGCATTATGTGGGTAATGGGGCCGAGTTCGTTCCTGTAGTTAAGTAAATACATCCTTCGGAGTGCATACAATGCAAATTCGCACCACTCGTTTTTATCATGCTTTAGGTAGTGCCTGCGTGGCTGCTGCACTAAGTCTTGGTATCAGCACAAGCCCAGTGCAGGCGCAAACAGCTGCGCCTGCCGTGGTGCTGCCAGATTTTTCACAAATTGTTGAGCAAACAGAAAAATCAGTAGTGAATATTCGCACTACAGAATCCATACCGGTGCGGCCTATGCGCGGGGGTGGTAACGACCCATATGATTTGTTTAGGTGGTTTTTTGGACCCGATGTGATGCCTCACGGCCCGGGCGCTACTCCGCGCGGTGGTGACACAGCCCCTCAGGAAGAGCGAGTGGTACCCCGAGGAGTAGGTTCAGGTTTTATCATCTCTAACGATGGTTATATTTTAACCAACAACCATGTTATTGCCGATGCCAAAGATATTTTTGTGACGTTGGTTGATGGTAAAGAGTATAAAGCTAAAGTTATTGGGGCTGACGAGCGCACGGACGTAGCGTTAATCAAAGTCGAGGCCAACGATTTACCGCCCTTGAAAATTGGTAACCCAGGCGCTTTGAAAAAAGGCCAGTGGGTAATGGCTATTGGTTCACCGTTTGGCTTGGACTCTACCGTTACGGTGGGAATCGTTAGTGCGATTAATCGCGATACAGGCGATTACCTACCATTTATTCAAACGGATGTGGCTGTCAACCCAGGCAATTCAGGCGGTCCGTTATTAAACCTATCGGGTGAAGTGGTTGGGGTGAATTCCCAAATTATTTCCCGTAGTGGTGGTTTTATGGGGATCTCACTCGCCATTCCTATTGACGAAGCCATGAATGTGGTTGAACAGCTAAAAGCACACGGTCGCGTGACTCGCGGTAGAATAGGGGTGCAAATTACCGATGTCAGCGAGGAAGTCGCTAAAGCACTGGGTCTAAAAGACAGCAAAGGGGCTTTAGTCAGTAACGTCGAGGAAAACGGCCCCGCTGCCAAGGCAGGGATACGTAATGGCGACGTAATTCTACGATTTGGCGATAAAGACATCAAACAAATGAGCGATCTGCCTCGTATCGTAGGCTCTGTAAAGCCAGGTACTCAGGTCGACGTAGAGGTATGGCGTAAAGGCAAAACCCATACGGTTAAAGCAGAGGTGGGCGAGCTCACTACAGGTACTGCTGTGGCAGCAGAGCCTCAAGCTACCGCCTCAGTAGATCGCTTAGGTCTACAAATCGAAGCTTTGGCTGCTAATGAACAACAGCGTTTAGGTATTAGCGGTGGGGTAAAGGTTAAACAAGCTGCAGCTCCTGCTAGTGCAGCAGGCATTGCAGAGGGCGATATTATCGTACAAATCAACAATCATGACGATTTAGATGTCGGTAATTACGAGCGCATAGTAAAATCATTATCTGCTAATGAAAATGTAGCGCTATTAGTTGTACGTGGAAATAATGCCCAGTGGGTTGTAGTAAAACCAACCGCTAAATAATTCACGTTATTACAGGCTAAAATAGCAGTCAACAGGGGCGCCCTGAGCGCCCCTTTTCTGTCGTATGTACAGAGTCCGATTAACAGGTGTTTTTTTATTTAGGTCTATGGATCTTATCCGCAACTTTTCTATTATTGCTCATATTGACCATGGTAAATCTACCTTGGCCGATCGTCTAATTCAACGCTGTGGAGGGCTCGAAGACCGTGAAATGTCGACACAGGTTCTGGATTCGATGGACATCGAACGCGAACGTGGAATCACCATTAAAGCTCAAACAGCGGCTTTAAGCTATCAAGCCAAAGATGGCAATACCTATCGCTTGAATTTAATCGATACCCCTGGGCACGTTGACTTTTCCTACGAGGTAAGTCGTTCCTTACAAGCCTGCGAGGGCGCTCTCTTAGTCGTGGATGCGTCTCAAGGGGTCGAGGCACAGACCGTCGCTACCTGCTACACTGCTCTAGAACAAGACCTAGAGGTCATTCCGGTTTTAAACAAGATAGATTTGCCTTCAGCAGACCCCGATGCGGCTCGTCAAGAAATCGAAGATGTCATTGGCATTGATGCCTCAGAGGCAATCGAAGCCAGTGCTAAAACAGGCCAAGGCATTGACGATATTCTCGAAGCCATTGTGGCTCATATTCCAGCACCCGAGGGCAACCCCGATGCGCCTTTACAAGCACTGATCATTGACTCCTGGTTTGACAACTATGTGGGGGTGGTCATGTTGGTACGCATCGTTAATGGGGTGATGAAACACCGTGACAAGATCCAACTTATGGCCAATGGCTCCAATCATATTTGCGAGCAAATAGGTATCTTTACACCTAAAGCTACCCCTGTCGAACAACTGTCTGCCGGGGAAGTTGGTTTTGTGGTCACAGGCATTAAAGAGCTTGAGCAAGCCAAAGTGGGTGACACTATCACCCATAGTGGTAATAAAGCGGCCCCTTCACCTTTACCTGGCTTTAAAGAGGTCAAACCGCAGGTATTTGCTGGGGTGTATCCGGTGGAAAGCAGCGAATACGATCAATTACGCGATTCCCTAGAAAAGCTAAAACTGAACGACGCATCGCTTATGTTCGAGCCCGAGGTATCACAGGCATTAGGCTTTGGGTTTAGATGTGGCTTTTTAGGCTTACTGCACTTGGAAATTGTTCAAGAGCGCCTAGAACGCGAGTTCGACATGGATATCATTACCACAGCTCCTTCAGTGGTGTACGAGGTGCATCGTAATGACGGTGAAGTGCTTATGATTGATAGCCCGTCACGTATGCCAGAGGTAGGTCAAATCGCTGAAATCCGCGAGCCGATTGTTGAGGTCACGTTGTTAATGCCCCAAGACTACGTAGGTCCAGTGATGACACTATGTAATCAAAAGCGTGGGGTGCAAATGAACATGACGTATCTAGGGCGCCAGGTCAGTCTTGTGTACGAGATCCCATTAGCTGAAATCGTATTAGACTTTTTTGACCGATTAAAATCCGTCTCTCGCGGTTATGCGTCAATGGATTACGAGTTCAAAGAATACCGCTCAGCCGAAGTGGTAAAAGTCGATCTTTTAATTAACGGTGACCGCGTCGATGCGTTATCCATGATCGTACACCGCTTAAATGCACGTTATCGTGGACGCGAGGTGGTTTCTAAAATGCGCGGTATTATCCCTCGCCAAATGTTTGATATTGCTATTCAAGCGGCCATTGGTGCAGAGGTAATAGCCCGAGAAAACGTGAAAGCATTACGCAAAAACGTATTGGCAAAATGTTACGGCGGTGATATTTCTCGCAAGAAAAAACTCATTGAGAAACAAAAAGAAGGTAAAAAACGCATGAAGCAAGTAGGGAACGTAGAAATCCCTCAAGAGGCGTTCCTTGCCATTTTACAAGTCGAAGACAAATAAGAAACGGTGTTATCTATGCGTTGGGATTTCTCGCTCATATTATTTATTTTGTTAGTGATCACTGGGATCGTTTGGTTTTGGGACAAGTACTCGTTAGCAGCTAAGCGTAAACAGCGTGTCGAAGAGGCAGCTGCCAACGTTCCTTTTGTGCCTGGCCTCAGTGCAGAGCAACAACAAGAGTTACGCGAAGAAGCCCGAGCCAAAGCGGCCCGCATGGCATGGTGGGTAGAATACGGGGTTAGTTTTTTCCCCGTTATTCTTTTTGTCTTTGTCTTGCGCTCGTTTATTTTTGAACCGTTTCGTATCCCCTCGGGTTCTATGCTGCCTACATTACAAAATGGAGACTTTATTCTAGTTAATAAATTCCAATATGGGGTGCGCCTGCCTGTAATAAACAAAAAGGTGATCCCGCTTGGCACGCCAAAGGCCGGGGATGTCTTGGTATTTAGGTATCCCGTTGACCCTAGCATAGATTACATTAAACGCGTGGTAGGTGTCCCGGGCGATACCGTACGCTATGAAAATAAACAGCTCTATATTAACAACCAGCCCATAGAAAATAGCTCAGTGGGGCAATACTTTGAGCCCGATCGCTCAGGCTATACGACAGAATATGCAGAATTATTAGGTGAAACGTCTCATCATATTTTGCTTAATAAACAGCCCAACCAAGACTACATGCCTATTGTCCGTTTTCCGTATTACGACAATTGCACCTATGGGCGTCAAGCTATGGAGTGTGTTGTGCCCAAGGGGCAGTATTTTGTGATGGGTGACAACCGTGATAACAGCTTAGATAGTCGTTATTGGGGTTTTGTACCGGATGAAAATGTAGTGGGTCGCGCATTTTTTATCTGGATGAATTTCAGCGAACCCAGTCGAATAGGACGATTCCACTAATGGTAGCACGGCTTTCTCGCTTACAGGATGCGATTGATTATCAGTTCAAACAGCCCGAGTTGTTAGAACAAGCTGTGACCCATCGCAGCCATAATGCCAAGCACAATGAGCGCCTTGAGTTTTTGGGCGATTCCGTCTTGAACTTTGTGGTGGCTTCTTTGCTCTATAACCAGTTTGATCGTATTGATGAGGGAGACTTATCGCGTTTACGAGCGAATTTGGTAAAGCAATCCACTCTGGCAGATATTGCACAGCAACTCGCTCTAGCAGACTACTTGCGCTTAGGCGAGGGCGAGCTAAAAAGTGGTGGATTTAGACGTCCTTCGATTTTATCAGACGCGCTTGAAGCTATTTTCGGTGCGGTATATCTGGATGGCGGCTTTGATGCTGCGGCCTATGTGGTTGGGCGTCAATACCAGCCAATCCTTTTGACGGTAGACCCCAAAACGTTGGGTAAGGATCCTAAAACCTTGCTTCAAGAAATGCTGCAGGGGCGACGCATGGAGTTACCTGTGTATTTGGTCATCGCTACTCATGGCGCAGCGCATAGTCAAATTTTCGATGTAGAGTGTCGTATAGACCGTTTGGACATTGTGGTACAAGCTAGTGGTAGCAGCCGACGCGCTGCAGAGCAAGCTGCTGCGCTTCAGGCCATTGATCAAGTCCAAGCCATCGAGCCAGCCAAACCATCGCGTGCTTCGCGCCGTCATCGTCCTGCTTAATGAAGTCGATAAAATTATGAGTACACCTGAATTTAAATGCGGTTTTGTTACCGTAGTAGGACGTCCAAATGTGGGGAAGTCCACACTAACTAATGCCTTGGTCGGCGCTAAAATATCTATTGTGTCGCGTAAAGCACAAACCACGCGTCACCGCATTCATAGTGTTTTAACACGTGAAAACGAGCAGTTTGTGTTTGTTGATACGCCTGGTTTCCAAACGCGCCATGGCGGGCTCATGAACCGCATGATGAATCGTGTGGTCACACAATCTTTAACCGATGTCGATGTGGTGCTACATGTAGTCGAGGCAGGCAAGTGGAATGCAGGTGATGAACAGTTAATACCTCTGTTACCCAAAGACGCTCACGTTATCCTCGTGATCAACAAAGTCGATTTAATTAAAAACAAAGCCGATTTACTGCCCTATATCGCTCAGGTTAGTGCTCAGTTTGATTATGCGGCTGTCATCCCTATCAGTGCTGAACGGGGTGTGCAGCTTGATACTCTCTTAGATGAAATCGCACGCTTTTTGCCTGTTAACGAGCCGATGTTTGACGAGGACACCCTCACAGATCGCTCCATGCGTTTTATCGCTTCAGAAATCCTTCGCGAAAAAGTGTTTCGCTTAGTCGGAGACGAACTCCCTTACGGTTGTGCTGTCATGATTGAGCAATGGGATGAAAACGAGTCCGGAGCCCGCATCGCTGCCTGTATTCTGGTCGAGCGCGAAGGCCATCGCCCCATTTTATTAGGCGCTAATGGCACGCATATGAAACGCATTGCCACCGAGGCACGTCAAGACATCCAAAATCTACTGGAAAAGCCGGTGTATTTAGATGTGTACGTAAAAGTGCGCAAAGGTTGGACCGAACGCGAATCGACCCTACGTGAACTAGGGCATGAGTAAACGCCAACGTGTAACAGAAGCACCAGCCTATTTATTACATGCGGTGGCTTGGAAGGAAACCTCCCTCATTACACAAATGTTCAGCCGCGATCATGGCATCGTGGCCTTAGTAGCCAAAGGTGCAAAGCGTCCTTATTCTGCATTAAAGCCTGTGTTGTTGAATTTTCAGCCCCTCTTGTTATCATGGAGTGGGGCCAACGAGGTTAAAACGCTCACCAAGGCAGAAATCACAGGTTTGCACCCGTTAGCAGGGCGTAATTTAATGCCGGCTTGGTATATGAACGAATTGATCATGCGTTTATTACCACGTGAAGACCCTCACCCTATGTTGTTTGACCAGTATAAAAATGCATTGCAGCGCTTGGCAGCGGGCAGCGCGACGACGGCGCATGTCTTACGGCAGTTCGAGTGGGTGTTATTACAAGAGACAGGTTATGGCATGGATGAACCATTGCCTGACTTTTTAGATCTGGATAACGAAAGCGCGTTGCGACAACGTTTACGCGAGCGTATCGACTATTTACTTGGCCGACCCTTGCGTACACGAGCCGTATTAATGGAGCTCCAGCATTATGGGCGATCCTAAGTCTAATACGGAGGTAGTCGTATTAGATACGTGCATTCTTATCTCTAACGTATTGCGTTTTTTAAGTTTAGGTCTAGCACAAGCTGGGCACTTTCAGCCAGCATGGAGCCCACATATCCGTGAGGAGTGGTTGCGCAATGCGTCGCGCTTATGGCAGGTGGAACGCTCTCGACTTGAAGTAGACTGGCAGCGTTGGGAAAGTGTATTTCCTCTTGCTAACCAAGGTATCGTGCATGGTTTTCAAGAAGGGCTTAAATACAGCGATCCTAAAGACTGGCATGTGATTGCGGCGGCTCGTGCGGCTCAAACACACTTTGCAGACCGTTCTGTTAGTATCCTAACTAAAAACAGCAAAGACTTTAATCGTAGTGAGCTCAAGCGTTTTGGTATAACACGTTGGGCGCCAGACGCATTTTTTTGTGCTCTTTGGCCTCAGGCCGAGGCTGACCTATGCCTCTTGTTGCAACAGTTGCCCCAAGCTGTGTGCGCGCCTGACAAAGCCGTCTTGCCAACCCAGGCTTTATTAAAGCGTGAGCGCTTATTTGATTTAGCTCGTCTTTACGCTCAAGCCGTTTAATTGCCTCACCTCTCAATTTGATTTCCCTGTTGGAGTGCTTATGAAGCAAGGTATTGCCTTATCGGTCGGTGCCTCTTTTTTATTTGCTGTGGTTTATTATTACGCTACGCTTTTAGAGCCTATGACGGGAACAGAGCTATTTGTCTGGCGGATTGTATTAGGTGTTCCAGCTTTGGCCGTATTAATTACACAGCTTCGTGCATGGGAAGAAATTAAACAAGTAGGTATGCGCTTAATTAGCGACGTACGGTTTTTTCTGTTTATGGTGATTTGCGCTGCCTTATTTGGCATTCAAATGTGGTTATTTGTTTGGGCGCCAGTACATAATAAAGCGTTAGATGTGGCATTAGGGTATTTTCTTTTACCATTGACGATGGTGGTTATAGGAAGCCTGGTTTATAAAGAAAAGCTTAGTTGGCCTCAAAAAATAGCAGTGGCTTTTGCTGTGGTGGGTGTATTGCACGAGTTTGGGCGCACTTATTCGTTTTCTTGGGCAACGGCGTTAGTAGCGTTCGGTTATCCGCCTTATTTTATGTTGCGCCGCTATTTGCGGTTGGGTGCCTTGGCTGGTCTGTGGTTTGATTTTAGTTTTTTGCTTGCCCCCACACTCTATGTATTAGTTAGCCAAGAACAAAGTGTTATGCACACATTTTTAAATGCGCCGCGCTTTTTTTGGCAAGTTCCTTTATTTGGGTTTTTAAGCTCTATTGCGTTAACGTTTTATCTCAGCTCAAGCCGTTTATTGCCCTTGGGTTTATTTGGCTTATTGGGTTATGTAGAACCTATTTTGTTATTTTGGGTGGCGTTCTTATTAATTGGAGAGCCTATTGAGCCAGGGGAGTGGTGGACATACATCCCAATATGGATAGCGGTAGGCATTATAGTAAGTGAAATTACGTGGCGCTTATATAAAGATTGGCGTAGCGGTCGTTTAAAAATAAAAACTTAAGTCATATAAAAACAGAACGCCTCGCAGAAGCGAGGCGTTAGCTGTTTTAGACTAGATAGTGTTATTCGCGGTCGCCACCTAAAATACCAAATAGTGCCAAAAGGTTGCTAAAGATATTATAGAGACTTAGGTAAACCGATAAGGTTGCGCTGATGTAGTTGGTTTCACCGCCATTAATAATGCGCTGTAGATCGACTAGCAGAAAGGCAGAAAAAATAGCAATGGCCATGACCGAAATAGTCAGCATTAGGGCTGGCATTTGCAAAAAGATATTAGCTAGGGCCGCTAAAATAAGAATAACAGCACCAATAAAAAGAAACTTTTGCATGCCGCTAAAATCGCGTTTGCTGGTGCTGGCAATGCTAGCCATTACCCCAAATACAGCCGCTGTCCCGCCAAAGGCGAACATGATGAGCTGAGTACCGTTGCTCATGCCCATCACAAAGCCCACCAGCCGTGACAGCATAATGCCCATAAAGAAAGTAAACGCTAAGAGTAGCGCCACACCGACAGAGCTATTTTTATTGCGTTCAATCAGGAACATCATGCCAAATGCACCCACAAGAAACACGATAGCACTGAGCCCTGGGCTAGAGCCTAGAGCATACGTGATGCCGGTGGCTAAACCTAGCCAAGCCCCTAACACCGTAGGGATCATGGATACGGCTAATAGTAAATAGGTGTTGCGTAGCACGCGGTTACGCATGGCCACGCTGGTAGTGCCTCCGTACTGGGAGGGCATATCAGGACGATAGGGATTCATAATATTTCCTTAGCAGCATAATTGAATAAAATAAGCATAGCTGACAATTAGCTGAATGATCAAGCACAACCGTGCGTATTAAGACGGTGACAATTGATGAGCTCGCACATCAAATTGCCACTGCTGATATTGGCGCCAACGTTGGCGAGCGGCGTGTTTGTCTTGCTCTTGCTCGGACACAATCTCGAGTATGCGTTGAAACTGTGCAGCAGTAGGAGGGCACTGAGTATCAAGGTTGAGCAGCCACGAGGGTTCGGTAGTGCTGTGCGGTTCAGGTGCGGTATAGGTCAACAGAATAGGGGTTTGCGCAGCTAATGGATGCTGAATGCCGACATGAGGAATAAATGCCGTCGGTTCAAACCCCCACAGCAACCGATCAAAGCGAGCCAGAGCGCGTTTATCAGAATGGTAAATAATTAATTTGCGCCCAGCTATGTAGTGTTTGCGAACCACCTGACAAGCGGTGCGCAAACGATGGGGCGCGCCGAAAGCAAAGTCGACGCGAGTTGTCATATTAAGCCGTTTGGTTAATTAAGTATTGAACTAATAAAGGCACGGGGCGCCCAGTGGCCCCTTTGTTAGCACCGCTAGACCAGGCGGTACCCGCTACGTCTAAATGAGCCCATGGGTAGCTTTCAGTAAAGCGTGCTAAAAAACAAGCTGCGGTGATAGAGCCAGCACCCGGTGTACCAATATTCGCAATATCAGCAAAGTTTGATTTTAGCTTGGCTTGGTACTCGTCGGTAATAGGCAGTTGCCAGACGCCATCATTGGTTTGTTGGCTGGCCTCTTTGATTTGTTCAGCTAAGTCATCGTTATTACTAAATAAACCACTGTTAATATCGCCTAAGGCCACAATACATGCGCCTGTGAGAGTGGCAATGTTGATCACTGCAGCCGGGTTGAAGCGTTCTGCATAGGTAAGCGCGTCGCACAATACGAGGCGGCCTTCGGCATCGGTGTTCAGAATCTCAATGGTTTTACCAGCCATAGAGGTGACGACATCACCGGGTTTATTCGCGCGGCCACTCGGCAAGTTTTCACATGCTGCAATGATCCCGATAATCTCACGGTTTAGACCTAGCTCGGCGACTGCACGCATGGCGCCAAAAACGCTGGCGGCACCACCCATGTCATATTTCATCTCATCCATATTGGCAGCGGGTTTGAGAGAAATACCACCGGCATCAAAGGTTAAGCCTTTACCTACGAGCACAAGCGGAGCTTCATCAGAGGGCGTACTAGGCGTATGTTTAATAACGATAAAGACGGGCGGTTCGTCTGAGCCTTTTGCTACGGAAAGAAAAGAACCCATTTTTAGGGCTTCAATTTGTTTGCGCTCGAGGACTTCGACTTTAAGTGAGTCGTACTGATTACCCAGGTTTTTGGCTTCTTGGGCGAGATAGGTAGGAGTACATATGTTAGGCGGTAAGTCGGCCAATAAACGGGTAAAATTAACCCCTTCTGCAATGGCTTTACCTTGCTTGAAACCGGTTTCCACTTCGGCCTCTAGAGTTGAGGCAGACCAAATGGCAGCCCGTTCAATGCAAACAGGCGCCTCGTCTTTTTTGCTTAGGGTGACATCGTATTTGTAATTGGCATAGCCCAATGCTTGAGCAGCAGCTCGACTGCGATCAGCTAGGTTGCTATCTGCGGTGTCAATGCTAGCTAGCGTGGTAACAACTTCAGTAATAGAGGCGGCTTTGGCATACTGGGCGAAAGTGGCCTCGGCGGCAGCGTGCGCTTTGGCATTGTATTTGTCTTTATCACCTAGGCCGATAATGACTACGCGTTTAGCAGCCACTCCGTTAAGATGGCGCAATACCAAAGAGCTTTTGGCATCGGCTTTAAACTCTGACTCTAGCACTGAACGAATAGCACCACCGCTGGCTTGGTCGATTTGCTCGGCCGCAGGGCTGAGGACTTGGTTCTTAAATACCCCGACAGCTAAGGCTTCTGTGTTAATTTGAGCTAAATTCGTTGAAGTTTGTGTGCTAAATTCCATAATCGTTCCTTTAAAAACTGGCTTTTTGCCTCTGTTATTACTCTATTGTCTCATATGTCTTTATTTAAACGAGCCGTTATCGCAGAAATTCTCAGTCATGTAGGGGTTGTGCTGTCGACTTTGCTGATTGTATGGATCAGTGTGCTCTTAGTGCGCTTGTTAGGCGAGGCCGCAGGCGGCAATATTGGTGCAGAGGTGGTCATCAGTTTAGCGGTGTTCTCTAGCATTACGGCTCTACCCGTTATTTTAACGGTATCGTTATTTATTGCGGTCCTTAGTACGGTGACACGTAGTTTTAGAGAATCTGAAATGGTGGTGTGGTTCACCAGTGGGTTGTCATTAAAAGACTGGATTAATCCTATTTTGCGCTGCGCTATTCCCATGGCCGTATTAATTGGCTTAGTGACTTTCTATGCGGCTCCGTGGGCATACCGGCAAATGTCTGAGTACCGACAACGTTACGAGTTACGTTCTGACTTAAGTAAAGTCACCGTAGGCCAATTTATTGAAACAGAGAACGGAAGCCGAGTATTTTTTACGGAATCTCCAGAGCGCCCCGAAGATGAGCTAGGTCAGGTTGTGGCACGGGTTATCGATGAGGAAGGGTGGATTAATGTCATCAGTGCGGACAGCGCCCATGTAGAAACAGCAGAAAATGGCGACCGGTTTTTAGTTTTAAACGAAGGGCAGCGCTACGACATTATGCCGGGCCAAACTCAGCTGCGTTTAGTTAACTTTGAGCGCTATGGGGTGCGTTTAGAAAGCAAAGACGACCAAAGCAGTCCAGAGTCAATACGGGCTAAAGCAGAGCAACAAATTAAAGGCCGGCCCACGCAACAATTAATAGCAGATCAAACGGAAAAGTCATGGGCACAGATCATGTGGCGTTTGGCTTTACCTTTAGCGGTCATTAATCTTTGTCTGCTTGCTATCCCTTTAGGCGCCGTTAATCCCCGTTTAGGTAAATCTGGCGACATTATGTTGGCAGGGTTAATAGGCTTGTTGTATATGAATTTAATCAACTTATCACGGGGGTGGATAGCAAGTGGTACCTTGCCTTTTGGTATAGGGGTATGGGCGGTACACGCTGTGTTTGCCTTGTTAATGACATATTTGTTTTGGCAACGTTTACGATTAAAAGTACCGAGAAAACAAGCGGCTTAATGCGTATTTTGCTGTTAAGTTTATAGCTAATAGTAATTATAACTTCGGTCTATATTCAATATAATAAGATTATAACTACGGGGGCTTCTTAAATGAACTTACAGCAATTTCGATTTGTGCGTGAAACCATACGCCAAAATTATAACCTCACCGACGCAGCTCGCGCGCTTTACACCTCACAACCTGGGGTGTCCAAAGCGATCATCGAATTAGAAGATGAGCTAGGAATTAAAATTTTCGAACGTCACGGTAAACGCCTAAAAGGCTTAACTCGTCCTGGTGAGGCTGTAGCAGAAGTAATAGACCGCATTATGCGTGAAGTCGATAATTTACGTCGAGTCAGTGATGATTTTGCTCGCCATGACGAAGGCGCTTTAGTTATTGGTTGCACACATGCCCAAGCTCGGTATTTGTTGCCTAAAGTCATCCCTAACTTCAGGGCACGCTTTCCAAAAGTTCATATGTCGTTAGCCGAAGGCAGTCCACCTGCCTTAGCACAAATGATCTTGCACGAGCAAGCCGACTTAGCCATAGCAACGGAAACTCTATCCAATACACCAGGGTTAATTACGTTGCCTGTGTACTCATGGCAACATACTGTAGTGGTGCGCCCAGACCATCCTTTGGCGGATTTACCCTCTAACCATGCCGAAGCACTGAATCTCCAAGAGTTAGCTAAATATCCTATTGTGACCTATGACCATGCTTTTTCAGGTCGAAGTGCTATAGACGAGGCCTTTGAGAATGCCGGGGTTGTCCCTGATATTGTGTTGGCAGCTTTAGACGCTGATGTAATTAAAACATACGTAGATGTGGGTTTAGGTATAGGTATTATTGCTGGCATGGCGTTCGATCCCCGTCGTGATAAAGGGTTGGTAGGACTTCCCGCGGGGCATTTGTTTGGCACCCACCAAACCCGTGTCGCTGTCAAAGAGGGCACGTTTATGCGTGATTATTTATATGTGCTGCTTGAAATGCTGAACCCTGACTTAGAACGTGATGTGGTCGAGGCCGCTCTCGATCGCACCGAGTAGGCTTCTTTTCGCCTATTTACTCTGTACCCTAAGCTAACTGAATCCAGTTAGCTTATTTTTTATTCACTGCCTATTTGACAACGCAAATGAGAATGATTATCATTTGATTTCAAATCATCGAGTGGAGACTGGTTATGTCGCAACGTGTAAGTGCTGTTATTGTCGGGGCTGATCGCTTGGGAAATATTCCAGCCCTACTTCAAACTCATAATATCAAGGTCAAGCAACACATTAGTGGTCGCGATCCGGCGCATCAAAAAAAGACCTTAGCCTTGCCCTCTGGCACCCAACTATTGATTTTATTAACGGATTTCTTGGGCCATAATGTCATGAAGACCTTCCGCGCTGCAGCCCAGCGTTCAGGAATCAAGGTAGTGGCTTGTAGACGTTCAGTGTGCAGCGTTAAGGCGGCACTGCAACAAGAAGGTTTTTGTGAAGACTGCCCTTATAAGTCATTGCATTGATAAGGGTATAGATACAAAAAAAGCAGCCATGGTTAGGCTGCTTTTTTAATGGGTAAGGCTTAGCTATTAGTGGAGTTGGCGCTAGATAAACGGCGAGCCCCGTTGTAGCGTTTTTTCCAATAAGCAATGGTCATGTCTTCGACGCGTACCACAGAACCTGTACGGGGCGCGTGCACGAATTTGTTATCACCCAAGTAAATACCGACATGCGAATACCGTTTACCACTGGTATTAAAAAAGACTAAGTCGCCTTTTTGAAGATTTTGCTTGTTGATGTTTTTACCTAGACGGGCCATTTCGGCTGAGGTGCGCGGTAATTTTAAACCGAGCGATTTTTCTGCAACGTAGTTAACTAAACCACTACAATCAAAGCCGTTGGATGGCGCAGTGCCCCCGAAACGGTATTTCACACCTAAAAAATCCAGTGCCGCATTGGCAAAGTGATGTTGTGAGTTTTTTGGGGTGTCGTGGGGTTTACTGTAGGTGGTAATGACATCAGAGCGGCCGCGGTTGGCTAAATAAGCACCCAGTGGGTCGGCCTGTGTGTCGTAGTGGTATTCTTTACTGAGCTGAGCGAGTAGTGCTTCGGCTTCGGCGGAGTCAGGTCCTTGGGTGGTAGCGCAACCGGTTAAAACCAAGACAGCGATAACTAAACCAAAGCGGACTGGGCTTAGGAGACGGAGTAGTGATGACATAAGATTATTGACTGTTATGGCTTGCTTTGTTGGTGGGACAAATCAGAACGTTGTGTGGTTACAAAATGAAAACAAAGACAACTTCTGGCAAATTGAACAATACCAACGTAGCAGTTTACCTAAGCTAAAGAGATAGGTAAACCGTAAAAGCCCTAACTAGACAGATTTTCTGTAAATAAATGCATTTAAGCTGTTAACTTCGGGTTATTTGCAGCAACCGTAGAAAAAAGTAAAGAGAAAAAATGGAAATAAAACGTGTCTTAAATCCCGAGGTCAAGCCGAAAGAATTATATGCTTGGGCGATGTATGATTTTGCCAATTCTGGCTACACCACCGTCGTTATTACTACAGTATTTAGTGCTTATTTTGTAAGAGTGGTAGCACAAGAGTATGAGTGGGCTACCTTGCTTTTGACCTTAACCTTATCGGTCTCTTATTTGTTGTTAATGCTCACTTTACCCGCCATTGGGGCTAGCGCCGATCGTTACGGCAGCAAAAAGCTAGTGTTGTTTTTTAGTACCTTATTGTGTGTGGTTGCCACGGCGTGTTTAGCCTTTTCAGGGCCAGGCTATGTGGTGTGGGCTGTGGTGTTCTTGCTACTTTCTAATTATGGGTATGGGCTAGGCGAGGCATTCATTGCCTCATTTTTACCTGAAATCGCTAAGCGTGAAGCCTTAGGCCGCGTTTCAGGGTGGGGGTGGGGGTTTGGCTACTTGGGTGGGATATTGACCCTAAGTTGCGCTATTTTAATTGTGACTTTTTTTGACCAACAAGGCCTGGGGCCAGAGTACTCGGTGCCGTGGGTAATGATTGTGACAGCGGTGGTGTTTTTGGTGATGGCATTGCCAGCTCTGGTGTTTTTGCGTCAACGTCAACGCCATGGTGCTCAGTCGCTTGCCTCGTCATTTATTCTGCGCCGCGTTTGGCTAAGTTTGCAGCAATGTCGATTTGAGCAACCCAATCTTTTTCGGTTATTGGTATGTGGTGCCTGGTATCACGCAGGCATAGCCGTGGTGATTACACTCTCATCGGTGTATGCCACCCAAGTCATGGGTTTTAGCATGCAGCAAACCATGATGTTAATTTTTACGGTAAATATTGCTGCAGCCGTCAGCGCCTTAGCGTTTGGGCACGTCCAAGATAAAATTGGCCATAAAAATGCATTAGCCTTGACCTTATGTGGTTGGTTGGTGATGGTGGCAATTGCTGCTACAACGCATTCCCTTGGCGGTTTTTGGCTCGCAGCAACCTGCGCAGGCTTATGTATTGGTAGCAGCCAAAGTGCTGGTCGCGCCATGGTAGGGGCTCTGGCACCGAATGAGCGTTTAGCCGAGATGTATAGTTTGTGGGCCTTTGCCTTGCAGCTTGCTGCCATTGTAGGCCCGCTTGCCTATGGGCTGATTACGTGGATGAGTGCGGGGAATCATCGCTTAGCGTTGGCATGCACAGCGGTATTTTTTCTAATAGGGCTGTGGCGCTTACGTACTGTGCAGTTCGACCCCGTAAATTATTAATAGATAAAGGCCGAGCCTAAAGCAATAGGCTCGGCCTTTGTGTCTTTACATACCGCTGTAAACAGGCCCTTCGCCCCCTTGTGGCACAACCCATACAATATTTTGTTTGGGGTCTTTAATATCACAGGTTTTACAATGCACACAGTTTTGCGCATTGATTTGCAGGTGGTCCGCGCCGGATGCATCTGTAATAAATTCGTATACCCCTGCAGGGCAATACCGGCTCTCGGGCCCAGCGTATTCCGCTAGGTTAACGCGCACCGGTACATTCGGATCTTTTAGTGTGAGGTGAACGGGTTCGTCTTCCTCGTGATTCGTATTGGATAAGTACACAGAGCTTAATTTATCGAAGGTTAATACTCCATCTGGCTTGGGGTATTCGATAGGGGTACATAAGGCAGCTGGCTGTAGCGCGGCGTGATCGGGTTTGTGATTGGCAATAGACCAAGGCATTTTGCCTTTCAATACCCATTGTTCAATCCCCGTCATCAACGTTCCGACGGTGCGTCCTTTTTTAAACCACTGTTTAAAATTGCGTGCCTTATTGAGTTCTTCGTATAGCCACGAGCGTTCAAACTCGTGCGTGTACGCACTAAGCTCATCGTGTTGACGACCCGCACTAATGGCGGCAAAGGCGGCTTCGGCGGCCAGCATGCCAGATTTAATGGCAGCGTGACTGCCTTTAATACGGGATGCATTTAAAAACCCAGCCTCGCAGCCCACCATAGCACCGCCGGGGAACACAAACTTGGGCAACGCCAACAAGCCGCCAGCGGTCAGCGAACGCGCACCATACGCAATACGTTTGGCACCATTAAAAGTAGGCTTAATAGCTGGATGCGTTTTGTAGCGTTGGAATTCCTCAAAGGGCGAAAGCCATGGGTTAGCATAATCAAGCCCTACGACTAAGCCGACCACGACCAAGTTATTGTCTAAATGATAGAGAAAAGAGCCGCCATAGGTATCGGCATCTAAAGGCCAGCCTGCTGTGTGCATAACCAAGCCTGGCTGTGACTGGGAAGGATCGACCTCCCACATTTCTTTAATGCCAATGCCATAACTTTGGCTATTTTTACCTGCGTCTAATTTAAATTTTTCAATTAACTCACGCCCTAGGTGGCCTCGGGAACCTTCGGCAAAAATGGTGTACTTGGCGAGTAGCTCCATGCCGGGCTGATAATCCGGTTTGTGGGTACCATCTCGTGCCACGCCCATGTCACCGGTCAACACACCACGTACCGCACCGGCTTCGTTATACAGAACATGGGCAGCTGCAAAGCCAGGGAATATATCAATCTCGAGCGCCTCGGCTTGCTCGGCCAACCATTGAGTGACCGCGCCCAAACGCACCACATAATTACCCTCGTTTTTAAGGCAGTCAGGTAAAAGCCATGGTGGGGTACTCTTTGCTTTAGTTTCAGTTAAAAATAAAAACTGATCTTGGGTAACTTCTACGTTTAACGGGGCACCGCGAGCTTGCCAGTCGGGAATAAGCTCGTTGAGTGCAATTGGGTCCATGACGGCCCCTGAAAGAATATGAGCACCAACCTCTGCGCCTTTTTCTAATACACAGACGCTGAGTTCTTGGTTTTTTTCAGCGGCAAGCTGTTTAAGACGAATAGCGGTGGATAATCCCCCTGGGCCAGCCCCTACGATGACTACGTCGTATTCCATCGATTCACGTTCAGACATGGGTGTTCTCCAAGACAAAGAGTTAATGTTTTTATGATAATAGAACGAAATGAGCAAATGATTTAGGATCGTAAGCTAACTTTATTCCTAGCTCTAGCACCCCAAACTCTAATTTTTGAATCAGGTTAGCATACTGTTCGGCTTTGTTTTGGCCGTCAATTAATTGAGCGCAGCTATAATCAAGTCATTTTGATGGGTTTGGCGGCAGATTATGGCTAGGGCGACGTGTAACCCGTGTTGTGGCGCTGCCTGTCATGACCACATTGCCTTTAACGCTGCACACCGTTTCTAACTTTACGCGGCGTCGTTGCAGATTAATTTCAAGCACAGTAACGGTGGCTGTTACGGTATCTCCAATGTGAACGGGCGCTATAAATGATAGGTGTTGATCAATGTAGATAGCGCCAGGCCCAGGTAAACGTGTACCTAAGACACCCGAAATTAAACTGGCACTGAGCATGCCATGGGCAACACGTTGGCCAAAAAAAGACTGGGCGGCGTAGTCAGCATCAAGATGAAGCGGGTTGGTATCACCGGAAAGCCCCGCAAACAGCACAATATCTGTTTCAGTGATAGTTTTAGTAAAAGAGGCACTCATGCCTATTTTGAGGTCTTCTAGGTAATAACCATGTAAGGGATCAGGACAGTTCATTGTTCACTCTTTATCAATATAAAGGCATGTAACATAATGTACGTGTTGCGGCGTGAAAAGGAAAGACTGACACGGCGTAAGCACAGGTTTTACCTTTACCGCCGTTGTCACGACTTAGCGCCCCGAGTATGATTGGCTTATGAAACGCCTTCAAGCCTTCAAATTCAACTGATGCCCACCGGTGAACAGCAGCGCAACAGGCGCTGCTTCGCCAGTTTGGATCGGCGCGATCAATGTGGTAGGGGTGGGATACGCCCAATTAGCTTGTGCAAAGACTGCGCCTGCGGCTAGGGGCGCTGGGCCAAGAGCCCACCAAAGCA
Organism: Paenalcaligenes hominis; assembly: GCF_011927625.1. Taxonomy (GTDB): domain Bacteria; phylum Pseudomonadota; class Gammaproteobacteria; order Burkholderiales; family Burkholderiaceae_B; genus Paenalcaligenes; species Paenalcaligenes hominis. Next base: position 101,777 of record NZ_JAATIZ010000001.1, read on the forward strand.
AGTCAGGTGACCATCACCTGAACATCGTGGGGAATCCTCGTCCTTTAAGTCCAGTTGGGTGTTAATTTCAACTGTATATACTCATACGTAGAAAGAGTTTGCTGCAAAGCAGCAACTAAACAAATAAACTAAGACACATCATTGCTGTTTTTTGAGCACATATTTATAGAGGAGCTGTCATTATGGATAAGGTCTATGCCAGTGCTGCCAAAGCCCTTGAAGGCTTAGTAGCAGATGGGCAAACCATCGGTGTGGGTGGGTTTGGCTTGTGTGGAATTCCTGAAGCGCTGATTGCGGCCTTACGCGATACAGGTGTCAAGAATTTAACCTGTGTCAGTAATAATGCAGGGGTCGATGGCTTCGGCTTGGGTCTTTTACTGGAAACCAGACAAATAAAAAAAATGATCTCTTCCTATGTGGGCGAGAACAAAGAGTTTGAGCGTCAGTATTTAGCCGGAGAGCTTGAGCTAGAGTTTACTCCCCAAGGCACATTGGCCGAGCGTTTGCGTGCAGGAGGGGCGGGCATTCCGGCTTTCTTTACGGCGACGGGGGTAGGAACCATTGTGGCCGAAGGCAAAGAAGTCCGCGAGTTTGAGGGCAAGCAATACGTTATGGAACGCGCCATAATGCCCGACGTTTCCCTGGTGAAAGCGCACATTGCCGATCGCAGCGGTAACCTCATCTTCCACAAGACCGCTCGCAACTTTAACCCTAATGTGGCTCAGGCGGGTCAAGTTACGGTGGTTGAAGTCGAGAAGATTGTCGAAGTGGGTGAGCTAGACCCGGATCACATTCATTTGCCTGGCATTTTTGTACACCGTATTGTGTTGAACGAAAATCCAGAAAAACGTATTGAACAGCGCACCACTCGCTAGGAGGCTAAAAATGGCTTGGACCAGAGAACAAATGGCAGCACGAGCTGCCCTAGAGTTAGAAAACGGCTTTTACGTTAACTTAGGCATTGGCATGCCTACCTTGGTGGCTAACCATGTACCGGAAGGGATGCAAGTATGGTTGCAGTCTGAAAATGGCTTGTTAGGTATCGGCCCTTTCCCTACAGAAGATGAAGTCGACCCTGATCTTATTAACGCAGGCAAGCAAACCGTTACGACCCTACCCGGTTCTTCCTTCTTTTCCTCGGCCGACTCATTTGGCATGATTCGTGGTGGTAAGATTAACTTAGCCATCCTCGGCGCTATGCAAGTATCAGAAAAAGGCGATCTAGCCAACTGGATGATTCCTGGCAAAATGGTAAAAGGCATGGGTGGGGCCATGGATTTGGTTGCAGGTGTAGGGCGGGTAGTGATTCTGATGGATCATGTCGCACGCGCTAAAGACGGCACGGAATCCATGAAAATTCTACCCGAGTGCACCTTGCCTTTAACAGGCGTCGGTGTGGTCGATCTGATCATTACAGATTTGGGTGTGCTCGAAGTGACTGAAACGGGGCTAAAAGTTTTAGAGCTAGCCGATGGGGTCACAGCCGAAGAAATTCAAGCGAAATCAGGTGTGACCTTAGACGTCTCAGTGGTCGCTTAATTCATTGTGTGTTTCCAAACAGGCACGCATGTTGACGTGCCTGTTTGTTTTTATGAGTCATATATGTCTGTTCATTTCTCTCGTCTACAGGCGTTGCGTCAAGTCATGCAGCGCGCTGGAGTGGACGCTTACGTCGTTCTAAGCGCCGATCCCCATTTATCTGAGTATCTTCCCCCACATTATCAGGGCCGAGCCTGGTTAAGCGGCTTTAAGGGGTCAGCAGGCTCGATAGTGGTGACGGCCGAGTTCGCGGGGGTGTGGACTGACAGTCGCTATTGGGTCCAAGCGGCAGACGATTTAATTGGCTCTGGCTTTGAGCTAATGCGTTGGGGTGCTCCAGACGTACCCGATATGATGGAATGGGTAGCGCAGCATTTACATCCAGACCAAGTCATTGCTTACGATGGTCAAGTTATGGCCTTAGCGCAGTCCAGAGCGTGGCACGATCTGGCGCAAACGCATCAGCTTAAGCTTGATGAATCCAAGGACTTATTGGCGTTAATTTGGCCTGATCGCCCCCCTTTGCCCCAATCAACAATTCAAGTGCATGCCGCTCCATTTTGTCAGCGTACTCTAGAGGAAAACGTCCAAAGTGTACGGACTGCTATGCAAGATCTAGGGGCTAGCGCGCATTTATTGTCGAGCTTAGATGATATTGCTTGGCTTTTGAATTTGCGTGGCAGCGATGTGATGTATAACCCGGTGTTTATGGCACATGTGTTGCTCACTGTAGACCAGGTGGTGTTGTTTGTGGACCCAGACAAACTGTCGAACGAGGTTCAAGACCACTTAACTCAGCACGCTGTTAGCGTGCTGCCGTATGAACAGTTAGCCCTAGCCTTAGCGGCTTTGCCTCATTCTACTGGGTTACTGGTAGCGCCCCATGCCGTCACCGTGGGCACATTGGCAGCAGCGCCTCAGGTGCACCTCCTTGAGGCGCCTAACCCATCGACCTTAGCTAAAGCACTAAAGTGCCCTGCAGAAATCCAGCAGGTACGTCAAACCATGGAAGCCGATGGGGCTGCCTTGTGCGAGTTTTTTGCTTGGTTTGAGCACACCATTCAACAGCGACCCATCACCGAGCTAGAGGTGGATGAACAAATTACTGCCGCGCGCGCACGTCAACCCCACTTTATTTCGCCCAGTTTTGGTACGATTGCTGCGTTTGGCCCCAACGGCGCTATGCCGCACTACCAAGCCACCGCCGAATCCTATGCCACTATCGACGGCGATGGTTTGCTGCTGATTGATTCAGGTGGACAATATTTAGGCGGCACCACGGACATTACCCGTGTTATTCCAGTTGGTACGCCCACTAACGAACAAAAGCACGATTACACCTTAGTATTAAAAGGCATGATTGCTCTATCACAAGCCGTATTTGCAAGCGGGGTGACAGGGCAGCAGCTTGACATCCTAGCCCGTATGCCGCTGTGGCAAGCTGGGGTCGACTTTGGGCATGGTACCGGTCATGGCGTGGGGTATTTTTTAAATGTGCACGAAGGCCCACAGTCGATTTCTTGGCGCACCCGCCCCGGTAGCCAACCCGTGGCGATGCAACCCGGCATGATCACCTCGAATGAACCAGGGTTATATAGAGCAGGGCAATGGGGCATTCGCATTGAAAACCTCATTGTGTGTGTGGAGCATTTACACAACGAATTTGCTGAGCTTTACGCCTTTGAAACCTTGACCTTATGCCCTATTGATACGCGCTGTATTGATACAGCGTTGTTAACTCCACCCGAGCTACACTGGCTAAATCAGTACCACCAGCACGTGCGCGAGCGTTTAGCGCCACGTTTGACGGGCTCGGCTTTACTGTGGTTAGAGCAGGCAACTCAACCTTTGGCTACAACAAATTGTTCCAACTAGGCCGGTCTAACCGTTATAATTCAAATTTCCAGTTCTTGCCTGATAAACGTCAGGATTGCTATTCATAATGACCACCAAATACGTATTTGTTACCGGAGGGGTTGTTTCCTCCTTAGGTAAAGGTATTGCGGCTGCCTCCCTCGCCGCCATTCTTGAGTCACGTGGTTTACGCGTGACCATGCTGAAGCTCGACCCCTACATTAACGTAGATCCCGGTACCATGAGCCCTTTTCAGCACGGAGAGGTATTTGTTACCGAAGACGGCGCTGAAACTGACCTCGATTTAGGCCACTACGAGCGTTTCATCACAACGCGTATGCACAAGCTCAATAACTTCACTACGGGTCAAATTTATGAAACCGTACTGCGTAAAGAGCGTCGTGGGGACTACCAAGGGAAAACGGTTCAGGTGATCCCTCATATCACAAACGAAATTCAAGACTCTATTGCCCGAGGCGCAAAGGCCGCGTTTAATGGCGAGGCAGATGTAGCGATCGTTGAAATTGGTGGTACGGTTGGTGATATCGAGTCATTGCCGTTCCTCGAGTCTATTCGACAAATGCGTTTACGCTTGGGGCGCAATAACACTGCACTGGTTCATTTAACCTTAGTGCCGTTTATTCCTTCCGCAGGCGAGCTTAAAACCAAGCCCACGCAGCACTCTGTACAAAAATTGCGTGAAATTGGTTTGTATCCTGATGCGATTTTATGTCGTGCCGACCGCGAGATTCCTGACGATGAACGGGCCAAAATCTCTATGTTCTCTAGCGTGCCTTTAGATGCCGTGATTTCAGTGAAAGATGCGGAAACCATCTATGAAATCCCCTCTATGTTGCACAGCCAAGGACTAGATAATTTGGTATGCGATGCGTTGGCGCTATCACCGCCACCGGCTGATCTCAGCATGTGGGATCGCTTAGTGCATACCTTGAAAAATCCCAAACACGTAGTACGTATTGCCATGGTAGGTAAATACGTGGACTTAACTGAATCGTATAAATCGTTGTCCGAGGCATTGACGCACGCCGGGATTCATACAGAAACCCAAGTGCAGATCGAGTACATTGACTCTGAAGACATCGAAGAAAACGGCACAGGTTGTCTCGAGGGCTTTGACGCCATTCTGGTGCCGGGCGGCTTTGGTAAGCGCGGTACAGAAGGCAAGATTCAAGCCGTACGTTTTGCGCGCGAAAATCAAGTTCCTTACTTAGGTATTTGTTTAGGCATGCAATTAGCAGTGATCGAATACGCACGTCACGTAGCAGGTTTAGGTGGCGCTAACAGTACCGAGTTCGATCCTTCCGCTGCACACCCTGTCGTCGCATTAATTACCGAGTGGAAAGACCGCGAAGGTCGAGTAGAGCACCGCTCTGGCGATGAAGACTTAGGTGGGACCATGCGTAAAGGCGCCCAAGAATGCCCGGTCAAAGCAGGCACACGGGCTTATGATATTTATGGGCCTATTGTTAATGAACGCCATCGTCATCGGTTCGAGGTTAATAACGTGTATGTACCTCGTCTCGAAGAGGCCGGCCTAGTTATTAGTGCCCGCACCCCCAATGAAAGTCTGCCCGAAATCATGGAGCTACCGACAACTGTGCACCCTTGGTTTATGGGCGTGCAATTCCATCCCGAGTTCACCTCAACACCGCGCGATGGTCACCCGCTGTTTATCAGCTATATAAAAGCTGCGCTTGCCCATAAAGCCCATTCGTAATCGTTTCATCATGCACCGCTTTATGCGGTGTATGTTTTTGTGAGAATGATAATGGAATTATGTGGTTTTACCGTTGGTATAGACCAACCCTTTTTTTTAATCGCTGGCCCGTGTGTAATTGAGTCCCGGCAAATGGCGATCGATACGGCCGGTTACCTTAAAGAGCTCACCGACGAATTAGGTATCCCTTTTATTTATAAAAGCTCGTTCGATAAAGCGAACCGTAGCTCGGGGGCATCTTACCGTGGTCCTGGCCTTATAGAAGGGCTGCAAATCCTAATTGATGTACGTGAGCAGTTGGGTGTGCCTGTACTAACCGATGTGCACGAGAAAGATCAGGTCGATGATGTAGCCGCTGTGGTCGATGTGCTTCAGACCCCGGCTTTTTTATGTAGACAAACTGACTTTATTCAAGCCTGTGCTGCCACCCTAAAGCCCGTCAATATTAAAAAAGGGCAGTTTTTAGCGCCTCATGATATGAAACACGTGGTCGACAAGGCCCGAGCCGCCGCATTAGACGCAGGCGGAGACGGCGACACCATCATGGTGTGCGAGCGCGGTACCTCGTTTGGTTATAACAATTTAGTGTCCGATATGCGTTCGTTAGCAATTATGCGTGAAACGCACAGTCCAGTTGTGTTTGACGCTACCCATTCGGTGCAGTTGCCAGATGGGCAGGGCGCTACCTCTGGCGGCCAGCGTGAGTTTGTTTCTGTCTTAGCACGTGCAGCGGTGGCCGCCGGCGTGGCCGGGTTGTTTATGGAGACCCACCCCAATCCTGATCAAGCGCTTTCCGATGGCCCCAATGCCATACCCCTAGAGCAAATGGCTACCTTACTGCGCCACCTAAAACAGATAGATACGACGGTAAAAGCCTCTGATATGTTGGATTAACACTGCTATTTCTTAAGGCTGGTTGTACAATAGGGGCAACATTATTTCCTAAGCGTAATTTTTACGTTTTTCATTTATTAGCGTTATTGCTGTACAGCAAGGACTACATTTCATGAGTGCTATTGTAGATATTATTGGTCGCGAAATTTTAGACTCGCGTGGCAACCCGACGGTAGAGTGTGACGTATTACTAGAGTCCGGTGCGATGGGGCGTGCGTCTGTGCCTTCCGGGGCTTCCACAGGAACGCGCGAAGCGCTAGAGTTACGCGATGGCGATGCGGCCCGTTACTTGGGTAAAGGGGTGTTGCGTGCTGTCGAAAACATTAACAGCGATATTGCCGAAGCATTAATTGGCTTAGATGCGCAAGAGCAAAACTTCATTGACCAAACCTTGTTGGATCTAGACGGTACCGAAGACAAAAGTCGTCTGGGCGCTAACGCCATGTTGGCAGTAAGTATGGCGGTAGCACGTGCTGCTGCCGATGATTGCGGCCTGTCGTTATACCGTTATTTTGGGGGCAGTGGCGCTATGCAAATGCCCGTCCCTATGATGAACGTAATCAACGGTGGTGCGCACGCTAACAATACACTCGATATGCAAGAATTCATGATCATGCCTATCGGTGCAAAAAGCTTCCGTGAAGCCTTACGTATGGGCGCCGAAGTCTTTCACGCTTTGAAAGATTTAATTCACGCTCAGGGCATGTCTACCGCTGTAGGCGACGAAGGAGGCTTTGCTCCTAACGTGGCTAACCACGAGGCTGCCATCCAATTAATTCTTCAAGCCATTGATAAGGCGGGCTACGAAGCCGGCACGGAAATTGCATTGGCTCTAGATTGTGCAAGCTCCGAGTTCTACCGTGATGGTGCTTATCATCTCGAGGGCGAGGGCGGTATCAGTCTCAATGCCACGCAGTTGGTTGATTTATTAGAAAGCTGGTGCGATAAATACCCGATTGTTTCTATCGAAGACGGCATGGCAGAAGACGATTGGGAAGGTTGGAAAATCCTGACTGACCGCTTAGGTAAAAAAGTACAGCTAGTCGGCGACGATTTATTCGTAACCAATACCAAAATTTTGCGTGAAGGGATCGACCGTGGTGTTGGTAATTCCATTTTGATTAAAATTAACCAAATTGGTACCTTAACAGAAACCTTTGCTGCCATCGAACTAGCTAAACGCTATGGCTATACGGCTGTTATTTCGCATCGTTCTGGTGAAACCGAAGACTCTACGATTGCAGATATCGCAGTAGCCACCAATGCCATGCAAATTAAAACCGGTTCATTATCCCGTTCCGACCGTATGGCTAAATACAACCAGTTATTACGTATCGAAGAAGAGCTTTCTGGCGTGGCCTCCTACCCAGGTCGCGATGCTTTTTATAACCTACGTTAATAAGGGTTAAAGCAAAGGGCTGTTGCTTCAGCCCTTTGTTGTCGCTTCATTATGCGTTTGATTTTTATTTTTCTCTTGGGCTTATTGTTCTACTTTAATTATGAGCTATGGCTTGGGGATAATGGCGTAAGCCGTATTGCTGAATTACAAACTAAAATTAATGAACAGCAAGAACTCAATGACGCTTCGCTGGCGCGTAATAACGCCATGTCCGCCGAAGTTCAAGACTTGCGAGATGGTTCTTCGGCCATCGAGGAACTGGCCCGCTTAGAGCAAGGCATGATCAAACAAGGCGAAGTCTTTGTGCAAATTTTAGGCACAAATCAAAAAAGTGGCCCACAACAATGATCCTTATCGCACTGCGCATCGGTTAATAAATTGGGCGGTGTAGTGGGTGTGGGTCTCCATGCATCTAAAGCAGGCACTGTGCTTTGCCACCCTAGCGAGCGTAACGGCGTTGTGGCGGATGAAAGCTCAGCCATTGCCTGATTAAATGCCAAAGCCTGACGTTGCCCTGTATAGGAGGTGGGTTGATCTGACTGCATCGGTAGTTGAACAGTGGTTACGATAGGAATAAAACCGCGCTCAGCCAAGGCGTCGTGCGACGCTTGCTGCCAATGGTGCGCCCAAGCGACCACCGTACGCACTAAAGGCGTGAGGGGTTTGTGAGCATACAGCAGTTTTAACACTAAGGTATTTTGATCAAAAATAGCGCTATTGCCTGCAGAAAACTGTAAAGCCTGATAGTTATTGCGTACGGGTGTAGTGGCTTGAGCCAACGTAGAGTGGTGTATTTGCCAATAAGTTTGTGGTGAAGGACGTACAAATGAGCGTAGAGCTTGGAGTTGCTCTTCAAAGGCCTGCTGAATAATTTGCGGATGGGCCTGTTGTGTGACGGCAATGCGAGCGGTATTGAATAAGGCCTGATTGAGGGCTTGTCTAAGCAATAACCAGTGGGCGCTTTCGATCAGGCCTAAAAATATTAAGCAGAAAATCAGTAAGCTGAGACTGCTTTCAGTCAGCGTGGCCCCCAATTGCGAACGAGTATAAGTTGTGCATGTCATACGCCTAAGTATGCAAGCTAGGCCGTAGGGTGCGTAGCTGCGACTTATACCTGGATGAAAATGCCCTTAGGCTGCATGGCGCGGGGATAAAAAAAACCCTGTGGGTAAAACAGGGCTTTTAAAGAGAGATAACTATTTAGTGCAGGGTTTTTTTCGATTCGGGCTGATCGGATTTAGCAATAAAGAGTTGTGCGCTATCTACAGCGTCAAAATGATAAGGCTTGCCACAGAAGTTACAGGCCACCTCGATGTACTCTTGCTCGGTCAAGATCGATTCGATTTCCTCACGACCTAGCATTTGCAGCATGTCAGCGACGCGCTCGCGCGTGCAGGGGCAATGCCACTGTAACGCGGTGGGTTCGAGCTGTAAAAGGTCCTCTTGCCAAAACAAGCGATGAATCAGCTCGGCTGCAGGAAGCTCAAGTAGCTCTTCATTTTTAATGGTTTGCGCTAACTGCTGCGCACGCTCCCAACTGGGCTCCTCGGGGGCTTCGGTGCCTTCGATAGAGCCGCCTGTACCGGGCAAGCGCTGCAATAATAAACCATTGGCTTTATGAGCATCCGCCGCTAGGAAGATTTTTGTATCTAGCTGCTCTGAGTGCTTCATGTAGTTTTCTAGCACCTCAGCTAAGTTGTCGCCTTGCAGAGGCACAATACCTTGGTAAGGCTGCATATCCGTACCCGGTTTGGGCTCAAGTACAACAATAAAGCGGCCGTTATCGTAGGTGTTCAGCAAGGTTTGCAACGTGGCGTCCTCGGGGATAACTGCATCCTCGCGCAGAGTAGCAGTGGCACGAATCTCAAATTGGGATGTGCATTCGACCACCATCAACGCAATGGGGCCATCGCCCTGAGCTTGTAGTACTAGGGAGCCATCTAGCTTTAAATTCCCGGCTAAAAGCACGGCAGCTGCAGCGAGCTCGCCCAATAAATTACGTACACTTTCTGGGTAGTGTTGGTGTTCGAGGCCGGTTTGCCATGTCTGTTGGAGTTCTACGGTTTGAGCGCGGGTCAGCTGGTCAGCGAAAAGGTATTTATTCAGTTGATCTGTCATGGTGATAGCGGAAAAAAGAGTCTTATTGCTTTATATGGGGACGAAGATCCACAATTCGAGTCCCTGCTAAGCGATCATGTAAAAAAAGCGTGTCAGGATCGACCCATGTCCAGATAAACAGGCTGAGTGGAGTAAAAACAATAAAAAGAAGCAAGGCAGGTTGGTGAACAGCTGCCGCCGCAAAATGCAGCGCTAGTGCAAACACTAATGGAATAACCCACATTAGCAGATAGCGGTATAGAGCTCGTAACCAGCTGGGCTTAGATCCATCTGCCATCTGCAAACGCATATGCCAGGTTTTCATAGGCAGGGTTTGACCCGTGCGCCGCCAACACAATAAAAAATATAAGCCGATACTTAAAAATAAAATAACCTGACGCGCATCGCGCAAGAACAACGCATGACGACTTTGGGTAAGGAAGTCAAAGAGCAGCAACACACCAAAGACGATACCGAAGAGCAAAATGCCTTCGTACACCATGCATAAAAAGCGGCGCCAGCGGGAGGGGGTGGGGAGGGGGAAAAAAGCTTCAGCAGACATAGCGAAATTATAATCCAACTCGCTGTGATTTAGGGGCTAGGAGGAGAAACTAACCCAAGCGACCACTGAAGCCTAAAGGAGATTTACTTCACAAAAAAAAGCGTTACGCAAACAACTGTTTAAACCAAGCTTTTAGCATTAGTAGCGGACGTAAACGGTCTTGGTGCTCTACTGCACTTTGAATAAGACGACGCTCAAGGTCATCAGTTAAGAGCATATCATTAGAATGTTGGTGATACATAATAACCACGCATGTTGAAATAAGGATTAACCCTATTATAGGGGTTAACCCTTGTTTGTTCAACATAAGTGGCTAAAAATTGGCCTATCTGTTGCTTGCTGCCACCATTTGAAAATTAAAGAGTCGGCAGTCAAGAGGACCATTAAATAGAGGGAAGCGGCGATTGGGCTTTAAGCGGAGTTTAGATGGGAGCTCTAAATCGCTAGTAATCACGTTCACACTCCAACCGCTGAAATTACGCTTGAGGTGGCTTGCCCAATCAGACCAGAACTCGGTGTCGGTATCGTCCAGACGCTCGCCATAAGGCGGGTTAGTGATAATCCAACCTTTAGGTGCGACAGGTTGAATATCCAGTGCATTTTTCACCTCGAACTGAATGGTGTCTGCGGGTAGGTGAGCACGAGTTAAGTTGGCGCGTGCAGCGGCAATTGCACCGGGACTTAGGTCGCTACCGAGTAATGGCACTTCGATTTCAGCTGCGATATGAGCGCGAGCTTCAGCTTTAAGGTCTTGCCAGGCGCGGGCATCATGATGCCGTAAACGTTCAAAATGGAAAGGCCGTGCTATACCCGGAGGCGCACCCAGAGCAATCCAAGCGGCCTCGATAAGAATAGTGCCGCTACCGCAAAATGGATCAATCAAAGGCTGGTTAGGGTCCCAGTCGGCTAAAGCCAGTAAACCCGAGGCTAAGTTTTCCCGTAATGGAGCGTCCCCCTTATCGTGACGCCAGCCGCGTTTAAATAGGGATTCTCCTGAGCTATCAATATAAAGGGTGGCAGAGTCTTCGTTCAAGAAAGCGTGGACTTTGGCGTCAGGGCGTACGGTATCAATATCGGGGCGCGCCCCTTCGCGGTCGCGTAAGCGATCACAAATGGCATCTTTAACGCGTAGATTGGCGTATTGAAGGCTTTGAAAGGGGCTGCGGATGGCGGAGGTGTCAACGCGCAATGTTTGTTCGGCCCCAAACCAATTTTCCCAAGGGGTCTGGTACGCAAGCTCGTAGAGCTCGTCTTCGTTTTGAATAGGGGCAAAAGCCATTTGTACCAGAATACGTGTTGCTAAGCGCGAGTAGAGATTAGCGCGTAATACATCGTGCCAATTGCCTAAAAAATGACAGCCTGCTCGACCCTGAGAAACCTCTGCAAAACCTAAGGCTTGGAGTTCAGTAGCCAGGGCTTCTTCGAGACCCACCGGACACGGTGCAAATAAAGTGAATTCATCGTCGCGTTGTGCGGTGAAACGTGCCTGGATTTTAGGGCCTTCGATGCGGTGACGCTTGGGAGTATCCATCTTGGCTGGCCGTTTGCTTGCTGGCGCATAGCCACTTGGGGCACGTTGGGGTTTGGCGGTGAGCTGAGGGCGACGGGGCGCAGGCGGTGTTGGCGTGCTTTCTGGTGTGTCGCTACCGGAGGTGTTGTCACGCAAACGTTGCATTTGCTGAGCTTGTCGAGCGCGTGCCCCCGAACGCTGACGGGGTGTGGTGGTGTCGTCAGCGCTGCGGGGCTTTTTCTTTAGCGTCAGCGTTTTTTTAGGGGTAGAGGTCATACAAATTAAAAAGGTTTAATGACAACAAGAATCAAGACGAGGAGCAGGATTAAGACAGGGATTTCGTTATACCAACGATAATACACATGACTTTTGGTGTTTGTGCCTGCCTTAAAAAGACGAAGTATGCGTCCACAATGCCAGTGGTAAATTAAAAGAGCCAATACCAGGAGCAGTTTGGCATGAATCCAACCCATGCCCTTGCCTACACCAAAGCCTAAAAAAAGGATGAGGCCTGTGATAACGGTGAGGATAGCCAGCGGTTTCATAAACCGAAAAAGGCGCTGGGCCATGCCAATTAATAGGGTTTGCGCCGCAGGCTCGCTTTGTTGCGCTAAATTGACATAGATACGTGGTAAATAAAAAAGCCCCGCGAACCACGACGTTACCATCAAAATGTGAAACACTTTAACCCAAAGATAGGCCATTATTTTTGTCCACGTAATTGAGCGTCACCGGTGAGTACCCACTTTTGTGTGGTTAACCCCTCTAGGCCGACTGGGCCGCGTGCATGCAAACGGTTGGTGGAAATGCCAATCTCTGCACCTAAACCATACTCAAAGCCATCGGCAAAGCACGTTGGTAAATTGATATACACAGAACTGGAGTCGACTTCACGCTGAAAGCGTCGTGCGGTAGTCAAGTTTTCAGTCACAATGGATTCGGTGTGCCCAGAGCTATAGTGCTCGATATGGTCCATGGCCTCGTTGAGGGTATTCACAATACGTATAGCGAGCACAGGGGCCAAGTATTCAGTTTCCCAGTCAGACTCGTCGGCTGGGTTCACGCCACTGAGTAAAGCGCGGGTGCGCTCACAGCCACGCAACTCGACCTGCATTTCCTGGAAGGTTTGCGCGAGCTCGGGAAGCACCGCTGGAGCAATTTCGTGGTGCACTAATAAGGTTTCCATGGTGCCGCAAATGCCATAGCGGTAGGTTTTGGCATTCACAGCAATACGGTGCGCTTTAGAGACATCGGCATCTTTGTCGATGTAAACGTGACAGTTACCGTCTAAGTGCTTAATTAGCGGCACTTTGGCATCGGCGGTAAGTCGAGCAATGAGGCCCTTGCCGCCTCGGGGCACGATCACATCAACGTGCTCGGTCATGGTGATTAAATGACCCACTGCATTGCGATCGGTGGTGGCTACAACCTGTACGGCGTGTTCAGGTAACCCGGCTTCGGCCAAACCTTGTTGAATGATTTTTCCTAAGGCCTGATTAGAGTAAAAGGCCTCGCTGCCGCCACGCAGAATAGTGGCATTGCCTGATTTAAGACAAAGTGCGGCCGCATCTATAGTAACATTTGGCCTCGACTCATAAATAATGCCAATGACCCCGAGTGGAACGCGCATTTGAGCCACATCCAGGCCATTTGGGCGTTTAGTGGTTGGGCCAATGGAGCCAACAGGGTCGGGCATGGCTGCGATTTGACGCAGTCCGGTGGCCATGGTGCTAAGTGCCTGATCAGACAGTTTAAGCCGGTCGACCAAGGCTGGCTCTAGACCATTTTGCTCGGCCGCGGCAATGTCTTTGGCATTTTCAGCCTGAAGCTGGCTTTTATTGGCTTCAAGTAACTGAGCCATGGCTAAGAGGGCTTTGGATTTTTTCGTGTCAGACGCATTGCGTACAATACGAGACGCTGCGCGAGCTTGGCGCCCCATCTCTAGCATCTCTTGCGTTAATTGATCTTGATTCTGTTCGGTCATAGCGTTGTATTAAAAACGAATGATAAGAATGCCTATACCTAATTGGCTAAGGCAATGCGTAAGCACAAACGGGCGGCTTCTTCCCAAGGGTCATCTAGACAACCTGGAACAGAAAGCCCTTTAATGAGCTGGTCGACCTCGTGGGCATGCCGAACGGCAGCAGGCCATGCATGTGGCGCAATGCGTTGTAGGCAGCGCATTAGTTGTTGTTCGCGAGGGCCAAAAACGCGCTGAGCGCGCAATGCATTTTGCAAATTGCCTCCGCTTTGTTGCAGTGCAGAGAGCGAGGCTAAAAGACGAATTTCATCGCCTATGGCCCATAATACTAGGGGTAAGGCTTCACCTTCCCCGCGTAACCCGTGCAGTATCGTTAAAGCACGTTTTGCATCACCTAAGAGCATGGCTTCGCGCAAGTCAAACACATTATAACGGGCAACATTTAAAACCGCAGCCTGCACTTGGTTAAGAGTGAGCGTACCTTCGGGATACAGCAACGCCATTTTTTGGATTTCTTGATGGGCTGCGAGTAGATTTCCTTCGACTTGCTGACTTAGCCAGTGTAGAGCGTCCTCATCCAGGTGTTGTTTATTGAGCTGAGTCCGTTGTTGCAGCCAGTTAGGCAGCTGGTTTTTGTAAATGGTGGGTACGTCTAACCACTGGCTGTTTGATTCAAGGGCTTTAGCCCATTTGCTTGCTCGGGTACTGCGATCTAAACGAGGCAGTTGAAATAAAAAAACAGTATCCGGATTAGGTTGGGCCTGCTGTGCCACGATTTGCAAAATGGCCTCGCTGCCTTGGCGGCCTGGTTTACCTGTAGGGATACTGATATCAATGAGGCGCTTATCCCCAAAAAGCGATAACGCCTGACTGGCTTCGAACACCTCGGTCCAATCGCTGCGCCCGTCCATGACAAAGCGATGCCGTTCAGTAAACCCTTGCTCCCTAGAGGCGAGACGAATCGCATCGCACGCCTCGACATGTAAAAGAATTTCATCGCCACTAATGCAATAGCAGCTTTGCAGCGGAGTAAGAGATAAACGAGCTGTGGCCACGGTTAGTTGAACGAGGTTGCAGAAGCAGGGGGTTGTGCTTTAGGGGTGGGGGAACTGGTCTGGGGATGTAGGCTGGCCTCGTAGGCCTCTGCAATATCTGAAGCACTAAGCCGACGCAGAACGCGATCCACCAATGACATTTCCATGCTTTGAAACAGGGTTTCCATTTCTTGGGCTTTGGCCTCGGAGTTGTTTGGTGAGTTGGGAATTTCCCGTGTAGAGCTTAAAACAGTAGAGGGCAATATGGCTTGCCCCGAAGCGTCAATTAAGCTGAAGATCAGTTCAAGATGCAACTCATAGTTTTCCACTTGCCCAGATGGGTCTAGGGATAACTCACGCACAGAGCGCCGCAGTTGTTCCTGTATAAGTTGAACCTGAGCTAATTCAGGTTGCGAGACAAAGCGCAGTGAGGGTGAGTTGACGCGTAAAACCCGACGTAACTGTGCACCAAAAGCCGAGTTGTCAGAGATATTGGTATAAAGCGTGTTGAAAGGTAATGGATGGGCCTGTTTAAGTTTAAAACCACAGGCACCTAAGACGATGCTTAGCACCAGCAAACTGCTGACTAGCAGTGCGCTACGTTTTGTAAAAAAAGAGAATGAGGTGCTAAGCATACGCGTTTTACCCTACGACAATATTAACCAAACGGCCCGGAACGACAATAATACGTTTTGGCTCGCGGCCCTCGAGGTAACGTTGCGCCGCCTCGTGCTGGACGGCAGCCTGCTCTATGGCGGCTTTATCAGCGGAACTAGGCACCGTGAGTGTACCGCGTAGTTTACCGTTGACCTGTAGGGTTAGGTTGATTTCATCGGCAACCAAAGCAGCTTCATCAACCTGAGGCCAGGTGACATCAAGTAAATCGCCATGAATGCCAGCATAGCCAAGCTCTTGCCAGAGGCTCCAGGTGATATGTGGCACAACGGGGTAAAGCACGCGTAACAAGATAGAGTAACACTCGGCCAATACGGCATGGTTAGCCGAAGAGCTAGCCAGTTTTGCATGGTCAAGTGTATTAAGCATTTTCATCGCCCCCGACACAACGGTGTTGTATTGGATGCGTTGGTAATCGTATTCCGCTTGTTTTAAGATGCTGTGAATTTCGCGACGTAAGTCTTTTGCGGCGCTATCAAGGTCGTTAGGCACCGCTTGGCCTACGCCGTCTTTAAGTTGTGCTTGATGCTTGTGGGCAAAGTTCCAGAGGCGACGTAAGAAGCGATTGGCGCCGTCAATACCAGACTCGGCCCACTCAAGGGTTTGCTCTGGGGGGCTGGCAAACATAACAAATAAACGCGCTGTGTCGGCACCCATTTCGTCGATTAAATGCTGAGGATCAACGCCATTGTTTTTGGACTTGGACATCGTGCCAATGCCGTCGTAGTTGACCTCTGAGCCATCCGACTTTAATCGTGCGCCGATAATACTACCTTTATCGTCATGGATGTTTTCGACTTCATCGGGCCAGAAATACTCGAGGCCGCCCTGCGGCGTGCGTCGATTGTAGATGTGATTCAGCACCATCCCTTGAGTGAGTAGCTTGGTGAACGGCTCGTCGAAGTTAACTAGACCCAGATCGCGCATGACTTTGGTCCAGAATCGGGCATAAAGCAAATGCAAAACAGCGTGCTCAATACCGCCGATGTACTGGTCCATTGGCATCCAGTAATCATTGCGCTCATCGACCATGGCAGTGCTGTTTTTGGGTGAGGCATAGCGCATAAAATACCACGATGAGTCTACAAACGTATCCATCGTATCGGTTTCACGGCGTGCGTCTTTACCACACTTAGGGCAAGAGCAAGCAAGAAAGGCTTCGTCTTTATTGAGTGGGTTGCCACTACCGTCAGGAATGTGGTGCTCGGGCAAAATAACCGGGAGATCACTCTCGGGTACTGGCACAGGCCCACAGTCTGCGCAGTGGATAATAGGGATAGGCGTTCCCCAATAGCGTTGACGTGAAATACCCCAGTCGCGCAAACGGTAAGTGGTTTTCTTTTCACCTAGCTGTTTGTGGTTTAGGTAGGCAGCCACCTGATCAATGGCTTCGGCAGAGCTCAAGCCAGAAAAATCACCCGAGTTGACCGTAACGCCCGTGTCTTTATCGGCGTACCAGTCGTGCCATTGTTGGTCTGAGAAGACGTGCTCGCCCACCTGAATGACTTGTTTGATGGGGATCTGATATTTGAGAGCAAAAGCAAAGTCGCGCTCGTCATGAGCAGGCACGCCCATCACGGCCCCGTCGCCATATGACATAAGCACGTAGTTACCGACCCAGAGCTCGACCGGAGCGCCCGTGATGGGGTGGGTGACTGTTAGGCCAGTTGCCATACCTTCTTTGTCACGGGTAGCAATGTCGGCTTCAGATTGGCCCCCTTTTTTACATTTCTCAATGAAGGCAGCCAACTCGGGATTGGTGCGCGCGGCTTGAGTGGCTAGAGGGTGTTCGGGAGCAACCGCACAAAAGGTGACCCCCATAATGGTGTCGGCACGTGTAGTAAACACAAACATGCGTCCGTCTTGGATAAGCTGGCCGTTGTCATCGGTAATGGTATGCTCAAAAGCAAAACGCACACCAAAGCTCTTGCCGATCCAGTTTTCCTGCATAGTACGCACGCGTTCGGGCCAGCCAGG
Organism: Paenalcaligenes hominis; assembly: GCF_011927625.1. Taxonomy (GTDB): domain Bacteria; phylum Pseudomonadota; class Gammaproteobacteria; order Burkholderiales; family Burkholderiaceae_B; genus Paenalcaligenes; species Paenalcaligenes hominis. The sequence continues at coordinate 119,037 of NZ_JAATIZ010000001.1, forward strand.
TAGATGGTGTTGAACTTGGTCTAAGAGTTCGTCTGCGTAGCGTGTAATGGCCAAGTAGTAGCCTGGGATTTCGCGCTTTTCAACGAGGGCACCGGAACGCCAGCCTCGGCCATCGATAACTTGTTCGTTGGCTAAAACGGTTTGGTCAACGGGATCCCAATTAACGGTTTGCGTTTTGCGATAAGCAATACCTGCCTCGAGCATTTTTAAGAAGAACCATTGGTTCCACTTGTAGTAGTCCGGGTCGCAAGCACACATTTCACGCGACCAGTCAATCGCCAGCCCCATGGCGTTCATTTGCTTTTTCATGTAAGCAATGTTGTCGTAAGTCCACTGTGCAGGGGGGACTTGGGATTTAATGGCTGCATTTTCAGCAGGCATTCCAAAAGCATCCCAACCCATGGGCATAAGAACGTTATAGCCACGAAGTCGAAGTTGGCGCGCCATTACATCATTAATGGTGTAGTTGCGCACATGTCCCATATGGAGCTTGCCACTGGGGTAGGGCAACATGGAACAGGCATAAAATTTAGGCTTTAAGCTGCCATCGGCATTTTTAGCGTTTTCTACAACGCGGTAAGCGTCGCGGTCTTGCCAGTTTTGTTGGGCAGCGCGTTCGACTTGTTGTGGATTATAACTTTCCTGCATGAGATTTGAGCTACCAAGTAAGGTATGAATAAAATGAACCCTTACATTATACGGGGCAAAAGCGCTTGTGCCAGTGTTGTAAGAGCTAAATAATTTAACCACAAAAAAGCCCTGCAGTTGCAGGGCCTTTTGCCGTAGTCTCGCTGGGTAATACCAAGGGTATTAACGAAGACGAGTTTCTTTGTACTCTACGTGTTTGCGCGCTACGGGGTCAAATTTTTTGATGACCATTTTTTCAGGTGTATTGCGCTTGTTTTTGGTTGTGGTGTAGAAGTGACCAGTACCTGCGGAGGATTCGAGTTTAATTTTCTCGCGGATTCCTTTAGCCATGATGTATTCCTTTAACTAGCTGTGAGATGAAGCGAGCGATTAAACGCGTTCGCCGCGAGCACGCATGTCAGCAAGAACGGACTCAATACCGTTTTTGTCGATCAAACGTAGAGCTTGGGTGGATACGCGTAAACGTACCCAGCGGTTTTCGCTTTCAACCCAGAAACGGCGTGATTGCAGGTTTGGCAAAAAACGACGTTTAGTTTTGTTGTTGGCGTGAGAAACATTATTGCCCACCATTGGGCCTTTTCCGGTAACTCGGCATACGCGTGCCATGGTTATACCCCTTTAGAGTCTAAATCGGCTTCCGCGCTTGCAGTAAAATCGTTACTACGGGCGCATTAAAGCACAAACTAAATCAAAGAAAACATGGTTTTGTTGCTCTGATTTAGTCTAAGTAGTTCATAAAACAATACATTCTAATATAAAAAATGGCGGCAAAGCAAGCATTACACCATTTCTTTCAAGGCTTTTCGACCCGAAAACCACGAAATAGTAACGCATGCACTAAGTACTGCCACAAGTGGCACAGCAGAAATCGTGTGCCATGAGCTGACGGCTAGACCAGACAGCGCACCACAAAGCATTTGTAAGGTGCCCATCAGAGCTGAAGCGACGCCAAGACGGTGGCCTTGGGCCGAGAGTGCTAATGCTGCTGCATTGGGATTGATAAAACCCTGACAAGCCATAAATACCATCAGCATTGCCATAACCCCATAGACATTCATTATACCTAGAAGAGTGCATACTAAGCCAACCATAACCGTGCTGAACTGTATGGTTTGGGCGACAGCTAAGATGCGATGCGGTAAATAGTATTTGAGGAGGCGCACACCAATCTGTGAGGCAGCGATAAGACAAAATGCATTGAGGCCGAACAAGGCGCCGAACCAAGTAATGGGCACCTCGAAAGCGCTAATAAATACACGAGGTGCACCACTAATATAGGCAAACATGCCTGCGGAGCCAAATGCTGCGACGAGTGAGTAAAGTAAAAAACTCCGATGTTGTAGTAGCTCTTTATAATTTTTAGCAATTAACTTGGGGCGTAAAGGAATGGTGTGCGCTTTATCTAAGCTTTCTTTCATAGTAAAAAGGGTACTAATCAATAAAGCGGCACCGCATAAAGTCATTATATGAAACAGAAAACGCCAATCTGCAAAAAGCAAAACCTGGCCTCCAATAATGGGGGCTAGAATAGGTGTGGCTCCCATAATGAGCATAATCATCGATAAGGCCTTGGCAGCGTCACGTGTTTCGAGGTGGTCTCGAATCACAGCACGAGGTATGACCGCCCCAGAGGCGCCCCCAAAGGCTTGTACGATGCGCCATAAAGTCAAGTGCTCTATGTCTTGACTCAAAGCGACTGCAATCGAAGCAATACTAAAAAGTAAAACCCCAAAAATTAAAGGAGGTTTACGACCAAAACGATCGGCTATCGGCCCATAAAAAAGTTGGGCTAACGCCATCCCAAATAAATAACTGGCAAGAGTGCGTTCTACGCGCCCCTCAGAGGTAGCGAGGTCAACCGCTATCTGAGGGAAAGCGGGAAGGTACATATCTACGGCTAGAGGCCCTAAAGCAGTCAGTAGCCCCATGAGTACTAACCAAGACGGAATCGTGTTGGATAAATGACGTTTTGGTTTAGAGGTAGACATAATTCCAGCATCAAATACAGAAACCATCCATAGTAGCATGCACTTGTAGGGCAAACGATAGGCATCATCCATGTTTTAGTGCTTAGCAAAGTTTTCATTTTGCAATACACATAGGAGGCAGAAAATGAGTGTCAACGCAGCAATTCAATCAGTGCTAGATAAACTTCCCATGCCTACGCGGCTTGTTATGCCCGATGGCGCCGTGCTTGGGGATGCAAACCCAGAGCTCATCGTGCATGCGAAAACGCAAAGCGCATTAACGCGCTTAGCATCGGGCCAGGTTGGTTTACTGGGCGAGGACTATGTGAATGGGGACTTTGACTTTCAAGGCTCCATACGCAACCTAATGCGCGCCGCCGTAAGCATATTGCCTACTACCCCTATCAACCAAAGTCGCTCCGGGGCTTTTATTAATTTTTTGCAGCGTTTACGCTCTGCTTGGCGCCACACTCTAGAGCGGGATGCAAAGCAAATTCAATTTCACTATGATTTATCAGATGATTTTTATGCGCTTTGGCTGGATCCAAGACGCGTGTATTCCTGCGCCTATTATGCTCAGCCACACTCTACCTTAGCGCAGGCCCAAGAAGCCAAGCTGGATTTAATCTGCCGAAAGCTGAAATTGCAACCTGGCGAGCGTTTTTTAGATATAGGGGCTGGCTGGGGTGGGTTGCTGTTATGGGCAGCGGAACAGTACGGGGTGCAGGCAACAGGCATTACCTTGTCTCGAAATCAACATGCTTATGTTAACCAGCTTATTCAAGAAAAAGGGCTCGAGGGCCGAGTCACCATGACCTTAATGGACTACCGCCAGCTTGACCCAGAGCAACCCTTCGATAAAATGGCTTCAGTTGGCATGTTTGAGCATGTGGGGCGTGCTCAGCTTACCCACTATTTCTCCCGTATTAATGAGCTCCTGCGTCCGGGCGGGCTAGTGCTGAACCATGGTATTACGTCGGGAGGGGTGGAGCACACCCAATTGGGGGCAGGCATGGGTGAGTTTATTGATAAGTTTATTTTCCCTGGGGGCGAGCTGACTCATATTAGTCATGTCACACGACATTTAGCAGAAGGGGGGCTAGAAGCAGTAGACATAGAAAATTTGCGCCCACACTATGCACGTACCTTGTGGGCCTGGAGTGATCGCCTTGAGCAGCATATGGATGAGGCAAACCAAATCTTAAATACAGCAGATGGCCAGCGTTCTTTGCGTGCTTATAGGGTGTATTTAGCTGGCTGCGCAATGGGTTTTGAACAAGGGTGGGTGTCTTTGCATCAGGTATTAGCGCAGCCTATGCATGGACCTAGGCCGGACGAGTTGGATTACCCCGCCGATCTAAGCTACCCATGGCGTCGTGATTACATCTATAACTAAGGCTGCACCTTGAGCTCTAGCAGGCGGAACATCTCATTGCGATCGCCGCCTCGGCGGCCTTGCCAAAGCTCTTTGGTGGGTCGTAAAAGGCTATTTTGTTCAGTTGTGCTTAGTTTTGGCGAAGTTTGTTGCAAGATATATGGGCACCTGGCGTCAAAGCTAAAATTCATTCCATTAAACGCATAAAACGAGGCACGCTGTCCAAGACCTAAACCCACGGCCCGGATGCATGCATTGGCAGGTAATTGCTGCACTTGCTGGGCCAGCTCCTGTGACACTTGCCTATAGCTACGCGCATAATCCAATGCAGGCAGCCACAATGTGATAAGCAACAGCCAAGTGGTAATTAAGCCGCCCGCAGACAGCACGGTCCCTCGCCATAGCGCAGGCGGATGAGTACGCAAACGCCAACTGACTAAGCTTACCCACGCTAGGGTGCCCAACACTGCGACGCTAAACATGACCCACGAGATGCTGGTGTCAAAGCCGTGAGTTTGACGATGGATACTCTGAGCAATTTTTGGGGGCCAGCCAGTATGTTGTGCTATCCAGCCTAGCCAGACAGCAGCGGTAAATAAAGAAAAGCACATCACGGCGAACCAGTCGAAACTATTAATGGCGCCACGGCGTAAAGTGGGTAAGGCAAAAGCAGCTAATACAGCGCACGGTACCACTAGTAACGCATACTCTGGCTCAAAGGGTTGTCTAGAAAATAAGAGCAAGCCCAATGGGCCGATTAATAAACTAACAGGAATAGCAATGTGAGCAAAACGTAGCCAAGAGCGCCATTGCCACAGTGCAACTATCACTAGAGGCCAGGTCGGCCACAGAAACCACAGTAAATCGCGCCCACTTTTCATCAGAGCGCTAGTGTGTGGCCACGCTATTTGTTGTAGATGCCAGAGTTGCCATTGTTGCCACCAATAGGGATAGCCTTTAGCTGCCATAATCCACAACGTAACCAGGCCGATCGCGGTGAAAAATGCAAGCACTAGGGATTGCACATGTTGGCGTAACGACATGCACAGCACATAGGCCAGTGTTGCACTAAGACAAAGACTTAAAGCGACCCATAAGCCTTGATTAAGGAAGCTAAGACCAATAGCCGCCCCTAAAAGTAAAGCGGCACGCAAGGGCTTGGTGTAGGTTAAGCTGAGGGCATAAAAAGCCGTGGCATACAGCGCTAGGCTTAAGGGTACCGAAGAGGTTTCGTGCAGTCGCCAAATGATGCCCACTGTAGCAACGCATAACAGTAACGCGGCGTCAGCAATCATGCGGCCATAGTCTACAGAGGAAGGCTCGCCACCAAAAGGTAAAGGCAGTGGTTGCGCTGCACGCCGATTGGCTAGTCTAAATACCCCTTGCCATAAAGTGCTGATGAGCACCAAAAAATACAGTAAGTTGGGTAAGCGTGAAGCAAGAATGGTGGCATCAAGCGAAGAGGTAAAAAGCGCAAAGAAAGGCGCAAAGATTTTAATGCTTAGTACCCCTATCCACACATGCAAGGGGCCTATTTCAGCGAATGCTAAATTACCGATTTGAGGGGTAATAATGGATTGCCAGCCTTCGTATTGGACGGCGCTGAGCATAGCGGCTAGGCCGATGACGTCGTCCGTTTTCCATGGGTCACGCAGAAATAACCCGGCAAAAATATAAATTAAACCGACTACCCACAACACAGCGCGCGGCAGTTTGCTCGCGGCAGAAGTGGTTAAACGCGCAGGAGTTGTGTGAGGAGTAGTTATGGACACAGCATTTAGAATAAAGATAAAAACAGAGACATATCTTAATTCATATTAGCTGCTAGGGGGGCGGAGTTGTCAGGGAACGGAAAATAAAAAAAGCAGCCAAGAAGGCTGCTTTTCTGAGAGCTGGGCTTAGGATTTTTTAAGCGTACCAGCAGTGCGAGCAAAACGGGCGCGGAATTTCTCGACACGGCCTGTTTCAACGATGCGTGTTTGTGCACCGGTATAGAAAGGGTGGGACTCGGAGGTGACGTCACACTTGAATAGGGGGTATGTTTTACCATCTAGCTCGATGTTTTCACGAGTATTAACGGTAGAACGAGTAATAAAAGTGTTACCAGTTTGTTGATCCAAGAACACCACTTCGCGGTATTCGGGGTGGATGCCTACTTTCATGATGTTATCCTGTTGTCTAAAGCGGACCGCCAACAGATGGATTAACACTAATCTGCCACGTATCCTGTAAAACCAAAGATTCTAACATTTAAGCGCGACTTTGCAAAGAAAATGACACGTACTTGAAAAAGCATGAGGTAAACGTTGCATAAAAGCAATGACTACATTTTACCTAGTTCGGCCAAAGAGGTGGCATATCCGGCGGTAACGATTAAATGGTCTATTAAGCGTATATCGACCAAGCTTAGGGCGCGTTGCAGCTGTTGCGTAAGATGTAAATCGGCATCGCTAGGCTGACGCACACCCGAGGGATGGTTGTGTGCAAGTATTATAGCGGCAGCATGATGTTTTAGGGCAGATTTTACAAGCTCACGGGGGTAGACAGAGGCTTGAGTTAAGGTACCTTTGGCGACCTCTTCGCTGGTGATTAGGTGCAACTGATTATCAAGATAAAGTGCAATGCAGTGTTCTATGGTTAAGTGACCGAGACGCGCAATGCAATAGTCTTTGACGAGGTGAGGGTGATTCATCACAGGACCCATCTGCAAGGATTGTTGTAGGGCTCGTTTATTAATTTCGCTCATAGCTGAAATTTCACAGGCTTTAGCTAAGCCAATGCCGCTAAATTGCTGTAATTGTGTGATATCAGTGGCTAAAAGACCACGCAATCCGCCCAACTCGTTCAATAAGCTTTGCGCCAATTGCAGTACGGGCCGCTGCCTGTAGCCTGTGCGAAGCACGATAGCCAGTAGCTCTGCATCGCTAAGCGCAGCGGGGCCAGATTGAAGTAAACGCTCGCGTGGGCGTACATTATTTAGGGTTTTGCTGTCAGAAGTCATTGTAGGCATTAAAATAGGCAAATGAATAATCACGATTTAGACTAATAGGGTGACAGACCTTGAGCGTGGAAAATCAAGACGAGCGACCAATTGTCCATGCGGACTCTTACCTAACGCTGCACTATTGCATTCAAATTTTGACGGGTCCAGCTGGGGGCACTGTCTTTGCGAATACCTTTGATGGCCGCCCCGCTACATTACAGCTAGGCACTGGACAATGGTCCCCGGGTTTAGAGGCCGCCTTGTTGGGTCGCACCGAAGGGGACGTCTTTGGTTGTACCCTAGAGCCCGAACAGGCCTACGGCGAGCGTAACCCCGCATTGGTGCAATGGGTAGCTCGAGAACTCATGACCGATCTACAAAACCCCGAGGAAACTTACGAGCCAGGGGATATGGTGGAGTTTGCCTCCCCAACGAGTATTCGGTATGCCGGGGTATTAAAGCAATGGAATGACGATTCCGCTTTATTTGACTTTAATCATCCTCTAGCCGGCGCACAAATACGTCTAGACGTACATATTTTGGGAATATTATGAAGCCTCAGATTGAATCTTTAGATGACCTGCAGGTCGTTTTGGCGCAACCGCGTGGTTTTTGTGCGGGTGTGGATCGTGCCATTGATATTGTAGAGCGTGCGTTAGAGCTACACGGTAAACCGATCTACGTTCGTCATGAAATTGTGCATAACCGCTATGTGGTAGAAAGCTTGCGCAACAAAGGCGCGATTTTTATTAAAGAATTAGACGAAGCCCCCGCTGGGTCCATCGTGGTGTTTTCAGCTCATGGCGTGTCTCTTGCAGTACGACAAGAGGCCGAAAAAAGAGGGTTGACGGTGTTTGATGCGACCTGTCCTTTGGTGACGAAGGTGCACCGAGAGGTCTCTAAAATGCGCACCGAGGGCCGTGAAATCATCATGATCGGGCACAAGGGGCACCCCGAGGTCGAAGGCACCTTAGGTCAAGCCGATGCCGGTATGTTCTTAGTGGAAACGGTCGAGGACGTACACAATTTACAGGTGACTGACCCCAGTAATTTGGCTTTTGTGACCCAGACTACGTTGTCGGTGGATGATGCCGAAGAAGTCGCTCAGGCCCTACGAGAGCGCTTCCCTGAAATTGAAGAGCCTAAAAAAAGCGATATTTGCTATGCCACACAAAACCGCCAAGATGCCGTCAAGTTTATGGCGCCTCAGTGCGATGTGGTGTTGGTAGTAGGCAGTGTTAATAGTTCTAACTCTAATCGTTTACGCGAGGTGGCCGAACGCATAGGCACCCCCGCGTATTTATTAGATGATCCTGCCATGGTACAAGAAGACTGGTTTGTGAATGCAAAGCGTGTCGGTATTACAGCGGGGGCATCTGCACCCGAAGAGCTAGTCCAACAGGTCATAGCGCGTATCCGAGAACTAGGCGGGCTGTCTGTGCGCACCCTTGAAGGGGTAGAGGAAACCATTTCTTTCCCCTTGCCACGCGAGCTATCGCGCAAACTCAACGAAGCCGAAACCTCAGCTTCTTAAATTTTTACCAAGTTAGTGAAAAAGCGCGCCTTTAGCGCGCTTTTATTTTGAGCTCAGGAGACAACATGCGTATTGGATTTGCAGGAATCGGTTTGATGGGGTTGCCAATGTGTAGGCGTTTACTCCAAGCAGGGCATCAATTAGCCGTTTGGAATCGGAGTCAAGCCAAAACGGCTCCTTTAGCAGCTGCAGGGGCCACCGTGTATGACAGCCCTCAAGCCTTAGCCGCGCATACTGATGTGGTGATTCTGTGTTTGTTTGATGCGAATGCGGTGGCAGAGGTGGTTTTTGGTAAACACGGCTTGGTTCAAGCCCAAAAAAAGACAGCCATAACGGTGGTTGATCATTCCTCAATTGCACCACAGCGTACACAAGCATTGGCAAAACAACTGCCTGCAGGCTGGCATTGGGTGGATGCCCCTGTTTCAGGTGGCACCGCTGGCGCTGAGGCGGGTACGCTGGCCATTATGGCGGGGGGCGCAGCAGAACAGGTGGAACGTATTCGGCCTGTGTTGGCCGCTTATGCCGCTCAGGTCACCCATATGGGGGCGGTGGGTGCAGGTCAAGTCACTAAGCTATGCAATCAAACCATCGTCACAGCGACCATTACAGCCATAGCGGAAGCCATGTGCTTAGCTCAAGATGCCAATGTGGAGGTGGCGAAGTTACCCGAGGCCCTGGCGGGTGGGTGGGCGGATTCCGTGCTATTACAAGAGTTTGTAAGTCGCATGTTACATTTGCCCGAACAGCCAACGGCAACCGTACAGACTATGTTAAAAGACCTAAACACCATTGCAGAGCTAGCGCAAACGCAAGGCACTGCGATGCCAGTCAGTCATGCGGTACAACAACTTTACCAAATCGTGCAGCGTCAAGGTTTAGGAAGTCAGGACGTCTCTCATATTATTCAAACTCTAAAAGGCTAATTCATGAGTAAAACAGTAAAGCTAGCGCTCGGTGCAGCGGTAGTAGCAGTGGTCTATGTCGGTAGCACGTGGTATGTAGGAGGTCGAGTAAAAGGCGAGGTGCATAAGCAAGCTGCCGTCGTACAAGACTTTCTTGCCACGCATTCCTCTATGGCTCTGTTTGATCAAAAGCGTAGCTTTAATATTACCCACTATGAGCGAGGTCTTTTTTCCTCTACGGTTCAATACGAGGTTGAGCTGGCCGATGCAGAAACAGATTTCACTTTTAAATTAGAAGACAAAATCTATCATGGCCCTTTACCTATTGCGGCGAGGCATTTCGCGCCAGCACTGGCAGTGGCTGAGGGCCAATTGGTACGCACTGTGCAAACCCAGGCCTGGTTCGATGCTGCTCAGAACCAGCGCCCCATCACAACCAAAACAGTGTTTGGCTTTGGCGGCACGGTTAAGGGCCAAGCACAGCTTGCGGCTGTGAATTATACGGATCCTGAGGCCGAAACGACCTTAACTACCGAAGCGGTAGCGGTAGGGTACGATTACCAAAATAAAACGGGGGAGATTACCGTTGATGTGACGGCACCGAAGTTAAGTGTGATGAATCCCGAGCAATTTAAGCTCGAACTAAGCCAGCTGCGTATTCACGTCGATGCCAATGAAAACCCAGCTCAAGCGCATTATAACTCGGTGCTCAATCTAGATACCTTGCATTTAAATTCTACGGAAACGGGTGTCCTGGATCTTAAGGGGCTAGAAGCCAAAGCCAACTATGCCATGCAAGGCGAGCTAATGAATGTAGCTGCCGCGTACGCCCTACAACAAATTGTGGTCGAAGGCACAGATTATGGCCGCTTGGATTTTGATGTGAAGGCAAAAAATTTGCATCAAGACCTGCTCAATCAGATGGCTTTGGTGGCCGAGTCTGAGCAGCCTGAAGACGAAGCCAAACTGCGTGTTTTAATTGGCGAGTTTTTGGGCTATGAGCCCGAGCTAGAACACGCCAAATTAACGTGGACGAATCAAAGTGGGAATAGCGCTATTGCGACGCGCATGAAAGGCGCCCCAGCGTTGGTACAGCATTTCAAAGAGGGCACCGCATTACAAGGCGAGCTAAGCCAAGTCTACGAAATAGTAACGTTAGATATTGCCCTGTCTCGGCCTATGTTGCAGCAGGTAGTGGCCGGGAACGGCTTAATGGCCTCTATGTTTGACATGCTATTTGATAGTGCCGTCGAGGCTGGCCAAGAAGTCGGTTTGGTGACTTACGATGGCACTGAGGTACGATTGCAATTTGCCTTTGATGCAAAACAAGACACCTTGCTACTTAATAACAAACCCATCACTGAAGATGAGTTGCTGCAGTTATTTTTAGCGTTGCAAATGGGTGGGTTACTGTAATCCCGCTTGCTGTAAAAGCTGATGGGTTTGGTAAAGATCTAAACCCATCACACTGCTGTAACTGCCCTCTAAGTGCGTAATAAACACCGCTGCTCTGCCTTGAATGCCATATGCACCCGCTTTGCCTAGGGGGTCTTTTGATGCGCAGTAGCGCTCGATTTCTGCTGGGCTTAGGGGTTTAAACTGAAGTGTACTGGTAGATAAAGCGCGATAAATGTGGCCGTTGTAGCCTAAGCAACAGGCGCTGTGCACTTGGTGAGTACGCCCCGAGAGCCGCTGCAACATAGCAGCAGCATCAGCTAAATCAGTTGGCTTACTTAAAATTTGCCCATCTAGCTCGACAGTTGTGTCGGCGCATAATACGGGCCAGTCTTGCTGCAAGTCTGGGCGCTGGGCGCGCCATTGCAACGCATGGTGGAGCTTGTCTAGGGCTGTGCGCTGTACGTAGTGCAGTGCCGTTTCATCAGGCAGAATAGGCTCGTCGTCAGGCCCCATCGCCGGCACATGCAGCACGGTATGAGGCACACCAATTTGCAGCAATAGCTCGTGGCGCCTTGGGCTTGCAGAGGCCAGATAAAGTGAAGTGCTCATTGACCGGCCCCCTACATCAAGAAACCTGCAAAATTTGCATGCTGTCCGTGCCGCCGGGTTGGTTTTGTGTGCCTTGCGTCAAGATAATCCAGTCGCCTGCTTGAAGCCGGTTTTGTTGCACTAAAAAATCAATAGCGGCTGGGGCGACGGCGTCAGCAGCATAGGCGCTAGCATCAAAGTCGACGCCATATACCCCGCGAAATAATGCACTGCGTTGAAAGGTTGCGGCATGTCGGGTAAAACAAAAAATCGGTACGGTAGACTTAATGCGCGACATAATAAGCGGTGTACGACCACTTTCGCTTAAGCTTACGATTGCTTTAATACCAGGGAAATGGTTTGCTGCGTACATGGCTGACAACGCAATGGTGTCATCGCAGCGTTGAAAGACTTCACCTAAGCGGTGCTTGGAGATCCCACTGGTGGGTTCTGCTTCAGCGCCTAGGCAAATACGGGCCATGGCTTGGATAGCTTGCACAGGGTATTGGCCGGTGGCGCTTTCCCCTGACAACATTACCGCGTCGGTGTAGTCCAGTACGGCATTAGCGACGTCAGAAACCTCAGCGCGGGTAGGCACGGGGCTGGTTGTCATGGATTCCATCATTTGGGTGGCGGTAATGACCAACTTATTTAACGTACGAGCATGGGAAATGATACGCTTTTGAATACCTACTAAACGAGCATCGCCAATCTCTACACCCAGATCGCCCCGAGCCACCATCACACCATCGCTAGCCGAAATAATGTCATCTAAGGCAGCATCGTCTGCTACGGCCTCAGCCCGTTCTATTTTAGCGACTAGCCACGCGGATGAGCCCGCTGCCTGCAAAAGGTCGCGAGCTTGTTGTATGTCTTTGCCGTAGCGAGGGAAAGACACCGCCACATAATCCAACTGAAGCGCTGCGGCCAGTAAAATATCGTTTTTGTCTTTATCGGTGAGGCTCGGTGCGGAAATACCCCCACCACGACGATTAACGCCTTTATTGTTCGAGAGCTCGCCCCCATTGATCACGGTGGTTTCTACGCGATCATCATGGACGGCTTGTACCTGTAAAACGATCTTGCCGTCATCAAGCAAGAGCTCATCGCCTGGCTGGCAAGCATCAATTAAGGGCGGGTATTCGACCGCTACAATTTGCTCTGTTCCGTCTTCTGCGGGGTGGGTAGTAGACAGGGTAAAGGCGTGCCCAGGCTGTAATTGCACCGCACCATTTGTAAAGCGAGCAATACGAATTTTGGGCCCTTGTAAGTCACCCATAAGCGCCACACTACGGCCATGCTTGAGTGCTAGCTCGCGCACAAGCTGAGCTTTGGTGCGGTGGTCGTCGGCAGAACCATGAGAAAAGTTAAGACGAGCCACATCCATTCCCGCTAAGATCAGTTGTTCTATAGCGGCAGCGCTATCGCTAGCAGGTCCTAAGGTAGCCACAATTTTTGTTCTTCGCAGTGTCATACCGATTAGCTCCGATGATAAGGGTGATTGTGGTTAATTGACCAGGCACGGTAAAGCTGCTCGGCAAGCAATACCCGTACCATAGGGTGAGGCAGGGTCAAGTCCGATAACCGTATTTTTTGTGGACAGCGCTTTTTGAAATCCGCGTCCAACCCATCTGGCCCACCAATAATAATAGCAAGATCTTGGCTTTGATCTCGCCATTGTTGTAATTGATCGGCTAACTGCATGGTCGTTAGGTTGCGTCCAAGCTCGTCTAAGGCCACGATGTGCGCGTGGGCAGGGATGGCCGCCTCAATGCGTTTGGCCTCGGCGGCCATCATTTGTGAGACGGTTTTTCCAGTCGTTCGTGGCTCGGGTTTGATTTCTTTAAGCTCTAGACTGTAATCAGCAGGCATGCGCTGACTGTAATCAAGCCATGCGGTTTGAACCCAGTCAGGCATGCGTTGCCCGACCGCAATAATGTGTATTTTCATAAAGCGCAACGCCCATAAAGGGCGTTGAATTAATCGTCAGATAAAGAAGGCATTTGATCTGTTTTTAGATCAAGCTCTACGGGGAATTCGCCCCAAATTTCCTCAAGGTGATAGTAGTCGCGAATAGCGGGTTGCATCGCATGCACCACAATATCGCCTAAGTCGACCAATACCCACTCACCGGTTTCAGCGCCTTCATAGGCTAATACATGCAAGCCGGCCTTTTTTGCCGCATCGACGACACTGTCGGCTAAGGCTTTGGTTTGACGGTTTGAGTTACCACTCGCAATGACCACGCGATCAAATAGACCGGTAAGTTTGCTGGTGTTAAAGGCTTTAATGTCTTGGGCGCGCACATCGTCCAGTGCGTTCACCACAAGTTGAAGTTGATCTTCGATATTCATAAAATTTTTCATAGCTGATAGAGATGATGTTGTTCAATGTAGTGCACCACAGTTTGAGGCACCATCGAAGCTACGGACTGATGCTGTTGTAGCCGTTCACGTATCAGCGTAGCGGAAATAGAAGTGGGGGCAAAGTCTATATGATGTAAGACTTTGTTCTGCGACTGCAAGTAGTTTTGAAGTTCGGCCGGTGCTTGTAATGAGGCATCAGGACGCTTAGCAACGGCTAATTGCACGTGGTCTAAAATGCGCTGCCAATAATGCCAGCTCGTAAAGTTTTGCAGTTGGTCCGAACCAAGTATCCAAAAGTAATCGTTATCAGAGGGCAACTGACTGACAGTGTCATAGGTATATGTGGGGCCGCCACGTTCAATTTCTATAGGATTCACCACCAAATGATAATAGGGGGCACAAGCTAGCTCTAACATGGCAATACGATGCGCTGCTGGCGCACCCAGTTGTTCCTTTTGCCAGGGTTGTGCTGCAGGTAACAACTGCACCTGATGGAGCTGTAAGCTATAGAGTGCTGCATTGGCTAACGCAATATGCGCTAGATGAACTGGGTCGAAGCTGCCCCCCAATAAGCCTATGCGTTCTTTAGCCATTCTCTGGGTTTCAGGTAATCGTAGAGTTTGGCTTCAGGACTGTCGGGTTCTGGCTGCCAGCAATAGCGCCAATGAGCCATGGGTGGCATAGAAAGTAAAATGGATTCGGTGCGACCCCCCGATTGCAAACCAAACAGGGTGCCTCGGTCGAAAACCAAATTAAACTCAACATAACGTCCGCGGCGATAGGCTTGAAATTCACGCTCGCGACTACCGTACTCAAGCTGATAGCGCGCTTTCACTATAGGCATATAGGCTTTAGCAAAATGGTTGCCTACTGACTGCATAAGCGCAAAACTTTGCTCAAAGCCATCTTCGTTGAGGTCATCAAAGAAAATGCCACCAATACCCCGGGTTTCATCACGGTGTTTCAAGTAAAAGTACTGGTCACACCACGTTTTATAAGCTGGGTATTTATCTGCACCGAATGGGGCGAGGGCATCTGCACACATTTGGTGAAAATGCACAGCGTCGTCTTCGAAAAGATAATACGGGGTGAGATCAAGACCACCGCCAAACCAAAACACCGGCTCTTGGTCGTCTTGAGTCGGGTGCGCCACAAATAAGCGCACGTTCATATGCGAAGTGGGGACATAGGGGTTACGGGGGTGAATCACTAAAGAGACCCCCATGGCCTCCCAAGGGCGGCCTGCAAGCTCGGGCCGCTGTGCACTGGCAGAAGGCGGCAGTTGTGAGCCTTTGACATGGCTAAACAGAACTGCCGCACGCTCAAAGACCGTGCTGTTTTCTAGATAGCGTGAAATGCCCCCGCCACCTTCGGCACGTTCCCATTGGTCGGTGGCAAAAGCGTTGCCATCTATGGCTTCAAGTTGGCCCACAATGTCTTGTTGTAGACCAATTAAATAATCATAAACGGGTTGAATAGTGGAATTCATTATGACTCGGAGGTAGGTAAAGCACGCCAACCAATATCACTACGGAATTGCTTGCCATCAAAGTGCACATGGGTAACGGTAGCATAAGCGGCCTCTTGGGCGCGACGCACGGACTCACCCAGTGCGGTAACGCACAGTACACGCCCTCCTGAGGTTTTAAGTTCGCCCTCGTCTAACTGTGTGCCTGCATGGAAAATCATGCATTTTTCCGTATCGGCTGGCAAAGTGTGAATGACATCGCCATAACGGGGGGCATCGGGGTAGTTGGCGGCAGCCATCACGACGCCAATAGCGGTACGGCGATCCCAATCGATCGTAGCATCATCCAATTTTGATGCAAAAGCTAACTCGAACACTTCTGTTAAGTCGTTTTTGATACGCATCATAATGGGCTGAGTTTCAGGATCGCCAAGGCGACAGTTGTACTCAAGCACTTTTAAGGGACGGGTAGCATCAGGGCCCTCGCCGATCATTAGACCCGCGTAGAGAAAACCCGTGTAGGGTAGACCTTCTTTGGCCATGCCTTGTAAGGTGGGGTTGATGACCTCGCGCATAATGCGATTGTGCAAGGTAGGACTGACAATAGGGGCAGGTGAATACGCACCCATCCCGCCTGTATTAGGCCCTTGGTCGTTATCCTTTAAGCGCTTGTGGTCTTGGCTAGTGGCCATGGGCAACACGTGTTTGCCATCGCACATGACAATAAAGCTGGCTTCTTCGCCGGTAAGGAATTCCTCGATCACAACACGTGCTCCAGCTTGACCAAACATACCGCCACCCAGCATATCGTCAACGGCGTCGAGGGCTTCGGCTTCGGTCATGGCAACAATAACGCCTTTACCCGCCGCTAAGCCATCGGCTTTGACGACAATAGGTGCGCCGTGTTCGCGAATATAGCTTTTAGCGGCCTCGAGATCAGTGAAAGACGCATAAGCTGCCGAAGGAATTTGATGGCGTGCCATGAAATCCTTGGCGTATTCCTTGGAGCTTTCTAGTTGCGCAGCGGCTTTAGTAGGACCAAAAATCTTTAAGCCGGCGGCACGAAACGCATCCACAACACCTGCTGCTAAAGGGGCCTCGGGGCCTACCACGGCAAAAGCAATTTGATTGTCTTGGGCAAATTTGACGAGCTCAGAGACCTCTGTGATGGGAACGTTTTGCATACGTTCACCAGTAGCCGTACCGCCGTTGCCAGGGGCCACATAGACCATTTCAACGCGTTGGGATTGAGTGAGGCGCCATGCCAGGGCATGTTCACGGCCGCCACCGCCGATAACTAGTAGCTTCATAATGGAGAGGGTTGGGTGTACCTTAAAAAGTGTTAATTATTCTGTTTCGTCCATAACGGCCGTGGTGTAGACCTCTTGGACGTCATCGAGTGACTCCAGAGCGTCTAGGAGTTTTTGCATTGTAACGGCGTCATCGCCTTCGAGTTCAGTTTCATTCTCGGCTTTCATGGTGACTTCGGCGACTTCAGGGTTAAGGCCAGCGGCTTCAAAAGCGGCTTTCACAGCACTGAAATGGGTCGGCTCGCAAATGACTTCGATGAGACCTTCCTCGTCGGTAACGATATCGTCTGCACCGGCTTCGAGGGCAGCATCCATAACGGCTTCTTCGCTGGTGCCGGGGGCGAAAATAAATTGCCCGCAATGTTTAAATTGGAAAACGACCGACCCGTCTACGCCAAGGTTGCCACCGTGTTTGCTGAAAGCGTGACGGACTTCGGGCGCCGTGCGATTACGGTTATCGGTTAAACAGTCCACAATAACGGCAGCACCACCCACTCCGTAACCTTCGTAGCGAACTTCTTCGTAGTTGCCGTCATCGGCACCGCCCGCACCACGCTGTACCGCACGGCTGACATTATCTTTAGGCATGTTAGCTGCGGTGGCTTTATCCATCGCCAAGCGTAAACGGGGGTTTGAGTCTGGGTCGGGGCCTGCCTCGCGTGCCGCTACGGTAATTTCGCGGATAATTTTTGTCCAAATTTTAGAGCGCTTTGCGTCTTGGCGCCCTTTGCGATGTTGGATATTAGCCCATTTACTGTGACCAGCCATAACAAATACCAAAAGAAAAAAATGAATGGAAAGGTGAAGAGCACGGCATGTGTATTCAGGTCTTTGTACTTGGTGTGAACTACACTGTTGCAGTGCATCTAGGTTTTGTGCGAGGCTCTATTGTATAACGAGAGCAGCATCACCCATGCAGAGCGCCCATTTTACAATGAAAAGTCGTTGCCGCTGCAGAGTTTTGATACGTGGTATGTGTAATACAGGCTCTAGTGTAACAATAGACGTGATAATTAGGCAGAACGTGTTTGTTAGAAGAAACAGTTTGCGTGGTGCACTTCTTCACAAGCCATTTTAAGAAAAGGGTAAATAAAACATGACCACAGTGTTCATAGCGGTAGAGCATCCCAAGTCTGGCCAAGAATGGGTACGCATTTTTCAAGAGTTACAGCCCGACTGGCAGGTGCTAGAGTGGACCCCAGGTCTAGCAATCAAAGCAGATATCGCCATTGTCTGGCGGCCTGATGCGCAGTTATTTGTCGAGCAGCCTCAACTGAAAGCGGTATTTAATATGGGCGCAGGGGTAGACGCGATAGATTTTGATGTGATCCCCGAACAGATCCCTGTGTACCGTGTCGAGGACGGCGGTATGGCAGTGCAAATGGCTGAATACGCGATTTATGGTGTATTAAATGCCACGCAACGCTTTGCCCCTTATGTCGAGCTACAACAACAAAACACATGGAAAGTGATTCGTCCGGTACACCGCGAACAGTGGCCCATTGGAGTAATGGGCTATGGCCAAATAGGTCAAAAGGTCGTGCAAAGCCTAGAGGTCTTAGGCTATCCGGTTAGCGCATGGGTGCGCACAGCGCGTCATGACTCAAACGGAACCAAACTCTATGCGGGGGAACACGAATTCGATGCCTTTTTAGCGGCATCACGTATTTTAGTGAATGTATTGCCCTTAACACCCGAGACAACCGGCTTATTAAATAAATCAAATTTATTAAAACTGCAGCCAGATAGTTACTTAATTAATATGGCGCGCGGCCCCCACGTGGTAGACCAAGACTTGCTTGAGGTCATTGATAGTGGACATATGAGCGGCGCATTATTGGATGTATTTCACCAAGAGCCCTTACCTACCACCCACCCGTTTTGGCAGCATCCACGTATTACGATGACACCCCACATTTCAGGGGTGTCATTACGTTACCCAACCGCACGCCATATTCATGAAAAAGCAGTGGCTTTTTTAGGCGGGCAGTCAATTTCAGGTTTAGTGCAACGCCAGCGTTTGTATTAATTTTATTGTTTGATGCATTCAGGAGTCTATCTATGTCAACGTCGATTAAAGCAATTCGAATTGAGAAAAATGGCGGTCCAGAGGTAATGCAAATGGTGCAGCTTCCTGTGCCGCAGCCTCAAGCTCACGAGGTCGTGGTGCGTAACAAAGCCATCGGTTTGAACTTTATTGATATTTACTGTCGTGACGGGTTGTATCCCTCTACGCTTCCTCATGGTCTGGGCTTTGAGGGGGCAGGTGTGGTCGAAGCAGTAGGTGCAGAGGTCACACACGTTAAAGAAGGCGACCGCGTTGCATATGGTCAAGGCCCCCTCGGTGCGTATGCCGAGGCGCATTGCTTACCTGCTGATCGCGTGGTGAAGCTCCCTGATGCCATTAGTTTCGAAGAAGGCGCGGCCATGATGCTTAAAGGCCTAACCGTGCAATATTTGTTTCGTCAAACATATCGCCTAGAGCCCGGGCAAACCATCTTATTTCATGCCGCAGCAGGGGGCGTCGGCCTGATTGCATGCCAATGGGCCAAGGCCTTAGGGGTGAATTTAATTGGTACAGCTTCCAGCGCTGAAAAGATGGAGCTCGCCAAGCAGCATGGCGCTTGGGCCATGATTAATTATAAAACAGAAGACGTAGTACAGCGTGTGCTAGAGCTAACCGACGGCGCCAAGGTGCCGGTCGTCTACGACGGGGTAGGGGCCGCAACCTGGGAGCGCTCGTTAGATTGTCTGCAACCACGCGGCTTAATGGTAAGCTACGGGAACGCGTCTGGCCCAGTAACGGGTGTTAATTTAGGTATTTTGGCGCAAAAAGGCTCGTTATATGTCACCCGTCCTATCTTAGGCAACTTTGTAGCGACCCAAGAGGCCATGCAAACGGCAGCCGATGAGCTCTTTGATTTGGTAGAAAGTGGCCAGATCAAGATCCAAATTGGACAACGGGTTCCGCTCGAACAAGTCGGCGAGGCCCACAAGGCCTTAGCGGCTGGTCAAACGACTGGGGCTACGATTTTGACTCTAGATAATTAATTGGCGTAGCGACCCATCCCCGCCCTGAATGGCGAGGTTTTGCGTGCTATCCCATAAAAAAGCCGAACTGGTCGAGTTCGGCTTTTTTGATAGGCGTCTGGTAGGGTTACGAGGCGCTGTGCTCAAGGTGGTAACGTTGAACGCGTTCCACTTCATTTTTAGAGCCTAACACCACACCGACACGTTGATGCAATGCATTAGGTTGGATATCTAAAATACGCTGAGCACCGTCAACAGCAGCACCACCGGCTTGTTCAACGAGAAAGCTCATGGGATTAGCCTCGTACATCAAGCGTAACTTACCCTGACGGACCGATTCACGGTGATCACGTGGGTACATGAAAATACCGCCGCGCGTTAAAATACGATGCACATCCGCCACCATGGAAGCAATCCAACGCATATTGTAATTTTTTCCTAACGGCCCGTCTTGGCCTTGCAAGCACTCGTCAATATAACGACTGATGGGGGCTTCCCAATGGCGTTGATTTGACATGTTAATGGCAAATTCTGCCGTGTCTTCAGGAATCGTAATCGCAGGATGCGTTAACACCCACGAGCCGGTTTCACGGTCTAATGTAAAGCCTACTACGCCTGAACCCACGGTTAGGATCAACATAGTTTGTGGGCCATACACGGCATAGCCTGCTGCCACCTGTTGCACGCCCGGTTGCATAAAGTCTTTTTCCTCAATGGTGCGGCTGTGAGCTTCTTCGGGCAGTTGCAATACCGAGAAAATCGTTCCAATAGAAACGTTGACGTCAATGTTTGACGAACCATCTAAAGGATCAAATAACAATAAATTTTTACCCTTAGGGTAATGGCTGGGAATGCGATGGATGGTGTCCATTTCCTCGGACGCCATGGCAGCTAAGTTGCCGCCCCATTCATTGGCCTCAAGCAAAATTTCATTTGAAATGACATCTAGCTTTTTTTGTACTTCGCCTTGGACGTTTTCACTGTCTAGGCTACCTAGTACACCACCTAAAGCGCCCTTGCTAACTGCATGGCCAATGGCTTTACACGCGCGTGCCACCGTTTCGATGAGTAGACGTACATCAGCGGTGACGACATGGTGTTCGCGCTGTTGTTCAACTAAATAATGAGTAAGGTTTTTCTTTAAGTGCATGACGTTATTTAATAGTGAGAGCTTTTTGAACGATTTCTTTAACGTTAGGAGAGAGCTGAGAGTGTTGCTGCAAACGCTCGAAACGCTGTTTTAGTTCCGAACGGAATGGCTCGGCATAATGGGACCAGTTATCAAAGGCTCGGCATAAGCGGGCAGAAATTTCTGGGTTGAGCGCATCCAGAGCCACGACATGGTTGTACCAAAAATCATAACCAGATGGGCAGTGTACTTGCGTCATGTTATTCGTGCAGAACTGAAAGATCAATGCACGCGCCCGGTTTGGGTTACGTAAAGTAAAGTCAGGGTGCTGGCTAAGAGCAATGGCCTGATTGACGTCGAAGTAGGGGGCATTTGCTTGAATGCTAAACCAGCGATCCAATACCAACGCATTAGAGTGCCACGTAGCATAAAAGTCGTTTAACACTGCTTGACGCTGTTCAGCAGGACCATAATGCACGAGAGCTGTTAACGCGCCCCATTGGTCTGTCATATTGGTGGCAGAATGGTATTGGGCTTGGGCCCACGCTAAAGCGTGTGGGTGCTGAGCCATAACAAGCTGTTGCAGCGCTAGGTTTTTTAAAGCGCGATCCCCAGCTTCGGTTGCATGAGGAGAATAAGCCGAGGGGGTTTGGCTAAGTAAGCGTTCGTATAAAGTGGCCCAAGCATGACTGAGCTGTTGCGCGAGCGCGTACTCAAGGTTTTGATGACGTCGTACCAACACATCAGGTGCTATGGGGCGCATTTGTGTAAGCAGCTGCCGCACGCTAGGTAAGCGTAAGGCACGACTTAAATAGGCACTGGATAAGTCGGTGTCTTCGAGTAAACGCGTCCATACCTGAAGTAGAGCGTGTTGCAATGGCGCGCTTTCAGTTGCATCGTCAGTTAGCAGGCAACGTTGCGCCAGATTTTGAATGGCATGCCACCGACTAAAAGCATTGTCATCATGATGAGCTAGTACAATGAGCTCATCAAGGGGGCGTTCATAATCAAGATGTACTGGGGCAGAAAAGTCGCGTAACAGTGATAGAACTGGTGCTTCGGTCACCTGCTCAAACACAAATTGTTGCTGGGCTTGGTCAATACGCAAAGTGAATTGGTTTGCTGTTTTTTGTTCGTGCATCACTTTAAGAGGTGCACCGTGCGTATTTAAAAAGCCCAGTGTCAACGGCATTAATAAAGCGGGCTTAGGGGCCAAGGGCTGTGTTAAAAGCTCAATCCCAACGGGCGGGTTGTGTTGGTGAATGGTCAAGGTTGCTGTTTGCAAGGCAGCATCGTAGTGCAGTTGTACCCCTAAACGTGGCGTACCGGCTTGCTCGTACCACCCTGCAAAAGCAGCCAAGGTTTGGCCGGGGAACTGCGACTGGTATTGTTGATCCATGCACGCCATAAAATCGTCGCAAGTGACAGCTTGGCTATCAAACTGAGTAAAATACGTTTTTAATGCTGCTTGAAACCCGCTTTCGCCTAACAGAGTGTGAAACATGCGGATGACTTCAGCCCCTTTCTCGTAGATGGTGGCGGTATAGAAATTGCTAATTTCCTCGTAACTATTGGGCCGTATAGGGTGCGCCATGGGGCCAGCGTCCTCGGGGAACTGGGCTAAATGCAAGACATTGACATCATCGATGCGTTTTACCGCGCGTGCACTTTGGGCGGCGGCACCGTCTAGGCCTGCTGCCAGCATATCGGCGCTAAATTCTTGGTCTCTAAAAACAGTTAGGCCCTCTTTGAGTGAGAGCTGAAACCAATCACGGCAGGTGACTCGATTGCCTGTCCAGTTATGAAAGTATTCATGACCAATGACGGCTTCAATATCGCGGTAGCTTTGATCAGTTGTACTTTGCGGTTGCGCCAAAACATAGGCCGCGTTAAACACATTGAGCCCTTTGTTTTCCATTGCCCCCATATTGAAATCAGCCGCTGACACCACCATGTAACGATCTAAATCAAGCTCTAAACCAAAACGCTGCTCATCCCAACGCAAGGCGTTAATTAAGCTTTGCATGGCCCATTCGGTTTTATCGTAATCGCCCTTATCACTGTAAATTTGCAACAGAACCTGGCGCCCTGAAGCGGTATGTATGTGTTGCTCGCGGCAATCAAAATCACCAGCTACGACTGCAAATAAATAAGACGGTTTGGCAAAAGGGTCTTCCCAAATTGCCTCATGGCGCGTGGGGCTTAGCTCAGCACTATGGATAAGATTGCCATTAGAGAGCAAATAGGGGAACAGCTGTTTATCGCCGACTAAATGCACTGTGTATCGGCTTAGCACATCAGGCCGGTCGGCAAACCATGTGATTTTTCTAAAGCCTTCGGCCTCACATTGGGTAAATAAGTGCTGCCCCGATTGGTATAACCCCATTAAGCTCGTGTTTTGGGCCGGTTCACAATAGTTTTCAATTTCAATGGTGTGTGTGGGTTGGCTTAGGGGTATATGTAGAGTAGTGGGACTAAGTAAGTAGTCGGAATCCGCTAACACTTGACCATCGACCTGAATGCGTAAGAGATGTAAGTCCTCACCATCTAATACTAAGGGGGCGCCAGGCGTGTCGGTATGGACAATAAAGCGACTATGGATGCGAGTACGCTGTAGACCTAAATCAAAGTGCAAGTGTAAATGCGGGATCTGGTAAGCGTAAGGAGTGTAGTTTTTTCTTAAGATGGTGGGAGTCATCGGCTAATTGGCAAGAGATAAAAAAGAAAAAAGATTAATATATTTATTGTAGTCTTTTCACGTAAATAAAGGAGTTGGTATGCGTGTAGCTAAGACAAAGTTTCACTATAAAAGCCTTAGCTATTTCTGGCTGAGTGCATTGGTGCTGTTGCTTTCTGGGTGTGCGAGCTCTTGGTCAGCAAAAGTCACGACGTTTCAACAATGGCCTACCGAGCTGTATCAGGCTCGTTATCAAATTGTAGCCAATGCAGAGCAAAAAAATAGCTTGGAATTTCAATCGGTTGCTGACTCTGTGCGTATAGCTATGGGTGCGGCTGGCTTGGTCGAAGGGGGGGATGAAAGCCGTTTAGCTGTCGAGGTTGACTATGGCAATCCGGTACAACAAGAATGGGTAGAGCGTTATAGTGACCCCTATGATCCATTTTTCTATGGCGGACCGTTCTCTACGGGCATATGGGCGGGTTTCGGTTCGATGCATTTCGGAGGTATGTATTATCCCACACCCCAATACGTTTCTGTTCCCGTTAATGTATACAACAATACGTTATCAGTTGTAATTAAAGACCGTGAATCGGGAATGAAAGAAGTATTTAAAGTGACAGCTATTAATAAAAGTGATGACGATAACTTAGTATCTGTTATACCTTTGTTGGCTAAAGCGGCTTTTACTAATTTTCCTGGAATGAATGGCAAGGTGCAATACGTAGAGGTTAAATAATAAAAAACGCGCTGCTCTTTGGGTGGAGCAGCGCGTTAATTGACCGTTTACCTAAACGATTTACTTAATTAAGAAATCATCACGATTTTTACCTTGGGCTTCAGCGTCAACAATCCAGCGGGGTGGGCGACCACGACCTGTCCAGGTTTCGCCTGTTTCGGGGTTTTGGAAACGAGCTGGGGTAGAACTCGTTGTAGCACCACGTTTTTGACGGCGATCGAAAGCTTGGGTGATTTCCTCTGGGGTAATGCCGTACTCTTGCATGGATTTAATAATTGAGTTGATAACAGGACGGCGTTGGCGTGTGTGCAGGGTACGCATTTTACGTTGGAGTTTTTGTATTTGTTTTTCAAGCTGCTGTTTTTCACTTAAGAAGTTTTCTTGGGGCATTGTCTTTTCCTGTGTTTGTGTGTTTAGTTATTTAACTATTTTATATTAATGTAAGAGCCAACTCTTACAAATAGATTCTAACGCTTTTTATAAAAGAATAAAATGTATTAACAAAAATAGCGTAAGTAAAGATCATGGTGGAAGCATAATGATGAGTTATCCTGATAATAAACGAATAAAGCTAGCCGCTATTCAAATGGTTTCTGGTCCATATCTAAGCGAAAATTTAAGGGCTGCAGCGTATTGGATTGCACAAGCCGCTCTTTCCAAAGCGGAAATTATTGCTTTACCGGAATACTTTTGCTTTTTGGGAAATACAGAAACACAAAAGCAAGCACTAATAGAAGAATTTGGTCATGGCCCCATCCAACAGTTTTTATCTGAACAGGCGGCGTTACATGGGGTGTGTTTGATTGGTGGTACCCTGGGTTTACAGGCGCCAGATACTACGCGTTATTACAACAGCACATTAGTTTTTGACCCCGCCGGTCAGTGCATAGCACGTTATGACAAAATTCATCTCTTCAGCTTCCAAAGCGAAACCGAGCACTATGACGAAGCACAAACCATTCAAGCAGGAAATTTAATTCCTACAGTGGTTGACATACAAGGGTTTAAAGTCGGTTTGGGTATTTGTTATGACTTACGTTTTCCAGAGCTTTTTAGGGCAATGGGCCCGATAGATCTTTTAGTATTGCCCGCGGCTTTTACCTACACGACAGGTCAAGCACATTGGGACCTCTTACTACGTGCCCGAGCCATAGAAAACCAATGCTATGTTTTGGCACCAGCCCAAGGCGGGGTTCACCCAAATGGGCGTCAAACATGGGGGCATACCCAACTCATCGACCCTTGGGGTGTAGTAATCGATAATTTGACCACAGGCGAAGGGGTGGTCAATGGCATAATAGAAAAGAAGCGATTAAGTGAAGTGCGCTCAGGCTTGCCTGCACTTACGCATCGCCGCTTTGTTTGAGTAATTTAAGGATTGTAGATGATGACAAGTCCATCGGCTTTGGATGCATTGAGCACAGCCAAATCGGTTTTATTAACCCCATGGGGCGTGACCGAGCACGATTTACAACACAGTTTGGCTGAGATTTTTACCCATCGAGTGGACTATGCCGATTTGTATTTTCAATATTCGCGTAGCGAGGCCTGGAGCCTCGAGGAAGGCATTGTTAAAACAGGCAGTTTTAATATTGAACAAGGGGTAGGCGTACGCGCTATTAGTGGTGAAAAGACAGCTTTCTCGTATTCTGATATCTTAAGTCAAGAGGCTTTGCTAAACGCTGCCCATGCTGTGCGCAGCATTGCTCGCCAAGGCCAGCAGGGGCAAATACCGTTGCTCAATGCGCGACCTAGCACAAGACCGTTGCTTTATGTACCTAATGACCCCCTAGATAGTCTAACCGCACCAGAAAAAGTCGCATTGCTTGAAAAAGTTGAACGCATGGCTCGAGCTAAAGACCCTCAGGTCATTCAGGTGATGGCCAGTTTGGGCGCCACGTGCGATACGGTATTAGTGGCTGGTAGCGATGGCCGTTTAGCGGCTGATGTTCGTCCCTTAGTGCGTTTATCTATTACAGTGATAGCAGAGCGTGCTGGGCGACGCGAAAGTGGCAGCTCGGGCGGGGGCGGTCGTTTTGATCTAGGCTATTTTGATGATGCTCTTTTACAAAACTATGTGGATCAGGCGGTCGATCAAGCCTTGATTAATCTCGAGGCCAAACCCGCACCAGCTGGTGAAATGCCCGTCGTCCTTGGGGCAGGCTGGCCAGGGATTCTTTTGCACGAGGCAGTGGGACATGGCTTAGAGGGCGACTTTAACCGTAAAGGGTCAAGCGTATTTAGTGATCGTATTGGCGAGCAGGTGGCCTCTAAAGGCGTCACCGTCATTGATGATGGCACCTTAACCGATCGTCGTGGGTCGTTAAATATCGATGATGAAGGCAACCCAACCCAACACAATGTGTTGATTGAGGACGGCATTTTGACCGGTTACATGCAAGACATGTTGAACGCACGCTTAATGAATATGCCCGTAACGGGTAATGGCCGTCGCGAGTCCTATGCGTATTTACCCATGCCGCGTATGACAAATACATATATGTTAAATGGTTCTCATCATCCTGATGAGTTAATTGCTTCAGTAAAAAAAGGCATTTATGCTGCTAACTTTGGGGGTGGTCAAGTCGATATCACCAGCGGAAAGTTTGTGTTTTCTGCTTCCGAGGCTTGGCTCATTGAAAATGGGAAATTGGTTCACCCTGTAAAGGGGGCGACACTCATTGGTTCTGGCATCGAGGCCATGAATCAAGTTTCAATGATTGCTAATAATATGGCTTTAGACTCCGGTGTAGGGACCTGCGGTAAAGATGGGCAAAGCGTTCCTGTGGGGGTGGGCATGCCTTCTATCCGAATTGATGGGCTTACCGTTGGTGGTACAGCATAGTAAAGGCTAAAACTGAATGATGGGGGGCCGCACTAGCGGCCTTTTCTTTATTTGACAATACTCATTTCAATGGATATGATTTCAGTTGAAATGATTATTTGCTTGATGTGGAATATGAAAGCTAAATGAAAACACAGGATCAATATGATTTACGCATATTGCGTGCATTACGTCGTATCACACGCTCTATTGCGTTGCACTCTCGACAGCTGTCGGCGGGTAGCAATATTACAGCCCCTCAGTTGGTCTGCTTGCGCACCGTTATAGAAAAAGGTCCTTTAACTGCCACCATGATTAGCCGTGAAATGCACGTCAGTCCAAGCACGGTGGTCGGTATCTTAGATCGACTCGAAGACAAAAACCTAGTTCAACGTGAACGCAGTCGTGAAGACCGTCGTATTGTGTATGTGTCTGCTACCACAGCAGGTAAAGAATTAGCCCAAAGTACACCATCACCGCTACAGCAAAAGCTAAGCGAAGCTTTACAGCAGCTTTCTGAGCAAGAACAAAAGCAAATTACTACGGCCTTAGAGCGAGTGGTGGCCTTGATTGACTCAGATGCAGAAATGGAAGCCGACCAATCTGTATCTGCTTTATTGGAGATACCCGAAGGCGCTGTACCACCGGAATCGGGTTTAGTGGTTTGACCATTACAAAAACAGAGACAAACACAACGAACACGGAAAGCAGCGACGAAGACCCGCTGCGATTCCACCAGCCAACCATCAACGATGGGGCCGCTATTTATGAACTCGTTCAAGCGTGCCCTCCGTTAGATCTCAATTCGAATTATGTGTATTTACTGTTAAGTACACATTTCGCTCAAACGTGCATCGTTGCTTACGATGCAGATCAACTCGTAGGCTTTATATCGGCCTACCGACATCCCCAGAAAAAACAGACATTATTCATTTGGCAAGTCGCTGTACACGCGACCATGCGTGGTCGTGGTGTGGCACAAAAAATGCTAGATGCGCTATTGGATCGGGAAGGCTTAGAGGACATTAGGTTCATTGAGACTACCGTAGACCCAGACAATAGCTCATCGCGACGCCTGTTTGAAAAACTAGCTCAGCGCCATCAAGCACAGCTGACAGAGCTTGACTTTTTAATTGCAGAGCATTTTGTAAAACCGCAAGTGGAGCCGTTACTGCGTATCGGCCCTTTGACGACAAACTTGTTATAACAACGAGGAGAAAATCATGTCAGATTTAAAAATATTCGAACGCATGGAATCACAAGTGCGTGGCTATATCCGTTCCTTCCCTGTACTGTTTACTTACGCTAAGGGCTCCTTATTGCGTGATGAATCAGGTAAAGATTACATCGACTTTTTTAGCGGGGCAGGAACCTTAAACTATGGCCACAACAATGAAGTGTTCAAGCAAAAACTCATTGAATATGTGGAAAGCGATGGAGTGGTGCATGGTTTAGATATGGCCACCTCAGCAAAAAAAGAGTTTCTAGAGGCAGTGGATAAACACTTATTCAAGCCGCGTAATTGGAATTACACCTTGCAGTTCACTGGCCCTACCGGTACCAATGCGGTTGAGGCAGCACTAAAATTAGCACGTCAAGTAACTGGGCGGCAAAATGTAATTTCATTTACCCATGGTTTCCATGGGGTGAGTTGCGGCGCTCTAGCAGCAACGGCAAATAAAAAGTTTAGAGACGCAGCAGGCATTCAGCTTCAGAACACGACCTTTATGCCTTATGACGGCTACATGGGGCCTGATGTCGATACCATTAGCTACCTAGAGCGTCTTTTAGACGATCCAAGCAGCGGTTTAGATAAGCCAGCTGCCGTGATTGTAGAAACCATTCAAGGCGAAGGGGGCGTAAACGTTGCCACGGCCCGCTGGTTAAAAGCGCTTCAGCAGTTATGTAAAGCTCACGGTATGTTAATGATCGTTGACGACATTCAAGTAGGTTGCGGTCGTACCGGAACCTTTTTCAGCTTTGAGAAATTCGGTATTCAGCCAGACATCATTACCCTATCTAAATCCTTGTCAGGTTATGGTCTGCCCATGTCACTGGTATTGATGAAACCTGAGTTAGATATCTGGAAGCCGAGCGCCCATAACGGTACTTTCCGTGGTAATAACCTAGCTTTTGTGACGGCAACGGCTGCATTAGACGAGTATTGGGCTAATGCTGAGTTCAGCAAACAAATCCAACAAAAAGAAAGCATCGTACGTGATTGGCTAGAGAATATTGTGCATAGCTATCCTGGGTCAGGACTCAGTGTCCGAGGTCGTGGCTTAATTCAGGGCTTGGTGAGCCCAGCCGGTTCCGACGTGGCGGCACAAATTGCAAGCCGCGCGTTTGAAAAAGGCTTGGTCATTGAAACCTCTGGCGCTCAAGATGAAGTGGTAAAACTTTTACCTGCATTGACCATTGAGACAGAGCACTTGAAAAAAGGGCTGCACATCCTAGAGCAAAGTGTTGCTGAAGTCATGGCACAGACACCGCAAACAGCAAAAATTCTTAAACTCGGAGCAAGCTAATGATCGTACGTAATGTAAAAGACGTAATTGGAACTGAACACGAAGTCCGTACCGACAACTGGGTTAGTCGTCGAGTTCTACTTAAAAAAGACGGCATGGGTTTTTCTTTTCATGAAACGGTGATTTTTCCTGGAACAGAGACTCATATCCATTACCAAAACCACCTTGAAGCGGTATGGTGTGTAGAAGGCGACGGGGAAATAGAGACCGTAGCCGATGGTAAAAAATATGCACTCGGACCTGGAGTCGTCTATGCCTTAGATGAGCATGACGAGCATTACCTACGAGGTGGTGAAAAACCGTTACGTGTGATTTGTGTCTTTAACCCGCCATTAAGTGGGTTGGAAGTTCATGATGAAGAGGGAGTTTATCCTGCAGACGTAAGTTAGGAGATTTATCTATGACAGTTGCTACCGATTACTATCCGTCTCGCGTAGCAACGCCTATGGCATTAATTCCTCGTGTTGAGCCCGTAGTCTATGCACGAGGAACCTATGCCAAAGCGTTGAGCGCCGAACAGTTACGTAGTTATGAAGAAAACGGTTTTCTCGTCATGCATGATGTGTTTGACCCGGCCGAGGTACAAACCTATGCGGATGAGTTACACCGCCTATTGCAAAACCAAGAGCTAGTCGGTCAGCCTGGAACGATCACTGAACCTGGTAGTGATGCTATTCGCTCATTATTCAAAGTGCATGAGCACAGTGCCTTGGTACAGCAGTTGGTACAAGACCCACGTTTACTGAATGTAGCATGTCAAATTCTTGGCTCGGATGTATACATGCATCAAACCCGTGCTAATTTTAAGCCGGGTTTTACCGGTAAAGCCTTTTATTGGCATTCGGATTTTGAAACATGGCACGTAGAAGACGGTATGCCCGCCATGCGCGCCTTGAGTTGCTCTGTGTTGCTAACTGATAACAATGCCAGTAATGGCTCTTTAATGCTGGTGCCGGGTTCCCATCGGTACTTTGTGCCGTGTCTAGGTGAAACGCCAGAACAACACCACAAGCAGTCCTTGAAAAAACAAGAGTATGGTGTGCCCAGCCAAGACCATTTGACTCAGTTGGTCGATCAAGGGGGTTTAGAGACGGTGCAAGCTAAAGCCGGATCCGTCATCTTTTTTGATTGCAATACTATTCATGGCTCTGCAAACAATATCAGCCCTTGGGCTCGCTCTAATCTGTTTATGGTGTACAACAGTGTAGAAAATGCGCTGCAAGCCCCAAAATACGGTTTAGAGCCTCGGCCTGACTTTTTAGGACAGCGCACTGTTCAGCACGTGTTGAGTCCTTCGTGATGCGTGTTGCTACGATAAAAAAAGGCGTCTTTAGAGACGCCTTTCTTTATCACTGGTGCGGAACACCTCATTGCTTAGGTCGAGGGCATTTTAAGGGGAGTCTTGCTGACCATTACCATTATGTTGCATAAAATGACTTAAGAACTCTTTGGTGCGTGCATGCTGTGGGGCAGAAAACAACTGTTCTGCTGGCGCGTCTTCCACAATCACCCCTTGATCGAAAAAGCAAATACGATCAGAAATTTGCCGAGCAAATTGCATTTCATGAGTGACTAACAAGATGGTGAGGTCATGCTTAGAACATAAGTGCTCAATCACCTGCAATACTTCACCGACCAACTCGGGATCTAAAGCCGATGTGGGTTCATCAAAGAGCATAATGTTAGGTCGCATGGCTAATGCTCGCGCTATGCCTACTCGTTGCTGCTGTCCGCCAGAAAGCTGACTAGGAAATTTATTAGCATGGTCAGTTAAGCCGACTAAATCTAAATAGTCCATTGCACGCTGTTTGGCTTTTTTCTTATCTAGCCCCAGCACATGAATGGGTGCTTCAGTGACGTTACGCAGCACAGTCATGTGAGGAAATAAGTTGAATTGTTGGAAAACCATCCCCATTTTTTTACGCATGTGACGCAAGTGGGCTTCACTAGCAGGAACAAGCTGGTCGTTTTTGTTTTCGTGCCATAGTGGCTCGCCGTCTACGTAAATAACACCGCCTTGAATGTCTTCTAGGGTCATAAGAATACGCAACACAGTAGACTTGCCTGACCCAGACGGTCCGATAATGGTGACTTTTTCACCTTTGTTGACGGTGAAGTTTAACTCGTTGAGCACAGTGTGATCACCGAATTTTTTGGTCACGTTTTGAAAATCAATAATGGTGTTAGAGTTAGTCATGATGTAAATGGATCCCTTCTTTGGGTAAGCGTTCATCTAATAGTCGAACGAGCCAAGCAGCAATCAAGGTCATAATAAGATAAATCAGTCCGACCATAGATAGCGGGATAAGGTATTGAAAGCTCCGATCACCAATAATTTTGGCAACATTAAGTAATTCCAGTACAGCAACGACCGATAAAATCGGCACGTCTTTCATTATAGAAACTAAATAATTGCCCAAAGCAGGCACAATACGAGGAATGGCTTGGGGTAACACAATCGTGCTGAAGGTGCGCCACCCTGATAAATCCAAAGCGCGTGCGGCTTCAAGTTGGCCCCGTGCCACGGACTCAATACCTGCGCGGTAGACTTCAGAGGTGTAGGCGCTGTATTGCAGGCCTAAGGCCAAGGCGCCCGTCAGAAAAGCAGGCAAAACCACGCCATAGTCAGGCAAGACATAATATAAAAAGAAGAGCTGTACTAATAACGGTGTATCGCGTATAAATTCGCTAATAAACCGTGCTGGCCAGGAAATAACTTTTAGTCTGACGCTTTTTAAAGCCGCCAAAATTAAACCCAACACGGCAGCTACAAAAAATCCCAGTAGGGTGGCCTGTAAAGTCACGATTAGGCCTTTACCTAAAATAGGTAAAATAGACCAAGCAAATGCCCAAGCGCTACTGGTATCCCAACTGATGCCAAATAACATTATTGACCTCCTGCACGCCAACGGCTGGTGTAACGTTCAAGTAAATGCATCAAACCACTAATCACCAGTGCCATGCCAAAATACATAAAAAGCAGCATGGTATAGATGGTGGTGCTGTCTTGGGTAAAGTTGCGAATTTGTTCAGCTCTAAATGCCATATCGGCTAAACCAATTAATGACACCAACGCCGTATCTTTCAGGTTCTGAATCGCTAAATTGCCAAAGGTGGGCATCATTTCTGGAATGGCTTGGGGCACGGCAATTCGCCACATGGTTTGGCGTGCGTTAAAATCCAAGGCTTTAGCGGCTTCGTATTGGGAAGGGGGGACCGCTTGAATCGCGCCGCGCACCACCTCTGCGCCATAAGCACCTATGTTTAATGCCAGGGCCAAGGTTCCTGCTAAGACGGGTGGCAATCGCAAGTCGATACCAATCAACTGCCCCAACATGGGTAAAGCAAAAAATAGCCAAAACAGCTGAACTAAGAGGGAAGTGCCTCGGAAAATCTCAATAAAGCTGACACTGATTGCCTTGACCCACCAATGGTGAGACAAGCGGCCTACGCCAAATAAAAAGGCAAACACGGCCCCTAGCACCGAGGAGTAAAGAGTCAGTTGCACTGTGACCCATGCTCCGGAGAGCAAGGGGCCACTGTATTCTATCCAACTCATACGTTATGAGCTCATACAAAGATCGGCAGTGCTTTTTGCGTTGGATTCGCTCTGATCCACGTCGCTAAAACCGTAACGGCTCAATATTTCTTGCCATTCTTTGGTTTGTTTGAAAGCAGCTAATTCTTTATTGATGGCGTCACGCAAGCTTTCTGAATCTTTAGCAAAGGTAAAGCCTCCCCAACTCCGAATGGCCTCGCCATCGATAACAGGGTCTTCAAACTGAGCGGCTAATTCCACCTTGTCGCTTTGTTTAGCGAGTTCCGCGGCAGTCAGACCCGTGGCAGCATATGCATCTGCACGACCCGTGGCGACAGTTGAAATGGCATCGGCATTATTGGAAATCGTGACGAGTTGTGATTCGTCGACGCCAAGTGCTTGCATCATTTCTAATTGATCCGCTCCGGCCATAATAGCGACTTTGTTTTTACTGTCTTTAAAGGCTTCGTAGCTGTGCAAGTCTTTCGGGTTGCCTGCTGCAACCAATAAGCCTTCACCATATGAACTGTTTGGCTCTGAAAATAAAATTTGCTCACAGCGCTGAGGCAAAATCGCCATTTCTGCAGCAACCATATCAAAGCGATCGGCTTGTAAACCAGGAATTAGTGAACCAAAATTGGTGGTTTGCCATTCAATCTTGTCGATGCCTAGCGCTTTAACTAAATGCATGGCAACTTCAGGGCCAACCCCTTTGGCTTCGCCGTTTAAATCGGTATAACCATAGGGAATTTCATTGGCTACAGCGATACGGATAGTCCCTTTTTTTTGAATGTCCTCTAGGGATGCGGCATGCGTGGAAAGCCCTAGTGTTAATAGCGTTGCCGCGGTACCGCAAAGAAGAGTAGATCGTGAAAATAAGCGCATTGCTTTTCCTTTCTCTGATTACGTTCATCTGAACTGACGGATGAGGTCAGCAATTTATTTGCATAGTAATCATAGCCTAACAAATCATTTCAACTCAAACGATTTAGGCTCAGCCTATTTAAAAGAGAATGCGGTAGTCAAAATTAATCGCAAGAAGAAGGGGAAACAGGGAGTATTAATGATTGTGCTTTTTCTAAAAGGTATGTTAGGATAAATTTATGTACAAAGCCTTATCCTTTTTCTTCTTTTATTTTTATGCGTTTCCTATGCCGCTGGCGCAGGAAGGGATAGCTTGTACACAGAACACATAGCAAAAAATTCCCAACTAAAGCCGCCAGCGCACAAGGCGGCTTTTTTTATGCCGCACGCTCTGGCAGCACAACCTCAATGGAGTCAAGACGTGTCGCACAATACAGATGATTTACGTATTCGGGAAATTAAAGAGTTAAGCCCACCCGCGCATTTAATGCGCGAGTTTGCCTGCTCAGTTGATGTATCTAAAGTAGTGCACAGTGCACGTCAGGCCATTCACAACATTTTGCATGATCAAGATGATCGACTCGTCGTCGTCATTGGTCCTTGTTCTATTCATGATACCGAAGCCGCCATGGACTATGCGCGTCGTCTTGTTCCTTTACGTGACAAATACAAAGACGAGCTAGAAATTGTGATGCGCGTTTATTTTGAAAAGCCACGCACCACAGTAGGCTGGAAAGGGCTAATTAACGACCCTAACCTAGACGGCAGCTTTAATATCAACCAAGGATTACGTATTGCGCGTCAGTTATTGCTAGAGGTTAATGCATTAGGTCTGCCAGCAGGGTGTGAGTACCTCGATATGATTACCCCGCAGTACATTGCAGACTTGGTTTCATGGGGGGCAATTGGGGCACGTACTACGGAAAGCCAAGTTCACCGCGAGCTCGCCTCCGGTTTGTCGTGTCCAGTAGGTTTTAAAAACGGTACAGGTGGCAGCACGCGTATTGCTATTGATGCAATTAAAGCTGCTTCGCAGCCTCACCACTTTTTATCTGTTACTAAAGGCGGCCACTCTGCTATCGTGTCCACTAAAGGGAACGAAGACTGCCATATTATTTTGCGTGGCGGTAAAGCCCCTAATCACGATGCGGCTAGTGTAGAGCAAACGGGTCAGGAAATGACGGCATCGGGTTTATTGCCACGTATTATGATTGATGCCAGCCATGCCAATAGCAATAAAGACTACCGCCGCCAGCCCGAAGTGATCAACGAGGTATGTGAACAAGTCGAACAAGGCGATGACCGTATTTTTGGTGTTATGGTAGAGAGCCACTTGGTAGCAGGACGCCAAGACCTCGTTGACGGGCAGCCGTTAACCTACGGGCAAAGTATTACAGATGGGTGCATCGGTTGGGAAGACTCCGAGGCCGTTCTAGAGCGTCTGGCTCAGGCGGTTCGTGTACGTCGCCAAAGCAAGTAGTCTTTTCGCTTATTCCCTCTCTCTAAGAAAGCAGGGCTGAATACACGATGTTCAGCTCTGCTTTTTTTGTATTTCTCCGACAACTTGGCATGAATTTAAGGCCTCTATGAATGACAGAGGTACAATACACTAGGTTTTATAACGAGTCGAAACGACTTTTTTTAGGTACAGATTTGCATTATGACAACTTCGACAGGCTCTAAAGGGCGCGTAGTAATCGGTCTCTCGGGTGGGGTGGACTCCTCTGTGTCCGCTTGGCTATTAAAACAGCAGGGCTACGAGGTCATTGGCTTGTTCATGAAAAACTGGGAAGACGATGACGACAGCGAATACTGCTCAAGCCGTCAAGATTGGCTAGATGCAGCAAGCGTGGCGGATTTACTTGGAATTGAAATCGAAGCGGTTAATTTTGCGGCGGAATACAAAGACCGTGTTTTTGCCGAGTTTTTACGTGAATACACAGCTGGGCGTACGCCTAATCCCGATGTGTTGTGCAACGCCGAAATTAAATTCAAAGCGTTTTTAGATCATGCAATGAGTCTAGGGGCCGAACGTATTGCAACGGGGCACTATGCTCGGGTACGGGCGCTAAGCACAGCGCAGGGCACGCAATATCAGCTATTAAAAGGGGTAGATCAAAGCAAAGACCAAAGCTATTTTTTGCATCGATTAAATCAGGCGCAGCTATCTCGCACTTTATTTCCTTTAGGGGAAATTGAAAAGACCGAGGTGCGTCGTATCGCCGAGCAATTGCAGCTTCCGAATGCTAAGAAAAAAGATTCAACCGGTATTTGTTTTATTGGTGAGCGGCCTTTTCGTGAGTTTTTAAATCGCTATCTCCCAACTAAACCGGGTCCTATTAAAACTCCAGAAGGCCAAGTCGTAGGCGAACACATGGGCTTAGCTTTTTATACCTATGGCCAGCGCAAAGGGCTAGGAGTAGGGGGTATCAAAGGCAAACAGCGTGATGATGGCACCGCTGATGCGTGGTATGCGGCACGCAAAGACCTAGCCACCAATACACTGTATGTGGTTCAAGGACACGACCATCCCTGGTTATTAAACCACGACCTTAATGCCGAAAATATCAGTTGGATAGCCGGTCACGCTCCTGAGCTTTCTTACTGCGCCGCTAAAACCCGTTATCGCCAAACGGATGCAGCCTGCCAAATTCTTCATGCCGATACCACTACACTTCGCTTGCATTTTGAGCAGGCCCAATGGGCCGTAACGCCGGGGCAATCCGTGGTGCTTTACGATGGCGAGGTGTGCTTGGGTGGTGGGATTATTCAGTAATGACTCTGACGTTTATTCTTTTATTTGCTTTACTGGGTGCGTTTGTTGGGTTTGCGGCAGGTTTATTAGGAATTGGCGGGGGCATGATTCTCGTGCCTTTTCTTAATCTGCTCTTGCCATTGCTTGGGGTACCGGCGGAAATTGCTGTGCATGTGGCGATTGCGACGGCGATGGCAACCATCATTTTTACTTCAGTATCCAGTGTAAAAGCGCACCAGACCCATGGCGCTATCCGGTGGGACGTAGTCAAACTCATGGTGCCAGGGTTGTTAATCGGCGGGCTACTGTCAGGTGGTGCTGTATTTGCTTATGTGAATGGCGTAGCTCTAGCAGTGATCTTTGCCTCGTTTGTGGTATATAGCGCGATCAAGATGTTTAAAAATAGCCCGCCTCCTAGCGGGGTAGGCTTACCGGCTTCGTGGAAGATCACTGGTTTTGGTGGGGTGGTGGGCTTTATTTCTGGTCTGCTAGGGGCCGGGGGCGGATTTTTATCTGTGCCTTTTTTGGTGCGCGCGAACATTCCCATGCCTAAAGCCATCGCAACCTCTGCCGCCTTAGGCTTTTTTATTGCTATCGCCAATGGCATAGGCTATGTCTGGGCAGGATCTCAATACACGAATCTGGCTCAGGGGTTAATTGGTTTTGTGTATTGGCCAGCCTTAGTGGTGCTAACCCTATGCAGTATGTTGAGCGCGCCATTCGGAGCACGTATGGCCCATCGATTGCCGGTCAAAACATTAAAGCGTATTTTTGCGACGATGTTATTGCTTTTGGCTGTGCAGATGCTATTTGAAACGCTACGTGTTCACTTTGGGTTCTAAGCCAAAAAAAACGCATATATTGCCCCAACTGCCTCGCTATTTCTTTAGGCGGTTGGGGTTTTTTTGTGGGAATAATTAGTTAGCGGTCAATTCATCAAGCGTTGTGGCCTGAAAAGAGGGGCGACTTTCTAGTTTAGTCAAAAGCCCTGCCAGTTTTTCGCATTCGGAGCGCCAATCTAGGTCAGGAAAGCGCAGATCGAGATAGGCTAATGCACACCCCACCGCTAAGTCAGCTAGGCTAAGGTTATTGCCAGTGCAGTACGGCTGGGTTGAGGATAGCTCGGCTTCCATGTGTTTGAGCGCCGCCAAAATTTTATTTTTCTGACGATTAGTCCAATCGGAGCATTGGCGCGCAGTCGGTCGCTGCGTTAATTCTACGTGAATGCTTTCAGCGGCATCCATGAGACCATCGGCCACGGCTTCCCAAGCTTTGGTGGTGGCACGCTCACGCCCAGATTGGGGTATGAGGCGACTAACCGGTGATAAGGTATCAAGGTATTCAACAATGACGCGGGAGTCGAACAAACTACCGTAGTCATCCATAATTAGACAAGGGATTTTGCCCAATGGATTATATTGCTGAACGATGGTGTCGTCGGCCCACACGTCTTCGAGAAGTAATTCGTAGTCGAGTTTTTTTTCTGCCATAACGACGCGTACTTTGCGTACGAATGGGCAAGTCAGTGAACCAAGAAGTTTCATAGAGAGAATGTGTGAGTTGCTAGCTAAAAAAGTATAGCAAGTTCTAACCCGGAAATAATAAAGCACGAGAATATTTGGGGCTGCATACGTAGAAACACACTTTTTTGTGGTTTTAATGTCATGTGCTGTGCATATATGCAGTTATTTCTGGCTTTTGAAATCGAACTATGCATTGCACTGCATGGCGTGATAGAGCTAGGCGATGATGCATAAAAAATACTGTTTAGTTGGCCTAAATAGAGCCTAGCTTAAGCGAATGGGACGTAACACAAAGGCCGATGGTAGAATAGCGGTTTAGCTATTTTTTCCTCTTATACCTAAATTACCATGCAGATTGCTGATCAACTTACTCCTTTAAATGCGTTGTCTCCGCTTGACGGTCGTTACGCAAGCCGTTGCAATGACTTACGTGGCCTTTTATCCGAAGCCGGCTTTATGGCGCACCGTGTCGAAGTCGAAGTAGCATGGCTTATTGCATTATCCCAAGCCAATTTGCCTGAACTGCCTGCATTTAGCCAAGGGGCCATTGATCGCTTAAATGCCCTTGTGACAAATTTCACCGAGGCCGATGCTCAACGCATCAAGGAAATCGAGCGCGTCACTAATCACGACGTGAAAGCAGTCGAATATTGGCTAAAAGAGCAAGTCCAAGACGATGCCGAACTTAACTCAGCAGCCGAATTTATCCACTTTGCTTGTACCTCTGAAGACATCAACAATACCTCGCACGCGCTCATGCTGACGCGTGCTCGTCAGCAGGTCATCGTGCCTCAGTTGCAAAAGCTGTGTGACGCCCTTAAAGCCAAGGCACACGAGTACGCTGATCAGCCTTTGCTTTCACGCACCCACGGTCAACCTGCTAGCCCAACTACCATGGGTAAAGAGTTTGCCAACGTGGCAGTACGTCTAGAGCGCGCCATTGCGGCCATTGTGGCGGTAGAGCCATTAGCCAAGCTGAATGGAGCCACCGGAAACTATAATGCGCATCTAAGCGCTTACCCTGAAATCAATTGGCCTGCATTTAGTAAAGCGGTATTGCAGCAGCTAGGTTTGGTGCAAAACGAACACACCATCCAGATCGAGCCGCACGATTGGATGGCGCAGTTATTTGATGCTATTGGCCGTGCTAACACCATTTTATTAGACTTTAACCGCGACATCTGGGGTTATATTGCGTTGGGTTACTTTAAACAGCGCCTCAAAGAAGGGGAGATCGGTTCTTCCACCATGCCGCACAAAGTTAACCCCATTGATTTCGAAAACTCCGAAGGTAATCTAGGCTTAGCTAATGCCGTATTCCGTCACTTATCGGAAAAACTTCCCGTATCGCGTTGGCAGCGAGACCTCACCGATTCCACCGTATTGCGTAACTTAGGTGTGGGTCTAGGCTATAGCGTTGTGGCCTATGATGCGTGTTTACGTGGCTTGAATAAGCTCGAAATCAATGCAGAGGTCATCAACACAGACTTAGACAACTGCTGGGAAGTCTTAGCCGAGCCAGTGCAAACGGTAATGCGCCGTTATGGCTTGCCTAACCCCTACGAGCAATTAAAAGAGCTAACTCGCGGTAAAGGCATTAATGAAATAGGTTTGCGCGATTTCATTACCGGACTGGATCTACCCGAAAACGTCAAAGCCGATTTATTGGCTATGACCCCTCGCCGTTATATTGGTTTAGCTGCCCAGCTCGCTAAGCAAATTTAAAGCGAATTCAATACAAAAAACGCCTCAACGAGGCGTTTTTTTATTAAATGCGTATTCGCTACAGATCGAAAGCGGCACGTCCACACCCTTGCAAGACTTTATCATTAATGACTAGTTCCGCTTGGTAGGCATAAACGGTATCGCTCATGGTGTCATTGCAATAGCCCGCCCGAATGCGTAACACTAACTGGTCATCGCCCTGTTTGGCCTGAGCGACCCAGTCGTTGGTGCTGTGGTGCGTGGGGGTAAAGGTGGTATTGAAACGCGTGCTTCCTGTATCCAGCACCACGTCAGCTGCTAAATCATAGTTCAAACGAACCGACCAACCCGGTTCGTTACCTAAGACTTGAAAAGGAAAGGTTAACGCCAAAGATGAGCTAGGCGTTGTGCTGCAAGCGGCAAGCATCAATAGACTTATGCTAGTGAGAATACGCATGCCTTTAGGTGCGACCCAGGTGAAATTAATCATCGGTTGAGTCCGGTAAGCCATCGGTGCCATTTTGCAATAAATGGCCAAGTTTTAAGGCTTTGGTGTGCAGATAATATTGATTGTAAGGGTTGGGCTGAATGCGATGTTCAATACGTTCTACTACGTTATACCCCATATTTTCTAGGGCTTTGACTTTGCGTGGGTTATTGGTCATTAGACGAATTGAGTCAATAGTAAAGAAATCCAGCATAGGGCGTACTAACTCGTAATCACGCTCGTCGGCATCAAAGCCCAATTGATTGTTGGCTTCAACCGTGTCGGCGCCTTCGTCTTGTAAGTGATAAGCACGAATTTTATTAATTAAGCCAATACCACGGCCTTCTTGGCGTAAATATAAAACAGCACCGCGGCCTTCGGCAGCAATACGTTGTAAGGCTTTTTTTAGCTGAGGACCACAGTCGCAGCGCAAGCTAAATAGGGCATCACCCGTTAGACACTCGGAGTGCAAGCGCAACAGCACGGGCTCGGGCGTGGTTAAATCACCCATTGCAATAACTAAATGTTCTTTCTGGGTTTGTTTTTCAATAAAAACATGGAGATTAAATTCGCCCCATTCAGTGGGCAGACGGCTGGATGTAACGTAATTCAAAATAGAGACCTAAGGGCTAAAAAGAGCCTAACAAATAATTTCATCAGCTAATATAGCATTATGATGTAAAAAAAAGCACCTTGATAGTGATTATCAAGGTGCTAAGCCTAGACGATTAAAGTGCTAGCTTAATGAATTAAATCTTCTCAATACGAGCGGGTAGCCCTTGGCGAACAACCGCTCCGGAAACCCAGTCAATCCACACATTATTGTGTTGACCGCGGGTGACATCGCGAAAGCCTAGGTCGTTAATATTTACCCCGGCTGCTAAGGCAGGATTGTGTGCGGTGGTCTGACCATCAATTTGATGGGCTCGAGCCCCTAGCTCTTTATGACCATAGCCGTGTTCGATTGCTAATGCGCCTTGCATGACGCCGTCACGAATCATAGCTACCCCTTCGGTACTGTGTCCTGGGCTGACAATACGAATGGCATCGCCATTGCGTATCCCCAGTCGCTCTGCATCGGCCTTGTTAATCGATACGGGGTTGTGCGGGTGCACTTGACGTAAACGATCCACAGCAATAGACATTGAACTCATCAAGTTGGACTTGTAAGAGGTCATGAGGAAAGGCCAGTCTTGCTCGGCGTAATGCTCGCGCATGGCACTGCCATCCGCCATACGGGTCGGGTACCAAGTAGGGCAGCCGCTGTTATGCTCGCCAGTATAAGCGTGCTTAGAGAGGAACAGCTTTTCATCCCAGATAGGGAGCATGAACTCATGCAGTAGCTTGAGCTGACCCTTGTTTTCATCCCAAGCGTCTTCGACTCGGTCGAAACGACCGCCACGACTCATAATGGTAGCGACTTTACGCCACTCCTCGTCAGAAACTCGCTCTTTGATGCGCTCTTCGTAACGGTCAACCCCTGTTAAGGCTAAGTCGTCATCGCTAGCGTCAGCCACTGGACGTTTCATGGCATAAGCGATATTAGCAAAACCGCGTAGATAGAAATCGGGAGCCGAATGGATACCCAGACGTGCATCACTGTTAGGAACGCCTATAGCATTATCGCCAAACCCTGGCATGCCTATGCGTTTTGCTACGGTAATTAAAAAGCTTTCTAACGAGATAGGTTCGCCATCAGCGGTGCGGCTGACTTTGGGCTCAACCACAGGCCAACGCACGGTAGAGGTTTTAGCAATCACGTCAGCCCAAGGCGCCGAGACGCCCCAACTTTCATACGTGACAGTATCGGGCACAATGTAGTCAGCAATGGCACTGGTCTCATTAATAAATGGCTCAATGGAGACAATCAGCGGCATTTTTTTCGGGTCGCATAAATCGTCGTACATGGCATTGCGCATGCCGGCAATACCATAGAGGAAGTTACCCATGTGGTTAATCCATGCCTTAGCTTTATAAGGATAACCAGCCATACCGGAAGCAATGATTTCAGAGCTAAGGGTGCCGTTAACGATAGGATACCAAGGTGCAGGGGCCGGGTACGGATTTTCCCCCGCCGCAACACGCCGCTTGTATTCGGATGACTTTTCGTAAGCCATGCGGTTACGCGCTAAAGAAAGACCTTTAGGTTGTGCTTGACCGGGGAAACGGAAGTCATAGCGTGGACCAGGACCGAAGGGGCCAAAAGGACCAGCATCTAATACCAAGCCACCTTTAACGTTTAAGTTACCCACTAAGGTGTTAAGCATAGAAATCGCATAGGCGGTGTAAAAGCCAGCCCCACTCATGGTGCCACCGTGTGCATCCACCACGGCTCGTTTGCCGTAGCTGGTCAATTCCTCGGCTAAAGCCACGATGTCTGCAACAGGAATACCGCATTGAGCACTGTATTCCTCTAAGCTCATACGCTGTGCTTCTTCACGCAGTTTACTTAAAGAGCTACATACCTTGATGGGGGTTTCACCTAGACCGGGTGCGACCACACTACGATCAACGAACAATTCAGCACTTTCTAATGTGGTGTCATGCGGCGCTAAGCTGCCATCGGCTCGTTGTACTACAAATACGGCTTGGGCTTCTTCGCCTTCAGCGGGTTCCTGTACAGGCCAGCCCATATCGCTCGCACGTAAAAACGTGCCATGACGCGGGTGTGAAGGGTCGTTAATCATCAAGTGAGTGGCGTTACACCAAGAGGCCTCGCCCGCAGCTAACATAGCCGCCGGGCCTGGCTGGGCTAGCATTTGACGATCAAAGCGTTCGTTTTCAAGCATCCAGCGAATAAGCCCCATAACGAGGGCCAAATCGGTAGCTGGTTTAACGGCGATCCAACGATTGCCCGAGCCTGCTGCTAAGCTAGATGAAGTAGGTAATACAGGTGAAACCACTACATATTTAAAAGGATTTTCTGGTCTGGAGCGGGCTTCGGCTAGCTCACGGCCTTGACGTTGGAACGGGTTCCCTGACTGGGCAGGCGCCGCGCCAATAAATAAGCCAAACTCGGCGTTGGACCAGTCGGGTTTGCCGTGGGGCATACCCGCTACGTTG
Source organism: Paenalcaligenes hominis (assembly GCF_011927625.1). Lineage (GTDB taxonomy): Bacteria > Pseudomonadota > Gammaproteobacteria > Burkholderiales > Burkholderiaceae_B > Paenalcaligenes > Paenalcaligenes hominis. The sequence goes on from NZ_JAATIZ010000001.1 coordinate 162,440, forward strand.
CCCAGCGCTAAGCCTGCGCCGACGCGGAAACTTTGACCACAGTACGAGCCGTGGTTAGCAAAGTTCATGGTGCCAAAAGACTGTTGAGCAAAACGACGAATAAGGGGGGTGCGGCCTTCATTACCCGCATCCGTCATAATTAGCTGATTAGATAGGGGGCCATATTCCGGATTATTAGGATCAATTAACGTTTCACGGTCAAAAATGGCACGTAAGCCATCGACATGACCCTCACCAAAAAGATCGCCGCCTTCACACACTTCCTCAATTAGCTGCTCAAAACTAATGCTTTCCCATTTACCTTCGCCACGTTTACCCACGCGCTTTAGCGGAGTGAGGACACGATAGGGGTTGGTGACCTGCTGTTGCATTGAGCTGCCGCGTGCACAAGAGGTGGCACGATCGTCAATGCCGTACTCTAAGCCAAGCTTGGCATATACCTCGCGCACTTCTAGGTTCATGTCTGCGGGACGCGTGGTGGCTAACGGGTGATAAGGGTTCCCTGCAATACGCATAATGCTATTGCTTTCTTGGTCAACCCGTACGCGTACACCACATTGAGTCCAGCAGCCTAAACATAAGGAAGGGCTGACGACCTGGCCAGGTTGAGTAGTGAGCTGTCCTGTTTCTTGGTTAATAGTGAATTCAGGGGTGAGCGCATTCCCACGTGTAGCACTTTTAGGGGGATGCCCTGCCGACCCTTGGGTAAAACCTTTGACGGCGTTGACCACGGTATCGGTGTAACCAGCAGCAAAGACGGCCATGCCACCCGCTGCCAATGAACCGTGTTTTAACAGTTTACGTCTGTCGTTATTGGGTTTGTCCTGTTTACTCATAGCAATTTCCGAATCTGTTCATTAAGCATTGTGGGGACGCAAAGCAGTCCAAGAGGGGTAGCGGTCGATAAACCAAGTGACAATGGCTAATAGCGCCGCGCAAAGGCCAAATACCCCTAGCATTCCTAATAGACCATTACTACCAAGAGGCATACTGTGTAAGTAGAGGCCGGCACCGTATTTAGGGACTCCTTGGACACTCATCAGTACCACCCAACGGAATACCCATGCTGCGGCCATCATCAGTACTGCGCAAAGCAGAGAGTGCCATGGGGCACATAAGCGTGACGCCGGAACACGAAGCAAAAGGAACAACAGTAAAGCCAGAACCACTGAGCTTATAAGACTAGTGCGCCAGGTAGGATACGTAATAAATAGCTCTAGTGCAGTGGGAAAAGAGGGGTCTAAGCCAAGCCAGCCTGTAATCACCCACGCCATCGCGCTTAGCGTAAGAAGCGCTAAAGCAAGTAACCCGAGCTTACGCATATACGCTGCGGGTAGGGCTGCCACACCGCCTGGTAGCCAACGTGCTACAAATAGCATGGCGCCTAGCGCGGCCAGCCAACCAGTAAGAGCAAAGTTAATCGGCAGAAAATAGGTATGCCAAAGTGGGCGTGAACGGACAATCATGACTTCTGCGCCGGTGTAAAGCAAAATGGTTAATGCAGACACAATCAGCGCCAAACCACAGATGCGCAGCAGACTGTTTTTACCCAACCACCATAATGCACAAAACAATAAAGACAGGCTCACAAAAATGGGTAAAAGTACTGCCCCAATCGACATCCACGACCAAGGGGTAAAGTAGGCATAAAAATGCCAGAAACGAGCAGGCTGGTGTAAGTCAGCCAATAGCGCCACGGGCGCGGCAACCGCAGTCACAGCGAGTATGGTTACTGCTGCTGGCAAAATTTGACGCTCGGGTGCGCCCACGGGACGTAATGCCACGACGGCGGCTGTGATGGCTGTGGTGCAGGCAATGGCTACTAAAAAGAAGTATTGCACCGCCCAAGGTAGCCATGCGGCGTCATAGGAAGGGGTAAGAATTTCAATAATGTTCATAACGGCATCCTAATTAGTATTCAGCCACCAAGCGCACGCTGGTTTGGCCCTCTACACCATCCACAAACTCATCGGGCATCCCAATGTAATACACGCGTGGCGCCGTATTCATATCGGGTTTTAGTACTTTGACTTCATCTTTATGCTCGGCAATCATTTGTGAGGCGATACTGTTTGGATCGTTTAAATCACCAATAACACGAGCGCCACCCACACAGGTTTCCACGCACGCCGGCAATAAACCCACTTCTAGGCGGTGTTCACAAAATGTGCATTTGTCTGCTGTCTGGGTTTCGTGATTAATGAACCGGGCATCGTAAGGGCAAGCTTGTACACAGTAAGCACAGCCTACACAACGCTCGTTATCGACCAGCACAATGCCGTCTTCACGTTGGAAAGTGGCTTGTACAGGACACACAGGAACGCAGGGTGGGTTGTCGCAGTGGTTGCACAGACGAGGCAGATTGAACATGGCAGGCTGGCCATCGTCATAATCGGCCACTTCATACTGCAATACGGTGGTTCTAAATTGACCAATAGGGGGTTGGTTTTCCATTGAACACCCTACAGTACAGGCTTGACAGCCAATGCACTTACGTAAATCAATCACCATCCCGTAACGCTTGCCTGGTATACCAGGTCGACGTGGGGGTTGATCGTTAATACCTGCTTGTACAGGGGTAATGGGAATGACGGTGGCAGCAGCACCTACGCCTAGCAAGTTTTTTAAAAAACCTCGCTTGCCAGGTTGTAATTGTTCAGTTTTTACCGTTTTGCTCATGGGTCTACCTTCAAAGGTGGGCGGATGATCTGATAGTTCTTAGCATTTTGAGCATAAGCTTATAGCGTGATACCTATAAGCTTATACGGGCAATCCCTTAGGCGGATTGAGTTATATCAAGTATCGGTTAGACAATGCGTAAATAATCCGCTATAGTTTGGGTCGTCATTGGGGAGTAGCCGCTCTAACACAACAATGTGTAGAGGTTTGCGTCAACATACTTGATCCCTTCTTGGATCATGGCGCCGACAGTTCTATACCTGGCAAGACCTTTGACCGTATGGCTTCCAGTATGGCCGGGGAAGCCATACGGTCAATTGTCTAAAAAACCGGCCAGGAGAAATAATAAAGTGGATGCTTTTCTCGTCTCTACCGGTATTGTGGCATTAGCTGAAATAGGGGATAAAACCCAATTATTGGCGTTTATCTTAGCCGCACGTTTTAAACGTCCCCTGCCCATCATCTTAGGTATTCTTGTTGCGACATTGGCTAATCACGCTTTAGCTAGTGCGCTAGGGGCGTGGTTGCCTGGGTTATTCCAGCCCACCACATTAGCGTGGATCCTAGGTATAGGCTTTTTGCTCATGGCGGGCTGGATGCTCATTCCAGACACCTTCGATGAAAAAGACGCGCAGCTTGCAAAGTTTGGTGTCTTTACTACCACATTAATTGCTTTTTTTATTGCCGAAATGGGCGATAAAACCCAAGTGGCTACCGTAGCCTTAGCGGCACAATATCAGTCATTTACTTATGTGGTTTTAGGAACAACGTTGGGAATGATGATCGCAAACGTGCCAGCTGTGCTTATAGGTGACCGTATTGCTGGTGCCATTCCTGTGCGTTTAGTGCACAGTGTAGCGGCCTTGATCTTTGCTGCGCTGGGGGTGGCGGCATTAGGCCGTGCCCTTGGCCAGTGGTAAGGCCTTAGTACTAAAATAATCGATATGCGGCTATCTGTGGTGTATATGCCGCTATCATCCTTTTTTATTGAGTCAGCATAGGTACAGCACTTTTATTGCTGTATCATGCTACGTTTTCGTGAAGCCAAGCTTAAACTATTTATATTAACGATTGGCTTCGGGCTTTTTTCACTCCTGTGGTGGATCCCAGAGTGAAATCCTTTAACCAAGGAGCGCTGTTCCTATGCAAGGCCTGCACCTTACCGCAGATTTATACCAATGTACCGGCGATACGTCTATTTTTATTGACGAAGTGGCATTGGCAGACTTATGTCGACACCAAACTGAACTTTCCGGTTTGACCATCGTGGGCGAGAAATGGGTAACATTTCCTGAATACCAAGGTGAACCTGGCGGTGTAACAGGAGCCATATTACTCGCAGAATCTCATCTAGCGATTCATACTTGGCCTGAACGAGGCGGTGTGACCTTAGATGTCTATGTGTGTAATTTTAGCGATGATAATTCTGGTAAAGCTCAACAGCTGCTAGATGGCATTATTGCGGCATTTAATCCTACGCAAATTCAACGTAATCACCTAATACGTGGTGACCAAGATGAGCCCAGCGAGGCCGAGCTGCTTTGGGAAAATATTAACCCAGACAGCGTCTATGGCTTTAGATTTAAACGTCGGGTTCTATCAAAAAAGACCCAGTTCCAACACTTAGAGTTATTAGAGTCTAAAGACCTTGGGCTAACTTTGCGTTTAGATGGTTGCTTGATGACTGCAGAAAACGAAGAGTTTTTCTATCACGAAACGCTAGTTCACCCAGCCGCAATTAGTCATCCAAATCCACGTAACGCCTTAATTTTAGGTGGGGGCGATGGCGGCGCGCTCGAGGAACTCTTAAAGCACAATACCATCGAATCAGCCACCCTCGTTGACCTCGATGCAGATGTGATTGAGGTGTCTAAAACGTATTTGCAGCGTATTAATAAAGGCGCACTGGATAACCCGCGGGCTAAGGTCTTAGTTGGGGATGGGGCGCAATTTATTCGTGAAACCACAGAAAAGTTTGATTTGATTTTGTTGGATTTAACGGATCCGGAAACGCCAGCTGGTCCGCTTTATACGCCGGCTTTTTTTGCAGAATGCAAAAAAGCGCTAGCAGAAGGGGGCGCGATGGTGATCCATCTAGGCGCACCATTTTATGAACCCGAGCAAATCCGTCGTTTAAACACCGACCTACAAGCCGTGTTCGCCCAAGTCAATGCCTATGGCTTACATATCCCATTGTATGGTGCGTACTGGGCGATGGCTGTGGTATCGGACAGCTTAATCCCTACGGCAATAGATGCTGCCGAGGTCGAGCAACGTATACAGCAACGTGATATAACCGAATTGCAATACTATAACAATGCGGTACATGGGGCTTTGTTTGCGCTACCTACCTACTATAAAAAGCTTTTAACTACAGACTAATACTGTTTAGTTAACTCGCTAAAGCAACGCCCTCGATTTTCATCAGATCGAGGGCGTTTTTAGTTAGGTTTCATTTTTTTCTAGGGGGTCTACCAAAGTAGGGCGCGCGCGATGCAGCTGTGCTGCTAAAATTTCTGCATAGATAAGTAAATAGCGTTTAGCAATATTTCCCCAACTCAGTTGTTCGGCCAGCGCATGCCCTTCGTTTCCGAGCGTCTTGCTTAAGACTGGGTTGTGCAGTAGGTGGGTGATAGCAGCCGCTAATTCGCCAGAGTCGCGCGGGTCATGTAAAACTAAAGCCTGTTTTTCGTGCTCGACATAATACGCCAAACCGCAATATTTAGCCTGACTTAAAATAACTGGCAGTCTATGGCTCATCGCTTCTAGGGGGGCCATCCCAAAACTATCGTTTAATGTTGGGTGTACAGCAAAATCAGCCGCCTGAAAATAGGCCTCGATAGTTGGGCTTTGCTCGATCAGTACCACGCGATCTTGCAAAGCAAGCTGAACTAATTCGTGGCGCAAAGAGTTAATTTTTGGCGCCGCCACCCCCACAATCAATAGTTTGACCTGTGCAGGCAGGGTTTGCATGGCACTCAGTAGGGTATTGAGTCCTTTGCTGCGCGGATTACGGGCCACAAAAAGACCGACACGGTCTGTATCGCTAAAACCTAATGCTCGGCGTGTAGGATGACGTAGCTCGGAATGCTGGCTAGGCAACTGCACCCCAGGTGTAACGACATCGAAGGGATACTGAGTTTGGTAGGCCAGCTGAAGTTGGTTTTTTACTAATTCCGATACCACGACGGTGCGTTTAGGCGGTTTAAGGTGTACACGTTTTTGCTCTAAGTATAAATACATGGCAATACGTGGGCTTAAGTGGTGCCATAAGCGCTTGAGGGGGCTAGCTTGAGTAATCCAGTGATAACGCACACTTTTGACATGTAATACATCGACATCGGCTACCCATCCATTCACATGGGAATGCACAATATCAAAAGAGTGATGCGCCAGTTCCTTTTCTATATTTTTAGCGAAGGTGTAAGTACGCCACCACGATGGCCCAGCAGCCGGTGCATCCACAATCGTGTGAGGAAGCTGTACTGGGCAGGCGCTGTCATAAATGTGTGTATAAACATGCACATCATGGTGTAGAGCCAGCTCGCGCATGAGCTCGGTACCGTAGGCCTCGGCACCGCCATATTGATGGCCAAACTTAAAAGTAACAAAAGCAATACGCAGGCGTGGAAAGCTCATTATTGGGTTCTTTTTTTATGTTCAAGTTGGGTTAAGCATTTTTGCAAAAAGCGAAAAATATGCGTCGAACGAGCTACCAATACACGAGGTAGATCCATCATGTCATCGGTGCTAAGAGCTAAACCGCGTGCGGTAGTCGTGGCATTGCTATAGCCGCTTTCACGAACCCAGTTTTCAATGGCCGTGTTTTTATGTCCATAAGGATAACAAAAAGCCTCAACGGCTGTGCCTAGCTGCTGTTCCAAATCGTTTTTAGACTGCAGGATCTGACGCTGTGCCTCGGTGGGGCTGACCTCGGGTAAATGGACATGATCCAATGTGTGTGAGCCAATTTCATGGCCTGCGGCCAACCACTGTTGGAGTTCTTGGTGCGTCATTAACTCTGCGCTGGGCACACCCTTGGCATGATCCCAAAAATTCGTACCCCCTAAGTGATTGCTAACGATATAGTTCGTAGAAGTAAAGCCTAGCTCATTTAGCACCGGAATCGCATGTTGAAGCACATTACGGTAACCGTCATCGAAGGTAATACCGACTACCTTGCCCGTTTTTTCCCCTGTGAGATAGGGCAAGAGATCGCGCATGGCTAAGCCGGTATAGCCAAAGCGCTTTAGCCATACCATTTGTCGTTTGAAATCGTTAGGGTGTACCGTTAAGCCTCTGTAGGGGGTGCCTTTAGGGTTTGGCGTCCCGACTTGGTGATACATTAATATAGGAATCATGCCCATTCGTACCTGAATCAATAATGGCCATATAGTACCATTGCTTAATCGTAAAGCTGGCCCTGCAAATGGATAATAGCCGTCAGCAAATCACCAAAAACAAGTTGTGACGACACCCCTAACATTAAATTGACGGGTAAACCAAAGTCTTCGACCATGCTTTGGTTTTGATCCAGCCACATTTCTTTTTCATCGTCAAAATAGATAGGGCCATAATAGGTTTTTACTTGGTCCTTAATCTGGGTAGGGCCTGCTAAATACCCAATAACAGGAATCCCTCGCGCTACCGCATACCCAACTTCGAATGCAGTACCAGAGTCGGGCTCAGCCCCTCGGAATGGGTTTAAGTTCGCTAATACGGCATCGGCCTCTTGGATCATACGAATATTGGCATGATAAATACCGGCTGCCGTTGCTTCGACACCGTCTGCCGGATGCAAAGGCTCAAAACCATGGGATAAGCACAAATTTTTATGTTGTTCAGCGCGCAAGGCGGCATCATGAAAAAACACATCTGGCCCTGCTAAATAGACTTTTTTCATTGTGATTCCTTGTGATTCTTAGTAGTGCTAAATGGCTTTAGTGTAGCTTCAATAAAAAACGCCTGCTATAGGCAGGCGTTGTACTGAAAATAAAACGTATTTAATGCATAGCATCTACACGTGGTGCAACATGATGAATATCTTTTAGTCTAAAGCGAAAGCGAATACGTTGACCTTTTTGGCAAGAGGCATCAGCCGTATAGGTCGTGCAGCCGAACAAAGGGGCACCATAAATAACCGTGCTGGCAATTTGTGGCCCGTGTTTAGGCTGTAAATAAACCACATCACCAAGGCGAATATCAGTTTTATTTAAGGTTGCGTGCTCTGGACGCGAAATAAGCTCATTTGGGTAAATTGTTTTCATTATAAGACTCCCTTTTGGTTGTTTTTATAAATGACCGATCACGTAGTAATAAGCGCAGTGTAGCGCTGAGAGATGTTTTTTTTATGACAACGTGTCGGTGAGTTGATTAATAATAATTATGATTTGACGCTTTAAAGCAACACACCAAGCTTAGAAGCATCTACGTAGTATGTGCTGCAGAGACTGGCTTGTCAATAGGAAAATGGAGAGTATCTATTAATAAGTCTCTGTTTTACTTAAAGCTTATCAATGGCAGGGCGTTGTCTAAAGAATGAGGCGCAAAAGAGACATGCAGTTACGCTTCAAAATACCTAAGACCCAGTAATTGACATTTCAAGAGTTAAGGCTTTTACGACAGTCATTTGTTTTTAACATGAAATCTTTACACTGCTTTTTTTACCTTAGTTAAAGGACCTTAGCGTGAAAATGAAGCATACTGTGTTGTTTTTTGGAATGGCCTTAGCATTTGGAAATGCATGGGCTCAGCAGGAGTTCACCGCGACCTTAAAAGGCCATGCTGTCCTAAAAGCAGACGCAACCCTAACAGCCCCAAAAGACGCCCCTGTAGACTTACAGACATCAGGTAAATACACCACGGGAAAGAAAATGACTGCACTCGGTGCGGTGCCGGGTAAATCAGCAGACAGACTCACCGGACATCATTTACCGATCCAAGGCCAGCCCTTGCAAGGTCATTCTGGTATTCAAGTTATGCCAGACGGCACCATGTGGATAGTGACAGATAATGGGTTTGGCAGCAAAGCCAACTCATCTGATTCCATGTTGTATGCCAATCGCTATCGTATTGATTGGGAAAAAGGCGATTACCATCAATTAGAAACGGTGTTTTTAAGCGACCCCCAGCACAAGGTGCCGTTTCGTATAGTGCACGAATTAACACCTGAGCGTTATCTAACGGGCTCTGATTTTGACTTAGAAAGCATGCAGGTAATAGGCGACTCCCTGTGGTTTGGTGAGGAGTTTGGTCCGTATTTAATTAAAGCAAATAAAGCGGGGCAAATTCAGGCTGTGTTTGAAACTGAAGTTGAGCAAGACGTCGTGCGCTCGCCTGATCACTATGCCGTATCGTCGCCAGCTATACCTGACGGCACCTATACGAATGTTAACTTGCGACGCTCCAAAGGCATTGAAGGAATGGCAGCTTCCAAAGACGGTGCCTTTTTATACCCCATGCTAGAAGGGCCCTTGTGGGACCAAAATACAAGCAGCTGGGAGCAAAAAGATCAGCGCACGGTATTACGTATTTTGGAGTTTGATGTAGCAAAAGAACGTTGGACAGGACGTTACTGGGATTATCCGTTAGAGGCTGCGCATCATGCGATTGGCGACTTTAATATGATTGATGAAAATACAGCCTTGGTCATTGAGCGCGACAATGGTGAGGGAACCCCTGATAAAGCCTGTCAACCAAATCGAGACACCACCACGTGTTTTTCACAATTACCTGAGTTTAAACGTGTTTACAAAATAGCGTTCACTCCTGACATGGCGGGTGGGGCAGTACAAAAGATTGGTTATATTGATTTGTTAGCAATCCAAGATCCACAGCAGTTAGCACGTAAACCGCTAACAGATGGCGTACTGCAATTTCCCTTTTTCACTATTGAGAATGTCGATGTAGTGGATGCAAAGCATATCGTCGTAGGCAACGACAATAATTATCCTTTTTCTTCTAGTCGTGAGCCTAATCAGCAAGACGATAACGAACTAGTGCTACTCGAAGTCGCTGATTTTTTGAAAGCTAAGCCGTAAAGAGAGATAACGTTGGCTAGGTTGCCTGCCATACACACAGGGCAACCTAGTTATAGGTTTAGCTAAATGTATACATAGCTTTGTTATCATTTAACATCAATAAGCCGCGCAACATACGGTATAACAGCCAAATGCTATTAGCGATTAAAATGAAAAAGCCGACAATAAACCCTATAGACAGAACACCTACTGTGGCCCACAACAGCCCAAACCAGAAAGTACGTATTTGCCAACGGAAATGCGTCTCTAGATACGTGCCTGCAACCTCATCACGTTTTAAGTAATTAATAATAATAGCAGCAAGCGCTGTAACTCCCACGAAAGCAGAAAGCAAATACAAAATGTAGATGATCATGGTTAACTGCTTTAGATTGTTATGAGCGCGACCCGTTTCAACAATAGGGTTCATTGGTATTTTTCCATACGGTAAATAAAGAGGGAATGCCTCTATAATACCTTTAAGCGCGGGCTGCTACCTAGGCGAGGTAGAAAAGCTGACCAAAATGCTGACTAAACCACCTCAAAAAGTCCAAAAAAAAGCCAACTTTTAGAGTTGGCGATTTTTTCAGAGTTTGGAGTGTTAGAAGTCTTGGTGGAGCCGGGGGGAATTGAACCCCCGTCCGCAAGCCGTCCACAGGCAGTTCTACATGTTTAGTCGAATAACTTTATTTTTTAGCCTTGAGCCATGCCATTCGACAGGCCATCTCTTAGCGATCCACGTAGTTTTAGGTCTGATTCGTGTGGCCCGAACCCGACCGATTCTTTGTAAATGACGTTGCTGCTAGGAACCTAGCCTGGCCCAAAGACAAACCAGTGCAACGACTCTAAGACCGTTTTTTAGGCGGCTAGAGCGAAACGCTCATCGTTGGCGTTTATAGTTTTCCAGTGGATTTACGAGCTGACTGGTGCTCGACATGCCCTACTCTGTTTCTTGACCCACGTCGAAGCCAGATCGGCCCCAAGTGTTCAATTAACTTTAACAGTGATTTCATTATACGGCATATGAGATGATTTGTCGAAGTGAATAGAGTACTATGCGGTGCATTAGGCGGTTTTTAGTGAGTAAAATTAGCCATAGGCAACATTTTTTAAATAAAGGATCTGAACGATGAGTAGTTCTGCTCAATCAGGAGGGCTAATGCGGTGGATCATGTCTACCAGTTTAGTGGGTCAAATTATTGTGGGCTTATTGGCAGGGGCGGTGATAGCAGCCGTTGCGCCTGAGTTTGCTCGCTCCTTGGCCTTGTTGGGCGATATTTTCGTCAATGCATTAAAAGCCGTCGCACCGGTGTTGGTATTTATTTTGGTGATGGCCTCTATTGCTAACCATCGTCATGGTACTCAAAGCAAAATGGGGCGTGTTATTGCTTTATATTTAGTCGGTACGTTTTTAGCTGCTGTACTGGCTGTGCTAGCGAGCTTTCTTTTTCCTGTGACCATTCAGTTGCAGCCGTCTGTAGAAGCCATGAATCCGCCAGATAACGTTATCGAAGTCCTATTTACTCTAGTGCTTAATATTGTCGATAACCCCGTTAACGCGTTGTTAAAGGCAAATTATATGGGGGTTCTAGCGTGGGGCATTGGTTTGGGGGTAGCGTTGCGTCATGCCAATGACAGCACAAAAAAAGTCTTAGCTGACTTTAGTCACGCCGTATCTGCATTAGTGCGTATTGTCATCCGTTTTGCGCCGTTGGGTATTATGGGTATTGTGGCGGGCACCATTGCTACGACGGGTTTTGGCGTGTTGGCAGATTATGCGCGCTTACTTGGTTTGCTTGTTGGTTGTATGGCGATAGTGGCATTAGTTATTAACCCACTCATTGTATGGACGCAAATCCGTCAAAATCCTTATCCATTGGTCTTCGCTTGTCTACGTGAAAGTGGGGTGACAGCGTTCTTTACTCGAAGCTCGGCAGCAAATATCCCCGTTAATATGGCGCTAGCGAAAAAAATCAATGTGAACGAGGATATTTACTCAGTCTCTATTCCATTAGGGGCTACTATTAATATGGGCGGCGCTGCGATTACTATTACAGTGCTCACACTTGCGGCTGTGCATACCCTAGGGATCAGTGTAGATTTCGGTAGTGCGCTTTTATTAAGTGTTGTAGCTGCTGTAGCTGCATGCGGTGCCTCGGGCGTAGCAGGCGGTTCACTATTACTTATTCCATTAGCTGCTAGCCTATTTGGTATGCCTAATGATGTCGCTATGCAAATTGTAGGGGTGGGTTTTGTTATTGGTGTGGTGCAAGACTCAGCGGAAACCGCATTGAACTCGTCCACTGACGTGTTGTTTACCGCGGCAGCATCGATCCACCACGATCATCACTCTTAACGCCCTCACGGGCCTAAAGGACGCCCTAGGCGTCCGCGCTATTCCTCCTTGCCCTAAACGACGAAGTCTTATGCGCATTTTGGTAAACCGTAAAAAAGCTAAGTGTGTACTTAGCTTTTTTTATTCTTTTTGCACGAAAAAACGCCACCGCTCAGGACGGGGGTGAGTCGTGTAAATGACGTGGCCGTCCTGGCATTGGGGAGCGCCGTTTATTTTTGCGTCCAGTCCAATATCGACGGCAGGATTTCACTGGCGTGCTGGCTGACGTAGTCAGCTTCCCAAGAGGCGATGGCGGGGTCAAAATCACAATACCCATAAGCCGCCACAAGGGTAGCCATACCGGCGGCTTTACCTGCTACGATATCGCGCTCGTCGTCGCCAACATAAATGCAGTTTTCTGGAGCAATACCGGTTAATTCACAGGCTAAAAACAGTGGAGCGGGGTGGGGCTTAATATAAGGGGTTGAGTCGCCGCCCACTAAGACTTTACTGCTTTGGCTAAAACCAAAATGATCCATAATAGGCTGAGTCAGATGCACGACCTTATTTGTTACCACCCCCCAAGGCAAGCCCAAGTCATTGAGTTGCTCGATAAGGGTTTCAATCCCATCAAAAGGCTGACTCAATACCGTAGAGTTTGCGGCATAGTGCGTCAGAAAAAGGTCTTTCTGTATTTCGTAATCAGGGTGGTCGGTCTCAAGCTGTAAAGACGCCTGCAGCAAACCACGCGCCCCTTTAGACGCATAAGGCCGTAAATAAGACAGGGGCAGCGGATCTAACCCTTGAAGAGTACGTAAATAATTAGCACTGGTTGCTAAGTCAGGCGCGGAGTCTACTAGCGTGCCATCAAAATCAAACAAAACCAGTTTGTTAAGCATTTAGGCGTCCTTTTTTGTTGCGATTAAATAATTAACAGAGCTGTCATTGCTGAGAGTGTAATGCTTAGTGATGGGGTTGTACTCAAGCCCATTGATTTGAACTGGGTTTAATTGCGCTTGGCGTGCACTACGAATTAACTCGCTAGGCTTGATAAAGCTCTCGTAGCGATGTGTGCCTTTAGGCACCAGATTAAGTGTATATTCCGCTCCAATAATCGCAAATAAAAATGATTTGGGATTGCGGTTTAACGTAGAAAAAAAGACCCATCCACCGGGCTTAACTAATTTAGCGCACGCATGAATAATGGAAGCGGGATCAGGCACATGTTCTAGCATTTCCATGCAGGTCACCACATCAAAGGAGGCGGGCTGATCATGAGCAAGCGTTTCTGCGCTAATATGCTGGTAATCCACAGCAATGCCCGTTTCTAAACTATGCAGTCGCGCAATTTTTAGTGAGCGTTGGGCAAGATCAATACCGGTGACGTGGGCACCCTGAGCCGCCATGGCTTCGGCCAAAATACCACCGCCGCAACCCACATCAAGCACTTTCTTGTTTTGTAAGCTGCCTACATGATTTTGAATCCATCCCAAACGTAACGGGTTGATTTCATGTAAGGGTTTGAACTCGCTAGTGGGGTCCCACCATTTAGAAGCGAGCGCACTAAATTTTTCAATTTCGGCAGGATCAACGTTTACGGTAGACATATGCATTAGACCTAAAAAAAATAAAGGCTCCTGTAACAGGAGCCTTTATTGTATCGCTTTACGCTGAATCAGTAAGCTTTGAATAAATCAAAGGATTACTGTTTGCGTGAACCCACGATTTCGATTTCTACGCGACGGTTTTGTGCGCGACCTTCACGGGTTGCGTTAGTAGCGATAGGATCTAACTCACCTTTACCTTCGGTGTAGATGCGGTCGGCAGCAATACCTTTAGACACGAGGTATTCTTTAACAGAGTTTGCACGACGCTCAGATAGCTTCTGGTTGTAAGCTTCTGGACCGGTGGAGTCGGTGTGACCCACAGCAATGAGTGTTTCTAGTTCTAGATTGGAAGCTTGGTCAGCAACCTGATCCAAAACTTGACGGCCTTCAGGCTTCAGTGTGGCTTTATCGAAGTCAAAGAAGGTGTCAGCGTTTAGAACAACTTTAGTGCTAGTAGGTGCAACTACAGGAGCTTCTGGAGCTTGAGCTACAGGAACGCCATCACAACCAGCGATGCCTGTGGCAGGTGTCCAGAAGTTATTACGCCAGCACAATTCGTTTGTGCCGTTTTTCCATACTTCGCCAAAGTTACTTTGCCAGTTGTTTACTTCGCCGCTAGTTTGAGCTGACACAGCACCAGTGGCTGTGGCTGCCGCAAAGGCGAGTGCAAGTGCGATTTTGGAGGGTTTATTCATGTTTCTCCTCGTTTGAGCTGATGCTGTTAAGTGACCGCAGCGAACCCCTGCCGCTTAACTAAGATTATCGTTGATCAGAGCCTAGTCGGCAACGCTTAGATTTTCATCAAAACGCGACGCTGGGTTTCTGTGCGTGTTAGCCAGAATGTTAAGACATTTCTGTCCAATGCGCTAAGAGCAAGGGCGATTTATCGTGCAGATCGACCGAATAGAGGTCGATAAATGGCATTATTGTTGGTTTTAGGCAACAAGGCAAGCAATGCTTCTCATCCGAGCGCTTATTCATTTTTTTTGGTGTTTTTTGCCTACACCAATCCATTTTTAATGCAAAGGCTGGGCGTAGTACAATGATCTCTTAGGGTGATGGTAGAATTTCCTATTCGCCCTTCTACGGTTTGCATCTTGCTTAACTCATCTAAAAAGACAATTTAATATGGATTCCTTTGCTAAGGAGACCCTTCCAATTTCCCTGGAAGAGGAAATGCGTCGCAGTTATTTAGATTACGCCATGAGTGTAATCGTGGGGCGTGCCTTACCCGATGTGCGTGATGGCTTAAAGCCCGTACATCGTCGCGTTTTATTCGCAATGCACGAGCTCAATAATGACTGGAATCGCGCCTACAAGAAATCTGCGCGTATTGTTGGTGACGTCATTGGTAAATACCACCCACACGGTGATTCTGCGGTGTATGACACAATTGTGCGGTTGGCCCAAGACTTCTCTATGCGGTATATGTTAGTCGACGGTCAAGGTAACTTTGGCTCCATTGATGGCGACAGTGCTGCAGCCATGCGATATACCGAAGTGCGCTTGGCAAAAATATCCCACGAAATGTTGGCAGACATCGATCAGGAAACGGTCGACTTCGTGCCTAACTATGATGGTAGCGAGCTAGAGCCTGCTATCTTGCCTTCTCGCTTGCCTAATCTGCTGGTTAACGGCAGCTCAGGTATTGCTGTAGGGATGGCAACCAATATTCCCCCACACAACCTCTCCGAGGTGGTGGACGGCTGTTTATACTGCTTACGCAATCCCGACTGTACGGTCGATGATTTGTTCGAGTTTATTCCAGCTCCTGACTTTCCTACAGGCGGCATTATTTATGGCATGTCTGGGGTGCGCGAAGGCTACCGCACCGGTCGTGGTCGTGTCATTATGCGCGCTAAAGCTCACTTCGAAGACATGGAGCGTGGCTCTCGCCAAGCCATTGTGATTGATGCCTTACCCTATCAGGTCAATAAAAAATCCCTCCAAGAACGCATTGCCGATTTGGTTAATGAAAAGAAAATCGAGGGTATTTCTGATATTCGTGACGAGTCAGATAAAGACGGGATGCGTTTGGTCATCGAGCTGAAGCGGGGCGAAGTGCCCGAAGTCGTGTTAAACAATCTCTATAAGAACACTCAGCTTCAAGAAACGTTTGGCATGAATATCGTGGCGCTGGTTGATGGTCAGCCGCGTTTGCTTAATTTAAAACAATTGGTGGAGTATTTCTTATTCCATCGTCGCGAGGTTGTAACACGACGCACTGTATTCCAGTTGCGTAAAGCACGCGAGCGCGGCCACGTGCTCGAGGGCTTGGCAGTCGCATTAGCCAATATTGATGAATTCATTCGTATCATCCGTGCTGCCCCCACGCCCCCTGATGCTCGTCGTGAACTTTTAGCGCGTAGTTGGGATGCCCAAATTGTGCGCGATATGTTGGCTCGTGCCGACGAGAGCGCTATTCCTGGGGGGCGTCTCGCCTATCGTCCTGATCATCTCGAGGCAGAGTTCGGACTGCAAGCAGACGGTATGTATCGTCTCAGTGAAACTCAGGCCCAAGAAATCCTTAATATGCGCTTACAGCGCTTAACTGGCCTCGAGCAAGACAAAATTGTCGGCGAATACAAAGACGTCATGGAGCGCATTGCCGATCTTCTAGACATTTTGGCGCGTCCAGAGCGTGTGACGCAGATTATTTCGGATGAACTCATTGCCCTGAAAGAGGAGTTCTCTTCAGAAAAAGACGTACGTCGTTCTGAGATCGAATTTAACGCCACCGAATTAGATACCGAGGACTTAATCACCCCCATGGATATGGTGGTGACTTTGTCGCACGAGGGCTACATTAAAAGCCAGCCTTTGTCAGAATACCGTGCGCAACGCCGTGGTGGTCGAGGCAAACAAGCCACCACCATGAAAGAGGACGATTGGATCGATAACCTCTTTATTGCTAATACCCACGATTATCTTCTGTGTTTCTCCGATCGGGGACGAGTGTACTGGCTCAAGGTCTGGGAAGTCCCCCAAGGTTCTCGTAACTCTCGCGGCCGTCCTATTGTGAATATGTTCCCCCTAGAGCAAGGCGAAAAGATCACTGTCGTATTGACCGTAAAGGAATTCAGCGATGATCAGTTTGTATTTATGGCGACTTCCCAAGGCACGGTTAAAAAAACCCAGTTGTCACATTTTGCTAACCCACGTAAAGCCGGCATTATTGCCGTAGGCTTAGATGAAGACGACTACTTAATTGGTGCTCAGATCACAGCAGGTGATCACGATGTCATGCTGTTCTCTGATGCAGGTAAAGCCGTACGCTTCTGCGAGACTGACGTGCGCCCGATGGGTCGTACTGCGCGTGGTGTGCGCGGCATGAACTTAGACGAAGGCCAAAGCGTCATTTCCTTATTGGTTGCCGAAGACGAGTCTCAGTCGGTGCTTACCGCAACAGAAAATGGCTTTGGTAAGCGTACTTCTATCTCTGAATACACCCGTCATGGGCGCGGCACAAAGGGCATGATTGCGATTCAAACTTCAGATCGAAATGGTTGCCTAGTGGGCGCTGTGCTTGTACGCGAAAGCGATGAAATCATGCTCATTACCAATGCTGGGGTGTTGGTGCGTACTCGCGTGGACGAGATCCGCGAAATGGGTCGTGCTACTCAAGGCGTAACCCTTATTAATGTAGACGAAAGCAGCAAGCTATCCGGTGTTTACCGTGTGGTAGAAAGCGATGTGGATGTCGATATTGATATTGATGTGGACGAAGAGGCCCTAGATAACGAGGACGCCGAAGACACCGCCATGGATCCAGAGGCTCATGGTCCTCAAACAGACGAGTAATTATTGGAATTAGGAAATACAACTATGCGTCCTTGGAATTTTTCTGCTGGTCCCTCCAAGTTTCCAGAGGCGGTACTGCACAAAGCCGCCACAGAAATGTTGGACTGGCATGGCTCGGGCATGTCCGTGATGGAAATGAGCCATCGTGGTAAAGAGTTCATGCAAATACGCGACGAGGCAGAGCAAGATTTGCGCGATCTACTGCAGGTGCCTGATAATTTTGCTGTGCTCTTTATGCAGGGCGGCGCACAAGCACAAAACGCGTTGGTGCCATTGAACTTGCTTGGTCTAAAACCCGCTGCCAAGGCGGACTACGTCGTTTCAGGTAGTTGGTCAAAGAAATCATTCCAAGAGGCGCAGCATTTCGGTGATATCCAACTTGCTGCTACATCAGACGCTATCACCCAAATCCATGGTACAGAACAGGGGGCACTAACCTGGTTCCCCGAGCCCAGTACATGGCAGGTGCGTCCTGACAGCTCCTATGTGCATGTCTGCTCGAATGAAACCATAGGTGGTGTAGAGTTTAATGATTGGCCCCGTTTGGATGTACCCCTGGTGGTCGATGTCTCATCCAATATTCTTTCGCGTCCTATTGATTTCACTAAAGTAGATGTGGCATATGCGGGTGCACAAAAAAACGCAGGTCCAGCCGGGCTGACTGTAGTCATTGTGCGTAAAGATCTTTTGGGCTTCAGTAACCCTCACTGTCCTAATGCATTCAACTACGAGCTCGTAGCAAAAAATAACTCCATGCTCAACACGCCACCTACGTATTCTATTTACTTAGCAGGCTTGGTTTTTAAGTGGTTGAAAGAGCAAGGGGGCGTGGTAGCTATTGAAAAAGCCAATCAGGCTAAGGCAGATCTGTTATATAGCTATTTAGATCAATCTGATTTTTACAGAAATACAGTAGCTAAGGCAGTGCGTTCGCGTATGAACATTCCTTTCTTGCTGAATCAGCCTCAGCTAGATGAATTATTTTTAACCGAGGCCGCCGCAGCGGGTTTATTGCAATTACGCGGACACAAAAGTGTAGGTGGCATGCGTGCTTCGATTTATAATGCCATGCCTCTCGAAGGCGTGCAGGCGCTGGTTGATTTCATGAAGGGGTTTGAAGCACGCCATGGCTAAAGCGCTTTTAGAACAGTTGCGCCCGTGGCGCGAACAAATCGACACGCTAGATTTGCAAATTTTGCAGCTTTTAAATCAGCGTGCTAATGCAGCACTAGAGATCGGTAAAATCAAAGAGCAATACAACGCCACAGATAGTATTTTAAAACCTGAACGCGAAGCTCAAATCGTTGCTCACTTACAGGCAATGAATACGGGGCCTATTACAGGGGCTTCTGTTCAAGCAGTATGGAGCGAAGTCATTTCTGCTTGCCGAGGCTTAGAGCGTCAAATGCGTGTTGCCTTTTTGGGGCCTCAGGGTTCTTTTTCCGAGCAGGCCGCCTTAAGTCATTTTGGGCATTTTGTTGAGTCTTTACCTTGTGCTAGCTTTGACGAGGTATTTCGTTTGGTCGAGGTCGGCGAGGCAGATGTAGGCATGGTGCCAGTGGAAAACTCCACCGAGGGCGCAGTCAACCGCACCTTAGACTTGTTACTGAATTCCTCTTTAAAAGTCTTAGGCGAGCGTTCTATTGCGGTACATCATTGTTTGATGACGCAAAGTGGCGCCATGGATGGGGTCACGCGCGTTATGGCTCATCCACAGGCCTTAGCACAGTGCCAAGCCTGGCTATCGCGTCATTACCCTAATCTCCAACGCGATGCGGCCTCAAGCAACGCAGAAGCCGCACGTTTAGCTGCCGAAGACCCCACCGTAGCGGCTATTGCTGGTCAACATGCGGCCGACTTCTGGCAGCTCAAACTAGTCCAAACCGGGATTCAGGATGACGCCCAAAACCGCACTCGCTTTTTAGCCATTGGTAATATCGAGTCATTACCCTCAGGCAATGATAAAACCAGTCTCATATTAGCTGTGCCTAATCGCGCTGGGGCTGTGCATGAAATGCTAGCGCCGTTTGCTGAACATCAGGTGTCAATGACGCGTCTTGAGTCTCGACCTGCACGCACCGGTCAATGGGAATACTACTTTTATATTGACTTGGTGGGTCATAAAGAGGATGCAGCGGTACAAAGTGCCTTAGATCAGCTCAAGCACCAAGTGGCTTTTTTTAAAGTGTTGGGCTCATACCCTCAGCAGGCCTAGTCACCATGGCTACCCCAACAGCTTTTACTATTCCTGTCCTAGCCGTGGTAGGACCAGGCCTAATTGGTGGTTCTCTAGCGGCGGCATTAAAGCAAGCAGGGTGCGTAGGTCGCGTGCTTGGTGTCAGCCGTCAGGTCAGCACCACGCACCATGCGTTGCAGCTAGGGCTAATCGATGAGATCGTTGATATCACTACGGCAGCTCAACGCGCAGATATCATCGTATTGGCTACGCCAGTAGGCGCTACACGAAGCTTACTGCAACAAATAAAACCCCATTTACAGCCTCATACTTTGATTACTGATGCGGGCAGCACCAAAGCGGATGTACTGCGCGCTGCTACTGAGGTACTAGGGGGGCAAATAGGGCAGTTTATTCCTGGTCATCCGATTGCAGGAGCGGAAAAGGCTGGGCCAGAAGCCGCATTGGCTGACCTCTACCGTAACCGCATTGTTATCTTAACTCCCCACAAAGAAACTGCCCCTAGCGCTAAGGCGAAGATCATTCAATTATGGGAACAGTGCGGCGCGCGGGTTATGCTCATGTCAGCAGAGGAACACGACAGGGTACTAGCATCTATTAGCCATGTGCCCCACTTTCTTTCTTCTGTGTTCATGTGGCAAGTGGCCAGTGCTGCTGATGCCGATGTGCGTTTACATGTGGCAGGAAGTGGGTTCAGAGACTTTACTCGCATTGCTGCGGGGTCGGCAGAAGTATGGCGTGATATTTTTCTCAGTAATCGTGCTGCTGTCTTGTCAGAGCTAAAGCAGGTTCGTGCCGCGTTTGAACAAGCGGAAACGGCATTGTTAGAGTCCGACGGAACAGCTTTATATGAATTTTTAGAAAAAGCTGCCTTGGCCCGTCGTTTATGGGGCAGCAGGAGTGGATTGGAATGAGTCTTGAGCAAATTACCCTAGAGCCCGCAACCCATGCCAGTGGTACTGTGCACTTGCCAGGTTCTAAAAGTATTTCTAATCGCGCTTTGCTCTTAGCGGCGTTGACCCCAGGCATAACAAGCTTAACGGGCGTGTTGGCCTCCGATGACACGCGCGTCATGATTGACGCGTTAAATCAACTAGGGGTGGAGGCCATCAAGGTTTCGGAGAGCGTCTACCAAATCCATGGTGGAACGCCTTTTAACCATGCACACGCAGATTTATTTTTAGGCAATGCAGGTACCGCTTTTCGTTCGTTAACGGCTGCATTGGCTTTTTTAGGTGGCGACTATACCTTAAGCGGCATTCCACGTATGCATGAGCGGCCCATTGGTGATTTAGTCGAGGCATTGCAAGGCGCTGGGGCTCGCATAGACTACTTGGAAACCTCTGGCTATCCGCCCCTAAAAATTGGCCAGCCTACGATTGACCTAAGCCAGCCTATACGGGTTAAAGGGTCTGTGTCTAGCCAATTTTTAACTGCCTTATTGATGGCTGCGCCCATTGCCGTTGCTCAAACGCAGACCGAGCTAGTCATCGAGGTAGAGGGCACGCTGATTTCCCAACCTTATATTGCCATCACGCTCGATATGATGGAGAAGTTTGGGGTCTTAGTTCGTCACGATGAACATTGGCAACGCTTTGTTATCCAAAGTGATGCGCAGTATGTGTCACCCGGCGAGTTTCACGTTGAGGGCGACGCGTCGTCGGCATCGTATTTTTTAGCTTTAGGTACGATTGCAGGGGGGCCAATTGATATCCAAGGGGTAGGGGCTTTATCGGTTCAAGGCGATGTGCAGTTTGCTAAAGTCATGGAATACATGGGAGCTCAGGTGACGTATCTAGCTAACTCCATGGAGGTCACCGGGGTTAATGTTGCGCAGGGCCAAAGACTGAAAGCGTTCGATTTGGACTTTAATTTAATCCCAGATGCGGCTATGACAGCCGCAGCCTTAGCCGTGTACGCCGATGGGCCGTGTACGTTACGCAACATTGCAAGTTGGCGCGTCAAGGAAACCGACCGCATCGACGCCATGCAAAATGAATTGCGCCAGGTCGGGGCTGAAGTCGAGTCCGGTCCAGATTGGATCACCATTTACCCCATCCCCGAAGGCGGATGGCGCTCAGCTCGAATAGAAACGTATGACGATCACCGCATGGCCATGTGTTTATCGCTTATGCGCTTTGGTGGCATGTCGCAAACTATTCTAGACCCTAACTGCGTGAGTAAAACCTTCCCTGAATACTTCTCTATTTTTGAACAACTGATAAAAGGCTAGATGTCCATGGTGGCTCCCCATCCTATTCCCCCTGTAATTACCATTGATGGCCCAACCGCATCAGGTAAAGGAACTGTTAGTCACCTTGTCGCTAACCATTTGGGTTGGCATGTTTTGGATAGCGGAGCGCTCTACCGCTTAACGGCATTGGCGTGTTTACGCCAAGCGGTCGATACCACCCAACAAGAGCAGGTCGCACAGCTTGCGCGTCAGCTGAATGTGCGCTTTGGTCAAGGTCAGTGTGTACTGGACGGTGAAAATGTGGCTGATGTCTTGCGAACCGAACAAGTGGGCTTGTTGGCGTCTCAAGTTGCCGCCTACGAACCGGTACGTGCCGCTTTGCTAGCACGGCAGCGCGACTTTCAGCAACCTCCCGGTCTGATCGCAGATGGTCGTGATATGGGAACGGTAGTTTTTCCCTCCGCCCCTTTAAAGATTTATCTTGTTGCGGATGCGCAATCCCGGGCTGAACGCCGTTATAAACAGTTGATAGACAAGGGTATATCTGCTAATCTTTCAGAACTATTAGCTGATTTACAGGCACGAGATTTACGCGATACGACCCGTTCAATCGCGCCCTTAAAGCCTGCTAAAGACGCAATTCTATTGGATTCTTCTCATCTCACCATTGAAGAAACCGTGAATCAGGTATTGGCCTACTGGGCTGCTACCCAAAATTAAAGGTGTTGTTTAAGCGCTTTTAGTGCCTTAAGCAACGTGTGTTCACTCCACTGGGCCTTACGCCCCGTGTGTTCTTGACAAAGCCAGTAATGGCTGATGGATCTTATTTAATGTCCTCCATCTCTACTACCGAAGTATTAGGCGGCGAAAGCTTTGCCGATTTATTTGCAGAAAGCCTTCAGTCCCAAGACCTAAAAGCCGGCGAAGTTATCTCTGCCGAAGTCTTGCGCATTGACCACAACTACGTGTTGGTTAACGCAGGCTTGAAATCCGAGTCCTTGATTCCTCTCGAAGAGTTCTTGAACGATCAAGGCGAACTCGAAGTGGAACCCGGTGATTACGTTTCTGTTGCTATCGACGCATTTGAAAACGGTTACGGCGACACAATCCTATCTCGCGATCGCGCTAAACGCCTATCAGCATGGCTATCCCTAGAGCAAGCTCTAGAGTCTGGCGAGCTAGTTACCGGTACCATTACTGGCAAAGTAAAAGGCGGTATGACTGTTATGACTAACGGTATCCGTGCTTTCTTGCCTGGTTCTTTGGTTGACCTACGTCCCGTAAAAGACACCACTCCATACGAAGGCAAAACCGTTGAGTTCAAAGTGATCAAACTCGATCGCAAACGTAACAACGTCGTCTTGTCCCGTCGTGCTGTACTCGAAGCCAGCATGGGCGAAGAGCGTCAGAAACTACTCGAAACCCTCACCGAAGGTATCGTTGTTAAAGGTATTGTTAAAAACATTACTGATTACGGTGCGTTTGTGGACTTGGGTGGTATCGATGGTCTATTGCATATCACTGATATGGCATGGCGTCGTGTACGTCACCCATCCGAAGTTCTTCAAGTGGGTGAAGAAATCGAAGCCAAAGTACTTAAATTCGACCAAGACCGCAGCCGCGTTTCCTTGGGCGTTAAACAACTAGGCGAAGATCCTTGGATCGGCCTATCCCGTCGTTACCCACAAAGTACACGTTTGTTCGGTAAAGTGACAAACCTAACCGACTACGGTGCTTTCGTCGAGGTTGAAGACGGTATCGAAGGTTTAGTACACGTTTCCGAAATGGACTGGACCAACAAAAACGTAGACCCACGCAAAGTTGTTACTTTGGGTGAAGAAGTCGAAGTCATGGTTCTAGACATTGACGAAGACCGTCGTCGTATCTCTTTAGGCATGAAGCAGTGTCGTCCTAACCCATGGGAAGAGTTCGCATTGAACTTCAAACGTGGCGATAAAGTACGTGGCGCTATCAAATCCATCACTGACTTTGGCGTGTTCGTTGGTCTAGATGGCGGTATTGATGGTCTAGTTCACTTATCTGACCTCTCTTGGACTGACAGTGGCGAAGAAGCCGTTCGCAACTACAAGAAAGGCGACGAAGTGGATGCTATCGTTCTTGGTATTGACACCGAAAAAGAGCGTATCTCTCTCGGTATCAAACAACTCGAAGGCGATCCTTTCAACAACTATGTGTCTGCTAACGATAAAGGTGCTGTAGTTAAAGGCACAGTAAAATCCGTAGAGCCTAAAGGCGCTGTGGTGACTTTATCTGTAGACGTTGAAGGCTACCTGCGTGCTTCTGAAATCTCTGCTGGCCGTGTTGAAGATGCAACCACTGCAATCAACGAAGGCGACGAAGTTGAAGCCATGATCATCAACGTAGACCGCAAAGCGCGTTCTATCCAGTTGTCTATCAAGGCTATTGACAGCGCAGAAACCGCACAAAGTATGCAACGTATTTCCGATGCAAGCGCTTCTGCTGGTACGACTAACTTGGGTGCGTTACTACGTGCTCAACTTGAACAGCAGCGTGAAGACGCTGAATAAAGTGTGACGAAGTCTGAGCTTATTGCACTGTTGGCCAGCCGCAATACGCAGCTAGCCCCAAAGGACACAGAGCTGACGGTAAAGACTATTCTTGATGCCATGACCACAGCATTAGAAAACGGTCATCGTATAGAAATCAGGGGGTTTGGTAGTTTTTCCCTGTCTACACGGGCATCACGTATAGGGCGCAACCCTCGCTCTGGCGAAAAAGTCCATGTGCCCGCAAAACAAGTACCACACTTTAAGGCAGGTAAAGAGCTCCGCGAACGGGTTGATAATGCTTTTTTAGCACAACAGCCTAACTCGTAGCTAACTGTACATGTCTCAAAAACAGGCTCACTATGAGCCTGTTTTTGCGTCTGGGCTAATTACCCCTTTTGCCTTTACAATCAAGGCATCCTTTAATTCGTTGGAGCCATTTATGCGTTATCTCGTCTGGGTATTGCGATTACTGGTTTTTGTCGTGGTGTTATTGTTCGCCCTCAAAAACACAGAGCCCGTTCACGTTAGTTTTTTTGCTGACTACGCCTTAGCTAATGTTCCATTAATAGTAGTGATGCTGGTCACGTTTTTATTAGGTCTGGTGCTGGGGTTGCTACTCATGATTTTAAACATTATGCGTAAAAAACGAGAAATAGCGAAACTTAAGCGTGACGTCGCTCGCTTAGAAGACCAAATTCAAAATCCCGCCAAGCCCACCGATCCTGCAGCAGTAGAAATTATTGCTCCGTTGGCTCCCCTGTAATCGAGGTGCAGAGTGGATTTTGAACCATGGTGGCTCATTATTGTGCCTGTGTTGTTTGGTTTGGGCTGGTTGGCAGCACGTTTTGATTTCAAGCAAATGCTTTCTGAAAGCAAACAGTTACCCGACTCCTATTTTAAAGGGCTAAACTTTCTCTTAAACGAAGAGCCTGATCAAGCCATTGATGCATTTATAGAGGTGGCTAAATTAGATCCAGAAACCACAGAGCTACACTTTGCTTTGGGTAGCTTATTCAGACGGCGTGGCGAAATGGAACGTGCTATACGGGTGCATCAAAGTTTGCTTGCGCGCACTGACTTACCAGAAATCGAAAGAGAAAATGCACAGTTTGAAATAGCCCAAGACTTTTTAAAGGCAGGCATGCTGGACCGAGCCGAGGCAGCGTTTGAGGCAGTATCTCAAGGGCGTCATGCGATAGCTGCTGTGCGTGCTTTAATCCATATTTATGAGTCAGGGCACGATTGGCCTCAGGCCATTGCGACGGTAAAGCGTCTACGCCATCTGGTCGATGAGCCAGTACCTCAGTTGATCCATTACCAATGTGAGCAGGCTGAAACGGCATTAAAAAGACGTGAGCCTCAACTTGAGCAGGCCGAGCAGGCGCTTAATGAGGCAGAGCGGGCTGCCAAAGAGCTAGGCGCTAAAGAGGGGAGCCGAGCCGCAACCGCACGTATCTTTATGCTACGAGCTCAGGTCGCCCAATTAGAACAAAATTTAGCCTTACAGCAGTTTTATCTCCAAGAGGTGCTAAGAGTCGCGCCGCTCTATGCCGGATTAATTGCTGATCAACTCATGCAGTGTTACGAGGCGCAGGGTTTAGCTGATCAGGCATTGCGTGTACTACAGAAACATTACGAGCAATACCCATCAGTCGACGTGTTTACTCAGGTGTTTAAAGCATTGCGCATCCATCAAGGCGCGACGACCGCTTGGACCTTTGCACGTGAAGCCCTACACCAATACCCTTCTTTGTTGGGATTGGACCGTAGCTTGCAGCTTGAGTTACAGCATCCCGATAACCCCGAAGCCGCTCATGTCTTAGGTGGTGATCTCACGCTTTTACGGACCTTGGTTCATAAGCATACCCAGCGTTTAGATCGCTACGCGTGTCAAAACTGCGGTTTTGAGGCCAAACATTTCTACTGGCAATGCCCAGGGTGCACGCATTGGGAAACGTATGCCCCGAAACGACTCGAGGAAATGCAATGAGTCCATTCCCAACTAAAGAGCACATTGCTGCGTTAAAAATTCTTGTGGTCGGGGATGTCATGGTGGATCGGTATTGGTTTGGGGCCGTAAACCGTATTTCTCCCGAGGCACCTGTTCCTATTGTGAAAGTAACACGTAAAGAGGACCGCTTAGGAGGGGCCGCTAACGTTGCACGCAACTGTGTGGCATTAGGGGCTCAAGCAAGCCTTATTGGCTTCATAGGCAATGATGAAGCGGGTACATCCATACAGCAAATGTGTCAGGCGGAACACGTCGAGCCGTATCTATGTATAGATAACGATCTCCCAACGATCTTAAAATTGCGCATTTTAGGGCGTCAACAGCAGTTGCTACGCGTAGACTTTGAGCAAGCGCCTAGTCCAGCGGTTTTGACCCAACTAGAAACTTATTTTTCTGACTTGGTGGCACAGCACCATATTGTTGTGTTGTCCGATTATGCAAAAGGTGCACTCAATCGTGTGGAAACACTTATTCAGACTGCTCACAAACAAGGAGTGCCTGTGTTAGTCGACCCAAAAGGCGATCAATACAGTCGCTATACCGGTGCGGCTAGCATTACGCCGAATCGGTTGGAAATGGAACAAGCTGTAGGCAAGTGGGCATCTGAAGACGATTTAACCGCACGAGCTCAGGCGCTACGGCAACGTCTGAATCTAGAGGCCCTGCTCATTACACGCTCTGAACAAGGGATGACCATGTATACCGCACAGGGGCGTGCTCATGCGGCCGCTGAGGCCCAAGAGGTGTTTGATGTGTCTGGGGCAGGGGATACCGTTTTAGCAACGCTAGCCGTCACCCGCGCTGCTGGATTAAGTTGGGTAGACGCCATGCATTGGGCTAATAAAGCAGGCAGCATAGTCGTTGGTAAGTTAGGGACTTCAACCGTTACAGCAGAGGAATTGCGATGATAGTAGTCACTGGTGGTGCAGGGTTTATAGGCAGTAATTTATTATTGGGCTTAAATAAACTGGGCATCAATGACATTTTAGTAGTGGACGATTTACTAGAGGGCGACAAGTTCCATAACTTAGTGCGTGCTGATATTGCGGACTATATGGATAAAGATGACTTTAGACGACTGGTCTTATCAGGCGGGCTGCCACGCATCCAGGCGGTATTACACCAAGGCGCTTGCTCTGCCACCACCGAGCGTGATGGTCGTTATATGATGGATAACAACTACCGCGTTAGCCTCGAGCTATTTGAATATTGTCAAAAACACAATACGCCTTTTATTTATGCCTCATCGGCTGCCGTTTACGGCGCAGGCCCACGTTATGCGGAAGACATACACAACGAGTCGCCGTTAAATGTGTATGGCTACTCTAAGTTTCTTTTTGACCAAGTTATTCGAAAACACATGCAAAAATTGACGGCACCGGTAGTCGGTTTGCGGTATTTTAATGTGTACGGCCCCCAAGAAAACCATAAGGGTCGCATGGCATCAGTGGCTCTGCATAATATGCACCAATACAAAGCCGAGGGCTGTGTGCGCCTGTTTGGGGCGTGGGATGGGTATGATAACGGCGGTCAGCAGCGTGACTTTGTTTATATTGATGACGTAGTGGATGTGAATTTGCACTTTTTACAGAGCTCTGTGTCAGGGATATTTAATTGTGGTACAGGGCGCGCTCAACCGTTTAATGATGTAGCGCAAACTGTAGTAAATACCATGCGCGAGCTTGAGGGCGATGCAGCGCTTGGTCTAGAGGAGTTAGTGCAAAAAAACATACTGCACTACATCGACTTTCCTGATGATTTAAAAGGGCGCTATCAAAGCCATACCCAAGCTGATCTAACTCAGTTGCGAGCAGCGGGCTACACGAAGCCCTTTGTGGATGTGCAAACAGGGGTGCGTGATTACGTATTAAAGCAAAAGCCACATCTTTAAAATACTGTGAAAACTACGCAAGGGTTCGTTCTTGCGTAGCATTACGAGCTAGGCACATTCAAAGATTTGATGGATGCTAAATGGCCATCATTCCAAGGAGAACAGTATGTGTTTGCTTCGTACTCTATCGCAGCCCAAGCAATGGGGGCGTTTTATTGTTTGCTTAGTGCTTTTAGGGTGGGCGTGGCAGGCCCAAGCCGTCAATTTAAATCAGGCATCTTTACAGCAGTTACAACAAATCAAAGGCATTGGGCCAAAAACAGCCGAGCGTATCATTCACGAACGCGATCGAGCAGGGCCGTTTAGCTCTTTGCAAGACCTATCTGATCGGGTGAAAGGCATTGGGCCCAAGCGTCTTAGTGGCCTGCACGAGGCGGGCTTGACTGCAGAGCCTACGCCTGCCGCGCCGCCTTCAGATAAAAAGCCAAAAAAATAACCTAAGTCACAAGGCAATCAGTATCATAGACTTATACAGGTTGAGCTCAGTCTTCTGAGCTCTATGTGATTAAAAGAGGTGGTATGAAAAATTATCCAACGATAGAAGATACGATAGGAATGACTCCGCTGGTGCGCTTACAGCGTTTGCCCGAGCTTTACCAAATCGGACGCGGTAATGTCATCTTAGCCAAACTCGAAGGCAATAACCCGGCTGGTTCAGTCAAAGACCGTGCCGCTAGCTCCATGATCAAAATGGCCGAAGCCCGAGGCGTAATTAAACCCGGCGATACACTTATCGAAGCCACTAGTGGCAACACAGGTATTGCGCTAGCCATGATCGCTGCGGTGCGTGGTTATAAAATGATTTTGATCATGCCAGACAACTTATCTCTAGAGCGTCGTGCTTCCATGACAGCCTATGGGGCCGAGCTTATCCTAACTCCTGCCGCCGCCGGTGGCATGGAATACGCACGTGACCTCGCCTTACAAATGCAGTCCGAGGGTAAAGGCATCGTACTGGATCAATTCGCTAATCAGGATAACCCCCTAGCGCATATTCAGGGCACAGGTCCAGAGCTCTGGCAGCAAACAGAGGGTCAAATCACCCATTTCGTAAGCGCTATGGGTACAACGGGAACCATTATGGGGGTAGGCAATTACTTGCGCTCAAAAAACCCCGCCGTTCAAATCATTGGGGCACAGCCTGCCGAGGGGGCACAAATCCCAGGCATTCGTAAATGGCCTCAGGAATACCTCCCCAAAATCTATGACCCTGACCAAATTTCTGCTCTAGAGTCCATTGGCCAAGACGAAGCCGAGGCCATGGCGCGTACTTTAGCCTCACAAGAAGGCATCTTTGCTGGCATATCCTCTGCAGGCGCGCTGGTGGCGGCGCTGCGTGTGGCTCAACGCGTTGAAAATGCAACCATTGCATTTATTGTGTGCGACCGCGGCGATCGTTACCTTTCTACTGGGGTATTCAATCCCTAGGGCGCAAACGGTGCAATAAAAAACCCTCTGGCGCATGGCGGCACAGAGGGTTTTTTTATCAAATCGCGCGGAAAACCCCGCCGTTAGGGCGGAGATGAATAGCGCGGACGCGCTAGCGTCTTCGTATCAGCTTGGCGTCTGTTGTTGCTTAATGTATTGTCGGACGATCTCGATAGGCGCACCGCCACAGCTTCCGGCAAAGTAGCTAGGCGACCAGAGGGCGCCACCCCATAGTTTGTTGTGAATGCTCGGATACGTCTTTTTGCGAATCATCCGGCTTGATACGCATTTCAAACTATTTACCAGTGCCGACACGGCGACCTTGGGGGGATAGTTGACCAACAAGTGAACATGGTCGTCCTCACCGTCGAACTCTACCAATTCTGCCTCAAAGTCCGAACAGACGCCCGCAAAGAGGTCACGCAAGTCGTCAAGAATTTCTTTGGTGAACACACCACCGCGGTACTTTGTCACAAAGACCAAGTGAACGTGCATGTTAAAAACACAGTGTCTACCGCGTCGAATGTCGTTGTTTTTCTTCATAGACTAAGTATAATTCTTAGCATGAAACGACGTCAAGCCTATCAATACGAACTCAAGCCCAACGGTGCTCAGCGACGCAATATGCGCGGCTTTGCCGGTGCATGTCGTTTCGTGTTCAATAGGGCGTTGGCATGGCAAAAAGACCGTTATGCCGCCGACAGCACGACGAAATTCAGTTATACCGTTCTGGCTAATTTCCTGCCCGCTTGG
Source organism: Paenalcaligenes hominis (assembly GCF_011927625.1). Taxonomy (GTDB): domain Bacteria; phylum Pseudomonadota; class Gammaproteobacteria; order Burkholderiales; family Burkholderiaceae_B; genus Paenalcaligenes; species Paenalcaligenes hominis. The sequence goes on from NZ_JAATIZ010000001.1 coordinate 192,886, forward strand.
AAGAAGGATAAGGAAACAGAGTGGCTGAAACACGCGCCAAGTCAATGTTTGCAGCAAGCGCTTAAAGACCTCGAGCGTGCCTACAAGAATTTCTTTGCCAAACGCGCTGCTTTCCCACGCTTCAAGAAAAAAGGGCAGTCAGACAGCTTCCGTTACCCGCAAGGCTGCAAACTCGATCAGGAAAACAGCCGTATCTTTCTGCCCAAACTGGGCTGGGTACGCTACCGCAACAGTCGCAAGGCACGTCAGCGGTTGGCATCGATATGGGTGTGGCACGGTTTGCCACGCTATCGGACGGCACGTACTATGCACCGCTCAACCGTTTCAAGCGGCACGAAATCGCCCTACGCAAGCGCAATTTGTGTGCGTAGCATGTGGCGTTAAGGAAAACGCCGATGTGGTCGGTGCGATCAATGTATTAAGAGTGGGGCACGCCCGGTTCGCCTGTGAAGTGAGTGGTGCAGTCAGGCCGCCAGCAGCAGGAACCCACCGAAGCGACATAGAGGCGGCTCAATGCCTCCCTTGAACGCCGTAGGAATCCCCGGCCTTTAAGCGGGGGAGGATGTCAAGTGTAGTAAGTAGCCATTATTGCGCACGACGCCGGGCGAGCAGATCCGCAAAATCAGACACGGTACTGGCATAAAAGTAACTACGGTTATAAGACGTAATGGCGTAAAAGTTAGGGGTAGCCAAACGGTACTCAGCGGTACCTCGACTTTCTTCAATTAAGTTAATTACCCCTAGTGGCTTTGACATCCACGCCGCAACGGCACGACTGTTAGGAGCCTGTACGGCTTGCGCTTGTAATAACCCTTCCCAATTGGATTGAGGGATTAAACCGCCATCTACGAATCTTTTAGCCTTTTGGTCGTTTAACTGGACGGGCGCAAAAACAGGTAACCCAGGTTGCCAGCCATGCTCAATTAAAAAGTTGGCAACAGACGCTAAGATATCTGGCATGGAGTGAAACAAATCAATTTTGCCATCGTGATCCGCATCTACGGCATAGCGCATTAAGCTTCCAGGCATAAACTGAGGCAAACCAACCGCGCCAGCAAAAGAACCTGTGATCGTGTTGGCATCAATCTTGCCTTGGTAATCAAGCACAATTAAATCAGCGAGCTGGTCTCTAAATAGTTTTCCGCGTTCCGGGCGACTATTGTCAGGGTAGCTAAAGCCTAAGGTTAACAAGGCATCAAGGACTCGGAAATCGCCCGTATAGCGGCCATAAATAGTTTCTACGCCAATAATAGACACCAAGATCTCGGGGGGAACCCCATATTCTTGAGCAGTCCGTTGAAGGATCTCGGCATGTTGGTTCCAGAAGTCTAGACCAGCTTTAATGCGGATGGGTTCAATAAAGCGATTTTTATAGGTGTTCCAGCTACGCTTGATCTGCCCTTTATTAGGCGCCATAAGCTGAGCGGCTTTCGCATTGTAATGAGCAGTTTTTAATAATGCCTCGATACGCGTAAAAGGGATGCCTTGTAATTGGGCTAATTCCTGGGCCCATTCGTATAAGTAAGGACTGAGACTGCCATCGGCTTGAAAATAATCCTGTCGGCCCTGTACGGACGAACCCGATTTAGGATGAGCCTCTTTATTTAGGGTTAAGGCCGATGGCGTAGCGCCTCCAACCGGCACATGATGGTTAGATTGAGGGTTGTTGGTTTGGGAGGTCGCGCAACCCATTATTAATAAACTGCAAAAACAAGCTTGCACTAAGCGCGTTTTTCTGAACATAATCAAACCTTATGGAGACAATATTTATAACTCATCCTTCTTTTTATCAGCATGAGATGGGAGCAGGGCACCCCGAGTCGCCGTTGCGCTTACAAGCTATACAAAAACATCTAGCGCAAACGGGTCTAACAAACATGCTGCATGAAATGACTGCTCTTAAAGCCAAAGAGGAGGATTTGTCGCGTGTACACAGCCTACATCATATCGCTACTATGCAGCAATATGCACCTGAAACGGGCTACTTCAGCATTGATAGTGATACGGTTTTAAACCCTCATACCCTCGAGGCCGCCTATTATGCAGCCGGAGCCGGAATTTTAGCGGTAGATCAAGTCATGGCGGGCCACGCTCAACGGGCTTTTTGTGCCGTACGCCCTCCAGGTCATCATGCCTGCTTTGACCAAGCCATGGGGTTTTGCTTTTTTAATAATGTCGCCGTAGCCGCAGCGTATGCCATTGAAAGATATCAGTTAGATCAAGTGGTCATCGTGGATTTTGATGTGCATCACGGTAATGGAACCGAAGACATATTCGCTCATCAAGACCAAGTGCAGATGTTCGGTTTTTATCAGCATCCTTTTTACCCCCATGCTCGTCATTTACCCGAAGCTCCAAATATGTACAATGAAGCGGTGCCAGCGGGAACCGAATCTACTGCTATTCGCGACCTAGTAACGCAAAGCTGGTTGCCTCGATTGCGCCAGCTTAAGCCCAAATTACTGTTTTTTTCTGCTGGGTTTGATGCGCATACCGAAGACGCCATGGCACAGATGCATTTAACTGAAGCCGATTTTGCTTGGATTACCGATCAGGTCATGCAGGCAACCGCCATCAGTACCCATGGTCGAGTGATTAGTATGCTTGAAGGAGGCTATGCGTTAGACGCTTTAGCGCGCAGTGTGGCGGCACATATAAAGGTGCTGGCCGGATTAGCCACTAAGTAAGTCCGCTTTTGTGCAACACACAAAATGCTTTATGATTAGTCATTGCACAATCTATTTTTAGCTAAATTGGAGATTGCCTGATGAAGGTGTTGGTGCCTGTGAAACGTGTAGTTGACCATAACGTCAAGGTACGCGTAAAGTCTGACCAAACTGGTGTAGACATAGCAAACGTAAAAATGTCCATGAACCCCTTTGATGAGATTGCGGTCGAAGAGGCCATTCGTCTTAAAGAGAAAGGGGTGGTAACTGAGGTCGTAGCGGTATCGTGTGGCGAAAAGCCCTGCCAAGAAACCTTACGCACGGCAATGGCAATTGGTGCTGATCGTTCCATTCAGGTTGAAACTGATGTTGAGTTACAGCCGCTAGCTGTAGCCAAACTCCTGAAAGGCGTTGTCGATACTGAACAGCCTCAGCTTGTCATCTTGGGTAAACAAGCCATTGATGATGATGCCAATCAGACCGGTCAAATGTTGGCGGCGTTATTGGATTGGCCCCAAGCTACTTTTGCCAGTGCAATAGAGCTTGATGGCGCTCAGGTAAAAGTAACACGCGAGGTAGATGGAGGACTAGAAACGATTTCACTTACCCTACCTGCGGTGATCACCACCGACTTACGCCTGAATGAACCGCGTTATGTGACCTTACCGAACATCATGAAAGCAAAAAAGAAAACCATTGATGTATTGACACCCGAAGGCCTAGGCGTAGATGTGACTCCACGTATTAAAACCCTTAAAGTCACCGAGCCTGCCGCTCGTGCAGCGGGTGAAATGGTAGCGGATGTTGCAACGCTTGTCGCAAAACTTAAAAATGAAGCAAAGGTGATCTAAATGTCGATACTAGTGATTGCTGAACACGATAACGTAGAGCTTAAAAGCGCGACCTTAAATACTGTGGCTGCCGCCTCACAACTTGGAAACGATGTTCATGTATTGGTGGCCGGAGCCAATGCGACGACGGTTGCAGAGGCAGCGGCTCAAATTCAGGGTGTTACCAAAGTCCTTTTGGCTGAAGATGACGCCTTAGCTAATGGCTTAGCTGAAAATGTAGCGGCTCAAGTGCTTAGCGTAGCGGATGCATACAGTCATATCTTGTTTCCCGCTACGGCAGCTGGAAAAAACGTAGCTCCACGCGTGGCAGCCAAATTAGACGTGGCACAAATTTCAGATATATTGTCGGTTGAGTCTGCGGATACCTTCACTCGTCCTATTTATGCTGGTAACGCGATTGCTACCGTACAGTGTACCGATCCTAAGCTAGTACTTACTGTGCGCACTACTGCTTTTGATGGGGCTGAGCCCACAGGGGGCACTGCAGTAGTAGAAACCGTAGCTGCGCAAAACGACAGTGGAAAGTCCAGCTTCGTCAGTCGCGAGATGGCAAAAAGTGATCGTCCAGATTTAGCAGATGCTACTGTGGTGGTATCGGGTGGTCGTGGCCTAGGCAGCAAAGAAAATTTTGCCTTGATTGAAACCTTAGCAGACAAACTAGGCGCTGCAGTGGGCGCTTCTCGTGCCGCGGTAGACGCAGGTTATGCACCCAATGACTGGCAGGTGGGGCAAACAGGCAAAATCGTTGCACCGCAGCTTTATATTGCTGTAGGCGTATCGGGTGCCATTCAACACTTGGCGGGTATGAAGGACTCCAAAGTGATTGTTGCCATCAACAAAGACCCAGAGGCACCCATCTTTAGTGTCGCCGATTACGGCTTAGTTGGTGACCTGTTCGAGGTCCTCCCCGAACTGACCAACGCGCTTTAATCCAAATCAAAGCCTGTAGTTCTGCTACAGGCTTTTTTTATGGTCATCTTTGCCTGAGGAAAAACTATGACTTATCACGTCCCTCGTGCTGATATTCAGTTTGTGTTCGAACACTTAGTCGATGTGCCTGCTTTATTAAGCTTGCCTGGTAACGAGGATCTCTCCAGTGATCTACTGCAAGCTGTGCTGGATGAGGGCGCCCGCTACATAGAGCATGAAGTGGCCCCATTAAATCGAGCGTCTGATCAATATCCCCCCAAAAAAACGGCAGAAGGTGTAAAGACCACGCCCGGTTTTAAAGCCGCGTATGCTGCGTTTCAGCAGTCGGGATGGCAAGGCTTGCAGCATAGCAGCGAGTTCGGAGGACAAGGGCTACCCAAACTGGTCGGGGCGGCATTTGGTGAAAGCATGAGCGCAGCCTGTGCTGCGTTTGCGCTGTGTCCGATCTTAACCGACTCAGTAATTGAGACCCTGATTTTGGCGGGTACACCCAGTCAACAAGAGCATTATTTACCCTCGTTGATGTCAGGGGCATGGACTGGCACCATGAACCTCACTGAACCTCAAGCCGGTTCAGACCTGTCTTTGGTGCAATGCCTTGCTACGCCTCAATCAGACGGCAGTTACCGTCTCCGAGGAGAAAAGATTTTTATTTCTTACGGCGAGCATGACTTAGCAGAGAATATTATTCACTTAGTGCTAGCACGTACCCCTGATGCAGCGCCAGGTATCGCTGGGCTTTCATTATTTTTGGTACCACACTATCTCGCTCATGATCAGGGTGATTATGCCAAAGGCGCACGTAACGATGTCATGTGTGCGTCCTTAGAGGAAAAGATGGGTTTGCATGGCAGTCCGACGGCGGTCATGCGTTATGGCGACGCGGGTGGCGACGTTGGGACTGGGGCCATTGCGTATCTAGTAGGAGAGCTTCATCAGGGCCTGAACTATATGTTCATCACTATGAATGCTGCACGCTTTGCCATTGGCATTCAGGGCTTAGGCGTGGCGGATCGCGCCTTATACCAAGCAGAGCACTATGCCGCGGAACGCCGACAAGGGCCCGATTTAGCACGCCGTTTTACTAGCCCTGTTCCCCTTCATCATCATCCCGATGTAGAGCGAATGCTGCAAACCATGCGCGCATTAACGGAAAGCACACGCGCCTTAAGCTATCATGCCGCTTGGCTGAAAGACATGGCTTTACATCATACGAATCCAGATCAGGCGGCAGACTTTCAACGTCAGCATGAGTTTTTAGTGCCTATAGTTAAAGGCTTTGCAACAGAGATGGTAAACGAGGTAACAAGCTTAGGCATACAAGTACATGGTGGTATGGGTTTCATCGAAGAAACAGGCGCAGCACAGCATGCTCGTGATTGTCGTGTGTTTGCCATTTATGAGGGAACCACCGCTATTCAAGCGAATGACTTAATAGGCCGCAAAGTGTTACGAGACCACGGGCAGCAGGCACTCGCGTGCTTAACTCCGGTTCGTGCCACGATTAACCAATTGCAGCAGCACCCAAATAACACAGAGCTCGCTTTTATTGCTCAACGCCTAGAGCAAGCCTGCCAAGCCTATGAGCAGGCAATCACCGATTTATTACAGCAACATGCGGCGCAGAAACCTCGAGCCGTATACTTTGGAAGTGTGCCATTTTTGATGCTGGCTGGGGTAGTGCTAGGGGGCTGGATGATGGCACGTGCGGCGCAGGCAAGTGTTAGTGCAGATACCGAGTTTCTACGAAAAAAATTTAGCACAGCCGTGTTTCACGCCGCCTATATTCTGCCACGAGCACAAGCGCATGCGCAGTCGATTCAAGCGGGGGTATTTTTAGATCAATCCAGTTGTTATTAATTTCTCATCGACGTAATCACAGCCCTTGGTAACAAACCAAGGGCTTTTTTGTGGTAAATAGGATGCACTTGGGCTTGAGAATAATGCTGTATGGATATACAGTACATTTATTGATCCTACTCGCTAACGGAGTCCTTATGACCAAGCCTTCTTTTGCCCAATATCTTTTACAAAGTCGATCTCACCCTGTGTTAGCTCAAAAAAGTGCGTTTGAACTCTATAAAAGTTATCAGCGCCTAGCATTACGTTCGCGTTGGCCGGCCTCTTTATGTATTTGGCGTCGTTCTTCAACAAATTATTCCTAATAATTTTCTTAATTACTCTATTTAATGATAAAATACCGGATTCATCCTCTGTCGGGCTGTATATAACAATCCTTTGCCCGTATACGATGTAATCTGGAGCTTATTGTGAATATTATTGATATCCTAGAACAGGAAGAAATGCAGCGTCTAACCGCTGACAATCCACGTCCTGAATTCAACCCTGGTGACACCGTCGTTGTTAACGTTAACGTAGTTGAAGGTACACGTAAACGTGTACAGGCATACGAAGGCGTTGTCATTGCCAAACGCAACCGTGGTTTAAACTCTTCTTTTATCGTGCGTAAAATCTCTTCAGGCGAAGCCGTAGAGCGTACATTCCAATTGTACTCTCCTCAAATCGCTACTATCGAAGTGAAACGTCGCGGTGCTGTACGTCGTGCTAAGCTATACTACCTACGTAACCGTTCGGGTAAAGCTGCACGTATCAAAGAAAAATTGGTACGTAAAACCGTTGCCTAATAGCTCCGGTTTAATAAAAAGACACCCGAAAGGGTGTCTTTTTTTATAGGTGAAAGGAGCTATGCAAACAACCGATTTGGCTGCGATCGAAGCATCACGTCTTGGGTATATTCCAGATCAACAGCCGCTACATCATTTACCTCGCTTGCCTCGCATCCCTTCTCGCTATTTGCGTCCAGGCTTTTTACGGCAGCGCTTAGCTCAGCCCATTGATTGGGCAGTAGAGCCTTTATTTGCACAGGAATTTGTCCATACGTTTGCTGCCTACCCAGATGCACGTCAAGCGGCAGTCTGTGTGCCTTTAATTGAACGAGAGCATGGTTTGTCAGTGCTCTTAACACGGCGTGCAGGTCATCTAGTGCATCACGCCGGTCAAATTTGTTTTCCTGGGGGGCGGGTAGAGCATACTGATCAAAGTGCAATTCATACCGCCCTGCGTGAAACCCACGAAGAAGTCGGCATTGCTCCGCACTTTATTCAAGCGCTCAGTGAAGAACCTATTTTATTACTAGCTCTCGCTTTGCCATGCGACCGGTGGTGGCTCTTGTACGGCCCGATTTCCAAATTCATACCGACCCAGCCGAAGTCGCAGAGGTGTTCGAGGTCCCGTTAACGGTACTGATGGATCCTACACACCATCAACTTCATCGCTTACAAAAACCCGAGCAGCCTGTGCGCTATTATTTTTCTATGCGCTGGCAGCACTACTTTATTTGGGGTGCTACTGCGTTAGTGATACGTAATTTGTACCACCATCTAGCGGCTTTAGTTCAACACGTCGAGGCGACAAAGCCTTAGTATTTAGGCTGACTTTCCAGTTCATGTAACAAGCGTTGGTATAAAGCGTAACGATCAGGGTGGATCTGGCCGCTTTCAAAGGCTGCCACCACGCCACACCCTGGTTCATGGCGATGACTACAATTATAAAAACGGCAGTGTTGAATTGGTTCGTGAAACTCGGTAAAGCCACGCACTAAGTCTTCAGCGGTAAGGTGGGCAATACCAAATGCTTGAAAGCCCGGCGAATCAATGATTTTTCCTGTGCTACCCGGAATATGATAGAGCTTGGTACTAGTGGTGGTATGACGCCCTGTCCCTAAGGCTTCAGAGTGTGCTTGGGTGTGGGCTTGAGCCTCGGGAACCAGTGCATTTAAAATCGTCGACTTACCCATGCCACTTTGTCCTAAAAGTAACGTGGTCTTGTCGTGTAAGAGGGCATCAAGTGCGGTGTGAACTTGGTCGGTGTCTAAAGCGTGGACTTCGATAACAGGGACACCAATTTTTATCAGCGGTTGTAAGCGCTCCCTAGCTAAGGGAGTAGTGGCTAAGTCAGCTTTGTTAAGCAAAATAAATGGCGTAATACCAGCTGTCTCAGCAGCTACTAAAGCGCGTCCGGTCAAGTCATCAGAAAACATGGGCTCAGACGCCAGCACAATAAACAACTGATCGATATTGGCCGCAAATTGCTTAGAGCGCATTTCATCTGAGCGGTAAAGCAGGTTGCGCCGCTCGTGCAGCCGTTCAATAGCGGCCCGTTCGCCTTGGGTGCTAAGATCTACCCAGTCTCCTACGCAAATACCACCGCGTTTTCCTCTAGGAAAGCATTTTATGATCTCACCAGAAGCCAGCTCTACAAAATAATGGCGACCGTGACCAGCAATGATTTGACCAGTTTGAGTTGCCGTGGTCGCCGCTTGAGTACCAAGCTGCTGGCGATGAGGTTTAGTTTTTTTCATAAAATTGCTTTAGATAGTGCACACGTTGAACAGCGGCCGGATGGCTAGCGTAATACGCAGAATACAACGGGTCGGGCGTGAGGGTAGCGGCATTGTCGTCATACAGTTTGATCAAGGCTTGAACCAGAAACTCGGGTCTGGACTGTTGCGCCGCAAACGCATCCGCTTGGTACTCGTCTTTGCGTGACAAAAAGCTAAATAATGGCCCAGCCCAAAAGGTAAAAATAGGGACGGTGAGAAAAAATAAAATTAAAGCGAGGCCATCATTAGGACGACTTAACTGGGGCAGTACGCCTAATTCAGTATAAAACCAGACATGTTGCGATAACCAGCCCAGGCAAAGCAGCAACACCAACGACAGCCCAAAAGAAAGCACCATACGTTTGCGTATGTGATGGAACTTAAAGTGCCCTAGCTCATGAGCCAAAACGGCTTCAATCTCATCTTCATTAAGTTTATTTAGCAAGGTGTCAAAAAATACAATACGCTTGTTGTTGCCTATGCCAGTAAAGTAGGCGTTGCCATGGGCAGAGCGCTTGGAGCCATCCATCACAAATAACCCGCTCAGGGTAAAACCACATCGCTGTGCGAGTTGTTCAATACGGTGCTTCAAGTCAGCGCGCTCTAGGGGTTTAAATTGATTAAATAATGGTGCGATCACACTGGGGAATAACCACATTACACAAAGGCTAAAGCTAACCCAAATTAGCCAGGCCCACCATGGCCAAGCGCTACCGGTTGACGCCATTAGCCACAGCACAGCGCTGATTAGGGGTACGCCTAACAGTACACTAAGAAGTAAGGTTTTAATTAAATCGCTAACAAATAACCGGGGGGTCATACGGTTAAAACCAAAACGTTGTTCAAGTACAAAGGTGCGCCACACAGTAAAAGGCAACTGCACTAGCCCGCCCAAAAAAAATACGCTACCAATTAAAGCCAGTTGCCTGAGCCAGTCATTGTCTAGGGTACGAGCCCAAAATGTGTCTAACCATTGTAGTCCGCCCAGTAATAACAACCCGACTAGCAGAGCGGTATCAACCGTGCTTTCTAACAGCGAAAGTTGCGCGCGGGCAGAGGTATATTTTGCTGCACGTTGGTGGCTACGTAAGCTAATATGGTGGCTGAACTCGGCTGGTACCTGATCTTGGTAGGCACGTACATGGCGTATTTGACGTAACGCCAGATAATTACGTACGCTGAAATCAGCAACGAGAAAAATAACGAACAAAACGAGCAGTGTCATAAGGCAGTGCCTAAATTATTTTTAAGGATTTACTAGTAATGACAGTCAAGGACCAACGCCTAGTGTGGTTAGACATGGAAATGACGGGATTAGACCCTGAAAAAGAGCGCATTATTGAGGTGGCCGTTGTGGTAACCGAAGCCGATTTGACCTTGGTTGCCGAAGGGCCTGTACTTGTTATACACCAAAGTAATGCGTTACTGGACGCAATGGATAACTGGAATAAAGGCACGCACGGGAATAGCGGTCTAATTGATAAGGTCAAGGCATCAACGTTAACGGAAGCCGAAGCTGAGGACATTTTACTGGAATTCCTTAAAAAACACGTGCCTAGTGGTAAATCTCCTTTATGTGGTAACACCATCAGCCAAGACCGTCGGTTTATGTACAAATACATGCCACGTTTAGAGCAGTTCTTTCATTACCGTAATCTGGATGTCAGCACCTTAAAGGAAATTGCGCTACGGTGGAAACCTGCTGTGGTGAAAAGCTTTGTAAAACAAAACAAACACGAAGCCCTGGCTGATATTTATGAGTCCATTAATGAGCTCAAACATTACCGCGAGCATTTTTTAAATTTAGAGCCGACAGCACAAAATTAAAGGACTGGGTTTCTAACAGTCCACCCTCTGGACGCCCGATGCTAAGGGAAAATCCTAGCATCAGGGCGTCTTTTTACGCGTTAATATGATACTAATTATTAACTACTATCAGTAAAACTGTATAGTATTAAATTTCATAGATATAAACGGAGGCGTATATGTATGCCCAACTAGTAGATACCGGATTAAGTCGCGTGCAAAGCGACGCTGATTTGTCCGCATTGGAAAAACAGTTTCAAGAGCGTATTGATGCGGGTATACGCATGGAGCCCCAAGATTGGATGCCCGACGCGTATCGTCGTACTTTGGTACGCCAAATCTCCCAACATGCGCATTCCGAAGTAGTCGGCATGTTACCCGAAGGCAACTGGGTGACGCGTGCGCCTTCTTTAAAGCGTAAAGCGATTTTGCTTGCCAAAATTCAAGATGAGGCAGGGCATGGTTTGTATTTATACAGTGCGGCCGAGACCTTAGGCGTAGAGCGTGAGGATCTGATTGCAGAACTGCACGCAGGGCGCGCTAAATATTCCAGTATTTTTAACTATCCCACGCTAAATTGGGCGGACATTGGCATGATTGGCTGGTTAGTGGATGGCTCGGCCATTATTAACCAGGTGCCATTATGTCGTTGTTCATATGGCCCCTATGCACGCGCAATGGTGCGTGTCTGTAAAGAGGAGTCTTTCCATCAGCGTCAGGGATACGATTTGCTATTAGAAATGTGCTTAAACGGTACGCCCGAGCAAAAAGCCATGTGCCAAGACGCTTTTAACCGCTGGTGGTGGCCAGCGCTCATGATGTTTGGGCCTTCTGATGGCGAGTCCGTCCACAGTGCGCAATCCATGAAATGGCGCATTAAACTTTTTTCAAATGACGAGCTACGTCAAAAAATGGTGGACCAAACCGTGCCTCAAGCAGAGTATCTGGGCTTAACTGTGCCAGACCCTGATCTTCGCTGGAACGAAGAGCGAGGTCATTATGATTTTGGTGAAATTGATTGGGACGAGTTTTGGGCGGTATTGGCCGGCAATGGGCCCTGCAACAAAGAACGCTTACAAACACGCGTTGATGCCCATGAAAACGGGGCTTGGGTGCGAGACGCTTTTATGGCCTATGCCGAAAAGCAAGAGCAGAGAAAAGCCAAGCAGGTTGCGTAACTAGGAGAATAAAATGAGTCAAAAAAATTGGCCATTGTGGGAAGTGTTTATTCGTAGCCAACATGGTTTGGCTCATAAACACGTGGGCAGCCTTCATGCGTCTGATGAGCAAATGGCGATTAATAATGCCCGCGACGTTTACACCCGTCGTAACGAAGGGGTCAGTATTTGGGTAGTCAAAGCCATGGATATCGTGGCCAGTAGCCCTGATGATAAAGATCCCTTGTTTGATCCTGCCCAAAGCAAAGTCTATCGCCACCCTACGTTTTTCCCTATGCCTGACGGCATTAAAATGTAGGAGCAGGCATGAGTCAGGAATTATTCAATTACGCGCTGCGTTTAGGTGATAGTGCCATGGTACTGTCACAACGTCTCTGTGAGTGGACAGGTCATGGTCCTGCGCTGGAAGAGGAGCTGGCCACAGCTAACACGGCTTTAGATCTGATCGGTCAAGCGCGTATGTGGTTAACCTTTGCGGGTGAAATCGAAGGCAAAGGCCGTGATGAAGATGCATTGGCCTACCTACGCGATACGCACGATTACTTTAACTATCTAATCGTAGAGCGCCCAAATGGTCATTATGGCGACACCATGGCCCGTCAGTTTTTATTTGATGTATGGCATTACTTTCTCTTGCGTCGCTTAACTCAATCTTCTAACGAGCGTGTGCAAGAGATTGCTGTGAAGTCGCTAAAAGAAGTCACCTATCACGTGCGACGTTCTATGGATTTAATTGTGAGGTTGGGCGACGGTACCGAGCAAAGCCACGCGCGAATGCAAGAGTCGATTAACGATGCGTGGAAGCACGTGGGCGAGTTGTTCTTAGATGATGAGGTAACGCGTGTTTTACACGAGCAAGGCATTGCGACGTTGCACGCTTCGTTGTGGGACGAGTGGTTCGAGCAAGTTTCTGAGGTATTAACTGAAGCCACCTTAACCATTCCTGCTAAAGAGGATGCATTCCATAAGGCGCATCGTGGTGGCACCCACGGTCATCATACCGAAGCACTCGGCTTTTTATTAGCGGAAATGCAGGTGTTACAGCGCACCTATCCCGGTGCTACGTGGTAAAGAGGTAGCTTATGATCGACGCACAAACTGTGATGCAATGGTTAGACACTGTGCCAGACCCAGAAATACCAGTTATTTCATTGGTTGACTTAGGCATTGTGCGTGATATTGCCTGGGAAGATAACACCTGTGTCATCACTATCACGCCCACTTATTCGGGCTGTCCTGCGATGTACGAGATGGAACAAAGTATCGTACAGACACTAGAAAAGCAGGGGGTTAAGGCCAAGGTAAAGACAAGCTTAAGTCCAGCTTGGACCACCGATTGGATCAGTGCAAAAGGGCGTGAAGCGTTAAAAAACTATGGTATTGCTCCCCCAAAGGAAAAAGCCATTGATGTATCAGGCTTATTGCGTCGTACAGAGCCCGCTGTGGACTGTCCACTCTGTCATTCCTTGAACACACGAGTCGTCAGTCAGTTTGGGTCTACCCCTTGCAAAGCCTTATATCGCTGTATGCAATGCGGTGAACCGTTTGATTATTTCAAGGCGCATTAACCATGAGTCAGTTTTATCCATTAAAAGTCTCGTCCATAGAGCGCACCACACGTGATGCCGTCGTGGTGGCCTTCGAGGTACCTAACGACCTAACAGAGAAATTTCTTTTTCGTCCTGGGCAGTATTTGAACGTACGTACCCAAGTCAATGGCGAAGAGTTGCGTCGCTCGTATTCTATTTGTGCCGCCCCTCATGATAATTTATTGCGTGTGGCTGTAAAACGCGTCGCTGACGGAGCGTTTTCTAGTTGGGCTAACGCCCATCTTGAGGTAGGCAGCACTTTAGACGTGATGCCGCCCGATGGCAGCTTTACAGTAGATTTTGACCCTGAAAACCAACGCGGCTATGCAGCATTTGCTGTGGGCAGTGGTATTACGCCTATTTTATCGTTGGTTAAGACCGCTCTCGATACCGAGCCAAACAGCACTTTTACGTTGTTTTATGCTAATCGGGCTTCGTCATCGATTATGTTCCGCGAGGAAATTGAAGACTTAAAAAATCGTTATATGAATCGATTCTCGGTGGTTTACATCATGAGCCGCGAGTTACAAGACATTGATTTATTTAACGGCCGTCTGGACGCTGAAAAAGTAGATCAGCTGCTTTCTGTTTGGTTGCCTCCTGAAAAAATTGATTATGCGTTTGTCTGTGGTCCGCACGACATGACCGAACAGGTGGTGTCCACGCTTAAGGCCAAAGGGTTAACCAAGGATCAAATCAAATATGAACTCTTTGGTGCGCCTAAAGGGCCACGTACTACGGCATCCGGAGCAGCACCACGACAAGCACCTGGTGCAGAAGACTGTCAGTTGACGATCATTCAAGACGGTTTTACGCGTGATATTACGATCAAGAAAAACCATTTAAGCTTGGTTGATGCGGCGATGGAACAAGGCATCGAGCTCCCTTACTCGTGCAAGGGCGGTGTCTGTTCTACCTGCCGCTGTAAAGTCGTTGAAGGTGAAGTAGATATGGATGCTAACTTTGCTTTAGAAGACTACGAGGTCAATATGGGCTTTGTACTCAGTTGCCAGAGTTTCCCTGTTACTGACAAAGTGGTTATCGACTTCGATCAAGAAACCTAATCTCTGAGTGGGGCACACGGTTGCCCCATTCTGCCTTTATATTTATTGAAATATAAATAGTTAACGTCCAAAGGAGATATTGCATGGCTAATGATTTTTTTACCGCCCATAAAGCTACTTTAGATCGCGCTTTAGAGGCGATAGCCACACGCGAATACTGGACCCCTTTTCCAGAAATGCCCAGCCCACGTGTGTATGGCGAAGAGGCAGCAAGCCAAGGTCAAGCTGCTTTCGAAGCGTTTCGGAACACCAATTATCCGTTGCAGCTAGATGGGGCCACCAAAACCGTAGGCCAAGAGCGTTCTCCTTATGGGTTTGATCTGAATATCCGTTACCCATTTGTAGAAGCTAACCAACTTATAGAGCAATCGTCTTTGGCTTTAGATAGCTGGCGCGAAGCAGGCCCTGAGGCCTGGGTAGGAGTGTGTTTAGAGGCACTAAGCCGTCTCAATAAACGTAGCTTTGAAATTGCGAATGCTGTGCAACACACCAGCGGTCAAGCCTTTATGATGGCTTTTCAGGCCGGTGGCCCACACGCTCAAGATCGTGGCCTCGAGGCCGTCACCTACGCGTGGCAAGAAATGTCCCGCACGCCAGCTTTAGCAAATTGGGTCAAGCCACAAGGCAAGCACGATCCTATCGATATGCAAAAGCAATTTACCGTGGTGCCCCGCGGCATTGGTTTGGTCATTGGCTGCTCAACCTTCCCAACGTGGAATAGTTACCCAGGTTTATTTGCGTCGTTAGCTACAGGAAACACGGTCATTGTAAAGCCCCACCCCGGTGCAATCTTGCCATTAGCTATAACGGTATCGGTATTGCGCGAGGTGCTAAGCGAAGCCGGCTTTAACCCAAATGTGGTGTTGTTGGCTGCACACGAGGCCGATGATCAGGTCGCACAGCAGTTGTCGTTACATCCTGCTGTTAAAATTATCGACTACACAGGTAGCAGTGCCACAGGAAACTATTTAGAGCAGCATGCACGTCAAGCTTTGGTCTATACCGAAAAGGCTGGCGTTAACCAAATTATTATTGATTCAGCCCCTGATATCAAAGCTGTGGCGCGCAATTTGGCTTTTTCTTTTGCCTTATACTCTGGGCAAATGTGTACTGCACCACAAAATATTTACGTGCCTCGCACGGGAATACAAACCGATGCAGGTCATCTAAGCTTTGACGAGGTGTGTGCCGCTCTGGGGCACGCCGTGGAACGCTTATGCTCAGATCCAGCCCGTGCGGTAGAAATTACGGGGGCGCTACAAAATGATCTCACCGCACAGCGCGTGGCAGAGGCCAAAGCGCTAGGCTTAGAGGTGATTGTAGATAGCCAGCCCCTAGCCCATCCGGTTTACGAGCAGGCTCGCACAGCAACCCCCCTCTTACTGAAAACCGATGCGTCTAACCCCCATATCATGCAAGAATGGTTTGGCCCTATTATTTTTGTAGTGGCTACGGACTCCACCGAGCATAGTATTGAGCTGGCTGGGTCAACCGTTATCGAGCATGGTGCATTAACTTTATCGGCCTACACCACTAATAAAGACACCGCAACCGCTATCCGCAAGATGGCTGAGCGCAGTGGGGTGTCCTTATCGTTAAATTTGACAGGGGCTGTTTTCATTAATCAAACAGCTGCCTACAGTGATTTCCATGGAACCGGTGCAAACCCAGCTGCAAATGCCGCCTTATCGGATGCTGCCTATGTGGCCAATCGCTTCCGCGTAGTGCAAACGCGTTGGCATACTGAGCAAACTCTCTAAGGAAATAACGATGAATTACGTATGCATTAAATTCGAGTTGACAGAGAGCACTGCTCATATCCGCTTAAACCGCCCCGACAAGCTCAACAGTTTTACGGTACAAATGCACGAAGAGTTAGCCGATGCCTTAAATCGTGTCGAGGCGCAAGGGGTACGTGTATTGGTTCTTTCAGGCGAAGGGCGAGGCTTTTGTGCCGGTCAAGATCTATCTGAACGTCAAATGAACAGTGGCGAGATCGACTTGGGTCATACTGTAGATACTTACTACGCACCCTTAGTGCGTCGTCTGCGCGCTATGCCTTGGCCTGTGGTGGTGGGGGTGAATGGGGTGGCAGCAGGGGCCGGCGCTAATTTAGCTTTGGCTGGCGATATTGTGATTGCCACAGAATCAGCCAGCTTTATTCAACCATTTTGTCGTTTAGGCTTGCTGCCTGATACGGGTGGTACTTACTTTTTACCGCGTTTGGTCGGCGAGGCTCGTGCTAAAGGTCTAGCCCTGCTTGGCGAAAAACTAACAGCGACGCAGGCCGCGCAGTGGGGGCTCATCTGGGAGTGCGTGGCAGATGATGCTTTTGAGGCGCGTTTAAACTCCTTATGCGAGCACTTTGCTACGGCCCCGACTAAAGGTTTAGCTGCAAGCAAACACGCCATACAGGTCAGCTTAGATCACACTTTAGATCAGCAGTTGGACCTAGAGCGCGACACCATGCGTCAATTAGGTCAAAGCGCTGACTATGCCGAAGGTGTAGACGCATTTATGAATAAACGTCAACCTCAGTTCAAAGGAAAATAGCATGGCGCTACCGACGGACCCACAAGCTTTGGCCGAACACGTTACGACGTATATGTATAACAATGATCCTGCCTCCCAAGCCTTAGGAGCTCGTATTACCCACGTAGCACCAGGGGCGGCGCGCATGAGCATGACAGTACGTGCTGACATGCTGAATGGGCACAAAACCTGTCATGGTGGTTTTATTTTTGCGTTAGCAGATAGCACCTTTGCATTCGCTTGTAATTCCCGCAATCTTCCCACGGTGGCAGCTGGCTGTTCTATTGATTATGTAGCACCAGCATTCGAAGGGGATCAGCTAGAGGCCAATGCGACAGAATACCACTTAGCCGGTCGCACCGGTGTGTATGATGTCGAAGTCACAAATCAGCAAGGACAACGTATTGCTATATTTCGAGGTCGTTCCTATCGCTTGCGTGGTGCAGTGGTAGAGGACCCTCAAGCCAATCAGTAAAGTAGGGCAGGAGACTCTAAATGTCAGTATCAACACAGCACGTCGGTAAAGACCGTATAGAACACGCAAGTCGTGATGAAATTCAAGCCTTGCAGCTTGAGCGTTTAAAGTGGAGTCTGCAGCACGCCTATGACAACGTGCCGTATTACCGTAAAAAGTTCGATGAGGCCGGCGTACACCCTAGCGACTTAAAGCAGCTTTCTGATCTAGCTAAATTTCCTTTCACCACTAAAAACGATTTACGTGAGAACTACCCATTTGGCATGTTTGCTGTCCCCCGCGAACAAGTATCACGTATTCATGCTTCAAGTGGCACCACGGGTAAACCTACTGTGGTGGGATATACGGCCCAAGATATTTCCAATTGGGCCGATTTGGTCGCGCGCTCTTTATGGGCAGCGGGCACCCGTCCTGGTGATATTGTCCACGTGGCCTATGGCTATGGCTTATTTACTGGGGGCTTAGGAGCCCATTATGGCGCCGAACGATTAGGATGTTCTGTCGTTCCTA
This sequence comes from Paenalcaligenes hominis, assembly GCF_011927625.1. Classification (GTDB taxonomy): domain Bacteria; phylum Pseudomonadota; class Gammaproteobacteria; order Burkholderiales; family Burkholderiaceae_B; genus Paenalcaligenes; species Paenalcaligenes hominis. The sequence continues at coordinate 210,889 of NZ_JAATIZ010000001.1, forward strand.
TGTCAGGCGGCCAGACTGAAAAACAGGTTCAACTCATCCGCGATTTCCAACCCAGCACCATTATGGTGACGCCTTCTTATTTTTGTAATATTCTCGAGGAAATGGAACGTCAAGGCATGGATCCCCATGACAGCTCGTTACGTATAGGGGTGTTTGGTGCAGAGCCTTGGACTGGGCAAATGCGCGCTGATATTGAAGCCCGAGGTGGTTTAGATGCAGTGGATATTTATGGTCTGTCCGAGGTTATGGGGCCTGGCGTTGCTATGGAGTGTGCAGAAACCAAAGACGGCCCGGTCATCTGGGAAGACCACTTTTACCCTGAAATTATCAACCCTGAAACCGGTGAGCCTGTGGCCGACGGCGAGGAAGGCGAGCTTGTATTTACCTCGCTAACCAAAGAGGCTATGCCGATTATCCGTTATCGTACCCGCGACCTCAGCCGTTTATTACCACCGACGGCACGTAATATGCGTCGCATGGGCAAGATTACGGGGCGTACTGATGACATGCTTATCATTCGCGGGGTAAATTTATTCCCTACCCAAGTCGAAGAGCTGGTTTTGGCTATTCCTGAGTTAGCCGCTCAGTATCAGCTTATTGTGTCTCGTAATGGAAATATGGACGAGCTCGAGGTCTTAGCAGAGATTCGATCCGAGTTCGAACACTTTGATCAAGACCGTCGCGATGCCCTTTGTTCGCGCTTACGTCAAGCCATCAAAAACAACATTGGGGTCAGCGCTCGTATCCAATTGCGTGAACCAGGTCAGGTCGAGCGTACCGTAACAGGTAAAGCGCGTCGTGTTGTGGATCTGCGCCAAAAAAACTAGTTTAACCCTGCTGTCATGCACGGTTGTTTGCCGATATGCCTTCATTCGCATATCGGTTTTTTTTTGGGTGCAGGGTATGATGAGGGTTTGAGATTTAGGATGGAGTCACAATGGCAGCCATAGCAGGCATTGGAACGGATATTATGTATATTTCCCGAATCCAAGCGTCTTATGATCGCTTTGGGGAGCGTTTTTTAACGCGTATTCTTGGTGAGCACGAGAAGCTCGTTTTTCAGCGTCGTTATGCGCGCGACCCAAAGCGTGGTATGCGCTTTCTTGCTACCCGATTTGCTGCAAAAGAGGCTTTCTCTAAGGCCATTGGTTTAGGCATGCGTATGCCTATGGCTTGGTCAAGAATGCAAACCTTAAATGCACCCAGTGGTAAACCGATGGTGGTTTTAAGCCCCGAACTCCAGGCATGGTACCAGACACGTTTTGGTGCGGCTCATATTACGCTTACTGATGAGTCAGATTTGGTCATGGCTTTTGCAGTGGTTGAGTCATTGCCCTCAGCCTCAACAACGATTAACTAAGGATTAAAATGGTAGAACAGCAGCTTGCTCTTGGCCCAGTTATGGTAGATGTGGCTGGTTTAGAGTTAACCGAACAAGAAAAAAAACGTTTACAGCACCCCTTGGTTGGAGGGGTCATTTTGTTTGCCCGTAACTACCAAAGTCGAGCTCAATTACAACAACTCTGTGCAGAGATTCATGCGTTACGTCAACCTCCGCTCTTAATCGCAGTGGATCACGAAGGCGGTCGCGTGCAACGTTTCAAAGAAGATGGGTTTACGCATTTACCTGCGATGCGCGAATTAGGCCGCGTCTGGGATAGCGACCCAGCGCTTGCCGTTAAACTGGCCACAGCCATTGGCTATATCTTGGCAGCCGAGCTACGCGCCTGTGGGGTTGATTTTAGCTTTACACCGGTTTTAGATTTGGATTACGAGTGCAGTCAGGTCATTGGCAGCCGAGCCTTCCACACTCAACCACAAACCGTAGCACGTCTAGCAGAGGCTCTTGCGCATGGTTTACAGCAGGCGGGCATGGGTGCCTGTGGCAAACATTTTCCGGGTCATGGCGCTGTAGAGGCTGACTCCCATCACGAAGTTCCTATTGATAACCGCGACTTACAAACCATTTTAGACAATGATGCCGCACCTTATGGCTGGCTAGGGGGTACGGTAATCCAAGCCGTTATGCCAGCGCATGTCATTTATCCACAAGTCGATCCACAACCTGCTGGCTTTTCTTCTTTCTGGATTCAGCGGGTGCTGCGTCAAGCCTTAGCCTATAACGGTATGGTGTTTTCCGATGACTTAACCATGGAAGGCGCCACCGTGGCTGGCGATATCCTAGCGCGTGCCGAGGCCGCACTACACGCCGGATGTGATATGGTTTTAGTGTGTAATCGTCCTGATTTGGCCGATGAGCTCTTGACGCGTTTAACATGGACGATGCCAGCTCAATCTATGCAGCGTTTACTTGATTTGTATCCTATTGACAATGCCTTAGTGTGGGAATCCCTACAAGCCGATGAGCACTACCAACAAGCCCAGCAACTTCGATCTCAATACTTTTCTTCGTCAGCTACCTAATTTACCCGGTGTGTATCGGCACATTAGTGCCGATGACGATGTGCTGTATGTAGGCAAAGCGCGCGATTTAAAAAAACGGGTTTCCTCGTATTTTCAAAAAAATCTCAGCAGCCCACGCATAGCGCAGATGGTAAAGCAAATCGCTCGTATTGATATTACAGTGACGCGCACCGAGGCTGAAGCGTTGATACTAGAAAACAACCTCATCAAACGCCTGCAGCCTCGCTACAACATTCTGTTCAGAGACGATAAGTCGTACCCATACTTAATGTTTAGTGCGCACGAGGTTCCCCGAATTGCGTACTTTCGTGGCAATACCAATCAGCCGGGCAGTTTTTATGGGCCATACCCTAATGCATGGGCGGTTCGTGAAAGTATGCAAATACTTCAGCGTGTATTTAGACTTCGTAGCTGCGAGGATGGGGTCTATGCCAATCGTTCACGTCCCTGCCTTCTTTATCAGATTAAACGGTGTTCGGGCCCGTGTGTGGGGCTAATTAGTCCTGAGGACTACACCGCAGATGTGGCGCGAGCCCAGCAGTTTCTCGATGGTGATGCTTCAGGGGTCATGGGACAGATCGAGCGTAAAATGCAGCATGCTTCAGATAACTTAGAATTCGAGCAAGCGGCCTTATACCGCGACCAGATGAAAGCATTAGCTACTATTTTGCAGCAGCAGTCTATGGAAAACCACAGTAACGAGGACGCCGATATTATTGCGGTAGTCGCAGCAGGGGGACGCGTGTGCGTGAACTTAGCTATGGTGCGAGGTGGGCGTCATCTGGGTGACCGCGCCTTTTTTCCGACTCAAGTCAGTGACATGTCACTCACAGAGGTGCTCGAGGCATTTATTAGTCAACACTACATCGAACGTCCTCTGCCCGCCTTGTTGGTAACGAATCAACCCATTGTCGATAACGAGCTTTTTGCTATGTTGGCCGAGCAAACAGGGATGAAAACACGCCTTATTAATCGGCCCCAAGGAACGCGTAAAAAGTGGCTAGAACAAGCCGAAACAAATGCTAATTTAGCACTTGGACGTTTCTTAAATGAATCCATCAGTCGAGCTGCCCGCACCTTGGCCTTGGCCGAACTTTTAGGTTTAGATACCGAACCCGAAGCCCTAGAGCAATTGCACATCGAGTGCTTTGACATTAGCCATACGGCAGGCGAGGCCACACAAGCCTCTTGTGTAGTGTATAAAAATCATGCGCTTCAGCCATCGTTGTATAGACGCTACAATATTGTGGGCATTACAGAGGGCGACGACTATGCCGCAATGCGTCAGGTATTGCGGCGCCGCTTTGAACGCGTTGCTGAAGGTCTGGCAGCCTTACCTGATGTGGTGTTAATTGACGGTGGCAAAGGGCAACTCAATATTGCCATAGAGGTATTTGCTGATCTTGGGTTAGATACGCGGGTTCTGGTGGGCGTCGCTAAAGGTGAAGGCCGTAAAGTCGGGCTAGAGACCTTGTTTTTTGCGGATCACCGAGTGCCTGTGCAGCTTGGTGTAGAGTCTGCTGCCTTGATGTTAGTGGCTGAAATTCGGGACGAAGCGCATCGCTTTGCTATTACAGGCATGCGTGCCAAACGGGCTAAAGCTCGCTCAGTATCGCGACTAGAAGACATTGATGGCGTGGGTCCTAAACGCAGGCAGCGGCTTTTGATGCGTTTTGGGGGCTTATCTGGGGTGTCAAATGCCAGTATCGAAGAGCTCGCCTCCGTCGAAGGAATTTCAGCAGCGCTAGCAGAGCGTATCTATTTTGCGTTACGCTAAGCATATACCCCGTTACTATTCAGAAGTCAGAGTTATGCCATTTAATTTACCTATCGCCCTAACTTGGCTCCGTATTGTTTTCATACCGCTGATTTTGCTGTTGTATTATGTGCCGCACGCATGGTGGACCGATATAACACGCGATAATATTGCGGCATGGGTGTTTATTATTGCGGCCATTACCGACTGGTTTGATGGTTGGCTGGCTCGACGCTGGAACCAGACCTCGGCATTTGGCGCTTTTTTAGATCCAGTGGCGGATAAGCTCATGGTGTCAGCAGCACTACTGATTTTATTAAGTATCGGTCGAGTCGATGCCGTGATTGCCTTTATTATTATTGGGCGTGAGATTACGATTTCCGCTCTACGCGAGTGGATGGCTCAAATAGGAGCTAGTGCCAGTGTCGCGGTTAGTTGGCTAGGAAAGTTTAAAACGGCAGCGCAGATGGTAGCTATTCCCTGCTTGCTCTACTACGAAAATGTATATGGTGTGTCAGCGCGTTGGGTTGGGCAAATTCTTATTATTGTGGCTGCCATTTTAACTGTCTGGTCTATGCTGTATTACTTGCGCAAGGCGTGGCCTGAAATTCTAAAGCGGAGCCTTTAACCATGACAAGTACTGCGCTGGGTTCAGCCCAAGTTAAAAATCGTGACTGGGCTATCATCACGCTTCTAGGCTTAATTCATTCCAGTTCCCATTTTTTTCAGCTGATTCTCCCCACTTTATTCGTATACCTGCACCACGATTATGGCTATGACTATGTTCAGCTTGGTTTTTTGGTGTCCTGTTTTTATTTGGTGTCTGGCCTAGGCCAAGCGTCCTCAGGGTTTATTGTGGATCGCATTGGTCCAGCTCCCGTTATGTATTTTGGCTTGGGCGCTTTTGTGGCCTCAGCCAGTCTTATGGCATTAGCGCCTAATTACGGTGTTTTGGTGTTGGCTGCTATTGTCGGTGGTGCAGGCAATTCCATCTTTCATCCTGTTGACTACACCATTATCAATCACCGCATAAGCGCTGCGCGCTTGGGTCATGCCTACAGTGTGCATGGTTTTACCGGGTATTTAGGCTGGGCAGCCACTCCTCTGTTTATCACCGTATTAGGCTCAGCCTACGGGTGGCGCTTTGCTGTTATGATGGCCGCCGTCCTTATTGGGGTGCTATTAGCCGTTAGTATTTGGCAACGTGAATTATGGGGGACAGCCCCGCAAAGTAGTGACAGCAAACACATCGCTTCCCAAAGCATCGGTCAAACGTTGGTTTTCCTATTACGCCAACCCGCCTTATGGTGTGCTTTTTTATTTTTTGCCTTTAGCTCAGCGGCGCTGTCAGCCATTCAAAACTATTCCATTCCCTTATTGTCTAGCGTGTATGGCCTAAGCCAGGTTCTGGCCGGCTCAACTTTATCTGCTTATATGGTGGCGGCGGCAATTGGCATGATCGGGGGAGGCTTTTTAGTCGGAGCCAGTAAAAAAACAGAACGTATTATTTTTGTTATGTTGTGTTTAGCGGGCGCGTGTATGCTTTTACTTGCGCTCCATGTCGTGAATGCTTCCGTAGCAATCGTTCTAGTTGTACTAGGTGGGGTGTGTTCAGGCGTAGCAGCGCCGTCACGTGACATGTTAATTCGTCGTGTGACACCTAAAGGGGCGACCGGCTCAGTGTATGGGTTGGTGTATTCGGGTATGGATGTAGGGGCAGCAATTGCCCCCGTTGTCTTTGGGCATTTGATTGATGCCCAATTTGAGCGCGCGCCCTGGTACGGTGGGGCCGTAGCCTTCGTTTTCTCGGCGGTATTAGCCGTGGCGGTGGCAAAAGGGGCAGCTCGGCAAAAAGCCTAAACTTATCCAAACAAAAAAGCACTTTAACTAGAAATGTTAAAGTGCTTTTTTAATTATTGCCGCTCAGTGCGCTGGTTAGGAACTGCTTTCACGTAATTGCTACGCCATGGGTTAATGTCAAGCCCACCCCGACGCGTATATCGAGCCATAACAAAGAGCTCTTCTGGTTGGCATCGCTGCATTAAGTCGTGATAGATACGTTCTACGCAATGCTCATGAAATTCGGTATGTTTTCTAAAAGACACGATATACCGCAACAAGGCAGCGTGATCTATCGCCGTGCCTGTGTAGCTGATTTGAACCGTACCCCAGTCAGGCTGCCCAGTGACAGGGCAATTTGATTTAAGTAGATGGGATACCAGGGTTTCAGTTCTCGTGCCTTGTTCTGCATTGCAGGTTAGTAGCTCGGGAGCTGGCTGGTAATGCGTAATCGCCACATCCAATTGATCAATGCAGGTACCTTCAAGCGGTTGCGCGCGTGGGCCTTCGTAGTGCTCTAATAAATACAGTTGGACGTCAACCTCAGACTGCGTAAGCGCAGACAGATCGCGTACCAAAAGCGTTTTTACATCCTCTTGTGCAGCAAAGTGCGTTTCGTTTAACGAGTTCAAATACAATTTAAACGACTTGGACTCTACCAGAAAAGGGCTATGCCATGGAAAAGAAAAACGACCTATCGCCACAATAGGCTTACCTTTCTCGTTAAGCCATGAAAGTTCATACGCGTACCAAATGTCTTCACCTAACCAGTTTTCAGGAAGAGTTAAGTGCGTACGATTTGGGGCTCTTTCTATAGCAAATAGTACGTTGGGATCATAACGAGTAGGGTAGTGCACCTCGTTACCTAAAGGTGAATCAGAAATAGAGTGAGATGAGCGCATAACAGAAAGTCTAAATAGAATGAAAAAGTGCACTTATTTCATAATGTGAAAACGGTATCCTGCATTGTGAAAATAGGCTGCTGCACTGCCGCATAAAAATTTCCACAATAAGATCTTTTGTTTCATATCACGAAATGGATGTTCTAAGTCTTTGTTTTTAAATGAATTAATAAATAGTCTTATATAAGATATAAGTGTAGATTGCACGGGGCTATTTACGTAGAATTTAAATCATACCTAATGCAGATTTAACTAGCTTATTACATACGGAGATACACATGAGCAACCGAGAAACAGAGATTCGCAATCTACAAAAAGAATGGGCTGAAAACCCACGTTGGCAAGGTATTAAGCGCAACTACAGTGCTGAAGACGTAGTACGTTTGCGCGGTTCCATGGTTGAAGAGCATACCTTAGCACGACGTGGCGCTGAAAAACTATGGCGCCTACTGAATGAAGAACCCTTCATTAATAGCCTAGGTGCGCTGTCCGGTAACCAGGCCATGCAACAAGTTAAAGCGGGCTTGAAAGCGATTTACCTATCTGGGTGGCAAGTCGCTGGCGATGCCAACTTAGCGGGTGAAATGTACCCAGACCAGTCTTTGTATCCTATTAACTCGGTTCCTCAAGTAGTAAACCGTATTAATAACGCGTTACGTCGTTGCGATCAAATTCAGTGGTCCGAAGGCGTAAACCCTGGTGACGAAGGCTACACCGATTATTTTGCTCCTATCGTAGCTGATGCCGAAGCTGGTTTTGGCGGTGTGCTTAATGCATTTGAGCTAATGAAAGCCATGATCACAGCTGGCGCCTCAGGTGTGCATTTCGAAGACCAATTGGCTGCCGTAAAGAAATGTGGTCACCTAGGTGGTAAAGTATTAGTGCCCACACGTGAGGCTATTTCTAAGCTCACCGCTGCGCGTTTAGCTGCTGACGTATTAAACGTACCCGCTTTGCTACTCGCCCGTACAGATGCTGATGCGGCAGATTTGGTAACCAGTGATGTGGATGAAAACGATCGCCCCTTTATTACAGGCGAGCGTACGGTAGAGGGTTTCTTCCGTACACGTCCCGGCATCGAGCAAGCTATTTCACGTGGTTTGGCCTACGCCCCGTATGCAGATCTAATCTGGTGCGAGACAGCAACGCCTGACCTCGAATACGCCCGTCAGTTTGCAGAAGCCATTCACCGTCAGTTCCCTGGCAAGCTACTTGCTTATAACTGTTCACCTTCCTTTAACTGGAAGAAAAACTTAGACGATGCCACGATTGCTAAGTTCCAGCGCGAATTAGGCGCAATGGGTTATAAGTACCAGTTTATTACTTTAGCTGGCTTCCACTCCTTGAACTACGGTATGTTTGATTTGGCTTATGGTTATGCTCGTGAAAACATGACTGCTTTTGTGAATCTCCAAGAGCGTGAGTTTGCTGCAGCTGAACGTGGCTTTACCGCAGTTCGTCACCAGCGTGAAGTTGGTACAGGCTACTTTGATGCCGTAACTCAAACTATCGAGGGTGGTCAGTCTTCGACCACAGCATTAGTCGGCTCCACAGAGGAAGCTCAGTTCTACGCGGCAGAGGCTGAAGCACAAGCTTAAGTGGTGTCGAATAGCGACAAAATGGAAAGCGAGTTGTAGTCTTAGTCTAGAAGCCCTTACACTATAGGTGTAGGGGCTTCTTTTTAGGTGGATTGTCCCAGTTGCAATTTTCTTTGACTTAGGTCTAAAGACTATATTATTTGCTGCTATAATATAGTGTTTCTTATGCGCGCCTATTCTATTTTTACCATTCCTGCCGAGCTATCCACTGCCGACCGTTTGCATCGTCGGCGTATGCTAGCTCGTCTTGGGCTAGCGTGGCTCATGATGATGCAGGTAATGACTCTAGCATTTCCAGGTTATTTGCGATCCGACTCCATGCAGCCTGATACGTTAGAAACCTTAGACGCTGCTATTTATTTAATGAATTGGGCAGCATTAGTACTGACTGTACCCGTCATTTTATATTGCGCCATCCCCATCTGGCAGGGCGCAATCAACAGCCTAAAAAAAGGGCGTATTGGTATGGATGTACCCGTAGCCCTCGGTATTATCGTCGCATTTATTCCTAGCGTTATCACTACCTGGACAGGGGCAGGCGAAGTTTATTTCGATTCTGTTACCATGTTCGTGGCCTTTCTATTAACAGCTAGGTATCTAGAGCTGTGCGCACGCCAGTCAATCCACCAAGGCCAAGCACATGCGTATATTGAACAGTTACGTACTGCTCTAACACGAGATTCTAATAAACTCGCATTCTGGTTCGTGTTAATTCAAGTGGTACTGGCTATTGGCTTGGGCGTGGTTTGGTTTTATTATAAACCTGAGCACGCTATAGCCGTTGTCGTTGCCTTATTTGTCATGAGTTGTCCCTGTGCCTTATCTATGGCAGTGCCTACGGCGGTAGCCTCAGCGCATGCGGGGGTCAGCATTAAGCCGGCCGAGACTCAATCTGAGCTTGACGTGGTCGCTCAGAAAACCACTTCCATTTCTAAACAAAACTTATATGGCTCTATAGCCTGGCATCTTTTAATGACGCCCTTAGCGGCTATAGGTTTGGTCGCACCATGGGTAGCCGCGATTTCTATGCTGTTATCCTCGCTTCTGGTTGCGTATAATTCGTGGCGACTTTATCGCCAGCGTTTGGCTCAAGCTACACAACAAGCGCTTAATGCCGTGGTGTAAACATGCTTGACTCGATGTTCTTATTGATTCCTCTGTCGTTGCTGTTTGTTTTATTTATTGCAGTGGCATTATGGTGGGCTGTTTTTTCCGGCCAGTTCGAGGACACCAATAAAAAAGGCGAGTCCATACTCGAGGATGACGATAGCACCGACACAAACCAAAAGTAATGTGTTGGCGTATTTGTCAAAGATAATCTAATAGTCAAGGGGGTTTTTGCTTACTACCAACTAATGGGTTATATGCTTATATGAAAGTGTTATGATGCGGTGCACGTAACCTTGCCGAATAGTGGGCAATACCATTCGGTAAAACAGTTTGTAATTAACATTTGTTTAAAATGAGGGGAAGCAAATGGGCACTTCCGATGTAGTCGGAAAACAGGCCGAAGCCTTCAACTACGGAGTAGTACGACAGTTTGCCGTCATGTCCGTAGTCTGGGCTGTAGTGGGTATGGGGGTTGGGGTACTGATCGCCTTACAACTCATCTGGCCTGAACTTAACTTTGAGACGCCGTGGTTTACATATGGACGTATTCGTCCTTTGCATACCAACTTGGTGATTTTTGCCTTTGGTGGTAGCGCGCTTTTTGCTACGTCCTACTATGTGGCGCAACGTACCTGTCAAACACGTTTGTTTGCAGGGCCTTTGGCATCGTTCACATTTTGGGGCTGGCAGCTCGCTATGGTAGGGGCTTTGCTAACTTTGCCACAAGGTTTTACTAGTAGCAAAGAATACGCCGAGCTCGAATGGCCAATCGACTTGTTGATCCTTGCAGTATGGGTCAGCTACCTAATTGTGTTCTTTGGCACATTAGTAAAACGTCGTGTTAACCATATCTACGTCGCCAACTGGTTCTTTGGTGCGTTCATTATTGTGATCGCCGTGTTACACATCTTTAACAACGTAGAGCTACCTGTGTCTCTATGGAAGTCTTACTCAGCCTATGCAGGCGTACAAGACGCGATGGTACAGTGGTGGTATGGTCACAATGCGGTGGGTTTCTTCTTAACTACCAGCTTCTTAGGGATGATGTATTACTTCGTGCCCAAGCAAGCTCAGCGTCCTATTTATTCGTACCGCTTGTCTATTGTGCACTTTTGGGCCTTGGCATTTACGTACATGTGGGCCGGTTCGCATCACTTGCACTTTACTTCCTTGCCTGACTGGACTCAGTCTTTAGGTATGGCCTTCTCCTTGATTCTATTGGCTCCTTCTTGGGGCGGTATGATCAACGGAATCATGACCTTATCAGGTGCTTGGAACCGTCTGCGTACAGATCCTATTTTGAAATTCTTGGTAGTCGCTATTTCCTTCTACGGTATGTCTACCTTTGAAGGTTCTATGATGGCTATTCGTACAGTGAACTCTTTGTCTCACTACACCGACTGGACAGTAGGCCACGTTCACTCAGGTGCATTAGGCTGGGTAGCCATGGTGACATTTGGTTCCTTGTACTACATGCTTCCACGTTTGTATGGTCGTGTGGGCATGGCAAGACCTCAATGGGTTGAATTGCACTTCTGGCTAGCGACATTAGGCGTGGTGTTGTATATCTCCGCTATGTGGATTTCCGGTGTTATGCAAGGCCTAATGTGGCGTGCAACGGGCGAAGACGGCATGTTAATTTACAGCTTCGTCGAAGGTGTAAAAGCCACCTATCCGTTCTATGCAATCCGAGCGCTAGGCGGCATTATGTTCTTGTCTGGTGCAATCATTATGTTGGTTAACACCCTACTGACAATTAAAGGTCAGCCCCGTGTTAATCCTGTAGTACCTCTAAAAAGCCCTGACGCACGCGATGCAGGTCTAGTAGGTGCTAGCGAAATTGCTGCAGGTTAAGGATAGATCCATGTCTAACGAGAAGAAAAAGTTTTTTTCACATGCAACGGTGGAAACGAACGTTGGCTTATTGATGATTTGTACTCTCATCGTTATTGCGATGGCAGGGTTGGTACAAATCGTGCCTTTGTTCTTCCAACATTCAACTACTACTCCAACCGAAGGCGTGACCCCATACGAGCCGCTACGTTTGATGGGGCGTGACATCTACATCCGCGAAGGCTGTGTAGGCTGTCACTCCCAACAAATTCGTATGTTGGAATCCGAAGTACGTCGTTACGGTCCTTACTCATTAGCGGGTGAGTCCGTTTATGATCACCCCTTCTTATGGGGCTCCAAGCGTACCGGTCCTGACTTGGCTCGTGTAGGTCAGCGCTATACCGATGAATGGCATCGTATTCACTTACGCAATCCACGCGATGTGGTGCGTGAGTCCAATATGCCTGCTTATCCTTGGTTGCAACGCAATACAGTCGAAGGGGCAAATATCCAAACACGTATGGAAGTATTACGTAAACTGGGTGTTCCTTACACTGACGAAGAAATTGCTAAAGCTCCTGAGGCCCTAAAAGGCAAAACAGAAGAAGATGCATTGGTAGCTTATTTACAAGGTTTAGGAGTCCAAGGGCGCGCCGCTGCTGAAGCAGCTGTAGCCGAAGGGAGATACTAATGATTGGCATCTTAAATGGTATTGCCACAGCATTAGCTTTAATAACCTTTTTAGGAATCATTGTTTGGGCATGGTCTAAGGGCCGTGCTAAAGCAAACGATGAGGCGTCTAGGCTGCCTTTTGACCTTCCCGATGAAGAGGAGGTCGTAAGGCAGAAAGTAGGGGATTCGAATGAATGAATTTTTCAGCGTAGGCTGGAGCATTTGGATTACGGCCATTGCCCTTGGCGGGGTAGTGTTCTGTTTATTCGTGCTGATCAGCCAACTAAAAGGCCAACCCAAAAAGGGTGAGGTCATCAGTGACACAGGTCACTCTTGGGACGGAATTACTGAATACGATACACCGCTACCACGTTGGTGGGTATCGATGTACTTAATTCTCAGTGCCATTGCTTTAGCCTATATGTTTCTCTATCCGGCTTTAGGTTCTTTCGACGGCTTTTTGGGGACTAACCAAGCCAAAGAGGTCCGTTTAGCCCAAGAGGAAATCGAAGCTCGTGTTCAGCCGGTTTTTCAGAAATATGCAGAAATGCCTATTCCTGATATTGCCAAAGACGACGAAGCCCGTGCTATTGGCCAGCGTTTATTCTTAAACAACTGTGCTCAGTGTCATGGCTCAGATGCTCAAGGCAGCCCGTCTTTCCCGAACCTGTCTGATGATTCCTGGTTATGGGGTGGTGAGCCCGAGCAAATTTTGCACACCATCACTAATGGTCGTCGTGGCATTATGCCTGCACATAAAGCGCTGATGACGCCTGCTCAGGCTTCAGAAATCGCACAGTACGTGCGTTCCCTAAGCAACTTGGCCCATGATCAAACGCGTGTGGTGCCAGGGAAAAAACTTTACGATCAGTTCTGTGTTGCATGTCATGGTGCTGAAGGTAAAGGCAATCAAATGTTAGGCGCTCCTAACCTAACAGATAGTGCTTGGCTCTACGGTAGCTCAGAAGACACAATTGTGTACGGCATTTTAAATGGTCGTGATAACCAAATGCCTGCTCAAAAAGATCATCTGTCCCAAGAGCAAATCCGCCTCTTAGCAGGTTGGGTTTGGGGCCTCTCGAATGTAGAGCAGTAATAGCAGTTAAGGGCTCCGTACCTAGGTTAGGTCAGGAGCCTTTTTATAAATTGACTGAAGGTTTGTATCATGAGTAGTGAAGCTCCTAAAAGACCCGATCAAACGGGTCAAGACGCTGATCAAGTACCTGCTTGGCAGCCGCCTCGAATTGAAAAACAGGCAGTTGTGGGAGCTTCACCACAACTAGAAAAAATCCTCCAAGATGCGCATGGCAAAATTGTCATGCGCTCCGTTACGGGACACTTTGACCGTATACGGATTGCATTAGTATGGATTACACAAATTCTCTTTTTTGGTTTGCCTTGGTTGCAGTGGAATGGACGTCAAGCCGTTCTCTTTGACCTAGGGGCCAGAAAATTCTATTTATTTGGCATGGTGTTATGGCCTCAAGATATTATTTATCTGGCCGTTTTGCTGATTATTTCAGCCTATGCCTTGTTCTTATTTACAGCCATTGCAGGGCGTTTATTTTGTGGTTATGCCTGTCCGCAGTCGGTCTACACCAAAATCATGATGTGGTTCGAGCACAAGATCGAAGGGGATCGTGTGGCTCGTATCCGTCTGGCCGAAGCCCCTTGGACATGGCGAAAATTTCGCATCAAACTAACCAAACACACGGTATGGGTATTGTTTTCGCTTTGGACAGGCTTTACCTTTATTGGGTATTTTGCTCCTATCCGAGAGCTACCTGGTGAATTCATTCATCTCACTCTAAGCACATGGCAGTGGGTGTGGTTTTGGTTGTATAGCGCAGCCACATTAAGCTTTGCTGGCTTTTTGCGCGAGTCCATTTGTCGTTATGCCTGTCCTTACGCACGCTTCCAAAGCGTGATGGTGGACGATGATACTTTTGTGGTCAGTTACGACTATGTACGAGGTGAACCACGAGGGGCACGTTCTAAAAAGGTCGACCATAAAGCTGAGGGCAAAGGCGACTGTATTAACTGCAGTTTATGCGTTCAGGTTTGTCCGACCGGTATCGATATTCGCGAAGGTCTTCAATATATGTGCATTGGCTGTGGCGCGTGTGTGGACGTCTGTAACCAAGTGATGGACAAAATGGGCTACGAGCCTGACTTGATCCGCTATACCTCAGGTCGTGCGATTAGCGAGCGATTAACCCAAGACGAAGCCCGCAAGCGCATGTTCCGTCCACGTGTACTGATCTACATCAGCTTGTTAGTTCTAGTCAGTGTGGCTTTAGTGGTGTCTATGGCGTTACGTGATACCTTGAAAATGAACATTATTCGTGACCGGGGGTTGTTAGGGCGTGAAGTCGCTGGCGGCTTAATAGAAAACGTATATCGTTTGCAGCTTGTTAATGCTGCTGAAGAGCCTCTTACTATTCAGTTGTCCGCAGACGGTATCGCCCAAATTAAAATCAAGCGCGCAGATAATGGCAAAGACACGATTGTGTTGCCTGCCTCATCAACCGAGCTTGTTCCTGTGGTGGTGCAAATTCCGTCTGATAGTGGTCTGAGCACTGGGATGCATGCAATAGAAATTCGTGCCGATTCCGTCGCTGGGCAGCGTCAAAATACACATGCCAAAGACACCTCTAATTTTTATATTCCCCAATAAGGAGTCATTATGAGCTCAGCACCTTTGCGTGAAGATACCCAGCCTTGGTATAAAGAACCGTGGCCATGGATTCTAATGTCTGGTCCTGCCATCGTGGTAGTGGCGTGTATTATTACTATTTATTTAGCCGTTTCCCATTATGATCAGCCCATGTCAGGGGCAGTAAAAAAAGGGCTGCAAATTGTGCCTAGTGGGCAAGTCGATAAAGCCGAGGCTAAGCAAAAGTAAAGGTAAAAAAAGCTAAGTTATTTCAACTTAGCTTTTTTTGTATTTTGTGTGTGGGTTGGGCTAGAAATACAAGCCGTTAATACGCATGGCTTGGGCAGGCAGTACCGGCTAATTGATGCAAAACAGGCAAGTTTAAAAGTTTGACTTCGCGCTGCTGGATTTCCAGCAAGCCTTCACGGGCAAAGCGGGAAAATAGTCGGCTAACAGTTTCAAGTGTTAGACCCAAAAAGTTGCCAATTTCCTCGCGACTCATGCGTAGCAGAAATTCGTAAGGCGAATAGCCCAGTGCCGTTAAGCGGTCAGACATGTTCAAGAGAAAAGCAGCTAAGCGCTGTTCAGAGCGCAAAGCACCGAGTGTCATCATAATACTATGAGAGCGGTTGATTTCTTTGCTCATGAGGCGTCGCAACTGGGTTTGCAACATGGGCAGTTGGGTGGACAGATGATCAAAATCATCTAGGCGCATGACGCAGACCTCGCTGTCTTCCAGCGCAATAGCGTGAGAAACATGCGTGTTATTAAGCAAACCGTCCATTCCTGCAATTTCGCCAGGCAGTAGAAAGCCAGTGATTTGTACTTGGCCGGTTGCGTCTTCGAGCTGTGTTTTTAAACTGCCAGAGCGCAAAGCATAAACGGCCTCTACGGGGTCGGAAAGATGAAATAAAGGGGCGCCTTTTTTAAGACGGATGCGCTCCTGAATAAGATCATCTAGCTTATTCAGTTCGGGCTCGGGCATACCTAGTGGTAAGCAAAGTTCGCTTAACATGCAGGTAGAGCAACGCATTGAATTAGCCGTGACGGGAATACGTTTTTGCATAGTTGATTCTGGGTACAGAAAAGAAAAAGGTTTGCTTTGAGGCAAATCAATAATGATTGTAGCTTTTTCTGAGCTAGAGCACGAATTACATTTGTTTAGATTTGCTAATCGACGCAGTGGTTAAACCGCTAAATGGCCTAGCTTGGGAGCTTGGCATGGTTTTGTTGTATTTTTGTTACGTAGTGTAGACGATATAAGTAAAGTATTTCTTAGATTCCCTTGAAATAAAAGAAAGTGACAGTATCTATAACTTAACGATTGATATATGGCACGGCTTAAATAACGCGCTAAAGCTGATTTTCTGTGTTTAAGACTGTGCTTTTTTAAAAGGCCAACTATTCCATGCGTATAGATAAATTAACAACACAATTTCAAATGGCTTTAGGCACCGCACAAACCTTAGCCATTCAAGGCAAACATGCCTACCTTGAGCCAGCTCATGTGCTCTTGGCACTACTCGAAGACCCAGATTCGGGGGCTAGCAGTTTATTAGCTCGGGCAGGGGCTGCTGTGCCGCGGTTAAAAAGTGAGCTCAGCAATTACTTAGCCGCTCAGCCCCAAGTAGAAGGCGGCGAAGCCAATTTACGCGCCAGTCGCGAGCTACAAACAGCTTTAGCCCAAGCAGACAAAGAGGCGACTCAACGGGGTGACACCTACGTGGCTAGCGAGCTATTTTTGTTGGCGGTATTAAAAGATAAGGGGCGCGCTAGCCAGCTGTTACGTGATGCTGGCGTGCAAGACAAAGCGCTTGAGGCAGCGATTGAGGCCGTCCGTGGTGGGGCCACAGTCACCGATGCCGAAGGCGAGTCAAACCGCGAGGCTCTCTCTAAGTACACGACCGACTTTACTGAACGTGCCCGTTTAGGCAAGCTAGATCCCGTGATTGGGCGTGATGACGAAATCCGCCGTGCCATTCAAATACTGCAACGCCGCACTAAAAATAACCCGGTTTTAATTGGTGAGCCAGGGGTGGGTAAAACCGCTATTGTTGAGGGCTTAGCACAACGTATCGTCAATAACGAAGTCCCAGAAAGTCTCAAAGGAAAACGTCTATTAGTTTTGGACTTAGCGGCGCTATTAGCAGGTGCTAAATTCCGTGGCGAATTTGAAGAGCGTCTAAAAGCCGTTTTAAAGGAACTCGCCCAAGACGAAGGTCAGACCATTCTTTTCATTGATGAAATTCATATGGTGGTGGGCGCTGGTAAGGCCGACGGAGCAATGGATGCTGGGAACATGCTTAAGCCCGCCTTAGCACGTGGCGAAATCCATTGTATTGGGGCTACTACTCTTGATGAGTATCGTCAGTACATAGAAAAAGACGCAGCGCTAGAACGTCGTTTCCAACGCGTTCAGGTCGACGAGCCCGATGTGCCGTCAACCATTGCGATCTTACGTGGTCTTCAAGAGCGTTATGAGCTGCACCACGGAGTGGCCATTACAGACCCTGCAATCGTGGCTGCAGCGGAGTTGTCTCATCGCTACATTACCGATCGCTTTTTGCCCGACAAAGCCATCGACTTAATTGATGAGGCTGCGGCCCGTATCCGTATGGAGATTGATTCAAAGCCCGAGGTCATGGACAAGCTCGAACGTCGTATGATTCAGCTTAAAATTGAGCGCGAAGCGGTGCGCCGCGAAGAAGACGATGCGTCTAAGAAACGCTTGCAAGTGATTGAGGACGAGCTTGAGTCATTGCAGCGTCAATACGATGACTATGATCATATTTGGAAAGCAGAAAAAGCTGCTGTCCAAGGCACTCAATCCATCAAAGAGGAAATCGAAGCACTACGTGCAGAAATGGCCGAGTATCAGCGTAAAGGTCAATTCGAGCAATTAGCCGAGTTGCAATATGGCAAACTACCTCAACTCGAAGAGCGCTTACGGTCCGCTGAGCATGCCAAAGAAAGCGTGGATGAGGAAGCCGAGCGTCCTAAGCTGCTACGAACTCAGGTGGGTGTAGAGGAAATCGCAGAGGTTGTGTCACGCGCAACGGGTATTCCTGTGTCGCGGATGATGCAAGGCGAGCGGGAAAAGCTGCTACAGATGGAATCGCACCTGCATCAACGCGTGGTGGGTCAAGACGAGGCCGTCACCCTAGTGGCCGATGCCATCCGTCGCTCACGCGCCGGTTTAGCTGACCCAGATCGTCCTTACGGTTCGTTCTTGTTCCTTGGACCTACCGGTGTGGGTAAAACAGAGCTCACAAAAGCTTTGGCTGGTTTTCTGTTTGACTCGGAAGATCACTTGATACGCGTCGATATGTCTGAGTTCATGGAAAAACACTCTGTGGCACGGTTAATTGGGGCGCCTCCAGGGTATGTCGGGTACGAACAGGGCGGTTACTTAACCGAAGCCGTACGTCGTAAACCTTACAGTGTGATTTTGTTGGACGAAGTGGAGAAAGCGCATCCTGATGTGTTTAACGTGTTGCTTCAGGTACTGGACGATGGGCGCTTAACAGATGGCCAAGGGCGTACGGTGGACTTCCGCAATACGGTTGTTATTATGACCTCGAACTTAGGGTCGCAGCATATTCAAATGATGCAAGACGAGCCCTACGAGACAATCAAAGAAGTCGTGTGGGAAGAAGTTAAACAACATTTCCGTCCCGAATTCTTAAACCGTATTGATGAGGTGGTGGTATTCCATAGCCTAGACGCACAGCACATTCAAGCCATTGCAAAAATTCAATTACAACGGTTAGAGCAGCGTTTACAAGACCGCGGCTTAGAATTAGATGTATCCGAAGCGGCTTTGGCTGAGATCGCTAAAGTTGGCTTTGACCCTGTATTTGGGGCGCGTCCTTTGAAACGTGCTATACAGCAAAGTATTGAAAACCCTGTAGCTAAAGCCATCTTACAAGGTGATTTTGCCGATGGTGACACAGTTCATGTCAATTTTGCTGATGATGCGTTTGCTTTCACTAAATAATTCTTTTTTATTGATTGGCCCCACTTCGGTGGGGCTTTTTTTGTGTTCAAACGTAGCATGGGGGCTAACCCTCTAAGTGATATCCCTCGTGTATTCAAAAGTAATTTACAACTAAACTATTTACAAGTGATTTTCGTGAATCAGCGAAAATAAGAATAACGAGGAGACATATATGAAACGTGTAGTAGCTGCTTTGGCTTTAACATCTGTCGGTTTGGGTACCGCAGCTGTCGCTGACACCATTAAGGTAGGGATCGCCAATGATAATTCTGGGCCCTTTTCAGCAGTGGGGGCTGAAATTCGCGATGGGTTAAACCTAGCCATTAAACAATTAGATGGCAAGCTAGGGGGGCAGCCAGCCGAGTTCATTCAACAAGATATGGCGGGCAACCCAGACCAAGCGCGTCAATTAGTAAACCGCTATATTCAACGCGATAAGATTGACTTTTTCACCGGCCCCGTGGGTTCGAATGTGGCTTTAGCCGTTGGGCCAGCTTTATTTAAAGCTGAAGTTCCTTATTTAACAGCCAACCCCGGTCCTAGCCAACTGGCAGGTAAACAGTGCAACCCTTATTTTTTTGGTGTGTCTTACCAAAATGATGCTTTCCACGAGGCCGCTGGTAAAGTAGCTGCTGACCGTAACTACGAAAAGGTGTTCATTCTTGCTCCCGATTATCCTGCAGGCAAAGACTCACTAAATGGTTTTAAACGGGGTTACGGCAAAACACCTAGCGAGGAAATTTACACGAAATTAGGCCAAATTGATTACGCCGCCGAGCTTGCTCAAATTCGTGCCAACAAACCCGAAGCTGTGTTCTTCTTTTTACCCGGCGGGATGGGCATTAATTTCATTAAACAATTCGTTGCCGCTGGTTTAAATAAAGATACTGTGCTCTTAGGGCCGGGCTTCTCGGGCGATACCGATATTATTCAAGCTGTTGGCGACCCCATCGAAGGCATGTTTAATACCGCACAATGGGCGCACGACCTAGATGTACCGGCTAACAAAAAATTCGTAGAAGCTTACCGCAAAGAATACGATGGCCGTTACCCGTCTGTATATGCCGCTCAGGCCTATGACGTCATTATGGCAATGGATGCTGCCGTGGCTCAGGTAGACGGCAACGTGAAAGACCGCGCTAAAGTGCTCGAAGCCCTAAAATCCGCCAATTACGAATCCGTGCGTGGCGAATTTACCTATGGGAAAAATAATTTCCCCATTCAACCTTATTATGTTCGCGTAGTCGAGCGTGATGCAGACGGGGTTTTAACTAACAAATTGGTAGGTACGGTGTTCGACTCTTACCAAGACGCCTATGTTGATGAATGCAAACTATAAGTATTAAAAGGTTGATAACAGAATGTCGCTCATCTTAGTTACTGAGCAGCTGTTAAATGGTTTGCAATTCGGGTTGATGTTGTTTTTAATTGCCGCTGGCCTAACGTTGGTCTTTGGCATTATGGATATCATGAACTTGGCCCATGGGTCCCTGTATATGGCAGGGGCCTATGTGGCTGCAGAAATCATGCAGCGTACAGGCTCATTTACTTCAGCGGTGCTGATTGCCGTTGGAGTCACCGCTTTAGTTGGCATTGTTTTAGAGTTAGCGTTAATGCGCCGCTTAGTGCTTCGTGACCATCTCGCTCAAGTATTAGGTACGTATGCCATCATTCTCATCGCTAATGATATTGTCAAAATGATCTGGGGGCCTGCCCCGATTATGTTCAATATGCCGGCTACCCTATCAGGTCCTGTAGAACTCGTTCCTGGTTTTTTATACCCGGCTTTTAGACTTATGATTATTGCCGTAGGCCTCGTCGTCGCAGTGGGCTTATATGCGTTTGTGACGCGCACACGGGCTGGGGTGCTAGTACGAGCTGGGGCCTCAAATCGTCAAATGGCAACATTGATGGGTGTCCGTGTCCCCGTGCTTTTCCTCGGTATTTTTACACTGGGTGCGGCGTTAGCTGCGCTAGCTGGCGCGATGCTTGGGCCTATCAATGCTGTACAAATTGGTATGGGCGAGGACATCCTCATTCTCGTGCTGGTGTGTATTGTAATTGGCGGTATTGGCTCAATACGGGGGGCATTTGTGGGGGCGTTGCTGGTGGGTATGGTTGATACCGCTGGGCGTGCTTTTTTACCTATGTTGCTACGCACCGTTTTCCCTGCTGATGTGGCATCCAGTGTAGGTCCCACATTGGCTGCTATGTCAATTTATCTTTTAATGGCCGTGGTTTTGGTAGTGAAACCCGCCGGATTATTTCCAGCGCGAGGCTAATCATGACAAAAACACGTTTAGGCATTTTTTTGGTGCTAGGGCTGCTCATTGCTTTTCCTTTGGTCGCACCTAGCTTTGGTTTTGAGTTTTACGTCTCGTTTGTACGGCGTATTTTAATTTTTGCTTTGGCAGCAAGTGCGCTGAATTTGGTCTTAGGGTATGGCGGCTTAGTTGCGTTAGGCCATGCTGCATTTTTCGGTGCAGGGGCGTATGTGGTGGGCATTATGGCCGATGCCGGTATTTACGCGGCGTGGGTAGTCTGGCCTGTAGCGATGGCTTTGGCAGCATTACTGGCCTGCATCACAGGCGCCATTTCATTACGTACTAAAGGGGTGTATTTCATTATGATCACCCTGGCGTTTGCGCAAATGATCTATTACCTGTTCATTTCTTTGCGCCAGTATGGTGGCGAGGATGGCATGAATCTTTACGATTATTCCTCCTTGCCGGGCTTAGATCTCAGCAATGATGTGCAGTTTTATTACGTAGTGCTAGCCATTGTGGTGGTGGCGTTTCTTGTGTTTAAACAGCTCATGGAATCCCGTTTCGGGCATGCTTTACGTGGGGCCAAAGAAAATCCTAGTCGCATGCAAGCATTAGGTTATCCCGTATATGGTATTCAGCTGGTGGCTTACACTCTAAGCGGTGCTTTAATGGGGCTAGCAGGGGCGTTATTAGCCAACCACAATCTATTTGTATCACCTAGCCTTATGCATTGGACTCAGTCCGCTGATCTCATCATTATGGTGCTTGTAGGGGGTATGGGGCTTATGTTTGGGGGGGTGGCAGGGGCTGCCGTGTTGCTAGTGCTCGAGGAAATCCTACGTAATTGGACCGAATTCTGGCATTTGCCCTTAGGTGTTCTGCTTCTGATCGTTGTATTTGCTGCGCCCCAGGGCTTAGCCAGTTGGTTTGATAAAAAAAGGGTAAGCAATGACAATACATAAAGACCTCATCTCAACACCCGTGGTATTTCAAGCCCAAAACTTACACAAGCGCTTTGGGGCCTTAAAGGCTACAAATGGGGTCTCTATTGAGCTTCATCAGGGTGAGATTCATGGCTTAATTGGGCCAAACGGCGCTGGCAAGTCAACGCTGATCCATCTGTTAGCAGGCACCTTACGTCCTGATCAAGGCGAACTGTTTTTGCAAACACAAAACATTACGGGCTTAAAAGCCCATCAACGGGTGGCTCAGGGGCTAGCGCGTTCATTTCAGGTCACTAATATCTTTAACGACTACACAGTATTAGAAAATCTAGTGCTAGCGGTTCAAGCTGCTACAGGCAGTAGCTACAGCTTTTGGAAAGCGCGTGATAGTGAAAAACAGCTATTCGATCGAGCAAAACAGCTGGCAACCGAGTGTGCTATTGATACGAGTGCCTGGCACAGCCAAGCCAAGCATTTGCCGCATGGTGAACAGCGCAAGCTAGAGTTTGCTTTGTCATTAGCTGCTGATCCGGTGGTCATGTTGCTAGATGAGCCCATGGCTGGGATGGGTCCAGACGAAAGTTTACGCTTAACTGAACTCATCGAATCCATGCGGGGTAAAACCAGTATGCTTTTGGTCGAACACGATATGCAAGCTGTTTTTAGACTGGCAGATCGTATTTCAGTACTGGTGGCAGGGCAAATCATTGCCTCAGGCACGCCCGAGCAAATTCGTCACGATGAAGCCGTCAAAAACGCCTATTTAGGCGATGAATCAACGGAGGCCGCATGATTCTGCAAATTGAGCACTTAGAAAGCGGCTACGGGGCCAGTCAGGTGTTATTTGGGGTAGACCTACAAATACAAGCGGGTCAAGTTGTTACTGTGCTGGGCCGTAATGGCATGGGGAAAAGCACTTTACTAAAGACTTTATTGGGCATGCTACCAGTACGAGGTGGGTCGGTACGATTCGAAGGGCAAGACACCAAAGGGTGGAGCACCGATAAAATTGCACGGGCTGGGGTGGCGATCGTACCCGAAGGCCGTATGTGTTTCCCTAATTTGACTGTCAAAGAGCACTTGACAGCATTTGTGGCTCAACGCAACCCTAAAGCCACTCAAGAATGGACGCCAGACAAGGTCTTTGACTTTTTCCCTCGCTTACGCGAGCGTCAACACAACATGGGCAACCAGCTCTCAGGGGGCGAGCAGCAAATGCTTGCCATAGGTCGGGCATTGGTGACGAATCCCAAGCTGTTAATCCTCGACGAAGCCTCAGAGGGCTTAGCACCTAAAATTCGCGAGGAAATTTGGCAGTGCTTGGATGTACTGCGCGCTCAAGGTCAAACCATTTTAATTATTGATAAATACGTGGAACGCCTAATGAAATTGGCTGATCATCATATTATTTTAGAAAAAGGGCGCGTGGTGTGGCAGGGGGATTCGGCTGGTTTAGCGGCTGATACAAGCTTGTGGGAGCGCTATCTGGGCGTGTGATTTAACCCATCTAATCAACACGTACCCGAGCAACAATTCGGGTACGTGACAAGCATGAAAAATTATTTTTCTGTTTTCTTTAGGGTAGCAGTGTCGTTAACACCATAAAACTTTACACCAAACTCAATACGTGGGCGCCCTTTAGACAAACGCCAATTGTTGGTGTCACGCAAAGAATACACACAGCCACAGTATTCTTGTTGATAAAACTGCTCTTGTTTGCTGATTTCCAACATACGCTGTGAGCCTCCGTCTTTGCGCCAATTGTAAGTCCAGTACAGCATGTTGGGGTAGCGCGCTGCGGCTCGCTCGCCACAGCCGTTAATTTGATCCATGTCTTTCCAACGCGAAATTGCAAGCGAGCTAGAAATAGTATCAAAACCATTTTCATACGCATACAGTGCAGTGCGCTCAAAGCGCATATCAAAACATTCAGTGCAGCGAATACCACGCTCGGGTTCATTTTCCATACCTTTTACCCGCTCAAACCAGTTATCGGCGTCGTAGTCGGCGTCAATAAATGGAATGTTATGCTGCTCGGCAAACCGCATGTTTTCCTCTTTGCGAATTTCGTATTCGCGCAGAGGATGAATGTTTGGATTGTAAAAGAAAATAGTGTAATCAATACCCGATGCAGTCATGGC
Organism: Paenalcaligenes hominis; assembly: GCF_011927625.1. Taxonomy (GTDB): domain Bacteria; phylum Pseudomonadota; class Gammaproteobacteria; order Burkholderiales; family Burkholderiaceae_B; genus Paenalcaligenes; species Paenalcaligenes hominis. The sequence continues at coordinate 235,028 of NZ_JAATIZ010000001.1, forward strand.
CTCCATGACCTCGCCCGAGCAAGGTGCACAACATGAGTGCAACAACACCTTTTTACTATTGTTAGGGGGGGTCAGTATAGGACGAGTAAATTCTGTAGGTTTCATTGTAGGTAACGAGAATTAATCCATGACGGTTTGCCATAACGCACAAACGGCGTCACGTTCTTTCTGGACTTGAGCTTGAGGTAAGCGAGCTACCGTTGCCCCTTGAAGACGTAAGTTATGTTGGTAGCGCCTGAAAGTTCGGTACGCCTGAATGGCGGGCTCGGTCAGAGCAGTAGGGATCAAACCGTAATCGGCGGCAATGCCCAACAGAGCAATATTGCCTAAATTATTTAATAGAGCGGGATGGTGATGAGCATAACACAACACTAAATACTGTGTGATGAACTCGATATCCACCATACCGCCTTGGTCGTGCTTTATATCGAATAAACCGCTAGGATTGGGATGCGCTTGAGCAATCTTGGCACGCATATCAATCACTTGATGTTTAAATTGTAATGGATCGCGTTCACGCAGCAAAATGGCTTGTCGTACTTTTTCAAAACGAGCACCAATATTTGGGTCGCCAGCCACAAAGCGTGCCCGCGTAATGGCTTGGTGTTCCCATGACCACGCCTGTTGACTTTGGTATTTTTCAAAGCCATCAATAGACACAGCAATTAGTCCGGCATCACCATCAGGACGCAGCCGCATATCGACTTCATATAAGCGCCCCGATGAGGTAAGCGTAGTGAGCCAAGACACCATGCGTCGGCCTAAACGTACGTAGGTTTCTACCGCATCTTGATCAGGGTCGTCATAAAGAAACACTAAGTCCAAGTCGGACGCATAACCCAGCTCTTTGCCTCCTAGTTTGCCATACGCCACCACCGCAAAGTGAGGTTGGTCGGTATAAGAGCTGGTGTTTCGAGGCTGGGCTAAAGGCCAAGTGCGATAGATGGTCTCGGCCAAAAGCATATCAGCAAGGGCTGACAGTTGATCGGCTAAGCGTTCAACTGTCAGCAGCCCCGCTAAGTCCTGAGCTAAAAGCTGAAAGCTAACTTGGTGTTGTAGATCACGCATCAAATTCATTTGGCGTTCCACATCGGCCTGACCGTTAGGGAGCACACAAGCGTCTAACTCTAAGCGCAACTGTTCGCCAAGGCTCAGAAAATCGGGGCTTTCTAATAAGTGTTTCCATTCAATTAAGCTGTCCAGTACCAATGGGTATTGACTAAGGTAATGCGCTGCCCATGGACTGGCACCCGCCATGGCGGTTAGGCGGTGAATGGTTTCAGGATACTCCAATAAAAGCGCCAAGTACGAGCTGCGGTTAGAGATGTGCTCCAAAATACCATGAACACGTTTATTGGTTTCGATAGGGTCCTCGGTTTGCGAGGCGGCAGCACGCACTAGGGGAAGCAGTTGTTGTAAGCGACTTAAACTAAAGGAAGGTAGACGTTGAATGCGATGGCTTTGTAATAAACGTTGGCTTTCAATTTCTAGCAAATGCGGGTCTGTCTCCGCACAGGGGGCGGGCAAATCTAATTGGGTGTTAGGTGTTACGGATCGGCTCACGCTTTTTTTATCTACGCCTGCAATTCTAAAGGCATCGTGAAAGCTTTGTTGTACAAAGGATCGATGCTGATGCAGCTCTGCGTTAAATCGAGCTGTATCCATGCCTAAGCTATCTGCAAGCAGGGCTATTTGCTCTGGGTCAGTCGGTAATAAGTGAGTTTGCTGATCCTCGCGGTACTGTAAAAAGTGTTCGGTACGCCGTAAAAACTCATAAGCATTTAAAAGTGGTTGGGCGAGTTCTGCGTCCATCACATCGGCTTGCACTTGGGCGTGGACGGCAGCGTGTAAGTTTTGCTGTTGCAGTGAAGGCCAGCGCCCCCCTCGAATCAGTTGGTTGAGCTGCACCACGAATTCAATTTCACGAATGCCGCCGTCGCCCAATTTAATGTTATGCGTACTTTCTAGACTGTCTTTGGCAACGACTTTACGTTCCCAATCTTGCCGAATGCGCTCTCGTAACTCGCGTAAAGCGGCTAGCGCATCAAAGTCAAAATACTTTCTATAAACAAACGGGACGCGAAGCTGTTCTAAGCGTTGAGCAGCGAGCACAGGGCGGCTTCCTGCAAAGGCTTGGACAGGCAGTACTCGTGCTTTAATCCATGCATAGCGTTCCCATTCACGCCCTTGGTACATAAAATAGTGCTCAAGCGCGTTAAGGCTCCACGCTAATGCGCCGGCATCGCCATCTGGGCGTAGGCGTACATCTGTCCTAAATACGTGGCCTGCAGCGGTGGTTTGGGAAAGCAATGGCAACATGCGTTGCGTCAGACGGCCAAAATACTCGTGATGGCTACGCGGTCGTGGCCCATCGGTGTCTCCATCTTCGGCGTATAAAGTAATGATATCAATATCAGAAGAGACATTTAACTCGGACCCACCCCATTTGCCCATAGCCACAATCAGCATTTCTAGAGGAGCCCCTGTTTTAGCGTCACGTGGAATACCATGTGCTCGACTGAGCTCGTGGCTTACACATTGATAAGCTTTACTCACACTCAAGTCAGCTAAAAAACTCATGGCGGTGCCAACTTCGGCTAAACTAGCTTTTGCCTGCAGGTCTCTTTGCATTAGGGTAAAAAAGACATAGCGTCGCAGTATGCGTAAGTGTTGTTTAAGCTGTTCTGGGTCGCTAGGATTACCCGAAGCGGTCTGGAGCACATCAAACCAATCTGAAATCCGCTCAGGATTAATAGGATGCGTACTATGCTCTTCAAGCCACTCAGCCAGTTCAGGGGTGGCATTCAATTGACGTCGCAGAGCACCAGACCAGTTTAATGTGCGTGTTAAATTCATAACTAAATCAAAGAAAGAAAATGGGGCCTTTGTTACGCTGGACAGGGCGGGGACTACTTGCTATTTATGTCGTTTTCTTAATTGTAGTGCTTGGCTTGCGGTATTGGCTAATCCCTACTATCGATCAGTGGCGTGTGCCCATTGCTCAGACCCTTAGCGCTGTCACTCAAAGCGAAATACGTATTGGCTCGATTCAAGCACAATGGCAGGGCTTATACCCAGAAATCCATGTGGAACACATCACTTTAGGGGATCCCGCCTCGCCCCAATCCCTTGTCATACCGCGCCTCAGCGCACGGTTGAAGCTCAGTAGCCTTTGGCACGCCCAAGCCCATTTTTCCTATTTGCGTATTGATGGGCTCGAGCTGAACCTACAACGTGATGCACAAAATCAGTGGCGCATTGCGGGGCAGCCAGGGTCAGCAGGGGGTGAAGCGTCCTCGTCAACCGGATTTTGGCATTGGTTAACTCAGCAAGATCACATTGAGCTACAACAAGCCACTATTCACTGGGAAGACCTACAACGTGGTGCCGATCCCATTCAACTTTCGCAGGTCCAGGGTGTTTTACAGCAACGCGATGGGGTCTTGCACTATGCACTCACGGCTACGCCACCCCAAGACTTAGGTCAACAGATTCAATTGAAAGGGGCTTTAGAGCGAGATGCCTTAATAACACAAAAAATCAGTGGTGATGCCTATATCCATATTGCTAACCTGAGCGCACACGCTTGGCACCAATGGGTAGATTTACCCACCGGCCTAGATCAGGCTCAGGTAGACAGCCAGATTTGGCTACAGATTGAGCAAAGTCAGGTTGAGGAAGTGACCGTAGATGTGCGTTTACAAGAGCCTAAATGGCGCACTCAAGAGCTAGGAACGTTATCGGCACAGCAGGTACGCGTGTTTGCTCAAGGGCCTTGGAGCAGCTTTAACCATTTTATCCAAGAACGAGCCCTCTACGAGCGCTTACAAGAGGATGCTTTTACGCTAGAGCTTTATGCGACCGAAGCAAAGTGGCAACACAGTCCTTTTTTTGCACAAGCATGGCAGTTTGATCAAGTCAGCCTCGCTGCGTCGCGTTCGGCTCAGACCCCCGATTCACAGATTGATCTCAGCCGATTTTTTATACGTAATGCGGACGTTCAGTTAGATTTGGCTGGTTCATGGACACCGCAAGGCACCGACTGGCGTCAAAGTCGGCTTGATCTAACGGCTCGTGCACAACGTATTCAATTAAATCGTTTGTATACGTATTTCCCCACCCCCCTTATCCCCCAAACAGTAGTAGATTGGCTACAGCATGGCTTGCCTGCTGGTCAAGCCTCGGAGGCGGTGTTGCGCTGGCAAGGGCGTCTAGACCAGTATCCATATAAAGATCCTGCCCAAGGGCTTTTTTATGTGGGAGCAGCCATCGAGGATGCCACAGTGGATTATTACCCGGCACAAGGCGCAGAAAAAGGCTGGCCCAAGGTGGAAAAGGTAGCAGGGGCATTGAGTATTGTGGGAAACCAGTTGCGTTTACAGAGCGCAACAGGAAACATAAAACCGAATGGTAAAGACGTAGTGTTGGCTCCTGCTATTAACGTGGCAATTGATGATTTCGCTGCGGATGAGCCTTATTTAACAGTGGCGGCAGAAACACACGGGCCAGCTCAAGCCTATTTAGGTTTAATGACCCACAGCGATTTAGGCGCTTTGCTTGATGGTACGTTTGACCAAGCCAGCGCGACGGGGGATTGGATCGTTCCTTTTGCCTTAAAAGTCAATCTAGAACAGGGCGAGCAAACCGAAGTCCAAGGGCATATCCAGTTTAATCAGAATACGCTGCAGCTTTGGCCCCAACTGCCTCCGCTGTCACAGATTCAAGGGCAGTTGCTTTTCTCAGAAAAAAGCGCAGAGGCACAGCTAAAAGCGCAATGGTTAGGGGGGCCTGTTCAGTTCAGCCAGTCCATAGGGACAGCCAATCATGCTTTACAGCTTGAAGGGCAGCTTAAAATGGATGCGCTCGCCACATTCTATGATCTCAAACCGTTAACCCTCTATGCACAGGGCACAGCCCCTTATCAGGCTCAAATCGGTTTTGATGAAAAAAATCAATTTGCGATTCATGTTCAAAGTCCACTTAAAGGCTTGGCGCTGCACTTACCTGCTCCCTTACAAAAGCGAGCCGAGCAGACGTGGCCGTTGCAGCTTAGTTGGAATGCTGGGCAGGAAAATAATGCATTACGCGTTCAGCTAGGGTCTGAGTTGCAAGGGTATTTGCAGCAAAATACGCAGCGCTCCGCTCAATTTGAGTCGGGTTATCTGACGTGGAAGCGCCCTCAGCCTACCTCCACTCGGCCCGGCTTTTGGGTTGATGTGGAGGAAAGTCAATTGGATCTGGACGCTTGGCAAGGCGTTATCAAGACCTTGACTCAGGCGTTGGCCTCGGATGCGGCGTCTAGTCACCTACAACTGAATAGCGTGCGTATCAAGGCGGATCAAGCGGTGGTGTTTGATGGGCAAATTAATCAGCTCACCTACACGTCACAGCAGGTTCAGCCTCATCATTGGCGCATGGACATTAGTTCTGAGCAGGTCGCTGGAACGATGCAATGGCAAGAGCAAGCACATGGCGCTATCCAAGGGACGGTTCATGCTGATTTTCAACGAATTCACTGGCAGCCCGTGCCAGCTGATAGCGTTGCAGAATCCAAAGAAAATCATTTAGAACCCGTATTAGACTGGCCCAGTTTGGATCTTAAAGTCAGCGATTTCAGGTATGGCCCTTGGCGTTTAGGTCAGGCGGAACTCCAGGGTCGACGTAGCACTCATGGCACCTCATGGTGGCAAATTCCTCATCTACAGCTCACCACGCCGTATGGTCAGCTTCAAGGAAAAGGGGGGTGGCAGCTCGGTGGCCCAGCGCGCGGTTTGCAACTAGAAACCACATTAAGCAGCCCCACACTGGGCGCACTATTGGATTATGTCGGTTTTGAGGATGTGATGGCAGAGGGCCAAGGACATATTGCAACGCAGCTCAATTGGCAACATTTTCCTTGGCAAACCTCGTTGCAGTCACTCCAAGGCACGATGGAGCTTTCGCTGCAACGTGGGCGATTGCATCAATTACACTCACACACGGGTAAATGGCTTGAGTTTTTATCCTTGCAGTCCATTTCACGCCTAACCACTTTGGGTACAGATCTACGTGGACTATTGCAAAACGGTTTTCCGTTCGACGACATACAGGGAAAAATTCGTTTAGAGAACGCAATGGCTCGCACTCATGATTTTAAAGTGCTTGGCCCTGTCGGTGCTGTAGTCATAGAGGGCAAAGCCGACTTAGAGGCCGAGCAGGTGGATATGTATGCGCTGGTGGTACCGCGTATGGAAATGAGTGGGGCGGCGTTGGCAGCAGGGCTGGCATTGAACCCCGTGGTAGGGGTCAGTGCGTTTTTAACCCAGTGGTTATTAAAAGATCCATTAGCTAAAGCCATGACCATGCGCTATCACTTAACGGGCCCTTGGGACCACATAGAAACCAAAGCGGCACCTTTAAAAGGCCCATAAAAAAACACTCTAAGGCGTAACCATTAGAGTGTTTTGCCATACCGTCGGTACTTATTTTTTCATCATGTCAAAGAACTCGGCGTTGTTCTTGGTGGCTTTGACTTTATCTAAAATAAAGTCCATGGCCTCGACTTCGTCCATGTCATGAATAAACTTGCGTAATACCCAAACCTTTTGCAGTAGGTCTGGCTTAATAAGCAGCTCTTCACGTCGTGTACCGGTTTTGTTGAGATTAATAGCAGGGTAAATGCGTTTCTCAGCCAAGCGACGCTCAAGGTGGATTTCAGAGTTACCCGTTCCTTTGAACTCTTCGTAGATCACTTCGTCCATACGGCTGCCTGTTTCGATCAGAGCAGTACCAATGATGGTTAAAGAGCCACCTTCTTCTAAGTTCCTGGCTGCACCAAAAAAGCGTTTAGGGCGTTGTAATGCGTTGGCATCGACACCGCCAGTCAAGACTTTGCCCGAGGCGGGGACGACTGTATTGTAAGCACGTGCTAGACGAGTAATAGAGTCTAAAAGAATCACCACATCTTTTTTAAGCTCGACTAAACGTTTGGCTTTTTCAATCACCATTTCAGCCACTTGAACGTGACGGGTAGCTGGCTCATCAAACGTAGAGGCTACGACTTCGCCGCGTACGGTACGCTGCATTTCTGTGACCTCTTCGGGGCGCTCGTCAACCAAAAGCACGATGAGAGTCGAGTCGGGGTAATTGGTCGTAATGGCGTGCGCCATGTGCTGCATTATCACGGTTTTACCCGACTTGGGGCTGGCCACGATCAGTGCGCGTTGGCCTTTACCAATAGGGGCAAAGATATCCAGAATGCGACCAGTGATGTTTTCTTCACTTTTAATGTCGCGCTCTAGGCGCATGGGTTGATTAGGGTGAAGCGGGGTGAGGTTTTCAAACATAATACGATGTTTGATGACCTCGGGCTGCATACCATTTACTTTGTCTACTTTCACTAGAGCAAAGTAACGTTCCCCATCTTTAGGAGTGCGAACCTCGCCCTCGATGGAATCCCCTGTATGCAAATTAAAACGACGAATTTGTGAGGGTGAAATATAGATGTCGTCAGTACTAGCTAGATAGGAGGTCTCGGGAGAGCGTAAAAAACCAAACCCATCAGGTAAGACTTCGAGTACGCCGTCTCCGAAGATTTGTTCGCCTTGTTTAGCGCGCTTTTTCATAATGGCAAACATGAGTTCTTGTTTGCGCATACGGTTAGCATTATCTATTTCTAGGCTGGCAGCCATTTCTAGCAGCTGCGAAACGTGCAGCGCTTTGAGTTCGTTGAGGTGCATGAGAAGAAAAGAAGGGAATCAGCCAATGGCGGCGAGCCAAGGACATGGCTCGCGCAGAGATTGTTGTTTATAAGGAATTGTCGAGAAATTCTTGGAGCTGTGTTTTAGTAATAGCACCGACTTTGGTTTCAGTAGGTTGGCCATTTTTAAACAGCATTAATGTAGGAATACCACGGATGCCAAACTTTGAGGCGGTTTCGGGATTGTCATCTACGTTTAATTTAGCAATAGTAACACGACCTGCGTATTGTTCAGCAACTTCATCCAAAATAGGTGCAATCGCTTTACATGGACCACACCAAGCTGCCCAGTAATCGACGAGTACAGGTTGGTCGGCGTTAAGTACGTCTTCAGAAAAAGACGCATCGGATACATTTTTAATGAATTGGCTCATGGCTAAAATGTCTGAGTATAAAGGTGATCGAATAAATACACTATACGAGATCGCATGCAGCAAGCACAATGTATGCGCAAGACATTTTTGTCTGTGTTGTGCTTTTTCTACAGGCTGTGAGCTGTGGGCATAGCCTTATTTCAAAAAAATCAAGCAATTCAGTTGCTAGATTTATTTGGGGTTTGCACCCATAGTTCGTAAAATAGATTTTTTACCGATTGATAGAGATTAGAGAGTGTCTAAGTCCAATTACGATGAATCATCAATTCGGGTGTTGAAAGGCTTAGAGCCAGTGCGTCAACGTCCGGGCATGTACACCCGTACCGATAACCCTTTACATATTATACAAGAGGTTATTGATAATGCGGCAGATGAAGCCCTAGCCGGACATGCAAAACATATTACGTTGACCTTACATAAAGATCAAAGCATCTCCGTCGAGGATGACGGGCGAGGTATTCCGGTGGGCCTACACCCCGAAGAAAAAGCCCCAGTGGTAGAGCTAGTCTTTACTCGGCTTCATGCCGGAGGAAAGTTTGATAAAAAAGATGGAGGCGCTTATGCCTTTTCAGGTGGTCTACATGGCGTAGGTGTTTCAGTCACTAATGCGCTATCTACGCGCCTAGAGGTGCAGGTGTGGCGTCAGGGCGAAATTCATCAAATTGATTTTGCTGATGGAAATGTGCTCAAGGCTTTGTATATAGCGGGTTCAGCACCAAAAAGGAAAACAGGAACACGAGTACGTGCTTGGCCTGACCCAACGTATTTTGATTCCGCTCAGATTCCTTTAGCTGAGCTTAAGCACGTATTACGTAGCAAAGCGGTGTTATTAAGTGGAACGACGGTTACCTTAATTAATGAAAAAACTAACGAGCAGCTCCAGTGGTGTTACGAGAATGGCCTAGCCGGTTACCTCCAAGAGGCGCTGGCTGATCAAGAGCTTTATCTGCCGTTATTTCAAGGTGCGCAGTTTGCCCTCGAGGACGACGAGAATTACGCCCTAGGCGAAGGAGCAGAATGGGTCGTAGCGTGGACACTTGAGGGCAATGTCATGCGCGAATCCTTTGTGAATTTAATTGCGACTCCTGCGGGAGGGACGCACGAAGCCGGGTTGCGCGATGGGCTTTACCAAGCCGTTAAAAACTTTGCCGAGCTCCATAGCTTATTACCAAAAGGGTTACGTCTATTGCCCGAGGACGTGTTTGCTCGTGTTAGTTTTGTGCTTTCCGCAAAAATATTAGACCCACAGTTCCAAGGTCAAATCAAAGAACGATTAAACAGTCGCGATGCGGTGCGCATGATCAGTACCTTTGTACGTAATGCGCTAGAGCTACGCTTGAACTCCGAGGTAGACGAAGGCAAAAAGCTTGCCGAGCTTGTAATTCGTCATGCTCAAGCCCGTGTGCGTTCTACCCAGCGTATAGAAAAGCGTAAAAGCTCAGGCGTTGCGGTGTTGCCGGGCAAGCTAACGGATTGTGAATCCCACGATGTAAACCGCAATGAGTTGTTTTTGGTTGAGGGAGACTCCGCAGGTGGGTCTGCCAAAATGGGACGAGATAAATCATTTCAGGCCATTTTACCGCTGCGAGGCAAGGTTTTAAACTCATGGGAAGTCGATCGTGATCGCTTATTTGCGAACCAAGAAATTCACGATATTTCCGTTGCCATCGGGGTAGATCCGCATACTGCCAAGGAAACGCCCGATCTAAGCCAACTGCGTTATGGCAAGATCTGCATTTTATCTGATGCGGATGTGGACGGTTCGCATATTCAAGTTTTGCTTTTGACTTTGTTTTTCCGCCACTTTCCCGCATTGATCCAAGCAGGCCATATTTATATTGCTCGGCCTCCCTTATTCCGTCTTGATGTGCCTGCCGTAGCAAAGCGCCCGGCACGCAAGATATATTGCTTAGATCAAGCCGAATTAGACGCTGCGATGGATAAGCTACGCAAGGAAAAAGTACGAGAAGATTCATGGTCCATCAGCCGATTTAAAGGCTTAGGTGAAATGAGTGCAGAACAGCTGTGGGACACCACGATGAATCCAGATACTCGCCGTCTCTTGCCCGTGGCGTATGGGGCCCAAGGCCTTGCTGGCACCACCGACATGTTTGATATGCTCATGGCACGAGGCGAAGCGGCACAGCGCCGTACTTGGCTAGAAGCCAAAGGTAACTTAGCGGATGTGGACATTTAAATGCGCTACAACGCAGCAATACCTTCTAGAAACTAAAGACTAAACAGGATAAGTATGATGCAATCCGATTTGTTTGCGTCTGGTGCAAATGAACCCTCTGCTCAGGCAGAATCATTGCAAAATGATGAAATCACTCTAGCGCAATATGCCGAACAAGCGTATTTGGACTATGCCGTTTCAGTAGTAAAAGGGCGTGCGCTGCCCGATGTGTCTGATGGCCAAAAGCCCGTACAGCGTCGTATTTTGTATGCGATGAATGCAATGGGATTACGCTCAGGGGCCAAACCCGTGAAGTCAGCCCGTGTGGTCGGAGACGTATTAGGTAAATACCATCCCCATGGTGACCAAGCCGCTTACGATGCGATGGTACGAATGGCGCAAGACTTCGTGTTGCGCTATCCCCTCATCGAAGGCCAGGGCAACTTTGGCTCGCGCGATGGTGATAATGCCGCCGCGATGCGCTACACCGAAGCGCGCCTTACTCCTTTTGCTAATTTGTTGCTAGAGGAATTAAGCGAAGGTACCGTGGATTTCGAGCCCAATTACGATGGCTCTCAAAAAGAGCCTGTGCTGTTACCTGCCCGCTTGCCTATTGTTCTGTTAAACGGGGCGTCAGGGATTGCGGTGGGGATGGCAACTGAAATTCCACCACACAATTTGACTGAAGTAGCCCAGGCTTGTATTCAACTGCTTGAAAAGCCTGACTTAGATGATGAGACGTTTTATCAGCTCATACCCGGGCCTGATTTTCCTGGTGGTGGCCAAATTATTACCTCTCCCTCAGACATCACTCAGGTTTACAAACAAGGTCGTGGTTCGATTAAAGTCCGCGCGCGTTGGGAAATTGAAGAGCTAGCACGCGGTCAGTGGCAATTAGTTGTTAATGAGCTGCCTCCCGGGGCTTCAAGTCAAAAAATCTTAGAGGAAATCGAAGAGAAAACAAATCCTCGAATTCGCGCAGGACGCAAAGCGCTCACCCCAGAGCAGCAGCAGACTCGAGCATTGCTTTTAGGTTTATTGGATACGGTGCGCGACGAATCAGGTAAAGACGCTCCGGTACGCTTAGTCTTTGAGCCTAAGTCCAGTCGTATTGATAGAGACGAATTTATTACCACCTTGTTGGCGCAAACCAGCATGGAGGGAAATGTCAGTATTAACCTGGTCAGCATTGGCATTGATGGCAGACCAGGCCAACGTACGCTCAGGCAAATGCTAGAGGAGTGGCTACAGTTTAGGGCGGATACCGTACGTAAACGCACTCAGTTCCGTCTCGACAAAGTCACGGATCGCATTCATATCCTTGAAGGGCGCATGATTGTGTATTTGGATGTAGACGCTGTCATCCGTACGATTCGTGATGCCGACGAGCCAAAAGATGCACTCATCAAGCGCTTTTCTTTAAGTGAGCGTCAAGCCGAAGACATTCTGGAAATGAGGTTAAGGCAGCTCGCTCGACTAGAAGGTTTTAAAATCGAGCAAGAGTTAGCTAAGCAGCGTAAAGAGCAGGCAGCATTGCAAAAGTTGTTAAAGAGTAAAACCGCATTCAAACGATTACTCATTAAAGAAATCAACCAAGATGCGGAAAACTTTTCTGATGCGCGTCGTACTCTCATCCAAGAAGCAGAACGTGCAGTATTAGAAACTCGTGTGGTGGATGAGCCCATTACCGTTATCATGTCGCAACAAGGGTGGCTGCGACGTCGTCAAGGCCACGGCCATGATGTACAGCAGTTCAGCTTTAAAAGTGGGGATGCCTACTACGATGCACGCGAAGCCCGTAGCACCGACGAGTTAATTGCACTAGGGACTGATGGTCGCACCTACACGGTACAGATAGGCGATTTGCCTTCAGCACGGGGCGATGGTCAACCCATCACCGCGCTGGCCGAGGTTAACAGTGCCGCCCCAATCTGTCATATGATGGTGGGCTCAGCACAACAAAAGATTCTACTGGGTGCAGAAAGTGGGTATGGGTTTCTCAGTCACCTTAGTGACATGAGTACGCGTCAGAAAGCGGGTAAACAGTTTGTCTCTGTCGCCGCAAACGATACACTTTTGCGTCCTGTATATGTGCAGCCAGACCATGTCTTGTTGGCACTTCTCACTGCGAAATCGCGGTTTTTAGTGATTTCACTTGATGAATTAAGAACCCTAAGCGGTGGGGGGCGAGGCACAAAGCTAATTGATTTAGACGAGGATGACCACGTGGTTGCCTGGGCCACGGGGCCTGAAAATGGTTTTGTAATTTCAGGTATATACCGTCGCCGAGCGACAGATTGGCTCATTCAAGGCACTACGCTGGAGTCCTATTTAGGTAAACGCGCTCGTAAAGGTAAAAGCCTTGAGCGCAAAATCATAGAAATGGTGTTAACCCCTTTTTCTGCAGTTACGGAATAATAAAATGAGTTTTAAAGTGATTGTCGAGCCAGCCGGCTATTCATTCGAGGTTCAGCCTGGGCAAAGCGTATTAGATGCGGCCTTAGAAGCCGATGTGATGCTGCCTTACAGTTGCCGAGGCGGCGGTTGCTCAACCTGTAAAGGTAAGGTGCTAGAGGGCGAGTTCGAAGCCGGTGAAGCGCCTCAGCATATCTTAGAGCAAGACGAGCTTGACCAAGGCTTTACGCTCATGTGTCAGGCCCATCCCAAAACTGACATGCGTATTGAGTCGCCCCAAGCACGTTTAACCACAGACATTCAAATTCGCAAAATGCCAGCTCGTGTTCTAGAGATGGAAAAGCTTACCGATGACGTGATGCGCCTTGTGGTTCAGTTACCTCCTGGCCAACCCTTAATGTATTATGCTGGGCAATATATAGAATTTATCTTGCGTGATAACCGTCGTCGCAGCTATTCAATGGCTAACCCTCCTCAACAAAACAATCAGATCGAGCTGCATGTACGTCATATGCCAGGTGGTGCTTTTACTGATTATGTCTTTGGTGCGTCCGAGCCTGCAATGAAAGAACGTGCTATGTTGCGTACCGAAGCGCCATATGGCTCATTTTTCTTACGAGAGGAAAGTGATAAGCCGCTGGTCTTTGTCGCCAGTGGCACAGGCTTTGCTCCCATTAAAGCCATTGTAGAGCACATGCAAAACCAAGGCATTCAGCGCGAGGTGCGTTTTTATTGGGGTGGCCGTCGACCTAAAGACATTTATATGATGGATTTAGCGCAACAATGGGCTCAAACTATTCCTAACTTCACCTTTGTTCCTGTTGTTTCCGATGCGCTGGCTGAAGACCAATGGAGTGGACGCACCGGTTTTGTGCATCATGCTGTTATGCAAGACTTACCGGATTTATCAGGGTGGGAAGTCTACGCCTGTGGTGCGCCTATAATGGTTGAAAATGCGCAGAAAGACTTCGTCGAGCATTGTGGCTTAGATGCTGCGGTGTTCTATGCTGATGCATTTACCTCCGAAGCCGATTTAGTTGACTAATAGCCAGTCCTAGGCACGTCTTAGGGCGTGCCTAAAAGCGAGAGGCCCATGAAAATAGTAGTGTTAGGTGGTGGAATTATCGGTATAGCCACAGCGTGGTGGTTAGCGGACGAAGGGCACGAGGTCATTGTTATTGACCGCCAAGCAGCTGCCGGTCTTGAAACAACGCGCGCATGTGGCGGTATTGTTTCTGCTTCGTATGCCGAACCGTGGGCCAATCCTCACGCCCCGTGGTACTTATTACGTTCATTATTTAAAGACGATGCACCGCTTTTCTTTAAGCCGTCTTTAGATAGTAAACAATGGTTATGGAGTCTGGCCTTTTTTCGTGAGTGCCAAGCGTCTCGGTTCGAAAACAATATGCGGGCAATGGTGCGGCTGGCCGAGTACAGTCGTTCGCTCTTAGCACAGTTACGCCAAGAGCTAAAAATCAAATACCCCTATCATCAAAATGGTATTTTGAATTTTTACCGCGACGAGCAAAGCTTCAGTTTGTCGCAATCCATTGCAGATCGCCTGCGCGATGTAGGGGTAGAGCGCCGTTTACTGAGCGTCCCCGAGCTGTTAGCCTTAGAACCTTCGCTAAACGCCATTAAAGACCAACTAGTGGGTGGTGATTACTCCAGTGATGACGAGGCAGGCGACGCCTATGCTTTTACCACACAGCTTGCGCTGCTAGCCAAAGCAAAAGGCGTACAGTTTATGTATCAGCACCAGGTAAAAAAACTGCATTGCGCAGATGGCAGAGTACAAGAGGTTGAGCTGATTGATCACCAAGGCCTCTATCAGCGGCTTCATGCTGATGCATTTGTGGTGGCACTAGGGGCTTATAGCCCACTGCTTGTCAACCCATTGGGTATTTCTTGTCCTGTCTACCCCGCTAAAGGGTATTCGGCTACATTTGACTGGGTCGAAGGCGCTGCAGCGCCCCAAGCTAGCCTCATGGACAGCAAAAATCACTTGGTTTTTTCCAGTTTAGGTACCAAACTACGTGTATCGGGTCTAGCTGAGCTTACCGGTTATGGGCGCGCACTCAGCCCCCAACGATGTGCAAAGATAGTTAATCTCACAAAAGAATTGTTCCCAAATCAACTTGATTTTGATAATGTGCAGTTTTGGTCTGGTTTGCGTCCTGCAACCCCATCAAATGTGCCATTGATTGGACGCACTCATATCAAAAACCTCTATTTGAATACGGGCCATGGCACCTTGGGGTGGACTATGGGCGTGGGGTCAGGGCGGGCGCTTGCCGATATTATGGCTAATCGCCATCCTGAACCTGAGTTTCCTTTTTTACATTGAAGGACTTATGACTAGCTATACTATTTTTACGCCTAAACGTTTATGTGGCGTTTTGTTTTCAGCCCTTGCTGGTTTGGTTTCCACATCTGCTTGGTCAGCCACCGATATTCAAGTTTGGTACAGCTTAAACGCGCACAATAAAAAAGTGTTTGAGCAATTGGTGAAAGACTTTAACAAGCAGCAAAAAGATATTGCGGTCAAGACTCGTGCATTTGATTCTCAAAACGACCTAGATGCTGCGCTTAGCTTAACTGCTGAAAAAGAGCGTCCTCATGTCGTGCAGCTGCCCGAGGTCTCAGGCATGGATGACGTGGCGACACGTGCTTATATTCAACCGCTTTATCAGGCCTTGAATAAAACCACGGCTAAAAATACAAAGTGGTTTTTGCCTAGCGAAAATAATTTTATGCATGACGCCAAAGGCCGACTGCTTGCTTTGCCGTTTATGGCAGAGATCCCCGTCATGTATTACAACATTGACGCTTTTAAAAAAGCCGGCTTAACGCCCACCCAGCCCTCACGTTCTTGGCAAGACTTACAGGGGCAGTTGGTTACCCTCGCCAATAACGGCTCTAGACGTTGTCCTTTAACGTCAGATCAGCCTGTGTCGATTAATTTAGAGAATTTAGCGGCGGTTAATAAACAGATTTATGGCCCCGGCGTAGGTAAAGGCAAAGTTGGCTTTAATTTCGACACCATGTACATTCGACATTTGTCGACAATGATTAGTTGGGTGCGTAGTGAAATCCTAGTGCATCCTTCTCAGTTTGTGCAGTCCCCGACTCGTTTTGCCGAAGGGGAGTGCGCCGTGTTTATGTCAAACTCTGGCAATATTGGCCAGTTTGCAGATCAGCGCCGTTTGGATTTTGCCGTAACCGGCATCCCCTATTACCCTCAGGTCACAGCCACACCAGGAAGCCCTTTTGTCACTGGGTCTGGCTTATGGTTGACTAAAGGTCATGGCGCTGCAGCAGATCAGGCCAGTGCCGAATTTTTAGCCTGGTTAGCGCAACCTGAACCGGCGGCCACCTGGTTCCAAAAAACCGGCTTTTTACCGTTAACTCAGGAAGCGTTTGCTAACACTGGGGCCGACTATTATAAAAACCTCGGTGATTGGCGTAGTTTGGTAGCGGTGTATAGTCAAAAGCCAGAAAATACAGCGCGTGGCTTTAAAATTAAAAACTACCATCAAATTCGAGCGATGTTTAATACCACCCTCGAGTCCGCCCTCGAGGGCAAGCAGCCCGCGATGACCGCTTTGCAGTCAGCCGCAGCAGAGGCCAACAAGCTCATTAATGCAAAGTAGGCTAATCTCAACACACGTATAAATACAATCTAGGCAGCCTGCCTAAAGCGCTCCAATATAGCACTCAAGACTTTTTGAGTGCTATTTTTTTATGGAGCTAGGCATGGTGTACAAAGCAATTGCAGCAACTGTGCTTTTGGTGGGCTTAAGCGGCTGTGAACACACGCATTCATGGCCACAGCGCTTTTCTTTCCTAGCGTCTCCTCCATCCAGCGCAGAACAATTTGACTTTAATTGGCAGTTATCTGGTGCCAGAGAAGTCGCTCCCATTCAGCTTTTTAGTACCCCAGATCAGATATGGTTACAGTTTGCTCCGCAGCAAACCTTACCCGCTATTTTTGCTCTCGATGCGGGACGCCATCGTGTCCTGCATTATCAACGCTCAGAACCATACGTCATTGTCAAAGGAAACTGGCAACAGCTTCTGTTTAAAGGGGCGCACCGAGAGGCCCAAGCACGTTATGTTTCCCCTGAGGTCAGTCCTCAAGCTCATCCTGCCGTCTCTTCATTCTCTGATGCCAATGGCTCTGTTCTAACGCAAGAACTCGCGGTCGCTCAGTCAACCGAGCCCAGTGCTGCACGCCAGCTTTATCCAGATACAGACCTCGATGTGCTAGCAGAGCCTGCCGTTGCATCGTTTGATTTGTCATCCATGCCGTTTCGTGCGGAACCCAGCGATCGTACCCTACGACATACCTTAAAACGGTGGGCGCAACGCGAAGGCTGGGAGTTCCAAGACCAGCATTGGGAACTGGAAATCGATTTGCCGGTGGTGTCTGCCGCCACATTTAGTGGGCCGTTTAACCAAGCGGTCGAGCAACTTATGCGTAGCACCGCATTAGGTAGCCGCCCCTTACAAGCCTGTTTTTACAGTAACAAAGTCATGCGTGTGATTGCATTAGCCCAGTCATGTGATCCCAGCGACCACCGTACTGTCGCAGCACAAGGGTAAAGGACTATGCGCATAGTATTCATTATCTTTGGAGGCGTCTTGTGTCTAAGTGGCTGTCAGCTCTTCGAGCCATGGCAGCGCGCTCAACAAAAATTTGTGCAGGAAAAAGAACACATTGATTTTCTGCAGCAGTCGGTACGTCATAGCGTTCAGACCAAGGCACCAACTCAGCACATAGAACAACCCTGGGTGGTGGGCAAGGTTCAACCTCTAGCTCGCGAACTGATCTTACCGCCTGCTTTTCAGGCGGATGTATCAACGACTTTAATTTTTCAAACACAGGCGCTCGATCTAGACCAAATTGCTGAACGCATTGCGTTGGCAACACAAATACCCGTACGCGTACAACCCGAAGCCAAGCTCAGCCCTGAAAGCTTTTTACCTGCTGGGCAGGCAAAGCTCGGACAGGCGGCCACCCGACGATTGCGACTCATGGGCAATCCCGAGCCCTTGGCACAAAGCCTCGACCGAATCAGCGCTTTTTTTGATGTAAGTTGGCGTTTTAGCGGCGAATTCATTGAATTTTATAAAGTGGAAACTCGCTCTTTCAAAGTACGAGCTTTGTCGTTAGCCGCAACTAGCCACGCCCGAGTAGGTAATCAGGTCGACGAGGCTACTGGCTTTAGTAGTCAATCGGGTACCGAACTCTACCAGGCAGATACGGATGAATGGCAAAACCTCAAAGCGCGTTTGGCATTATTCATGACGGGGGCGGGGCGCATTGTAGCGGTAAACGGAGGCAGCCAAACGGTAGTCGTTAGTGATACGCCATTTGCGCTAGACCAAATCGCCTTGTTCTTAGAGTCTGAAAATCAAGCATTGACACGTCGAGTCCGATTAGTCTTCGAGGAAATTACCCTTGGGTTAAAAACCGAGAGTGATTTCAACATAGATTGGAATGTGATTTTTGAAAGTGCGCAACTAGCCGCTTCGGCCACCTTAACCGGCATCGCTAACCCTGCTGTGCAGCAGTTGGGTGCAGCCATCAAACAAGGCCCTTTTAGCCAGAGCGAGGCCTTTATAAAAGCATTAGCTGAGGTCGCCCAAGTCGTCAGGCGTAACAGTATTCCTGTTCTAAGCCTCAACCGGCGCCCAGTCACGCATGCGTTACGTACGACGTTTAGTTATATCGACAAAGTGGAAAATACACCCTACAGCATAGGCAATGGTGCTATGACGCATTCCATTAGCCTCAGTCAAAAAGAAGAAACAGTAGGCTCTATTTTAACTTTAGTTCCAGATATTCAAGACGACGGTCAGGTCTTGCTATCAGTGGCCTATGACAACACCGTAGCCCAACCTTTAAAAACAATTGCTGTCGGTTCAGAGGACCAAGGCATGCAGGTGCAACAGTTAACCGTAGAGGGGTCTGCTACGGTCCAGCAGGTTTTACTGCGTCCCGGACAGCCATTGATTATTGCCGGTTTTGACCATAACGAACAGCAGCAGACTGAGCGCAGTATGGCACCAGGTCTGTCTATGCTCTTTGGGGGTGGCAAGCGCCTTCAGGATAAAAAGTTTAGAACCCTTTTAATGATCACAGCCCAAGTCGAGGAGGGGATGTAATGTCTCAAGAGCATCTACACATCTGTAGTCATTACCAGTTAGTTTTTGGATTGCGTTGGTTTCCATTATTGGGCGCATCCACCACTCAACAGGCACGCGTGCTGAGTAAACAATACCGGGCTCGGGCCTCTGTAGTCATAGGACGACACTTTATGTGTGTAGGCCTCAGCCAAAAAGAGCTAGGCCAAAAAACAACCCGTATTTCCGCCGCTGTGTGTTTTGCTTATCTGTTTCCCCGAGGGGTTCATGCTGCGATTTATCAGCTAGCCGAGCAACTGTATTGGCTGGTTGTGGTTCACGAGGGCACCCCTGTACGACAGGGCGACGTCTTGTTCCATACTCTCGATCAAGCCCAGCAGCGGGTCCATGAGTTTAAAAGTCATTACACCACCCTCGTATTGCAGGGCGAGACATTGTCTATTCAAGCCCTTCTGCCATTGATTAACCCAAGGCTACGAGCTAAGGCCCAGTTAAAACCAATACGTCAGCGATCGTGGGCATGGGCTACGGCGTGTGTTATTGGGATCGGGGGCCTGTACTGGAGCTATACCCCCCGTGTCTCGGTGGCAGCTATCGAGCCTCCAGTCGTCATTGTCGATCCATACACCACCTATTGGCAGCAGCAGGCGCGCCCCGTCAGTAACCACCATGCATTACAAGCCCTATTACATTATTGGCAGCAGTTGCCTCTTAGCTTGGCTCGGTGGGAATTAAGCACCTCGACATGCCAAATTCAGACGAGTGCATGGAATTGTACGCATGAGTTTAAGCCCGCAGCGGAAACAGCCACAGTGATGGATTTTAAACAAGAGTACCCTCAGCATTGGAGACTAACGCAAGCCGATCTACAACATATTCAAACGCAAGATACCGTTAGCTTCACCGTAACAGGTGCGCGGGCTTGGCACGACATGCACACCCATCAACAGCAATTTTTGGCCCAGTTACAACGACTAAAACCGGCGTTTCAAAGCATGGTACTGAAAGACCCTGTGGTATATGGCAAAGCAGCGGTCGAACGAGCACGAACTCAAGCAGACCCAAATGCCACCTTTCCACAACCCGTACCTATATTCGAACAGGCACTACACCTAAAAGGGCCTTTACGGTCGGTGGCATTGTTATTGGATTTCGACGAGCGTTTTTATTGGGAAAAAGCCTCTTTAACAGTAAATAAAAAAGCCAAGGCCAGTTTAAAGCACAGCGTGCTTCAGGCCCAACTGCATGGGGTGACTTATGTACGCAATTAAGCCCTCATCTCGGTTAGGGGTCACCATGGTTTGGTTGCTGTTGGCGTGGTTCCCCAGTTTAGCACTAGGGAACTCGTCCTTTGATATTGACAGGCAGCACGTTTACGAGCTCATGCGCTTAGAAACCGAGCAGCTACTGCAGCCTAAGCCCACCAGTCAGTCTAAAGCTTTAAAGACTGAACCCACCGACCAACTACGCCTAAAGGCCATGTACGGGGTGGGTAAACGAGTTTTGGCCGAGGTGCAATGGAATGGCCGTGATTACATTTATTTAAAAGGGCAAACTTGGCCTTTGGGTAGCACTTCCTCTAACACCTTACGTTTACTAAGCATGGCGGGGCGTTGCATCACATTAGCTCATCAAGACAAAACGCATCAGCTTTGTGTAGCTAGCCCAGGGGGTGAATAATGTGGCCTCGTTTTTTATCATTGTGGCGTCAAAGCGCACCCCCGTTGCTGATTAACCCAAGCCACGACCTAAGCCCTCGCGTTGCGGCGCCAGTATTAAGCCATCTAGAGCAAATACAGCAATTACAACCTAAGATCGAAAGATTACTCATCCAAGAGTTTGAGCTAGGCGAGCTAGTCAGTCGGTTGTGTCCTGTGCTGTTAGCCGATCAATCGGTGACGGTGTTTGCTATTGAAGAACATCAGGTAGGCGATGCGATAGACGCTTTGCACGCCCTGATCCAAAAAAAAGGCTACCAACTGGCTAAGGTGCCTTGTTATGTTGTTGGGGTGACGTTACTTTTAGAGCTCGTCCGAACAGCTCCGTCATCTCCCATGGCTAATCAAGCCGCAGGGTCGGGCGCGTTGTGGGCTCAAGCCGACTTATTTAATGCTTTTTTAGAAATAGTGCGTTGGGGGGTACTGCATCACGCCACAGACATTCATATCAATATTTTAACGGCCAGCCCCTATTCCGAGGTGCGTTTTTCTATTGCAGGGCGCTATAGTCACCCACCTAAATTTCAGGGCATAAGCACCCGTTTTTTACTTGATATGATGGCAGTGGTTTGGATGAGTATTCGTGGCGGCAACGGCGCAGTCTTTGATCCTCATAAAGAACAACAAGGAAGCCTGCACTGCGAAATAGAAGGCAAAAGCGTAATGCTGCGCTGGGGCTCGTTAGCGGCAGAGCTCGGTCCCAGTATTTGCTTGCGCATTTTGCAACGCCAGCTTGGCACAGTATTACCAGATTTAGCATCGCTAGGGTATTTGCCTGCACAGCAATTGCAACTGGAAAACAGTTTACTAGGCGACGGAGGGGCTGTGGTGTTTTCTGGTGCGGTGGGGTCGGGAAAGTCCACCACCTTGGCCGCACTCATTGCTCAGTTGCCAGCTTGGCGTAAATTAGTCAGTTTAGAAGACCCCGTTGAATACTTAATTTCCAATGCCGTTCAGGTCGCTCTAAGCCGAGACCTCTTCGAGGAGTCGCATCAGGTTTTTGGGGCCAAGTTACGCGCCTTGAAACGTGCCGCCATGACAGATGTGTTGCTAGGGGAAATACGCGATGTGGAAACAGGGCGTGCCTTTACTGACTTAAGCTCATCTGGCGTGCGTTTGTATACCACTGTGCATGCCGCCAGCGCAGCATTGGTTCCCGCCCGTCTGCATTCTGATTTTATTGGAGTATCAATGGATTTGCTAACGGCACCCAGCGTCATAAAGCTACTTGTGCATCAGTGTTTATTGCCCCGTTTATGTTCTTACTGCGCTATTCCGCTCATTACCTTAACGGATTATCCGCCTCAGGCTATACGCCGTCACCATCCTTTTTCGCAATGGATTCGCCAACTAAAGCGCTTAATGAAAAACATGGATCTTAGCCAAGTACGGGTGCGTTGCCTCTCAGGGTGTGAGCACTGTTTTAATACTGAGTTACCTGAACTAAAAGGCTGGCAGGGACGTGTAGTCAGTGCAGAGATTCTCGACCCCGCTTTATATCCTGATTATCTAGTTGCTCTATTGGCTCGCCAGCCCGTTTTACCCGTCTTACTGCAGGCCGGATGGAAACCGTTACGTTTTAATGCCTTAGAGCAAGTAAGCCTAGGCCGAATAGATCCTTTTGACTTAGAGCGTTATTTTGATGTGCTTGATAGTCCTGCTTGGCAGGGCAGGTGGCCGAAGGGGCGGCCATGCTAAAGCAATACTGGATGTGGTGGCAACGTTATTGGGACGTCAGTCGTTTTAAGCGGCAACGTGTTGATTATTTTAATTACCTGTCTCAGCTTTTACAGGGGACCAATGGGCAGTTGACCTTGCGTGCAGTTTTTGCCCTAGAGAGTCAGCGCTACGGCTTGAGCACCTATAGAGGGCGGCTAGCTACCTATTGGGGGCAGCAGTACGAGCAAAATGGGGGCGATTTAGTCCAAACTTGGGGCTCTCTGTTGTCTTCGGTAGACCAACTCGTTATTCAACTAGGACAGTTACGGGGCGACAATGCCTTAGCCGTTGCGCTTCAGTTACTGGCACAGCAACACCAAGAGCTCAAAGCGTTGCGCTCTCAACTCAGCCACATTTTGTGGCCAGTAGCTCTAGCCATGCTATTGCTGGGGTCAGTATTTAGCCTAATCCCTTTGTTTACCGTGCCAGAGCTAAAGTCTACGTTTGCTGTCTTGCCTGCGGCCTTGTATGGGGCTAAAACTCGCGCATTATTTGAAATGGCTGACTTAATGCGCTCGTATGGGCTCATCATGGCGGTATGTTTCAGTCTGGGTTTTACTGCAGTGCTCCTCTCGCTGCCTTGGTTAGTCGGCCCCATGCGCGACAAGGTAGATTGCCTTGAGCCCTGGGCAAGCTATAAAAAATTTCAAGTCACTTATTTGTTTGGCTTGCTGTCGTTACTGCTCAACCAGCAGGTGGCTCAACTACGGCTTGGCCAAGCAATACAGCAAATTGCTCAAGGCTCAGACAGATGGCTGGCTTGGCAAGCGCAAAAAATTCAAACCCGTATGCTGCAAGGCGAGGTCGGGGCTCGGGGGTTTGCGACGGGGTTATTACCGCGTGCTTGGCAATGGTTTTTCGAGGACATAGAACAAAGCCAAAGTCTCCTGCCTGCCATCAGCCTAATGCATCAACGTCTGCTTGATCACTTCAAAAAAGAATTACTGATTAAAGCCCATGTATGGCGGTGGTTGCTTTTACTGACTTGTGTGGGCGTTATGTTGGCTATCGGCGCATGGCATTACGTAGTGATTGATGAAATGCGCCGTGCATTGCTCATGTTTTATTCCCATTAAGCCGGAGACATACCCATGAAAACTTTTCCATTCGCTTTTCCTGTTTTTGTCCACTCTCCAATTAAAAATCAACGCCAAGCTGGCCTGTCGTTAATTGAAATATCCGTGGTTTCTGCCATTATTTTATTGATAGCTATTGTCAGCATTCCTGCGATTAATAGTTTTATTATAGAAAGCCGTGTGCCAAAGGTAGGCGAAGGGATTGCGCGTTTTGTGGTGAATCACAATGTAAATACCCCTTTGTACGAAGCCCAACCTTACGAGGGGGTAGATAATGCCTTGTTTGCGCAGCAGCTAGAAAGTGCTGGGGTATTTAATATCATAGGCAGTGGTGCAGGGGTACAAATACTGCATGGCTTAGGTAAAGAGGGCACGGTAGAGATCACAGGTGGGCAAGAGTTAAAAATCACTCTAGACAAGGTAAGCCATGCGGCATGCCCTGGCTTATCGTCAGTCTTGCAGCGTATTGCAAACACAATTAGCGTAGGATCAGAGGTCGTCAAATCAGAGAGCAAGGTGTATAACGCGGCTCATGCCCAAAAACAGTGCGAACGCGGTGATTCAAACACTTTTGAGTTTGTCATTAGTTAGGTGACTTATGCCTAAGCAACAGGGGTCGTTATTAATCGAGTTGAGCCTCGTACTGGCTGTACTGCTTGTGCTGGGCACCGGGTTAAGCACCTGGCTAAAACACACCGCAGAGCAGCAGAAAGCGGAAAATTTGGCTTATTTGATGTTGACGGTGCAGCAGGGGGTGCAACGCTATATCGATACCTATGCCACCCAACTTTTGCACGCCTCTAGCTCAGAGACACAGCTGCCTGGCGGCCAAGCTTGGCGCCCAACCATAGCTGATTTAATCCAGGCGCAATTTTTAGCGCCAGAGGTTCAGGGCGGTGACCACATTACTATTTATATTGAACCCGCAGGATGTGGTCCCGATACGTGTCATATCGAAGCGTTAATCGTTTACGACGCCCCGTTGCTATTGGACAAAGGGGGGGTAGATTTAGCAGCAACAGCGCAGTGGTTAACTAAAACCCAAGGAAAAGGCTACGTGGTCTACGAGCATAGCCCCCAATGGCTAACAGGGGCAGCGCGTCGTCTAGCTAACCCTTCTTTTCACATGACTCACGCATTAGCGGTAGGCAGTGTAGCGCTAGTAGCCACTACAGATAATGCAGAGTCAGCCTATCTACGGCTTAAAGAGCGTCGTAATCCTGACTTTCAAGCAGACGTAGACATAGCGGGGGCATTACGGGTAGAGCAAGATATTCACACGCAAGGGTTTTTGTTTTTAGCGCCATTGGCTCAGCCTCAGGCACCCTGCACAGAGGAAGGGGCATTGAGTCGCGAACAAAGTCGTTTGTTTATCTGTGAGGCGGGTCAATGGGTGCAGGTCGCCAAAAATGTGTTAACCGACCCATTAACAATTAAAGCGTTTTTCGAGGTGGTATTAGAGATGACCCACCCCCCTTTGCCTTTATATCAAGGGGGCTATTATGGTTTGTCTGTCGGAGCCCGTAGAGCCCCCGTTTGTTGGTTAGCCAACCCACTCGTAGGAACCTGTGCCTGTCCGCCGACCTCGACGGGCGCGATGTTAATTGGAACCAAGCCGTTGCCAAGCTATCACTCAACCAGTTTTTTAGCTGAGGCACGGACTATTTCAATTTATGGCTGTGCCAAAAGCTAAGTCGTTGGAATGCGACGTAGCGTAATTGTGCTGTTAGGTGTTTTACTAATCTATTACTATAATGGATTGTTACCTATTTTTGTCGTGCTGCTTTCAATGAAAACATCCGAAATTCGTCAAAAGTTTTTATCTTTTTTCCAAGAACGTGGTCACGAAATCGTGCCATCGTCTTCTTTAATTCCAGCTAATGACCCAACTTTGCTGTTTACTAACGCAGGTATGGTGCAGTTTAAAGATGTGTTTACGGGCAAGGAAACCCGTCCGTATACCAGCGCGACCTCTTCGCAACGTTGTGTACGTGCTGGTGGTAAACACAATGACCTCGAAAACGTAGGGTATACCGCCCGTCACCACACTTTCTTTGAAATGCTAGGCAATTTTAGCTTTGGGGATTACTTCAAAGAGGATGCGATCCGGTACGCCTGGGAACTGCTGACCAAAACTTACGGCTTGCCTGCGGAAAAGCTCTGGGTCACTGTTTATCACGAGGATGATGAGGCCTATGCCATTTGGAATGAACAGATTGGTGTGCCAGCCGAGCGCATTATCCGTATAGGTGACAAAGGCGGGCGCTATGTCTCTGACAACTTCTGGCAAATGGCAGATACTGGGCCGTGTGGGCCTTGTTCTGAAATCTTCTATGATCACGGCCCAGACGTATGGGGCGGCCCTCCCGGCTCT
This sequence comes from Paenalcaligenes hominis, assembly GCF_011927625.1. GTDB lineage: Bacteria > Pseudomonadota > Gammaproteobacteria > Burkholderiales > Burkholderiaceae_B > Paenalcaligenes > Paenalcaligenes hominis. The sequence goes on from NZ_JAATIZ010000001.1 coordinate 260,768, forward strand.
CCGGACGAAGACGGCGATCGCTATATTGAAGTCTGGAACTTGGTCTTTATGCAGTTTGACCGCGATGCTGAAGGAAATTTAAACCCGTTACCCAAGCCCTGCGTAGATACCGGTATGGGCTTAGAACGTATTTCTGCGGTATTGCAACATGTTCACTCCAATTACGAGATTGATTTATTTCAACACTTAATTCAGGCAGCAGCGCGCGAAACGCACACCCAAGACCTCAGTAATAACTCGCTGAAAGTCATTGCCGATCACATTCGCGCCTGTGCGTTCATGATCGTGGACGGTGTGATCCCTAGTAACGAGGGGCGCGGCTACGTTTTGCGCCGTATTGTGCGTCGTGCTTTACGTCATGGCCATAAACTCGGTCAAAATCAAGCTTTTTTTTACCGCTTGGTCGCTGATTTAGCGACGCATATGGGTGAAGCCTACCCAGAGCTCATCCAGCAGCAAAGCCGTATCGAGCAAATTCTCAAACAAGAGGAAGAGCGCTTTAGTGAAACCCTAGAGCACGGCATGAAGATTCTTGAATCTGCGTTGGCAAACTTACCCAAAGACGGCGTACTTGACGGTCAAACGTTATTTACGTTGTATGACACCTATGGGTTCCCTGTTGATTTAACTGCCGATATTTGCCGTGAGCGCGAGGTCGAAGTCGATCTAGCCGGTTTCGATCAAGCCATGCAGCGTCAACGCGAAATGGCTCGGGCTTCAGGTAAATTTAAAACAGCCGTTGCCGATCTGAAATACGACGGGGTAGAAACACAATTCGAGGGCTACGAGCAGCTAACCACAGCCGCTACGGTGACGGCCTTGTACGTAGATGGCAGTGCTGTAGAGCAAATCAACGAAGGCCAGGAAGCCATCGTTGTGTTAGATAGCACACCGTTTTATGCTGAGTCCGGGGGGCAGGTAGGCGATACGGGTGTGCTCCAAGGCGCAACGGCTGCGTTTACGGTTCAAGATACACAAAAACTGCTGGCTCAGGTCTTTGGTCATCATGGTGTCGTCACTCAAGGCAATCTTAAGGTCGGCGATTCAGTCCAAGCTCAAGTCGATGCCGATCATCGCCAGCATACCATTCGCAATCATTCAGCTACGCATTTAATGCACAAAGCATTGAAAATAGTATTAGGGGATCATGTCCAACAACGTGGTTCCTTAGTCGACGCTGATAAAACTCGCTTTGACTTTGCTCACGACTCTGCGCTCAGCATCGAGCAAATTGCTCAGGTCGAGGCCATTGTTAACCAAGAGATCCTCGCTAATCAGCCGGTGGCAGCTCAACTCATGAGCTTCGATGATGCCGTCAGTGGTGGGGCGATGGCGCTCTTCGGGGAAAAATACGGCGATGAGGTACGTGTTTTAGACATTGGTTTTTCACGCGAACTATGTGGGGGTACCCACGTAGCGCGCACCGGTGATATCGGTTTGTTTAAAATCGTCTCCGAAGGTGGGGTTGCGGCGGGGGTACGTCGTATCGAAGCCATCACAGGTGAAAATGCATTGGCTTGGGTGCAAAAACGCGAAGCCACCTTACAAGGCGCAGCCGCCAGTCTACGCACTCAGCCAGAAAAACTAGCCGAGCGTTTAATGCAATTGCAAACGCAATTGCGCGAATTAGAGCGCGAGCGCGATCAACTTAAAGATAAATTAGCTGCCTCAGCAGGCCAAGATTTAGTAAGTCAGGCTATCGAGTTAGCAGGTGGGGTCAAGCTTTTAGTGGCCGATCTGCCTGCAGCCGATCCTAAATCATTACGTACCACCGTAGATCAGCTTAAAGACAAGCTCAAGTCAGCCGTGGTGCTGTTAGCCACAGCTAAAGACGATAAAATCAGTTTGGTTGCTGGCGTAACCGCAGATATCAATGCCAAGGTCAAAGCAGGCGAGTTAATTGGTATGGTTGCGGCCCAAGTAGGGGGTAAAGGGGGCGGTCGTCCTGATATGGCCATGGGCGGAGGCAGCGACTCAGCCGCTTTGCCTGCTGCACTCGGTTCGGTCCAAGCGTGGGTCGAGTCTCAGCTTTAATTAACTACTGGGTTTTATATGTCAGATGCCATTTCATTTGAGCTAGAGGTCGACACCAGTGGGCTATTGTGTCCGCTGCCTATCTTACGTGCTAAAAAAGCACTGGCTCAGGTTCAAAGTGGGCAGGTGGTGAAAGTGATCACCACCGATCCACGTGCCAAAGAAGACTTTCAAGCATTCACTGATCAAACAGGCAACACGTTGCTTGGTCAGTTTGATGAGGGCGACGGCGTCATTCATTACATTCGTCGTCGCTAATAAAGGTAGATTCTAAGTTGTTGTGTATTTGTCGCGTAAACCGTGTAAAATAGGCAAGCAATTTCCGCTAAGGCTGTCTTAGTGGTAGAATCTTTGGTTTTACACTTTTTTAACAGGAAGGGATTATCAATGGTGGTAATTCGCCTAGCCCGTGGTGGCTCCAAGAAACGTCCGTTTTACACTGTAGTAGCCGCCAACTCTAGCGATCGTCGCGATGGTCGCTTCATTGAGCGTTTAGGTTTCTACAACCCAGTTGGTGGTGAAGGTCAAGAAAACCTACGTCTACAATTGGATCGTGTTCAGTACTGGGTAGACAACGGTGCTCAGCTATCTCCAGCTGTAGCTCGTCTAGTAAAAGAATACTCCAAAGCTCAAGCTGCTTAATTGCCTAGGTAGTGCTTCGTTATGCCTTTAAAACAGATGTCATTGGATTTGCCTACTGATTTGGTTGAAGTAGGACGTGTGGTATCTGCTTATGGGGTTCGTGGCTGGATCAAGGTTCAACCTTATTCAGCTGATGCCGAAGCATTGCTTAGTGTTAGAAAGTGGTGGCTCCGAGCGCCCGTACCTCCCAACAAGGCGGGCGACTTGGCAACTGCTCCGGCGCAGTTATTAACGGTGGTTAAATCCCGTCCTCATAGTGCAACAGTTGTTGCTCAGTTTCAGGGCTTTGATGACCGTGACCTAGCCGAAAAGCTCAAAGCGCATACCGTCTGGATATCGCGTGCTGAGTTTCCCTCAGTGGATGAAGACGAACATTACTGGGTCGACTTGATTGGCTGCCTATTGTATGGCGACCACAATGGCCAGTCCGTGTTGGTAGGACAAGTTGCTAATGTCTTTGATAACGGAGCTCACGCCGTTCTCGAGGTACATCTCGGCTTCCTAAACGATCAGGCCCAGTTCATATCGCAGCTTGATGCTAAACAACGTCCTGTTGTGGAACTCGTGCCTTTTGTCGAGGCCTATATCAATGAGGTCGACCAGAGCAAAAAAACGATTCTAAGCTCGTGGCCTTTTATCCCTAATTAACGATGCGTTTCGACGTCGTTAGTCTTTTTCCTGAAATGTTTAGCCCATTAACTGATAATGGCGTGAACGCGCGTGCGCGTAACAAAAACATTTGGGACTTACAGTTTTGGAATCCGCGTTCTTATACGCAGGATGTACACCGCACCGTAGATGATCGCCCTTATGGGGGTGGCCCGGGCATGGTGATGTTAGCGCAACCCTTAGATGCGGCCGTCGATGAAGCTATTGCTGCTCGGCAAGCACAGCAATTAACTTCGCCAGTGATTTTAATGAGCCCTACCGGGCAGCGTTTTGATCAACGCGTTGCACAGCAGTGGGCTCAAAGCGATGGCGCTATCATCGTTTGTGGCCGTTACGAGGGAATTGACCAGCGATTTATTGATACTCGGGTCACCCACGAGATCTCCCTAGGTGACTTTGTGTTGTCTGGTGGGGAAATTGCGGCACTTGCTGTGATGGACAGCATTATCCGTCTCTTGCCCGGCGTCCTCAATGATCAGCAATCTGCCGTCTGTGACTCATTTCATGTGGGACTAGATGGCTTATTAGACAGCCCTCATTACACACGGCCAGAGATCTACAATGGCATGGCTATTCCTGAGGTGCTGAAATCAGGTAATCATAAAAACATAGAACGTTGGCGTAGAGAGCAATCATTACGGCTCACTTTTATACGTAGACCGGAATTGATTGAGCAAGCACGTGCCCAAGGGCTTTTAGATAAAAAAGATGAACTGTTTTTAACTGAATTAATGGCAAATCAGCGTTAATAAGTAATTAAAATACGCGAGCCATATATAGCCCCAGTCCTTGATGACTGGGGCTTTTTAGTTTAAGGCTTTGAGGTGGGAAGAATCAGTACGGCATCGCTGATGCTAGTGGCCTGAATGGTTTTTGGGTCTGTGTGGACGATTTTACATTCAAAGTTTTCATATAGGCTTAGTTGGTCATCATAGTGTGGGCTGCGTTTGCCGTTTCGGTCTATAAAGCCACTTTGTCCTGGTGGCATGGCGTCACAAAACTCCACCTTATTTTCATAAAAGATGACGCGATCATTTTGTGTGCCACGATTTTGATAGCCTGTGAACTGAAACGTATTACCCAATGTGGTTTGGGGTGTGCCAGTAAAGTTTTTATCACTAAAACGGTGAACTGAGGTAGGAAGCTGCCACGAAGAGAAGTCAGAGCCTTGCTCGGCTTGTAAGCGTGCATAGGTATTAGCTAAAGCTTCACGCATCACTGCAGTGGAGTTTTTGTCTGCAAATAAAGCGTAGCGACTTGGATCCGGATTTTTCTCTAGATCTAAAGCGCGTAACAGGACCTTGGTACCCATACTCAAATTAATTGAACCGGGATTCATGCCTGTTTCTGAGGCAAAGCCGGTACTGGTGTACGCAGCTTGATGGGTGCTAGGGATAAGAGGCACAAGAGTTAACTTGTACATTTCCTCTAGCCAAGTGCGAAAAATCAGTCGTTCTGGTCCTTTGTTATGACTATTTATATTTCTTTCCACGCCATCCCATTGAATTAAGGCTTGGGCCATATCAAAGTAGGGAGCGGTTGCATCAATGCTGGCAACAGTCTGCTTTAGGTGTGAAGCAAAATAGCGCCAATTAACGTCAGCGTAAGAGGCAATACGGTTAAAATCCCAAATTTCCTCTAAGCTGAAGCGATCTTTTTTCTCGTACTGAACGTTGAGTTCGTTAACGCGATCGCCATACGACCAAAAATACGTATCTGTATTGGTCTTATCAGGAGCGGGACGATTGTTCCAGTTAGTTAAATAGCCTTGCGACGGATTGTAAGCTTTGGGAATAGCGTCAAAGCCCTGTATGCCTTCCCATTCCATCGTACCGTCACCTTTAGCGGGGATGCGTATGTCTTGGTGTGGTGGACGTTTTGGAAGATAACCCGGAGACACATAACCAATATTGCCATTTGCATCAGCGTAATACCAGTTAATCGTGATGGCCATCTTTTCCGCTTGCTCTAGGTATTGTTCCCAGTTTTGTGCTTTAGCTACCCGCAACCAAGCCAAAAGCGACTGAACCTCGTAGCCATCCCAGCTTCTTTTTTTGCTGTAAGCGACATGATTTTCTTTGTCAAAATGACTAATTAGTCCGTGCTGTGCACTCCAGACTGAAATAGTCTTATCTGCTTGATCGCGCACGCGAATGTGTTCTTTGCGTTCAGTTAAATCTACATAGCGCCCATTAAATAAATATTGGTGTGGCTGAGCAGGATTTAGTTGAAGCTGGTACATGTCCACCACGTCCTGAGGTCCTGCGGTAGAGCCCCAGGCAATTTTGCCATTAGTGCCAAATAAAATGATGGGATAGGCAAATGGGGTGTTTCCTACGACATCAAAGCCTGCGCCATGCAGACCAATACCATATGTGTAACTGGGGTTATACCAACCAAACTGAGGGCCATTAATCAACACCGTTGCGTTTTCAGTAACACGTTGGGGTTGGGTAATCCAAAGGTTACTCGCTTTGGGAGCAAAGTCTGGCCCGATGCCACCCCAGTGTTGCTGCTGGTGTGCATGGACTGCGGCAGTTAATTGCGTAGAGATTGGAGCAAGCTTGGGTTGGCTTACCTGGCTCAGCTCAGCCGTATGGCCTGTGGGTACGGTAGTGGGGGAGGCCGGATCATTAATCCAACGTAACTCATTAAAAATGCGCTGTGCTTTTTCCTTGCCATGCTGCTGCTCAAGGTCTTGTAGCAGGCTGAGAGCGCTCATTTCAAGGTTGATGTCAGAGAAACGATTAGCCATGGAGCCAACCCATATCATCACCACATCAAAGCTGCTTAATGGGGTGGGTTCAAAATCATAATCCACATACTCTTTTGGGAGTAACTCAGGATTTTGCTGTACTTTTTTTAGGTAAGCATTAAAGCCATCGGCATAGCCCTGAAAAATAGCAGCGTCGTCTTTATTTAAAGCTGCAATTTGCTTATGAATAGAAGAGGGGTTGAAGTTCTTACGCACACTGATGTCGTAATTTAAATAGATATCGTTCTCTCCTGCACCCAAGACCTCAGCGGTAGTGCCTACAAAAGAGCGTCGTGCCATATCAATTTGAAAAAGACGGTCTTGGGCGACGGCATACCCGTAACCATAGAAAAGACCATATTGATGATCAGCAAAAACATGAGGAATGCCATAGTGATCACGATGAATGGTCACTGTATTTGGAAGTTGAGCGTTAACTGGTTGAAATAGCGAACAAGCGAGTAGGCTGAAGCCTAATAGAGTTTTCTTAGGCCCAGAAAAATAGCGCATGTAAGAGTCTCCTGATTTGATACATATTATTAATGTTATAAAAATATCCTGATGTGAATTGCAGGATAGAGTCATAAGATAAAAGTAAACTCTTCACGCTTCAAGTAAGGGCTTTTACTAGGCTGCCGCAAATAAAATAAAAAAACGCCCCGTTTGGGGCGTTTTTTTTGCGTTGTTATATAAGTTTAAGCACGTAAACGCAGTAGTTGTTGCTCAATTTTCTCTAAGGTTTGTGTGAAACCTGCTAAACGATCACGCTCTTGTTGAACCACGGCAGCAGGGGCGCGCTCTACAAAGCTAGCGTTGGTTAGTTTGCCATTGGCTTTAGCGATTTCCGTTGTTAAACGATCGATTTCTTTGGTAAGACGCGCGGTTTCTGCCTCGATGTCGACTTCGACATGCAGCATGAGCTGGGTGGTGCCCACGACTTGGACTGGTGCACCTAAATCAGGAAGCTGCGCATGAATTTCCACATCGGTAAGCTTGGCTAGCGCTTTTAAGTAAGGGGTGTGCTGCGCTAGCATGGTTTCATCGCCTTGAGCCAAGAGTGGCGCACGTTCAGAGGGTGACAACCCCATTTCGCTACGTAAGGCGCGAATTGCATCAACTTGAGTTTTAAGCTCGTTCACTTGTTTTTCAGCCTGCTCGTTAAGCTCGGCTTCGATAAACTCGGGATAGGCTTGAACGCTGATGCTTTGTTCTTGATCTACCTGACGTTTCCCTGCAATTAAAGAAACTTTTTGCCAGAGCTCTTCGGTGATGTAAGGGATGATAGGGTGCGCTAAACGTAATAGCGTTTCAAGCACTTCAATTAGCGTGCGTTGCGTGCCTAGTCGTTGAGCAGGCGTGCCTTGTTGGATTTGGACTTTAGCCATTTCCAAGTACCAATCGCAGTACTCATCCCACACAAAATGATAGATAGCATTGGCAATATTATCAAAGCGGTATTCCGCAAAGTTGCGTTCGACTAGCTGAATTAAGCGTTGTAATTGGCTACGGATCCAGAGGTCAACGGTAGAGTATTCGGCGGCGGCTTCTGGCTGGGCAAACGGGAGGTCGGCCTCGGTATTCATTAAGACAAAGCGTGTGGCATTCCAAAGCTTGTTGTTGAAATTGCGATAGCCTTCGCACCGTTTCAAATCAAAGTTGATGTTGCGACCCAACGTGGCATAGGCGGCCATGGTGAAGCGCAGGGCATCCGTACCATAGGCGGGAACTCCATCGGGGTAATCTTTGCGGGTACGTTTAGCAATGCTGTCGGCTTGTTTGGGGTTCATCAGCCCAAAAGTGCGTTTCTGTACTAGGGTTTCCAAATCAATCCCGTCAATTAAGTCAACGGGGTCGATGGTATTACCGCGCGACTTGCTCATTTTCTTACCTTCCATGTCACACACTAAGCCGTGAACATAGACGGTGTTAAAGGGGACTTGGCCTGTCATGTGCATGCTCATCATGACCATGCGTGCTACCCAAAAGAAAATAATATCAAAGCCGGTAACCAGGATGCTAGATGGCAAGTATTTGGCTAAATCGGGTGTTTGCTCTGGCCAACCTAAGTCGGTAAAAGGCACCAATGCAGAAGAAAACCAAGTGTCCAGTACGTCTTCATCACGGCGTAGCTCGCCTGTAATACCTTGGGCCTTGGCTTTTTCTTGGGCTTCGGCTTCGTTGCGCGCCACGATGATGGTGCCGTCTTCGGCGTACCATGCCGGAATTTGATGCCCCCACCAGAGCTGACGCGAAATACACCAGTCTTGAATATTGTTTAACCACTGGTTGTAGGTGGTGTTCCAGTTTTCAGGAACAAATTTAACTTGTCCATTGGCCACGACCTCGAGAGCGACATCGGTGATGCTTTTACCTGGGTTCATGGCGCCTTCAGGGGCAGGTTTGCTCATGGCCACAAACCATTGATCGGTAAGCATGGGCTCGATGACGGTGTTGGTGCGGTCGCCGCGTGGAACCATTAGTGTGTGTGGTTTAACCGCCTGCAAAGCCCCCATGGCTTCGAGGTCTTCTACGATGCGTTTGCGCGCCTCAAAACGGTCCATACCTTGATATTTTTCAGGTGCGTTCTCGTTGATTTTTGCATCCAGGCTAAGAATGCTGATTTTTTCTAACCCATGGCGTTCACCCACGGCATAGTCGTTGAAGTCATGCGCTGGGGTAACTTTGACCACCCCTGTGCCAAAGTCTTTGTCTACGTAATCATCAGCAATAATGGGGATCTCACGGCCCACTAAAGGCAGAATAACACTTTGCCCAATCAGGTGTTGGTAGCGTTCGTCCTCGGGGTGTACCATTAAGGCCACATCGCCTAGCATAGTTTCTGGACGTGTAGTGGCAACCACTAAATGGGTTAACTCGCCAGTGGGTTCAGTTAAAGCGTAGCGAATCTCCCACAAATGACCTTGCTCTTCGGTGCTCTCTACCTCAAGATCTGATACGGCTGTGCCTAAAACGGGATCCCAGTTCACCAAGCGTTTACCGCGATAGATAAGGCCTTGTTCATACAAACGCACAAAGGTTTCAGCGACGCCGCGAGTCAGGTTTTCATCCATGGTGAAGTATTCGCGATCCCAGTCACATGACGACCCAAGACGACGAATTTGCTGGGTAATGGCACTGCCGGATTGTTCTTTCCATTCCCATACTTTTTCTACAAAGCGTTCGCGTCCTAAATCGTGGCGCGAAATATTTTGTTGATCCAGTTGGCGCTCTACAATGATTTGGGTGGCAATACCCGCGTGGTCGGTACCAGGAATAAACGCTGTGTCAAAGCCTTTCATGCGATGGTAGCGCGTTAAACCGTCCATGATGGTTTGGTTAAAAGCGTGGCCCATATGCAAGGTGCCAGTGACATTCGGTGGGGGGCATTGAATCACAAAAGCAGGGCTAGAGCCGTCAGCAGTAGGCACATGCTGCCCACTACGAAATAAACCGGCTTGTTCCCATTGGGCATAACGCTGACTTTCAATGTCTTTGGGTTCAAAGCTTTTGGCGAGCTGATCAAGTAGAGAGGTATTGGAAGAGTTGGTCATTATGTTGCGAGTTAAGGCAGGATCTGGGGGGCTACCCCCAAAAAGCCGCTATTAAAAAAATATAAGTCTAAAAGCGGTATTTTAAGATGCAGCATGAGGCTGTGGGCATGTTAAAATACTTCGCTATCTTAAAAACATCAAAAGTGATTGTTTTTTTTGATAAAAACAACATTTTCTTTGTCATTGTCGTCTTTGTCTATGCAGGCACGACATCTATTTTTGTTTATACTGGGATTTTACATGGCTATTGAACGTACCCTATCTATTATTAAGCCTGATGCTGTTGCTAAAAACGCAATCGGTCAAATCATTGCTCGCTTTGAGGCTGCTGGCCTAAAGATCGTAGCAGGTCGTTTAGTCCAACTATCACGCGCCGAAGCCGAAGGCTTTTACGCTGTACATAAAGAGCGTCCTTTCTTTAATGATCTCGTTGAGTTCATGATTTCTGGTCCTGTATTTGTTCAGGTCCTCGAAGGCGATAACGCTATTGCTAAAAACCGCGAGCTTATGGGTGCTACTAACCCCAAAGAAGCCGCTGCCGGTACGATTCGCGCTGATTTCGCTGACAGCATTGATGCTAACGCCGTTCATGGCTCTGATGCGCCTGAAACAGCAGCTGTTGAAATTGCGTATTTCTTTGCTGAAACAGAAGTTCACAGCCGCTAATTGTTAATTGCTCCACCGCACGTCAAATCATTATGTCAGAAACTCGTATGAATATCATGGGTCACACGCCCGAACAGTTAGCCGAACTGGTCGCCCAATGGGGCAATAAACCATTTCGGGCTAAACAATTGCAACGTTGGATTCACCAGCGCGGCATTCGCGACTTTGAGCAAATGACAGATTTGGCGCGCGTGTTTCGCGAGCAGTTGGCAGAGCACTGCTCAATTTGCACTCCCGAGGTCCAAGTTGAGCAACGCTCTGCGGATGGCACACGCAAATGGCTCTTTGATGTAGGCCAAAATAACTCTGTCGAGGCGGTCTATATCCCCGAAGACGACCGTGGCACATTATGTATTTCCAGCCAGGCCGGTTGTACCGTAGCTTGCCCGTTTTGTTCTACGGGCTATCAAGGCTTTAACCGCAATCTCAGTGCGGCCGAAATCATTGGTCAACTGTGGTTTGCACGCGATCAACTGCGCCAAAACCCCGAGCAGGCGCGAGTTGGCTCAAACCCTCAGCCCGTAGTCGACGATCGCTATATTTCGAATGTGGTCTTTATGGGCATGGGCGAGCCATTATTAAATTACGACCAAGTGCTCATCGCCTTGCAGCTGATGCTTGACGATAACGCGTATGGTTTGTCACGTCGCCGTGTTACGGTGTCCACGTCGGGCGTAGTCCCCATGATGGATCGTTTGGCTAAAGATTGCCCGGTAGCGTTAGCCGTGTCTTTACATGCGCCGAATGACGCCTTACGCGACAAGCTCGTGCCTTTAAATCGTAAGCACCCCTTGCGCGAGCTCATTGCATCGTGTAATAACTACTTGCAGTACGCACCGCGTGATTTCATTACCTTCGAATACATTATGCTTGATGGCATCAATGATCAACCCGAGCACGCACAGCAGTTGCTAGCTATTGCTAAACAAGTCCGTTGTAAATTCAATTTAATTCCTTTTAATCCGTTCCCTCAATCTGGTCTTAAACGTTCGCCAGCTGCCACGGTACGAGACTTCGCTCAACGTTTACAAGAGGGTGGGGTCGTCACCACGGTGCGCAAAACTCGAGGTGATGACATTGATGCGGCATGTGGTCAATTAGCGGGCGATATTCGTGATCGCACTCGAATTCGCGAACGCTTGCCTAACCAAGGAACGATTCTAATTAAACCGGAGCGAGCATGAGTTCTCCCACCTCTAGTGCAGCGCTAGAGACTCCCTCACAAACCTTGGGGCAGGCATTATTCGAGTTGCGTCAATTGCAGCAGTTAAGTCTCGCCGAGGTATCAACTCAAACCAAATACTCCATTCCTCAACTCGAGGCCCTAGAGCAAGACGATTGGGAGGCATTACCTAGTGGTGTGCCTTTGCGCTGGATGGTTAAAAGCTATGCGCGAGTCTTAAATACCGATGCCGACGCATTGTTAGCTTTGTTAGGGCCGCAACAAGGACAAGCCCCTAAGGTGTTGCACACAGATAGACGACAAGGCGCTGACTGGGGTAGCAATGACAGGCCGTTATATTCAGATGCGGCACCGCGCTCATGGGGATGGTGGTTAGTTATTCTTATTCTCATTGTGGTTGCCGCGTTTTATGCCTTAAATCAGGGCTGGATCCCTGAAGACTGGCTGATCTTTGACTGGCTTAAAGAGTTTCGTTCATGATTGATTTATTTGAATTCACGCAGTCAGGTCGTTGCGCCTTGCCTGTAGGGGCTGCTGCCCCTAAATCCACACGTCAGGTGACGATTGGATGGAAGCACAATCACGTTAGGGTGGGCGGCGGCGCCCCCGTTGTTGTGCAATCCATGACCAATACCGCCACCGAGGAAGCCATTGCGACGGCAGTCCAAGTCAAAGAGTTAGCGCTAGCTGGCTCAGAGCTGGTACGCATTACGGTAAATACACCGGCGGCAGCCAAAGAGGTGCCCGCCATACGTGAACAGCTGGATCGCATGAATATTCATGTGCCCTTAGTCGGTGACTTTCATTACAACGGCCACAAGCTCCTCACCGATTACCCCGAGTGTGCGCAAGCCCTGTCTAAATACCGCATAAACCCAGGCAATATGGGGGGTGGGAAACGGCGTGATGATAACTTTGCGCAAATGATTGACGTAGCGTGCAAGTACGATAAGCCCGTGCGTATTGGGGTGAACTGGGGCAGTTTAGATCACGAGCTAATGGCGAAAATGATGGATCAAAACGCACAAATGGCCCAGCCGTGGGAAGCGCAAGCCGTGATGCGCGAGGCACTGGTGGTGTCCGCTATTTCAAACGCACAGCGTGCTGAACAGCTGGGCTTGGCAGGGGATAAAATCATCTTGTCATGCAAAGTCAGCCATGTTCAAGACCTCATTACTGTCTATCAAGACTTATCTGCACGTTGTGATTATCCTCTGCATTTGGGTTTAACCGAAGCCGGCATGGGCAGCAAAGGGATTGTTGCCTCTACAGCTGCTTTATCGGTGTTGTTGCAACAAGGTATTGGCGATACCATTCGTATCTCATTAACGCCTGAGCCCGGTGGTGATAGACGGCAAGAGGTTGTTGTTGCCCAAGAAATCTTACAAACCATGGGGTTACGTGCCTTTACTCCTATGGTGGTGGCTTGCCCTGGTTGCGGCCGCACAAGCAGCACGGTATTCCAAGAGCTAGCCAATGACATTCAAGCCTACTTGCGCGATCAAATGCCCGTATGGAAGAATCAATACCCTGGCGTAGAAACCATGAACGTGGCGGTAATGGGCTGTGTAGTCAATGGCCCCGGTGAAAGTCGGCACGCCGATATTGGAATCAGCCTGCCTGGCACAGGCGAGACCCCCGCGGCTCCCGTGTATGTGGATGGGCAACGAGTCGTCACGCTAAAAGGTGATACGATTGCACAAGAGTTTCAGCAAATAGTATTGGATTACGTACAAAAAAGGTACGCTCCTTAATTATAAAATAGGCCTTGGCGCCTACGGAAAGGATTTATGTCGAAGTCTGTACAAAAACTTCGTGGCCTAACCGGCATGAAGGATATACTCCCCGGTGAAAGTGCCCAATGGGAACAATTAGAACAAACCGTGCGCACGTGGTTAGCTAGCTATGGCTACCGCAATATGCGCACACCAGTGTTGGAGTTTACGCAGCTGTTTGCTCGCGGTATTGGTGAGGTCACCGATATTGTAGAAAAAGAAATGTATTCGTTTACGGATTCATTAAACGGTGACAAGCTTACGATGCGTCCAGAGTTCACGGCAGGTCTAGTGCGCGCCTCCATCGAGCACAATATGCTTTACGATAGACCGCATCGCATTTATTCGATTGGGCCTGTCTTTCGACACGAGCGTCCTCAACGTGGGCGTTATCGTCAATTTCATCAAATTGACGTTGAGGCATTAGGCTTTGCTGGGCCCGATGTGGATGCCGAACTCATTATTATGTTGGCACGCCTTTGGCGTATTTTGGGCCTGAACGATGTGCGTTTAGAGATAAACTCGCTGGGCCAATCCGACGAGCGTGCTGCACACCGCGATGCCTTAATTGCGTACCTAGAGCAACACAAAGACGTGTTAGACGAAGAAGCACAACGCCGCATGTACACCAATCCATTGCGAGTGTTGGACACAAAAAATCCGTCCATGCAGGACATGGCTAATAACGCGCCCAAACTGTTTGATTACTTAGGCCCAGAGTCTCTGGCTCATTACGAGGCTGTTTGTGCTCGTTTAGACGATGCGGGCATTGCTTATACCCTTAACCCACGTATGGTGCGCGGTTTAGACTATTACAATTTAACAGTATTTGAATGGGTCACTGATCGCCTCGGCGCGCAAGGTACTGTTTGTGGTGGTGGTCGGTATGATGGCTTGATCGAAGTGTTAGGCGGCAAACCGGCTCCAGCGGTGGGTTTTGCTATCGGCATGGAACGTTTGCTTGACTTGATCTCCCAAGACCAAGATCAGCTAGCTGTCCCAGAATGTCAGGTCTATGTCATTCATCAAGGCGACTCTGCCCAGCGTCAGGCTATGCGCTTGGCGGAACAGCTGCGTGATCAAGGCTTAACTACCATAGTGCATGCGGGCTCGTCTGGTTTTAAATCCCAATTTAAACGTGCCGATGCGAGCGGTGCGGTGGCGGCTGTCATCCTAGGCGAGTCAGAGCTCGAGCAGCAACACGCTAGTGTAAAATGGCTGCGCGCTGATGATACACAACAGCCTCAGGAAAGCATTGCATTTGATCAACTGGCCACCTACTTACACGCAAAGGTCTAATTCGTTATGGCATATGATCTAGAAGAACAGGAAAAAATTGACGCGCTAAAAGATTGGTGGGATAAAAATGGCACGCGCGTCGTCATTATTGCTTTTTTGATTGCCGCCTCCATTTTAGGATGGCGAGGTTATCAATGGTACGAACAACATCAAGCCACTAAAGCCATGGGGTATTTCGAGGCGTTAGAAACAGCAGCATTGCAAAATGACGAACAGTCCAAGACGCGTTTGCTAGCAGCTAGCGATGCGTTACGCAAAGACCATGCTAAATCCGCTTACACAAGCCGAGGTGTGTTGATTGCTGCTGAGTTCTTGCAAAAAGAGGGCGATTTGGATGCAGCTAAAGAGCAATTAACTTGGATTGCTACCCAATCACCCGAGCCCGCTATTGTGGGTGTGGCTCAATTACGTCTTGCTGGGGTGTTATTAGAGCAGCGCAGCTATGACGAGGCCTTGCAGCAATTGCAACAGCCCACAGCCGCTTACGAGGGGTTGTACGCAGATCGTCGTGGCGATGTGTATTTTGCTCAAGGTCAGCTTGAGCAAGCGCGCAAGGAATGGGAGCGTGCGGTAAATGCCTTGGCTGATGTGGCCTATGTGCAAATCGTACAGTTAAAAATAGATGCGTTAAGCAAGGAAAAGTGATGGCTAGATCTCTGAATCGTCGTTTGTTTCGTATTGCTGCAGTAGCCCTAAGCGTTAGCTTGTTGGGTGCTTGCTCTATGTTTTCAGCTAAAGACCCTCGGTTTGAGCCCGCTCCGCTCGTGGATTTCGAGGCAGGTGCTGCCGCTCAAATCCGTTGGTCTACGTCAATTGGTAAAGGCGCTGGTTTTGGTTTTATTCCAGCCGTGTCCGGAGACCGAGTATACGCAGCCACCCCATCAGGACAGCTTTCCCAAATAGATTTGCAAAGCGGTCGTGTGCTCTGGACTAAGAACGTTGCTAAACGTTTATCCGCAGGGGTGGGCGCAGATGGCACTACCGTGGCTGTCGCCTCTCAAGACGGTTCAGTTCTGGCTTTTGATAATACGGGCAACGAGCTGTGGCAGGTGAAAGCCAGCAGTGAAGTGAACGTACCGCCCGCCGTCGGGCACGGTGTAGTGGTGGTGCGTAGCTCTGATTACCGTATTCAAGCTTTTGACGTGCGCTCTGGCGAACTGCTCTGGAGCCTCCAGCGACCCGGCCCAGCGCTAGCCCTGAAAACCAACGTCAAGATGGAAATTGTTGATGGGTTGGTGGTTGCTGGCATGCCTAATGGCCGTATGATGCTGATTGATGCGGCGTCTGGGGCGGTGCAATGGGAGGGCGTAGTATCGCAATCCCGTGGGGCGACCGACCTAGAGCGCATTAATGACGTAGTAGGGGGGCCCGTCATTGTTGGGCCTTTGCTGTGCGGTTCGTCGTATCAAGGTCGGGTAGTGTGTTTTGATTTATCAGATGGCGGTGTGCCAGTGTGGCAAAACGACTTCTCCACCACTACCGGTATTACCACTGATGGGCGTTTGGTATTTGGCTCAAACCAACGCGATGTGGTCACAGCGTTTGCACTCGAGGAAGGTACTGTGGTGTGGTCCCAAGATGCGTTGCGTAATCGCAAACTATCAGGGCCTGCTGTAATTCATAATCAAGTGGCCGTGGGCGATTACCAGGGCTATGTTCATTTTTTATCTCGAAGCGACGGCCGCCTGTTAGGTCGGGTTGGCGTTGGTTCCGGAGCCATTGTTTCGCCTTTAGTTAGCACTCCTTTTGGTGTGCTCGTACAAAGCGGCAATGGTAATTTAGTATTGGTTGATGTCAATTGAAAAGCCTTGCTTTTAAACCTGTAGTCACTATTGTTGGGCGTGCCAACGTAGGCAAATCGACGTTATTTAATCGTCTGACCCGATCGCGCCAAGCATTAGTGGCTGATTTTCCCGGCTTAACTCGAGACCGGCACTACGGCGAGGGTCGTGTGGGTTCACGTCCCTATTTAATCGTGGATACGGGCGGCTTTGAGCCTGTGGTAAAAGACGGTATTGTGCGTGAAATGGCACGTCAAACCGAACAAGCTATTGCCGAGTCAGATGTCATTATTTTTCTGGTTGATGCCCGTGAAGGTCTCAATCGCCTTGATTTTGATATTGCAAATCAACTGCGTCGTAGTGGACAACCGGTTATCCTCGCCATTAATAAAGCCGAAGGCATGCGCTATGGTACAGCAGGGCTCGAGTTCCACGAGCTGGGCTTAGGTGAAGCGCATATTATTTCTGCATCGCATGGTGATGGGGTAGTTGATCTTATCGAGGCGGCCTTGGCATGTATTCCCGAGCCTGAAGTCGAGCCCGAGCCCGAGTTCGACCCCGAAGCACCCGAAGAAGCAGGGAGAACACACCGTATCAAGCTGGCCATTGTAGGGCGGCCTAATGTGGGCAAATCCACATTTATTAATGCCTTAATGGGTGAAGAGCGTGTAATTGCCTTCGATATGCCTGGCACCACCCGTGATGCCATCGAGATTGAGTTCGATTACAAAGGCACGCCGTACACACTTATCGATACGGCAGGCTTACGTAAGCGCGGCAAGGTATTTGAAACCATCGAAAAGTTTTCTGTGATTAAAACCTTGCAGGCTATCGAAGCCTCAAACGTGGTGCTGCTGATGCTTGATGCATCCACGGAAATTTCAGATCAAGACGCTAGCATCGCAGGCTTTATTCTGGAGTCAGGCCGAGCACTTGTAGTCGCTATTAACAAATGGGATGATCTCGATAGTTATAAGCGCGAGTGGGCTAAACGCGAGTATGCGCGTAAGTTGCGTTTTTTGGATTTTGCAAAAGTCAGCACGATCTCGGCGCTTAAAGGACAGGGCATTAGTCATGTAATGCGTGCTGTGAAAGGGGCTCATGCTGCGGCTTATCGACGCATGCCGACACCACGCTTAACACGTATTATTCATGATGCCGTCGAGCAGCAACAGCCGCCCCGCAAAGGCATCTTCCGTCCTAAATTACGCTACGCCCACCAAGGCGGCCAAAACCCCCCCATTGTGGTGGTGCATGGCAGTGGCCTAGAGGCGGTTTCTGACAGTTATAAACGCTACCTCGAAGGCCGTATTCGCGAAGCCTTCGACCTCGAAGGCACACCATTACGTGTCGAGCTGAAATCATCACGCAATCCCTACGTGGAGGATAAGTAATTGAGTCGTTTTTGGAGTGATCATATTCACGCCTTAGAGCCTTATGTGCCAGGCGAGCAACCTCAGCAAAAGATGTTGAAGCTGAACACAAACGAACATGCGTATGGCCCTTCGCCCAAAGTGTTCGAGGCCATTGCGGCAAAAAACCAGGCTGATTTACGACTTTACCCTTCGGCAGATAGCACCGAGCTACGACGTGCTATAGCTGAGCTGCATCAGGTGCAGCCCGAGCAGGTTTTTCTAGGTAACGGCTCAGACGAAGTGCTGGCGCACGTTTTTAATACGTTGTTCTTGCGTGACGGGCGTCCTTTACTGATGCCGGACATTACTTATAGTTTTTATAAAACTTACTGCACGTATTTTAACGTCCCTTACGAGCTACAGCCTTTAGCTGATGACTTTACCCTTCACGTCGACCAGTACACCCGTACGCGTGAAGTCAAGCCTGCGGCGATTATTTTTGCTAACCCCAATGCTCCGACAGGTATTGCCTTAAGCCTAGACCAAATTGCTGAGATTGCCCAAGCTAATCCAGACAGTGCGGTGGTGGTAGATGAGGCCTATGTGGATTTCGGTGCAGACAGTGCCATTGCATTACTAAAAAAGTTTGACAATATTGTTGTCATTCATACGCTGTCTAAGTCTTATGCATTAGCAGGCTTACGTGTGGGTTACGCCGTGGCTAGCGCAGACATTGTGGTGGGTTTGCAACGAGTTAAAGACAGTTTTAATTCTTACCCGCTAGATACCCTTGCTCAAGCGGGGGCCTTAGCCGCTATCCAAGATAATGCTTATTTTGATGAAAAACGTTTGGCTATTATCTCGAGCAGGGATAAACTGACAAAAGACTTACAGGCCTTAGGTTTTCATGTTCTGCCATCAAAGACCAATTTCGTGTTTGCCTCACATCCAGAGTTTGATGCAGCCCATCTTCATCAGGCATTGCGTGAGCGTCAAATCTTGGTTCGGCACTTTAAACAAGAACGAATTGAACAGTTTTTGCGCATAACCGTCGGAACCCCCGAGCAATGCGCTACACTACTTACTGCAGTACATGAAATACTAAGTGCCTAGTTAATTGAAAAGGCCAAGCTTGGCTGGTGGGGTGGTATAGTAAAACCACTCTACACTAATTGATTAAAACTAATTCAGATAACAACATAATTGGAGCCTAGCCAATGAGTAATAAAGGGCAAATACTACAAGACCCATTTTTAAACGCCCTACGCAAGGAACATATCCCTGTTTCTATTTATCTTGTAAATGGCATCAAACTTCAGGGCCAAATTGAATCCTTCGACCAGTATGTTGTGCTCTTACGCAACACGGTCACGCAAATGGTGTACAAGCACGCCATTTCTACAGTGGTTCCGGCACGCCCTGTTAACCTCAAGGCGGACGAAGACACTGAATAAATTGTTGAGCACTTCCTTTTGCACACCCGCTCAGACGCAATTTGCGTCGAGCGGGCATTTATTTTTTTGTAGGAGTAGCCCATGAAAGCGCTGATTATTAGTGTCAACATGGGCGAGCTGGATTACGAAGCCCACTCCGAAGAGTTCCATATGCTGGCCCAAGGGGCTGGTGCGGAAATCATGGGCACCGTAGTAGTAAAGCGAGAGCGACCCGATGCAGCCCTGTTCATTGGAAAAGGAAAACTCCAAGAAGCCGTTCTGCTCGCTGATCAATATGAAGTCGAAGTGATTTTGTTTGATCAAGCTCTTAGTCCTGCTCAGCAGCGCAACCTCGAGCGCGAGTTTAAACGCCGTGTCGTTGATCGTGTGCTGTTGATTTTGGACATCTTTGCATTACGTGCCCAAAGTCACGAGGGAAAGCTTCAAGTCGAGCTGGCTCAGTTGCAGCATTTATCAACCCGGTTAACCCGGATGTGGACTCACCTCGAGCGACAACAGGGGGGAATCGGCATCCGTGGGCCAGGTGAGTCGCAGCTTGAGCTAGATCGCCGTATGATTGGTATCAAGGTGCGAAAACTGCGCGAGCGCTTAGAAAAGTTAAATCGTCAGCGCCAAACGCAGCGTCGCGCTCGTATGCGTGGTAAAACACTGAATGTATCGTTGGTGGGCTACACTAACGCCGGCAAGTCAACGCTATTTAATGCATTGACTCAGGCTGGTGCATTTGCCGCCGATCAATTGTTTGCTACGCTGGATACCACGACCAGGCGAGTCTGGATCGAAGGGGCAGGGCAAGTCGTCGTATCGGATACGGTCGGCTTTATTCGCGATTTACCGCCTACGTTAATCGCTGCCTTTAGAGCTACGCTTGAAGAAACCATCCATGCAGATATACTTTTGCATGTGGTGGATGCATCTAGTCCACAAAAAGATGAACAAGTTCACGAGGTTAACAAGGTTCTTGCCGATATCGGTGCGAACCAAGTGCCGACCATTTTGGTCTATAACAAGATTGACTCCGCAGGGCTCACACCACGCTTAGAGCGTGATGAAAATGGGCGTATTGTGCGAGTTTTTGTCAGCGCTCTAGAAAGAGCTGGTTTAGACGACTTGCGCACAGCAATTGTTGAGTCAGGTCAAACACTGGAAAGTAATACATTCCATGACGAAAATTTATAACTTAAATGATCCCGGTTGGGGGCGTGACAACAAAGGGAGTGGTAATCAAAATCAACCACCACGCCGTCCTGATAACCAAGACTCGCCTCCTGATTTGGATGAGGTATGGCGCGACTTTAACAAGCGTCTAGGGTCTATGTTTGGCAAAAAAGAGGGCGGTGGCCCAACACCACCCCCCACAGGTGGAAACCGACCGCCCATAAAAGTGCCCAAAGGTTCCCCTAAATTATTCGCGGGCTTGATGATTCTAGTCATTGGCTTTTGGTTAGCCACTGGTTTTGTGATCGTCCAAGAGGGTCAAGTAGCGGTAGTGACACGCTTTGGTAAATACACCAAGACCCTAAACCCAGGCTTACAGTGGCGCTTGCCTAGCCCTATTGAGCATCACCAAGAGGTAAATATTGCACAGTTGCGTACGTTTGAAATTGGTTTCCGTGGCAGCTCACGCAATAAAGTATTGCCTGAGTCACTAATGCTGACGGCGGATGAAAGTATTGTGGATGTGCAGTTTGTGGTGCAGTATCGCCTAGAGCCAAATGGTGCCCCTGACTACCTCTTTAATACGGTGAACCCAGACGAATCCGTACGCCAAGCTTCTGAAACCGCCATGCGCGAGATCGTAGGCCGCAAGCCAATGGACTTTGTGCTGTACTCTGGTCGTACTGAGGTAGCTTCCGAGGTGCAGGTGCTTGCACAGCGCATATTGGATCGCTACAAAACAGGTATTCAAATCAGCACGGTGGCCATTCAAAACGTGCAACCGCCCGAGCAGGTTCAGGCAGCTTTCGATGATGCGGTCAAGGCCGGTCAGGATCGAGAGCGTCAAATTAACGAAGGGAATGCGTACGCAAACAAAGTCTTGCCCGAGGCCCACGGTCAAGTGGCTCGCATGCTGCAACAAGCCGAAGGGTACAAGGCCAAAGTCTTGGGTGATGCCCGAGGGGACAGCGCACGTTTCGATAGTATCGTTACCGAATATGCTAAAGCGCCAGGTGTGATGCGCGATCGTCTTTACATCAGCACCTTCGAAGACATCTTGTCCAGAACGAACAAGGTAATGGTAGATAGCAAGAACAACAACATGCTGTACTTGCCTTTAGATCAAGTCACAAAGAACGTAGCTCGTGACGCTGCACGGAGCTCTAATCCAGAACACGCAGCGGCGGCAGGCGCTGCATCGGACGCATCGAGCAACTCTAGCTCATCCACGCCGGCTAGCACTCCGCGTTCTGCACCTACACGAACTACGCCTTTACCTAGCTCTAACGATTTAGGTAACTTGTCTAATCCCTACTCACCTTATTCCCGCTAGGAGGTCATGATGCAACGTCTGTTTCCTGCTCTGATCGCATTGGCTATTGCTCTAGCGGTGCTGTCGTCTTCCCTGTTTGTTGTCAAAGAGCGTGATATGGCGCTGGTATTTGCACTGGGGGAGGTCAAAGAAAGTGTGACCGCTCCTGGCTTGTATTTCAAATTGCCACCGCCATTTCAAAACGTCGTGTTTTTAGATAAGCGTTTGCAAACCATCGAGTCCAAAGAACCCGAGCGCATTCAAACGGCTGAAAAGAAAAACCTCTTGATTGATTCGTACGTCAAATGGCGTATTGAGGATCCGCGTCTGTTCTACGTTACCTTTGGTGCGTCTGACCGCGGTGCTATTGAGCGTCTTCAGGCTCAAATTCGTGATGCACTCAACGCGGCTGTTAACGTTCGCACTGTAAAAGAGGTGGTTTCTGACCAACGTGACGCTATTATGCGCGAGGTATTGAACTCAGTTCAAAAACGAGCCGAGGCGTTAGGGGTGCGTGTGGTTGACGTGCGCTTACGTCGTATTGATTTTGCGCCTGAAATTTCTGAGTCGGTGTTCCGCCGTATGGAAGCCGAACGTAAACAAGAAGCCAACCGTTTACGTGCTACTGGTGCTGCAGAAAGTGAGCGCATTCGAGCTGAGGCCGACCGTCAACGCGAAGAGCTTATTGCTGATGCTTACGCTGAAGCCGAGGCCATTCGCGGTACGGGCGAGGCTGAAGCTGCGGATATTTATGCCAAAGCGTACTCTAAAGATCCAGAGTTCTATCGTTTCTATCGTAGTCTGGAAGCCTACCGCAACGCGTTTGGTTCTAGCAATGATACTTTAGTGATTAGTCCTGAGTCTGAATTCTTCCGCTTCTGGAAGAGTGATGCGGCCCAGCCAGCGAATTAATACGGGGCCAAGCGCTTTAGGCTTGGCTATTTCGATTTGCTTCGTATATACTAGTGTGTAAGTTTTTACACCATATCGCAGACGACTTGGAAGGCTTACGCCAACCAAGTCGTTTTTTTTTGTACTGCCTTAACATAGAAAAAGCGAAGGCTATTCTTATGTCAAATTGGTTACTGCCAGAAAGTTTGGCGGATGTGTTGCCTGCCGAAGCACGTCGTATCGAAGAGTTACGCCGCTACTTATTGGACTTATATCGTACTTATGGGTTTGAGCAGGTGGCACCACCTATCGCCGAGTACCTCGAGTCACTGCAAGCGGTGTCTGGGACTAAACTGAATTTGCGCACGACCAAAGTCGTTGATCAGCTGTCTGGTCGCACCATGGGGATACGCGCTGATATTACCCCACAGGTGGCACGCATTGATGCCCATTTGTTAAACCGCCAAACGGTAACACGTTTATGCTATTGCGGCTCGGTGTTGCACGCACGACCTCAAGGGCTGCTGGCTGATCGCGAACTGTTGCAAATTGGTGCTGAAATCTTCGGTTACGCTGGTGTCGAAGCTGACATTGAGATCATTCATTTGGCATTGGCTAGTGTGGCTCGTGCTGGCGTGAAAAATGCCCGGTTGGATTTAAATGTGCCAGCGATTGGGTCGGCCATTATTCAAATGGATCCAGTATTAGTTTCCCATACAGAAAATATTTTTGATTTACTCAGTGCTAAAGATATCCCTGGGTTGATCGAGCTGCATCGTCAACTTGGCTCTACACAAACGCAAAGCTTAAAGGCCTTGCTCGATTTGTGCGCACTCTATGGTGATGCGCAGGCGGTGCTAACCAAAGCACGTGCCACCTTGCCCAACGAAGCCGCTATTAGTGCTGCGCTTGACCAACTCCAAGCATTAGTCGAGGCGCTAAACGGGCATCAGTTAACCGTTGATTTGGCAGATATGGGTGGTAGCTCTAGCTACCACACAGGCGTGGTTTTCTGCATTTATGCCGATGGCTGGCATGATGCGTTGGTCCGTGGTGGGCGTTATGACGGTATTGGAAAAATGTACGGTCGAGAGCGTCCTGCTACGGGTTTTAGTATGGATTTACGCAAGCTGTCAGCTGGCTTGCCTGCGCCAAAAGCAGTATTCGCTATTCGCGCCCCATGGGGTGTAGACGACGCGTTGCAGGCCAAGCTAGATAGCTTACGAGAGTCGGGTGAAGTTGTAATTCAAATGTTGCCTGACCAGTCTCCAGTGGTAGACGAGTTCATCATTGACAGAGAGCTTGTTTCTATCGATGGACAATGGCAGGTACGGCCTTTGTAGGCGTAGTTGCAGCGTATTTTCAGGTTTTTAGCTATTAACTGGCCAGAGACATCCGGCCCTTTTTAATTGATACGTAACATGAACAGAAACATTGTGGTGATTGGCACCCAGTGGGGTGACGAAGGTAAAGGTAAGATCGTAGACTGGCTCGCCGAGTCAGCTAAAGGCGTGGTTCGCTTTCAGGGCGGTCATAATGCCGGTCATACCTTATGGATTAACGGTCACAAAACCGTTTTGCGTTTAATTCCTTCTGGGATCATGCATGACCACGTCACGTGCTACATTGGCAATGGCGTGGTGTTGTCCCCCGAAGCACTTTTAACTGAAATCAACGAGTTAGAGTCTGCGGGCATTAACGTGCGCGAGCGTTTACAGATCTCTGTGGCGTGTCCCTTGATTCTGCCTTATCACATTGCTGTCGATCAGGCCCGCGAAGCTCAGAAAAGTCCCGATAAAAAAATTGGTACAACAGGCCGTGGTATTGGTCCTGCTTACGAAGACAAAGTAGCTCGTCGTGCGTTGCGCGTTCAAGATCTCTACGACATGCCTTTGTTCGAAGAAAAGCTCATCGAGGTCTTGGATTACCACAATTTCATTCTGAAGAATTACCTTCATGCTGATACCGTGGATGCAGGCTACGTGCTAGAACAAGCCGTCCGTTACGCAGAGGCTTTAGAGCCAATGGTTGCTGACGTCACCAGTAATTTATATCAGGCCTCTAAAGCTGGGCATAAACTGTTGTTCGAAGGGGCGCAGGGCGCATTATTAGATATTGATCACGGTACTTACCCCTTTGTGACCAGCAGCAACTGTTTAGCAGGTGCGGCTTCAGCCGGTTCCGGCGTAGGCCCGCAGCAACTTAGCTACGTATTAGGTATTGCCAAGTGCTACACCACACGTGTGGGTTCCGGTCCTTTCCCTACTGAACTTCATGATGAAATTGGTACACGTTTAGCGGAAGTCGGTAAAGAGTTTGGTTCGGTCACCGGTCGTGCGCGTCGTTGTGGTTGGTTTGATGGCGCTGCCATGAAACGCACGGTCATGCTAAATGGCATCACGGGTTTATGCGTAACGAAACTAGACGTATTAGACGGTTTAGAAACCATTAAAATTGGTGTGGGTTACCGTTACAAAGGCGAGTTTTTGGATGTGCTTCCCTATGGCGCAGCCGCTGTAGCCGAAGCCGAGCCCGTCCTCGAGGAAATGCCAGGTTGGACCGAGTCCACAGTGGGTATCACCGAGTACGATAAACTGCCTGTGAATGCGCGCCGCTACCTAGAGCGCATTGCCGAGGTCTGCGAGGTGCCTATTGATATGGTGTCCACCGGTCCTGATCGCAATGAAACCATTGTATTGCGCGACGCCTTCACTAAATAACGCTAACCAAGCTTTATGCGCAACAAAGCGGCCTACGGGCCGCTTTTGTTTTAGTTAGCGTCTTTCCATATAGGGCAGATTGGTTTAACATTATGCACCATACTTCTGTTCACCAAATAGTTAGGATCGGCTATGAGTCTGCCCCCCAATACTGACAGCGACCTGTGGGTCAGCTGGGATCAGTACAACGAATTAATCGAGAAACTCGCTTTGCAGGTACACGAGTCAGGCTGGAAGTTTGACAAAATTGTCTGTCTAGCCCGTGGCGGCATGCGCGTAGGGGATGTGATTTCGCGTATTTACGATGTGCCACTAGGCATTTTAGCGACCAGCAGCTACCGCGAAGCCGCTGGCACCGAGCAAGGCAGTCTAGATATTGCTCAGTTTATTACCATTACTCGCGGTACCTTAGATGGCAATGTGTTGCTGATTGACGACATGGTCGACACAGGGATGACCTTCAAACGTGTGCGCGATCACTTGCGTACGCAATTTCCTGCCATCACCGAGTTACGCACCGGTGTATTGTGGTGGAAAGGACACTCTACCGTAACCCCTGACTACTATGTAGAGCAGCTGCCAACTAACCCATGGATTCACCAGCCTTTCGAGGACTACGATACGATTCGTCCTCAGCAATTAGAGGCCTGGATCCGCAAGGGAAAGAGCACTAAACAAGAGGATTGATTTTGACTACTAGCGCTTAATCATGCTAGTATCAGAGTCTAACCCTATTTTTCGTATCGTGCATGTTTTGTGTCTGCACGAATTGTTTAATTTTTTTACACAAGGCTTCAAAAGTACATGCCAATTGTTCGCCTGAAAGAAAACGAGCCTTTCGAGGTCGCAATGCGCCGTTTTAAGCGCACCATTGAAAAAACTGGTTTATTGACCGAATTACGTTCACGCGAATTCTACGAAAAACCGACTGCTGAGCGCAAGCGCAAGCGTGCTGCTGCTGTTAAACGTCACTACAAACGTATTCGCAGCCAACAGTTGCCTCCGCGTTTGTATTGATTCCTGATAGTTTTATTCAGGAACTGCTAGCGCGTGTCGATGTTGTCGATGTCGTTGGGCGCTACGTACAGTTACGCAAGGGTGGGGCCAATCTAATTGGCCTATGTCCCTTTCATAACGAAAAATCCCCATCTTTTACAGTCAGTCCCTCCAAGCAGTTTTATCATTGCTTTGGGTGTGGGGCTCATGGTAGCGCTATCAGTTTTTTGATGGCACATACAGGGGCTAATTTCCCTGAGGCCGTTCGCTCATTAGCAAGCGAGGTCGGTTTAACTGTGCCCGAATCTGATCGTTCTCCACGTCAACGTATTGCGGATCAACAACGCAAAGAGCAACGTTCGCAACACCAGCAAATTCTTGATGCGGCGCAGGAACATTACCTGCGGCAGCTAAAACAGCATAAACCCGCCCAAGAATACCTAAAAGGCCGAGGCTTAACGGGTCAAACCGCGTTACGTTTTGGTTTAGGATGGTCCAATGCCGATCGTCGCGATTTAGCGCGTGTGTATCCTAACTACGAAGAACCATTATTAGTTGAATCAGGGTTGGTGATAGAAGCCGAGGATGGGCGAAGATATGACCGCTTTCGAGCGCGTATTATGTTCCCCATCCGCAATCGCAAAGGTGATGTGATTGCATTCGGTGGTCGCTTAATTGCTCCTGGTGAACCTAAATATCTGAATTCTCCTGAAACCCCGTTGTTTTCCAAAAGTCACGAGCTCTATGGGCTATGGGAAAACAGACAAGGTATTCGTCAAGAAGGCTTTGTGACAGTGGTTGAAGGCTACATGGACGTAGTCGCCCTCTCGCAACAAGGTCTCAATAATGCAGTGGCCACCTTAGGGACAGCCACGACAGAACACCATATTCGTCATCTGATGCGCGCTAGTGATCGCATCATTTTTTGTTTTGATGGGGATAAGGCCGGTCGACGTGCTGCTTGGCGCGCGCTAACCACGTGTTTGCCACAACTGCGCGATGACGTGTCAATGCGCTTTTTATTTTTGCCCCCCGAGCACGATCCAGACTCCTATGTGCGTGAGTTTGGGGCCGATGTATTTCGTGACGAGGCAAAGCAGTCGGCTGCCTTGTCCACTTTTATGTTGGATGAGCTCAGTGCACGCCATAATTTGGACGAGGCTGAAGGGCGGGCGGCCTGTGTACACGAGGCTCTACCTTTATTAAGCACCTTGCCCGACTGCACACTAAGCACGCAGATTGAGCAAGAGTTTGCTCAATTAGTGCGCTTAACAATAGATGAATTGCAGTTACGTGTATTACAAAGCCAGGCTAGCAGTGCGACGCGACGTGAGGAGCCCGCTTTTATTGCGACGGTGACGCCGTCTGATACGGCGGCTAGTCCTGCAACCGTAACGCAAAGTGGCTCGCGTCCACGACGCGCTACCTCGCAGCGCTCACGGAGTACAAGCAGTTTGGGGTCTAAGTCTCGTACAGTTACACCGATAGCAAAACGGTTGTTGACGCTGTTAGCATCACAGCCCAGTTTAGCGCAAAGCGTAAGCCACGAAACCCTTGAAATTATTGTACAAAGCCCCACCTTAGTCTTAGTGCATGAGCTTATGGTAATTATTCATGAGACCCAAGCACAGCATATCGCAGCGCTATTACAAGCCGTTGAGCCCGACTCAGAGCTAGCGCATGTGCTGCACGGTGTAACGGCAGAGCTCATTAAAGACGATGAGAACCTCAAACTTCAAGCAGAGTGGGATGGGGCGCTGCGTCGGGTCGAGATCGATGTGATCAAACACGAACAGTCGGCCTTGGTGGCAGCAGGTTTGCCGGATGCAGCCTCTAGACAACGCTATCAAGACTTAAGCCGACGTTTAGCGCAGCTGCTTACTGCACCATCTGTTTAACTACAGTAAAATATTAGGTTTAGCACAGACTTTTTATATCGTGTGCTACGATTTTTAAGGAATAGCTACACGCATTTTAAAAGGCCCAACTGGCTTTATATCTCAGACGGATAACACAACTTGATTGCAGTAAATGACCTTGTGAACAGAGACAAGGGTTGAAATGATAAGGCGCAACAGGGGTTTGTACGTTTGTTTTACTTTTAAAAAGTGCGGTGTTATTCAGTTAACTTCACACCGTTACGGTGTTTTGCGTCAATGGGATTCAATATGACTCAATCGACTGGCAAGAAAGCGACAACTCGTTCTGTAACGATGGCAGCAGCTTCCGATTCGGACAGCACCTCTGTCAACGTCGACGCAGCACTTAACGAATCGCAAGACACTGCCGTAGCCAAAAAAGCGGCAAAAAAAGCAGTTAAAAAAGCGGTCAAGAAAGTAGCTGTAAAAAAAGTAGCGGCTAAAAAAGCAGCTCCTGCTGAGGCGGTAGACGATGCAGCCGATGACGAGGTCAGCACTGTAGCGAAAAAAGCAGTAAAAAAGGCCGTTAAAAAAGCCGCCAAAAAAGCGGCAAAAAAAGCTGTGGCTAAGGCCGCAGATGCGCCCGCAGCGCGCCGTGGTCGCCCGGCAAAAACCACCACGTTTGATGATGACGATCACATCGAAGAAAGTGATGAGGTCATTCCAGATCTAAAACCGGTGAAAAAAGGTTCCAAACGCGGTACTCGCGATGTGTTTGGTGGGCGCGGTCAGCTCACTCCCGAAGAACAAGAAGCACGTCGTAATCGCCTTAAAGCCTTAATTAAGCTAGGCAAAGAACGCGGCTACCTCACTTACGGCGAGATCAACGACCATTTGCCTGATGACTTGGTCGATGCCGAGGCCATCGATGGCATTATTGGTACGTTCAGCGATATGGGTATTTCGGTTTACGATCAGGCCCCTGACGCTGAAACCTTACTCATGAGCGATAACGCGCCTCTTGCTTCCAGCGACGATGATGTCGATGACGAGGCCGAAGCGGCTTTGACTACCGTTGATTCTGACTTTGGGCGCACCACTGATCCGGTTCGTATGTACATGCGCGAAATGGGGTCTGTCGAGCTTTTGACACGTGAAGGCGAAATTGAAATTGCCAAGCGAATCGAAGACGGCCTTAAGCACATGATCATGGCCATTGCCGCATGTCCTACTACAGTGAACGAGGTACTGGCCTATATCAACGAGGTGCGTAACGAGTCGCTCAGTATTGATGAGGTCGTAGATGGCTTAATTGATGACGAAGGCGAGGAATACGCCGGCTCGGGGGTAACCGACGAGGACGACGAAGGCCCTGCCGGTGGCATGAGCAGCAAACAGCTGGAATACCTGCGTACTAAATCACTCAAAAAATTTGATGTGATCCAAGACTGGTTCGAGAAAATGCGCGTGGCCTTCGAGTCCGAAGGGTATCGCAGCCCAGGCTATATTCAGGCCAAAGAAAACATTCTTAACGAATTCATGGGTATTCGCTTTACCGCCAAGATGGTGGAAAAGCTGGCTGATACGATGCGTGAACGTGTGGCCGAGGTGCGTGCCCTAGAGCGCGAGATTCTACAAATTTGTGTGACGCGTGCTGAAATGCCTCGTTCGCACTTTATCAAGAGTTTCCCCGGTAACGAAACGAACCTCGAGTGGGTCACGAACGAACTGGCAGCAAACCCGCCTTATGCGGAAATCCTAGAGCGTTATGTGCCGGCTATCCACGAAATTCAGGAAAAGCTGCTCGAGATCCAAGCTAGCGTGGTCTTGCCTTTGACAGACCTCAAGGAAGCCAACAAACGCATGCTTAACGGCGAAGCCAAAGCCCGTAAAGCCAAACGCGACATGACCGAGGCTAATTTACGTTTGGTGATTTCTATTGCGAAAAAATACACCAACCGTGGCTTGCAGTTCTTGGATCTTATCCAAGAGGGCAACATTGGGTTGATGAAAGCGGTAGACAAGTTCGAGTACCGTCGTGGTTACAAGTTCTCTACCTACGCGACATGGTGGATTCGTCAGGCAATTACTCGTTCTATTGCCGATCAGGCGCGTACCATCCGTATTCCGGTTCATATGATTGAAACCATCAACAAAATGAATCGCATCAACCGCCAAATTTTGCAAGAAACAGGGGTAGAGCCTGATCCTGCCACCTTGGCACAAAAGATGGACTTGCCCGAAGACCGTGTCCGCAAGATTTTAAAAATCGCTAAAGAGCCTATTTCTATGGAAACGCCTATCGGTGACGATGACGATTCCCACTTAGGCGACTTTATTGAAGACACCAACACCGTGTCTCCTTCCGATTCTGCGTTACATGGTTCTATGCGTGATGTGGTGAAAGACGTACTCGACTCGTTGACACCCCGCGAGGCCAAAGTACTACGCATGCGTTTTGGTATTGAAATGAGCACTGACCAAACGCTCGAAGAGGTCGGTAAACAGTTTGACGTAACGCGCGAGCGCATTCGTCAAATTGAGGCCAAAGCTTTACGTAAATTACGTCATCCAAGCCGAGCCGATAAGCTGAAGTCCTTCCTCGAAGGAAAATAATTTCCTTTGCCCTAGGCAAGAAAACGGCGCCCATTTGTGGGTGCCGTTTTTTTGTCGAGTTAAGTCAAGAGCGTGGTCGGGCATAATGAATTAACAGCCCCAGTACTAACCCCCAAAACGCACTACCCACATTAAAAAAGCTTAAACCCGATGCAGTCACTAAAAAAGTGAATAGCGTGCTTTCGCGTTGGTCTTCTTTTTCGAACGCACTTGCAAAGCTTTGGCTTAAGGTGCTGATCAAGGCAATGCCGGCTAAAGCCGTAATAAACGGGGCAGGTAATACGTAGAAAATCCCAATAATCGTCGCCCCTAATAAACCGCACAGTACATACAGGCCGCCTGCAAATACCGTTGCTTTGTAACGGTTTTCAGGGTTAGGGTCGGCTTCTGGGCTAAGACATAAAGCAGCGGAGATGGCAGCAAGGTTATAAGCAAAGCCACCAAAAGGGGCAAACACGACCCCAAGTAAACCCGTTACGGTAATAATAGGTGAGAGGCGCGGTTGATACCCAAAACTTTGAATCATCGCCACGCCAGGTAAATTTTGCGAGCTGAGTGTCACTAAAAATAAAGGCACACCCACCCCTAATAGCGCAGCGCTATTCCAAACAGGAGTCTGCCATCTAGGCAAAGCCCATTGCCAGCTGATGCTTTCGCTATGCCACGCACCTTGAGCGCTTAAAAAAAGAATGCCGGCAGTCAACGTAGCGATGATTGCCAGACGCGGCCAAATCCAACGAACCACTAAGTAGGCCAAGAGCATAACACCCACGAGCGCCTGGGCACTTTTATCCACATTAAAAAGTGCAATACCAAAATGCACTAAGATGCCCGCCAACATAGCGGCAGCGAGGTGAGGGGGGATCCATCGACTAAAGCGATGGAATAAACCACTGAGCCCCACTAACACCATCAGCGCCGAAG
Source organism: Paenalcaligenes hominis (assembly GCF_011927625.1). Taxonomy (GTDB): domain Bacteria; phylum Pseudomonadota; class Gammaproteobacteria; order Burkholderiales; family Burkholderiaceae_B; genus Paenalcaligenes; species Paenalcaligenes hominis. Next base: position 292,408 of record NZ_JAATIZ010000001.1, read on the forward strand.
CAAAAATAAAGATGCCGATGGCTTCTGCATACGAATACGTGTGTAACGAGGTAGCAAGTAATGCGGCCCCAGGGGTAGACCAGGCGAGCAAAATAGGAACACGCGTGAGTAAGGACAGCACGATGGTGCCGCCTCCCACCCCCAGACCTAGCACTAACATCGCAGAGTTTAGCTGGGCTGCAGAGGCGCCAGCGCTTTGCGCGGCCTGCAACACAATAGCGATGGAGCTGGTGTAACCAACCAAAACAGCCAGAAAGCCAGCTGTGAGAGAGGAGTGAGACAAAGAGAGTTTCATAGCAATCGCGAGGGGGCTATCTTAAAAGAAATTACCGCAGGTAAGTAAATAGAGAGAAATTGAATAGCTTACATTAAGAAAAACTATGGGTGAAATAAAAAAGATGCGAAATGCGTGGAAAGCCTTGTCCTTTAGGCCGAGGAGGATGTCAACTAGTTAATTATGAACACGTTTTAATATTGGTTTGATGTATACATACTTTCTAGCTGCTAAGTCATGATAGCTACGTACAAATCCATATATTCAGAACGATTTTGGCATTCTATTTGGCTAAATAGTAATAAGCATATAAAATTTAATTGTATGGGGCGCAATTTAGCGTTTGTTAATACTCTTTAGTGAGTTTGGATATGACTCGAAATAAATTTTCTCGACTCCCGTTTGTCAGTATGCTGGCAGCGGTAGGCCTATCAGCGGCCATGTCTCCTGCGGTGGCAGAGGGACTTGATGCTGAAGCCATCGAGCGTGGCAAGGCGAGCTCTACCACTTGTGTAGCGTGTCACCAAGCCGATGGTAGTGGCATGAACATTCCAGGTGGGGAATCCTGGCCACGTTTAGCTGGTTTAGATCGCGATTACATCGTAGCCCAATTAAAAGCATTCAAAGACGGCTCACGCAATAACGCATCGATGTTAGCTTTTGCCAATATGCTTAATGATGAGCAAATGGTAGATGTAGCCAGCTACTACGCCAGTCTGCCTGTTAAAGCCAACACTCCCCCCGCCGTGGACGAGGCGGTACTCAGTCACGGTGAAAAGCTAGCGACTCATGGGGATTGGAGCCGTTATATTGTTGCCTGTACGACCTGTCATGGCGTAGGTAACCAAGGCAATGGCTCCGTGTTCCCTGCGTTAGCAGGGCAGCATCCTGGCTACATTGCTCAACAAATTAAAGCGTGGCAAGACGGCACACGTAAGAATGATCCCCAAGAATTAATGGCGACCATTGCTAAACGCATGGACGAAAATGATATTGCTGCGGTATCGGCATGGTTAGCGGCTCAGCCAGCTAAAGGTCAAGAGTAAGGGGACACACAATGAACATGATTTTTAAAAAGTTTCTACCCGTGGCCGTAGCAGGAGCATTTGCTATGGGTATCGGTACGGTCAGTGCCGCTCCGTTGACTAAGCTAGGCAAAGACCTAACAGACGAAGAGCGTGAACGCGTGAGTCAAATGGTACAGGGCGCACCGTTGCCTAAAGACGAGGAGCTTGTCCATATTCCTCCTACCATGGAAGACCTTGAGGCTTCTGATTTACATCCCAAGATGAAAGAAGCCATTCGTCGTGGTCACGATTTATTTGTTAATACTCAGCAGCTACGTGGCAAAAACGTGTTTAATAACATGAATTGCTCTAGCTGTCACATGGCCGAAGGCACAATGCCGTATGGCGGTCCTGTGTGGCCTGCTGCCATCGATTTACCGGCTTATCGTGGTAAGAACGGCCATGTGAATAATCTGGAAGAGCGTATTGTGGGGTGCTTTACCTATTCAATGAACGGTAAGCCTCTAGAGTACGGTAGCGATGACATGTTGGCGCTTTCGCTCTACCATCAGTGGTTAGCGACAGGCGTGCCGATGTTTGCCAAAGATAAAATCTACGGTCGTGGTTTCCCGCGTCCTGGCGAGCCAGAAAATGCACCCGATGCCGTGCGCGGTAAAGTCGCCTACGAGGCTAACTGTGCCATTTGTCACGGTGAAGACGGTGCCGGTAAAAAAGACGGCGATAAGGTCATTTTCCCAGCGCTGTGGGGCGATGATTCCTATAACTGGGGCGCAGGGATTGCGCGTGTGTTCACATTGGCAGGCTTTACCAAGCACAATATGCCTTTGGGTAAACCAAACTCTTTGTCAGATCAAGATGCTTGGGACATTGCGCAATACGTAGACAGCCGTGAGCGTCCACAGGATCCTCGTTACACGGGTGACATTAAGGAAACACGTGAAATGTATTTAGATACATTCCATAAACACACCTTATATGGCACTGAAATGGATGGCAAGATCTTGGGTGATCACGATAATGCGGGCCATAAAGATTTCTTAAAGCCTGAAATCCTACGCTCTCGCGACTTTACGGGTGGTAAAAAAGCCGAGTAAGACCGTAATAGGTGCTGTACTAAAAAGGCCGTACACAAAAAGGTGTGCGGCTTTTTTTATCTTTTTCCCTTTAAAGAAGCTCACAGCCTTTAACGCCTCGTAACTTGAAGGGCTTTACGTCTTGGCCCATGATAGTAACTACCCTAATCATTAAAGGAGAAACTGAAATGACAGGAAAAGTTAAAGGATTCCTCGCCGCGGCTGCAATAAGTATGGGCTTAACTGCCGGACCACTGGCCTTTGCCCAAACCACCGGGGCAGTTCCTCCAGCTCCTGAGATCATTCAGCCAACCGAACAACAGATTGATCAATATGCAGCGGCTGCTCAGCAAGTGGCTATGATTGCGGCCGAGTATCAGCCTAAGTTGGAGTCGGCCAATAATGACGACCAACGTATGCAACTTATGCAAGAGGCAGACGAGAAAATGGTGTCCAAAGTGACAGAGCGTGGCCTGAGTGTAGAGGACTACAACGGTATTAGTTTGGCTATCCAACAAGATGACCAACTACGCCAGCAAGTCGAAAGTCGTATTTCTACTATGCAATAATGCTAGCGAAGGCTGGATGATCCCCGCAGCACTGCTTTAGCAGTGCTGTTTTCATTGGCTCTACAGGCTGTCATAAAGCTGCCATCTTCCTGTCATGACTACGCAATACGCCTTAGTCATCATAATAAACGTGTGAGCGTTGTTGCTCTAGAACATGCAATTTAATAGGAAGTCACATGAGCCAGCAGGATTGGGATGATATAGCAAGTAACCCGTGCCAAACACCCTCTTTTAATGAGGTGGTCGATCAGCTCTCAAGTCGGCGTCGCTTTTTAAAGACGGGTTTAGGAGCAAGTGCGCTAGGTTTTTTAGGTTTAGGTGCGACCTCTTTATCAGCTCAAGGCTCGCCCACATTAAAACAACAGCCTTTAGCTCAAGCCATTTCATTTGCTTTCGAGCCGTTAGGCCCATCAACAACAGACGCCCTTGTTTTACCTAAGGGTTATAGACATCAAGTGATTAATCGTTGGGGCGATCCATTATTTACGCATTCCCCCCAATTTAAAGGTGACGCCAGTGAAGGCGGCGCAGCCCAAGCCCAGCAAGTCGGTTACAACCATGATGGGATGCATTTTTTCCCCATTGATGCACCGAAGGGCACCCCAAAAAGTAGTACAGAAGGCTTGCTAGTCACTAACCATGAATACATTACACCGCATTATTTCTTTCCTAAAGGGGTGGAGCCGGGCAATGCGCAGTGGAATGAGGATTGGGTGCGTAAATCACAGCATGCTCAAGGGGCTTCCGTCGTCCATATTCGTTTAAAGGACGGACAGTGGGAGCCTGTGCTTGATTCACCTTTTAATCGTAGTATTCATGCCAACACCCTTATGCAAGTCGTAGGCCCTGCGGCTGGCCATCCTTTAATGCAAACCACAGCCGACCCAACAGGGACGTGGGCCAAGGGGACATTTGGTAACTGTGGCAATGGCTGGACACCGTGGAATACGTATTTAACCTGTGAAGAAAATTTTACCGACTACTTTGGTGTAGGCACCCTAGATCCTGATCAGGTGGCTTATCCCGATGCGGCGACCCAAGCCCATCTACAGCGTTATAAAGGCAGTGCCAAGGTGTCTAGCGATGATTACAAATGGGATACGCATGACCCCCGTTTTGATTGGACCCAAGAGCCCAATGAAGCCAATCGCTTTGGCTGGATTGTGGAAATCGACCCGTTTGACCCGCACTCCGCGCCAAAGAAATTAACCGCATTGGGGCGCTTTAAACACGAAAATGCGGCATGGACATTAGCGCCTGACCAACGCGTGGTGGTGTACATGGGGGATGATCAACGCAGCGAGTACTTATATAAATTCGTATCCAAAAATGCGTTTAATGCCGAGACACCAGCGTTGAACCGCTTGCTGTTAGATGAGGGCACGTTATATGTGGCAAAATTTGCTGCTGAAAATGCCCATGCGCAGGACCTTGCCGGTCAAGGCCAATGGATACCATTGCAGCTAGAGACTCCCATTGCTGGAGGTAAAACCTTAGGGGATATGTTTTCTGATATGGGAGAGTTGCTGATCAAAACGCGCCAAGCCGCAGATGCAGTGGGAGCAACCCCAATGGATAGGCCGGAATGGGTGGCTGTACACCCTCAGACACAAGAAGTTTATGTCACCTTGACCAATAATAGCCATCGTGGTTCAGATAAAGAGCGTTGGCCTAATGGGTTAAAGCATCCCGCAGCAGATGGCCCCAACCCTCGTGAGGAAAACAAATACGGTCAAATTATACGTTGGCGTGAACAAGGGGGCGACCCAACTGCGTTGCAATTCGAGTGGGATATTTTTATATTAGCAGGTAACCCTAATCGTTATCCAGCAGGTGATTTGCGTTGTGGTTCAGATAGCATCACGCCAGAAAATACGTTTAATAGTCCAGATGGTTTAGCTTTTGATGCGCAGGGTCGTTTATGGATTCAGACCGATGGCAATTACAGCAACAGTAACGAGTACGAAGGCCAGGGCAACAACAGTATGTTGATTGCCGATCCAACGTCTAAGGCCGTGCATCGCTTCATGGTGGGACCAAAAGGGTGCGAGGTGACTGGCATCACATGGACTCCAGACCAACGCTATGTATTTATAAATATTCAGCACCCAGGCGAAGGCTTGTCCGTTGCGGAGTCGCAAGCCACACCTACTGCGGTATCGACATGGCCTGATGGTAAACAAGCGCAACGTCCGCGTCCGGCTACAGTCGTGATTTGGCGTGAAGACGGTGGCATAGTCGGCGCGTAGCTTAGGCTTCGTGATAAAAACAAGTGGCCCAGTGCGATGTAGGCAGTGGGCCATTTGTTTAGGTGGATTGGGTCGCAATGACTTGAACTACGGCTGACTGACCTTGGTGGCCTTGACCCTCATGAATGTAGCGCTCTGTTTCTACTAAGCGCGTAAAAGCTAACGGTTGTAGCTCCGCCGCTAAGGTGCGAGCCTGATAAAGAAGAGCTATATTGCTGGGCCCGCCTGTCTTGTAATCAAGTTGTTTAGGCGTATACGCTTCAAGTAAAAACACGCCATTTGCCGTCAGAGCTTGAGGAATTTGGGTATGCACCCGCTGTCGAACAGCCGGAGGCAAGTGACAAAAAATACTGATAATGCCATCCCAAGCGCAAGGCTCAAACACATAATCAGCTAAATCTGCCCAGAGCGTAGTGACGGTGACATTTTTGTTCTGAGCTAGGCGGGTGACTTTCTCTAGACCGGACGGAGCGTTATCTAAAGCAGTAACTTGAAAGCCAAGTTCAGCCAAATATACAGCATTGCGACCTTCACCTTCGCCTAACGATAATACACGTCCTCCTCGGGGCAAATGGGTGGCCGTCTCACGTAAAAAATCATTGGGATCTTGACCATAGAAATACTCGGATTGGTCAAATTTTTTATGCCAAAAAGTATCTGTGTTTCGATTCATGGTTTAATTAATATAAAGAGGGATAGGACGGTGACTAAGGCAGAACCCCTTTTTGTTAGTGCTACATGCGCAGTAGGTAAATGTTACCTTACAGAAAAGGATACCCATTTAAGACAAAATACCTCATCTTGTTTTAATTAAATAGTGTTTAACGAAAACGAAATCATTACATATAAAGGCAAATCCATGGTTAATACCAAAATCAGTGATGTAGTCGATCATTCTAAAAACTTATATCCTCGTTGGGGCTGGTTTTTGGCTCTAGGCGTTGTGCTTATTATGCTCGGGATGGGAGCATTAACGTATGCGGTAATGGCTACCTTGACCAGTGTGATTGTGATTGGTGTGTTGATGTTTATCGGAGGGGTAGCCCAGTTAATTCATGCTTGGACGTTACGTTCTTTAGGTGGATTTTTTTGGTGGACGTTGGTGGGTTTGCTTTATATTGTTGCGGGCGGGATGGTGATTCAAAACCCTATTGCTGGAGCAGAAATACTCACCTTACTATTGGGTGCCACGTTAATTGGGGTTGGCGTGCTTCGTTTAGGTATTTGGTTAATGAACCGAGGCCAAGAGGGATGGCTTTGGTTAGCTTTTAGCGGGGTAATTAGCTTAGTAACAGGTTTATTGATTGCTTTGCAATGGCCTAGCATTGGGTTGTGGTTACTGGGCATGATTTTAGGTATTGACTTGCTTTTCCAAGGCTGGAGTATGTTGTGGTTAGGTATAGCCCTACGTCGTATGCGTCGCCTTATGCAGTAACATAGAAATAGACGACTCATAATAAAAAAACCGCTACGGCGGTTTTTTTATTGAGCCAAAGACCTTAGTTTTTGGCTTTAGTTGAGATGCGGCGCAAAGAGGATCGGACGCGTGATGCGCCAGCGAGTAATGCTGTCGCCAGTGGCGTATAAGCGGAATGGTGCAGGTGCCGATTAAGGTCGGGATTTTGCTGAACGTTGGCCTCGATAGGCAACATATTTTTAAACATAGAAACTCCTTTATATTCTATTTTTAATGGCAAAGGAATATTCATTATATCATTTTATATATCAAAAAGCAATGTGGGGTTGTGTTAATAAATGTATTAAAACAATAGCTTAGTTAAATGTTACATCGTGGACTGGCACATAAATGTATTTAGGTTATGATGGAATGACAAAGGGGACGACGACAGCTAAGTGTGTGGTGTGCTAATTATCTATGGAGAAATTATGCAGATTCAAATCAATACTGACAGTCATATCCAAAGCAGCACGGAATTGCGCGAACGTGCAACAGCAATTATCGAGCAAGAGTTAAAACATCAACAGCAGCACCTAACGCGTGTAGAGCTGCATTTATCTGATGTAAACAGTGGCAAAAGCGGGGCAGCAGACAAACGCTGCTTGATCGAAGCCCGGCCCGCTGGCCTCAACCCCTTAAGTGCTGAGCACAAAGCGCCTGACATACATCTGGCTATTACCGAAGCCGCTCGACAATTAAATCGAGCCTTAAACACGGCCATAGCAAAAGCCAATTCCAAATAATTTTTATGCTATTTAGGAGAACGTATGTCTAACTTAAATACACATGAATTAACAGAATTATTCCAAAAACAAGAGGGCCCGTGTTTGTCTTTATATCAGGCCACTCATCGTAGTCACCCCGAAAATGCCCAAGACGTGATACGTTTTAAAAATTTAGTGAAAGACTTAGAAAATTCACTTAAATCTACGTACCCAAAAATCGAAACGCAATCATTATTAAAACCGTATTATGATTTGGCGGACAATACCGATTTTTGGCAGCATACCTTAGATGGTCTAGTCGTATTGTCAAACGAGCATTCCTTTAAGGTGTTTCATTTACAGCGGCCTACGCCTGACTTTGCGGTTGTTTCTGACTCTTGGCACCTCAAACCCTTATTGCGTCAGCTACAAACCCAAGACCGTTACCAAGTCTTATGTTTATCACGAGCCACCGTCGCCCTGTATGAAGGCAACCGTGACGGCTTAGACAGCTTAATTTTCGAACAGGCTTTCCCAGACACCATTGAAAAAGCCCTCGATCCAGATCAAATTCTAGAGTTTAATCGGCCCAATGCCTATAACCTTGGTCCCGCCACGGATCCTGCCCCTGCCATGGGGCAAGTACACACCACCCGTAAAGACGAGACCGATGCCGAAGTAGAGCGTTTTTTCCGTGTTGTGGATAAAGCCGTAACGGATCATGTTAGCCAACATAGCGGCTTGCCGTTACTGCTTGTATGTTTACCCGAGCACCAAGGCATTTTCAGAAAGGTCTCGCGTAATACGCATCTGGTCGAGCAGGGTATCAGCATCGATCCGGGCGCCTTAACTGTACAACAACTTAGCCAACGCGCTTGGGAAATCATGCAGCCTGTGGCGGCTCAACGTGTTCAAGACGTCGTAGCGCGTTTTAAGAAAGACCACGGCACGGGTCTGGCCTCGGACAATTTGGATTTAATTTTGCCTGCTACCCTAGAGGATCGGGTCGATACATTACTAGTCGATGCCGATCAACGCATCGCAGGCCGAGTCTGCCGAGAAACGCAGACGATTCAATACCAACCCAATTTTGATGCGCCAGACGTCGAAGATGTCTTAGATGACGTCGCCGAAATGGTGGTGCGTCGTGGTGGTAAAGTGATGGTGGTGCCTAGCCAATACATGCCTACGCAAACTGGTATTGCAGCGATTTATCGCTACTGATTACGTTTGCCTTAACGCTGCGCAAAGCCCTTTAGCGGGGTTTTGCGCTTTTTTTGTCATAAAAAACGGTGGCGCGCAGCGACGTGGCTTAACGCTATTACAATAGAGTTAACAGCTAAAGTCATCGTCTTTAAAGGAATTGTTATGCAAGCAGTGCGTCGTTTTAAAACGTATACCCCTCAGTTTGGTCAACGTGTTTGGGTTGACCCCAGTGCCATTGTGATTGGTGATGTGCAGATGGGCGACGACGGCTCAGTATGGCCTGCTGCGGTGATTCGGGGTGATATGCATCGCATTCGCATTGGCGCACGCTGTAGCATTCAGGATGGCAGTGTACTGCATATTACCCATGCAGGGCCGTTTAATCCAGATGGTTTTGCTTTAACTATTGGGGATGAGGTAACGGTAGGCCACAAAGTCATTTTGCATGGGTGTACGCTAGGCAACCGCATTTTGGTGGGCATGGGCAGCATTGTTATGGATGGCGCTGTCATTGAAGACGAAGTCATTTTAGGGGCGGGTAGCGTAGTACCACCGGGCAAGCGGCTTGAGTCGGGCTATTTATATGTAGGCAGTCCTGCTAAAGCGGTACGTGCTTTACGTACCGAGGAAAAAGCGTTTTTTTCCTATACAGCGAGCAACTACGTAAGACTAAAAGACGAGTATTTGGCTGAATCAATATCTAGCCAGGGTGCGCTCTAAGACCGTAGTGAAAAATAGCGTACGTTGTAAGTCCGAGCGATGACGCTGTTTTTGCGTGAACCAATGCGAGGTAGCTTTAAGTTTAAGCAAAAGCGTTAATACGCGCTGTAAAGTCTGCTGCAGTGCAGGCTGATGACGCCGTGTTAAATAATGCCTCAACAGTTTTTCACCTAATTCGATATCAAAAGCCAAATATTTGGTGAGTGAATTAAAACACAGCAAAAGATCATAAGCTTGGGCTAAATGCAAAGGCAGGACATCGCCTGTTTTTTCTTCAAAATCAACGCGGTGTAATTGATTATCTTTTAATGTTAGGTTGCGCACCTGCGCGCCACCATGCCACTGGCCAGCTTCGTGTAAATCAACCAAGCTTTGCATAATAGGAATCAGTAAGGCATCGCGCTGATCGGCTTGGGTCAGTAAGGCTTCGACTGACTGCCCGGCGTGTTCCATCACAATGTAATCATTGTGTTGTAAAAATACGTTGGGTACAGCAATGTGGTGGTGCCGTAGGTGGGTTAAACGCTGAGCCTCGTAGGCGGTGTCGCCAGCGCGTAAAGCAGACGGTTTTACCCATACCCCAAAAAGCACACCGCATAGGGCTGCACTGAGACTTTCACGCCACCACCGACCGGATTCGCGTCGGTTAAACTTAACCACGTACAAGCGCCCATCTACCTCGATTGTCATTGGGGTAGACAGTGAGTGAGCGCCTAGTGATTGAATCTGTTCCTGAAGCGCCAAACGATGGGATGAGGGAAAGTAAAAACTCATGAATGGCAAAACAAAATGTAACTCAACCGTTATCGCCCAAAATGTATGTAAAGTCAATCAAGGGGCAACATGGATGGGTATTTCGCTACAAATGAATCAAGCACGATGTTTTAACATCTATCTGGTCGAGTGCAGCATAGACTGTAAGTGCGAGGGTGTGACAGTCATCCCTATTGATCTCTTTAATTAAGGTAATTATGAGCTCTCTGTTTGCGGCTTTGACAGCCTTAGATAAAACGGCATGGCGCCATGCTTTTTTATTAGCCTTGTCTTCATGGCTTTCCTTTGTTATTGCAACCGTACTGGGGGTGGAGCACGCCTATTGGGCGGCCATGCCCGTTTGGGTATTGGCTCAAGCCACGCGGGGCTTGGTGTTTGAACGTGCTTTTTATCGCCTGGTGGGTACTGGGGCCGGTGCCCTAATAGGGCTACTCATCATTAGCTTCAGCCCAACCCTTTGGCAGCCGGTATGGATGGCATTGGCTGTTTTTTGTAGCATTGGCTTATTGCATAGTTTGCACGGAGTGCGCAGTTACATGGCGCTTATGCTCGGTATTACCATTGCTGTGGTGGTGATGCCCGCTTTACTGTATTTTGAAGACGGTATGCAGTTGGCGTGGGCGCGCGTGCAATGCACCCTAATCGGGGTCAGCGTCACTACCTTAATTACAGGTTTTGGTACACCCAAAAGCGCACGGGATGAGTTTTATTTAAAAGTACGGACGCTAGCGGTAGATGCCGCCGAAACAGCGTTGCTGTTACTGACCAGTCAAAATCCAAAGCAATGGCAGCAAAAACTCAGTCAAATTCACTTAGATCTATCGGCGCTCGAGGCACAAACAGTCAGCATGGCTGCAGGTTCCGTAGATGGGCATAAACGCAATGCTTATGTCGAGGCACTGTTATTTGCTACCTTGGAAACGGTGGCGGCAGCTCAGCATTTACATTATCAAATTCAGCGCGGCATGGTGATCAGTCCGGCGGCACTGCAACAGCTCGAAGATGTCGTGCAGCGTTTTAAGGTTGGTCAAGCGCTAGAGCCGATTCGCCGTCAAGCGCCCGAGCGCTATCCAGATAAAGTTAGTCTGGCTCGGTTACGGCGAGCCCTTGGTCAAGTGGCTCGCGCCGAGGCAGCCTTATTTGCTGAAAGCTATCCCTGGTGGCGCAAGGGCGTATCAGTACGCCGATTCGAGCCAGCACGTAATTGGGTATTAGCCCGACGCGCAGCTCTCATTGCAGGGGGCGCTGCACTCACTTCTTCCTTGGCCGTTTACTTCACGCAAAATGTGGCCTTTGAGCTCGCAGCGACAGGCATTTGTATTTTCTCTATGATTCTAGGCTCTATGCCGCGCCCTCAAGCCTTTATTCGCTTTGTTATGACAGGCGCATGTATAGGGGCAGTGGTGGCGGCCTTTTATCGGATCGGCTTGCAACCCTATTTCATTACCCCCGTGGCGGTCTGCATAAGCTTAATCCCTTTTGTGGTATTGGCAGGCATAGGGCGTGTGATTCCTTCTATTGCTAATTATGCTTTGGATGCCATTATGTGTTTTTTGATTGTCAGTCAGCTGGGTGGGCCAACGGCGTCTATCGATGTGGTGCTGCAAGGCGCCAGTGCATTAATAGCGGGTGTGGTATTAACTTGCGGTGCTTACAAATTATTGACCCAACATTCCGATAAATGGGCGCGCTTTTTAATTGGTGAGATGATTAAAACAGTGCAAAGCATTCTGTCCTCTGCGCAGGCACAGCCCGTAGGGCAGTGGCGGGCGCGGATGGCGCGACATATCTTGCGCTTATCACAATGGATGGGATCAGACACACCAACAGGCAGTTTGGGGCTATTTAACCTAGGCTATGGCTTAATTGCTTGGCAACGGCTCTCAGCAGCGGCTAAAAATTCAAATTTTGACCATTCAGTTGTATTATCTGCATTGGCAGACTTTGCTCATCACCCTGATCACAGTCAACAAGTCTTATTACGTGTGGCGGCGCAGCTTGATGACGCTACGCTTGCAGATGCTTTATACGATATGGCAGATGCGCTTGTAGAAGCCAAACCCGTTTTGCTATTTTGGCAACAAACCCCGGGTCAATAATTTATTTTTTTGGGTTACCTATGCTTTTCTTAATTCGTATTAGTCGCTTTGTACAAAAAACCTTTGCGTTTTGGGTGTTGCTCTTGGCGGCGTTGGCTTTTATGAGCCCCAGTGTGTATGCGCCCCTTGCTAAATACATTCCGTGGTTGTTGGGGATTGTGATGTTCGGCATGGGTGTCACCATGACTGTCGCCGATTTTAAAGGGGTACTTAAACACCCTAAAGCGGTATTTATTGGCACCGTTGCTCAGTTTGGGATTATGCCGTTGCTAGCCTACGGTTTGGCGAAGTTATTTAACTTGCCACCCGAGATCGCGGTAGGGGTCATTTTGGTTGGGTGCTGCCCGGGTGGTACGGCTTCTAACGTCATGACATTTTTGGCGCGCGGTAACACGGCTTTATCCGTAAGCTGTACCGCCGTATCGACGGTATTGGCTCCGGTACTAACACCTGCTATTTTCTATTTATTAGCGAGCCAGTGGCTAGAGATTAATGCGTCCGCTATGCTGATATCTGTACTGAAAATCGTGTTATTTCCTATTTTGCTAGGTCTTATCACGCGCATGATTTTGGGGGCCAAAGCAGAAAACTACAGTGAGGTCATGCCTTTAGTTTCCGTGGTCTCTATTGTGCTGATCGTAGCTGCCGTTGTGGCCGTCAGCAAGACCAACATCATTCAATCCGGCTTGCTAATTTTTGCTGTGGTTATCCTTCATAATGGCTTAGGCTTTTTACTGGGGTATACGGCAGCGCGTGTGTTTAATCTTAGCTATGCTGACCGCAAAGCCGTGGCGATCGAAGTTGGTATGCAAAACTCAGGTTTAGGTGTTGCGCTAGCTGGTTTACATTTTGCCGCCAGCCCCGTTACTGCCGTGCCCAGCGCGATATTTAGCTTCTGGCACAATATCTCAGGGCCTTTATTAGCGACCTATTGGGCTGGAAAAACAGATGAGTCCTAGTTAAGTTTTTACCTTCCTAGCTAAAGACGGTTAAACTAAGCGCTATGAAACGCTTAGTCACCGTCTTTTTATTTTTTTGTCTAGTTGGTCCCAGTTTAGCGGCAGATCTTGTTACTCGCAAAAATGAAGTGGGCCATCGCAATTTCAACCGTGCCAAAACCTTATTGCCTCAGGTGTTTAATGGCTTAAACCAAACCTTTTACTGCGGCTGTTCTTATACGGACAAAACCGTGGATTTAAATTCATGTGGATACCGTATTCGTAAAGACCCGCGGCGTGCAGGGCGCGTCGAATGGGAGCACGTAGTGCCTGCTTGGGCAATTGGCCATCAGCGCCAATGTTGGCAAAACGGGGGTCGAGCAAATTGCTCTAAAAATGATGCCGTCTATGCCAAAGCCGAAGGCGATATGCATAACCTTGTGCCCGCCATTGGCGAGGTCAACAACGATCGAGGCAACTTTAGGTTTAGCGTATGGACTCAGTCCCCACCACGCATGTATGGGCAGTGTGGCATGTTGGTCGACTTTAAAGCACGTCGCGTCCAGCCTCCCGAACAGGTGCGCGGTAAAATTGCCCGCATTACCTTTTATATGGTCAATGAATACCGGCTTAATTTAAGCGCTCAGGAACGCCGTTTATATTGTGTTTGGGCCAAGGCGTATCCGGTCGATCGTTGGGAGCAAATTCGTAATCAACGCGTCGCTGCTATTCAAGGCAACACTAATCCTTTTGTATCACAGCCCAACTTAATTGACCGTATCTGTCGCTAAAAATTAAGAAATTAAGGCTTTAAAAAAGTCAACTAAAAAAAGTGGATATCTTTTTCCCACGAGGTGGATAATTCCGCCGTCACGCACAGGAAGGCCGCAGTAAACAAGGCTTTGGCTGACTTAATTGAGTACATCAAATTAAACAAGTGCAGGCAGCGCTCTTTTTTATTTTTTCCATAAGTGCTTGATTACAATCATTTTTATGGCTTTGCTTAAAAAAGTATGTGGTTTTTATAGCAAAGCTAAATAGTTTTACTTTCTTGATTTGTCAAGATATGGGTGAGAAAAAAAAGACACTTGATACGACAAAGTTATCCCCAAAAGCTGTGGATAACCTTGTGAATAAGTTGTGGAGATATGGCGCAAAACCGCATTAATGGCGCAACCGAGGTTCTTTGTATAGAAATTAACACCTCTGTCATAATTGATGCGGTATTTTCACCTTACGGATAGTGAAAAATAAGAGCACAGCAGAAAAACTGCTTAGGCTAAAACAAAAACTAAATAAGGCTGTTGTCATACTAAATTGATCGGCTAAGTAACCCATCCCTAGGATAGGAATAATGGCACCAAAGTAGGCAATAACCAAGTAACTGGAAGTAGTGGCTGCACGGTGTTCGGGTAAAGCCACGCGATTCACAATGCTCATGCCACCTATTAAGCACAAGCCATGTCCTAATGCCAATAGCAACAAACAAGAAATGAACAGCCACGGCGAAGCATGCTGAGTATTAAGCGCTAATAGAATATTGCTGATAAAAAAACTGCTTAGCCCGATGATCAAGTTACGTTTTAACGGCCATTGACGTACCAACAGCTGAAAGCCTGAGGACAAGAAAAGGATGACGCCAATAGAGAGCCCGCTGACGGCTGGCCCATGCCAAGGCACCATACTATTCATAAAACTGGGCGCCAAAGAAGCAAATAAGCTAAACATGGCAAAAGCGGTAAAGGCGTTGAGCGCACCAATTAAAAAGGGTAAGCGTTGGGCACCGGCGGGTATGTATAAACTAGGCCGCCAGAAAGCTTTGCGAGGTGCATTAACAGACACCGAGGGAGCATGATTAGGGACAATAAACAAGGCATAAATAGCCATCAGCCCCATGATAATCGAGGGAATATAACTGCTGCGTAATGGATAGGGCAGCCACTGTGCAATGAGGCCGCCAATAACTGGGCCCAATCCAAACCCAAACGCAATTAATAAGCTGGAGGTAGCGGCAGCACGTTGTAAGTCTTTAGAGCGATTTAACTTGGTAAGCCCGATGGAAGCCGAGGTCACAATAAGGCTTGAGGCCAGGCCAATGGCAATGCGGCTAAGCATAAAAGACCAGTAGTCCCAAGCAAGGGTTGAGAACACAATGCCCGTTGTGACCAGAATGAGGCCCCCACGCAGCACAATAATAAACCCACGCTGATCACTGATGCGGCCTAAAAATAAAAGGCTGCTAAGAGCAGATGCCATATACACTACGTATAAAATAGTGATGGCGCCGGTGCTGAGCTGCCAAGCCTGTTGGTAAAGGGGGTATAACGGACTAGCTAAAGCGGTACCCATGACACCGACAATCATGGCAAAGCAAACCCAAAGGTACGAGTTAGACTGTATATGTGAAACCAGTTTTGAGTGTAGGGAAGGGGTGTGCATGAAAAACAGGCCGCTTAGAACGAAAAAGCCATTTTATCATGGTAAACACTAATACTAGGTGTTTAACGTGCCATCAATACCACATTTTGGGTATTAGGCCAGTAAACCGCGCCAAATAAAAAAACCGATGCTCTTGAATTAATTATGTGGATACAGAAAATTAGCCCGATCCTACTCTTGCTTTGCTCAAACGTATTTATGACCATAGCATGGTATGGTCATTTAAAATTTCCCCAAAGTGCACTCACTAAAGTGGTTTTAATTAGCTGGGGAGTGGCTTTATTTGAATATTGTTTGGCTGTACCTGCGAACCGTATAGGGCACGCCGTTTACAGTGCAGCGGAATTAAAAACCATCCAGGAAGTTATTACCTTAGTGGTCTTTGCTTTTTTCTCTGTTTGGTACTTAAAAGAAAGTTTTACCCTTAACCACGTCATTGGCTTTGCATTTATTTTTGCAGGGGCTTTTTTTATTTTTAAAGGCCCATTTAGCTAACGAAATAAAGGCGAGCAAACCACTCGCCTTTTCGTAAACGCCTGCCTGCGCCCTAGAAACGCCACGCCACAAAGCGGCTTTTCTTTTGTCCCTGTGCCATGTCTACCGTCTGGATTTCCTTAGTGCGCACCGCTTTTAGCTGTTTATAGATAGGGTCTAAATTATTTTCTCTGGATACAAGCGTAGTAAACCAGCCGACTTGTTTAGCAAAGAGCACGCTTTCTTCAATCATACGCCCAATAAAAGCGGCTTCACCACCTGGACACCATAACTCATTACTTTGCCCACCAAAATTACGCTGCTCGTTTTTTTTACCTAAGTTTTTCCATTTGCGTTGATTTTGTAATTGCGCTTGTTCCGCGGAGTGAAAAAAAGGGGGATTGCAGAGTGTGGCGGCAAAATAGTCTTTAGGTTGAATCACTGACTGAAACAAATGAGTTGGGTCTGGTTGAACACGCAATTGGATCTTTTTTTGTAAGCGGTTAGCATCAATCAGGCATTGCGCGGCATTAAGCGCAGTCCGGTCAATATCAGCCCCCACAAAAGACCATTGGTACTCGGCTTGACCGATCAAAGGATAAATTAAATTAGCGCCTACTCCAATATCTAATAACCGTACGGTAGACCCCGTAGGAATCGGTGTCGTGGAGCCCTGGCTTAATAAATCGGCGATGCCGTGTATATAGTCAGCTCGACCTGGAATAGGTGGGCACAAATACCCTTCGGGAATATCCCAAAAGCTAACGCCATAATCGGTATGTAAAAGCGCACGATTAAGCAATTTGACTGCAACTGGATCAGCAAAATCAATGGTATAGCGTCCGGCTGGATTAAGACGGGTGTAATGTTTTAGTTCGGGGCAGGCAGCATAGAGCCGATCAAAATCATAACGCCCAGTGTGGCGGTTGCGGGGGTGGAATAACGACATAAATACAATGCTAGTTAAGGACGTTCGATAAACTCGCCGTCTACATAAAACCACTGTCCATTTTCATGAATAAAGTGACTGATTTCATGCAGACGGGTAGCGCGCCCAGCAAAACGATTGCGAGCGACAAACTCGACATAGTGATGCTGGCTATCGGCTGTACAGTGATTGCGGATTTCTAGGCCTAACCATTTTAAATTAGGCGGATTAGCCTCTAGGGATTGCGGACGGGTGCTTGGGTGCCACGTGGCAAGCAAATAATCGAGTTTATCTAAGACAAAAGCGCTGTAGCGCGACCGCATTAAAAGTTCAGCGCTAGGAGCCTGAAGGTAAGAGTCCCCAGTATGCCAACGTGCGCAACACTGTTCATACAACAAAGCGCTCTGACAAGGACACTGTAAGCTCATAAGTTATTTCTCTATAAAAGACGTCACAGCAGGAAAAGGTACCATTCCTTTAGGCTGTTCTTGAATCATTTTAAGCAGAACCGGCTCAGATAATGGGGGCGCAAAAAGAAAACCTTGCACCATATCGCAACCCATTTCTTGTAAAAGCTGCAACTGTTCCGGCTCATCTACCCCTTCGGCAATAGTGGTAAAGCGCAAATGCCGAGCCATATCAACAATAGTTCCGGTAATGCGTTGATCTTGGATATTTCGCTGTAACTCAGAAATAAAGGCGCGATCAATTTTAAGAATATGTGCAGGTAGCGATTTTAGATAAGCCAAAGAAGAATAGCCAGTACCAAAATCATCAATGGCTATCCTAAAGCCTGCCGCATTTAATCGATTCAGTTGTTTAAGTGCCATCTCCATATCCAGCATTAAGTCTGACTCGGTAATTTCTAGCTTGAGGGCAGCGGTAGGCAGATCCGATTGCTGAATAGCTTTAATGAGCCAATGCGCAAAATCGGGCTGAACTAATTGCATACTGGAGACATTTACCGCTATGGTGAAATCCCGTGGCACATGGTCTTGATCACGCCAACGGCTTAGGGCGGCAATGGCTTGTTGAATCACCCACTTTCCTATGGTGATGATATCGCCGCTACTTTCAGCAGCGGGAATAAATTCTGAGGGCATAACGCGACCCAGAGAAGGGTGCTCCCAGCGTAATAGAGCTTCTACGCCGATAATTCTTCGGCTTTGTAAGTGAATTTGGGGCTGATAGAGTAAATAAAACTCATCCCGTTCGATAGCTTGGTGGAGGGCATCGCGCAGCTGCACTTTGCGTAACAACGCACCTTCGATGGATTTGCTGTAAATTTGCCAACCGCCCTCTTGGTGCGGCACCGCCAAAGCGGCTTGGCGGATAAGACGTTCAGGCGTGCTCTGCACCACGGATCCACTAACCCCTATCTTGGCGCGTACATGCAGCTTAAGTTGCTTCAAGTACAAGGGCGTGTGGATCGTTTCAATAAGGTGCTGAGCTAACTGTGCCGTATTAAGCGTGTCTTCATCGCCTGTAATTAATACAACCCATTGACTTGAAGACCAGACACCAAGTTGTTGAATAAAAGACTCTCCTGCCATTTGAATGTTGTTGGCAAGTAGACGGCAGGCTTCGTCAGCGATTTCATAGCCATGCAAACTGGCGAGCTCTTCAAGGCCTTCTAAGGCGATAAAAAAGGTAAAGGTAGAGAGAGAGTGCTGTAAAAGCTGATCTAGCGTTTCCAGAATAACCACTCGATTAGGCAAAGCGGTGACAGGGTCCTGACGAGAAAGTTGGCTGAGCTCGTGGGTACGGGCCTGGACTACCGTTTCTAGCTCAATATTTTTTTGGGTGCGTTCTTTGATCAAGCGCTGTAAGTGCAGGGTGTTGTGAATACGCTGTATGACTTCAATGTGATTGAATGGTTTGCTTAAAAAGTCTTGAGCACCTAGGCTAAGGGCTTGAATGCGCGTAGCTTCGTCGGTCAAAGCACTAAGAATAATGACTGGCGGCAAGAGCTCGTTGTGTTCTTTTTTAAGTCGGTACAGTAATTCCAGCCCACCAATAGTCGGCATGCGTAAATCCAACAAAATAAGATCGGGCCGTTGGGTGCGAACCCGTTGTTCAACTAAGAGCGGATTCGTCATGCCTTCGGCATTCACATACCCAACGTCTTCGAGTAAGTGTAGTACGACCTCTACATTGACAGCGTTGTCATCCACTACCAAAATGTCGGCCTCGTAAAATACGCCTGAATACATCATGATTCAGTCTCCGTTTGAAGGATACGTTGAATATGCGCACAGAGGTTCAACATAGGATAGGGTTTAATAAAAAAACCATTACTTTCTGCTTTTTGAGCGCGTGCCAATAAAATAGGATCGGCATGGCTAAGTAATAGGGTAATAGGCAGGTGTGACGTCAGCGCATTTTGCTGTAGTAGCCGGTAAAATTGGAACCCCTCCATATCGCGTAGATCAATATTAAGTAAGATAAGAGCAAAAGGTTGTGAGCAGGCCAGTTCGAAGCCCATTGCTGCTGAGCTAGCATAATGGAAGGCGACGTCAGGTAATTCGCCTTGTAGTAAATCCAGGGTGTGCGGCGCATCGGCGTCGCTATCAATAAGAAGTACACGTTGGGTTGGCACGGTAGAGGCCGTAAAATCAGAGGGGGCGGAGGCGTCTTGCCATAGTGGTAACTCAAACCAAAACTCGCTGCCTTGGCCTACCGTGGACTCCACATGGATTTCACTGCGCAAAAGTTGAATGAGCTTATGCGTAAGCGCCAAGCCCACCCCAGCGCCTTCGACTTGAGTTTGCTTTAAAGAGAGACGGTTAAATGGCTCGAAGATGTCTTTGAAATAGCGCCGCTCTATCCCTATGCCAGTATCTTTAATACTGATACGTAAACGGTCTTGGTGTTGCGTACACCGTATAGTAATAGCACCTTGCGGTTTGTTGTATTTGACGGCGTTGCTTAGTAGGTTTAGCAGGATTTGTTTTAGCCGTAGTGCATCGGCCCTTACGTAGGACTCGGGCGCGCAGTCCATATGCACATACACCCGGATTTTTTGCGCTTCGGTGGAAACTTGGATGGCTTCTAGCGCCTCGTTGAGTACGGAATCGACCGGAACGGCTTCCATGCGCACTTGTGTGTGGCCGGCCTCAATTTGGGCCAAGTCTAATAGCTCGTTGATCAGACTCAGCAAATGTTGACCATTACCGGTGATTTGGGTGACTTGACGCTGTTGGCGTTCGGTGAGTGTGTTGCGACCATTACTCAGTAACTGAGCAAAACCCAATACGGCATTAAGCGGTGTGCGTAGCTCGTGGCTCATCACAGAAAGAAAATCGCTTTTGGCTTGACTGGCTTGCTCGGCAATTTCTTTGGCTTGACGCAGTTCCTCGTGAATGCGCTGTTGCTCGGTAAATTGTCGGTAAAGATTAATCAGCAAGGCGCAGGTAGAGGTAAATGGTTCGAGCCATTGCACTAGATCTTGATCATAAGGGCGTGGACTATTGGCAATAGCATACATACCAATGACTTGCCCATTATCGTAAATGGGTACACCTAAATAACGACTTAGCACGGCATGACCCATAGGCAAGGCGTGCTGGTTCGTAGTGGCATTCATTTCATTATGAATCACAATCTGCCCTTGTCTAAAGACATTGGCCAGCAAGTTGTTATCAGAATGCAAAAGCATGTTGTCTTGACGCAGTTGTTGCATTAAGGCTTGGGACTCAGGACTTTCAGGTAGGCTGCTGATGGCATGCACTTTTAGTGCCATGGTGCCATCAGATTGATGCACCACTTCGCCAATCAGGGCATATTCGCTGTGAGTCAGTTGCTTAAGCGCCTCTTTTAAAAAAGACCAAAGCTTGTTGCCCGATAACAGGGCTTTATAGTCGGTTAAGCCCCGATGCAGCACGTGCAGTAAGTTGCGCTCTTGACGTTGATGTTCTTGTTGGGTTAAGACTTCACGTAGGTCATTGACGACCAGCATAAACGCATGAGGCTGATCACCAAAAGCGTGTAAAGGGTAGGATTTAATTTGAACGGGAAGCGCACTGCCGTTTTTATGACGCAATTCAAGCGTACGCCCTATAGCAAGAGCAGTTAAGTCTGTGTTGAGGTCTAAGGGCATTGAGGTGGCCGTCACGTCGTACAAGAGCTGTGTTAAAGACCGACCCTCAAGCTCTTGCTGTGTGTAGCCTAAAAGCTGCAGCACGTAATCATTCAGATACTGGATATGGCCTTGAGAGCTAAGCTGCATCACCCCTTTGGCAGCATGGGGTACAGCGGCAGAGGCACTAGAGGCTACGTGTAAATAGCTTTGTTGTAGCTGCAGAAACTCGGTGTAATGGTGCTCGAAAAGCAAGAGGTGCTCGGCTTGGCTAGCCAACAAAAGCAACTGCTGTTTTTTTGTGGCATCCCACAACGGTACCTGCGCATCGCATACCACGAGGCTGCCAATGACTTGACCGCAGGGTTTGCGTAAAGGAGCACTGGCATAAAAAAGCAAAGGGGGGGCGATTTTTAACAGCGAAGAGTCAGCGTCGAGTTGACGGTAGGCGTCGTAAAAAACGTGAAGCTGACCAGTATTGAGTGTGTTTTGACATAAAGATAACGAAAACGTTAACTCGGTTTGCTCTAAACCATGAATAGCTTTAAGGACAAATTGGTCATAATTGCGTACACAGATCCAAGCATAGGACAACTGAAACACCGAGGCAGCCAACTGGGCTAAGTTTGTAAAAGCTAATTCAGTGCCTAAAGGAAGTGCTAAGGCTGGCTCGGGAGATGGCAGTAGCGTAAGAGTAGGCTCGAGTGACATAAACGCCTCGTATGGGTACGAACCGATCCTATGAGATTAGGAGTAATCGGTGTTCTGTGCAAGGTAAAAGGCAATAAATTTTTTCTATTTATTTCTTATTCATTATTATTACTAGTATTTCACTAGTTTTAAAGTCTGATCTTTACTTATACCTAGAAACCCACCTGATTCAAATGCATCTAAGGGCTAAAGTTGTATCCATTGGTATGGGGGTGAGCCAATTAAATGAAAAAATATGCTTAGTTTTGGGCTCTAACGAAGCAAAAACCAATACTAAACTGATAAAAGTTGTAATGATTGGCGCGTATTTATTTGGTTTGCTTTAAGCGCCAAAGTAAGTGAGGAAGATTCAAACCTACGACTGTACGAATATTTTCTGTAGCGCACTCTGGACACTGCCGGTAGTGAAGACGAGCAGAGGGGGTATCAGGACTGCTAGGAATATATTTTTTCCAATTACAGTCATTACAGATCAAAGCACAAGGCATTTGCCGTCTATGCATGGTTGACTCAAGCCTAATAAATAATAAATTAAACGCAGCCCTACAGAACACATTGAGAATTTATATTAGTAAATAATAAAAATGTTGCTGTGTATTTTATTGAATTAGTTAATATTTAATTATTAATGTAGTGATTATTTTATCCTTAAAATAATTAAAGGCAACGTTATTCACTTGTACTTTAATAAAATTAACATAAGCTTATTCTCTAATAGGCTGTCATTGCATTCGTAGGTCATTATGCACAGCAGGATTGAACCCCAGTAGTATTTAGTTTCATTTTTCGATGGATGGGTTAAGAGATCTGTGGTGCTTTTTCGGAACGAGGTGGCATCAAATAGGCAGTGTAGTTATGTTCGAGTCTTTATTAAGTGGTTCACGTGTGCAACAGGCTATGGCGACAAAGCGCTGGGTTTGGCTGCATTGGGTGCTAGTATTGGCAGGGGCGGGTTTTATTGCGTTATTAGGTTTTTATAGTTATCAAAGCACGCAGCCTTATTTTCATACTTTTTACACTACACCACATACTGCTGCGGGCTATCACTTGCCTGATGGCACCACCGTGCAACTACACCAACACGGCGTCATGCAGGTACGGCTCTTTGAGCGCCGGCGTACTGCAGAGCTGGTCTCTGGCACGGCACAGGTTGTCGTTCAGCCCCACACTGATCGCCCCTTTCAGCTTAGGATGGGGCCGGTGCATATACACACGCAGGGCGCACACGTTATTGCCAAACACAACCCCAGTCATAACCGAATAGACGTTCAACTCGTGGCGGGTGCAGCGCAGTTAGTCGTGGGCCGCTGGTGGCCCAAACACTATCAGCTGCAGGCAGGGCAGCGTTTTACGTGGCCCCTGCCTGAATAACTCTTTTCTGCTGTAAATGAAGAAAATATTGACGTAATTTATTGACATCCTCTCCGCCCTAAAGGGCAGGGATTCCTACGGCGCTCAAGGGAGGCATTGAGCCGCCTCTATGTCGCTTCGGTGGGTTCCTGCTGCTGGCGGCCTGACTGCACCACTCACTTCACAGGCGAATCGGGCGTGTCCCGCCCTTAAAACATTGATTGCGCCGACAAGATCGGCGTTTTCCTCGACACCACACTCAACACATCGGAACTGCGTTTGCGTAGGACGATTTGCTTTATGGCAATGCCCACACTCAGGGCAGGTCTGACTGGTGTAGTGCGGGGGTACAGCGACAAGCCAACCCCCTGTCCACGCCAGTTTGTAGTCTAGCTGACGGCGGAACTCGAACCAGCCTTGATCCAAGATGGCTTTATTCAGACCGGACTTGGCCCGAACGTTTCGCCCCGGTTGCTCGGTTGTGCCTGCTGCCGACTTGCTCATGTGGCTTACCTTTAAGTCCTCAATACACACCATCGCGTGGTTTTGGCTGATTGTGGTCGTGGCTTTATGTAGGTAGTCGCGGCGGGCGTTGCCGATGCGGGAGTGAATACGCTGGACGCGGGTTTTTGCCTTCTCCCAGTTGTGGCTGAATTTGATTTTGCGGCTTAATGCTTGTTGTGCTTTACGCAATGCAACTTCGTGCTTCTTAAAGCTATTAAGGGGTGCGTAGTAGGTGCCGTCTGAGAGCGTGGCAAAGCGGGCGATGCCCATGTCGATGCCAACCGCTGACGTTCCTTGCGGAGCCGGTTGCTCGACGTCACGTTCGGTCTGGATGCTGATGAACCATTTGCCTGCCTTATGACTCACGGTGACGTTTTTCACCGTGCCCAGTACCTCGCGACTGTTGCGGTAGCGTACCCAGCCCAGTTTCGGCAGAAAGATACGGCTGTTTTCCTGATCGAGTTGGCAGCCTTGCGGGTAGCGGAAACGGTCTGACTGGCCTTTTTTCTTGAAGCGGGGAAAAGCTGCGCGTTTGGCAAAGAAATTCTTGTAGGCACGCTCGAGGTCTTTAAGCGCTTGCTGCAAACATTGACTTGGCGATTGTTTCAGCCATTCGGTTTCCTTATCCTTCTTCCAAACGGGCAGGAAATTAGCCAGAACGGTATAGCTGAATTTCGTCGTGCTGTCGGCGGCATAACGGTCTTTTTGCCACGCTAACGCCCTATTGAACACGAAACGACACGCACCGGCAAAGCGGCGCATATCGCGTCGCTGAGCGCCGTTAGGCGTGAGCTCGTATTGATAGGCTTGCAATCGTTTCATGCTAAAAATTATACGTAGTCTATGAAGAAAAACAACGCCATTAGACGCGGTAGACACTGTGTTTTTAACATGCACGTTCACTTGGTCTTTGTGACAAAGTACCGCCGTGGTGTGTTCACTAAAGACGTGCTGGATGATTCGCAAAAAGAAGCATCCGAGTATTCACAACAAATTATGGGGCGGTGCTCTCTGGTCGCCTAGCTACTTTGCCGGAAGTTGTGGCGGTGCGACTATCGAGATCGTCCGACAAGACATTGAGCAACAACAGACGCCAAGCGGATACGAAGACGCTAGCGCGTCCGCGCTATTCATCTCCGCCCTGAACGGCGGGGTTTTCCGCGCAGTCTGATAAAAGATTTAATTATCCAATGTTAGTTGGGCCTTTTCACGGCATTGATCCCAATTAGCACCTTGAGAGTAATGTTTCAACCATTCAAGCCCGGTTTGCTGGATACTAATGGCTTGGTCGCTATCTATTTCCATATCCATTTTCTCTGCTAGACGAACAATAGCGTCTACATCATTTAAGGTGGCAGTGGCGTGTTGTTCGTCGGGAGCCTGCTGAATAATATGATCCAGAATTCCAAATAATGAACGCATGCATTAGTCTCCTTGAAAGGATAATAGAGCGTTCTATTCTATAGGTAAATCTAGAGTTAAGCTCAGGCTAATTACAATTCAGTATGGCCAGTTGATTCCAGTCAGTGGTGAAGTTAGGGCTTTTGAAGTGCTGACGCATTTGCCACGGTGCAGGGCGCTGTACCAGCGTGGAGGCCGGCCCAATACGATTTTGCCCATAACGTAGATTGATCTGATCAAGGGTTTGCATGAGTTTGTGGTGCGAGTTGGCACAGGACGTTTGGGTGGAAAACAACTGACCTTGCCGTGGGGTGGGCTGATAGGGGCTGAGTTCCAGCAAACACACACCCGCCTTCGCATAACGAATGCCCGGCTGATAAATACGGTCAAGGGCATGGTGCACCACACGCAGTAATTGCAATGTGCTTTGGGTGGGGTGCAGCAAAGGTACCACCAACGAGCCCGCATACGGCGGCCCGTTGTGATAGCGGCCACTGCGTATAAACACATACACGGCTTGGGTTTGACTGTGTTGCAGCCGCAGCTTTTCAGCGGCACGAGTGGTAAAGGTAGCAAGTGCTTGGGCGAGATCGGCCTTGGTATACACGGCATCGCCGAAAGAACGCGAACACATGACTTGCTGGCGAGGGGCAGGTAATACGTCTAAATCCAGACAAGGCACCCCGGCGAGCTCTTGGGCGGTTTGCGCCAACACAATAGAAAAGCGCCGCTGTAGCCACTGGGACGAGGTTTGAGCTAAGTCAGCTGCCGTGTGGATGCCTAAGGCATGCAGTTTAGGCCCCAGCTGGTGGCCAATGCCCCACACATCGCCGACGGCCACATGGCGTAACGCCCGCCACAGAGCGGGTGGGTCTAAAGGGCTAAGATCGCACACACCCTGAAGGCGGGGCAGTTGTTTAGCAAGATGATTGGCTACCTTGGCAAGGGTTTTGGTGGCGCCAATACCGACAGAAGTAGGGATCCCAATCCAGCGCCAGGTTCGTTGTTGAATAGCTAGACCCAGTTCGCGCCCTGATTGGGGCTGACCACTGAGATCAAGAAAGGACTCGTCAATGGAGTAGATTTCCTGATGAGGCGTGAACTGAGAAAAAATGCTCATCATGCGTTGGCTTATATCGCCATATAAACTGAAATTGGCGGAACGCACGATTAAGCCATGTTGCTGCACGAGATGTTGAATTTGGAACCAAGGCGCACCCATGCGTATGCCTAGGGCTTTGGCTTCGGCGGTACGTGCGATGGCGCAGCCATCATTATTAGATAACACGACCAATGGGCGTTGGGCATACTGGGGTTGAAGCACACGTTCGCATGAGCAATAAAAACTATTGCCATCGACTAAGGCAATACGTGATGGTGTTTTTTGAATGTCCATGTCACCACCCCCCAAATGTGAAGCTGTTGTTGGTCTTTGAGCTCGATAGGAGCAAAGTCAGGATTAGCGCTAAGCAACTGAAGTCGATTGTGTTTTTGGTAGAGTTGTTTCAGCGTGAATTCGTTATCGATAATAGCGACGACTAGGTTGCCGTGTTTGGGCGTTAGGGAGCGATCGATAATGACATAGTCGCCATCATCAATACCCATATCGCGCATTGATGTGCCGCGAATACGCATAAAAAAAGTGGCTTCGGGCTGACGAATGAGCAGCGTATTGAGGTCTACACGTGGCTGGTAAAAGTCTTCGGCAGGGCTAGGGAAGCCGCCTTGGACGGTGGCCGATACAAACCAAAGCGAACGGGTAGAGGCATCAAAGGGTTGCGGTGTCATGGCGTAAAAATAACTGTTTGTTTATACAGTATTTTAGGGCTTTTTCTCTGAAGGTCAAGCCTTAACCTGACCGGGGTGTACACCTTGAGCTTTACGACAAGGCAGAGAGCCTCATAATTCATTAACTATTATGGAACCATCGTCTGCGTCAGACAGTCTATGTAATAGAGGCGGCCGCAGTAAAATAGGTTCTGGTCGAGCGCGCTAGGCAGAGCGCCATCGCTTTTGCAATGTACAGCGCCACTCTACACACATCGATTGACCTAGTTTGACAAGCTACAATCCATGTGCCATAACCCAATAAATGCCAAGCAAATTTTGCAGGAACATCCCTATGAGGCGTGCTTTATCTTTCCCACTCATTAGTCTAAAAATCGTGAGTGCTTTTTTAGCGTGGTGCTTTATGTTTACTTCATCCTCTGTACAAGCTCAGGCATCAACCGATGCACTTTATACCTCACTGCAGCAACTTCCCCATCTAGGAGCCGAAACAGTTGTGTTAGACCCCAACAAACCCACATTGGTCAAGCTCTGGGCTAGTTGGTGCCCACTATGCTTATCCGAACTGGAAATGACCGAAAGCTGGGTAAAACAGGCCAATTTAGACGCTAATTTAGTAACGGTGGTATCGCCCGGTCAACTGGGTGAAAAAAACCGTGCTGATTTCGAAGCGTGGTTTCAAGGCTTACCGTACCAGCAGCTCCCCGTATTGATGGATACCGAAGGGCACCTAGTTCAACAATTAGGGGTGCGCGGTTATCCCAGCTGGGCGGTGATCGGTACCGATGGCACGGTACAGCGCGTAGTCAAAGGGTCTATTACCTATAGCCAAGCCCAACAGCTGGTGCTTGACCCTCAGGCCGACTTAAAGGCCGCCCAAGTCGTTGCGCCGCAAGCCAAAGCCCAACCTGCCAGCGCCGCCCAAAGCAAAACCATTTACCTAGCGGGTGGGTGTTTCTGGGGCGTAGAAGCCTATTTTGAACGCATTAATGGGGTAGTGGATGCGGTGTCGGGTTATGCAAATGGCACCACGGCTAATCCCCGTTACGAAGACGTTATTTACCGCAACACGGGTCATGCTGAAACCGTCAAAGTGGTCTATGACCCAAACATCATCAGTTTGCACGATATTCTTTGGCATTTCTTCCGCATTATTGATCCCACTACCTTAAACAAACAAGGCAATGATCGTGGTACGCAGTATCGTACAGGCATTTACAGCACAGACCCCGCCGACCAAGCCGTAGCGCAAGCGGCGTTGGCGCAATTACAAGCTGAATACCGTCAGCCCATCGTGGTAGAAAACGAAGCGCTTACCCATTTCTACGAGGCCGAGGACTACCATCAAGACTATTTAACTAAAAACCCGAATGGCTATTGCCATGTGGATTTAAACTTAGCTAACAAGCCATTAGCTGCACCCGCAGCCGTTACACCCGTGTTTGATCCTAAACAATTTACGAAACCGTCAGCCGACCAGTTGCGCCAGCAGCTAAGCTCATTAGAATACCAAGTCACCCAACAAAGTGGCACCGAGCGCGCTTTTAGTCATGAGTACGATGCCCTCTTTGAGCCCGGCTTGTACGTGGATCGGGTCAGTGGCGAGCCCTTATTTAGTTCTACGGATAAATACGATTCAGGGTGCGGTTGGCCCAGCTTTGTGAAGCCCATTCGCCCTGATGCCGTGACCGAGCACGAGGACTTAAGCTACAACATGCGTCGTATCGAGGTGCGTAGCGCGTTAGCGGATTCGCACTTGGGCCATGTTTTCCCAGATGGGCCCAAAGACCGAGGCGGTTTGCGATATTGCATCAATGGGGCTAGTTTGCGCTTTATTCCTGCGGCTCAGATGACAGCACAGGGCTACGCGCCGTGGTTGGATTTGGTTCAATAACCGCTTAATTTCAAGGAGCCTTATGTCTACCTCTATACCCTTAGAGCAACAAGTGGTGTTAATTACCGGTGCAGCCCGAGGGCTGGGCGCCGAGTTATCGCGTGTGTTTCTCGAGCAGGGCGCACGCGTGATTGTAAATTACTTTCAAAGTGCCGAGGCAGCGCAACGTCTGGTCGCTGCCCACCCTCAGCAGGCATTTGCTTATCAAGCGGATGTCACCGATGTGGCTCAAGTCCAGGCTATGCTGACCGCAGCGCAAGCGCATTTTCAAGCCCCTTGCACCACCATTGTGAACAATGCGTTGCCCACTTTTGAATTCAATGGGGATGCACGTCCGCATGTGGACACGTTGACGTGGCATAATTTGCATCAGCAAATGCATGGCATTGTGGCGGGAGCCTTGCACACGGTTCAAGCCGCATTGCCTGGGATGAAAGCGGCTGGCTTTGGGCGAGTCATCAATATCGGTACCAATCTGTTCCAAAACCCAGTGGTGCCTTATCACGATTACACCGCAGCCAAAGCCGCCTTACTTTCTCTAACGCGCACCTTGGCGCATGAGCTCGGCGAATACGGCATTAATGTCAATATGATTTCTGGCGGATTATTGCGAACCACGGATGCCTCGGCGGCCACCCCCGAGGCCGTCTTTGATTTGATTGCGGCCAGTACGCCATTGCGACGCGTCACCACTCCGCACGAGTTTGCACAGGCTGCGTTGCTATTTGCTAGCCCGTGGTCAAGCGCTGTGACAGGCCAAAACTTGATTGTGGATGGAGGCCTAGTTAAAGGTTAACCGTCGTCTAGACCTAGCACCTCTGCCATTAACTGATGTGTTAAGGGCAGAGGTTTTTTTTAGCCAGCGTAGACCCAAAGTTGCTCGGTAGGGAACTCGACAAAGTAGCGCCCGGGCCCTAATGGCTTAGAGCCAAACGCACGCAGCTGAGTGTGGGTATCTTCGTAGGTATGACGAAACACGTATTCCCACTTATCGCCTAGGTACATGCTGGTGCTAAGGTTAAGTGCTAAGCTATTTGGCACAGCGTGTTCATGCACGATAGCTTGCTCCACGCGACAGACGGCTTGTGCCATGCTGTCTGGGGCTAAGTCATGTTGAGTACTGCCCCACAACCGATGACCGTAAAAGTCTAATTCTGCCTGATGGCCTTCAGTGCGTATCACCTTGGCTGGCAGCCGGTTGTTACTGCCCATGAACTCCGCCGTATAAAGCGTTTCTGGCCGACTATAAATGGCTTCGGGTGTGCCTTGCTGTTCGATAGTGCCTTGGTTTAACAGCAAAATACGATCCGAGATAGCCATGGCCTCGTGTTGGTCGTGTGTGACCAACAAGGCAGAAATGTTCAGCTCTAGAATCAGTTCACGTAAAAACGAACGGGCTTCCTCACGCAGTTTGGCGTCTAAGTTAGACAGGGGTTCATCAAGCAGCATCACGGGTGGGTTATACACCAAAGCTCGTGCAATCGCGACGCGTTGTTGCTGACCGCCTGATAACTGGTTGGGATAGCGACTTTGTAAACCACCTAGCCCGAGCTGGTCTAACACCGCATCGACTTTCTCTTTAATGTGGCTTTTGCTTTCCTTGCGCAATTGCAACGGGTAGGCCACATTGTCAAACACCGTTTTGTGGGGCCAGAGGGCGTACGATTGAAAGACCAAACCCAGATTACGTTGTTCGGCGGCGACCTCAAGTTTTTGTGCGCTGTCATAAACGGTGTTGTTCGAGATGTGGATGGAGCCGGTATGCGGTTGCTCGAGCCCGGCCACAGCACGAAGCAAGGTAGTTTTTCCACTCCCTGACGCGCCGAGCAGTGAAACCACTTCGCCTTTAGCAATGCTGAGCGACACCCCTTTTAAAACGGGGTTGTCCCCGTAAGCAAGATGGATGTTATTAACTATTAACTCACTCATCGTAATTTCACTCCAAAGCGTAATGCTATGGCTAAGCCGATAACAACTAAAACAATATTAATAAAGGAAAGGGCAGCCACAATATCAATGGCACCCGTGGCCCATAAAGACACCAACATAGACCCAATGGTTTCTGTGCCGGGGGTAAGCAAATACACCCCAGTGGAATACTCACGCTCAAAGATTAAAAACATCAAGAGCCACGAGCTGATTAAGCCAAAACGAGCTAATGGAATCGTAATGTGGCGTGTGACTTGGGAAGGCTTAGCACCGGCGCTGCGCGCTGCCTCCTCAAGCTCAGGGCCAACCTGTAGCAACGTAGAGGAAATCAATCGCAAGCCATACGCCATCCACACCACGCTATAGGCGAGCCACACACTAAAAATAGTGCTGCGCAGCGTACGTATTGGGTCAATGAACACGGCTTTGATCGTGTCTTTAAAGGGCAAAAACGACAACCACCCTTTGGTGAGTGCGCCCTCTAGCCACATAGGCACAAATAAAAACACCCATAAGAAAGCCAAACCGGCTAATAAACCGGGTACGGCACGGGGTACAAGCACGCTGTAATCCAAAAAGCGTGTCACGTTATCGGGTTTACGGTGCATAGCCAAACCAATAAAGGTATAGGCAGCCACGGCTAAGGCACCCCCAAATACGCCAATGAGAACCGAGTTTAAAATGGCACGCATTAAATTGGTTTGCGAGAAAACCTGAGTAAACGCATTCACAGACAACACATCAAACAGTGATACGCCAAAGCCCCAGTTGGAAACAAAGGCGCGCAACACAATGCCAGACAAAGGCAAAATAATAGCGAGGAAAAGCCAGATACCCACCACTAAAGCTGCAACCCAACGCCAACGCCCAAGTGGTAAAACACGGGCTTGCGTGGCTTTGCCTTTCAAGGTGACAAAGCGGTTCGCATTATGCATGAGCCGACGTTGCAGCATCACCAGAGGAATGGTCATGGCAATTAACACCATGGCTACAGCCGCCATCAGGTGATAAGACGGAATCCCAAGCTTGTTTGTTAGTTTGTATAAATACGTAGCTAAGACGAGGTTGCCTTCGGGGTCACCCAGTACCAGCACCAAGCCAAAGACCTCAAGCCCCAGGAAAAAGAGCAGTACCGTGGCATATAAAATAGCAGGGCGCACCATAGGCAAACTGACCGTGCGCATGACTTGCCATGGGTTAGCCCCCGCTACACGTGCGGCTTCTTCTACATCTGAGCCCATGCTGCGCAAGGCAGCAGAAATATACAAATACGCATGCGGTACATGAGTAAGCCCCGCAATAATGACAATACTGGTAAACGAATACACGTTCCAAGGAACAGAGCCAATGAGCTCTTGGGTCCACACGGAAAAAAAGCCCACTGGGCCCGCCGCCACAATATAGCCAAAACCTAGCACCATAGGCGAAACAAAAATGGGCACTAAGATCAGCGGCTCGAGCCAACGCCGCCCGGGCAAGTCGGTGCGGGTAATCAAAAACGCCAATACGCCCCCTAGGGGAATAGAAATAATGGCCAACCCAAATGCCATATAAAACCCACTGCGTAAGGCTTTATAAAAGTCAGGGTCGTCAAAAATAAATCGAAACGCATCCAGCCCCAATGATTTGTTGGGGGCGAAAAAAGGTTGATCTAAAAAACTTTGATAAACAATGAGGCTAAGTGGCAAATAAATAGCCAAAGCCGTCAGCAAAACCACCACAAAGCGTGGCATGCGTTGCCAAGTGTGTTGCAGGGTGCGCATGAAAAGCTCCTAAAGAAAACCAACCCAACGCAGGGTTGGGGTGGTTTTCGTTAATACATAAAGCGTTAAGGGCTTATTTGTTTGCGGCAGCGCGCCAGTTTTTAATGAACTCGAGGCGCTCTTTGGGTTCGAGGAATTTGAGTAAGCTATCGCTAACGGGGATAGGTGTGATGGCTTTACCGAGTTTTTTCTCCATGCCATCCAAATCGTTGTCACCTTCGACGTCAGCACGTATAGAGGCCAAATCAGATTGATTGGCTAATACGTTTTGGCCATTGTTAGAGAGCATAAAGTCTAGAAATACACGGGCGGCTTCGGGGTTGTGCGCACGCTCGCTAATAAAGGCGATGCGTGACAGCACTAGCGTGTAGTCCTCGGGGTAGGCCACACCGATGGAGGTGTCCGTGCGGGCACGGGTCTCGGCGTAGGAGCCAAGGATGTTATAGCCAATTAGGTTTTCACCAGAAGAAACGCGTTCCATCATGGTGCCGGTGGATGACTGTAATACCAAGTTGGCTGACCCGACGCCTTTAATAAAATCGAGGTAGGTCTTGTTATGAATGCTGTCTTGAGCCGCTAGCATGTAACCCACGGCAGACTTTTCAATGTCGTAGGTCGTGACTTTATTACGGAAACGATCCGTGTTGTCAGATACAAGTTTAGCTAGACCCTCATGAGAAGTAGGCACCTCTTCGGCTTTGATTAAGCGTGTATTGTAAATAAAAGCCGTGGGCTCAAATGTGGTGCCATAAGCACGGCTATTCCATGAGGCCCAGTCCGGTAAGGAAGGGGTTTCTGGCGAGGTGTATTCGGCGGCGTATTGGGTGGCTAGCTGCATGGCCGAGTCCATGGCCGAGCTCCATACAATGTCTGCACTGTTTGCGCCCGATGCTTGTTCACTGATGAAGCGGTTGTACAGCTCGGTGCTGTTCATGTCGTGGTATTCCACCTTGATGCCAGGGAACTGCTGCTCAAAGGCTTTAAGCAACGGATCCGCCGCTTTGGTATCAGTGGTGGAATAAACAATGACCTTGCCTTGTTTTTCGGCAGCGGTGGTTAACTCCTTGTAGCTGTCAGGATACGAATCCGGCGTGACCGCCCATGCGGCAGAGGCCGCAAACACACTGGCCACAGCCAAGCTTAACGTACTGAACGATAGCGATTTTTTCATGAATGTCTCCAATAGTTATTGTGGTAATGGGTATGACTCATCTCTATTATCTATTGGCTTGCTGTCATCAACCTGTCATGGAAGGGTTAAGGGGGCGTGTCGGTAATCAGGCGAATCCAGTTTTGAATAAATCGTTTTTTGCGGGTGCGATCGAGCCCCGCTAACAGACTGGGGGCAATACGAATGGGTTGAATGGGGGCAATCAGCGACTCGTATAAATGCTCTTCGGGCCAACTGTTGTCGCGATTTTTAATTAATGAACCCAGTTGAGCTTGTTGGGCAATATGCTGCTGGCCTGCATCGGAAAGGAGGTAATCGATAAACAGCCCAGCATAATGCGGCTGCGGGCTGTTTTTATGAATAAAAGCGGTGCGTGAAAACACCAATACATAGTCGTCGGGGATCACTACCTCAATGGCTGCCCCCGCTTGTTGTTTGGCAAGGGCGTAAGAACCCAGAACGTTATAGCCTGCATACAGCTCGCCCGAATCCACCCCGTCCAAAATTCCAGCCGTACTGGTGTAGAGTTTTGCTCCCACGCGTCCCAGTGCATTGGTCATTCCCCAAAAATTAGAAGACAGGCGCTCGTCAAATACCGCCAACAAATAGCCTAATCCACTGTGCTCAATATCGTAGGTGCCAATACGGTCGCGCCAGAACTGGGGCTGGTCTTCGATGTGCTGTAAAAACTCGGCCCGGGTTTTGGCTTTATAGTGATCGGGCAATTGAGTCTGATACACCAATACAATGGGCTCTAGCGTAAAGCCAAAAATTTTATTACGCCATTTAGCCCAGTCGGGCAGAGCAGTAGTGAGATCGGAATGATACGCCTGGGCATGGCCATCATTAACAAGCCGTACCTGTAGATCGGTGGCCGAGCTGATAATTAAATCAATGTCAGTTAATTGATGGGTGCTGACTTGGTGATAGAGTTCTTGGGTGTCAATTTCGGTGTAATGGATAGCAAGCTGCGGATGACGCTCAATAAACGCTTGGGCTAGCGAGCCGAAAATAGCGGTATCCGTCGGCCCTGCAATGCGTAAAGGGGTGGTGGCGCCATCTAGGGCATACCGGTGCGTCGTGGCCTGCGTGTCATGGCTAGGCAAAAATAACCCAAGGGCTAGCACGGCGGCAATCAGCCCGGTGCCTAATCCACCTTGAATAGGCGTAGTGGCTACCGCAGGCAATTGCACCCGCACTGTCAAGCCACTGCCGCTGCGACGGTCACGTAAATGCAAGGCCCCATGATGATGCGCAATCACTTGGGCGGCAATGCTCATGCCTAAGCCTGAACCAATCGTATTCGCACTGCTTTGACCACGGAAAAAGCGGGTGGTGACATGCTGTTTTTCTTCAGCGCTTAAACCTGGGCCTCGGTCTTGAATATCAATAACCACTTGCTTTTCATAATTGACATACACCCAAATTTCTACCGCCTCCAAGCTATATAGCAGCGCGTTTTCGATGAGGTTACGCACCATCTCCCGTAAGGCAATTTGGTCACCGTCTATCTGTAGGCGCTGAGCCGGGGGCGTAATATGAATACGCAAACGCGATTTTTGTTCTTCAAGCAAGCGTTGGCACGAATCACGAATTAAATCAGGCACTCGAATACGTTGATGCTCGGTGGTGTCTTGGCGGTGGGTAATGGTGGCATGCATTAAAAGCTGATGCACCAGTTGGCTTAGATCTTGGCTATGACGATGAATAGCATGCAGGGTGAGCTCGCGCTGAACCGGATCGTTTTCTTCAAGAGCGTCTTCCGTTTGGGCTTGGAGTAAAGCTAATGGGGTGCGGATTTGATGGGCCGCCTCGGCCACAAAATGCTGCTGGGTGGTGAGGGCCTTGCTTAGGCGCTGAATAAAGCTGTTTAAGGTGCTGATTAAGCCATGAATCTCAATCGGGGCGGGCGTACGAATGGGCTCTAAATTGGTGGGGGAGCGGGCTTCGATAGCTTGCTCTATCTGCGCCAATGGGCTTAGCGCATACCGAATACTAAACAAGATCAATAAAAAGGTAACGCCCACTAATAAAAACAGAGGCCGTAAACCCTGCAAAAATAACTGCGTACTTAATGCGTCGCGCGTAGAGAGTGTTTCGGCGACATATATGGTGGTCCAGCCCGAGCTAGCGGCTGAGCCCGTTGTAAAGCGTCCCACGCTGACCACACGCACCGTGGTGTCTTTATACGGCATGGTCATAAAGCTAGGGGTAGTACTGTGCACGAGGGGCAAGGCAAACGCCAAGTCATCGTACCCCGCTATGACTTGATTTTGATGGCGCACAGCAAAAAACAAGCGCTCATTTTGAGGCAGCAACGTCATTGCTGCAAAGGGGATTTCCACTTGCAACTCGCCCGCATCTTGTTGAATCGCATTCGCAATGGTCAGGGCCGACGCACTAAGCAGTTGATCGTAGGTACGTTGGGCGGCTTGGGTGGATTGTTGGTAGGTCACCCAGCTAAAGACGAGTGAACACAGCAAAAGTAAAAAGAGGGCAGCGCCTAAAATATTTTTCTTAATAGATAAATGGGTACGTGGCGTCATGGGGGCGGTATGAAATTAGCGCTATACCCTACGCCGCGAATGGTTTGGATTTCGAGCTGTAGGGGTTGCAGTTTACGGCGTAGCCGTGAAATATGAAGCTCGACGGCGTTGGTGGACGCTTCCTCATCAAAATTAAAGAGCTGCATCACCAACCGTTCTTTGGAAACGGTATGGTCTAACCGGCTGAGTAACAGCTCTAGCAAACAAAACTCGCGAATTCCAAAATCCACACTCTGGTCATTTACGCTAAGACGACGGCTTTTACTGTCGACTTGCAAAGCCCCTACCATATAGGTGTTGGAGGCTTGGCCTAAAGGACGCCGATGTAAGGCGCGAATACGCGCCTCGAGCTCGCGCAAATCAAAGGGTTTCACTAAGTAATCATCCGCCCCCAAATCAAGCATACTGACTTTGTCTTCGATTTCTGTGCGTGCCGTCATCACCAACACGGGCGTAGTAATATGTTGTTGGCGCAGCGACTCGAGAATGGAAAAGCCATCGTGCTCGGGCAGCATAATATCCAGCAACAATACATCCCACGAGCCATGCTCAATGTATTGCAATGCCGCGCTGCCCGTGGTGACCCATTCCACTACATGACCAGCACGTTGCAAACGCCGTTGGATAACCGCCCCCAGTTCGGGATGATCTTCAATTAATAATATACGCATGCTTACCTTTAGTTGTGGAGTATGATTTTATGAGGCCCACGCCATGAGGACACTAGGGGTAATCCTCGCTAGCGCCATAAAAGTAAACGCCCCTGTTTAGGAGTCGTCGTGAATTTGCGGTTTTTAGAAACCTTTGTTTGGGTAGCCCGGCTGGGTAGCTTTAGGGCGACAGCGAGCAAGCTGCACTTAACGCAAGCTGCTGTTTCTGGGCGGATGACCGCGTTGGAAACAGACCTGCAGACCAAGCTCTTTGTGCGTCAAGGGCGACAAATGCGGTTAAGTGGCGCAGGCAAAACCTTATTGCATCATGCCGAAGCTCTATTAAAAGCCGAGCAAGCGTTACGTTTGGACTTATCGGCTCCCGCCGAGCTACGAGGTCGTGTACGTGTAGGTGTGATGGAAACCATTGTGTACACGTGGTTTGGCGAGTTTCTGGCGCAGTTGCAAGCGCATCACCCCAATGTCGAGCTGGAAATTACCGTCGAGTCGAGCCGGCGGCTACATGGTTTGCTTAAAAGTGGTTTGATCGACGTCGCATTACAAACGCATCCCGTTATTGATAAAAACATCCGCAACGCCCCTTTGGGTAAATACCAAATGCGCTGGTTAGTGGCACAGGATGCGGCTAGCTTACCGACAACGCTTGCTCAGGTTATTCAAGACTGGACCATAGTGACCTTTCCACGGTATTCGCAGCCTCATTTGCAACTATTAGAGTTAGTAGAACAGCATGGCTTAAATGAGCCTTCCCGTATTCACTTTGCCTCATCCATCGAGGCTGCCTTGCAGTTACTGCGCACAGGGCAATGCATAGGGCTAATGCCCGCTACCTTGTTGCTCTCCGAAGCGCGACGTGCTCAATTTAAAGCGGTACGTCAATTGCCTGTACTCGAAGTCATGCATCTAGTCGTTAGCTGGCGTCCCGAGCCCGTCTATGCCACGATTTCTACCGTGATTGACCTGAGTTTAAAGGTGATGGATCAGTACGCTCAGAATCATTCTGATATTGTTACAGCCAGTGATGGATTCGTGTTTGTAGGCTAATTGGGGTTTATCCCCATTCTTGTGTTGATCTGACCGGTACAGGCATTGTTAATACTTGCCTTGTCAATTGATAACTTTTACTTATCAATTAAACCAGTAATTAGTTGCTTGATGTCTGCGTGCTAGCTACGCACACTAAGATACGGTTTAGGTTTTTATAGGGTTCATCATGCAGCGCTCTACAGATAGCACACACACAACAACACCTCAATGGCAGTTTTGGGTTGATCGAGGCGGTACCTTTACGGATATCGTCGCCAAAAGTCCCGAAGGCAATCTAGTCACACACAAGTTGTTATCTGATAATCCCGAGCAGTATGCCGATGCGGCATTGGCGGGAATTCGACATTTATTAGGTATTACCGCCGAGCAACCTATTCCAACGGATCGCATTGCTGCGGTCAAAATGGGTACTACCGTAGCGACCAATGCGCTGCTAGAGCGCAAGGGCGATGACACGGTGTTATTCATTACCGCAGGGTTTAAAGATGCGCTAAATATTGGGTATCAGGCGCGCCCTCAGTTATTTAATCGCCACATCGTCAAACCCGAGTTGCTGTATGGTCGTGTCGAAGAAGTACACGAGCGTGTGTTGGCGGATGGCACCGTGGAAAAAGCCCTAGAGCCGGCTCAAGTGAAACACCAATTACAAACCGCGTATAACGCCGGTTATCGCGCTCTCGCCATCGTATTGATGCATGCGTATCGTTACCACGAGCACGAACTCCATATTGCCGAGTGGGCCAAGGAAATCGGCTTTGAGCAGATTTCTGTTTCTCACCAGGTCAGCGCCTTAATGAAGCTGATTGGGCGCGGCGACACCACTGTTGTGGACGCGTACTTATCTCCCGTACTACGCCGGTACGTGAATCGCGTCGCCAGTGAACTGGATCAAGTCCGTCTGATGTTCATGCAATCCAATGGGGGCTTAACTGCCGCTGAACATTTTCAGGGTAAAGACGCCATTTTATCGGGGCCAGCTGGCGGTATTGTTGGCATGGCACGCATTGCCGCCGCCGTAGGTTCAGATCAATTAATTGGTTTTGATATGGGCGGTACCTCCACCGACGTCTCCCACTATGGGGGCCACTTTGAGCGTGTGTTTGAAACGGTCGTGGCGGGGGTGCGGTTACGTGCTCCCATGATGAATATTCACACCGTGGCTGCTGGTGGCGGCTCGATTGTGCATTTTGATGGGCATCGTATGCGCGTAGGGCCTCATTCGGCGGGCGCTTACCCTGGGCCGGTGGCCTACCGCAATGGCGGGCCGCTAACCGTTACCGATTGCAATGTCATGCTAGGCAAGTTGCAACCGCAATTCTTCCCACATATTTTTGGCCCGCAGGCCGACCAACCCTTGGATGTGAAATTAGTCCAAGAAAAATTTAACGCCATGGCGGCAGAGATCGCCGCGCAAACTGGGGTTGAGTCCAGCCCCGAGCAAATTGCCGAGGGGTTTATTCAGATTGCGGTCGCCAATATGGCCAACGCCGTAAAGAAAATCTCCATTGAGCGGGGCTACGACGTCAGCAAGTACACCCTAGTCTCTTTTGGCGGGGCAGGGGGCCAGCATGCGTGTTTGGTCGCCGATGCGTTAGGCATGAGCCGCGTGCTTATCCATCCTTTTGCGGGGGTGTTATCTGCCTATGGCATGGGCCTAGCCGATATCACGGCCATGCGAGAGATCAGCATGGAGGTAGAGCTCAAAGCAGAAAATCTTGGCGCTTGTGAAGCACGCTTGGCCGAATTAACAGAGCAGGCGGCTGCCGAAGTCGTGGCGCAAGGCGTAGACCCAACACAATTGCAGGTATTGCCACGTTTATTGGTGCGTTACGATGGCACGGACTCCGCATTGGTAGTGGACTTTGCTTCAATTGAAGCCATGCAAGAGCAATTTAACGAAGGTTACCTGCAGCGCTATAGCTTTTTAATGCGCGATAAGAAACTGATTGTAGAGGCTGCATCAGTAGAAGTGATTGGTCAAAGTGGCGAGGAGCTCGCCCGTTCTGCCGCCGATTTGGATCCCGTTGTGGCGGATACCCCCGAAGCCACTGTTGCCATGTTCACCCATGACACCACGCAAGCGACCCCTGTCTATAACCGCGATAAATTGGTCGCGGGCAATCGTGTGGTGGGGCCAGCCATTGTGTTTGATCAAAATGGCACCACAATTATTGAACCCGAATGGCAGCTGGATGTCTTAAGTGCAGGGGAAATGCTCTTAAGCCGAGTCAAACCCAAAGCCAAACAAGTCGCCATCGGCACCGATGTAGACCCGGTGATGCTCGAAATCTTTAATAACCTCTTTATGTCCATTGCCGAGCAAATGGGGGCGACGCTGGCGAATACGGCGTTCTCAGTCAATATTAAAGAACGCCTCGACTTTTCTTGTGCGCTGTTCGATGCCGAAGGTAATTTAATTGCTAATGCACCGCACATGCCCGTGCACTTAGGCTCTATGGGCGAAAGTATTAAAGCCGTGATTCAGAAAAACGCAGGCCAAATGCGCCCGGGTGATACCTATGTGCTTAATGACCCGTATAACGGTGGTACCCATTTACCCGATATTACGGTAGTGACCCCTATTTTTAACGATGCCCAAACAGAGATACTATTCTTTGTGGCATCGCGTGGTCACCATGCCGATGTAGGGGGGCTCACACCTGGCTCCATGCCCCCTGATAGCAAAACGGTAATGGACGAAGGCGTGCTGATTGATAATTTCAAACTGGTAGAAAAAGGCGAAATGCGGGCCGACGCCCTAAGCGAATTACTGCAAAGCGGTCCGTACCCCGCGCGCAATATCAGCCAAAACCTCGCCGACTTACGCGCTCAGATTGCTGCCAATGAAAAAGGCGCACAGGAGTTACACCGCATGGTGCAAACGTTCGGCCTAGACGTGGTGCAGGCTTACATGCAACATGTACAAAACAACGCCGAGGAATCCGTGCGTCGTGTGATTGATGTGCTTCAAGACGGGCATTTCCGTTACGAGCTCGACAACGGGGCGCACATCGAGGTAGCTGTTCGGGTGAACAAAGCCCAGCGTGGCGCCACCGTCGACTTTACCGGCACCTCGGCACAGCTTGAGAGCAACTTTAATGCCCCCAAGGCTGTGTGCCTAGCCGCCGTGTTATATGTATTCCGCACCTTGGTTAACGATGAAATTCCCATGAACCAGGGGTGCTTAAAACCTATCGAGGTCATCATCCCCGAAGGATGTATGCTCAATCCGTCTTATCCTGCCGCTACGGTAGCAGGCAACGTGGAAACCTCGCAGTGTATTACTGATGCGCTATATGGGGCATTGGGGGTAATGGCGGCTTCGCAAGGCACCATGAACAACTTTACCTTTGGCGATGAGCAGTACCAATACTATGAAACCATTGCCGGGGGCTCGGGCGCAGGGATGATCCTACATACCGATGGCACACACGAGGTATTTGATGGTACTGACGTGGTGCAAACCCACATGACTAACTCTCGATTAACCGACCCAGAAATCCTTGAGTGGCGCTATCCGGTTGTGCTCGAAGAGTTTTCCATTCGCCCAGACAGTGGGGGCTTAGGCCAAGGGGTAGGTGGCAATGGCGGCACCCGTCGTATTCGCTTTTTAACACCGATGACGGCTTCTATTTTGGCTAATCGTCGTCGTATCGCTCCTTTTGGGGCAGCAGGAGGCCAACCCGCCGAGGTTGGGTCTAATTACGTGGAGCGCGCCGACGGTTCCACAGAATCACTTGGTGCAACCGCTTCAGTACAAATGAAAGCAGGGGATGTGTTTGTGATTCATACTCCAGGTGGGGGTGGCTTTGGTCAAAGCAATTAATTTCTACTTGGGCTATAAACACTGTTTTTGTTTGTGATTTATTAATTAAAAAAGAATGACCTTAATCTCAGATTAAGTCCCTCACGGAGGAATTATGAAACTACATCAATACATGACTGCAGCCGCAGTGGTTGCCTGTTCCATGACAGCTGCCCACGCAGAATCGTGGCGCATGGCAACGGCCTACCCAGAAACGAACTTTCACACCGTCAACATTCAAGAGTTCGTGAATGAGATTAAAGACGCAACGGATGGCAAACTCGATATCACGGTCCATGCCAACGGTTCATTAATTCGTCCGGGCGAGCTAAAAAATGCGGTGCGTTCCCGCCAAGTAGAAACAGGCGAGTTCATTATTTCCGGTCTGGCCAATGAAAACCCCATCTTTGCTGTGGATTCTGTGCCTTTCCTAGCGGTGTCTTACGAGGACTCCGAAAAGTTGTATGAAATCACTAAACCCTATCTTGAAGACCTACTCGGTCGGCAAAATATGCAGTTGTTGTACTCGGTGGCTTGGCCGCCACAAGGGATGTACACCGACCGTGAAATCAACACTATTGATGACTTAAAAGGTTTGCGCATGCGTGCCTACAGCCCTCAAACCGAGCGTTTAGCGCAGCTTTCAGGCGCGGTGCCAACGCAAATTGAGGCCGCTGACTTAGCTCAAGCCTTTAGCACAGGCCGCGTCAACGCCATGATTACCTCGGCATCTACCGGGGTGAACTCCAGTGCTTGGGACTTCCTTAGCCATTACTACGATGTGGCTGCTTTCTTGCCTAAAAACGTGGTGGTCGTGAACAAGCGCAGCTTTGATGCACTCGACGACGAGACCAAGAAAGTGGTGTTGGACGCCGCCGCCAAAGCAGAAAAACGCGGTTGGGAGCGCTCACGTGAAGAGCGTGTCAAACAAACCAAGCTGCTCGAAGACAACGGCATTAAAGTGAGCTCGGGTAGTGATGAGCTACGTGCTGCTTTACTCGAAGTCGGTCAAAAAATGGCTGCTGAATGGAGTAAAGAGGCCGGCAAAGAAGGCGAAACCATTATTAACGCTTTCCAGCAATAATTAGTAAAAAAATAGAGGCGCAGTCGGTTCGGCTGCGCCACGTTGTGTAAGGAATCTCAATGCGCAAAAGTCTCGATCGGTTATATGGGCTAAGTGGGGCTGTGGCGGCATTCTCTTTGTTCATGATTATGCTTATAGTCTTTGGGCAAGTGATGTTGAATACCATCGACTTTATAGCACTGCATCTTATAGGCAAGAGCTATGGGTTTTTGATCCCATCGTACGCACAGTTTTCTGGGTATGCATTGGGTTTTACGACATTTTTATCCCTGGGGTTGGGCTTTAGAAAAGCCGCACATATACGCGTCACTTTAATTGAAACCGCGCTTAAACCTGCTGCGCGTCGTTATACCCTCACTTTGGTAGCCTTTATAGGAACCTTGCTGGGGGCGTTGATCAGTTATAGCTTGGTGGATTTAGCATGGCAGTCGTGGATGTGGGGCGACACAGCTACAGGCTTAGTGCGTTTGCCCTTGTGGATACCCCAAAGTGTTTTAGCGTTGGGTGCTATCGTTTTTTTTATTTCAGCGCTAGATACTTTGGTTGACATGCTGCGATATAAACAGTCTACAGCATTGCGTGCTATAGATCCTGTCGAGGAGGTCATGTAATGTCTGATGTTGGCCTGTCACTTATTATGGTTTTTACCCTGATTGGCTGTTTAGCCTTAGGGGTTTGGGTGTCGGTATCTTTGTTTGTGACAGGGGTAGTCGGCATTTTGTTGTTTTCAAATGCCCCATTGGTCAACGTATTAGCGACAAACATTTGGAGCTCATCGGCCGAGTGGTCGTTGGCGGCGTTGCCATTATTTATCTGGATGGGGGAAATTCTCTTTCGTTCCAGAATGTCTAAAGACTTATTTACAGGCTTGGCACCGTGGATGCGTTCGTTGCCGGGGGGCCTAGGGCATGTGGGCATTTTAGCCTCGGGGATCTTTGCCGCCGTCAGTGGCTCGTCCGCCGCGACCTGTGCCACCGTTGCCAAAGTCACTGTGCCTGAGCTCAAAGCACGCGGCTACGATGAAAAGCTTATTTTAGGGACGATTTCTGGTTCGGGTACCTTGGGGTTATTAATTCCGCCTTCCATTATTTTAATTGTGTATGGCGTAGCGGCTGAAATTTCTATTGCCCGCTTGTTTGTCGCTGGCGTCTTGCCGGGCGTCATGATGATCGGTTTGTTTATGG
The DNA here is from genome assembly GCF_011927625.1 of Paenalcaligenes hominis. Classification (GTDB taxonomy): domain Bacteria; phylum Pseudomonadota; class Gammaproteobacteria; order Burkholderiales; family Burkholderiaceae_B; genus Paenalcaligenes; species Paenalcaligenes hominis. The sequence goes on from NZ_JAATIZ010000001.1 coordinate 336,268, forward strand.
GCTATGTGGCCATTTGGTCGGCCCGTCATCCTGACAAAGTTCCCGCTAAAGACCCACCCCTTAGTTTCAAAGAAAAAATTAAAGCTACCCGCACGTTATTGCCAGTGACTTTGTTAATTCTAGGGGTAATGGGTTCCATTTACACCGGTATTGCTAGCCCAACCGACTCAGCCGCCGTAGGGGTAGTGTTGGCATTGCTCTTAAGCTGGGCGTTTGGTGACTTAAACTGGAAAACGTTCAAAGAAAGCCTAATGGCGGCGCTCTTGTCCTCGTCAATGATTGCTTTTATTTTGGCTGGCTCGGCGTTTTTAACCATTGCCATGGGGTATTCCAATATCCCTATGAACTTAGCACGTTGGATCAGTGACATGGGCATGAGTCCGTATGCCTTATTAGCTGTACTGACCGTCTTTTTTATTGTTTTAGGTAGTTTTTTAGATGGTATTTCCATTGTGGTCCTAACCACGGCGATTTTGTTGCCTGCCGTTCAAGCAGTGGGGATTGATCCCATTTGGTTTGGCTTGTATTTGGTGTTGGTGGTCGAAATGGCTCAGATCACTCCACCTGTTGGACTAAACCTGTTTGTATTACAGGGCATGACGGGGCGTGATATTGTTTACTTATCTAAAGCGTCATTTCCGTTTTTCCTGATGTTGGTGCTAGGGGTATTGTTAGTGATTATTTTTCCGCAAATTATTTTGACCTTGCCCGAGCTGATGTACAACTAATGTCATCAGTTCCTGCTAGTTAAACCCGATTCAACCACGGTAGAATCGGGTTTTTTCATATGGCTTCACTAACCCATGGACAATACGCTTAAAAGTCGTCGTGCTGTGGTTCGCATTGCCCATAATTTGTGGTAAACCTTTTCAAGCTACAGGACAAAAAAATAACGAAAAATACAAAAAGGAGACGCATAGGGTGCAAAAGGCCAACTAGACCCGTTACAACAATAGCTAGCGCTGTCTGGCGCTTCATCTTGGTTTTTACGCACAGCGTGCGGCATCAATAGGTATTTTTATGGGCTTATCTCAGGCTAAAGTGGGGCTTTCACCGTTTCAGATTGCGTTGTTTTTAGTGATAGTTGGCATCAGTGCCGCCTTACATGTATGGAAACTTGCCCCTGCTTTACCCGCTTTACAGAACGAATTACAGCTCAGTCTAGTTGAGTCTGGCTTTTTACTTTCTAGTGTGCAAATAGGGGGCATGAGTTTAGGGTTAATTATTGGCCTATTTGCTGAACGTATAGGCTTAAAGCGTTGCATTGTGATTGGGATGAGCATCTTGGTTCTGGGCTCTATTGCTAGCACCTTGACTGATCATAAGAGTGTGGTGCTGCTATGTCGGGCTTTAGAGGGGTGTGGCTTTTTAATGGTGGTGTTACCTGTACCCGCGCTCATAAAGCGCCTTGTGGCACCACAACAGTTAAGCCAGGTTATGGGACTATGGGGGTGCTACATGCCCATGGGAGCAGTCATTACCTTACTGGCAGGTTCCTGGTTTTTAACTTTGGGGTCATGGCGTTTTTTATGGTTAATTTTAGGCGGACTAAGCCTGTTTATGACGGTGCTAGCAGGGTTGATTATTCCTGCAGATTCGCGTTCAGCCAACGCATCGCGTACCAATGACCATGCGCTATTGAACATGGTCAGCCTTACGCTGCGCACCAAAAAGGTGTGGTTAGTGGCCTTGGTCTTTTGTGTGTATGCCGCCCAATGGGCCGGGGTGATTGGTTTTTTACCTACGTTTTATATTGCAGGGGATATTTCTGGAACGCTAGCAGGCTTTCTAACAGGGATGGTGGCAGGGGCTAATATCTTAGGAAATTTAGGGGCAGGGCGGCTACTCCAGAAAAAAATTGCTCCACAGCAGTTATTATTTTTTGGCTTTACTACCATGATGGTGTGTGCCGTTTTAGCGTTTGGGGTAAAGATTGGGCTGCTGTGGCAGTTTCTAGCAATTTTAACCTTTTCTGCTGTAGGGGGGCTTATCCCTGCTACGTGTTTTTATTTAGCAGTAAACGTGGCGCCTAGCCCGCAGACCACCTCGTCTACCGTGGGTTGGGTGCAGCAGCTTTCATCATTAGGGCAGTTTTTTGGCCCACCCGCTGTAGCCTTGGCCGTGAATAGCTTGGGTGGTTGGCAGTGGGCATGGACGGCAACGGTATCCTTTGCGGTGGTGGGGCTGGTGCTAGTGTGGCTGCTAAGTAAAAAGTAGAAATCCCCTACGGCACACCGCTCAAGACGGGGGCGGTGTGTCATGAGCAAAAACCAAAAAAGGCTAGGTTTACCCTAGCCTTTTTACGTGGCACTACGCCTGAGCCGTAGGGTATGGGGAGGTATCCACATGATTTAGCATTAAATAGGTTAATTGCTGCATAAGACTGGCCTGGAGCGTAGCGGTGTGCGCCTGCCCCCACAGATTAACCAGCTCGTGTGGATCGGCATGTAGGTCATACATTTCCCCCCACTCTACGCCATCGTAGATGGTCAAACGGTATTGCTCCGTTAGCAACGTGCGGCAGCGAATACGCGTATCAAAGCCTAAGATCACACGTTGTCCCTCTTCTTCAATCATTAGGGCTTCACGTAGGCGTTGGGTTGCGCCAGTGATCAGGGGTAAAAGGCTTTGACCTTGGATACCATTAAATGGCTCCAAGCCCGCACGCGCTAAAATAGTCGGTGCAATATCAATGGTACTGCTTAAGCTTCCTGTGTGGTCGGAAGAAGTACACTGCTGGGGATCACACCAAATAAAAGGCACTCGCGTGACACTGCGATAATGAATGGGCCCTTTTAATAATAGTTGATGATCGCCTAAATAGTCGCCATGGTCACTGGTAAAAATCACCACCGTATTTTTAGCTAAGCCTAAACGCTCTAGCTCGGCTAAAACGCGACCAATCTGATGATCAATATTGGAAATAGAGCCATAGTTTAGGGCAAGCGCTTCTTTGGCTTCGCGTTCAGAGCAAGCGAAAATAGCCGGCGTGTGTTTAATGGCTTGGCCGGTATCACGCTGGTTACGCAACCACTGCACATGGGGTGGCGGAGTATGATCAGAGTAAAAAGAGGGCGGTAGCTCCATTTGCTCGGGGTCATACATATCCCAGTACTTACCTGGGGGCGTAAAAGGATGATGCGGATCGGGAAAAGAGCATTGCATAAAAAAAGGCGCTTGGCTTTGAGCAAATGTATTTAAATACTCCATAGTTTGATCAGCAATATAAGCGCTAGGGTATAACTCTTCAGGAATACGAGTGCGCCAAGCCTGACGAATAGCGGTTAACTCATAATCGGGCGCAGGAGTAGCGGGTTCCGGCCCAATCAGCGCTTCAAACTCTGGGTGATGCGTACGCAACCAATAACGATAATGCCCATGCACATCATCACTGTGGTCATCCACCAGTTTGGCTTGTTCAAAGCCGTAGTAGGGATACTCTAAATCATAGTCGTCTTGATTCAGCCATAAATGACGTTTTTCTTGATCGTAATTACCGGACTCGGGTTCACGAGCTTCGCGTTGATGACGGTCTAGAGGATTCACAGGCCAACTGGGGGCAATATTGGTCATATTTTGTAAATGGGCTTTACCCACCAACGCGGTCTGATAGCCTGCTTCACGTAAGGTGTTTACAAAAGTAGCCGAGCGCAACGACAAAGGAATGCCGTTATGGCGTGCACCATGCACTGAGGGGTAGCGCCCCGTCATTAGGCTAGCTCGATTTGGCATACAAATCGGCGTTGCCACATGCATATTCTCAAAACGCATGCCTTTTTGTGCCAGGGCATCAATATTTGGCGTTTGCACGACGCTGTTGCCATAACAGCCTAAATGATCGGCGCGTTGTTGATCGGTAATAATCAATAAGAAATTCAAAGGCTGAGCAGGCATACGATTACATCTCTACATCTGCCGATTCGACGGCTTTACGCCAAAATTCCATATCGGCAGTTAGGGTTTGTTTAAAGTCGGTGGGTGACTGATACTGTGCTTGTAGGCCGTGCTCCTCTAAAGCCCGTTGCAAAGAGGCAGATTGCAGGGCTTTGTCTACGCTTTTAGTTAAATCATCAACAATTGCTTCAGGTGTTTGAGCTGGAGCAAACAAGCCTAACCATGAACTCACCGCTGTTTCAGGGGCGATCTCACTAAAATACTGAGCCGTGCCGGGTACGGAGTTAAAGTGACGGTTGTTAGCAACCCCAAGTAATTTAACTTGGCCCGATTCAATATACGAGCGGGCTGGAGCAATTCCGCCCACCATAAGGGGCACAGTTCCAGCAACTAAGTCCACCATGGCCGGACCTGCGCCGCGGTAGGGCACATGCATTACATCAAGCCGTTGTGTAGTATTCAGTAATGACATAGCTAAATGATGCACCGAACCCACGCCTGGTGACGCGTAGCTGTAGTGATCAGGCTGTTTCGCAAGCTCTTCAATGGTTTGCTCTAGGTTATCGGCAGGAAAATTCGCCCCACCCAACAGCACCACAACGGTTTCTACCATCATGCCGACTGGCTCAAAACTTGTGATTGGGTCATAGGACAAGTTAGGGTAAATGTAGGAATTAATGCCATGGGTGTTAGAGGTGCCCAAAAGTAAGGTGTAGCCATCTGGTTTAGCGCGTGCCACATAGTTGGCAGCCAGACTACCGCCAGCACCAGGCTTATTTTCTACAATAAAAGTGTAGCCGGACTCTTTGCTCATTTGCTCGGCAATCAGACGTGTTGCTACATCCGAGGCGCCGCCGGCAGCGTAAGGCACAACGATAGTAATGGCTTTGGTAGGAAAGTCGGCTTGTGCCCAAGCTGGCATGGAGCAAGCCAGACTTACTAGAGCACAGGGGGTAAAAAGCGTGCGTAGGTATCGCATCATGTCTCCTGGATAGTCGTTGTTTTATGATTTTTTACAGTGTCGCGTGCTAGGGTTTAAATGTAAAATGAATAAAATTAGCGAATCCATAACTATTTATATATAACCCCAGCTATGCACATTGCTGCCACCTATTTAAAAAAGCGTCATATTCAGTTATTACTCACTCTTGATAAAACACGCCATCTAGGTCAGGCCGCTTTGGCGCTACACATGAGCCAGCCTGCCGCCTCTAAAGCATTAGCGCAAATGGAAAGCAGCCTGGGTTACACCCTATTTCAACGTAGTGGTACCGGTATGCAGCCCACCGAGCTTGGGGAAATTGTCATCAACTATGCTAAAAATCAAGCGGGGGCGGCACAGCGCTTAGCTCTAGAGCTAGATGCCATCGCTCTACAAGACCAACGCTTGCTTAACGTTGGCATTTTGCCCTCGGCCACGGTGCATATTGCCCCACAGTTAATCAGTGCGTTGGTGGCAGCTCAGCCCAAATTGAATATCGCCTTGCACGAGGGCTTGCTCACCAGTCTGATTGAACAGCTAGAAAACAATGAATTGGACTGTGTGATTGGCCGCACCTCAGCGCATGTGGACTCAAGCCACCTAGAGGCATTATTTTTATACGAGGACCCGGCCTGTGTGGTGTGCGGCAGCCAGCAGTCCTTAGCCCCACATGCGTCACAATTTGAGCTGGGTGATTTGCTGCACCATTGGTGGGTATTGCCACCCAAAGACTCCGTGTTACAGGAACACATTCAAATGATGTTTAGCCGCTTGGAGCTCCCCTTACCGCAACACCACATTCAATCCAACGCTACCTTGGCAACAGTGGCTTTGCTTAATCAGCATCCCTGGGTGGGGGTGATGCCGCGCATGTTGGCAGAACACTTTGTGCAGCAGCAAGCGCTCACCATTTTTCCTATTGACACTCATGTGAACTTTGGCACCATTCAGGTCCTAACGCGTAAAGAGAAAGTAAAAACACCTCCATTAGAGCTAGCACTCGGCTTAATGCGCCAACTTTTTAGTGCGTATTAAACCGTGTTTGTTATAGTGGTACTCTCATTCATTGCATGTTTAATGCCCAGTTTTAAGGTCAATTCATGAGACAAACCACGATATGGGCAGGCTTAGGTCTAGTGCTCTTTCTATTAGCGGGTTGCGCATCTAGCCCTAAATCAACCACCCAAACACAACGCTATCAATGCAAACTGAACCCACAAAGCTGTATGTACGAGGGGGCGTATGAATACGATGAAGAAGCCTATGCCGAACAACGCGCTAAAGAACTCAATAAGGCGTCCGCGCGCAAGATAAAGCGCCGCGGCAGTTGGTGGTAAAAATGCAATAAAATGGTGTTTTGTGCTATGGTAAATAGCTGACTTTTCATGGGCTTAGAGTAGGCTGGGCTCAGACTCAGTCAGCGTACTTACCAGCTTTAGGAGCCGCTTTTGTTTAGTGATTTGATGGACGATATGGATGATCTAGATGGGTATTCGATCGAGCCTAAATTTTTTCTAGATGTCCCCTTTGTGCCAACAGACGATGCCCTGATTGCGGCCATGCTAAGGCTCGTCGACATCAAGAAAACGGATACGCTCTATGATCTAGGGGCGGGCGATGGTCGTATTGTGATTACCGCAGCACAGAAATTTGGCATACGTGCCATAGGCGTCGAGCTTGATCCCTTACGTGTATCTGAGGCCATGGAGGACGCAGCGCATGCTCGGGTCGAACATTTAGTCGACTTTCTCGAGGAAGATCTGTTTAAAGCTGACTTTAGCTCTGCTTCGGTGGTGACGATGTATTTGATGGACTCCGTCAACGTCATGCTACGCCCTCGGCTTCTTAACGAGCTACGCCCTGGCACACGCATTGTGTCTCACGCCTTTGACATGGGCGACTGGCGGGCGGACGTCGAAGAAAGCCTAGGCGGCATCACGCTTTACAAATGGGTTATCCCAGCAAAGGTCGAAGGTACATGGCAATGGGAAGGGGTAGATGGCTGCATTTATCACCTAGAGCTTCAGCAAAAATACCAAGACGTCATAGGCGAAGTATGGGTCGATGACGAGCCAGCGCAACTTGTCGAATGCACACTTAATGGCGCGCGTTTAGATCTGCGTGTGCAAACCCATGACAGTGATCAGCCTCAGTACATGGTACTAAGCTTCGAGGCGGATGCAAAAAATCCAGAGCTCGAATGGTTTTAAGAGCAAAAAATCAAAGTAAAACCACCCAAACTATTACCGCAAACCACCCTGTGTTGCCTACACAATGAACATCACGCATCTAGAACACTTAATCATTGGTCTGGTGATTCAGGGTCTGTTCGTGTTGGGTTTTAACGCCTTAAAACGACCCGATGGTGTGTGGTATGGTGCTTTTTTTGTCACGGCATTGTTTTTAGGCCGAGAGCATGCCCAACGCGAATACAAAATAGGGGATCCCAGCCAGTTAGTGGGGTACGAGGCCTTAGACTTGTGGCGATGGTCACTGGATGCGCAGCTCGATTTTTTTGTTCCTACTGTGGCGGTATTTTTAGTGGCTGGACTCGTCGCGTGGTTTAAACGTTAGGCTGATAATTACAGGATGGCGTTCTATAAGTTTGTCGTGTTTATCAACTAAATTGTAACAGCGCTCGCTTTATTGCCTCGTTCCTGTCAATGTAGATGAAGGGATATGTTTCCCGTTTTTATATTTAGGATCTACATTGAAAAAGACATTCGGTATTGTGAAGTGGTTTAATAATGAAAAAGGCTTTGGGTTCATCATGCCTGAAGACGGCGGCAAAGACCTCTTCGCTCACCACTCAGAAATCCAAGGGGCTGGTTACAAGTCACTTGACGAAAATCAACGCGTTTCTTTTGTAGTAGGCAGTGGTCAGAAAGGACCTTGCGCCACACAAATTGAAGTCGCTTAATTAAGCCTAGCGTCTTTTAAAGACGCCGTTAAACAAAAAACCGAACTTGTGATGAGTTCGGTTTTTTTTTGTTTTAAGTTCTGATCTTAGCCCTAAACCCTACACATAAAAGCTTGGTATTTAACTGCGCTCTGCTGATGTTTTCCCCTGTATCAGCCAAGACAAAAAATAGTATTTAGAATGCATCCAGTGTTACGACTGCTAATAATTAAATTTTAATGCAGATATATCCACTGTCATCTTGCCAGGTATAGTAATCAGCAAAGTGAATGAGATAGAAAAACGATTATTTCATCCTGATCCTATAACGTAACCAAAATAGGGATAGCATCATGTCACTACTCGCAGATGTATGGCAAACCATAATTCATGAGTTCTCTGATATTGCCGATATGAAAGAGGCCACCGTCATTGGGGTTAGGCTAAGCGTGGCCGCACTATTAGGGGCAGCGATTGGCTACGAACGCGAGCGCCGCGGCAAAGACGCTGGGCTACGCACCCACATGCTCGTTGCCCTAGGGGCTGCCATTTTCATTTTAGTCCCTGTTACCGGCGACATGACCACAGCTGACGCCAGCCGCGTCATGCAAGGCATTATCTCGGGCATTGGTTTTCTTGGGGCAGGAGCCATCCTAAAACAAGAAAAAGAGCACATCGTGGCTGGGCTGACCACAGCGGCCAGTATATGGGTGGCGGCGGCAGTAGGGATTGCCGCTGGCTATGGGCGCGAAGCCACTGCCGTCGCTAGTACAGTAGTGGCTTTGTTTGTGTTGGCTGTGTTGGGAGGGCTGGAGAAAAGACAGCTACCAAATAATGAAAAATAGACAGAATTAACCCCGAGTGCCCTAAGCATAAACCACCTGCCTCGCCGATGCCGTATTAACGCGTTGCAGCAGCTTGCGGCACACTACAATGGCATTTTTTTCTACTACATAGAACAGCACAGTGGCTACAACCAGAGAAGCCACTACCGCCCATATAAATGCAGCGCCGCCTTCTAGGCCAAAGTCCCAGCCGTACTTACGAATCACTTTAATCATAATGATGTGTGTGAGGTACAGGGAAAAGGAAATGTCGCCTAAGAAATGCAAAACGGGCAGGGTAGGGATGCCTTGAATGCGCTCATAGAGCAAGGCCGCAAATAATAAGACCCAGGCGGCCAAGCCCCATTTCAATGGGCCATGACCATAAAAGCTAGGTAAATATAGGGCGATGGCCGCTAATACCGCTAGCAATATCACCCAAGGCAGTAGCCGGCGCTGCGTAGGTGCTGACCACTCTGGCAACGACTGAAACACCATATACAAAATGATCCCATAACCAAACTCTAGCAGCATGGGCGAGGACACCAAGGCAATCAGTGGCTGCAGTAATGCATTAGATGTGTAATCAAATTGGGTATAGGCTGACAGCTCTAGTTCTTGGTTTACAGCAAGCTGCGAGGCAACAAACACCGCCATAATCAACCCTAATACCAAGACTTTTCTATAGCGCTGTGACAGCATTAAACCAATGAAAAACAGCCCGTAAAAGAAAATCTCATAGGTCAGGGTCCAGACCGGGCTAAGCATGTTGTAGCCAAAAAAGGGCCCTGATTGGGAGTAATCCGCGTGCAAGGGCAATAACGAGCGCAGCACCGAGGTGTTGTTATCCCCAAAAAGCAAATAAAACACCACTAGGCTAACAATAAGAAGGGGATAAATGCGGAAAATACGCTTTAACGCATACGAAACTAAGGGTTTCGGCTCAGGGCGCTGCGTGGCATAACAAATAATGAAGCCGCTAATAATAAAGAATAGATCAACGCCAAATGCGCCATTAGCAAATAGCAAATCGCCCAAACGTGAATGCGCATAATAATCATTTAGGTAATACCGAAAATGAAAAAAGACCACCAGCAATGCTGCTAATCCACGCAGATAATGCACACTCTTAATCATGCAGCCTCCTACCTGTAGCACTGTAAAGCGTATAAGAACGACTTTTACCGTAGCACAGGCACGTAAGCCAAAAAGCACGATAGGTTACGAGTCATTGCCTAGATAAGCCGATTGGCATTGTCTCTTAGTAATTCATTACAAGACGAATAAAACGCTAACAAGCGTGGGCAATGCAAAGGAGTCTAGCCAAAACCGAATAAACTATGTCATAATCACGTCTTTGATGTCGTTCATCAAAGGGCCTATAGCTCAGTTGGTTAGAGCAGCGGACTCATAATCCGTTGGTCGCTGGTTCAAGTCCAGCTGGGCCCACCATTTTCTCTTATTTAGCATTTCGGTACAGTGGCAGTACATGAGCACGAGTGGCCCGATGGCTACAATTGTTAAGATCCCTTCAGGCACTTAGAAAGCCGTCATTCGAAAAACCGGATGGCCTACCACAGCCAAAACTTTCAGAACTAAACGTGATGCCGAAGGTTGGGCACGCCGTATCGAGGATGAAATGGTACGTGGTGTCTATATTCAAAGAGCAGCGTCTGAACACTATCGAGGCAGCCCTGATGCGCTACCTCACCGATAACAACCTTACGTAGGGCAGGTAGATCTTAATCGACGCGTAGTAAGGCTAAAAAAAACATAAAACACCACCAAAAGGTAATCGTCGACTTTGCGATTGAGACTGCGTGTCTTTGCTTTCCGAAGGGCTCGACAGATTACTTATTGTGTAGCAGCGGCCACTGCCGCGTCGTATGCACGACATTCAATATTCGCACCTGCCTTTCCACAATGTCATACACAACCATATAACTGTTATGAACGACCAGCTCAAAGGTGCCCACGATTCTCCCAGGCCGTCCCATTCTCGGGAAGTCTTGGAGAACAGCTGTCTTCTGTGCTATCAGCTCATCAAGAGCTAGGGCAGCAAGCGGGTTGTCTTCTTCGATGTAGTCGTAAATACTTTCACGATCTCTGACAGCTTCAGGCGTCCATAGCAGCTCTATCATTCAGAGGCAGCCATGCGGGCGCGGGTCGCTGCGCGGCGGGCGGCAAAGCGAGCCTCGACATCAGAAGCGGGAATCAGGTTGCCAGCCTCGGCAGAGGCTCGGGATTGCTCGACCTTTTTCGCTAGCCAAGCATCATACTGCTGCGTTTCCTCCTGCTGGGCTACATAACTGCGCATGAAGTCGCGAAGAAGCTGAGCTCCGGTACGATCATGGGCTTTGGCGGCATTAGCAAACTCAGCCTTCAAGCCTTTATCAACACGGAAAGTAAAAGTAGCATCACTCATGGCATCACCTCTATGTGTTACGTGTATAGTACAGTGTAGCACTTCCGATTGAACTCGTCTGGATCAGATTTTCTTCATTACTAGACGGAGGGCTGTACCGAAATTTGTTATCACCAGCAGTACAGTAGTAGTACATGCATCAGTTTTAGATAATTAGTCCAGCTACAACCCCCAGGCACCGTGTTACGATGTAAGGTAAGCCGTTGCTTTATCTATAAATCACAAAGGAGCCATTTCATGTCTGGTTCAGTTGAATCCGTTGTCAGTGCATCCATTGCCCTTCAGGGCCACGCCTTAGCCCAAGAAAAAGATAACTTGCTCTTAAAAAAGGTATTAGCTAACCAAGAGCAAACCATCATGAGCTTGCTAGATGCCGCCGCTGTGACACCCAAAACCGGGCCTCAGCCGCTAGCGCACTCGGGCGCAGTGGGCACACAGGTTCACGTGACGGCTTAGGTGTTCGGTCTAATCTGGGCTTTTTAAACTCAACACCCACTCCTTAAACGCCACCAACGCAGGCAGGGTGGCGTGTTGGGGTGGGTACACCAAATAGTAGCTGCGCAAACTTTGGCGCGGTGTACCTATAGCCACTAGCTCGCCCCGAGCAATTTCATCTTTCACCAAAATATGCGGCACCAAGCCAACGCCCAAGCCGGCATGCACGGCCTGTGTGAGGTGCGAGGTCAGCTCAAAGCTAGGCCCTGGGTGCATGGTATGGGGGTCAAGCTCGTTATACAAAAACCAGTCGTGCCACGCATCAGGGTTGCTGGCGACGGTCAATAGACTTTGTTGGGCGACCCATTCTTTAGTTAGCGCGTGGGATTCCGCCTTTTCGGGGCTTACAATAGCAATTAACTGCTCGTTTTGAATGGGGTGAGCAATCAAACTCGGCCAGTTGCCCGAGCCCACCGTAATGGCAGCGTCAATTTCTTGATCACTAAAATCCACGGGCCCGATGCGGGAGTGAATATGTAGGGTGATGTGGGCATTGTGCGCATAAAAATCATGCAAGCTAGGCAGTAGCCATTTAGAACCGAAGGTAGGCAGGGTGGCGAGATGCAAGGTGTGATCACGCGTGTCCGAGGTCATGGCCTGCAGGCTGGCGCGACGGATACGGTCGAGGGCGTCTTTTATTTCCCCATAATACTTGCGTCCTGCCGTGGTCAGTTCCACATGGCGCCCAACGCGTTGGAACAGCTTGACCCCTAGGTGGCGTTCCAACTGTTGGATTTGTTTGCTGATGGCGCTTTGCGTTAGAAAAAGCTCTTGGGCCGCCAAGGTATAACTTTCATGCTTTGCGGCGGCCTCGAAGGCCACCAACAAAGGCATAGAGGGGGTCAGCTGGCGTAGATTCATAACCGTTTACCAAAATAGCGTGTAAATCCCCGTCGTTTAGGACGGGGAAATATTAAAGAATCGTGCCCGTTAAAATCAGCGCAGCCACCGAGAAATAAATGACCAGCCCCAGTACGTCAACCAGCGTTGCTACCAACGGAGCCGAGGCGCTGGCCGGGTCAAAGTTAAAGCGTTGCAACAGAAAGGGCAGCATCGAGCCCAGACTAGAACCAAAACACACAATACCAATCAGCGAGGCCCAAATCGTAAAGCCGAGCAAGGCATAGTGTTCGCCATAGTCATAAATGCCCAGATATTGCCAGGCAACAATACGCAAAAAACCAATAGCACCTAGTCCTGCACCCAGCACAAAGCCGGTGGGGAATTCACGTAAAATGACGCGCCACCAATCTTTTAATTTCACTTCGCCCAAGGCTAAGCCACGAATTAAAAGCGATGTAGCTTGCGACCCTGAGTTACCGCCCGAGCTCATAATAAGTGGAATAAACATGGCTAAGACCACGGCTTTTTCCAATTCCATTTCATAAAATTGCATGGCGCTAGCCGTTAGCATTTCCCCTAAAAATAAAATAGCGAGCCAGCCTCCGCGTTTGCGCACCATGGTACCAAAGCCCACATCCAGATAGGGCTTACCAATATGCTCACCCCCACCAAAGCGACCTAAGTCTTCGGCCGCCTCGTCCATGAGGGCGTCAATCACATCATCCACGGTCACGATGCCCACCACATGCTCGTCATCATCCACCACGGGTAAAGCTAAAAAGTTATACAGACGAATTAGGCGCGCGACCTCTTCGCGATCGGTATACGGGTCGACCATTACCGGCGTCTGCCCTGTCCACAATTCGGTCAGGGGCTGCTCGGCATCGGCAATGACCAATTGACGTAGCGGCAACACAAACTGCAAGCGGTTATAGATATCCACCACATAAATGGCATAGACCGTTTCCCGTGTGCTTTCCACTTCACGAATATGTTGCAACGTTTGAGCTACCGTCCACGTCATAGGGGCTTGAATGAATTCGGTGGTCATAATGCTGCCCGCCGTGCCTTGGGGGTAGCTCATCAACCGCAAAATCGAGGCTTTGCTAGATGGGCTGAGTAAAGCTAAACCTTGTTGCTGCACATGGGGATTAAACCCGGTCATTAGATCCGCCATGCGGTCTTCGGCAAGGCAGTCAAGCACATCGGCGCGGCCACTGCTGATCAACAGTAAGGTGATCTCATGACTATGTTTTAGCTCGGGGCTTTCCAGCAAGTTAATCAGAGTTTCTGCATCCAACTGTGCCGCCAGTTTTAGCGCTTCAGCGCTTTTTAACTGGTTTAAATAACTGACTGCATCAGCAACGTGATCAAAAGATTGTAATTTTTTTATAGAGGCAAACATGGTTTGATATCGTCCTGGTTAATCCAAACGCGTCCTTCGAATAGACGATTGGCGGTGCGATAAAAGGCGCCAGAGTGAGCGTGCCAGTGTCCTTGGTTTTGATGGACAGAGGCATCGACAGTGAGCACACCAGAGGGCATGCCCAAACGTAAGGCCGCATCAGTGCGAACCTCGGGTGATAACAGATCGGCCACTACTGTGCCTGTAATCCGTGCCGCCACGGCAGTACACAGGGACACAGTCAGGGGCAGGGCGCGGTGAGGTTGGCCACTGGAAATAACCCGCGCGACGATATCCATGTCGCTAGTGCGCACGACCTCGCCAGATAAGGTCGGGTTGTCTTGTGCTGCACTCACAAAGGCCACAAAAGGAACAAGCGTAACCGTTTTGGCTGTTTCAAGATCGGGCGTGATCCCCATGGCGACTGACGCATGAGTGCGGATTAGCTCGAGCTTAGCTAACATCTCGGGACGGCGCTCTAGCTCGTCAGGTAGCTCAAGTCCCGTCAAACCAATATCGGCTGCACGCACAAACACAGCGGCATTAGCAGCATCCACCATCGAGACTTCGAGGTCGCCTAGCTCGGGAATAGACAGGGTGTTTTTAACTTGACCTGTAGGCAGCAGCTGACCCGTAGTGGCGCCGCCTGGTTCAATGAACTCGAGTTTTATGGGTGAACCCGTACCGCCCACCCCAGGAATACTGAGTTCCCCGGCGTATTGTGTTTGCCCATTGGGGGTAGCAAAGGTGCTGTGAATGATTTTTTTCGTGTTGGTATTGTAAATACGCACGGTGGTGGTGTCGCCATGGGCCGCGACCAGCCCTTGATCCACCGCAAAAGGACCCACAGCGGAACTCATGTTGCCGCAGTTGCCTTGGTAGCTGACCTTGCGCTCTTTAATAGCGACCTGACCAAAGGTGTAGTCCACATCGGCATCAGGGTGCGAGGACGGCCCCACAATGCATATTTTAGATAGTGACGATACACCACCGCCCATACCATTTAATTGCCGCCCATACGGGTCAGGTGTGCCCATGGCCGCACAAAAGAGCGGGTCCCAGTCCTCGCGCTGGCTAGGCAAGCTTTTGGGTTGAATCATTAACGCTTTGCTTGTACCCCCCCGCATGAACACGGCATCAATAGAAATTTGGGACATGGGTCTCTCCTTTGGTAAAGTGTCTTAATTATATGAATTGTATTCAAGTCAGAAGGTAAAACACAGTGAATTACTTCCAACGGTCACCTTCCATTCTTTAGAGAGCGTACTCCATGCAGCCACAGTCAACGTATCCTCAGTTGCACATTAACGGTAAAGCGTACTCCTACGCCCCCATTCATTCCATTGAACAGCTTCACACCTTGCCCTTTTCCTTACGCATTTTATTAGAAAGCGTGGTGCGGCATGGATTACGTACTGGTGATACCGCTCAGGCCGAATTCGACGCGATTAGGCAGCGGCAGGTGGATGCAGGCATTAGCTTTTATCCGGCACGTGTATTTGGTCATGACATTTTAGGTTTAGTGATGCTGTTGGATATGGTGGCTATGCGCGAAGCCGTATACGAGGCTGGGGGCGATGCGTCTCGGGTACGTCCTACCGTAGCGACGGATGTGGTCATTGATCATTCCTTACAAGTCGACAGTTGGGCCAACCCCTTAGCGGCAGAAATAAATTTGCGACGCGAGTTCGAGCGTAATGGCGAGCGGTTTGAGTTTTTACGTTGGTGTGGGGCGAACTTTGAAGGGGTCAGTGTGATCCCGCCTGGTAAAGGCATTATGCATCAGTTGCACCTCGAGCATTTAGGGCAGGTGGTATGGCACGATGATAAAAACGCCGACACACCGTGGCTGTACCCCGATAGCTGCGTAGGCACTGACAGCCATACGCCCATGGTAAATGGCATTGGGATTTTAGGGTGGGGGGTAGGGGGCATCGAGGCCGAAGCCGTGATGGTGGGCTTGCCGGTCAGCATGCCATTACCCGAAGTCGTGGGCATTCAGCTCAAAGGCAAGTTACGCGATGGCGTCTTGCCCACCGACTTGGTATTAGCTATTACAGAAAAACTGCGTGAACTGGGGGTAGTCGGAAAATTCATCGAGTTTTACGGCGAGGGCTTAGATCAGTTGTCCATTGGCGATCGCGGCATGATTGCCAACATGGCACCCGAATACGGCGCTACCGTGGTCTTTTTCCCTACGGATCAGCACACGTTAGATTACATGCACACCACCGGCCACAGCGCCGAGCAAATTGCCTTGGTCGAGCAGTACAACAAAGCCCAACACCTTTGGCGCGATGCCAATACGCCCGATCCGGTGTTTGACAGCACGCTCAGCATCGATCTGGACACCATTGCTCCTAGCCTGTCTGGCCCTAGCAATCCCGAGGACCGCTTTGACTTAGATCACGCGGTCATGGAGTTCGAGCATCACCACCAACGTATCGCCGGCCGTCCCGTCGATTTAGAACAAATTTATCCCGTTCAGGGCGAGGAGTTTGATCTACGCGATGGCGATGTGGTGATTGCCGCTATTACGTCGTGTACGAACACAGCCAACCCCACCAACATGATGGCCGCAGGTCTGGTAGCAAAAAAGGCCATAGAAAAAGGGCTATTTAGCAAGCCGTGGGTCAAGACCTCGCTAGTGCCAGGCAGCCAAGTCACAGCAGACATTTTGCAAAAAGCCGGCCTCCAAGACGCCCTAGATCAGCTGGGCTTTAACATAGCCGGTTTTGGCTGCACCACCTGTAACGGGGGGTCGGGGCCGTTACCGCCCGCCATTGCTAAAACCATTGCCGAGCACGACGTAGTCACCACCGCCGTGCTGTCTGGTAACCGTAACTTTGATGGGCGCATTCATCCCAGCGTGCGGGCCAATTACTTGGCTTCCCCCGCGTTAGTGGTGGTTTACGCGATTGCCGGCTCCATGAATATTGATGTGGTACGTGACGCCTTGGGTAAAGACGAGCACGGTAACCCAGTGTACTTACGTGATATTTGGCCTAGCGCCGCCGAGATTGCCGCCTTGGTTGGTACGGCTTACGACAGAGAGCTATTTATTCATCGCTATAGCGAGCTATACGATGGTGGGCCGCAATGGGATGCCTTGGCCTCGGCGCCGGGGGCCACCTTTACTTGGAACCCTGATAGCAATTACATTAAAAAGCCCCCTTACTTTGATGGGCTTAGCCGCGAACCGCTACCTACCCAAGACCTTACCCATCTGCGCCCATTGGTCATCCTAGGTGACTCCATCACCACCGATCACATCTCGCCGTCCGGAGCCATTAGCCTAGGTACACCCGCCGCCGATTACCTACTCGCACACGGCGTAGCACAAAAAGACTTCAACAACTACACCACGCGCCGCGCCAACCACGAGATAGTGATGCGCGCCACCTTTGCTAACATTCGCCTGCGCAACAAAATGACGCCCGGCATCGAAGGAGGCATCACGCGCTTAATGCCCGAAGGCAAACAAATGCGCGTGTTTGATGCCGCTGAAATCTACCTAGAACGCCAACAAGACCTTATTATTCTCGCCGGCAAAAACTACGGCTGTGGCTCCTCGCGCGATTCCGCTGCCAAAGGCGTTGCCTTGTTGGGGGTGAAAGCCGTCGTCGCTGAAAGTTTTGAACGCATCCACCGTACCAACCTAGTCGGCATGGGCGTTTTGCCGCTGCAGTTTAAAGCCGGCACAGAGATTGATGACTTAGGCCTAGATGGTTCGGAAGTCTTTGATGTGATCGGACTGGAGAATGATTTAGGCGTGCATTCCGAAGTGGAGCTACGCGTGCATCGGTTGGACGGCTCGGTACTTTCTGTGCCACTCGTGGCGCGTTTAGATACCGTAGAGGATGTCGAGTACTGGAAGCACGGCGGTATTCTGCCGCGTGTGTGGCGTAGTTATTTGTGATGCTTTGTTGAGCGCTGGCTTGAGGCTGGAGTCTTGTGCTGTGTGCCTTAGCCCTCACGCTGCCCACCTCAGATAGCGCTTTCACATTTGTCTTTCTTTGGCAGGTAGTATTCCTCATGCTGTCCGTCTCAGATAACACTCTCACTAGGCAGTGCTCGCTCACTACGTTCGCTCCGCGCTGAACCGTTCGAGTGGTATTCTGAGACGGACTGAAGGGGGAACAACTTGAATCAGAGCGTAACACCGATGGCAAAGCCTTCATCCTTAGCCTGTGCGTCATGAACACCGATGAGCGATTCAGCGCGGAGCGAGCGCAGCGAGCGAGCACTGCCAAGCGAATCGATGATCATGAAAGCACAAAGCAAACCAGACTTGTAAACGATCAACAGCAAGTCCCCAGCCATCCTCAGCCTGACGCATTGCTAGCTCGCAACGATCAGGCAGCCATTGGGTAGATGCGACTAGTGTCTTGTGCTGTGTGCCTTACTCCTCCCGCTGCCCGTCTCAGATAACACTCTCACTAGGCAGTGCTCGCTCACTACGTTCGCTCCGCGCTGAACCGTTCGAGCGTTATTCTGAGGTGGGCTGAAGAGGGACTAACTTGAATCAGAGCGTAACACCGATGGTAAAGTGCTATATTCTTAGCCTGTGCGTCATGAACAACGATGAGCGATTCAGCGCGGAGCGAGCGCAGCGAGCGAGCACTGCCAAGCGAATCGATGATCATGAAAGCACAGAGCAAAACAGAATAGCCATCTGCTGAAAGTAAAACTGTCCAATGAAAGCACAGAGCAAGACAGGACTGTAAACGATTAATAGCAAAACAGTAACAACGAGCCCCCACGCGTGAAGTACATCTACTCCTCCAAAGCCCTACGTAAGCTGCCCTTCCTAACCGAATTTTTAGCCGACCTAGACCACCTAGGCCCTACCATCGTACTAGGCTGGGGACAGCGCCCCACGACGGTCAAAGCGCGAGCGTATGCGCGCAAACATGGCTTACCGTATGTTGCGCTAGAAGACGGCTTTTTGCGTTCGGTAGACTTAGGCGTGAACGGGGCGGCGCCCTTGTCCATGGTGGTGGATGAGATAGGTATTTATTACGATGCGCGTCACCCATCAAAATTAGAACAGCTCATTGCGCAAACGCGGGCGGAGGATCACGAGCTAAAACGCCAGGCTCAAACGGCACAAGCGTATTTGGTGCAGCACCAGCTTTCTAAATACAACCATGCGCCAGCCATGGCGTTACCTGCCTTGCCGGCTGACTTCACCCACCGCGTGCTCGTGGTAGATCAAACACGGGGTGATATGTCGGTGGTGAACGGGGGCGGTGAAGACGGGGTCGTCGCCATGCTAGACGCCGCGCTCCATGACCATCCCACCGCGCAAATCATAGTAAAAACGCACCCCGATGTGCTGACGGGTAAAAAGCAGGGCTACTTAACAGATCACCCATTATTAGCGCACCCACGCGTTTTAATTTGGGCTAAAGACTGCGCCCCGTTGCCGTTGTTGTCCCAAGTGGATCACGTGTATGTGTACACCTCTCAAATGGGCTTTGAGGCCTTAATGCTGGACAAGCCCGTGCAGTGCTTTGGGCTGCCGTGGTATGCGGGGTGGGGCGTCACGCGCGACCGACACCCCGATCACCAGCTGCTGCAAGCGCGTCGCCCTACGCCTAAAGCGGTATGGCAGCTCTTTGCGGCGGCGTATTTGCAGTACGTGCGCTACCTGCATCCTGATTTAGGTTGTGCTGGCACCATTATGGACGTGATGCCATGGCTAGTGCGCAATAGAGATGCGGCGCAACAGCTGAGCGGAACGCTATATTGCATCGGCATGAGTTTTTGGAAGCAGGCCACGGTTAGGCCTTTTTTGCGTGCGCACACCAATCGGCTCGTGTTTGTGCCGTCATTGGCTAAATTGAATCGTATGACATTGGCCGCTGATGCCAAGCTAGTGACATGGGGCAGTCGCGACCTCATGCAGGCGCAGCAGTTGGCACAGCAAAAAAACCTCCCACATTGGCGGATGGAGGACGGATTTGTACGCTCGGTGGGCTTAGGGTCCGATTTATTCCGACCTTTGTCGTTGGTGGTGGATCGTTCCGGCATGTACTACGATCCCCATTCCCAAAGTGATCTAGAGCAGATGCTATTGCAGGGACAATGGACAGCAGCCCAAGAGCAACACGCCTTGGATTACATCACCGCCTTTACCCAAAAAGGCCTTAGTAAATACAACTTAGGTGGGCAAAGCATCCAAGTCACTAATCAGTCCAAACGTATTGTGTTGATCCCGGGGCAGGTCGAGGACGATGCCTCGGTGCAATATGGCTCGCCAGTGATCCAAACCAACGCCCAGCTTATTACGGCAGTGCGCCAGCAGTGTCCTGATGCCTACATCATTTATAAACCTCACCCTGATGTCGTAGTGGGCAATCGCAAAGGGCATGTGCCGCCCGAAGTGCTCGCGCACCAGGTGGATCACGTGGTGGTTAATGCCAATATTGTGGAGTGTTTGCGGTTGGCCGACGAAGTCCACACGATGACGTCGTTAACGGGCTTCGAGGCGTTGTTACACGGTAAAGTCGTGCATTGCTATGGCGGGCCCTTTTATGCGGGATGGGGGCTGACATACGACCATTACGCCTTGCCGCATCGGCAGCGTAAGCTAAGCCTAGCTCAGCTGGTGTACACCACCATTTTTCAGTATCCCCGTTACAGCATGCCATGTAAAATTGGCACAAGCGGCTTTGCAGCACCCGAGTCGGTGTTGGCTTGGCTAAGTCAGCAGGCGGATCAACAAAAAAATAGCGCTGCAGCGCCGGGGTGGTTTAATAATAAAAAACGCAAAGCAACTGCACTATGGCAGTTGCTTCGTAGCTAAATGAAAACGCGTTACAGACCGGTGTTGGACTGCACCACCATATCTAACACATACGCATCCGTTGCGCTGCCAGCCGGCGCGTTCGGGATGGCATAGCGTTTAGTGCGAACAATAGTCCCTACGCCATTAACATGTTCGTAACCCTCGATCGCATTAGGTTGGAATAAGATCCAATCGCCAGTACCCGTAGCGACGCCGTTTTGGTCATAATGTACTGGGCGTACTTTTAAACACATATTGCCGCTTTGGGGGCACATCTCGGGGGTGGGCGAAACCTCGAGGAAAACCATTTCTGCTTGGCCACCGTATTTAGCTTCGTTGGTTTGTTTCCCAGCAAAACTCCAAATTTGCCCGTTGTCAAAGTGTAGGCTAAGCACAGGGGCGGGGGCGTCTTGGGCTGTTTGGTCGGTCGTGGCTAAAGACCAGGTGCTAGCAGTAGGTAATAGGCGAGCGACCTCTTGCTCGTATTGCATTAACTCGGGGTCATTACACATTTTCATAGTGCCTACCACCTGTGAAAAGGCAATGCTGTTTTCCTGTAGGTTGTACGACGCGTTTAGGTTATTACATAGGTTTTGTAACGCCACCACATCATCTAAGAAAGTCAGCGTCAATGGGTGGTCAAGGGTCTTGCCTACATTTTTACTGGCGCCATCTGGCTCCACCACATTTACTAAATCCCAGTGATACGCTTGAATAGTCTCGGCAGGACTTAGCGTGACTTTTTTTCCTGAGTCAGTCATTACAGTCGTAGAGGGAGCGCTGCAAGCGGCAAGCCCGGCGGTAGCAAATGCTGCGGTTAAAAAAGTTAATTTGCGTTTCATAGCATGTCCTTATGGGTTTGTAACCACTTCATTTTCCAAGGGCTAGCGCTGAAAAGCAATGTAACTTGACGCTTTTTAAAGGTCAGATTCCATCTAAATGTAACAAGTCAAGCCAGCGATTTAAAAATAAAACGCGCATTCAAGTGCTTAGACGCCGCCTTGCAAGACGTACTTCGTAACCCTTGCTTGCATTTTAAGCGGATAGGTTTTTATCAAAGCGTATAGTGGATTGAGATGGACTTCGTTATTCGCAGCACACATTAGGAGAGCATACATGAGCACAAATCCTATATCTGGTGAGCAGTCTAATACTAAATTTCTGGCCGTCTTTGACACCCAATCGGAGTTAGAGCAATGTAAAACCGCGTTGGAGCAGACGGGCTATGATCCAAACCAGATCACGGTCGTGGCCCCTCATGACCGGCGTTACAGCCGAAAGATCGAACCCGAGTCCAAGGGCATTTTTCAGACCGCGATTCGAGCCCATACGTTATTTGGGATCCTTGGTTTCCTAGTGGGGTTGGGGCTGTGGGCAGGGTTGTACTGGTCTGGCATCCCGATGATTGTGTCATCGCCCGTTGTTAGTGTGATCCCTTTCTTATTTGTGTTTACCAGTGGCGGTTTATTGCTAGGTGGCTTTTTAACCTTGCGCCCTGACCACCTTATGGTGATCCAAGGCGTGAAAGAGGCCAAGCGCCAAGGGCGTTGGTCGCTGATTGTGCACTCGCGCAATGCCACACAAACCGTACAGGTCGAGGAATGGTTTAAAACCGCGAATATCTCTGCAGTACGCAGCTTGTGATATTCCTGGCCTAAACAATAGGTCGTTCCGCGTTTTCCGATGCAGGCAGCTAGTCGGCAGCGCGGGGCAGATATTGTCGCAAAATAGCAATAAAAATCAGGGGGATTAGGTTAAAGCCCAGTTGGTATAGATCCAACGTGGGAAACCATTTAAATACCCCTGCGTACCCCCAACGAAAAAGAATGTCTGCCCCGTAGTTATCTGGCTCTAGGCGAATCAACGGCACAATACCTAGACCAATAATACTGTGGTAGGAAATTAAGGCAGAGCTAAACACAGGGACACTGGTCCACGATAGCCAATAAAGCCATTCAGCCCCTTTGGGGTCGTTTTTCCAGAACATCACCGACCCGCCAATGGCGACTAGGTTTTGAAAAACTAACAAACCAAACAACGTCAACGCTAACCAACTGGTGGTAAACAAGCCCAATTGAGGCAGTAAATAATACAAGCCTACCCAGCCACCTACAAAATAAATTAAGCAAACCAGTTGACGCAAGCGTACAGACAAAGAAGAGGTTGAAGAGGCCATAACACAAACCAAAGAGTGAATGATCCACAAAGCATACCTGCAACAGCTACGAAAAGGTAGCTGTGCCCAGCGATCTCTACCACCCGATGAACCTGTGCGACCACAGCGTGTGCATTAGGCCGAACACTCAATAGGTGCAGGTTCGCGCACTTTGATTGCCACCCAACGTGTGCATTAGGCCGAACGCGC
Organism: Paenalcaligenes hominis; assembly: GCF_011927625.1. Lineage (GTDB taxonomy): Bacteria > Pseudomonadota > Gammaproteobacteria > Burkholderiales > Burkholderiaceae_B > Paenalcaligenes > Paenalcaligenes hominis. The sequence goes on from NZ_JAATIZ010000001.1 coordinate 359,193, forward strand.
TATGCGCCGCGCCCAACTGTGCATGGCGATGCCACCCAGGGCAAACAGTGCGCCCACGTAGGCCGTTGAGTCCCAACCTAGCCCTGCACTAATGGCCACACCACCCAGCCAGGCCCCTAAGGCATTGGCCGCATTAAACGCCGAATGGTTTAACGCAGCGGCCAAGGTCTGCGCCTCACCGGCTACATCCATCAAACGCGCTTGCAGGGCTGGGCCTAGCGCCACCAGCGTACCAATCAGTAAAATATTGATAGGGCCTAAAATGGGATGGTGCGAGGTCCAGTAAAAGGCGCTGAGTACCAACACCCCCCACCATAAAATACCGCGGATGGTTTTGCTTAAATGCCAGTCGGCTAATCTTGCACCGACCAAGTTACCAGCAATCATGCCCACGCCGAATAAGGCCAACACCCAAGGAATGGTTTGCTCGCCTAGGCCAGCTAGTTGCATCATAGTGGGTTTTACATAGCTAAACACCGCAAACAGCCCCCCAAAACCAATCGCCCCAATACCTAAAGTGATCCAGACCTGCTTATTTTTTAATGCAGTTAGCTCTAGCAAAGGACTGGCGTGGTCATTAGCCGGAATATAGGGTACGCAGCGCGCCACCATTAAAAAGCTCAGCACACCAACCACGCCTACAAAAACAAAAGCAGCACGCCAGCTTAGCCACTGGCCTAACGCCGCTGCTAACGGCACCCCGATTAAGGTGGCTACCGTCAAACCCAGCATCACTAGTCCAATGGCCTGAGTGCGTTTGCCTTGGCCCACTAAATTAGCCGCTACCAAGGCTGCCACCCCAAAATACGTCCCATGTGGAAAACCCGTCACAAAACGCGCCACCAACATACTGTGGTAAGTCGGCGCCATCGCACTCACAAAATTAGCCACAGCAAAAAACACCATGAGCCAGACTAAAAAACGACGCTGCGGAATACGTGCACCCAGCACAGCTAATAGCGGCGCGCCAATCACTACACCCAATGCGTAGGCACTGATTAAATGACCGGCTTGGGGAATACTGATAGCTAAATCTGAGGCCGCATCCGGCAACAGACCCATAATCACAAACTCGCCCGTACCAATACCAAAACCACCAAGGGCGAGGGCGAGGATGGCCCAAAACAACGAAAAGGGCTTAGAAGACATAGATAGGCACTGCAATTAAGAAAAGGATAGAGGGGATTTGATACAAATAACACAACATGTACTTAGCTGTGGAGCTTTGGCTTCGGTTAGAATAGAATGTTGGCTTCTTTGCAGCTCTAAGTGTTTAGTCATTACGTAAATAAAGAAATTTTAAAATGAAAATCAAAACCAAATCATTGTCACTTTTTATAATAATCGTGCCAATGATCATCGCAATTCTTTATTATGCTTTTTTTGCATCAAATCGATATGTGAGTTCGGCTCAAGTGGTAGTACGCCAAGCTGAAAGTAGCTCCCAAGCCAGTATTCCCGGGCTAGCACTGTTAATGAGCAGTATAGATCCTGTATCCCGCGAGGAAACCTTGTACCTACGTGAATACATTACCTCGCCCGACATGCTGCAGTACCTAGAGCAAGAAAACCAATGGTCTGAACACTTTTCTGGGCGCTTAAACGACCCCATTTACTGGCTGAGTGCAGACGCCCCACTCGAGGACAGGGTGAAATTCTACCAGCGTTTAGTCAAAGCCACCTACGATGAAACCACCGGTTTGCTTTTAGTGGATGTTCAAGCCTTAACGCCCGAATTTGCGGAAAGTACATTGAAACTGATTTTGGAAAAAAGTGAACGTTTTGTAAATGAAATATCACAAAAAATTGCAAAAGATCAATTAAACTTTGCGGAAAATGAATTAGTCGATGCTACGAATCGGTACGAAGAAAGTAAAGTAGCCATGTTATCATTTCAACGCCGCAGCAATCTACTGAATGCAGAGGCCACGGCCATCTCGCGCGCTACCATCATTGCCAATCTCGAGTCCGAGATTGTGAAAGAAAATGCCCGCCTAAAAACGCTAACAGCCACTCTAGACGGCAGCTCGCCACAGGTGCGTGCGCAACGCAGTCGTATCCGCGCCCTAGAGCAGCAGTTGCAGGCAGAAAACCAGCGCTTAATTTCAGCCGGGGCGGGCGATAAATTAAACGTGGTGGCAGCCGAATACCGTCGCCATGAAATTGATGTGGCTATTGCCGAGGAATTTTATAAAACCAGCATAGCCGTAGTAGAAAATGCCAAACTCGAGGCCAGTAAAAAAATACGCAGCTTAGTTAGCGTGGTGCAGCCCAATATGCCGGAAGACCCCGTCTACCCACGCCGCATTTATAACCTAATTACTATCTTTATTGCCTTGTGTTTGCTGTATGGCATTACACGATTTGTTTTGGCCTCTATCGAAGATCACCGAGAGTAAAACATGAAATCCCTAACCATTAAGTTGATTGGATCGATAGCCTTGGCAACGGCGTTAAGCGGATGTGCCAGCAGTATTTTTTCAGGGGCTGGCCCAACCAAAAGTACAATAACAAGCGATGCCGCCGCAGAAGACGCCAATTACCGCTTAGTCAGCCTGTCAGCGCAAACCATTGCGCCGTACATGCGCCCAGCGTTGCCCACACCACGTCCCGAGGTCTCTGCAACCGCCTTGCCCGAGCTCACTTTAGTGACCGGCGATGTACTGAAAGTCATGATGGCCGACAGTGCGGAAGAAGGGGCCTTGTTTGCGCCATTGGCAGTAGGTGGGACGGTATTTGACGCAGTACGTGTCAATGCAAAAGGCATGATTTCATTGCCTTATGCCGGGCGTATCAAGGTCAGCGGTCTAAGCCTAACGCAAACCGAAGACCTCATCCTGAAAAAAATCGCGCGCTATACCACCTCTCCTCAGGTCCATGTAAGCTTAGTGGGTGATTTAGCGGGCTCAGTCTTGGTGGCTGGCGACGTGAACAAACCAGGCCGATTTTCCACCTTGCAGGGGCCATTAACCCTGCTAGACGCCATCAATGAAGCCGGCGGTCCCAAACTCGAGCCGTATTTAGTGGATGTGGTGGTGCGCACCGGTAAAACAGCGCAACGCTTTAGCTACCAAGAATTACTCAATGGTCTTAACCAACCTGTGCCACCCAATGCGGAAATTGTGGTCGAACGCGCACGTAAACGCTTTGTGGCCATGGGCGCCGTCAACACCCCGGGTTTGCACGATTTCCCATCCCAAAGCCCCAGCTTGCTCGAGGTATTGGGCAGTGTAGGGGGCTTGAACGAGGCCAAGGCTGACGCACGTGGTGTGTTTATCTTCCGCCTACCAGAAAGTATTGCCTACGACAGCGAAAGCAATCGCGTCGTGTCCGAGGTAAAACCATTGGTGTTTCATCTCGACATGCGCGACCCCACCGCTATGTTCCTAGCGCGCCAGTTCCTCGTTCACCCCGAAGACGCCGTGTACGTCACCAATGCCCATGCGTATGAGTTCCAAAAACTGATCTCGCCCATTATTCAGGTGTTGGTCTTAGGTAGAACGGTTGGGAATCTGTAATGAATGCTGTAAGCCGTACTAAACGCAGCTCATGGCAAATTACTAAAGCCGTTATCTTTGCACTAATGCTAAGAGAGTTCCAGACGCGCTTTGGTAGCCGACGTATGGGCGCGTTTTGGGTTTTGTTCGAGCCGATGATACACATCGCTTTTATGATGTTTATGTTCACGGTAATTCGGCTACGAACAGTTCCGGGTATGGATTTTCCTGTGTGGTTATTAACAGGGATTGTGCCGTTTTTTTTAATGCGCAATATTGCTTTGCGCTTTATGGATACGGTTTCAGCTAACCGAGCGCTTTTCGCATATCCTAATATAAAAATCTTTGATACCTTTGTAGCGCGGCTTTTGGTCGAGCTCATGATTTACTCGGCGGTATATGCCATTTTAGTTTTTATATTGGGCTTTTGGTTTGGCTATGACGTAAGTGTGGCGTACCCTTTGCGGTGGATTGCTAGTTTAGCGATAGGCATTTTGTTTGCATTTTCATTAGGCATGTTTTTTTGTGTGATTGTGCAGGTCATGCCAAATTCGGCTACTTTTATTCGATTACTCTTTATGCCGTTGTATTTTATATCGGGTGTGATCTTTCCTATTTGGAGTTTGCCGCAGCAGTTTTTACCATGGCTGTTGTGGAATCCCTTTCTACACATTATTGATAACATCCGTACCAGTGTATTTTTAATGCATCCAGAAACACCCGGCATTAGTTATAGCTATCCCATTTCTGTAACAATAATTATGTTATTTTTGGCCTTAGGTCTTTATAGGGTACGTAAAGATTATTTATTAAGCCGTTAAGGTCTTGGTTTAATGGGAAACTTATTACTTCAAGCTAATCAGCATTTGATTAACAAGAACCACGACAAGGCCATCGAGCTTTATCAACGGCTTTTTTTGGCAAACCCAGAGTTTAAATCGTATGCGTTTAATTTGGATTTAGCCTTGCGACGTGTGGCTGCGGAGAAAAGGCAAGCCGTGCTAAAAGAGTTATTTAGTCGCCAGCATGCTATTTCTTTAAATGCCGCCATGGAGTTAATGCAGTTTACCGCTTTATTTGACGAGCCGTTTTATAAAAGTCAGGTCGATCTGGGGCTGCCCGCAGATGTGCCTGCTGCATTGCATTATCTAGCTTTGGGTTGGGCGTTAGGCTACGAGCCCAGTGCCCAATTTGCATCTAAGCAGGCTACCAACCAAACCCATAGAAAAGCACTTAGACCACGCAGCCCGCTCATTGATTACCTATTACCAAAACATCATAAAGAAAAAGAAGAGTCTAATAGAAAAGACATAGATTTAAGTGCACAGCTCTGGGGCGGGCACTCAGCTACCGCCCTAATAGAATTGCATTCTATAGCAACGAATACCGAGCTTGATGCCCATACACGCTGGTGGGCTATGTGGCATGTAGCCCGCTGGTATTATTTTACGGGTGACTACCAAAAGGCATTGGCATTAGGCAATGCTATGGAGCAGCTCGGGGCTGTGAATAGCCTTCGTAAAGAAAGATGGTACTTGCAGTATTTTTGTTTGGTGTTAACTCAGCAAAAAGCAGCAGCGTATAAATTGCTTAGGCGCTACCTAGACCTTTTTCCCCAAGATGCCGATGCTATGTTGGCCTTAGCTAACTCAGCATCTGACGATGCCGCTCGCTTACAGCTCATTAATCAAGCTTTTACCTTACACGGTTTGACTGGGCTGCAGTTGAAAACAGCAGAGAAGTCGTTGGGCTTAGCTACGATTCAAGGGCAGCCAACACCGGCTGTAAATGGCGATCAAAAAGTATCGATCATACTGCCCATATACAATGCACAGCACCAGATCGAAACGGCTATCGAGTCATTGCTTGCGCAGAGCTATGTGAATTTGGAAATTATTGCGGTTGATGATTGCTCTACGGATGAGACCTATGCTGTTTTAAAAAAACTAGAACAAAAAGATCACAGGGTCAAAGCATTGCAAGTTTCAGTTAATGGGGGGGCCTATGCAGCTCGTAATTATGGTTTACACAGGGCTACCGGCGATTTTATTACCACTCACGATAGTGATGATTGGTCGCACCCACAAAAAATTGCTCTTCAGGTGATGTATTTAACGCAACACCCAAGGGTAATGGGGTGTGTCACTCACTGGGCTCGAGTTACTGCTGATCTCTGTTTTACTCAAAACTGGCGTCCCGAAAACCGCATAACGCATTGGAGTCACTCTTCATTTATGTTTAGAAAAGAGGTGAAAGAGACGCTAGGTGAATGGGATCAAGTGCGTGTTGGGGGCGATACAGAGTATATCTGGCGAATGCAGGCACACTACGGCAAAGACTCTTTTGCTAAAATTCATCCCGAACTACCACTCGCTTTTGCCCTGGATGAGGCGTCTTCATTGACACGCACCAAAGCAACGCATGTGCGTACGGTCTACTTTGGCTTGCGGCATATTTATAGACAGATTGCCGAGTGGTGGCATAGTCAGTCTGCTGTGTTGTCTTTGCCAGCAGCCGACGCACAACGCGCGTTTAATGCTCCCATACCTATGTGGCGTAAACAGACAGGTCCAGAACATTACGATCTATGCGTTGCAGGTGATTATTCCAATTTAGCAGACGTGTTAGCAGCGGCCAAACTCATTCAAACGCATCCACATAAAAAAGTCGCTTTATTTCACTGGCCCGCGTTCGGTCATGCCGAGCGTAAACTGTGTGCGTTGTATTTTGAGTTGGTAGGCAGGCCTAACGTTGAGCCTATAGTCAGCGGTCAGCCCATCGAGGCAGTAGATTACTACTTAACCAATAACTCATTAGTTCACTATCCTCTAGATGCTTATCCTTTATGGAATAAATCAGAGTCGTGGCAACTACTCGAAAACAGGCCTAACTCAGTATGAAAATGACGCAACGTGTGCCCCTTACTTGGTCGGATTTTAGCGCATTGCGATGGAGCGGCATTGAAAAGCCCGCCTCTAGGATAGGAAAGCTGAAACTACAGCAGTACGCGGAAAAACATGGTTTTGCCTGCCCAAAAGTACTTGGGCGTTTTGATTCGGCAAGCAAGATCAAGTTAGATAGCGTCAATGCAGACGCTTTTGTGCTGAAGGCAGAGGGGTTGTGGTCTAGCGAAGGCGTATATGTGCTTCATAAAATTATGGGGCTTCATTTGTTTTATGACGTAAAAAGCCAGCGTGTAGTATCTGAAGAGCAGATTATTCAAGCAGCCTTAGAGCTAGAAGCTAAACGTAATAAAAAGATAACTTTTTTTATTGAGCAACGGGTGATTGACGAAGAAGCTAAAAACATCATTCCGTTGGACTATAAGCTATTTACTTTTTATGATCGGGTCGAGTTTATTTTACAAGTGGATCGAAACTATACGCCGGCCCGGTTTTGCTTTTTCGATGGGCAGTTCAACGTGATTAAGGATGATCGTGTTCAGGCGTCTAGCCATGCGCAACAGCCTGCAGCGATACCCCGTGTGCCTGAGTGTGCGGATCAAATGCTACGTTTAGCCTCTGACCTAACAAAAAAATTAAAAGCGACATTCATTTCCGTGGATTGTTACGCCACTCCGGATGGGGCCATTTTAGGCGAGCTAACGCATACACCAGGCGGCCCGTGGTTTCAACGTATGTATTATTTTTCAGATAGCTTTGAGTTAGAGCTAGGCCGTTACTGGCGGCTGGCCTATCAAAAAGTGCAGCAAGACATTCCACTTTTAACTGTGCCGTATGAGGTTAAATTAAAAGGGAAAGTGTGTAGAGTTATTTATTAGCTCACCCTAGAGAAATTATAGTGTGAATAAAATGAAAATTGCAGTAGTAGGAATTGGGTATGTAGGGTTAGCTAATGCTGTATTGTTAGCGCAATATCATCGCGTTGTTGCGGTAGATATTGATACGGCGAAAGTGGGTTTGCTAAATAAAAGACTTTCCCCTTTAGCAGATAAGGAAATCGAAGACTATTTGCAAAACAAGGAATTAGATCTACATGCCACCACAGATTTTGCTCAGGCTTATGTAGATGCAGATTTGGTGATTATTGCCACACCAACAAATTACGATCCCAAAGACAATTTTTTTGATACCTCATCTGTAGAAAAAGTAGTGCAGAATGTATTAGGTGTGAATAAGCAGGCACTTATAGTAATTAAATCCACTGTGCCAGTTGGTTTTACCGAAAAACTAAAAAAAACTTACTCAACAGAAAATATTATTTTTTCACCCGAGTTTTTACGAGAGGGACATGCGCTGCATGATTGTTTATACCCTTCACGTGTTATTGTCGGAGAAAAATCCGCCAGAGCTGAACAAATAGCTACCTTGTTTACCCATGCGGCTTTAAATGACTCTACCGATGTATTACTAACTAATAATACCGAGGCAGAGGCCATCAAGCTATTTGCTAATACGTATTTAGCTATGCGGGTCGCTTTTTTTAATGAGCTCGATAGTTATGCGTTAGCGCACCAGCTAAACACGCGTGAAATTATTCAGGGTGTATGTTTGGATACACGTATTGGTTCTCATTATAATAACCCCTCGTTTGGTTACGGTGGCTACTGTTTGCCAAAGGACACAAAGCAATTATTGGCCAATTATTCGCATACCCCTCAAGATTTAATGTCGGCCATTGTGAACTCAAACCGTACCCGTAAAGACTTCGTTGCTGACGATATTTTAAATAAGGCACCAAAGGTAGTGGGTTTTTACCGTTTAGTGATGAAGGCTGGCTCGGATAACTTTAGGTCGTCTAGTATCCAAGGGATTATGAAACGCATTAAAGCCAAAGGCATAGAGGTTTTAGTGTATGAGCCTACACTAAACGAGCCCCATTTTTTTAATTCCCAAGTGATTAACGATTTATCTGTTTTTAAAGAAAAGGTCGACGTGATTGTCGCAAATAGGTTTAGCGACGAGCTCAGTGATGTAAAAGAAAAAGTTTATACTAGAGACTTATTCGGTAGCGATTCTTAAAATGGAATCAAACGATGATTGAAATTCAAAACCTAACCAAATCTTACCTGCACCACAAGACAGGCCGGTCATTTGTATTTAAAAACTTGTCTTTTACCATTCCTGCTGGGCGTAACTTGGCAATCATAGGGAAAAACGGTGCCGGTAAATCAACGCTAATGAATATTTTATCGGGTGTAGATGCGCCAGACAGCGGCAAAATCATTTCCGATAAACGTATTTCTTGGCCTGTAGGGCTACGAGGTGGGTTTCAGGGCTCATTAACAGGCAGACAAAATGCGCAGTTTGTGGCTCGGGTACAGGGGTTTTCAGGCGAGGCATTACGTGAAAAAGTCGATTTTGTCGAGCAGTTTGCTGAAATAGGCAAGTATTTTGATTCGCCTTCTAGTACGTATTCCTCAGGGATGCGCAGTCGCGTCTCATTTGGTATTAGCTTGGCGTTTGATTTTGATTATTATCTGGTCGACGAGGCCATGGCAGTAGGGGATGCCCATTTTAAACGTAAAGCCCGCGCCGCTTTTGATGAAAAAATAGGTAAAGCCAATATTATTATGGTCACGCATAGTATGAGCCAAGTGCGGGATATGTGTGATATGGTGCTGGTGCTTGAAAAAGGGCACGTGCATTTTTTTGAAGATATTGAAGCTGGTATTGATTATTACGATAACCTGTAAAAATTGGGTTAATGAAAAACAAGGAAAGTTGCATGTCATTGGTACTTGGGGCGGGAGCCTACTGTAATTGGATAGAAGCGCTGCCGGTACTAGCTGTGGTGGGCTTTAACGAGGGCCAAGCTCGGGCCATAGAGTTAAATTTGACTCAAGATACATTGCGTCAGGCGTTAGCTCAGCCTTACAGTGTGGTTTTACAAAGCACAGAGCAACTACAATTACTTGCCCAAGAGCTCACGCAGTACCCACAACAGAAAGTGATCTTGTTCTACAGTGATTTACCTCAGCTTTTAACTGGGTTGATCACGACAGATCACGATATAGCCGAGGCATTAGAGCAGTGGAAAACCAATCTGCTTGCATTGCAAGACTTCTATCGTATGCATCGTAAGCAAACGCTTTTGTTTGATTTAAGTCAGGTACTAAGCCACCCTCATCACTTTGTAGAGGTATGCAAGCAACATGGGGTGTCTACGCTAGATACTGCTGCAGTGGATGTTGTGGTGCATGATGCTGCTAAACCGTGGGCGTCTACGCTAGCCCAACAAATACTTTTACAAGACCCCGACTTAGCTCAGGTTGTTCAATATACAAAAGCGATGACTTGGCCTTTAACAAGCGAAAGCTCAGCTGCCCCTGATTCCGACTCTGTAGGGGCATTGGCTGTATTGCGACAATTACAATCAGCTTCAGCTTTTGAAAAAGAACTGGCATACACTCAGACCAAACTAGCCGCGCAGCATGAGGAAAAACAAAACCTGCTTCAAGAAAATCAGTCGGTTTTACAGCAGCTTTCTGTGGCCCAAGAGCAAAAAAATACATTAGGTCAAGAAAACCAGTTGGTGTTAGAGCAGCTTTTTGTCGCCCAAGAGGAGCTAGAAAAAAAATCCTTAGCGCTGCAAAACACGGAACAAGAGCTTTCCCAGCTAAGGCAAACTCATCAAAAATTCGTAGCCCTAGAGCGCAACTCGCAGACACAGCTTAAGAAAATTACAGCTTTAGAAACGAAACTGGCCGAAGAGTTAGCATCAAATCAGGCTAATCAAGAGCAGCTTCAGGCAGAAAAAACAACGTTGAATGCACAATTGATCGAGCTAAAAGCTCAGCTACATACTGCACAAAGTGACGTTGATCAATCAGAGAAGAAAGTTGTAGAGCTACAGCTAGAAAAAAATGCACTCGCTCAAGAAAACCAGCTTGTAATAGAGCAGCTGCTTACGGTACAAGCAGAGTTAGAAACCCTGATGTTGGCTAAAGAGACATCGCTTGCTCTACAAAAAGAGCTGGGCGCTGAAAATACTTTATTGTTGCAGCAGCTTCATTCGCATCAAGAGGAGTTAGAGCGAATTTACCTAAAAGATAAAGACGCAACTACGGCGCCTGACCGTCAAGTGCCTGTGGTACTTGATCATAACAAAGAGTCCAGTACCGATTTGGTAGTGGTTTCTGAGGTACGTGTACACGAGCCTGAGCATACCGTTCCACCCAGATCGTTCTTTGAGCGTCGTGCTGCTCGAAAAGCGCGACGTGACGCTCTGCGTAAAGACAAAGAGCGAGCCCAACACATTGTGCAAAGTCCTTGGTTTGATGCGCAGTGGTATTTGCAGCAGTATCCCGATGTAGCGCAGGATCCTGTGCAGTCTGCTAACCCTGCATTGCACTACATACGTTTAGGCGGTTTTGAGGGACGAAATCCTTCCCCTTATTTTGATTCCAGTTTTTACCTTGAATCAAACCCGGATGTGGCCATCACCGGTATTAACCCGTTATGGCATTTCTTGCGCAATGGTCAAGCAGAAGGGCGTCAGCCCCATCCTTAGTAATTAGGGAAAGGATAAACAAAGCGATGCTCAGCCGTATTGCCTCAGTATTTAAAAAAAAGAAAGGCCTACAAAAACCACAGCTTCCTGTGGCACCGCCTTATTTTGATAGTGACTACTATTTAGCGACCTATGCCGATGTAGCGCAGGCGGGTATGCCTGCCTGGGAGCATTTTTATCACCACGGTTATCAAGAGGGCCGTTGGCCTTGTCAACTGAAAGCGGTGCAAGCCGAAGCGCTGGTGTGGGCAGAGGCCACGCAATCGCAGGCTGAGCAGCAACTGTGGCAGTTAACTCAAAGTAGCAATGAGGCAGAAAAAACAAGTGCAGCGTGGTTTTTAGCTCGTTGGTATGCGGCACTGGGGCAGTGGCAGCAGGTACATCAAGCCTTGTCGTTCTATGTAGGTTCTGCCCGACCCATGCCTGGCCTGATGGCTCCGCATTTATTGTGGGTAGAGGTCTTGGCTAAGCAAAAAAATACACCTCATACATTGGCATATCTGGAGCAGCTAAAGGCTCGCTATGGCGACCGGGTAGAACTGATCTTAACGCGTATGAATCATTTAGCCCAACCTAAAGATCATGCACTGCACTGGAAAGAGCTAAATCAACATTATGATGCCGCTGGCTTAATGGGGGTATGTAGTCATCCTCTTGGAGATCAGAGTTTGTTTGATGGGTTACAAAGTACGGGGTTATTACGCACGACCAGTAACGACTTCCTGAGCGTTGAGCCCCCGCCTTTAGTTAGCGTGATCGTCCCTGCTTATAATGCTGAAAAAACGATTCTGACGACCTTAAAAGGGCTGCAGGCACAGACGTGGTCTTACTTAGAGATTCTCGTCGTAGATGATGCCTCTAGTGACAACACGGCCGCCTTGGTGGCAGAGCTTGCACTACAAGACCCACGTATTCGCTTAATCGCACAAGCCCTAAATAAAGGGGCATATCACGCCCGTAATGTGGGTTTAGCGCAAAGTCAGGGCCAGTTTATTACTGTGCACGATAGCGATGACTGGTCTCATCCTCAGAAAATTGAGCAGCAGTTGCGTCCTTTATTACAGCAGCCCGCGTTACAAGTGACGTTGTCACATTGGGTACGTGCCAGCGACGATTTACAACTAGGTAACTGGTCTTCGCCAGAGGATTGGAACGGTTTGGTGCATCGCAATGTGTCGTCGTTACTAATGCGCCGAGCTGTATTTAACGAATTAGGCTTTTGGGATGACGTGGTGTGTAGTGCGGATACCGAGTATTACTATCGGGTGCTTAAAGCCTATGGCGCCGCTGCTGTTTACGAAGTGCACCCGGGGTTACCGCTTGCCTTTGGGCGCGTGCGTGAAGACTCCTTAACGCAGCGCTCTGCTACGCATATTTTTACTATTTTTTCAGGCTTGAGACACGATTACAGCAAAGCCTATCACCGCTGGCATGAAAGCTGCCTAAAAAAGCAGTATCTCTACATGCCGCAACACATGGATACCCGTGTTTTTGAGGTTGACGCTAGAATGTTACGCAAGCCCGATCATTCGTAATGGTCAGGCTAGCCTACGCGTTGATTTTGGCCTATTTTTCAGGAATATGTGTTGAATATTAAAAAATGGTGGCGCAGTACCGCCGCTTCGTCACCCGTATGGAAATACCATCTGGATTATCCCAGTACCGAGCACGGTCAACCCAAAGAAAAAACAGGCTGGGTAGTACAAGGTTGGGTGTTAGTAAAGCCGCAGGTGTATCGTGACTTAAAGCAACCGCCGTATTTAAGCGTAAAGCTAAACGAACAACTAGAGCGTTGTATACCTTTAGATCGGAATCGACCGGATGTGGTGTCGACGTTTAAGCATGCTCAGGCCCAAGAACAGTGTGGCTTTCGCCTTGCTTTGCCTTTGTCGGGCACAAAATTGCAATTGCGGCTGCATATTAATGATCAAAGCTATGCGTTGATTGATTTGAGCTTACCCGTGGCAACACCGGAAAATGACGCGGAGCCAGAGCCTCTGAAAGTGTTGCAGGGCCATCAGGATTGGCTGTTTTTAGATAACGATACGAATTTCAGTGTAGATCAGCATCGTGGGCTGTTGCGGCTAAGTAAAAAGTGCTTGGCGGATTGGCAGCGCTACATTCAAGACTGGCAAACACACATGGCGGTCTGGGATAACCGTGCCTTGTTTTTAATTGCGCCTACCAAAGAAAGTGTGCTTAGCCACTATTACCCGTACCAAGCTGCAGCCTCGGGTTTATTTGATGAGGTGTTTGCGCAGATGCCGTCAGACATGTACTTGTACCCTACCCAAGAGCTCCAAGCGTTGGGAGATGCGTCGTATTACAAAACAGACACCCATTGGACGCATCAGGGGGCGCAGCGTGTCGTGGAATCGGTAGCGCAACGTTTGGGCTTAGATGGTTGCGAGGTGCAAGCCGTATTTGTCCAAGACACCTATCAAACACGTGAACATGTGGGTGATTTGGGCAATAAACTCACACCACCGTTTTCTCAGCCTGCCTCTTTTTTGACAGGCATGCATTACAAAAAATGGGTGGTATTTGATAACGCGCTGCCTAATTTTGGCCGTGTGGTCTTGATGCAAAATCACAATGCATTACACGATGCGCTTTGTCTGGTTTTTGGTTCCTCGTCCAGTTATTCTTTATTAAGTTATTTGTGTCGAATCTTCCAACGTGTGCTGGTGGCCCATACGGCAGGACATATTGATTTAGCGATGTTAAATGCCACGCAGCCCACTTATGTAATTGCCCAAACGAATGCACGTTTTATGGTGCGGCCTCCGACCTTTGAGCATAGTGTTAGCGCTACAGTCAAACAGAAAAGCCGCGCCTTAACTGCCGAGCAAAAAGAAGCATTAACCGTCATAGAAAAACCAGAGGGGAGCGAACTGATTGCTCAGCTGGGTCTAGACCTCTATTTACCTGTGCTATGAGTTTTTCATCGTTTTCAGCGCAGTGGTTTTTAATACAAGCGCAGTTGCCTGTTAGACACAGTGGTATTCACGCCGAGTTGATTTACCAAGATCACAGCCAGCTACAACGCTTGCCCTTGTCCGTTACTCATAAAGGCAGGTTGTTTGAGGTAGTGCGTTTAAGTGCAGGGCAGCAGCTACTTCGAGTTGACATTCATGTGGACGGGCAAGGTACGGATGAACCGGTTCAGATCCAGACGATCTCGGTAGCCCAGGCTTATTACTGGATGTGGCACCGAGTGGCCTTTATGTGGCATATTATGCCCGCCAGTTTGCGACGCCGTATGGGCTTTATGCCCGCATTAAAACGCTCGTTTTACCAAGGGTATCGATTACTTAGCTCTTTTCGTTATCATTACCCAGCTCCTGACTATGCACAGTGGTTAGCACGGTATTGGCAATTACAGCCTTCACATAAAAAGGCAATTCAACGATTTAAAGCAAGGTTGCCAAGGCACTCTAGCTATAGCGTGGTAATTGATGCCAGAAGCGCTTCGGCAATAGAAATAGAACAAAGCCTAACATCTGTACATGCCCAAGAGGGCTTTGCTTGTGAGCCTCTGATTTGGCGACAGCAGGTGCCTGAAATCACCACACATTATGTGCTGCATATGAAAGCGGGTTGTGTTCTGCGACCGTGGGCGGTGGCTTGGTTTTTGTGGCAACAACAGCAGCAGCCCGACCTTGACTGCATTTACAGTGATCACGATCACCACACGGCTCAAGGTGAAATGAAAACGCCTTATTTTAAGCCAGACTGGTCGCTGGAGTTGCAATACAGTACTGCTTATGTGGGCGAGGTGGTGTGGGTAAAAAAAACGGCGTATGAAGAAAATTGTCGCTATCACGCCCACGATTTTTCCGTTTATGGATTGTTGTTAGAGATAGGAGCACAGGCCTCAGCCCAAATTGGGCATATCCCAGCTTTGCTTTGGTCTGCACCGTCAAATAGAGCGTTAATGGATGCCAGTCAACATGTGCAGGTACTTTCTACGCATTTACAGCGTTCTGGCATCCAAGCAGAAGTGCAGCTGGATAAGACCGGAGTAGTACGTGTGCGCTATGCGGCACCACAGCCAACGCCATTGGTCAGCATTATTATCCCAACTCGTGACATGTTGCATTTTTTGCAGCCTTGTGTGGAAAGTATTGTGCGTATAACGCAATGGCAAAATTACGAAATTATTATTGTGGATAACCAAAGTGAGGATCCGCAAACGTTGGCGTATTTTCAGCAGCTGGTTGCTCAGCATCCCCATGTTCGCGTTATAAGCTATGACTACCCCTTTAACTATTCGGCAGTCAATAACTTTGCGGTAAAGCAAGCCAAAGGCAGTGTGATCTGTTTGTTAAACAATGACACCGAGGTCATTTCACCAGACTGGCTAGAGGAAATGGTTTCTCGGTTAGCCCAAGAAAAAGTCGGTGTGGTTGGTGCGCGGCTCTATTATGCGGATGGGCGCGTGCAACATGCCGGCGATGTGGTTGGGGTAGGGGGGTGTGCCACGCATTTGCATGGGGTTTTAGAACAAGAAGACCTAGGCTATATGGGTCGAGCCATGGCTGCACAGGACCTTTCTGCCGTTACCGCCGCGTGCTTGGTAACCCCTAAAAGGCTTTACGAGCAACTAGGTGGGCTAAACGAGGAACATTTAAAAGTGGCTTTTAATGACGTGGACTATTGTTTACGTGTTAGAGAAGCGGGTTATAACGTGGTGTATACACCTTATGCTGAGCTTTACCACTACGAATCGGTTTCACGGGGCAAGGACGATGACCCTGTCAAAAAGGCCAGAGCCCAAGCTGAAGCCAACTACATGCGTAAACGCTGGCCAGTGATTCATACAGGCGACCCGTATTACAACCCAAATTTGAATGGATCCCAGCCTGACTTTAGTTTATCTAAAGTACCGCGAATTGATTGGCCCTGGAGCTAAACATGCCTACGTACTTAATTCATTCTGGGCCGAATCCGACCTCGGACTTTTACTTTGCTGCGCGATCACACGATCACGACATCCACTGGGATGACGACCCTAGCCAACTAGAGTTTGATGCCACCGATACACTGGTTTTTATTCGTTATATTAATTCAAAATGGCGGCGGTATTTACAGCGGTTAGCCGCGCCAAGCCGGCCCAATATTGTGTTTTTTATGGATGATGATGTGCTGGATACATCTACACATAAAGGCTTACCGTTTCGTTATCAATGGAAACTATATATCTATGCCGCTAGGCATAAAAAGTGGCTAAAAAACATGGAGGTGCAACTATGGGTGTCCACTCCATGGTTAATGCAAAAATATCAAGATTGGAATCCCACCTATGTGCCCCCCCAAAGCCCCTATACAAACATCACAGAACACTACACCATTTTCTACCACGGGTCTGCCTCGCATGAAGCCGAAATTCAATGGCTAGTACCTGTAATAGAACAAGTATTGAAACTAAAACCTAATTTAAATTTCGAAATAATTGGTGCAAAAAAAATACGAAAACTCTTTAAAAATACAGACCGAGTTCACGTATTGCACCCTATGTCGTGGTATAGTTATCGCTCTTTAATTAGCTCTTCCAATCGGTGTATTGGGTTGGCCCCATTACTCGATACGCCATTCAACCAAGCTCGCTCGGTTACCAAGGTCTTTGATATCACTCATGCTGGTGCAGTAGGGATTTATACAAACCATTTTGTATATGGTTCTATTATTAAACACCAATTAAATGGTTATTTATTACCCATGGATAAAGAAATATGGGTGAAAAGCATAATAGAATTAATTGAAAATGAAAAAATGCGTCAGGAAATGTTAAAAAAGGCGCAGGAAACCGTAATAAATAGTCAGTATATTTTAAATAGCGTAAATAAGAATGATGTCGTCTAAACTCTCAGGTATTTCTACTCTTATACATATAGGTGCCGGTCAGGCGACGGAATTAGAAAATTGGGTTAACCAAGGTTTTGCGTCAATCGTATTAATAGAACCACACCCCGTTCTTGCGAACCAGTTACGGCTACGTAGCCGAAAGTTTCCTCAAGTAAAAGTAGTAGAAAGTGCCATAACGGAAAGGGCAGAGCTTTCCGAGTTGTACGATTACACTATTTCCGGTTTGGCCAGTCTGCGTCAGCCTACTGGTTTAAAACAGATCTTTCCAGGCTTGCAGTTGGCTCAGCGCTATACAGTCGTCACATGCCGCTTAGCGCAGATAGTCAACCATTATGGGCCTAGCCCAGAGCAAAAAGCGCATTTGATTATTGCGGCCGCTGGCGAAGAGGCCGATTTGGTTGATGCCTTGTTGCAAAGTGATCAACTAGAATGTTTCCTAAGTATTAGCCTTAAAGCCAGTATAGAGCCCCTCTACGAAGGGGCAGAGCCAGCATCCCAACTAGTAAAAAAACTCGAGGACGCGGGCTACGAGCTAAAGAGCACTAAAGCCATCGACTCTGACTGGGGCGAATGGCTGCTGCAGCGCGACCCATTAAAAGACGAGCTACAGCGTTTGCAGCAGCAGTTCGAACAAATAGAAACAGAGCTAGCCGAACAGCATAGTCACGCGGAATACACCGTCAATGCTCTGCAAGAGGAACTCACTCAAACCCAATTAGCCCAGAAAAGTGCAGAAATACGCCAGGCACAGCTAGAAAATGAAAAAACCGAGTTAGCCAAGCAAAATGCAGCTTTGCAGGCTACCGTTCAGGCTCATGCTCAGGATCTACAGAAAGCCAAAGAGCAGCTAGTGCAGCAAGTAACTCTGCAAGAAGAACTCACTCAAACCCAATTAGCTCAAAAAAGTGCAGAAACACGCCAGGCGCAGCTAGAAAAAGAAAAAACCGAGTTAGCCAAGCAAAACTCAGCTTTGCAGGCTACCGTTCAGGCTCATGCTCAGGGTCTACAGAAGGCCAAAGAGCAGCTAGTGCAGCAAGGAACTCTGCAAGAGGAGCTCACTCAAGCCCAATTGGCTCAAAAAAGTGCAGAAACATTGCAGGCACAGTTAGAAAAAGAAAAAGCCGAGCTAGCAAAGCAAAACTCAACTTTACAGGCTACAGTTCAGGCTCATGCTCAGGATCTACAGAAGGCCAAAGAGCAGCTAGTGCAGCAAGGAACTCTGCAAGAAGAGCTCACTCAAGCCCAATTAGCGCAAAAAAGTGCGGAAACACGCCAGACGCAGCTAGAAAAAGAAAAAGCCGAGTTAGCCAAGCAAAACGCAGCTTTGCAGGCTACCGTTGATGCTCATGTTCAAGCGATAAAAAGAGCCAACGACGAACTAGCCCAACAAAAAGAACAAGCAGCGCAACAATTGGCTGCGTTGCAAAGCGATTTAACTCGCGCACAGGCAGACGCTGAAAAGAAAAATAAAGAAGTAGAAAAAGTACAAGCGGAACTACAGGGCACTCAAGAAGAACTACAAAAAACAAAAGAATGGTTCGCAAGCCGTAAAAAGCAAGTGATGGAGTTAGAGCAAGAGCTAAAAAAAGAACAAGAAAAAACGCAGCAGCTAAGCCAAGAAAATGCACTGCTAGTTAAAACTCAGACTACCGCCGAGGTAGGCTTTGCTCAGATTGAAGATCGCATGAATCAGTTATTTGCTCAGCAAACCGCACAAATTCAACAAGCCACCAATGCATTGGGCAAACATGTGACCCGTTCGTTTGTGCAGCAACGCCAACACTACCAATCCGTGCTGGGCTTACAGCATTACCTAGAAAGCGGCGAGCAGCCTTTGGCATTCGGGGGGTGGGCGATTGGTGCGGATGTGGCGAGTCATTTGGTGCAGGCCCTAGAGCAACATAGCTATGACTTAATTATTGAGTTCGGCAGTGGCACGTCAACGGCATTAATGGCAAAAGTCATCAGCCAGCAAATGCAGCGCCATAACAATGGGTATGCAGAAGAGCTGCAATTAAACTACCAAGACGTGGACACACCTGTAGCTAAAACAGGGCGTCAGGCAATGCACCAAGCACGAGGTTTGGAAAATTACGAGCTCCCGCGTCGTATTCTCAGTTTTGAACAAGATAAAAACCATTTCCAGCAAAGTAAACAGCTTTTGGCTTCGCAGGGGTTAAGCGGGGTAGTCGAACTGGTCTTAGCGCCTTTAGTGCCCTCACGGTTTAGCCAGCAAGCAGATCAGGCGGCGTTATTCTATGACTGCGAAAACCAATTAGCACGTGTAGCCCAATTATACGAGGGCCGCGCCGCGCGTATTTTGGTTTTGGTCGATGGCCCATTTAGCCCTAAATCAGATCCTCTGGTGCGCGCCCCTGCCTTGGCGCAGGTGCTGCAGTATTTTTCCTCAAAGCACGTGGATATTATGTTGGACGATAGCTTGCGCGATGGCGAGCAACACGTGGTGCAACACTGGCGTGAACTGTGTGCAGAGCGAGGCTTAGAGTGGCAAGAAAAAACGCTAGAGGCAGATAAAGGCGCCCTTTGGATCACTGTAACACCCTAGCAATAGGGATAAGGTAAAACACAATGACTAGGAATAACGATTCTATTGTGCAACAAGCCATGGCGCACTTTAAAGCCGGCGACTACGCGCAAGCAAAAGCCTGCTATCAACAGGCTGCAGACCGCTATGGGGCGCACTTGTTTGCTAAAAACGTCCAGTTGTGTGAATTGCGCTTAGGCAAAGCGCAGGTGGCCGCTGTAGTCCATTCACCTGAAGCCGTTCAGTTAGCACAGACTCAGGCGCTACTAGAGCACTACTACACCCGTTGCCAAGAGCTTGAGTATCAATTAGTAGATAAAAGGTAAGTCGTAATGAAAATTTTAACGGTGTTTGGCACCCGCCCCGAGGCCATTAAAATGGCCCCCCTCGCTTTACAATTAGCTGAAGATGCGCGCTTTGAGGCAAAGGTTTGCGTTACTGCGCAGCACCGCGAAATGCTAGATCAGGTTTTACAGCTGTTTAATCTACAGCCTGATTATGACCTAAATATCATGAAACCCGGCCAGGATCTTAGCGATATCACTACGGGTATCTTGCAAGGCTTAAAAACAGTTTTGGCCGAGTTCAAGCCAGATATGGTTTTGGTGCATGGTGATACGGCGACTACCTTTGCGACGGCATTGGCGGCCTATTATCAGCAAATTCCAGTGGGGCATATTGAGGCCGGGTTACGCACAGGCAATATGTATTCGCCGTGGCCCGAAGAGGGCAATCGTTGTTTAACGGGGGCCATCACCACGTTGCACTTTGCCCCCACCTCTGCATCGCGCCAAAACCTTTTGGCAGAAGGCGTAAAAGACAACACCATTGTGGTCACGGGCAACACCGTCATTGATGCCTTGCTGCAGGTAAAAGAAAAAATAGAAAATGACACCGACTTGGTGGCGGAGCTAGCGCAGCGCTTCGACTTTTTAGATAGCACTAAAAAGCTGATTTTGGTCACGGGGCACCGTCGTGAAAGCTTTGGGGGCGGTTTCGAGCGCATTTGTCAGGCACTGGTCCAGACAGCCGAGCAGCACCCTGAAGTGCAAATTGTGTACCCGGTGCACCTGAACCCCAATGTTCAAGAGCCAGTCAATCGGCTTTTACGACAAAGTCCTAGCATTCATTTAATTGAGCCACAGGACTACTTGCCCTTTGTGTATTTGATGAACAAGGCTCACATTATTTTAACAGACTCGGGTGGTATCCAAGAGGAAGCCCCCTCGTTAGGTAAACCTGTCTTGGTGATGCGCGACACCACCGAGCGCCCAGAGGCAGTGGAAGCGGGGACTGTTAAATTAGTAGGAACCCATATAGACCAAATTACACAAGAACTAACGCGGTTGTTAACGGACGGCACCGCTTACGAACGTATGAGTCAAGCGCATAACCCGTATGGGGATGGGTTGGCATGTCAGCGTATTCGTGATTTTTTAATCGATAATTCTGTTTTGTAAGAGTAAAAGTTATGAGTTTTGAAACCATTTCCGTTATTGGGTTGGGCTATATTGGCTTGCCTACCGCCGCCGTGTTTGCATCACGCAAGAAAAAAATTATTGGGGTTGACGTCAGCCAACACGCTGTAGACACCATTAATCAGGGCAAAATCCACATCGTTGAGCCCCACCTAGAGGAATTGGTGCAGGCAGCTGTTACGGAGGGCTATTTAAAAGCAGTTACGCAGCCAGAGCCTGCCGATGCGTTTTTAATGGCAGTGCCTAGCCCCTTTATTTATAACGAAGCCGATCAAAGCCATACTGCCGATTTAAAGTATATTGAAGCCGCCAGTAAAGCCTTAGCAGCGGTACTGCAACCGGGCAATTTGGTTGTGCTCGAGTCCACGGTACCAGTTGGTGCGACAGAAAAAATGGCGCAATGGCTAGCCGAAGCCCGTCCAGATTTAACCTTTCCGCAAACGCATGGTGAAGACTCTGATATTCGTATTGCGCATTGCCCAGAGCGCGTGTTGCCCGGCCAAGTCGTACGCGAGCTAGTAGAAAATGACCGCGTGATTGGCGGTATGACAGCCAAATGTGCACAGCTAGCCTGCGAACTCTACAAAGTCGTGGTAGAGGGGGAATGCATTAGCACCACCGCGCGCACAGCAGAGCTAGCCAAACTAACAGAAAATAGCTTCAGAGATGTCAATATCGCGTTTGCGAATGAGTTATCTTTGATATGCCACGAGCTAGACATTAACGTGTGGGAATTAATTTCCTTAGCAAACCGTCACCCACGTGTTGACATTCTTCAGCCGGGCGCTGGCGTCGGGGGACATTGTATTGCGGTCGACCCATGGTTTATTGTCGATGCCTGCCCCGAGCATGCCAAACTAATCCGTACTGCACGTCAAGTAAACGACAGCAAACCCCAGTGGTTATTAGGTCGGGTAAAAGAGGAACTAGAAAAAGCACACACCCAACACCCTGAAAAAGCCCGCAAAGACATCAAAGTAGCGTGTTTAGGCATTGCATTTAAACCAGATATTGATGACTTACGTGAAAGCCCCGCCTTGCATATCGTAGAGCAAATTGCTCAGTTAGGATGTGAGGTGCATGTGGTCGAACCAAATATTGAGCAGTTGCCAGCTAGCTTAAGTGCAGCGTCTATTCACTTAAGTACCACAGAGACAGCCGTGGCAGATGCCGATGTGGTTTGCGTGCTAGTCAAACACAGTGTGTTTATGACGCAGCTAAACTTGCAGGCGTTAAAAACCTCTGCGGTAATTGATGCGGTAGGGCTATTAGAAGCATTACCCTCAGGGGTAAAGAGCGATAGCTTAGAGCTGGTGGCTTAAGTTAATTTTGTGGTGTTTTAAGTAGGCGTTGTATGGATTCTCTTCTTTTACACGCGCAAGACCTTGCACAGCAGGCTTGCGCGCCTTTTTTATCTATTCCTAAACGTATTGCGTATGTAGTGAGCCATGGGCAAAGCTATGCCAGCAATGGCTATGCGGTACGAACCCAAGGCATTGCGCAGGCATTAAATGAGCACGGTTTTGAGACCTTGTGTTTTGTACGCCCAGGTAGGCCATGGAGCGTAGACAAGACACGTTCCATTCAGATAGCGCCAGAGGTAAAAGTAAAAGGAGTGCGTTATATCCATACGCGCCAAACTGCGGATAGCCGTGACGAAGTAGCTGAACTAGAGAACGACGTTCAACGCTATATAGAGCTGTTCAAAGTGTACAGACCCGAAGTGGTGATTGCCGCCTCAAATTACAAAGTGGGTTTACCCGCGTGGGTAGCAGCACAACGTTTAGGCTTGCCTTTTTATAATGAGGTGCGCGGATTTTGGGAGTTATCTAAAGATGCGCGTGAACCTGGTTACGCGAACACAGCGGCATTTAAAAAAGAACAAGAACGAGATACCTTTGTAGCGCAGCAGGCAGTACACGTCTTTACTTTAAACCAACCCATGAAAGATGAGTTGGTGCGCAGAGGCGTAGAGACAAACAAAATTCAGCTAGTGTCCAACGGTGTGAGTGAACTACCCGAAATAAAACCAGCAGACCCTGAGTTGCAACGAAAACTTGGCATTAATGCTGGGGATAAGGTGATTGGCTATGTGGGTAGCCTCAGCGCCTATGAAGGTCTGGATCTACTGCTCGATGCCTGCACCGAACTGGTGCAAAACGGCGAAAAACTCAAGCTGCTACTGGTGGGGGATAGCCAGCCCCTCATAGGTGATTCAGCTGTCTACCTAGCCGATGCCGGTCTCAAGACAGCCCCTCCGTGGCTGATTCAGGTCGGACGGGTGCCCCATGCCCAAGTGGTGGACTACTACGCCCTGTTGGATGCGGTGGTGATTCCCCGCAAGCCCCTGGCGGTGTGTAAGCTGGTGCCGCCCATGAAAGCCGCCGAGGCCCTGGTCTACAGCAAGCGACTGGTGGTCTCGGATGTGGAGCCGCTGGCCGAGTACGCTGCCAAATACGACGGCGTGTTGAGTTTCGAGGCTGGCAGTACCAAAAGCCTGACCACAGCCCTTCAGAGGTCACTGAAGCTGCCTGGGCCGAAGCCGAGTGCTGAGCAGCTGCTCTCCGCGTATACCGAGCTGATGGTGAAGGCGCTGAAGGGGGAGGGGAGTGCTATGGGGCAGAAGGTGATAGTTGAGGCGCAAGCCAAGCCGACCGAGTCGATAAAGTTGCAAGCAGCAACCAAGGCTGCTACTGCGACGCCTATGAAGAAACCGGCTGTTGAGTCGCAAGCTGTTTTTGCAACTGACGTTAAGCCAGGTACCGGTGAGTTTCACCACGCTATTCCTGTCGTTTTGCCAGGAAGTAGTACACCTATTTGGTATCACATACCGGTACAACCAGGCCAGAGGTTAGAGATATGCGTTGCAACGAAGTTTCTTAACATCAAGGAAAAAGATTGGCGAAAAGCCGTTCTGTTGCTTAAGGGCTTGGATAGTAAGGGAGAGATGGCCGATAAGCCCTTTGAAGGTATGTCAAAGTCAAGCTACTTCCATGCCAGCTTTAAATATCTCCCGGATACTGGTGCAGCGCTTAAAAAGCAGCACTCCTTGACTGTGCCTGAAGGTGTTTTTGGGATTCAGGTGGGGCTGTGTTGTTTTAAAATAAAGCATGGGGAAAAGGTTTTCGTCAACGAACTTTCCGTGAAGCCAGTCAGCACGGCTGCATCTGAAGAAAGCAGTCTAAAGGATGGTAGCCAAGTAAGCTATGTCACGGCTAGCCAGTGGTATAACGATGAAGGAAGGCTGAAAGAGCCACTGCAAGTCATGGAAGTGTTGCACCAAAGTGGGAAACTTCATGGTAAAAGTCAGCTTAACTTGCTGAAAAAGTTGCAAGGATTTTCTCGGTTGCAGGGTGGGTTTCATGTGCCTTTACGCCGCCCTGCTATTGCTACCTCTACTCAACCTAAGCATGTATTGTATTGTTTGCACCAATCAGTTCCATACACAACCAATGGTTACTCTACACGTTCACATGGCGTCGCAGTTGGTTTGCAGCAATCAGGATTCAAGGTGCGGGTTACTACGCGGCTAGGGTTCCCATGGGATGCGGGAGTTTCTGGTCTTGATCAGAAGAATGGTAAGGCTGAGCTGGAGGGAGTCACTTACGTAGCGGCTGACGGAACTCGGTTAGCAGATACCGCTTTAGATGAGTATTTGAGAAATACGGCGGATCATTTTGAAAGTGAGGCTAGAAAATTCGGAGCTGAAGCCATTGCTGCGGCCTCGAATCATATTACGGCATTACCGGCACTCATAGCAGCGCGTCGTCTGGGCCTGCCGTTCGTCTATGAAGTGCGCGGCTTGTGGGAAGTCACCCAAGCTTCCATTCAGCCGGGGTGGGCCGGCTCAGAACGCTATCAGTTGATGCGTGAGCTGGAGCAGCAGGCAGCGCTCGAAGCGGATCTGGTGATTACCCTTACTGAAGAGCTGGCTGACGAGCTGGCCAACTGGGGCGTGCCCCGAGAGCGCATCGGAGTGGTGCCTAACGCGGTTAACGCAGAGCGCTTCCAGCCCATGGCCGCGGATACCGCCATTGTCAAGGAGCTCAAGCTCAAACCTGACGTTCCCGTGATCGGCTATGCGGGTAGCGCTGTAGCCTACGAGGGTCTGGAACTGCTGATGGAGGCCATGGCTACCCTCAAGAAGATCGGCCAGGTCTTTACCTTTGTGCTGGTGGGCGATGGCAGGGTGATTGAAACCGTCAAGGCCAAGGCAAAAGCGCTAGGCATTGAAGGAGAGTGCCGCTTTATTGGTCGCGTGCCCTTCGAGCAGGTGCCGCGCTATCTATCTTGTATGGATATCCTGCCCATCCCACGGCTCTCGTCGGCGGTTACCGAAATGGTCTCTGCCCTCAAACCGCTTGAAGCCATGGCTATGGGCAAGGCCCTGGTGCTCTCGGATGTCTCCCCGCACACCACTATGGCCGGTCCGAACGGTGAGCGTGCGCGACTGTTCACCAAGGACAGCGCCAAGGCTCTGTCTGATGCCCTGCTGGCGCTGATCAACAGCCCCGAGGAGCGCAAGCGTCTAGGCCAGGCCGCCCGTAGTTGGATAGAGAGCCAACGGACCTGGAAGCATGTGAGCAACCGCTATGCTGGATTCATCGAAGAGGTAATAAGTGATGCATCCAGTGCAAGAGCGAGCATGACGAAGCGCGCGCTTAGTATCAAAAATCCGGATAAAACCCTCTCGGCTATTTCTATTCTTGACGAAATATCTGAGGAGTGCTGGAAGTACGAGTTTAAGCAATACTTGGTCAGTCGAAACCAGTATGGTGATCAGGTTAGGGCTTCCAAAGCAGATTTTTGCTTTATAGAAAGCTGTTGGAAAGGTAATAGGGGGGCTTGGCAGTATGCCTTCACTTCTCCAGGGTTGAAGCATAAAAACTCGAAAGCATTGCTGGACCTTCTTCCGAAGGTGAAAGAAAAAATGCCGCTTCTTTTCTGGAATAAAGAAGATCCGATGCACTATGAGAAGTTTTTGCCTATTGCCAAGTATGCCGATGTAATATTTACCACAGACTCAAACAAGGTTCCAGAATACAAGAGGGACGTTCCGGGGGCTGAGGTTTATGCAGTGCCTTTTGCGGCACAGCAAAATATTTGTAACCCTTCTGGGAGATTTCGCTTTGAGCCTGAGTCTGTATGCTTCGCAGGCTCTTATTACAGTGTAGGTCACGATGAACGGAAGCGGCAAATGCATGCGCTTCTCCCTTCAATCATTGAGTTCAAAGGTGCTATCTACGACCGTTTCTCCAAGCTGGACAACGAAAGATATAAATTCCCGGAAGAGTTTCAGCCTTACATCAGAGACTCGGTTCCCTTTGATGAGGTAGTGAAGCTCTATAAACAGTTTAAGGTGTTCTTGAATGTAAACACTATTGTCGACTCGCCTACGATGATGTCTCGGCGTGTCTATGAGCTGCTGGCATGTGGTACACCTGTTGTGTCTACACCCTCCCGTGCGATTGAAGAGCAGTTCTCAGGTATCGTCCATATGGCGAACGATGCCCAAGAGGCTAACGAGATCATCGAGAAGCTACTGACGGATGAACACTATTGGGATAGAACATCACACCTTGGTTATCGTGAGGTGATGAAAAAACATACCTATGCGCATCGGTATCAGGAAATAAGGAAATCTCTCGGCTATAAAGAAAACCTGTCGGAACCTCTTGTTAGTATCGTGACCTGTACCAGAAGACCCCACATGAGTGAACGCTTTGTTGAAAATGTAGCCCGTCAAAATCATAAAAACCTAGAGCTGATTCTTTGGTTGCAGGACTTCTCATCGCAGGACGTTGAGAAGCTACAGTCATTACTCCATAGCAAAGTAAAAAATGCCAAGAGGATAGAGCTAGTCGAGGACAACTCCGACAAGACTCTTGGTCAAAGGTTTAATGCCGCAGCCGGGTTGGCGAAAGGCGATTACATTGCCAAGATGGATGATGATGACTTCTATTTTGAGCATTACCTGTCTGACATGCTGATTCCCTTCTCATTTGGGGACTATGCAATGGTAGGGAAGCGGGAGGTCTTCATGTATCTCTCTGGAAGTAATAAACTAATACGCAGATTCCCTGGTCAGAGGCATATGGAATTTAATTTTGTCGCGGGCCCAACCTTTGTGATTAAGAAATCGGTGTTTGATGAAATAGGATTCGAGAGCCGAAACACCGGTGAGGATAGTTCTTTCCTCAAGAATGTCATTGAGAAAAAATACAAGATCTATGCAGCCGATCCGTTCAATTTTATCCAGTTTAGGGCTTCTGGAGGAGGTCATACTTGGGGGGAGTCTGATGACTACTTCATCTCGAACCCTCAAGTCAAAGTTGAGGCCGATGAATTTGACACTAAACTTGTGGACCTTTAATAGTGAAAAATCTTGATTTTTATAACTATGACTTGCTTTCAGGGATTGATAAAAAGCTGTTAGCGTCACTGGCTGATGATGAAGCATGTTTGCGAAAAGGAACTCCGGTTTTTAAGATTAGGGTTCCTTTTGATTGGGCGCAAAATCCTCATAACGACTCTAATTGGTGTTTTCAGCTCCACTGTTGGAGGATGGGGGATAAGTGGCTCCGTGAGTATTTTGAAACCGGCAGTTTTGATGCTTTAAGAAAGACATTTCCTATCGTTGAAGACTGGTATAGGTTTCATGTTAAAAAACATGGCACCTCTGATTACTCGTGGTATGACATGTCGGCGGGGATCAGGGCGGCACGTATCGCGTTCTATTTGTCCGTGACAAAAGAGGCAAAAAACCATTTTTCTTCTGATGAGCTCAATAGGCTCGCTTTTTGCCTAGATGAGCTGGCAAAAGAGCATGTTAGCTTCCTAACAAAAGACAAGAATCTGCATAAGGGCAACCATGGCATCTTTCAACTCCATGGTCTAGCATTACTTGCTTCTTATCTTCAAGATAATAGTGCCATGGCGTATGCTAACGATCGATTTGATAGGATCATGGGCTCTCAATTCACTAAAAACGGTTTGCATACCGAGAACTCTCCTGAGTATCACTTCTTCGTTTTAAACTTGATTGAAAGGCTTAAGCTTGACGAACTGTTCTCTCAGTCGCTTCCGTTGAGTGTATTAAAGAAAGCTAATAGTATAAGAAAATGGTTAGCTATGCCTGATGGCCGTTTGGCTACTTTTGGGGATACCTCATCACGATCGAAATGGCCTAGCACTATTAACTCGAAAGCTTCAATAAAAAGCAATAGTGGTGATCATTTCGTCAAAGATATGTCTGAAGATGGTCTCCTGGTTGTTAGAAATAATATGGAAAAACCAGACTATTTCGCTACAACATTTTCTGGGCATAGCTATGTGCATAAGCATGCTGATGTAGGGCAGATTGTTTTTTGGTATAAAGGCGTGCAGTTTCTTTCGGATCCTGGGAAGTACATCTACGGAAAATCAGTAGAACGTGACAGAGTGGTTTCGGCAATTTCGCACGGTGTGATTGATTCATACCCTACAACATTACATCCTACAGATGTTAAACTCTCTCATTCTGGGTCATACAAACTTGGATTATGTTATGACGAGGAAAAAATTACTTTTTCAGTTGCGTTTTATGATAAAAAAAACGGTGCTTATGTTCGTCATATAAATTATTGTCCCGGAAACTATCTTTTAATTAGAGACATCGCTTATAGAGAGCAAGGCCTATATGCATCGCGTCTAAAATTTAATGGTTCCCTTAAAGTCGATAAAAATGGTGCTGGATATATTTTGCATGATCCAGCTTCGGGTGTGAAGGTTACTTTGTATGGTGCATGTCAAGTGACTTTAAAGAGAAATGATTTTGGCCTCTCGAGAGAGTATGGTGTAATTGAGCCAGCATGGGTTTTTGAGGCTATTTTAAGCTCTGGTGAGTTTTGTGAATGGCGCATAAATCTTGAACGTTAATTTTAGCTAATGAAAGTTTTTGAGTGCTGGAGATAGTATGAAGTTAAAGGCTGGCGAGAATAAAGTTAGCGTAGCTAATGGTGAGTTTAGTTTTTATTATGAAGAAAGCAAAAGTCCAACATCGAAATTGGCTATTTTTTTTCCTGGTGCTTATAATAGGGAAAAAGGTGCTGTTCAATATCAAAGGTTTAGTTGGTTAGTTGACTATTCCAGTGCAATGCACTGTATTTCATTATCTGATCCCACGATTAATGAAGAAAATGACATTTCTACCGGGTGGTTTCAGGGAAGACGCGGCGAGTTCTGTCCTGTAACCGCTGTTCCTGAGTTAATTAATAAAATTAAGGCGATGCTCGGCATTGTAAATATTGAGGTTTTTTTCTTTGGATCTTCAGCAGGTGGTTTTTCTGCTCTGAAAGCTTCTGAATATGTTGATAATATAATAGTGGTAGTGATCAATCCTCAAGTTTACCTTGCTCGATATCTTAGGCATAGATTAGAACCTATGCTTAAATATAGTTATGGTTTTTCCTTTTCTGAAATAGGTGCTGAAGATAAAAGGTTTAGTTTTAGCGTCGATGAAGAAAAGATATCTTCTGGATGCAAGAAATATTATATATTTCAGAATTCTTGTGATGATCATCATGTTATTAATCATGCTGGCCAGCTCTTAATAAATCATCCTCAGATAGTGCATAAAAGTGAAGTCCAAGATAATTTAGTAAATCTGGATTCTCTTGTTTTGGTGGCTGGTAAAATAAATTTAATTTCCTATGCAGATCCGGCTACAGGTCACTCCCCTCCGTCGCGAAAAGACACCAGAAAAATAATAGAAACTATTTTATCTAAGTCTTGCAATCCGGCAATAAATAGGTAGCACCTAGGATGTACAGGACTCCTGAGGATGGACGAGGCATATTTAGTGGACATTTCGCGGTGTAATCACTTTCGTGAGTTTTTCCTTAGAGATTGGGTAGCTGTTAATTGATTGAGCTACTCCAAGAGAACAGAATTAATGTGGCTGTAGGCTAGGCTGTGTTGTAAAAGTATAGGGGTTGGGTCGTGCATGTTGTAATACCGGTTTTTTTTAAAGCTTCACACGGAGGACTGCACGAGAATGTTCTCGCAGCTGCTCGATTCTTGGTCAACTATGGTCATAAAGCCACGATTGTTTGTCCCGCTGGTTCATTTTCTGACTCGCTGGCAAATTATTGTATTGGGGTTATTCGAACGGATTACACAGATCTTAATGCCACAATTAATGAGGCTTTGAAGCTTCATGCTGCTGACTCAGTTGATTTGGTACATGCGCATCCCTTTGCTTCTCGTAAGTTCGGTTTAGCATTAGCTGAACAGTTAGACGTGCCCTTAGTGCTAACGTTTCATGGCAAATATACTGACAACCTACCTCGTTATATTGATAAAGTATCGACAGTGTTAACAGTGTCATCGGGTGTCCGTGATTATTTGCTGAATGAGAAAGCGGGAAGCCCAGAAAAATTTCAAGTAGTGCCTAATGTTCCCGATACGGATTTTTTTCAGCCGCTCCTAGATAAGCCCCAAAGTAACGAGGGAAAGCTGAAGGCTGCTTTAGTATCACGTCTCGATAAAGACAAAGACTTCATTTTAGATGTCTTTTGCGATGCTGTTGAGTATGCTGGCAAACATTACTCAGGAGAGATAACTTGGGTTGTTGTAGGCGATGGTACACAAACGGAGTCGTTCCGATCCCGCTTGGAAGTCGTTCGTGGTGGTAATACTATCGAGTTTAGAGGGTGGCTTGAAGATGAGGTACTCCGCAGCGCTTATCAATCGAGTGACTTTGTCTTTGCGCCTGGGCGTTGTGCTTTAGAGGCTATGAGTTGCGGAGTACCCGTTATTGCTGTGGGCAGCAAGAGCTACTGTGGTTTAGTAAACGCGAATACTTGGCAGCAAGGTGTATATTCTAACTTTGGCGGCGTGGGGAATCAGCACAGGGACTACAAGCCTGAAATGGTGCACAGTGATCTGAGTAGCCTCCTGACCTCGAAAAGCTATCGAGCGGGTCTCGGTGCTTTCGGTATTAAGATAATCCAACAGTTTTTTGATGCTCAGAAAGTGCATGAGCAACTGTTGGGTGTTTATCGTCTCGTCATCTTGTCTCATGCGCTAGGTAAGGGAGGAAGCGTTTCGGAGGCGTCCGGTGTAGAAAATAGTTTAGCAATATTAAAAAATAAGAAGATTGATACGAAATCAGAAGATAATATTGAGCAGCTCGAAAAAAAACTGTTAGCTGTGAGCAAAGAAAATGCAGCCAAGATCACTCGTGACCTGCTCATTGTTCAGAATCGTCTCTACGCACAGCTGGAAAGCCTCTCTTGGCTGCAGCGACGCTTGAGGATTAAGGGCCAGCTGCCTCCGTTGCGGGGTTGGGCGACCTCTCCTGACGTGTTGCTGCACTTGCAGACGCACATCATGGCTACACGTCCCCGAATCATTGTCGAGTTCGGTAGCGGTGCTTCTACGCTAGTGATTGCCGATGCCCTGCGCCAAAATGGTATAGGCAAGCTTATCTCCATAGAGCATAGCCACTACTACGGGGCCCAAACTCTTAGCACGCTGCAAGCGGAGTCTCTGGAAGACTGGGTCGATCTGCGGATTGGCGAGCTGGAAGCCTGGGAGGGCGAACACCTGAACCCTGCAGATGCTGAGAAGGTCTCTCGCTGGTATTCAGTTTCACTGTTGGAGGGTGTCCATAATATCGATTTGCTGTGGGTGGGTGGTCTACCTGGGGCAACATGTTTATACAGTCGTTATCCAGCTTTACCGACCTTAGCTAGTCAATTGTCTGTGCATGCGGAGGTATGGATGGACGACACAACTCGCCAAGAGGAACAAGATATTTGTGAGCGCTGGGCTAAGGATTATGGCTTCGAGTTGGATTACCTTCCATTAGAAAAAGGATTGGGACGTTTAAGACGTATTAGGTTATCAGATCATGTTGTGTCCTCTATACAAGAACAGCCAGTTTCTGTTGATGGCAATGAGATTTACTCCGAGCGAGTGATTGGGTTAGATTTTTCGTTACCCAATGATTCTCTTAGGGGATAGCTCTCTATAGCTTGATTTTTTTGTTCATAGGGTGAAGTGCTTATTTGATTTTCACTTTATTGAAAAGCCTGCAAGCACTTATCTAATATGACTATTATAATTATTTAAATGTTTTGAAAAATCAAAATGAAACCAATCCGTAAAGCTGTTTTCCCCGTAGCGGGCTTGGGAACCCGCTTCTTGCCTGCTACAAAGGCGATGCCAAAAGAAATGCTCCCTATAATTGACAAGCCTTTAATTCAATATGCAGTAGAAGAAGCTGTGGCTGCTGGTATTACAGAGCTGATTTTTATTACGGGACGTAATAAACGAGCCATTGAAGATCACTTTGATCGACTTCCAGAGTTAGAGGCGGAATTAGAAAGCAAAGCTAAAAATGAGTTGCTTGATTGTGTGCGCGGTATTTTACCTAAAAATGTGAGTTGTATTTATATTCGTCAAGGTGAGCCTTTAGGTTTAGGCCATGCGGTACTATGTGCAAAGCCTGCCGTAGGCAATGAGCCTTTTGCAGTAATATTAGCCGATGATTTGATTGATTCTGACGTAGCAGTTGTTCGTCAGCTGGTTGATGCGGCGCATCAGTACAATGGTAGTATTTTGGCTGTGCAAACGGTGGACCCTACTGAAACTGATAAGTATGGGATTATTGCAGGCTCCAAAGTCGATGCTCAAGTGACAGCGATCACGTCGATTGTTGAGAAACCAATCCCTCAGCAAGCCCCTAGCTGTGATGCTGTAGTAGGCCGTTATGTGTTTGAGCCAGAGATTTTTAATTATTTAGAGCGCACACAGCCAGGTAAAGGAGGGGAAATTCAGTTAACTGATGCAATTTCCTTGATGTTGAGCGACAAGCCCGTATTTGGTATGCGCTACGAAGGTACGCGTTACGATTGTGGCAGCAAGGCAGGTTTTTTCCAGGCCACAGTGGCTTACGGAAAAAAGTATCATGATTTTTAGTATTAATATATTAATAATTAAAATGGTTTATTTAGAAAAGGCACTTATTAAGCTGTAATCCAAAGACAATGGAATAATTAAAATAACTTGGATGATGCCTGCGCCTTTTGATGGGATCCATAACTTTATAAATGGCTTCTTATAAAGTTATGGGTTATTTAAGGGAAGCTAATTTTATCTACTCCCTTTTATACTTTCCATCACCTCATCCCTACTTATCACCGTGGCATATTTCTCTTTCATATCAAATAAGTTAGCCTCATGAGGGGCCAGAGCGCGGTCGCCTACGCAATCCGAGATCACAAAGGGCCGAAAGCCTAGCTGCATGGCATCCACAACGCTAGCGCGGATACAGCCGCTTGTGACGGCGCCGGCTACGAGTAGGGTTTTGACACCTCGCTGGGTTAGCCAAGCCGCCAGCGAGGTACCAAAAAACGCAGAGGGTACGGTTTTTCTTACCACTAATTCCCCCGGTTTGGGTGCTAGTTCTGGGACAATATGGCTGTTGGGGTTGTCTTCTGTTAGTCCCAGCATAGTGGGGACTTTTAGGCTAAAAACATTATGATCAGCGCCATCGTCAGCAAATACAATGCGTGTATGGGCAATGGGCCAGTTGTGTTGTCGTGCAAAGGCTAACAAAGGCACGGTGTTCGTGATGGCTTGGGCTATGTTGCCGCCTCCAAAGGTGTTGGGGGCCGCAAAACCATTCACAAAATCAATAATGACCAAGCCGTACGGGGGTAGGGGGTCCAGTTTTCCACCAAAGCCTTGTAAAGAGTAAATACTTGTCTCACTCATATCGAGGGATTCCGTTGTAAAAATAAAATGAATCAGAAAAGAGCCGAGGGTTGTTGGGTTTTAATCCAGTACTTTTCCTTCGCGCACCACTTCTTCGCCATCTAAGCAGACGGTGCAATGGCGTAAAGGAATATCAATGTGGCAGGCTGTGGTGCGGCTGCCACCGGCTTCGTTATTTGGGCCCAGTGAAAACAGGAAGTTGCCTTCGTAGGCTCGGGCATCCATGCCAATGGTTTGCTCGCGATCGTATAGGCTTAGGGTGGACCAGTGGCAGCGTGGCTGTAAGCCCCATCCAATATGAGAAATGGCATAGCCTTCGGGGTCGTTAAAGGTGCTCATGTATTCAGCCAGTAGTTGGGCATCAATGCCGCCTTCTATTTTGGTGGCATAGCCATTTTCGACGGTGAGTATGATTTTTTCTTTAGCGTAGGATTTCTGAGGCAACAGAATATCCCCTTCGTCGATGACAATCGTACCTGTGCTGCCCCCTTCGTTAGGGAAGGTAAAGAGAAAGCCGCTGGGCCAATGATCCCAACGTCCTGGTTCGTCCACAAATCCATACTCGCTGACTACGGGGAATTCGCCTAATGGAAAGCGCATGTTTGTGCCCGCTTTAGAGGTGACTGTCATTGTTTTGGCGCCAGTTAAGCGGGCTGCATGCCGTTTGACCCGCTCTCGATCGGCTTGGGTGGGGACGGTACGTACGAGAATCTCAGGGGGTTCAATGGCCAGTAGAATTTTGGTGCCGCTTTTTAAAATCTCTACTTGTTCATTAGAGAATAAGAGGGTCATTAGGTCTAAGACTAAGTCACTCTCTTTGAGCATGGCAATGGCTGCTGGGTTGTTGGCTAATGGTGTAGCACCTAAGTAGGCCAGCGGGTCGCGGCTAAGCGATTTTTCTGCATTAACGTGCGGTAGCTCTAATTTATTTACTATGGCACCAAATGAGTGGGCTGCCATAAGTGCCATTTCCACGGTTTGGGGGTGGCTGGTCGAGTTAGTCAAGACGGTGACGGTTTGGCCTTTCTTTAATTCGGAAAGGTGCAGGACTTGCAGCCATGCGTCTAATAGTTGGTGATTGCTTACTGCCATATGTGTCTCCTTAACAGCGAATTAAAACATTTAGGAAGCGAAATCGACTTGTAGAAACTCGCCCAATGCGGCATAAAAGCCGGCTTCGTTATCCCATGGAATCATGTGCCCAGCATTAGCTACGCAAACAGCCGTAATAGATGGGGCAAGCGAGGTGATTTCCTGTACGTCTTCATCGCGAATCACATCGCCGTGCTCTGCACTCATTAATAAAGTAGGGATTTGTAGAGACGGTAGATCAGAGTGGAAATCTTCTGTATGAAAATCGTTAAAACTCTCTATCACCGCGCGTTCATCGCAGGTGTGTAACCATTCGGCACGTAATGCCAGCTGTTCGTCGGTCCAGCTTGGGCAGTAGGCACGCATATCCTCTGCGCTGCAGCCTTTGCGGGCGGCTTTCATGGAGTCTACATACCAAGAGAGATTGGCAGGGTAAGGGCGTCGGTCGGGGCCAGACACTGGCGGGTCCACGAGGATAAGGCGCTCTAGGCCAGGAAGCTGTTGGCGAGCTGCTCGCGCCGCTATGCGTGCGCCCATAGAGTGCCCTAATAGAATGAAATTTTTTAGTCCTAGCTGCGCGGTGAAGTCAATCACATCTTTTGCTTGGGCGTCTACCCCATAATCCAATTGCTCTGATTGTTCAGAAAGGCCGCGCCCGCGGACATCTACGATATAGGTGTTGAAATGGCGCCCCAGTTGCGTTCCTACAAAAGCCCAAGTGATGGCAGGGCTAGTGATGCCAGGAATAATGATGAGGTTTTGGGTTGTGGTGGCCTTAGCCTGATCCATGCCGAAATAGAGGTAGTGCTGGCGAATGCCGTTCGCATGAACATTCGCGCCGTAGTGCGTCATTGTCAAAGTGTTGTCTCCTAAAGGGAAGGTGAAGGGAACGTTCAAGCTGTGGGTAATTTATTATTTGAACGGTCTTTTAATAATAGCATCGTTCAGTATGAACGCAAGCGCACGAGGCGGGATTCTGCTGCAAAGTGAGGGAATATGAGGGTTTTCCCTTTTTTTTCTATTTGGCTTTGCACTATTTAATTGTTTGTTCATATAATAAATTTCAGATGGCTTGCCGAGTCGTCTAGCTGCTGCATACGTTTTAAATATAAAAAGTTGATACTTATAAAACTTCTTCAGGAGACTTTTCATGCGTTTTTTTTCTAAGATTGCTGCTACGACAGCGATGTTCTGTTCTAGTCTTTTTATGGCTGGGGCGCCGGCGGTGGTTGCGGCTGCACCGGCTGTATCTTTCCCTGACCGCGAGGTCATGCTAGTGGTGACGTGGGCGCCCGGGGGCAGAACTGACGCAGCCACTCGTATCTGGGCACCGTATTTAGCCAAGGAGTTCGATGTGCCTGTGGTGGTAGAAAACAAACCAGGCGCTGGCGGCATTATTGGTGCTCGCAGTCTATTACGGGATAAAAAAGGCTATAGCGTTGGCGTGTTGTCGACCAGTCATTTGATTTCTCAGTGGGCGCGTATCCCCGCGTTTGAACTCGAGAAGTACCAACCTGTGGCACTGCTGTATTCATCCCCTGTGGTGTTGACCGTAAATGCTTCTTCTGACATTCAGACGCTGGATGATTTTATTAAGGCGTCTAAAGACAAGCCGCTGACGTTCGGTCATGCCGGGCATGGTTCAGGCGATCACATTTCTACCGCCGCGTTTGCAGAAATGACCGGAGCCAAAGTACGTCACGTTCCCTACGAGGGGGATGCGAGCGCAGTGACCGCTTTATTAAATGAAGAAATCGATGCGGTCATGATGCCTTTAATTGCCGTCAGTCAGCAAATCGAGGCTGGCAAGTTACGCCCTATTGCGGTGTCACAAATGAAAGCAGATGATTTGCACAAAGCCATTCCGACTTTTGCCGAGCAAGGGGTAGATTTTGAGGACGGTGACTTAGCCGGTGCTATTTTTATTTCTGCTGATGCACCTAAAGAGGTGGTTCAAGCGTGGGAGGCCGCTTTAGAAAAAGCGTTCCAAGACCAGAGCTTGAAAGAGCAACTAAGCAAGTTTTTTATTGTGCCTGACTTTAAAAACTCTCAGGAGTTAGAGGCTATGTTGGCTGACTGGAATCCTCGTTACGAGGCACTTATAGATCGCCTCGGTCTAAAGGCCACCAAATAATTCCTCTTTGTTTTCCGAGCCTTAGTGGGGTGACTTACTAAGGCCTCGGCTGGTGCAATACTCATTGATCTAGGTGATTCATGCAGTTTATTAAGAATAGATGGGCTGATGTGCTTCTTATTCTGGTGTTAGTCGCATGCATAGCATTTATATTTCTAGATAGTGCCTCGTACCCCGACGTGCCTTGGTCTTCTGGTGGGCCTCCTGGTTTTTACCCCAAGTTGTTAGCAAGTCTACTCGCGATTTTGGCCATAGGTCTGTTTTTTGAAAAACAACCCCACACCTTACATGTACAAAAAGGGGTGGTAATCAGAGCCCTTATATTTTTGGTTCTGCTAGGGGCGGCTATTGGTTTTTTAGATGTTTTAGGGTTTCGTTTAACGGCATCAGGTTTAAGTTTGGGGGCGGCTTTGACCCTTTATAACTGGAAAGAAGTGCAACCCCGAAGCCTCATCGTACTAATTGTGGTTTCTATTGCTTTGCCTTTGCTTTTAGCTACAGCTTTCGAAGATTTTGCGGGGCGTCGCTTACCCCACTCTTTGTTTAATTGAGTATAAAAATGGATATCTTCGCTAATTTTTTTCATGTGTTTGATGCTGGCGTTGGCCATGTGTTTACGCCAGCGTCGTTATTGTATATAGCGTTAGGGACATTAGTTGGTTTAGCTTTTGGTGCCTTGCCTGGGCTTTCCTCAACCATGGCACTCGCTATTTTTACTCCTCTTACATTCGGGCTCTTGCCCAGCGAGGCGATTGTTTTTCTGATAGCGGTTTTTATTTCTTCCGTTTACGCGGGGGACTTAACCTCGATCTTGGTCAATATACCCGGTACGCCATCTTCTATAGCAACTGGCTTTGATGGGTATCCAATGACGAAAAAAGGCGAGGCAGGTCGAGCTATCGGAGTCAGTACGGTGGCTTCAGTATTAGGTGGGCTGATAGGTCTAATCTTTCTTATTGGTTTTTCTCCCTTTTTAGTTAGCCTTGCTAGTTATTTTGGCACGTGGGAGTTTGCTCTTTTAGGCTTGTTTGCTCTCACAATGATCGCGCTCATTAACGAGTCCACTATGCTAAGAGGGCTGATCGGCGGTGTTATTGGTTTGCTTATTGCGTGTGTTGGCGCGGACGTAATGACGGCCTACCCACGCTTAGCATTCAACTCGGATGACTTGGCTGGCGGCATCGATATGATTGTTTTTATGGTGGGGTTGTTTGGCTTCTCCGAGATTTTTAGTCAACTCGAGGAATCCGAAAGACCGGCTATTAAACAAAAGATAGGAAAGATTTTTTCTTCCGTTGGGTCCGTATTGCGATGCGGTAAATCGCTGATCCAAAGTAGCCTATTAGGCGTCGGCATCGGTGTGCTGCCTGGGGCAGGGGCATCAGTGGCCACCATCGCTGCTTATGGCTTATCCAAGCGAACATCTAAGCATCCAGAGGAGTACGGCAAAGGGTCTGTAGAGGGGTTAACTGCTGCAACCTCTGCAGCCAATGCCAGTGTAGGTGGGGCCTTGGTTCCCATGATGACCTTAGGCATTCCTGGCGACCCGATGACGGCTGTTTTAATAGGGGCCTTGATGATTCATGGTCTTGCCCCAGGTCCTTCTTTGTTTACCAAAGCCCCCGAGATTGTGTCCGGTATTTATTTAGGCTACATGGTGGCATTGGTGTTCATGTTGATTTTTGGTTTGTTATTAGCCCGACCTTTTGCGCGACTGATTGCTTTGCCTAGATACCTCGTGCTGCCAGCCATTATGGTCTTGTGTATTTTAGGCGCGTACTCCATCCAAAATAGTATTTTTGATGTGGGCATCGCCGTTACTGCTGGGTTTGTCGGTTATTTACTTAAAAAGGTCGGTATTTATCCTGCGCCCATCATTCTTGGGGTGGTGCTGGGGCCCATGATTGAAACAAATTTCCGACGCGCCATTATGTTGGGTGATGGGGACTATAGTTTGTTTTTTACCCGTCCGCTAAGTTTGGCTTTGATTGTGGCCATTGTTTTAGCGATTGTTGCGCCGCCTTTGATAAAAAGAGCAAGAGCCGGCTTAAAGGGCCATAGCGCAAAAATAGCAAGTGCATAGTCATTTAAAGGCAAAAAAACAGGAGGCAGTATGACGATAAAAAGGGTGGGAATGGGGCCGCGTATGTCTAAAGCCGTCGTTCATAACGGCGTGGTGTATATCTCTGGGCAGGTTCCCCAACAGACATTAACACAGGGCTTTGAGGCCCAAGTTAAAGAGGTGCTACATTTAATCGATACCATTTTGTCCAGTGTGGGCTGTTCACGAGCTTCATTATTATCTGTTTCGGTGTCTTTAGCCGATGTGGGGGATTTTGATGTGCTAAATGCGGTGTGGGAAGACTGGATCGATCCAGAAAATAAACCAGCACGTATTACAGTAGGTGCTACGCTAACTTCGCCCGAGTTTAAAGTAGAGATCGGTGCAATCGCAGCAGCTAAGGATTCATCGACGTATGACTAAAGTCGGTTTTATCTCGTTGGGCGGGACGATCAGTATGGAGCAAAGCGCCCAGGGGCAAATCCCAAAGCTAGGCGCTTCGAGCTTGCTTCAAACCCTGCCGCAATTAAGTGATATCGAAGTCATCACGTATCAGACGCCGATGATGCCTGGTGCGTCACTTGATTTGGAGTTAATCCACAGCATGGCCCAGCTAATCAATAGCGCCTTAGAAAAAGTAGATGCCATCGTGTTGGCCCAAGGCACGGATACGATCGAGGAGACGGCTTTTCTGCTTAGTTTATTGACCCGTTTAGATAAACCCATCGTGGTGACAGGGGCGATGAGAGGAGCAGATGCCGTAAGCAGTGACGGTCCAGCTAATTTACTGAATGCTTTTCTTATTGCCAGCGCCAAGAGCGCTCGTCATGTAGGCGTAGTGGTTGCTTTAAATGAGGAAATTCATTCGCCGTATTTCGTGGCAAAAACGCATACCAGTTCGTTAGGGGCGTTTGAGTCGTACGAGGTAGGGCCAATAGGCTTTATTAGTGAAGGAGTTGTCACCATCACGTCCTTGCCGTGTTTACCTGGCTTTCCTAACTCGAGTTCTATCGAGAGAGCCTTCCCTGCAGTGGGTCTTATTAAAGCCAGCTTAGGCGAAGACGCAAGACTCCTAGAGTCTGCCGCTGCGTTAGGCTACGAAGGCCTGGTCATCGAGGCGACCGGAGCAGGCCACCTGCCCGAGAGATGGGTCAAACCCGTAGCAGACTTAGCTCAAAAAATGCCAGTGGTGTTAGCCACGCGCGTGCCTAAAGGCAAGGTGCATACCCAAACCTACGGGTTTCCAGGGTCAGAAAGGGATCTTTTACGCCACGGGTTATTACCTGCAGGTTATTTATGCCCTTTAAAGGCTCGCTTATTGTTAATCGTGTTATTAGCTCAAAACAAGAACAGAGAGGAGATTAAGCACATGTTTTATCAGGTCTATTAAATACCTTTATTTGAAAGAGGCGCATAAAAACGCTGATTTTTTTATGATTTAAATTATTTGTACGTAAAATTAATTATTGTGGATAAAAGGAAATTCAAGATGAGCAAAAGCATGAAGATTGCAATTATTGGTGGTGGTATTGGGGGCGTAGCGGTGGCTGCCGCTTTGCAGCAAAAAGGGATGAAAACCCATATTTTTGAGCGAGCCGCTGAGTTTGGTGAAATTGGGGCGGGTATTCAAGTTACCCCAAACGCTGTCAAAGTGCTAAACGAGCTGGGTCTTGCAGAGGACTTAAAGGAAATAGGCTTTCTGCCAGAGGCCTTGGTAGGCAGAAACTGGGAGAATGCAAGGGAGTTGTTTCGCATTCCTTTAAAAGAGGTATGCCCTGACCTGTACGGCGCCGATTTTTATCATGTCCATCGGGCCGACTTACATCGTATTCTCACTAAAAAGATAGGTGACTCAGAAGTCAGTTTTTCTAAGGTATGTGTAGGTGCACGCCAAGAAGGCGACAAGGTTATTGCTGAGTTTGCCGACGGCTCTGAGTTTGAGGCGGATTTACTGATAGGGGCTGATGGGGTACGATCTGTTATACGAACGCATTTATTTGGTGAGGACAAACCCAGCTTTACAGGGCACATGTGCTACCGTGCTTTAGTGCCTTTCGAGCAAATGCCTTCGTATGTAACACCGGAATCCTCATTCTGGCTAGGCCCCAAAGGCCACGTAGTGACCTATTACGTAAGTGGTGGGAAAGAGGTCAATATTGTAGCGGTTAAAGAAACGGAAGAGTGGGTAGAGGAATCGTGGAACGCACGCAGCACCCGAGAGGAAATGTTAGCGGATTTTGAAGGTTGGCATGATAATCTGATACATTTATTTGAAGATGCTCAAGAGGTCTACCGGTGGGGCTTGTTTGACCGAGACCCAAGCGAAACTTGGACTAAAGGTCGAATAACGTTATTAGGTGATGCGGCACACCCTATGTTACCTTTTCTATCTCAGGGGGCAGCGATGGCGATCGAGGACGCTTATGTTTTAGCTAGCGCTTTAGCTCAATGCCCAGACGATCTGACCAAAGCGTTAGAGCACTATGAAGCGGAGAGAATACCCCGAACCAGCCGAGTACAGCTTGAGGCCAGAGAACGCGGACGTACCTACCACGTGTCTTCCCGAGAGGAACTCGAAGAGCGTGATCGTGCGTATCAAGAGCAGCAAAAACGTGATCCGCACGCAGGTGGTATTAAAGCAAATTGGGTGTATGAATATAATGCGACTGATTTTGAAATAGCATAATTTTTCTAGAGATGGGTCGGCGTTTTGATCCATCTCTTTCTCTCATCTGGTCTTCTTAAGCTTAATGACTTTCATTCTGTTTTATTGCTGATAATAACTAATTTAAACTATGTTTTCTGTTGAACAAAAAAGTAAGCCAAGACGCCCTGGTCGACCAGAAGGAGTTACGCATACACGTGAAGGAATATTAACCGCAGCTGAGCATGTTTTTGCTGAGAAAGGGTTTTCCGCTCCTCTTAGAGAGGTGGCGCAAAAAGCAAAAACAACCACCTCGCTGATCAATTATTATTTTGAGTCCAAGCTAGGCTTAATCGAAGCATTGCTCCTTTCACGAGGAGAAGCCATTACTAAGGACCGTATGGAGCGGTTAAAAAGTCTTTTATCTCAAGACACACCGCCTACAGCCGAAGATCTAGTCAAAGCTTTCCTAATTCCCATCACTGAAATGCGCCGAACCCCAGCGACAAGACGGTATTTAAAACTACAGTCTTGGTTACACATGGAGCCGTCAGAGTATGCGTTTGTTTTGCGTCGCAAGCTGTACCAAGAGGCAACCGAAGCGTACACCGACGCGTTGATCGCTGCACTTCCTGATACTCCCCCAGAGGTTATCTACTGGCGCTATATCTTAACGGTCGGGGCCTATTTATATGCAGCCTCTGATACGAATCGTCTAGAGGAAATTAGTGGCGGCCTTTGTAACCCAGATGATACGGATGAGCTAGCTAAACAAGTGACAGCTTTTGTTTCAGGTGGGTTTATGGGCACAGCCCCTAAAAAATAAGTAAGGGGCTAAGTCGTTATAAAGCGACTTAGCTCGCGCAAGTTTTGATGTATAAAGCAATCCACAAAACCGGATCAAAAAAGCGCCGTAAGGCGCTAAGAATAAAAGTAACGAGCAAAATATAAATTTTACTCTCGTTTAGCAGAGGGTAAGTCCTCCCAATACACAGCTGCTACGTGCTCATTTTTCGAGCGGCCACTGAAAGTGCTTACAATCCATAAACTAAGTAAAGAAGATAAAAAACCTGGAAAAACTGGATCGATATGTGTTCCTAGATAAGGCCAAAAAATGGTGACCAGAGAAGCAAGGAGCATACTGGTGACACAGCCTTTTCCTGTGGCCTTTTTCCAGAACATAACAGCTAAGAAGGGGACGACTAAAGTAGTAGCTGTAAGTCTTAATGCCCATTGGTAAAGAGCAACGATGTCGTTTATGAAGTAAGCAACAATCAAAGCCAATACAGAAATAATTACAACACTTAAACGGGCTACATTAAGCTTTTGAGACTCTGTTGCGCCAGGGTTAATTAATCTGTGATAAAAATCCTGAGCTAAGTTAGAGCTGCCCTGCAATATAAAGGAATCAGCTCCTGTCATCAAAGCGGCTAA
Source organism: Paenalcaligenes hominis (assembly GCF_011927625.1). Lineage (GTDB taxonomy): Bacteria > Pseudomonadota > Gammaproteobacteria > Burkholderiales > Burkholderiaceae_B > Paenalcaligenes > Paenalcaligenes hominis. The sequence goes on from NZ_JAATIZ010000001.1 coordinate 402,182, forward strand.
AAGCCCAACAATGACTATTCCTCCAATTTCAGGTGATAGTAGCTCAAAAGTAACATAAGAGAAAACTAAATCTGGACGCATATCTAAAGGAACAAATTGTCGTGCAATGACGCCTATTGTAAAAGGAAGTAGAGATACTGCTAAAGCAATTGAAAAGCCTGTCATGCCTGCTTTGATGGCAACACTTTCATTCTTAGAGGCAAAAATCCTCTGCCAAGTGGATTGCCAAACTAAGTAAAATGGACCCACTGTTAAGGCAAAAATCAGCACATCACTTAAACCATTTGCACCTAAAGGCGAAACATATTCATTTGGCGTGTTAGCTATCGCTTGTCCTAGTCCCCCTGCATATTTAACACTAGCAATAGCAAGTACAATAATGCCTAGAATAACAATCACACTCTGGATAGCATCAGTAACAATCGTGGCAACCAACCCCCCAAGAATCGTAAAACCTAAAATTAAAGCAAAAGAGAGAATTAAGGCATGAGTTATAGAAATTCCAAAAATAATATTAAAAACAGTACTCATTCCTACTATCTGTAATGCTGTGGTAGGTACAGAGTAAACAAAAGCAGAAAAGATGGATGGGAAAACTCCTGCAGCCGTTCCGAATCTTTCACTAAACAAATCAGCCAAAGTATAAAGTTTTTGTCTTCTAAGCGGTTTACTAAAAAACCAGACTAGAATTAGGCTAAATAAAATTCCAGGTAAGGCAAATTTAAAGAATCCAGATAAACCTACCGTAAAACCCATCCCAACCCAACCGATAAATACAGCTGCTCCACACCAAGTGCTTATTATGGTTCCTGTAATATTTAGGAAGCTCATATTCCAGCCAGCAATTAAGTATTCATCAAAGGTTTTTATCTTTGTGAAATAATATATTCCTACGGCAAACATAAACGAAAAATAGAGAATTACATACGTTAAATACCATCCCATTTTATGCTCCTAAGATACCGAGAATATATAGTTTTATTGGTCTGCTAATTCAACTAATGTTTCTAGAAGAATTTGAGTACCTGCTGCCAAATCCTCTTTCGTAGCACTTTCGGTTTCATTATGACTAATTCCCTCTGCACAAGGAATAAATATCATAGCGGTTGGCGCTACTTTTGAAATATGACACGCATCGTGACCTGCTCCGGATATCATTCTCCTATGTTTTAAATTGCATTTTCTCGTGGCTTTTTCGATGATTTCTATACAGTTGTCATTAAATTTAATGGGTGGTGTTTTGGAAATAACCTCTATTTTAAAATCATTTGATTCTTTTTTTGCTGCTGCTTCAATGACTTGATATAACTGTTTTTCCATTTGATCCAACGTCTCTTCCTCTGGATTTCTCATGTCTACAGTAAAAAAGACTTTGCCTGGGATCGTATTATGAGAATTAGGGTAAGCTTCGATTCGTCCTACTGTTGCGACTGCATCAGGCGCATGGTCTAGCGCAATTTCCTTAATCTTTGCAATAGCATGCGCTGCGCTTAATAGTGCATCTTGTCTTCCCGCCATAGGTGTAGAACCTGTATGGGCATCTCTACCTTCAAACCAAACTTGATACCACCTAGAGCCTTGGACCCCAGTTACGACGCCAATTGTTTCTGAGTTTCTTTCTAAAATAGGACCTTGCTCTATATGAACCTCAATAAAAGCTCCCATTTGATTGCTGCCGCAGTCGATTTCGCCTTTATAACTAATCTTTTCTAATGCTTCTCCGAGTGTAATACCTTCTTCATCTACTCGGCCTAAAGCATAATCTAGTTCATAAACCCCTCCGTATACGCCCGAAGAGATCATAGGGGGAGAGAAACGCGAGCCTTCTTCATTAGTCCATACACATACTTGTAATGGAGAAGCGGTTTCAATATTGTTTTCGTTCAATGTGGCAAAAACTTCCAAGCCAGCTAAGACACCGTATACACCATCAAATTTTCCTCCATGAGGTTGAGTGTCAAGGTGGCTGCCACAGGAGACTGGTAAGCGCTTAGGGTCTTTTCCAGGTCTAATTGCAAAGATATTTCCCATGCGGTCGATCTTGATGTCGCATCCCAATGCTTTAGACCATTCGATGAACAGATCTCGTCCTTGTCTGTCTTCTTCTGTTAAGGCTAAACGGCAGCTGCCTCCTAATGGAGTGGCCCCAATTTTCGCCATTTCCATTAAGCGACTCCATAACCTCTCTTGATTAACTACCACTGTTTTTTGCATGCTGTCTCATCCTTGTAGTATTTTTGCATTAAAAAATGGTACTTGATTAATGGTAGGAGCCCTAGGATCGGCCTAGCAATTAGGGTTAACCACCTTAAATTTCATAAATAAGCTTTTTTTGTATCAAAAATTGAGATAGGTGGTTCTTTTGTTTTTGAGAGGTGTTATCAATCATTGGCAATAGGTTTTATGGCTTTTTTCTAATTCGCTTTTTGATGCTTACGATATGATGCGTATTCATAACCAGTGGTAGATAAAAATAAGTATGGTTTTTTTTAGATAGCACGCAAAACCTCGCCGTTTAGGGTGGGGAGGATGTCAAGGAGATTGATAACCTAAAAGTTGTGACAGCTCTTGTGCAGCGCTTTCTATAATAGCGACTAGCTCTTGATAATTAACCGCCCCTTTATTCCTATAGCTAATTGGAATAGTTACGCCTAGAGCAGCGACAAGCTCATTTTTTTTATCCCGTACAGCTACAGCAGCACTGGCCACCTCTGGTTCAAAGTAACCTTCATCCAATCCATAGCCATTTTTAGCGTCTTGTTGGATTAGCTTATATAAAGCTTCCACCGATTTTGGTGTGCGCTCAGAAAATTTTTCTAAATGGTCCTCGGGGTATAAACGTTGCAAGTCGGTTAGCTGCATGTCGCTTAGTAAAACGCGCCCTAATAACGTGGCATGTGCAGGTAAACGAGTGCCTACGTGTACTGTGCTTACAAAAGGGGTGGGCGCTGCTACCTTGCCAATAATTACTACTTGATCTTCATCTCGGATTGCTAAATTGCAAGATAATCCAGTCTCGTTTCTGACTTTCTCTAATAAGGGCTGACCTAGCTCTGTTAGCTCTAAAGAAGCTAAATATTCAAACCCTAGTCTAAGAATGGCCATTCCTAATTTGTAGCTATGTCCCCCTTCAACTCGTTTAACAAAGCCTAAGCTTTCTAAGGTGTTGAGCAAGCGAAATGTAGTAGTACGCGGAAGACCTAAGCGCTTGGCTAGTTCTGGTGCAGCGAGTACTTGGTCATGCCTATTAAATTCTGACAATAAGCGTAGACCTCGCTCCAATCCAGGAACAGAGTAACGATTTTGGGATGATCTTGAGAAGGACTCGGTCATGGTTCTCTCTAACGTTCAAATTAAGTTTTTCTTGAGGTAAGTATAGGGTGAAGCAAGCTGGTAGGTGTTTTGCTTTGCAAAGGGTTTTTCCCCATTTGTTTTAAGCTTGGAACGTACCTATACTCAATTTGTTTCTAGTATAAATCATTGATTCATATATGGAACAAAATTATGAGAATAATCATGGGAGGGGGCATGTTATTAAGAACTAGCGTAGGAGTTTTTTTGGCGCTCATTGCAACAACAGCCTATGCGCATAGCAATACCGTGGAGTTGTATGGGGTAATTGATAGCGGTTTACGTTATGACAAAGCAGTAAACGGTTCTAGAAACTTTGGTGTAGCAAGTGGTATTGCGGGCCAGTCACGTTTTGGCGTAAGGGGGAGTGAAGATATAGGTAATGGTTATTCGGTAACCTTCACTCTAGAGGGCGGATTTTTGACTACAACGGGGACGCATACCCAAGGCAGACTGTTTGGACGTCAAGCCACTCTAGGATTGAAAGGTGAGATTGGTGAGCTACGTTTAGGGCGACAAACTGTATTTGGTTATTCCTGGACCCCTTTTATAGCTAGCCCTTTTGGGGTGGCATGGTCAGGCAACTCAGTCGGGTCAACATTTGGTTATAAAAGCGGGGATTATGGCCCGGATGGCCGCATTAACAATGCTGTTACCTATTTAACACCCGTAATTGGAGGGATAGAGCTAGGGGTTGGATACAGTTTCTCTACCGAGGATAGTCAGCAAAGTGGTAACTCTAATAATAATCGTGTGTTAACTACTGGCCTGCGCTATAGCAAAGGGCCATTCCGAGCTGCTTTAACTTATGACCAACTTTATGCCAAAAAGAATTCGAATTTGAGAAATTCTCAAAACTATCAATTAGCTCTTTCGTATGATTTTGAGATTGTAAGGATTTTTGCTGGTTTTAATGAGCAGAGAAAAATAAATAAAAATCCTGCAATAGGTTATATAGCTGCCGGTAACGATCGAGATCGTGCTTATAGTCTAGGTGTTTCCATACCTACTGGAAAAGTAGGTACAGCTATGCTGAGCTATCAGCGCGCTACTTTATCGAAAAACCATGGTTTCGCTGCTGCATATCGTTACAGGCTCTCTAAGCGCACCCATTTGTATGCCATGGGAAATACGTTTCAGGTACGCAATCATAGTACGTTAACCAATCACAGCAAGCATCAGCTAGGAATGGGCATACAACATTCTTTTTAAACTAAACGAGAGAAAAATGAGTGAATCCAAAGTGAAAAATACCCCTGTTCCTGAGCAGGAAAACCCTTTGTTTGAAAGTTGGAAGCGGCCTAAAAATAAGAGTTTATTAGAGTGGATGGAAACGCGGGTGGCTCGTAAGAGCACTCGGCAATACGATTGGGACGCTCTAGGTTGGCAGGCGGATGTAAACCCAATCTATAAAAGAGCTCAAACTCGCTACATTGGGACAGGGGCTGCGGGCGTAACACAGGACGATAACGCGATCCCCGCAGAGCATTTTACTTTTTCTACCATGATTCTTCCGGCTGGCTGTGAAGGGCCCTTGCACGTGCATCACGATGTAGAAGAAGCCTTCTTTATTTTGCGAGGGGACTCTATACGACTCTTTTTAGAGTACAGAGGCGAGTCGTGCGAACTAGTATTAAAGGAACGGGATGTCATTTCCGTACCACCAGGAGTTTATAGGGGGTTACGTAATGAAAGCCAAGAGGAGGCGCTAATGTGCGTCATGTTGGGGGCAAATCGTCCCGACTTACCTGAATATCCTGAAGATCATCCCTTAACTATTGCAAAAAAAGCGCGGATTTAGATTGCATAAATAGTGGGAAAGAAAATTTAAATAGTAGGAGACTTGTTATGGACCGCAGAAAATTTCTGATTAATAGTTTAGGTACTGTTGGTGTATTAGGCTTGCCTTTTGCTTCACATGTCGCTTTTTCTCAGGCAGCTGGTGTTTACACTTATTTGACTCCGATTACTTTATCACTGGCGTTTGCTCCAGTCTTATATCCGAGTGCAGCCGGTATTTTTCAAAAATTAGGCTTAGATGTAAAAGTTGAAGTAGGACGTGGGGCTGGGCAGGTCATTCAGTTAACTGCGGCAAAACAAGTGGATAGTGGCCGTACCGGAGGCGCTAATTACATGGCGGCTCGAGCGCAAGAAAACTCCGATGTTATTGCCTTTGCCACCATTGCTCAAGTCTCGCCTTTTGTGGTGATTTCGTCAGAAAAAAAAGCGGTTCATAAAGTAAGTGAATTAGAGGGGAAAATCATAGGTTTAGCTTCTTTTGGTGGCTCTATGGAAGCGACCTTGAACCTGATGCTTGCAAAAGCAGGGGTAGATCCCAAGCGAGTGAAAAGAGAGCGAGTAGCTGATGGCCCAGCTTCATTTGCCATGATAGAGGCTGGTCGCATTGACGCCTTTTTTGGTAATGTCAGCACCGTTTCCCGATTACGTGCTGCTGATTATCCACTGCATGTTATGAGTGTAGATGATGGTGTACCGGGTCAGGTGTATGTAGCTCGTGAGTCTGATTTGGAAGTAAACCACGCGCAACATTTGGCTTTTTTAAAAGGAGTACGCGAGGCTCTTTTGCAAATGATGGATATGGATGATCAAGATTTGCTAGAAGTGATTCGTCTTATTGGAAGTAAATATGATGTGCCCGGTATAGACCAAACCAATATTGCTTTGAGTGATTTGAAGGGCAACCGAGAATTATGGCTAGCTCAAGGTAAAGACAACATCTTACGTAATGTTCCAGAGCAATGGGAACAAGGTCAGCAGTTGCTCGTTGAGGCTGGTCTGATGAAAAAAACTTCTCGTCGTCTGTATGACAACAGCCTTTGGGAGGCAAGCCTTGTCTGATCAAAACAAGACCCATCAAGAGGAACGCCAAAAAGTCGTCGTTTTTGATAATGTAAGCAAGCATTTTGAAACACGCACTGGGCCTGTTATTGCCTTAGAGCACATTAATCAGTTTATTGCTGATGGTGAGTTTGTGGCTGTTATTGGCCCTTCAGGCTGTGGGAAGTCCACGTTGTTGCGTTTATTGTGCGGCTTAGAGCAGCCTACCCAAGGCGAGGTCCGTTTATCTAAAGAGGTCAATAACGATTCAGGTATAGGTGTTGCGTTTCAAGAGCATCGTTTATTGCCTTGGTTAACCATCCAAAAAAATATTCTTTTGCCCAAGCTAATGCAAGGCAGCGTCACGGCAGAGGATGAGCAAAGAGCAACGTTTTTATGTGAGATGGTCGGCTTGAAAGGGTTTGAGGAAAAAAGACCCTCTGAGTTGTCCGGAGGGATGAGACAACGCGCCTCATTTGCTCGTGCTTTGTTTTCAAAACCCAGCTTGTTATTACTGGATGAACCTTTTGGGGCCTTAGATGCATTAACGCGGGAAAAAATCATTGCTGATGCAGAGGCCATTTGGATGAACCAAAAGTTTGGTGCATTTTTGATTACACATTCTATTAGTGAAGCGGTGCATTTAGCGGATCGAGTCCTAGTGATGTCAGCTCGGCCTGGGCGGGTAGTAGCTGAAATCCCAATTACATTAGATCGACCACGTACCAAGTTTTTAAGTGATCCGGAGTTTATGCGGTTTTGTGATGAATTACGTCATCACCTGGAGATATAAAGTGAGCCGACATTTCATTCCAATTATTTCAATAATTGTTTTCTTCTTACTTTGGAAAGGGTATGTGTTTTTCTTCGAGGTGTCACCTTTGGTGCTGCCACCTCCAGAAGATGTGCTATCTGCGTTAGTCAGATTAATGCAGCGTGATGATACCTACTACCATATTTATACCACCTTGGTAGAGTGTTTGGGCGGCTTTTGTATAGCTGTAATTTTGGGAACCGTACTTGGGCAGTTGCTAGGTCGTATTGACCTTTTAGATAGAATATTTAAGCCTTTTGTGATTGCACTACAGCTAACACCTAAAGTCGCTTTGATTCCTTTGTTTATTCTGTGGTTTGGGTTTGGTATTGAGTCAAAAATCATTATCTCTGCCTTATTAGCCTTTTTTCCTGTTTTTTCAAATAGTTATTTAGGGGCTAAATCGGTAGATACAGGATTAATCGAGGTATTTCATGTAGGCCGTGCTACGTCTTGGCAGAGGTTCCGATTGTTAGTTGTTCCAGCATCCTTGCCGTATATTTTGACGGGTATGGAAATGGCGATTGTGCTGGCTATTATTGGGGCCGTTGTGTCTGAGTTTGTTGCTGGGTCCCGAGGACTGGGCTATTTGGCTACGATCAAATTGCAAGATTTAGAGGTTGATACTTTATTTGCTGTGGTGATTCTGCTGGCTATGATTGGTTTTGTTCTTTATTTTGCAGTGGGGTCTTTGCGTAAAGTGGTTATACCTTGGCATGAGTCAGCACAAACAGCAAAGCATTAAACTATCTATCTTGCTTTTTAAGGTGACGTATCTTTAAGGCGTAAGCGCCCGGTTAAAATGTGTTAACCGGGCGCTTATATTTTTACATTACGGAAGTATTCATAAGACCGTATTTTTCACGCCACTTATAAAACGTTGCATTGCTCATGCCATGCATACAGCATAACTCTGGAATCGGCGTACAGGCTTTAGCTTGTTTCAAAGTGTAGCAGCCATTAAATTACTTGTGTTATCATATTTGATAACAAGAAAGAGGTAATAAATGATCTGGAAAATTGATTTTTATACAGGTGTTGAAGATGAGATTTTAGACATGCCTCCTAAAATTCAAGCTCGAATGATCAAACTTTTGGAGCTAATAGAAAAGCATGGAACCAATTTAGGACCACCGCACACGGAGTCTTTAGGCGAGGGCTTATTTGAAATACGAGCTAAAGCGCAGGAGGGTATTGGTCGAGGCCTATTTTGTTATTTAAAAGGTAAACGTATTTACGTTTTGCATGCCTTTGTAAAAAAATCTCAAAAAACACCTAAAAAAGAGCTAGATTTAGCTAGAAAACGTCAAAAAGAGGTTGGTTAATCATGAGCTTACACAACTTAAAGCAAAGAGCATTAGAGAATCTTGAAGTTAAAGCTGAATATGAAAAACTTACGGAAGAGTTTGCCTTCATTAACCAGCTACTTACTATGCGTAGTCAGGCTGGCTTAACGCAAGAAGAAGTCGCTAAACGTATGCAAACACAGAAAAGTAATATTAGTCGTTTAGAGCGTGGTAATAGTAATCCTAGTTGGCAGACTTTAGTTAAGTATGCGCATGCTTGTGGGTTTGAGTTAACGCTGCAGTCAGTAAGGCGGTAAGGTAATTCCCCCACTAAACCGCAGTGCTATAACGTAAAGTTTCCCGAATAGGAAATTCAATGAAAAAGTCTCGTTACACCGACAGTCAGGTCATGACGAGTCTCAAGCAGGCCGAAGCGGGCACTTAAGCCACGCGCACGAAGCATATTGCATCAATAGTAGCGTAATGCTACAATAGGTGCATAAGTCACACAGGAGTTAATTATGGCAACTACAAGTATTCGTATTGATCAAATTTTATTTGATAAAGCAGAAATCATGGGTAAAGCCTTAAACCGAACTACTCCCAAACAAATTGAGCATTGGGCAAAAATAGGCAAAATGATGGAGGACAATCCTGATCTACCCTATGAATTTGTTCAACAAGCTATTATTGCTCAGGCTGAAAAAGAGGCAGGAGAGTTAGAGGTTTACCGCTTTGACTAAAATTATTCAGGTCTTACAGACACCTACTTTTAAGAAGGCAGTTAAGCGTTTACAGAAAAATCAAAAAAAAGAGTTAGATCAAGCCATTAAAACAATAATGGCTGATCCTCTATTGGGTGAGCAGAAAAAAGGCGATCTCGTTTTTCTGCGTGTTTACAAGTTTCAAATGGTGAAGCAACTCACCTTATTAGGCTACAGCTACCAAGATGGTGCTGTTTCATTAGAATTATTACATGTAGGCAGCCACGAAAATTTCTATAGAGATATTAAGTCTAGCATTAATAAATAACTCAGCCATTCAGCCCTAATCCCAACCTACCATTTCTAGAGCAGCTAGAAAAAAACAAAGCTTGGTGCGGCCTTAGTTTTGGCAAGCATAATTTTCAGTTCAACAGCTTAGAGCAATTAAGTCAGGCTGCTCAACACCTTAAAGACGGTAATATTTTAGAGCAAAAGCAAAGTTTTAATGGTATTTTGCTAGGTGTTTTACCTGCCTCAAAAGTGTTTGAGTTTAAAATTAGTCAGACTGATAAAATAATTAAAGGAAAAATAAGCCCCGAACTTAAAGATATAGACTCAATTTATCAGGAATGGCTTTTTAATGAATCAAAAATAGACTGCAAGTTGGTCACTGTAGGTCAAGGCACACCAAGATATACACTTATTGGTATTAATGCGCCTCAACCGTAAATGAGTGCCAACAGACAGTCAAACCATCAAATCGTATCCACAGTAATATACGGCTCGTTTTTTTCTGTTGTTTCTGCTGTAGGCACAGGGGTAACAGTGCGCTCTTTAGGCTGCGCTTGTGCAAGCCATTTGGTAGGAAGTCCAACAGCAGCCAATAAAGTAATGCCCGGGAACAGTAGGCCACCAATTAACCAAGCCCCAAAGGAATAGCCTTTTTCTTTGGCGACATAGCCGGTTAAAAAGGCGCCAACCAGCCAGGCCAGCACGCCCCAAAAAAAGCTAAGCCCCATAAACCCAAAGTAGTAATGCCAGATGCTAACGGTGCCCATGTGTTTTCCTTTTTAGATCGATGAATGCGTTAGCTCTATTCTACCTATAATTGCAATGTGCATTTTTCTAAACAAGATCACTATTTCCTCTGCTTATTTGGCTTTAAAAAGCAGAAGGCAATAAATTAGCCCCCGATGGTAGGGGCTAATTTTCTAAGGCGATGGGATTTGTGTCTTTAGTCTAGGCCAAGTCCACCTATGCACACGTATTTGCTTTCTATGTATTCCTCTATGCCTTGTCGGCCGCCTTCCTTGCCCATGCCGGATTCTTTAAAGCCGCCAAAGGGGGCCTCTACAGCGGTGATCAGGCCTTCGTTAATGCCTACCATGCCATAGTGCAGCGCATCCATAACACGGAAGCTGCGGCCGAGACTAGAAGTATAAAAATAACACGCTAAGCCGTATTCGGTGTCGTTGGCGATTTGAATGGCTTCTGCTTCGGTGTCAAAAGAATAAATAGGAGCGATCGGGCCAAAAATTTCTTCTTTGAAAAAAGACATAGAGGGGTCTACGTTCGAGATAACAGTAGGCTCGAAGAATAGGCCCCCTAGCGCATGGCGTTTTCCGCCTGCGGTGATTTTTCCGCCTTTTGCCGTGGCGTCGGCAATAAAGGCTTCGACTTTAGCAATGGCTTTTTCATCAATCAGCGGGCCTTGTTGGGTCCCCTTTTCTAGTCCGTTGCCTACTTTTAGTTGGTTTACGTGTGCTGCAAAGCGGGTGACAAATTCATCGTAAATGCCTTTTTGTACTAGAAAGCGGTTGGTGCATACGCAGGTTTGGCCAGAGTTACGAAATTTAGTGTTGATAGCGCCTTCAACGGCGAGCTCGATATCGGCATCATCAAACACAATAAACGGGGCGTTGCCGCCTAGCTCCATAGATACTTTTTTGACTGTGTCGGCAGCTTTTTTTAAGAGGATTTTTCCTACTGGGGTCGAGCCCGTAAAGGTAATTTTATTAACAGCCGGGTTAGCACAAAGCTCATCGCCAATTTCAGAGGCTGAGCCAGTAATGATGTTGACCACGCCTTTAGGAATGCCGACTTCTTCGCAGAGGATGCCCCAAGCAATGCCTGAGTAGGGGGTTTGAGTGGCGGGCTTGACCACAATGGTGCAGCCGGCGGCTAGGGCTGGGGCCAGTTTGCGTGCCAGCATCGACGAAGGGAAGTTCCACGGTGTAATGGCGGCAACTACGCCCACGGGTTCTTTAGTGACTAGGATTTTTCTGCTGGTCCATGGGCTAGGGACGACATCGCCATATATCCGACGTGCTTCTTCGGCAAACCAAAGTACATAGGCTGCCGAGGACGCGACTTCTGCCATGGCTTCGGCAAGAGGTTTACCTTGCTCTAGGGTTAAGAGCTCGGCCAGAACTTTTTGGTTTTTTAAAATAACGTCGTGGAGGTCGCGTAGCAATTGGGCACGCGTAGCAGGCGAGGTACGACGCCATTCGGTTAGGGCGGCACTGGCCGCTGCGATAGCACGTTGTGTTTCGGCTTTGCCTGAACGCGGTATATGGCCTAATACCGTGTTATCTGCTGGGTTGGTGACGGCGATGGTGTCAGCCGAGTCCGCATGTACCCATTCTCCGTTAATTAGGTTGGCGTTGCGTAAAAAATGTTCCGTGGTATGGGGCATAGTTTGTCTCTAAATAATAATTAATAAGCATCAACAACACAGACTTAGGGGATGAGCTGCTTTTTTGACAAGGCCCAAGCCAAGATTAGGCGCAGGTTTGTACTAATTGCGGCTTTCCCAAAGCCTGCTAATCTGTAGTGTGACCATGTGGTCACATTTAAGTTTGAAAATGGCTCCTTTTTACATTTTTCAGCTGGGGATAGGTATGAATATACTGCGAAATAAAAGACTCGTGGGGGCAATGTTGTTCACCGCCACAACGGGGATGACGGTAGCCAGTGCGCAAACCGTAACAGCGGTGATGCACTCGGGTTTGCGTATGATGGACCCGATACAAAGTACCGCTTTTATCACTCGTGAGCATGGTTACATGATCTACGATACCTTAGTAGGCATTGATTCAAATTTCAAGGTGCAGCCGCAAATGGCGGATTGGGAGGTGTTGGATGACGGAAAGGTGTACCGGTTTACATTGCGTGATGGCTTGAAATGGCACGATGGCACACCGGTCACGTCTGAGGACTGCATTGCGTCAATTAAACGCTGGCTAGATAACGACAACACAGGGCCTGTATTAAAAGACTTTTTAGCTGATACCAAAATAGTGGATGACCAGGTGTTTGAGCTTCACTTAACCGAAGCGACTAGCCTTATGCTTGATAGCTTAGCAAAAATCAGCTCTCGTCCTGCCTTTATGATGCCTAAACGTATCGTAGAAGAAGCTAACGAAAAAGCTGTTAGCGAAATGATCGGCTCTGGCCCGTTTAAGTTTGTGCAGTCTGAGTTTCGCCCTGGCGTTAAGGTGGTTTATGAAAAAAATACCGATTATGTGCCTCGTGACGAGCCTGCTGACTGGACTTCGGGTGGCAAGCAGGTGAATGTAGATCGAGTCGAATGGGTAAGCATGCCTGACGCAATGACGAGTGCGAATGCTTTAATTAATGAAGAGGTCGATTTTATAGAAAAGTTTCCTTTTGATTTATTGCCTTTAGTGGAAAATATGCCTGGGATAACTGCTAAGGTGATCGATCCTTTAGGAAACTGGAGCTATTATCGTTTCAATCATAAGCACCCGCCATTCGATAATAAACTCGTACGCCAGGCTGCTATGTACGCTGTAGGCCAAGAAGACGTTATGAAAGCTTTAGTGGGTAACGCTGATTACTATTCAACGTGTGCTTCTCCTTTTGGTTGTGGTACACCCAATGCGACCGATTACGGCAAAGAAATGATTATTTCGGCAAATGCCAAAAAAGCAAAAGAGCTGTTGGCTGAGGCCAGCTATGATGGCACGCCGGTAGTTCTCTTGCACCCCACTGATCATGTGATGGCTTCGCCTCAGCCAGTGGTTATTGCCTCAGCATTAAAAGCCGCTGGCTTTACTGTTGATATGCAATCCATGGATTGGCAGTCAGTCGTCACGAGACGCTCCAATGCAAACGAGCCAGCGCAAGGCGGGTGGGGTATTTTTGCGACTTACGGTATTGTTGCAGCGTCAGGCGACCCGTTTGCTAACACAACTATTGCAGCCAATGGTAAAGATGCTTGGTTTGGTTGGCCTGACGTGCCTGAAATCGAGGCTTTGCGTTTAGAGTATGCGCGTGCGACCGATGATCAAAGCAAACAAGCTACTGCTGCTAAAATTCAGGAATTCGTAGTGGACGAAGGCGTGATTGTGCCATTAGGGCAGTTTCGCACCCCCGCAGCCTTTAGAAATACGCTACAAAATATCCCTGAAGCCCCGATCACTGTATTTTGGGGACTCGAAAAAAATAGCTAAGTTTTAAATTAATAAAGAAAGTCTGTGTACTACACCTTAAAGACAAGCGATGACTTTCTTTAAGGTGTTAACACAGGGTGAGCTTAACTTACGCTTGGTGCTCTTTGTAATACTCTTCCGGGACGTGCGCTTGTTACGGCTCCATCTTTCCAAGCTATTTTACCGTTCACAATGACGGTCTCAATACCAATTGCTGGAATAGTAGGGTGTGCAAAGCTTGAGCCTTCTGCAACCGTTTCCGCATTTAAAATAACTAGGTCAGCAAAGGCGCCTTCGCGTATTACGCCTCTGTCTTTTAAGCCAAATTTTTCAGCACTTAACCCAGTCATTTTTTTAATGGCTTTCTCAAAACTGAATAGGCCTCTGTCGCGTGAGTAATGCCCAAGTACTCGAGGAAAACTGCCCCACAGTCTAGGGTGTGGTACTTCGTCATGAGGGAGGCCGTCAGAGCCAATCATCGTATCTTTAAAAGCCAAAATTCTCGATACATCCGCTTCGTCCATGCGGTGGTAGATAGCACCGGCAGGCGACAGTCGCTTAATAGCGTCCTCTTGAGTTGTTTCCCACTCTTTAACAATGTCTGCAAGCTCACGCCCTGCCATAGTGGGGTGGGGAACAGACCAAGTGACTGTGACTTTTAATGCGGAAGCGGCAGCTTTTGCAGCAAGGACGGTAGAGGAGGCAGAGTAAGGATAGCAGTCTAAGCAAATCGGTTGTAAAGCCATTTGCTTTTCAATAAAAGCTAAAGTTTCAGAAGAGCGGCCAAAGTTTTGCTTGCCTGCGACTTTGTGATGCGAGATAACCACTGGTAAGTCCGCCTCGCGCCCAATTAAAAATGCTTCTTCTAATGCCTCCATGACTTCATCACCTTCGTCGCGTAGGTGTGTACAGTAAAGGCCACCGTACTGACTTGCTACTTTAGCTAACTCAATGATCTCTTCTGTGCTTGATAAAAAGGCAGGCTCATAAGCTAGTCCCGTAGATAACCCAATTGCACCTGCTTTCATAGCCTCGACTAACAATGCTTTCATTGCTGTGATTTCGTCTGGAGTAGCAGGACGGTTAAAGTCTGACATCACGGCAATGCGCAAGGTAGTATGCCCTACTAATAAAGCACTATTGGTCGTTGGTGGTGATTCGCCTAATGCTGCTATATAGCTGGCAAAGGTAGGATACTTAAACCAAATACCTTCGCCGTCTAGTAAATTCATCGGGGGCGTGATGGGCGGTGTCATAGGTCGAGGGGTAGGCGCCAGTGAAATACCACAATTACCAGTAATAACTGTGGTGACCCCTTGAGTGATTTTTGGCAACATAGCTCCGTTAGAGAGCATAACGCGATCATCGTGAGTATGGGTGTCTATGAAGCCAGGTGTAACCAATAGGCCTTCAGCATTGAGGTCATTTTCTGCGGTCCAATTAGTGGCGTCTCCCACCATAACAATACGGTCTTCTTTGACGACCACATCAGCTGCAAACCGGGCGCGCCCGGTGCCGTCCACGACTTCTGCATGGCGAATAATTAAATCTGCGTGCTTAGACATTGAGACTCTCGCTTTGATGATTCATAGAGGTGGCCGTATCAACAGGCCTGAAATTCTGGAAGTCCCAATGACGACCAGGAGCGGCTTCAATTAGGCTTTGGGTGTAAGAGTGCTGAGGGTTGACAAGTATTTCTTCAGCGCGACCCGCCTCAACAACTACACCACGCTGCATGACAAGAATTTGATCACAAATTTGAGCTGCCACGCGTAAATCATGAGTAATAAATAACACAGCGATTCCCATGCGCTGGCGCATATCGTCAAGAAGTTTGAGGACTTGTGACTGTACGGATACGTCTAGAGCAGACACGGCTTCATCAGCGACGAGCACGTCTGGCTCTAATGCCAAGGCGCGAGCTATGCATAAGCGTTGACGTTGGCCACCAGAAAATTGATGTGGATAACGTTCTAATGCCGACGTATCCATGCCTACCCAATCCAACAACATGGCAATCCGTCTGTCGCGCTCTGCTTTAGGAATACCAAAGTTTTCCATTCCTTCAAGTAATGCATCGTGTATCCGTAGTCGTGGATTTAATGAGCGATACGGGTCTTGGAAAACAATTTGCAGTCGTTGACGCAGATCCCGTAGGGCTTCGCCTTTAGCTTTGGCTAGGTCGCTATCGCCTAATTGGATAAGTCCGGAGGAGGGTTCAATTAGACGCATAATACAACGTGCTACCGATGATTTTCCAGAGCCTGATTCCCCCACAATACCCACGATTTCTCCTCTGTTTAGGGTGAAAGATACATTGTCAGCGGCCACTACACTGCGGTTAGGGGCGAGAAAATGTTTTTCTTCATAGGTTTTGTTTAGGTCGATTACACGCAGAATGGGATCTGGAGCAATGGCGCGCGCCTCACTCGGTATTAAGCTTGGCACAGAGGAAACCAGCATACGTGTGTAGTCTTGAGTGGGGTTACTTAAGATAGCGTCGCGGGTGCCCGTTTCCACCATTTTGCCTCGATTCATAACCACTATTCGGTCAGAAAACTCGGCTACAACGCCAAAGTCGTGCGTAATAAATAACACGGCCGTATTTTGTTTTTCTTGTAGTTCTCGTATAAGCGCCAAAATCTGTTTTTGTGTTGTAACGTCTAGCGCAGTAGTGGGTTCGTCGGCAATTAATAGACGAGGTTTTAAGATCAACGCCATGCTGATCACAATACGTTGTCGTTGCCCCCCTGATAATTGGTGGGGGTAAGCAGAATACATTTTCTTTGGGTCAGGAAGATGCACCGCCTCGAACATCTCTAACACTTGTTGCTTACGTTGTGAGGGGTTCCCTATACCATGGGCTTTAAGGACTTCCTCTACCTGTGGACCGACACGTTCTACAGGGTTTAGTGCTGTCATGGGCTCCTGAAAAATCATCGCCATCTTAGAGGCACGTAAAGCGCGTATACGAGAGGGGGTGGCGTTGAGCAAGTCTTCACCATCTAACCAAATTTTTCCTTGGCTGCAATACAGTTCAGATTTCGCTAACAACCCCATGGTTGCAAGCGAGGTCACGGATTTTCCAGAGCCGGATTCTCCTACTAAACAAACGGTTTCACCGGGATGAACGGAAAAAGAAATATCTGAAATTGCATAGCTGTTTTCGTCTTTATTGGCGATTTTGACCCAAAGGTTTTCAATCTTTAAGACGGCGTTATCATCTGAAGCTTGCGAGGAGTGTGCTGCATTCATCATTTTTTCACCATTTTAGGATCAAGTTCATCGCGCAAAATATCGCCCAATATATTGACGCTTAATAAAGTAAGCGCTAGGAATATGCCTGGGTATAAAACTAAGCCTGGGTAAAGCTGAAAGAACATGCGGCCATCGGCCATCATATTGCCCCATGAGGGTATTTCCGGCGGTAGCCCAGCGCCTAAAAAGCTGAGAGTGGACTCAATTAAAATAGCCGAGGCAAAGATATAGGTACCTTGCACAATCAAAGGTGCCCAAGTGTTAGGAATAATATGGCGGAAAATAATGCGTGGAGTCCGGGTGCCCAGAGTGACAGCGGCCTCAACATACGGTTCATGTCGAATCGATAAAATGACGCCTCGGACTAATCGTACAACACGTGGCACTTCGGGGATGACGATGGCTACTAAGACAGTGAGTAGGCTACCACCAGTCAATGCTACTAGTGAGATGGCTAATAAAATACTTGGAATAGCCATAATGCCGTCCATGATGCGCATGATGATGGCATCAAACACCCGAAAGTAGCCAGCTAAAATACCAATAAATAAACCAAAAAGTAGGCTAAGAGAGGCAGCTCCAAGGCCAACAATAATAGAAACCCGCGCACCGTAGATCACACGAGAATAAATATCACGCCCAAAAGCGTCACTGCCAAGCCAATGTTCGGCACCGATAGGGGCAAGTCGAGAAGCGGGATTAATTTGTGTAGGGTCAGAGGTTCCCAACCATGGCGCTAATAAAGCCATCACAATTACAAGCACTAATAAGAAGCAAGCCGTAAAAGCAGTGGGGCTTAATAAGCGACGCAGTAAACCTGTGAGAAGCGTTCGTTCAGTCATCACTGCTCCTAGTAAGTGATACGTGGGTCAAAGACGGTGTAGAGCACATCAACAATTAAGTTGATGACGATATAGGTGAGTGAGAACAGCAAGATCACGCCCTGAATAATGGGATAGTCGCGGGCTAGTACCGCTTCAACCACTAAGCGCCCTAAGCCTGGAATATTAAATACGGATTCAGTCACTACAACTCCACCAATCAATGAGGCAGCGCCAATACCTATTACTGTCACAATAGGCACGGCTGCATTACGTAATGCATGCCGTAATAGCACTGTGCTTTCTTTTACGCCTTTAGCCCGTGCCGTGCGAACGAAATCCTCATTCATGACCTCAATAACACTACTTCGAGTAATACGAGCAATTAAAGCGGTATACACTGCACTCAGTGCAATGGTGGGTAAAGTTAGCCGTCTAGCGAACTCATAAAAGCCACTGCTGAGGTCGCGATAGCCTTGTACAGGAAACCACCCTAGCTTCATCGAGAATATATAGATCAAGAGATAACCCACCACAAAAGTAGGGATCGAAAAACCTAATACCGAGAGGATCATGACAAAGCGGTCGGTAATTTTGCCATGACGCCAAGCGGCAATGACGCCAATAGGGATGGCAATAAGCAGGGTAAAGCTAAGAGTGGCGATGGCTAAGGCAATGGTAGGTCCCATGCGATCGGCAATTAGAGCGGTCACAGGCGTATTCGATAATAATGAAGTGCCTAAGTTGCCTTTTAGCAGATCGCTTGTCCATTGGAAAAACTGCTCATAAATAGGCAAATTTAACCCCATCTGAATCCGTATGGCTTCTAGTTGGGCGGGTGACGCGTCGTCTCCAGCAATGATGGCCGCCGGGTCACCAGGGGTAAGGCGTAATAAAGCAAAGATCACGATGGCGACCATGACGACGACTGGAATCGTCGTTACGATACGGCGTGCGATATAGGCCAGCATAAATGTGCTCCCTAATTAGATTTGGTTAAAGACCAAAAGGCAGTGATAGGCGAATGCGGGACGTCACGCAGCGTAGAGAGATAAGCAGCAGGAATAGTAAATTGACCCAAGGGCATAACCACGCCTTGGTCAAGAGCCAGCTCGTTGATCTTTAAAGCAATGCGTTTCCGGTCTGCTTCGCTTGACGCAAGCGCAAACTGCTTGCGCAGTGCTTCTATTTCAGGCACATCAGGCCAACCGGCCCAAGCCTGTTTGCCATTTGCTGCCAGTGTTGTATTGCCAAAGGGGTCGCCACTGGTAGCTAACGTGGAGTACGTAGAAAAAATGTTCCACCCCCCTTCGGTTGGCGCAGCCTGATTGCCTTGTTGCATGACTACACTTTGCCAATCCATGGTTTTTAACTGCACGGTAAAGCCGGCTTTACGCAGTGCATCGGCTACCACTACAGGTTGTGCAGAAACAGTTGCCATATCTGTAGGATGCAAAATGACCACGGGGGTGTTGTCGTAGCCCGCTTCCTGAAGTAGCGCTTTGGCTTTGTCCAATTGCGGTTTAATGATGTCGTCTTGGCGGTAGTCGCTTTCAAATGGGTTGCCACAACCCAATACAGCAGCGCAGGGTTGAGCATAATCCGCGTTGCCTATTAATGCATCCAACACTTGTTGCTGGTCAATGGCTAACATAGCTGCTTGACGTATAAGCGGGTTGTCAAACGGTGGGTGTAAGTGATTAAAGCGTAGATATGTCCAGTTACCTAGTTCGTCGATGGTGTCTACTTTTATTTCGTTATTTGTTTCAAGCAAGGGTAGCAAGTCCAACGGCACCTGTTGCAGTAGATCGACTTCACCATTAAGCAATGCATTCACCCCCGTCATGGGGTCGGGCATGGTGACCCATTCAACGCGGTCCACATTCACGGTTTTACCGCCCGAGGTCCAGCTAGCGGGCTCCGCGCGTGGCACGTAGTCGGTATTTTTCGCATACACCACTTTTACGCCAGGTCGGAACTCTTCGCTGACAAACTTAAACGGACCCGAACCAATCAGTTTGGTGATGGCTTGGCTCCCAGGCGTCTCTGCGATGGTTTTAGGCATCATAAAAGCAGGTCTGGAGCTGAGCTTGGCTAGACCTGAGAGTAAGAGTCCGCTGGGTTCGGCTAAAGTGATGGTAAATGTGTTGTCATCAATGGCCTCTATGGTGGTGATCATTGACTTTAAGACTTGGCCGGTGGAGTCCACACTCATCCAACGGTTAATTGAGGCAATGCAGTCCTCAGAGGTGACCGGTGTACCATCGTGCCAACGTAGACCCTCCCGTAAGGAAAATGTGTACTGCTTTTCATCTTCACTGACTTTCCAGTCGGCCATTTGGGGGCGTATTTTAAACTCTTCGTCCATCCCTAATAGGGTGTCGTAGATCATATACCCATGATCGCGTGTTAAAAAGGCGGTGCTAAATATAGGATCCATGACGCGTAAGTCAGCATGCATCACCGCTGTCACTGTAGTGGCCGAGGCTAAGATCGGCAACGAAAGTAAAGCTGCAGTGGTGATGTGTTTGACTACATTGGGGACCATAAAATGTCTTTTGTAGTGTGTGTTCATGTTTGTCTCCTAGGGCTTACTCCAGTCTGCGTAGTGTGTAGAGCAGCTGGGTAATAAAAAGGTCTATTTTTATAATTCAAAACGTGCAGCAAGCTGTGAATGGGGTTGGGTGCTTTGGGCTACTGCATCGGCTAATAAACGTGCTGAACCAAAAGCAAGAGTAAAGCCAAGCGCACCATGGCCTGCATTCACAAACAGGTTGGGGATGGAGGTGCGTCCGATCACGGGTTTACTATCAGGACGGGCCGGACGCTGCCCACTCCAAAAAACAGGGGAATGCAAAGGTTTTAAGGCGGGCAAAAATTCCTGTACTTGTGCTTTTAAGGTGTGAGTGCGGTCTTCTATAGTTTGTGGGTCATTAATACCAATATCGATCATGCCAGCCACACGAAGCTTGTCACCGATCCGTGCATAAACAACCTTGTTTCGTATGTCGCTAACGCTGGTTTGTGGTGCGCCACTAGTATCGTTGACGGCATACGTCAATGAGTAGCCACGTAATGGATAAATGCCCAGATTTAGACCTACGTTTTTTGCTAGGGCTTGGGCCCCCATACCATTGGCCAGTACGATAGCGTCTGCTGGTATAGCTTCCTGATGCGTATAGGCTTGAATACCTCCGGTTGGAGTAGTTTCCAAGCGAGTTAAGGGCGTGTTATAGCGAAAGTTAACGCCTTGCTTCGCTAAGACCTCACTAAGCCCAAGGCATAGGGCTTCACAGTCGCCTGCTTGCTCGGATGGAGTGAAAATGGCGCCGTGGATGCGGTGTTTAATGGGATGCAGGCTGGGTTCTAGCGCGCAGGTTTGTTCTACCGTTAATTCGGTTTGTGTGACACCATGGCTACGCAAAAACTCAGCTTGAATTCGCGCATCGGCAAGCGCAGCGCTGGATTCAAACACAAGGAGCTTGCCGTTTTGGTTATGCGAGAACGCAATTGGGTGCTGCTGCAGTAGGGCGGTTAAGACGTCTTTGCTGAGGGCGCCTAAGTGCAGTAGGTCTTCAGAGGTTTGACGGCTTTTAGAGGCAGAGCAGGCCTTTAGAAAGTGCCATAACCAGTGAAGTTGTTGGCCGTCTGCATGGGGGCGAATACGTAGCGCGCCATGACGGTCTAGCAGTAGCTTATGCAGTGACTTGACGACTGCAGGGCTGGCTAAGGGGCTCACAAAACTGTAACTAAGCTGAGCGCCATTCGCCTTGCTGGTTTCTTGGCCAGCTTGAGACTGAGCCTCGACCACAGTCACCTCAAAGCCTTTTTGCCGTAGCTCATAAGCCGTGGCCAAGCCAACAATTCCTGCACCAATAACAAGAAAATGGGTCATGGTTATTCCGAGTCGACGTGGCGTAGTTGTGAAATGGTAGCGTTTACAGAGATGTGCTCTAGACTGGTGCGTACCACAATCACACACAGCTGATTGCTGTGTAAGGCTTGCTCCAGCGCAGAGGCAAACTGATCGCTTTGCTCTACTAGAAAAGCATTAGCACCATAGGCGGTTGCCATAGCGACAAAATCGGGATTCAGCAACGTTGTAGCACTTTTACGTTTTGGAAAATGCAGCTCTTGGTGCATGCGGATGGTGCCGTAGGCGCTGTTATCTGAAATGATAATAATGGGGGCTGCACCAAACTGTTGAGCCGTGGCCAGTTCGCTGCCGGTCATAAGAAAACCGCCGTCGCCCACAAAACACACCACCTTTTTTTCTGGCTCTAGTAATGCGCAAGCGACGGCAGCAGGAACACCATAGCCCATTGCACCAGAGGACGGACCAATCAGTTTTCGCGTAGGGGAAAATCGAAATAAGCGTTGTACCCACCCACCAAAATTCCCAGCATCCAAACAAAGAATGGCGTCTTCGGGTAGCATTTGGTCTGCTTGAGCCACGATATTGCCAAAAATAACGCCATCCTCCGCATCAGGTCGGGTCTGCCAGTGGCGCAGTTCACTTACTGTGGTGTGCAATTGAGCGGTCCACTCATTCCATGCCGTGGTTGGCGCTGCATTTTGGCATAAGCTACGCAGTACACTGGTTGGGTCAGCCGCTATACCAATATCCGTCTGTCTATACCGTCCTACAACTTCTGCATCGGGCCAAATATGAATCAGTTTTTGTGCCGCTTTAGGGGCGGCGGGAAAAGCAAACGATTGAGTAGTAACATCGCCCAGACGTGTGCCTACGGCAATAATTAAGTCTATTTTTTCGTAGATCGTAGCCAAATCGGCAGGTAAGCCTACAGTAAGATGACCTGCAAACAATGGATGGCCATTAGGGAACAGATCGGCATGACGCACTGTAGTGGCAACGGGTAATGAAAACTGCTCGGCAAACTGCAGTAACGCCGCTTTGCCGTCTTGGCTTTTGAGTAGGCCACCCGCTATGATTAAGGGGTGTTTGGCTGTAGATAGACTTTGTAAAATGGCTTCGGTATCTGCCAAAGTCAATGTGCTTTTGACTACCTGTCTTGGGTAGAAAGCCGCACTGTTACAGTGTTCTTCTAGCATGTCTTCCGGCAACGAAATGACCACAGGGCCTGGCGTACCCGCCTGTGCTATTTTAAATGCCATACACACCGTATCGGCTAGCTGATTAGGGTCGTTCACTTCGACCACCCACTTGGCTACATCTACAAATACGCGTTCATAGTTCATGCCTTGAAAGGCGTCACGTCGTAGGTTTTCTCGTTCGGCTTGACCAATAAAAACCACCAGTGGCGCCGCATCTTGTTGCGCCGAGTGAATGGCAATGGCGGCATTCATGCACCCCGGGCCACGACTGACCATTAATACTGCTGGCGTTGTACGTAATCGCATATCGCCTAGTGCCATAAAACCTGCTCCCCCTTCGTGTCTGCAGGTGATCACCTGAATACTCTGCTCATCCACTAAACTGTCTAAAACGCTTAGGTAGCTTTCACCGGGTACACAATAAACATGGTCAATCCCATGAGCGACTAAGCATTGCACTAATAAATCTGCTGCGCGAATTGTCATTCTGATGCCTCATTATGTTTGGGTAGTGAGTCAGAGCCAGAGGGATTTTTTACATTGGTCTCTGTCTGGGGGTGATGAGCTCGTAATTCTTTTAACGTGGTGTTTTGGAATTCCGCTGGCAGGCTTTGAGTCAGTTGGATGAGTGCGTTATCAATGCGTTTCCAGCCCTCGGAGGTACGCAATGGCACCCCCAAAAACTGACTTTCCGTTTTGGCGCGTAAGGACAAATACAATACGCCAGCCAACATCACACTCACCATGGCAGGCACGTCCATTTCATCGTTCAAGGCAGCTAGCTCGTCAATAAAAGGGCGCGCCGCCATTTCACGACGCTCAGCCAGCTGGCCGCTGACCTCATTGCGTTCGATTAATTCCCATCTACGTATTTCTTTAAGCGCATCGTTGTCTTGCAAAGCGCTAATTTGCGCCCGCAGCATCTTTAAAATGAGCTCTTTAGGAGTGTTGGTTTCTGCACTAGGGTCGCGGAGGGTTGAGGAGTTGCTGGTCCAGAAGTCTTGGTTTTTCATCCATTGCATCATTAAGCCCGGCAGTCCATCAAAGTATCGGTAAATCAGTTCTTTGCTAACCCCTGCGCGCTCTGCAATAGCGTTTATGCCCACTCCCACCATCCCGGTTGCGCGTATTTGATCTTCAAGCGCTTGCATAATTCGTTGTTCTGTTTTTTCTCTGCGGGATAAGGTCATGGTTGCGGTCCTATAACAAGTCCTAAGGACGAAAAATGGGTCTGCGGGTCTAAGGCACAAAGGGTTACGTTGGCGATGACGTCGTTGTAACTTACGCCTAGAAAAGCGCCTTCGGTGTCTACCACTGGTGTGCCGTTTTGAATGATGGTGCGGCGTCCACGTGCATTACTTAACGACTGATCAGCACTAACAATACGCAGTACACGTCGGGCGCTGGCGTGGACTACGATTACGTCATGGTCTGCTTGGGTTAACTGGCAATGTGCATCAATAGACACCAAAGAAAACGTGGCCGGTGCAGTTTGCGCATTGAAGCGCTGACTCGCGATTTGAGCGACTAAGGTTGCCGGATCTGTACGCATTACAACGGCAGGAAAAGCAATTGAGTTCATCAGCAACGCTATGCTGCTGTCGCCATGCTGATGCATTGCGGTATACACATCAAGCCGTCTTTGAACCCGAGCACTGTTTGCCAAGGCAAGTGCACCGGTTGCGCTTAACGCAATTAAACCTGCATCACACTCGGGGTCGGCATCTAACGCAATAGTGACCGCTTCCTGCGCGGTTTGCCCCAGCGCTAATTGCTGTAAAGCCGTTTTATTAAGCGGTGCGCCATTGACTTCACGGTTGGGCAGGCGATGCCCGGTGACAAGACCTACGTGGTTTTGACTAGCTAAAAACTGGCTAAGCGGGGTAGGGCGATGAGGACCACTAGAAATAAGAGCCGCACGCTCATAGCCTAGCCATGAGTCTGGGATTACTAGTTGTGTAGAGCCACCCTCTTGCGTTTCACAAGAGTGAGTGACGCCGTTGTGATCCATAACGGTTAGTACCGCAAAGCCGCCGATGGCCCCCGCACCAAGGGTTTCTGTAGCGCGTAAAGCATCTATCACTACCGATACAGCGTGAGGCCCTACAGCAGCTATTCCTATCGTCATGCCATTATGCTCCATAAAGGTGACCAAGTGGTCACATTTAAATGCTAGCATCATGTAGCAGGTATGAGTAGTCGAGTTTTATTAGTAAATTCCCTTAAGCTTGAACGACTTTTTTGGGACGAATGCTGCCAGTTTGCTCGACGATACGCTGATAGTGCTCGGGACGGCGATGGGCTTCAAAGTTAAAGGTAGAAGCGCGATTTACTTGGCACAAGGATAAGTCGCAGTCGGCAATGATGAGCTCATCGTGCCACGTCGAGGAGCGCGCAATAATTTCCCCAAAGGGGTTGACGATAATGGAGCTACCAAACATAGCGTGACCGTCTTCAACGCCTGCTTTGGCAACGGACACACCAAAGCAGTTGTTTTGATAACAGCCGGCTTGCACGCTTAGGTTAGATTGCATGACTTTTAGATGTGGGGGCTGATGGTGGGTAACATCAAGGTTTGCTACAGGCGTGTTATAGCCAATCAATACAATATCCACTTCTTGTAAACCTAAAACGCGCCATGCTTCGGGCCATCGTCTATCGTTGCAAAGCAGCATCCCAAGGTTGAATTCGCCTACGTTTTCTAAATAAAAACGCTCTACCGGAAAACCCAAGTTTCCAACTTCAAAATACCGTTTTTCTAAGTGTTGTAAAGGGCGTTCGGGAATATAGTCGGCATGGCCGGGCAGGTGGATCTTGCGGTATTTCATAAGGTGTTCGCCGGCGCTAGAAATAAGACTAGCTGTGTTGTAGCGGTGGTTGTCCAAGGTTTTTTCGGCGTAGGAAATCTGGACCATAATATTTAGGTCTTTGGCTTTTTGTAGTGCGTTTTCAAGTCCTCGCGGTGGCCATTGGTCTTCAAACCATTGGTCGGCTTCTTCCAACGTTTCGTAATACCAGCGTGGAAAGAAAGGCGTTAAACAAAGCTCAGGAAAGACGATCAATTGCGCGCCTCGTTTAGCGGCTTGCTCTATAAGATGCTGCATGCGTTGGGCCACGCTTTCTCGGGTATCGTTTTTTTGCGTGGCTCCCATCTGAGCGCCAGCTATCGTGATTACAGGTGTCATTGTTCTCTTCTGTGGTTGAGTGGTTACGAGTAATACAGCTTCACCAGGCGCTTTAGCCTTTAGGGATTTGCTTTTTTTGGGGTGGGGCCCCATTGGCTGGTTATCACCGCTCACAGGTCGACCGACAAACCTACCGTATCAAGCACAGATCTCTGAGGCTAACGCTTAGGCTAATTCATTCTACCTACAATTAGAAAATTCAGGTTTTATCGTTTAAGGCAGGCTAGACAAGGCTTTGCTCGCGTATGGGTGTCAGATAAAAAAGCGGGGTGGGCGCTTTTTATTTCATCTTGATGTCAAGCAAAAGCGTGATTCCGTAAAACTTAGCTTCATTAACCCCTAATTAACTACGAAAAGACGTAAAATAGCCGTCTTAATGTAGAGTTGCTTTTATAAATTAGTTACGTGAATCACCAATTTCTTTTTCTTCAGGGCGTGAATTCGCCCTTTTTTGCTGATTTGGCCGAGGCCTTGAAAAAACAAGGGCATGGTGTATTGCGGTTAAATTTTACGGTGGGTGACAAGGTATTTTGGCGTCGCAATGGTAATGCGCATAGCTGTACGTTGCCGGCGGACCAAATGACGGCTTTTGTGGCCGAGTTCTATAGAACACACACGGTGACCGATGTGGTGTTGTTCGGTGACGAGCGTCCCGTACATCAAGCCGCCATCCAGATTGCAAAGCAGTTGGGGGTGCGGGTTCATGTGTTTGAAGAGGGGTATTTTCGTCCCTATTGGTTTACGCTAGAGCGGGGCGGTGTCAATGCTAACTCAGCGTTACCCAAAGACCCCTTGTGGTATCAGGAGTGGGGGCCGTTGGTGCCAAATTACCGTAATGGCTTATCGTTTAGGTCGTCGTTTTATATGCGCGCTTGGTTTGATGTGGCCTACCATTTCTGTAGCTTGGCTAATCGTTGGCAGTTTCCGCAGTACCAATACCATGCCCCACATACGGCATGGCAGGAATACTGGCCGTATTTGGCAAAGCAGATCAAACAAAGCATAGTGCGGCGCCAAGCCCAAGACAGCAAAACCATTGGGCGTTTTTTAGCCCAAGACAAAGCATTTTATTTATTGCCTTTGCAGTTGGACTCCGACGCGCAAATTCGCTGTCACTCGCCTTTTGAAAACATGTATCAGGTCATGGATACCGTGTTGGCGTCCTTTGCGCAGCATGCGCCATCTGACACGGTATTGGTGATTAAAAACCACCCGCTAGATATGGGGCTAGTTAATCATGAAAAAAATGCGTCTGCCTTGGCGCAGCACTATGATCTTGCTGATCGTGTGGTGTTTTTGCAGACGGGGGCCATGCCAACCCTATTGGGGCAAGCCACTGGGGTGGTCACTGTCAATAGTACGGTGGGGGCTTCAGCGCTCTACCATGCTTTACCTACTAAAGTGCTTGGCGAGGCCATTTACGATATAGCGGGGCTAAGCTACGACGGCGCGTTGGATCAGTTTTGGTGCGATTCACAGCGCCCTAATATGAATTTATTTCACCATTTTCGTAATGTGGTGATTCATGCGACGCAGCTAAATGGTGGTTTTTATACCTCAGCAGGTATGCGTATGGCTGTGCAGCAGGCGGTGCCAGCACTGTTGGCGCCTCAGTCTTTTATCGAGATGAATTATGTCCCCTAAACCTCAGACGGTTTTAATTACAGGCGCTACCGGAGGCATCGGGCGCGCCTTGGCCATTGCGTATGCCGCACCGGGTGTGTTTTTAGTGTTGCAAGGGCGTAATCCCGATCTATTAGTCGGCATTCAGCAGGCATGTCAACAGCTAGGGGCGCAGGTGGAAACCGTGCGTTTTGATTTAAGCGATACCGAGGGCTGGCGCACGTGGTTAATGGATTTTTGTGCGCAGCGCCCCGTGGATTTGGTGTTTGCCAATGCGGGCGTCAACATTAATCATGGCGAGGACAATGCCGGCGAGCAGTGGGACGAGATTCGTCAGTTGCTACGGATTAATGTGGACGCCGTGTTTGCGACCGTGCATGGGGTGCTGCCTAGTATGCGCGCTCGAGCGCAGGGGCAAATAGTGCTGATGAGTTCGTTAGCTGCCTATAGAGGCTTGCCTGTTACGCCCAGCTATAGCGCAAGCAAAGCCGCGGTAAAAGTGTATGGCGAGGGCATGCGCGACTGGTTGGCTCCTCAGGGTGTACGTTTGACCGTTGTCATGCCAGGCTATGTCAGCTCTAAAATGTGTGAAGACATGCCTGGACCAAAGCCGTTTTTATGGGCTGCCCCCAAGGCTGCCGCCTACATTCAAAAGCGTCTGCGTAAAAATCCGCCACGTATTAGTTTTCCGTTTCCTTTGAATTTTGGCACTTGGGGGTTAAGCGTGTTGCACCCTTCGGTTTCCGCATGGATTTTGCGTCGTTTAGATTATGAGCATTAATTTTGCCCTAATTGCTTTGGCGATGTTGGGTTACAAGGTATCGCTAGTGTTGGATTATGCGGTCAAGCCGCGTCCGCGCCTGATGCGTCATCTGCGACATTTCTGTGTACATGCCGGGTTGTGGTTGATGGGCTTTGCTTTCGAGATGTTGTTGTTTCAACGTCCTTGGTTTGCCCTGTTTAATTTGCTTGGTCTGCAGTTGCTGTTGATTATTATTAGCAATATGAAGCAGCGTTTTTTACGCGAACCCTTTTTTTATACCGATACCGAGTATTTTTGGGATGCCATCAAGCACCCTCGGTTGTATTTACCTTTTTTTGGTATAGCTAATACGGTGTTGGGTTTTGCCATTTATGGTGCGGCAGCGGCACTGGCGTTTTATTTTGAGTCGGCTTACAGTCAGTGGCCCACCGCCGTGCTGTTGTTTGCTGGGGCGGGGGCGGTAGCTCTGCTTTTAGGTGGCGCGCTAGCTCGTGCTCAACCCAGTTGGCAGCCTAGTGCCGATATACAGCAAATGGGCTTTACGCCTGCTTTGTGGCGCTATGCGCAGGCCGAGCGTCAGGTATTAGACTTGCACCAGCAAGCCCCTTTTGCGCAGGCTTGGCAGTCTCCTGCTGTGTTACCGCATTTGGTGCTATTGCAAAGCGAATCCTTTTTTGATCCGCGTCGTTATTATGCAGACTACATACAGCCGCAGGTGCTAGCGCAGTTTGATCAGATGGCTGCAGCGGGGCAGTGCGGTGTGCTGCAGGTACCATCGTGGGGGGCAAATACCGTACGCACGGAATACGCGGTGTTGTCAGGGCTAGAGCCCTCGTTATTGGGCGTACACCAATTCAACCCGTATCGTCGTTTAGCAAAGCATTGTGTACCCAGCCTAGCGCATTATTTACGATCCATAGGTTATAAAACCATTTGTGTGCATCCGTATGCGGCCTCGTTTTATCGTCGTAATACCGCCATGCCGTTGTTAGGTTTTGATGAGTTCATTGATATTCGTGCGTTTACTAAAGACGATTATTTTGGGGCCTATGTGTCGGATGCGGCCCTAGGGCGCAAAGTCACCGAACTGGTGCAAGCACACACAGAGCAGCCGGTGTTTGTGCATGTTATTACCATGGAAAATCATGGGCCTTTGCATTGGGAAACCGTCAGCGCCAACGAGGCCAAGGCGTTGATGCAACAGCCCGTTCCCAAGGGGGCCGAGGATTTGCTTCCCTATGTGCGCCATATTCAACATACCGATCAGCTATTGCAGCAGTTGCAGCAGGCTCTAGCTGCTTCCCCACGCCCAGCGGGGCTGTGTATGTTTGGTGACCATGTGCCTATTATGAGTGGCGTCTATCAACAATTAGGCGAGCCGGACGGCAGCACTGATTACCTTTTATGGCGTACCGACAGCACGGTAGATCATCCCCAGGCCTCTGTAAGCGATAGCCTGACTGCAGCCCAGTTAGGGCCCGCGTTTCTATCGTTTATGGGCTTTAATGCAGACTCTGGGCTGACTACGGGCCAAGCGCCAAAGGAAATCAGTGCTAGCTCGCGTCAACACCGTTAATATCCGTCGTATAGACACACGCCTAGCGGCGTATTAACTAACTTATTACATATGGCATGCGTAGGTCATGCCTAAAGGGATACGATGATTGTTCAAATACAAAACCTTCACGTCGCCAACCACCTGCCCTTTGTGCTGTTTGGTGGGCTAAATGTATTAGAAGACACAGAGCAAACTTTACAGGTATGCCAGCATTTTGTTGAGGTCACCCAAAAGCTTAATATCCCGCTAGTGTTCAAAGCCTCCTTTGATAAAGCGAACCGCTCTTCAATTCACTCCTTCCGCGGAGTCGGCCTAGAAAAAGGCATGCAGATTTTTGATGCAGTGCGCCAACAGTTTGGTGTGCCTATCATTACGGATGTGCACGAACCCTATCAAGCTGAAATAGTGGCTAAACACGTGGATGTACTGCAATTACCCGCCTTTTTAGCGCGCCAAACAGACTTGGTGGTGGCCCTAGCCAAAACCCAAAAAGTCATTAACATCAAAAAGCCCCAGTTTTTAAGCCCATCCCAAACCGCACACATCGTTGAAAAGTTTAAAGAGGCAGGCAACGATCAACTGATCCTCTGCGATCGCGGCACCTGCTTTGGGTATGACAATCTCGTCGTCGATATGCTGGGCTTTAGCGTCATGAAGCAAGTCACCCACAATCACCCTGTGATTTTTGACGTCACCCATGCCTTACAACAACGTAATCCTAATGACCCGGCCTCAGGCGGCCGTCGTCAGCAAATTGTCGAGCTCGCTCACGCTGGCATGGCCACTAAATTGGCCGGCTTGTTCCTTGAAGCGCACCCCAACCCCGACCAAGCCAAATGCGACGGTCCTAGCGCTTTACCTCTCTCCCTACTTGAACCCTTTTTAACTCAGGTCAAAGCCATCGACGACGTAGTGAAAAATTTTGAGCCCTTAGCTATTTCCTAATCTTGCTTTTGTTATTCCACTGCCGGGCTTTTACCATTTCATTGCTGCGCTTTCATAATCAGCCATTCGCTAGGCAGTGCTCGCTCGTTGCACTCGCTCCGCGCTGAATCGCTCATAGCTGTTTATGACGCGTGGCGAGGAAAGTGGGGGTTGGACTGAAAGGGGGTTAATAATGGGGGGCTCAGGACGTCTTGATCTAAAGGCTTCTAGGTCAACTACAAGCCTGCCACTTTAACTCCCCTCACCCCAACTCATACTAACGGTCGAACGGTTCAGCGCGGAGCGAACGTAGTGAGTGAGCACTGCCTAGTGAGAGCGTTAGACTGAGGTGGGATGCGAGAGCAAACTAACTTGGTCTGCTTTTACCATTCCGTTGCCGCGCTTTCATAATCAGCCATTCGCTAGGCAGTGCTCGCTCGTTGCACTCGCTCCGCGCTGAATCGCTCATAGCTGTTTATGACGCACAAACACTTGACTATAATAAGCCCTTCATTTTGTGAACCGTCTCATCAATCTGCGCTTGCGTATGCTCGCAGCTAATAAAGAAGCGTAAGCGCGCCTGCGCCTCTGGCACGGCAGGATACAAAATCGGCTGCACATTCACCCCTTGCTCAAATAGCTGGGCAGAAAGCTGCGCCGCGCGAATTGAGCTGCCCACAATAATAGGCACAATCGCATAGCCTTGACTTAAACCCGTATCCAGACCAGCGGCGCGTGCTTGCTGTAAAAAGTACTGGCTATTGTGCTGCAGACGGCGTAAGCGATCCGGCTCTTTTTGCATTACGTCCAATGACGCCAACGCACTGGCTGCCAACGTAGGCGCCATGCCCACACTGTATAAAAAACCTGGCGCTAAGCATTTTAAATGCTCAATCAGTGCACTTTCCCCGGCAATAAAGCCACCGCAACTTGCTAGGGCTTTACTGCAGGTTCCCATCCAAATGTCCACATCACGGGTCGACAAACCCAAGTGCTCAGCCAAACCCTTACCTTGCGTGCCCATCACGCCAAAGGAGTGCGCTTCGTCCACCATTAAAAAGCAATAGTGCTCTTGTTTAATGCGAATGAACTCAGCCAAATCAGGATAGTCGCCATCCATGCTGTAGAGACCTTCGACCACGATCAGCACTTTTTCAAATTGATGGCGTTGTTGCTGCAGGATTTGTTCGACTTGAGCCCAGTCATTGTGCTTAAAGGGCAGGCGATGCGCACCAGACAGTTGAATGCCTTGGAGCACGCTGTTATGAATCAGCTCATCGTGGATCACCAGATCGCGCGGATTAAATAAATGCCCAATGGTAGAGACGTTGGTGGCATGTCCACTGACAAACACCAAAGCCGCATCCGTGCCATAGGCCTGTGCAATACGCTGTTCAAGCTCGCGGTGAATGGGGCGCTCGCCCGACACAATACGGCTGGCTGATACGGAGGTGCCGTACTGGTCAATGGCGTCTTTAGCGGCTTGCCGCACAGCAGGGTGTTGAGCCAGCCCTAAGTAGTCATAACTGGAAAAGTTAATGTAATCGTGCCCACCAATGCGACTGGTGGCACCAGCACTGCCCTCGTGTATTTTGAAAAACGGGCTGCTAACCCCCAATTGCTGCGCACCTTGGTCCATGATGCGCAGTTGTTGGTACTCAGGCAGTAGATGGAAACGGTAAAACTTTTCCGGAATGTGCGGGCCCAGTTGTTGTTGGATCCGGTCCCGCAAGGGCACGTTTTGCGTTTTATTGAGTTTGCGCTCTAGCCCTTGTTGGATCAGTTTTTGTTTCAATTGGCCAGCAAGGCCGGGTTTTTTGGTTGGCTCTGTCATAAATTAATGCAATAGACGCGACTGGGGTTGCTGCAAATCCGACTCTAATTGTTGGGCGGCTTCGGCAATGGCTTCAGCGCTGACGTCAATGTTGTGTTGCGCTACGATTTGTTGGATGTTGTCGCTTAGACCACTTTCGGTATGGGTGCCTTGAAGTAAGTCAATCAGCTTTAACGAAAGACGTTCAATGGTTGGGCTTTCGCTTAAAGACATAACAGGGATACGCACACCAAAGCGGTTTTCTAAGGCCAAGACTAACTCCACACCTAACAGAGAGTCTAAACCCATATCGTAAATAGATTGTTGCGCATCAATACGGGGTACGGGCAGACGTAGAATCTCACTGACTTCACTTTTAATGATTTGCGTGACGTGCTCTTGTAAGGCTTCTGGGCTAAGGGTGGCAAGCAGCTCAGACCAGTTTTCACGTTGACCATCGTGCTCTGACTCGGAGGCTAAGTGCGCCATAGCACTGAATTTTGGGCTGCTGGCGGTAGGCAGGAAGCGGTCTAAGGCATTCCAATCTAATTCCATGACCCCCAGATGTGAGCGCTGATGCACTAGCATGGCTTCTAACGCCTCTAAGGCCAAGGCAGCGGGTAGCGCCGCGCCACCCATGCGGTCTTTAAGCGCGTCTTTAATTTGATTGTGACGCGCTAAAAAGCCCACATCGTCAATGGCCCCCCAACGTACATTAGTTGCTGCTAGCCCTTGCTGTAGACGCAAGCCCATCAACGCCTCTAGCCAGTGATTGGCTGCAACATAGTTACTTTGACCTAAGTTACCAAATAGTGTGGTGGCAGACGAATACACCACAAACAAATCCAAGGGCTCAGCCAGTTGTAGGCTGTGCTCGTGTAAATGCCAAGCGCCTTTGATCTTAGGCTCTAAGACTCGACGAATTTGTTCTTCGCTAAGGTTCATAATCAAGGCGTCGTCAATGACGGTAGCGGCATGAATAATCCCTTTGATTGGGGGCAGGTGTGCTGCGGCATAGGCAAAAGCGGCTGCCACGTCTGTGGCCTGCGTCACATCACAGGCCAGGGCCTGTGCATTAATACCTTGAGCCTTGAAGTCAGCCAAAGCCTGAGTGGCTTCTTCGCTACTGGCACCACGTCGACTAAGCAGCAGTAGATGTTGAGCGCCTTTTTCTACTAACCATTGTGCGGTGCGTAAGCCAAAGCCACCTAAGCCACCCGTAATCACATAGGTTGCATCGGCGCGTAATTGCAGTGTGCTGGTAAGCGCAGGCGCATGCACATGACGTAGCGGTTGCTCGTAGGTCACCACGATCTTACCGATTTGGCGGGCTTGCTGCATATAGCGGAATGCGTCCACGATATGGTTTGCATCAAACGCCTGATACGGTAAAGGGGCGAGCTGCCCATCAGCCATTAGGCTCATGACCTCGCGGAACAAGCGTTGAGTCAGGGCTGGCTTGGCCTGCATAAGCTGGTCAGCATCAATGCCAAAGTAACTAATGTTATTGCGGAATGGGCGTAAGCCAATGCGCGAGTTTTGGTAAAAGTCGCGCTTGCCCAGTTCAAGAAAACGGCCAAAAGGACGTAGCACTTGTAGGTTGCGATTAACGGCTTCGCCTGCTAACGAGTTCAACACCACATCCACGCCTTCACCTTCAGTATCGTGCAAGATGTCATCGGCAAAAGCTAAAGAGCGTGAATCGTAGATGTGCTTTACACCCATTAAACGTAAGAAATCACGTTTTTCGGGCGAGCTTGCCGTCGCATAAATCTCTGCCCCTAGATACGTCGCAAGCTGAATGGCGGCTATACCCACGCCACCTGCCGCGCCGTGAATTAACACACGTTCGCCGGCTTCTAGGTGGGCTAAGTGCTTCAGTGCGTAGTACACCGTAAAGAAGGTACTAGGAATGGTAGCGGCGGCTTCGTACTGAATAAAGTCAGGCAATGGCGCCATGGCACTGCTGCTGCTAATGCTGTAGGTACCAAAACTGTGTGAGCCAAAGCCAACAACTCGGTCCCCTGGCTTGTAGTCAGTGACGCCAGTTCCAACTGACTCGACTACCCCAGCAAACTCTAGCCCTAACGAAGCACCAGCAAAACCATGCTCAACCGCTTCATCCGAAAGCATACCCAAGGTATACATGACATCCCGAAAGTTAAGCCCCGTTGCGTGGATACGCACTTTAATGTCTTGGTCTTGAAGTGCAGGTAGGCTAACCTGTTGCCAACGTAAATTGCGTAATTGGCCTGGGTAGCTAAACTCCAGACGTACACTTTGATGGTCTGTGTTTTTGTTGGCATTGGGCGCTTCAACTAACTGCAAGCGTGGAGCGTAGCGCTGGCCTGTTGCACTGTATACCACTTCTTGTTCTTTGCTTTGAGCGATTAGCTCATCGTGCAACCAGTGTGCAGTTTGTTCAATCGCCTCGGTCGAGTCTAACCACGCAAAATCCACGGCTTTCACTTGTAGGCGATCGGATTCATTCATTAGCGTGCGCACAAAACCCCACGTGCTGGCATCGTTAAGTTGGCTTAAACGGCTAGACTGCGCGCTGAGCGGAGCAACTGCATAAGGCGTTGCATTAGTACACACCACCCACAGTGCTTGATTTTGGTAGGGGTGTTGCTGTACTAATTGCGCTAGCTGTGCGCAGCGTTGTTGCTGTACATCCAACGCTGGAGCGCTTTCGTTTTGCAGGCCGCCTAAGTAAATAATAGTCTGATCGGGCTGCAGCGCATCCAGATCCCAGTGAGTACGACAGATAACGTGCTCTGCCCCTAGATGCTGCGTGAGCTGTTCGGCAAGCGCCACGCCAGTAGGGGTGTCTGCTAATACATACCATTGCTGTGCTGCAGTGGCTTCAGTTGTGGTTTCCGTTGGCGTTGCTGAGGCCGTCTTAGTAGCAAGCAGGCAATAGGCGCTAGGGGCGTTTTCATCTAATTCCAGTGTGTGTTGCACATTGAAATAGCTGTGTGCTAGGCGTTGTTGCCAGTAGGCTTGTGGTAAAAGCCCCTGCTGAGGCTGATCTAAATGGATAAAAGAGTGCCAGTAACTGGCATGCAGACTAAAAACCATCAAGGTGCCATCGTCTACTAAGGCGTGTTCGGCGGCCAGTAGTGCGAGATCGGCTTGTTGAATGCTGTCAAAATCCCCACTAATTAAAACCACATCAAAGCCTGCTGTAGGCAAAGCATCGGCTTGGAGTACATCACAATGGAGAGCAGGATACTCGTGTTGTAGGCTCTGTGCTTTTTCTAAGGCATCGTTGTGGGTGTCCCAGAAAGTGTAGTCGCACTGATTGGCATCTAGTTCATGCAGAGCTTGTTCGGCAAACCAAGGCTGTTGCTGGGCGATTTCCACAATACGTAGGCGCTGTCCAGCAGGTAGCTGCTGACTTTGCTGTTGTAAATGCAGAGCCAATTGATGTTGCAATGCTAATGGCTGGTGCGCCCCTAGGCTAGCCTCTATAAGTTTAGGCTGACTCACTGTTGCGCCACGTAGCGTATGAAGCTGGTGTTGACCTACTAGCGCTTCGTGCAAGTGCATGCCGACTCGAGCCACTACAAGGAACAAGGCAAACGCGTCGCTATAATCACGAGATAACTCAAACCAGACGTCGTTAGGGTTCAGCTCGGGGGCAGTAATTTGTAGTTCGTCGTTATGCCACGCCACCTCTTCGGTCTGCTCTAGGCGTAATAACATTAACGCGAGCATAGCATGGCGCTCTGGTTGCTCGTGTTGGAGTTGAGCTAAAGCGGCGCGATTGATGGGGTGTTGTTGATGGTACTGCCAGACCGCCTCTTTGCTGTAGAGGTCGGCCAGACTATTAAGCAAAGGGTCAATTTCGGTAGCTACCCGTTCGTAGTTGGCCGAGCTAGCGATCACATCAAAGCTGTGTTGCAAATGCTGGGCTAGAGCATCTGTCTTAAATTGGGCTTGGGTGTGCGTTAAGGGACGAGGGCTAAGCTGATAATCTAAGTAGCTTAGCTCAATAGGTTCAGCACTTTGCAGGCGTGCCGTTCTAAAGCGCACCTCGCTTAGGTGAGCCAGATGTATCCCGTCTGCATTATAAAAATCAAAGTTGGCGCACAAAGAATGCGGGTTTAAGCGTAAAAACTGCGTGCGTGCATAGCGGATGCGACCTAGGTCTGTGCGTACATAGGCGTGTTCAAGTTGTACTGGAACAAAAGCCACCCCTTTACCAAAAAGTGGATGATCCACTAGCAAGTGAATAATGGATTGAAAGCAGCTATCGACTAGACCCGGATGCAGTAGGTACTGAGCTAGGTCTTGTGCGACGTAATCGTCACCTTGCAGTTCAGAAAGGATGGTTTGCTCGTCAAGATGCCAGCCTTGTTGGATTGCACTAAAATGCGGTCCATAGTTAAGGCCTACCTGCTGAGTCAGAGCGTAGTGTTCGGCACCACTAAAGTCGGCGGCCCGTTCGGGTAGGTGTAAAGGATCGCTGTGTTGCCAGTGATGGTTGGCGGCTTGAACAACCCGAGCTTGGGCGTGCTCTGTCCAGCTTTCGTCCTGGGCCAAGGTTTTACTGCGTAATACCAAACGGCCGTCGGTTTCATCGATTTGCACTCGTACTTTTTTTGCGGGTTGCTCTTGCAATACTAATGGCGCACTGATAGTGAGGTTTTCTAATGCAATATGGTGGCTTTGGTAGTGCTCTTTAGCTGCGGCTAAAGCAATTTCTAAAAACGCGGCGCCCGGTAAAAGCACGGCATCACCCACTACGTGTTCGCCTAAATAGGGATACAGCAGGGTATCGAGCTGATTTTCCCAAGCATGGTCTTGTTGGGGCTGAGCGTACCCTAATAAGGGGTGCAGTTTGTGACGATGAATTAAGTCGTAGGCTTCGGGGGTGACAGGATGCCAATATGATTCCAGTTCCCACGCGTAATGGGGCAAGTCAACAAACTGCCCCACACAAGGAAAGGCGGCATCAAAATCGGGGGTGGGGGCCAGCAGCTTAACCTCTACAATACGCTGCTGTACTTTTTCTAGTTGCTCTTTATGGCGCTGGCAGAGCATCAGCGTCTGCGCTGTTAGGTCCGCATCGCGACACGCCTGTTGTACATAATTACGCAATACAGGATGTGGACCAATTTCAATATATAGATCAAACTGGTCGGCCACCAATGACTGAATCGCAGGTTCAAACAGAACGGGTTCGCGGATATTGTCCCACCAGTATGTAGCATCCAACGTTTGACCATCAATCACTTTGCCTTTAACGACTGAATACATGGGGATGCGACTGGCTTGTGGCTTTAGGTCGGCTAAACGCTGGAGTAATTCGGTGCGAATGGGATCCATAGCTGGACTGTGAAACGCATAATCGAGATCCAAACGTTTGAAGCGAATGCCCTGAGCTTTAAGTTGTGGTTCAAACTGATCCAGTGCGGCACTGGGGCCTGCAATGGTGCAGCCTGTGCTGCTATTAGCACCAGCTAGACTGATTTGGTGGTGCAATTGGTGCTCGGCAATTAAGGCTAGCATTTGGTCGGCGCTGACATTGACTGCGGTCATTTGGCCTTGGCCCTTGGTGGTTTCCTGAAGGCGACTGCGCTCAAAAATAACTTGGACGGCTTGTTCTAGGCTGAGTGCGCCACAGGCCCACGCCGCCGCGACTTCACCCACACTGTGACCTATTACTGCGGCTGGGCGCACACCATAGTGCTCGAACAACGCAACCAAACCCACTTGAAAAGCAAACAGCGCGGGTTGCGCCACATCGGTATGGGCGTATTGACCTGTTTTTTCGGTATCGCGTAGGGTGCGCTCCAGCGACAAGGTGCTGTACTTAGCAAAATGCGTATCAATGCTTTGGATGGCTTTCAAAAAGACCGGGTGCTCTAATAGGGCCCGACCCATGCCTTCCCACTGTGAGCCATTGCCCGAAAACACAAAAACCGGTTGGTCGCCTTTGGTTAAAGGCTGAGCCACTACCGGAGCCCAGTTGGCTTGTTTTTGAGAAAAAGCCCTTAATTGATCAAGGGCTTGGGCCGGTGTCTGGGCCCACAACACGGTGCGCTGAGGGTGCAACTCGCGCCGTTTGTATAGTTGGTACGCCACATCGTACAGGTTTGTATGTCCCTCATTTTCAATAAAGTCAGCCAGTTCGTTAGCGTAGCTGTGCAGGCTTTCTGCGCTTTTAGCGCTTAAAAGCAGGGGCAGGGGCTGAGTAGTAACCACAGGCTGTGGTTCGCACGTAGGGGGGGCGCTTTCTAAAATAATATGGGCATTCGAGCCACCAAAGCCAAACGAGTTAATGCTCATGCGCAAAGTTTGGTCTACGGGCAAGCTTAAAGGGCTTTGATTAACCTCTAGATTAAGATCCACAAAATCAATGTGCGGGTTTAGTTCTTTGATGCCTATGGTGGCGGGAACTTGGCGATGTTTAAATGCATACAGCAGCTTAATTAAGCCTGCTGCCCCCGAGGCCGTTTCTAAGTGGCCCATGTTGCTTTTTACTGAGCCAATAGGCAGCGGTTGGGCGCGGTCTTGGCCTAGCGCGATGCCTAAGGCACGCGTTTCAATGGGGTCGCCAATGGCTGTGCCCGTACCATGGGCTTCGACGTAGTGCAAATCATCGGCATTAAGCCCAACAGCGTTCATGGTACGTTGAATAAGCTGTGCTTGGCTAAGGTGGTTGGGGACCGTAATCCCTTGTTTGTGGCCGTCGGTGTTAACGCCACTGTTAACAACTACTGCTAGGATTCGATCGCCATCGGCGATGGCTTGGTCGTAGTCTTTTAATAAAAACAAGCCGCCGCCCTCAGAGCGCACGTAGCCATCGCCCGACGCATCAAATACCTGACAACGGCCAGTAGGCGACAGCATGGACGCTTTAGAAAAGCCCACAAACCCATAAGGGTGCAGATGCAAACTGATACCGCCAGCCAATGCCATGTTGGTTTCGCCCGAGCGAATGGATAAACAAGCCTGATGGAACGCTACCAAGGACGAGGAGCAGGCGGTGTCTAAGGACATACTGGGCCCACGTAAATCTAGCGCATACGATAAGCGGTTGGCGGCAATACTGGCGGTATTGCCGGTGGCGGTTGAAGAGTCAACAGCTTGAATGTCGTCTGCCATGCGGTAAGCATAGTCGCTGCTTGATAGCCCCACATAGACGCCCACGTCACGCCCGCGTAATGCGGACGGCGCGATCCCAGCGTGTTCAATGGCTTCCCAGGCTAAATGCAATAAGACCCGTTGTTGCGGGTCCATAAGCTCGGCTTCACGTGGGGATATCCCAAAAAACTGCGCGTCAAACTGGCTAATATCGCCCAATGAGCCGGCAGCCATGGTGTAGCTGGTGCCTGGGTTTTGCTTGCTTGGGTGTAGGTAGGTGTCGAAACTCCAACGATCGGGAGCGACATGTGTAACGAGGTCCAGCCCTGCAAGAAGTTTGTCCCAGTAATTCTTTTGATTAGTTTGCTGGGGCAAACGAAATGAAAATCCGATAACAGCGACTTTTTTAACCATGTTTACTTATCTAATTTATCTATAACAAACGCTAATTGGGCGAATCTAACATTATCGCACATTTAATAGGGCTAAGTAATTAATGTATAGCTAGATAAAAATACACACGGTAACGAAATTTTGATTAATAATACGTGTTTATTCTTAATATAGACTGAAACGAATGATGTTCTATCGCTTTACTTGCCCCCAAGCCATAGCCGACTATGTGACTGCCGAATGGGTTGCATTAATTCAACGCAATCCCAAGGCCGTGTTAGGCCTAGCCACAGGCAGCACCATGGAGCCCGTCTACAAAGAGTTCGTGCGTCAAGTGCGTCACCAGCAGCTTGCACTGGACCAATTATCTACCTTTAATTTAGATGAGTATATTGGCTTAGGCGCAGAGCATCCACAAAGTTACCATTACTATATGCAGCAGCAATTGTTTGATTTAGTGCCATTTAGTCCAGAGCGGGTTCATTTGCCTGATGGCTTATGTGACAGTCTTGATCAACAATGTGCCCACTATCACAATTTAATTCAGCAGCTAGGTGGTATTGATTGGCAGTTGTTAGGTATTGGCACCAATGGGCATATAGGCTTTAACGAGCCAGGCACATCGTTCGACAGTCAAGTACATGTTGTAGACCTTTCGCCACAAACACGGTTAGATAACAGCCGTTTTTTTGCAGATAAGTCCCAAATGCCGACGCGGGCAATTACTTTAGGCTTGGGCGACATAATGTTAGCTAAACAAATTTTATTGCTAGCTACGGGGGAAAACAAGGCGCAAATTATGGCAGATCTCTACCACAGCGCCGTCGATGAATCTTTGCCAGCGTCTATTTTAAAAACGCACCCCAATGTGCGTATTTTGGTGGATGAGGCAGCCGCTCAGCATTTGCCAGCCGCTGCTTTTAACAAGGGCGTGGCTGTATAAACCACCACGCTGTTTCGTTTACGCTGCCGTGGTATTAAAAGCCCACGGTCAGCTGGGCCCAATAACGACGACCATCATAAACGGCCTCATGGGTGTCAGTGGTGACACGCTTATCAAAAACGTTGTAAACCCCCACACCCACGTGCGTGTTTTTACTAATTTTATAGCCCAAGCCCATGTCTACGAAAGTAAAGGATGGGGTGCCTTCACTCATCGAGGTTCGACTTAAGTAGTCTGAACTTTTGCCGCGAAAGTTAACCCGTGTCCACAGGTTTAGCTCTGGGCTGTAATCCCAGTCTAAGGTGCTGTTGAACATATGTTTGGGCATTTTGTTCAAGGGCCTACCGCTGAAGTCCCCGCTTTTTTGTTTGGAATGCGTAAAGGTGTAGTTGCTGCTTAATAGCAAGTCGTCCGTAATATTCCAGCTGGCTACGGCTTCTATACCACGCATAACAGCTTTGTCTACGTTGACGCGGTCGCTGATGAATTTATAGCCTTGGTCGCCTGGTATTACATGGCAGGTCGGTAGGCCGTCGGGGTCGGTACAACGACGTACTTCAGAGATCTTGTCTTTAAACTGGGTATTAAAAAAGGTTAATCCTAGGTTTAGGTTTTCGCGATTATCCCAAATAAAACCAATTTCCTGGCTGATACTTTTTTCGGGTTTTAGATTGGGGTTCCCCACAATCACGGCCGGTACACCGCCACCACCTCCGGTAATTTGCCCCCAATCTGCGACGGCAGACCGCAGGCTAGGCGCTTTAAAGCCAGTGGAAACCCCGGCTTTTACACTAAGCTCATCGTTGGCGTGCCATACCCCATACAGGCGAGGGGTCCAGTGGTTGCCGTAGTTTTCATCGTGAGTCAGACGCAAGCCACTAGTTAGGCTAAAACTAGGATGTAACTCCCATTCGTCCTCGGCATAGGCGGCCCATTGATATCGAGATAAATCACTGACCTCAGGTTTGTATTGGTTGCCATGGTCTTCCAGTTTTTCACTGAGATACTGCGCCCCAAACGTGACATGGTGGTTGCCTAGGGTGGTATTCCATTGCGAGTTTAGCTCGGTGTTCTTAATGAACATGTTACGCCCTGGGTTTTTGTTGCGGTCCTGTTGTATGAAGGATTCCGATTGCAAGTTGCCATAACGCCCCTTATGGGTCAGAGCATAACTATCGCGTGTGTATTTGCTTTCTGAGGCCTCGTTAGGGGTGCAGCCATTGCGGCCGCACGTTTCCAAAGCAATGGTATTTCCCGGGGTGGAAATGCGTTTTTGATCTGTGCGGCCCACCTCGGCAATCAGGTCGTGGTTTTCCGAAGGCGTTAAGGTAAATTTAATATTGCCGGACTGGGTGTCTTGCTTGTTAAAGCCCTGTAGAAATTTGTCTTCATTACGGTGCGACTTTTGCCCCGAAATCTGTACACCCAATAGACCCTCCTTAATGGGGCCTGCTACATAAAAATTACCCTGATAAATATTGCCCGAGTCGGAGTGTTGCTGCAGCGTGGCTTCGGTACGCAACGACCCAGTCCATGTGTCGGCTATTTTGCGCGTGATGATATTAACCACTCCGCCCATGGCTTCGGAGCCATATAACGATGACATAGGACCGCGCACGACTTCAATGCGATCAATGGCCTCAATTGGAGGCAACCAACCCTGTTCAATCCCCGCGTTATCGCTGTTCGGACGTGTTTCACGAGAATTAACACGTTTGCCGTCAATTAAAATCAGTGTGTATCCTGCTGCCATACCACGAATACTAATATCACTTGAGCTCCCACCGCCGGTAATAACCACCCCGGGCACATCTCGCAAAGCATCGGTTACGTCGCGGTAGGCTTTTTTCTCAAGTTCTTCGCGAGGGATCACGCTAATTGAGGCGGGCGCGTCTTCTACCAGTTGTTCAAAACCGGAGGCGGTCACCACAATATTTTGCAGTTGGGATACTGCGCTTTCGGGCTTGTCTTGGGCATGGGCTAAAGGAATAGCCGCGGAGAGGGCGAGGCATAACGTGCTTAGTCGCCATCTTGTATGAGAGGGGTGTGCGTTCATGTATCAACCTTATTATCAATCAAAACTATAATGATAATCATTATCGTTAAGAATGATAGAGAAGGTTAAGTTAAAAATAAAGCATTACCTGATAATTTACAGGGTTGTTAAGGCGGTGCTGTCAGCCTCAATAAGCCGCTTAGCTAGGGTGTAACATTCGTTGATATGCTGGTTACCTACCTTGCGGAGCACGGCATAACTAATAGTAGAAGCGATGACAGAACCCACTATAGGTATGTATTTGGTGGCGTATTTACCCGCTAATTTTTTTACGCCTATACGTTGCAGTACCTGAATAACAAGTTGTGGGGTGATGATTTTACCCAGCAGGCCCACCCCAAAGTTCGCCCCACCCACAATAACAATTTTTTTTAATTCAGGGCTAAGCGCATTGATTTGGGCAGGGCTTAAACCGAACTCTTCATTAATTGCCGGAATGAGTTGTAACAAAATGGCCACGTCTGTACTGACATCTACGCCCGGAATAGGCACCACTGCCGCTGCGGCAGAGACGAGAGCACGTCGCGAAACTAATTTTTGACAGCGTTGGCGGGCTTGATCGAGTTCAGCAAGAGTGGTGGGGCGCATAGTGTGGTTTTCCTTAGTTAGGCAAAGCAAAAGGCGCACTAACATGTTAGCGTTAAGCGTAGTCTGCTTTGATATAAATAACAATGTGGGGGCAAGTGAGCAATTGTTAAAGGGCTATGCTGTGGTTTGAATCTGGAAAAGTGCAATAATCTTATACACGGCATTAATCAAGAGAAGTAATAGATATAATTTCCAAATATTTGACACATATTGTTAGTTAAATACGCGTTTAA
The DNA here is from genome assembly GCF_011927625.1 of Paenalcaligenes hominis. Lineage (GTDB taxonomy): Bacteria > Pseudomonadota > Gammaproteobacteria > Burkholderiales > Burkholderiaceae_B > Paenalcaligenes > Paenalcaligenes hominis. The sequence continues at coordinate 445,958 of NZ_JAATIZ010000001.1, forward strand.
ATAGGCAGTAATTGTTAATTTAATAAATCATCCATAGAGCTCTTTTAAAGATATTGCTACACTTGTTGCATTAAAAAGCTATTTCATAAGAGGAAGGTGCTGAACTATGCCTAAATTAAAACTTATTAGTCGTTTACTTGCTCCGATGGCGTTATTAGCGTTGGCGGCATGTCAAACTCCACCTACCACTCCAGGTACAGCGGCCCCGGCAGATGGCACAGCCCCTGCAACCACACCTGCGTCTCCCTCCGATGCAACCCAAGCACCCGAGGCTCAAATGGCAGCACCTTTATTGGTGTTCCTAGCAGATACTCAGCCCCATGCGGACTGGGCTGAAGTTCAAATCGACGCCAGCAACGTGTTGTATCTTGAACCCGAAGCTTTCCTAACGCGCAACGACCTTGATACCGTTGAAGCCGGCACCTCGGAAACAGGCGAGGGCTTGTTGGCCTTAACCTTAAATTCCGCCGCTGCAGAACGCCTTACTCGCTTAACGCAACAGAATCCAAACAAACGTTTAGCGCTAGTGGTTGATGGCACCTTATTGGCTATTCCTGGCTATTCCGAGCCCATCACCGAAGGCCGTTTAATCTTCATGGTCGGTTCACGTGAAAACGCCATGATGGCCGCTCGTATTATTGCAGGCGAAGACGCCCAATAATTCGTTGTCGTAAATTTTTATCATTTGCACAAAAAAACCTGTTCTGAGCGCTTTTGGGTTTAATATGTACGCATTGCGTATGTTTGTTAGGAATAAAACTCATGGCTGTCTCACAACAGGTTTTTTTGCGCGATGCAATGCGTCGCTTAAATTTAACACGCGACGTGTTTGCCGCGCGTATAGGGGTCAAGCGCCGCGCCCTAGACACGTGGTTACTGCCCGAGGGCTCCCAAGAATTTCGCGGTATGCCCGAGGTCGTACAGCGTTTCGTCACTGAAATTGTTGAAAACGAAAGCTTATTAGAAAAATACGCACAAAATAATCAACGAGGTCCACTACGCGACCGCATTGCTATTCACGGCAAACACCAACTTCTATCCGTCGAGCAATTCACCCGCGAATCCGTCGAGGAACTGGTACGCATTGCAGACATGATGCAGCCTATTGCCCGTCGTCAAAAAGTCTCCCGCGTCCTCGAGGGCGCCGTATTAGGTAACTTATTTTTCGAGGCCAGTACCCGGACTCGAGTCAGTTTTGGTGCGGCGTTTTGTCGGCTAGGTGGTTCAGTGTGTGACACCACCGGTTTTACCTTTTCATCCATGGCCAAAGGCGAGTCCATTTACGACACTAGCCGTGTCATGAGCGGCTACGTCGATGCGATGGTGATTCGCCACCCCGAACAAGGCTCTGTGGCCGAATTTGCTGCGGCCACTAATATTCCTGTCGTCAACGGTGGAGACGGCGCCGGAGAGCACCCCAGCCAAGCTTTACTTGACCTCTACACGATACTGACGGAATTTTCCCGCTTAGGGAAATTGCTGGATGGCTCGCATATTGCCATTACAGGCGACTTAAAATACGGTCGCACAGTGCATTCCCTAATGAAAATGTTATCGTTATACAAAGGCCTGAAATTTACCTTAATTTCGCCTCCTGGCTTAGAGATGCCCCAAGACATCATCGAGCACGTGGCGCAGCGCGGCAATCATGTAGTGGAACAAACCCATTCCATGACAGACATCAAAGGGGCAGACGTGATTTACGCCACCCGTGTCCAAAAAGAGCGCTTCAGCGACGAGCAGCTCGAGGGCTACAGTGCTGATTTCCAAATCAACAAAGCTTTGCTCGACACTTTCGGCAAGGAAGACGTAATTATCATGCACCCCTTACCACGCGATAGCCGCGAAGACGCCCACGATCTAAGCATCGACCTGAATCACGATCCCCGTTTAGCTATTTTCCGTCAAGCTGACAACGGCATTCCTGTACGCATGGCCATCTTTGCCGTGTTACTGGGGGTAGAAAATCTGGTTCAACACTCCATGCGCGATGTCACCTGGAGCCCACCGTCTCATATTGGTCCCGAAGACGCGGTTTTTCATGGTATGTACTAACTGACAACACCAATAGTTTGATTTAAATGCAGCGACCTTGATGCAAATTAAGGTCGCTGTTCTTTTTTCTAGGCATAGTAGATCTTCATGAGTTTCAGTAATTGATGAAGGACATTGCGGTGCACACTTTACAAACACAACGCTTCACTATCAAAAACAAGTCAGTCTTGCCCGTCGTTCAAGGAGGCATGGGCGTGGGTATCTCTGCGCACCGCTTGGCAGGATCCGTCGCTAAACTGGGTGGCATGGGCACCATTTCAAGCGTTGATTTACGCCGCCATCACCCCGATTTGATGCTTCGCTCCAGTGAAGACCCCAGCAAAGCCAATATCAATGCCTGCAACTTAGAGGCCCTAGACCGTGAAATTAACGCCGCTAAAGCACTGGCAGCAGGGCAGGGGGCAATTGCGGTAAACATCATGAAAGCCGTGGAAGCCTATCCAGAATACGTACGCCAAGCGTGCCTAAGCGGTGCGGATGCCATCGTGGTTGGCGCTGGCTTACCTTTGGATTTACCCGATTTAACCGAAGCGTTTCCCGATGTGGCGTTGATTCCCATTCTCTCGGACGCACGCGGTATTCAGTTAGTCTTGCGTAAATGGATGCGTAAAAACCGGTTGCCTGACGCCATTGTGATTGAAAATCCTAAGTTTGCCGCCGGTCACCTAGGCTTAGCCCATGTAGAACAAATGGATAGCCCCAACTATCAGTTTGAGGTGGCTATCAAAGAAACCCTCGCTGTATTTGAAAAGCTTGGCATTGCACCGATTCCTTTAATTGTAGCCGGAGGAATTAGCGACCCGCATCAGGTTCAGCAGCTTTTAGATTTAGGCGCCAGCGCAGTACAACTAGGCAGTGCGTTTGCTGTGACTGAAGAGGGCGATGCGCATCCCAATTTTAAGCAGGTATTGATTGACGCCGAGCCGGAAGACATTGTCACCTTCATGAGTGTGGCCGGCCTCCCTGCACGCGCTGTCCGCACCCCATGGCTGGATGCATACCTACACAAGGAATCCAAACTGCAGCAGGTTGCCAAAGAGCGCGAGTGCTCTGAGGGTTTTGATTGTCTGGCTTTTTGTGGTTTACGCGATGGTGTCGCTAAAAGCGGTCAGTTTTGCATTGACCGTCAACTGGCCTATGCGCTGGTTGGCGATGTGGCCCGCGGTCTCTTTTTCCGCGGCTCTGAAGCGCTCCCCTTAGGTAAGCGTATTGCTCCGGTGAGGGAGTTGATGGAGTATTTGCTCAGCACACTTACTCCTGCGTCTTCGACCCAAACCGCTTAGCGCCTGTGATGGCTGTCGCTGTTCTTTTGCTATTCTGCTGTAGGGCCTTAAGCATTCCGTTGCCGTACTTTTACCATTCCGTTGCCGGCTTTAGGCATTCCTTTGCCGCGCTTTCATAAGAAGCCATTCGCTTGGCAGTGCTCACTCGTTCCACTCGCTCCGCGCTGAATCGCTCATGGCTTTTTATGACGCGCGGCTAGGAAAATGGGGGTTGGACTGAAAGGGGGGTAATGATGGGGGGGCTCAGGATGTCTTGATCTAAAAGTCTCTAAGCTAACTGTTTTCATCGCCTTAACTATCCGTTATCGAATCAAGCCAGCTACAGCCTGCCACTTTAACTCCCTTCACCCCAACTCAGACTAACGGTCGAACGGTTCAGCGCGGAGCGAACGTAGTGAGCGAGCACTGCCTAGTGAGAGCGTTATGCTGAGGTGGGAGCGAGAGCGTACTGACTTATGCTGCTTTTACCATTCCGTTGCCGGCTTTAGGCATTCCTTTGCCGCGCTTTCATAAGAAGCCATTCGCTTGGCAGTGCTCACTCATTCCACTCGCTCCGCACTGAATCGCTCATAGCGGTTTATGACGCACGGCCAGGAAAGGGGGGGCAAGCGCATAATAGTGAAGCAAGCGCGACAGCTAAAAAAGACGACAGGCAGTGGTTACGCTAAAATACCATTAACTCAAAGCCCAACTTAAAGGTAAACCGTGATCCGCTGCCTGCTCGTAGAAGACGACACCGTCAACGCCAAGTTTGTCCAACACGCCTTGGAAAAACAAGGTTACCACGTCACTTGGGTTGCAGACGGCGCCACTGCCCTCGAGCATTTGCTCCACCACGACTGGAGCCTGGTCATCCTAGACCGTATGTTGCCCGATGAATTCGACGGCTTAAGCCTTCTTACGACGATCCGCTCATTACATAAAAGTTACCCCGTCCTTGTGCTCAGCGCCTTATCCGGCTTAGACGACAGAGTACGAGGTTTAAAAGCAGGGGGAGACGACTATCTGGTCAAGCCCTTTGCTTTACCCGAGTTGCTAGCGCGAGTTGAAGTCCTGATCCGACGCTATGTAGCAATGCAAAAACCCGAAGACAACACGGAACTCGTGGTGGGGGATTTGCGCATTGATCTATTAAGCGCAAAAGTCGAGCGCGCTGGCAAAACGATATTGCTTCAGCCCAAAGAGCTGCAGCTATTGGTGTATTTAATAAAACATAAAAACCAAATCGTGACGCGCTCTATGTTGTTAGAGCAAGTCTGGGGCTATCGTTTTGAACCCAACACCAATCTTACAGATGTGCAAATCAGCCGTTTGCGTAACAAAATCGATAAACCCTTCGAGCACGCTTTTATTCATACTGTGCGTGGGGTGGGGTATCGTTTTGTTCACGAGGCCTAACGAGTCAGCCTATGTTTTTTTTACCTCGGCTTATACAGCGCATTAATTCCTCTCTTACATTGCGCTTTAGTTTGTTGTATGGCTTTTTAGGTTTGGTGATTATTATTTTTCTGCTGGGCTTTATTTTTTTGCAGGTGATGGGGGCATTGCATGCTCAGCAGTTCAAACAAATTAACACCATGGCAAAGCGTGTAGAGGCCTTGTACGCCACTCAGGGCCGTGATGCCGTCATCGACTACATCCGCTATGAAATTCAAGGTCAATCCCCGGATCTATGGTTTTTTATGGATCTTAACGATCGTAAAGTGGTGGGGAATATGGATTATTACCCCATGGCGTTTGAGGGCAGTGATTACATTGCGGATCTGACGATTCATAAAGAGGGAAGAAGCCTCGAGGCAAAGCTTCAGCGGGTGAACTTGGGCGGTGACATCGTATTGGTAGGTAAAGACTTACGTGATATTTACGCATTCCGGGGGCTAATGTTCCGTGCTAGTTTGATCACCATCGTGACAGGGTTGTTTTTTGTGGTGCTTAGTACCTATTGGTTTAGGGCTGAAATCGCCTCGAATGTCAGTGTCATTCGACGCACGGCAGCGCATATTCGGGCGGGGCAGTTCAAACGTCGAATTCCTGTAGAAAATACCGATGACGAGCTTAATTTATTAATTAAAGAGCTAAACCTCATGTTGGATCATCTAGAAAAGTCGCTTACTGGGGTACGCTATTTATCAGAGACCATCACCCATAATTTACGCACTCCGATTATGCGGATCACATCTCATTTGTATCCTTTGGCTTACGACACAGTGCCGCCAGAGGCAGCACAGGAAAAAGCTCGGCACGTGCTAGAGGAATTAGAAGCCTTAACCGCCTTATTCGATAAATTATTGCAGATCTCCGAATTGGAATCGGGGGTGTATAGACAAAGCAAACAGGCCGTCAGTTTTAGTGCGCTGCTCGAGGACATGGTGGCATTATATGGTCCCTATGCCGAGGAAAAGTCCATGCGGCTAACCGCTCAGCTCAGCCCCGATTGTCAGGTGCATGGCGATGCCGACCTGTTAGCCAGTGCGTTAAGCAACCTCTTAGAGAACGCCTGCAAATACGGTCGTACCTTCATCCAGCTGCGGCTTTATAAAAAAGGCTATTTGACCGTTTTTGAAATAGAGGATGACGGCATTGGCGTAAGTGATAAATCCTTGGCTAAATTGGGCACCCATTTTTACCGTGACCAAGTGGCAGAACATATTCCGGGTACGGGTTTGGGGCTGACCAGCGTATTAAGTATCGTTAACTTTCACCAAGGCCAGTGCGAGTTTTATCGTTCTGCGCTTGGCGGTTTGGGCATACGCATCACCCTTGATTCAGTGTAAACCCTAAAGAAACAGCAGGAAATTAACCCGTTCGTCTAGTAGAAGACCCTAGGTCTGCGCCTTTATTACTAAATTGTAATCTTTGGTTGCGCTGGGGTCGTTATATTTAGTGCTGCGTACTGACTACGACTATTTGAAAGTGAGAAAAAAGTGAAATTTAAAATTAATGCCAAGGAGCTCTGGTCAGGTGGGTTGCTGGTACTCATCGGTATGGCTACCGTTTTAGGCAGCTTAAATTACCAAATTGGCTCGTTAGCACGAATGGGGCCGGGCTATTTTCCCTTGATGTTGGGGGGGATTTTAATGGTGCTGGGGCTGTTAGTGCTGATTAGTCCAGAGCTAGACCGAGCCGGAGCTGACGATGGTTTGGACAAGCTTAGCCTCAAAGCGCAATTGACGACCTGGGGCTTAGTGATTGGGTCGGTCGCGTTATTTGCGATTTTAGGTAAATACGGTGGTTTGGTGCCTGCTACGTTTTTCTTAACCTTTGTGGCGGCGTTCGCAGATCATAAAAACACCTTCAAGGTGGCGTTGGCCGTAGGCGTGGCCTTAACCGCTTTTACCGTAGCCGTATTCCATTACGGTTTACAAATGCAATTGCCGTTATTCACTTGGGGTTAAAAGCTTAGTCATGTTTGATAATATTATTCTTGGTTTTGAAACCGCCTTAACCCTGCACAACCTGATGTATTCATTTATCGGGGTGTTTGTGGGTAACCTTATAGGCGTGTTGCCGGGCATTGGGGCGCTAGCCGCTATTTCCATGCTTTTACCTATTACCTATGGTATTGATCCTGCCGGTGCACTGATGATGCTGGCGGGTTTGTATTACGGGACGACCTACGGCGGTGCTACCACGACGATTTTACTTAATTTGCCTGGTACGCCCTCGCACGCGGTGGTGTGTTTAGATGGCCATCCCATGGCACGTCAAGGCCGTGCCGGCTCTGCCTTGTTAATCGCGATGCTGTCTTCCTTTATGGGGGCGACCATTGGCATTATCTTAATGATGGCTTTTGGCCCTTTATTGGTCGAGGTCGCGTTCCAGTTTGGGCCTGCTGAGTATTTTTCACTCATGTTTCTTGGTTTGTTAGCCGCCTCGACCTTAACCACCGGCTCACCCATTAAAGGGGTGGCAATGGTGATTATTGGCTTGATTTTTGGGGTGGTGGGCACCGATATTAACACGGGCATTTCTCGGTTCACTTTCAATATTCCTGAGCTCCAAGACGGGCTAGCGCTCGTGGCTGTGGCGATGGGTTTATTCGGTATTGCGGACGTTATTTCCAATGCCAACCGACTAGGTGAAGGGCATGTAGTCAGCTCCAAGAAAATCGGATGGCGTTCTTTGCGCTTTGATAAAGGCGAATTTAAAAGCTCCCTATCCAGTATTTTTCGTGGTGCCGGCGTGGGTTCCTTTTTTGGGATTTTGCCAGGTACTGGCGGTACGATCGCTTCTTTTATGTCGTACGCCATGGAAAAAAAGATCAATAAGAACAGCAAAAACTTTGGGCACGGGGCCATCGAAGGCGTGGCTTCGCCCGAGTCAGCCAACAGTTCTGCAGCACAAACGGCTTTTATTCCGACAATGACCCTGGGAATTCCAGGCGATGCCATTATGGCTCTTATGTTGGGTGCCATGATGATTCACAATATTCAACCCGGTCCACAATTAATGACCGAGCACCCCACGGTGTTCTGGGGCTTGATTGCTAGTTTTTGGATTGGGAATTTATTGCTCTTGGTATTGAATATCCCACTCATTGGTATGTGGGTTCGTTTACTCTCTGTTCCTTACCGTCTCATTTACCCTGCGGTATTGCTCTTTATTTGCTTAGGTGTATATAGCGCCAACAACAATTTGTTTGACGTATGGATTGTGTTGGCTATTGGGGTATTTGGTTTTGTTTTTTCTCGTCTAGGCTTTGAGCCAGCCCCGTTGCTATTAGGGATTGTGTTGGGGCCAATGGTAGAGGAAAACTTCCGTCGTGCACTGCTGTTGTCGCGTGGTGATATGACGGTGTTTTTGACACGACCCATTAGCGGCGTCTGCATGACGGTAGCCTTTATTATTGTGGGCTTTGTAATTTACCGTCGTGTGATTCGCAGAAAAGGATTAGTTAAAGTGCAGTCTAATTAAAGGGCAGCAGCAACCAGTAAAAAGGGGCGTAAAAGCCCCTTTTTGCTATTGGGTCGATGTATTGAACAAAATGCGCGTAACGCTTCGTCGTTTAGGGCGAGCAAGAATAGCGTGGACGACAACACTGTCTTTTAGGGCGGGGAGGGCGTCAACGTGTCAGCAGATATAAGCGACAGCGGCCCGCCATAAGACACGTGTGACTAGATCAGTGACTGCTGTACACCTAATGTAGAGGTCGATGGCTCGGCCTTGGGTGATGGGGTTTTTTTAGTGTCTGCTGCAGCAGGGGCAGGAGGAGGAGTGGTTGCAGGCGTAGCCACTGCCGCCGCTACCGGAGTCAGCTCGACGGTAGGGGTAGTTTGCACAACCGGAGCTGAAGGTGCAACGACCGGTGCAACGGAAGCCACCACCGCAGGGGCAGGCTCGGGGGTAGAGGGCACAGGCTTTTTAGGGGCACGAGGCGCTTTAGCCGATACGGTGTTTTTTTCTTTTTTCTTGGTGTCGTTATCGGTTTGCTGTTGTTCAGGGGAATAATGCGTGACGTCGAAACTGCCCGTCACGATACCCACCCGTTTTAACACCCCAAAGGCTTGGGCTGGGTTTTTAAACATTCGAGGCGAGCGGCTGCGCGCCGTAACAAGCACCGCATTTTGACCGGTGCGCAGTTGAATTTGAATAAAAAAACCACTGCCTTGGGCTTTGAGCGAGACGCCTGCTACCCCGCCCGCTTGGGTGGCAGCGCGTAATTGTTGCAAGGTAAAGCAATGCGTGGTTTGAGTAGTATGTGTGTTCATGCTCTAGGGAGCCTAAATCAATAACGGAAGAATAATATGTTCGGTAAGCGGCGCTAAAGGTAATGTAGAGGCAGAAGTCGGCGTAATCCAAATGGCTTCCTCTATTTCCGCAGCTATATGTATAGGATTATGCCACGTTAATTGGTAAATATGGGCGCGCACCGTGTGATTGGGTTCATTTGCTGCCGCAGCAAGGAACTGACCGTGGTAGAAAATCTGATTCGCATCGGGTTCAATTTGTAATTCTTCACGCATTTCACGGAGTAATGCGGCTAAAGGGGTCTCATCCTTTTCTATTTTGCCGCCGGCTTGCATAAAGCGCGCGGTGTTTTTCTTGCGCACTAGCAACATGTGTCCTGAGGGATCAAGAATAATCGCAGCAGCAATGTAAATTTCAGGCATGACCATGAGCACTTTGGTTGAACAAAGGGCTAAGGATAACATTCTTTGCTGAAAGCCTTTGTAATGGAGGATATAATAGGCGGATTAATTCATACATTGTGTATTTGGACTCATTATGACGACGACTATTCTAGAGAACATTCCCGTCAACCAAAAGGTTGGTATCGCTTTCTCTGGTGGACTAGACACCAGTGCTGCAATTTTGTGGATGCGTAACAAAGGCTCGATTCCTTATGCTTATACAGCTAACTTGGGTCAGCCTGACGAGTCGGACTACGAGGCCATTCCTAAAAAAGCGCTTGAATACGGCGCAGAAAAAGCCCGTTTAATTGACTGCCGTCAGCAATTGGCTGCCGAAGGTATTGCCGCCCTTCAAAGTGGTGCCTTTCATATCACTACTGCTGGTGTAACGTATTTCAACACCACACCTATTGGTCGTGCTGTCACCGGTACAATGCTTGTGGCCGCCATGAAAGAAGACAACGTCAACATCTGGGGCGACGGCAGCACCTATAAAGGCAACGACATCGAGCGTTTTTACCGTTACGGGTTATTAACCAACCCTCAGCTGCAAATCTACAAGCCTTGGCTAGATCAGCAGTTTATTGACGAGCTAGGTGGTCGCTCTGAAATGTCCGAGTACATGACACACTACGGCTTTGACTACAAAATGTCAGCTGAAAAAGCCTACTCCACTGACTCCAATATGCTGGGTGCCACCCACGAAGCCAAAGACCTCGAGTTTTTGAATTCGGGTATGCATATTGTGCAGCCAATTATGGGTGTAGCATTCTGGCGTGACGACGTGGAAATCGCCAAAGAGGAAGTCACTATCCGCTTCCACGAAGGGGTGCCTGTTGCGTTAAACGGTGTCGAGTACACGGATAGAGTTGAACTCATCCTCGAAGCCAACCGCATTGGCGGTCGTCACGGTTTAGGCATGAGCGATCAAATTGAAAACCGCATTATCGAAGCCAAGAGCCGCGGTATTTACGAAGCCCCCGGCATGGCGTTGTTGCATATCGCCTACGAGCGCCTCGTTTCCGGTATTCACAACGAAGACACCATCGAGCAATACCGCATTAATGGTCTGCGCTTAGGTCGTTTGTTGTACCAAGGCCGTTGGTTTGACCCCCAAGCCATCATGCTACGTGAAACCGCCCAGCGTTGGGTGGCACGAGCCATCACTGGCGAGGTCACCATCGAGCTGCGCCGTGGCAACGACTACTCCATCATGAACACCGTCTCTGACAACCTTACCTACCGTCCAGAGCGTCTTACGATGGAAAAAGAGGGCGATGACACCTTCACCCCTCGTGATCGTATTGGTCAGCTCACCATGCGTAATCTTGATATCGTCGATACACGTGACAAGCTCTTTACCTACACCCAAGCTGGCCTACTCGCGCCAGCCGAAGGTGCCGCGTTACCGCAGTTAAAAAACGATAACTAATCGTTTGTCTGTTCCCAACGAGCGAGGTGCAGGACACTTCGTTCGTTGCGGCTTTAGGTGTTTCCGCTCAAGCTTCTCACACCTGTCTTTCTTAAGCTAAACCCATCTTTTCTTAGCTGTGCGTCATAAACAGCTATGAGGCTTTGCTATGCTCTCGCTCCTATCTCAGAATAACCCCGACCTTTCCTAGCTGCGCATCATAAACAGCCATGAGCGATTCAGCGCGGAGCGAGTGCAACGAGTGAGCACTGCCAAGCGAATGGCTGATTATGAAAGCGCGGCAATGAAATGGTAAAAGCAACACAAGGCAGTACGCTCTCGCTTCCCACCTCAGCCTAACGCTCTCACTAGGCAGTGCTCGCTCACTGCGTTCGCTCCGCGCTGAACCGTTCGACCGTTATGCTGATTTGGGGTGAGGGGAGTTAAATGGATAGGGTGTAGTTGCTTCAGTTCGATGACAGATATCCTAAGCCCCCCATTAGTAACCCCTGTATAAACCGCTTCATCATCTCATCAGCAACCTTCTTTCAGCTCAACCCCCACTTTCCTAGCTGCGCATCATAAACAGCCATGAGCGATTCAGCGCGGAGCGAGTGCAACGAGTGAGCACTGCCAAGCGAATGGCTGATTATGAAAGCGCGGTAACGGAATAGCAAAAAAACCTACGCATAGCGAATCATTAACCACAGCGGCATTGTGACAGCAGCAAACAGTGTGCAGAGCGACATCGTCAAGGCCACTAATCGACCATCTCCACCCATCCTGACCGCTAACACATACGTAGTTGATGCCGTAGGTAGCGTTGCGAATAACAATAACATTTGCTGCTCGAGCGGGTTTAAAGGCATGACAGCATTAAGTACTAATGCAACCACAGGGCAAAACAACAACTTTACGGCAATCATCCAGCTCACCAAGCGTTGTGCGCCCTGTAGTGCATGCACCGAGAACGAAGCCCCCACACAAATTAACCCCAAGGCTAATGCACTGGAGCCCAGACGTGAAAGCGTAACATCCAAGGCTGCTGGCAGTGGTAATCCTAATAAATTCCATCCCAGACCAGATAAGGTGCCAATAATGAGTGGGTTTTTAAGAAGCAAGAGTACTACATTGCCGCTTTTACCACCCTGTGCAAGGCCTGATACCGCAGCAATATTGCCTAAAGGCACGGCAACCACAGCAATAACAGCCATCGCGCTTAAACCTGCTGTACCTCCTAAGGCGCCAGCAATAGAGAAGGCCAGATAGGAGTTAAACCGGTAGCCACACTGCGCCACAGAAGCATGCTGCAGTGCATCGGGATGCAGTAGAGGGCGAGCCACATAGGTCATGGCAACACCAGCCAAAATGACCAAGGCAGTGCCTAGGCCAAGCGTAGAAATTTGTTGTAGGCTAAGTTCACTCTTAGCCATAGAAGAAAACAGTAGAGCCGGGAAAAGCACGTAATAGACCAGCTTTTCCGCACCATGAAAAAAGTCTGGCAACAGAAAGCGAAAACGCACCAAGACCAAGCCTAGCGCCATCAGTAAAAAGTCGGGAAGAATGAGAAAAAAAGTGGCGAACATAGCGGCGTGGCGGTAATGGCTTGAACAGGCATAAAAAACACCCCAAAAGCCCATTGCGTTTTGGGGTGTGTCGTGAGCGGCAATGGCTTATGCGTCGAGTTTGCCTAAAAGTAAAAATTCCATCAAGGCTTTTTGTACGTGCATGCGGTTTTCGGCCTCGTCCCACACCACGCTTTGGGGGCCGTCAATAACGTCTGCAGTCACCTCTTCGCCGCGGTGCGCGGGGAGGCAATGCATAAAAAGAGCGTCGGGAGCAGCTACCGCCATCATATCTGCATCGACGCACCAGTCAGCAAAAGCAGTGCGGCGGACTTCGTTCTCCTCTTCGAAACCCATACTGGTCCAGACGTCGGTCGTGACCAGGTGAGCCCCTTTGCAGGCCTCCATGGGGTCAGAGAACTCTTTGAAGGTAGTGGGTGAGGGGTTGCCGATTAAGGCCGGGTCGAGCGTATAGCCTTGGGGTGAAGAAATGTGTAGGGTGAAACCGAGCATTTCCGCTGCCTGTAACCAGGTATAAGCCATGTTGTTGCCATCGCCGATCCAGGCGACAGTTTTGCCTTCGATAGAGCCGTGGTGCTCGATAAAGGTGAAGATATCGGCCAAGATTTGGCAGGGATGGTATTCGTTGGTGAGGCCGTTGATAACAGGTACGCGGGAATGTTTGGCAAAACATTCGATGCGTTCTTGGCCAAAGGTACGGATCATGACGAGATCCACCATACGAGAGATCACACGAGCGGTGTCTTCGATGGGTTCGGAGCGACCGAGCTGAGAATCATTTGTGGTAAGGTGGATGACAGAGCCACCCATTTGATACATGCCCGCCTCGAAAGAAACCCGAGTGCGAGTACTGGCTTTTTCAAACACCATAGCCAACGTGCGGTCGTGTAATGTTAGGTGTGGCTCGTAGCGCTTGAAGCGGTCTTTGATAAGGCGTGCGCGATTAAGCAAATAAAGCGTTTCGTCTTTTGATAAATCATTAAACTGTAAATAGTGCCGTATAGGTGCCGTAGCGTTCATACTAAACCTTAGCAAAAAAAATGTAAGCCAATTTTATATAATAGTGCAAAGTCAGGCATACGCCTAGCCCCGTGATAAGGCGCTGTGCGCACATTCAGGTAGGTGGATTCTGCGCAATAGGCTACAATGTCGCAGTGGTGTTTTTGCAGTCACAAGTTGTTTATTCTTGGAATTCTATGTCGACAATGCTTGTAATTCATGGCACAACCAATGCTGGTCAACGCTTTAGACCCAGTGACTGGGCGGAACGTCTAGCTGGGGTGCTTTCTCAGTACAGGCCAGCCGGTTCTGTCGGTGGTCCGTTTACTTACTCCCCGTATGTGGTTCCTCGTTTAATTGATGGCGTACGTTGTGTCGTGGTGGATCCGCGTTTACGCGACCTCGAACCCTTAGCGTGGAAGTTCGTGTGTGGTTTTGCCAAAGACAACGATTTACAAACCACAGGTGTGGAAATGGATTAAAAGCAGCTAGGCTGCTTTTTTTGTCTAAGCCCGTTCAATGCGGGCATTTTTTTATCGAAATGCGCGGCAAGCTTTGCCCCTTGGGACGAGGAAAACGTCAAAGCATTATCTATACAAAAAGGGTGCCTATGCACCCTTTATGTTTGCCTAATGAAAGGCTAAGCTGTCTCGGCCAATTAAACCTAGCCGATTTAGGCGGCCATTGCCTTGATGGCAGCGGCTAGACGGCTCTTGTGGCGAGCAGCTTTGTTTTTGTGAATGATATTTTTGTCAGCAACGCGGTCAATAGCGCTGGCTGCTTTACGGAATACTTCGTTAGCAGCGGCTTGGTCGCCAGCTTCGATGGCTTGGCGTACGCGTTTGATGGCAGTGCGCATCATGGAGCGCATGCTGGCGTTGTGGGAATTACGCGCGACGGATTGACGGGCGCGTTTACGTGCTTGTGCTGAATTAGCCATATTTAGTAATTTAATTGAAAAAGGTTTAATTGGCAAAGACTAATACTATATATTAGGGGCGCGGCTTTGTAAAGTCGCGCAGTCTAAAGCCAAATACAATAAGGGTAAAACCGTAACACGCTGCACAAATACCTACAAGTAAAAATAAGTACAAGGCGCGTAGCCACGGTGCGTGTGCCAGAGCGATCCAGTCGAGGTGTTGATTCGCTACAAGCAAGATAGAGGTCATCACGGCAAGCGCAGGGAATAACCGTAGTATAAACCGTAGCCAGCCTGCTTGGGGGCGATAAATGTGGCGTTTATACAATAAAAACAATAAACAAAGCGCATTAATACTGGCACCTAGGCCAATGGAAAGCGCTAAACCCGCATGGGCCAAGGCAGGCACTAAAAATAAATTGAAGACCTGAGTCAGAATTAACACCACTATTGCAATACGTACAGGGGTTTTAATGTCTTGGCGCGCATAAAAGGCGGGCGCAAGAATTTTGATGGCTAAAAGCGCCAATAAGCCTACGGAGTAAGCAATTACCGCTGTTTGAGTGTGTTGAACGTCTTGGGCAGAAAAGGCACCGTAATTAAATAATGTGGCGACTAGCCCCTCGCTGAGTAGCGCCATGCCAAGTGCAGCAGGCACCCCCAACATAACCACTAAACGTAACCCCCAGTCTAATAGAGACTGGTAATTGCCGTGTTCGTCTTCAGCGTAGGCCGCTGACAGCTTAGGTAACAGAACCGTACCCAGAGCCACCCCTAATAAGGCAGTAGGAAACTCCATTAACCGATCCGCAAAGGACAGCCAGGTCACACTACCCGCTTGTAGCCAGGTTGCAATGTTGGTATTGATCAACAAGGAGAGCTGAGCCACCGACACGCCTAAAATAGCGGGTAGCATCTGCTTCACTACGCGTTTGACGAGCGGGTCCGCCCACGCCTTATGCACACGCCACGATAAACTAGGCATTAAGCCTAAGCGCGCTAGCGCTACCCATTGCACCGTAAGTTGTGCAATGCCTCCTACCATTACCCCAGCAGCCAGCGCATAAATGGGCGGGTCAAAATAAGGCGCCGCAAAGACACTGGCCAAAATCATGGCCACATTCAACAAAATAGGCGTAAAGGCAGGGACGGCAAAACGGCTCCAGGTATTGAGTACCCCGGATGCCAACGCCACTAATGACATACACACAATGTAGGGAAACATAGTGCGCGTCATCCAAACGGCGGCCTCGAACTCGGACTGCTTGTCGGCGTGGGTTAAACCGCTGGCCATGGCGCTGACCACCCATGGGGCGGCTAGCATGCCTAATAGGGTCACCAGCATCAATACGCTAGTTAGGGCTATGGCGACTCGGTCTAGTAGTCGTTTGACTTCGTCGGGCGCGCCTTGACTGCGCACTTCATTCAAAATAGGCACAAAGGCTTGTGAAAACGCGCCTTCGGCAAATAAGCGCCGTAACAAGTTTGGAATACGAAAGGCGACCCAAAACGCATCACTAAGTGGCCCAGCCCCAAAGCTGCGCGCAATCAAAATATCGCGCACTAAACCTGTAATGCGCGATAGTAACGTAAGACTGCTAATCGTAGCGGCTGAGCGCAATAAACTCATAATTATTTAGGGGCCATGCGGATTGCACCGTCTAAGCGTATGGTTTCACCATTAATCATTTCATTATCAATAATGCTGTAAACCAGTTTGGCGTAGTCCTCGGGACGGCCTAAACGCGACGGAAAAGGAATATTCGCTGCCAAGGAGTCTTGGACCTCTTGGGGCATACCGAAAATCATGGGAGTGGCAAAAATACCGGGAGCAATAGTAACACAACGCACCCCTAGACGGGCAAGGTCGCGTGCAATAGGCAACGTCATGCCAACAATGCCGGCTTTGGCTGCGGCATAGGCAGCTTGGCCAATTTGGCCATCGTAGGCAGCAACCGAGGCGGTATTAATTAAGACACCGCGCTCCCCCGTGTCGAGTGGCGTATTTTTGCTCATGGCAAACGCAGCGACTCGGCACATATTAAATGTACCAATGAGGTTAATGGAAATCACCTGGTCAAATAGGCTAAGGTCGTGAGGGGCTTCTTTACCCACGATACGGGCGGCAGGGGCAATGCCCGCGCAATTGACTAGCCCATAGAGCGGACCTAAGTTAAGCGCGTGATCGACGGCGGCTTGGGCCGCCGCGGCATTAGTCACGTCAGTATGAATGTAGTGTTGGTTTAGCTCGTCAGCGAGTTGTTGACCGGCTTCGTCTTGGATGTCGGCAATGACGACCTGAGCGCCGTGTTGAACCAGCATGCGTACGGTGCCCGCACCTAATCCAGAGGCTCCGCCAGTTACAATAAAGACCTTATCTTTGATATCCATGGGTAACCCTCATAAGAAAAATCCGGCATGATGCCGGATTGAATAAACAACGAATTAGGCTTTTAATGCAGCCATAATGCGATTGCGTATTTCGTCTACAGAGCCAACGCCCTCGATACGAATGTATTTTGGTGCTTTGCTGTCTCCGGACGCAGCCCAGCTAGAGTAGTAATCCACTAGGGGGCGAGTTTGGTTTTGGTAAACGTCTAGACGATTGCGAACGGTTTCTTCTTTGTCATCATCACGTTGGATGAGGTCTTCGCCTGTGACATCGTCTTTGCCTTCCACTTTTGGTGGGTTGAAGACGACATGATAAGAACGACCACTTTCTGGGTGAACACGACGGCCACTGATACGCTCAATAATTTGATCGGCTGGAACGTCAATTTCAATAACGTAATCCAATGCCACATTGGCATCTTTCAGTGCATCGGCTTGAGGGATTGTGCGTGGAAAACCATCGAACAAATACCCGCTTTCGCAATCGGATTGAGTTAAGCGGTCTTGTACTAAGCCGATGATGAGCTCATCAGAGACCAGTTGACCGGCGTCCATCACTTGTTTTGCTTCGACTCCTAGGGGAGTTTGTGCCTTAACGGCTGCGCGCAACATGTCACCGGTGGAAATTTGGGGAATGCCAAATTCTTCGATGATATAAGCGGCTTGGGTGCCTTTTCCTGCCCCGGGAGGGCCCAATAAAATCAGGCGCATGATGTGATTCTCCTGTATACCTGTAAAAATAAATTTAGCCTATCGAATTGGAACCCAGGAATGCACTCTGACGGTGTTTTTTAGGCTCGAATTGAATAGGCAAAACCTCGTTTATAACCGATTTTTAAATAATTCGCGTACCTTATCCAAATCTGCCGGGGTGTCGACGCCTAATGCAGGGGCATTGGGGGTGACATGAACGCTAATCGCGTAACCGTTTTCTAGGGCACGCAACTGCTCGAGAGACTCGAAGAGCTCGAGAGGACCGCGCGGTAGGTTTGGAAATTGGCGCAAAAACGAAACGCGGTAAGCGTAAATGCCAATATGATGCAAGGGCGTCAGACCTTGGGCCAGCGTATTGGGGTGTTGTTGTAGTGCGTCGCGAGCCCATGGAATAGGGGCTCGAGAAAAATACAGGGCTTGTCCACTAAGACTGCAGACAACTTTGACACTATTAGGGTCAAAAAACGCTGTACTGGACGTGTACGGCGTGGCAACGGTGGCAATAGCCGAGCTGGGCTTCTGATGCAGTTCATCGGCAACGGCTTTGATCAGTTCGGGGCGAATAAGCGGCTCGTCGCCTTGGATATTAACGATAATTTCATGATCGTCTAGGCCTAATAGCTCAACGGCCTCAGCTAGCCGGTCAGTGCCCGTGGGGTGATCGGCGCGAGTGATGAGAGAATGAAACCCGTAGGGTTCTACTGCCTGCACCACCTTGATGCTATCGGTGGCCACATAAATGGCTTTGGCTTCCGTTTTTTTTACTTGTTCGGCAGTGCGTACGATCATGGGTTTGCCCATGATATCGGCCAAGGGCTTGTTAGGCAGACGCGTCGAAGCCAAACGCGCCGGAATAATAGCAGTAAAAGACATGGTTATTTTTCAGCCAACGGCGTGGCTTCATTTTCCAGCATGATAGGAATGCCATCACGGATGGGGTAAGCCAGTTTGTCTTTTTGACAAATAAGCTGGTCGTTTTTACGCTCGAGTTTGCCTTTGCAAAGTGGGCATACCAGCACGTCTAATAAGTTGGAATCCATAGTGTTTCTCTAGTGAGGGGTTGTGTTGGCGATGTGTTGCAGTTGTTGACCCACGGCATCTAACCACGATGCCGGTGTAAATTGGGGCTCAACATGGACTACCCAAACACGTGAGTCTGTCTTTTGGCTACATTTTACGGCATCTTTGGCCGTAATTAGTAGAAAATCCGCCTTTAGTTGACTAAAGATGGAGGCCGGAATCTGTCCGTGGTCAGGAAAGGCCAGTTCTTGATCCAGTTGTAGGTCAGAATTTTTCAGCATTTGAAAAAAACGTTGCGGCTGACCGATGGCTGCCAGAGCGGCACCGCGTTGCGTCCGATGCTGTTTCAGCCAGGCCGGTGCCTCAATACGTTGACCTGTACTGAGCTGTTCAAAAACGGCAGGAACAAGCTGCATATGCACTGAACGATCAGCCTTAGCTGGGATAGGGGTGTAAGGCAAAGGACTATTCGCTACCGTCTGAGTGATTAACCAATCTGCTTGCGTAAGCCGTTCTGGTGGCTCGCGTAATGGGCCTGCCGGTAACACCAGCCCATTTCCCACGCCGCGTTGATCCTGCACCACAATTTCAATATCTCTAATCAGAGCCTGATGCTGTAAACCATCGTCTGCAATGATGACGTTTACCTCGGGGTAGTACTGCATCAGTGCCTGCACCGCTTGAACCCGTTTAGGATGGACGGCAATAGGCGCACCACTTTGTTCAGCCAGTAAGCTGGGCTCATCGCCATAACGCATAGCGTCCAGTTGACCTTGACCTACGCGGGCGGCACCAGCAATAGTGACTCCATAACCCCGACTGACAATACCTGGGGTCCAACCGTGTTGTTGTAGATAACGGCACAGAGCCAGCACCACGGGGGTTTTGCCGGCCCCGCCGATAATAATATTACCCACCACAATAATAGGTGGGCGTTGACGGGGGAGGGGGTGGCGTGGTTGCTGGCGTTTATGATAAATATATAACGCACTAAGCCCGCTTAAAGGGCGAAGCAGCCAGCTAAATAGCCCCCGCTTCATCCATTGCCGATGCAACCACTGTTCTAGATAGGCGCGCGCACTCATTCTTGGGTGGCGAAACTAATTTTTTCGAATTGCGCCGAACGGGCTGCTTCGAGGGCGTGAATCACAGAGGAATGGCGCGCATTGGCATCAGCGTAGATTAACAAAGCGGTTTTATCTTGTAGAGCCAGCAAGGCTTCGGCAACGCTATTGTCGGATTGACTCAAAAAACGCCCATCTAACGCATATTGTCCATCTTGACTAATCGCAAGCACATGGCTTTCTGTGGACAAAGTTTGAGAAGAGCTGCTGGGCAAGTTAACCGGTATTTCCTGTACGCGTGAAAAGGTAGTGGTGGCGGTAATAAAAATTAGCACTACCAGCAAAATATCAATCAAAGGGATAAAGTCCACTGCAATATCATCGGTGGAGTGATGACGTCGGCGTCTGAAGTTCATTGCATTTGATCTATAAAGCGATTAAAGCGACCGGCTTCGACCTCAAGGCTATTGAGCAAGTAGTCAGTGCGCGAGCGGTAATAGCGATGAAAAATAAGCGCAGGCACAGCAATCATAATGCCAAAGCCCGTGTTGTAGAGGGCCATGGCAATACCATTAGCCAGCAAAGCGGGGTCGCTGCCTTGGGGAGAGTACGCGGCAAAAATTTCAATCATACCGACCACCGTACCAAACAACCCCAATAATGGGGCAATAACAGCGACCGTGCCCAAAGCGGGCAAGTACCGGTTAAGTTGAAAGTGAATCTGTGAACCGGCTTCCTCTGCGGCTTGGCGGCGTATGAACTCGGGCTCATTGCGGTGTTCAAGCAAGCTGGCATACAGCTGACCTAGGGCGCTGTTTCGACGCAGGCGTTGCAATTGTTCGGGTACGATGTCGCGGTGCTTGGCGAGCTCGTAGGCTTGATCGCGCAGTGTCAGATTAAGCACTTTGGCACTGCGTAAACTAAAAGCTCGCTCTATAATAAGAGCCAACCCAATCACCGAACACAGTAATAAAAACCAAATGGGCCACCCTGCGGCCTGAATAATGCTCAGCACAAGCGATTCCTTTCTTTAGTCAAAGATAGCCACTATTTTAAGGGAAAACCTACGGCTGTATAGAGGCTTTAGGTGTTATCCACAGATTGTGTGGATAACCCAATCTGAAAACAGAGCAAAGCCGCATTACAACGGCACAAGGCTAGGTTGTATAGGTTTTGCTCATTTTATGGCGGAGGTCTGAAGTGTATTCTAGCGCTAACTCATCCCAAAACACGTTAACCGTCACCCAGTTAAACCGGCAAGTAGCACAATTGCTTGACCAGCATATCGGGCGTGTGTGGGTCGAGGGCGAGATCTCAAACTTTACCCAAGCCGCTTCAGGCCATTGGTATTTCACCATTAAAGACGAACGCGCGGCGGTAAAAGCAGTGATGTTTCGAGGGCGTGCCGTGCGCGTAGGCTTTATGCCTAAAACAGGCGAGAAATATCGCTTTTATGCTGCCGTGTCCATGTACGAGCCACGCGGCGATTTTCAATTGCAAGTTGATAGCATGGAGCGAGCAGGGCTTGGCGATTTACATGCCGAGTTCGAGCGCATTAAAGCTAAGCTTAATGCAGAAGGCCTGTTTGATGTGGGGCAACGCTTGCCTTTAATCGCGACGCCAAAACGAATTGGCGTCGTCACCTCGTTAGCTGCTGCGGCATTGCGTGATGTGCTTACCACCATGCAGCGTCGAGCCCCCCATGTCGAGGTCTATGTGTATCCGGCAGCTGTCCAAGGGGCAGACGCCGCCGAACAGCTATGCATTGCGTTGGGCCAGGCCATTGCGGATCAGGCTGTACAAACCATTTTGCTTGTGCGAGGAGGTGGCACTTTGGAAGACCTCTGGAGCTTTAACGACGAGCGCTTAGCCCGCCTGATTCATGCCAGTCCAATTCCTGTGATTAGCGGCGTAGGCCACGAAACAGACTTTACGATTGCTGATTTTGTGGCCGATGTACGTGCCCCTACACCCACGGCCGCCGCCGAGCTCAGTTGTCAAAGCTGGCAACAAAGTAACGCCGATTTGTTAGGGGTATTACGCCGTTTAGCTCAGGCCCAAGCTAGAATCATAGACAGAGCAAGCTTGCGTTTAGATCACACGGCGGGGCGGTTACAGTCACCCCAGCAACGTCTGGCTCATATGCGCCAACAGTGGCAAAATACAGTACAGCGTTTATCCAGAACGTTGTCAGTGCAATCGCATCAACAGCAGTTGCAGCATGTGCGTCACCGTTTGGGTCGTGTTCGGCCCCAAACTCAACCCGCACAGCAAAGGCTGCAGGCTTTGCAAGCCCGCTTGCTACAATCCATGCAGCAGCAACGTCATACCCAGCGCCATCGCTTGGCACAGGCCCAGCATACCTTGCAGGCGCTTAACCCAAGCGCGGTGCTCGAGCGTGGTTATGCTATTGTACGTAACCAGCATGGGGTTATTATTAAACGCTCCCACGATACACATATTGATGAGTCTTTAGATGTGCAGTTGGCTCAAGGTCACCTGCATGTTAAGTTAAAACAAAAGCACGATTTGCTTTAAACAATAACGCTATTTAGCACAACTTAGAAGGAACTAAACATGGCTTTTACCCTTCCTGAATTACCTTACGCGCTCGACGCCTTGGCACCTCATATCTCCAAAGAGACACTCGAGTACCACTACGGTAAACATCACCAAACTTACGTAACCAACTTGAATAACCTAATCGAAGGCACAGACATGGCCAACGATAGCCTCGAAGACATCGTAAAGAAATCTTCGGGTGGCGTATTCAACAATGCGGCCCAAGTCTGGAACCACACGTTCTACTGGAACAGCTTGTCTCCTAACGGCGGTGGCGAGCCCACAGGTCCTTTAGCTGATGCCATCAACGCCAAATGGGGCAGCTTTGACAACTTCAAAGCCGAATTCAACAAATCTGCCGCTGGCAACTTTGGTTCTGGCTGGACTTGGTTGGTAAAGAAAGCAGACGGTTCGGTTGATATCGTAAACACCAGCAATGCCAACACACCACTCACCACCGATGACGTGGCCTTGTTGACCTGTGATGTCTGGGAACACGCTTACTACATCGACACACGCAACTCCCGTCCTCAGTACCTAGAAAACTTCTGGGCAGTAGCCAACTGGGATTTTGCCAGCAAAAACTTTGCCTAAGACCTAACACCTAGTGTGTCGGTTTATAGCCCTGCTTTTTAGCAGGGCTTTTTCTTAACCTAGGGAAAGTGCTTAGGGCAAATATGCCCATAAGCTGGACACTTCGCTGATATTCTGTGAAATGATACTGTATAAGCTTAAAATACAATTAATTTGAATCATATTATTTCTGGAGACGTTATGAGCGAGGCGTATATTTGCGATGGTTTGCGAACCCCTTTTGGTCGTTATGGGGGCAGCTTAGCCCACGTACGGGCAGATGATCTAGGTGCTGTCCCTCTGCGTGCCCTGATGGAACGCTACCCCAATGCCGATTGGGCTCAAGTGGATGATGTACTGTATGGCTGTGCAAACCAAGCCGGTGAAGACAACCGCAACGTTGCCCGCATGTCCTCGTTATTAGCTGGCCTGCCTATTGATGTGCCTGGCATGACGATTAACCGCTTGTGTGGTTCTGGCATTGATGCCATTGGCTCAGCGGCACGCGCGATTCGTGCGGGCGATGCCGAGCTCATGCTTGCCGGGGGCGTAGAAAGCATGAGCCGTGCGCCTTTTGTAATGCCTAAAGCGACTGCCGCTTTTAGTCGTGATAATGCCGTGTACGACACTACCATTGGATGGCGTTTTATTAATCCACTACTTAAAGCGCAGTATGGCGTAGATTCCATGCCAGAAACGGCTGAAAACGTGGCGGACCAATTCCAAATTTCTCGTGCTGACCAAGATCTTTTTGCTTTGCGTAGTCAACAGCGCACTGCCGCCGCGCAAGCCGCCGGCATCTTAGCCGAGGAAATTACGCCAGTATTTGTACCGCAACGTCGTGGTGACCCGCTACGGGTAGACGTGGACGAGCACCCCCGCGAAACCACACTAGACGCTTTAACAAAATTGCGCGCTTTTGTACGTGCTGATGGCACCATTACCGCAGGCAATGCATCGGGAGTAAACGATGGCGCAGCTGCGCTAGTGCTGGCTTCCGAGGCCGCAGCTAAAAGGCACGGTTTTACACCTAAAGCGCGTGTAGTTGCTATGGTCAATGCAGGGGTAGAGCCACGTATTATGGGTATTGGTCCCGAGCCAGCCACGCGTAAACTCCTAAAATTAACCGGTTTAACGCTTGATCAAATCGATGTGATTGAACTGAACGAAGCGTTTGCCTCACAGGGTTTAGCCGTCTTACGTGGCTTGGGTCTTGCGGATGACGACCCACGCGTCAACATCAATGGGGGCGCCATTGCTTTGGGGCACCCTCTGGGTGCTAGCGGTGCCCGCATTGTGCTTGCGGCAGTTAATCAACTGCAGCGCAGTGGGGGGCGCTATGCCTTGTGCACCATGTGTATAGGGGTGGGGCAAGGCATTGCGATTTTATTAGAGCGTGTCTAATCCACATTGTCTGTCATGGTATATATAGGCTCCTATTTTAGGAGCCTTTTTTATCCATGCCACCGTAACGCCTCGGCCTTCAGGCTGGCGGTGTCAGGCGGTGATTCATTATGAGAAGTTAAAGGCTTGAGGGGTTATCAAGGCGTTAAACCATGAATTTGATCACCTGCTTGGGCTTTACCATCAAACCATCCCTGTTCCATCTCTAATGCGTAACGAACCGGCTCAGTAGGGCAGTGGGTGTCTAACTGCTGAGCTTGCATGGATTCGATATTAGTAATAATGCCCTTGTCTGTAATAAAGGCAATGCTAAGATTAAGGGGGGTGTTCTTCATCCAGAAACACGGCATGGCGGGTTGCTCAAACACAAATAGCATCCCACTGTCAGGCGCGAGCTGTTCTCTGAACATTAAACCTTGGGCACGCGTTTCATCATCTGCAGCTATTTCCGCATAGATAGCATAATAATTTAGTTCTAAATTAATTATTTTTTTGCTGTCATTTGCAAAACTATCGGCTACAGTGAATAAAATAGACAACGAAAGTAGGAAATAAAAAACAGGGCTATATCGCCCTGTAAATAAATGTATCATTATGTTTTGTTTTTCGTAAGAGGCGTTAGGCTGAAGTGATATTCAACGCTTGTTGACCTTTCGGACCTTGTGCTACCTCGTAAAGGACTTTCTGGCCTTCTTTTAGGGTTTTGAAACCATTCATCTGAATGGACGAGAAATGTGCAAATAGGTCTTCTCCACCTTGGTCAGGGGTAATGAACCCAAAGCCCTTGGCATCGTTGAACCACTTAACTGTACCGGATAATTTAGGGCTGTCCCCGCTAGTGAGAATTGTATCAGACATACTAACTGCCTCTTAACGAATTTAAAAAAACGAAATTTAGATAATTTCTAATTAATCCAATTAAATGCCGTTGTATTATTAACGGCAAGGACTAAACATATGATGCTAAATTTAGTCTAAACCAGTCAACTATGGAAATTACCTAGTATTTAGTTATGAGTTTAAATATCACAATTAATAAAGATGAGTTAAAAGAAGAGCTAAAAACTGAAATTAAACCCCCACCTTTATTTCAGGTGATTATGCTTAATGACGATTTCACTACGATGGAATTTGTTGTTAAGGTACTAATGGGCATATTTCATAAAAGTGCGGACGAGGCGGAACGCATTATGCTGACGATTCATTATCAGGGCCGAGGTATCTGCGGGGTCTACCCAAAAGACATCGCCCAGACACGGATTCAGCAGGTGCATTTGCTGGCCCAAGCCGAGCAGCATCCTTTAAAGTGTATTATGGAACCTGTGCCAGATGCATGAAAGTAGTGTTATTTTTAGGTTAAGGCCTTTAAATATTCGTATTTGGCACTATTATAGAAGTTACTAAAACCTTATTTACCGTGAAGGAGGATGCATGATCTCCGAAGAATTAGAAGTCAGTCTACACATGGCCTTTGTAGAGGCACGTGCCGCTCGCCATGAATTTATCACGGTAGAGCACTTGCTGTTGTCCTTACTAGACAATGCGGCGGCAGCCGATGTGCTTCGCGCTTGTGCGGTCGACATTCCTGTCCTGCGCCAACATCTACGTAAGTTTATTGCCGACAACACGCCTGTGGTCGAAGGTTCAGAAGACGTTGATACGCAACCCACTTTAGGTTTCCAGCGTGTTATTCAACGCGCTATTATGCATGTGTCCTCTAGCTCCACCACGAAAACAGAGGTAACGGGTGCTCACGTGTTGGTGGCTATGTACGGCGAAAAAGACTCACACGCTATCTACTACTTACATCAACAAGGTGTCACCCGTTTAGACGTGGTGAATTACTTATCGCATGGCATTGCTAAAAATGCATCGCATCAACCTATGGCGCAAAAATCAGAGGCTCCTTCTGAGCAGCCCCAAGGTGCGGCGCAGTCGGCTCCAGGGGCATCAGACCAGAAGTCTCCGCTAGATCAGTACACTAGCAACCTCAATGCATTGGCGCAACAAGGTCGCATCGATCCTCTTATTGGTCGTGACAAGGAAATCGAACGTGTCATACAGGTTCTATGTCGTCGGCGCAAAAACAATCCATTACTGGTCGGCGAGGCCGGCGTAGGTAAAACCGCGATTGCCGAGGGGTTAGCGCTACGCATTGTGAATAAACAGGTCCCCGAGATTCTGCAAAACACGGTGGTGTATGCGCTCGATATGGGTGCGCTATTAGCCGGCACAAAATACCGTGGCGATTTTGAACAGCGTCTAAAGGCTGTGCTCAAAGACCTAAACCGTAATCCCGGTGCGGTTTTATTTATTGATGAAATTCACACCTTAATTGGTGCAGGTTCAGCTTCAGGTGGCGCATTGGATGCCTCTAATCTGCTCAAGCCAGCTTTGTCGTCGGGGCAATTAAAATGCTTAGGGGCGACCACTTATACCGAATTCCGCGGTATTTTTGAAAAAGACCAAGCCTTATCCCGTCGCTTTCAAAAAGTCGATGTGGCCGAACCTACCGTCGAGGAAACCATTCAAATCCTACGTGGTTTGAAACCCTATTTCGAAGAGCATCACGGTGTACGTTACACGCAGTCAGCCTTAACCGCGGCGGCCGAGTTATCCGCACGCCATATTGGCGATCGTTTTCTACCCGATAAAGCCATTGACGTCATCGACGAGGCCGGCGCGGCTCAACGCTTGTTGCCTGTGTCACGCCAAAAGAAAACCATCAGTAAAACCGACATTCAGGCCATTGTCGCTCAAATCGCGCGTATACCACCGCAAAATGTCTCTTCTGATGACCGCAACAAGCTTGCCACACTGGAACGCGATCTCAATACAGTGGTCTTTGGGCAATCCAAAGCCATCGAAGCCTTGGCTGCGGCCATTAAAATGACGCGCTCGGGTCTAGGTCGTCCTGACAAGCCCATTGGGTCATTCCTGTTTTCTGGGCCAACCGGTGTGGGTAAAACCGAAGTCGCTCGTCAGTTGGCCTATGTATTAGGGGTCGAGCTATTGCGTTTCGATATGTCCGAGTACATGGAGCGTCACACCGTGTCGCGTCTCATTGGTGCGCCTCCTGGGTATGTGGGCTTTGACCAAGGCGGTTTGTTAACGGAAGCCGTTACCAAACAGCCGCATTGTGTGCTGCTGCTCGATGAAATTGAAAAAGCCCACCCCGATGTCTATAACATCCTGCTTCAGGTCATGGATCATGGCACCTTAACCGATAACAATGGCCGCAAGGCAGATTTCCGCAATGTTATCATTATCATGACCACCAATGCCGGTGCCGAGGCCCTCAGTAAAAACTCCATTGGCTTTGCAAACAAACGCGAAACCGGAGACGAAATGGAGGCTATCAAGCGTTTATTTACGCCCGAGTTCCGTAATCGTCTTGATGCCATTATTCCTTTCGCGCCCTTGTCACGCGACATTATTTTGCGTGTTGTCGACAAGTTCTTGCTTCAGCTCGAGCAGCAGTTGCACGAGAAGCGTGTGGACATTAGCTTTACTGATGCGGTTCGCGAGCATTTAGCCGCTCAAGGCTTTGATCCGCAAATGGGGGCACGACCTATGCATCGTCTTATCCAAGACACCATTCGTCGGGCATTGGCTGATGAGCTCTTGTTTGGTCGCCTAACAAACGGCGGAATGGTAACGGTAGATCTCGATACCGATAAAAATGTGGTTTTGGTGTTTGACGACAAGGACTCTGGCAACAAAGCCAGTGGTCAACCTGAACCTCAGCACCCCGAAGCCGAACTCATTGATTAATACCCATTACCCCATGAAAAAGCCCAACACGACTGGTTGGGCTTTTTTTATCAAATCGCGCGGAAAACCCCGCCGTTAGGGCGGAGATGAATAGCGCGGACGCGCTAGCGTCTTCATATCCGCTTGGCGTCTGTTGTTGCTCAATGTCTTGTCGGACGATCTCGATAGGCGCACCGCCACAACTTCCGGCAAAGTAGCTCGGCGACCAGAGAGCACCGCCCCATAGTTTGTTGTGAATACTCGGATGCTTCTTTTTGCGAATCATCCAGCACGTCTTTTGTGAACACACCACGGCGGTACTTTGTCACAAAGACCAAGTGAACGTGCATGTTAAAAACACAGTGTCTACCGCGTCGAATGCCGTTGTTTTTCTCCCTAGGCCACGTATCATTGTTAGTATGAAACGACGTCAAGCCCAACGGTGCTCAGCGACGCGATATGCGCCGCTTTGCTGGTGCGTGTCGTTTCGTGTTCAATAGGGCGTTGGCATGGCAAAAAGACCGTTATGCCGCCGACAGCACGACGAAATTCAGCTATACCGTTCTGGCTAATTTCCTGCCCGTTTGGAAGAAGGATAAGGAAACAGAGTGGCTGAAACACTCGCCAAGTCAATGTTTGCAGCAAGCGCTTAAAGACCTAGAACGTGCCTATAAAAACTTCTTTGCCAAACGCGCCGCTTTTCCCCGCTTCAAGAAAAAAGGCCAGTCAGACCGTTTCCGCTACCCGCAAGGCTGCCAACTCGATCAGGAAAACAGCCGTATCTTTCTGCCGAAACTGGGCTGGGTACGCTACCGCAACAGTCGCGAGGTACTGGGCACGGTGAAAAACGTCACCGTAAGTCATAAGGCAGGCAAATGGTTCATCAGCATCCAGACCGAACGTGACGTCGAGCAACCGGTTCCGCAAGGCACGTCAGCGGTTGGCATCGATATGGGTGTGGCACGGTTTGCCACGCTATCGGACGGCACGTACTATGCACCGCTCAACCGTTTCAAGCGGCACGAAACCGCCCTGCGTAAAGCGCAGCAAGCAGTAAGCCGCAAAATCAAATTCAGCCACAACTGGAAAAAGGCAAAAGCCCGCGTCCAGCGTATTCACTCCCGCATCGGCAACGCCCGCCGCGACTACCTGCATAAAGCCACGACCACAATCAGCCAAAACCACGCGATGGTGTGTATCGAGGATTTAAAGGTAAGCCACATGAGCCAGTCGGCAGCAGGCACCACCGAGCAACCGGGGCGAAACGTTCGGGCTAAGTCCGGTCTGAATAAAGCCATCTTGGATCAAGGGTGGTTCGAGTTCCGCCGTCAGCTAGAGTACAAACTGGCGTGGGTAGGAGGTTGGCTTGTGGCTGTGCCCCCGCATTACACCAGTCAGACTTGCCCTGAGTGTGGGCATTGCAGTCAATCAAATCGCCCTACGCAAGCGCAATTTGTGTGCGTAGCATGTGGCGTTAAGGAAAACGCCGATGTGGTTGGTGCGATCAATGTATTAAGGGCGGGACACGCCCAGTTCGCCTGTGAAGTGAGCGGTGCAGTCAGGCCGCCAGCAGCAGGAACCCACCGAAGCGACTCTGGGACGGCTCAACGCCTCCCTTGAGTGCCGTAGGAATCCCCGGCCTTTAGGCGGGGGAGGATGTCAAGCCAGAGGCACTTTAGTTTTTGCCGGTGCTGCCAAACCCACCTGTGCCACGGGCCGAGGCGGTTTCAAACTCATCAACTAAATGGAACTCGGGTTGCATAACAGGTACCACCACCAGTTGTGCAATGCGATCCATAGGCTGAATAGTAAAACTTTCTGTGCCGCGATTCCACACGGACACCATCAAGGGGCCTTGGTAGTCAGAGTCAATTAGGCCGACTAAATTCCCTAAGACAATGCCATGTTTGTGCCCTAAACCAGATCGAGGTAATACCATTGCAGCGTAATTAGGGTCTGCTAAATGCATAGCTAAACCGGTAGGAATGAAATGGGTAGCGCCTGGGGCCAACTCTAGGGGAGCGTCAATACAGGCGCGTAAGTCCAGGCCAGCCGAGCCTGGGGTCGCATAGGCAGGCAGCGCTTCAATACGCGCATCCAAAATTTTAACGGCAATGCTTTTCATAGGTAAGGCTTAAAAGGTTAGGAATGAAGTTGGCGCGCAATGTATTGCACGAGGTGTTGGGCGGCTTCTTGTTTGCTTTGAGGGGCCCATTGTTCATGGCCTTGCTCGTGTACCAATAGCAGCTCGGTATCGTCTTTGTCCATGGCAACTTGAGCTAAGTTTGCTACTAACAGAGGCACTGCTTTGCGCACACGTTTTGCTTCGGCAAATGCTAATAGGTTTTCTGTTTCCGCAGCAAAGCCAACACAATAAGGGCGTACGGACGTATCCATAGCCGCTACCCCCGCTAAAATATCTGGATTCGGTGCAAATTCCAACGCGGGAGCTTGTTGGTTAGCGTCTTTTTTGAATTTGTTCGTACTGGCATTACTGACGTACCAGTCTGCAACGGCGGCAACGCTAATGAAGACATCGGCATGGGGCGCTAGGCCCATGACGGTCGCTTGCATTTCACGTGCGCTTTCGACGCTGATTCGTTTGACCCCGTAGGGGCTATCGAGCTTGACAGGGCCAGACACTAAGTGCACATCGGCACCTGCTTGAAAGGCTGCTTCGGCAATGGCATACCCCATTTTGCCTGAAGAACGATTGGTAATGGTACGGATGGGGTCAATCGGTTCCGAGGTAGGGCCGGCCGTAATGAGCACTTTTTTACCCGCTAGTGTTTTGGGCTCAAAAAAGGCAATGGTTTCTGCCAAAAGTTGATGCGGTTCTAGCATGCGTCCATCGCCGATTTCACCACACGCTTGGTCACCACTGCCTGGGCCAATAATATGCACGCCATCCGCTTGGAGCTGAGCTAGGTTGCGTTGCGTGGCGGGGTGCGCCCACATTTCTTTGTTCATGGCAGGAGCCACAATTAATGGGCAATGGCCACGCGCTATGCAAAGCGTGCTTAACAAGTCATCGGCTACACCTTGAGCCAGCTTAGCGATAAAATTCGTGCTGGCTGGGGCGATAATAATGGCATCGGCTTCACGACTAAGATGGATGTGCGCCATGTTATCGGTGCTGCTGTTATCCCAGAGGTCGGTATGAACAGGGCGACCAGAAAGGGCTTTAAAGGTAATAGGTGTAATGAACTGTTGCGCACCAGCGGTCATGACCACATCGAACTGCGCGCCTTGGTCTTGGGCACGACGTAAGAACTCGGCACTTTTATAACAGGCAATGCCACCCGTCAAGCCAAGTATTAACCGTTTATGAGCTAAGCGTTGCATACTATTCCTTTGTCTTTTTGTGTTTTCTGATACGCAGTATTTCGTCTACGATCAGCAAAATAGCCCCGCATGTGATGCCGATATCCGCTAGGTTAAAGGCTGGGAAATAGGCGTCTCGCCAATAAAACAGTAAAAAGTCAATGACATGCGAATGCAGCAAACGATCAATGACATTGCCAATAGCACCACCCAGAATCAGACTTAACGATGCACAAAAGAGTTTTTGCTCGGGGTGCTTGCGAAGCAAATGCACAATTAGCACCGTAGCAATAGCCGCAATGCCTGTAAAAAACCAACGTTGCCAGCCCGAGCCATCGGCTAGAAAACTAAAGGCTGCGCCAGGGTTATAGAGCAAAGTCAGGTCAAAAAACGGCAACACAGCCAAACGCTCTGCGTACGCAAAGTGTTGTTCTGCCAGTTGTTTGGTGATCTGATCAAATACCACAATACCCAAAGCAATTAAGAGCCAATAAATAAAGCCCCCTCGCTGGGGAGAGGAGGCTTTATGTGTGGCAGACGACGGACTATGCATGCTCACGGACTTCGCCTGTGCCTTCGAGGTTACTGATACAACGACCACATAAAGAGGGGTGCTGTTCATTAGTGCCTACGTCACTGCTGTGATGCCAGCAACGGTCACATTTTTCAGCCTCGGTGGGGGTGACTTCAATACGCAGTTCATCACCACTGTGTAAGGTGGCGCGTGATACTAACAAGGCAAAGCGTAAATCGTCGGCCAACTGTGCCAATAAGGCATAGTCTTCGCCTTGTGCATAGATATCAACTTCGGCAGCTAGAGAAGAGCCAATTTTGCCCGCACTACGAACCAATTCGATCTGACGCATGACTTCAGCGCGAATTTCACGGATACGTTCCCACTGTGCCATCAGTGGCGCATTGTCGCGAGCCAACGGAATGGTGTGGAAGGTTTCTGTAAAAATCGTTAAGGGTTGTGCTTTACCTAGGTAAAGGTCTTTCCACGCCTCTTCGGCAGTAAAAGACAAAATAGGGGCCATTAGCTTTAATAGCGCGCGCGTAATGTGGTAGAGCGCCGTTTGAGCAGAGCGACGGGCATAGCTATCGGGCTTGGTGGTGTAGAGACGATCTTTAAGAATGTCTAAGTAAAACGCACCTAAGTCCTCGGAGCAGAAGGTTTGCAAGCGCGACACAATAGGATGGAACTCGTAGTTCATGTAGTGCTCTAGCGCTTGTTCTTGCATTTGTGCCGTCATGCCTAAGGCATAGCGATCAATTTCAAGCAAGCGGTCGATAGGTATTGCATTTTTTTCAATATCAAAATCGGCAATATTGCCCAGCAAGAATTTAAGCGTATTGCGAATACGACGATACGCCTCGACCACACGTTTTAGAATTTCATCGGAAATGGAAAGCTCGCCTGAGTAGTCTGTTGCAGCGGTCCAGAGGCGTAGGATTTCTGCACCTAAGGTGTCTGCAATGGTTTGAGGAACGATGACGTTCCCCACGGACTTGCTCATCTTGCGCCCTTTGCCATCGACCACAAAACCGTGCGTTAGCAGGGCTTTGTAAGGAGCGCGGCCATACATCATACAGCCAGTTAAAAGCGAGGAGTGAAACCAACCACGGTGTTGATCAGAGCCTTCGAGGTATAAGTCGGCTGGCCAAGTTAATTCGGACGCGTGAGAGCCTTTAATGCCCGGATCGTTATCGCCGCCTAATACGGTGGCGTGGGTGGTGCCAGAGTCAAACCAGACGTCGAGTGTATCGGTGTTTTTCTCGTACTGATCGGCCTCGGAGCCCAGTAAATCGGCAGGCTCGATGGTTTGCCAGGCTTCGATGCCTTCTTTTTCAATGCGTTGAGCAATGAGCTCAATGAGCTCAGGAGTGCGTGGATGCAGTTCGCCCGTTTCTTTGTGAACAAAGAAAGCCATGGGCACGCCCCATTGACGTTGACGCGATAAGGTCCAATCGGGACGGTTGGCAATCATGGCGTGCAACCGTGCGCGACCCCATGAGGGATAGAACTGCGTGTTATCGACGGCTTCTAGAGCCATCTCGCGCAAGCTACGACCTGTGCTGTTGTCGATATCCATGCCAGCAAACCACTGGCTGGTAGCCCGGTAAATAATCGGAGTTTTATGACGCCAACAGTGCATGTAGCTGTGCTGGAATTGAACGGCCTTGAGCAGGGTACCGGCCTCGTCTAGTGCTTTTACAATCGTGGGATTGGCTTTAAAAATAAATTGCCCGCCAAATAAGGGTAAGGATTCCGCGTAAACCCCGTTGCCCAACACCGGCTTTAGAATGTTATCGTCTTTTAAGCCGTGTGATTTGCAGGAGATAAAGTCCTCGACCCCATAAGCAGGGGCGGAGTGCACCACACCTGTACCCGAATCCAGCGTGACATAGTCGGCTAAATACACCGGTGAAACCCGCTGATAGCCCGCGTCGGCTTGGGCTAAAGGATGGGTAAAGCCTACGTGTTCGAGGTTTTCACCTAAAGTCGTAGCAAGGATCTGGCCGCTTAACCCCCATTCCTCGAGGCATTTTTCAACTAAGTCTTTAGCTAGAATTAAGGTGCTGCCAGTGGCGCGTGGTTGATCAAGCTGAACGAGCGCGTATTCAAATTCAGGGTGTACGTTGAGCGCTTGGTTGGCTGGAATGGTCCATGGGGTAGTGGTCCAGATAACGATAGCGCCGTCTGCGACATCGGTCACACCAAACGCCGCAGCCACTTTGGCTTTGTCAGCAAAGGGAAAGGCCACGTGGATGGAAGGGTCAGTGCGATCCGCGTACTCGACTTCGGCTTCGGCTAGGGCTGAGCCACAATCAAAACACCAGTTCACAGGCTTTAAGCCACGGAAGACAAAGCCTTTTTCTAAGATGCGCCCCAGCACACGTAGCTCGTCGGCTTCGTTACTGTAGTTCATGGTGAGGTATGGGTTATTCCACTCGCCAAGCACGCCTAAACGAATAAAGTCTTTACGTTGGCTGTCAATTTGCTCGGAGGCATAGGCGCGGGCTTTGGCTTGTACCTCTTTAACGGGCAGGTTTTTGCCGTAAAGTTTTTCAATTTGGACTTCGATGGGCATACCATGGCAATCCCAGCCAGGGACATACTGAGCATCAAAACCCGCCATGGTGCGGCTTTTTACAATAATGTCTTTGAGTATTTTGTTGACTGCGTGGCCAATGTGAATCGACCCGTTTGCATACGGAGGGCCATCATGCAAAACAAATTTTGGACGACCTGCGCTGGCTGCACGAATGGCAGCGTAAACGTTGTTTTCTTGCCAGTC
Source organism: Paenalcaligenes hominis (assembly GCF_011927625.1). Lineage (GTDB taxonomy): Bacteria > Pseudomonadota > Gammaproteobacteria > Burkholderiales > Burkholderiaceae_B > Paenalcaligenes > Paenalcaligenes hominis. The sequence continues at coordinate 480,446 of NZ_JAATIZ010000001.1, forward strand.
TTGAACCCAAGCGGGCTCGCGTTTAGGCAGGTTACCGCGCATTGGAAAAGGGGATTCGGGTAGGTTTAATGTGTTTTTATAGTCCATGGGAGGCAAAATACTCACGAGCGCTGCGGGCATCATTATCGATGGCAGCCATCATTGTCTGAAGATCAGGAAATTTTTCTTCGTTTCGAACGAAATGGAGAAACTCAACCTTAACTAGTTTACCGTAAGCGTTTACGTCACGGTCCAAAAGATGCACCTCAAGTAGTAAACGTCCAGCATCTACTACAGTAGGTCGCACCCCTAGGCTTGCTACGCCAGCCATTGGCTGATCAGCTAAACCATGTAATTTTACTATATATACGCCAGTACGCGCGGCGCAGCGGGGAGGTACCGCTAGGTTGAGAGTCGGGTAGCCAATAGTACGGCCCAGTTTTTGGCCGTGGATTACATGGCCACTAATGCAATACCTGTAGCCTAGATGGGCATGAGCTGCGGCTAAGTTACCTTGGGCAAGCGCCGTGCGTACATCAGAGCTGGAAATGCGTTGACCCACGGGATCCACCACATCTTCGATACTTTCAACCACAAACCCATGCTGGCGACCAGCGGCTTTAAGCTGCTCAACATTGCCTTGGCGTTTATGACCAAATTTAAAATCTTCGCCGATCAGTAACCATTGCACCCGCAAACCTTTGATAAGCAGCTCTTCAATAAAGTGTTGGGGGCTAAGGGTGGCAAAGGCGTGATTAAAGCGCTGCAAAATAATTTGTTGTGCACCGTGCTCTGCGAGCTTTTGCAATTTATCTCTTAGGGGATTGATCTGAGCAGGGTACAATTCAGGGCGTTGCGCTCGCTCAGCAAAAAAAGCACGCGGATGAGGGCTAAAGGTCATGACGCTGGGCACCAAATCGCGGCGTTGGGCTTCTTTTTGTAGACGATGCAAAATGGCTTGGTGGCCAAGGTGCACGCCATCAAAATTACCAATAGTGAGTGCAGTGGCAGCGCTAGAGTTATAGCGAGGCAAGTTGCGATAGATGGAAAAAGTAGGTTTCACGGGCAAAACAAATTTGTCTTTGAAAAACGTTGGAGCAAAAGTTGACGGACTCAAATAAAAAATGCCGCATAGTCATTCTGATATCGGGACGCGGCTCTACTATGCAATCTATAGTAGAAACCATAAAAAATAAACAGCTAAATGCTGAAGTAGTAGCAGTGATTGCAAACAAAGCCGAAGCCCAAGGGATTCAGTGGGCTGAGCAATATGGGTTGTCTACCCATGTGCTCGAGCACAAGCAATTTGCAAATCGCCAACAGTTTGATGCACAGTTAGCCACTGTTATTCATGAATACCGTCCAGACTATGTGTTATTAGCTGGTTTTATGCGTATACTCACACCCGAGTTTGTAGCGCAATTTGAGGATCGGTTAATTAATATCCATCCCTCGTTATTGCCTTTATTTCCGGGGCTCAACACCCACCAGCAGGCTATCGATGCCGGGCTGCAATGGCACGGTTGTACCGTACACTTTGTCACCGCTGTCTTAGACCATGGCCCTATTATCGCCCAAGGTATAGTGCCTGTACACCATGATGACGATGCCAGTCAATTAGCAAGACGCTTATTAGATATAGAGCATCGCGTTTATAATGAAGTGATTCAGTGGTTAATTGATGGCCGAGTGCAACGACTTGACGATGGTAGGGTTCAGGTACTCGGTGTCTCTCATCGCGCCTTCGCGCTTTAATATTTTTCAATTTTTGGTTTATGTCTACTCAACGTTCCCCACGTAAAAAAACGGCGCCGACGCGCCAAAAAAGCACACAAAAATACAGCCCTGCCTCAATGATTGCTCGACGCATTGACCAGGTCGCCGAGGTATTGGGCCAAGTGCTACAGTGGGAGCACCCCGCCGATGCCGTGCTTTCCCAATGGATGCGCAAGCAAAAAAACATGGGAGGGCGCGATCGAGCCGAGGTCACTAATGCCGTGTTTGATGTGTTGCGTCATTTACGTCGTTACCGTTATTTGGCTGAAAGCGGGGTGGGTTCAGGCAGCCGACGTTTGGCTATTTTGGGCTTAATCAATACCTGGGATAAAGACGTACGCGAGGCGTTGGATGCAGGCGAACAAAGCTGGATCGAGCATGTGATTACCCTAGATGGTATGGAAATGCCGTTTGCACAACGCTACAGCCTGCCCGATTGGTTAGCCCAACAAATTTTATCTATGCCGGATTCCGAGGCCTTGGCTGCAGCGCTGAATACCGAGGCCCCGCTCGATTTACGCGTTAATCCATTAAAAGCCGAGCGCGACACAGTGTTAGCCCAGCTCTCCGAAGGGGAAATGGCACGCTTTAAACCCAAAGCAACGGCGTATTCTCCATGGGGCATTCGCTTGCGTGGTCGTCCTTTTGTGGCAAATTGGCCTCAGTTTGAAAAAGGTGAAATTGAGGTTCAAGACGAAGGCAGTCAGCTTTTAGCCGCTTTAGTTGCACCTAAACGTGGCGAAATGATTATTGATTTTTGTGCTGGCGCCGGGGGAAAAACATTATTAATTGGCGCGTTGATGCGTTCCACAGGTCGGTTGTATGCGTTTGATACCTCTGCTAGTCGCTTGGCGCGTGCTAAACCGCGCTTTGCACGCAGCGGTTTATCGAATATAGTACCTGTAGTCATTACCGAAACCAATGATACGCGCATCAAGCGCTTACACGGCAAAGCACAACGCGTCCTTGTTGATGCACCGTGCAGTGGTACGGGCACACTGCGTCGTAATCCAGACATTAAATGGCGTTTTCACGCACCCAATATTGACCATTATGTGCAAATACAACGTGAAATTCTCGAACGTGCTGCAAAATGTGTCGCGCCCGGGGGCCGTTTAGTTTATGCTACTTGTAGTGTGTTGCCCCAAGAGAACCAAGAACAAATTACTTGGTTTTTGCAACACCATCCCCACTTTGAGCTTATGGAAGTTAATCCTATAATAGCTCCACGTAGTCCTGACCTCACTATGGCAGGGCCTTACTTAGAACTCCGCCCAGACTATCATCATACTGATGGTTTCTTTGCGGCCGTATTACAGCGAAAAACAGACACAGTTTGACTTAACGCAAAGACTGTTTTTTCAGCACGCGCTTAAACTGTATGGCTGTATTTCTTTAGTTGTAATTGACTCACATGGTTTATCCATAATAGGTCTATGCAAAATATTCTTCATTTTCTAGCCGACGGGCTATTGCAGTGGTCATGGTGGCAGGTAGTTCTGTTCACCCTAGTGGTCACGCACATTACTATTATTTCGGTAACGTTGTTTTTACATCGTAGCCAAGCCCACCGAGGCCTTGACTTGCATCCTGCTGTGATGCATTTCTTTCGCTTTTGGCTTTGGCTTACCACGGGCATGATCACCAAGGAATGGGTTGCCATTCACCGCAAACACCATGCGCGTTGCGAACGCGAAGGCGATCCTCATTCTCCAGTGGTTTTTGGTCTAGGCATGGTTTTCTTCCGTGGTGCTGAGCTCTATCGCGAGGAAGCCAAAAACGAGGAAACCCTCAAGCGCTTTGGTCATGGTACGCCCGACGACTGGATGGAACGCAATGTGTACTCGCGCCACAATTTCCTGGGCATTTTAATTATGCTGGGTATTGATGTGGCCCTGTTTGGGTTAGTAGGTCTAGCCGTTTGGGCCGTGCAAATGGCCTGGATTCCTTTCTGGGCGGCCGGGGTTGTTAACGGCATTGGCCATGCGTTGGGATACCGCAATTTTGCTAGCCCTGATACCAGTACGAATGTGTTTCCATGGGGCATTATTATTGGGGGCGAAGAGCTTCACAATAACCACCACGCCTATGGAACGTCCGCTAAATTTTCTAGCAAATGGTACGAGTTTGACTTGGGTTGGGTTTATATCAGCATCTTGCGCTTTTTCAAGTTGGCTCATGTAAAAAAAGTAGCGCCTAAGCTGCGCCTAGAGCCAGCGAATAAAGCCGCGTCAGCCGATATCGGTCTAGATACACTTCAGGGGGTCATTACCCACCGCTATGAAATTCTAGCGCGCTATGCTGACGTCATTCGCCAAACCGCTACCGAAGAAATCGTCCGTCTTAAAAACAAAGACGACCACGGCAAGTTGTCCCTCTTAAGACGCTGCGGCGACTGGATTGGTCGTGGTGATCAAGTTCTCAACGAAGAGCAACGCGCCCAGTTACAAAAAGTGCTCGAGGACGAGGGCAAGCTTTCTACAGTAGTACAAATGCAGGTCGAGCTATCCCGTCTATGGGAAAGTTCCAGCGCGACCAGCGATCAGCTTTTGACCGACTTACGCGCTTGGGTGCATCGTGCCCAGCAAAGTGGAATTGATAGCCTAGAGCAGTTCGCTTTGCGTCTGCGTCGTTACGCAGCATGATCCAGAGCTTAAATCCAGAACAAGCTCAAGCCGTTACCCAGCCCGCCCACCACACGCTAATTCTAGCGGGGGCGGGAAGCGGTAAAACCCGAGTGCTCACCACGCGTATGGCGTGGTTGATGCAGCAGGGCATTAGCCCTTATGCGCTCTTAGCTGTTACATTTACCAATAAAGCCGCACGCGAGATGCTGATGCGGCTTAATTCATTATTACCTATCGATACACGTGGCATGTGGGTGGGTACGTTTCACGGTCTCTGTAATCGTTTATTGCGCTTGCATCACCAAGACGCCGGGTTGGTACAAAGCTTTCAAATTTTAGACAGTGCAGACCAATTAGCCGCCATCCGGCGCTTGATTAAAGCTAATGGTATTGATGACGAAAAGTTCGTACCGCGCGATGTGCAACGTTTTATTAATGCACAAAAAGAAAAAGGCTTACGTCCCGATCGCATTGAGGCCTTTGATCCGCATACTCGACGTCTAGTCGAAATTTACGAGCTGTATCAGCAGCAGTGCGAACGCGAAGGGGTGGTGGATTTTGCCGAGCTCCTGTTACGGGCCTACGAGCTCCTGCAGCATAACGTTCCATTGCGTCAGCATTACCAGCAACGTTTTGCGCATATATTGATTGATGAGTTCCAAGACACTAACCCATTGCAATATGCGTGGCTTACCTTATTAGCTGGCGATCACGCCGCCATGTTTGCGGTGGGGGATGACGATCAATCCATCTATGCGTTTCGAGGTGCTGATATCAGCAATATGAAATGCTTTGAGCGGGATTACGCCAAAGGCAATGTGGTGCGCCTAGAGCAAAATTATCGTTCTAGCGGCCATATCTTAGATGCCGCTAATGCGCTCATTGCTAACAATGCTGACCGGTTAGGAAAAAAGCTTTGGACTGACTCAGGCCAAGGCGAGGCAGTACGCATCGTAGAAAAAGCCTCGGATACCCTCGAAGGGCAATGGGTAGTCGAGGAAATTCGGGCCTTGTTACGCGATGGCTATCCTCATGACGAGATCGCCGTGCTGTACCGCAGTAACGCCCAGTCGCGAGTCATTGAGCATCAGCTTTTTAGTTCGGCAGTCCCTTACAAGGTATACGGTGGACAACGTTTCTTTGAACGCCAAGAGGTCAAACATGTTTTGGCCTATTTGCGTTTAATTGACAACCCAAATGATGACACCTCGTGGCTACGGGTGGTGAACTTCCCCACCCGTGGTATTGGGGCACGTTCAATCGAGCAGTTGGGTGACTATGCGCGCCAATACGATTGCAGTTTGTACCGGTCTGTACCCTATATGACTGGTCGTGCCGGTACCAACTTGGGTAAATTTATCGAGCTCATCAACCACTTGGCCGCTCAGGCACAAATGCTGAGCTTACCCGAGCTGATCGAGCAAGTGGTGCACGACAGTGGTCTTCTTGAGCACTACAAGGCCGACCGCGAGGGCGCAGATCGCCTCGAGAACTTACAAGAGCTAGTTAACGCAGCGGCAATGTTTGTCACCGAAGAAGGCTTGGCTGACGAGGTGGCTGGGCGTATTCCGGTTACACCTGAAGCCAAGTCCATCGATGAAAATGGCAATGCTGTCTTGGCCGCTATGTCGCCACTGGCTGCTTTTTTATCGCATGCTTCACTCGAGGCCGGCGATAACCAAGCTCAAGCGGGTCAAGCCGCTGTTCAACTCATGACCATCCATGCCGCTAAAGGGCTCGAGTTTGATGCCGTGTTTGTGACAGGCCTAGAAGAAGGGCTTTTTCCTCACGAGAACAGTCTGGCAGAGCTAGACGGTCTCGAAGAAGAACGCCGTTTAATGTATGTGGCTCTCACTCGGGGCCGTAAGCGTGTCTATGTGACCTTGGCCCAAAGTCGTATGCTGCATGGGAAAACGCGCTATGCAACGCGCTCTCGTTTCTTAGATGAGCTGCCCGATGAAAACGTGAAATGGTTGACGCCACGTCAAGCCGCGCCGGTGGCAACCAGTTCATGGGTAGGTGGGTTCGGTCGAGGTGGTTCGTCTTGGGATAAAGCACGGGCACAGTATGGCTCCAGTGCGCCAGCTTCTAATGGCGGCATGGCTTCAACCGTAGCTAAAAGCGGTCTTATTGTAGGCGACCAGCATTTTCGTGTGGGTCAAGGTGTGCGCCACGCCAAGTTTGGCGATGGCACCGTATTGACCTTAAGCGGTAGCGGCAACGAGGCGCAGGCTCAGATTCATTTTCGTGATGCGGGCACAAAGACGTTGGCTTTGGGTATTGCTAAGCTCGACATCATAGCCGGCGGCTAAACGCTACGCTTACACTTTATATTCGGCTTCGATTTGCTCGATTTGTTCAAGTAAATCCAACCATTGCTCTTCGTGTTGATCAATTTGCTTGCTGATCTCGCCGTGCTCAGCAAGCAAAGCAGGGCGCTGCTCTTTGTATTGGTCACCATAAAATGCGGGGTCACTCATTAATTCGTCAAGCTCGATTAGGCGTGTCTTGTGTTGTTCTAAGTGCTTTTCAAGCTGCTGAATCTTTTTCTCGAGTGGCTTGCGTAAGTGAGCCATTTTTTGACGTGCTTCGGCCTCAAGACGACGCTGAGTACGGCGATCTACGGTAGGTTCAGCTTCATTGGTCTCGCTAGATAAGTTTTTAGCGCTACGCAACTGGGCTGCACGCCCTAATAGCCAATCGCGGTAGTCTTCTAGGTCGCCATCAAACTCCGCAACCTGACCGTCAGCCACAATCCAAAAGTTATCGACCGTAGAACGTAAAAGTTGTCGATCATGAGACACAACCAACACACTGCCTTCGTACTCGGCCAAGGCGGCCGCCAAGGCTTCACGAGTTTCCACATCAAGGTGGTTGGTGGGTTCATCAAGCAGCAATAAGTTCGGCTTGTGCCATACAATTAAGGCTAAAGCCAAACGCGCCTTTTCGCCACCGGAAAAACCTGCCGTGGTATCGGTGGCCATTTCACCACTAAAAGCAAAACGACCGAGGTAATTGCGTAGCTCTTGCTCGCGCACGTCGGGTGCGATACGTTGCATATGTTGAATAGGACTGAGCTCGGCCTCGATCATATCCAGTTGATGCTGAGCAAAGTAACCTACCTCTAAACGTGCTGAGGTAACGAGCTCGCCATTAAGCGCAGCGATTTCGCCAGCCAGTGTTTTAATTAGCGTACTTTTGCCTGCGCCGTTCATGCCCAGAATACCAATACGGCTGCCGCTGCGCACATCGACGCTTACCTGACGTAGGATAATTTTCTTTTCAGGTGTACTGTAGCCCAGATCGGTTTCAATAAGCCGTAACAAGGGGTCGGGCATGTGTTCTGGTGTGGGCAAGCTAAATTGGACTGAGCCATCCAATCGAACGGGTGCCAGCTCTTGCATTTTAGCCAGTGCTTTGACCCGGCTTTGCGCTTGTTTGGCTTTGGTTGCCTTGGCTTTAAAGCGATCAATGAAGCTTTGTAAATGCGCCACTTCGCGTTGTTGTTTTTCCCAAGCTAATTGATCTTGACGCAAGCGCTCTGCTCGTTGGCTTAGAAAAGCCGAGTAGTTGCCCCGGTATTTAGTCAGTTGCTGCTGCTCAAAATGCAAAATATGTGTGCTTACGGCATCTAAAAACTCGGTATCGTGGGAAATAGTTAATACGGTACCTGGGTAGGACTGTAACCAACGCTCTAGCCACAACATAGCATCTAAATCTAAGTGGTTGGTGGGCTCGTCTAGCAAGAGTAAATCAGAAGGCGCCATCAGCGCTCGGGCTAAGGCAATACGCATTTGCCAACCGCCGGAAAATTGGCCGACGGGTAATAACCACTGATCTGGTTTAAAGCCCAGACCGGCTAAGAGTTGTTCGGCACGCGAAGCAGCCGTCCATGCATCGGCTTCGATGAGGGCATTTTCTAAGCGCGCAATGTCTTCGCCTTGTTCATCAGGGGTGGCAGCACGTTCCGCTTGAAGACTGCGTAAATGAACATCGCCGTCAATGACGAACTCGCGAGCAGGTCGATCACGCTCACGGATTTCTTGGTCGACACTGGCAATACGCCAACTTGAAGGAATCGTTAATGTCCCGCTATCCGCATCAAGTAGATGCTGGAATAAAGCGAAGAGAGTCGATTTGCCCGCACCATTGCGGCCCACTACGCCTACGCGCTCTTTGGGGTTAATAACAAATTGCGTATTGCTGAGTAGAACTTTGGTTCCTCGGCGTAAACCTAAATCCGTGGCACGAATCACGTAATAGTCCTGTTAGTTGGGGTTAAAGCGTTGTAACTGCTCGTAAGTGAGGAGCAGGATTTGGTCGTCAGCGGTTTCAGTGCTGAGCCAGACCGGGTCGAGCTGGGGGAAGGCCGCACAAAAGTGATCGTACTCATTACCTATTTCTAGTACTAACAAACCGCCTTCGTTAAGGTGGGAAGCGGCTTGCTCCAAAATAATACGTACTAAGTCCATGCCATCATCCCCACCGGCCAGAGCAATACGTGGCTCGTGCAAGTATTCGGCGGGCAAGGCGTGCATGGAGTCTTCGTTGACATAGGGCGGATTAGAGATAATCAGGTCGTATTTTTTATTTTTTACTGCGCTGTATAAGTCACTTTCCAGCACACATACCCGCTCGGTCAGGTGGTAGGTTTCAATGTTTTCCTTGGCAATGGCGAGTGCAGCGGGGGAGATATCGACGCCATCTACCTGAGCTTCGGGGAAAGTGAGCGCAGCCAAAATCGCTAAGCATCCTGAACCCGTGCACACATCAAGCACCGAGTGAATGGCCATCGGGTCTTCGACCCAAGGTGCCAGCTGCGTGCTAAGCAGTTCGGCAATGGGAGAGCGCGGCACAATGCAGTCTGGGCTGACTTTAAAGCGCAGACCTTGGAGCCAAGCCTCGCCAGTCAGGTACGCAGCGGGTAATCGTTCCTCGCAACGACGTCGCACTAAATCTAAAAAATGGTGTTTTTCACTGCGTGTTAAAGCGGCATCTAAAAAAGGATCAATGGTATCTAATGGGAGATGCAGCGTATGCAGTAACAAGTAAATGGCTTCGTCCGATGGGTTGTCGCTACCATGACCAAAGCTGAGCTCATGGCGGTGAAATTGACTTAAAGCCCAGCGTAGTAAATCGCGTGCCGTGCTTAAATCGGTAAATGCTTCCGCATAGAATGAATGGGACGTAGCGCTCATAAAAAACCTGTATAAACGAAAAAATTAACTTCTTATTATATCAGTGAACCCGTCGCTAATCGGGCTTCTCTTCGTCGTATTGGTTTGGGTTTTAAGAGCATAAATCCTTAACTTGACTGCCACCACAAAAAAAAGCCGTTAGTGATAACGGCTTTAAAGTAAAAGGCCTAAGCAGGCGACTTTTACAGGGGTAGTACATGTGGTGTTGTTATTAGTCGATGAGTTTCCCACCCTCATGAAAAGGGTAAGGACCTTCAAAATCTTCAATCAATGCTAAATGAGACACCAGGCGGCGGGCTTGATGATCCCACGCGTGAATTTGCATGGCCGGTGGTTCTAAACACCAAGCAGATTCCGCAGTGGGGCTGAGGTCTAAACACACTTGATGAGCTGGGGCTGGACAGGTCGAAGCAATGGTACCGCCAAAACGAGTAGAAATAGGACGATGCAAATGACCGCAAATTACCCGCTCAATATTGCTAAAACGACGTAATAATTGTTCCAGCTCAGGGCCACCTTGCAAAAGCCCGATCTGATCCATATGACCAATCAAGGTATTAAAAGGTGGATGGTGCATAGCAATCACTACGGGATGCTCGGCGTTATCAATTAATGCTTGTTCAAGCCAAGCCAAACGTTCTGCGCAAAGAACGCCACTACTTTGCCCAATAACACTGGTATCAAGGGCGATCAAACGTAAGGGGCCCACAGGCACAACGTATTGAGTGTACTGGTTAGCTAATGTGCTTTCTAAATAATCCAATTGAGGAAAGCATTGAGTTAACACATGCCGTTCATCGTGGTTACCTGGCAGCATGTAAACGGGTACAGTGAGGGGGGCCAATAGATCACGTAAATGCTCATACTCGGCAACGCGGCCAAAGTCCGTCAAATCACCCGTAATCACTACCGCATCTGGCGTCTGCGGCAAACGATTAATGGCTACTACGGCCTTTTCTAAATACGGGGCCGTGTTAATACGACCATAGGCTAAACGGCCCGGTTCACGAATATGTAAATCGCTAATTTGTACTAATAAGGTTTGATTCATTCTGCGTCAGGATTCAAAAAGCGCGTAGGGGGAATAATAAGGCCAACCGTATCGCCTAGCTGATACGGGCACTGGTTATGAGCTTCTACCATTAAAGATTGCGTTTCGGTTAGCTGCACTTTAAATTCAATGCGTTCACCCAAAAAAGTGCGTTGAATGATTTTACCGGTCGCTACCTCGGCGTTAGGCAACGTCAGTTGTATGTCTTCCGGGCGCACAAAAAGTGTGTCGCTGTTTTTGAGTACGTCGGGACATGCTTGAGTAAATGTGCCTAGCTCGATGGTCTGACGACGACGGGCATCAGCGCTACGGCTAATACGATTCACTCGACCTAAAAATTCAGCAACAAAGGCATGACTTGGGTCACGATATAGGTCTTCGCCACGGCCTACTTGCATGATGCGGCCAGCATGCATGACCGCTAAACGATCTGCAATAGCAAGGGCTTCTTGTTGGTCATGGGTGACGTGAATAGCCGTAATGCCTAGCTGCCGTAACAAGTCAGCGAGCTCATCCCGAAGGGTTTCTTTAAGTTTGGCATCCAACGCAGCAAGCGGTTCGTCCAGCAGCAAAACACGAGGGCGAACAGCCACCGCGCGCGCCAAAGCGACACGTTGACGCTGACCGCCAGATAGTTCGGAGGGGCGTTTGTGTTCCATCCCATTTAAATGGACCAAGTCCACGAGTTCACCGACGCGTTGTTTACGCTCGGCGGCAGGAACGCCGCGAATGCTTAAGCCATAACCAATATTGGCTTGCACACTCATTTGTGGAAATAGAGCGTAGCTCTGAAAGACCATGCCTACATTACGTTGTTCTACAGGCTTAGCGGTAACATCTTGATCCCCAAAGAGAATTTGGCTGCCTGTATCGGCGCTTTCTAATCCAGCAATCATGCGTAATAAAGTGGTTTTACCGCAGCCTGATGGGCCGAGTAAGGCTAGCACTTCACCAGGGTGAATATGGAGATTTGTGGGCTTTAAGCCTTGGGTACCATCCGGGTAGGTTTTAGCGCTATTAATAATATCAACGCTAATTCGATCGAGTTGCATCATGATTTTGACTTAATTTCCGTATTTTTTTTGCGCAAAAGTAGCGAGGGCTTGCATGATCCATAACACGGGCAGAATCACCATAAAAAAGAGTAATGTATAGGCAGAGCCCACTTCCACGCGCATTGAGGCATAGCTATCTGCTAGCCCTACCGGTAATGTGCGAGTTAAGGGTGTGTGCAACATCCAAGTGAGATTAAACTCACCAATTGATAGCGTGAAAACCATCATGGCCCCAGCAACAATGGCTGGAAAGACGGCAGGAATGATGACGCCGATAAAGCGACGCAAGAAAGAAGCCCCTAAGGTTCTTGCTGCTTCTTCGATGGCATAGAGTTCGTCTTTCTGTAAGGCCGAGGCCACCACGCGCACCATAAATGGCAAGGTGAAAATAATGTGGCCTACTAAAATGAACAAAAAGCTTTGTCTAAAAGCACTAATTTGACCATAAGCCAAAATAAGGGCTAACGCGGAAGCCAGGCCGGGTACAGCGACGGGCAAGGTCAGAAGCTCCTCAAAGGCGCGCGCCCACTTCGAGGGGTGTCGAGCTAATGCATACGCACAAGGTACACCAATCAATAAGGTGCCAAGTACACAAGCCAAGGCAATTAAAATTGACCAGCCAACTGTACCCCCATAAATAGACCAAACCTCTTGGAGCCAGCGTGTTGTAAAACCGCTTTTAAAACCAGCGCCATAGTTATTTACCAAGCCGGCGTATAAAGATAAAAACAGTGGGCCAATCATAAAGAGGCAGACTAACAACGTGGTCAGGCGTAGCCAGGGTGATGAGTGTGAGTTTTTCATACCAGTCTTTATTTCTTCTCAGTCATAATGCGAGCAATAAACAGCACGAGCCAGGTAATTAAGCCCAACACAATAGACAGTGAGGCCGCCAACGCAAAATTAGCGTAGTTAGTAAACTCGTTATAAATAGAGATAGGCAAGACTTCTATTTTGCTTGATAGCGTAAAGGCTGTGCCAAATGCGCCCATTGAGGTTGCAAAAATCACAGCTCCGCTGGCTACCGTAGTGGGGGCGAGCTGAGGAATCCATACATCACGAACGATGTGCCATTTCGAGGCATTAAGCGTACGAGCGGCTTCTTCCAATGCCGGATCCATGGCCTCAGCGGCCGCGGTATAGTTGGCAATGGCGCGTGGCAGCGAAAAGTATAAATAGGCCAGAAAAAGCCCAATCATGCCATAGGCAAACGTGACTCTACCCATACCCAGCTGTTGAAAAATATCCGCTACTGGGCCTTGGCGTCCACCAAGTAAAATCACAAAGAAACCCACAATAACACCAGGAAAAGAAAGCGGCATGGTCAATAGTGAAACCAAAAAGGCTTTGCCTTTAATAGGAGTCCGGGCTAAATAAATACCGACAGTCGCTCCTAAAACAAGGGTAAGAGCGGTAACGACTAAAGAGAGAACAAGCGTATTAACCAAGCTGGTTAAATACCGAGAGTGCGTCAGAACCACAAAATAGGTCTCCCAACCTTGTTGGGCCGGGAGAGCCAGCAGCCGTGCCATGGGCAGCAACCAAAAAGCCAGAAAAAAAGCGGTGGCTGGTGCCAGACAGGCTAATAGAATGGTGCGTTGACTTTGATGAAACGCAGAGCTTGACATAAGAGAGACTAAATTAACGGACTTCTTTTAGGTATTGGTCAGAGAAAGAGCGTTGAACGTCCGCCATTTTGCCGTAATCCACAGACACGGCTCGGTTGTACTCACTTTCATCAATAAATAAGGCTTTGATGTCTTCCGGCATAGCATCAGCGCGAACGGGACGCAAGTACGCGCGCGCCCAAATTTCCTGGCCCGCGTCTGACAACACAAAGTCGAGCGCTTTTTTTGCATTTTCTGCTTGCGGAGCGCCTTTAACCAGACTGATCACGTAAGGCACCATCACCGTTCCCTCCTCGGGGATGACAAACTCCACATTGGCTTGATCTTTATACTTAGCACGGTAGGCGTTGAAGTCATAGTCAAGCAAAATAGCAATTTCGCCCGATAAAACACGTGCATAAGAGGTTTGCTTAGGCACAATAGGGTCATTGTCTTGCAAGGCTTGAAAGTATTCATAAGCAGGAGTGAAATCATCAAGCGTACCGCCTAATGCCGTGTTAGCCGCCACGGCAGCCACGTAGCCCACAAAAGCAGAGGTGGGGTCTAGGTAACCAATCAGTCCGTTGTATTCAGGCTTTAATAAATCGGCCCAAGAGCGGGGCACGGGTTTGCCGTCTAATGCGTCTACATTCACCATAAAACCCATCGTGCCAGAGTGAATAGCAAACCATTTACCATCGGGGTCTTTCAGGTCAGCGGGTATTTGGTCCCAGCCGGCAGGTTGGTACGTGTCTAAAACGCCTTCTTTGTCGGCTTGAATGGCAAAACTCACACCAAGGTAGGTGATGTCAGCCACCGGCTTGGCTTTTTCTGCAACCAATTGAGCCAACGATTGGCCAGAGTTCTTGTTGTCAGCGGGGATCTTAACGCCGGTTTCCTGTTCAATGGCGCGAAGTTGAGTACCCCAGTCTGCCCATTCGGTCGGGCAGTTGTAACAAATGGCAGTTTGAGCCTGTAGACTGCTGATGCCCAAGCTCAAGCCGATCACACTGGTGTATGCGAGGCGTTTCAATAAGGATGGCATAATCATTCCTGTAAAAATGACCTTAGTCATGCGGTATAAAAGGAGGTGCACTGGACTCGGCAGGTTGAAGCTGGTGCGTCAACAAAAGGCTAGCTTTAGCATGCAGAGGAGCGCGTTGTGTTAAGTGTTGAATTAAAAGCTCTAAGCTATGGCGACCAATATCGGCGTTAGGTTGTGCGATAGAGGTGAGACTTGGGGTAAGGTCCTGACCTAAACGTACGCCGTCAAAACCAGTCACGCTCATGTCGCGTGGCACTTGGTAGCCACACAAATGAGCCGCACGGATGGCTCGAATGGCCATTAAATCGTTAGAACAAACTAAAGCGGTTGCCGTACGCTCTTTTTGTAGTGCTTGTGCAATCGCCTCTACGGCGTTATCAATGAATGGCACTTCAATGAGGGGTAAAAGCGGTAATCGAGCTTGCTCAATACCCTTTACAAAGCCTTCATAACGCTGTTGGGCGCGGTCAGAGGCATGACGTTGGCCACTAACCATCGCAATATGTTGATGACCCAGATCGGCTAAAAATGCCACGATCTCAGAAAAAGCCAATTGGTTATTCACAGAAACACACGGATGATCCGGATCCCAGTTGTATGCCAACACATAAGGGATGTTTGTCGATTGCAGTAGCTCTAACGCAGGCGAATGCTTTGGGTCAGAGACCACTAAAATGACGCCCTCTACACCAAACCCAAGGAGTTTTTTCACGGCTTCGAGCTCTTGGTCCAGGGTATAAGCCGTGGTGAAAGGCATAATCGAAAAACCGCGCTCGGCTGCGGTTTCTGCAATTCCTTGTAGGCATTCAGTAAAAACGGGGTTGTTTAATGTGGGTAACAGCACCCCAATGGTGCGTGTGTTTTGCGTGCGTAAACTACGAGCACTGGCATTAGGCACATACTGAAGGCGCGCTGCAGCGGCTTCAACTTTGGCGCGAGTAGTGGCCGAGACTTTATCGGGAAAGTTAAACGTACGCGATACCGTAGCTACAGAAACGCCAGCAGCTTGAGCGACTTTTTGTATGTTCATTTGCCTAGTGATGTGCCTAAGTAAAAATGTAATCGATTACATTAAAGCATGAAATTATGTCAAAAAAATGAAAATACGTAAACAACTGTCGATGTCACTGTTGTA
Source organism: Paenalcaligenes hominis (assembly GCF_011927625.1). Classification (GTDB taxonomy): domain Bacteria; phylum Pseudomonadota; class Gammaproteobacteria; order Burkholderiales; family Burkholderiaceae_B; genus Paenalcaligenes; species Paenalcaligenes hominis. The sequence goes on from NZ_JAATIZ010000001.1 coordinate 495,919, forward strand.
TAAATAAACAGTTCACGGTCTATTGTCTTTTAAATCAACGGCTTGCTTTAACTTGGGGGAATCCCTAGCCTCGGTGACGGCTGATTAAAAATAGCTATAACCCATGCAGACGTAAAAAAGCCCCTGTAAGAACAGAGGCGAGAGCGTTTTATGCGGGTTTAGGCCTTGGATGCAGTATTGGGTAGGCTGTGTTGGGGTAGAGTAAACAATTTATCAAAACACAGCGTAAATAAAAACGTGTACACCAAAAAGAAAGCCAATAAGATTGATTCCATGATAAAGGCTTCCCACACACCTACGCCGTACCACAGCATATAAATGGGTAAACAAAATAGAATTAAACCGCCTTCAAAGCCTATTGCATGAAAGCACCGTAGACGCAAACTACGATTCATGACCTGATGACGGCGTTCCCACATTTCAAAAAGCGTATTGTAAGTGTAATTCCAAATGACAGCCGTTGCTGACACCATAATAGCAACAGGTAATGAATCTTGGGCCTCACTATTGCTTAGATTCATTAAGATAAGCGTAGAGAAAACCACTGCAAGAATTTCAAAAACCGTAACGTAAGTTAAGCGACGTTTAAAGGGACTAAGCGTAATCAATGCAAACTCCATTGAGCCAAAAGGGACTCTTGATTAAAGAGCCGGCCCGCCCCGGTCAAACATAGTAAAAATCCTTAACAAGCCGCGGTTTCCGCTTGCCCCATTATTCTACGGCTCGAGGTTGCTACTGTCAAAAGCCCGCCTTAGGTGACGGCGATAGGTATATCAAAAAGGTAGGCCGTTTTCCTAGAGCACTTGCCCCTTATTTAACCCCTATAGGGCAGAGGAGGCTTGTTCGTTGCCATACATAAAGCGATTTAAATAATTAATAACTACTTTAGACAATGTAGCAATAAATAAATAGGGTTTATTCCTATTTATGGATAGGTATAAGAGAAGAATTAGGTTTATTAGCAATAGACAAGATGCTGTTTGATGTGTAGCCTTTTTAGTTGAGATGGCCTTTGCTGCGCTAGCAATAGCCTATGCCTACACTAGCTCATAGCAGATCAAGGTATAGTTTAATCAATTAAAAAAGATTAGATATATCATATTAAACGACTTGGGTACTTTATAACGGTAAAGTACCGCAATACGAATTCATACTAATTTAACATTAATCAATTAGTCTCTTGTTAGATAAATAATTAGGGTTAATTATTCGATCTGCTTGTTGCGACTTGTTACGGAGTTTGGTACGATTGTATTCAATCTTTTAATCGCTATGAATTAGTAATACTAATACCTGCTAATAGAAAGTCATTAACAGCTAGTATTAAATAAATTCAGATGGATGAAAACAATCCTAGGTAAATGCCTAGCGTTTTCTCAGAAGATACCGCTGCAGATTAACAAATAGCGATTCGTATTGGCGCAAAGCGCTAGATTAGGTGTTACGACTGCTCCCATATAGCAGGGTTTCGGAAGACACAAAAGTAGGGCTTTACTTTTAATGTTTTAGTTGGGCACTAACACCAACTCAGTCGTAACACCTAATCCAACGCTTGGTAGATGACACAAAAGGTCGTAAGTATACAAGGTTTTCACTTTATTGCAATGAAAACGCCTATATTCTGACACTATTTTACAATTTCATTCGGTTAGTATACGGCAGCAAGATGCCGATGGCCTTACGAAGAGATATTGATTGGACGGTGTTATCTAGGTCATCTAGATACATGACCTGTCTACATTTAAGTGAATAAAAAACTACCTTGCTTGTTAGGGCAAATAGATAGTAGGGCGTAGCCCAATTGCGGTGTAAACCAGCTATAGTTAATTATTATAACCCTTCCTCTTTTGCGGCGGAAGGTTTTTTTATGCGTTTTGCCCGAAAAAACTTTGCTATTAGAGTAGGGTGTATAGCGTGGCGCTAAAGCCGTTCTTTCTTTGAGTGTAATCCTTACCTGCCGCTGCTACCAAAGTGCAATAAATTGAAAAGGTTTTTAGTTATTAGGTATTGTCTAGACGGCTTTTAGTAAACAGCGTAGTGCTATGGGGCTTTTTTGGGGCCTATGGTGTTGAATATTTGATATTAGGCTATCAGTAGATTGAACAAAAACGAAAAAGCCGTTGATTTTAAAGGATTTTGATCCCATAAAATCAACGGCTTTCAATGTTTGGTGCGAACGGAGAGACTCGAACTCTCACACCTCTCGGCGCCAGAACCTAAATCTGGTGCGTCTACCAATTCCGCCACGTTCGCTTTTTTCTTTACTGCCAAAAGATAAAAATTATATATAAGTTAATTTTTACTGTCAAGCTTTTTTTCGTGTGCTGCAACCACATGGGCACTGCAATCAACGAAAAATAGATAGTAATACTAAAAAAACGCTTTGTCTAGTCTTTTTTATCTTCCGTAGCAATAATACCCGCTTCGAGTAATTTTTTCTGGGTTTCAGGGTCTATGCCAAGGTCAGACAGAATTTGCGCCGTGTGTTGCCCCAAGCGTGGGGCCTTAGTGGTGATTGCGCCGGGCGTACGGCTTAGTTTGGGTACCACACCAGGAACGGCGACGGGGGTGCCATCCTCTAGCTCTGTCTGAACAATCATGTTGCGTGCTTGATAATGGGGATCATGATAGATGTCTTCAATATCGTACACGCACCCCGCTGGTACACGATGCTCGTGCAAACGATGCAATAACTCGTCAAGAGTATATTGACTGGCCCATTCTGCAATGGCTTGGTCAATCTCTGCGGCATGGCGGGCCCGACCATCGTTATGGGCATAAAGGGGGTTTTGGCCTAAATCAGGACGACTCATTGCTTGTGTTAACCGCTGAAAAATACTATCCCCATTCCCTGCGATCAGCGCATATTTATGGTCTTTACTTAAATAAGCATTACTGGGTGTAATACCCGGCAGGGCGCTGCCTGCTGGCTGACGTATTTCATTAAATACAGAGTACTCAGGCAAAAGGCTTTCCATCATATTAAAGACTGACTCATACAGTGCTACGTCTATATATTGACCTAAGCCGTCTTTGTCCCGTTGGCGTAGAGCAAGTAAAACGCCTATCACCCCATGTAATGCCGATAAAGAATCGCCAATTGATATGCCTACCCGTACCGGGGCGCGGCCAGGTTCGCCGCTGAGGTGGCGCAGACCGCCCATGGCTTCACCCACCAAGCCAAAACCCGGCCGATCTTTATAAGGGCCTGTTTGCCCATAACCTGACACACGCAACATGACTAATTGAGGGTTGATTTTTTGTAGATCATCCCAACCTAAACCCCATTGCTCGAGTGTACCGGGTTTGAAGTTCTCTACGAGTACATCGCACTCTGTAATGAGTTGTTTAACAATATCTTGGGCTTCTTTTTGACGTAGGTCTAATGCCAACGATTGTTTGTTTCTCGATTGAACCGCCCACCAAACCGATGTACCCTTATGTAATAGACGCCATTTTCGTAGTGGGTCGCCAGTTTGAGGGGGTTCTACCTTAATTACCTCTGCACCAAATTCCGCAAGTATTTTTGCCGCAAAAGGTCCTGCAATTAACTGTCCCAACTCCAAAACTCGTATATCAGACAAGGGTTTTGCCATAACGACGTAATCCTTCGCTTGCGCAGTGAAATAGTTAAATAGTGATATAGGTATAAAAATCAGTAGACACCTTTACCTTGCTTACTAGTAAACTATAGGACTATCCGGTTATTTTTTGAACTTTTTCCGGTAAGATATGTATTTTTTGTTAACTTACTCATTTATATAGGTCTCTAATGCAGCCCGAGGTTGAAATTCTGTCCGGTTTGGAGCGCCGAATCGATGTGGCTATCTCTACAGCAGATGTCGAAAAAGAAGTCCAGGCACAACTTAAACGTGTGGCGCGTACAGCCAAAATCCAGGGTTTTCGCCCAGGAAAGGCCCCTCTATCTATCGTAGAGCGCAGCCATGGCCCTAGCATCCGTTACGATGCAATTAACAATGAACTAGGCAAAGCATTAGACAGCGCAATCGAAAACAGCGGTTTGCGCATCGCTGGTGTACCTTCTATTACACCTAAGGAAGACGCCGCTGAAGATCAAATGGTATTTAGCGCGACCTTCGAAGTGTATCCAGAAATCACCTTGCCCGAACTAGACACCCTAGAGGTCACTCGCAGCGATGTCACCGTTGGTGATGCCGAAGTCGAGCGCACTCTCGATATTCTCCGCAAGCAGCGTGCTAACTACGAAGCCCGTGATGGCCGCGAAGCCCAAAACGATGACCGTGTTACCCTAGATTTTAAAGGCGAAATTGATGGCGTAGCCTTTGATGGTGGTACGGCAGAAGGTTTCTCCTTTGTTTTAGGCCAAGGTCGTATGTTGCCTGAATTCGAAGAAGCCACCTTAGGTATGAAAGCTGGCGAAGAAAAAGAGTTCCCTCTCGAGTTCCCCGAAGACTACGGTGGTACCGAGGTCGCTGGCAAAACCGCTCAGTTCACCATTAAGGTCACTGAAGTTGCCGAGCCTGTGTTGCCCGAGTTAAACGATGACTTTGCCAAAGAGCTTGGCCAAGAAGAAGGCAACATCGAAAGCCTATTGGCTGATGTTCGCGCTAACATCGAACGCGAAGCCAAAGCCCGTGTTAACGCACGTACTAAAGCCAGCGTAATGGATGCGCTTCTTGCTGCTAGCAGCTTTGATGTGCCTAAAGCTCTAGTTCAAAGCGAAATCCAAAACCGCATTGCTGCGGCTCGCCAAGAGCTCAAACAGCGTGGTTTGCCTAACGCCGATGATATGCCTATCCCCGAGGATGTATTCCAGGACGAAGCAGAGCGTCGTGTACGTTTAGGTTTATTGTTATCTGCTCTAGTAGAAAGCGCCGAGCTATCTGCTACACCAGAACAAGTCCGTGCTCGTATCGAAGAGTTCGCCCAAAACTACGAACAGCCTGAAGAGGTCATTAGCTTCTACTTATCCGATGCTCAGCGTCGTGCTGAGATCGAGGCGATTGTATTGGAAGACAATGTGGTTGCTCATATTGTGTCCCAAGCCAAAGTGACTGATGAAGACGTGGATTTTGAGCAATTAATGGGAAATAACTAAATGTCGTCTCGTTTTATCGACTTCTATGCATCTATGAATGGTGGACATGCTGTAACGCCTACTGGCCTCGGCTATGTTCCTATTGTGGTTGAGCAGTCTGGCCGCGGAGAGCGTTCTTACGATATTTATTCGCGCTTATTGCGTGAGCGCATTATCTTTTTGGTTGGGCCCGTTAACGATAATTCCGCCAATTTAATTGTGGCGCAATTGTTGTTCTTAGAGTCGGAAAACCCAGATAAAGATATTTCGCTCTACATTAACTCACCAGGTGGGTCAGTGTATGCGGGTATGGCTATCTACGATACGATGCAGTTTGTAAAGCCCGAGGTGTCGACCTTATGTACGGGTATGGCCGCAAGCATGGGCGCTTTTCTTTTGTCCTCTGGGCAAAAGGGCAAGCGCTTTGCGTTGCCAAACTCACGCATCATGATTCATCAGCCTTCGGGTGGCGCTCAAGGTCAAGCTTCTGATATTCAAATTCAAGCAAAGGAAATCCTAAGCTTACGCGAACGCCTCAATCGTATTTTGGCTGATAACACTGGCCAAAGCATTGAGCAAATCGCACTCGATACAGAGCGTGACCGTTTTATGGACGCTGCCGAGGCAACGGAATACGGTCTACTAGACCGAGTTCTCACTCATCGTACCGACGATATTTAAGGGTTATGGCGGCAAAGTCTAGGCTTTGTCGCTCCCATCCTTATCCCTGCTATCTGCGGCTTGCCGCATTATTTTGATTTTATATATTTATGTCCGATAAACATCCGACCGACGATAAAGCGCTCCACTGCTCTTTTTGTAATAAAACACAAAGCGAGGTAGAGAAGCTTATTTCAGGTCCTGGGTCAGTCTACATTTGCAATGAGTGTATTAGTTTGTGCAATGAGATGATTCTAGAGGACAAGCAAGAGCAAAGTGCTGTTGAGCTCATCGGGTCCGAGTTACCTACGCCGCATGAAATCAAAGCGTTTCTTGATGAATACGTCATTGGCCAAGATCAGCCCAAGCGCAACTTAGCCGTCGCCGTTTATAACCACTACAAACGTATCCAGTATTCGGGTCTAACAGGCGATGTAGAGCTTTCCAAAAGTAATATTTTACTCATTGGCCCTACTGGCTCAGGAAAGACATTGCTTGCACAAACGCTAGCTCGCATGCTGAAGGTTCCTTTTGTCATGGCTGACGCAACGACCTTAACCGAGGCCGGTTACGTGGGCGAGGACGTAGAAAATATAGTTCAAAAGCTATTACAAGCATGTGAATACGATGTAGAAAAAGCGCAGCGCGCTATTATCTATATCGATGAAATCGACAAAATTTCTCGTAAGGCTGATAACCCGTCAATTACACGCGATGTATCAGGCGAGGGTGTACAGCAGGCTTTATTAAAAATCATCGAAGGAACGGTGGCTTCTGTGCCTCCACAGGGTGGTCGTAAACATCCTAATCAAGACTTTATTCAAGTCGACACCACCAATATCTTATTTATTGTGGGTGGGGCATTCGATGGCTTAGAAAAAGTAATTCAAAACCGCACAGAAAAATCAGGCATTGGTTTTGGTGCTAAGGTCAGTGCGCGCAGCGAACGTGGCGTGGGCGAGCTTTTTGCTGAAGTCGAGCCCGAGGATCTCATTAAATTTGGTCTAATCCCCGAGCTAGTGGGGCGCTTACCAGTCGTTACTACACTCCAAGAATTAGACGAAGAGGCGTTGATTCGTATTTTGACCGAGCCCAAAAACGCGTTGATTAAACAATTCCAGCAGCTATTTAGCATGGAAGACGTCGAGCTTGATATCGAAGACGATGCATTAAAAACAGTAGCTCAAGCTGCCATCAAGCGCAAAACAGGGGCTCGAGGTTTACGTTCTATAGTGGAAAAGTCCTTGTTGGACACCATGTACGACCTTCCCTCAATGACAGATGTTAGCAAAGTGATTCTTACCAAAGAAGCCGTCGAAGGCACTGCTAAACCCGTTGTGGTGCATGCTGCCGAAGCCCTCACTCAAGCCTCCGGCGATAATGCCGTGGCCTAATCATCATCTATTTATCCGTTAGCACTGTTTTTACGTTTCGCCTACTTGAAATTGCCAAGTTCGCCTCAATCTGTAAGTCAGAAGCTAGAACCACAAGGGGAAGCTATCTTGCTTCCCCTTGTGGTCTAAGGTAATTAAAAGGAAATTACTATGTCTGCAAGCCAGATTTTATCTATGGAATCCACAGAACTCCCTCTATTGCCTTTACGTGATGTGGTGGTGTTCCCACATATGGTGATTCCTTTATTTGTTGGACGTCCTCGCTCCATCAAGGCGCTTGAACTCGCCATGGAGTCGGGCAATACCATTTTATTGGTAGCGCAAAAAACGGCTAGCAAAGACGAGCCCACCGCCGACGATATGTATGAAATCGGTTGTGCGGCATCCATTTTACAAATGTTAAAACTGCCCGACGGAACAGTTAAAGTTCTGGTCGAGGGCGTTGAGCGTGCCAAGATCGAAGCGGTGATCGACAACGATACTCACTTCAGTGGCAAAGCCATTACAATAGAAAATGCCACAGAGACCCCAGCCGAAGCTGAGGCCTTGCGTCGTGCGGTGGTCGCTCAATTCGAGCAGTACGTCAAATTAAATAAAAAAATTCCTCAGGAAATCTTGACGTCTTTGAATGCGATCGAAGAGGCCAGCCGTTTGGCTGACACGGTGGCAGCGCACTTGCCATTAAAACTTGAGCAAAAACAACAAATGCTTGAGTCCGTTCCAGTGGTTGAGCGCCTCGAAGCCTTACTCAGCCAACTCGAGACAGAAATTGATATTCTGCAGGTCGAGAAACGGATTCGTGGTCGTGTTAAAAAACAAATGGAAAAAAGCCAGCGCGATTACTACTTAAACGAGCAGGTTAAAGCCATTCAAAAAGAGCTAGGCGAGGGCGAGGACGGTGCAGAAATCGAAGAACTTGAGCAGCGTATTGCTGAGTCCAAGTTACCTAAAGACGCACTAAAGAAAGCCGAAGCCGAACTGAAAAAGCTCAAAATGATGTCGCCTATGTCGGCAGAGGCCACCGTGGTTCGCAATTACCTCGACACCTTAATTGGCCTGCCTTGGCGTAAACGCAGTCGTATTAACAACTCTTTAACGAATGCTGAAGATGTGTTGGATGCCGATCACTATGGCCTTGAAAAGGTTAAAGAACGCATTGTCGAGTATTTAGCTGTACAGCAGCGCGTTTCTAAGCTTAAGGCGCCCATTTTGTGTTTGGTTGGGCCGCCCGGGGTGGGTAAAACCTCATTAGGGCAGTCTATTGCCAAGGCCACGAATCGCAAATATGTGCGTATGGCTTTAGGTGGTGTACGTGATGAAGCCGAGATTCGTGGTCATCGTCGCACTTACATTGGTTCTATGCCAGGTAAAATCCTACAAAACATGAGCAAAGTGGGTGTGCGTAACCCGTTGTTCTTGCTCGACGAGATCGACAAGATGGGGGCTGATTTCCGTGGCGACCCGTCTTCGGCTTTACTCGAGGTGTTGGATCCCGAACAAAACCACACTTTCCAAGATCATTACCTCGAGGTGGACTTCGATCTTTCCGATGTGATGTTTGTCGCCACTAGCAACACGTTGAACATCCCACCTGCGTTACTTGATCGTATGGAAGTCATTCGGTTGTCCGGGTACACCGAAGACGAAAAAGTGAATATTGCCTTTAAGCACTTGATTCCTAAGCTCATGATTAACAATGGCGTGAAAAAGGGCGAACTCGAGATCACCGAAGAAGCCATTCGCGATGTCGTACGCTACTATACCCGCGAGGCAGGGGTGCGTTCGCTAGAGCGTGAAATCAGCAAGATTTGTCGTAAAGCCGTCCACAAGTTTCTTGTGCAGCCCAAAGGCACTAAAGCCGAGACCATTGTGGTGAATAGCGACAATTTAAGCGATTTCCTTGGTGTACGCCGTTATGATTTTGGTGTTGCTGAAACGGAAAACAAAGTGGGTCAAGTCACTGGCCTTGCTTGGACAGAAGTGGGTGGTGATCTACTCACTATCGAGGTCGCTGACATGCCAGGTAAAGGGACTATTCAGCGTACTGGCTCGATTGGCGATGTCATGAAAGAGTCTGTCGAGGCCGCACGCACGGTGGTCCGTTCACGTGCTCAAAAATGGGGGGTGGCTGATCCTATCTTTGATAAGCGTGATTTGCATGTTCACTTTCCGGATGGTGCCACACCTAAAGATGGTCCTTCTGCGGGTATTGCCATTACCACTGCCATTGTGTCTTCACTAACAGGTATTCCTATTCGTGCAGATGTAGCAATGACAGGTGAAATCACATTACGTGGCGAGGTACTGGAAATTGGCGGGTTAAAAGAAAAACTTCTTGCGGCTCAGCGCGGTGGCATTAAGACCGTAATGATTCCTGAACAAAATGTGAAGGATCTGGCCGAGATCCCCGACAATGTAAAAAACACATTGGAAATTATTCCTGTACGTTGGATTGATCGGGTGCTTGAAGTCGCTCTAGAGAAAATGCCAACTCCGTTGTCTGACGAAGAGCTAGCGCGTATTACTGCCGAGGCCGTGGCAGCTAAAACTACGCCAGCTGTCAGCGGTGTGATTAAGCACTAAGACCTATCTCGATCGGGTTAGCGCCCGATCGAACTAAAAAAGCCATGATATGTATCATGGCTTTTTTTATGGCAAGATTTTTTGAGTAGAGTTAATTAAAGGCTTGGTCGCGAATGAGACCCACAGCAATGCCTTCGAGCGAAAATTCGTCTTGCTTTTGGATAATGATGGGTTCAAAGTCAGGGTTTTCTGGCAGAAGAGCAATTTTTTTGCCCTGACGCTGTAAACGTTTCACGGTGACTTCGTCGCCTAAGCGGGCGACGACAATTTGACCATTACGCGCCTCGGAGCTACGTTTGACCGCTAAGAGATCGCCTTCGAGTATACCGGCGTCGCGCATGCTTAGGCCGCGTACCCGTAATAAGTAATCGGGAGCTTGGGAAAATAGTGAGGGCTCGACGCCGATTTCACGCTCAATATGCTCGGTCGCCAAAATAGGATGACCCGCTGCCACGCGCCCAATAATAGGAAGCTGGTAGTTTTTTGTAGGAGTATGGCTATCAACGAGTAGGCGAATACCGCGAGATGTGCCTGAAACCAATTCAATGGCGCCTTTACGTGCTAGCGCTTTAAGGTGGTCTTCGGCAGCATTAACAGATTTAAAACCAAAGCGCTCTGCAATTTCAGCACGAGTGGGCGGAAAACCGGTGCGCTGAATTTCGCTACGGATTAAGTCGAAGATTTGTTGTTGGCGGGCAGTAAGTTTCACGGCAATACCATAGACTGGGGTTATATACAGTTTAATTGTCAATGATCTCTAACAAAAAAGCAAGAAAAACCGGCTTTTAAGCCGGTTTCACTGAGTTTTTGCGAGGTGTTTATTGCACCACACGAGCAATGGCTGCCGCCACTGTAGAAATATTGTGTTCATTGAGTGCTGCTACGCAAATACGTCCTGTATCTAAGAGGTAGATCGCGTCTTCGTCACGTAAACGTTGTGCTTGAGCTTGGGTTAGGCCTGAATACGAAAACATGCCCTGTTGTTGCAGGATAAATGACATGTCTTTTTGTACACCGTGCTGAGCTAGCTGCGTAACCAGTTGGTGACGCATGGCATGAATGCGCTGGCGCATGTGGCCGAGTTCGGTTTCCCATTCGGCAAATCGTTGGTTGTCATTTAGGATCACGTTGACAATTTGTGCCCCGTGGGTGGGCGGGTTAGAGTAATTTGTACGCGCCATACGCTTGAGTTGGCTTAAAACCTTAGGGCTTTCATCGGCATGGTTCGTTATCACGGTGAGCGCCCCGACACGCTCGCCATACAAGGCAAAGGACTTAGAAAATGAAGAGCTAACCAACATGGGGATGCCTTGATCCGCTAAATAGCGCACGGCTTTAGCGTCCTCGTCCAAACCGGCCCCAAAGCCTTGATACGCAATGTCCATAAAAGGAATCAGTTGATTGGCCTTTAGCACCTGAGCAATACGTTGCCATTGCTCGAAGGTAGGGTCGATACCGGTGGGGTTGTGACAGCAAGCATGAAGCACCACTATGCTTTGAGGCGCCAGTTGCTGTAAGAACGCAAGCATCCCTTCGATATTGAGGCCTTGAGTCTGTGCGTTGTAGTAGGGGTAGTCCACTACAGTAAAACCGGCTTTTTCGAATAAAGCGCGGTGATTTTCCCAGCTTGGGTTGCTAATAGCCACCACCGCATCAGGGACGACGGTTTTAAGGAAATCAGCCCCCAGCTTTAGTGCACCGGTACCGCCTAAGCTTTGAATAGTGACGGCGCGCTCTTGATGAATGGGCAAAGCGTCCCTACCTAATAGTAAGTGTTGCGCACCCATGTTGTAATGGGGAATGCCATCGATGGGTAAATACCCTCGGGCAGCGCTTTGCTCTGCTAAGTCATTTTCTGTTTTTCTGACGACGTTCAATAACGGCATTTGCCCTTGTTCATCATAATACACCCCGACACCTAGATTAATTTTATGAGGTCGGGCGTCCGCTTGGAATAATTCATTGAGCCCTAGAATTGGGTCGCGTGGAACTTGAGTAACGTGTGAAAACAAGGTATTCATAACAGATAACAGAAATTGCGCTAAGAAATAATGAGATAATAAGAGTATCTATCAATCTGGGTGACGTATGCAAACCTTTACACCGCAATTCGTTCAGTATCCGAATAGTCCGTTTCAACTTTATCAACCCTATGCTCCGGCTGGGGATCAACCAACGGCGATTGAGGCGCTAAACGAGGGTTTATCAGATGGTTTGATGTATCAAACCTTACTCGGGGTAACGGGTTCGGGTAAAACCTATACCATGGCCAACCTTATTGCACGCAGTGGTCGGCCTGCTATTGTGTTGGCACCGAATAAAACGCTAGCGGCTCAGTTGTATGCAGAGATGCGCGAATTCTTTCCTAAAAATGCGGTGGAGTATTTCGTGTCGTATTACGATTACTACCAGCCCGAGGCCTATGTGCCATCACGTGATCTTTTCATCGAGAAAGACTCGTCTATTAACGAGCACATCGAGCAGATGCGTTTATCTGCGACGAAAAGCCTACTTGAGCGCCCTGACACCATTATTGTGGGGTCGGTCTCATGCATTTACGGTATAGGTAACCCAGCCGACTACCATGCCATGGTGTTGACCTTGCGCCAAGGGGATGAAATCGGACGCCAAGAGCTGTTAGCGCGCCTAGTAGCGATGCAATATGAGCGTAACGATACTGAGTTCGAGCGGGGTATGTTCAGAGCGCGTGGCGAGACCATTGATATTTTCCCTGCTGAGAATGCGGAACAAGCTTTGCGTGTGACTTTGTTTGATGATGAGATAGAAAGCCTGGCTTTATTTGATCCATTAACCGGCAAGGTGCTTCAAGAGGTAGTGCGTTTTACGGTGTATCCCGGTTCTCATTTTGTGACACCACGCGAGACCGTATTGCGCGCTATTGAAACGATCAAAGAAGAGCTCAAAGACCGTTTAGCCTACTTTATTGATCAAGGGATGCTGGTCGAAGCCCAACGCCTAGAGCAACGCACTCGTTTCGATTTAGAAATGATGTACGAACTGGGTTTTTGTAAAGGGATTGAAAACTATTCGCGTCATTTATCTGGCGCTAAAGCAGGCGATCCTCCGCCTACTTTAATTGATTATTTGCCCAAAAACGCGATTATGTTTATTGATGAAAGCCATGTCACGATGGGACAAATTGGCGGCATGTACAAAGGCGACCGCTCACGCAAGGAGACCTTAGTACAGTTCGGTTTTAGACTCCCCTCGGCACTCGACAACCGGCCTTTAAAAATGGACGAGTTCGAGCAACGTATGCCGCAAACCGTATTTGTATCGGCCACACCGGCTGCTTACGAGCAAACCCATGCTGATCAAGTCGTAGAGCAAGTGGTGCGCCCTACGGGGTTGGTGGATCCGATCGTAGAGGTACGGCCAGCTACCACCCAAGTTGATGATGTATTTGGGGAAATTACTCAACGCGTCGCCTTAAAAGAAAGGGTGCTAATCACCACGCTTACTAAGCAAATGGCAGAGGATCTCAGTGCGTTTTTGGCGGAGCACGGCGTAAAAGTGCGTTATTTGCACTCTGATATTGATACTGTAGAGCGTGTAGAAATTATTCGCGATCTACGTTTAGGTGTGTTTGATGTGCTCGTAGGGATTAACCTCTTACGCGAGGGGCTAGATATACCCGAAGTCTCATTAGTGGCTATTTTGGACGCTGATAAAGAAGGCTTTCTGCGCTCAGAGCGTAGTCTTATTCAAACCATAGGCCGTGCAGCTCGAAATTTGAAAGGTCACGCTATTTTATATGCAGACCGCATTACAGAGTCCATGCGCAAAGCCATGGATGAAACCGAACGCCGTCGTGAAAAGCAATTGCAGTTTAATATTGATCACGGTATTACCGCGCGTGGTGTGAACAAGGCCGTGCGCGATTTAATTGATGGCGTATTGGCTCCTGCTCAGGTGTCATCTAACGAGCTTGCTGATTTGGACTTTGATTTGATACGCGATGAAAAAGTCTTGGCGCGCGAACTAAAACGCCTAGAAAAACAAATGATGGATCAAGCGAAAAACTTAGAGTTCGAGGCTGCTGCGCAAACGCGTGATCAGTTACGGCGCTTAAAAGACCAAGCCTTACTTAGTTAAGCAGGTGCTTATAAAACAAAAATGCAAAAAAAGTACTTAATACCTTACTGAAATAATGGGTATTTGTTATACTGGACTAAATTAGTCGGGTATGAGGGCTATCCCTCGCCAGCAACAGCTTCTCTCAAGGAACAGATTATGCGTTTAACCACTAAAGGACGTTTTGCCGTTACGGCAATGATTGACTTGGCTCTGCGACAACAAAGCGGGCCAGTAACTTTAGCCAAAATTAGTGAACGTCAAAGCATATCCTTGTCATACTTAGAGCAATTATTTGGTCGCTTGCGTCGTCACGAGCTCGTAGATAGCACGCGCGGCCCCGGTGGTGGGTACAGCTTGGCACGTCTAGCTCGACATATTACGGTCGCTGATATTATTTTTGCTGTAGATGAACCGCTTGATGCAACCAACTGCGGTGGCAAGGGCGATTGCGAAAAAGATGAGAACGGCAATCGCATTCAGTGCATGACCCACGAGCTTTGGGCCACATTAAGTCGTAAAATGGTGGACTACTTGGATTCGGTCTCATTGCAAGACCTCGTTGATCAACAACGTATGCGACAATTAGAGGAATCCGTGCGTCAACAACAAAGCACTCAACACCCTACGCATCGTATTACACCCGAACAAGCGACTTGTTAGATTTTTATTGGAGTTGGTTTTGTCTACTACCTATCCCGTTTATTTAGATTATGCCGCCACCACCCCCTTAGACGCTCGCGTCTTAGAGCAAATGATGCCTTGGTTAACTACCCAGTATGGGAATCCGGCCTCAAATACACATGCTTACGGGTGGGACGCCGAAGAAGCCGTAGAGCGCGCGCGGGTGCAGGTAGCAACGTTGGTGCAGGCTCATCCGCGTGAAATTGTTTGGACTTCCGGGGCAACCGAGTCTAACAACCTCGCTATTAAAGGGGCTGCTTTGGCCTACGCTGAGCAGGGCAAACACCTTATTACCGTTAATACCGAACACAAAGCAGTACTCGATACCTTTGCTTATTTAGAAACTCAGGGCTTCGAGGTTACCTATCTAGCTGTAAACACAGAAGGGCTCATCACCCTCGATCAGCTCAAAGCCGCCATTCGTCCTGATACGACCTTGGTATCTGTGATGGCTGCTAACAATGAAATTGGTGTCATTCAAGATCTAGAGGGCATCGGGGCACTCTGTGCCGAACACAATATTATTTTTCATATTGATGCAGCCCAAGGTGCGGGTAAAATTGATTTAAATGTAGATACCATTCAGGCCGATTTGATGTCATTTTCGGGCCATAAGCTCTATGCCCCAAAAGGGATCGGCGCGCTTTATGTACGTCGCAAGCCGCGTGTTCGTCTTGCCGCACAAATTCATGGGGGCGGGCACGAGCGTGGCTTTAGGTCAGGCACCTTGGCTCCTCATCAAATTGTGGGCATGGGGGCGGCCTTCGAGCTAGCCCAACAGGAAATGGCTACAGAACAAGCTCATATTCAAACCCTGCGCGATCAGTTCTGGCAGCAGTTACAGGCCCAGCTTCCTAATATTCATCTTAACGGCTCACTCGAACACCGTCTGCCTAATAATCTGAATATTAGTTTTGAAGGTATCGAAGGCGAAGCGCTAATGATGTCTTTAACTGGTCTAGCTGTCTCTAGCGGCTCTGCCTGCACGTCAGCCAGCCTAGCTCCGTCCTATGTGCTGATGGCTCTCGGACGTTCACCGCAGCTTGCCCATAGTTCTTTACGAATAAGTTTAGGTCGTCAAACCACTCAACAGGATCTGGATACCGCTTTATCTGAAATCGTCACCCAGGTACGACGTCTACGCGCGTTATCGCCCGTTTGGCAGGGCGAGTCCGACTTGGCAGTGGCTCTTTAAAGGATAAATAATGTATTCTGATACTGTACGTGCACGGTTTATGCAGCCTCAGTTTGCAGGCACCCTTCAGGGGGAACAAGTTTTGCAAGCCCGTGTTGGCGCACCTGAACAGGGTGCTGTAATGGAGATCTATATTGCCATCGATGCTCAGCGCATCCAGGCTGCTCGTTTCAAGGCATACGGTTGTGGGGCATGTATCGCCACGGCCGACTATGTATGCGAGCTATTAGAGGGCACTCCTGTAGATCAGCTCGAACACTTTGATACCCAGCCTTTAGTCACGGCTTTAGGCTTAACTGGCATTAAATTACACTGCGCTTGGCTAGCCTCCGAGGCTGCCGAACAATTATTACTTGCTTGGCGTCAGGCCGAAGCAAGTGTTACACACTAAGAGGTACATATGTCTATTACACTAACGTCTCAAGCCGCTGAACACATTAGCAAGCACCTTGAAAAACGTGGCTCAGGTTTAGGTCTACGTTTAGGTGTACGTTTGACCGGGTGTTCAGGCATGGCTTACGAAGTCAACTACGTGGATGAGGCCGCAGAAAACGATCATGTATTCGAAGACCAAGGTATCCGCGTGTATGTGGATCCACGTAGCTTGCCTTTTGTCGATGGCACACAAATTGACTACGAACGTAAAGGCTTAAGTGAAATGTTTAAATTCCGCAACCCCAATGAAAAAGCAGCATGTGGTTGTGGTGAGTCCTTTACGGTCTAGGTCGACGCATTAGTTCTACTAAAAGCTGATTACCGCTCTAGACAGGTAGTCAGCTTTTTTATTGTTTTAGCTAATAGGAATTGCTATGTCTAACGCAGGGGCTAAATATTATCTCGAGGATTTAACGCAAGGCGATCAGTACACCAGTCGTACTCACGCCTTGGATGCAGAGCAAATTATCGCTTATGCGAAACAGTTTGACCCTCAGATTTTTCATACGGACCCTGTTTTAGCCCAACAGAGTTTTTTTGCTGGGTTAGCTGCTAGCGGTTGGCATACGGCAGGGATTACAATGAAACTCTTAGTGGAAAGTGTCCCTTTTGTTGGCGGCCTCGTGGGTGCTGGTTGCGAAGTCACATGGCCTCAGGCCACACGCCCTGACGATATCCTCCATGTTCAGTCTGAGATCATCAGTATTACCCCCTCGCGCACTAAAAAAGACCGAGGCATTGTGTTGCTCGAATCATTAACTAAAAATCAACACGGCGCTATCGTACAACGCATGCTGTCAAAGCTGGTTGTACGTCGTAAAAATATCGAGCTTTAATAAAAAACAGCACGCTAAGTAAAGCGTGCTGTTCGGATGAGATCAAGGTGATCGACTTAGACGGCTAGTCAGCTCGGCGTAAATGTGGGAATAAGATGACGTCACGAATACTGGCGCTATCTGTTAGCAGCATGACTAAACGATCAATACCAATACCACAGCCACCTGTAGGCGGCATGCCGTATTCCAAGGCGCGAATATAATCGGCATCAAAATACATGGCTTCTTCGTCACCAGCGTCTTTGGCTTCGACTTGGGCAAGGAAACGTGCGGCTTGATCTTCGGGGTCGTTTAACTCAGAAAAACCATTTGCGATTTCACGGCCTGTAATAAAGAGCTCAAAACGCTCAGTAATAGCAGGGTCGTGATCGGATGCACGAGCTAGAGGTGAGACCTCGACAGGGTAGTCCACGATGAAAGTAGGGTGCCACAGCTTGGCTTCGGCCGTTTCTTCAAACAAAGCCAATTGCAAAGCGCCTACCCCAGCATGCAAGAAAGCCGGTGCATGAATATCGACTTTTTTACGCGTAAGCTCGGCCTTAAGGAAATCCATGTCGTTAAGCTGTTCTGTGCTGTAGTGAGGGAAGTATTTTTGAATGGCTTCTACAATGGTGAGTCGATCAAAGGGCTGATCTAAACGCAAGGCTTCCCCTTGATAAGAGATCTCTGCAGAACCACACGCAGCCACCGCCGCAGAGCGAATCAGCGTTTCGGTGAAATCCATTAACCAGTGGTAGTCAGTATAGGCCGCGTAAAACTCCATCATGGTGAACTCGGGGTTGTGACGCGGGCTAACCCCTTCGTTGCGGAAGTTGCGGTTAATTTCAAATACACGTTCGAACCCACCCACCACCAAGCGTTTTAAATAAAGCTCGGGCGCAATACGCAAATACATCTCCATGTCGAGCGCATTGTGATGCGTAACAAACGGCTTGGCGGCTGCGCCACCCGGAATAGGATGCAACATAGGCGTTTCGACCTCTAGAAAGCCGGCTTCAACCATATGTTGACGAATGCTGTTAATGGCCTTGCTGCGCGCTAAAAATGTAGTGCGAGTGTCATCGCTCATGATCAAGTCTACGTAGCGTTGACGATAGCGTAGCTCTTGATCGGCTAAACCGTGGAACTTGTCTGGTAGGGGGCGTAGTGATTTAACCAACAAGCGAATTTCGTGCGCTTTAATAGAAAGTTCGCCTTTATTGGTTTTGAACATTTCACCGCTTACCGCAAGAATATCGCCAATATCCCACGTCTTAAACTGTTCATAGATGTCTTCGCCTAGCGTGCTTTTATCTAGGTAGATTTGAATACGGCCCGAGCTGTCCTGCAGCGTAGCAAAGCTGGCTTTGCCCATGACACGCTTTAGCATCATACGACCAGCCACGCTGGCTTGCTGAGGTGCGGCGGCTAGCGTTTCTTTGTCTTGGTCATCGTAAAGCTGGTGTAATTGTTGGGCATGGTGCTCAGGCTGGTAATCATTTGGGTAGGCATTGCCATGCTCGCGTAACGCGGAAAGTTTTGTACGACGCTCTGCGATCAGATGATTTTCGTCAACGTGAGTTGACTCAGTAGTAGAAGTCATGAGTAAAACAATTAAAAATAATGGCGAATATCATCGACGGTTTTGGTGCCAAATGTGTCATTCGCAAGATAACGGGCAATCTGTTCAGCAGTAAACGATGCTGAGGCAAGTTGTTGATTTTGATGAAGCTGGATAAAGCGTTCGCGATTGGGGAAAGATTCCGGCTCGGTTTGGCGAATATCAGCTTGCATGTCGGTATCGATGACCCCGGGTGCTAAAGCGACCGTACGGACTTGAGGCTGTTCAAGGGCTAGGGTCTGAGTGAAATAGTCTACCGCAGATTTGGTCGCACCGTATACGCCCCAACCTGGAACGGGCCCTCGTCCTGCACCGGAAGAGATGTTTAAAATGCGGCGATCCGAGGCAGCGGGAGCATGCGTTAAGAAGGCAGCGCTAAGACTGATTAGGCTTCCCACGTTTAATTGTAGAGCGTGCGCAATGGGATAGGGGTCAGTCAACTGATGAGACTGTGCCATGGGCGCGACAGTGCCTGCGTTGTTAATTAGCCAATAAGACCGAGCTTGAGGGTGGGCCTGCAGCAGTTCGCCTAGCGCATGGGCCGCATGAGCGCAGCCTTGGGGTAGGGCTAGGTCGGTTTGAATAAAATGATAGGCGCAATCATGCGCATGACAATGGGCAGCAAGCTGGGCGTTGTTACTGCGCGCAATACCAATTACAAGACGCTGTGGCTGAGCAAGCTGTTGAGCTAATGCTAAGCCCAAGCCACGGGATACGCCCGTGATAACAATGACCTCATTAATCAATTTAGACTCCTTGTTTGAGGCTAGCTTCAATGAATGGGTCCAGATCGCCATCGAGTACACGCTGCGTGTTTGAAATTTCCACGTTTGTGCGTAAGTCTTTAATGCGGCTTTGATCCAACACATAGGAACGAATTTGGTGACCCCAGCCTACATCGCTTTTGGAGTCTTCGAGTTTTTGTTGCTCGGCCATTCGTTGGCGCATTTCTAACTCGAAGAGACGCGATTTCAGCATTTGCATTGCCTCAGCGCGGTTGCGGTGCTGTGAACGATCGTTTTGACACTGCACTACAATACCGGTGGGCTCGTGCGTTAAGCGCACGGCAGAATCCGTTTTGTTAACGTGCTGCCCCCCAGCGCCACTAGCGCGGTAGGTATCAACACGCAAGTCGGCGGGGTTGACCTCGATCTCAAAGGAGTCATCGACTTCGGGGTAAACAAACACGCTACTAAATGAGGTGTGACGACCGTGATTGGAGTCAAAAGGGCTTTTGCGTACAAGACGATGCACCCCTGTTTCGGTGCGTAATAAGCCATAAGCGTATTCGCCTTCGATTTTAATCGTGGCCGACTTGATGCCTGCGACCTCGCCATCAGACTGTTCAAGAATTTCGACTTTAAAGTCTTTGTGCTCGGCATAACGTACGTATTGGCGTAACAGCATAGAGGCCCAGTCTTGGGCTTCGGTGCCGCCTGCGCCCGCTTGGATATCTAAGAAGCAATTAAGATTGTCAGCAGGGTTTGAGAACATGCGACGGAATTCAAATTCCTCGATGCGCTTTCCTAATTGGTGGATGTCAGACTCAATAGACATTAAGGTGTCGTCGTCATTATCCATAGCAGCTAACTCAAACAGCTCTTGGGCATCAACTAGACCTTGATGGATTTCATCTAGGCCATGAACCACTGTTTCTAAGCTTTTTTTCTCACGCCCAAGCTCTTGAGCGCGTTCGTGGTCATCCCAAATGTGAGGGTTTTCAAACTCGGCATTGACTACGTGTAAGCGATGCGCTTTTTCATCGTAGTCAAAGATACCTCCGCAGTTCGAGGGTGCGTTCGAGGTAATCCTCGAGTTGAGCTTCGATTTGATTGATGTGTTCTGATTCCATCTTTGTATCCTGGTTAATAATTTGATTTATTATGCATTTGCACTATTTTAGCGAATTTTACGCTTTATGCAGAAAATGGATTCAAGAATCAGTAAAGAGCGAGCGTAGAGGTGGGGTGGGAGTGTACATCTTGCGTTTTTTGTGAACTAAAGGAAAAGCAGTCAATGAGCTGATGCAAGGCTTGTACCTGAGTGAGTTGGACTGTGGTTTCATGTGCCGCTTGGTCCATTAGTCTTAGTTTTTGATTCGTAGTACGAGACAAATCGGTGACGGTTTGATGCATGTGAGTAACTTGATCTTTTTGTTCAGCAAAACCGTAAGCTACCTGCGTCATAATAGTTTGCACTTCATTCATAGTCTGCGCTATTTTTTCGCTAAAGTTATGGGCCTGCTGTGCAGAACTGCTGCCGCGTTCTATTTGCTCAACATTGGTGGTGATTAAGCGCTCGATATCTTGCGAGGCTTGTGCTGAACGTAGAGCGAGTTGCCGCACCTCTGCAGCGACTACCGCAAAGCCTCGGCCTTCTGAGCCGGCGCGCGCTGCTTCAACGGCGGCATTTAATGCTAATAAATTCGTTTGAAAAGAGATGGTTTGTATCAGCTCTACAATGCCGCGGATCTGTTGCGTGCTCTGCTGAATCGCTTGCATAGCTTGAGTCATTTGGGCTGAGCTTAGGCTTCCGGCTTGCATAAGCTGTGCTGCATGTTGACTCAATTCATGGGCTTGGGCTATTTGCTGGCTTTGGTTAAAAATATTGTGACTCACTAACTGACACGTCTGCTCGGTCTTTTCAAGTTGATGATTTTGTTTTTCGCTTAGGTCGCGTAGATCGCTGTGGTTTTGGACTAGGCGTTGAGAAGCATGTTGTAAATCATCACTATGTTGGTGTACGGTGCGCAGTGTATGTTGCAAGCCTGTACCAATTCCATTTAATGCATGCAGTAGTTGCCCTAGCTCATCGTGACGTTGATGAATAATATGGGCCTGTAAGTCCCCTGCTGCAAGCCGACGCGCTTGTGTCATGCTTTGGCGTAAGGGCTGACGAATGGATCCATAAAGCCGCCATAAACCTAATCCACTGCCTAACAACATGGCGCATAAGCTGATCAAAGCCAAACCATACGCACTACGACTTTTGCGCGTGGCCTCATTCACATCATTCTCTACTCGTTCGCGTTGGCTTTGGTTAATTTGTGCGAGTAACGCGCTGAGTTGATGGGTGGTGTCTTGATAGGCCTGGTTAAATAACAGCGCTTGTGCCATTAAGGTGTTGGGCAAAGCAATACGCACCGTGCCGTCGTCGTCTTCTATCTCCCCTGATGCAATGGCTAGAGCATTTTTCTGAGCGGAGCTTAACTCGGCAGCTAACGCATAAGCTTGCTCGAAGCCCTTTTGCTCTGCTTCGGCAAGAGGGCTGGTCTGAATTAAGTAGCGTAGGCTTTGAGGGTGATCTGGAGCGCCATGAAACACAGAGGCGTGTTGCTCGTAACGCTGTTTGAACTCGGGCTGCTCGCTTGAAACAAAAGCCATGGCATCGCGGGCCATGGCTTCAGTGATAGAGGTAAACTCATTAATACTATGCGCCACTTGGAATCGAGTGGTTTGAGCCTGTTGCAGCTGAGTAATAGTACGCGTTAAATGGATGAGAGCGCTGTACGTAAGTAAAGCAAAAACGACGAGCAGAACAAAATAAACAATAAAACTGCTCTTAATCGTAAAGTGCGTTTTTGACATGACACATAACCATAATAAAAAAGCGAAATAAGTAGGTTATGGTTACATTTTTATATGACAGCAGCGTGTCATAGCGTTCGAGGAACGCTAGCAAGATTTAACAGTGTTTAGCGACGACGACGGTGGTTGCTAGCGCCAGTAGGGGCGTTGTTATTGCGTTTAGGCAAATGACGGAAAGTAATGCGACCTTTAGTTAGGTCATAGGGGGACATTTCTAGCGTCACTTCATCGCCAGCTAAAATACGAATATGGTGACGACGCATTCTGCCGCCTGTATAAGCGATCACAGGGTGGCCATTTTCTAATACAACACGATAACGGGAATCAGGTAATACTTCAGTAACGGAACCGTGCATTTCCAATAGTTCTTCTTTTGACATAATAAAGTCCTTTTTAAATTAAAAAAGCCTAATGCTCTAACGAGATGCAAGTTCGTTAAAGGAAACAAGGGCGCTGTCGCAGTACTGACTGCGATAAAAGAGAGGAGCCTTGGGCTCCGGTGCTATGGCACCGATGGGACAGTGGACGTAGGCACATGCCTAGGTGAAAAACAACTTTAAGCAATTTATAGTATAGGCCAAAAGCCTTTTTTGGTCAAGGACTTACGATGTAAGGTTAGGGTGACGCCTAGGTTTATCAGATGGCTTTCTATATAATTTTCAGTTTCGGAGACACGAACGAAGCCGCTTAATAGCTTCTGCAAGGATAAAACATGAATCAAAAACTCACGCCCTCGGCGGTCTTGCTGTTGGTAATAGCGACATTTTTATGGGCGGGAAATGCAGTAGTGGGGCGCGTGATCAGCGAGATGATTCCACCTATTACATTGAATTTTATTCGGTGGTTCATTGCGTTTGGTATTTTGTGTCTGTTTGGGGGCAAGATATTACGGCCAGGCAGTGCGTTATGGCGTCATTGGCGCCATTATGCGTTATTAGGCTTACTCGGGGTCGGCCTATACAACGCAATGCAATACATGGCACTACACAGCTCCTCGCCAATTAATGTCACGCTGGTCAATGCCAGTATGCCTATTTGGATGCTGTTAATTGGGCGTTTGTTTTTTAATTCCACTATTTCATTGCGCCAATTAGGTGGTGCTTTATTGTCACTCTTAGGTGTGGCGATTATTTTGATTCGTGGTGATCTTAGCGAATTGGTGCATTTTCGTTTTGTAATTGGCGATATTTATATGGTGTTCGCCACGATTGTTTGGGCATTTTATAGCTGGCTTTTAAGCCAAGATCGGCACGAGCCCGAAATGAAACAAAACTGGTCTACCTTATTACTTGCTCAGGTTACCTTTGGTGTGATGTGGTCAGGGGCTTTTTCTATTGGCGAGTGGGCATTAACCGATTGGCATATTGAGTGGAGCTGGGGGTTAGGGTTAGCCTTGTTTTACGTGGCAGTCGGGCCTGCCATTATCGCATTTAGATGCTGGGGTCTGGGCGTGCAGCGGGTAGGGCCGGCTATGGCGGGCTTTTTTGCAAATTTAATGCCGTTATTTGCCGCGTTGCTGTCGTTGGTTTTTTTAGGTCAAGCCCCAGAGCTGTATCATGGACTGGCCTTTTTATTAATCGTTGGCGGAATTGTCTACGCCTCCAGAGCTAGCGTTCCCGCTTAATACGTGCTAGATAGTGCGCCCTGTCCCGCAGGGCGCACGGGGTATTAGTGGGCAAACTCCACCATAAGCTGCAATTGACTTTGGCCATTCCAGTGATTTACATCCAGTCGGTAAGCCATTTCAATGTGGTCGTGAACGGGTTGATTTTGATTAAACCAGATGGCGTCAAAGATCAAACCGTCGCGCTCTACGCGCAGTTTCAAATGTTTTTCCTTAAGCACACGTTGATGCACAACACGAAAACTGTCTACAAAAGTAGGCGCAGGGAAACCGGCCCCCCAGACTTGTTGGCTTAGCAAAGCGGCAGTAGGAATATCCATAAACTCAACGGCCAAAGATCCGTCATGCTCAATGACAGGATCAAACTGGGTTTTGCCGGTGAATTCCACTACCGCTTGATCAAAAGCTTGCTCAAATAGCCTTAGGCTGTTTTGGTGGATACTTAAGCCTGCTGCCATCGAGTGTCCCCCAAATTTTAAAATTAATCCGGGGTGTTTTTTGGATACTAAATCTAATACGTCGCGTAAATGCACATCAGGAATAGAACGGCCTGAGCCTTTAAGTTCTCCGTTATCGCCGGGAGCAAAGGCAATAGTAGGGCGCCAGTAGCGTTCTTTCAATCGGGAAGCCACCAGTCCCACTACCCCTTGATGCCAGTCAGCCTGATGGACGCACACACTAGCGCGTGGCTCCATTTGCATCATTTGCTCTACAGAGCGCAGCGCAGTTTGATGCATTTGGGTTTCAATTTGACGGCGCGCTTGATTAATACGGTCTAGCTCTTGAGCCAACTCCATCGCTTCAAGTGGGTCGTCAGTGCATAAGCAGCGAATCCCGATACTCATGTCCTCGAGCCGTCCAGCTGCATTAATACGAGGGCCTACCGCAAAGCCTAAATCAAACGCATTGGCGAGTTGGGGCTGTCGTCCTGCGATAGCAAATAAGGCTTGAATACCTGCATGGGCGTTGCCTTGACGAATTTGCTTTAGACCTTGAGCCACCAGTAAGCGATTATTGGCGTCCAGTTTAACCACATCGGCTACGGTGCCTAAAGCCAGAATGTCTGCGAGTTGATCAAGACGGGGCTGGTCCTCCAGATCAAATGCGCCGCGTTCCCGCAGTTCAGCGCGTAAAGCCAACATAAGATAAAAAATAACGCCAACGCCAGCAAGATTTTTAGAAGGAAACGCACACTGTGGATGGCTGGGGTTAATAATAGCTGCCGCAGCAGGAAGGGTGTCGCCAGGCAAGTGGTGATCAGTAATGAGCACTTGCATGCCCAGTTGGTTTGCTAATGCAACGCCTTCTACACTTGCAATGCCGTTGTCTACGGTGACGATCAAATCGGGTTTACCGTTTGGATGGTGCAATAGCAGCTCAACGACCTCAGGGGACAAACCGTATCCTGTTTCAAATCGATTGGGGACGAAAAAATCCACATCGGCCCCCATTTCACTTAATGCGCGCATCCCAATGGCACACGCAGTTGCCCCATCGCAGTCGTAGTCAGCCACAATAACAATGCGTAGCTGTTCCTCTATGGCATCCGCTAATAGCTGTGTTCCTTTATTAATATCATGCAAGCTATGCGGGGCTAGTAAGGCGTTCCAACGGGAGCTCGTTTGCTGCACATCGGTGACGTGACGGGCTGCAAACAATTGTGCTAATAATGGATGTAATCCAGCATGAGTCAGTTGATCTGCGATATCGGGCTGTGAGGGACGAGGACTTAAGACTGGACGAGCCAATGTGATCTCCAAGTAGAGGTGGGTTGCATAAAACGGTGCCAAAAACGTGTGGGTCGTGGACTAGCAATCAATAGCTGTTCGGTATTAGTTAAGACGAGATCCGGCTGATGGGATAGCTCTGTCTTGAGCTCAAGGTCTAATTGCTGCAAGCTTTGCAACCAAAGCCCCCAGTCTTGGCGTAAATACGGTTCGGTCAATGTATCAAACAGCTGATAGGGACGAGGTTGAGGTTGCCACGCATTTCCAGCGAGTCCACCCACGGGCCATAAACTGTTGATGGGAGGTAAACCGTGATGAAGACGGGCTTGATTCACAGGATGATTAAAATACAGCATTTGCAGCTCGTTGACAAAACGCCGCCATTCTCGGGTGGCCGGGTTTTGATCCCACCAGTCGTTTACAGCACTACGACTAACAAGTGCTGGGCTAGCAAACACGGCAGGTAATTCTATTGCACTATGCAGTTGCCAGTGGTGGGCAGACCAAGGTTCTAGACGAAAACCAGTGCCTTCGCAGAGTAATTGCGCTGCGTTAAGTAGCTCATGACTCTGCTCGGGGGTAATCTGTAAGTCTGTTGCTGGGATTAAAGCGGCTCCGTCTCTAGAGGGGGCTAAGTGCACCAGCTCGGCTAACCAAAAGGGCTTATCTGGGGCGATGGTTGGTGTTTTTTCTGCCTTGGATGCTAACAAAAGAGCTAAAGCTGCGTTATGCTTTGCTGTCGCAGCAGGAAAACCTGCTTGCTCCACCTGCCACGCCTCAAGTGCAGTACAACGAGTCTGGTCTAGAGCAGGCCGAACTATTTTACTTTGGCATTGGTCCAAATAGCGAACTAAGTTCGGCGCGTAAGTAGGGAGGTGCTTTATTAGCTCGGCGGCCATCGGAGCCGGAGCCAGCGCTTCACTTAATACAATACAGGAATTAGCAGCAGTCATTAACGGTAAAGTCTATGTTTTATGAGTTTTGGGTAGGCGCGCGTTACGCAGGTTTAGCGCGAAGTGGTCGGGGGGCTAAGCGTAAAGATCGCTTTGTGTCATTTATAGCGGCCAGTTCCATGACCGGGATTGCCCTAGGGGTAGCAGCATTAATTATTGTGCTTTCGGTGATGAACGGGTTTCAGACCCAAGTTCGTGACCGCATGCTGTCGGTGTTACCACATATTGAATTATATGTGCGTAGCCAATCCCATCAAGAAGTATTATCGCATTGGCAGGCTCTAGCGAACAGTGCTGAGGAAAACAAACAAGTGGCTGGGGCGGCTCCTTTTGTGGCGGCACAGGCTATGTTGGTGCGCGGTGAAAAAATTAATGGGGTTCAAATCCGCGGCATTGATCCGGCTTTAGAACACCAAGTGTCAGAGCTCGCTGATCAGATGGTAGTAAACCAGTTAGACAGTCTTGAAGAAGGGCAGTTCGGCTTGATTTTAGGTCTGCAGTTAGCGCAAACGCTTGGGGTGCGCGAGGGCGACACGTTAATGCTTATGGCCCCCCAAGGCAGCATTTCGCCAGCTGGTTTTGCGCCGCGTATGCGTCAGTTTACCGTAGTCGGGTTGTACTCATCCGGCCATTATGAATATGACTCGACCTTGGCCTTTGTCCATTACGAGGATGCGGCACGTGTTTTCAGAGACAGCGGTAACAGTGGCGTGCGCTTGCGTATCCACGATATGCAGAAAGCCCCTCAAGTGGCCGAGCAACTGCGTATGGCTTTACCCCTTAGTGTGTATGTCAGCGATTGGACCCAAAATAACAAAACCTGGTTTGCGGCTGTTCAAACTGAAAAACGCATGATGTTTTTAATCCTAACCTTAATTGTGGCGGTGGCAGCGTTTAATCTGTTGTCTTCTTTAGTCATGGCGGTCAAAGATAAACGCAGTGACATTGCAATTTTGCGCACCATTGGGGCTACCCCCTCAAGCATTGGGCTGATCTTTTTAGTCCAAGGGGCATTAATCGGGGTGTTGGGCACACTAATTGGTGTTAGCTTAGGGGCGCTGGTGGCTTACAACATTGATGTCATCGTGCCATTTTTAGAAAACCTGACAGGTCAAGAGTTCTTGCCTCAACAAATCTACTTTATTAGTCAAATGCCGTCTAACCCCTCTGTGATGGATATGGTGATTATTGGTGTCACCTCATTGGTGTTGTCGTTATTAGCAACGCTGTACCCCAGCTGGCGTGCCTCTAAACTTCAACCTGCACAGGTATTACGCCATGATTAAAAAAGAGTTAGTCATTCAAGCTGACCACATCCAACGCAGCTATATAGATGGTGGCAACACGGTCGATGTGTTGCGTGATGTCAATTTGCATGTGCACGCCGGCGAAATGGTAGCTATTGTGGGCGCTTCGGGTTCGGGGAAAAGCACACTGCTGCATGTGTTAGGCTTATTAGATCAAGCCAGCGCGGGCACCTTAAAGGTGGCTGGGCAAAATGCGGACCGCCTCAATGAGAAAAACCGTAGTCAAATACGTAATCGTCATTTAGGTTTTGTGTATCAGTTTCATCATTTACTGCCAGAATTTACGGCGCTAGATAATGTGGCGATGCCATTGATTGTGCGGCGAGTACCGCGAGCCGAGGCCAGAGAGCACGCCTTACAACTCATCGAGCAGGTCGGCCTAGCCCAGCGGGCGTTGCATTATCCCGGGCAGCTTTCAGGGGGCGAACGCCAGCGCATTGCTTTAGCGCGTGCGCTCGTTACTCGGCCCGACTGCGTATTGGCCGATGAGCCCACAGGAAACTTGGATCGCGAAACGGCACAATCTATGTTTGAGTTATTGCAATCCATGAATCAAGAGCTAGGCATTGCGTTTGTGATTGTGACGCATGACCCAGCGTTGGCCGCATTGGCTCATAGACAATTAAATATGGAACAAGGAGTCTTGCACGGATGTTAATCGATACGCACTGCCATTTAGATGCTGAGATCTTTCTTGAGAGCACCGCAGAGCTGGTGGCTCAAGCTCGCGCAAATGGCGTGCGGCATATTGTGATTCCCGCCGTGACGCATGCTAATTTTTCGCTTGTGCAGCACATGGCAACTCAGCACGTCGAACTGGTGTATGCCTTAGGCATCCACCCGCTTTATGTGCCCGAGGCAACCGAAGCCGATTTAGTCGAGTTAGAACAGCGCCTGGAACAGGCTATGCCTGATCCGCGTTTGGTGGCCATAGGCGAAATTGGGCTGGACTTTTTTGTGCCCGAGTTAACAACGCCCGAGATGGTTGAAAAGCAAACCTACTTTTACGAGACTCAACTTAAACTGGCTCGTCGGTTCGATTTACCCGTCTTACTGCATGTACGTCGTTCACAAGACCACATTTTAAAATACTTGCGTCGTTACCCCACTGTTTCGGGTATTGCCCATGCGTTCAATGGCAGCCATCAACAAGCCCAACAATTTATTGATTTGGGTTTTGCTTTGGGGTTTGGCGGTGCGATGACTTTTACTCGTGCCAAGCAAATTCGACGCCTTGCCACAGAGCTAGACTTGACGCATCTAGTGCTTGAAACCGATGCGCCAGACATAGGCCCAGCATGGCTAGATGCAAAGCGCCATCCTGACCAATACAATCGGCCTTCTGAACTCGGTGCTATCGCCCAAGTCTTAGCTGATCTACGTCAGCAGCCCGTATCGGTCATCCACGCCCAGACTACCGCCACAGCTTTACGGGTATTACCGCGCTTAGCCCACTGGCATCAACAGTGCCAGACGCACTCCTAATCGGTCAGTGCCGCGTCCATCTAGGCACAACGGCTATTTAAGGTCACCTGTGTTGAACACGTACGGGTTATACCGCTAGGTCTTTTTTCGCCCAGAGCCGCCTTGTAAGGCGGCTTTTTTATTACTCTTTTCTTTTAAGGAGAGGAGTATGGTGCGTTGGGTAGCGGCAGTAATGGTGGCGGTGACCGTGTGGGTACAGCAATGGGCTGAGCTTTGGAGTCTACGTATCTTGGCCATTGTCGGCACGGCAGGCTTATTCAGCCTTGGGTTGGCATGGTGTTACCGTAGCCAGCAGTGGGTGTTCCAGTTAAGTCTTCTGCTCAGTGCCGCTTTGCTGGCTTTGACGAACAGTCACTATCAAGCCCAACAGCGCCTAGCACAGCAATTACCTGCAGCCGAAGAAAACCAACCTTTTAAATTAGTGGTGCAAATTGAAGGCCTAGCACGGCTTAGCCCGAATAGCCGCTATGTGACAGCCACGGTGTTGCAGTCACATCCTGCCGGAGCCCCCAAGCAAATTGCCTTGGTTTGGGCACGCGGTACGTGGCGTGGGCCATATGTGCCCCCTCAGCCACAGCACTTTCCCGAGCTCATCCCCGGTCAACATTGGGCCGTCACAGCGTATTTAAAAACCCCACATGGGGCACGTAACCCAGCTGGTTTTGATTACGAGGGCTATGTGTTTGCTCAAGGCATTCGCGCTATTGCTCAAGTACGGG
The DNA here is from genome assembly GCF_011927625.1 of Paenalcaligenes hominis. GTDB lineage: Bacteria > Pseudomonadota > Gammaproteobacteria > Burkholderiales > Burkholderiaceae_B > Paenalcaligenes > Paenalcaligenes hominis. Next base: position 525,862 of record NZ_JAATIZ010000001.1, read on the forward strand.
GTGAGCCACAACGTTTAGCGAGTGAAGCCACGGAATGGAGCCTAGCTTTGTGGGCACAACGTGCGCGTTATGGCCTGCGCCAAGCCATGTTGCCTTATCTAGAGTCATTACGTTGGGGGGGTGTGGTGTTAGCCTTATCTATCGGGGATCAGGCGAGCATCCATGCCCATGATTGGCGTGTGTTCAACCGTACTGGACTCACTCATTTGGTATCCATCAGCGGCAGCCATGTCACGCTCTTAGCGAGTGTGTGCGCTTGGGTTTTTGCTTGGGGTTGGCGACGCTTAGCCATTGGTCGGTTCTCAGCGGCGCAACATTATCCTGCTCCTATTGCGGCGGCGTGGTTAGCGTGGATCATAGCGGGGCTTTACAGTTTAATCGCCGGGTGGGAGGTCCCTGCTCGACGCACCTTTTTTATGTTTAGTGTGGTGGTAGTAAGCCTAAGCTTGCGTTTGCCCTTGTCTATTACGGTTATTGTCGCTTGGGCTGTGATAGGGATTGTTTTGTTTGATCCGTGGTCCGTGCTGGCCAGTGGGTTTTGGTTATCTTTCGGTGCGGTGTTGTTGTTGGTGGCCTGCGCGGGCTGGACTGGCACGGCTCTTACTGTGTCGAGTCAGTCACGTTGGCGGCAGTGGTGGGCTCAATGTTGGTTAGCCACGCAGTGGCAGTTCGTCATTAGTTTGGCATTATTGCCCCCGTTAGCGTTTTTATTTTTTGAAATGTCTTTGGTTTCCCCGCTGTCGAACGCCTATGGCATACCCATGATTGGGTTAGTTATTACCCCCTTGTCCCTTTTATTTGCATTGTGTTGTGCTCTGCAGTGGGACAGCGCGGCGCAAGGGGTATTACAACTGACTCATTTTTGCCTAGAGTTAACAATGGTCCCTACGCAATGGCTGGCCCAATTGGACTTAGCCAGCTTACCTGCCAGTCGGGCTCCCGCATGGGTGGTCGCCTTGGCAATGGTAGGGGTAGGCGTGGCGTTGTGGCCCAAAGCGTGGCGCTGGTCTGTAATCGGGTGGGGGCTGTTGTTACCGGCCTTATTTTGGCGTGCTCCCCCGTTAGCACACGGGGAGTGGCGTCTACATGTGCTAGATGTAGGCCAAGGCAGTGCGGTAGTAATAGAAACCGCCCGCCATGTGTTTTTATATGACACCGGTATCCGCCGCGCTTGGGACAGTGACGAAGGCGAGCGCACGGTAGTACCGTATTTGCATAGCTTAGGTAAACAGCGCCTAGACGCCTTAATTTTATCGCATGCGGACTTAGATCATGTGGGGGGAAGCTTAAGTGTCATAGAGCGCTTGGCTATTCAGCAAATATATAGCTCGTTTGATGTGCGCGCCCATCTCCACCGTGAGCGCCGTCTTTTACACAAAGATCCATTACCTCTAATCGATACGCTACCCACCCAGCCCTGTCAGCGCGGCAAGGCGTGGCAGGTGGATGGCGTTGAGCTGGCATTTATCTGGCCAGACCGAGTGCATTACGAAAAAGCCGAGGCGACCGATAAAAATGCTCACAGCTGTGTGCTAGCGGTACACGGAACGCACCAGCGCGCGCTCCTTACAGGTGATGTCGGCGTGGCTCAAGAAAAACAGTTGCTTGAGGCTGGTTTAGCTCCCTACGACGTGGTGATCGTGGGGCATCATGGCTCGAGAACTTCGTCTAGCGCCTTATGGGTGGAAGCGCTTCAGGCCAGTGTTGCTGTGGCACAAGTAGGTTGGTGGAATCGTTTTAATCACCCCCATCCCGAAGTAGAACAACGTTGGCTTCAGGCCGGTACCGATTTTTATCGTACCGATCGTGACGGGGCCGTCATCGTGACCTCCCATCACAACGCATTACGTCTGCACTCTCAACGCAGCCGGTATGCAAGGTATTGGCAAAACCCGTTTTCTCGTAGGCAAACCAAGGGTAATTACTAGCACAGCCTGAGTTGCATAATTCTGATGGCGCGCTAAAGTGAACTAAAGCCCACAAGGCTCAGTAACAACATAACAAACCCAGTAGTTGAAATGTCCAAAAGATTTTTCAAGAGGTATTCATGAGACAAACACCGCTACACCTACGTGTGCCCGAGCCGCCTGCCCGACCGGGTGCGCCCAGCGATTTTTCCTATTTGCATTTGCAGCCTGCCGGTGCCGCCGCACGCCCCGATCCTTTAGCTGAACCCAACACAATGCTGGCCTTGTCACAGGGGCTAATACGTGTGCTCGACGACGACGGTCAAGCCATAGGCCCTTGGGCACCTACGATTGACACAAGTCAACTTATTCACGGCTTAAAAACCATGATGCTGATTCGGGCATTTGATGCACGCATGTTTCATGCCCAACGGCAAAAAAAGTTGACGTTTTATATTCAGTCTTACGGCGAAGAGGCCATCAGTACCGCCCAAACCATGATGCTACAGAATGGCGACATGCAATTTCCTTCGTATCGTCAGCTAGGTATTTTGTTGGCTCAAGGCATGCCTATTTCCGACTTAATGTGTCAGTTGTATTCGAATAGCTGCGATCCGCTGAAAGGGCGTCAATTGCCAGCGTTGTACTCCTATAAAGACTACGGCTTCTATTCTATCTCTGGCAACTTAGCCACTCGTTTTTTGATTGGGGTGGGGTGGGCGATGGCCTCTGCCATTAAAGGCGACACTAAAATTGCTAGCTCTTGGATTGGTGATGGGGCCACAGCCGAAGGCGATTTTCAAACGGCGTTAACCTTTGCTCAGGTTTACAATGCCCCCGTTATTTTAAATGTAGTAAATAATCAGTGGGCGATTTCTACCTTTCAGGCCATTGCAGGTGGGGCTGGTAATACCTTTGCTGCGCGTGGCGCAGGGACGGGCATTGCCTCTTTGCGTGTTGACGGCAACGACTTTTTGGCGTGCTTGGCTGCCTCGCAGTGGGCTGCCCAGCGCGCACGCCAAAACGGGGGGCCTACGCTGATTGAATGGGTTACTTATCGAGCCGGGCCGCATTCCAGTTCCGATGACCCCAGTAAATACCGCCCTGCAGACGAATGGCAGCATTTTCCATTAGGTTGTCCTATTGCGCGATTAAAGCAACACCTTATTGGTTTAGGTATTTGGTCTGAAGACCAACATAGCGCTTATCAATCTGAGGTCGAGCAACAGGTGCTCGAAGCCCAGAAAAAAGCGGAATCCATTGGTGGCACCATGCAAGAAGCCCACCGTAGTCACGCAAACCATATGTTTGATGATGTGTATTTTGAAAAGCCTTGGCACCTACAACAACAAGAACAGCAATTTAAGGAGGGGCTATGAATACACAATCACTCAGCATGCTGCAAGCGGTGCGCGATGCCCTAGATGTGATGCTAGAGCGCGATAACAACATGGTCATTTATGGCCAAGACGTAGGCTATTTTGGGGGCGTGTTCCGTGCTACTGAGGGCTTGCAGGCTAAATATGGCGCGCAGCGTGTGTTTGACGCGCCTATTTCGGAAAGCGGTATCGTGGGTACAGCCATTGGTATGGCAGCGTATGGCTTAAAACCCGTAGTAGAAATTCAGTTTGGGGATTATTTTTATCCCGCAATGGACCAAATCGTCTCCGAATTATCACGCATTCGTTACCGTTCGGTGAACGATTTTGTGGCGCCTGTGACCATTCGCATGCCTGTGGGTGGAGGCATTTATGGTGGCCAAACGCATAGCCAAAGCCCCGAGGCCATCTTTACTCATATTGCTGGTTTACGCACGGTCATGCCCTCTAATCCCATTGATACCAAAGGGCTGCTGATTGCTGCTATTGAAAGCCCCGATCCCGTTATTTTTCTAGAGCCCAAACGTCTTTATAACGGTCCTTTTGATGGCTATTACGATCGTGCCTTGCAGTCTTGGCGCGATCACGAGCTGGCTCAGGTGCCAGTAGGCTACTACCGTACTCCGCTAGATAAAGCCGCTATTGCACGGGCGGGGGCCGATGTCACCGTGTTGGCATATGGCACCATGGTGCATGTGGCGTTGGCAGCAGCTACTGACTCGGGGGTAGATGCAGAGGTCATCGATTTACGCACGATTTGGCCGGTTGATATGGAAGCCATTGCCCAGTCTGTGCATAAAACAGGCCGTTGCGTGATTTTGCACGAAGCCACCCGCACCTCCGGTTTTGGTGCCGAGCTTTCTGCATTGGTTCAAGAGCACTGCTTTTTTGATCTAGAGGCGCCCATCGAGCGCGTTACAGGGTGGGACACCCCCTATCCCCATGCCCACGAGTGGGATTATTTCCCTGGCCCACAGCGCGTCATTGCTGCGTATCAACGAGTTATGAAGGAGTTATAAGCCATGTCACATTACACAATAAAAATCCCCGATATTGGCGAAGGTATTACCGAGGTTGAAATCGTAGAGTGGTTTGTCCAAGTTAACGAGCCCGTAGCAGAAGATCAAAAAGTGGCCAGTGTGATGACGGATAAGGTGTCGGTGGATATCACGTCTCCGGTGGCGGGCACGGTGGCTGCCCTAGGAGGGGCAGCCGGCGAAGTATTAGCCGTCGGCGCAAATCTGGTAGATATAGCCTTGGCTGATGCCAATGTGGCTCCGGTGGACGAGCCTCAGCCCACGTCAGCAGCCGTCGAGCCCGTCTCTATTGCCACCGTAGCTCAGGAGCAAAACAGTCACTCGATCCCTTCATTAACCCCCGAGGTGAATGCGATCGAGGCACCGCCTGCGCCCTCTACGCTGTCTCATGCCACCACACCGCACGAGCGTTTGTTGCACAAAGTGCAAGCCTCGCCAGCGGTGCGCAAGCGAGCAGCCAGCTTGACTATTGATTTGTCACAGTTGGCGCTGCAGCTGCAAAAAAATCACTTAACCCATGCTGATTTAGATCAGCATTTGGCGGGTTCGGATACTTCACGTGCGCGGACTCGTTCGGCTGCAACGGATGCAATTCATACGGTGCCAGTGCGTGGTTTACGGCGTCAAATAGCAAAAAAAATGCTGGAGTCATCACAAAGCATTCCTCATTTTAGTTATGTAGAAGCCATTGATGTGACCGAGCTCGAGGTATGGCGTCAGCAATTAAATCACCACTGGGCAGAACAACGGGGGCGCCTGACTTTGCTGCCTTTTCTGGTGCGGGCTATGTGTTTAGCGGTACAAAAGCACCCTGAGGTGAACGCGCGCTATGATGCCGAGCAACAGGTGTTGCACCAATATGATGCAGTGCATATTGCCATTGCGACTCAAACCGATGAAGGCTTAATGGTACCCGTCTTAGAAAATGCTCAGCAGTTAAGCCTCTGGGACATTGCAGCACAAATCCAAGATTTAGCCCAAAAAGCCCGATCGGGTGGGGGCGATCTTAAAGCCAAGTCCACGATTACGCTAAGCAGCTTGGGGGCTTTGGGTGGCGTGGTGGCTACCCCAATTATTAATGCGCCCGAGGTGGCTATCGTAGGGGTCAACAAGCAAATTCGCATGCCCGTGGTTATCGATGAACAAATTCAAATTCGTACGATGATGAATTTATCTTCGTCGTTTGACCATCGTTTTGTCGATGGCATGCATGCGGCTGAGTTTATTCAAACTGTGCGTGCCTTCCTAGAAAAGCCTCAGGTTTATCTGGTCGATTAGTCGAGCTGAATGCGGTATAACGGGGCTAAGGCCCCGTTTTTCCATAAAGGACTTATGTATGTCAGTGCCAGCCTCAACAGACCACCGTGTTGCCTGCGTTAGCCCCGCTGGGGTGCATCAGATGGCTTACAAGGCGTGGGGAGACCCCCAAAACCCAAAGGTTTTACTTTGTCTACATGGGCTGTTGCGCACTGGGCGCGATTTTGATGCTTTAGCGCAAACACTGAGCCCGCATTACCGAGTGATTTGCCCCGATTTCGTAGGCAGGGGCAAATCAGACTGGCTAGCCGACCCAAGCTATTACACCATTCCTCAATACGTGGCAGACACCTTAACTCTGCTGCAACACCTACAACCGGAACGCGTGGATTGGGTGGGTACGTCAATGGGTGGGTTAATTACGCTCAGTGTGGCTAGCATGTTGTCAGCGTCTTCATTTACTACGGTGCCAACGTGGCAGTTTGGTAAAATTGTTTTAAATGACGTGGGGCCTGTGCTGGATCCGGCTGGCTTAGCGCGCATCGCTCAGTATATTAGTGATCAACCTCGGTTCGACTCGTGGCATCAGGCCGTCATCGGCGCACAAAAACGTTGGGCTAGCTTTGGTCCCCACAGCTACACACAATGGGAGCATCTAGCTCGGTATGTTTTTATGCAGCAAGGTTCCCACTGGGTTAACGCTTACGATCACGGCATTGCCGAGGCCTTTCGGCAACAGCTCGAGCTGGATCAGGCTCAAAATGGGCAGCTAACCCAGTTGGCCCAACAAACCTTGTGGCATGCTTTCGAGCACTTGCCAAACGATTGCTTAATTGTACGGGGGGAGTTTTCTGATTTATTATCACCTGATACGGCACATGAAATGCTGACACGGCAGCCCAAAGCAGGCTTCTATCAAGTCGCCGGGGTAGGACATGCGCCGACTTTGATGCAAGCGGATCAGCTGCATGTGCTCTCACAGTTTTTACTGAAGGATTAACATGATCGTAGACCTCCATTGTCATTCAACGGTTTCCGATGGCGTTCTTGCGCCCGACCAAGTGGCCTACCGTGCTCACCAAAACGGAGTCGAGCTTTGGGCTTTAACCGATCATGACGAGGTGAGTGGTTTGGCTTTGGCAGAGCAAACGGCCCTGAATCTCGGCATGACATTTGTGCCGGGCGTCGAGGTTTCAGTCACTTTTTTAGGTAAAACCGTGCACATCGTCGGGCTAGGTATTGATTATCGCTCACAAAGCCTGATTGACTCACTGCGCTACGTGCGCGCTGGGCGGTGGCAACGTGCGCAACGTATTGGCGATGCTTTAGCTGCTATGGGGGTCGACAATGCGCTCGAGGGCGCGGTGCCGTATGCAACCAACCCCGAGCTGGTGTCACGCACGCATTTTGCCCGTTTTTTGGTTGATCACGGTTATTGCAAGACCATCCAAGAGGTATTCACTAAGTATTTAGGTGATCACGCCCCTGCGTTTGTGCCTATGCAATGGGCGACCCTCTCCGAGGCGGTGCAATGGATTCAACTAGCAGGTGGCATTGCGATTATTGCGCACCCAGGACGCTATGAATTTGATGCCTTGCAGTTCGACCACTTGTTTACTTCATTTAAAGACTGCGGTGGGGTAGGGATCGAGGTCGTTACAGGCAGCCACGCACCCCATCAGTACAATGAGTACGCTCGGGTCGCCAAGCGATTTGGCTTCGAGGCCTCAATGGGGTCTGATTTTCACGGCCCCTCTGAAGGGCGTTTAGATTTAGGTTGCTTACCTGACTTGCCATCTGGGTTAACCCCCGTTTGGAATCGTTGGTTAAGCTAACAGGCGCTATAGCCGCCATGTCGAGGTAATAAAATGAGTAAAGCCTTTGTCAAAGAAGACGATCAGCAAGATGACGATTTAGTGCCCGAGGCCGTGGCCTTACCCGCAGGAACAAAAAACTACATAACGGTCGAAGGCTACAAGACCTTGCGCGCAGAGTTAAAGCATTTGTTGAATACCGAGCGTCCCGAAGTCGTCCAGGTGGTGTCATGGGCTGCCTCGAATGGGGATCGCTCTGAAAATGGCGATTACATCTATGGTAAAAAACGCCTGCGCGAAATAGACAGACGTATTCGTTTTCTTACTAAGCGCCTTGAAATTGCCGAGGTGGTAGACCCTGCCTTGCAGCCCAACAAAGACCGTGTGTTTTTTGGGGCCACGATTGTGTATGCGGACCAAGACGGCAATGAGTTCACCGTGACCATCGTAGGGGTCGATGAAGCCGACCCACTGAATGGAAAAATCAGCTGGATTTCACCAGTGGCGCGTGCATTACTTAAAGCCCAAGAGGGCGATGTCGTCACATTACGTACGCCAGGTGGTGTCCAAGAGCTCGATATTCTAGAGGTTCATTACCCGACAGAGATCACAGAACGTAGTCATGACGACTAAAAACCAGCATCTAGGTGTGTGAAAACACCAAAATCGAATTAAGCACTGCGTAATAACCCCCATCCCATCGGATTGTGGTTAAAATAGCGTGCATTTACAACACTTTTGCATTGGCTCACATCGTGTCCTCAATACTCTATTTCTCTGGCTCTTCGGCCTTGCCCGCTTTTCAAAGCGAGCGTCTTCTCCAGCGTTTCCAATCTCTTGGTTTACCTATTCAACATATCGCCGCTTACTACGAATACTACGTATGGACAGCAGATGAAGGTCTTAGCGCAGAGCAGCAGCAACAGCTCGCCACCTTGCTAGATGATGGGTTGCCTACCTATGACCCCCAGTCGCTGACCAAAGACCAATTGGTATTGAGAGTGATTCCGCGTTTAGGCACGGTGTCGCCCTGGGCCAGCAAAGCCACTGATATCGCACGCAATTGTGGTTTACATGGCGTACGTCGTATCGAGCGTGGTGTACGCTATGTGGTCGATCCGACCCGTGGTTTATTAGGTAGTAAAACGATCAAAGCCGATCAGTTGCAACTCATTGCCGCGCAGTTACACGATCGCATGACGGAAAGTGTTGTAGACCAACACTTTGATGGGGCACCTTTGTTTCAAGATTTGCCTCCTAAAGCCATGCAGTCGGTGGACATTCTAGGCCAAGGTATCAAGGCCTTAGTTCAAGCCAATCAAACAATGGGTTTGGCTCTCTCAGAAGATGAGGTTGACTATTTATTCGAGGCATTTCAAAAGCTAGGGCGTAATCCGCACGATGTGGAGCTTTTGATGTTTGCCCAAGCCAATAGTGAGCATTGCCGACACAAAATCTTTAATGCTCAATGGGTAATTGATGGGGTTGAGCAAAGCAAAACCTTATTTGGCATGATCCGTGAAACCCATGCTGCTCAACCGAAAAAAACCATCGTAGCCTATGCCGACAACGCCGCCATCATGGAAGGCGGTCAGGCCAGCGTTTTTCATGCCTCATTACCCGACTCTGATGCCAAAGGGGCCTATCAGTCCTACCAAGGTCTGATCCACACCCTCATGAAAGTCGAAACGCATAACCATCCCACGGCCATTGCGCCGTACCCGGGTGCCGGTACAGGCTCAGGTGGCGAAATTCGTGACGAGGGCGCTACTGGTCGCGGTTCCAAACCTAAAGCAGGTTTAACGGGGTATACCGTTTCTAATTTACAGTTGCCTTCTTTACCCGAGGCTTGGGATAACGATTCCTTGGGTTTCCCAGATCGTATTGCAACGGCTCTCGATATTATGACCGTCGGCCCGTTGGGTGGCGCAGCGTTCAATAACGAATTTGGCCGGGCTAATTTGCTTGGTTACATGCGTAGCTTTGAGCAAACCATTGGCGGCCAACACTGGGGTTACCATAAACCCATCATGATTGCAGGTGGTTTGGGTTCCATTGACGATCGTCAAACCCATAAAGATCCTCTACCTGTCGGTGCTTTGTTAATTCAATTGGGCGGCCCAGGCATGCGGATTGGCATGGGGGGCGGAGCCGCATCCAGTATGACTTCGGGCGTTAACTTAGCCGAGCTGGATTTTGATTCCGTACAACGTGGCAATCCAGAAATGCAACGCCGCGCTCAAGAGGTCATCGATCGCTGTTGGCAGCAAGGCGAAAACAATCCAATTGTTGCCATTCATGATGTGGGTGCAGGTGGTTTGTCTAATGCATTCCCCGAGCTAGTGAATGACGCAGAACGTGGTGCGATTTTTGATCTGACCCATGTGCCCCTAGAGGAATCGGGTCTTTCACCCGCTGAGATTTGGTGTAATGAGTCTCAAGAGCGTTACGTATTGGCGATTAACCCCGCTGACTTAGATCGTTTTAAAGCCATTGCCGAGCGTGAGCGTTGTTTATGGGCCGTAGTAGGTGTAGCCACCGAAGAGCGTCAGTTACGTGTAACGTATGGCGAAGGTATCCCTGGATACGCCGAACCCAGCCCAGCAGCACAGACGCCCGCGCCGGTTGATATGCCGCTAGAGGTCATCTTAGGTAAAGCGCCACGCACAGTACGCGATGTGACACGTCTCGAGCCCATTACAGGCGAGTTAGATTTACCCGCTATCGAGCTAAGCGAAGCCGTTCAACGCGTGATGCGTCACCCCACCGTTTCTAACAAAAACTACCTCATCACTATTGGTGACCGTAGCGTAGGGGGCTTATGTAGTCGCGATCAGCTGGTGGGTCCGTGGCAAATTCCCGTATCCGATTGTGCCGTCACCTTAGCGGATTACGAGCAAGTACGCGGTGAGTCCATGGCCATGGGCGAGCGCAGCCCGATTGCTATTTTTGATGCACCTGCCTCAGGTCGTATGGCGGTCACTGAGGCCATGACTAACCTGTTGGCTAGTGATGTACGCAGTTTCGACGATGTTAAGCTTTCAGCAAACTGGATGGCTGCGTGTGGGGTAGCAGGGCAAGATGCTGCCTTGTTTGATACAGTCACGGCAGTAAGTCAGTGGTGTCAGGAATTAGGCTTGTCTATTCCTGTTGGAAAAGACTCGCTTTCCATGCGTACTGCTTGGGAAGAAGACGGCAAAGAGCTCGATGTGGTGGCACCGGTTTCCTTGGTCGTCACGGCGTTTGCTCAAGTTGCGGATGTGCGTAAAACCTTAACGCCGCAACTACGCACTGATGCAGACAGTGTGTTAATTTTTATTGATTTAGCCGAGGGGCAACAACGCATGGCTGGCTCGGTATTGTGTCATGCATTTAGTCAAGTCGGTACTGCTGCACCGGATTTCACCAACGCGCAGTTATTAAAATCGTTTGCTACAAGCATCCGCTCTTTAGCCGATCAAGGCCTTATTTGGGCCTATCACGATAAATCAGACGGCGGTCTATTTGCGACAGTGGCTGAAATGGCCTTTACGGGTCACACCGGTGTCTCAATGAATATTGATATGCTTACGATTGATCCGCATGCGGCCGACTGGGGCGATTTTAAAATTCGTGCCGAGCAAGTTGCCGTACAACGCGACGAGCTTACCCTTAAAGCCTTATTTAACGAAGAGGTGGGTGCTGTTATCCAAGTTCCGGCTGATCAACGCGACGCGGTATTGCAGCAGTTACGTGACGCTGGGTTATCCGCACACTCTCATGTCATCGGTAAACCCAATCATACCGACACCATCGAGGTGTTCCGCGATGCTGCGTGTATTTATCAGGTGGCTCGTGCAGACCTAGGTAAAACCTGGTCAGCCGTCAATCACCAAATGATGTTGCTGCGTGATAACCCTGTCAGTGCAGAGGCAGAACATGCCATCTGGGATGACGTAGACAATCCCGGTTTGCAGGCCAAGGTTAACTTTAATCCCCAAGACAACATTGCGGCGCCATTTATTCAAACTGGGGTGCGTCCCAAAATTGCGGTGTTACGCGAACAAGGCAGCAACAGTCAGCTTGAAATGGCTTGGGCCTTTACCCAAGCAGGCTTCGATGTCATTGATCTACCCATGACGGATCTTCTCAGCGGCCGTCGTCGTTTAGATGACTTGAAAGGAATTGTGGCAGCCGGTGGCTTTAGTTATGGTGATGTATTGGGTGCGGGCCAGGGGTGGGCACGTACGATTCGCTTTAACAATATGTTAAACGAGCAATTTGCTGAGTTTTTCCAACGCAACGATACCTTTGCATTAGGTGTGTGTAACGGCTGTCAAATGATGGCGGCCTTAGCGCCTATGATTCCCGGTGCAGAAAACTGGCCTTTGTTTACCGCAAACCAGTCCATGAAATACGAAGCCCGCTTGGCTTCGGTGGAAATTGCCGATTCGCCTTCGATTTTCCTTCAAGGTATGGCTGGCACCCGTTTGCCTATCGTGGTGTCGCACGGCGAGGGTTACACTAATTTTGAACGCCAAGGCAATGCAAGTGCAATTCATTCTGCCTTGCATTACACCGATAATCGCGGTCAACGCACCGAGCAATACCCCTATAACCCAAATGGTAGCGTAAATGGGATTGCAGGGGTTACTACAGCAGATGGACGCTTTACGATTATGATGCCGCACCCCGAGCGCGTGATTCGTAACGTGCAGCTGTCGTGGGCACCACAGCAATGGGGGCCTCATGATGCGGGTGGTGCTGACGCAACAAACGGTGGTTTAACACCGTGGATGCGTTTGTTCTATAACGCTCGTGTCTGGCTAGGTTAAAAAAATCAGCGTATAATCAGGTTTTGGACGGGATATAAAGACATGCGTCTTATCAAAAAAGCTCTCACATTCGACGACGTATTGCTAGTGCCTGCGTACTCGCAGATCTTACCTCGCGATACCGATCTCTCTGCGCAATTTACGCGCGACATCAAAATCAACATCCCCCTAGTATCTGCTGCGATGGATACCGTTACCGAAGCCCGCTTAGCCATTGCCATGGCCCAAGAAGGCGGTATCGGTGTTATCCATAAAAACCTTTCAGCAGAACAACAAGCACGCGAAGTCTCTCGTGTTAAACGCCACGAGTTCGGTATTGTGATTGATCCAATCACAGTCACCCCTGATATGAAAGTGCGGGATGCTATTCAGTTACAAAAAGAAAACGGTTTTTCTGGTTTGCCCGTGGTAGAAAACGGCAAACTAGTGGGCATTGTCACCAACCGCGATTTACGCTTCGAGGATCGCCTCGAGCTTCCCATTCGCGAAGTCATGACAACCCAAGAGCGTCTTATTACCATGCCCGAGGGCGCTACCCTCGAACAAGCCCAGGCTCTAATGCACAAACACCGCCTCGAGCGCGTGCTCATTGTGAACGATGCTTTCGAGCTGCGTGGTTTAGCTACCGTGAAAGACATCGTTAAAAACACCGAGCACCCCAATGCATGTAAAGACCAACACGGTCAGCTACGTGTAGCCGCAGCGGTAGGCGTTGGTGGCGATACCGAAATGCGTGTAGACCTGCTTTCTAAAGCCGGCGTAGACGCAATTGTGGTTGACACTGCACATGGTCACACCAAAGGCGTCATTGACCGTGTACGTTGGGTAAAACAAAACTACCCCCATATCCAAGTCATTGGGGGCAATATTGCCACCGCAGCCGCCGCTTTAGCGCTAGTCGAGGCCGGGGCTGACGCCGTCAAAGTCGGTATTGGCCCAGGTTCTATTTGTACTACACGTATTATTGCCGGTGTGGGTGTACCCCAAATCACCGCTATTGCTGATGTGGCCGAAGCCCTACGTGGTACCGGTGTTCCCTTAATTGCTGACGGTGGTATTCGTTTTTCTGGCGACGTGTCTAAAGCGCTAGCCGCAGGTGCATCAGCTTGCATGATGGGCGGTATGTTTGCCGGTACCGAAGAGGCTCCTGGCGATGTGGTCTTGTACCAAGGTCGTTCTTATAAATCCTACCGTGGTATGGGTAGCTTGGGTGCTATGGTCGAAGGCTCTGCAGACCGCTACTTCCAAGAAGCCGGCAGCAATGCAGACAAACTGGTTCCCGAAGGCATCGAGGGCCGTGTGCCTTACAAAGGCTCTGTACTCGCCATTATTTACCAATTAGTGGGTGGTGTACGTGCTTCAATGGGCTATTGCGGTGCAGAATCCATCCCTGCTTTGCACGACAAAGCCGAGTTCGTGGAAATCACCGCCTCCGGTGTACGCGAATCTCATGTGCACGATGTGCAAATCACCAAAGAAGCCCCTAACTATCGGGCTGACTAAACGCGTTTAGTTTTTGTACTTAATGCTTTAATCGGCCAGGTGGCTTCATGCGACTTGGCCGATTTTCATCTACCTCTACAAAGTTATCATGCACCAACGCATTCTTATTCTTGACTACGGTTCACAAGTTACACAACTCATTGCACGTCGCGTTCGCGAAGCCGGTGCTTATTGCGAAATTCATCCGGGCGATGTCAGCGATGACTTCTTACGCAGTCAGCCCAATCTAAAAGGGGTGATCTTGTCAGGCAGTCACGCCTCTGTCTATGTTGACGATGCCCTGCAGGTGCCTGCTGCGGTATTTGACTTGGGCGTGCCCGTTTTGGGCATTTGTTATGGCATGCAAGCCATGGCGCTGCATTTGGGTGGTAAAACAGAGCAAGCCGAGCGCCGCGAGTTCGGTCACGCTCAGGTTCGGGCCCAGGGTCATACTGCACTCTTAAAAGACATCCAAGACTTTGAAACCCCCGAAGGTCACGGCATGTTGAATGTCTGGATGTCCCATGGCGACCAAGTCACGGTGCTGCCCGAAGGGTTTAGTGTGATGGCATCCACCGCCTCTTGCCCGTATGCGGGCATGGCCGATGAAACCCGTCGCTTTTATGGGGTGCAGTTTCACCCAGAGGTCACCCATACTAAACAGGGCCCAGCTATTTTCCAGCGTTTTGTGCGTGATATCTGCGGTTGTGATGGCGACTGGAACATGCCTGATTACGTCGAAGAAGCCATTGCTTCCATTCGTGAGCAAGTTGGTTCCGACCGCGTTATTTTGGGCCTGTCTGGTGGAGTAGATTCATCGGTTGCGGCAGCCCTTATTCACCGCGCCATTGGCGATCAATTAACCTGTGTGTTTGTTGATCACGGCTTATTGCGTTTAGACGAAGGCAAACAGGTCATGGCCATGTTTGGCGAGCATTTTGGTATGAACATTGTTCACGTCGATGCTAGCGACCAATTCATGGGCAAATTGGCCGGGGTCACCGACCCTGAAACCAAGCGCAAAATTATTGGCAAAGAGTTTGTGGAGATCTTCCAAGCCGAAGCCGCTAAACAAACCGATGCCAGATGGCTTGCCCAAGGCACCATTTACCCGGATGTCATCGAGTCAGCCGCAGCCAAATCTGGCAAGGCCACCGGCATTAAATCGCACCACAACGTGGGTGGCTTACCAGAAACCTTAAACCTGTCATTACTAGAACCACTGCGTGAGCTTTTTAAAGACGAAGTACGTAAACTAGGCATTGCTCTCGGTCTACCTGCCGCAATGGTCTACCGTCATCCATTCCCAGGCCCAGGCTTAGGGGTGCGTATTTTAGGTGAAGTGAAAAAAGAATACGCCGACTTACTGCGCCAAGCCGATGCCATCTTCATCGAAGAGCTTCGCAACACCGTTGACGAAGCCACAGGCAAAAACTGGTATGACCTGACTTCGCAAGCCTTTACCGTATTCCTACCCGTAAAAAGCGTTGGCGTGATGGGTGACGCCCGTACTTACGAATACGTGGTGGCACTACGCGCTGTAGAAACCTCGGATTTCATGACTGCCGACTGGGCTGAGTTGCCGTATTCATTGCTAAAACGTGTTTCAGGCCGCATTATCAACGAAGTACGCGGCATTAATCGCGTCACTTACGACGTATCCAGCAAACCACCTGCGACGATTGAGTGGGAATAATTCCATGTCTGGTATAGTCAGGCAATAAATAGCAGTAAATGCTCTGAAGCCCGCGTAATTGCGGGCTTTTTGGTTTTCATGTCGGGCATTATCTGGCAACTGGAGGAAGCGTTAAGCATGGTTTGAGCATGGCATTAAAGCTGATACTATCTCGTTCCGCTACAACTACTCGCTCAACGGAAGGCAGGAGACCATCACCTTTGGACGTTCTGGCATCGGTGGTATCGCTCTGGCTGAGGCGTACCAGCAACCGCCGTTCATGCGCGAAAAATTATGCTTCAGGTTTTTCGCTAGGCAATTGAGCGCGATCAATTTTAGTGAAGCCCGTTGGACGATTCCAAAGGAGCGAATGAAGCGACGCAATCCGCACCTAGTGTTTTTGTCTCAGCAGGCGCTGGATATTTTTATTGCTTTGAAGACCTTTGCAGGTGGTTCAGATTTTGTATTGCCGTCGCGGTACGACTCTGATGCGCCGATGAGCAGAGCCACACTCAATCAGGTACTGACGCTGACATACAAAGTAGCGCAGAAAGATGGGAAGTCACTTACTAAGTTTGGGCTGCATGACTTACGGCGCAAGGCCAGCACGCTTTTGCATGAGTCTGGCTCCCACGTGCTTAACTCAAGTGCTAGCGAATGTCTACAGTGGGTCGTTTTCTGCCTGACAGAACTGGGGCTAAATCTGAGTCAGGGATTTTTAACCGCTAAAATTTTACATTATGTTTTACTGGCTGCTTAGATCCACAGTCCCACGCTAACCCAATTAGAGATTCGAATGTAATGACAAAGCATTCCCTTTCCGACACCTGAAGCAAAGCCTGAATGACATTCAGGAGTCGTCGCCATGTAGCTAGCTACAGGGAGATCAATCACTTCTCGTAATAATCGCATGATGGAATAGCCTCGCGAAGCTAAAGAGTGGAGCTTCCAGCGCCTCTCAACTTGAATCCTGCTCTGCAAGGCCATCGGCTACCGCTAAGAAAAAACTCAAAGGCGCTTGTCCTTGTCAGCTTTGAAAGCATTTCATATAATTGAAAGCATAGACTGCATTAGGAGGATTTGATTATGAGAGTACGGGCAGTAACAGTTCGGGACGTTCCCGAGGAAGTACATAGAGCGATTCGAGTCCGCGCAGCGCAACACGGCAGATCACTCCAGGCGGAAATGTTAGCCATTTTTGAGCAAGCAGTAAAACCTGAAGGGCGCGTCAAGTTGGGGGATTTGTTGGGCGAAATCGGGCGCGAAGTAAAACTGACTGATGAAGAAGCAGCAGGTTTTGAACGCGACCACTCACCGGCACGGGCTGTGAGTTTTTAATGATTTTGCTTGATACAAATGTTCTATCTGAACAGTTCCGAGCTAAGCCTGATGAGCGTGTTTTAGCTTGGCTAAATGAACAGCCACTTGAGACGCTGTATTTGTCTGCAATGACCGTTGCGGAGATTCGTGCAGGCGTTGCGCTGATGCCGGAGGGCAAGCGCAAAAAACTGCTTAGCTCAAGGATTGAAGAAAGGCTGTTGCCGTTGTTTGCAGGGCGAGTGTTGTCATTTGATATCTCATGCACCAGAGCTTATGCAGAGGTACTTGCAACTGCTAAAAAGTCCGGTAGTGGCATTGCCGCTGCAGATGCAGTAATAGCAGCAACAGCGCACGAAGGTGGTTTTATTGTTGCGACAAGAGATACCAGCCCGTTTGAAGCAGCGGGATTGAAAGTTATTAACCCTTGGAGTGAGGACGAATAACAACTTATTTTACTGTAGGTGCTCGGTATGAATCGTATTCGTATTTTAGCGGCTAAAACTGCACTTGCCGTTGCGCTCGCAACAGACATCACTGCCCAATTTATGCGAGTATTCCAACTATTGATACTGCAAAACACTATGGCACCGGCTGCATATATCTGGGATCAGGCGCAAGTGACCATGACCAAGATGATCGAGGCGCTGAACTACTTTAGAAACGTTGCGGGTATTGGATTGAAGCTGATGACAATGACGCTACTGGCAGGTACCGCTGTATCTATTATTGACGGCTACCACGCTAATCTTGCTGCTAAAGCCTCAATGGATGAGCTGCTAGTAATTTTTGTGGTGTTGCTTGTTCTGGTGATCCTGATCAACACGATTCCTAATGTGATGGTGGGCTTTATCCCTGGTGGTGGCGTGGCTTCGGAGGGTAGTTCCTTTGGTGCCGGCGCAATCATGGGTGCTGGAATGGCAGAGGCAGGCATGGCGATGGGTGCTGCTGCTAGTGCTGTGGGCGGTGGCAGCGATTCGGAAGGTTCGTCATCCAGTTCGAGCGGTGACACGGCGGCCAGAGGTAAATCGTTCTAGCCCAATGAGTGAGTAACTCCCCTTTTTATGTATTAACCGGGTATGTACCTTGTATAGACGCTATGTTTTATGTTGATTTAACAGGGCTTTTCTATTTCTACCCAAATGCGACGTATCGGCAGAAAAAAGCGCAAAGCACCGTTCCAACATGGTATTTAAACCGTGGATTATTCCGGCGATGTAGTACGCGCCAATTCAACAAAAGCGTGGAGGTAGTTAATGTTATGGTCGGTTTCGCGAATGCCAAGATAAATATGTTTAGCGATGCCGTCAGCGCCCAGGCTTAACGGAGTGATGTCGAGCTTGTGAGCGTATTCCTCAACCAACCATCGGGGTAGGGCAGAAACGCCTCGGCCGCTAGCTACCATTTGCAGCATGATATCGGTGGTTTCAATGGTTTTGTGACGCAAAGGGGTAATACCTGCGGGCAGTAGAAATTGGTTATAGACATCCAATCGTTCAATATCGACGGGGTAGGTGATTAATACTTCTGTGATCAGGTCTTGGGGGTTGACATGGGGTTGGCTAGCCAGAGGGTGGTCTTTGGCCACCACTAGCACTTGCTCGTAGTCGAACACTGGCTCAAAGCGCAGTCCTGGTTTAAAGACGGGGTCTGGAGTGACCAGTAAATCAATTTCATAATCTACTAACGCGCCTATCCCGCCAAATTGAAATTTTTGTTTAACGTCTACATCGACATCTGGCCACGCATTTAAATAGGGCGAAACGATTTTAAGTAACCACTGATAACAGGGGTGGCATTCCATTCCTATGCGCAATGAGCCACGTTGACCTTGGGCAAGCTGAAGCAGTTGCTCTTCAGCAAGGTCTAATTGCGGCAAAACCCGATTTGCCACTGCCAATAAATAATGACCGGCTTGGGTTAATTGCAGGCTACGCCCTTCGCGGCGCCATATTTCTACCCCTAATTGTTGCTCTAGCTTTTTCATGCTGTGGCTTAGTGCTGATTGGGTGACATGCAGGACGTTGGCAGCACCCGTTAGCGAGCCTTGTTTTTCGACTTGTTGGATGACCAGTAGATGAATGCGTTCTAACATATATTATGAGTAAAATTCATAGATTGCTGAAATAAAGCCATTTTACTTCATTGATTGCTTTTCTTACAATACAAACGTTACTTATTCATTTGTCTTTTGAGAGCAGTACAGAACGACAAGTCACCGTTTGGATGTGTAAAAGGGGGCGTGACGTTGCTTTCTACGATTTAGCCGTCGGGTTTGGGCCGGGTCGTATAACCAAATAATGAATAGAACAGTACGTCAGGGTTAAGGCCCTTATTTAACCCTAGACACCACATATTCCATTTCAGATTTATCTCAAAAACTAAGGCTTCAGATCACAATGAATAACGCATTCACCTTTAGCATTAAAAGCATCAATTTTGATGAAAATTACGAGCCGTCGCAAAATACACGGGCTACGACTAACTTTGCCAACTTAGCACGCGGAGCCAGTCGCCAAGAAAACTTGCGCAATACCTTAAAAATGATTAACAGTCGTTTTAATGATTTAGCCAACTGGGATAACCCGAACGGCGATCGGTATTCGGTTGAGCTAGAGATTATTTCTGTTGATATTGATGTCGAAGGCAATGGCAGCACTTTTCCTACCATTGAAATTCTAAAAACCAATATTTTGGATCATAAGCACAACACGCGTATCGAGGGAATTGTTGGCAATAATTTTTCTTCCTACGTGCGCGATTACGATTTCAGTGTGGTGTTGCCTGAATACAATAAAAATAAAACGGAATTCAGCTTGCCAGAAAATTTTGGTGATTTGCATGGCAAGATTTTTAAATGCTTTTTAAATTCAGCCGCCTATAAACAGTACTTTAGCAAACCGCCTGTTATTTGCTTAAGCGTGGCTTGCAGCAAAATTTACCACCAAATCGGTAATCAACACCCCATTTTAGGTATTGAATACCAGCAAAATGAATTTTCTCCAACGGATCAGTACTTCGAGAAAATGGGGTTAAAGGTACGGTATTTTATGCCACCCAATAGCGTCGCGCCGTTTGCTTTCTATCACCAGGGCGATTTGTTGAATGATTACACAAACCTCGAGCTGATCAGTACAATCAGTACCATGGAGACATTCCAGAAAATTTATCGTCCAGAGATTTATAACGCAAATTCAGCAGCCCAAAAGCGCTATCAGCCTAGCTTGTCGAATCAAAACCATTCATTGACTCAAATTGTTTACGACAGAGAAGAGCGTAGCCAGCTTGCGGTCGAGCAGGGCAAATTCACAGAAGAGCACTTCATCAAACCCTACCAGGCTATCCTAGAGCAATGGGCTGCTCAGTACGCGCTTTAATCTACTACAACAACAAGGTCCTGTATTATGAAAAAATTGTTACCCACGTCAACAGCTGGTAGTTTACCTAAACCTTCTTGGTTAGCTCAGCCAGAAACGTTATGGTCGCCATGGCGCCTCGAAGGTGATGAACTGACTGAAGGTAAACACGATGCATTGCGTTTAACCTTGCACGAACAACAGCTAGCGGGTATCGATATTGTTAGCGACGGGGAGCAAACACGTCAGCACTTTGTGACAACATTTATCGAGCACTTAAACGGTGTGGATTTTGAAAAGCGCGAAACCGTGCGCATTCGTGATCGCTACGATGCTAGCGTCCCCACTGTAGTAGGCGAGGTATCACGGACTAAGCCTGTGTTTGTCGAGGACGCAAAATTTTTGCGTCAGCAAACCAAGCAGCCCATTAAATGGGCATTGCCTGGGCCCATGACCATGATCGACACCCTCTACGACAACCATTACAAAAGTCGTGAAAAACTGGCTTGGGAATTCGCCAAAATTCTAAATCAGGAAGCCAAAGAACTCGAGGCAGCTGGGGTCGATATTATTCAGTTTGATGAGCCCGCTTTTAACGTGTTTTTCGATGAGGTCAACGACTGGGGTATTGCTACCCTAGAGCGTGCTATCGAAGGCCTAAAATGCGAAACGGCCGTGCATATTTGCTATGGCTATGGCATTAAAGCCAATACCGACTGGAAAAAAACGTTAGGTTCCGAGTGGCGTCAGTACGAAGAGTCCTTCCCTAAACTGCAACAGTCCAAGATTGATATTATTTCCTTAGAGTGCCAAAACTCGCATGTGCCTATGGATTTAATTGAATTGATTCGTGGCAAAAAAGTGATGGTAGGTGCTATCGATGTAGCGACACACACCATTGAAACTGCCGAAGAGGTGGCTAACACCTTGCGCAAAGCACTCCAGTTTGTGGATGCCGATAAACTTTACCCCAGCACAAACTGTGGTATGGCACCATTGCCACGTGATGTGGCTCGTGGCAAGCTTTTTGCTCTCAGCGCCGGAGCGGATATTGTGCGTCAAGAGTTATTAAATAAATAATACAAAATAAATTTTGTGTGTTTAAACCCGCTGCGTGCGGGTTTTTTTACGCCTCGTTGAGTCTCATGGAGAGCACGTCTTTTTAATAAAAGATCGTCACTCATGCCGTGTGTTTAGCTTATGTGAATGAGATTGCGCATGCGCTGTCCAGCATGCCAGTCTAGTAGATTGGCGACGGCCACATTTACCATTCCTAAGCGTGTGGCTTTGGTTGCACTGCCAATATGTGGTGTAAGCACCGCATTAGGGGCTGCTAATAGCTCGGGGGCAATAGCGGGCTCGTTTTCAAACACGTCTATACCTGCTGCAGCAATCTGTCCTTTTGCTAAGGCATGAGCAAGCGCCACATCATCCACTACGCCACCGCGTGCAATATTAACCAACACAGCTGAGGGTTTCATTTGGGCTAATTCCGCCGCGCCAATCAGATGGTGTGTTTGAGCTGAATACGGTACTACCAGAATCAGGTGGTCTGCTTCGCTTAACAATGTGTTTTTATCTACCCAGGTTGCACCGTTGGCTTGATCGGGCGCTAAAGGGGTGCGGTTGTGATACAGCACACGCATCCCGAAGCCTTGGGCGCGACGTGCTACTGCGCTTCCAATACGGCCCATGCCTAAAATACCCAAGGTGCTGCTATGAATGTCTAGACCTAACCATCCGTCTAGAGTTAGACCCTGCCAGTGCCCTTCTCGCAACCACCGTTCGGACTCGCTGATGCGACGTGCCGCAGTAAATAATAGGGCCCAAGCCAGATCAGCAGTAGTTTCAGTCAATACATCGGGTGTGTTACTGACCTGAATCCCTCGTTTTGCCGCTGCCGCCACATCAATATTGTTATAGCCTACTCCTATATTGGCGATAACTTGCAAATTAGGCAGCTGTTCTATTAGAGCGGCGTTGACTGGAGTGCTGGCGGAGACGAGTAGCGCTTTAGCATTATGAGCAAAGCAGACCAGCTTATCGGGCTCTAAAGGCAGATTTGAATCGTTATAAGCAATGCGAAAACCAGCGGCTTTGAGCTTAGCGATTGATTCAGGAAAAATGCGGCTTGTAATCGCGACCTGTGGGGCATCAGCATTCATAGCTCTATCCTATAAATTTATTATTTTGGTTAAGTGTGTGTTGCTTGAATTTAGTTAAGCTTAGCAAACTCTTTTTTGTTAAGGGATAAAAAAGTCAGACGGCTCATTTGGGTCTGGCTTGGTTTTACTAATACATAACGCATAGGTGAACTTAATTCATTGGGTAAAACTGATTCCAAATGATGGGAACAAAGTCCTCGTCATAGTCCCCTAGCCACACTAACTGCGTTTGATGAGGTGCTTCATCCGTTTTGGTTTCATAGCGTACTGCACCCTTAATAAATTGCTGAGTGCTAGGGTCAAGCACCACCACATAAGATGAGTTAGGGCAGTTATGGGGTTCGCAACCTCCAAAAGCAATGTACTCCTTTTCATTGACCAATACTTTAACCCCTGGCGTTGCTACACCATAGGTGGGCAGCCACGTAGCGGTTTTAGATGCGCCTTGGGTCAAGTTGGTATAGCTTTTAGCGAGGTCTTTGCTTTGCTCAGTGATGTCACTTAGATATTGATTTTCAAAAGTGGGTAATGATTTTTCTGCTGAGTAAGCGATTGGTGTGGCTAACCATATAGCACTGCATAATAGACTGATTAAGCGTATTTTTTTATTCATCTTAGCTCCTTTGGGCCATAAAAAAATAAAAGTAGCAACTGAGACACCCTTCCCATGCTGTTACAACGCTAAACCCGCGATATTTAGTTTTTAAAGGCGAGCTCATTAGCATTAAACATACCGCATCGCTCTAGTATTGCTAGCGTTTTATAGGGGCGAGTTTTTCTCTGAAATCCTGGCTAAGTTTTGTTCTGAGACCGAGGCCTGCAATGCAGCAAAATAATGCGTGGGTGCTTTTCCTAGTGATTTTTTGAACATGGTAATAAAAGCCGTCACGGAGTCGTAGCCTAAATGGCCTGCTACGGTTTGAACGGCCGTGCCTGCTGCTAAGAGCTGCAAAGCAATTAAAAGATGCAACTGTTGGCGCCATTTCCCAAAACTTAATCCCGTTTCCTTAACAATTAGACGGGCTAACGTCCGGTCACTCATGGCTAATTGTTGCGCCCAGTTAGCTAAGGTGCTGCGATCAGACGGATCGTTTAACAGCCGTTGTGTCATCAAATGAATTTTAGGATGCGTAGAAATAGGTAAGCAAAGCCTTTCTCGGTCGCATAAGCTCAGCTGTTCCAATAGGACCGTAACAAGCCGTGCCGTAGCGCTGTGTAGCTCATAAAGGGGATCTTGCTGAGCCAAGTAGCGGATCATTTCACGTACATGGGGTGGTAAAGCGAGAGTACAGCATTCGGTAGGCATTGAGGCAGCCGTTACCTCAATTAACAAAAAGTAAATTTTTGCATTTGCCGTGGCAAAACTGCTGTGTGGCATTTGATTTGGGATCCAAACGGCATGTTGAGGTGGCACCATCCATAATGCAGAAGGAACTTGGCAAGTGACACCTCCACGCAGTGCCATGATTAATTGGCCTTTTTGGTGCTGATGCTCAGGCTGTTCTTCGCCGTTATGTGCCACCTCTACACGTAATGCAACAGCTGGTCTAGGAATAGTGTCTGGGTCGAATTCACTCAACGAATGACGTAAAGATAAGGTGGGTGTCATAATTTAGCGATAAACAGTCATTATTTCTATATTATACAAGATCAACGTAGCGGTATAGTCAATACATAATGATGTAAGGAGTTCAACGTAGTGAATCAGTCGGTATTGACTAAACGTAGTGTATTTTTATTATTAGGGGTGGTGTTCATTGCCGCCAATTTACGTGCCCCGTTTACAGGCTTGCCTCCAGTATTAACTCAAATTCAAGCTGGAGTGGGCTTTAACCGCTACCGGAGTAGGTATTCTTACGGCTTTGCCGTTATTGATTTTTGCTTTGGTATCACCATTAAGCGCAAGTCTTGCGCAACGAATGGGCTTGGAGCGTAGTTTATTCGGCGCTGTTTTCATTATTGCCTTAGGCATTAGCCTCCGCTCAGTCGGCGGGCAACTAGCTCTATTTAGCGGTACCGTCTTGATCGGTGCTGGTATTGCATTGGGAAATGTATTGTTGCCTAGTCTTATTAAGCGCAATTTTTCTCATCACATCACAGCAGTCACAGGCGCTTATGTATTAAGCATGGGTGTGGCTGCGGCGTTGGCGTCGACCCTAGTAAGTCCTATTGCAGAGCGACTTGGGTGGCAGCTTGCTCTGTTTAGTTTTATTTTCTTGCCTATAGTTGCTCTGATTTTATGGTGGCGGCCAATGATGACTGCCGTATCGACTTCTTCCGCTCTTGCTACTGAGGTTAAGAAAGTTAGCTTATGGCGTAGTGCATTAGCTTGGCAAGTAACGTTGTATTTGGGTTTGAACTCAACGATTTATTACGTAGTAATAAGTTGGTTGCCGGTGTTATTAAAAAGTTCAGGCTATTCGGCAGTAGAGGCGGGTTCAATCCATGGTGTATTGCAGCTCGCCACCGCCGTACCCGGTTTGGTTTTAGCGAGTCTTTTGCGTCGTTTGCCTGACCAGTGCCGTATTGCTTTTATAGTGTGTGTGTTATCTGCTGTGGCCTTACTTGGGTTTCTTTATGTGCCGCAGTGGGCTTGGCTCTGGGCTGTTTTGTTTGGTTTTGGCACAGGGTCTGGCATTATTTTAGGGTTGGCGTTTATTGGGTTGCGCTCTAACAGTGTGAGTCAATCAACCGCTTTATCTGGCATGTCGCAATGCATTGGTTATTTATTGGCTTCGGCAGGTCCTGTTGTTATAGGGGCTCTTTATACGTGGTCAGGGGCGTGGACGCTTCCGTTATGGCTGGCTGCTTGTCTGGCAGTGTTAGGGGCTACGATGGGTGGCTTAGCAGGGCGATCGCGTACATTGCACGACTAACTGATCTGGATCTTTAGGGGCAACTCGTTAATAAGGAGTGATTATAGTAAAGAAGCAGAGAATACTAAACGCGACGTTTAAACGTTAAATCGCCATAGCTGTAAAGTTAAAATTTAATGAGTTGGTTTACTCGCGCTTTTACAACAACTTAGCTACCTAAATTCGCTATTTCCTAGGGTTTACCCTATAATAGTAATCACTGATGACTAACTCTACAAAGAAGGGTTTCAAAATGGTGAACTACAACTTGGCAGCATCCAACGGCATTCAATTAGACAGCACTCTTTCTACAGGTTTGGCTGCTAACCGTATGCAAGGGATTTGGCATCGCGTAGTCACTGTTGCTAAACGTATAGACCGCAAAGCACAATTGTTTTTCGAGGCGCAAGCCACCACACGCGGTCGCAAAGCTAAGCAAGTAAAATGGGGTTTTGAGTTGCACGCCGGATTTTAATCCCACGGTGACCATGTCGATGCAAGAGGCTAGCTGATTTATTCGCTAGCCTTTTTGCTTTATGGTCGCATTGATCAAGTGCGCGGCAAACCTCGCCCTTGAGGGCGGGGCGGGCTGTCAAAATAAAAAGTAATTATTTCACTAATATTTCACTAACGTTTTTTAGCCCCAGATGCAATAGATGTTTTTTTATATTTTATGTTTGTAGCCTACAGGTATAATTCGGTTGGAATTTTATACAGTCACACCATTGGCTTTAGACCTTATATAGCAACTCGCCTGCTTTTTAGTCCATTTAGCTCTGTGCCTGTACGTTGTTTTCTTTACAAAAGGACAGCTGGATGTCACAGGCAGACTCGTTAGATACAGTTAAAACGGCCAAATATAAATGGCCGCAGTGGTTAGGCGTACTCGCTCTCATTTATGTCTTAATTAGTGCGGTCAGTTTAATCGGTACAGGCTTTCAAGAGGCCACCGGAGGTCGAGCTCAAGAGCTTTTTGCCTTTGCAACCAACCCCTATGTGGGGTTAGTGATTGGTATTGTGGCAACGGCGTTGATTCAGTCGTCCTCTACCGTCACCTCCTTAATTGTTGGCATGGTGGCAGGGGGGTTGCCTGTTGCCATCGCCGTGCCCATGGTGATGGGGTCAAATATTGGTACCACCGTCACTAACACCTTGGTTAGTCTCGGCCATATGCGCAAAAAAAATGAATTTAGACGCGCTTTTGCGGCCGCTACAGTGCATGATTTTTTCAATTTGCTAGCTGTGGTGATTTTTTTACCACTAGAAATTATGTTTGGCCTGATAGAGCGCTCTGCTGCGATAGTCGCTAATGCGTTAGTGGGTGATGCCAATGTTTCCATGTCGGGTATTAACTTTGTAAGTGCTGCGACGGCGCCTTTAGTCGATAGCATTGAGACAGGCGCGCGGTTATTGCCAAGCCCTTATGCTGGGTTGGCGATGGTAGTAGTTGGTCTGGTGTTGATCTTTTTATCTATCACCTATGTGGGCAAATTGCTACGTGTACTGATGGTCGGTAAAGCCAAAGACGTTATGCATAAAGCCATCGGCAAGGGGCCTTTAACCGGGATCTTTTCCGGTACATTGATCACCGTATTTGTGCAATCCTCATCAACCACTACTAGCCTTATGGTGCCCTTGGCCGGAGCCGGCACATTCACACTGCGCCAAATTTATCCTTTTATGCTAGGGGCAAATATTGGAACCACAATTACGGCCTTATTAGCGGCGACGGCAGTCACCGGCCCAATGGAAGTGCCAGCCATGCAAATTGCGTTGGTGCACGTGCTTTATAATTTTTTTGCCGTAGCGCTTATTTATGGTGTACCTTTTCTGAGAGAGTTACCGTTACGTGGTGCAGAGCGCTTAAGCCGACTCGCCTCTAAAAAGAAGCTGTACGCAGCAGTTTGGATTTTTGGCGTGTTTTTGCTTTTGCCTTTGTGCCTTATTGCATTGACCACTTGGTTATAAGGAGTTGCGATGCCCAATCAAGATTTCAGTGGTATGACTCGCAAAGAGTTAAAGCAGATACTAGATGATGCACAAGAACAAATTACTGCTATCCGTGCTGAATTAACGCGTCGAAAAATTGATGCTCAGCACGAGGCCATTGATCGTTTACGTTTACCTGATAGCCGCACGGGTGTGCAATGGCATCAAGTAAAAGGTTTTTTTCAGCATTTGCTTGACGAGCTACGCAGTAAAGACGACGAGCATTTAAAACGTTGATTCTGCTTGTATTACCACAACTTAGCTAGCCAAAACCTTTGTTGCCGTGTAGGCAGCAGTTAGGGTTTTGGCTTGATCCGTTTTATACTGTCGGTATTGTTTGAGCTCTGTTAGCTATAACTCGATCGTCTCTCTAGACTTCGCGCCTTAAAGCGGTGTTAATACTGACAGTAAAGGAAATTTTATGAGTACCCCCAATAAATCCCAGAAAAAAGGCGAAAGCGGCCTTTCTTTATTACAAGGGTTGGCCATTCTCGCCGCCTTAGGTTTAATCGGTGCAGCCATTGCACGTTATTTTGCAGGCTAGTATGTCCACACCAAAAAAATTAGTGATTGCGACTCGAGCGAGTCGTTTAGCGCTTTGGCAAGCCGAACACGTGCAGGCGCGCTTACAACAGCTCTACCCCGAGTGCGATGTACAGCTGCTTAGCATGAGCACCAAAGGCGACCGTATCTTGGATCGCAGCCTATCTAAAATCGGGGGGAAAGGCTTGTTCATTAAAGAGCTCGAAACGGCTCTTTTAGATGGCCGTGCCGACCTTGCTGTGCATTCATTAAAAGATGTGCCCTATGATGTGCCTGCGCCGTTTGCTTTGCCCGTCATTATGGAGCGCGATGATCCGCGCGATGCGTTTGTATCCAACCACTATCAGGCCTTAAGCGATCTACCCGCAGGCGCTGTAGTGGGTACGTCTAGCTTACGGCGCGAGTCACAGTTGCGGGAAAAATACCCCCACTTGATGATCAAACCCTTACGAGGCAATTTGGATACGCGTCTAGCTAAACTGGACGCAGGCGAATTTGACGCCATTATTCTTGCTACCGCAGGGCTAAAACGTTTGAAAATGGCCGAACGTATTCGTTCAAGTATTGATGTCGTTGATAGTCTGCCTTCAGCAGGTCAAGGCGCATTAGGGATTGAAACGCACGAAGACCGTGCCGACCTTAAAGCATGGCTAGCGCCACTCGCTTGTGCGCAGTCCACCGCCCGTTCTAAGGCCGAGCGCGCTGTTACCCGTGTTCTAGGTGGATCATGCCAGGTGCCTTTAGCCGCTTATGCCGAGCTTGATGGCGACCAAATCTGGATTCGCGCTTTAGTTGCCGAGCCCGATGCGTCTGTGGTGTATCGTGCCGAGCTCCGTGGTCCTGTGGCCGAGGCCGAAGCCTTAGGCAGAGTGGTAGGGCAAGATCTTTTAGCCCAAGGTGCCGATATAATTTTGGCCAAGCACAGTTTGCCAAACGAGGACTAGTCTTGGCTACGGTGGTTCTAACACGGCCAGCAGGAAAAAATGAGGCGTTGGCGCAGGCGCTTATTCATTACGGTATCAAGCCGTTAGTCTTACCCGCCTTAGCCCTCACCTCAACCATCGATCAGCTTCCGCCCAAGCTGACGCCACAGCATTTCCAGTTGCTTATTTTTGTTAGTGCTCAGGCGGTGCGGTTTTACTTAAAGGCGCTGGCAAACACAGGCCAAACTTTCTCACCCCATCAGGCTATTGCCACGGTTGGGGCAGCGAGCGCCGTTCCCTTTTATGAAGCGGGCTTAGCCACGCAGCTTGATCTTATTCACCCCCCGGCCGATCATCCCTACCAAGACTCCGAAGCGCTTTGGGCGCTTTTACAGCCGCGCTTAGATCATTTCGAGCAGGTGTTGTTAGTCCGAGGTCAACAGGGCCGAGAGTGGCTTAGTCAACAACTGGAACAAGCTCAGAAAAAATTAACACGGTGTAGCATATATCAGCGTTCACCCTTAGTGTGGTCTGCTGACAGCGCTATACAATTACAACATGATTTGGTAAAACCCCAAGCAGTGACCTTTCTTTTGACCAGCTCAGAAAGTACTCAAGCTATCTATGACAACCTAGTACGTTTACAATTAGATTCGGCTTGGAAGCACGCACGGTTTGTGGCGATACATCCGCGTATTGCAGAAAAAATTCAACAGTTATGTGGTTTCACTCCTGAGCAAATGCAGGAACAAGTTCAGCTCTGTGCACCTAGCCAAACGGCGATGCAGGAGGCGTTGCTTAGAGCGGCGCTGCCCAAATAATGCTTAACGGATTACAATTACGTCATGAAAGAGAAAAGCGATAATACGAATCAGACGCAGCAAGCCACTGGAGCAACAGCTTCCCCAGCAAGCACGCCTGCTAAAACGAAAACCAAAAGTGCTAAAGGCCCTGTGCTTTTAACTGCGTTGGTTGCTCTTGCTTTAGGCGGCGGGGCAGTGTGGTATATCCAAAACAATCAACAACACCTCAGTCAGCATTACGACTCGCAACTGCAGCTTCTGGTACAACAAGCAGGAAAAAACGAGCAATCAGCTAAACAAGCCCTGACACAGGTGGAAAATCAAGCACAGCAGTTGCAGCGCATAAACAATCAGTTGGCCCAAGCCCTCGAGCAGCTAAAAGATGTCAGTACAGCGGTACAGACCATTAGCGATTCGGGCACGGAAATTATGTTGTTAAACGACATAGAGCAGTTGGCTGCGTTGGCCCAACAACAGTTGCAAGTTGGGGGCAGCGTCGCCAATGCCATCGTAACGCTAGAAACTGCCCAGGCTCGGCTCACCCAAGCCAATCGTCAAAATTTTGCTGTGCTAATTCAAACTATAAATGGTGATCTAGATCGTTTACGCACCGCTCAAGTCATTGATGTACCTACCTTAACCGCTCAGCTCGAACGATTAACTGAATTAATCAATCAGGCACCCTTATACATCACAGAGGCTGGCACCGTATCGCCAGAGCCTAATGGTTCGGCTACTGCTGCCGATGAAACCGCAGCGGCAACGCCATCTGTTGCTGACGATTCCGCTTGGTGGCAGCGTGTACTCAGCACTGCAGCGGATCTCACCCAGCAAAGTTGGAATAGTATTCGTCAAGATCTAGGGCAATTTGTCAGTGTACGCCGCGTGGATGATAATGCTGCATTGCTAATTTCCCCTGAACAAGCTGATCGTTTACGCGAGAACTTACGTTTGCGCATCACAATGGCTCAATTAGCGCTAATGACTAAACAGCCTAAAGTTTGGCAGTCTGAAATGGCTTTTATTGTTAAAGCACTTGAGGACCGGTTCGATGCCTCCAAAGCATTAACTCAACGTGCCTTAGCCTTAGCTACGCAATTAGCCGATACCGATGTTGATCTCAAACTTCCCACCATCGATAACACCTTAGCTGTCATCGAGAGCTTAAAACAAGGTTCTGAGGATGACTTTGAGCCCGAGCCTACCTCCGAGTTGCCTCAGGATACTGATCGCGGTTCTGAGCCCGCTCCAATCGAGCCTGACACCCACAACGAGGCAGCTCCTGACTCACAGTCAACTGAAACCGAGCCGGCCTCTTCCTCTGAGCCGGGTGATAGTGCTAAGGTCAACCTGACTCGAATTCAGCAGGCGGTGTAATTATGCGTACATGGATTTGGACTTTTCTTGTTTTTGTCGCTGCAGTAGCATTGGCTTTGGTGTTACGCGAGCACGGTGGGAACGTGCTTATTATTGCGCCGCCTTGGCATATCAGCTTTTCTATCACTTTCAGCGTTATAGCGCTGATTGCGCTGTTCTTTGTGTTCTATATGCTTTTAAATGGGTTGTCTTGGCTTACAGGCAGCCCAGGGCGCTTTCGATTATGGCGTCATCGTCGTGCTGAGCGTCGCGACCAAGACTTGTTGCAAACAGGGTGGATCCATATCCTTGAGGGGCGCTCAGCCCAAGCAGAAAAAGAGCTCACTAAACTCCTTGCTAAATCCAAATCCCGTAAAACAAAACTGGTAGCTGGTTTAGCTTCCGCTCGTGCTTCGCAAGACTTGGCTGAATATCAACGTCGTGACGAAGCCCTACACGTTGCCCAACAAAATGCTGGCGACGACCCACAGCTGAAATTGGCGTATGCAACAGCCGCAGCTGAAATGTATCTCGAGCAGGGCTTAGCCCAACAAGCCATTGATTTATTGCAGCCCGTCCAAGACGCTAGCTCTAGGCATTTTCAGGCTACACGGTTATTGCTACGCGCTTATCGTCAACTCGATAACCCAGAGCGTGTTTATGAGTTAACACGTGTATTATTACGACGCAGTGCCATCGATAAAAAGCAAGCTTTGGATTACATCGAATATGCTGCTGCGCGTCGTATACAGCTGGCTAATGAAGAACAGTTTAAGTCGATCTGGGGCGACTTACGCACCGAGGAAAAAACACGTCAACAGGTCGCCTTAGCGGCTGGCCAATGGTTAACACAAGCAGGCAAGCTCGACGAGGCAGCCCGTGTCTTAGAGGCAGCGATTCAACAAGAGCCCGAGCCAGAGCTGCTCAACCTCTATGCCAGCACCACAGCAGAGCAGTACAAGCGCCGTTTAACCAAAGCCGAAGAATGGCTGCAACGTCATCCTAATAACCCGGCATTATTAGTTACTTTAGGTCGCTTATGTGTGCTAGGGCAGCTGTGGGGGCAGGCGGAACATTACTTTAAACGGAGTATGGCAATTCGGAATGATTTGCGTATTCATGCGTTGCTTGGTCAGCTCTACGATGTACTAGAGCGTCCTGACGAAGCCATTCAGCATTGGCGCATTGCGGCGGCCACGGCAGGCGCCTTGCCCATTATGGCGCCGCAGCGCTTATTGCCTGCTGCTGACCTTCAAGACGATCCGACTTTAGTCGATGGTGCCTTGCCAGAAGACACGACTTACGTCGATACTACAAGACCAGTGGCAGCCAGTGCCGTTGATGCGGCTGTGTTTGCGGCTGCCGATCCTGTCTCTCAGGCCGAGCCCCCACAAGCCACGTCAGAAAATAACGAAGAGGCTGAGCATCAGTATTTTGACACTGCCCCGATACCAGGGGTGGATGTCTCCATGACATCCGATGGCACCCATCGGAAACGCAATTAACTAACTAAAGATTAAAGGCATACAAATGAGCTTAACTAAAATTGGTTACGGCGATAAAGCTCCTGAAGAGTTTAATGTAGTTGTAGAAATTCCCATGAACTCCGACCCCGTTAAATACGAGGTGGATGATAAAACAGGCGTGGTCATGGTGGATCGCTTTATGTTGGCCGCTATGCATTACCCCTGCAATTACGGTTATGTGCCCCAAACCATTTCCGAAGACGGCGATCCTGTAGACGTACTCGTGCTATCGCCTTTTCCTATCCAAGTCGGCGCCGTGGTTAAATGTCGTGCTATTGGTGTACTCAATATGGAAGACGAGGCTGGTGGCGATGCAAAAGTGTTAGCCGTACCCGTTACTAAGCTTTACCCTCCCTACCGTAATCTTCAAAGCCCAAGCGATCTGCCCCAAGAGGAACTAGACCGTATTCAGCACTTCTTCGAGCGCTACAAAGACCTAGAAAAAGGCAAGTGGGTTAAAGTCCAAGGCTGGGCTGATGCCGAAGCCGCTAAACAAGAAATCACCAGCAGCATCGCACGCTTTAAGGCAGAATAATATGAATTGGGTCTTTACGCCTCCGGCTCCCAGTTACTTAGAAGTGGTTGATTCCACGGCTCGTTTTCCTGTGCAGCGCGTCTTTTGCGTAGGGCGAAATTACGCCGAACATGCCCAGGAGATGGGACATAGTGGACGTGAAGACCCTTTCTTTTTCTGTAAACCGGCGCAAGTCATTTTACCGATTGGATCAGACGGCAAAGGTGTGATGCCTTACCCCAGTCAAACTAAGAACCTCCAACACGAGGTTGAGCTAGTCGTCGCACTGGCTCAGGGTGGCCGTGATCTCAGTACCGCTCAGGCCGCTCAGGCCATTTATGGTTATGCTGTCGGTTTGGACATGACTCGCCGTGACCTGCAAGCCCAAGCCAAAGAGCTAGGACGGCCTTGGGAGCTAGGCAAAAGCTTTGATGCCGCGGCTATTATTGGCCCTATTGCACCCACCACACAGGTGCTGGGTTCAGGTGACATACGTCTTTATATTAATGACGAGCTACGTCAACAAGGCAATTTAAATCAAATGATTTGGCCAGTGGCTGAAGCCATTGCCTTTTTGTCTCGTTACATTACCTTATTGCCGGGTGATGTCCTCATGACTGGCACACCGGCTGGGGTCAGCACGATTCATAAAGGGGATCAGCTCCGAGCTGAAATTGATGGCTTTACGCCACTTCATATCAGCGTGAAATAGCTATCTCACCTTTAAAAAAGCGCCTCCACGAAGGCGCTTTTTTTGTGTCTACACTAAGACCAATTTAGCCGTTGTGAGTTCTGCGAATAGTTTTACCAACCGATGGTAGCGCATACTTGACTCAAACTGTCAGGAGGGAAAGTATGCCAGCAAAAAATCAAAAACAGTCAGGTCAGGGGATGACTGATTAGCTAATCAATTCACAACCAATTGATTTAAAAAGAGAAAAAAGACGTTTTGTCTAAGATTCTAAAATCTGTCTAATACTTTTAGGCTTTTTTCCTTGTTTTTGACCTACATTTAAAACTAGTCCCCTAGCTTTAGTCGATCGCCTTTTCTGGGCCTAGTACAACTTTAACATTTTTATCACGTAGATAAATTCTCGTGGTTTTTTTATCTGTGTGACCGAGTAGCGCGCTTGGGTCCAAACCTTGTTTTTCGGCATATGTTCCGGACATGGCCCTTAAATCATGTAAAGTCACATCATCCACTTGGGCTCTACGGCATGCGGCTTTAAAAAGTCTCCAAACATTCGAGTGGAATCTTGGAGTGCCTTTTTTAGTAGGAAGGAGATAAGGGCTTTCTCTTGAGCTTTCAGCGATTTGTATAGCGCGCTGGACCACATTTTTTAAGTCTTCAGTCCAAGCTACGGTAAGCCGATGCCCTGTTTTTTCTTGTTCGAAATAAATGCCTTCTGGTTGTAAGTCCTCATGCTTGATTAGCAAAATATCGCCAATTCGCTGACCTGTTAAGTAGCATAAGTCCATCGTTACTTGTAGCCAGGGGGAGGCCTCTTTATAGATTCGACGATACTCCTCAGGACTGATTAATCGGTCTCTGGATTCTTGGCTAATGCGACGCACAGACTCACACGGATTTCTATCTACAATTTCTCGGTCTAACGCCCATTGAAAGACCTGTTTAAGCACAGTGAGTAAACGGTTGGCAGTGGATGGGCTGTGGCGCCACATATCCATCATTCTGATTACTGTGCCATGCGTGACTTGAGCTGGACTGAACTCAGCGAACATTTCTTTCAAAATGCGCTCACAGTAAAGGTATTGCTTTTGCGTGGATTCAGAGACTTTCTCAAGAATAAATGGCATGGCCTTATCTATAAGGGATGGGACGCCCTCCGTAGGCAGAGCTACGTGACGAGCGTATGCTATTAACGCATCATGTAGATTGTCCCCCAGTCGCGTCCATTTATTGTTTTTGACGTAGTAGTAAGCCCCGTGCTTTTGGTACACGCAAGGAGGGAGATGTTTGTTTTGTTTCCTTGGGCGCATAACCTAACTCCATTTCTATTACAGCGCGTAGAACAACTAATGAGCCGTCAGGACGTGTTTTGAAAGGGATTCTCATGCCGTGCAGCACTTCTATTTGAGATTGGTACCGCTTTTTCCCTGTGATTTCAGCAACCTCCTTCGGGGAGAGTAGAAGTGTAGACATAACAACTCCTTTTATCTAGAACGGTAGGCTATCTAGCCATTTTAAAAATAGTTCCCAAATAGTTTCTTTTCCGGCTCTAGAAGCCTCAGATGTGATATTCATTTCACTCTCCAACCTTTACCATCTCCAAAAATCATATTGCCCGGATCTAGCTCGGCGCTCAGACCAATACGACCATTTTCTACATAGCCATACATACTATCTTTGCGTAGCAGCATGAACCGTTGCTTGGGCTCTAAAAGGGTAAAAAACTGCCCCGGTTCAATATGCTGAAGTCGGGGCAGGGGTTTGGGTCCATCGATTCGTTTACGTGTCATTTCTATCCTTTGGGCGCATGACAGTGCCCTCAATACAATCTTGTTCTTGTGTGGCCACTTGCAGGCACTGCAGCAGCGAATCAAAGTGCCCATCAATAAAAACGTCACCGGTAGTAGGTGACGTGGATATAAGCAGCCAAATAGTGAGTGTCAGCACAAAGACCTCCTTATTTGACGCCCAAAATGCAGTTTCCGAGTTGTTTTTGGCATAAGGCCCGCTTGCCTTAGTGAGCAGGCCTTTTGCATAACGGTATGGATCGTGCGACCTAGCGCTAGACTGCATTCCTCGGGACCAATACGGGCGTAATTATCAATAAGAAATTGCTGGTCTACCGTCGTCCAGTAGCGGCCTTGGTTTGGGTGAAAGTCAGGGTGGTAACGCATACCCCGTGCGCATCGAATTGAATGCTAGATGACATGCTTCTCACCTCCTAATGCCTCTATCAGATCATTTAGCAGACCGTTAAATTCACCCGCCATCAAGGTAAACTCTGCCAAGAAAGCATCATGCTCATCTTGGGCTGTTTCTAGCTGCTCTTTAACAAGATCGGTATAGTTGATTCGTTTAATCTCAAGGCCATCAGTTAAAACAAAGGAAATCTTATCGGCCCATGTCAATGCTAAGCGTGTGCACTGTTTGCCGTCGGCTATATGCTGTCTTGGCTCATCGCCATCTAGATTGTGATTGGCGTACTTCACAGTGGCACGGTTTTCGCTGTGTGATTTGAGCTCTGCATCTTGGTCAATCGAGAATGGGTAGGGCACCTCATAGCTAGCTAGCCAGCCAGTCATGGCTGATGCAGGTGATTGTTCGGTATAAATGGGTACCGCCGGAAATACGGCAAAAGTTTTGGCCAATAAGCCCATGACCTCGTCACCCAGCGTATCTGACGCAGCATCTACTACGAGCCAACGATTCTCAAGGTCTAGCCATACATACACGTCTTTATGTACTGAGAATGCTTTAGGTAAAAGCTCTGTAATCAGATCTTCCTTGAGCTCTTTCATTTGTTTACGGCCTACCTTGTAGCCTTGTTCGGCTTCTTTGTCTTTGGCGCGCTCACGGGCGACTTGGTTAATAACAGTGCTAGGCAGCAGCTTCTTTTCCGTGCGCATTTGCAAAAGCACTTGTTGGTCAATGCCAATCAGCGGCTGGCTATCAACAAAAAACCAGCCGTTTGAGACTGGTTCTTGTGTGCCACATGGTGTGAATGGGCGCCGCTCTAAGGCTTCGGTGATTTGCTCCACTGAGTAATTAAAATCAGGGTGGAGTCGGAATATTTTGGCGTTTTTGAATAGCATATAAATCCTATAGTCAAAATAAAACTAGCTGCAGGGCTGGCTGTGATGGCGGTGGAAGGGTCAGTTGATGAGAAGTATCTAAAAGCTCTATTTGTCCCGCTGCAGCCCCTTGTAAAACAAGGCAGTCGCCACTCCAGACGTTAGTCCCATCTAAGCGATACCCATTTAGATAGTGGTCGCCTCGTTTGGGTTGATCGACAAGCTGACAGGTCACGTTGTAGTGCGGCTCAGAGGGCACGTTGTTTCCGCTTATTTCGTCCAAAAATGAAGGGGTTGTATGCGGTCCTGTTATGCGAGTAATTACATAAGGGCCGGTGCTGTAGCTTGTGGATACGATATTGCCTACAGCGACGAC
The DNA here is from genome assembly GCF_011927625.1 of Paenalcaligenes hominis. Taxonomy (GTDB): domain Bacteria; phylum Pseudomonadota; class Gammaproteobacteria; order Burkholderiales; family Burkholderiaceae_B; genus Paenalcaligenes; species Paenalcaligenes hominis. The sequence continues at coordinate 562,712 of NZ_JAATIZ010000001.1, forward strand.
AAGAATTGGTTTAGTCATAAGTTATAGTGCGAGAACGATCCTTAGCGAGCCGTTAACGAGCCTTAGCGAGCCGTTAACGAGCCTTAGCGCGCTCCTTAAGCATTGCGCCTGCTAGCTCATAAGCGGTCTCAGCTACTCGATCAATAAATTCCCCATACTCTTCATCAGGGTCTTCTAGTGTCTGGCATATTTTCATAGCCGCAGGTAGGGCTGCAATTGCAAACTCATCAAGTAAGGTTTTATCAGGGTGGTCTGCTGCGATTGATTTTTCTCTTTTCTCGATAGGCCCCTCCATGCCCAGCCTAAGGCCAAGCTTGGAAAGCGCCTCCTTGACTTCATTGAGTGATTTACGGCCAAACCCTACACTCCTCAGTAGCTGGCTCTCAGAAAACCGGACTAAGTCACCGACGCTGCAGATGTTTTCAGTGCAAAGAAGGCTGTAAGTGCGATGGGTGATGCTTAGGCTGGCTACACCAAGATCTAGGATCGACTTACTATTCATTGCTGTCACCTGTATATTTAGGGGCTTCTGCTAGCATGGCTTGGTAACGTTCTATTAGATCGTTTTTTGATATGCCGTCTATATCGAATATCTCAGGAAAAGCCTTTTTTAGCATTTCCTCTATAGGCTCAACCGGTACCAGCTGCCACCCCTCCGGTACCTTTTTGCGCATGTCCGCAATATGGTGGCTATCGACCCCCACACCCACGCCATCAAACTCACGCGCAAGCGCTTCATTATCAACCCAGTAAAACGCGCCGCCTTTATTTACGATAGCCGCATGCCCGTTTTCGTTCACAAGAACGGTGGCATTTTCGATTACTCGATACTCGCCCTTATCAAGCAGTGACTGTATTTTGCGTTGAGCTAGGGGTGTTATCATTTGCCCGATGTCGGGAATATGATCAGCATCAACCATTTTGCTGGCGTCAGCAATATGGTCTACGTAAACTGGGTTTGGTATTTCGCCTACATCATGCGTTCCGCAGTATTTGGCGCCGCAACCTAAGCAGCGTTCTTGATTTTCGCAATAACAAACCACACAGCCGCAAGGTTGTTGCCTAGCTAGTTGCCTATCATTTTCCCCGCTTTCTGATACACAAGCCGCTTTGTTAGTTGCGCATGATATGCAAACTACTTCATTTTTTTGAAGCTGTGTCTGTATATGCTCATACGCTGCCCCGTACTCGTAAAACTCACTCAACCAATGACCTATTGGCGGGGCCTCTCCACCCTCTAAGCCTGCGTGAATCGTTCCAGTAATAGCGCTTGCCACTAGCTCGCGTATACCAACCTCGTCTTTATCTATCAAGTATGGTTTGCTGGGCATGGGGTGGGCATACGCGGGGATACTGAAAACCCGAGTGGTTTTCTCTATGGCTCCCCCATCTTTTATTGCTCCTTCTTTTTGGTGTTGGGTAATGCTGCGAGTTGGATCGTTAGGGTGTACCCATGCTATAGGCTCTTGCTCTGCTACTAGCTTAGCCATTACAGCCTTTTCAACTTGGCGTATGAAGTCTTTTAAACGGGCAATGCTCAAGCCTATGGTGGATGGGTTTCCGCAGATTAAAGCGTGCATCTCGGCATCAGTTAAAACGTGTTGTGTCATTACCAATTACCTCCTGCGGTATCAGCTTCGCCCCAACAGCAAGGGCCGCATAGATCAGTAGGGTAGACCGTAGGCAGCTGGTTGCAGTTGCAGCATGGAGTAGCCCAGTCTTTATCGCCGTCTTTTAGCTTGGGCTGCTTGGCGTGGGGATTGGGTTTTGATTTATGCCTACTCATTTCCTTTTTCTCCTTTTGGTTTTTCGCTTTGGTTTTTCGTTGCGCTTTATTCCGTATCGCATCAGCTGATATCCAGACTGCATAAAAGCCCACTCTGGTAAAGCCTCATGGGCTTCAATGGCTGCTGTAAAGCCATCATCTAGTGCTGTGATTTCCCCGGGCTTACACGTTGCGGGCTCGTTGTTTCTTATACGTAGCAGTATCTTTCTGGACGTATTTGCAGCAAGAAAAAGCGCTTTGCAGCGCTTCTCAAGCAAGAGCCTGCTTTCCTCTGTGCTTTTGTCGCAAGCGTTAGATACAGCGCCATAGCACAAGCTAAAAAACTCCAAGCACTCAAAAACTTGAAGCTGCGTTGCTTTAGCCCTCTTGATTGCGTCGATGTTGATTTTGATGGGTAGCGTGACATGCAGTACGGTCTCTTGATCCATCGGCTCGTCTTTACCGCGACTTATTGCTACATGCTGTGCGAAAGAGGGTAGGGCTACCATATTCGCTTCACCTCAATACCCTTTCTAACTTTAGCGAACGGGAGAACCATGCTGATTCGTATGTTCTTACACCCTTCGTTCGCGAAGCGCTCGGCAATGCGTTCAGCACTTTTTTCGCTATTGGCTGTTTCACGCTTACCTTTAGCTGCTTCGATTAAGTAGCGGACTTTGGGGGCTAAAGGTTGGGCGGTGGTTGCTGTTGTTTCGGTCATGGCTTTTGATTCCTGTAATGTGGGTTTTTCTTGGGCGGTTTCGGGCGTATCGCTGGGCAGATCCTCCTCGACAATCGGATCGAGCTTAGCTTCACTAATTGATTCAGCCTCAACCTCTTTTGCGATTACGAGCATTTCTTCTGTAATGCTTGAGTTGATTGGACCCGCCCAGCGATACCGGTGCCCATGCTTACCTTGAGTTGGATTCACTTCAATGTTTCCAAGCCCAACCTGCTCTTTGATGAAAGCTCTCACCTCGGGTTGAGTAGCGTGGGCTTTTTGGGCGATTTCGTGAACGTGAAGGCCGTATTCACTAACATCGTTAACCATTACATCTTGGATTGTTTCGTTGATAGACAATTCGGGCTCCTTGTTTTTGAATTCTGCATTTAAAGCGATATGCCGCACACCATCGCGGTGCTCGAAATTAACGGCTTTGATTTTGTCGTTGTAGACAGCTCTATAGACGGCTGCGTAAGTCGAGCCCAAGACCACAGCTGTGTTAGTGACTGTAATCGGGCGTTCTTTTATCTTTAATAAATCGAAAATCTTCCCTAGCAAAGACTGGGCGGGATAGGGGTTCTGTTTCATAGCTTGCCTTAAATACAGTAAGCATTGCGTACAAAATAAGCGTTAAATGGAATATCACCATCCATGTCGGACGTGCCAGATGATGGCGCTTGATAGTTATGCTGGGCTTGGCGCGTGTGCCCACCAGACTGTTGCGCATAGCTTTGTTGTTGTGGTGGGGCGGGTTGTTGGTAGGCTTGGCTTTGATCGCTATCACCACGACCACCGAGCATTTGCATTTGATCAGCAATGATTTCCGTCGTGTAGCGGTCTTGGCCGTCTTGGCCCTGCCATTTGCGCGTTCTAAGCCGCCCCTCGATGTAGACAGGGCGGCCTTTACGTAGGTACTCACCTGCGATTTCAGCGAGGCGATTAAACATAACGACTCGATGCCATTCGGTCTCCTCGATGCGTTCGCCCGCTTGGTTTTTGCTGTTGTGGGTGGTGGCTACCGATAGGTTGCACATAGCCATGCCATTGGCTGTGTATCGGACTTCAGGGTCTTTTCCCAAATTGCCCACTAAAATTACTTTGTTAACGGATGCCATTACGCTGACTCCTGCATGGACTCTACGGCTATATCCCAGCCATCCCAATTATCAACTCCTGCATTACGCAAGGCATTTAGGAGCAGCGAGTCTTTAAGCAAGAGCTCGTACTCAGTGCGAGGGATAGATACGTAAGCGGACCGCTCTTTTTGGTGCCAAGGAGCTGGTTCAGTAGCTGAAGGCTGGATGAAAGCAGGGCTAACTTGTTCGGGCTTGGTGGTGTCTACAACAGCCTGGGCTTTAGCTTGCTCCTCTAAGCGAATACGCTCGCGCTCTTTTTCAGCAGCAGCCTCGGCTTGAGCTTTGGTTGTTGCCTCATGAGCCACAACACGAGCCTTAATTAGCTCAGCTAAGTCTTTGGCGTCCATTTGTACTAGGCGCTGACGATCAGAGAATAGGTAAGGGTGGCCTTTGCCTAATTCGGCAATGGTAGCTAGGTTTTCTTCGATTTTGTCAGCCCATTGGTTAGCTTCGATCTTGGCATTGGCTATTGCTGTATTAGCTGCATCTTCTAATGAAGCAATAGTACGCTTGCCTTTCATTGCGCCCGTGATATCACAAATAATTTCAGGCAGGATTACAACTTCAAGGCGGTCGTTAATGGCTTTAATATGTTTGGCAAAATCATCAGCTGCAGCTTGTCGTATTTGTAAACGGCGGTTCTCTTTTTCCGCTTTAACCAGTTTATCTAGTTCTAGGCGTATGCTACGAACCTCAGCGCTAACGTCATCCATTAACCGAAAGGCTTGTTCGATCGTAGCGGTTTGGCTGAGTGCATGCGACTTTGTGGCCGCGATTTTATCCTCAACCTCTTTACACCATTTGACGGTTTTTTCTGCATCAGCAAAGTCTTGGTCGGTAACAAGAATTCGATTGATGTCAGACAAAGCCTCTAGTGCGTGCGCCTTAAATTCGGCTAGATTGCTTGAGGTGACAGCGCCAGACATTTCAATCAGTAGGGCCGGCAAGTTGTCTGGTGTGCGCCCAATGGCTTCGGCTTTTTGCTCGGTAGGTGTGTAGTTGTCTAAGTCCTCGACAAACTGCTTCCACCCGGCGATTAGGCGGCTAAAGCGCTCTTGGTCTGGCTGATATTCCATATAAACCATGTTTTCTGGTGCCCCATCAGACACAACGAAAATAGCCTTGTCTGCGCCTGAGATAAGCAACTGCTGATCTAGCTGCCACTTGTATTCGTCAGAGAGCGCATTATCTCGTACTGCCTGGGCTAAAGACTCATTCCACATCTTGTGCTCATACACGACGTCACCAAGCATTGTTAGGCCATCAAAGGAGGCTAGCAATGACAACCCCTCAATCTCTTTGGTGCCGGTGGTTGGAAATAACTCGTCGCCTATCGTGTCTTCGATAATTGGACGGGCCAAGGCTTCGTATTCATGGCCCTTGTCGAATAGATTGCGTTGCACCCATTCACTAAACTCGCGCTCTGAACCAGTCGCTTTCATGCGCAAAAGCTCAGTGCGGCTGACTTTCGGAGAAGCGCCCATCATTGCAGGCGCTTCTGATGCAGTAAAAAAACTGGCACGGAGTGCGTGCCATTCTTGAGAGCCCTGGGCTAGATTGTGGTATTTCATGCAGCGACCTCATTCGATACTAAAGCATTAATTGCGGCTTTTTGGTCTTCGGAAAGTTGATATTTGCTCTCAACCGTTGCGATGATTCGCTCAGGCGTAGCTCGTCCTGCGTCAATGTAGCTTTGCCATGTTGCTAGCTGCTCTTCAAACCCGTCAGCGGGGTAGTAGGGGAGCGCTTGGGCCACCTGATCGGTTGTTTTTACTGTTTGAGCAGCGCCCATGTATTTTTCTTCGCTAGACTGGATGCGCTCGGCCTCGTCTGGATCTACAATTCCAGACAGCCCAAAAGCATATCGAGCAGCTTGAATTGTTGCCTTGTGTCGTAGCATGCGTGCCGGCCATCTTTTCCATGGCTCTGAGACGCCTTTGCATTCAGCCATGTATTCAGTGACCTCGGTAGGACGACTTCGGTCTTTCCGGTATATTTTGCAAGTTACGGAGTCTAGGCTGCTATTGCCTGCTACATTGTCGACAAACTCCATGCCGTCAAACTGAGGGTGCTGATTGATGATTTTTAACCAGCCATCAATCGACACAATAGGCTGAATAGCACCCCGGTTAGCAAAGGCATAGATTTCCTTAGTCAATGGATTAAGGCGGTACTCACTAGCGATAGCTAGAAAAGTAATCAGCTCTTCATTGGTTGGCTGCTTGCCGTCTTTAGCCTTCATTAGCGTGTTTGTGACTAGGCTCTGTACCTCGCCCTCATTGATGTTTAACTGTTGTGCCAAGGTGGTTAATGCTGACTGCTTACTCATAATCCGCTCCATATTTTTCAAAAGCGACATCACTTAAAACGTCCATTGCAAGCCCGTAGGTCTCATCGTTATTCAACATGGCTTTAAAGATTTGACGCGCTTCGTTCATATCGACATCAAAACGCCAACCTTCAAATAACGCCGGGATCCACTCACGGAAAGGCGCGCCCAAAGGCTCAATACCCGTTTCAATGGCATCAGCTAAAGTGTCTTTTGTGATTTTTGGCGCCGGCTCGCGCTCCCATCGAAAATAGCCATAATCAGCTGTGCGTGAAGGGTCATCAAAGCGGGGTTCTGGATACATAGCCACCTCCGGTTGGTTTAAATGTGTAAAAGTCGCGATACGCTTCGTTGGTGCGTACCAGCGCTTGAATGTGGTCAGCTTGCTCTTGGACGGCTTGGGCAGTAAGCCCTAGATCATCCACGTCTGACGTGGCTGCTAGGCCATAAACAGCGACAAGTCCGAGGGCTGCAAGAAAACAGATCAGATGCTTGCGCATAGGGCATCCTTTTCCGCTTGCGTCATACGATCCACCGTAAATTGAGCAAAATTCGAAATTGCGTCTTGGCGCGCTGTGTACAGGCGGGTTCGCATGATGTCGTCACGCAATGAAAGCAGTAAATCTCCAACGTCATAGGGCTCCATCGCTTCATGGATACAAGCGATTGGTTCGCGACGATTCAGTGCTACTGGACGAAATCGGGGTGTTGTTGTGACAAACACAAACTCACGCTTTCCTTGCAAGCAAGCGTGTATTTGACTCATAACGATAGAAATCAGACGCGCACAGTCAACCGCGTCACGCTGGGTAGCGACGTTCATAATGAATATCCTTTGAAGTGTGCAGCGGTTGCTGCGGCGAATTGATAGCTAAGCGTTGCGCACCGTTAGCCTTGGGTATGAAAAAGCCCCTAGGTGTTAAGTAGGGGCTGGGTGTTACTGGGGTGGTCCGAAATAAATGGGCCCCGTGGGTGTGTAATCTTTTCTTAGAGCTTTTAGCAGCTCGATAATTTCTTGATCCGACATGACAGCCTCCTATAAACGTCGTTACAGGATAAGAGATTTGTCATGCTAGAGATATACGTAGTTTCCGAAAAACTGTTGTAGTTATGTGATTTTTGCATAAAAAGCTATCGCTACAAGCTCATAGGTGCGATAGTTGTGTAGGGGCTTTTCTCCCCGGTTTTATATTTAGGATTTATTATTTTGAAAAAACAAATTGGTATTGTGAAGTGGTTTAATAACGAAAAAGGCTTTGGTTTTATCGCACCAGAAGATGGTGGTAAAGACCTTTTTGCTCACCACTCCGAAATCCAAATGGACGGTTACAAGTCCCTTGAGGAAAATCAACGCGTTTCTTACGTTGAAGCCGCAGGTCAAAAAGGCCCAGCAGCAACACAAATTGAAATAGCGTAATGCTGAGCTCGTTCTAATTGAACGGGCTACACATTCATAAAGTAGGTCAAACCTTTGGAATATGGGGTTTGGCCTATTTTTTTTGGCGCGCCCAGCAGGAATCGAACCTGCAATCTCCCCTTAGGAGGGGGGAGTTATATCCATTTAACTATGGGCGCTTATGCCCGTTACGCGGGCTAGTCGCTGCTACTTGTTTTACGTCCAACTTACTAGCAGACCCAGACGTGATAACAATAAATACACTGTAGTCAGTGCGCTTGCTATCAATCGAGACGGCTTGTCTTTCCTAGCTGTCAAACCTAAGAGGGGTTTACGTAACCGGTCACTGCCTGCAGGGGCTGCGGAACGATCTTGTTAGGTGATGCACCTAACTGCCTGCTGCGTCTCGATTGATAGCCCTCGTCTCTCCGAGGTGTCACATGCCACGTAAAACCAAGAATAACCTTTAGGGCCAAACCTAGTAATACGCTAAACCACACTCTCGCACTCATGTCAGTGCCGCATTACGGCTATGGCTGCCGCCCATTGCTAATCGCTCGCTTTGGGGAACCCGTTTTAATGACATAGGATGTCAGCCCGATAGGTGAAGACTTATCAATTCAGCGGGCTAGGGCTTGATACCTAGCTGCTCTTCATCTAATCTAGCGTGGTGTTGCATGTGGTGCTCTCTGCACAGCCACCTTACTTCCAGCGGTTTACTGTAATCGTCGTGATGCGCGTCCACCTTGCTCTTACCGCACACCTCGCAATCCCCTCTCACTAGATCTCCACGGCGTATTGCGTTATATGTCTCCCTATGAGCCAGATACCTAACTTGGTCGCTTTCTCTATATTTCTTCCTAGCTTTTAGCCTTCCCGTAAGGTCTTTGCTGATGCCGCCTTTCCAGTTGGGGTTATTTTCTCCTTTTTGGCACACCCTGTTTTTTGCTGATAAGCTCGACGCGCAAGATAGAGAGCAGCATTTACCTTTTCCTCGCTTTATCTCATACGGCTTAACGAAAAAGACTGCCCCGCATACCACGCATTCAGATTTTATTTTACTCATACATAGTGCCTATAACATCCACACCGCCGCTGAATTGATGGGGCTGCTCTTACGCGGCAACCCCTTTATGTTTTGAATTAAGTTGTCTAGCTCTGGCGCTTATTGTGAATCACTATTCACTACCGTTCGCTGCTTTCCGCGTACCGCAGCTAGTATGCAAGAGGCCTGCAAAAGCCTCGCGGAAGACTACAAATTAGGGTGACCAGCTCCAGTTAACTACGATTGGGTCTCCACGCAACAATCACTTTTAAAAGGAACCGGTCATAAGCAATGATTTAGATTGGCGCTCCACAAAAGCATAGATATTTAGAAATTAAAAAAGAAGAGCAGAGCGCCCACGTAAATCATCAAAAATAAACTAAGGACTACCTCGCCGTCCCGTTGTTTGCGCATCACTGCGTTAGGCGTCTAGCTATACATCACTAGAAAGCCCACCCGGACTATCTCTTAACGCTGACTCTAACAGCCTGATAGGAGGTGGGGTTTTCTGTCCGTTTTTCTTCTGCCCGGCAGGATGTCGGCAGGTTGCCCATTCAATAACTAAACCACTAGTTAAGGCTGGCAACGTTTTATGACGCGCAGGGGATAGCAATAGAGGGTGTGCGTTTCAGCTATACTTGAAGAACTAGAGTCATCAGCTCTAGTTGCGGACTGATAAACCGCTAAAGGTGAGGCGGGGCGTAAATGCAAGTTGCACCCGATGGATTTCGGACCGGCCGGATGGCCTAGCGGATGCGTTTATTAAGCGTTAAGCCGAACACCGCAAGGCGAGATGCTTTGCTGTGTTGTGAGACGGTGTTCTAGAAGCCTAATCACTAGCGCCAGCCAGGGCGCGAACAAAATACATACGGATTAATGTCCGTACCGGTACGGGCTTTTTCGTGAGCTAAACATGAAAAAGAACGTGGTTGTAACGGTAAGTATTAAGGTGAACGTGGCCAATATTATTTATGCGTTGACCGTATTCACATTTATTTTGCTCTGACCGAGGAGGCGAGGCGCTAGGCGTCTCGCACCTAAACCCTCAAGCGTGCATCCAGCGCACCCTCTATTGCTATCCCAATTGTTAAAGATCTAAGGCTACCGATTCGCTCGACCGTGGCTGGTTTTGCGTGTCGTTTTGTGTAGCGTTGAATCAATAATAGCAAAGCTATTTAAATAAGTAAAGAGCTTTGCTATTAGTTTGCTGTTTAATAATGAAGATGCGCCTCACTCAGACACAAAAAACCCGCTCTAGGGCGGGCATATATAGCAAAAAGCCCTGCGAGGGCAGGGCTAGAGGTCATTCATCAGCTGTAAGGTAGGTCAGCAGTAGCAATAAAGAAGCTCTAAAGATTAAGGTATTCTGGCTCTTCTACATGCCTTCTGTATAATGCTCTTAGTTTAAATGTTGACTGAAGGAGTGGCTAAAATGAGTGATCAGTTGAATTCAGTATCACTTTTAACGAACTCCCTTAGGAGGTGGGTGGTTTCGCATTTGCCAGTTCTTAAAGGGGATGTTCTCGTGTCAGAGATGTGCTTTTTTGAACGAAAGAATCGAGCTGACCTAGTTTTAGCAAATGGACAGCTAACGGCATTTGAGGTCAAGTCTTCCAATGACCGGATGAGTCGCTGGGAGACTCAGCAAAAGGCTTATTTAGCAGTTTTTGACAAGGTTTGGCTCTGCGTTCACTCGCGGCACCTAAAAAAGGCATATGAAGCTTTAAATCCTTGCGTGGGCCTGATGGTGCTAGATAATTACGGCGGGGTGGTAGTGCTGGAAGAGGCTAAGGAAAACAAGAGTCAGAGCCTAGAGGCGCACGCAGAGCTCCTATGGAGATCTGAAGTAGATTTATTGCTGGTAAGCGCGGGGGAAAAGGTAAAAAGAAGCTTGCGCCTCGCTGAAGCTCGTCTGGAAATGCTAAACAAGGTTCCGGAGGCGAAAATTAGAGAAGCTGTGCTGCAGGCGCTAAAACGACGCTATTCGGAATATCAAATATCGTCGCAATCCTCATCCTGAGGACTAGATAAAGGAGCTGGAAATCCATAAAATGCAATACAACGTATGATTTCAGTTATATGTTGGTTTGCTCTATACCCATTCCACGTTCCATTATGCCCATAGCCCTTTTTTGCAGGATCAGAGATTTTAGAAATACGGTCATATTGCTCATTTGCCCAACAAAAGTGGGGCCCCTGAAATTGCTGAAGCGCAACTAGATCCTTAGCGAGATCTATATATTTATCATATTCCATATTTGAGCCTTCTCTAGCAAGCCACCATTCAAAATCTTTTAAATAACTGGCAAAAGGAATTATATGCATGCCCATGACAAAAGCAGTGGCGCTGCCTAGAGTGGAAGAGGCGTAATCCCCATATGCTCTTATAGAGGTAGTATTAGGTGTAGTAAGCAGGGATTGGGCGCCGAAATCTATTGAGATGGCCGTTTGTTGAGAGCCGGAGCTTGGTCTTTTGTCTGGGAAAGAAGTGCTTATTACAGCCCATCCTTTTAAGCCTGTTGAGTTGATCACATCTAGGTAATCGTTGATTTTGGCTGATGTCGTTAAGTCGTTAGGGTGATCCAGAGGGCCCTGGTCTATTAATAACCAAACTCTTGCTTGGTCATCAACAGCATCTAAAATTGCTTTTGTGTAGTCAAGGTTGGCAAGGTGATTTGACTTTTCATTCCAAAGGCAAACTCTAACAGCTATCTCGTTAAAGTCTGCTAATAGGTCTATAGCAAAACGAGATACATCTCTTCGGGTAGCGTTTACCCCCTCCCAAGATACCGCAGGGATAATGCTATTATGGATCGCTTTAAGGCCTTGGTAAAAGTTTTGTCTAGCTATAAAACTATTGCTCGGATCATCAAGATTTAAGTCTGTTATTAAATGCTTTTCTTGCTGCTGGTTAGGGGCTTTGCTTAGAGCGATGCCTACAGGAGAACAATCAATAAAAAAAGAATGGTTTTCAGGCCATTTGCTGCAAAAGTTACTGATGTGGGTATCTGCCTTGCCGCAGATATCCATAAGAGGGATGACTTTTTCTTTAATGCTATCCTCCAGATTAAGTAATGCTTTTACATCATTCTGCGCAGCTTGAATTAATGGTATGTACATCCTAACTCCTTTGGTAATGGCCTTCGGCCGTTAAGAAAGAAAACTACTTATGGCGCATTTACTTCTAAATCGTTATGTGTCGTTACTTTAGACCTAAGTAAAATCCCACGAGGCCTTAATCTTTTAGATTAGTGACAGTGCCTTGTCCCAGCCTTCCTATCCATATGACAGCCATTCTTATCAGTACGACCTGAGTGCGCCCAAACATCATCTGCTACAAAACTAAGCGAGAGAATTGCTAGTGTTGCTGCTGCGAAAAGTTTTTTCATGCTTACGTCTCCACAATAAATAATAATTTTTGTTACTTTAAGCCTAAACAAAAAGCCCACGAGGGGCTGCAGCTTAACTCTTTCTAAGTGACCACCAATGTCTGACTAGCCCGCAAATATGTAAATCGTTCACACTAGTTGCATCAATGGAGTACGCCCCATAGCCACTCACGTTGTCTGAGATGATATCTATCTTGTTAGTTTCAAAATTAACTCTCAGCCGCTTGATTAGCAGGCGCTCATTCCAGATGATGACGTAAATGCCTTCACGTTCAAAAGCTTTTACCGAGGTGTCAACAAAAACCAGATCCCCATCATTGATAGTAGGGCTCATAGAGTCTCCTGATACAGGTAGAACTCTAAAGTCTTTTAGATGCCCTCCGAGATTCTTTTGCGCCCATTCTATGTTGACCTCCAGGTAGTCCTCAACTACGGGGTAGTCAACTGGAACCCCTCCAGGTCCTGCTGAGGGTGTGACGTCTAAGATATCTATCTTGATACGTCTCTTTTTCTCCGATCTCGTTCTCTCTATTTCTTGGAGGGGCAGAGGCTCTTTTGTCATTGCAGCGGCCTCGCTAGCTTCTCTAGCTAATCGAGGACTAAAGTCACCGATGCTTACTCCTAAACCTCTAGCAAATTTCATTGCTGCGGCTAAGTTTAAGGGTCTCCTCCCTAGCAGATATTGAGAAACCATGCCTTGAGTTCCGATATCAAACTCATGCCCAAAAGCCGATTGGCTTAATTTGGCCCGCTCATCGAATAAGCGTTTAAGGCTCTGGGCCTCAAGTTCGATGTGTCCAGCTTCAGTGGCCATCTCCGTTTGCATGCTTATTTCCTTTTCTTCCATTCCGCTTATTAGATCGCCAACCCTTTTACAAAGAGAGTGAAGACGCCTCTTCTTTACTATTTATGCAAAGTTTAGCAATGCTATTAATAGTGGCAACTATCATTGCTATTGCTATTAATAAATAGCTTTGCTATTATTTATCTCATGGATATACAGACCTATTTAAAAGATAACCCTGAGAGAAGGCGAGCGCTAGCGCAAGAGATGGATATCGGGATAGCAAATATCTATCAATGGATGCGCGGACTACGGCCTGTTCCTGTGGAGCGCTGCGCTGTTATTGAGCGCTTGACTCAAGGGGCGGTTACTCGTAAAGACCTCCGCCCGAATGACTGGCATGAGATCTGGCCTGAGCTAGTAGTCAATGAATCGTCACAGCCCCAGCCTCAGTCTCACCGCGCAGCAAATTCCACCCCAGCCGATTAGCCACCCAGTCAATGTGGTCATCGGTTGGATTTTCAAAATAACGACACGCTAGATCAAGAGCTCGTTCCATAAGCTCAGATTTTTCAAATTTAGTTAGCACCGTATCAGGTGTGATTTTCAACATAACGTTCTCCCAATGCATGAAAGTTGGCATTTTCATCATAGTTAGCCAGCGCGGTTAGCGAAACGTTGAAATGTACGAGGGTTCAGCCCAATGACAAAACGATTCTCCTCTTTAAATTGGCGCGATGCGCTTTATAACTCGGTGCGTCAGGCACCAGGCGGTATTAATGATGCCGCTGCGTTTTTAACTGAACGCCGTAATACGTCCATCCATCCTGAATCGCTCCGTCGGAAACTAACAGGTGGCGAGCAGTTAGATCTGGATATGGCTTTTCTCTTAACTGAGTGGTTACAAGCCTTTGTGTGCAGCCACAGCACAGCTAAAGACTGGCTGATTGCCGCAAATGAACAGCTAGGCTTGAGTGTTGTGGAAATGCCTACTGAGCCTGTGGGCGGTTTTGACGATGAGGCTGATGCTCTTAATCGCAAAGGGCTTAAAGCCATCTCTGAGCTAGGTGAAATGTGTTCAGCAATTACTAGTACTACAGCAGACGGTCGAGTTACCGAGGAAGAGCGTGAGCTCGTGGTAGCCAAGGCGCGCGTGCTGATTGTTTTGTGTTTTCGGGTCATCCGTAACGTGACCCGTTGGCGAGTTAAGGAGATAGGAAGACATGGCTAAGGTTGCACTACGCCTTAATGAGCAAGGGCGATTAGAAGGACTGACCCCAGTAGATCAACGTGCTTATCAACGGTTTAAAAATAAGCTCAAAGACTTACGGCTCGGGGAAACAATTAGCTTTGAGCATCACTTCCCTCGTAGCGGCCCTTTTCACCGCCGTCACTTTTCCATGCTTGGCTTGGTTTTCGACAACCAAGAGCAATTTGCTCACCCAAATGATTTTCGTAATTGGGTTGAGGTCGGCGCAGGGCATTGCTTATTTGTGCCTGGGCCTGATGGCCGTATGGTCGCGCTGCCCAAATCAATCGCTTACGACCGTTTGGACGATGTGGAGTTTGCTGAGCATCACGCTAAAGCAGTGAGTTTTTTACGTTCTACGCAAGCTACTCGCTTTTTATGGCCTCACGTTGAGGACGTAGCAGCAGGGCAGGCAATGGAATCGCTTTTACAGGAATTTGAATAATGAAAGCTCACAACTCAACACTAAAACGCGGCAAGCCAATGAAGCGTACGCCTTTCAAAAAATCAGCTCTAAGCAAGCCGATGAAAATTAATCCTAAAGCCAAAATGAGTAGTAAAGGCATGAAAGGTAACCCAGCTACAGCAGAGCAAAAGCGTTATCACGATGCGTTAGCAAGCCTAGGCTGTATCGCTTGCCGCCTAGACGGCAATCATCAGCCGATGGTGAGCATTCATCACATAGATGGGCGTACTAAGCCGCATGCTCATTGGCTCGTGCTTCCGTTATGTGCCGGGCACCATCAAGATGGTACCGGTGTGCCAGGATTGATTGCTGTGCATCCGTGGAAAGCCCGTTTTGAGCAGCAGTATGGTACTGAGCTAAGTTTGCTGCAGACATGTCATGGTCTGCTACGTGATGGCGGATATGACGTGCCAGAGGCAGCTGTAGAGGCTTTGGGTAATGCAGGTGGGGTGAGGCTATGACAACCATTAAAAAAGGCTCTGCAACGCTCTTTCACGCTACCGGGAAGCCGTACTCAACAATCAGCAATAAAGCCGTGGATGCAATCACTAATCCTGATGCGTTGGCTATTTGGACGTTTTTGCAGACCAAAGATAACAACTGGACTGTTGTCGGCACATGGTTGCAAAAGCGATTTGGTATTGGTCGTGACCGCTACTCAAGAGCCATGTCGCATCTAGAGGCACTAGGTTTAATTAAATATGAAGCCAATCGCTGCAAAGAGACGGGGAAACTAGCAGGCAGACGCATTATTGTGAATTTTGAGCCAGTGATTACCGAGATGCCGGAAAACCCACAAGTCGGTGAATCCACAGTTCGGTCGACCGACAAGTCGGAAAACCTACAACAACCAATAAAAGACTTTATACCAATAAAAGAATCTACCAATAACTCTTTGTCGAGCAAGCCCGACAATGCGCCTGGGGATGAAAAGCCCGATAGCACAGCTCAAGTCTGCAAACGAGTTATTGACCACCTAAACCTGAAAACCGGATCTGCATTCCGTCATGCTGACTCACACATGCGTCTGATTGCCTCACGATTAAAAGCCGGGGCGACTGAGGATGAGCTGTGCCGAGTGATTGACCGCAAATGCTCAGAGTGGCTGCAAAACCCAGAGATGCGGCAGTACTTGCGGCCAAGCACGTTGTTCAGTCCGAAGAAGTACGACAACTACGTGGGACAACTCACGCAGCCATTGCCAAACAAAGGCGCAAGTAACGGCCAGAGCTCGGGGAGGTTCGACCCAACGGAGTACATAAACCGCAATCGCATAAGCCGCCAACAAGCACAACAAGGAGCCACTGATGCAAGTTTTATCGACATTTGAAAACGTGTGGCTACAGCCTCGTGAAAAACTAGACGGTATCTCGATGATGGATCACCTGTACAACCGTCTGGATGGCATTTATCCCAGTAAATTCACTGCTAATTTCCGTGATGTGTCTGCTATCTCAAACTGGAAAGAAGCGTGGGCCGAAGCATTTGCAGATGAGCGCATTACACCTCAGGACGTAGCGCTTGGTCTTAAAAACTGCATTCGCATGTTCAACTGGCCACCAAGCTTGCCGGAGTTCTTAAAGGCCTGCCGACCACATTTAGAGCCGAATGTAGCGTTTTTTGAAGCAGTTCGGGGCATGCAAGCGCGAAGCGCAGGAAAGACAGGCGACTGGTCCCACCCAGCCATTTTCTACGCGGCTTTGGCAGTAGGGCAGTACGAAATGATGAACCAGTCCTACCAACAGCTTAAAGCCCGTTGGGAGAAAGCCTTTGGTGAGCAGTTGGCACTAGGGCAATGGCCTGAGATTCCACCAGTGGTAGAAGCCTTGCCGGCCCCAGCGCGGACCGAAGAGGGTAAGGCGCAAATACGCAAGGTTAGCAGCATGGCTAGCGATGCTTTGGCAAGCAACGGCAAAGACCATAAGCGGTGGGCTAAACGTATTTTGGAAAACCCTGAGGGTAAATCGATGTTTGCGGTTAACGCGGCTAAAGCTGCGCTAGGCATGGAGGCAGGGGCATGATTCAGTGCGTTGAGTGCAAAAGCTTTAGCTTGCGTGATGCAGGGCAGATGGCGCATCGAGGCTGTGGCGTGTGCGGTCATGACGCCCGGCATTCGTACTACCCAGCAATGCGTGAACATGGGTGCAGCCGATTTAGCCAAGCCGAGGCTGATGTGATCGAAAAACGTAAGGGGTGGCTCGATGCTAGAAATTAAATTGCCGTGGCCACACAAGTCATTATTTCCGAATGCCAAGGGCGGTCGTCACTGGGGCACGTTCCAAGTGCAAAAGGAGAAAGCACGAACTGTGGGCTTGATGCTGACGAAAACGGCATTAGGTACGCGCAAGGTTGGGTTTTCGGAAAGAGAGCCGTTGCGCATTACGTTTTACATGCCCAATCGCATACGTAGAGATGTGGATGGCATGCATGGAGCGATTAAGCATCACTTAGATGGCATTGCTAAGGCGTTAGGCGTGGATGACAGTATTTTTCGACCTGTTGTCATTGACGTAGATTTGGATCCGGCGAAGAAAGGATTTGTTTTGGTGGAGGTGGGGCATGCGTAGAACACAAAAAAACGCTGAGCTTGTGCGATCGGTAGTAGAAACTTCGTCGGCGCCGATGTCTGTGTTTGACATCATTCGAGCAACCCAACTTAGCGAGGGGCAAGCTCGCAGGGCTGTTTTTGAAGCCCAGCAGAAAGGGTATTTGCATGTGGTGGCTAGAGCCAGGGCAGGAAATAAAGTATTCGCAAATTTTTATGCTGCTTATGCGGTGGATCAGGTTGAGTTCTTGAAGTTTGCACCACAGACAAGAAAAACGACTGACGAAATAGTTACTAGGGCTAAAGAGCTAGGCGGTCATTTTGGCGTACTAGTTACGCAGTTGGAGGGGTAGAGATGGCTCTACCTAGATTCCTTTATGGCGACCCAAGTAAGCATGTGGATTTTGTGCGTAGAGAGCGAGCCAAGTACGAGGCCAATCAAAAGCACAATAAGGCTGATAAGGCTAAAGAGGGGTTAGAAAAATTGTTTAAAAATGGGGCAGCATCGAATGAGCAAAAGTAATATCGAGATTCTGTTGAGTGAGTGGGGTGCTTGGAAGCGTGGGGAGAACCGTAGAGCGTTAGGGCTGCCTAGTCAGTCGGCGTTTCATAATGTTGTGGTGGATGGATCAGGTAGAGTGCCGGAACCAGATGTGCTGTTGGTAGATGATGATTTGTGTAGGCTTGATGCAGAGATCAATGAGTTACACCCTGATTTTAGGGCGGTAATTACCGCTCATTACGTTAAGCCGGGACCCGCAAAAGCCAAAATGGATGATTTAGGTATATCCAGGTCTTTGTATTTTTTCCGACTGGATTTTGCTACGAAGCAAGTAGGACACAAGATGTGGTACCACCGACCAGAAACATATACACAGCCTACAGCATCTATTTAGTCTAGACTCGTTGCCATATCGTCTAGACCGAATCATAATAAAACACGTAGGCTGTCGAGTTGTCAGCCGATTTTGTGAGCCCTGCGGATGCGGGGTTTTTCCTATTGCGTATACAGCTAGAGTCTTGGCTTTTGCTCTATACCACTCGGATTGAACGTAGCTGTGCGCACGGCTAATAGCGTGGCCCTAGATCAAGGGGAAAATCGTTCAACGAGACTCTAGCTGTATGCGTGTTGCTTTTAAGCGTTGGCCATCTGGATCATACGCGCTAGCTCATTTACTTTCTCTTTTAGGTCTAGAATATTTAGGTCGGCGTCTTGATTAGCAATAGCTTTGGCTATTTTTATTTTGTCTGGATTTTCTGTAATTGGTTTTGCTCCCTTCTTCCGGCTTGGCTTGTTCTTGAAAGGAAGTACGTACTCAAATGGGCCAGTCTTACAAAGACCATCGAATTTTTCAGGATAAATCTGCATCAGGGCCTCAGTTAGCAGACTTTCCGATAGGTAATTTTCGATTTCTTTGCCTTTCGTTACCCAAGCTATGCCGCCCGAAGATTGAAGCTCTCTAATTATCCGCTTTTTTGTTTCGTTAATCTTTTTTCTAGCAGATTCTTTGTCGCTATCGATGACGATGGCTAGATTTCTATTTAGTTTTTGCAGTTTAATGAACTCATCTATTTCAGAGTCATCGGCAGATAGATGATTAAGAAGTCTGCCGCCATAAAACATTATGGAGTAATGGAGGCCTTCTGTTAAGGTTGGATCAATAGCGTTGAGCCAATGTTTTATGTATATCCTGTCTGAGGGCCCCTCAACCCAAATTACTGAGTTGGCTTGAACTAAATCTGATGCTTTGTACCCTAGATCAGAACAAATAGCATATCTTTCGGATGGGGTGGATGCTGACTTAATAGTGGTTTGATTATCCTTGTCTAGGGCAACATGGAAGATAGCAGCGCCAGGGGTGTCAATCAATACGGCTGAATGTGTTGCAATAAAGTATTGGTTAGATGTTTTGGCAGCCAGATACCTCATAAGCTTTCGCTGTAGCGTGGGGTGAAGGTGGATCTCAGGCTCCTCAATACACACTATTTGATCTTTAGCTAAAGTGCAGAAGGCCGCAAGCATAATAATTTCATGAATGCCTGTGCCTAACGAGTCTAAGGGTAGGAGGCGACTATTCATATGAACTAGAATATGCTCCCGGTCGTGTGGTATTTCTAGTGCAGCAGAAACATCTCCAGTTACCGCCTGAACAAAGGAGTTTATTTTTTGAAAGTCTTCAAGTTTTTCTCGTTCCGCCAGACTAGGGTTCTGAATTTCGGCAAGCTTGTCTATTAGTCCCTTACCTGACATATCTTCGTAGGCCTCATTAGGCCCACCTATTTGTCTAATAGCAGGAATGTAGGCAACAGCGGGAAACGCAAAACAGGCCAAGTCAGTAAGAGTTTGAATTATTCCGTTTAGCCAGTCAGTAACGTCCCCTCCTGATCTGTTTGGATGAAGCGCTTGCCATAGCAGATAGATGTCACTTTCCCCACTTTTTGGCGGGGGGTAAGTCAACCCTTTGATGCCGCTGCTTTCAATAAACATATGGGATCGAGTATAGAAGGAAAGCCAAATCAGCCCGTTTGTTGTTAGCGACTCAAAGGCTTTATTTCTAGCCTGCTCTTTTTGACGAGTAAACGGGGATTTAGGATTTGTTTTGCCTACAATTGCTTGTCGGAGCGAGGTCGGATCAAACCCAACTTGAAAGCTCATTTCCTGATTTAAAGCACTCAGGTGGACATCAGTGCTTTTAAGTGAAGACTGGTTTCTTTTGGCTGAAATTGAGTTCTGGATCGGTTTAAAGTGGCTGATATGCTCAGAGATAAATGACAAGAAAGCTGATTTGCCGGAATTGTTAGGCCCTATTAAAAGATTTATATTAGAGAGGGGGGCTAACGTCTGTTCGGCAGTTCCTATTCCTCTATAGTTATTAATAGCTAGTCCCTGAAGGAATTTACTCATACTGTGAGATCCGTGTTCTTAAGAGTGACTTTGATTGACTTGCGTTTTAGTTGAATGGTTAGGTTTTTTTAATTCAACCCGCTTTGGTAACCAATGAAACTGTATGTGGCAACAGCGCCCGCCTTTGAGTGGACTTTTTTACGCGTCCTTTTCGAGCTGCTCGTTGACTTTGAAAATGAAGTAGCTTACCTCCCCTTCGATAGCCAGCAGCCCTCTGTTCCATTTTGGTGAGAGGGGTGTGGTGTTAGCTCTTATCATGAAGGCGCTGTTGATTTGTCGGAGGGCGGTAGATAGAAACAACTGTTCGGCTTGAGTAAGACCTCCCTTTGTAGATTTCCGACCTAGCTCTTTATGATCGTTTTTCACTTTTTCTTTTAGAGCTGCAAGCCGAGACTGGAGCTCTGCTCTACCTTGGAGCGGTAATGGCTTCATTAGGAGGCCTACCTCCTCCTGTAAACCATTTAGGTATTTGAGAATTCTTAGCGCTTCATTTCTGTCGTACATAGCTTTTCCTTTGGTGATTCGGAAATTAAGTGTTGTAGCCTTTCCATTGTGGCTTACTACTGTTGACTCCTTTAAGCCAAGCGCCCAAATCATCAAATCTCGCTTGGGCTTGAGTCTCATTGATTGAGTTGTCCTCAAGGTCTTGCCAGATGCGTTCTAAGAAGAGATCGATCCTATTAGGGTAGAACGTATCGTTTTGTCGAAAATTTAAAATCAGCAGCTGACCTCCATCTGGGTCGCAGTTCCCGCTATGAGGGGTTGTGCCTGATATATTCCAGCCATCTTCAGTTTTAGTAAAATTTAGCCTTTCGATATTTTTGTGCTTAATACCCGGGAAAGTAAAAAGAAAGATGTTTGTCATAATTGGGCCCTTAGCTTAATTGGCAATGAAAGAACTATACCACCCCTATGAAGGGCGGTTTTTATTGGAGTTGTGGTGAGTAAGCTTTTAAGGTTTATCCCCGCTGAAGCAGGTTGCACGCCTAGTCATGAGCAGGCTAAAGTGCATAAAGGACTTTTATGTTACCGAAAGGCCTCTTAGCCTAGAGGGAAGCTACTAAAAAACCTATTCCGACAAATGTTGCTAGGTACGACAAGCCTAAAAAAATGAAATGTTTTGTTGAAATCCTTACGACGGGTAGAGACTCAAAGCTGCAGGCGTGCATTTTAAGGTCGCTTGCTATACGGTTTGCTGTATCTCGAGAGTTGTGAGCCAAGCCCTCTATAGGGCCCACCAATATAAAAAGAGCACAAGCGAAGGCAAAGAGGGAGATAGAGCCACTTTTGAACCATACTTCGCTGTGTTCGGCCCATGGTACATATACTTTAATTCTCCCTTTTTCAATTAGGCTAAGAGTGAAGCCAATACAGGCGATATTAACGATGCGTAAAAAACTTGTTAATTTTTCATAGTGAAGCAAGAAGCTTTTGTAACTTTCTAGCCAGATTTTCAAAAATTCTTGTTGAATAGGCTCGGAGGCTGATGGGCTGTTAGGTCGTCTTTTCTGAAGCGCCATTTTTCTTATCTTAGTATGCTGGGAAAACATGTACCCTAGGTAAAACAGGGCAGCAGTCAGAAGAATTGAAATTACAGTGAGAAGGCAAACAACTATTTCAAACAAAGGTCTCTCCAGTAAACATTGAAAGCTTTTTTTTAGCACTTCACTATCAGTTCCATATTCTCTATATGTAGGGGTTTATGGGGCTGGATTGCTGTATTGAGGGTCAATTACTTGAGTTTTTTTATTACGCCACCGCAAGTCGGTGGTTTTTTTATGTATGGAGTGACCTATGCAAGTTCGAATACTTGATACTAATGGTGAGGTTATTTGGTCTCAAAGCGAAAAAATCGGTATGACTTTTATGTCACACCGTAAAGATGGAAAGCTTAAGGAAATTATTGCAGCTCTTGAGTCGGCTGTTTTGATTGCTAAAAACGAGCTGGGGCTAATTGAGTAGCTTCATTGTTTTTAAACTCGAATCGTCAGCTCTTTGTTAAGGTTTGACATAACCATCTGATAGATTCCAGGGCTCCTGAAAAAAGGATGCCATTGTTGCGGTGCCATGAAGTGAATCGAGTTCCCATATTCCCAGATAAGAACGACGGATCCTGCCAGCCCTGCAGATGACGCAGCTAGTTGGAAGGCGTTCATAAACTCTCTTTGGGCTTGCTGCGACTTGTTGTGAAAGGATGAGTCTAGGGGAGCGATAATCATTTGCTGCCCCTGCTCTCTAACATGAGCTATTTTGTATTTAGCCATTTCTGCTCCTTTTAAATGAAGAGCTTTAAATGTATCTCACTGTTGCTTAATGTAAATCGCTATTAGGTCTAATGGACTTTTGTGTCTCCTCAGATCGACTGTTTTTATAACACTATGTATGATTCAGTCTAAAGTTTTTTTGAGAGTCAGGTAGTGGGAAAAATAATAGAGATTATATTTTGTGTTTGCTTAGCGATTTTTGGTTTTTGGTTTTTTGGGGCATTAGTTTTAGGATGGCTACAAATCATATTTACAGAGCCAAAGATGCTCTTGATGTCAATACTTGGCTTGGCTGCGGTATCCATCATTTTTATAACGTGCGGCGTTATATTTATGAAACTCGTAGAGCTTATTGGCTTTTTGCTCCGAAAGGGGACATCGGGTTTTTATCTTAAACTGGCGATTGCTTTTTTTATCATAAGCAGCCTTGTAAAAATACTCTACTAGTGGAGAGGTTGAAAAATCGAGGCATGCTATCGATAAACCTCTAGATCATATATTGTGATTGCAATTTCGGTCTTCCTCATAAGGGCTTCTTGAGTTGTTATACTTAGATTCCATAACAATGTTACATGGAGATACTTATGACTAGGAAATTTGTGCAGCTAACCCCTTTGGCTGGCGCTGACAATGAAACTGAGTTTTATGCAGTAGCGGACGATGGCACCGCTTGGTATGGGTGCTTAGATGACGCAATGGAAGGGAGTAAGATTTCATGGACTCAAGTTACGCCCCTGCCAGAAAAAGAAAAAAGAAGCTCAAAAGGCCTAGTGCCGATTAAAGGTCTTATCTAACAGGTTATTTAGTAGTATTTATTGCCACCTCTTTACAGGTGGTTTTTTATGGATAAAACCTGACCACTAAACGTAAGGCGGTTACCGCTCTCGGTGGTCGTAAATTAACCTAAAGACACCCCAAAAACAAAACACCCCATGCAAACCCTGTGAGGAGTAAGGATATGGCACATTGCGGAGCCAAAACCCGCAGTGGCCTACCGTGCAAAAACAGGGCTATGACAAACGGCCGTTGTCGCATGCACGGTGGCAAGGCCACAGTGACACATAAGGGCAATCAACATGCCCGAACCCATGGCATTTACTCGGATGCAATTGATGTAGACGAGCAAGAGCTATGGGAGCAAGTAGAAATTGGCAATCTGGACAATGCGATTCGGATTGCTCATTTGCAGCTACGTCGGGCGATGATTGCCCAAAGAGCCGCTGAAGCTGAGGGTGGACTGGATCTCGATATGGAAAGCACGACTACTATCGAGCAGGCGGATGAATCCGAAGGTGGCGAAGAGTCATCACGTAAGAGCAAAACGGTGCAGCGTCAGCGTCGCCCATACGAGGATATTATTAATCGCTTACTGGGTCGAATTGGTGACCTAGAGGCAAAACGTGCAGATATTGCTAATAAAGCAGGCCACTCAGATGATGTGGCTGGATTGCTATCCGAGTTAATTGAAAAGCTACCAACATGAAGACAGGCAACTTACTACTAGATCGCCAGTTAGCGCGTTGGTACCCCTTAAAAGATCACCCTGTGCAGTTGGCGTTAATAGATGCGGTGCCAAATGGTATTCGTTTTCCTTTAGTGCCAGCAGGTCGACGGTCTGGCAAGACAGAGCGTTTCAAGCGTTTTCTGGTTAAGCAGGCCAACAGAGAGATAGGTCAGTATTTTGCTGCAGCTCCAACTCATGACCAGGCGAAGAAGATTTTCTGGGATGATTTAAAGGCATTCACGTTATCGTCATTGCATACAAAGCGGCCTAGTGAATCGGATCGCATTATCTATTTACCAAATGGCAGTGAGATTCATGTCATTGGCTTAGACAAGCCACAGCGTATTGAAGGTATCCCATGGGCAGGTGGCGGCATTGATGAGTTCGCTGACGTTAAGTCGGATGCATGGGAAGCAAATATACTACCAGCCCTAAACACAGTTAACCCTACCAATCCTGACTACAGGGCGTGGGCATGGCTGCTAGGCGTGCCGGACGGACTGAACCATTACTACGACCTATGCCAGAGGGCAGAATCAGGGCAAGACCCAAACTTTGCTGTTTTTCACTGGAAGTCGGCTGAGATTTTACCTGATGATGTCATTGTGGCAATGAAGCGGGCCATGTCGGAAAAACAGTTTAGGCAGGAGTTTGAGGCATCGTTTGAAACGGCTGCAGGTCGAATCTATGAGGACTATGGAAAGGATAATCATACGGATGAGCGCATTAAGCCACATGAGGCCCTGCTTTGGATGCACGACCAGAACTACACGCCACTATCATCGGCAGTTGGAGTAAGGCGTGGCAATAGTCTGTATCTGCTTGATGAGATTGTCTTAACAAGCGCTGTATCAAGGCAGTCCGCAATTGAGTTTGTAGAAAAATTTAAGAACCACCAAAACAAGGTGGTTTTTTTGTATGGGGACCCGGCGGGTAGAGCTGGGGAAAAACACGGTCACGCTTCTGACTATACGGATATTGAGCAAGTGCTACGTGCTAATGGGTGGAAGTGTATTCGCAAACTTAAACCAGCACACCCTGCTATTAAGGATAGGCAAAACGCAGTGCGAGGCAAGATTCGTAGCGCTGATGGCTCTGTTTCCTTGTACGTGAATCCTGTTACAGCAAAGTGGTGCGACAAGGGCTTATCTACGGTCCAGTTGAAAGAGGGCTCTAGTTTTCAAGAAGACGATAAAAACAAATATCAACACATTACTACCGCAATTGGCTACTGCATTGATTATGAGTGGCCTTTAGATAGGAAAGTTGCCATTCAGAGGGCATTACAAATATGAGCAACAAACAACCTGTAGACCAAAGGCTGCCAGCATTGACTGCTATGGCCGTTAATTGGCCTGTGATCGACGCTTTGCGTGGTGGTACCGCTGCAATGCGTCAGGCAGGCATTAAGTATTTACCAAAGCGACGCATGGAAGAGCCAGACGACTATAAAGAGCGTTTGGGTCGTGCAACGTTAAGTCCATCCTTTGTGGATGCGGTGGATAGCATGGTAGGCCGCGTTTTTACGAAGCCTATTGGTATTAATGATAGCGTGCCCGAGCAGATCCGCGTGTTACTTGAGGATGTGGACACAGAGGACCGCAACCTACATGCTTTTGCTCGTGACTGGATGGATGATGCCATTAGTTACGGGATTAGCCATGTATTGGTGGATATGCCGCCTAACACGGCTAGGACCCAAGCCGAAGAAAAGGCCTTGGGTGTCCGGCCTTATGGGGTTCTGGTTAAACATGACCAAATATTAGGCTGGCGTTCTGAAACACAAGGTGGCGGTGTTGTGCTGACGCAGGTGCGCATACGTGAGGTGATCGAGGAGGAGGACGGGCCATACGGAGTGAAAGAGGTCGAGCAAATCCGTGTGCTTGAGATTGGGCGCTATGAGCTTCACCGTAAAAATAAAGATGGTGCTTGGTTTGTGCATAAACAGGGCAAGACCACATTAGATCGGATTCCGTTAATCACGCTCTATGCGAATCGCACAGGCTTTATGTTGGCTACACCCCCGTTGCTAGAGCTGGCATGGCTAAACGTCAAACACTGGCAAAAGCAAAGCAGTCTCGACACGTTGATTGAAACAGCATGTGTGCCTATTCTTGCAACCATTGGCGTGCAGCCTACGTTTGATGAAAATGGAAATCAAAAACCAGGTATTGTGATTGGGGCTAAATCAGGCATTGATATCCCGCTTGGTGGTGATATTAAGTACGTGGAGCATTCAGGCGCTGCGATTGAGTCAGGGCGTAATGACCTCAAAGACCTTGAGGAGCAGATGCGGATTGCAGGTGGCCACTTGCTTAAGCCTGACTCTAGCGTCATGACGGCAGCCCAAGCCAAAGTGGAAAACGCCAAAGAGGTATCACGGCTTGGCATGATTGCTCAAAATCTAGAGGACTGTATTGATCAGTTGCTAGGGCTAATGGGCGAATGGATGAAGCTGGCTGTTAAGCCTGGTAATGTGCAAGTCCACGTTAACCTTGATCCAGATAGTGCGCCCGCTGAAAGCATGGGTGTTTTGATTGGCATGTACAACGTGGGCGCATTAAGTCGTCAAGGCTTGTTTGAGGAAGCTAAGCGACGCGGTCTAATTAGCGATGACGCGACATGGGAGCAGGAGCAAGCCAAGATCGAAAGTGATGGACCAGAGTCAGGGGAAATCGCTCGATTGTTAGCCGAGTTTAAGCAAACTCAAGGCGGTGACTGATGCCTAATAACATTGATCGTAAGCTTGCCGAGCTGTTAACAGACGCGAATATCGATTCACTTCGCTATGCGTCCGGCCAGTGGAGTGACCTAGAGTACAAAATACGCGCCTTACTTAAAGAGGTGCGTAAAGCACTGATTAACGCCGACATTCGGACAAAGCGTGATGCTGAAAAGCTGATTCGCGAAGTCTCTAAAATCATTAACCAAGGCTATGGCGCTATATCTGTAGAGCAGGTAGCGGCATTAGAGGCGTTGGTACCTATTGCATCAAAGAGCACGGCTGCAGCGGTGAATACGGCTATTGGCGCAAAACTCCTAAAGCAGCCTAAGCGTATTGCTCTCAAGGCAGCTGATGTATTGATACAAGGCGCACCGTCAACGGATTGGTGGGCAAGCCAAGCTTATACGGTGCAAAAGCGTTTTGCTCAGGTGGTTCGTACTGGGATAGCTCGAGGGTTAACAGTAGAGCAGATGGCACGTGCTGTGGTGGGACGCGGCCCTAGTGATGAGTCATTGCCGGGTGAAGGAGTGCTGGATGTGGCACTGCGCGACTCACGTTCCTTAGTACATAGCAGTGTTCAGGCCGTACTAGGAGCTGGCCGCCGAGCGCTGTATCAGTCAAACAGCGATATCGTGATTGGCACACGACAGGTCAGCACACTAGATAGTCACACCACGATTCAGTGCCAAGTGCGTGACGGCTTAGAGTGGACACTGGATGGAAAGCCAGTGGGCCACAAAGTGCCGTACAACGGCGGTGTTCCTGTTCACTGGGGGTGTCGTAGCATTGAGTCGCCCGTGCTCAAGCCCATTGAAATTAACGGGGTTAAGCTACAAGGTTTCCGCGGCTCACAACGAGCCAGTACGGATGGCCCTGTTAGCTCAGATTTGAATTTTGAACAATGGCTTGAGGGTAAAAGCAAAAGCTTTCAAGAGGAGGTGTTAGGTAAAGGTCGGGCAGAATTATGGCGTGAAGGCAAGATTACTTTTGCCGATTTACTGGATTTGCGAGGGACCCCGTTAACGCTTAAACAGCTACGGGAAAAATACGAGTAGTACAAAACGATATGGATTTAAGCCGCTTTAGGAAACTAGGGCGGCTTTTTTATTGCCTGCGGTCGGGAAAGACGGGGTGTTAGAGCTGGATAGCTCACAGCAATGGGTGGATACCCAAAAGGATCAGACATGAAATTGAAGTTAGATGAAAACGGCAACGTGGTTTTGCAAGACGGCAAGCCTGTGTATGTACATGAAGATGGTAAAGAGGTGGCGTTTGATGCGGCTGAAATGACGGCAACTATTGCTCGACTAAATTTCGAAGCACAAAAGCACCGCGAGGGTAAGCAGGCTCTAGAAGCGCAGGTTAAAGCCTTCGAGGGCATTGAAGACCCTAAAGCTGCCATCGAAGCGTTACGTACCGTGGCTAATCTTGATTCCAAAAAGCTAATTGATGCAGGTGAAGTCGATCAGGTGAAAGCGGAAATTAGCAAAGCGTATCAAAGCCAGATTGATGAAATCAAAACAGCCAAAGAGCAGCTAGAGCAACAACTCTATGCTGAAAAGATTGGCGGTGCGTTTTCACGCTCCAAGTTGGTGTCTGAGAAATTAGCGATTCCTGTGGACTTAGTTCAGGCCGCGTTTGGCTCGGCATTCAAGATCGAGGACGGCCAAGTGGTTGCCTATGACGGGCATGGACAAAAGATCTATAGCCGTGAAAACCCAGGCGCTCTAGCAGGCTTTGATGAAGCGCTAGAGGTGCTAGTTAACGCTTACCCCCACAAAGACCAGATTTTAAAAGGCTCCGGCCAGTCGGGCAGTGGCGCTCGACAAGGTGGTGATGGTGGTCAAGCGTTTAAGCGTTCAGAAATGAATACACAGGACAAGGCCGCGTTCATTAAAGAGCATGGTCAGGATGCGTATTTAAAACTTTCTAAATAAAGGATTTACCTATGGCAACAACAGTTAATAGCGATATGGTGATTTATAACCGTCTCGCACAGACGGCGTACTTAGAGCGCCTCCAAGACAACCTTGATGTGTTTAACACCGCATCAAACGGTGCAATCATATACCGCAATGAAATCATTGAAGGCGATTTCGATAAAAAAGCGTTCTACAAGGTGGGTGGTAGCATTGAGCACCGAGACGTGAACTCAACAAACAAGGTCACGCCTAAGAAAATTGGCGCTGGCGAAGCGGTGGGCGTGAAGTGTCCGTACAAGTACGGTCCTTATGCTTCTACAGAGGAAGCATTTAAGCGTCGTGCACGTACCCCTGAAGAATTCGCCATGCTTATCGGTCAAGATATGGCTGATGCGCTCATGGAGGGCCGTCTCAAATACGCTTTGGCGGCACTGGATGCGGCGATTAGCGGTAATGCTGCGATGGTGGCTCAGGGTAATATTGCGACAGACGGGCGCAAAGCGTTAACCCGTGGAATGCGCACCTTCGGTGACAAGTTTGGTCGTATTGCACTTTGGGTTATGAACTCTGATACATACTTCGATATTGTTGACGACGCAATCACCAAGCAGATCTATGGCGAGTCTGAGATTGTGGTTTACGGTGGCTTGCCAGGCACTTTGGGTAAGCCTGTTCTCGTAACCGACCAAGTGCCGACCGATAAAGCGTTTGGCTTACAGGGTGGTGCGATTCAGGTAGTTGAGTCTCAGGCCCCGGGTTTCCGTACTTGGGATATTAACGATGAGGAAAACTTGGCTATGGGTATCCGTGGCGAAGGCACCTTCAATCTGGAGTTAATGGGCTACAGCTGGAAAGACACCGTAGGCGGCGCTAACCCAACGCTTGCAGCGATTGGTGCATCCGCTAACTGGCAGAAGCATGCAGGTAGCAACAAGATGACTGCCGGCGTCCTGCTCGACTTAGCAGCCCCAGTAGAGCCCTAAGTTACAGCCACTGATGTCACAAGGAGCTTCGGCTCCTTTTTTTATGGAGGCGTGAATGCGTCTTTTATATACAAAACGAGTTGCAGGACTGCCTGAGGGCTTCTCTATTCGCAATCCCGATTACTTCCTGAAACCTGAAAACGGGGCGAAGCACGTGACTATTGAGGGCGAATATCCTGTTATTGCCGAGGCCTATGAAAAAGAAGGCACGTCGGTTGAGGTAGTGGATAACAAGGCGGTTGAAACCACAAAAGAGCTAAGCGACATGAGCCTAGACGAACTCAAAGCCCATTTGACTGAGCAGGGCGTCGAGTTTGCAGCTAAGGCGACCAAACAACAGTTACTGGAGTTGGCTAAGGAGGGCTGATTATGGCTTTAGTGGTTGAAGATGGTACCGGGCTAGCTCAAGCCGATAGCTATATCAGCATAGAGCAGGCGGATGCTTATATGGCTAGCATGGGGCATGACGCATGGGTTACAGCAACCCAAGCTGATAAGGAAAAGGCACTACGACAGGCCACTCAGTATGTAGACAGTCGCTACCGGTACAAGAATCAGCCACTAAAACCGGAGCAATCGCTTGAATGGCCTCGCGTTGGGCTGCCTTGGCCCATTAAGCGAGTATTGGACGCTACGTGTGAGCTGGCTATTCGTGCATTAACCGCGAGCTTATACACCGATGTAGCACCTACTGATGCGGTCAAAAGCGAAACGATTGGGCCAATTATCACGGTCTACCAAGAGAGTAAAAACGGTGGGCAGGTGCAATATGCCCTTATTGATGATTTGCTGCGGCCGTTGGTGGCCACAGGTCAGGTAACAGGCATTCGAGTGGAGAGGGTATAGAGATGGAGCAAGTACTACAAAGTATTGAGCGAGACAATCGAGGCTGGCTGAGAGCTGGCAATGTACCTCCTTTACGTGTCTATTTGGATGGTGTTGAGATCAATCACGTGACCGCGGTAAATAGACGAAAAGGCATAGCTGAGTTGGCTGACGACCCTGTTAGGTTAGATCGTTGGAAAAAGCGAGTTATTACAAGACGCGTATATGGCGAAGTTGTCGTGGAGCCCATCACATGAGCATTTACGACCGAGCAGCCGCAACAGCAGAGCGTTTGTTAAAACGATATGGGGCGCCAATGGCGCTGAAACGAACTGTGGAGGGTGATTACGACCCGTCTACTGGGTCTAGCTCAAGTGCGACGCAAGAGTATGCCGCTACAGGCGTGATGCTGGAGTATGAGCAACGTGACGTAGATGGCTCGTTAATTCAGCAGGGGGATCAACGTGTTTATTTAAGCCCTGATTTAGCGGTCACGCCAGAAACAGGCGACACGCTGAGTTTTAACGGTTCGCTTTTTACTGTTGTGGTGTCTCGACCTTTAGCACCTGCGGGTAAGGTGGTTTTGCACGATGTGCAAGTGCGAGGTGTGAGATGAAAGGAAATTTTTCATTAGCAGTGAGCCAGTTTGTTGAGCAAGCCAAGGAAAATATGGACGAGGTGAAGCGCTCTGTGGTCCTGCAGTTAGCTTCGGAGATTGTAGAGCGTAGCCCAGTGGGTGATAAAGAGCGTTGGGCTGTAAACAAGCACTCAAAATATGGTCGTGAAACTCATAATCTATGGGTGGATGAGATCAATCAGCAGATTATGAGTGACCCAGCAAACTTAACTAAGTCGGGTAATCTAAAACGAGGGATTAAAAAGGCACGACGCTTGGGTAAGAAAAAACTGGCTGAGGCTTATCCCATTAGAGGCCCCAAGGGGTATATAGGCGGTCACTTTAGAGCTAATTGGCAAATAGCATTAGATCAGCCCGCTACGGGCATTCTGAATGAGATCGATGCACAGGGCGTTGCAACCAAAAAGCGCTTAGCCGCAGAAGTGGAAAGCATTTATGCAGGCTCAGTCGCCAATATCACCAACAATCTACCTTATGGCCCTCGATTGGAGTTTGAGTCTTGGTCTAGTCAAGCGCCTCAGGGCATGGTGCGCATTACGGTGGCTGAGTTTCAAACGATGGTCAATAACGCTGTTAAGGAGGTTACGTCTAAATGATGCAATCTCAAATTCGGGCTGCCCTGGAAATAAGGCTTGATGCCTTTGCAAAAGAGGAGGGGCTGCCTATCGCATGGGAGGGTAGAGCATTTAAGCCAATTGCTGGGCAGTCGCACTTACGAGCGTTTGTTATACCGGCTAGCTCGGATAGTAATGACTTAGCTGGACAGCACAGGCTGTATCGAGGTGTCTTTCAAGTTGATCTGGTGATGGCTAGTGGCGCGGGCATGGGAGACATAGAAAGGAAAGCGTCTCAGATTATTGCACATTTTCCTAAAAATCTTCGGCTACCTGTGGCTGATGGGTTTGTGCAGCTCATAGCTGTGATGAGCATGGGACCAAAGTTACTGCAAGACGGTTTTGTTGCCATGCCTTTGACTTCTTACTATCGGATGGATGTGATATGACAGAGCAAGTATCTCTTGCCGTTGGCAGCATTGTCAGCATCTCCGAGAGCATGCCAGCGTCTTACGATGCAGCTGGGTTCAATCGGCTTAGTTATACCCCAATTAAGGGCTTAAGAGACGCTGGTGATATTGCCGAGCAACATACGACTTCTACTAGGTCGCTAATTGGGCTGGACTATAGCTACCAAGAGCGGGCAGGTGAGATTTTGCCTACGTTGACATGGGAGGTTGTGCGATTAAAAGGAAATGAGGGGCAGCAGCTTTTGTTCGATGCTTTTCGCAAGCCGGTTCATTCATTTCAAATAACACATGAGGACGGTACAGAGCTGTATTTTACAGCAACAGTTAAATCAAGGCGTCGAATCAATTTGAACGGTTCTAGCGTTTTAGCGTACCGGTTCGAGTTAGACCTACAGTGTCGAGTTGTTGAGGTTTAGGGCGGGTTAATAGCCCGTTTTATTGTTTTAGAGCCCCTTAATTGGGGCTTTTTTGTTTTCAGCGTTGGCTAGGCTCGCTACCGAAAAGCGGGTGATTTCTCCTAAGCCTGCCCGCCAGCGCTACCTGTATCCATTAGGAGAGCGGAGAATGCTATGAGCAAGATTCTGAAATATGATTTTGACGGGCACTTGTGCAGCTTCAATTTAGACGGTTGGTTTAATGCGACTGAGGCGGCGAAGCTGCGCAAAAAGCGCGTAGACCACTGGCTGGACAACGCTGAGACGCTGGAATACATTCGAGCGCTGGACGAGGTTTTGACTGGCAACGAGTCAGGGATTGTAGATACCCGTAATCACGGGTATGTAAAAACAAGCAGAGCGCGAATAGACCGTGGAGGTGGGACGTGGCTGCACCCTAAGCTGGCAGTTAGATTTGCTCAATGGTTAGATGCGAAGTTTGCTGTTTGGTGTGATTTGCAAATAGACGCCATTATCCGCAACGGCATTCGCGCAGAGGGCAACACTAGTTTCTTACCGTTACTTTTGCGTGAGGATGCTTCTGAATGGGAGCTGCGCTTTCCTCCTAGTTACTATCAAGCGTTAGCTCGTGCCACGCACACAAAGTACACAGGTCATTCAGGTGGAACCCCAGCTTTATATGGCCAGCTAACTGAAAAATGGGTATACGGCTGCCTACTGCCTAGTGATGTCCACGCAGAGTTAAAGGAGAGGAAGCATAAATCAGAAAAGATGCATCAATGGTTAACAGAGGGAGGGCAAGAGCTGCTAGACAAGCAGATCGCTCTTGTGACGAATATCGCTAACTCATCGGCTGATTTAAAAGACTTTGAAGCGCGCATGATGCTGGTATCTAAAAAGGGAGGGCAGCTAAGTATGGTCTACCCAAAGGCGGCGTAATGAGAGGGTTTTACGTAAATGCTCTGAGCCACGTTTTTCATTTAGCCCTATTAAACGACGGCGCTCGGTTGAGCGAAAAGGAAATTGAGACGTGCATTCGCAAGAGCGCGACTAAAAATAAAACCGCTTTGCATGACAATGTGTTTATACCCGATAACGTCATGTTTTTGATCTTTGCCGACATGACCGACGAGATAGGGCAAGCTTTAGGCTACGAGATCGACGAGGAAGGATTTGCCCTTGATTGGGCCGATAAGTACCCGAGCTTTCAGCAAGCTTGCTTAGGCGTCCGGTGCGCTGTGCTAGAGGGGTTTTCTATCCCAGAGGAGGATATCGCACCAGAAATCGCAGCCGTTCAGCTAGAGGTGGAACGGCACAACCCAACTTTTCACTAGCCGCCAAATAGGCGGTTTTTTATTGCCTGCCATCTGAGCAGGTTTTTTTTATTTGGAGAGAACGATGGCAGTTCAACTACCTGATGGTTCGCTAGTTTCACTAGCAGCTGAATACGGCGAAGAAATTGCAGTTACTGCGGCTTCTAACGCTAAAAAAGCGGTTTTAACATTGGCTACTGGCCATGGCATTAAAGAGGGTGATCTTTTTGTGATGCATTCCGGTTGGAGTGGCATTCACAACCGTGTTTTCCGCGCTGATTTAGTAAGCGCAGATGAGGTGACAGTGAATGCAGATACCACAAACACTCGTCGATTTAAGGCGGGTGGTGGCGTGGGCAGCGTTCGTGTTATCGAGAAATGGGAGGAAATTCAGCAGATTCTCACATTTGAAGCCCAAGGCGGAGAGCCTCAGTACGCTACTTATGAGTTTTTGGCTGATGATGTGGAAAATCAAATTCCTACAAAGTACAGCGCACAGTCGATCAATATCAATATTGCCGACGATGAGTCTTTGCCTGGGTATAAAGCATGGATGGCGGCAGCTGATAAGCGCGATATTCGAGCGTTAGAAGTATTGCTTCCTAATGGTTCTACCTTGTACTACAACGGCTATCCAGCCATGAACCCAACCCCGCGTATGACGAAAGGTGAGGTGATGGCCGTAGTGGGTAGCTACTCTATTATTGGCCGCGTAAACCGTTACTCTGCTTAATTCTTTAGCCCTGCGACTGCGGGGCTTTTCTCTTGTTTTTTAAGGTTTTTCTATGTCAAAAAAAGTATTTTCTCTTATTCCTAATCCTACTTTTCAAGCAACAGTGAAATTTGCCATACCTGGTGAGCAAACGGCTTCAATTAAAGTTGAGTTTAAGCATAAAACCGCGGAAGAGGTGGAGGATTTTCTTAAGCGCGCCCAAAAAGAAAAAGACTTTGATGCCGTATCAGAGATTGTTGTGGGCTGGGATATTGGCGAGCCTTTTAACGAGGAAAATTTAAAGACTTTGTTAAGTAACTACGGTGGTGCCGCTCGAGCAATTACCAACACTTACTGGCGTGAGATTTTCGGGGCTCGCGAGGGAAACTAAAAGCCATTGCGCAAGCCCTCTACGACTCAGGGCCAACAGAAGAGCAGGCTGCTCAGCTTGCTACTTTTGGCCTAACGCTTGATGACTTCGAGCAAGAGGTCGTAGAGATTTGGCCTGAAAACCTATTGCCTATGCAGGTTTTTCAGGCGATGGGCACGCAATGGCGAATGGGATTTAATGGGCCGGTTGGATTGGACTATAACGTGTTGCCGATGATGATTAAGCAGCTTGGGGTGCCTAAAAAAGAACGTAAACGTGTGCTTGGTGATGTGATGGTGATGGAGCGGGCAGCGCTACGGGCTATGAAGGAGTAGGGGTGCTTGATGCGGCGGTGTTTGGGTTGGATGCGGCGGTGTTGGAAAGACAATTATAGAATAGTTGACGCCTAGCCTTCCTACGAGTAGCATGGCTACTCGTAGGAAGGCTAGGCTAGAAGTAAATGTTTGACCGGTTGCAATCATGTGGTGTAGGATGGTAGCTCTTAACCCAACGCAGGGTGTTAGGCTCTCAAGATGTGCTTGATTGAGCGGTTAGCGCCCATATATAAGTCATATGGACTTAGAGTTTTAATCTTAAGGAGAGGATATGATTAATTTACTGGCCACTAATGCTGCTGCGATGGAACAGGATTTCGGCTACTAATTTTTATAATTTGTAAGCTACAATGAAAAGGCATCTTTGAAAGGTGCCTTTTTTTATGGAGACAATATGTGGAAATACTTAGGAAATCATCCAACTCTTCCTATATTAGTCGTTTCAGCACTACTTGCTTTTTTTAGCTTAAGAATACAAAGAAAACTAGCTAGAGCAAAAAACTCTATAGATTTGCAAAACAACTACTTAGCTAGTGAGAGAATGCATGCGTTGATGGTTAATGTTGCCGCTGTAGCAAAACACAAAGACGCGAAGTGGTTGGCCGAGCTTGCAGAAATTGATACATTAGACGGGCAGCCAGAAGACAAGGTCAAGGCAATTAAAGACATAAGGATTGTCTTAAATGCTTTTGAGAGGGTTTCAATTGGGGTGGATAGTAAAGTCTATGACGAGAAGTTGCTATTTCGATCATATAGAGGCTTTGTTATTGACACTCATACTAAGCTTTACCCATATATAAAAGAAAAGCAGGAAGATGGCCGTTATTACAATCATTTTTGCCAAATGGCTGAAAGGTGGTGTGAGCTAGATAAGGAAAAGCAAGAGCCTGTGTATTTTTGGAGCATAAAGGGCATGATTAGGGTGGTAGCGAAAAAATTCAAAAACTGGTTACGTTGCTAGTTAATGTCTATAGTTCTCTATATGTATGTGATAAGCCCCGTGAGGGGGCTTTATTATTTACCCATAACGGCAGGATCTGCAAATTGTTTAGGTGGGGATAACCATATCACGAATAATATCTCAATTAGTTAGAATGCTTATAACATTAACCCTAAATTAAAAGCGAAGGTGCCCTAAATGGCTAATGAGATTAGTTTTAAATGCGATGGCTGTGATGAGGCCTTAACCGTAGAGTATGAAGAGCTTGATGTTCAGCAGGTGGGATCTGACGAAAGACAAATGGGGGTGGAGATTACTTATGCTGGGGAGGCAGAGATAGAGTGTTCTCAATGCGAGCATCCGAATACGGTTAAATATGAGTGTACAGAGTACCCCATAGGCTCTCCTAATTTCGATGAAACGGTCATTAATGGAGAGAAGGTGAGCCCAGGGTTTGGTTCCTGCGTTTAAGGCATGGGAGACCAACGGTGCCTAGATGTACTTTTGGACTATCGTATTTGATAGTAAACCAAAGCGCCCCTTCGGCGCTTTTTTGCATCCTACCGCTACTAACTAACCAGAAAGCAGAAAGACACCGAGCCCCTCAATTCGAGAGGCTTTTTTGTTGTGCTAAGCGTGAGCAGGCTCATGAAATGACCTTACGGCTGGCCGTTCTTTCTGCTCAGCCTGCCATAAGTCATATTGCCCCTGCATCTGGATCCACATTTCTGCGCTTGTGCCTAGGGCATCTTTTAGGCGCAGAGCCATATCAGCAGAGATACCCGCTGAGCCATTTAGGATTCTAGATAGTGCCGCACGAGTCACACTTAGTCGTGACGCTGCTTCAGTAACACTTAGATCGCCTAGGTACTCGCGTAGCACGAGACCTGGGTGTGCTGGATTGTTCATACGCATGGTATTTCTCCTAGAGCGAGACAGTAGAGCGCGAGTCAAATCGTTTTTCGTTACTACGCAGCTTTGGTTGGGTTATCAATGCTTTGGGGAAACCTTGCCGGTTAAGGCAAGTGATGCGCGCAGGGTGTCATTGATGCGAGTTTGCCAGCCATCACCGCTAGAGCGAAGTGCGGCAAGAATATCGGCGTCAAGTCGGATTTTTACAGCCTCTTTGGTGATGGCTTGTTTGCTTCCTACCGGCCTACCTCGACGACGGGCTATGATTTGATCAGGCGTATGTGTCTGAGCGAAATCACCATCCTTGGCTTGTTTTAGGGATTCGTGCAGACCCGGTATAGCGTGGCCTGCGTCTGCCTCAATAGCAGAGGCTACTTTATCTAGATCTAGGTTTTGTAGGTCTTTGAGGGATTTCATGGTTTCTCCGTTTATCTTTGATTTCTTTGGGGCTGATAGACTCTTGCGCTGCCTTGGCGTATGCCGTGAGCAGC
Source organism: Paenalcaligenes hominis (assembly GCF_011927625.1). Classification (GTDB taxonomy): domain Bacteria; phylum Pseudomonadota; class Gammaproteobacteria; order Burkholderiales; family Burkholderiaceae_B; genus Paenalcaligenes; species Paenalcaligenes hominis. The sequence goes on from NZ_JAATIZ010000001.1 coordinate 599,797, forward strand.
AAAATAACTTGATCGTCGACAAGGTGGTAGTAAATGATTCTAGCTCCGCCACTCTTGCCCGTCCCTTTTCGGGCCCACCGAACTTTACGGGCTCCTTGTGCATCTTGGATAACGTCACCAGCATCAGGATTTTGAGCAATCCAGTCTATAAAAGCTTCGCGTTCGTCTTTTGACCAAATGCTAGCGGCTTGTTTTTGGAATGTCGGGGTTTCAATGACTGTACGCATGAATAAATTGTACACCCAATTAAATGGGCTATCAATGATTTTTTATTGGTAAACATAGCCCACCTAGCGTGGGCTTTCCTCGTTGGCTATCATAGGCTCATTATTGAGTAATTAATATGGGGCAGATATGAAAAAAGTGATAGCTGTTGTGGCGATTGGATTGAGTTTGGCTTGGGGAGGGGTGCAGGCTGATGATTTTGAGGATGGCGTTGAGCTAGGGGTCGGCGCTATGCAAACAAAGGCTTACCTTTGCTTTGAGGAGTTAAATCAAACACTAAAGGGGTATGAGTCTAAGCATTTAAAGGACATGATGGAAGAGTTCTTTAGGGGACGCCCTGACCTACCGCCAGCATTTGTTGAGTCATTCAAGAGGGGCTACCAACTTGAAGGGTTAGATGACCCTGCTTTAAGAGAGGCTTTTAAGTCCTGCATCGACCAAGGGGTGCGCGGAACATTAGAAGCCATCGATCGATAATAAAAGAACTGTGTTTTATGCCCGCCAGCTCGGCGGGTTTTTTTTATGGGCTACTGTTTCTTGTCGGGGTCCCATTTAGTGATTTCGGTAGTTATTTTTTGTAGGTTTTCAATGGTTTTCGGATCCCATTTCCCAATTGTTTTAGCTAAAACTTCGGCCAAGGTGTATAGGTCTATATCCGTTTTTTTGCTTTTCGAAACCAAAGGCTGGGCATGCGTAAGATCTGAATGCGTAGGCACAGCAAAACCTCTGCCTAAAGAATCTCGCAGCCTTTGGATGATTTCAGCGTTCATGCTTCGGTTGTCCTCAGAGGCTGCTTTCACAAGGTCTTCGTGTAGGTCGGCCGGAATTCTCAAGGTGATGCGAATAGTTGAATCGTTGTCAGACATAAAATAACCCTTGACACCATAATGGTGTCATTGCATAATCAAACCTGTCGACACTATTTTGGTGTCTTTTCGAGAGGAGCTTATGGAGCATACCGTAAATTTAACGCTAAGACTTCCTAGGGAAGTTCGAGATTGGCTTAAAGACTTATCTAGCTTAAATAACCGATCTATGAATAGCCAGCTTGTATGCATTCTACAGGAGTGGAAGGCTCAGGCAAAAGAAAACGCCACAGAGGTTGAGAGCTCTGGGGCGTCGATATCTAAAACCCACGTTTCAATTAAGGAGTCAGATAATGACTAATTCTACCACAGTATGCGCTGTCAACACAGATAGCATCGTCGCGGAAGCACCAAAAACCGTAGCGAAATCGCCGCAAAGCAAAGAGCGCGCTTTGTACTTAGAAGCAAAGCGCAAGGTTTCAGCGCTTGAAAAAGAGGTTGAGGCGCTTAAAACACAGCAGACATTGCCGATCTTCCAGATGGCTGTACGCATGTCATTAAACATGATTAACCGTCATCTCAATTCGATCGTGAATTACAGTGGCTCGGACTCACCTTACGATACAGGTGAAGTAGGAGATTGCCATGCAACGTCAGTAATGCAACTAGCAGCTTGGCGCGCTAAGTTGGCGCTCACCGAAAAATTTGAATCGTTTAAAGGTCTTGATGAAGTGTTTTACGGAATAAGCGGTGCTGCAGAGTGCGCCTACAACTCCATAACAACTCAAGACTCAGCATATGGCCGATATTTGAAAAGTCTAACAGCAAGCGTCGATACCTTTGCTGAATTATGCGACACATTAGACTCATGGGGCGATAGCTTCTTTGTAGATACGGAGGTGCAAAATGTCTAGTTTGATTAAACAAGATGGCGGGCTTGTCGACTCAAGGGTGGAGGGCAGTCAAATGGGCGTGTTATTAAACCTATGTCAGCGCGAAATTGATGGCGAGTTAATTCAAACGGTTGATGCTCGTGAGCTGCATATATTCCTAGAGGTTGGTAGAGATTTTCATACGTGGCTAGCCGGGCGTATAGATCAATATGGATTTGTGGAGGGGCAGGACTTTACCCCCATTTCGGGGAAAAGCTCAGGAGGCAGGCCCAGCAAGGAGTACGCCCTTTCCATTGACATGGCTAAAGAGCTTTCTATGGTCGAGCGCAATGAGAAAGGCAGACAGGCTCGACAATACTTTATTGAGTGTGAGCGCCAAGCTAAAGAGCTAGTTAACCGCGACCCAATGGAGCTGTTAAACGACCCTTCGGTTCTTCGGCAGACATTATTGGGGTACAGCGAAAAGGTTATTGCCCTAGAGACTAAAGTTGAAGAGCAAGCGCCAAAGGTTGAGGCGTTAGAGCGAATTTCCGAGGCAGAAGGCGCAGTGACTTTAACCAATGCCGCTAAAATTTTGCAACAGCAGCCACGCAAGTTTAACGATTGGCTGCATTCGATTGGGTGGATTTATCGCCGCTTAGGGCGCAATCAATGGACTGCTTACCAGCAGCATATTCAAACAGGGCGCTTAACTCACAAGGTGAATGCTTATATAGATGGTGAGACTGGTGAAAGCAAAATTTCAGAACAGGTTATGGTTACGCCAAAGGGGATAGCTAAACTATCTGAAATGCTGAATATGCCTCCAACAGGCAGTGTGCCGCCAGCTACCAACGCCTATTTAGAAGCTAGAGGCTAACAATCCCAAGCCGCTTAGTAGCCCGTTTTATACGGGCTGTTTTTGTTGGTACTATCTTCGTATTGACTAATGCGGAGGTGAGTATGAGAAAAGCAGTAGCTGTTGTGGCGATTGGGTTGGGCTTGGCTTGGGGAGGGGCGCAGGCGGAGAATAAGAAACTGCCCACGGAAAAGGAAAGGCTGGAGCTCTGCTCTTCGGCGGAAAAACTAGCAAGTAGCATAATGAAAGCTCGGCAAGATGGCATGAGGATGCAGGAGGTGATGGAGATTTTAGGGAAGGATAGCGTGTTAGTGAGGCGCTTAGCTGTTGCTGCGTATGAGCGGCCTCAGTTTAATCGAGAGGAGAGTAAAGCTAAAGCCGTTCGAGAGTTTGAGAATGACTCATACCTAGATTGCATTAAAAAAATATTGCCTTAACTTTAATTGTTTATGTTTGACCCGCCACTCCGGCGGGTTTTTTTATGGAAGATCGCCATGAGTGATATAGCAAAATTAAACCTAGCGGTAGATAGCTCTGAAACCGTTATTGCCATTAAATCTTTAGAGCAATTGGCGCAAATTTCAGCAGAAGCAGAAAAAGCAGCAGAAAAGCTAGGCGGAGCTACAAAGCAGCAAGCTAAGCGACTGAGTGAGTTAGATAAAGCCGCCAAAGCTAATGAGGCGACTGAGCGCCGTAGTATTGGCCAAGTTCTTGAGCGTGCCCGTGCCTACACAAAAACAGCTGGCGCAGAAGTGGCGGCAATGCAAGCCGCAGAGCGCAATAGAAACAGCACACGTAAGTTAGCTGAGGAGCAGGAAAAGTTACGTAATGGGCTATCTAAACTTTTGACCGTAATAGACCCGCTAGAGGCTAAGTTAAATAAGCTTGACGACGCAGAGGCGAAGCTACACAAGACATTTCGCGCAGGTGTGATTGATGCAGAAAAGTATGCTGAATCTTTAGCCAAAATAGGCGCAAAGCGTAATGATATTGTAGAAAAGCAGCTAAAGGAGATCGGTGAAGGCGCGGGGTTTGCCTCGGAGATGATTAAGCTGCTAGGTTTAAACTCTAGAGAATCACAGCGAGACCTATTAAATCTTGGGCGTGCTGCAGCATCCGGAAACTGGGGTCAAGTGCAAAGCTCTATGTTCCAGATTACCCGTAGCTCAGGCGCTCTTTCCATTGCTTTGTCTGGCGTAGGAATGGGTATTGGTGCAGTAACGGCTGGTGTAGGCGCTTTGGGGTATATGTACTACCAAAGCTATCGCGAAAACCAAGAATTTAACCGTTCACTGGCGTTAACAGGGAATGCCGCTGGCGCTACGACCGAGCGCTTAACTGCTATGTCTCGCAGTATTGGCGAGAACATTACCTATGCCGCTAACACGGCAAAAGCCGTTCAGGAGATTGCCCGCACAGGAAAAATTGCCGCAGATTCAATTGAAGATGTAGCGCTTGCATCGATTCAAATGCAACAGGCTTTTGGGCAGGCTGTAGATCAGACGGTAAGTGAGTTTGTTCGTTTAGGTGAAGCACCGTCTACTGCGTTACTAGAGCTAAATGATAAGTACCATCACTTAACTTTTTCCGTTTATGAGCAGGTTCGTGCGCTAGAAGAGCAGGGTCGTGAAGAAGAGGCAATGGCCTTAGCTCAGCGCCATCACTCTGAACAGCTGGGAATCCGTGCCAATGAGGTGATTGAAAATATTGGCGCCATAGAGCGCGCATACCTACAAGCTAAGAAAAGCATTCAAGGTACGTGGCAAACTATATCTGATGGAATTGCAAATCTAGGTAAAGAGGAGCCTATAACTGATGTCTTGGCAGGGCTTAGGGAGGAGTTAAGGCAGCAAGAGGCGTTTTTACAGGAGATGGTGACTACAGGAGAGAAAACTGGTAGGCCTAACCTAAGAGATATAAATCAAAGTAAAGAGAATATCGAAGCAATTAAGAATGAGATTGAGATACATCAAGAGGCGGTAGAGACATTAAAAAATATTGATCTACTAGACCAAAAGAGGGTTGAGGAGAGAAATAGACTACTCAAGCAGTCCCAAGACCAAACCAAATACCTAGAGCAAAACCAACCTAAGACCTTAGAGTATGAGCTACAGAAAGCTCGGGAAAACGTAAATAGGTTAACGGAAGGGCTCGGTAAGGGCACGGAGCGCTATAAAGCGATCATGGAGGCCTTTTATCGAGAGGAAGCAGAGATTCGTAAGCGCTATGAGAAAAAATCTAGCGGCAACAATTCCTTTGCCTCCGAGGTTGCTCGTTTAAAAGCTCGGATTGAAGAGGAAAACAATTTTGCCGCAGCTGCAGAAAACACAATTGCTCAAGTATCTCGATTAAACGAGTTTGAGCGTCGCGGGATGCAGTTGCGAAACTTAGCCGCAAAAGAAACCAAAGCAGCTAATAAGGCCAAACTGGAGGAGCTTGCCGCACTTAATGAGCAAGCGGGCGCGTTAGTACGCACCAATAAATTAACCGAAGAGGCCGCCAAAGAGCGGCTTCGTTATTTGGAGGGTATAGAAAAGTCCACCGAGAAAACCCGCGATGAGGCGCAGAGGATTCGCGACCAAGCTCGCACTATGGGCATGAGTAAGGCTGCGTTTGAAGAGCTGACCAATGCTCGTATTAAAGAACAGATTGCCCAGCTACAGGGCAAAAAAGGTTCCGAAGAGGAAATCAAGCTTCTTAAAGAGCAGCTAGTGGTGCGCGAGGATCTAGTAAAAGCCATCGGCGAGCATGATGTCGCTCGTGAGGGTTATGAGGCGCAGAGAAAGGCCGAGCAAGAGTGGCGTAAGACCATTGAAAACATTGATGATGTGTTCCGCAAAGGTTTTGCAGACATGCTTAACCGAGGTGAAGACAGTTGGAAATCGTTTACTAAGTCGCTTACCACTACATTTAAAACCGCTGTTGCCGATGAAATTTACAAAATGTTCATGCGGCCTTTTGTGGCTCAGGTGGCGGTAGGCGTGGGTGGCATGTTGGGATTAGCGGGCTCGGCCAATGCATCGAGTAGCTACGGCGTAGCGACAGGCATAGATATGCTTACCAAGGCTAACCAAGCGTATATGGGCATATCAGGCGGCATGACTAGCTCTTTAGCCAAGGGTGTAAGCGCACTAGGGGAGGCATTTGGCTCGTCAGCCATGACGTCTTTTGCTTCTGGAATGACCGGCGCACTTGGATCCATTTCAGCTACTGGGGTTAAGCTTGGGGCTGTGAACGCCGCGTCACTAGGTGCGCAAGTAGGTACAGGAACCATTGCAAATAGTGCTTATAGTGCGTCAATGGGTGCTGTGAATGCAGGCGGCGCGTTTGCTGCTGCGATGCCGTGGATAACGGGCGGTGCAGCTGTGTTAGGGCTTGGTCTGATGGCTCATAACATGATGAAGGGCGAAACACGCCACGGCGCGTACATGCAGTACGACTTGGCTGCAAGGCAAGCTGTGGCAAAAGGTGGGCCAAGCGGTGGCTACGGTGGCCAAGCAACAATTGACGCGGCAACACAGTTATTTGGCTCGACTGTCGATACGATTAACTCGGTCCTAGAAGGCGTAGGCGCTAAAGCGCAAACCGCCTGGTTCCACGGGATGTTTGAGTCCTCGGATAAGGGGCGAGGCGGTACGTTTGCCGGTGGTTCGATTCAGTTAGCTGATGGTTCAATTGTTGATTTTGGCACTAGCAAAAAAGGCGACGGCTTTGGCGGTAAAAGCGGTACCGCAGAAGAAATGTTCGCTAATTTGCAGTCTGAGGTGCATTTTGCGGCACTAGAAGCATGGAAAGCCGTTGGCACTGAAATGCCGCAAGTCATTCGAGACATGCTTGCTGGTGTTGATGTGCGCAGTTTAACGGCTGAGCAGGCCCAAGGCTTAGTTGCAGAGATTAGCAATACTGTGGGTGCGGTGAATGCGTTATCTGATGCGTTTAATCAGATGCCGCTTGAGAATCTGAAAAACCTCACGTTTGATGTGACGCATGGCTTGGGTATGGCCTCTGGCGGTTTAGATGCTTTATCAGCAAATGTTGCTTCGTTTTACCAGGGCTTTTACTCAGAAGCAGAGCGCCAAGAGCATCTACACAGACAACTGGTCGACACGCTCGGTGCTGTGAATGTACAGCTGCCCAGTAGCCGTGAGGGCTTTAGGCAGCTAGTAGATTCTCTTGGAGAAGTCACTGAGGCGAATCAGCACACTATTGCCGCATTGCTTGGTGCTGCTAGCGCTGCAGATCAGTACTACGCAGAGCTAGAGCGACGTCAGGCGGAGGCGTATCAAGAGCGTCAGCGCCTAGAGCAAGAAGCGTATAACTCAGCTCGGTCCCATGTAGACAAACTCATGTCTGCATTCAAAGAGCTAGCGCAAAAGCAGATCCGTGAATTAGAGCAAGTCTCTAAGACCACAGATAAAGTCGCAAACGCACTGCAAAAGTCGCTGAACACGCAGATTAGCTCCCTGACGTCCGTGAGTTCGATGTTAACGGACATGCTCAATGAGCTGCGTGGCGGTGCCAAGCTATTTGAAATGCAGTCTGCAGAGGGCTGGCGTGTTATCGGTAATACGATTAGCACAGGTGTTCTTCCAGATGCTGACAAGTTGCGTAGTGCAGTGGGATCCATTCGTGCAGACTTGGACGACCGGTATTACGGCTCTATTTTTGAGCGTCAGCGCGATCAGCTTGTGCTAGCGAATCAGCTAGATAGCATTAATTCACTAGCTAAGCCACAACTGACGATTGCAGAGCAACAGCTGCAGGTGATGCAAGACCAACTTGCGGAATTGCGAGAAGGCACGAAACGTGCGTTCGAACTTGCGGGTTTGTCACAAGCTCAGATTGCTGCGATTAAATCGGTTGATGATAAGACGGCTGCAAGCGTGGGCCTTACTAAAGATCAGCTCGAGGCGTTACGCACGGGTAACAACGCCAGTGCTGTGTTGCAGAACCTAACGCGTGAGCAGATTCAAGGAATCCTTGGCGTTAAATCTGAGGTTATTAATGTCCACGGACTAACTGCTCAGCAGCTGGCAGAGCTAAGCCGAAACACAGGCGTTGCTAACGTCATTAAATCGCTAACAGATGCTCAAATTGCAGCACTGAAGTCAGTTGATGCGAAAACGGCCAAAGCGCTAGGGCTATCTGAGTCGCAGATTACTGCGCTGCAGTCGGGTAACGCCCAGGCACTGGCTTTGCAAGGACTTACGCGTGAGCAGATTCAAGGCATCCTTGGCGTTAAGAGTGAAACAAGTTCATTGCACGGTTTGAGTCAGTCTCAAATTGATGCTATGCGAGCCGTGGATCTCAGCACGCAAAGCGTTGCAGAGCTGATTGACCACTTGCAAAAAGCAACGGAAGCAGAGCGGTTGGCATCTAAGCAAATTGAAACGATTCAAAGTCAGTTGGGCACGATGCAAGCGCAGTACGAGCAGCTGCGTGACTTGAATACTTCGATGGGGTCGTTAGACGAAGGCATGCGTTTGCTTGCAGTGGCGATGAAAGCAGAACAGGTTGCGAAGCCGGAGCCCAGCAATTCAAAAGCGTTCGGCGGACGTGATTTTGAGTTTAAAAGTCAGGCAGCAGCGAAAAACTACTTACTCGGAAATACCGGTTTACTAGGGTCTTTTGCAGAAGAAGTAGCCAAGGGCTGGGCATCACCGACTGATTACTTGAAGTTTGCTCAGCTTCATTACAGCAGCTATGGCTGGGCTGAAAACCGTACTGACAAACCCGGTGAAAACAAAGGTCGAACGCACAAGCCTGGGGTTACGTCAGAAGCGCAGGCGTATTTAGCTGCTAACCAAGACGTCATGACGGCTTACCTGCGTGAAGTGAAAAGCGGTGGGGCCGCAGGTGGTGATCGAGGCATGCTTGCTTTTGCTCAGTCGCATTTTGATCAATATGGCAGACATGAGATGCCGTTGCGAAAATATGCACGCGGTGGCGATCACTTTGGCGGCTTACGTCTCGTCGGTGAGCTAGGCCCAGAGCTTGAGGTGACAGGCCCGAGCCGCATTTTCAACGCAAGCAAAACGCAGGATATCTTGCGCAATATGTCAGCGGGGCCAGATATTTCGGGTCTGATGCAGGGGTTAATTCGCGAGAATCAACAGCTGCGTCAAATGTACGAAAGCATGATGCGCTCTATGATAGCGATGCAGCAGCGCATGGCGCGGGTTTTGGAGCGTTGGGAGGGTGATGATTATCCAGTGCGAATTGAGGAGATGCCTAGTGATCCAGTTTTTGTGAAAATTAAAAAGGAGGTGGCGTGAGTTTAGTTATCGTAAAGCCGGTGGTGGTGACTGACGAGATGCTCATTGACTCGAACGTGCCAGTTGATGATTACCTGCCTTTTGACCCAGATGAGACTTACTCTGTTGGCGCTCGTGTAGTCCTTGGGCGCAACATTTACGAGTCGCTAGCCGATGAAAATCAGGGTAATGATCCGCTGAATTACCCTGATAAATGGCTCAGCCCCGGCGTAGTGAATCGGTGGCGCGCTTTTGACGATCAAATCAGCTCGCGTGCTATGCGACCTAATTTAATCACATATCGGATTAAAACAGGGCGTGCTGCGAACTCAATAGGCATCTTAAACTTAACTGGCGCAACGGAAGTAAAAATTCGTGTCGAGGACCCGCTATTAGGCGTGTATGAGAAAACGCAGAAAGTGAATCCGATCACGCCTCAATCAAGTTGGTGGCACTGGTACTACGGCTACAGAAAAGCGCGAAACCAAGCGCTTTTTTTACGTTTGCCGTCTTACCCACGTGCAGAGATTTGCATAGAGATTAAGGGAGGTGAAAAACTGGGTGTAGGACTTATTGTGCTTGGTCAGCAGCGTCGATTTGGGATTGGCGTAGAGTATGGCGCTAGAGCAGGGATTACGTCTTATAGCCGCGTGCGTAGAGATTCCGACTCAGGGGAGGTCGATATTCGGAAAGGGCGTTCATCTAAGCGAAGCACGTTTAATTTAGCGATTAGAAATACGGAGGTCGATCAAGTGTATGACTTTATGAGCGAAGTGGATTCTGTGCCAGTTTTGATGATTGCCACTGACTCATTTAAAGCGTTTACAGGGTACGGTCTCATTAAGCATTTTGAGGTTGTCGTACCCAACGTTTCGACGTCTGATTGCTCGATTGAGTTTGATGGTTTTATCTAAGTTTTCAAGTATTACAAATAGCCCGCTTTAGTGCGGGCTTTTTTATTGGAGAAAGTATGTCTATACCGAAGATTGACCCGTATCCTCCTGCGCCAACGCCGGAAGACAGCGAGGAGGTTTTTGATGATAAGGCGTATGCTCATGCAGCGTCTTTAGAACTACGACGCGTTCAGATGAATGAGGTGGCTACGTATGTTAATACCCGTGCTTCTGATGCTAATAACCGAGCTGTAGCAGCTGCAGCAAGCGCAACAGCTTCCGCAAATAGCGCAACACGGTCTGATGAGTGGGCGAATAAAGCGCCGGGGTCTGTGGTGGCTTCTGGAAAGTATTCTGCGCGACATTATTCAGATCTGTCAGATAGGTTTGCGAACGCGCCTGAAGATGTGGAGGTGGTGCCAGGAAAGTATTCTGCTCTTCACTGGCAGGAGAAGGCTAAAAAAATCGCGAACGTTCATGCGACGACGGTAGCTACAGACCCCTTGCCTACTGTGATTGCAACGAACGTGCAAGAGGCTTTGCGGGATTTGGCGTATCAGGCAGATCAGTTGAGGGTTGCGAAGAATCAGTTGAAATATGGTGATGGACCCTATCCAATATTGGATTTCCAGTTTGCTGGGGCTAAGTATTTGGATCCACGGATTCAGTTTACCCGTGCTAGCTTAGATTGGGATGAGGAGGGCAACGAGTACGGTGTTGACGAGCCGGTACTTACGGATAAAGGGCTTTGGGGAAGTGGCGTGAGGACTAATTTACTTACGGAATCTAAAGACTTTTTAGGGTGGTCCGCTGCCCCAGCCGCCTCTCTAGCTAGAGGTTATGGACAAAGCCCATTTAATTGGGGAAGATCTGCTTTATTTAAGCAAGCTGAGAACACTACAGGTTCTCCATATTTTCATAGGACAGCTACAGTTCAGCAGTACACAGAGGGGGTAATGTACACAGCTAGTTTGTATGTTAAACCGTTGGCGAGTAATAGTTCGAATAATCCAATAAGAGTTATCTTACATCAGCAAATGTTCGAATCCCAATGTAACGTTGGATTAACGCCTGATGGGCAAATAAGCAAAGGTTCTGGTGCAACATTTGTTGGCTGTGATCCCGCCGGAAATGGGTTTTATCGAATCTGGGTGACAGGCAAAGCAGCAACTACAGGAACGAGTTGGGCCCCGATAGCCTGGCCCCTCCGATCTATGCTCGAAGAGGGTGAGGGATGGGAGGTTTTTGGGATGCAGTTGGAGGAAGGGATCTCCCCCACCCCATACATACCTACTGAAGCCAGCCAGGTGACGGTGGCAGACGGCGTACTTAATTCAATAAGAACAGATCGTCTGCGTTCTGTGGTTATAGACCTAGAGCTACTAAGAAATCTGATAGATAACAATACGCTCTATATATTAAGTTGGGGAAAGGGCAGAACAGGACATATACCAACGAACGGCATTATGGTTTGGGCTGCGGGCTTCTCTAACAATATTCAGGTTCGGATTTACACTAACGGCTCTTACATGAGTCGAACCATCCCTGGTAACTGGGAAGACCTGAGAAAACTGGGTGTAAGTATCTTCCCCGATAAAATAGTAGTTGCTGCAGACGGAGTTGTGAGAGAAATAGAAACAGATAGGGATGTTGTAAATGAGGCTATTTTTGCTAATTTGCATCCCGCAACACATGTTCAATCAAAATATAGGTGGTTAAAGTCAGCCGCTTTTTACGAGCGTGCATTAACAACTGAGCAACTACAGGAACTCACAACATGAAAGACTATTTCTTAAGAGCTAATAGCCGGAAAATTATAGATGAAGCCCTGCAATCAGCGGGGCTTTTGTCATATATAGATGGTGAATCCGTCACACCCCATGACGTAGCTATTGATTACGTTGGCACGATTTACCGACCAACCGGCCACATGTTGCTAGATACAGAGGGTGAGGAGTACCCTGAAATTAAGCCGGTTGAGGGATATCACGCCAACCTACGCGCTGATTTGACCGCTGAGCAAGAGGCGCTACTGCCAATAATCGAAGCTCCCAACCAACCTCAGCGAATCTTTGCAGGAGGCATCTTATGAATCGAACGCACGTAGAGCATCTAATCGTAGCCTTGGTTATCCAAGGCTTTTTTGTGGGTGGTTTCTATCTCCTAGGCCTGCAGCACGGTGCCTGGGTCGGCGCCATCTTTGTGACAGCGCTGTTTCTCGGTCGAGAACACGCGCAGCGTGAATACAAGATCGGGGACCCAAGTCAACTCAAGGGTTATGAAGCGCTAGACATATGGCGTTGGTCACTTGATGCGAAGCTCGATTTACTAATACCCACAGCTGCAGTCTTTCTGGTAGCAGTACTACTCAACAGATAGCGCACTACGCGCTTTTTTTACGCCCATTGCCATTGCAGTGGGCTTTTTTTATTAGGAGACAGTCTTGAGCGTATGGGGCTGGATTATTGACGTCTCTGACACGTTTCAGTGGGGGATTGCTGGGCTTGTCGGGGCTCTCGTTGCGAGCTGGTTTCGTCGAGAAGACTTAAAGCATCGAAAAGATTTTATTTTCTTTGCGATGGCCGGCGCCGTTATTGCGCACTTCTTGACTGGGGCGATAGCGACATATTTAGAAGTGTCACCAGCAAATGCCGGCAGCATCGGTTTTTTATTGGGGCTTTTTGGCGGTACGGTGACGCAAGCGATTATCAGAGCGATTGTGAAATCAGACTTCTGGCAATTAGTCATGAGTCGATGGGGGAAATAGGGTGATCTATATCAATATTTTTTCGTGTCTCTTGATTTGTATTTGGGCGTCTTGGTGTGCGGTGTCAAAGCGTATTCAAGGTGGGCCAACGTGTCGGTTTCTCTTTGGTGTAGCTGCTTTGGCAGCGATGGGCGTTATTTTTGCACCGCACGGGACGTACTCAGCGGGGCGTACAGCAGAGGTCACGATGAACGTGGCTTTAGCGTTGTTGTGCGTGCGTCACATCCTACTGAAAAACCGTCTGACCTGGTGTCGTCTTAAAAAATGGTGGAATAAATGAAATTAAGTGAAGTAATAAAAACAGCGATTGAGCCTGCCTTCTCCTTGTTGCCGGAGCGCATGCGCAGCAAAGAAGCCAGTGTGATGCTGTTGGCGATTGGTCTGCAGGAAAGCCGCTTCGTACACACGTACCAGCTAGTGCAAGGTAAGCCCGGCGCTAAAGGTCCTGCTCGCGGCTGGTGGCAGTTTGAGCGAATGGGTGGGGTGCATGGGGTTTTGACTCATGCAGCCAGTAAAGACCATGCTTTGGCTGTGTGTCGTGCTCGAGGCGTAGAGCCTAATGCCAGAGACGTGTGGGAAAAACTGGAGCACGATCAAATCTTAGCGGCGGCATTTGCCCGTTTATTACTGTGGACTGATCCACGAAGTTTGCCGCGGTTAGGAGATGAGCAAGGCGCATGGGATTTGTATATGCGAGTGTGGCGCCCGGGTAAGCCCCATTTACGCACATGGACAGTGTGTTACGCCGATGCGTTAAAAGAGGTGTGACATGTTAAAGCAAGTGGGAATAGGGGCCGCGATTACAGCGGCTCTTTTTCTTGGTGGCTGGCTGTATGGTCAGTATCAATATAAGCAAGGCGTTAACGCTGAGAAAGTTAATGCTGTGCTTTCTCAAATAGCAATAGAGCAGGGGATGCAGTATGAAAAAGATAGGGCAGACGCAGAATATCGACAAGCCGTGCTCGAGCGTGAAGCAGCTCAAAAGCTGGTGTCTGATCAGCGTGTTCGTATTGTCGGGCTGCTCAACGACTTACGTAACGCCCAAGCTTCCGACCCCGGCAGCGGACCTAATGACGCCGGAGCGGACGGGATCGGGATACTTATCGAGTGTATCGGAGACTATGAGCAAATGGGAGCAGAGGCTGCAAGGCTCGCTGATAAAGTGAATGGGTTGCAGGGGTATGTTAAGGCGTTTCGTTAGCTAGCGTATAAGCGATGTTAAGAACGAGTTTTCTTGTGACATTTGATGTTTTTTGTTAAATTTTATTTTTTACTAAATGTAAGTTTTTTAAGCCCAAAGGATAAATCGTATGTTCAAAAAAACCATTGTGACTGCGGCTCTTGTTTTTTCTGCGCCTCTTTATGCGGATTCTCAGTGCGTTACTAAAATATATAGCAGGCAGGATGTTCTTTATGAGTTAAAAAAACAAGGCTGGGGTTATGATAATTACGATTTGATTTGTGAGAAAATGAGGGCTGCTAATGCAGAGTTTTTGGTATCTGCTAATGCGATGGTGGTAAGAGGAAAATCTGTTACGTGGGCTGTTGTTTCTGTAAAGGGCGCGGATTCCAGCATAGTGGCGGTTAACAATATGGGGCACTCAACGCTGGTGGATGATACCCCTAGTACAAATATTGCTAATAGTAATTATATGGTAGCAATAGATCAGGCGATTGGCGCTTTAGATATAGATAAGGCGATTGCTGATCTGAATGAGGCTAGAAGAAACGCGAAGTAAGTGTTTTCACGAATAAAAGCGATCCACATATAGGATCGCTGCAAAGCATCACTCTATCTATTGATACGAATCTCAAAATAAGCCTCACATTCCCCTAAACCCTCTTGCTGCGCTTTGCTAGCAATATTCATCCACTTTTTAGCCGGCGCTTTATCATCTTCAGATAACTCTGACTTGTCTGACTCCATCGCACTTCGCCAAGTCTGATAGCCGTGCAGTAAGTCTCGGGGCCACTAAAAGCATCCTCAAGCACGCGCTGAAAACGGTATTCGGCTTTTAATTTGGCTTGCTCTGTGATGGAGGTAGGGCCGTCTTCAAGGATGATTGCATACATAGTGAGCTCTATCTATATTGATAATTAATTATTTATACAGTTAAGTCAGATTTATCTTGTTAGCCTCTCAAGCGCTTTACCAAGCTTCAAAAAGGCATGCCTTTGTTCAGCTGGACTGATTTGTTGATATATAGCGATATGCCCCTGCTTTGGCTTCCGATTTAAGCACTGTTCAATAATTTCGTAGGGTATCTTTAATGAGCTCATTAGCGCGGCAGCTGATCTGCGTAAATCTTGATGAGACCATCGACCTCCTGATATGCGTAATGAGCTCTTAATCTCAGGGTTAAGCTTACTAGTTAAATCACCTGTTTCAGCGCAGTCTTGTCTATGGGAGATTTGGAAATTGATAGTTTTGGGTCGAGTGTAAGTGGTACTTCGTACGCTTTTGAATAGGTAGGAGCTTCCTTCCCTAGGTACGCTGATTAGCAAGTCTATGTATTGACGCGCAAAGGGGGAGAGATAGATTACGTGCTCTCGCTTGGATTGATTCTTATTAGCGGGAATAATCCAGCGGTTGTTTTCCAAATCAAAGTCTTGCTCTTCGGCCGTAACTATTTCTTCAATACGCGCCATGGTTGAAAGGGCTAACCAGATCGATGCATGGCATTGCAAAGTAATCCCCGTTTTCTGATTACACTTGATCCAAAGTTCTCGAATTTCTTTTCTACTAAGAATTCTTGTTCCTATATTTTCCGGTCCCCCCACTTCTTCTTTTTTGATGCTCCTCACTCGATTAGCATCTAGCCACTCATTGGTAACAGCATAATCAAACATTTGCCTCATCTCTCGAAGAAGCAGGTTTGCTTGTGCGTTGGATCCTTGATTAACCACCCTCATAAAAACATTTAAAAAATCAGATTTTTTTAGAGATATGAGCTTGGCGTCTCCAATGTAGTAGAGAATGTGCTTCGCAAACCTTATGCGAGTTTGATAGACGCCGCGTTCTGTGCGACGGTTGGGCAGTTCCTCGCCTATCCAAATATTAAACAGGTCTTGAACAGTATTAGGGGCATTGTTTTTAATGCTTTTTGGGTCTATTCCTAAAGCAAGTTTGGCCCTGTATTCCACAACTAGCTTTCGAGCTAGCTCTAGAGGGGTGTCAGGGTATGGGCCAAGTGAGATTTTGACTTGTTTGCCCAAGGGGTTGGTGTATCTGAATACCCAAAGCTTGTCACCAGCGGGCCGGATCCGTAAGTGAAGCCCGTTTCCATCAGAAAGAAAATATTCTTTTTTTAAAGGTAAAGCTGAATCAATCTGCTTAATCGAAAGCTGATTTTGAGACATAAGGGCACCTGTTTATTTGTCTATTTAAGGGTACTAAATAGGGTACTAAACCGCCCAGAAAAGAATAATAAGACCTAGCCTTTTGGTTTGGGTTTTTGTCTAAAACTCGATCTAAGTAATCAATGAAAACAAGGTGTTGCAGCTCAACTAAACCTAAAGGGTATTAGACAAATAAAACCTACTTATTATTTTTAATCAATGAGTTAGGTTAATTTTATTAGCTATTGACTGAATACGTCATCATCGTCGCTTTAATTGCTGTGGCTGCCATCGCGGTTTTTCAGATCTTCGGTCAAGTCATTCGGTCACAAACGGCCGCAATGGCTAAGGAATTAGCCGGGGAGGATGGCACAGCGGAGTCCCAAAAAGCCCAAGAGGCCGCACAGCTCGGCTCCGTTCAGGCTGAAAGCAAAAGCTTACAAAACTTCACGGGCAACGCCTCACAAGCGGGTGGGAATTAACCATGAATACACATCAAAAAGGACAGGTACTGGTATTGGCCTTACTTGCTTTAGGTGTATTTAGCACACTTATGTTGAAGTTTTTTTACGTGGGCCAAATTAATTATCAAGCGTTACGTCAACGCTATGCGTTAGACGCAGCCACTTACAGTGGGGCGTTATTGCAAGCACAAATGCTTAATTATGCGGCTTATATGAATCGTGCTTATACCGGCCATCAAATTGCTATGGCGCATTTAGTGACGCTGGCTTCTTGGGCCGAGTTCGCTCAAACTCAAGCACAACGGGTGCAAATGGCAAATCCGCCTGCCAGTTTAATTAGCATGATGTTTGGACCACATTATGGGCTGAGCTACCAAGCGTCCTTGTTGGCGCAGTCTGCGGGGGTGGCACAGCAATCCCTACAGGCTCTTTTCGCTCAGCATCAACAATTTAGTCCTTTGGTGTTTGAACCTCATAGTCAAGCTATTTATAACCAGATGCCAAGCCAACGTGATGCACGTATACGGGATGTGCTTTATGAAAACTACCCCGAGCTCGCATTGCAAAGCCAGCCACAGCTAATGCAGCTAGAGGTTACCGAAGACAATTGGCAAACTGTACTAGGTTGGCATACAGCAAGCGGGTGGCGCCCTTGGCTCACCGAACTAATGTCTTATTACGATTTTTTGAAACCACGGCATAGTACTGCAAAAAACAAGTGGTTAGTGCAAGCGCGTTGCCCCCATAAACGCCATGAGCTACGCAGACGCGGCGCAACGGTGTTAAGTCCAGACGGGCATTGGCAGGCCGAAGACACCTTATCTTTTCATGCGTTACGGTCAAATCGTTGGATCGGCTGTTACCACCGTGAGTACGCGATGGGCTGGGCATGGGTGCAGGGTCAAGGCGATGCAATGGTTTCAGACGATTACGACACTGCCCCAGACGATTTTTCTCACCAAGATTTTTGGCGTTGGGTTCAAGAACACACGCAGTGGGATATCACCGAAGGCAGTGCGAATGGAATAGCCCAGGCATGGGCTCGCCGTGACCAAACGATATGGCCCAGTCGGGGACTGTATTCTTTTCTTTCTACTAAGCTTGCTGTTCCTGTGTTTCGTTTTAAGACACGTCTTGCTTTACAACGTGCTGTAGGTGCCCAAGTCATTCATAGCCAAAGCGAGGCAAAAAATACCTACGAAGCACCACCTAATCAATCGGCACCTGCAGCACAAAAAGCCAATCTATTTCAACCTTATTGGCAGGCAAACTTAGCACATGGTGAATGGGAGCAACGGTTACAGCAATTACTAGGAGAGCACTGATGCAAACACAACAGGGGCAAGCATTGGTGGAAATGGTGATGGTCAGTGCACTACTTTTATTGGCCGCTCCATCGTTACTGTGGTTGCAACGCTGGCAAGAAGTAAAAGCTCAGACACAACATCATGCCGGCTTTGCTGCATTTAGGTATACGCAAACGCATTTACTCGGCCCAGAGGCTAGTGCCTATCATCCTGCGTACATGGCCGGGCTCTTTAGTCCTGTGTCACATTCAATTCAGCTGCAGCACTCCTCCACGCAGCCTCTTAAAAACTGGGCTCCCGAGGTAGTAGCAAATCAAGACGCGTTACTCGGGGTCACAGAGCGAGTGCAATTTAGGGCGCTGGCTCAGCATGGTAAGCAGTATCAGCCGGAGGTAGCGTGGTGGATGCCCCATACCGTAGTGCAGCCTGCTTTGCAATTAACCAGTCATACCCTTTTAGATGTGGGGCTAGGGGCTCCTCACTCAAGTGCACACATGATAGAGCGATTGCAGGGCAGTACAGTGCTTTGGGCTAATGCGTATCGTGCCTCAAAAGGCGCCTTTTCGCAGTGGGGGCCTCGACTACGACCTGTAGATCAAGCTTGGCAGCGGGCAGAGCCGAATACTCAGTGGTTGGCTCCATGGCGAGATGCCATTCCTTCTTTACTCCCTTAGGAGAACGGCATGTTCTGGTTGATGAGTGCGGTGTTGTGGTTATGTTGTGCTGTGGTCGGTGGCGCTCAGGCACAGCTGCTGCCAGCTTTAACCCAATGGCCAGTACAGTGGCAGCCCATAGAGCAGTGGCACTGGCAAGGGCAGCGTATTCAACGACAGGCGTTCACAAGCTCAAGCTCTGCGCTTGAGCTAATCAACCAGCTGCCGACTTTGTTGCCTTACGATTTAAACGCACTGGCTTTGCCCTCTAACTGGATAGTGAAATTTTTTGCTGATGAACAGTATTTTCTTTTATTTTTAACGGCTCAGCATCAGCAGGCTACAGGCTGGCTATCAAGCCTGAGCTTTCAAACCAGGCAGCTACGAATACCTGCTGTGTTTGATGGGCTTTATGAACACAAATGGGTAATGCAAGCTCAGGCTCAGCCACCTAGTTATGTTGTATTACAAGCGCATAGGCCATTTTTAAAAAGTGCTCAACGCTTACGCCTTCGCTTACAGGCTCAAGGCTGGATTGCTGGCGTACAAGACTGTGTGCTGACTGCTCCCTGTGAGTGGAGCAAAAAGCAAGAGCGATTAATGATATGGCAAGAGCCACGACAAGGCGTTTGGCATATTTTGTGGTGGCATCCCTAAGAGGCCTTGATATGAAAAAAATAGCTGCACATCATAAATTTGGTATTTGGTTGGTTAGCTCGGTTTTGAGCGGAGCCTTAGCAGTCTGGGCTGCGTATCAACATTTAGAGCAAGAGCGCCATTTATTAGTTGAGCAAACAAAGTTACCTACTGTGCCACGAGTAGTCGCTGCCTATACGCTAGAGGCTGGAACAGTACTTACAGAAGCCCATCTGGCTATCAGAGAGTTTCCTATGCAAAGCATTCCTAAAGATAGCGTAGAGCCAAATCAATATAACGTATTGATAGGAACGGTACTGCGGGCACAAATTGCAGCCGGTGATTTAATTTTGGGTGTGCATACCGAATATGAGCCAGAGCCAAGTTTTTCAGCGCGTTTGGCGGACGGACGTCGTGCGGTCACTATGCCTGTAGACCAAATTAACTCCTTAGCAGGGTTATTACGCGTTGGTGATTTGGTCGACCTATATGTCAGTTTTGACCATCAGCGTCGCAAGATAACTGCCCCTCTTTTACAAGGTGTTTTAGTCATCGCTACCGATGAACAGACGGATTCAAACATGGCTGATGGCGGGCAGTTTGCGACCGTTACCTTTGACTTAAGCCCCGAAGAAGGCGCCAAGCTCGTCGCCGCGCGTCAAGCTGGCATGATCACGGCTATGTTACGTAATCCGCACGATGCCCACATCTCAAATAAAGGGATTCGTGGTGACTTAGCTAGTTTACTTGGTCTGCATGTTACCCCGTCTGAATATAAGTCAGTGCCTGTTATTTATGGCAATAAATTACACCGGCAGGTGAGGGGTGCTGAGGCCACACCTAAACCAAGTAAAAATGCCGTGCTCGATGTAGACACTCCCTCACAGTTAAGTTTTATACAGGAGAGCCTCGATGTGGTTGAAAATTAGTCAGTTAGTTATCGCTGGTGTGTTGGGGGTGTGGTTAGGCCAAGCCCACGCCGCAGAGGTGTGGCAAATGCAAGTAGGTGAAATGCGCGTTTTGTCTTTGCCTGAAGTGTTACGCGTAGCCGTAGGGGATGGTCACGTACTTAATGCCGTTACCTCCGAAGACAACGAGGTCTTGGTTTTTGCGCGTAATGTTGGTACCAGCACACTGACGGTTTGGTTCAAACAAGGTCATTACCAAAGCTACCATATTCATGTTCAAGAGCCCGTAGAGCAACATCAGCGCTCTGAACTCAAACAACTCTTGCAACGTATTCCGCAGCTGCAAGTGACTGAAATTGGTGAAAAAGTGGTGGTGGAAGGCAATCAGTTAAGTGCGCATCATCGTGCCCAGCTCGAAGAATTAAAAAAACGTTATGACGCCATTGTGGACTTAAGTCATCACCAAGCTTGGGAATCCATGGTGCTTTTAGATGTACAGGTATTAGAAATTCCGAAAAACTTTTTGCGCGAATTAGGCGTACGTTGGTCTGAGCAATCAGAGGGTGGGCTTAATGCTGGCCTAGCCTGGGATCAGGGCAGTAAAAGTTTGCTTGATCGACCTGGGCAGGTCGTGATGCCTGTACCGTTTCAGCCGGGTGCATTCGCTGGGTATTTTGGTTTGAATGCTCTGCTCAGTGCACGACTCAATGCGTTGTTACAACAAGGCCAGGCCGTTGTTTTAGCGCAGCCACAGCTTTTAGCACGCAGTGGTGCTACGGCTGAGTTTTTGGCTGGGGGCGAGGTCCCTTATTCATCTAGCGACAGCAACGGAAACACGACGACCTTGTTCAAATCGTATGGGGTGTCGTTGAAAATTACCCCTTATTTGGAAAGTCATGGGGCCGTACGTTCACATGTAGATGTGGAAGTCAGCTCAATTGACCCAAGCTTGTCCATTCCTACAGGTCCTTCGTTAAAAACGCGACGAGCTAGTACAGAGTTTAATGTGCAGTCTGGTCAAACCCTAGTCTTAGCTGGCTTTATTTCGCAAGAAATCTCTCAAACCCATCAAGCTGTGCCAGGCTTAGGCCAAATTCCGATTTTGGGGGCATTATTTAAATCCAAGCGTTATCAACGTAACGAAACTGAATTAGCGATTTTTGTCACGCCAGTGGTCATGGATGCCGAACACCCCACCAATAAAGAACGAGTGCGCTTAGGCCGCACCATCATAGAACAACAATTGCATCCTACAGAACTTAATATCCCTTTTCAGCAACCCGATCAGACCCTGCATTCCAAACTCCCGTATTGGAATCCTTGGGAAGGGGAAGGCTCACAATGGCAACAGGAGGCCACCTATGCGGTTACACCTTAATGTCCTGTACCAAGACGGTCGCCAACATACCGCATGGCATCATTTACCCTGTCAGTTAGGTAAAGGCAGTGATCAAGACGTGACGCTAACAGGGTGGAAGGTAGCACGACAGCACGCGCGCTTGTACGAAGAGAGCGGAGCCATTTACCTAGAGGACTTTGGCAGTTTAAGTGGAACCTATTTAAACCATAAACGCATTAGTCGAGCTGGCCCGTTACACGTTCAAGATCAGATTCTAATTGGTACGGCCTTAGTAACTGTAGTGGCTATAGAGGCTCTCAACGCCCAAGACCTAGCCACAGCACCGCATTCCGAAGCACCGTTCACTCATCACGAACCAAGCGCCGTATCAGTAGCCATTCAGCACCGCATGCATCAATGGCTGATTGACGCCTTAGATTTGCGTCGTCAATCCTTAACTCATATGAGTGACACCGAGTTGCGTGCTCATGCCCATACGCACCTAGAGAAAATTATTGAGCGTGAGGGCATTGTGATTACGGGTTCTAAAACCGATCTAATGCGTACCGTGCTCGATGAAGCCATTGGCTTAGGCCCTCTAGAGCGATTGCTAGAACAAGAGGACATTACTGAAATTATGGTTAACGGGCCGACCTCGGTTTTTGTGGAACGTCATGGTCGTTGTGAGCTGACACCGTACTGCTTTAGTAGTGAGGCCGCTTTAATGGCGGTTTTGGATCGGATTGTCAGTCCTTTAGGGCGGCGTTTGGATGAGAGTTCGCCTATGGTTGACGCACGGCTGCCTGATGGTTCGAGGGTGAATGCCGTGATTCCGCCTATTGCTTTGCATGGGCCAATGCTAACCATACGTAAATTTAGTCGTTATCGCATGCGCTTAGCTGACCTACTGCAAAAGCAAGGGCTAAGTCTACCCATGGCCGATTTTTTAGCCCGTTGCGTACACCATAAAAAAAATATTCTGGTAGCGGGCGGTACCGGTAGCGGCAAAACTACCTTACTGAATATTTTATCCAACTCTATTCCGTCCCACGAGCGCGTCATTACCATTGAAGACGCTGCCGAATTGCAGCTGCAGCAACAAAACGTTGTTAGTCTTGAGGCGCGTCCGGCGAATGCCGAAGGCCAAGGCATGATTACCATTCGCGACTTAGTGCGCAATGCGTTGCGTATGCGTCCCGATCGTATTGTAGTAGGAGAATGTCGTGGCCCCGAAGCCTTTGACATGCTCGGGGCAATGAATACCGGCCACGAAGGTTCATTAACTACGTTACACGCTAACAGCCCACGAGATGCTTTAGCACGTTTAGAGAGCCTTATTTTAATGGCAGGGTTGGATCTGCCATTAAATGCAGTGCGAGAGCACATTGCAGCCGCTATTCATATTATCGTGCAACAAACGCGTCTGGCTCAGGGACAACGGCTAATTACTAGTATCAGTGAAATTACAGGTATGGAGGCAGGACGCATCCAAATGCAAGAGCTATTTACCTACCACCCGCACACGCAATGCTTTACCGCTACTGGCATTTTTCCTTCGTGTTTTGAAAAGCAGCCCGATGCTTTAGATCCAACTTGGTTTTATGTGTAGCGGAGCGTCATCATGTGGTTAGGTCTAAGCCTAGTTTTATTCGGTGTTTGTGCTGTGCTGATTATGGCTTTAGCGCCCAAATGGTTTTGGGGGTTAAGCAAAAAGCACCAACATTTTATGGCCTCTGAGACAGAGCAGTTTTTCAGCGCTCGATTTGTCTTTATTCAAAGTCGAGCGGTGGTGAGCCTGATATGGGCCGTATTGTTTTGTATGGCTATTGTGTTGGTAGTCTTAGGCATTCCTATGGTGCTAGTAGCAGTGTTAGAGCTGGTGGTGTTAATTAGCTGGCCTCTTTCTTTACGTTATTTGCACAAAAAAAGAATAGAACGTTTTGAGAAACAATTTCCAGATTTCATGTTGGCCCTTGCCAGTGCTTTACGAGCGGGCAGCAGTTTACGTATTGGTTTACAACGCTTAGTCCCACACAGCCAAGAGCCCGTGCGCCAAGAGTTAGAGTTGTGTTTAAAGGAATTGCGTATGGGGCTAAGCTTGGCACAAGTCCTTACGCAGTTACATCGACGAACACAGTGTGAGTCAACGGCTTTATTTAAATCCGCGTTGGTAGTAGCCGGACAAAGTGGTGGCGGCTTAGCTGATCTTTTAGAAAACATGGCGCAGACCATCAGTACACGTATTTACATCGAGGGACGAATTAATGCCTTAACGGCTCAGGGGCGTTTACAGGCGTGGATTATGGTGCTCTTGCCGCCACTGGTCGGCGGGGCTTTGTATGTGATTGATGCCAGCTTAATTGAACCGTTATGGCAGGAGCGTACTGGACAAATCTTGTTAGTGGTGATGGTAGTGTTAGAGTTAATCGGCGTGTGGTGGATTCAGCGTTTGGTGACCGTGCCTCTATAGGAGCCGTTATGTGGTGGTTTTTAAGTCTATGTAGCGCCGGCATTGCCATGCTTTTAATTGTAGCGGGGGTCTGGTGGCCTTGGGTGCAGGCTCATCCTGTGGCTAAATCAGTGTCATGGCTGCAGCCTTGGTGGCTAGTCTGGGTACAGATCTGTTCACCATTATTATCATGGCGGTATCGTTGGTATTTACAACGTGAATTAGGGGCGGCAGCACAGCAGCCACAGCTGGCAGACTCTTTTTTCGCTAAACAATGTGCAGGTGTTATGGCATGCTTTGGCATGGCCAGTGTATGGGCTTTAGTAAAACAACAGCCTGCTTATGTAGTGACGGGCATAGTGGCAGCTGTTTTGGTTTTTTCGCTACCTTTGGTTCGAGCGCGTCAGCAGCGCCATCAATCAAAAAAGCACATACAGCGTGATTTCCCTTTTATGCTGGATTTGATTTGCTTAAGCATAGAGGCAGGGCATGGCATACAGCATGCGCTTTTCATGTGCAGTGCTGAATTGCCTGATGGGGCACTAAAGCAGCAACTTTTACTGACACTTGAGTCGATGCGTGCCGGCCTAACCCGAGAGCAAGCCTTTAAGGACTTCACCGATCGGGTAGATTTGCCCGAGGCGTATGCATTTGTGGCGGCGTTACAGCAGACTATAGAATTAGGCGGGCGCCTAGCCCCTGCGCTTAGACAGCAAGCTCAACAAAGACGTCAAGAGCGGTTTTTACGTGCCGAAAAACAAGCCCTAGAGGCGCCTGTGAAAATGCTGCTGCCATTAGTCGTGTGTATTTTCCCATGCACCTTTTTCGTTATTGCGTACCCTTTGTTTTTTCAATTATGGCAGCAACTGTAATCACCGTGTATCAAGCGCAGGGCTTTGGCGCGCGTTTTTGGGGATGGCATCGTTTTCCGTATCCCCAGCACATGTTGTATTTTGAGCGCTGCCAAGCGGTGCACAGTTTTGGGCTGACTCAGCCTTTAGCCGTACGGTTTATTGGGGTAAACAACACAGCAATAGGCCCTTGGCATTACTTAGCCCCAAACCGGATTTTATTTAATCGAAAAGCAAAGGCGGTGCTAGAAATGCGTTGGGGGTCTAAGGTAAAACGCCACCAAGCGTGGGTGGCGTTTAGTTGTGCACCGTCTCCATTTAAACGGTGGGTTCTATAGCACTTTGCCCAAAAACACTGCGGTAAATGGGGTAAAAACAGCTATACAAATACGCCATCATGAAAAGATTTAATGGGGTAAGTAAAAAATAAGCAAAGGATGACCCAAATACAGCTACCATTGCTTTAGCTAGATATTGCGCGCCAAAATAAATAGCGGCCCAACACAGACCAAAAATAAGCAAAGCACCTTTGGTGCGCCAGCAGGCTACCATCGAGTAAAACAGCGCTTTTTTTAAAGGAATACCGTGCCAGCCCATCAAGGCAGGGGCATGCCAAAATAAGATGGAAATGCCCGCATAAAACAGCCCAAACAAATACATGGGCGCTTGAATTGCTTGCATCACCAGAGCCGGGTCGGCCTCGTCACGACTCATCACGTCCATCAGTGTTTGACTAAATGGCATCACAGCAAGAAAGCCGGCAGCAAGGCAGACAAAAAAGTAACTAATGCCCAGTTTAAGCATGGCTTTCTTAACATTCGGGTCTTTGAGTGGTTGTAACCACATCCCTAATTGCATGGGTTGATTGCGTTCGATTTGCACACAGGCATTCAGCGCAATAAAGCCAATGGCGGGTGTTGCAATAATTAAAGCAATTTGACCGAAAATGGGGATTAAGTAACTTAGGTTGATTAGTAGGCTGGTCATTAGGCTCCAGAAAAGCATGGTCATGGGCTGGCGTTTGAATAATGCCCAACCCTGAACCAACCAGGCCCAACCGTATTCAGCGGAAAGTCGTGCTGCTTGCATGGCTTACCCTAGTAGTTCGTCAAGTGAGTACACAGTGGCTTTGCGCTGAGTTAGTACCCGTTCAAAATGGGTGGGATCATGCGGCTTGAGGCTTTGCGCTGGGCGTGGATGATAAAAATCATACAAACGTGATACCCAAAAACGTAAGGCGGCGGCCTCTAGTAATAACGGCCAGGCGTCTTTTTCTGCCTGGGTAAAAGGACGTATCGCGTTATAGGCGCTAACCCAAGACTTAACTAAATCTAGCTGAAACTCGCCTGTGTCACGCACAATACACCAATCGTTGACACTGACAGCTACATCAAACAGCCATTTATCGCATCCAGCAAAGTAAAAATCAATGAACCCACCCATCACAGGGGCTTCAGCAGTGCCAGCAAAAAGCACGTTATCTCTGAATAAGTCGCAGTGCGCGGGGCCGGCGGGCAGGCTTTCATACAAAGGACTGGCAAAGAGCACCTGCTGTTCTTTGAGGCTGCTTTCTAATAATGCTTTTTGAGTGGGATTTAAAAACTCCAGCACAAGCGGAATGGTCTTTTCCCACCAGCTTAGACTGCGCAGATTAGGTTGAAATAAGGGGTAATCTTGGGCAGCCAGATGCGTTTGTGCTAGGGTTGTGGCGGCTAACGCACAATGTTGAGTTGTGGGTTCAGGTACAAAGCTGCCTGCTAAACGCGATACAATGGCGCAGGGTTTACCATGCAGCCGTGTCAAACGCTGACCATTTTTTAAGGTTTGCGGTGAAGGCACAGGCAAGCCTTTTTGGGCTAAATGATGCATCAGCTCTATATAAAAAGGCAATTGCTCATAGGTCAACACCTCGAACAAGGTCAATACGTAATCGCCCGTTGTAGTGGTTAGAAAGTAGTTGGTGTTTTCAATACCGGCGCTGATGCCTCGTAAAGAAACCATCTCTCCTAAATGGTAGTGTTGCAATAAATCGCGTGCGTCAGCATCGGTTACGGTAGTAAAAACAGCCATCTTGTGTTGTTAAAATAATTAATTGAATAAAAAGTGGTGACAATAAAAGCAGTCGCTATTATAAGAAAGAGCACGTATAAAACCTAATGCAAACCTTAGGTTTTTGATTATAAAGATATAGGTATGTTGTGAGTCTACAGTCAAATCAGGCCATGAGCCAAGCCAGCCAGATAACAGCCCCCAGTCCTTGGGCACTTTGTGTTGCTCCTATGATTGATGTGACAGATCGTTATTGTCGCTATTTTCATCGTTTGTTGGCCCCTAAAGCGCGCCTTTATACCGAGATGATCACCACAGGCGCTTTGGAATATGGTGATGTGGGTCGTCATTTGCGCTTTGATCCGTCCGAGCATCCTGTGGCGTTGCAGTTAGGCGGGAGCGACCCCAAGGCTCTGGCTTACAGTGCAAAGCTGGGCGAGCAGTGGGGCTACGATGAAATTAACTTGAACTGCGGCTGCCCTTCGGATCGGGTGCTCCAAGGGGCATTTGGTGCCATTTTAATGAGTCAGGCTCACCATGTGGCTGACTGTGTGAAAGCCATGCAAGACACGGTCTCTATCCCTGTGACCTTAAAACACCGCTTGGGCTTAGACTATGATTATAGTTATGAATTTGTGAAAGATTTTGTCGCCATTCAGTACGAGGCTGGGGTTCGTGTATTTATTGTGCATGCTCGTAATGCAGTCCTTAAAGGTTTATCGCCAAAAGAAAACCGCGAGGTACCGCCGCTACGCTATGACATGGCAACACAACTAACGCAAGATTTTCCTGATGCAACCTTTGTCTTAAACGGCGGGATCAACACTGTCGAAGACAGCATGCAACACCTGCAACACTTCGAGGGGGTGATGTTAGGGCGAGCCGCGTGGCACACACCAGCCATCTTGGGGCTTATTCATGATCAAATTTGGCCTAATGAGGTGCGTCTAAGTGATGAAGAGGTCATAGACGCCATGCATGCTTATTTATCGGCTGAAATCCAAGCCGGAACACGGCCACGTCAGATTACTAAAGCGCTGTTAGGGTGGGCGCATGGTAAACAAGGGGCCAGACAATGGCGGCGCCATTTATCAGACCCTGTTCAAATGGAACGCAACGACGCTACGGTCTTACTAGAGGCTTGGCACCAATTGCAGCGTGCGAATTAGGCTTCCAACCGTTGTTTTGCGTGGATGTATTCGGTACGCAGTTGGTTAAACAAGTCAGTTGCTGGCAAAGCCCGAGCTAACGGCGCGCCTTGACCTGCCCAGTGGGCTGCAAAATCATAATTTTCCGCTGCGCTTGCTACTTGGTGCAGCGCTTTAGCGGCATTGTAAGCCACAGGGTATGCGGGGAGATCGGCAATCAAAGCCGCAATTTCAGTATGCATGCGATTACGTAAGCCACGCGCGGGCCGCCCTGAAATAACAGGGGTAATAGCCGTGTCATAGGCACGTTGGCTAAGTAAGGCAGCGCGGTATGCTGAGTCAGCTGCCGATTCTGGGCAAGCAATGAAAGCCGTACCAAGTTGAGCTAAATCGGCTCCTTGCAATTGCACAGCCGCCACCTGAGCGCCTGTCATCACACCACCAGCGGCAATCAGAGGCAAATGAATGTGTTGATGCAGTTGCCCTAATAAGCTCGTTAGACTTAATTCTGATTCAATTAAAGGGTTGAACAAGCCCCGGTGACCGCCAGCTTCTATACCTTGGGCAATGATAGCGTCTACTCCGGATTGTTCTAGAAACTTAGCTTCCGCTAAGCTAGTGGCACAACCCCAAATATCGATACCTGCTGCTTTTAATTGAATGATCGCGCTGGGCTCTGGTAGGCCAAAATGAAAGCTCACAATGGTGGGTTTTTCTTCGCAGAGCATTTGAATTAAGGCAGGGTTCTGCCATGCGCTGTCATAGCCTTTGCCAAGGGATGAGGGCGGCGCGCTGTCGAACTCGTTGAAATAAGGGGTTAATAAATACAACCAATGTAGCTCGCGTTCAAGGTTTTGGGTTTCAGGTTGATGGCAGAAAAAATTAACGTTAATAGGTCCGTCTGTGGCGAGTTTGAGTGCTTGAATGTGAGCGCGCGCGGTCTCTATATCTAAATGCCCTAAACCCAAAGAGCCGATACCCCCAGCACGAGTCACAGCCGTGGCTAACTCAACGGTGCTGACGCCAGCCATTGGTGCTTGAACGATAGGAGCGGATAATTGGTATTTTTGCGCTAAGAGACTCATGAGAACTCGCTATAAAAAAAAGCCACTTTGAGCAAGCTAAAAGTGGCCTATCAGGTGAATGAAATTAGTCAGGTAGGCTATCGGTGGGCCAGTCACGAATGTAGGCTTTAAGCATTTTGTTTTCAAACTTCTCTGCTTCGACTAAGGCTTTGGCTAAATCATAAAAAGAAATAACGCCTAATAATAGTGGGCCATCCATCACGGGAAGATAGCGCGCGTGCTTGGCTAGCATTAACCGTTGCACTTCGTTGGCGCTTGTGTTGGGTGTCACACTAATAGGGGCATCATTCATAATGCTACGAATGGTGTAGTTATACCCATCAGTCCCATGCGCATGCAGATGACGCATGATTTCTCTGAATGTGAGCATACCGACTAATTCACCGTGATCCATAATGACCAGCGAGCCCACATCTTGCTCGCTCATGATTTCTATGGCTGTGCTGATGGGGGTGTCGGGGGTAGAGGTGTAAAGGATATCCCCTTTAACGCGCAAAATTTCACTGACTTTCAGCATGTGTAGTGACTCCTAAGGGATTTGATCTAGTAAAGACGTGATGTTCTAAGCATTGGCTGAGCTTTTTGAGTTGTTTAGGCTCGGAAAAAAGCGACTCTAAAGTAAGGTCTGGGTTAGCGACGGTAAGATCAATCAGATTAACTATGCTGTGGGCCACTGGGGTATCGGCTTGGGCGCGGTCAATAAGCAGTGCATCAACCAAGGGGGCTAACGGGGTAATAGCTGGGTCACAGCTGAGCACCCAGCGTTCGTCTTCATTTTCTATGGTATTAACGGCGTACCCGTCTTTTTTTAAGTTTTTTAGTAATTCGTGTAGGTTTGCTGGATCGCGCCGCAACTGTAAGCTAATTTGATGTAAGTTGAGGCCAGAAGGCACGGCGTTACGTTGCTCCCACAATAATTCTAAAACAGACAAGGCATTTAAAAACGGGGCGCCAGCGTGATTGGATGTAGTCCATGCTCGACGGCGCAAATTAGGCAAAATAGCCACGAGACTGGCCCCGACCAACACCACTAACCAAGATAAATATACCCACATTAAGAAAATAGGAACAGTAGCAAAAGCCCCATAAATGAGTGTGTAGGTAGGAAACTGTTTTAGATAAAAGGCAAATCCGGATTTAAGGATTTCTAAGGCAAACGTAGTAAATACACCGCCCACAAATGCATCACGCCACAAAACACGTCGGTTTGGCACATAGGCAAATAGGGCGCTAAACGCTAGGGCCGTTAAAATAAAAGGGATATAGGACAGCGCAAAAGAGCTTAGGAATGACAGTGTGCTGATATGACCTAACGAATCCTGGGCTAATACAGTACTAGCCCAAATACTTGCCCCTGCCAAAATGGGCCCTAAAGATAAAATAGC
The DNA here is from genome assembly GCF_011927625.1 of Paenalcaligenes hominis. GTDB lineage: Bacteria > Pseudomonadota > Gammaproteobacteria > Burkholderiales > Burkholderiaceae_B > Paenalcaligenes > Paenalcaligenes hominis. The sequence goes on from NZ_JAATIZ010000001.1 coordinate 630,086, forward strand.
CCAATACACCAGAACACGATGCATTAAAGGGCGCTTTTCCGTGACATACCAAATGTCATTAAACGTTTGATCGATAGTGGACATCAGCATGATGGATGTCACAATTAAAAATAAGCTACCGACGGCTGTCAGACTGGATGCTTTGGCTGCAAACTGGTTGAGGTTTTCCATGACTGTGCTGGACACAGCCGCTGGCATTAAGGTTGAGCTTAAAAATTCTTGGAGCGCCGCCCTAAAGTCGTCAAAAAGGGGAAAAGCAGTGAATAACGACAACACTACGGCTAATAAGGGCACTATGGCTAAAATGGTAGTAAAGGTTAGACTGGAGGCCACTTGCGTAATGTTACGCTGCAGTATTCGTGTCACTATAAATAACAGCGTATCGACACTCTGAGTTAACCAAGCGGTATGCGATGTGTGTTTTCTAGTGGACTGAGCGCTAGGCTCTGGCGTTGTCATAACGTTAAACTCCAAGCAAATAAAAAGTGACCCGAGTCGTTTATATAAAAGCTTTGCTTTCTGTGATCATACCAGTATGAATGTTCAATTAAACCCTATTTTGTATCGGCTTGCAGCGCTATCGCTCGTAGGCTTAATTATTCTTTGTCTTGCTTGGGAGCTTTTTATTGCGCCAATACGCCCCGGTGGTTCGTACTTAGCGCTTAAAGTCTTGCCTTTACTGTTGCCGTTACGTGGTGTCTTAAAAGGTAACGTTTATACATTGCAATGGTCCTCGATGTTAATGCTATTGTATTTTATGGAAGGGGTGACACGGGCTTGGTCCGACCCAAACCCATTGTCTGTGAAAATGGCATGTATAGAAATTGTGCTGTCTTTGATTTTTTACGTGTGCGCTATGTTTTATTTATGGCCTGCAAAAAAAGCAGCTAAACAAAATAAAAAAGTGCAATCTCTGCGCTAGGAGTCTTTATGAAAAGCTGTTTCGACGCGTTGACTTACAGTCACACCTACGCAGAGCTAGGAAGTGCATTTTATACACGGCTAGATCCTCAAGGTTTAAACGCACCGCGATTGCTCCATGTCAACATGGACTTAGCTCAACGCTTAGGCATTAGCGCCGAGTGTGTACAGCATGCAGAGTTCTTAGCAATCATGTCAGGCAATCAAGCGCTTGAACCTGGCCAGACCTTAGCCGCGGTCTATAGTGGGCATCAATTTGGGCACTGGGCGGGGCAACTAGGCGATGGGCGTGCCCATTTGTTAGGAGCCATAGAAACTGCACACGGGCCGCTTGAGCTACAGCTTAAAGGCTCTGGGCTTACGCCTTATTCAAGAATGGGCGATGGTCGGGCAGTGTTACGTTCATCCCTACGCGAATACTTGGCCAGTCATGCGATGAAAGCACTGGGCGTGCCAACTACCGAAGCCTTGGCTTTAGTGGCCTCTGACGATAAGGTCTACCGAGAAACCATTGAAACGGCTGCGATTGTGTGTCGTGTTGCGCCCAGCTTTGTCCGTTTCGGTTCCTTTGAGCATTGGGCTGGACGTCCGCAGCAGCTAAGCCAGCTGTTGCATTATGTGGTCGAGCATTTTTACCCTGATTGCGGTTTGCCCGCATTGCAGTCTGATGCTGAGCTAGTGCAAAACCTATTACGCAACGTGGTGCGACGCAGTGCCCAAATGGTGGCGCATTGGCAAACCGTGGGCTTTTGTCATGGCGTCATGAATACAGACAACATGTCAATACTTGGCCTTACCATTGACTATGGCCCTTATGCTTTTATCGATAAATTTGCGATTGATTTTGTGCCAAACACCACTGACACTGGGGGGCGTTATGCGTGGTTTCGTCAGCCCTCTATCGTGCATTGGAACCTAGCACGTCTAGCCAGTTGTTTTTTGGATATTTGCACAGAAGATCAGCTGCAGACGGTACTAGCGCAGTACGAGCACGATTACCTGCAGCAATACCGTGCCAATATGCAGCTAAAAATGGGGTGGGACACGTGGCTTGATACTGATAGCCAACTCATTAATGAATGGTGGCAGCTTTTGCATGATCACCACGCGGACTTCACCTTAAGCTTTAGGCATTTAGCACTGGCCCCAACTCAACCCGAGCTTTGGCTACAGTTATTTGATCACAGCGCCAAAGCACACGAGTGGTTAGAGCGTTATGTGCTGCGCAGTCAACAGAATCATCACTCAGCCCAAATCCGTATTGAACAAATGAATGCGCATAATCCGCTGTATGTGTTGCGCAATCATCTTGCCCAAGAGGCCATTATTGCGGCCCAACAAGGTAACTATAAACCGCTAGACCGTCTGTACAAAGTATTAAGCCACCCCTTCGAGGTGCAGGAGGGGGCTGAGGATTTAATGCAGCCGCCTAGCCCAGAACAGCAAATTGTTGCCTTAAGTTGTTCTTCTTAGTGTTTATACAAAGTAATTTGGGTATGATTATGCCCAATCAGCTTACTCATTTTTGGATTTAATTTGTTATGGCGGCCAACACTTTAGGGACTTTGTTTCGCGTTACGAACTTTGGGGAATCTCATGGGCCTGCGATTGGGGCAGTGGTAGATGGATGCCCTCCTGGGCTAGCACTCTCCGAGGCCGATATCCAGTACGAACTGGACCGACGTCGACCTGGTACCTCACGCCACGTAACCCAGCGCCAAGAAGCCGATCAGGTGGAAATACTCTCTGGCGTTTACGAAGGCAAAACAACTGGTGCACCGATTAGTTTACTGATTCGTAATACCGATGCGCGCAGTAAAGACTATGGCAATATTCTTGACACATTTAGACCTGGGCACGCTGACTTTGCTTATTGGAAAAAGTACGGAATTCGTGATCCACGCGGTGGCGGACGCTCCTCTGCACGCCTTACCGCACCAACGGTAGCAGCGGGGGCGATTGCTAAAAAATGGTTAGCAGAGCACTTCCAAGTGCGTATCCGTGGCTATATGAGCCAACTTGGTCCTATTGTGATTCCTTTTCAGTCTTGGGATGCTGTGAATGAAAATGCGTTTTATGCACCCAATGCCGAGGTGGTGCCAGAGCTCGAAGCGTATATGGATGCATTACGTAAAGACGGTGATTCCATTGGCGCTCGCATTGAAGTGGTGGCCGAGAATGTCCCCACTGGTTTAGGCGAACCCGTATACGGACGCATGGATGCAGAAATTGCCTATGCCATGATGGGCTTAAACGCCGTGAAAGGGGTAGAAATCGGTGCAGGTTTTGAATCCGTATCACAGCGTGGCTCTGAACATGGGGATGCCATTTACCCTGAAGGCTTTGCTACCAATCATGCGGGCGGTATTTTGGGTGGCATTACTACAGGGCAAAATATTGAGGTATCACTCGCGATTAAACCTACCTCAAGCATTCGTATCAAACGGCCGTCTGTAAATTTACATAATGAGCCGGTCGAGGTGCAGACCTTGGGCCGGCACGACCCCTGTGTTGGTATCCGTGCTACCCCTATTGCAGAAAGCTTATTGGCAATTGTGATCATGGATCAGTTACTGCGTCAACGTGGTCAATGTGGTGATATTGGTTTAACTCGTTAAGGAATAAAACTATGCCTCCTTTGCTTCATAAAATAAAAATAGTAGCTGGTGTTGGTGTAACCAGTTTGTTAGTCGCTTGTACCGCCTTAGACACCACAAGCTCTGGCACAGTAGGTATTGAGCGTAAACAATATATGTCTGGTCTTGTATCCGAAGCCGAGCTGAACCAAACTGCTTTACAGCAATACTCAGAAATGATTGGTCAGGCACGCGCTCAAAAAGCCTTAGATGTGGATGCCGCTCAAACCCAACGGGTGCGTGCCATTGCTCAGCGTTTAATTCAGCAAGTTGGTACATTTCGGCCCGATGCACAGCAGTGGAACTGGGAAATTCATGTCATTAACAGTAACGAGGTAAACGCGTGGTGCATGCCAGGCGGCAAAATGGCGGTTTATTCAGGCTTAATTAAACAAACCAAAGCCACTGACGATGAACTGGCTGCTGTGATTGGTCATGAAATGGCGCACGCCTTGCGTGAACATGCTCGTGAACAAATGTCTCAGCAAATGGTCACGGGTTTAGGGCTATCTATTTTGACTGCTGTGACAGGAAACTCTGCCGCAGGTGATTTAGGTGGAACGCTGACCGACGTCATGTTTAATTTGCCTAATAGCCGCACGCATGAAACCGAGGCCGACCTACTCGGGGTAGAGCTAGCCGCCCGAGCCGGTTACGACCCACGTGCCGCCGTCAGCTTATGGCAAAAAATGAATGCGCTAGGCAGCGGGGGCACGCCTGAATTCTTATCGACTCACCCGTCTCCGGCTAGCCGGATTAGCGAATTACAAACCGCAGCAGAGCGTGTAATGCCTCTCTACGAGCAAAATCGACGCCGTTAAACTCATGCGTGTTGGCTGATAGTAATTCTAGAGCGGCTTAGGCCGCTCTTGGTGTATCTAGGCTTAGGAAAGCGTGTCGCAGACTATGCAATCCTATTACTTTTTATACTAGGATATCTATTGGGCTTGTACCGGCTTAAAAGCTTGGCATAATAAATAAAACGCATTCACTTTTTTAGGCGAGACTCAAATGGCTAAAACCCTGTATGACAAATTATTTGATTCACATGTGGTGCATCAAGAAGACGATGGCACCTGTTTAATCTATATTGATCGTCAGCTGTTGCACGAGGTCACTAGCCCTCAAGCGTTCGAAGGCCTTGAGCTAGCTGGACGTAAACCTTGGCGCGTCAGTGCGAACTTGGCCGTGGCAGATCACAACGTGCCAACAACGTCTCGGATAGATGGCATTGCCGACCCGATTTCTAAACTGCAAGTAGATACCCTAGAGAAAAACTGCAAAAAATTCGGTATCACTCTGTTTGATATGAATGACCAACGCCAAGGTATTGTTCATATTATTGGGCCAGAACAAGGCGCAACCTTGCCCGGTATGACGGTGGTGTGTGGTGATTCGCACACCAGCACACATGGTGCTGTCGGGGCTTTAGCTTTTGGTATTGGCACCTCTGAAGTCGAGCATGCGTTAGCTACACAAACCTTGCTAATGAAAAAAAGCAAAAGCATGTTGGTAAAGGTTAACGGTAAATTACCCTTTGGATGCACGGCTAAAGACTTAATTCTGTATGTTATTGGGCAAATTGGCACAGCGGGTGGTACAGGTTATGCCATCGAGTTTGCTGGGGAAGCCATTAGTGAGCTCAGCATGGAAGGCCGCATGACCGTCTGTAATATGGCCATCGAGGCTGGCGCTCGCTCAGGCCTGGTAGCAGTAGATAAAAAAACAATTGATTATTTCCGTGGTCGTCCTTATGCGCCCACAGGCATAATGTGGGATCAGGCCGTCGAATACTGGAGCACTTTGCATTCAGATGCGGATGCCCAGTTCGATCGTGTCATTGAGCTCAATGCTGCCGATATCGCGCCGCAAGTCACTTGGGGTACTTCTCCAGAAATGGTATTGAACGTGACCCAGTCCATACCTGATCCAGATCAAGAAAAAGACAGTGTAAAACGTGATGGCATGATCCGTGCCTTAGAATACATGGGCTTGAACCCAAAGCAACCCATCACCGACGTGCGCATTGATAAAGTATTTATTGGCTCCTGTACCAATGCTCGCATTGAAGACCTACGCGAGGCAGCACAGGTTGCCAGAGGGCGTAAAGTGGCGTCGAATGTAAAACAAGCCATGATTGTGCCGGGCTCGGGTTTAGTGAAATTGCAAGCCGAACGTGAAGGGCTGGATAAAATCTTTATCGAAGCCGGCTTTGAATGGCGTGAGCCAGGTTGCTCTATGTGTTTAGCCATGAATGCGGATCGCCTAGAGCCAGGAGAGCGCTGTGCTGCTACCTCTAATCGCAACTTTGAAGGGCGTCAAGGCATGGGGGGGCGTACGCATCTAGTTAGCCCAGCGATGGCTGCTGCCGCCGCGATTGCTGGCCATTTTGTTGACGTACGTAACTACAACTAAAAGGAAATTCGATGCAAGCATTTACCACACATACCGGTTTAGTCGCCCCTTTAGATCGAGAGAACGTCGACACCGATTTAATCATTCCTAAACAGTTTTTAAAATCCATTAAGCGCACAGGCTTTGGTCCTAACTTGTTTGATGAGTTACGTTATTTGGATCATGGCGAGCCAGGGATGGATAACGAGGCACGCCCTAAAAATCCAGACTTTGTTTTAAACCAGCCGCGCTATCAAGGGGCTTCAGTGCTATTAGCACGTAAAAACTTTGGTTGCGGTTCCAGTCGCGAACATGCACCTTGGGCCTTGTTGCAGTACGGTTTTAGAGCCATTATTGCTCCCTCTTTTGCTGATATTTTCTTTAATAACAGCTTTAAAAATGGCTTATTACCCATTGTATTAACTGAACTCGAAGTTGCGCGTTTATTTGATGAGGTCAAGGCCTTCCCGGGTTACGAATTGCGTATTGATCTAGCACGTCAAGTCGTGATCAGTCCATCTGGCGAGGAGTTCCATTTCGAGATTGACGCATCACGTAAAAACTCCTTGCTCAACGGTCTTGATGAGATCGGCCACACCTTACAAAAAGCAGACCTAATCAAACAATTTGAAGCCGAACGTTTAGCGCGTCACCCCTGGTTAGTGGCAGATGCATTGGCTTAAAACAATCAAGGACTTATCATGACACAAATAGCTGTATTGCCCGGTGATGGCATTGGGCAGGAAATTACGACTCAAGCCGCACGCGTATTAAGCGCCGTTGCACCCGATTTAACCTTAGTCGAGGCTCCCGTAGGGGGGGCCGCCTATGATTTACACGGCCATCCTTTACCGCCACAAACGCTTGAGTTAGCCCAACAATCTGCAGCCATTCTATTTGGGGCCGTGGGCGATTGGAAGTACGATTCATTGCCGCGCGAGCTACGACCCGAGCAAGCCATCTTGGGTTTACGTAAGGCTATGGGGTTGTTTGCAAACTTTCGTCCGGCTATTTTGTATCCTCAGTTGGCAGAAGCCTCGAGCTTAAAACCAGAGATTGTCTCCGGTTTAGATATTTTAATTATTCGTGAGCTCACTGGTGATATTTACTTTGGGCAACCACGAGGCGTTCGTACTTTAGAAGACGGCCCGTTTGCGGGTGATAAACAAGGGTTTGACACCATGCTTTACGCCGAGACCGAAATTCGCCGTATTGCTCGTGTTGCCTTTGAGGCAGCCCAAAAACGCAATAAAAAACTGTGCAGTGTAGACAAGGCCAACGTGTTAGAAACCTCACAATTATGGCGTGATGTCGTTATTGAAGTCGCTAAGGACTATCCTGATGTAGAATTAAGCCATATGTATGTGGATAATGCAGCCATGCAGTTGGTGCGTGCACCAAAAGAATTCGATGTGATTGTGACAGGAAATATCTTTGGTGATATTTTGTCAGACGAGGCAGCAATGCTGACTGGGTCGATTGGTATGTTGCCTTCCGCTTCATTAAATGCCTCCAATCAAGGCTTGTATGAACCTAGCCATGGTTCAGCACCTGATATTGCAGGCCAAAACAAGGCCAACCCCTTGGCGACAATTCTTTCTGCTGCTATGTTATTACGTTACTCTCTTGCCAGAGAAGATCAGGCACAGCAGATCGAGCGCGCTGTCGCTGCCGTTCTCGAGCAGGGCTTACGCACCGCTGATATTCAAAGTGTAGGTACACAAGTGGTGGGCACCTCTCAGATGGGCGACGCGGTTTTGCGTGCATTAGGCTAACGCATTTTATTTGTTTAGGTGATTTTTCATGAAAAAAGCAGTAGGTTTAATCGGTTGGCGCGGCATGGTGGGCTCTGTGCTCATGCAGCGTATGCGCGAAGAAAATGATTTTTCGTTATTCGAGCCCGTTTTCTTTTCTACAAGTAATGCCGGCGGTAAAGCCCCAGAGTGGGCCGAGGGTGCTGGTCCATTACAAGATGCATACGACATTGAAAGCCTCAAAAAGCTACCGATTATCCTGACTGCTCAAGGTGGCGATTACACCACCGAGGTCTATGGGAAATTACGCGAAGCCGGTTGGGATGGCATTTGGATTGATGCGGCCAGCACACTACGTATGGATGACAACTCCATTATTGTATTGGATCCCATCAACCGTGATGTCATTGATGCAGGCTTAGCCAAAGGTATCAAGCAATACATTGGTGGTAACTGCACGGTTAGCTGTATGTTAATGGGTTTAGGTGGCCTGTTTAAACACAATGCCGTAGAGTGGATGACCTCCATGACGTACCAAGCCGCATCAGGGGGTGGCGCACAGCATATGCGCGAGCTACTCAATCAGTACGGTGAACTCAATCAGTCTGTCAAACCGCTACTGGCCGATCCTGCCGCCGCTATCTTGGAAATCGATCGTTTGGTCTTAGCCAAGCAGCGTGACGAGGCACTCGAGCGCCAACATTTTGGTGTGCCTTTAGGCGGCAACTTAATCCCTTGGATTGACTCAGATTTAGGCAACGGTATGTCGCGCGAGGAATGGAAAGGCGGCGTAGAAACTAACAAGGTATTAGGTCACAATGCCGATAACTATGTGCCCGTTGATGGGTTATGTGTACGTATCGGTGCCATGCGCTCTCATAGCCAAGCCCTTACTATTAAATTAACCAAAGCCATCCCTTTGGATGAAATCAACGAGATGGTCGCGCAGGGTTCGGCATGGGCTAAAGTCATTCCCAACGAACGAGAGCGCACAATGCATGAGCTCACTCCCGTGGCAGTCTCTGGCACTATGGATATTCCTGTGGGTCGCATGCGTAAGTTGGCCATGGGCGACGATTACCTCAGCGCTTTTACCGTAGGGGATCAACTTTTATGGGGTGCTGCTGAGCCACTACGTCGCATGTTACGTATTGCCTTAGGGGAACTCTAACTATGACTACACACTGTCGCCCAACTCGGGCTATTTTATGGAGTGCGGGTGCGGCGGCAGTGTTAGGTGCCCTTAGCACGCAGGCAGCGGTGTTAGGGCACTCTAGAGTGACTTCATTGCCGCATCAGCCTTTGCGTATTTCTGTCTTAATTAAAGACATTAGCCCGGTGGAACAAGCCAGTCTTACCGCACGAATTGCACCCAGCGCAGCTTGGCAAGAGGCAGGTTTGTCAGTGCCTGTGGATTTAGCCACTTTCCGATTAAAAACCATTCCCGCCACGCAAGCGAATACCGTACAGTTGCTGCTTGAGTCCTCACAAAGTACCGAAGCGACCGTTATTGATGTGTTGGTCGATATTCAAACCGATAGCTCAACACAACGTCATCAAGTCAGTGTGTTACAGGCGCCGCAGCCTACGCCAGTCGCGTTGGCTCAGACACGCGCCATCGCTTCAGCGCCTCAATCCACCGCAGCTGTTCCAGCGAGCGCAGCCGTTCTTGCCAAAGCTACCGCACCGGTTGCGCCTACTTATCAAGTGCGCTCCGGTCAAAGTTTGTCGCGTATTGCGCGCCACTACCGCTCGGATGAGTACTCCCAGCACCAGTTTATGGCGGCTGTGCTCGAAGCCAACCCCCATGCATTTATTCACGGCAATCTACACTTAATACGGGCAGGGGCTACCTTAACCATTCCAGATGCCCAGCAGATTGCTGCTGTGTCTACGCAACAGGCGAGTCAACTTTATCAAACCCATCTGCAGTGGTTTGACGACTACCGGCAACGTCTAGCTCAGGGTCTACCTATCGAGCCTATGTCGGCCTCAACGACATCAGCCCCTGTCGATTCTCAGCTGTCCGCAGAACAAAGCCTCACAGATCGATTACAGCTTGCTACTGACGATCCTTCTACTGTCGAAGCCGATCAAAAAACAGCGGTTGCCCAAGAGCTAGCTTATAGTGCTGAACGTTTAGCCCACCTCGAGGGCACTGCCGGTTCCAACGATGCTGGCCAAGCTCAAACCGATCAAAATCAAACAGCTGATGCCAACGCAGACAAGGCATCTGCTGTTGTCACTGCTACGCCCGCCTCAACGGTCAGCGCTAATCAGGTTGGCTCGGCTCAAGCCAGTCCCGTTGCAGGGGATTCGGATACAGCGCAGGCCTCTTCTAGCTGGCTGTCTACAATGTGGCTTGCAGCCCTGTCATTACTGGTGTTATTTGCTTTAGCTATTGCTTGGTTTTTGCGTCGTACTAATACCAGTCGGTTAGATATTATCGAAGAGCTCTCTCCCAGCGCGGTGCGTATGCGCGAAAAGCTCGACAAAAATACAGAAAATGATCTGCCTCAGTCGGATGATGTTGAGTTTAGGGAAATAAAATAAAGTGGTTGCAGTGCAGCGCATGGCCTTAGGCCTTTGTTATGACGGCTCTGCATGGCAAGGGTGGCAAACCCAGCCGTCAGGTCGTACTTTACAAGATCAACTTGAAAAAGTTCTACAACAGTTTTTAGCCCATCCAGTAAGCACCGTGTGTGCAGGTCGTACTGATGCTGGGGTGCACGCCTTAAATCAAGTGGTACACCTAGAAACACCTGCCCAGCGTACGCCTGAGTCTTGGATACGGGGCTTAAATGCTTTACTCCCATCCAGTATGTCGGTGCAATGGGCTCACGCTGTTCCCGAGCATTTTCATGCGCGTTTTTCGGCACAACGGCGGCGTTATGTATATGTCTTACGTAACGAACGCGTGCGTTCTCCTTTGGTGCATCAACGGGTAGGCTGGGTGTTTCAACCACTGAACTACGCCGCTATGCAAGACGCAGCACAGCGTTTATTAGGTACGCACGACTTTAGCGCATTTCGTTCAGCAGAATGCCAAGCAGCAAGTCCGGTTCGTACGTTAATGCAGCTAACGATTCATCATCATGCGCCATGGTTTGTATTCGAGTTCGAAGCCAATGCCTTTTTACACCATATGATCCGCAACCTGATGGGGGCACTGGTTTATATAGGAATGGGGCGTCAACCTTCAACGTGGGTTGATGAGCTTTTGCGCGATAAAGATCGCAAACGTGCAGCGCCAACTTTTTCTGCAGAGGGGCTGTATTTAGCCGGCGTGGACTACGCTCCAGAGTTTGGCTTACCTACCTCAAGCTCTTTAGTGCTTTCTTCCAGTCTCCTAGGTATAAATTGGAATGGCTTTTGAGCTAAATGTGCTTCACAATTTCACAGGTTTGCGTCCGTAGTGCATGACTCAGTGCGGATAGAATGCATCTATTACGAATCCCCTTTTGTTACATAAACGCTTATGTCTTTTTTATTAAAAATTTCCTCATGGATAGACCGGCTGAATAAAACGGTCGGTGGGGCTGTGGCTTGGCTCACGCTCATTGTGGTGGTGGTGAGTGCAGTCAATGCAGTGGTTCGTAAAGTGTTCAGTGTAAGTTCTAACGCTTGGCTAGAACTGCAATGGTATTTGTTTGGTGCTATTTTTCTTTTGGCAGCCGGCTATACTTTTTTGCGTAATGAGCACGTACGCGTTGATGTATTAGCTCAGCGCTTTAGTCGTAAAACCCAAGTGTACATAGAAATCATAGGGGTGGTTTTTTTCCTTTTGCCTGCGTGTGGTTTAGTGTTTTGGCTCTCGCTACCGTATTTTTATAAATCCTATGTATTGCTTGAGCAATCATCGAATACAGGGGGGCTAATCCGTTGGCCGGTGAAATTACTCATTCCGGTTGGGTTTGGCTTATTGATTTTGGCTGGTATTTCTCACTTGATCCGAAGTGTGGGTTTTTTAATGGGGCGCTGTAACGATCCTTTGTCTGATGCCGATGCATTACAAAAAACAGAGGGCAGTAGCACCGAGGAAATGATGATAATTGCGGAAGAAACACTAGAGCAGAACCGTCAACGTGCTCAACAAGGAGACGTATGATGGATTTCATTATCGCGAATCTAGCGCCTATTATGTTTTTTAACCTCATAGCGTTTTTGCTGTTAGGTTTTCCAGTAGCTTTTACGTTAGCGGCTACCGGTATTTTGTATGGTTTAGTGGCTATTGAACTAAACCTCATGCAGCCGGCATTGTTCCAAGCGTTGCCCCAACGTATTTTTGGTATCGTGGCTAACGATACACTGCTTGCTGTGCCATTTTTTACGCTGATGGGCTTAATTCTCGAACGGTCAGGAATGGCAGAAGACTTGCTCGATACCATTGGTCAATTATTTGGTCCAATCCGGGGCGGGCTTGCCATCGCCGTGGTATTTGTGGGCGCTATGTTAGCGGCAACCACAGGGGTGATTTCCGCCTCGGTGATTTCTATGGGCTTAATTTCCTTACCCATTATGTTGCGTTACGGGTATGACCGACGCTTAGCCACGGGTGTGATTGCAGCGTCAGGCACCTTGTCGCAAATTATCCCCCCATCAATTGTACTCATCATCTTAGCCGATCAACTGGGTCGTTCTATTGGTGACATGTATCGTGGTGCTATTGTACCGGGCTTAATACTAACGCTGGCCTATATCAGTTACGTGGTCATACTTTCTATTATCAAGCCCAAAAGCGCGCCGGCTTTACCGCCCGAAGCTCGGGTTTATATAGAACCGGACGGCAGCCGTGGCCTTAAATCCTTGATGGTATTGACTGTTATTGCTGCCATTATGGCGTTTTTGGGTACCGAGTATTACTTTGAAACTCACCTCAGTGCACCTATTGACGAACTCATCGTCATTGGTTTGTTAATTTGGGGTAGCGTTGCACTTCTGGTTGCCTTAATCAACAACCTTTTTAAATTAGGCCTGCTTTCTAAGATTGCCGAACGGGTCACCTTTGTGATGATCCCGCCTTTGTTCCTCATTTTCTTAGTGCTAGGCACTATTTTCATCGGTGTAGCGACCCCGACTGAAGGGGGAGCAATGGGGGCGGTGGGGGCAATTATTATGGCTGTTTCACGTCGCCGCTTATCCTTTACTCAATTGAAACAAGCTATGGGTTCCACGACGCGCTTATCGTGTTTTGTGGTCTTTATTTTGGTGGGCTCGACTATATTCAGTCTTAGTTTCCGGGGTATTAACGGCGACTTATGGGTGGAAAGCTTACTTATTGACTTGCCTGGTGGCGAGTTAGGGTTTTTGATTGCTGTCAGTATTCTGACCTTTGTGCTAGCGTTTTTCTTAGATTTCTTTGAGTTGGCATTTATTATCGTGCCATTGCTCGGGCCAGTTGCCGATAAAATGGGCATTGATCTCATTTGGTTTGGGGTGTTGTTAGCCGTTAATATGCAAACCTCATTTATGCATCCACCCTTTGGGTTCGCTTTATTCTTTTTGCGCTCTGTGGCAGCCAAAGAGGATTACGTGGATCACATTACAGGCAAGCCCATCCGTCGTGTGACAACCGGGGATATCTACTGGGGGTCTGTGCCGTTTATTGTGATTCAGCTTATCATGGTGGCTGCCGTCTTAGCTTTCCCTCAAATGGTCACTCACTACAAAGCAGCGGAAACCCAAATTGACCCATCTGAAATTCAATTTGGTACAGAAAGTATGTACGGTGATGATGGCTACGGTTACGGTGATAGCAATCCATTTCAGTAACAACGCTATCTAGGGTTAGACAGGCTGGGGTTCCAGCCTGTTTTTATTGGTTCATAGAGGTGATTATGCGTACTCGAGTGAAAATGTGTGGTTTTACTCGTACAGAAGATATTAAGGCCGCGGTACAGGCAGGGGCTGATGCAGTAGGCTTGGTGTTTTACGAGAAAAGCAAGCGTTATGTGTCTATTGCTCAAGCGGCTCATTTGCGTGCTCACTTGCCCGCCTTTGTGCAAAGTGTGGCGCTCTTTGTGAATGCAAAGCCGGCTTTTGTCCGCGACGTCATGCACAGCGTAAAACCCGACTTGTTGCAGTTTCATGGCGAAGAAAGCCCCGCATATTGCGAATCGTTCGACCATCCCTATATGCGTGCGTTTCGAGTTGGTGCTCCTGGCTTAGAAACCGCAGAGCAACTCCTTGAACAGTGCCGCCGCTACAGCAATGCTCAAGCGTGGCTTTTTGATAGTTACTCGCCAGCATATGGTGGAAGCGGCACCCGCTTCGATCTACAGCTTCTAGAGCATGTGTTAGCGCACCGCAAAGCAGACGAGCCTGAAATTATTTTAGCAGGCGGGGTAACACCTGATCGTTTACCACAGTTAATGACTCAAATTCATCCGTATGCCTTAGATGTGAGTAGCGCCATAGAAGACGCACCTGGTATGAAAAATGCCGCTAAAATGCAGGCTTTTATGAAAGCATTGAACTTCTGATTATTACACCGGTCTTATTACTTTTAATAATAAAATGGTGAGACTATGGTCAGCATCGGGCCGTTAGCACTCTCAAGCACAGTCGCTGTAAGCTTTCTGAGTGCTATCTGTATGTTTGTAGTGGCCGCGTATTTAGATCGGCGTTATCAGCTTGGGTTAGAGCGGTGGCTTTGGTGGATACTGCTGGGGGCATTAGGCGTAGGCCGGTTGGTTTTTGTGGTGCAGTATTGGGATGACTACAAGCAAAACCTTTGGGGTGTGGCGAATATCCGAGACGGGGGCTTTCATTTAGTAGCAGCCCTAAGTGTGCTGCTTGTGGCATTGGCGTACCAGGCTTACCAACACAAACCGTGGCGACGAGCCCTTGCTCAATTGGTGGGGGTTAGCTTTGTGTTTAGCGTATTTACTGCCAGTCTAGCAGCGTATTTTTTTCCTGCTCCACAGCAAATAAATACAGAGACATTGCGCTTGACTCAGCTTCAAGGGCAGCCAATTGACTTAGACGCATTCACTGATAAGCCATTGGTACTGAATTTATGGGCCAGCTGGTGCCCACCGTGCCGGGCTGAGATGCCGATCATGGCGGAAGCACAAAAACGCCATCCTGATTTGCATTTTGTTTTTGTGAACCAAGGCGAAAGTATTCAAGTGATTACACAGTTTTTACAGTCACAAAATCTTGAGCTAGAGCACGTGTTAAGTGATAGTCAATCCACGTTACTACACAGCATTCAAGGCCGAGCCTTACCCACGACATTATTTATTAATACTCAAGGCCAAGTGGTGGATATGCGTATGGGCGAATTATCCCAAGCCAGCTTAGCCGCCCATATAAAACGATTGCGCTAGTGTATAAAAAAGCCCTCAAAATGAGGGCTGGGAAACTTAACTATACGATGGCTCGGCATCGGGTGCTTTAAGTGCATATTGGTTGGCCATCATAGCGCAAGCCATTAATTGAATTTGGTGGAAAATCATTATGGGTAGCAAAGCTGGCCCTAACATTGCACCACTAAATAAAACTTGAGCCATCGGAACGCCAGTCGCTAGGCTTTTCTTGGAGGCGCAAAAAATGATGGTAATTTCATCAGCGCGGTTAAAGCCTAAACGTTGGGCTAAAAAGCGGGTTAGCCACAAAACGATCAATAGCAGCACGATACATACGACGCATAACGCCAGCAGTGCATTGGGTGGGACTTGGGACCAGAGGCCACTGACTACAGAAGAGCTGAAAGCAGTGTAAACCACTAATAAAATAGAGCTTTGATCGACGTTCTTTAACCAGCGCGAATTCCGAGTAATAAAGTTCGCAGTAAGGGGGCGTGAAAGGTGGCCCACCACAAACGGTAATAATAGCTGCAAGCTAATATCAATAATCGCGTCGGCCATCCCTGCTGTGCCAGCATTCGCATCTAGCATAATATTAAGAATGACGGGTGTGGCAACAATACCAATTAGGCTAGAGGCAGAGGCACTACAAACGGCGGCGGGAATATTCCCTTTAGCAATAGAGGTAAAGGCAATGGCAGATTGTACTGTACCAGGCAAGGCGCATAAGTACAGCATCCCTATGGTTAAAGGCACACCCAGCAAAGGAATAAGCACGGGCTTAAAAATCCAGCCAATCAAAGGGAAAACAATAAACGTAAAGCCAAACACCAAAATATGCAAACGCCAATGCGTCATGCCTGCGATGATGGCTTCACGCGATAACTTGGCACCGTGCATAAAGAAAAGCAGGGCAATGGCAAAGCGTGTGAGCCATTCAAAAAAAACCGCGCCATTGCCTTCGGCAGGCAACACCGTTGCGGCAATAACGACACCTATTAAAATAAGCGTGAAGTTATCAAAAATAAGACGTAATTTGGCGTACATAGTGGTGACCTATGAGCTAAAAGATTTAAAAATGACCCAACCTAGACTAAAACACAACAAACTACCTACTAAATGTAGTAGTAAATGAAAGAAAAAATAGAAATGTTGGCCTTGATGTAGCAAAGTGAAGCTTTCAGAGGTAAATGACGAGAACGTGGTGAGCCCACCCAGAAACCCCGTCATAATAAACAGTTGCAAAGCCGGCGATAGGGGCAAGGCTTTATGCAGTGCGCCCACAGTTAAGCCCATTAAAAAAGCACCCACAAGATTGGCTGTGAGGGTGCCAATGGCTAAGGCGGGCGAAAGGTGGTTCAGGCTAAGACCCAAAAGCCAGCGCAACACGGCACCACAGGCTCCGCCTAGGGCAACAAAAAAAACGCCGCTGTTTAGCAACCTGCCTCCTTGGTTTTTAATAGTTAATACATAAAGAGCTTACATCATAACGAGAATCAGCATGGTTAGTGAACCCATTATTAATACGATTAAAAAAGCGCGTCGGATTGTAGTATTTAGTGGTGCAGGCATGTCAGCCGAAAGCGGTGTTCCTACATTCAGAGATGATTTGGTTGGTTTATGGCAACAGTATGACCCAGCAGAGCTGGCCACGGCCGAAGCGTTCTTAAAAGACCCTGAGCTAGTCTGGGGTTGGTATGAATGGCGTCGTGCTCGTGTCGAACAGGCAGTACCTAATGCAGGGCATGTGGCTATTGCACAATGGCAGTCCCATTACCCTGTTACCATCGTGACACAAAACGTAGATAACCTGCACGAACGCGCCGGCAGCTACAATGTGATTCATATGCACGGCAATTTGCATGCAGCGTATTGCATTGACTGTAAAACGCCTTATTCGCTGTATCCACTTGCTACGCCTGCACCCGCAGAAGGGCGTCGTATAGCACCTCCTCGATGCGCACTCTGCCAGGGTATGGTGCGGCCGGGTGTCGTCTGGTTTGGCGAGCCCCTAATAGAAGCCGACTTGCGTGCTGCGATCTATGCCGCCGAGAACTGTGACTTAGTCATCGCAGTGGGTACGTCGGGTGTGGTGCAGCCCGCAGCGCTCATCCCTTATTGGGCTAAAGAAAAGGGGGCCCAAGTCATACAAATAAACCCCCATGAAAGTGCGATTGACGAAGTCAGCGACTATAATGTGCGCCAATCTGCAGCCACCGTCTTGCCGCATCTCGTACAGGCACTAGGCTATACGTAAAGTTACCGAGCCGCCCAAAGCTTCGTTATAATTATTGGTTTAGGTCTAGGCTTGTGTTGTTGGCTGCGCTGTGTGGCAAAACGCGCACAATGCCACACAGAAGGACACCCGTAGGATGAGTGAGTTTTCTTCCGCCGATACTCAGGCTATGCAATTAGCGCTACAATTGGCCCAGATTGCGTGGCAGCATGGCGAGGTTCCTGTCGGGGCCGTTTTACTTGATGCACAGGGGCATTTACTTGGTCAGGGTTATAATCAGGTCATTACGCGTTCTGATCCTACCCAACATGCCGAGATAGTCGCTTTACGTCAAGCCACAGCAACGGCAGCCAATTACCGATTACCCGGCAGTCAGCTGTTCGTTACTCTAGAGCCCTGCCTGATGTGCTTTGGGGCGTTGTTACATGCTCGAGTCGAGCGGGTTGTGTATGCCGCGCCCGATCCTAAAACAGGGGCATGCGGTAGCGTAGTATGCCTGCACGAGCATCCCACGTTAAACCACCAAACACAGGTGCAGGCGGGTCTGCTCCAAGACCAAGCCTCTCAACTCTTACGAGATTTTTTCAAAGAGCGACGTTTGCTCGCTAAACAAAAAAAGCGTGAATTATGACAATGACGTCACCCCATGCTTGCGATGCCCATTGCAGACATGAGCCCCATGGTATTTATATTATTTCTTCCTCCAACGCCGTTGAAAAAGCAGAACAGCTAGAGTTAGCACAGCAGCATTTGCGTGCCTTAGGTTGGGAGGTCGACCTTGATCAAGACGCGTTAGCGCGGTTTCAACGTTTTGCTGGCACTGACGAGCAGCGTGTGAATGCCATTCATCGTGCGCTAGAGCAACCTCATCAAGTCGTATTATCGAGTCGAGGTGGTTACGGCCTCAGTCGTTTACTGCCGGTTATCAACTGGCGCGCGGTGGCTGATAGTCACAAGCGTTTTGTTGGGCACAGTGACTTTACTGCGTTTAACAATGCGTTATTAGCCCAAACCGGTGCTATTAGTTACGCCGGCCCGTGCGCGGCCTTTGATTTTGGCGTAGCCGAGCCCGATGACCTCACATTGGATTTATTTCATGAGTCCATGACAGATCAGTTAGAGATCCTAAGCTTCGAGTCCGAAGGGTCCGATGCTGTCGATGCGCGTGGCGTACTGTGGGGGGGTAATTTAGCTATGGTGTGTTCGTTATTAGGCACGCCGTATTTCCCACATGTGGATCAAGGAATTTTGTTTTTAGAAGACGTGGGCGAGCATCCGTATCGTATCGAACGTATGCTGATGCAGCTTTGGCAAGCAGGGGTGTTGCAACGTCAACAGGCTATTGTGTTGGGCCACTTTACGGACTATAAATTAGCGCCGCGAGACAATGGTTTTGATTTAAACCAAGTGATCGCGTGGTTGCGACGCACCGTCAAGGTGCCTGTAGTGCATGGCCTGCCTTATGGGCACACCGAGGTCAAAGTGACACTGCCCATTGGTAAAAAAATAGGTATAGCCACTGAAAGCGATATGGCTTATTTGGTTATTGAGGAACATCACTAAAGCGTTGGCTTTGAGTGGTTTAATTAATTTTGAAAGACGCTTTGTTGTGATTACTACATCCAATTTGACCATTCAGTTTGGTCCAAAACCTTTATTTGAAAATGTTAACGCCAAGTTTGGCGGTGGTAACCGGTACGGCTTGATCGGTGCCAATGGTTCCGGAAAGTCTACGTTAATGAAAATTATTGGCGGCGATTTAGAACCCTCAGCGGGCAACGTCACGCTAGACCCTGGGCTAAGGCTAGGTAAGTTGCGTCAAGATCAGTTTGCTTTTGAAGACTACACGGTGTTGGATGTCGTCATGATGGGCCATACTGAAATGTGGCAAGCCATGACAGAGCGTGATGCCATTTATGCCAACTTAGAGGCCACCGAAGAAGACTACATGCGCGCTGCCGATCTAGAAGGGGTGTTTGCCGAGTATGACGGCTATACCGCGCAGTCGCGTGCAGGCGAGCTACTGCTGGGTTTGGAGATCCCCACCGAGCAACATCAGCTATTAATGAGTGAGCTAGCTCCTGGTTGGAAACTACGTGTGTTGTTAGCACAAGCTTTATTTTCTAATCCTGATGTGTTGTTACTGGATGAGCCCACGAATAACTTAGATATTAATACTATTCGTTGGCTTGAAGACGTGTTGAACTCCTACGACAGCACCATGATTATTATTAGTCATGATCGCCACTTTTTAAATCAAGTGTGTACGCACATGGCTGATTTGGACTATGGCGAGCTTCGGGTCTATCCGGGTAACTATGACGATTACATGTTGGCTTCGGCTCAAGCGCGAGAACGTCTAACCCAAGCGAATGCCAAGGCTAAAGAGCGCATTGGCGAGCTCCAAGATTTCGTGCGTCGTTTTTCTGCTAACAAGTCTAAAGCGCGTCAGGCTACCTCACGTATCAAACAAATTGATCGTATCAAAGCCGATACCGTAGAGGTCAAGCCGTCCTCACGCCAAAACCCTTATATTCGCTTCGAGCAAAGCAAACCTTTGCATCGTTTGGCGGTTAGCACCGAGGCCCTTAGCAAACGCTTTGAGCGTCCTATTATTCATAACTTGAATCTTACCGTCGAAGCGGGCGAGCGCATTGCTATTGTAGGGGCCAATGGGGTCGGTAAAACTACCTTGTTACGCTTATTACAAGGTGATCTCGAGGCAGACTCAGGTAAAGTGACTTGGGCAGAAAACGCAGATGTAGGCTATATGGCTCAGGATGTATCCGAACAGTTTGAGCAAGATGTCAATTTATTCGATTGGCTTCTTGAGCATCGCCAACCCGGCGACGATGATCAGGCATTACGATCGGTGTTAGGGCGGTTGTTGTTCTCTAATGATGACATTAAAAAATCCGTGCCTGTGTTGTCAGGAGGCGAAAAAAATCGTCTAAGCTTTGGTCGCTTAATGCTGACACGCAATAATGTTTTATTGATGGACGAGCCCACCAACCACTTAGACATGGAGTCCATCGAGTCGTTGCAAATTGCGCTCGAGAAATACCCAGGAACCTTGGTGTTTGTTTCCCATGACCGCGAGTTTGTTTCGGGCGTTGCCGGACGTATTATTGAAATTTTCCCTGATGGCAAGCTTGTGGACTATGTCGGTTCATACGATGATTATTTGGCTTACCGTGACAGTCAACACGCCTAGATAAGTATGCATTATCAATTAGACGGTTTTTATCAATACGAAGAAGACATCAAGAAAAGTCGGTTTTTGGCTTTAGCAGGGCCTATCGGCAGTGCTGAAGAGGCGATGGCGTTTATTCAAACTCATCACGTACCGGATGCCACCCATAATTGTTGGGCTTATAAACTAGGTGATGAGTACCGATTTAATGATGATGGCGAGCCTGGGGGAACAGCGGGCCGTCCTATGCTTCAAGCCATCGAGGGCCAAGATTGCGACCGGGTCGTGGTCTTGGTGATTCGATGGTTCGGGGGTGTCAAACTAGGAACGGGCGGCCTTATGCGTGCTTATGGTGGTGTGGCCGCGTCGTGCTTACGGTTAGCACCTAAAAGTCCCATTGTGCCGTTACAAACCGTGCAATGTTCGTGCGACTACAGTGATAGCGATTTAGTACGTTCTCGGTTTGCGCAGCATCAAGCACAGGTATTGAGCGAGGTATTTGGTGCGACAGGGGTAGAGTGGACATTGGCTTTGCCTTTAGATCAAGTGCAGGCTTTTGAGGAAGGCTTTTCAAACTGGACTCGAGGCCAAGGGTTTTGGTCTACCTTAGAAAAAACAGATAGCCAGTCGCTTCACGACGGCAAAACCTGACGATTTCCCTATAAAGGCTTGTTGTTTTATTTAAGATCGCTGTAAAGTGATCTTTTTTTATAAGCTCAAGGGGTCCGTAGTGGAAAAAATAATAGAGTGGATTAATATCATCAATGGTATCGCATGGGGGCCTCCCATGCTGTTGTTGCTGGCAGGTACCGGGGTGTTTTTAACATTCGGTTTGCGATTCATGCCGCAGCGCAAGCTAGGTTACGGATTTAAAATGCTTTGGCAAGGTCGCAGCAGCACCGAAAAAGGAGACATTAGTCCATTTAATGCCTTAATGACGGCTTTGTCAGCGACGATTGGTACGGGAAATATTGCTGGCGTTGCAACGGCTATTTTCTATGGTGGTCCAGGTGCCATTTTTTGGATGTGGTTAATTGCTTTAATTGGTATGGCCACTAAGTTCTGCGAGGCCACGCTGGCGGTGCATTTTCGCGAGGTGGATGCCAAGGGCCATTATGTAGGTGGCCCTATGTATTACATCCGTAATGGCCTAGGTCCTAATTGGAAATGGTTGGGCGTAATTTTTGCTATTTTTGGCATGTTTGCGGGCTTTGGCATTGGTAATAGCATTCAAGCCCATTCGGTCGCTGATGTGATGCAGTCTGCCTTTAGCGTGCCACCGTTGTTAACGGGTATTATTATTGCCTTACTGGTTGGAATGGTTTTATTAGGTGGCATTAAGCGTATCGGTGACGTGGCAGGAAAACTTGTCCCTTTAATGGCTGTGTTTTATGTAGGGGGCGGATTGTTGGTGCTAGCCCTTCATATTGATCGCATTCCTGATGCCATTTCCCTAATTTTGTATCATGCGTTTAATCCTACCGCCGCAGCGGGTGGCTTTGCTGGTGCTACTGTTTGGGCAGCGATTCGTTTTGGTGTGGCACGCGGTATTTTTTCCAACGAGGCCGGTCTAGGTAGTGCTCCTATCGCTCATGCTACCGCTAAAACAGATAGTCCAATCCGTCAGGGTACGGTGGCTATGCTCGGTACATTTTTAGATACGATTGTGGTTTGTACCATTACGGCTTTAGTGATTGTGGTAACAGGGGCGTGGCAAAGCGGGGAAAATGGTGCCACCTTGTCTGCCCATGCGTTTTCTCATGGTTTGGGGCCCGTGGGGCGCTATATAGTCAGTATAGGTGTCGCTTTGTTCGCATTTACCACTATTATCGGCTGGAGTTTTTACAGTGAAAAGTGTGCTCAGTTCTTGTTTGGCGAGCGCTCTAACTTTCCTTTCCGTTTGATTTGGGTGGTTGTTATTCCAATTGGTACGTTGCCTGGTATGGATTTAGGTAGTTTATGGTTGGTAGCAGACACCTTGAACGCACTCATGGCGATTCCTAACTTAATTGCCTTATTGCTTTTAAGCCCGGTGGTTTTTAAATTAACCAAAGCCTATTTTGCGTCGCCTGCGGAACAAAAATAATTAGTTTGTTTGGTACTCAAACGCCCCGTTAAGTATTAACGGGGCGTTTAGTATTACCAAGCTATTGATAGATGGTAAAAAGCCCAGTTTAACACTGGGCTTGGGCCTAATGGATGAGTCTGTCTAGGCTTGGTTGTTTTGTTGTGCTGCAATTTCAGCGTGAACTTCTTCCATATTCACAGCTTTGACTTGCTCGATCAGCTCTTCGAGCTG
The DNA here is from genome assembly GCF_011927625.1 of Paenalcaligenes hominis. Lineage (GTDB taxonomy): Bacteria > Pseudomonadota > Gammaproteobacteria > Burkholderiales > Burkholderiaceae_B > Paenalcaligenes > Paenalcaligenes hominis. The sequence goes on from NZ_JAATIZ010000001.1 coordinate 652,829, forward strand.
AGATTCGGCTAAAGCACCGGAATGTTGGAATAGTAAAACGCGTTCGCGGAACACCATAATAGTAGGAATTGAGCGAATGCGCATAGCGGCAGCTAATTCCTCTTGTTCCTCAGTGTTTACTTTGGCAAACACAATATCGTCGTGTTTAGCAGCGGCGGCTTCGTAAGTAGGGGCAAACTGTTGGCAAGGACCGCACCAAGGGGCCCAGAAATCGATAATTAAGGTTTTATCGCCTTCAACAGCTGCTTGGAAGGTGTCTTGAGTAAGATCAACGGTGCTCATAATTCTTCCTTGAATATGAAAAGGCGGCTAATAAAGCCGCCTTTTTGTGTATAGATGTCTACCTAGTAGGGATAGTGTACCGTGTTTTATAAATAAATACAGGCTTAATCAGGATAAAACGCGTATTTAATAATGAACAAAATGGCCACGATGGCTGTGGCGGGATGAATGGAACGAAACTGCCCAGTGAGTAATTTAATCACCACGTAGCTGATAAAACCAAACGCTAAACCGTTAGCAATCGAGTAGGTGAAGGGCATGGTAATAGCAGTAATAGCGGCAGGGGCAGCCTCTGTCATGTCGTCCCAATCAATCTCAGCCACTTCGCGTAGCATTAAGCCTGCTACATATAACAAAGCAGGCGCTGTGGCATAGGCGGGAACCATTTTAGCTAGCGGGGCAAAAAGCAGTGCCAATAAAAAGCAAGCGGCAATAGTGAGCGCTGTAAGGCCGGTGCGACCCCCTGCCTGGACACCCGAGGCGCTTTCCACATAGGCGGTAGTACTACTAGTGCCGATAAGTGAGCCAGCCACAATCGCTGTGCTATCCGCAAATAAAGCACGACCTAAACGTCCAGTATCGGTATCTGTAATAAGTTTAGCGCGCTTGGCTACACCCAACATGGTGCCGGTGGCATCAAAAACCTCTACTAACACCAAGACTAAAATTACATGAGCTAGTCCCATATGCAAAGCGCCTACGATATCTAGCTGCAAGAAAGTGGGGGCAATGCTAGGGGGTAAGGAAAAAATCCCCAGATAGTCGTTATGACCAGTAAGGGTAGCCAAGGCCGTGATGGCTAAAATTCCAATCAGAATGGCTCCACGTACTTTAAGCGCATCTAGGGCGGTAATAATGAAAAAACCGAGAATAGCAAAAATAGCTGCAGGCTGAGTTAAATCGCCAATACCAATCTTAGTGGCAGGGTGCTCGACGACAATGCCGGCATTCATCATAGCGATAATGGCTAAAAATAAACCAATACCGGCTGCGATGGCGGCACGCAATGAACGAGGAATCCCTGCAATAATCCACCCACGAATGCCTGTCGCTGTTAAAATTAAAAAGATAATGCCGGAAATAAAAACGGCACCTAGTGCGACTTGCCAGGTAGCGCCTAAAGACGCCACCACAGTAAAGGCAAAAAAGGCGTTTAAGCCCATACCAGGAGCCATACCAATCGGCCAGTTCGCCACAAAGGCCATGATTAACGTACCCACAATAGCCGCTAAGCATGTCGCTACGAAAATAGCCCCATGATCCATGCCGGTAGTGGCCAGAATATTAGGGTTCACAATGATAATGTAGGACATGGTTAAAAAGGTCGTTATACCTGCCATGACCTCGGTTTTAACATTGGTACCATGTTCGTTAAGCTTAAAAAAACGCTCAAACATAAGGCTTCCTGTTTAGAAATAAACGTAAATGAATAACCACGCAATTTTATGCCATAAGTACACTTGAATGCTATGGCACGATGTAGAAACAACATGAAGATACTTGGATATGAAAGCTCGTGTGACGAGACCGGGGTGGCCGTTGTATGCACCGAACAAGGGCTTATTGCCCATGGCTTGCATAGTCAAATTGCTATGCACCGTGCTTTTGGTGGGGTGGTGCCCGAGCTGGCCTCACGCGATCATATACGTCGTGTACTCCCGCTAACCCAGCAAGTTTTGGCGGACGCGGGCATGACGCTAGATGACATTGACGCCATTGCTTATACCGCTGGGCCTGGTCTTAATGGCGCTTTATTGGTTGGCGCCAGTTTTGCGAATGCCTTGGCGTGGGCGCGCGGTATACCAACTATTCCTATTCACCACCTCGAAGGGCACTTGCTGTCGCCTTTGTTGGCCCAGCCAGCGCCTACCTTTCCATTTGTGGCTCTGTTGGTATCGGGGGGGCATACGCAGATCATGCAAGTCGACGGGGTAGGCCAGTATCGTTTGTTAGGTGAAACCTTGGACGATGCAGCTGGCGAGGCATTTGATAAAAGCGCCAAGCTCTTGGGCCTGTCATATCCGGGTGGTCCCGCCTTAGCGGCCTTAGCCCAAAAAGGGGACCCAGAGCGCATTGCTTTACCACGCCCTATGGTGCACAGCGGGGATTTAGACTTTAGTTTCAGTGGACTAAAAACGGCAGTCCTAACGGCGCTACGTAAAATGGAAAAAGACCAAGGTCAGGTCACACCTCAGGATCATGCCGATTTGGCAGCGGCCACCCAAGCCGCCATTGTGGATGTATTGGCAATTAAATCGCTACGTGCCTTAAAACAAAGCGGTTTAAAGCGTTTAGTAGTGGCTGGCGGCGTCGGGGCGAATCAGCGTTTGCGAGACCATTTGCTTAGTGAAACACGCCGTATGGGTGCGCAGGTGTATTTTCCACCTGTCAGCTTGTGTACAGATAACGGCGCCATGATTGCTTTTGCTGCAGCGCAACGTGTTAAAGCGGGGATTCAACATCCTGAAATGGACCCCAGCTTTAAAGTACGCCCACGCTGGGATCTCGAAGACGTAGCCAGCTAGCGCTTTTTCTGACCAATTCGTGTTTCTTGGCCCAACATTAAACGCTGTATATTGGCGGCATGACGCCACAATAATAATGCGCTTAGCACGCCAATGGCTAGCGCTTCCGGCTTATCTAGAGGCCAAAGGCTGTTTGCCCCTAGAAAATAATACAGTGGGGCACAGAGGGCCGCCACAATGGCGGCTAAAGATGAATACTTAAACGTATAGGCGACGGCTAGCCATGTTAGGGCACAAGCCAAGGCCAAAAGTGGCTGCAGAGCAATCAGAATTCCTATCGCCGTGGCGACGCCTTTGCCCCCTTTAAAGCCAAGCGTAAAAGGAAAGACATGGCCTAGAAACACTGCAATGGCACTGGCGGCGACCACCAAGCTGCTTAAATCAAAATAAGTGCTGACCCAATTAGCTAAACAAACCGCTACGGTGCCTTTTAATAAATCACCCAACAACGTCAGTGCAGCGGCTTTTTTATTCCCACTACGCAGCACATTCGTAGCGCCTGGATTACTTGAACCAAATGTACGCGGATCGGCTAGGCCCATTAACCGACTCACAATGACGGCAAAGGGCAGGGACCCAAGCGCATACGCGCAGCCTATAGTAAGTAAAGCAATCAACCAGAGCATAACGTGATCCGTAAAGAAAAGACTAAGAGTCGCGATTCTACTTGAACTGAAGTAATAATCAAAATAAAACAGGTACAATTAGTCGTATTAGAAAATAATGAGTTAACTAATGAAAATAGTAATTGCAAATGATGACGGCTACAACGCACCCGGTATCGAGGCGCTCTATCACGCGCTGGCCGATTTGGGCGACATTACAGTCATTGCGCCTGAAAGTAATTGTAGTGGTTCTTCCAATTCACTGACATTAAACCGACCTTTATCTGTGCAAAAGGCGCATAATGGATTTTATTATGTCAATGGTACGCCTTCTGATTGTATCCATATTGCATTAACTGGTTTGCTCGATTTCAGGCCCGATCTCATTGTTTCGGGTATTAATAACGGGGCTAATATGGGCGACGATACTCTGTACTCAGGCACCGTAGCAGCGGCTATGGAAGGCCATTTGTTTGGTATTCCTGCGTTAGCATTCTCTTTAATAGAAAAAGGGTGGGCTCATTTAGATACCGCAGCGCATGTAGCTCGCGAGCTTGTGCTTAAAACACGCACCCAGCCTCTCGAGCCGGGCACCTTGTTGAACGTTAATATTCCTTCTGTTCCGCTTACAGCGTTAAACGGCTATGCGGTAACGCGCCTAGGTAAGCGTCATCCTGCCGAGCCCGTGGTAAAAAGCACCACGCCTTACGGTGATCCCATTTATTGGATAGGTCCTGTAGGAAAGGCCGTTGACTTTGCGCTTGAAACCGATTTCGGAGCGACGCAAAATTTGCAGGTATCCGTCACGCCGTTGCGTTTTGATTTAACCGATCATCAGCAGCTCGCCAGTACCGAAGCATGGATCCAAGGCTAAGATGAAAAAAGCGCGGGCTCAACAGTGTATGGTTAGTACCAGTAAAGCACTAAACCGATTCGGTCGTAGTCGGTTTGAGCCCATGTTTTCATCTAAAAACAGCAATACTAAAATTCTTTCGTTTTCCCCTAGTCCTACACAAATCGAACCGACTTATACGCCTGCAGCCAATCAAAACTTAGGTTTAACCTCAAAACGTGCTCAAGCGCACTTGATCCGTTGTCTAGAGTTAGCAGGCATTAAAGACCAGTGCGTCCTGAACGCCATGCGTCAAGTTCCGCGTCATGTATTTGTAGATCAGGGTTTAGCCAGTCGCGCTTATGAAAACGATGCTTTGCCAATTGGGTACGGACAAACTATTTCCCAACCCTGGATCGTAGCGCGTATGGTGGCGTTGCTCCTAAAAGACCACCTGCCACAACGAGTCTTAGAGATCGGGGCTGGATGCGGTTATCAAACCGCTGTACTAACGCATCTTATACCGCAGGTCTTTGCTCTAGAGCGGATTGCTCCCCTTTATGAGCTCGCGCAGCGCAACTTGCAAGAATTAGGTGTAATAGAGCAAGTTCGTTTAAAATTCGGTGATGGTATCCAGGGCTGGCCTGATGCCGCCCCTTTTGATGCCATTATTGTGGCCGCAGCCGGCCCTCAAATACCTAAGCAACTACTTGAACAACTTGCCATTGGGGGCTGTTTAGTGGCTCCCGAGGGTGATTTATATCAACGTTTAGTCTACATTAGACGATACGGCGTCAGCCAATGGCAGCGTCATGAACTCGAAACCGTGCGTTTTGTTCCATTAAAATCGGGAACGCAAATTTAACTTTAGGAGAGCAACATGCAGCAAGCTGGTACGACTATGTCTCCCGCTGCTTCGATTTTATCGATACGACAACCTATCCGCTGGTTGGTCGCTGGGACGATGGTAACGTCTTTGGTGCTATCGGGGTGTAGCACTAATACACCGGCTCCTATTACCGATATTCATTCTTCTACGCCCAGTGCACCTCAATCTACTGCAGGCGGTAATTACACCGTACAAGTCGGGGACACGCTTTATAAAATTGCTCAGCAACATGGCACCACTGTTCAAGCCATCGCTAATGCAAATAATATTACGGATCCGTCTCAGCTACGAGTAGGGCAAGTGTTAGTGGTTAATGGGGCCAGTCAAGTCGCGCAAACCAGCACGCCTGCGCCACGGCCTAGTACAACGCCGGTTCCTGGTTCAGACTCAAACGCAGCCACGACCTCTCCTGTTACGACATCTAGCAGCACGAGCCCAACGAGTTCAGCCAGTGTATCGACCAAATCGCCTCGCGCCAGTGATGCGAATTTAATCAGTTGGGGCTGGCCCACCAACGGGAAAATTATTCAAAGTTTCACGGCCAGCACAAAAGGGATTGACTTAGAAGGTAATGTGGGTGACGCAGTGAACGCCGCGGCCGATGGCAAAGTCATGTACGCAGGCAATGGCGTGCGTGGTCTAGGTAACCTCATTTTGCTAGGTCATAGCAACGGGTTTATTACGGCTTATGCCCATAATGACTCCCTCATCGTTAAGACGGGGCAAGAGATTAAAAAAGGTCAACGTATTGCGACGTTAGGTCAAAGTGATACCTCGTCACCACGTCTACATTTTGAGATCCGTCGTCGTGGAACGCCAGTTAACCCATTATCTTACTTACCCGAACGTTAAATTTCTGTTGTGACGCCGACTATGAGCGATTTATTAGAAGTAGAGTCTTTAGACCTTGAAGGTCGAGGTGTAGCACACCAAGCCGATGGTAAGGTGGTATTTATTGATGGGGCCTTGCCCGGTGAGCTCGTCCGCGCACAAATAACACGTCAGAAGCCCAGTTTCGATCGTGCTAAATTGGTCGAAGTGGTGCGTCCCTCCTCACAACGGGTCGAGCCACCGTGCCCTAATTTTGGCGTTTGTGGTGGGTGCTTAATGCAGCACCTAGAGCCCACCGCCCAAGTCGCTATTAAACAGCGCGCCCTAGAGGACGCCTTCCATCATATTGGTAAGGTCCAGCCAAAACAGCTTTTAGCGGCGATGCACGGCCCCTACTTTGGCTACCGGTTTAGGGCACGCTTTTCTGCCCGCTTTGTCCAGAAAAAAGGCGGCATGCTCGTCGGGTTTCGCGAGCGCAATGGCCGTTATGTCGTGGATATGGATCAATGTCTGGTGATCCCAAAGCATGTCTCTGATTTATTGCGCCCGTTACGCACGAGCCTAAGCACCTTATCCAGACCTGACCGGATTCCACAGATTGAATTAGCGGTGGGTGATGCCTGTACCGTCTTGACGTTACGCCACATGGAGCCACTGACCGCAGCTGATTTACAGGTGCTGCGTGACTTTGCCCAGCAGCATAATATTGTTTGGTGGTTACAACCTAAAGGCCCAGAGACAGCACACCCATTAAACCCAGAGGATGCTGACTGCCTTCACTACGATCTGCCTGATTACGGCTTAAAAATGCCGTTCAAACCAGCGGATTTTACCCAAGTAAATCATCAGATTAACCGCGAGCTAATTCGTCGCGCTTTACGCCTACTGGCCATTCAACCTCAGGACCGTGTCGCTGATTTATTTTGCGGCTTAGGTAATTTTAGTTTGCCGATGGCGCGCTTTGCTAGAGAGGTCGTAGGTATCGAAGGCAGTGCCACACTGACTCAACGCGCAACGCAGGCAGCGGCATTACACGGTCTTAGCCAACAAGCTAAATTTAGCACCTTAAATTTGTTTGAAGTGGGTGCTGAATGGTTGCGAGAATTAGGGTATTTTGATCGGGTACTGATTGATCCTCCTCGTGATGGGGCGTTTGCCGTCGCAAAAGCCTATGCAGAACTCAGTTTAGCCGAGCGCCCCAAACGCATCGTGTATGTCTCGTGTAATCCAGCCACCTTAGCTAGAGATGCAGGCATTTTGGTACACCATGGGGGTTACGACTTAAAGGCTGCGGGCGTGATTAATATGTTTCCCCATACAGGTCATATTGAGTCCATTGCAGTGTTCGAGGCCGGTCAAACAGGGCCATTAAAACCTGTTGTCGCCGAAGACGCAGACTAACTGCTACTAATCGGCTATCAAAATGCCCCGACTTATCGGGGCATTTTGGTATGAAAGTATGGCTTTTACATGGTCTGCGCGGTGAGCCTCGTCATGCAGGGCGAAGGTAGCGCAGACGGTGCCACGATGCTTAGTTATCTAAAATACGTTGTGCCTCAATGCGGACTCGTTCAGGGGCCGTGCCACCTAGGTGATTGCGGGCGGCAACTGAGCCCTCTAGAGTAAGCACACCAAAAATGTCCTCTTCGATTGAAGGGTGAAAAGCCTGAAGTTCTGCTAGCGACAAATCAGCTAAGTCACACCCTTTTTGCTCGCATTCTCGTACCGCTAATGCAACGGTTTCATGCGCATCACGGAAAGGAAGACCTTTTTTCACTAAGTAATCGGCCAAATCCGTAGCGGTGGCAAAGCCTTGTAAAGCAGCCGCGCGCATGGCATCGGCTTTCACACGAATGCCAGAGACCATATCAACGAAAATCGTGAGGGTGTCGCGAATAGTATCGGCGGCATCAAACAAGCCTTCTTTGTCTTCTTGGTTGTCCTTGTTGTAAGCTAAGGGTTGGCCTTTCATTAGTGTTAATAAGGCAATAAGATGCCCATTAACACGACCGGTTTTGCCTCGTGCTAATTCAGGTACGTCAGGGTTTTTCTTTTGGGGCATGATCGAGCTGCCCGTGCAAAAGCGGTCTGCAAGTTCAATAAAACCGACGCGTGGACTCATCCAAATGATCAGCTCTTCGGATAAACGGGAAATATGCGTCATGATTAAAGCGGCTGCGGCACAGAATTCAATTGCAAAGTCTCGGTCAGAAACGGCATCCAACGAGTTGCGACATACCTCGTCAAAGCCGAGCAATTGAGCGGTCAGCTCGCGGTCAATAGGGTATGAGGTACCCGCTAACGCCGCAGCGCCCAGTGGAAGACGGTTAACACGCTTGCGGCAGTCGAGTAGACGCTCGTGATCGCGATTAAACATTTCTGCGTACGCTAACAAATGGTGGCCAAAAGTGACTGGCTGCGCGACTTGTAAATGGGTAAAGCCCGGTAGAATCGTATCGGCATGCTCTAGAGCCAGGGCGGCTAGGTTCTTTTGTAGCTCGACAAGCAGTTCTGCGCTTTGATCAATCTCACTACGCAACCAAAGACGAATGTCAGTCGCTACTTGGTCATTACGTGAACGGCCAGTGTGCAAGCGCTTGCCTGCATCACCAATAATTTCCACTAACCGTTTTTCAATGTTTAAGTGGACGTCTTCTAGATCAAGCAGCCATTCAAATTGGTCCGCTTCGATTTCGCCGATGATTTGCTGCATACCGCGTTCGATGGCGTCTTGGTCTTCACTACTGATGACACCTACAGTGGCAAGCATTTTGGCATGAGCCAACGAGCCTTGAATGTCAAATAGAGCAAGGCGCTTATCAAAATCGACAGAGGCAGTGTATCGTTTCACTAGGTCTGAGACGGGTTCTGTAAAACGCGCAGACCAAGCTTGGGATTTGTTCGCAAATTGGTTTTGGTTATTAGATGAGTTAGACATAGATGATAAGTAAAGTGAAGATCAAATCAATAGCACTATGTTAACCTTTTTACCTCTACCCGTTTTGTCATTTTTAATTTACGTAGCAAAGAAGAGCCCTGATGGAAAACACCCTAGATGTCAGCACATGGCCTGTAAAAGATTGGATTTATCAGTATTTGCCCGAGACATGGATGCAAGTCTTAGCTGGTCTATTGTTTTTATGTGTGCTGTTTATATTATTACGTAGTGTGACACAACGCGTATTGAGTTCGGTGGTGACCAAGGCCTTGATTCGTATGAAGCAAAACAAATGGCTAGATTTATTGGTCGCACGCCGCATTATTAATAGTTTGTCTACGGCTATCCCTTTGCTTATCACAGCTACAGGCATCAGTATGATGCCCTTAAGCCAAGACATGTTGCATTTTTTAGTGCGCGTTATCTTAAGCATTGTCTGTTACTTTCTTTTTAAAGCAATTAGTGGGCTCTTATTGTGTTGGCAAGACATAAAAGACCTCTACCAAGATCAAAGTAAGGCTTCGACCAAAGGCTATATCCAAGTGGCACGGTTAGCGGTCTGGGGCGTGGCCAGCATCTTGATTATTTCCATTTTAGTCGATCGGTCTCCTATGCTCATGATATCGGGGCTAGGGGCATTATCGGCGGTGTTGCTTTTGGTTTTCAAAGACACACTGCTATCCGTGGTTGCTAGTTCTCAGCTCAATTCCAATGACATGCTGCGTATAGGAGACTGGATTGAAATGCCTCAAACAGGTGCAGATGGCTTTGTTATTGATATGGCACTGCATACAGTGAAAGTACAAAATTGGGATAAAACGGTTACCACTATTCCCACTTACCAACTGTTTTCAGGAAGCTATAAAAACTGGCGCCATATGTTTGAATCCGGTGGGCGCCGTATTAAACGCAGTCTACGTATTGATGCTAGTACGGTGCGCTTTTTGAATGCGGAGGATTTAAAAAACTTAAAACGCTTCGCTTTATTAGACGAGTATCTACACCAAAAAGAGCAAGATATACAGGCGTTTAACCAAGAGTTGCCTCAAGAAAACACGGATCCAGTCAACGAGCGCCGTTTAACCAATATTGGCACTTTTAGAGCCTACGCCGACGCTTATATAAAACAAAAGCAGGGCGTGCACCCCGATATGATTATGATGGTGCGTATGATGGAGCCCTCTGCTGAAGGTATCCCTATTGAGGTGTATTGTTTTAGTCAAGACACGGCTTGGGTAAATTACGAGCGTTTACAAGGCGATATTTTTGATCATTTATTGGCTATTTTGCCTGAGATGGGACTGCGTCTTTATCAAGCGCCAGCAGGCTCTGATTTTCGGTATGGTTTTCAATCGAATACCGAGGATTTAAAACGCATAAAAGAGATGTTGCGCGACGCTTAATGCTACTATATGCCATTACTTATTTTTGCTATTGGAAAAGATGAAGCAAGTCACCGCCATTATCAAACCTTTTAAACTGGATGAGGTTCGCGAAGCACTCAGCGAATTAGACATCAGTGGGTTAACGGTCACAGAGGTCAAGGGCTTTGGGCGTCAAAAAGGCCATACCGAACTGTACCGAGGTGCCGAGTACGTGGTCGATTTTTTACCTAAAATTCGTCTTGATATTATCGTGACAGCAGATCGGTGCGACGCCGTGATCGAAGCCATTATCCGTGCGGCTCAAACCGGTAAAATTGGCGATGGCAAAATTTTTGTCACGCCTGTAGAGCAAGTGATTCGCATTCGTACAGGCGAAACCGGCGCCGCCGCAATTTAAGGCTGTGGTGAACGCAATACCGGTTTGCGTAGGTCCAGATATCCATGCCATAGCAAGGCCAAGCTGACCACGCCAATCACAGGAAAACTCCATAGGTTGAGTTGGCTCCAGCCATAGTGGGCTAGTAGTTTCCCCGAGGAAAAAGACGACAGGGCCACTGCACCAAAAATTAAAAAGTCGTTAAAGGCTTGAACTTTGCTGGTTTCAGCCGGTTGATAGCAATCCGTTACCAGAGTGGTAGCCCCAATAAAACTGAAGTTCCAGCCCACCCCTAATAGAATTAGACTTAGCCAAAAATGCATCACCTCAAGGCCGCTAAGGGCCGCTAGGCTAGCGCCACCAAGTAGAGCAATGCCGCTTAGCGTAACAGGAATCTTGCCAAAACGTTCAATCAGTTTAGAGGTGAAAAAGCTGGGCGCAAACATCGCTAAAATGTGCCACTGCACCCCCAGTGTGGAGTCTTCTACGCTATGTCCTGCGTTAACCATAGCTAAGGGCGAAGCGGTCATCATAAAACTCATCAGGCTATACGATACCATTCCTGTCAGGACAGCAATTAAAAAGCGAGGGTTTTTTAAAATCTGTGATAAAGGGCGTGCTGGCTGATTATGATGCGCACTTACCACAGTGCTTGGGCTCATGAGCTCGTCACGCAAGAAAAAAATGAAAGGCAATGCTAACGCTGCTAAGCCCGCTTGAGCTAAAAAAGTAGCAGCAAAAGGCGTGTCAGGCCAGAGATTGCGTGTGTGCAATATGATTTGTGTGGCAAGCACTGCCGCCACTAAGCCTCCTAACATTACCCAAGCAATCACTTTTGGTCGCCATCGGGCTTCTACGCTGTCTGCGGCAGCAAAACGATAATTTTGTACGTATGAGGAGTAGAATCCCGCTAAAATAGTGCCCAAGCAAAATATCAGGAAAGAGCTTTGTGTGACTCCCATAAAAGCCACAAAACCACCTCCAATCCCTAATAACGAGCCAATAATATACGCATTGCGCCGTCCTAGCTTACGCATAAAGAATGCGGCAGGTAAAATACCTAAGGCCAGACCCAAATTAAAAAGACTAACGGGTAGGGTGGCCTGCTCTGGGTTGGTCGCAAGCTGGCTGCCTACTAGTCCGCCTAAAGCAACCACTACTGCTGGGTTAGCACCACCTAGGGCTTGCAACCCCACCAGTAGTTTTGCATTTTGACGGCGTGGGCCACTAAAACGTGAAGTGTTCATAGTAATCTTTTTGGGTTAATGAATGGCTTCGAATTAAAGTTATAACTTTAAGCTATAACTCACCACAATAGTGCTTAAACCAACTCATCACAGGGATAAGCCAATTAAAAGTAGATTATGGAAATTCGCATCTCAAAAATAATGGCCGATCGTGGCATGTGCTCGCGTCGTGAAGCCGATGCTTTTATTGAGCGCGGTTGGGTCAGTGTTGACGGCCAAAAGGCGGTGTTGGGGCAAAAAGCCTCACCGCTAGCTAAAATTACTCTGCATCGTACGGCGCGAGAAAAGCAAACGCAGCGCGTCACCATTGTGCTCAACAAACCAGTGGGTTATGTGTCTGGCCAAGCAGAAAAGGGTTATAAAAATGCCGTGTCATTGATTCAGGCTCATAACCAATTCAAAGGGCGCGATAAAAAAGCACCACGCTTTGACCCAGCCCATTTACGTGGCCTTGCTCCAGCAGGGCGTTTAGATATTGATTCGCAAGGTCTTTTGGTTTTAACGCAAGATGGTCGTATCGCCCGTCAACTCATCGGAGAAGACTCGCCTATTGATAAGGAATACTTGGTTCGTGTCACTGGCAGCCTAGACGAGCGTGGTTTGGCATTGTTGAATCATGGCTTAATGCTAGATGGCGATGAGTTGCGTCCGGCTAAAGTCAGCTGGCTAAACCAAGATCAGCTACGCTTTGTATTGCGCGAAGGCAAAAAGCGCCAGATTCGCCGTATGTGTGAAGCGGTGGGCTTGCGTGTAGTGGGCTTAAAGCGTGTGCGCATGGGTAACGTAGTGCTAGGCGATCTTCCCGAAGGCCAGTGGCGCTACGTTAAACCCGGTGAACGGTTTTTTTAATTTAAAAATGTTTTTGAGGGGTAATGGTATCAATGGCGTCAGTAAAGATGCCTTTGCAACCCCACGCCAGTAACTCTCGGGCTCGGGCAGGATCATTCACGGTCCAAACGCAAACAGCATACCCTTTAGCATTGGCTTCGGTAACGATGTCTTGCGTGGTGTAGTGATGATCTAAATTTAGCGCCACACAATCTAACGCCGCTAAGCGTGTAAATACATCGTGTGGTACTTCGCCCTCGATTAATAAGGCCCGAGGTAGTTCAGGCGCGCTGAGTTTAGCAGCAGCAAGAGACACCTCTGAAAAGGAAGACAGCAGGGGTGGCAGCGTGGCGTGTTGCCAAAGTTGTTGGGCTAAACGTGCAATCTTTGCCCCCGTTTCCGCTTCAAAGCCTGTTTCGGGTTTAATTTCAATATTGCTATGGATATGTCGCGCTATAGTAAAAGCGGCCACCGCATCTAAGGTAGCAATGGGTTCTGCAACATAGTCTGCTTTTAACCAAGACCCAAAATCGAACTGCAGTAGCTCAGCCAAACTGTATGTGCTGGCTAAACCTGTTGCATTGGAAGTGCGGTCAATCGTATCGTCGTGCAATAAAATAGGCGCACCGTCTTGGCTCAGTTTGACGTCGTACTCCATCATAGAAAAACCGTGCTGAGCACCTAGCCGCATAGCAGATAAGGTGTTTTCCGGTGCGTGTTTGCCGGCGCCGCGATGAGCAATTAAGGTAGGGTAAGGCCAGGGGGTCATGATTTGGTTCATAAAACTTGTTCAATAGTAAAAGGTTTACAGTAGAATAACCGTATTTTACTGCGCGCTCTCTAGTTTAGGGGCTGCATATTACAGCTAAAGTGGTAAACTCTTTGGCTAGGTAACTAATCAAAGGGTGTGTATGCAGCCTGCCCCTAATAGGTGATTCATGTTCAATTTTATTCGTAAACATCAACGCTTGATGCAGTTGGTGTTATTGGTTTTAATTTTGCCATCGTTTGTGCTGATTGGTGTCAGCGGCTATACCAACTACGTGTCAGGTGATGAGGATCTCGTCACGGTGGGCGACCAAGCTGTCACGGCCCAAGAATACGATTTAGCCCGACGCAACCAGCTCAATCAGCTTCAACGCTCAATGGGGGGTGGTTTTGACCCGGCTCTTGTCGATACACCAGCAGCCAAACAGCAGTTACTTGACTCATTAGTTGATCGCAGAGCGTTAATTGAGATTGCTACGAAAGATCGCTTTAGCGTCTCTGATACGGCTTTACGTCAAGCCATTGCAGCTAACCCAGATCTTCAGGAAAATGGTGTCTTTTCCCCCGAGCTCTACAACATGTTGTTAGCTCAACAAGGTATTAACAGCAAAGACTTCGAGCAGTCACAGCGTGCCGAGCTTGCGCTAAGCCGCGTCATTAGTCCTGTGGTTCAAAGTGCAACACTACCCGATTTTGTTGTGAAAGAGCTAGAAAATGTGTTGGTAGAAACACGTCTCGCCCAAACGCATACGATTCGTGCTCAAGATCTGCTTGATCAACAAACCGTTTCTGACGAAGAAATTCAAACCTGGTATCAAGCCAATCAAGACAGCTTACGCTTGCCTGATTACGTCAATGTGGATTATGTGCTCTTAAACGAAGAGGCCGCTGTTAAGAGCGTGGCCGAGGTCAAAGAGGACGATTTAAAAGCCTATTACGAACAGAATAAAACTCGGTTCGTTTCCCCTGCACGCATTCATCTCAGCCATATTTTGCTGCAACCAGGTAAAGATAATGCTCAGCATCAATCGGTACAACAACAAGCTAAAGAGCTTGCCCAACAAGCTCAGGCGAATCCCGCTCAGTTTGCTGAGCTAGCCAAAGAACACTCCCAAGACAAAGGCAGTGCAAACAGCGGTGGCGAGCTCGGGTGGATCACGCACGGCAATTGGCCTGCAGCACTTCAAGATGCTGTGTTTGCCCTAAAGAAAGGCGAGGTTTCAGGCGTAATAGAAGGTCCTGATGGCTACCATATCTTTAAAGCCAACGATTACCAGCCGCAACAAGGGCAGGCTTTTGACGCCGTAAAAGACGAAATTACCACCGAAGTGCGTCAACAATTAGCGGCAGAAAATTTTGCTGAAATGGCGACTAAGCTAACGCATATGGTTTATGAAAGCCCTGAAAGCTTACAAGCCGCCGCCGATGCGTTGGGTTTGCCTATCCTAAAGGCTCAAGGGGTAGCGCGTGAGCAAGTCCTAGATGCTAAGCAACTAGGAGCCACAGCCTCCGAACACGAAGATCTGCTCGAAGACCCACGCGTGCGTCGTGCTTTGTATGCACCTCAATCACTGCAGGATAAGCAAAATGCTGGCGTAGTCGAAATTGCATCGGATACGATTGTGGCTGTGCGTGTCAACGAGTTCGTACCTGCCCATGTGCCCGAGCTGACTCAAGTTCATGATGAAGTAGAAAAAATGCTGCGCCAAGAAAAAGCCGTTGCGGCAGCCCAAAGCGCAGGGCAAGCCCTCTTAGCTAGCCTGCAAGCAGGCGAAACCCCTGAGGTTGAGTTTTCCAACGAACAGGCCGTCAGTCGCATTCAGCCAGAGCAGATGCCCAAAGCCAGTCTTGACGCCTTGATGGCAGTAGATACCAGCCAGCTGCCTGCGTATGTGGGGGTAGAGTTAGATCAGGGCTATCAACTCGTTAAAGTAATTGGCCAAGAAAAAGGGGAATTGGATCCTCTTATCTCCGAAGCGATTCACGCACAGCTGCAACAAATTTGGAGTGATGTCCAAGAGCGCAGCTATATGGCAGCTTTACGTGAACAATTAAATGTAAAACAGCTGCCCGCCGCGGAAACAGCCATGGCAACAGAAATCGATTAATCGGCTGTTATTTTAATTTTTAAGCCCCTAAACGGCTGTTAGGGGCTTTTTCTTTGAGTCGACGTATGCGATCAGCGGTGAGTAGGGGGCTGTGGGACAGTAGTTCCATTATGTTGGGTTATTTTCCTGTGGCTGTGTCATTTGGTGTGGCCGCCATAAGTGCGGGCTTAGCCCCTTGGATGGCGGTATTAATTTCGGTATGCATTTATGCAGGAGCCAGCCAATTCATTTTATTGCTTTTAATTGCGCAACAAACGGATGTCTGGAGCATGGTGTTTATTGTGATTGCCGTTAATTTGCGCCATGTGTTTTATGGGCCCGCGTTATTAAGCCAATTTAACAGTACAAGCTTAGAGCCTAAACCCTATGCCGTGATGGCGTTTGGCTTGACTGATGAGGTGTTTGCTGCGGCACGAGCGCGTTTATCTCAACTACGTGTTGCGCCTAAAGCTTACTGGTATATCGGCTTACAACTGGGGGCGTACAGCTCTTGGGTCATAGGCACGGCGGTAGGCGCTTATTTAGCTAGCGACTGGCTAAGTCGTTTTCCTATTTTGCAGCAAAGCTTGGCCTTTGTGTTGCCTGCTTTGTTTTTTGCTTTATTACTCGACATGATAAACAGCGTTGACAAGCGTCTATTGATTGCCGCTGCGCTAAGCACTGGGTTAAGTAGTCTGTTCTTTGCAGCCCATACCAGTTTGATTATAGGCATGGTGGTGGGCTGCGGCTGGGCGCTTGTCACTCAATTAAAGAGGAAAAGGGTATGAGCAGTAGTGCGCTGCTTGTGTTGCTAATCGGAGCAGGGCTTGGAACGTATTTGCTGCGGTATTTACCGATGCGCTGGTATGCCAGTCTAGAAACAGTATTTCAACGGCCAGCAGTAAAATACGTACTCAGTGCGCTGGGGCCGGCGGCCATTGTGGCTTTGTTGGTGGTATCGCTAATGGGATTGACGGACGCTGCTTACCGCTGGAGTGCTCAATCCGATGAGTTACGCATCGGCATAGCACTAGGTTGTATGATGCTAAGCCGTTACTGGCAAAAAAATGCGATTCTTACGACGTTACTAGGTGTCGTAACGTATGGTTTAGTGCTAATGCTACAAAACCAACTTTAATTTTGGCCTTTGGTACGCGCTATTTTTTGTACCTGAGGCACTTGGCGCATGGTACGGATGACTTGAGCTAAGTGATTACGGCTGTCAACTTGCAATGTTAAATGCAATAGAGCAGTAGCGCTGCTGTCTTCATCAGGCATCGTTAAATGTAAAATATTGGAATCGGCATCGGTAACCGCAGCCGCAATGCGACCCAGTACACCCCGCTCATTGAGAACGGTCACATCTAGACGGGTCGATAAATGACGAGCGGTTTTTGTATCCCAAATCACTGGAATCCAGCGCTCGGGTTCTTTACTTTGCTGTCGTTGGGCAATAGCGCAATCCGCCATATGAACTACCAAACCATGACCCATGCGAATGCCACCAATAATGGCATCGCCAGGCAGTGGGCCACAACAATGTGCTAGCTGAACGGCTTGGCCCTCGTTGCCTTGAATGACGACTGGAGCGCGCGCGTTAGAGGTGAATTCATCCACAGCGGCGGCGGTGGTCTTAAGTAAAGGATTATCATTAATAAAGCGACGCGCCACCACAGCCGCTAAGCGCTTGCCTAGACCAATATCGGCGAGGATTTCATCGCGATTGGTTGCGCCAGAGCTTTTAATTAATACAGACCAAGTGGGGTCTTCGTCGCTAAGCATATCAATGCCTAGATCGCTAAGGGCCTGTTTCAAGAGACGGCGGCCAAATGCCACGGACTCTTCGTATTGAACGGTACGCAAATAATGGCGAATTTCAGAGCGTGCTCGTCCGGTTCGGACATGATTTAACCATTGAGCGCTGGGGCGAGCTGCAGGCGAAGTAATAATTTCCACCATATCACCGCTTTTAAGCTCACTGCGTAAAGAAACGTATTCATCGTTAATTTTCGCTGCCACCGCATGATTGCCAATATCAGAGTGAATAGTATAAGCAAAATCAATAGGGGTAGCACCGCGTGGCAGGGAAATGATTTTCCCGTGCGGCGTGTTTACATAAACGGCGTCAGGGAAGAGGTCGACTTTAACGTGGTCTAGGAACTCACTGGAATCGCCTGTTTGGCTTTGAATATCGAGTAAGGACTGCAGCCAACGGTGCGTGCGTTTTTGAAGCTCATTTAAAGAGACATCTTCGTCTTTGTAGAGCCAATGTGAGGCAACGCCTTCCTCGGCAACGTGATCCATTTCGCGAGTTCGGATTTGGAACTCGACGGGTGTGCCGTAGGGGCCCGTTAAGGTGGTGTGCAACGACTGATAACCATTAATTTTGGGAATGGCTATGTAGTCTTTGAATTTGCCTGGAACAGGCTTGTAGAGCTGATGCAAGGTACCCAGTGCAAGATAGCACTCGGGCAGCGTATGGACAATAATTCTGAAACCATAAATATCGAGCACATCGGAGAACGATTTTTTTTGCTCTACCATTTTGCAAAAAATACTGTAAAGCGATTTTTCGCGTCCAGAAATTTTAGCTTCGATGCCGGCAGCAGGCAGGGCTGTGCTGATGGCATCGCTGATCTTACCTAAGGCATCACGCCGGTTGCCGCGTGCAGCCAAAAGGGCTTTGCGTAGAACACGGTAACGATTGGGGTGAATAGCTTGAAAACAGCGATCTTGTAATTCACGAAATAGCGCATTTAAACCTAAGCGATGCGCAATAGGTGCGTAAATCTCGAGGGTTTCTTTAGCAATACGGCGTTGTTTTTCTGGACTGACTGCGTCCAGCGTGCGCATGTTGTGGAGCCGGTCAGCCAATTTGATTAAGATGACGCGGACATCGCGTGACATGGCCAACAGCAT
Organism: Paenalcaligenes hominis; assembly: GCF_011927625.1. Lineage (GTDB taxonomy): Bacteria > Pseudomonadota > Gammaproteobacteria > Burkholderiales > Burkholderiaceae_B > Paenalcaligenes > Paenalcaligenes hominis. Next base: position 671,341 of record NZ_JAATIZ010000001.1, read on the forward strand.
TTTTCTAAAGCTTTCAGCTTGTTGTTGGCTTTTGGTTTCAAACTGTAGGCGTTCAAGTTTAGAGACGCCATCTACAATTTCCGCTACATCGGTGCCAAACTTTTCAGCTAGCTCTTGTTTGCTGACGTCTTGATCTTCGATCACATCGTGCAGCAGTGCAGCCATGAGTGAGTCAGCATCGAGCTTCCACCCTGCACAAATTTCCGTCACCGCAATAGGGTGAGTAATATAGGGTTCGCCACTTGAGCGGAATTGCCCTAGGTGGGCTTCATCGGCTAAACGATACGCTTCGCGTACTCGCTCAACGTCTGCAGCATCAAGGTATTTGTTAATAATTTTCGTTAAGGGGGCTAAGGAGGCAATGGTATTTTTAGCCGGTTCAAGCTTAGGTACTGATACAGCCGCTTTGCGCCTACCTAGACGAGAGCTTTTCTTCAGTACGGCGAGTAAACCGGACGATGCACCTTTGAGTGTAGAAAATGCCATTGCCTGACTCCGTAACGACTTAAGTAGGTACTTTACGTAGCATTTCCAAACCGGTTGCGCCGGAAGCCACTTCGCGTAAAGCGGTGACAGTGGGTTTATTTTTGGTTTCTAAACGGGGCTCATGACCCTGGGCAAGCTCGCGCGCACGATACGCCGCTACCAAGGTTAGATTAAAGCGATTTGGAATTTGGTTTAAGCAGTCTTCGACCGTAATACGAGCCATAAGTGTCTACCTGTATGTAAGTAAATAAATTGAATATATCTTTATTATAAGGCGGCTGTGGCTGCAGCGCTAATACCTAACTGATTAAATAATTCAGCGTGGCGTTGCGCTTGGGCTGGTGTGTGCAACCGACTCGACTGTATGATGGACTGCAGCTGAGTGAGAGCGACATCAAAGTCATCATTGATAATAGCATATTGGAACTCTCCCACGTGCGCCATCTCGCCCCCTGCTGCTAATAAACGGCGTGCAATGACCTTGTCATCGTCTTGACCGCGCTTACGCAAACGCTCTTCCAAGGCCTCGATCGAGGGCGGCAAAATAAAAATGCCAGTGGCTTCAGGAAAATGCTTGCGAACTTGACGAGCCCCTTGCCAGTCAATTTCGAGTAATACGTCGCGCCCCTGTTGCAAAGCACGTTGTACAGGCTGGGCAGGGGTGCCATAAAAATTACCATGGACTTCGGCGGATTCAAGTAAGTTATTGCTGTCGCGCAAACGGTGATATTCGTCTACAGAAATAAAATGGTAGTGTTTGCCGTTTTCTTCACCTGGGCGCATAGGACGCGTGGTACATGAAATAGACAGCATAATGCTGGGGTCAGTGGCTAATAGGGCATTAACCAAGCTGGATTTTCCTGCTCCGCTTGGGGCGGCGACCAGATAAATACGGCCGGTAGAAATGGTGGACATAAGGCTCCTTTAGTGATGCTGGGTATGCCCAGGGGTAATGCCAAATTGTGCCAACACCTCGTCTTTAGTGGCCTTGTCTAAACACAAAAAGACGACGGTATCATCAGGGTTAATATTTTGACTGACGTCTTCAATCATGGCTGCGGCGTCTTCGGGTTGACCAACAGCCATTACGTGAATATCGCCATCTGCTTCAAAACGCTCTTTGGGTACGATATCCGCGACCAGATCAATGTTAGGTTCGCTAACGACCACGTAAGCTTGCACAGGGCAATCGTCTAAGTAAAGGCTCAGCACAGCGCCTTCATCAAAGGTAGCAATAAGGTGGTTGGTTGGGCTCATAAGGCCTCCGCGTAGTGAGCGTTGGAATGGTTATAAATTAAATTGCACAATAACCGGAGTGTGATCGGAAGGCTGTTCATTGGAGCGTGGGTCTTTGTCTACGTAACAAGCCTGACTGTGCGGTTTGAGTGCGTTAGATACTAACGCGTGATCAATACGCAGTCCGGCATCACGCCTAAAGGCTCCGCGACGATAGTCCCACCAAGAAAAGCCGGGGGAGTCTTGGTCAAATAATCGATAGGCATCATGAAGACCTAAATCGATCAGTTTTTGCCAAGCCGCACGCTCTGGAGCAGATACATGCACTTTGCCTTCCCATTTTTTGGGATCATGCACATCTAAATCGGTTGGGGCAACATTATAGTCGCCTAAAATGGCAAGTAGGGGATATTGTTCGAGTTGTTCTTGTAACCAGTCGTGCAAAGCGGCAAACCAATTTAATTTATAAATGTATTTATCGCTATCTAGGTCTTGGCCATTAGGGCAGTAGGCGCTTATTACACGGATTGGTCCCGCTGAGCTGGGGTAGGTGGCTGCAATAAGTCGTTGTTGGTGGTCCTCGAACCCTGGGATATTACGTTGTACCTCTGTCCCTTCCGTTTTACTAATAAGAGCAACACCATTATAGGTGGGTTGACCAGCCCATTGTGCCTGATAACCCAGCTCTTTAAAGGCATCAAGAGGAAATTTATCTTGGGGCAGTTTGAGTTCCTGTAAGCACAACACATCAACGGGATGCGTTTCAAGCCAATCCAGTACTTGGGGTAAGCGTACACGTAGAGAGTTGACATTCCATGTGGCAAATTTCACTGCTAAAGCCCTATTAAAAACACATTTAGGTTAAAAAAACTGCTCCTAAATCATAACCGATATCCCGTGAGCCATGCGCAATGACCGCGTTTTCTCACTCGTCATGATTATTGCTATTTATCTAAACTATTGTATCGATTGGTTTTTTTAATTGATTTCAGTTATAATGATTTCTGCTGGGGGTAAAAGGGCTTACCCCCTTAATTTTTTAGCAGGAGGTGTTTCATGGCCACAAAACGACCAACACGTCGTCGCCAGCAATTGGAAATTGAACCCCTTAACTGGGTTGCACCCGATGCACGCGCTACTCAAGAAGAGCGTGTCGAGCTTGATGAACAAGAGCAGGAAAACAAGAAAACAGCCAAAAGCTAGCTTTTTGTATTCGTATACCTAAACGCGCAGGCAATATGCCTGCGCGTTTTGTTTTGTACTGAGTACAATACCCGTTTTGAATGGATCTGCAAGGAGTAAGGTGACGCGATGCCTGATTCGGTAATTGATAATAATGACATAACGCTCTCTGAGGAAGACGGCATTCGTTATTTGCACTTCGGCACGGAGTGGATTCAAGGGGCAATGCGCATGAGTCGCCCCCATGATTTGGTACTGACCTATACACAACAAATGATGGCCTGGTTACTGTTCCAAGAGGTGGAGCGCGAAGACGAGTTAGCCATATTGGGATTGGGGGCAGCCTCTTTATTGCGTTTTTGCATGAAATACACCCCGTCAAACCTTCATACCGTGGAGCTAAACCCACGTGTCACGGCGATGTGTAAAACTTTTTTTCGCTTGCCGGATCATGCTCGTTCGACAATTTATCATGCCGATGCCGCACAGTGGGTTTGTGCGCCCGAACATCAAGGGCGTTATGCGGCCTTAATGGTAGATTTGTACGATGCCCATGCACAGGGGCCTGTGTGCTCTTCCTTAGCCTTCTATCAACACTGCTACGCGGTATTGGCTGAACGCGGCATAATGAGCGTCAATCTATTTGGTGCGCATCATAGCTATGATGAAAACATAGACCACATCATGGCTGCGTTTGATGGGCAGGTGTTATTGTTGCCAGAAATTGATGAGGGCAATATTGTTGCGTTGGCTTTCAAAGGTGGCCATTTAGGCGCTACCACCGCGGCATCGCTCATGCAAAGCGCTGAACACGTCCAAACTGTATATAAAATCCCAGCTCGTCAGTGGGCTAAAGCCATTCTCGCTGCCCAGCCTACATAAAGTTGATGCTAATTTTGCCCGCCAAAGATACAATTTTAGCGCTTGAGTCCAAATGTAGTAAAAAATGGCGACTCTTTGCTGGCGTAACAGGGTTATTACCCGAGGCCACTCTAAAAAAAAGCAGGTAGACTTGACCGCAATTGCATTTATTGCATCCCAAAACTGTTTAGGAGCTTCACTATGAAACGCAACAAAACACTTAAATCCTTAGTGGGCTTGGCCTTGAGCGCCAGTATACTCGCCTCTACCACTGCCTTTGCACAGTTGGTATCCGTTTCTTCTATTGTTGAGCACCCTGCATTAGACTCGATCCGAGACGGCGTTAAACAAGCACTAACAGATGCTGGCTACACAGAAGAAAAAGGATTGAAGTGGCAGTTTCAAACTGCACAGGGCAACACAGCGATTGCCTCGCAAATTGCGCGCAAATTTGTAGGTGATAAGTCGGATGTGATCGTCGCTATCTCCACACCTTCAGCACAGGCAGTGGTCGCTGCGACCAAAAGTATTCCTGTGCTGTACTCAGGGGTAACGGATCCCGTAGCGGCCCAATTGGTTCCCTCTTGGGATCCATCCAAAACAAACGTCAGTGGCGTGTCAGACATGCTTGTGCTTGAAAAGCAACTCGAGCTTATCAAAAAGGTAGCTCCCGACGCGAAAACGGTAGGCATGGTTTACAACCCGGGCGAGGCAAATTCGGTGGTTGTGGTTGAGCGTTTACGTGAATTACTATCGGCTAATAACATGAATTTGGTTGAAGCCACGGCAGCGCGTACCGTAGATGTGGGTGCAGCCGCTCGCAGTTTGGTAGGTAAAGCTGATGTGTTCTATACCAATACGGATAACAACGTGGTCTCTGCATTCGAGGCGCTCGTCAAAGTAGGTAACGACTCAAAAATCCCTATAATTGCGTCAGACACTGACAGCGTAAGTCGCGGTGCAATTGCGGCATTAGGCGTTAATTACTACGACCTAGGTGTACAAACCGGCAAGATGGTTGTTCGCGTTCTTAAGGGTGAAAAACCGGGTGACATGGCTTCTGAAACCAGTGATCAGCTCGAGCTATTCGTTAACCCAGGTGCAGCAGCAAAACAAGGGGTGACCTTAGATGATGCTTTTATCAAGTCTGCCACCAAAATCGTTGAGTAAATAAAAATAAATGTTTAACAGGCGACCCTTACGCGGGGCTCGCCTGTTTCTTTATGAGCTGACACACAATGTCCATCTATTCTATTTGGGGCGCACTCGAGATCGGGTTAATTTTTGGCTTGGTCGCTTTAGGTGTGCTGATTTCGTTTCGTATATTACGTTTTCCGGATTTAACGGTTGATGGCAGCTTCCCCTTGGGGGGTGCTGTCGCCGCTACATTAATTACTCAGGGCTTTGATCCGTTTAGCGCTACCTTAATTGCAACTTTGATTGGTGCTTGTGCAGGCATGGTCACTGGCTGGTTAAATGTACGCCTAAAAATCATGGATTTGCTCGCCAGTATTTTGATGATGATTGCGCTGTATTCCATTAATTTACGCATCATGGGTAAACCTAATGTGCCGCTTATTATGGAACCTACGGTATTTTCTATTTTACAGCCTGATGGTCTTAGCGATTATATTGCGCGGCCGTTGATTTTATTGGCCGTGGTGATTCTCGCTAAATTTGGCTTAGATTGGTTTTTTGGTACGCAAAAAGGCTTAGCCATGCGCGCTACCGGTTCTAATGCACGCATGGCGCGCTCCCAAGGTGTTGCGACTGGCAGCATGATCTTATTAGGAATGGCCATATCGAATGCATTGGTTGCTTTAGCCGGAGCTTTGTTTGCGCAATCGCAGGGCGGGGCGGATATCTCAATGGGGATCGGTACGATCGTTATTGGTTTGGCTGCGGTGATTGTCGGGGAAAGCATCTTACCGTCACGTCGTTTAGTCTATGCCACCTTGGCGGTTATTATCGGCGCCGTCTTGTATCGCTTCTTTATTGCATTAGCACTTAATGCGGACTTTATCGGCCTCAAAGCGCAAGATCTCAACCTTGTTACGGCCGTTTTAGTCACCATTGCGTTGGTGATTCCTCTGCTGAAAAAGCGCTTACGTACCGGTAAAAAAGGATAAAGACCATGCTCAGTGCACAACATTTAAAATTAACATTTAACCCAGGCACTCCGATCGAGACTAAAGCCTTGCGTGGCATGAGCCTAGACATTCCAAGCGGGCAGTTTGTAACAGTGATTGGTTCAAATGGCGCTGGAAAATCCACATTTTTGAATGCGGTATCAGGTGACCAAGAAGTCGACTCAGGTAAGATCCTAATCGATGATGTTGATGTTACATCCATGCCGGTTTGGCATCGAGCCCAATATGTGGCTCGCGTCTTCCAAGACCCAATGGCAGGAACCTGCGAAGATCTAACCATCGAAGAAAATATGGCGCTAGCGTCATGTCGGGGTATTCCAAGACGCCTAAGTGGGGCGGTTAAAGCCTCCATGCGCGATGAATTTCGTGGGCGTTTAGAAACATTAGGTCTTGGTCTGGAAAATCGTCTAACAGATCGAATTGGGTTATTATCAGGAGGGCAGCGTCAAGCCGTTAGTTTATTGATGGCAGCGCTGCGACCTTCACGTATTTTGTTGTTAGACGAGCACACTGCTGCGCTAGACCCACGTACAGCGGACTTTGTACTTGAGCTGACCGAGCGTATAGTAACTGAAGGTCAACTTACCACAATGATGGTAACTCACAGTATGAAGCAAGCCCTTGAGGTGGGTGACCGGACTGTTATGTTGCATCAAGGCCAAGTCGTGCTTGATGTCAGCGGTCCAGAGCGCCAAGGACTGCAAGTCCCCGATTTACTGGCTATGTTTGAAAAGGTCAGGGGGGAAACAATTACCGACGATGCTTTATTACTCGGCTAATTGCTTATTACTCGCATCGGCGCCATAACGGCGCCGATGTTTTTCTGCCTTATCATTATTAATTTTAATTAACAAGTTTGGGTATGTGTTCAAGTCATTACTATGTTGTTTTACCTAAACCTCAGGAGTTAATCCATGTCTAATGTTCGCCGTGTGGCGTGGCATCCGCTACGTGTAGTTCTGATTTCGGCCACACTTTTAGTGGCCGCATGTGGTGAAAAACCGCAGCAGCAAGATATGGCGGGCATGAAAATACCTGTAAGTGTGGTGCAGGTACAACCTGAGGTCACTCCTATTTTTGTCGAGTTACCAGGCCGTGTAGAAGCCATTGAAGAAGCTCAGGTTCGCGCTCGTGTTAATGGGGTAGTAGAGGCCATCAACTTTGAACAAGGCGCCGAAGTCAAAGAAGGTGACTTGCTTTTTACTATTGATTCTGCTCCATATGTGGCTGCACGAGATCAAGCTTTAGCACAAGTAAGAAACGCAGAGGCAGCGGCTAAAACAGCCAACTCCTTAGCACAGCGCTATGGCAAATTAATTAAAGAAAATGCCATCAGCCGCCAAGAATACGACAATGCCATGGCTGAAGTGCAACAAAGCCGGGCCAATATTGAGTTAGCTAAAGCTGGCTTGAAAACGGCAGACATTAATTTAGGCTATACCAAAGTGACTGCCCCGATCAGTGGTCGTATAGGCAAAGCTGAAATTACTAAAGGTGCATTAGTCAGCGCGACCCAAGCAACCCATTTAGCGACTATTCAGCGCATTGATGAGCTTTACGTGGACATCAGTCGTCCCGTGGGGGAAGTGCTCGCTATACGTAAAGCCATCACTGAGGGCAAGCTAAAAGCCGATGATCAAGGTCAAGCCCCAGTTAAAGCGATTTTCGATGATCGCAGCGAGTACGCAGAGCAAGGTAAGTTGCTTTTTTCTGGGGTTGCTGTCGATCCTTCAACCGGTCAGTTAAATATGCGTGCTTTGTTTCCCAATCCCAATCACGATTTACTACCAGGTATGTTTGTACGTGTACGCCTAGAACAAGCAATCAGCGAGAATGCATTATTGGTGCCCACCCAGGCCGTGCAATATGCCACTAGTGGTGCTGCTTCACTCATGGTGGTCGAAGAAGGCGTGGTTAAAGCCGTACCTGTCAAACTAGGCAGCCAAGTCGATGGTCGTATTATGGTGACCGAAGGGCTAGAGCCTGGGGCGACCGTTATAGTTGCGGGTTTCCAAAAAATTCGTCCTGGCGCACCAGTGCAACCGATGCCATGGCAGGATGGGGCTGACTCAGAAACGCCCGCGGCTTCTACTACTGCTGATAACGGATAAATTTTATGCCACAGTTTTTTATTGATCGTCCCATTTTTGCGTGGGTCGTTGCGTTGGGCATTAGCTTATTGGGCTTGTTATCCTTGCCCAATATGCCTATATCGCAGTATCCCGAGGTAGCGCCCCCTACTATTTCCATTACTGCAACTTATCCAGGCGCATCTGCCGAAGACGTTGCCAGTAGTGTAGCCAGTGTGATTGAAAATGAACTAAACGGTTCGCCTGGTCTTTTGTACTACGAGTCGGTCAGTGACTCATATGGTCAAACTAATATTCTTGCTACGTTTGAGCCAGGTACAGATCCTGACATGGCTCAGGTTGATATACAAAACCGCGTGGCTAATATTACATCTACCTTGCCTGCAGCAGTTGTGCAGCAAGGCTTAAAAATTGAAAAAAGTAACGCAGGCTTTTTGTTAGTGGTGGCCGTGTCTTCAACTGATGGCACTTTAGACCAAACAGAGCTGGCGGATTACATTAAGCGCAATGTACAAAACGCCATATCTCGTGTGCCAGGCGTAGGTAAGTTTCAGCTGTTTGCCGCTGGACGTGCGATGCGGGTTTGGGTTGATCCCGAACAGCTCGTTAGCTATAACCTCAGCATGGCTGAAATCAATACGGCTTTGGCTCAACAAAACGTATTGGTATCTGCGGGTATCTTAGGCTCTCCGCCTAACCCTAAAGCACAGCGCGTGACGGCACCTATTGTAGTGAATGGCCAGTTACGTACTGCTGAAGAGTTTGGTAATGTGGTGTTGCGCGCCAACCCCGATGGTTCATCAGTACGTCTTAAAGACGTGGCCCGCGTAGAGGTTGGCGCCGATAACTATCAGTTCGGTGCGCGTTTAAATGGTCACACCACCGCGGCGTTTGCTGTGTCGTTGGCACCTGATGCCAATGCGTTATCCACAGCTAAGGGCATTAAAGCCAAAATGGAAGAGCTATCTGAATTCTTCCCTGCTGGCATTCGTTACGATATTCCATACGACACGTCTCCTTATATTGAAACCTCCATTGAGCAGGTCGTCCATACTTTAATTGAAGCATTGGTCTTGGTGTTCATTGTGATGTATGTGTTTTTACAAAACATCCGCTACACCATTATTCCTGCCTTAGTCGTACCGGTTGCTATTTTAGGTGCGCTAGCTGTTATGAACGCTTTGGGCTTCTCCATCAACGTACTGACTATGTTTGCCATGGTGCTAGCGATTGGTATTTTGGTGGATGATGCGATTGTGGTGGTGGAAAACGTCGAGCGCATCATGGCCGAAGAGGGGTTAAGCCCCAAAGAAGCCACCATTAAAGCCATGCCGCAAATTAGTGGCGCAATTGTGGGTATTACGTTGGTGCTGACGGTGGTGTTCTTGCCACTCGCCTTTATGTCTGGCTCAGTGGGGGTCATTTACCGTCAGTTTGCCGTGGCCATGGCCGTCTCTATAATGTTTTCGGGCTTTTTAGCTTTGGCTTTTACCCCTGCTTTATGCGTGACCATTTTAAAGCCCATTCCTAAAGGGCAGCATGGTGTAGAAAAGCGCGGATTTTTCGGATTGTTTAATCGCTTTTTCGGCAGAATCACGCACGGCTATATGCGCTTTATAGGTATTAGCTTAAAAGGCGTTGGTCGCATGATGTTGGTGTACTTGGTTCTTGTCGTCTTGCTAGGCTGGACGTACATGCGTATGCCGACGGCGTTCTTACCCGAGGAAGATCAAGGCTTTGTGCTGGCGAATATCGAGTTGCCTGCTGGCTCTACGGCAAACCGTACGGTAGAAATCATCGAGCACGTCGAGCAATACTTTAAAGATCAGCCACAGGTTAAAGATATTGTGGCGGTTCAAGGCTTTAGCTTCAACGGTAATGGGCTTAACTCGGCCATTGCTTTTGTGACACTTAAAGACTTTAGTGAGCGTCGAGCAGCGGGTGATTCAGCCGGAGCTATTTCTGGCAAAGCCATGCAAAATTTGCTATATGGTTTGCCCGATTCAATGGTGTTTGCTCTAGTGCCTCCTGCAATTAGCTCTTTAGGTAACGCGGCCGGCTTTGATATGCGCCTCGAAGACCGAGCCAGTTTAGGTCAAGAACGCTTACTTGAGGCCACCCAGCAATTGCTGCAATTGGCTGCTCAAAGCCCCGTGTTAGCACAGACTCGTGTCACAGGCCTCAGTCCAGGTCGTCAATGGAGTCTCACCATTGACCGTGAAAAAGCCGCTGCCCAAGGGGTAAATTTCGATGAGGCCGCCAAGCTTATTTCCACGGCATTAGGTGGGGCGTATATTGGTAAGTACACGAACGCAGGCTGGGTTGAAAATATTTGGGTTCAAGCCGAAGACCGATTCCGTATGAATATTGATGACGTCTTACGACTGAACGCCAAAAACAATCAAGGTGAAATGGTTCCGCTTAGCACCTTTGTGACAGCGCAGTCTGAGCTGGCTCCCGTTCAGGTCGTGCGTTACAACAGTTATGAATCCATCCGTATTGGTGGCTCTGCCGCTCCTGGTTACACCACGGGCGAGGCCATGGCGGAAATGGAGCGCTTGGTGGCTCAACTGCCAGCCGGTTTTGGTTTTGACTGGACAGGTTTGTCATACCAAGAAATTCAAGCTTCAGGCCAAAGCTTAATCTTGATGGGTTTGGCTATTTTAGTGGTCTTTATGTTGCTATCGGCTCTTTACGAGAGTTGGGCAATCCCATTAGGTGTGATGTTAGCGGTACCGCTTGGTATGTTAGGTGCTGTGCTGCTTGTGTCCGCGATGGGGATGGCAAATGACGTGTATTTCCAAGTCGGTATGGTCACGGTCATTGGTTTGTCCGCTAAAAATGCTATTTTGATTATTGAATTTGCTAAAGATGCTGTGGCTCGAGGTGGGGACTTAATTGAATCCACCATTGAGGCAGCCCGTATGCGTTTCCGCCCCATTATCATGACGTCCTTTGCATTTATTCTTGGTGTGACACCTTTAGCGCTTTCCACTGGGGCAGGGGCGGCCAGTCAAAACGCCGTGGGTTTAGGCGTGGTAGGGGGTATGTTAGCAGCCACACCGCTAGCGGTGATGTTCGTGCCTGCCTTCTTTGTGGCGGTAATTAAAGTCTTTAAGACCAAGCCTCGCCTACTCGGCGCACAAGCAAAAGAGATTGAGTCCACAGGAGATAAAGCATGAATGTAGGTATTAAGACCAGTTTGACGGCTTTGTCTGCTGCGTTAGTGTTAGCGGGGTGCTCATTTGCACCCGTCTACGAGCGCCCAGCTGCACCCGTGGCTGAGCAGTTTGATGCCCTCACCCCCGGCGTCGAGAGTTCGTCTTTGGACCAATTGGGGTGGCAAACCTTTTTTACTGATCCTCAGCTGCATGCGTTAATCCAGCTGGCATTAGTTAATAATCGCGATTTACGTATTGCTGTAGATCGTATCGCCGAGGCACAGGCTCAGTTTGGGGTGGTACAAAGCGATCGCTTTCCCTCTATTGGGGCCGGAGCCAATGCTCAGGTAACACGTAATCCGGCTGATTTACGTCAAGGTGGGCCTGACTCACCAGCGATCAGCCGCTATTTCCAAGCAGGGGTAGCAGCTACCTCGTTTGAGCTGGATTTCTTTGGCCGGATACGCAATTTAAGTGAAGCCGCTTACGAGCAGTTTTTAGCGACTGAGCAGGCACAGCGCACGGTGCGTATTAATCTTATCGCACAGTTGGCCGAAGCGTATTTCCGTATGCGTACGGCCGAGCAGTTGTACGACTTAACGCAATCGACTTTTGCCAGCCGCGAGCGTTCATACAAGTTAGTGAAGTTGCGTTATGACGTAGGAAGCGCCTCTGATCTAGAACTGAACCAAGCCATTATGCAAGTAGAAAGCGCCAAAGCCGATGCACAGCAAATGGAGCGAGCGCAAAAGCAAGCGTTTAATGCTTTAACATTATTAGTGGGTACACCGATTCCCGACGATTTACCAGCCGCTGCAGCGTTTGGTAAAGAGCAAGTCGTAGCCGATATTCCGGTGGGTTTGCCCTCAAGCTTACTCGAGCGGCGTCCAGATATCTTAGCCGCTGAGCATCAGCTTAAAGCGGCCTATGCTAACGTGGGGGCGGCTCGGGCTGCTTTTTTCCCTAATATCTCCATCACGGGTATGCTAGGTTTTGCAAGCCCTTCACTTGGTGCCTTATTTGATTCCGGGCGTACTTTCTGGCAGTATGCGCCACAAATCAGTACACCCATCTTTTCTGGCGGCGCCCTAAGAGGCAACTTAGACCTTGCCAAAGCCCGCCAGTCTATTGCCGTGTCAACGTATGAAAAGAGCATTCAAGTCGCCTTTAAAGAGGTAGCGGATGCGCTGGCTGGCGAGCAAACCTATACCGAGCAGTTAAATGCCTTACGGGCCACAGAAAAAGCAGCGGCAGAAACGGTACGTTTAGCTAATTTGCGCTATGAAACTGGGATTGATAGCTTTTTACAAGTACAAACTGCTGAAATTAATTTGTACGCCGCGCAACAGCGATTTGTGCAAACGGGTATGGAGTCGTTGTTAAACCGTGTTATGTTGTATAAGGCCCTTGGGGGCGGTTGGCAATTAGATAGTATTGAATAGGAATTTTAATGATTGAATTAGGTGTCAATATCGATCATGTTGCGACCTTAAGGCAACAACGTTTAACTTCTTATCCTGATCCCATTTTGGCAGCAGTTCGAGCCGAAGACGCCGGTGCCGATTTAATCACTTTGCATTTACGCGAAGACCGTCGTCACATTCAAGATGCAGACGTGTACGCCATGCGCAAAGCTATTCGTACGCGTATGAATCTTGAATGCGCGATTACTGATGAAATGCTGAATATTGCTTGCGATGTTAAACCTGAAGACGTGTGTTTGGTGCCTGAAAAACGCAACGAACTCACCACTGAAGGCGGTTTAGATGTCATCACGCATTTTGACTCTGTCCAAGCCGCAGTAAAAAAACTGCAGCAGCAGGGTATCCGTGTTTCGTTATTTATTGATGCGTGTGTAGAACAAATCGAGGCGGCCCATCGCGCCGGCGCTACGGTGATCGAGCTGCATACGGGGGCTTACGCCGATGCAGCAGACGATACGGCAGCACAGCATGAGTTAGAGCGTATCCAAGCGGGTGCAGCACACGGCATTAAATTGGGTTTGCGTGTTAATGCTGGGCACGGCTTGCATTATGGGAATGTCCAAGCCATCGCAGCTATTCCTGGCATTGCGGAACTCAATATTGGCCATGCAGTGGTAGCCCAAGCTGTTTTCGATGGTTGGGATAAAGCCGTTCGCGATATGAAAGCGCTACTGCGCACAGCGACTTAAACAAGAGGCATTATGTCTGTTTTATCTACTTTATTAAGCCGTAGCTCGACAAAGCAAATTCAAGGCCCAGGTCCGTCTGAAGAAGAAATTCAGCAGATCTTAGCAACGGCGATGTGTGCTCCAGATCATGGTCGGTTACGTCCATGGCGTTTTAAACGTATTCAAGGCGATGCCATTGCGCAGCTCACTGATTTGGCGGTTAAGACCCTAGAGGCAGAGGGTAAACCTCTGAATGCCACCAAAGAAAAAACGATGCGCGACTGGTTAGCTCGGGCACCGCTGGTGTTAGCTGTAGCTTCCTATGTAGACCACAGTAATGAACGTATACCCGAGCATGAGCGCATGCTAGCGACAGGGGCCAGCGTGATGAACATCTTAAATGCGGTGCATGCCTTGGGTTATGGCGCATTTTGGAGCACAGGAATCGGCACATACACTCAAGGCGTACCCGAGGCGCTAGGGTTTGATGCACTTGAATACGAATTTTTAGGTTTTGTGGTCATCGGTAGTTTATCCGAGCCGCTTAAACCCAAAGAGCGGCCGGCAGTGACCGACTATGTTTCCATTTGGGAACCTAGCGAATCGTAGTTAACTAGGGGCTTTCGAGCCCCTTTAATATTGGGCAATCAGAGCGTTCATCACCGTGACATTGCTGGGCCAGTTCACGTAAGGTGGCTGCCATTTGCTGAAGTTGTAATGCTTTAGTTTCTAACTCGTGAATATGTTGCTCTGCTAGCTGTTTTACTTGGGCACTCGAGCGATGGTGATCTTGCCATAAAATTAATAAATTACGAACTTGCTCTAAAGAAAAGCCTAGCTTCCGTGCTTGGGCTATAAATAATAATGTATGCAAATCGTGTTCTTTATACATACGATAGCCATTTTCTGTGCGTTGTGCGGCCTGTAGTAACCCTTTGCTTTCGTAATCACGAATTTGCTTATTGCTTAGACCGCTGTGCGCGGCTGCTTGACCAATAGTATAAATGCTCATGATGTTTATCAATTACTTACGACTTAACGGTTTTTGTTGTCTCTAGAATAGAGGCTAATAAACGCGGGTATGTTAGGCTAGAGTAAACGAATTATTACCGATCGCCTAGATAAATGATGTAGGCGCTCATTTACCTACCTTTTAAAGGAAATACCAGAATGAAGAAAGAATTTATCGTGCCTGATATGACATGTGGTCATTGTGTTAAAACGATTACTGAAGCCATTCACGCGTTTTCTCCTGAAGCAAAAGTAACGGCAGACACCACTACGCATTGGTTAACTGTAGAGGCTGAAACCGTAGAAGCACAAGAGGTCATGATGAAATTGCAAGCGGCTGGCTTTAACCCCCAGTTAGCTTAATCAATTACTTTTTAGATCACTTTTAAACCCAAACTCAAGCGAGGTATGACTTATGCAACAACGCGAGGTGGATGTTGTCGTCATTGGTGCAGGTACGGCGGGCATGACAGCATACAAAACAGCTAAGAAGGCCAATAAACGAGTGTTATTAATAGAGGCCGATCAGTACGGCACAACGTGCGCTCGGGTTGGTTGTATGCCGTCAAAACTTCTTATTGCAGCAGCAGATACTGCGGCCACCGTTGCACAGAGTCATAAATTTGGGATTAACGTTAAATCTATGCAGGTGGATGGCAAAGCGGTCATGCAGCGTGTGCGGGATGAGCGCGATCGCTTTGTCAGCTTTGTGCTTAATGATATCGACTCATTTCCTGCCCAGGACAAGCTTAAAGGTAGAGCAAAGCTGCTTGATGACCATACGGTACAGGTTGACGATCACACGTGCATTACTACTAATAGCGTGGTTTTAGCGACAGGCTCTTCGGCGTTCGTTCCCAAGGAGCTTCTCGATGCCGGCGATAGGTTGGTGCAAACCGACGATGTATTTTATTGGCAAGACCTGCCCAAGCGCATTGTGGTGGTGGGGGCTGGTGTCATTGGTCTTGAGCTGGGCATCGCGCTGCAACGCCTAGGCGTTGAGGTCACTGTATTAAATCGTGGTCAGCGTATTGCCGGTATCAGCGACCCTAAAGTTCTTAGCTATGCGCAACGAATAGTTGGGCAAACCGTGCAGCTAGAGCTTGATACTCAGGTGACGGGTACAGAGCTCAGTGGCGACCAAGTCATTGTGCATTACAGGCGCCAAGGTCAAGCGCATCAGGTGCAAGCCGATTTTGTGCTCAGTGCAGCAGGGCGCAAGCCCAACATAGCCAACCTCGGTCTGGAAAACACCTCAGCACAGCTCGATGACAAAGGCATGCCGCAATTTGATAAAGACACGCTCAATATCACCCATACCCCTGTGTTTTTTGCTGGGGATGTGAACGCCTTACACCCATTGCTTCACGAAGCCACCGATGATGGCTACCAAGCTGGGTTGAATGCGGCCCACTGGCCCCAAAAGCCAAAAACCATAGACCGTCGCGCACCCTTAGCCATTGTATTTAGTGAGCCACAGATCTTAAAAGTGGGTCAGAGCTATGCTGAGCTCGAGTCGAGCCAAATACGCATTGGTGCGGTGGATTTTGCTAACCAAGGCCGGTCACGTATTTTATTAAAAAACGCGGGGTTGTTACGGGTCTACGCAGATAAGCAAAGTCAGCGTTTCTTAGGGGCAGAAATGGTAGGGCCTGCTGCTGAACACCTAGCGCATTTATTAGCATGGAGCTTACAAATGCAGTTAACCATCAAGCAGATGTTAGCGATGCCGTTTTATCACCCCGTTATTGAAGAAGGGCTACGCACCGCATTGCGTGACGCAGCCCAAAACCACACCTAAAGCAAGCTGCGCACCTTTTCCACTAAGGCTTCCACTTCCTCGGAGTCGGAAGCCAAATAGCGGGCTTTGCCTTTGGTGTCAAAAAAGTATACGCCGCGACTGTGCGAGACCTCGTAGGCATTGGGGTTGTCACCTCGTGGTTTTTCTATCTGATAGGCGACGCGGTAGCGTCGGGCTAAGTCTGCAATTTGCTGTGGCGTTCCTGTTAAGCCTAACGCATAACGGTCATCAAAGTTTTCCACGTACTCTTGCAGCATAGGCGCTGTGTCACGGTGTGGGTCCACACTAACAAATAAGATGCGTACTTTTTCTGCATCATTACCTAATTTTTCCATTACATCCGCAAGCTGTGCCATGGAAGTAGGGCAAATGTCAGGGCAATTGGCATAGCCAAAAAACATTAATACGACTTTGCCCCGTACATCTTTTTCAGTGAACTCGGGTTTGTGCGCCGAAATTAAGGTGAATTTAAGGTCGGGCATAAAGCCGCGTACAGCATGAATCTGCGAGTTTGCCAGCCCCACCTGTGCGAGGCTTAGACCCAGTAAGAGAAAAAGAGAAGCCAGTATTCGTTTCATGGTGTTTAAACCGTTGTTTCGGCAAGCCCGCTGTGACGTAATAAGGCCTCAGGTGATGGCTGGCGGCCTCTGAAGGCGTAAAAACTTTCGGCAGCAGGACGTACCCCCCCGATGGCCAATACCTCGTCACGGAATAAGCGCCCTGTGACGGCGTCTAAAGTATTACGACTGCCGTCTTCGAGGAGGTCAGCGTTTTCCTCGAACGCGGCGTAGGCATCGGCTGATAAGACCTCTGCCCATTTGTAACTGTAATAACCGGCACCATAACCACCAGCAAATAAATGAGAAAAAGCGTGCGGGAAGCGATGCCACTCTGGGGGAAGAATAACCGCCACCTCTTTGCGAACTTGATCAAGCGTAGCGAGTACTTCACTAATGGCTAAGCCTTGCTTTTGATGATGCACTAGCATATCAAATAAAGCGAACTCGACTTGACGCACCATTTGCATGCCGCTTTGGAAGTTTTTAGCAGCTAATAGTTTTTGATAGAGGTCAAAGGGCAGGGGCTCGTGCGTGTTGACATGGGATGAGAGCGTTGTGAGCACGGGGTATTCCCAGCAAAAGTTTTCCATGAATTGCGAGGGCAGCTCGATCGCGTCCCACTCAACCGCTGCAAACGCAGAGACATCTGGCTCATCTACGGTGGAAAGCAAATTATGCAAAGCGTGCCCACTTTCATGAAATAACGTGATGACATCATCATGAGTGAGTAAGGCTGGTTTGCCGTCTTGAGGCGAACTAAAATTACAGATTAAATAGGTGACGGGTAAGTGTAAGCCCGTTGCGGTTCGACGCCGACTCCGTTCGCTATTAACCCAGGCCCCACCCTGTTTGCCGGCGCGAGCGTATAAATCAATATATAAATACCCAATACGTTGATCATGGGCATTAAACACCTCGTAAGCGCGTACATCTGGGTGCCAGGTGGAAAGGGTGGCAGCTTGAATGCGCACGTCAAATAAGGTCTGGGCCACATCAAATAACCCAGTCAATACCTGTGGTTCGGTAAAGTATTGCTTGACCTCATCTTCTGAGTAGTTATATTGGGCTTGGCGTAATTTTTCTGATACATAGGCCGCGTCCCAAGGTTGAAACGAGGTGATGCCTAAGGTCTGCGCATATGCAGTGAGCTGATTTAAGTCTTGACGTGCAAAAGGTAACGCACGCTGAGCCAAATCGTGTAAAAAACGAATGACTTCGTCGGCGCTATCTGCCATGCGCGTTTCTAGGCGTAGCTCAGCAAAGCTGTTGTAGCCCAATAGCTGCGCTTCTTCGGCACGTAAAGCTAAGAGGTCTTCAATAACACGTGAGTTATCCAACTCGGGCTTTTCGGCCTGATCCGATGCAATCGTTGCATAGGCTTTGTAAAGCGTGTGGCGTAACTCTCGGTTGTCAGCATATTGCATTACTGGCAAATAGCTGGGCATCTTTAGCGTGATTTTCCAGCCCTCTTTTTGCTCTGCCGCAGCGGCTTCGGCAAAGGCCGACAGGACGTCTGCAGGGATACCAGAAAGTTGATCAATGTCTGTGATATACAAGGACCATTGATCCATGCTGTCGAGCACATTTTCTGAAAAGCGCTGCGAGCAAAGCGCTTGTTGTTCAGAGATTTCCCCGTAGCGTACGCGGTCTTGGCCTTGGAGCTCTACACCCCCCAGACGAAAATCGCGCAAAGCCAATTCAATGGTGCGTTTTTGTTCAGCATTGTAGTTGGCAAAAGCAGGGGCTTGAGCCAAAGACACGTACTGTTGGTAGAGACCATGATGCTGACCCAGCCAGGTTGAAAACTCAGTAATCAATGGCAAGCATTGCGTTTTGGCCTCGCGTAGCTCGGGGCTGTTAATGACAGAGTTGAGATGACCAACAATAGTCCAAGCGCGCCACAACTGCTCGGTTGCGTCATGCAGGGCCGGTACGGTTGACTCCCAGGTGGCTGTTGATTGGCTTGCAATGGTATCGACGGCGGACCGAGCTTGCGCCAGCAACTGCTTAATAGCCGGTTCAATATGAGCGGCCTCAATAGCAGCATAGTCAATTAATTGGTCAATCGGAGCTAACAAAGGGTTAGTCATAATCTACAACTCGTTTGAATTTAATGGGTTAAAAGACGTTCAGCGGCTTCGACGGTATTAACCAAAAGCATAGCGATGGTCATAGGGCCAACGCCCCCTGGTACTGGTGTAATAGCACCTGCCACAGCGCGAGCAGAATCAAAGTCCACATCACCGGCTAGCTTGCCGTTATCTAGACGATTAATACCTACATCAATCACCGTAGCACCAGGTTTTATCATGTCACCTGTAATCATATGGGGACGGCCCACCGCAACCACAAGGATGTCGGCACGTAATGTGTGAGCGCGAAGATCTTTGGTCTTGCTGTTACAGAGGGTGACGGTAGCCCCTTCGGCTTGTAGTAATAAAGCCATGGGTTTGCCAACGATATTGCTAGCGCCTACAACAACGGCTTCGGCTCCCCGCAAGGAAACCTGAGCATCTTCTAGCATTTTCATTACCCCATACGGCGTACAGGGGCGAAATAATGGCTTGCCTGTCAATAATAAGCCTGCATTACTAATATGAAAGCCATCTACATCTTTATTGGCATCAATCGCTTCAATGACAGCGTGTTCGTCTAGTCCGGCCGGTAAGGGCAGCTGGACCAAAATGCCATGGACAGAGCTGTCGTGATTCAGTTGATGGATGAGTTCGAGCAGGTCGGCCTGTGTGGTATCAGCAGCTAAGCGAATAATGTTCGAATTCATGCCGGCTTGTTCACAAGCTAACGCTTTATTTCGCACATAGACGTGTGAAGCAGGATCATCACCTACTAATACTACGGTTAGGCCGGGTGTAATACCTTGGTCTTTGAGTTGTGTGACACGCTCGGCGACTTCGGATCGAACGCGCTGCGCTAAGGCTTTACCATCTATAAGACGCGCACTGCTAGAACTCATATTAGTTTTCTCCCGTTTTAGCTAAAGCTATTTTCATAAGGTCGGCCACTGTAGTGACCTCAAGTTTTTCCATGATATTGGCACGATGCGCCTCTACCGTTTTGATACTGATATTTAGATCACCGGCAATTTGTTTGTTGAGGCGGCCTGCAACGATGCGCTCAAGTACCTGCTGCTCGCGCGCGGTAAGGCGAGATAACACCGCCTCGTGACTACGTAGTTGAGCAGCTTGAGAAGCCTGTTCGATGGCTTGATCAGTCATGCGTGCTACGATGGTGCGTAAGTCTGCCTCGTTAAATGGCTTTTCAAGAAAATCGACGGCACCCTTTTTCATGGTGGTAACTGCCATAGGCACATCGCCATGTCCCGTAATAAACACCATGGGTAGAGTAGATTTACGGGCAATGAGCGTTTCCTGCAGTTCAAGACCGCTCATTCCCGGCATGCGCACGTCCACAATAAGCACGCCGATGTGTTCGGGGTCGTAATGTTGTAAAAATTCTTCTGCCGAGGAAAAGCATTTCACTCGGTAGCCGTTGGCCTCAAGCAACCAGCGCAACGAGTCACGGACGGCCTCATCATCATCTACGATAAAAATAGTACAAGCTAATTGGGTACTGCTCATGCTTAAATCTCCTCGTTGTGAGTAGTGAGATGGCTTGGGTCTGCGGGCTTAGCGCAAGGGAGGGTAAAACGGAAAATTGTGCCACCCTCTGGATTATCGGTAGCCCATAATCGGCCATGATGGGACTCGATAATGGTTCGACAAATGTTTAGCCCCATACCTAAACCTTCGCTTTTTGTACTGTAAAACGGCTCAAAAAGACGTTCTGGATCTTTTAGGCCATAGCCTCGGTCAACCACTGCTATTTCTACAATGTCACCATCTTGGGGGGTAACATAAACGTGCAAAATAGGATAGTCGCTGTCCTCCATGGCTTCAATGCCGTTTTTAAGTAAATTTAATAAAACTTGCTCGATAAGAATTGGGTCAGCAAAGACGTCAGGCAATGGATCAGGCAAGCTAAGCTCTAGGCTTATTTGCCGTTTACGGGCATCAATGTCTGCAAACGCGACAGCATTTTCTAAGATAGGCAGAAACGGAACTTGTTGACGCCGCGGCTCGCTGCGTTTTACAAACTCGCGAATTCGGCTGATGATTTTGCCAGCGCGTTCGGCCTGATGAGCGGCTTTTTCTAATGCTTCCACTAGTGTGTCAGGGTTGTAACGCCCTGATTTTATCATAGCGACTGCACCCATACTGTAATTGCTAATAGCCGTAAGCGGTTGGTTTAGCTCGTGGGCCAACGAGGATGCCATTTCTCCCATGGTCGTTAGGCGGCTAGTTAGCTGGGCCTTTTCTTGTTGCACCCGAGAGGCTTCTTCGTGCTCGCGACGCTCAGTAATGTCGCGTGCCACTTGAAGACGGACACGTCGTCCATCTGTCCATGCCAACATACGATGATGGACCTCGAACCAGCGTTGCGCCGATAATGAAAAAAGCTCAACGGTTTCATCCGTAAACCGACCTAAGCGTCCGCCCATTAGTTCAGCATGACCATTTGCCTGCGCGCCAAAAATACGACGGTAGGTACGATTTGCAAAGAGTAGCTCTAGACCTTCTGGGGTATCCGCCACCACAGAGATGGCGTCATCTAAGCCTTCGAGTACCGTCATAAAGCGTTCGTGCGCGGCGGTGAGGGCCTCACGAATACGTTTGGGTTCGGTGATGTCCGTCATGGAGGTCATCCAGCCAATTTGCTCGCCATTTGGTGCCCGCAGCGGTGATACATACATACGGGCTGTAAAACGCGAACCGTCTCGGCGCTGAGCCTCTAGCTCGAGCCCACTGCTGGGGGTGCGCCCTGACATAAGTAGCTCAAGAATGTCTTCATGCTGTTGGTGGCGACCCGCTAACCAATAGGGAAAAGGGGCTGTGCGCCCAATTAGATCTGCTTCATTCCAGCCAATCATGCGACAAAAAGCGGGATTGACATAAGCAATGCGACCATACATATCAAACACGCGCATACCGGTAGACATGGAGTTTTCCATAGCGCGCCTAAAGCCTGTCTCTGCAATGAGGGCGGCTTCGGCATGAGAACGAAACCGCGTATAACGCCAGAGCGCCAGCAAGCTAAATATAATAACAAGCGACAGCGCTAGCACGACTAAGAACAATCGTTGCTGGCGTATTTCTTGATCGATGGTAACAAACATCACGCTGTCATTTTGGAGCCGTTGCAACCAAAAGAAAGCGCCCATTACGCATAAGTATAAGACAAGCACAATAACAGGCGTTAACCAGTAAAAGCCCCGCCGATTTTGTCGAGCTTGCTCGTAGAAGGTGGTCGGAATTAACGACTTTTTAGAATGATTAGGCATAGCAGCATAGATAAAGACCAATCCGTATTGTAAGCGGAATTGCAGGGAAATGGTTGCCGTGCTTTTTTCACATTGTGAAAACACGTATCATAAAATGAAAATTTGCTTGAGCCTTTAGGTTTTCTTTCCTAGAATAACTGAAACATAATCCTGCTAATGGTTTTGTGTTTGCGGTTCGTGGCACATAACAAGGTATAGTGAAAATAATCAGTTAAGACTTGTTGATACGGACTTCATATTCATTCTCATGGAGACACGCTTTATGTCCTCTCTAGATCAAGTACCCAACTCGGCAAATGAAAGTCATGATGAAGCCCTAGAAACCCAAGAGTGGTTAGAGGCTTTAGAAGCAGTCTTAGACCGTGAAGGTCCAGCCCGAGCCCATTATCTTATTGAGCGTTTGACCGATGTGGCGCGACGCTCAGGCTCTCGAATTCCTTATTCTCCACATACCGCTTATGTGAACACAATTCCAGTAGGACTCGAGCCCAAGTATCCTGGTGATCCCGTACTAGAAGAACGTATTCGCTCTTATATACGTTGGAACGCCATGGCAATGGTAGTGAAAGCCAACCAAGTCACACCGCCTGATGGCGGGTCATTGGGTGGGCACATTGCTTCGTTCGCCTCACTTGCCACTATGATTGAATGTGGCCAAAATCACTTCTGGAAGGCTGACGCAAACGGCGAGGGCGGTGATTTGGTTTATTTCCAAGGTCACACCTCACCGGGTATGTATGCGCGTGCTTACCTCGAAGGACGTCTTAACGAAGAGCAGTTAGATAATTTCCGCCAAGAGGTAGATGGCAAAGGCTTATCTTCGTATCCACACCCGAAATTAATGCCAGATTTTTGGCAGTTCCCCACGGTTTCCATGGGTTTAGGCCCTCTAATGGGTATCTATCAGGCGCGTTTCTTAAAATACATTCACGCGCGCGGTATTGCAGACACCTCGCATCGCAAGGTGTGGGTGTTTTTAGGTGACGGCGAGATGGATGAGCCCGAGTCTTTAGGTGCCATTGGTTTAGCCGCTCGCGAAAATCTGGATAACCTCATTTTTGTAGTGAACTGCAATTTGCAGCGTCTTGATGGTCCTGTGCGTGGCAACGGTAAAATCATCCAAGAGCTCGAAGGGGTATTCCGTGGTGGTGGCTGGAACGTCATTAAGTTAATTTGGGGCGGGTATTGGGATCCCCTTCTTGCGCGTGATAAGGAAGGCATCTTGCGTCAGGTTATGGAAGACACCATTGACGGCGAGTACCAAGCCTATAAGGCCAATGATGGTGCCTATGTACGCGAGCACTTTTTTGGTAAACACCCTAAATTGCTAGAAATGGTCAGTCGCATGAGCGATGAGGACATCTGGCGCTTAAATCGTGGTGGTCACGATCCGTATAAAGTGTTTGCGGCGTTTGATTCTGCCACTAAACATACGGGTCAGCCTACGGTGATTTTAGCTAAAACCATTAAAGGCTATGGCATGGGGCAAGTGGGTCAAGCCAAAAACCCCACTCACCAGCAAAAGAGTTTAGATGTGGAATCCATTCGTGAATTCCGCGATCGTTTCAATATTCCTATTCCGGATGATCGTCTCGAAGAGGTGCCTTATTTTAAGCCTGCACCGGATTCTCCCGAGATGAAATATTTGCACGAGCACCGTTTAGCTTTAGGGGGCTACTTGCCCAAGCGTCGAGTCAAAGCTGACGAGCACTTGCCTACACCCGAGTTAGGTGCCTTTAAAGCTATTTTAGAGCCTACCGCTGAAGGGCGAGAAATTTCTACCACGCAGGCTTTTGTACGTTTTCTCAACCAATTGTTGCGTGACAAACAACTCGGCCCACGCGTCGTGCCTATTTTAGCCGATGAGTCCCGTACGTTCGGGATGGAAGGCTTATTCCGTCAAATTGGTATTTATGCTCCCGAAGGTCAAAAATACACCCCGGTCGATAAAGATCAGGTGATGTATTACCGCGAGGTCGAAAATGGGCAGTTACTCCAAGAAGGCATTAATGAATTAGGTGCATTTAGCTCATGGATTGCGGCGGCGACGTCATACTCCAGCAATAACCGCATCATGATTCCGTTCTTCATCTACTACTCCATGTTTGGTTTCCAGCGTTTTGGTGACTTGGCTTGGGCAGCAGGTGATATGCAAGCGCGTGGGTTTGTATTAGGTGGTACAGCGGGACGCACCACGTTAAATGGCGAAGGCTTACAGCACGAAGACGGTCAAAGCCACATTCAAGCTTCTGTGATCCCCAACTGTGTGTCGTATGACCCTACGTTTGCGCACGAGGTGGCCGTCATCTTACGGGATGGCTTACGCCGCATGGTAGAAAACCAAGAGGATGTGTATTTCTACCTAACGCTAATGAATGAAAACTATGCACAGCCTGGCCTCAAAGACGGCGACGAGGAAGGCATTTTGCGTGGGATGTACAAATTTAAATCCGTCGAAGGTGAGCACCGTGTTCAGTTGATGGGGTCAGGCACGATTTTGCGTGAAGTGATTGCAGCGCAAGACTTATTGGCCAAAGACTGGGGCATTGGGTCCGATGTCTGGAGCGTGACGAGCTTTACCGAGCTACGCCGCGAAGGCTTAGATTGCGAGCGCTATGCATTGCTAAATCCTACGGCTAAAGATATTCCTGTGCCATACGTGACACAACAGTTGCTACAAACCGAAGGTCCTATTGTGGCATCCACTGATTACATCAAGACGTTTGCTGATCAAATCCGTGCTTTTGTGCCAGAGGATCGCACTTATCGTGTATTGGGTACCGATGGTTATGGCCGTTCCGATTTCCGCTCCAAGCTACGCTCACACTTCGAGGTAGATCGTCACTTTGTCGTATTAAGTGCGTTACGAGCCTTAGCCGATGAAGGCAAAATCAGCATGGATAAAGTGGTCGAGGCCATGGACAAATACACGATTGATCCAAATAAACCTAACCCACATCACGTTTAATTGGGGAGATAATCATGAGTGAAACAATTCAAGTCATTGTTCCCGATATCGGTAGTGATGAGGATGTAGATGTTATTGAAATCTTAGTTCAAGAAGGCGATAGCGTTGACGTCGATCAGAGTCTAATTACGGTTGAGTCCGATAAAGCTTCTATGGAAATTCCTTCTTCTCATGCTGGCGTAGTGCAATCCATCAGCGTGAAATTAGGTGACAAAGTACGTGAAGGCTCTTTAATTCTTGAGTTAGGTGCAGCGGACACCGCGGCCGCTCCCACCGAGACCACCTCCGAACAAAGCGCTGCGCCAATCGCTACAGCTGCCGCAGCAGAACAAAGTGAACCTACACGCACCGAAGACAGTACGCAGACCTTTGTGGTACAGGTGCCCGACATCGGTGATGCACACGATGTGGATGTGATAGAGGTTTTAGTCGAGGCCGGTGACCAAATCGAAGTTGACCAAAGCATTATTACGCTTGAGACAGAAAAAGCCTCTATGGAGGTTCCTTCTACTCACGCAGGTACTGTACAAAAAGTCCTTGTGAAAGTGGGTGATAAGGTGTCACAAGGGGCTGACTTGCTTGAGTTAACTGTTAGTGTGTCGTCCGACAAAAAAGCCAATGTAGCCCCTAAAGCCGCTGCTGCATCACAGGCTGCTGCTGCGTCTAAACCAGCTGAGTCTGCCCCTGCCGAGTCCACCAAAACGGCAGCGCCTGCGGTAGTCAGTACCACAGCGGGTGAAATGGCTTCTGTGCCGCCGCAACGTCAATCACCGACCTCATCGTTTGCTGATGCCAATGTGCCGCTACGCAATTTGCCGCATGCCTCACCATCGGTACGGAAATTTGCCCGTGAGCTAGGTGTAGATTTAAATCTCGTAACGGGTACAGGCAGTAAAGGCCGTATTAAGCCTGATGATGTACGCAATTTTGTGAAACAAGCTTTAGCGGGTGGGGCTGCCGCTGCAGGTGGTGCATCCGCAGCCACGGTGTCGGGTGATTTTCAGGTATTACCTTGGCCCAAGGTGGACTTCAGTCGCTTTGGCGAGGTAGAGGCCCAGCCGCTATCGCGTATCAAGAAAATTTCAGGGGCTAATTTACACCGTAATTGGGTCATGATTCCTCATGTCACCAATAACGACTTGGCCGATATTACGGAGCTAGAAGCGTTCCGTCAGCAGTTAAATGCAGAGGGTAAAAAATCCGGTGCATCAACGCGTTTAACCATGCTGGCTTTTATTATTAAAGCTTGTGTCGCCGCCTTGAAAAAATACCCCGAGTTCAATGCTTCGCTAGACGGCGATAACCTCGTTTTGAAAAAGTATTTCCATATCGGGTTTGCTGCCGATACGCCTAACGGGTTGGTGGTGCCAGTCATTAAAGATGCCGATAAAAAAGGTATTATGGAAATTGCCAACGAAACAGGCGAGTTGGCGGCGTTAGCGCGAGATGGCAAATTGTCAGCGGCACAAATGCAAGGTGGATGTTTCACGATTTCCTCGTTGGGCGGCATTGGTGGCACGGACTTTACCCCTATTATCAATGCCCCAGAGGTTGCGATTTTAGGCGTGTCCCGTTCAAGCATGCAGCCCATTTGGAATGGCAAAGACTTTGAGCCACGTCTGATGTTGCCTTTGTCGTTATCCTATGATCACCGTGTTATTGATGGCGCCGCTGCGGCACGATTTAACGCGTATCTAGGCCAGTTGCTGGCTGATTTCCGTCGCATCGTCCTCTAAAGGAGCAGACTATGAGTGCACAAGATATTGTGATACCCAACATCGGTGACTTTGACCAGGTCGATGTGATTGAGGTGCTAGTTCAGGTTGGCGATGAGGTCGCCGTCGATCAAAGCGTGATTACTGTTGAATCTGACAAAGCTTCCATGGAAATACCTTCCTCTCACGCAGGCACCGTTACCGAGGTCTTGGTTAAGGTAGGAGACCAAGTCAC
The DNA here is from genome assembly GCF_011927625.1 of Paenalcaligenes hominis. Taxonomy (GTDB): domain Bacteria; phylum Pseudomonadota; class Gammaproteobacteria; order Burkholderiales; family Burkholderiaceae_B; genus Paenalcaligenes; species Paenalcaligenes hominis. The sequence goes on from NZ_JAATIZ010000001.1 coordinate 698,308, forward strand.
TGAAGGTACAGTGATGATTCGTCTTGAAAGCAGCGAAGCAAGTACTGCCTCTAACGCAGAGATGACTCCGTCTACTGACACGGATTCTGCAGCTAACACAAGCGCATCCGCATCAGCCGGTGCTACGGCAACGGCGACGGCTCCCTCTGGCGATGCGTATGATGTGGTGGTGCTTGGCTCAGGCCCAGGAGGATATTCAGCGGCGTTTAGAGCCGCAGACCTAGGTTTAAAGGTGGCTTTAGTCGAGCGCTACAGCACCTTGGGCGGTGTCTGTTTAAATGTAGGGTGTATTCCTTCTAAAGCGTTACTGCATACAGTAGGCGTTTATGAGGCAGCCCAAAGCTTGAAAGATCAGGGCATTCATTTTGGTGATGCCCGCGTCGATTTAGACCAACTGCGTGGTTACAAAGACAAAGTCATCAACAAACTCACTACGGGTCTGGCTGGCATGGCAAAAGCCCGCAAGGTAGACGTCGTAACGGGAGTTGGGCGTTTTACTGGTCCTCATCAATTACACGTCAAAAGTGATGACGGTGAGATCGCGCTGAATTTTAAATCCGCCATTATCGCCGCTGGTAGTCAAGCCGTTCATTTACCCTTTTTGCCTGACGATGACCGCGTTGTGGACTCCACTGGAGCACTTGAGCTCAAATCGGTGCCAGAACGAATGCTCCTTATTGGGGGCGGCATTATTGGCTTAGAAATGGGAACGGTGTACTCCGGGCTAGGGGCTCGCTTAGATGTAGTGGAAATGCAGTCTGGCCTAATGCAGGGCGCTGACCGTGATTTGGTTCGAGTTTGGCAAAACATGAACAAACACCGGTTTGATGCTGTTATGCTAAATACCAAAACAGTATCCGCTGAAGCCAAAGAAGACGGTATATGGGTGCAGTTCGAAGGCGAGGGTGCACCATCAGAGCCGCAACGCTACGACTTAGTACTGCAAGCCGTAGGCCGTATTCCAAATGGCAAGAAAATTGGTGCCGATGCAGCCGGCGTCCAAGTCGACGAGCGTGGGTTTATCGCCGTCGATAATCAAATGCGTACGAATGTACCGCATATCTACGCTATTGGTGATATTGTGGGTCAGCCCATGTTGGCACACAAGGCAGTACACGAAGCCCATGTGGCGGCAGAAGTCATTGCTGGCCAGAAGTCGTTCTTCGATGCTCGCGTTATCCCATCCGTGGCGTATACCGATCCCGAGGTCGCGTGGGTGGGCCTCACCGAAGACGAGGCAAAAGCACAGGGTATAGCCATCGAAAAAGGCTTATTCCCTTGGCAAGCTTCTGGTCGTGCTATTGCTAACAATCGCGACGAAGGTTTTACCAAGCTACTCTTTGATGCCGAAACCAAGCGGATTCTTGGTGGTGGTATTGTGGGCGTGGGTGCCGGTGATTTAATCAGTGAAATTGCCTTAGCCATCGAGATGGGCGCTGATCAAGTTGATATTGCCAGTACCATTCACCCCCATCCAACTCTGGGCGAATCTGTAGGTATGGCAGCCGCGGCTTCGTTAGGGGCGTGTACGGATATACCCCCGGCACGTCGTAAATAGCATTAAGTCGTTTTATTCTGCGCGGTAGGTGCTATTATGGGCGCCTACCGCTTTTTTTTGTTTACTTCGATATCATGACTCAACTTGTCTTAGACGAACACAGCAGCCTAACTCAATGGCTCAGCCATCTAGAAACGCTACACCCCCAGGAAATCGATCTGGGCCTAGACCGTATCAAGGCGGTAGCAGCCCGATTACATGTAGTTGACCTACCTGGGGTGAAAATAGTCGTGGGCGGCACCAATGGCAAAGGCTCCACGTGCGCTATGCTAGAGGCCATACTGTTAGCAGCTGGGTACAAAGTAGGGTTATATACATCACCGCACCTCTTGCATTACAACGAACGTATTCGTCTTAATGGCGTCAATGCTGACGACGCCCTTATCACAAGGCAGTTTGCACGCATTGAGGCAGCTCGTGGTCAGATTAGCCTAAGTTATTTTGAGTTTTCCACCTTAGCGGCATTATTGGTATTCGCCGAGGCAAATGTGGATGTGATGGTGCTAGAGGTCGGCTTGGGTGGGCGCCTCGATGCCGTTAATCTGGTCGATGCGGACTGCAGTATTATTACTAGCGTTGATATCGATCATATTGAGTATTTAGGTAACGATCGAGAGCAGATTGCCTGGGAAAAAGCGCATATTTTCCGTGCTGGTAAACCCGCTATTTGTTCTGATCCCGTACCGCCTGTCAAAATTAGTGAATACGCGCAGCAAATTGGTGCCGATTTGTGGCAGTTTGGCGTGGACTTTAACTATTCGGGCGATGCGCAGCAATGGGGGTTTGCAGGAAGAGAGCAGCGTCGTTCTGCGCTGGCCTATCCAGCCTTACGTGGTGTGAATCAGTTACTTAATGCATCGGCGGTGCTGGCAGCACTCGAAGCGCTGCGTTTTCAGTTGGTCGTACCAGCTAGCGCGATACGAGAAGGGCTGTTGCGTGCCGTCGTGCCAGGGCGTATGCAAATTTTGCCCGGCGAGCCTATGGTTATTTTAGACGTGGCACACAATCCGCACGCGGCCGGTGCTTTGGCACAAAATTTACAACAAATGCCGTTTTCGCCTGGGTCTAAAACCATTGCCGTGGTGGGCATGTTTAAAGATAAAGACGTTAAGGCTGTGTTACAGCGTTTATTGCCTTCGGTGGATCTTTGGATCTGTGCCCCTTTGACAGGGCCACGTGCTTTGTCGGCTGAACAATTAGCGCACGCTTTACACGAGGCAGTGGATGCAGGAATACCAACTGCTCCAGCCGAAAACGCAAGTGGCCCCAAAGTGCGTCCTGTGCTGAACCAAGTCGACTTAACAAAAATTGAAATTTTAACTGCTGATTCCATGGTGCAAGGGTTTGTAAAAGCACAAGGTCTGGCTACAGTTAATGATAGAATTTTAGTATTTGGCTCGTTTTTTGCAGTTGGGCCAGTGCTGGAGCATTTAGGACGCCTATAACATACAGACGACGCCATCATGTCGTGTGATTAAAATAACTATAGTTTTGTTTACATAAGGTTACACATGGGACTGTTTTCACGCAAAGAGACGGCTACGCCTAGAAAAACGGGTAGATCTTCTAGCGATGATCAATTAGTTGAAATGCGCAATAAGGCGCGGCATCGGTTAATTGGTGCTGTGGTGCTTGTGCTTACTGCTATTGTGGTCGTGCCTATTTTATTAACGGATCACTCCGAGCCCAAAGTAGAGCAGCAAGTCAGTGTTATTCCCTCGATTATCCCGCCTTCTGAGGAACAATACCGTTTAACAGAAAGCCTAGAGCAACCTGTTTTCACTGACCGTATTGATCACAGCAATGACCCAGGGCTTATTGAATCTCAGCCCCAGCCTGCGGACGAGTTACCTTTGGCAGTGGGTGATACGATTAATCCAGTGGTTCTTCCCGAACCCGAGCCCGAGCCAAAACCTGCCCCCAAGCCCGAGCCCAAGCCGGAACCTAAACCTACGCCCAAACCCGAGCCTAAGCCGGCTCCATCACAGCGCACTGACGATGGTTCCGTTGCGCTGGCGTTGCTTGAAGGGCGCGTTCCCCCAAGCAAGCCCACGCCTACCGAGCGTGCGCAACAAGGCTCTGTCGTGGTTCAGGTGGGTGCGTACTCCTCTAAAGCCGATGCTGATGCACGTCGCGCTAAGCTTGCCAGTTCAGGTGTATCTAATGCTTTTGTAGAGACCGCTACGGTTTCAGGTAAACCTGCTTACCGTTTACGAGTCGGGCCGTTTCCTAGCCGTCAAGCCGCCCAAGCTGCTCAAGCACGTCTTCGCTCCTTAGGTTATGAAAACAGCTTTGTGTCGGGCCAGTGAATCAATTTGATTATTTAATCCTGGCTATTATTGGGTTTTCCGGCATATTAGGGTTATTTCGCGGGCTCATTAAAGAGCTCATGTCGCTAGTAGCTTATATTGTGGCAGCGACCGCAGCGGTCTGGTGGGGGCCTCAAGCCAGTCTATGGATAGAGGGGTGGGTGGCCAACCCCTTAGTGCGCTCAGCCGTGGCCTACCTAATTGTTTTTATCTTAGCGCTATTAGGCGTTGGCTTAATCAACATGGCCTTAAGTGCCTTAATTGAGCGCACGGGGTTAAGCACTGCAGATCATGGTTTTGGCATGATGTTTGGGCTGCTTCGCGGTATTGTTTTAGTGTTGGTCTTAGTGACCGTGGCTGGCTACACGCAAATGCCCACAGAGTCATGGTGGCTTGAATCCAGTTTGGTAAAAAATGCCATCCACCTCATAATGCGTATAAAATTATATTTGCCACCCGATATTGCCGCGTGGCTACCTTATTAAATCTTATGGGTTAAACATTATGTCAGGAGTAGTAGGGGTCGTGGGCCAAGGGCCAGTAAATCAATTGATTTACGATAGTTTGTTGTTACTGCAACACCGCGGCCAAGACGCAGCAGGAATTACTACCTACAACCAATCTTTTTTTCATACACACCGTGGCCCTGGACTCGTCCGCGATGTATTTCGCACACGGAATATGCGTAATTTAATTGGCAATAGTGGTATTGGTCATACGCGCTATCCTTCAGTAGGCAGTGCTGAAAACGCCGATGAGATGCAGCCATTTTACGTGAGTGCCCCTTTCGGTATTAGCTTGGTGCACGATGGTAACCTAAGCAATTGGCGACAATTACGCCAAGAGCTTTTCAGCATCGACCGCCGCCACATTAACACTAACTCAGATTCTGAAGTGCTGCTCAATGTGTTCGCACACGAGCTGCAACGTGCGGCCGAAGGCGAACAGCTCAACGAGGAAATAATTTTTAATACTGTGCGCGCTGTTCATCGCCGCGTTAAGGGCGCTTACGCAGTGATTTTGCAAATCGCGCATTACGGTCTAGTGGCTTTTCGAGACCCCAATGGTATTCGTCCGCTTTGTTTAGGTGAAAATAAAGGCTCAAAGGGTACCGAGTGGATGCTCGCCTCAGAGTCAGTCGCCGTTACCGGTTGTGGTTTTGATTTGGTTGGCGATGTGGCCCCAGGTGAAGCCATTTTAATTGATTTAGCCGGTCAGGTTCTACGTCAGCAATGTGCAGAGCAAACCCAGTTATCGCCTTGCGTGTTTGAGTATGTGTATTTTGCTCGACCCGATTCAACTATTGATGGCGTCTCTGTGTACGATGCGCGTTTAAAAATGGGTGAGTACTTAGGAGATAAGCTCGCTAAAAACTTACGCCTTGCCGATATTGATGTGGTGATGCCCATTCCAGATTCTGCGCGCCCCTCTGCTATGCAGCTAGCCGCACAATTGAATCTTAACTACCGAGAAGGCTTCATTAAAAACCGCTATATCGGTCGTACATTTATTATGCCTGGACAAGCCGTACGCAAGCGGTCTGTACGCCAAAAGCTCAGCGCTATACCCATGGAGTTCAAAGGGAAAAATGTATTGTTAGTGGATGACTCAATCGTGCGTGGCACCACTAGCCGAGAAATTGTAGAAATGGCGCGCTCCGCTGGTGCCAATAAAGTGTTTTTTGCCTCGGCAGCGCCACCTGTGCGTTATCCTAATGTCTATGGCATTGATATGCCCTCTAGCGAAGAGCTCATTGCCTATGGCAAGTCCATTGATCAAGTGGCTGCAGAAATAGGCGTAGATGGTTTAATTTACCAAGATTTAGCCGACTTAGAACAAGCCCTCTGGGACTTAAATCCCCGCTTTGCCCGGTTTGAGTCCTCTTGTTTTAATGGCGATTATGTAACTGGGGATATACATCAACCTCAGTTGCCTCAGGACTAGCACTAAAAACAGCCACGGCGATTACGCTAGTGGCTGTTTTCAAAAGGGCTGAGTTAAAAAGCTTAGTTGCCGCGAACGATTCCGTACAGCATCAATGCGCCTAGCACCACAAACAGCAATAGCGCCCAAAGCGCATATTCTAGGCCCAAGACATGCACAGTGGCGTCCATGCAAGTACTATAAATACCAAATAACCAAGGCAGCGCTGACTCCAGTCCCGATTCGGTCATAAAGCGATCCGCAAACGTCAGGTCGCAAGAAAACATCTTGGCAGCGACACTATATTGATACCAAGCGGACACCACACCTGCTATAGCAGTTAATAAGCTTAACAAACCAAAGAGTAGACTTAAAAACCGCTGTTTTAACGTGGCTACTAAATAACCAAAAATAGAAAAAGCGAGCACCCCAATTAAAAGTAAGCGTTGAAATACACACCAAGCACAAGGTCGCATGGCAAATACGTGCTGGGACACCAGTGCCACTGCTAGTGCGCTTACGCTAAGAAAAATACTATAAATAAAGAAACGGGGCTGCATAAGACTTATAAAAAGAGAAGTTGAGTGGTGTGTTTGGCGGCTTCTACTAAAAGATTAATAGTCACCTCGGAAAAACCATCCCAGACAATTTGTACCCCTAGGCATAACAAGATAAATGCCGAGAGACGCATTAAAACAGCCGTTCCGTTGGTGCCTAGCCGCGTTAAAATGGGGGCAGCATATCGTAAGCAAAACAATACAATCAGTGCCACTACGGCCAGGGCTAAGATTGCAGCGGTCAATTTAGTGATGCTGCCAATAGTACTGCTGTCGCTTAGGGTGGCGCCGACGGTAATAGTGGCTGCAATCGAGCCTGGGCCGCACAGCATAGGAAAAGTCAAAGGGTAAAAAGCTTGGGATTGGACTCGGGCCCAAGAGTAGCCTTCAGCCATGTCTTTTGCTTGCTCTGTATCAGAGCTGGTAGCATTCACTAAGTTCCATGCGGTAGCAATCACTAATAATCCGCCACCAATACGAATGATGGGCAGTGAAATACCAAAAAACTCCAAAACTAAATTGCCCGATAACATGGCTGCTAAGAGCATAAAGAAAATATTGGTGCCCAATTTACTTGCTAATTTTTGGCGGTCGGCATTGCTAACCCCTTTGGTTAATGCCAAAAAGATAGGGGCAATAGCAGGAGGGTTAATAATAGGTAATACCGTCGCTACAGTAAATAAAAAACTGCGGCTGAAATCAGAGAATAAGAGACTCAAGTCCATGGGGTCGGGCTCAGTTCCGTTAAAGAGCGGCTCGAAGGGTGCGCTCTAGGTGTTTATGAAAAATGCTGTGATGCAGGTCTTCACTATGGACAATAAAAGTGTCTTCCACGCGTTCGCCTAGCGTCATGATCTTAGCCGATTTTAAACGAATGCGTTCAGCTGTGAAGACCTGAGCAATGCTATAAAGGAGCCCCCTGCGGTCTGCGCAGACAATAGAGATGCGCCATTTGTCGGCCTCGCTCATGGCTTGTATGTCTACCGTGGCCGGGATAGGAAAAACGCGAGCGCGCCGGGATTGAGCTTGGACGTAAATCGATTCGTTAGCCGGGGTGGCATCAGAGGCATGCTGTAAATGCCAACTTAAGGCGTGTTGAATAGACTGAGCCCATTGGTCTGAGTAATGCGTATAGCTAGGAAGCAACAAAATAAAACTATCTAAGGCCCAGCCGTGTAAAGTGGTGTAAATGCGGGCGTCTTGTACGCTTAGCTGATGTTGATCAAAAAAAGCACAAATATGCATAAATAAATCATCACGATCTGGCGTGTAGATCATAAGTTGTACGGTTTCACCTGCGCCGACTGTGCGTAATTTAATAACGGGTTCGGGATAAAGCAGCGCACTATGTAAGGCTTGGCCATGCCAGATAATTTCATCGCATTCATGACGTAAAAAATAGCTAATATCCAGCACATCCCATAATGCCTGTACTGCTGTTTCGCTAATGCCTTGCCCGAGCAGTGCACTTAAGGCTTGCGCTTTACGTTGTGCTAGAACCTCAGAGGTGCCAGGGTGGTGTCCTTGTAAGGCTGCACGGCTTTGTTCGTACAGTTGCAGTAGTAACTTGGCCTTCCATGAATTCCAAATCACTGGATTGGTGCCTTTGATATCGGCTACCGTTAATAAGTACAAAGCTTGTAAACGGCGTAAGTTTTGCACGTGTTCAGTAAATGTCTGCACCACAACCGGGTCACTGATGTCACGCTTTTGCGCCACCGTAGACATGCTTAAGTGTTCTTGCACAAGAAAGCAAATTAATTCCGTGTCTTCGTTGGTCAGGCGATGGCGTTGGCAAAAGGCGCGGGCATCGTGTGCGCCTAGCTCGGAATGGTTGCCCCCGCGACCTTTAGCTATGTCGTGAAACAAAGCCGCAATATAAAGCACCCAAGGGCGCTCAAACTGCGCCATGAGCTCGCTGGCTAATGGATGCTCGTCAGTGTATTCAGCCAAATTAAAGCGTCGCAAATTGCGCACGACCATCAGTGTGTGTTGGTCCACTGTATAGACATGAAAGAGATCATGCTGCATCTGTCCAACAATATGACGAAACTCTGGAATATAACGTGGTAAAAGTCCAAGCAAATTCATCAGCCTGAGACTTTGCAACACGGCACGCGGTGCTTGCAAAATAGCCAGAAAGGCACTTTGGTTAACTGGATTTAAGCGAAATTTTTGGTCAATTAACTTACGGTGATGCCAAAGAGCACGCAACGTGTAAGCACTTAAGCTTTGAATAGTGGGATCGTGTTGCAAAAGGGTAAAGCAACGCAAAATTAACGTTGGGTCTTGGGGTAGACGTTCAGCGGCACGCAAGTGCAAGCGCTGGTTTCGAATTAAAAAATCATCGTCTAACTCGGTGATGTGAGTGGGGCTAGCGCTAAAAAGTAATTCCTCTAAGCCTTGCATCAAAATCATGTTCATTTGGTGCACTAGTCGAGCTGCCCAATAATAGCGCTGCATAAGCTTTTCACTAGCACGTTGCGCGTTTAACTGGGTAAAGCCATAAATCGTAGCCAGAGCGGGTTGATACTCGAAAAGAAGACGGTCTTCTGCGCGGCCAGTTAATAAATGCAGCTCAATCCGTAAGCGCATGAAGGCTTGGGTGGCTTGTTGTAGTGCTCGTACTTCGGCGTGACTTAATAAATCACTTTGCGCAATCTCACGCCAGGTTTGACCCAGATTCATGGCTTTAGCTAACCAGAGTAAGACTTGTAAGTCACGTAAAGCGCCTGGTGACTCTTTGCAGTTAGGTTCTAGGGCGTAAGGCGTGTTTTGGTAATGCGCATGCCGTTGGCGCATTTCGGCAAGTTTAGCCTCGTAAAAGTTTTTTATATCGAGCTGTTCGGCTAGTGTGGATTGCAGTTCATTAAAAAGGGCCTCGTAGCCTGCAATAAAACGGGCTTCAAGCTGTGCAGTTTGGGTGGCAATGTCTGCCTCGGCAACCTCAATGCATTGATCTATTGTGCGGACGCTAGTTGCGACTTTAAGACCGCTATCCCACAGCGCGGCAATAAAGCCTTCTATTTCCAAGGTATCCTGAGAGCTAGGAGGTTGTGCGAGTAAGAGTAATACATCCACATCAGAAAACGGGTACAACTCTTGGCGCCCGTAGCCCCCAACTGCGACTAAAGCGCAGTGCTTAGGCAAAGGTAACAGGGCATACAGGTCGCCTAAGCAGTGGTCGGTGTAGGTGCTTAAGCGCCGCAGCAAATGCTCAGGCTTAGGCCTTGCTCTAAAGCGTGCGATCGCTTTACGACGTTGCAGTGCATAGCGATCACGGATTTGGTCTAAGTCTGAGCGCACACTCATGCTTTAGTAAAACCCGTAACAAAAGCAGGGGGTTCAGGCATCTCTGGCGATACGGTAAGCACTTCGTACCCCGTATCGGTGACTAAGATGGAGTGCTCCCATTGCGCGGACAGACTGCGGTCGCGCGTGACAACTGTCCATTGGTCAGGAAGCAGTTTCAAATCGCGCTTACCCGCATTGATCATGGGTTCGATTGTAAAGATCATACCGGCTTGTAAGGTTAAGCCAGTACCTGGCTTGCCGTAATGCAGGACTTGTGGATCTTGGTGGAAAACTTGACCGATACCGTGACCGCAGTATTCCCGTACGACTGAGTAGTTGTTTTTTTCAGCGTGCTGTTGAATGGCGTGGCCAATATCACCTAAGGTTGCGCCGGGCTTAACTTGCTCTATACCTAGCCACATGCATTCATAAGTGACCTCGGTTAAACGACGGGCAAGAATGGATGGCTCGCCTACGTAGTACATACGGCTCGTATCGCCAAACCATCCGTCTTTAATAACCGTGACGTCTAGATTAATGATGTCGCCATTTTTGAGCTTTTTGTCGCTGGGCACACCGTGGCAGATCACATGGTTAACCGACGTACACACGGCACCTGGATAAGGTGGATGACCGGGGGGTGCGTATCCAACGGTTGCTGACTCCACGTGAAGGACATCGCGAATGTAGTCTTTACACAGTTGGTCGATTTCAGCCGTAGTAACACCGGGCTTAATGAAATGACCTAAGTAGTCCAAAGTTTGTGCTGCAGCTTGGCAAGCAGCACGCATTTTATCCAAATCTGTTGGATCGGTAACAAGTTTGCTCATAATGGCTTGAGTTAAATAGTAAAAAGGGAATATAATTACGGGCTATCGTATGTCATAATTAACGCTATAGCAAAAAAGCTGCGCTTGGTCTTATATCAAAGCCATTCGTAGACTGCTATATGTAAATAGCACTGCGTGGCTATAGACGTTATTCAACTAATTAAGCCTTTAGTTTAATACGTTGCACCGTAGGTGTCTTGATTTTATCAGACCCTATTTTTGACTGCGTCTTACTTTTATTTGCAGTAAATCGCGCATTTAATCGTCTCAGGGTGTCTGGAACCGTAGCCTTAACGCTGTAGTCCTTACTAGATACTGATTAGATGCAAGAACTAACCCTTGGAGAACTCTCATGTCTTTAATGCGTGAAATGCTAGAGGCTGGTGTACACTTTGGTCACCAAACCCGTTTCTGGAACCCGAAAATGGAGCAGTACATTTTCGGTCAACGTAACCGTATCCATATCATTAACTTGGAAAAAACGGTTGTGCAATTCGTCGAGGCGCAAAAATACCTCAGCGATTTAGCCGCTCGTGGTGGCAACATCCTATTCGTGGGCACTAAACGTGCTGCCCGTGAAATCGTAGCAGCCGAAGCCGAGCGTTGTGGCATGCCTTACGTAAACAGCCGTTGGTTAGGTGGTATGATGACCAACTTCAAGACTGTAAAAGCTTCTATCAAACGTCTAAAAGACATGGAAGTTCAGTTGGCTGAAGGCGCTCTAGAGCGCATGACCAAAAAAGAAGGTCTGTTGTTCGAGCGCGAAATGGAAAAGCTCAACAAGTCCATCGGTGGTATCAAAGACATGGCTAAATTGCCTGATGCTTTGTTTGTCATTGATGTGGGTTACCACAAGATTGCCATTGCCGAAGCTCAAACACTAGGTATCCCTGTAGTAGGTGTGGTCGATACTAACCACTCTCCTGATGGCATTGCAAAAGTTATTCCTGGTAACGATGACTCTGCTAAAGCTATTGCTCTATACGCTCGTGGTATGGCTGATGCCGTTCTCGAAGGCCGTAATAAAGCCCTAAGCGGTTTGGTCGAAGAAATCCGCGGCGAAGAAGAGTTCGTTGAAGTCGAAGTCGAAGAGACAGAAAGCAGCAGCGAAGAGTAATCCCTACTTCTAGGGGGCAAAGCGCTATAAGTTATAGCGCGACTAAATATCACACTTGCCCCAGTCTTGACTGGGGCATGTTTTATAGAATTGGAGAAAATCGTGGCTCAAATTACAGCATCGATGGTTAAAGAACTGCGCGAGAAAACTGACGCGCCAATGATGGAGTGCAAAAGCGCTCTAGTTGAAGCTGATGGCGATATGGCTCGTGCCGAAGAAATTTTACGCGTTAAATTGGGTAGCAAAGCCAGCAAAGCGGCTTCCCGTATTACTGCTGAAGGTCTCGTAACAGTTTACATTGCTGATGACGCTAAGACTGGTTCTATCGTAGAAGTAAACTGTGAAACCGATTTCGTAGCTAAAAACGAAGATTTCATTAACTTTGTTGATGATATTGCCAAGCTAATTGCAGAAAAAGCACCGGCAGATTTAGCTGCTTTGGCAGAGCTACCTTTCCGTGATGGTACCGTAGAAAGCGTACGTACAGCGTTAGTAGGCAAAATCGGTGAAAACATTTCTGTGCGTCGTTTCGAACAGTACGCAACCGATGCCAAACTTGCCCAATACGTTCACAGTGGCAAAATTGGTGTCATTGTTGACTTCTCCGGCGATGACGAAGTAGGTAAAGATGTAGCTATGCACGTTGCTGCCATGAAGCCTCGCGCTTTATCTGCCGAGCAAGTTGCAGCCGAGGAAATCGAAGCCGAGCGTTCTGTTGCTGCACAAAAAGCAGCTGAGTCCGGCAAGCCAGAGAACATTGTCGAGAAAATGGTTGAAGGTGCAGTCAACAAATTCCTCAAAGAAGTTACATTGTTATCTCAGCCATTTGTTAAAAATGACAAACAAAGCGTTGAGCAAATGCTAAAAGAAAATAACGCGGCTGTCAGCTCCTACGCTATCTATGTGGTAGGCGAAGGCATCGAGCGTCGTAACGAAGACTTTGCTGCTGAAGTAGCCGCTGTAACTGGCGCCTAATTCACTTTAGTTGCAATTAACAAAGCGCAGGTGTGTTGCCACTAGGCAATACCTTGCGCTCTGTTTTATACTTTTAGTGTTTTCACTCTCGGAAAATTAGACATGAACACCCCCTTGTATAAGCGCGTTTTGCTTAAATTGTCTGGCGAAGCGCTAATGGGCGATGACGCCTTTGGAATTAACCGCGCAACCATCATGCGCATGACTGAAGAAATCTCCGAAGTCGCTAATCTTGGTGTTCAAGTTGCCATCGTGATTGGTGGTGGCAATATCTTCCGTGGCATCGCGCCCGGCGCCCAAGGCATGGATCGTGCCACAGCCGATTACATGGGTATGATGGCTACCGTAATGAACTCGCTTGCTTTACAAGATGCCTTAAAAAATCGTGGCTTGGACGCTCGAGTCCAGTCGGCTCTAAATATCGAGCAAGTGGTAGAACCGTATATCCGCCCTAAAGCGTTGCGTTATCTCGAAGAAGGCAAAGTGGTGATCTTTGCTGCGGGTACAGGCAATCCTTTCTTTACTACGGATACCGCCGCTGCATTGCGTGGTGCTGAAATGGGAGCAGAGATTGTGTTAAAGGCGACCAAGGTTGATGGCATTTACAGTGCTGATCCAAATAAAGACCCCAGTGCAACACGTTATGCCCGCATCAGCTTTGACGAGGCTATTGTGCGTCGCCTCGAGGTCATGGATGCGACGGCTTTTGCATTGTGTCGCGATCAAAAGCTCCCCATTAAAGTGTTTTCTATTAATAAGCTCGGTGCGCTCAGTCGCGCAGTGTGCGGTGAAGACGAGGGCACATTAGTGCACGTTTAATATAGGAATAGTTATGAGTCTTTCAGAGATTAAAGCATCAGTGGATGATCGAATGAAAAAGTCGATCGAAGCCTTAGTGACGAGTTTGTCCAAAATCCGTACTGGCCGTGCTACACCTGGTATTTTGGATCATGTCAGCGTAGAGTACTACGGCTCAGACGTTCCACTTAGTCAAGTGGCAAACATTACCGTGGCCGACGCTCGTACCCTTAGTGTTCAGGTCTGGGAAAAACACATGGCACCTATCGTCGATAAGGCCATCCGCGATTCCGATTTAGGCTTAAACCCTATTCTTATGGGCGAAAATATTCGTGTCCCTATGCCTGCTTTGACCGAAGAGCGCCGTCGTGACTTAACGCGCTTAGTGCGTGCCGAAGGCGAAGACTCCAAAGTGGCTGTGCGTAATTTACGCCGCGATGCGAATGAATCTTCCAAGCGTTTACTTAAAGATAAAGAAATTTCCGAAGACGAGGACCGCCGTTTTCAGGACGACATTCAACGTTTAACAGATAAATTTGTCGCAGAAATTGACAAATTAATTGCTGAAAAAGAAGCAGAGGTTATGACGGTTTAATACCGTCTGGATGGCGGCGATGCAGCTTAGTTCTACTCAGACTATACCCGAAACCAGCGGCGTTCCTCGCCATCTAGCAATTATTATGGATGGCAATGGGCGTTGGGCTACCCGACGCCTGTTGCCACGTACTGCAGGCCACATGAAAGGCGTACAAACCGTGCGCCGTATTGTTGAAAGTTGTGGTCAAGCAGGTGTGAAATACCTAACCCTTTTTGCTTTTAGTTCAGAAAACTGGCGCCGTCCCGAAGACGAGGTGTCTTTACTCATGCGCTTGTTTGTCCAGGCCCTTGAAAAAGAAGTCCACAAGTTACAAAAAAAAGGGGTGCGTTTGCGTGTGATCGGCGACTTAAGCCGTTTTGATGATCAGTTACGGCAGCTCATTCACGAAGCCGAGGCCAAAACCGCTCAAAACGATCATTTGCACCTCACCATTGCGGCGAACTACGGCGGGCGTTGGGATATTCTCAATGCAACCAAGCAGTTACTTCAAGATCAGCCCGAGCTCGCTCACAATCCTGCCGCAATCGAAGAACAGACCTTTGCGCCCTATTTATCCATGGCTTTTGCCCCCGAGCCCGATCTGTTTATCCGTACGGGCGGTGAACAACGTCTTTCCAACTTTCTAATGTGGCAATTGGCGTATACTGAGCTATATTTTACCGAGGTCTATTGGCCAGACTTTGGCTCAGATCACTTACAGGCTGCTTTTGACTGGTACGCTCAACGCGAGCGTCGTTTTGGTCGCACCAGTGCGCAGCTTTAATGCTTACTTAGGTTTTATATGTTAAGACAACGCGTGATTACAGCCGTCATTTTGATTGCGCTGTTGGTAGGCGCTATCTTTGCTCCCACCCCTTGGTTGCTCGTGCTGATTTTATGCTTAATGGCCAGTTGCGCCCTATGGGAGTGGTTGCGACTTAGTTATAGTCAGCAATCTTGGCTTCCCGCCGTAGCCGCTGTTGCGTTCGGTCTCTGCACTCTTGTGTTGGCACAGCAACGCATAGCAGATCCTAGCCTAACCCTGATTCAGAAAAATCCGCTTGTCTTAATTAGTCCTGCCGTTATTGCGTATTGGATACTTGGGGTGGGGTTAATGTTAGTGCTCGCACAAACCCAGCAGCGACAAAACCGGTTAGGCTTATCTTTGTTTGGTGTACTTAGCCTTGCTGTTGCTTGGTTGGCGTTAGTGGATATGTGGTTGTACCGCGGTGCTTGGTATTTGTTATCCATGATGGCGATGGTGTGGGTGGCAGATATCGCCGCCTATTTTACGGGCAAAGCATTCGGGAAACGAAAACTAGCACCCAAAGTGAGCCCGGGCAAAACGTGGGCCGGTGTCGGTGGGGCTGTGGTGGGGGGCATTCTCTGGATCTTTATCAGTGCGTTGTGGCCCGGCTCTTTTGGTGCTGAACTCATTCATAATTGGTCATGGTTTGGCGCTGCCGTACTGGCTGTATTTTTGACGTTCTTCTCTATCGCAGGCGATTTATTCGAGTCTTTACTAAAGCGTCGCGCTGGGGTAAAAGATTCCAGTCAACTTTTGCCAGGTCATGGTGGGGTTTTAGATCGCATTGATGCGTTGATTCCAGTCGCTCCGCTAGCTGCTTTTGTGGCAGGGCCGTGGCTGCAGGCACTCTTAAAATAAGCCCTCAATGACGTACTTTTTTTCATGATTCAATCTGTTTGCATACTCGGCTCAACTGGGTCCATAGGTCAGAGCACCTTAGATGTAATAGCTCGTCATCCCGATAAGATGAGCGTGTACGCGTTGACAGCCTTTAGTCGTATGACTGAGCTAGCTCAACAAGCTTTCGCCTGTCAGGCCGCTGTGGTTGTGGTTCCCGACTGTGCCGCACGCAAGCAGTTCGAGCAGGCCTGGCATTATTCGGCTCCCTGTCCTGAGATTCGCCAAGGTAAAGAAGGCTTAATCAGCGTGGCCACAGATACCGCCGTGACGACCGTGATGGCAGCAATTGTTGGTGCGGCCTGTCTAGAGCCTGCATTAGCGGCAGCACAGGCTGGAAAACGTATTTTACTGGCCAATAAAGAGTCGTTGGTTGCTGCGGGCCATATTTTTATGCAAGCAGTACGTGATCATGGCGCAGTTCTGCTTCCCATTGATAGCGAACATAATGCCATGTATCAGTGTTTGCCTACCGAGGCTCAAATTAGTGCTCCGTTAGCGCCTTATAAAACCATCGAGCGTTTGATTCTTACCGCTTCGGGTGGGCCTTTTCGTGAAGTTGACCCCGCCTTGTTAGCTAACGTTACCCCTGATCAAGCATGCAACCACCCTAATTGGTCGATGGGGCGTAAGATTTCAGTGGACTCCGCAACAATGCTAAATAAAGGGCTAGAGGTGATTGAAGCCCACTGGCTTTTTGCGATGCCTGCTGATCGTATTCAGGTCATGATTCACCCACAAAGCGTTGTGCATTCCATGGTGGAATATACCGATGGGTCGGTGTTAGCGCAGCTTGGGCAACCTGATATGCGTACACCTATTGCTTATGGTCTGGCTTATCCAGATCGAATTGCAAGCGGCGTAGGGATGATGGATCTCTTGCAATTGGGGCGGTTAGATTTTACGCCTCCTGATTTTGCGCGTTTTCCTTGTTTAAAATTGGCTTTTGATGCGTTAAATAGTTCGCAAGCAGCCTGTATTGCTTTAAATGCAGCCAATGAAGTGGCCGTGGACTTTTTCTTAAACGAGAAAATTCGCTATACCGCCATTGCTTCTATTATTGAACACACTATGGAACAAGTTGAAAAACACAGCCATGACTTGGCTTCTATTGAGGCGGTGCTTGCCCTAGATGCGCAATCGCGGCAGGTGGCCACGTCCTACGCCCATTCTTTATTTTTTGTGCATTAATTTATGGTAGTCACTCTGCTTGCGTTTGCTGTTGCTATAGGCGTGTTAATGATGGTGCACGAGCTAGGCCACTACTTAGTGGCTCGCTATTACGGTGTCCATGTCGAGCGGTTTTCTTTAGGTATAGGAAAAGTTCTTTTTAAGCGCACTGATAAAAATGGGTGCGAATGGGCCGTATCGGCTTTACCCATTGGCGCGTATGTCATGATGCGCAATCAAACTTCAGAGCACGCCTCCGAGGAATACAAAGCCACCACTTTTGATGCGAAGACGTTGGGCCAACGGGCTGCCATCACCGTCGCAGGCCCTTTAGCGAATTTATTATTAGCTGCGGTACTGTATGCCTTAATTGGCGTGGTGGGTACAAACGAGCCCGCCCCATTATTAGGGCCTCCTTCAGCCAATACACCTGCTGCTCAGGCTGGGGTCACCGCAGGGGATCGCGTACTTGCCGTCAACCAAACGCCTATTCAGTCTTGGTCACAACTGCGTTGGCAGTTGATGGACACGGTACAAACAGGAGGCGAGGTTCAGCTAACAGTTACGGACCAATTTGGTACGCCAGCTGAGCGCTACTTACAATTAGTACCGTCTTCTTTAAGCCCAGAGCTAGATCCATTGTTAGCAACTGGGTTAAGCTTGGCAACGCCTTCCCCCAAGATCCGTGACCTGGTTGAGGGCTCGGCTGCGGCGCAAGCTGGCTTGCAGGCCAATGATTTGCTCATTGCGCTAAATGGCCAACCTATTGTGAATGCAGCGTATTTTGTTGAACAGATAAAAAGCCAAGCCAATCAAACCATAACACTAGAGGTTGAACGCCAAGGTCAACGGCTTGAGTTGCCCGTACAGGTTGCTTCCCATGAAGACCGACAAGGACAGGTCGTAGGGCGTATTGGTATTATGTTGGGTGCTGACATTGAAATGGTTACAGTGCGTTATGGCCCTATAGCTAGCATTCAACAAGGCTTAAGTCGGACTGCTGACACCTTTTGGCTTTCTTTAAAGATGGTAGGGCGCATGATCACGGGCGATGTATCCGTGAAAAACATCAGTGGGCCAGTGTCTATTGCTGATTATGCCGGGCAGACCGCGCGTATTGGGTTAAGTGCCTATTTGCATTTTCTAGCGCTAATTAGTATTAGTATTGGTTTACTTAATCTTTTGCCTATACCTATGTTAGACGGGGGGCATTTGCTGTATTATGCCATCGAAGCAGTAACTGGACGGCCAGTCTCTGATGGGGTAAAACTCATAGGGCAGCGTATTGGGCTAAGTCTCTTGGCTGCGCTTACGTTTTTGGCATTTTTTAATGACTTTAATCGGTTATTAAACTAAGCTCATGTCTTATAATATTCATTTCTTTGATTACGCAGGGACTACAAAGGATGTCATTTAGTCGAAAAAAACCATTTGCTTTGCGTGCTGTGTCGGCTGCCTTAGCCGCTATGCTTGCGCCATTAGTCCATGCTTTCACGCCGTTTGTGATCCAGGATATCCAAGTCAATGGTGTTCAACGTGTTGACCCCGGTGCTGTATTTGGGTTTTTGCCTGTAAAAGTAGGTGAGACCTTCGACGAGGGTAAAGCCAGCGAGGCCGTACAGCGCTTGTATTCCAGTGGTTTCTTCAACGATGTAAAAATCGATGTGGAAAACAACGTGTTGGTCATCACCGTCCAAGAGCGTCCCACTATTGCTTCCATCACCTTCAATGGTATGCGAGAGTTCAACGATAAAAACATCACCCAAGCGCTATCCCAGGTCGGTTTTAGCGAGGGGCGTGTTTTTGATCGTTCTATGCTTGAACGTGCGGAATTCGAGCTTAAACAGCAGTACCTCACCAAGGGCAAGTATGGCGTTGAAATTAGCCCAATTATTACGCCTTTACCTCGTAACCGCGTGGGTATCAGCTTTGATGTGTTCGAGGGCGATTTAGCGAAAATCAAAGAAATTAATATTGTGGGCAATCACAATATCAAAACCAGCACGTTGCTTAGTGAAATGCAGCTGACGACGTCCGGTATGATGACGTGGTACACCGGTACCAATAAATATGCGCGCGAAAAACTCGAGGGCGATATTGAGCGTATTCGTTCCTACTATTTAGACCGAGGCTATCTTGAAGTCCAAATCGAGCCGCCCCAAGTCTCTATTTCCCCTGATCGCAAAGATATTTTTATTACATTGACGATTGACGAGGGTAATCAATATACCCTAACAGACGTAAAACTAGCGGGTGATTTATTAGGCCTGCAAGACCAGCTCGAGCCACTCATTGCGGTTAAAGCCGATCAAGTGTTTTCTGCAGAGAAAACCAATCAAACCGTCGAGGCAATCACCAATTACCTAGGTAGCTTGGGTTATGCTTTTGCTAATATCAACCCAAACCCAGTATTAGATCGTGATGCCAAAACCGCAGATTTAACGTTCTATATTGACCCAGGTCGTCGTGTTTATGTGCGTCGTATCGAGGTAGGTGGAAACGTACGCACGCGTGATGAAGTGGTGCGTCGTGAAATGCGTCAACAAGAAGCCGCTTGGTACGATGCAGGCAGTATCAGCGAATCCCGCGATCGTGTCGATCGCTTAGGGTATTTCAACGAAGTAGACGTCAGCACAGAACCGGTTCCCGGGACGATTGATCAGGTTGATGTAAAAGTCGACGTCAAGGAAAAACCTACCGGTATGATTAACCTTGGGGTGGGCTATGGGTCTACTGATAAGGTTATGTTGTCCGGTGGCATTAGCCAAGACAACATTTTTGGTAGTGGCAATAGTTTGTCATTGCAGGTCAACACCAGCAAGTCTAATCGTACCGCTGTGTTAGCACATACCGACCCTTACTGGACCAAAGACGGCATTAGCAAAACCACCTCATTGTACTATCGTCGTACCACACCCTATGACAACAACAGCTCTGATGGTGACTACGAGGTAACCGCGATTGGTACAGGCTTGAACTTTGGTGTCCCTATTTCCGAGAACGATCGGATTTACATGGGCGCTAGCTACGAGTACAACCGCCTTGATCGCATGGATCCGCTACGTACTCCTATTGCTTACCAAGACTTCGTAAAAGAGTTTGGCAAAAGCACGAACGCCGTAATTTTTAACCTGGGTTGGGAAAAAGATACCCGCGATAGTGCGATTGCGCCGACTAAAGGTAGTTTTACTCGTCTGTCTGGCGACTTCTCCACCTTAGATTTACGCTATTACTTACTTAGCGCACAACAACAATACTATTTACCGTTGGGCTCCAATTACACGTTGGCATTAAATGGCTTAGTTGACTGGGGTAAATCGTACGGTGGTCGTAGCTACCCAGTCATTAAAACTGTCTACGCTGGTGGTATAGGTACAGTACGCGGTTACGAAGGGGCTTCGTTAGGTCCGCGTGATACGCTTACCGGCGACTATCTAGGTGGTTCACGTCGCGTCGTGGGAACCGCTCAGCTTTACTTGCCTTTCCCTGGTGCAACGCGAGATCGAACCCTACGCTGGTTTGTATTTGGTGATGTGGGTCGTGTCGATAATACCAGTGGTGGATGCAGTGCGGGGCGTGCTAACGAGCGCGTATCCGATGCGTGTGGTTGGCGGTATGCTGCGGGTGTAGGTTTCTCGTGGCAGTCTCCACTCGGGCCACTCGAGCTGTCTTATGGCCGAGCATTAAACGCCAAAGCGGGCGACGACAAACAAGCCTTCCAGTTCCAAATTGGTGCTGGGTTCTAGTCATACTTATTATTTTTGCAGCATTTTTCGCAAGGTGGATTTTCATGAAGTCTAAATTCGCATTAACACTTACCCGCATGGCCCACAATTTGGGTCGTAGCAATCGTGCATTACTTTTGGCTGCTACATTAGGTGTGACCATGGCCGCTACACCGGTAGTTCAAGCACAAGTTAAAATTGGTTTTGTCAGTACCGAGCGTATTTTGCGTGATTCACAACCTGCTAAAGCCGCCCAAGCAAAGATCGATTCAGAATTCAAGCGTCGTGATGACGAGTTGCAAAACCTCACCAACAAATTGCGTTCTGAAGCCCAAAAATTTGATAAAGATGCACCAGCCTTATCCGAAGCCGAGCGCATCAAACGTCAGCGTCAGTTAGCTGATTTGGACTCCGACCTTCAACGCAAACGTCGCGAGTTCCAAGAAGACTTTAATCGTCGTCGTAACGAAGAGTTTTCTACCATTGTGGATAAAGCCGATGCCGCCATTCAAAAAATCGCTGAAACGCAAGGCTATGATTTAATTATCCAAGATGCCGTTACCGTTAGCCCACGCGTCGACATTACCGATGAGGTTTTAAAAGCGCTAGGTGGTTAATTCATGCCTGTGTTACTAGAGGCCGCTCAGGCTCCCACATTGGCCGAGCTATTGCTCTTTTTAAAACAGCAGGGCATGGAAGCACAGTTGGTGGATCAGGCAGCGGCAAAGCTGCCAATCCAAGGAATGGGCTCACTAGAGCATGCCACCCCCCAAGAAATCAGCTTCCTGTCCAACCCTCAGTTGCAGCATCAACTCAAGACGTGTAATGCAGCGGCTGTGATTATGGCTCCTGACGTTTACCAGCAACTTCCTGCCCAGCCACAGTTTGCCGTGGTGTTATTTGATCAACCCTATTTGCTCTATGCCTTATTGGCACAATGGTTTGATCAATCGCGTCTTGATGCCTTGCCTCAAGGCATCCACCCCAGTGCGGTGGTGGATCCAAGCGCACAAATTGGCGCAGGGGTAAGCATAGGGCCATTTTGTGTCATTGATGCGCATGCTCAAATTGGTGACGGCTCTCGACTCGGGGCAGGGAGTGTGGTGGGATCGCATAGCCAAATCGGCAAACACGCTCTGATTCACCCTCGGGTTACGCTCTATCACCAAATTATCGTTGGGGATCGCGCCATTATCCATTCAGGTGCTGTTATCGGTGCCGATGGGTTCGGCTTTGCGCCACATCCCCAAGGTGGGTGGGCTAAAATTGCTCAATTAGGTAGTGTGCATATTGGCGATGACGTAGAAATCGGTGCCAATACCACCATTGATCGTGGTGCTTTAGATAACACCATTGTCGGCAATGGCGTCAAACTCGATAATCAAATTATGCTCGGCCACAATGTGCATGTAGGGGATCACACCGCTATTGCTGCCTGTGTAGGGGTAGCAGGGTCTACCCATATTGGTGCGCGTTGCATTATTGGCGGTGCAGCCATGATTTCTGGTCATTTACATATTGCAGATGACGTACAGATATCAGGCGGTACTGCGGTCACGGCCTCCATCAAGAAAACGGGTCGTTATAGTGGGGTATATCCCTTTGCTGAGCATAAACAATGGCAATACAACGCCGCTGTGATTTCACAGCTTTCTCAATTACGTAAACGCCTACGCTCACTCGAGCGTGACGTTGAATCACCCAACACTAAGCAGGAATAAGCATGGAACTCGATATACAACAAATCATGGAACGCTTGCCGCATCGCTATCCGATGTTGTTAGTCGATCGTGTGATTGAAATGGAACCCGGAAAAAGCATCGTGGCATTAAAAAATGTCAGTATGAATGAGCCTTTCTTTACTGGGCACTTTCCACACCATCCCGTTATGCCAGGTGTACTCATTATCGAGGCCATGGCGCAAGCAGCCGCTTTGTTTTCATTTGAAGACGATGCTGATATTGATCCTGCTAGCCAAAAAATCGCGTATTACTTAGTTGGCGTAGACGGAGCCCGTTTCCGTAAACCCGTGGTGCCAGGCGATCAGTTGCGCCTAGAGGTGGTGGCAGACCGCATTAGCCGAGCATTATGTAAATACACTGCTAAAGCATTGGTCGATGGTCAAGTGGTGGCTGAAGCCAAACTCATGTGTGCAATTCGTATTTTGGATAAATAATCAATGAGTCTTATCCATCCTACTGCCTTAATCGCTGATGGCGCCGTGTTGGCGGATGACGTAGAGGTGGGGGCTTATAGTGTTATTGGGCCGCACGTCTCAGTGGGTGCGGGCACTAAAATCGGACCTCACTGTGTGATTGATGGGCACACTACGATTGGTAAAGCAAACCATTTTTACCGCTTTTGTTCCATTGGCGGCATGCCCCAAGACAAAAAATATGCCGGTGAGCCCACCCGTTTGGAAATAGGCGATGGCAATATGGTGCGGGAATACGTCACCATTAACACGGGCACTATCCAAGATGTCGGCGTAACACGCGTTGGGAATGACAATTGGATTATGGCGTATGTGCACATAGCTCATGATTGTCAGATAGGTAGTCACACGATTATTGCGAACAACGTGCAATTAGCTGGCCATATTCAAATTGGTGACTGGGCAGTATTAGGGGGCTCTTCTGCGTTTCATCAGTTTGTGCGTATTGGCGCCCATGCAATGGTAGGGGGAACAAGCTCTGTACGACAGGATATTCCACCATACGTGATCGGGGCAGGCGACCCGTTTAGACCCAGTGGCGTCAATAGCGAAGGTTTAAAGCGTCGTGGCGCTGGCGAAGGCACTGTGCGAGCCATCAAAGAAGCCTACAAATTACTGTATCGTCGTCAGTTAACAGTAGAGCAAGCCATACAGCAAATGCCAGAGTTAGCGCATAACGAGGTAGAGTTAGCTGCCATTCATGTGCTGACTGAATTTCTGGCATTGTCACAGCGTGGTATTGTACGTCCATGAAGCAAATAGCCATGGTAGCAGGCGAGCCCTCTGGCGACTTGCTAGCCAGTCGCATCATGTCGGGCATTCAAGCTCAAGAGCCCACCGCCCATTTTACTGGCATTGGTGGGCCTCAAATGGTGCAGCGAGGTTTTGAGTCAAGGTATCCCATGGATACCTTGAGCATTTTTGGCTATGCCGATGCAATCAAAACGCTTCCTTCACTATTGCAGACATTCTACGGCAGCTTAAATTATTGGAAAAAAAATAAACCCGATGTGTTTGTAGGGATTGATGCGCCTGATTTTAATTTGCGTATGGAGTCGCGTTTACGACCTTTAGGCATTCCCACTGTACAGTTTGTGGGGCCATCAATTTGGGCGTGGCGCTATGAACGCATTCATAAAATTCGCCAAGCCGTCTCTCATATGCTGGTGTTGTTTCCGTTCGAGGTGCCTTTATATGAAAAGGAAGGGGTGCCTGTCACGTGTGTGGGTCATCCCTTAGCGCAAAACATTCCATTGCAGCCAGATCAAGCTGCAGCACGACAACGTTTGGGTTTAAACACAGAGGGGCCAGTATTAGCCGTTTTGCCTGGCAGCCGACGCAGTGAGGTTCAGCTGCTCAGTCCACGATTCTTACAGGCCGTCCAGATATTGCAACGTCAGCACCCCGAGTTAGTTGTTGTCGTACCCATGGTCAATGCGCAGCGCCGTGCCGAATTCGATGCGATTTTGCAGCAATACCCGATTAAGCATTTACATGTGCTTGACCAGCCTCATCTTTCTCAACAAGATAGGCCCATCGCTTGGGAAGCCATGGAGGCCGCTGATGCTTTATTAGTAGCTAGCGGTACTGCCACCTTAGAGGCCATGCTGTTCAAGCGTCCTATGGTCATTTCCTATGTGTTGACGCCATTAATGAAAAAACTCATGGCATGGCAATCGGGACAAAGTCGGCCGTTAACGGATTGGGTAGGCTTGCCAAACATACTTGCTCAAGATTTTGTGGTGCCTGAGCTATTACAAGACGAGGCGACGCCTGAAAAATTAGCACAAGCCGCCCAGCGCGCGTTGTTTGATAGCGTTTGGTCCCAGCACGTTGCGCAACGTTTTTTGACGCTTCACCACAGCCTACGCTTAGATACGCCACGCATTGCCGCGGCTAAAATCCTAGAGGTGGCCCGTCATGGTTGATTTGGAGCTATTACTTCAGCAACATCGCTGCGTAGCGGGGGTAGACGAGGCGGGTCGTGGGCCCTTAGCTGGACCTGTATTTGCGGCTGCCGTTATTTTAGATCCAGAGCGACCGCTTCCAGAGTTAATGGATTCCAAAAAGCTCAGTGCAAAAAAACGTGATGCATTGGCCTTACAAATTAAAGAACACGCCTTAGCTTGGTGTATTGCGAGTGCGAATACCGAAGAAATTGATCGGCTCAATATTTTGCAAGCCACCCTGTTAGCCATGCATCGCGCCTGTGCGCAATTGGCTTTAAGCCCCGAGTTGATTTTAATTGATGGTAATCGGGTGCCTACCGATTTGCTCGCTCCAGCACGGGCAGTAATTAAAGGCGATGACCTTATCCCTGCTATTTCAGCGGCTTCTATTCTTGCAAAAACAGCCCGCGATGCGGCGTGCATGGTGATGCATGAACACTATCCCCATTATGGATTCGATCAACATAAAGGCTATGGCACCAAGCTGCACAAAGAGCGCTTATTGCATTATGGCCCTTGCCCCGAGCATCGTCGCAGTTTTGCGCCGGTACGGGATTTAGTCCAAGCAAAATAATGCGTCTTATTCAATCTAAAGAAAATCCTCAATACAAACAATTAGTGCGTATTAGCCAAGGTAAAAAAGCGGAAGGTCAGTTGTTTGTCTGGCTCGAGGGCATTCACCTGAGTCAAGCTTGGCTCGATGCGGGCTACGAGGTGGTGTTGGCGGCATTTGATGCAGAGCGACTCACTCAGCAGCATGAACTCCAACAGCTTGCACAACGTTTAGATGAACGTATCTGTATGAGTTTGACGCCATCCCTGATGCGAGCACTGTCTTCTGTAGAACAAGGCCAAGGCATTGGGCTGGTCGTGCAAGCCCCGCCTACGATCGCAACTCAAGCCATTACGCAAAGCTGCGTGTATTTAGATCGGATTCAAGACCCCGGCAATGTAGGCACGTTGTTGCGCACGATGGCTGCAGCGGGGATCAACCGCGCTTTTTTGTCGCCCGGTTGCGCCTGGGCCTGGTCACAAAAAGTATTGCGTAGCGCACAAGGGGCGCATTTTGCTATGCAAGTCCATGAGCAGATTGAACGTGCTCAGTTCATACAATTAGCGCAGATTCCTATCTATGCTACGGCTTTAGAGCACGCAGAACCTTTGTACCGCCTAGACTTAGCACAGCCAATTGCGTGGGTATTTGGCAATGAGGGGCAAGGGGTTCATACTGAATTACTCGAGCAAGCCCAACAGCGCGTTTTTATTCCTCAGGTTGAGCAGGTGGAATCCTTAAATGTAGCGGCCGCTGCTGCTGTGTGCTTGTTTGAGCAGCGGCGCCAATTGCATTGGGTGCGCGTCTAGTAGATGCGTTTATTTAAGCCCACTTCATCAAGAATTTTGGTGGAAATTTCTTCGATGGAGCGTGTGGTGGTAGATAACCATGGAATATTTTCTAAACGCATTAAGCGCTCGGCTTCGGCCACCTCGTTAATACACTGCTTTAGCGAGGCATAGGTACTATTAGGGCGGCGTTCATGGCGTACCTCGGCTAGGCGATCGGGATGAATAGAAAGCCCAAAGAGTTTTTTTCTGTAAGGCACAAGCGATAAAGGTAAAGCACCACGCTCAAAGTCATCGGGAATCAAAGGGTAATTCGCTG
This sequence comes from Paenalcaligenes hominis, assembly GCF_011927625.1. Lineage (GTDB taxonomy): Bacteria > Pseudomonadota > Gammaproteobacteria > Burkholderiales > Burkholderiaceae_B > Paenalcaligenes > Paenalcaligenes hominis. The sequence continues at coordinate 724,670 of NZ_JAATIZ010000001.1, forward strand.
CTTTCACCCCATATTGCATGGCTAAATATAAACTTGTTGGCGTTTTGCCACAACGAGAAACCCCAACCAAGATTACATCCGCTTGTTCTAGACCATTAATGAGTTGGCCATCATCGTGCGCTAAACTGAAATTAATGGCCTCGATGCGATTACTGTATTGCTTGGACATTACATTGCTGTGTGAGCGACCCACAGACCGATCGGCTTTAGTGCCTAGTGCGCGTTCGATGTGGCGCACAAAGCTGCCAAATAAATCCATAAAAATACAATTGGCCGAACCAATCGTGCGCGCCATTTTAGGGTCCACCAAGGTGCTAAAGACCAATGGTTTTTCTCCTGTTTCCTCAAAGCAACGGTTGATGCGTACAGTCACATCTTGGGCTTTTTCAATGGTGTCGATGAACGGCACCCGCACAGCTTGGAACTCAAACTCTTGAAACTGTGATAAAACCGAATGGCTGAAGGTTTCAGCGGTAATCCCCGTGCTGTCAGAAACCACGAACACAGTACGGTTAATTGGCGATGTAGTCATATTTAATAGCACACTCTAGGTCGATAAACGGTACAATCGCAAAGAGTAACAACCATTGGGGCGCTAAGCAAGGCAGGTTTGCCTAATACAGTTAGCTAAATGTATTACACAAACTTGCTTTTTACTTTTTGAAGGTGACTTTTATGTCTTACGTATTACCCTTTGAGACGTTGCGCATGAGCGACGTTGAAACGGTTGGTGGAAAAAACGCGTCCCTCGGTGAAATGATTAGCCAGCTTGCCAATGCAGGCGTGCGTGTGCCTGGTGGTTTTGCAACCACTGCCGAGGCTTTTCGTGAGTTTCTTAAAGCAGATGGCCTTGATAAACGCATTGAAGCCCGTTTAACCACCTTTGATCCCGACGATGTACGTGCTTTAGCCGAAGCTGGCGCACAAATTCGTCAGTGGATTATCGATACCCCTTTCCCTCCTGCGCTCGAACAGCAAATTCGCGATGCGTTTGCGGCTTTAGATGCTGACGGTAAAGGTTCTTTTGCTGTGCGTTCTTCCGCTACTGCCGAAGATTTGCCCGATGCCTCGTTTGCGGGTCAACAGGAAAGCTACCTTAACGTAGTGGGTATTGATGACGTATTACAAAAAATTCACCTTGTATTTGCTTCGTTGTACAACGATCGTGCAATCTCTTATCGTGTTCACAAAGGCTTTGAGCACGCTGAGGTCGCAATTTCTGCTGGTGTGCAACGCATGGTACGTTCCGATAAAGGCAGTTCTGGCGTCATGTTCACCATCGACACCGAGTCTGGTTTTAAAGACGTAGTGTTTATTACCTCTGCCTACGGCTTAGGGGAAACCGTGGTACAGGGTGCGGTTAACCCAGACGAGTTTTATGTTTTCAAACCGACACTAGCGGCTGGTCACGATGCCATCATTAGCCGTCGCATTGGTTCAAAACTCTTGCGCATGGAGTTCGATGAAAAGCGCGAAAGCGGCGAGGCCGTTCGCACTGTCGACGTTCCCGTGTCCGAGCGCAATCGTTACTCTCTGTCTGATGACGAGGTCAACGAGCTAGCGCGCTATGCCATGATCATCGAAGAGCATTACCAGCGTCCCATGGATATTGAATGGGGTCGCGACGGTATTGATGGCAAGATTTATATTCTTCAAGCTCGCCCTGAAACCGTTAAGTCTCAATTGGGTAATAACGACGTCCAAGAGCGCTACAAGCTCAAAGCCACTGGCGATGTGCTTGTTACAGGCCGTGCTATCGGTCAAAAAATTGGTTCAGGTAAAGTGCGCTTGGTCGGTGATGCGAGCGAGATGCATCATGTTCAAGCCGGCGATGTGTTGGTCACAGACATGACGGATCCCAACTGGGAACCCGTCATGAAGCTAGCTTCGGCAATTGTGACGAACCGTGGTGGCCGTACATGTCACGCCGCAATTATTGCGCGCGAGCTAGGCATTCCCGCTGTGGTAGGGTGCGCCAATGCCACCGATCTCCTAAAAGAAGGCCAAGAGGTCACCGTGTCGTGTGCTGAAGGCGACGAGGGGCGTATTTACGACGGTTTACTCGAGACAGAGGTCGAAGAGGTCAGCTGGGGTGAAATGCCAGAGATCGGCATGAAAGTCATGATGAACGTCGGTAACCCCCAATTGGCTTTTGACTTTGCTCAAATTCCAAACCATGGGGTTGGCCTAGCGCGTCTTGAATTCATTATTAATAACAATATTGCTATCCACCCTAAAGCTGTTTTAGATTACCCCAATGTGGATGCTGATTTGAAAAAGGCTGTCGAGTCAGCCGCACGCGGTTATGCTAGCCCACGCGCATTCTTTGTAGAAAAATTGGCCGAAGGCGTAGCCACTTTAGCGGCAGCGTTTTACCCCAAGCCCGTCATCGTGCGTATGTCCGACTTTAAATCGAACGAATACCGTAAATTAGTCGGTGGCTCTCGCTACGAGCCCGAGGAAGAGAACCCGATGTTGGGTTTCCGTGGCGCAGCGCGTTACGTGTCGGACGACTTCCAAGAATGTTTCCGCATGGAATGTGAAGCCTTACGCAAAGTGCGTGACGAAATGGGCTTAACCAACGTAGAAATTATGATTCCATTTGTGCGTACTCTCACACAAGCAGAAAAAGTGGTGAATTTACTTGCGCAAAACGGTTTAGAACGTGGCAAAAACGGTCTACGCTTAATCATGATGTGTGAAGTACCTTCGAATGCAATCTTGGCTGACGAGTTCCTAAACTACTTTGATGGTTTCTCGATTGGTTCTAATGACATGACTCAACTTACCTTGGGTCTAGATCGTGACTCTGGTATGGAACTTCTCGCTGACGACTTCGACGAGCGCGATGCGGCGGTGAAATTTATGTTGAGTCGTGCTATTCAAGCGTGTCGCAAAGCAGGCAAGTACGTAGGTATTTGCGGTCAAGGGCCTAGCGATCATCCTGACCTAGCTGAATGGTTACGTGATGAAGGTATTGCATCCTTATCGCTAAACCCTGATACGGTTGTGGATACTTGGCAGCGTCTTGCTAAGTAATTTGCACATTTAATCATAAAATGCCACTTCTTGCGAAGTGGCATTTTTTTCCCTATACAACTTTAGTCAAATTATGTTGCGATGCAGCAAGCTAACGGTTATTGTGTGGATTCATTGAAGAGGGAACGGTATGGAATCAATCACTCCCATTGTTATTGTTGGTGGTGGCGCAGGAGGTCTAGAGCTAGCTGCAAAGTTAGGACGAAAACATGGCGCCCAACATGTTTATTTAATAGACAAAGAAACCGATCACATTTGGAAACCTTCTTTGCATGAAGTGGCCGCCGGTACACTAGACATTCACCGTGAGGGGTTGTCGTATTTTATGCTAGCGCGGGATTGCAACTTCACCTTTATATTGGGTGCATTAACGGGCTTAGACCAAGCCAAACAATGCATTCATATTGCGCCTGCTTATAACGAGGCAGGACAACAGTTATTTCCAGCACGTGACATTCACTACGGCACACTGGTGGTGGCAGTGGGTAGCAAGTCTAATTTTTTTAATACAGCAGGTGCCGAGCAACATGCGATTACGCTGGATGCGACGGCTCAAGCTGAAAACTTTAGGCTTAAGCTCTTGCATGCCTTAACACAAACTGTGTTTAGCGGCTCCGCAGACACCGCACCCAAACCCTTGCACATTACTATTGTTGGGGGCGGAGCCACTGGTGTGGAACTGGCTGCAGAGTTGACCGAGGCCGTCACCAGTTTTCATTTTTATGGTGCTAATACGCTTACCCCCGAGCGCCAGCTAGCGATTACATTATTAGAGGGCGCAGATCGAATTTTGGCAGCATTGCCTCCGGAGCTATCGGCACGTGCCACCCAGCTTTTAGAAAGCCGAGGTATTCAAGTATGTACGGGGGTCCGTGTCACTGAAGTACAACACGATCAACTCTTGGACGCCACAGGGCAGCGTTATGCTTCGGATCTCTGTGTCTGGGCGGCTGGAATTCAAGCGCCTGCGTTTTTGTCTACGTTAGGCTTAGAAACGAATCGTATTAATCAGTTAGTAGTCAACGAACGATTAGAAACCGCTAATCCGACTATTTATGCGATTGGCGACTGTGCTCAAGCCCCATGGGTGGGATCAGATGGCTATCTACCTGCCCGAGCACAAGTAGCGCATCAGCAGGCCAGTTACCTTTACAAGGTATTAACAGCTCGTCTCAGAGGGCAAAGTTATCCGGCGGGGTTTAAATACAAAGACTACGGCTCGCTCGTATCCGTAGGCCACACTAAAGGGGTAGGCAGTTTGATGGGGGTGTTGTCGGGCAAGAGCTGGTTCGTAGAGGGGTTGATAGCGCGAACCATGTATATGAGCTTGCACCTAATGCACCATGCCGCCGTAATGGGGGTGATGCGTACGTTTAGCATTGTGCTGGGGCGGTTATTATTGAAGCGTTCCGCCCCGCGCATTAAGCTGCATTAATTAATCACGACGACGTGTGTCGTGTTTGAGCCAACGTTCCTGTTCTCGTTGCCAGTCACGTTCACGCGTTGTGTCTCGTTTGTCGTGTTGCTTTTTCCCTTTACCTAAGCCTATGTCCATTTTTATGCGACCACGGCTGTAATGTAAATTTAAAGGAACGAGCGTGTAGCCGCGCTGTTCGACACGCCCGATGAGTTTGTTAATCTCTTCGGATTTCAATAAGAGTTTACGGGTGCGTGTAGTATCAGGCACAATGTGGGTAGATGCATTGGCTAATGGACTAATGTGCATACCAATGACCCAAATTTCGCCATCGCGGATCACAATGTAACTTTCAGCCAGTTGAACATGGCCGCTTCGTATAGCTTTGACTTCCCAGCCTTGTAGTACCAAGCCGGCTTCGTAGCGCTCTTCAATAAAATACTCGTGCCGTGCTTTGCGATTCTCAACAATACTCATGAATTTCTAACCTATTTTAGGTAAAATCGATCTATTTTACTCACTAACCCAAATCGATGCATACTGTTAAACGATCCGTATTAGTTCCTTTTTCTGCTTCTCAAATGTTTGATCTGGTGGCCGATGTAGCCCGTTATCCAGAGTTCATGCCTTGGTGTGGCGGCGCACAAGTACATGATCATAATGAACACGGTATGAAAGCCTCAGTCACCATTAGCATTGCTGGAATCAAGCAAAGCTTTACCACACAAAATACCCATCAGTATCCCGAGCATATTCAATTGCTATTAATCGATGGTCCATTTTCAGACCTTAAAGGCGACTGGTATTTTAAGCCCTTGGGTGAAGACGGCTGTAAAGTAGAGTTCATTATGGAGTACGCTTTTTCAAGTCGTGCCCTAGAGATGGTCGTAGGTCCCATTTTTAATCGTGTGGCCAATAGCTTTATTGATTCGTTTACGCGTCGCGCTCACGACCTCTACGACTAACTCTCTTTTACATCACACAACACTCTATGATAACAATTGAAATTGTGTTTGCGGCAAAAAATACACTTTGGCAGCACACCTTGTCTGTTCCTGCTCATTCTACTGCCCAAGATGCCTTACAAAGCAGTGGTTTGTATGATGCCCATCCCGAGGCCATAGGTCTCGCTATGGGGCTATTTGGCGAGTTATGTCAGCCACAAACCGAGCTACGTAATGGCGAGCGGCTTGAAGTCTATCGCGATCTCGTTTTTGACCCGATGGAGTCGCGACGCCGTCGTGCCGCGCATCGTAGTCAAACCCAAAGTCAAAGCAAAACTCGCCGCAAACCCAGTATTGCAGCGAGTATGATTTTAAATCGGGGCTAATTAATACTTGGCTATTTCCCAGCGGTAGGGCAGTGTGCCCAGTTCCAGTGCTATCGGCTCATCATTCACCACCACATAGAGCGCCTGCTCGTCGATATTTTCAATCAGCACTTCTATTAAGGCCACATGGCGTGCCTGTGCGGCGTCATAGGCGTGATTCACAATGCGGCCTAATGGGCGATCTGGTGCTGCCGTAGTAAAGATGTCTTGGCCCGATGCAAGCGGTAATGCCTTGGATTGCGATGTCCAAACTAATGCAGAACGACGACGTGCAGTGGTACGGTAATGCAAACGCGCTACGACTTCTTGACCAGGAAAACAGCCCTTTTTAAAGCTGACCCCGCCCACAATATCTAAGTTAATGTCCTGGGGCAAAAAGCATTCATAATTGCTTTCATCAACCCAGGCTAACCCGGCGTAGAGATCAGCCGCTGCCCAAGCAGCTGGACTGGCAGTGGCTGATAGAGAAGATGCGGCGCTGTAATCAACGAGCCAAGCGCGAGCGGGTTGCTCTGTGGCAGCGTTGGGGGCGCCTATTAATGTGTAGCCATTATGCAGCTGGACAGGAAAGCGGGTTTGGGGCAACGCGAATGTCGTAGTAGGGGCATGAGTGAGACCATACACACGCGCATCACACAGAGTGATTTTAGCTTTGGCTCGTAATAAAAATAAAGAAAGACGTTTGCGCAGGGTCTCGGCAATAGAGGCATGCACCAACATATAGCGTGCTGTTATGTCTTGCGGGTCAGGCCATACAATAAGCGTAGCTTGTAAACGGCCTTTAGCTTGGCAAAAACCTGCTAGTACCGCTTCATCCGCGTGTAGTTCATCAACAGTATTGGTTAATTGCGATTGCAAAAAAGTGATGGCGTCATCACCCGTTATGTGCAACAGCGCTAAGTCATCAAGAGGGGCTAGCGAATCAGAACGAAAAGTCATAGTAAAAATACAGTAAAAAGGTATAACAAGTATTACTTAGGATTGTATATATAATAGCTGTCTTGATTTGATTTGAAAGCTATTCCACCTGTAAAAACAGGGTAAACGAGGTTGGTTAGGCATGAAAAGAAAAGCGTTAGGTCTATTGGTTTTACTGATGCTGGTCAGCGCTGCTGCCGGTTATGGCGTGTGGTGGTGGGTAATGCAACGTGCAGTGCCCATGCAGGCTGAGCGGATTGATTACATTATTGAAGCAGGTTCAGGGCCTAAAGCCATTGCACGGCAAATGCGCGAGGCAGGGATTAGCTTGGATGAAAATCAGTTTGTTTGGTTGGCTCGTCTGACGGAAAAAGACAAACAATTACAGGCTGGAGCCTACGAGGCAGTGCGTGGCGATACCCTTTGGGCCTTACTCGAGCGTATGGCACAAGGCGATATGCTCCAAACCCGAGTTACCTTAATCGAAGGGTGGGACTACAAGCGAATTCGTACCGTGCTTAGCGAAAATTCGCACGTAAAACAGACCTTGACCGAGCTAAGTGATGCCGAATTGCTTGCGCAGCTTGGTGCCAATGCGACTCATCCCGAAGGCTTGTTTTACCCCGATACCTATGTGTTTGTGCCAGGCACGACAGATTACGATATTTTGCGTCGCGCCTATCAAGCTCAGACGGATTTACTGGAAAAAATGTGGGCTGAGCGGGCTCCCGACTTACCGCTTAAAACGCCTTACGAGGCCTTAATATTAGCTTCTATCGTAGAAAAGGAAACCGGGCATAGTGCAGATCGAGAGCGAGTCGCTGGTGTGTTCATTAACCGCTTACGCCGTGGCATGCTGCTACAAACCGATCCTACAGTCATTTACGGTATGGGTGACGCTTACGAAGGACGAATCCGTAAGCGTGATCTGCAAACCGATACCCCTTGGAACACCTATACACGTACCGGCTTGCCTCCTACTCCTATCGCCACACCTAGCAAAGCCGCATTGCAGGCGACCTTACATCCTGAACAACATCATTTTTTGTATTTTGTGTCTCGAGGTGATGGCACCAGTGAATTTTCGCGTAATTTGACCGAGCACAACCGAGCTGTACGTAAATACATTTTAAATAAAAGTTAATTTTATGCATCCTACATCACAACGCGGTCTGTTTCTCACTCTGGAAGGGGTTGACGGGGCCGGTAAAAGCACCCATATCCCTTTCATAACGCGCTATTTGGAACGTAAAGGTATCACAGTGGTTGTGACGCGCGAGCCAGGGGGAACACCGCTCGGAGAAAAGCTACGTGATATGCTTTTATATACACCAATGAGCCTAAAAACCGAAGCGTTATTAATGTTTGCAGCGCGTAATGAACATATTGAACAAGTCATAGAGCCTGCATTGGCTGCAGGGAATTGGGTGCTGTGTGATCGTTTTACGGATGCAAGCTTTGCCTATCAAGGGGGCGGACGCCAATTGGGCGCTCAGCCCATTGAACAGCTTGAACAATGGACCCACCCTCATTTGCAGCCTGACCATACCTGGCTCTTTGATTTAGACTTGCGTTTGGCTCAGGAACGCTTGCGTCGTACACGCGATATGGACCGTTTTGAAACTGAAGAGGAAGACTTTTTTATACGCACACAGCAGTTCTATCATTTACGAGCCCAACGTTTTCCACAGCGTTTTAAACTGATTGATAGCAGTCAATCTATTGATGTGATTGAACAGCAGTTAGCCCAACAGATGGATACGTTCATTTAGGAAAAGCATGTCTCCTTTAGAGTATTACCCTTGGCAATTGGCTACCGCCCAGCAATGGCTGCAGGATACGCAGCGCTTTGCCCACGCGTGGCTATTGCATGGCACACCCGGTATCGGTAAGGTTCAGTTTGCCAAAGCAGGGGCTGCTGCTTTATTGTGCGAGCAACCGCATGCCGGACAGGCCTGCGGCCAATGTACCTCGTGCCAATGGGTACGTTCGGGCAACCACCCTGATCTACGTTGGATCCGTCCCGAAACCTACCAGCTCGACGAAGACCCCGAATCCATCAGCACCAAAAGCCCATCTAAACACATTCGTATTGAACAGTTGCGTACCTTATCCGACTGGTTTCATACTGCAACCCACCGAGGAGGGTTTAGGGTAGCGGTTTTGTACCCCGCTGAAAGCCTCAACCATGTCTCGGCAAATGCCTTACTAAAAATACTTGAAGAGCCCATGGCTAACACCGTGTTTTTACTGGTTAGCCACAATTACCAAGCCTTATTACCCACGATTATCTCGCGTTGTAGACGACTGCCGCTTCTGTCGCCTAGTACTGACCAAGGGTTAGCCTGGTTAAGCACTCAACAGCTTGAACAGCCCGAAAATTGGCTGGCAGCAGCAGGGGGGGCGCCGGTGGCCGCTTGGCAGTTGTCTCGCGCCCAAGAGCAGCCGTATCCTCTTTGGTTAGGTCAGTTGGCCGAGCGATTGGCTCAAGGCCAGCCTAAGGCCATTATTGCCTTAGCCGATCAACTTGAAAAGGAACCGACGGCGCGCTGGCTAGATACCTTGCAGCGTTTTTATGTGGATTTACAGTTTTGTGCCCAAAAATTAGCGCCGCGTTATTATCCCGGTCTAACTCAGGCCTATGCACAACTAAGTCCTCACCTGACTTTAGCTGTCATTCAACAACAATGGAAATGGCTTGCTGCACAAAAAAAGCAAGCCGAGCACCCATTAAACGCTAAACTATTAATACACACTGCTTTAGAGCGTATTGCTCAGCATCGCTTTAGCTCTTAGTTGCTTATTTATTATGTATATAGATTCTCATTGTCATCTCGACTTTCCTGATTTGGCAGCAAACATTGATTCGGTTCTTGCTTCCATGCATCAGCACCAAGTAGACAAGGCGTTGGTGGTAAGCGTGTGTCTAGAGGACTGGCCTGGCTTAATTCAATTGGTCGAGGCACATGATGCCTTGTACGCCTCCGTAGGCGTGCATCCCGGATACGACACGGTTCCCGAGCCCACCTTTGATGATTTATTCGAGCGTGCTCGCCATCCTAAAGTTATTGCTATTGGTGAAACCGGTTTGGATTATTTTCGCCTCGAAGAGCCCTTAGACTGGCAACGTCGCCGTTTTGCCTTGCACCTTGAGGTCAGTAAACAAAGCGGTCTACCCAGTATCATCCATACACGCAACGCCTATGCCGACACACTGGCCATCATGCGCGAAGCCGACTCCACTGTGGGTGGCGTAATGCATTGCTTTAGCGAGGACTGGGACGCCGCCAAGCAGGCCTTAGATTTGGGGTTTTATATTTCTCTTTCTGGTATTGTGACCTTTAAAAGTGCACACCAAGTGCATGAGGTCGCGCAAAAGGTGCCGTTAGATCGATTATTAATAGAAACCGACTCGCCTTACTTAGCCCCTGTGCCGTACCGAGGTAAAACCAATCAACCTGCTTGGGTGGTTCATGTGGCCGAGCGTATTGCCCAGCTCAAGGGCCTATCGGCCGCGCAGGTGGCTCAAGCCAGCACGCACAACTTTTATCAGTTATTCACCAAGACTCACACGCTATAAAGGATTACACAATGCGCATTTCCTCATGGGTTATTGCTTTAGGTTTAAGCGTCGGGTTAGTCAATACCAGCTACGCCGTAGATGATGCTTTTTGGCTAGATGTGGAAAATAACCGCGCTAAGGCGGTATTAAATTATTTGGCTCAAGGTATAAACCCAAATAGTAAAAGTCGTGAAGAGTTACCCGCTGTGATGTGGGCCATCCAGAACCAATCTTGGTCTGTGTATGATTTACTTATCGCCCACCGTCAATTTGATCCTAATGTCATCAATGCCAACAATGAAACGCCCTTAATGTATTTGGCCATATTAGGTGAAGACCAACGCATTGAGCAACTCATTGCTAAAGGGGCCCAGGTGCAACGCTTAGGCTGGACGCCTCTACACTATGCGGCGTCTAAAGGGCATGTCAGCACGGCACAGTTATTACTTAAACACGGCGCATTGGTGAATGCGCCTGCTCCAGATGGCTCTACCGCATTAATGATGGCCGCGCGCTCTGGAAGCCGCCCCATGGTGGATCTGCTTTTACAAAAAGGGGCTGACCCCACTGTACGTAGCCTAAATCAATTGACAGCAGCCGATTGGGCTGAGGCCAATCAGAACACACGCTTAGCAGAGCAGTTACGAGAGCTTGAACAACGTTATGATCACAGCCGCCCCAATAGTATTCGGTTGACTGATGAAGCATCGACTTCTACGCCTCGTGCTTCCATCCCTGCTACGCCTGAACCCAGTGTAGACACAGGTACCTCAAAGTATTTTGACTTAAAGCGATTTGATTAGCTCGCTTAAGACAAAAAAACGATCGCTTTATCAGCGATCGTTTTTTTATGGACAACCGTTACACATCAATGCGTTTGGTGGTTTCCGCGTCAAACCAATGCAAGCGGTATTCCTCGTTTAAGCCTACCTGAATGGATTCCCCCACCTCGATGGGGTTGGCTTTGCTGGTTTCGGTAGAGGTGCGAATCACCACCCCATGTTCACCATTACGCCCATGAATTAATTGCTCTGAACCCAAAATTTCGATCATCTCCACCTCGATAGTTAAACCGTCTTGGTGCAGTAGAGCATGCTCGGGTCGTAACCCCATGATAACGTTTTTACCGTATAACGCGGGATGCACAAGATGCTTTGGAATAAACAGTGCCATATCGCGATCGTTATACACGGTACCGTCTTGACTGACGCGTACAGGAATTAAGTTCATTGGGGGCGAACCGATAAAACTGGCCACAAAGGTAGAGGCTGGTTTTTCAAACACTTCCATGGGGGTGCCAATTTGTTCCGCAACCCCCTTGTTCATCACAATCATGCGTTGGGCCAGCGTCATGGCCTCGACTTGGTCATGAGTGACATACAGGCTAGTGGTTTTTAAACGTTGGTGTAGGCGCTGAATTTCCAGACGCATCTGTACCCGAAGCTTGGCGTCTAAGTTAGAGAGGGGCTCGTCAAATAAGAACACCTTGGGTTCACGTACAATAGCACGGCCCATGGCAACGCGTTGACGTTGACCACCGGATAACTGACGCGGACGTCGGTCTAATAACTGCGATAGTTCAAGAATTTGTGCTGCGACATTAACGCGTTCACGAATTTCTTCTTTGCTAAATTTACGAATCTTTAATCCGTAGGCCATGTTGTCGTAAACCGTCATGTGCGGATACAACGCATAGTTTTGAAACACCATCGCAATGTCGCGCTCAGCGGGCTCGAGTTGATTGACGACTTTGTCATCAATGGCGATTGTCCCACCGGTAATGCTTTCTAAGCCTGCGACCATACGCATCAACGTGGATTTACCACAACCCGAAGGGCCTACAATCACTACAAACTCGCCGTCTTGGACTTCCATGTCGATGCCATGGATGACCTCAATGTTGCCGGGATAGACTTTGGTGACATTATTTAATGTAAGAGTTGCCATAATTATTAAATCCTGAGTCGTGGCTTATTTTTCTGAGTCCACTAAACCTTTTACAAACCATTTTTGCATCAACATGACCACTAGAGCAGGTGGAATCATAGCGAGCATAGCAGTAGCCATCACGATATTCCATTCGGTGACGCTATCACCGCCTGAGATCAGACGCTTAATACCGATCACGATGGGGTACATGTTTTCGTTGGTGGTGATAATTAAAGGCCAAAGGTATTGGTTCCAACCGTAAATAAATTGAATAACGAACAAGGCGGCAATACTGGTTTTTGATAAAGGCAACAACACGTCTTTAAAAAAGCGCATCGGGCCTGCCCCATCAATACGCGCCGCTTCAACAAGCTCATCAGGGATGGTCAAAAAGAATTGTCTAAACAAAAAAGTGGCTGTGGCTGAGGCAATCAGTGGCAACGTTAAGCCAGCATAGCTGTTCAACATGCCCAAGTCAGACACGACTTTGAAAGTAGGCGCAATTCGTACCTCGACCGGCAGCATCAGGGTGACAAAAATCATCCAGAAAAACAGCATGCGTAAAGGAAAGCGAAAATAAACCACCGCAAAAGCGGAAATCATGGAAATGGCGATTTTACCGATAGCAATCACTAGCGCCATAACGGTACTGACCCACAGCATCCGTAACACGGGTGGCGCACTCGTGCCAGGCGCACCAAATAAGGCTTGGTGGTAGTTTTCAAAAAAATGACTGCCTGGCAGTAACGACATGGGGGCTTGCGCGACCTCGGCTGCCGTCTGAGTGGAGGCAACAAAAGTCAAATAGAGCGGAAAAGCAATGACCGCTACGCCAAGCAATAAAATAAAGTGACTAAAAAAGTCTAAGAGAGGACGACGTTCAATCATTACAAGACCTAGTAGTTAACGCGGCGATCAATAAAGCGGAACTGAACCACAGTGAGCGCAATAACGATAAGCATAAGAATTACCGATTGAGCTGCCGAGGCACCAAGATCTAAGCCTCTAAACCCTACGCTATAGACTTTATAGACCAGAATGGATGTGCTTTCACCTGGACCCCCTTGCGTCATAATATCGATAATAGCGAAGGTGTCGAAAAACGCGTAAATGACGTTGACCACAAGTAGGAAAAACGTGGTGGGGGATAAAAGCGGAAATACAATTGACCAAAAGCGACGCATGGGGCCTGCGCCATCAATGGCCGCGGCCTCAATTAATGAGCGCGGTATCGCCTGTAGTCCAGCCAAGAAAAACAAAAAGTTGTACGAAATTTGTTTCCAAACAGCTGCCATGACCACTAACAGCATGGCGTCGTTGCCATCTAAGCGAGGGTTCCATTTAACACCCATCTCAAACAGAAAGACAGCAATGATTCCCACCGAAGGGGAGAACATAAATAACCACAGCACACCTGCTACGGCAGCGGCGACAGCATAAGGCCAAATCAGCATGGTCTTATAGAAATTTGCGCCTCGGATGACTCGGTTAGCTAGCACGGCTAATAACAGCGAAATAGCTAAACCAGCAACAGCGACCAATAACGAAAACTGGGCTGTAATTTTAAATGATTCCAGATATGCGCTTTGCGCAAAAAGCTCTTTAAAGTTGTCTAAACCAACAAAAGCAGAGCTAAGACCAAAAGGGTCTTCTAAGTGAAACGATTGCCATAGTGCTTGGCCGGCGGGCAGAAAGAAAAAAATTACCGTAATGGCAAGTTGTGGTGCCAGCAACAGATAAGGCAGCGTTTTATGGTTAAAAACGACACGCTTTTCCATAAGATTACATATAAGAAGCGGGTGGGATCAGCCACACGACAATAAGAGAAAAAATAAAGACCGGAATAGGAGTAAAGCCCTATTCCGGCATAAATTGTAGACGAAATTCGTCAATAGGACTGCTTTTTATATTAACGTATTATTTAACGCTTTTCTCAAAACGCTCGAGCAGTTCATTGCCACGCTGAACCATGGTTTTTAAACCTTGCTCTGGGCTGACTTGACCAGAGAAGATTTTCTCCATTTCACCGTCTTCAATATCACGAATTTGCGGTAGGTAACCTAAGCGCACACCGCGTGAGTTTTCTGTAGTCAACGCATCAAGCTGTTTAACGGCGACGTCTGCGCCTACGTTTTCATCGTAGTAGCCGGCTTCTTTGGTTAAACGGTAGCCATCCGTGGTGACGGGTACATAGCCTGTGGCTTGGTGCCAAGCTGCGGCCTGCTCTGGGCTAGATAGGAAATGGAAGAAATCAGTGATCCCTTTATAGGTCTCATCGGATTTGTTAGCAAACACCCAAAGTGAAGCACCGCCAATAATGGAGTTTTGCGGCGCATCAGGGAGGGTGTTGTAGTAGGGCAGCGTGCTGGTGCCAAACTCAAACTTGCCTGTTTTAATAATATTGGCACGGTTACCACTGGAGCCGGTAAACATTCCACAATTACCGCTAGTAAAAAGCGCATTGGACGTATCACCACGGCCACCGTAAGTAAACGTTCCTTCTTTGGACATGTTCGTTAAGAACGTTAAGTGCTCGATAAATTGAGGTTTATCGGTCTCTAGACGGGCATTCAAACCGCCAAAGCCGTTGTCTTCACTGGCAAAAGGCAGGTTGTGCCAGGCGGCAAAGTTTTCGAGCAAAATCCAGGAAGGCCAGGAGGTGGTGTAACCGCACTCGTAGCCGGCATCACGAATTTTTTTGGCAGCGGTTGCGACCTCGTCCCATGTTTTGGGTGGGTTTTCTGGGTCAAGGCCTGCTTTTTTGAAAGCGTCCTTGTTGTAGTACAAAACAGGAGTGGAGCTGTTAAATGGCATGGAAATAAGTTTGCCATCAGACGATGAGTAGTAGCCTGCTACAGCGCCAATAAAGTTTTTTGGGTCTAGGGGCTTGCCAACTTTTTCAGACATTTCCTGCACAGGTTGAATCGCGCCTTTGGCGTTCATCATGGTGGCGGTGCCGACTTCAAAAACCTGCAAAATATCGGGGGCGTTACCCGCACGGAATGCAGCAATACCGGCATTCATGGATTCACCGTAATTGCCTTTGTAGCTGGGCTTGATGACGTAGTCAGACTGACTTTTGTTAAACTTTTCGGTTAGTTCATTGACGCGATCCCCAAGTGCTCCTTCCATGGAGTGCCAGAACTGGATCTCAGTGGCAGCATGAGCCGAACCCATCATGGCAATTGCAGTTGCCAAAGACAAAGTAAATGTCGTAGTACGCATTAGCGCTCTCCTGTAGAGTGTATGAAAGTAATAAACGGTCATTTAGATAACGAATCTAAGCATATGACTTGTTTATTACAATGGCGTGACTGTACCCACTAATCGGTTGTTTGGTCAATATAAAATAACCCACACACGACAACCTTTATTTCTCGGATTACAATAGAAAAATGATTAATGAAAAGCATACATTAACTTTCGCCTTTATTGGTGGTGGCAATATGGCTTCGGCTTTATCTGCTGGTTTAATTGGTAAGCGATGTGCCGCGAGCGATGTCTTAGTCATTGATCCAGTCGAGACGGTGCGTCAACGCTGGCAAGACTTGGGTACGCAAACGGCTGCAACGGTTACTGAACAACTGGCTCAGCAGCGCATCTGGATCGTAGCGGTCAAACCGCAACACATGAAAGAGGTGCTGTTGCAGTGTCAACCGTATGTAAAAGACGATACGTTAATTATCAGTGTGGCTGCAGGTATTGCAGCACAGAACATTGCCCAATGGCTAGCACAGCATGGTAAACCCCATCAGCGTGTTATTCGTGCAATGCCCAACACACCTGCTTTTATCGGATGTGGCGCTACAGGCTTAATGGCATTAGCAGCGGTCGAACCCAATGACAAGCTCATTGCAGAAACTGTATTTAAAACAGTGGGTGAGTTTGTGTGGGTAGACAACGACCAAGCTATCGATGCGGTAACCGCTTTGTCTGGCAGTGGCCCTGCGTATGTGTTTTTATTTCTCGAGGCCTTAATTGCGGGCGCTGTGCATCAAGGGCTTAGCCCAGAGCAAGCACGCAAATTAGCCTTTGCTACACTAAGCGGTGCTACTGAACTGGCCGCACTCTCTCCATTGCCTTTAAGCCATCTGCGCGATAATGTGACCTCTAAAGGCGGAACGACTGCAGCAGCATTAGATGTATTTAATCAGAACGGCTTTTCTGAATTGGTTCAGAAAGCAATGGACGCAGCACAACACCGTGCTGCTGAATTAGCCCAAGAGTTCTCTTAATTTATTTACTTATGTCTATTTCTCGTTTTGACCCTATGCGCATAGGGCAGTTATGCACGGCTATTGGTGCCATGATTATTATTGTGGTGGCCTCAAATGTACTGGTGCAATACCCCATTAATAATTGGCTCACCTGGGGGGCGGTCAGCTATCCCATTGCCTTTTTGGTGGCCGATGTACTGAATCGTCGCTTTGGGCCACAATCAGCACGACGCGTCGCGTATTTCGGCTTTGTTGCAGCCTTACTGATTTCTGTTTTTGTGGCCACACCGCGTATTGCGTTGGCCTCTGGCAGTGCTTTTTTGGTGGCGCAGCTATGTGATATTTATCTTTTCGACCGTTTACGGCATCGCTCTTGGTGGCAAGCACCCCTTGTAGGGGGTATTGCCGGTGCAGTCGTTGATACCTTTATCTTTTTTAGTGTGGCATTTGCGGGTACTGACATGCCTTGGCAAACACTAATGCTAGGCGATTTGGCCGTTAAATTGTGTTTGAACACGTTTATGTTGGCACCATTTAGAGCCCTGATGTGGAATATCGCGCGGCCTTCCAATATGTAACCCTAGATCACATCGCTGCTCAAGCTCTAGGGCTATTACGTAGTGACAATTCTTGAAGACTGTTACAGAATACGCAATACTTAATTTTTAGGCTGTTGGCTCTTTACAAGATCAACAGCCCTTTGTTTATGGGCGATTAGGTGGCTTACCAAGCCACTTAGTTTGCTTTTTGGAATTTTATTATGGCCGATATTCTTCCGCAGCTTGTGCAGCAGCTATTTAATGGGCTGTCGTTAGGCGCTATTTATGCCTTGATAGCCATTGGTTACACGATGGTCTATGGCATCATCGGCATGATTAACTTTGCCCATGGCGAAATTTACATGATTGGCGCCTACACCGGACTCGTCACCTTATCAGCAATAGGGGTGGGTTCCGGTATACCGGTCATGCTGATCGTTCTCATTATGTTGATTGTGGCGGCGCTGGTTACCGCTGTGTATGGCTACGCCGTGGAAAAGGTGGCCTACGCGCCTTTGCGGGGCAGTCCACGGCTAGTGCCCTTAATTTCCGCCATTGGTATGTCCATTTTCTTGCAAAACTGGGTAGCGTTGGGTCAAGGCGCACGCGATATGGCCGTGCCCAATTTAGTCTCGGGTGCATTACAAATTCAATTGGGCGATGACTTTGTTTTTAATGCGCCGTATTCGCGCATTCTCATTATTGTGACTACGGTCATATTAATGACCCTACTTAGCCTCTATATTAAATATTCGCGTATGGGACGCGCTTCACGCGCTTGCTCCCAAGATCTCGGTATGGCTAATTTGCTGGGGATTGATACCAGCCGCATTATTTCTTTTACCTTTATTGTGGGGGCGATGCTGGCCGCAGTGGGCGGGGTGCTGATTGCGCTCGCCATTGGGAAACTCACGCCTTTTATTGGTTTTATTGCGGGCATCAAGGCCTTTACCGCAGCCGTATTGGGCGGTATTGGTAGCATTCCAGGCGCTATGCTGGGCGGGGTCATTCTTGGTTTGGCTGAAACCTTTGCGGCGGCCTATATCTCTTCGCAATACAAAGACATCGTGGCATTTGCATTGTTAGTTTTAATCTTGCTGTTCCGTCCTACGGGCTTGCTTGGTAAACCAGAAGTGGAAAAAGTCTAATGGCCAAACAATTCCAGAATGCTTTTTTTGCCGCCATATTGGCGGGTGTTATTATTGCGCCTATTTTTGGCTTTCAAATTCTTCGCGTGGGTGCGGAAACTACCCTAGCGTCAGACTGGCCCATGATCGGGTGGGGCATGGCAGTGGTCTTTGTGTTCCAGTTGCTGCGCCCGTACCTAACGCGCTGGCTGTCTGGGCGGCAAACCCGTCTTACCTTGCCCACGATAAACGATAAAACACGCCAAGCCGCCTTGTTATTAATTGTGGCGCTAGCTTTAGTGTGGCCATTTTTTGCCGGCCGCGCCGAAATTGACATTGCTACTCTTGTCCTCATTTATGTCATGTTAGGTCTGGGCTTAAATATTGTCGTGGGCTTTGCAGGGTTATTAGACCTGGGTTTTGTCGGCTTTTATGCTGTGGGCGCCTATACCTATGCGCTGCTTTACCACTGGGCAGGGTGGGGCTTCTGGTCGTCTTTACCCATGGCGGGGGCAATGGCCGCCTTGTTTGGTTATTTACTGGGCTTTCCTGTCCTACGCTTACGGGGCGACTACCTTGCCATTGTGACGCTAGGCTTTGGCGAAATCATTCGTTTGTTATTAATTAACTTGTACCCCATTACAGGGGGCCCAGATGGCATTGCGGGTATCCCTAAGCCCACCGTTTTTGGTTATGTGATGGCTCGTCGTGCGCCCGAGGGGGAAACCACCTTTCATGATCTGATGGGGTGGAAGTTTAATAACGTCGATGTCATTATTTATTTGTATATCTTGGCATTAATTTTGGCGTTGATTACCCTTTTTGTCTCTAATCGACTCGTTCGCATGCCCGTGGGGCGCGCTTGGGAGGCCTTGCGCGAGGATGAAATTGCATGTCGCTCGTTGGGTCTGAACCCCACCGGCATCAAGCTGTCAGCCTTTACTATTGGGGCCATGTTTGCCGGCTTTGGGGGCGCTTTTTTCGCAGCGCGTCAGGGTATTGTTAACCCTGAATCTTTTACATTTATTGAATCCGCCTTAATTTTAGCGGTAGTGGTTTTAGGTGGCATGGGTTCACAACTGGGTGTGATTCTTGCGGCCATTTTATTAACTGTCGTGCCCGAGATCGCACGCCAGTTTGCTGAGTACCGTATGCTGATTTTCGGTTTAGTCATGGTGGTAATGATGGCATGGCGACCCCAAGGCTTATTGCCTGTAAAGCGTCCTCATGTGGAGTTATAAATGAGTCAAACTTTATTAACCGTTACCGATCTCTGCATGCGTTTTGGGGGCCTACTGGCGGTAGACCACGTCAGTTTCGAGGTCAAGTCCGATCAAGTCTTTGCCATTATTGGTCCAAATGGTGCAGGTAAAACCACGGTATTTAACTGCATTGGTGGTTTTTACAAACCCACCGCTGGCCATATTCAACTGGGCGATACGCCCATCCATGCCTTACCCAGTCATAAAGTGGCGCAAATGGGGTTGGTGCGCACTTTTCAAAATGTGCGGTTGTTTAAAAACTTGACGGTGCTTGAAAATCTACTGGTGGCTCAGCATCAACGCTTAAATACCCGTCTGCTAGCGGGCTTGCTTAAAACACCCGCCTACCGTCGCGCCGAAGAAGAGGCCAGAGTCCAGGCCGCTTGGTGGTTGGATTACATGAATTTACGCCCTTATGCCAATCGCGAAGCAGGAAATTTGGCGTATGGGCATCAACGGCGTCTAGAGATTGCCCGCTGCATGATTACTCAGCCTCGTTTATTGCTCTTAGATGAACCCGCTGCAGGGTTAAACCCCCAAGAAAAACGCGATCTGCAGGTCTTAATTAATCAGCTGCGTAGCGAAAAAGGGGTGGCCGTTTTACTGATTGAACACGATATGAGTTTAGTTATGGGGATCTCTGATGAGATTCTGGTTATGGAGTACGGTAAACCCATCGCAGTAGGCAAACCCGCTGCTATTCAAAACGACCCTCGTGTGATTAAAGCTTATCTAGGAGAAGAGTAAGTGTTAGAGCTTAATGCGGTCAGTACATATTACGGTGCTATTCAAGCCCTAGATCAAGTCAGTGTGAAGGTCAATCAAGGTGAAATCGTTACGCTTATTGGTGCGAATGGGGCCGGTAAAACTACCCTGTTAATGACAGTATGCGGTTCACCCCGTGCTAGCTCCGGTTCTATTGTGTTCGAGGGCATCGATATTACGCAGCAACCTACTCACATGATTATGCGCAGTGGCATGGCCTTGTCACCCGAGGGGCGACGTGTGTTTCCCGACTTAACTGTGGCTGAGAACCTAAAGATGGGCGGTTTTTTCCTTAGTAAAACCGAAATCGAAGCAGGGGAGCAGCACGTATACGATCTGTTTCCCCGTTTAAAAGAGCGAGCGAGTCAGCGTGCAGGGACGATGTCTGGGGGCGAGCAGCAGATGTTGGCCATTGGGCGTGCGTTGATGACACGACCACGCTTGCTTTTACTTGATGAGCCAACGCTTGGTCTGGCACCGCTCATCATTAATCAAATCTTTGAAATTATTCAAACCATCCGCAGCGAGGGGGTAACGGTGTTTTTGGTCGAACAAAATGCAAACAAAGCGCTGCACATTGCAGACCGCGCCTATGTATTAGAGACCGGCAAGGTCGTTATGGAAGACACGGGCATCAACTTGCTCAGTAACGATGCGGTGCGCCAAGCCTACCTAGGGGCGTAGAAAAAATCCCAGCCTGAGGGTCTGGGATTTTTTTTACCTAAGCCAATGAAAGTCCTTCTTGGGTTAAGGCCGACTGTATCCCAGCATCAAGGCCGAGTTGTTCGTAGAAACGAACTAACTCGACATAGGGGCTAATATCTACCCCCACCAGACCAGCCCATCGTAAAGTGACCCACAAATACGCATCCGCCACAGAGCGTGTACCGGTTAAATAGTTTTTGCCTTGTAGCTGGGTATTTAACAGAGCAAAGTAGCGTTGTAGTTGTGTTTTGGCCCCAGCGATGAGCTCGTCTTTACAAGCTTCTGCTACATAGTTTTTCCAGCCAAATAGCAATCCAAACAAACGATGTACGTCCGAGTTCACTACGCCTAGCCAACGGCGTACCTCGGCACGTGAATGTAAATCGGACCCCACCAGGTTTGCTGCAGGGTATTTTTCACCTAAGTACTGCAAGATAGCTGTGCTTTGCGTCAGAATGAAATCGTCATCACGTAGCACCGGCACTGAACCGACGGGGTTTAGCGCTAAAAATGCCTCGGATTTAAGTGCTGTGCGTGCGATGGATTCTGATTCATACGGCTCACCAATCCATTCTAAGACGATATGTACTGCCAAAGAGCATGCGCCTTGTAGGTAATAGAGTTTCATTTGTGCGTCTTCCTTTTTGGGTTAGGTTGTAAGTGCTGGTCCAGAAACTGCTCCATGCGTTCGTAAAACTCAAATTTATTTTCTTCATTGTGAAAGCCGTGACCTTCATTGTCTTTCACCATGTATTCCACTTCGACCCCTCGAGCTTTAAGTGCATTGACCATTTGATCGCTTTCGGCTTTATTAACGCGAGGATCTTGAGCGCCCTGAGCAATAAATAAAGGTGTCTTAATATGCTGGGCATTTAGAGCAGGGGACGTGGCCTCTAGACGCGCTTTGTCGTGCTCGGGGTGCCCCACCATGGTGTACATTTTTTCTAGAAGGGGGCGCCAATAAGGAGGAATGGTATCCATAAAGGTCAGCAAGTTGGACACCCCAACGTAATCAATGGCAGCGGCATAGACATCGGGCGTCTTACATAAAGCCATGAGCGTGGCGTAGCCACCATAGCTGCCACCATAAATAGCGAGCTTGCTCGGGTCAGCAATACGCTGTTTTAGTAGCCAAGCTACCCCATCGCTGATATCGTCTTGCATGCTTAAGCCCCACTGACCAAAGCTGGCCTCCCAAAATTGGCGCCCATAACCGGTGGAGCCACGGAAGTTAATTTGCAATACGGCATAACCGCGGTTAGCTAAAAACTGCACCTCGGGGTTAAACCCCCAACTGTCGCGCGCCCAAGGGCCACCGTGCGGATTCACCACAACAGGCAAATCGCGAGCCTCAACACCAATGGGTAAGGTCAAATAGCCGTGTATTTCCAAACCATCACGCGCCATAAACCGAATGGGTTTCATGGGGGCCATGTGAGCGGGATTCAGATGTGGATTAATCTCGCCTAGGTGATAGAGACTTTGGGTATCATCGTTATAGATAAAACGATGGCCTTGAGTTCGATCACTATACGCAGCGACCACAAAGGTTTTTTCATCACGTGTGGCACTTTGCAAGCTAATTTCGTAACCAGGCAGCAATTGTTTAAGGCGCTCGTTACGAATAGCGCTAATCTCGTCAAAAAAATGATAGTGCAATTTATCGGCTTCGAAAAACGCTGCGGTAATGATGTGACGTAAACGTGAGTAGCCAGCCCCTAACAAATCATATTTTGTGTTTTCAAAAATAAGCTGTTCGTCATCGGGGTGATCAGGGTCAATCAGCACTAAGGCTGAGGTATCTCGACCTCGGTTGCTGAGGGCATAGAACTTGTGGTTATTTTTATCAAAAAACTGTGGACTGACATCTGTGCGAAAGTCTGTTTGGATGATAGGGGTAAAAGCTGAGTTTTCATCGGCCCTGTATAAAAGTACAGTATGTAGCCCGTCGCTCATAATTGCGAGCCGAACACGCCCGGCGTGATCAGTTTGCCAGCCCACAATATTGCCAGGGTTTTCAGCGACTTGGGTTTGTTCACCTGTGTGAATATTGACGCGATACACATCAAACGCCTCTGGGTTACGGGCGTTATGGGCAATTAATAAATGATCGGGATCATCTTCGAGGTCATCTTGAATGCCTGCACGAGCGCCATCAAAAGGTGTCAGGTCTTTAACGGCTCCGCTTTCTGCGTTGACTGCCAAGACGTGATAGTTCTCATCACCATGAAAGTCTTTGGCATACACCACAGTATGAGGGCCTTTCCAAAAAAAGCCGTCCACATCGCGCTCTGTTTCAAAGCTAATTTGTTTGGGTGTCCCGACAGGTTTGCCTTGCTCAACGGCCTGTACAAATACATTTAATCGAGTGCTTTGTTCAACTACCACAGGCTGTAAAAAGCCTAGCATAGACCCATCATCTGATAGCGCATAGGCACTACGTTGCGGGTTTTGGAAAAAATCTCTTAATTCGTACTGTGGGGCTGGGCTGTCTTGGGGTGCCGCCAAACTAAAATTCATATGGGTATCCTAAATACGTTACGATAGATAAAAATTGCACGGTGTAGAGCTTTATCATACACGTTGCTTAGTAAAAACTGCAGACGGGGAGGCCTTGGTTGCCCATTCACTCTCATGAAAATAGTATTTTTAGATAGACAAAGCTTAGCACCAACGGTGCAATTAAATAGGCCAAAAAAGGCACACGAATGGCACGAGTTTGATCAAACCAACGCATCCGATTTGCTTGCACGTTGTGCTCAGGCAGAGATCATTATTAGTAACAAAGTCCCCTTAGGTGCCGAGCTACTGCGTCAGTTACCGCAACTTAAATTAATTGCTATACCCGCGACGGGTTTTAATCATGTGGATGTTGCTGTATGCCAAGAGCTTGGTATCCAAGTAAGCAACGTGTCGAACTATGCTACAACCACCGTGCCTGAGCATTGCCTAGCGTTAATTTTTGCGCTCCAGCGACATGTCTTGGATTACCACCGTTCGGTTGCAGCAGGGCGTTGGCAACAAAGTAATCAGTTTTGTTATTTTGACTATCCGATCCGCGATTTAACAGGTTCTACTTTAGGCATTGTGGGGGCGGGCAGTATTGGGCAAGCACTGGCTACTAAAGCGCAAGCATTAGGGCTAAAGGTGATTTTCGCAGGCCGTAAAAACGGAACTACTCAACATCATCAGGTACCATTTACTGATTTTTTAGCCCAAAGCGATGTGATTAGTTTACATTGCCCCCTTAATGCGCAAACTCACCATTTATTGGGCGAGCCCGAGTTTGCTCTAATGCAAAAGCAGCCGTTAATTATCAATACAGCACGAGGGGGGTTGATCGACCCATTGGCATTGGCTCAAGCGTTGCAGCACCATCAAATTCGGGGGGCGGGAATAGACGTCTGTGAAACAGAACCGCCTGCCGCAGATCACCCTTATATGCGCTTAATGGGTCAACCGAATTTTATTATGACGCCCCATGTGGCTTGGGCGTCTTTTCAGGCCATGCAGCATGTGGCAGATGTCGTGATCAATATTATTAATGCCTATAGCGAGGGCATTGTACTCAATGAGGTAGTCAGCGCATGAGCTCGTTTGCACCCAATTTTTCATTAGCAGGGCAAATCGCCTTGATCACTGGATCCAGTCAAGGTTTAGGGTTTGCCATTGCCCAAGCCTATGCCGCCAGTGGGGCCACTGTTTTTATCAACGGACGCAGTGCAGACGCCGTCGCTACAGCCGTTCAATCTATTCGTCAGGCCGGCCACGCGGCTTATCCTTTTGTACAAGACATCAACGATCTTGATTCTTATACGCATAATCATAATATATTATGTAAAGTATATGGAGTACCTAGTATCCATGTCAACTGCGTAGGACAACGATTACGTAAAAGCTTTGCCGAATGTACACCAACAGAAATTACCCAACACATTCAAACGAATTTAACGACAACCGTTCAACTTTCACGACTTGCTGCAATGGCTATGCGGCAATCTCAGCAATCTGGACGCATTATCAGTTTGTCTTCTATAGCAGGGCGTATAGCACGCCCAGGTGACAGCATTTACCCCATTGCCAAACAAGGCATAGAAGGCATGGTACGTGCGTTGGCAGTGGAATTCGGAAGCGATGGGATTACAAGCAATGGTATTGCACCCGGTACCTTTGCAACGGAAACCAATCAAGCGCTCGCCGCTGACCCCATTAAAGGGCCACAAGTGCTAGGACGCAACCCAATCCAACGTTGGGCACAGCCACATGAAATCGCAGGCGCCGCCGTATTTTTAGCTTCTCCCTCTGCCTCGTACGTGAATGGGCATGTTATGGTGATAGATGGCGGTTTTTCAATTACATTTTAATAAGTCAGTTATGCGTCCTATACGAATTGCAATTAATGGCTATGGCCGAATTGGGCGATGTGTATTGCGCTCTATTTATGAAAGAGGCTTACATCAGCAAATAGAAATTGTGGCGATTAACGAGCCCTCCGATTTAGAAACCATGGCGTATTTAACGCAGTTTGATTCTACCCATGGAGTTTTTCCTGGCAAAGTAGGGCGCAGTGATACCAGCTTATTAATTAACGGCAAAGAAATAGCCGTTACCCATGCCTCTGGCATAGTCGATGTACCTTGGGCCGATTACAAGCTGGACTTGGTCTTAGAGTGTTCGGGTATCTATGGCAAGCGTCAACAATTGCAGCAGTTTATTGATGCAGGTTGCCCGCGTGTGTTGGTGTCTCAACCCGCAGATGGCGCAGACGAGGTCGATCATACGGTGGTGTTAAGCATTAATAATCACGAGCTTAATGGGGCGCAACGTATAGTATCGAATGCGTCGTGCACCACCAATGCCGTGATTCCTGTACTAGCTGAGCTTGATGCATCGTATGGGGTGGATTACACCTTTTTAACGACGTTGCATTCCGTGATGAATGATCAGCCCATGATCGATGGTTACCATCACAACGATTTACGACGTACCCGTTCAGCCATGCAGTCTATGGTGCCTGTAGCGACTGGGCTTGCTCGCGGAGTAGAGCGCTTGTTGCCTCAGCTATTGCATAAAGTCCAAGCTAAAGCTATCCGTGTTCCTATTTTAAACGTTTCCGCTATTGATTTAATGGTGCAATTACGACGCCCAACGACGGTTAATGAAATAAATAGCTTGTTTATTCAGGCGGCACAGCGTCACCCAGAGATCATGGCCTACTCAGATCGCCCCCATGCATCCATTGATTTTAACCACGATGCGCATTCAGCTGTTATAGATGGTAGTCAGACCTCCACAAACGAGGAGGGCCTAGTGAATTTATTTATTTGGTTTGATAATGAGTGGGGGTTTGCGAATCGCATGGTAGACATTAGTTTATTGTGGGCTCAGCGCTTCGAAGATTCCTAACCTTGCTGCAATTTATTCCGTTTTGGCGTAACCAAGGAGCTAATCATGCAAAACACACGTGTTGAAACCGACTCGATGGGGGCTATTGATGTACCCGCCAATCATTATTGGGGTGCACAAACCCAACGGTCTATACTGAATTTTCCGATTGGGGTGAAGCGTTTCACATTAACACCTGTTTTGATTGAATCGCTGGGCATACTCAAGCAATCTGCAGCTAAAGCCAATCGAGACTTAGATCAGATCCCCCCAGAGGTCGCTGAACTTATTATTCAAGCCGCCAATGATGTGATCACGGGTAAATTAAATGAAGAATTCCCTTTGGTGGTGTTTCAAACCGGTTCAGGCACCCAAAGCAATATGAATAGCAACGAGGTAATCTCGAACCGAGCCATAGAGCTAGCAGGCGGCGAAATGGGAACCAAGCACCCAGTTCATCCGAATGATCATGTCAACCGAGGGCAGTCATCGAATGATACCTTTCCTACTGCTATGCACATTGCGGTAGCGCTGGCCGCACACCGGCATCTTTTTCCCCATGTCGAGGCATTGCGCGATACCTTAGCCGGATTAGCACAAAAATACAGCGCGATCGTAAAAACCGGACGCACCCATTTGCAAGACGCCACTCCCATTACGCTAGGGCAAGAAATAGGAAGCTGGGTAGCTCAAATTGATTTTGGTTTAGATAGCGTACGCAATCAGTTGCCAGGTATTTATGATTTGGCGATTGGTGGTACTGCTGTGGGAACAGGGCTAAATGCTCACCCTAAATTTGGCGATTTAACCGCTTCGTATATTGCCCAGCACACCGGCATGCCATTTAAAAGTGCAGCAAATAAATTTTTTGCGTTATCTGCCCATGACGCTTTAGTGAATTTTTCAGCAACCTTGCGTACGTTGGCTGGTGGCTTATTTAAGATGGCGAATGACGTGCGCTGGTTAGCCAGTGGCCCACGCTGCGGCATCGGCGAAATCCATATTCCTGAAAACGAACCGGGTTCGTCTATTATGCCTGGAAAAGTGAACCCAACGCAGGCCGAAGCCTTAACCATGGTGTGTGTACAGGTTTTTGGGAATGATGCCGCGGTTGCTTTTGCCGGCAGCCAGGGCAACTTCCAATTAAATGTGTACAAGCCTGTGATGGTGCATAACGTCCTTGAAAGCATTCAGTTGCTGGGCGATGCATGCGCGGCATTTAATGATCATTGCGCTGTTGGTATTGTGCCTGATCTAGAAAAAATTGATTACTACCTAGAGCAAAACTTAATGTTAGTGACGGCATTAAACCGCCATATTGGGTATGACAATGCTGCAGCTATTGCAAAACATGCCCATGAAAATCAGCTAAACCTAAAAGAGGCCGCGATTGAATTAGGGCATTTGACAGAGGATCAGTACGATGCTTGGATTGACCCTCTGGCTATGACAGCGCCGCTAAAAGACTAATTTATTTAACCAAAGTAACGGGTATATCGACAGCATGAATAATCTTGGTTGCAGCAGACCCCAATAATAAACCAGGAACGGGGCTTAGGCCCCGAGTTCCCATAATAAGGTGATCACATTGGTGTTCCGTAATAAAACGCTTTATTACGTCATCAATGGTGCCGACGGCCACATGGGTTTGGTGTTGTACGCCAGAAGCAGAAAGGGTAGGTATTAAGGTATCCAATATGGCTTTGCCTTCATCATCATAATAGCTAGTTAATACGTCTGCACTAAAAAAACGGCTTACATTGTTAGAGATAATTGGGCTTTGTACGTTAACAACATGAACTGTACACGTCTCGATTTGTTGTTTAGCCATTGAGATTGCTAGTTCTAGTGCTCGTAGTGCTGGCTTTGAACCATCGGTTGGGACTAAAATATTTCTCATGTGTCTCTCTGTATGGGGAATGTAGTCGTGTTACACACACTATTTTTGCAGGCGAGTAACTTGAATTAGGTCTGGTAGTAGTAAAATATACTACTACGTTAGTATACGTTTTGGAGTTTTTAATGAAAATCAAATATTTGGCTTTATGCTTACCACTTGTGTTTGGTGCAAGTGTAGCAAAAGCAGAAGCACCTTCCTTTGAGAAAGTGCAAGAAATCCTACAAAAGAATGCCTGTTTAGCCTGTCACCAAGTCGACAACAAAGTCGTTGGCCCTGCTTACAAGGAAGTCGCTGAAAAATACAAAGATGACCCAGCTAATGCCGAGCTGTTAACCAAGCACATCAAAGAAGGTAGTCAAGGGGTGTGGGGTGCCATTCCTATGCCGCCTAACGTGGGTATTACTGACGAAGACCTAACCGTTGTCGTTGATTGGCTAATGGCTGGTGCGCCTAATTAATTAGGTGAAATAAAAAAAGCGCTATCTAACTAGCGCTTTTTTTATTTCTAGGCCTTAAGCGTCTGGGTAAATATGGACTCCGATGTCTGCAGGTGGAGCATAGTGCAACGCACTGGTAACTAGGGCATCGACCCCAGTGTGGGCGTAGCCCTCTATATTATCTAGCTTAATTCCTCCGGCCGCTAGAAATACACCTTGAGGCCATTGTTGACGTAATGCGGGTAGCCAAGCTTGCAGTTCAGCAGGCGTCGCTTTATCAAATTGCACGACATCAGCACCTGCTTCAATCGCTAAAAGCGCTTCCTCTTGGTTTTGTGCTTCGATAACGACTTTCTTTTCCGCAAAACCTGCTTTTTGTGTAACTAGCTGCTTTTTTAACGCTTCCCAGCCGCCTAATAAGGCAATATGTTGCGGGAAGACTAAAACCGTTTCGCTAAGGCCAAGGCGGTGCGGTAGGGCGCCAGCACATATCGTAGATTTAAGTGCTAAGGCACGTAAACCTGGGGCATGTTTACGAGTAGTAAGCAACGCCATGCTTGGATCGTGTTGTTGTATTTTCTGATACATGCGTGCCGCTTGACGTGCCACCCCGCAACTGTATTCCAATAGGTTTTGGCCTACTTTCCAAGCCCGTAATACGGCATGCGCAGGCCCATGGCCACGAAGCAATACGTCACCAGCCTGAACTTGGGTTCCGGAAGCTTTACTTTCTATGCTTTGAGCACCGCAATGCGTTAAGATGCGGTTGACTTCTTCGGTGCAGGCGGCTACCCCCTCATGACGGATCGTAAATTCAATGTATGCGTCTGCTGCACCAATTCCTAGCATATGACTTGTCAGATCCAAAAAGGGCGCATC
Source organism: Paenalcaligenes hominis (assembly GCF_011927625.1). GTDB lineage: Bacteria > Pseudomonadota > Gammaproteobacteria > Burkholderiales > Burkholderiaceae_B > Paenalcaligenes > Paenalcaligenes hominis. The sequence continues at coordinate 754,081 of NZ_JAATIZ010000001.1, forward strand.
CTCGTTAATCCAGCGGTCGATTGTTGCATGGTCAAAAAAAACAGAGTTCATCATAAAGCACCAAAGCGTCGTAATACATAAAAAGACAACCCAGCAAAGGAGGCAAGCAATAAAGATAACGTGTTGGCACACGCAAAATTTGCATCCATTACGTGGTTAAAAATAGCTAAAGACAGGGTTTCTGTGCGGCCCACAATATTTCCACCTAACATCAATGAAATGCCTACCTCACCCAAAGCGCGACCACCAGCTAAAATTAAACCAGCCGCAAAGCCTTTGCGGATTAATGGTAAGTCGACATACACAAAGGTCTGCCACTTGGAATAACCGAGCGTGGCAGCGGCTTCATGCAAACGTTTAGGCACATGACTAAAAGCAGTTTGTAGAGGCTTGACCATTAGCGGCAACCCCGCAATAAATGCGGCCAGAATTAAGCCTTTAGTGGTAAAAATTACCGTAGGACGCAATAGTTCTGGCAGTAGGGTACTCAGCCAGCCATTGCGCCCCCAAGTCAAAAGCAAAGCGTAGCCAATAACAATCGGTGGAAAGATCAAAGGCAAGGTAATCAGGCCATCGATAATGCCTTTGCCCCAAAAATGTTTTCGAGCTAACAGCCAAGCGAGGGCGGTACCGATTACACACTGCCAAAGCAACGACCACAGCAACACCTCTATGCTCAGCGATAGCGAAGAGAAACTACAACCTAAACCCATTTACAAGCCATGACGCATTAAAATAACGCGTGCGTTTTCTGTAGTTAAAAACTGTAAAAAAGCGTTGGCCTCCCTCGTATTACTGCGCCCTGTTATTGGAGCGGCACTTAAATCAATAGCGCGGTAGCAGCTTTGCGGCATTTCAATCGGTGGACCCAATTTATCTTGATGGGCTTGAGCCTCGCTTAGGTTGACAAACCCGGCATCCACCTCGTTCGTGACTACATAGGTACTGACTTGTGGTAGGGTGGTGACCTCAAGCAATTTAGGCTCAATGTCTTTTAATAACCCCTGTTCTGTAAAACACTCCATAGCCGCTTTACCATAAATAGCGTTTTTTCTATCAGCAATCGCTATTTTTTTCGCCGAATCGTTAAGCAGGTCATTAAGCGAACTAAGGGGGTTATCTTTGGGGCTGACTAATACTAATTTGCCTTGCCCAATAACGACATGCTCTTGGGCTAACTTCATAGGTTCAATAAAAAACCAGTCGCCAATCAGGATTTGAATGTTAGGGTTTTGTCGTGCTTGAGCTTCAATTTGTTTGATATTGCCAAACGCGCTGTCGATCTGAATACCCGTGGATTCAGTAAACGCGTTAAACACCTCAGTTAACGGCTTACGATAACCCGCTGCCGTGGCAACCGTCAGTTCTGCGGCCCATAACGGCGTAGATAACACTATGCTACAGAACAATCCCATCACTTTTTTCTTCACTCTCAGCCTCTTTATATATGTAGGTATATTTATATAAAAAGAAAAGTGTAACGGGTTCTATTGGAAATTGCCATCTAGCAAGGCATTAAATAGAAATCATAGAGCGTATTGACATGTTGGCAAGATCACACGGCGTTAAGGTTGGTTAGTTACCATTTTAATTTGTGTTTATCTTGGGTTGCATCATGACGTGCGTCGTCAGCAGTGTGTAAATAGCGGTTGGTAGTATTAATAGAAGAATGACCCAAGGTATCGCGCACGTGGAGTAAATCCATATCTTGCTCGATCATATGCGTACCAGCGGTGTGGCGCAGCCAATGGGTAGAGGCTTGTTCTACATGCAAGGCGTCACTTTCATACGCATCGCCTAAACTGCGCAAATAAGCCGCTGTATCCGTAAATATCCGCTTCACAATATTGTGGATTGCCGCGCGCGTGAGAGGCTTTGATTGCTTGTATCCAATAGGTAGAACGAGCGGATAGTCTTCATTAGCGGTTGGATAGGGGGGTAACCCTTTAAATGTTCGATAGCGTATCAACTCATCCATTAACTCTTCGGTAATAGGAATGGTGCGGCTTTTTTGGCCTTTGCCTTCGATATCCATCCACCAACGCAAAGTACCATGGCGATCACGACGAGAGAAAAGTGAATTCATGCGGTTTTGACTGAGCTCAGAAACCCGCAAGCCGCACATATACAGCAAAGAAAACAACCAACGGTAACGGTAATAATGTTCTTTTTCTCGTTGGGTTTCTTGGGGTAAGTGCTCGATGCATTGCTTTACTTGATCCCAAAGCTCCATGTCGAGATAACGCTGCATACGTTTAGCAGGTGCCGTGCGTGCGCCACGTAATACCGCCAATGGATTAGCAGCTAAGTAGCCTGCAGAAACTAACCAACTGTACATGCTATTTAGCACCGTTAAGGCTTGACGAATGCTACTAGCAGATAACGGGCCAGCAAAAGGGCGCCAATCTTCATGAGAACGCGCTACCTTAGCGCCTTTTTTTAATACCCAACGTGATCTAGGCGCAGGGTCGCGTAGAAACTGCTGATAAAGCAACAAGTCTTCGTGGGTCAGCGAGGAAATGGCTTTATTACGTTCTAAGTTTGCCCAAAGCAATAACCGTTCCGATTCCTTGCGATAGCTTGTAAAGGTATTTGGGCTATCGATGTATTGCGCTAACCAGGCTTGCAAAGCGTCCACGTCATTGTCGGCATGCAAAAGCGTTGAGGGTGTGTGGGCACGATTGGTGCCGCGTGAACCATCAATCTCAACAGAGTAAGGCGCATAAAACTCGAGTGCGGCGGGTATTGGTAAAGACATAAAAGCAAAGAAACCCAAACAATAAGAATGCAATCATTTTCACTAAAGACTGGATAACTGTCTAGTAGTGATATGAATCAGAGTAAAAAACACAGAACGATTTACATCAACGACATTATACATAAAGTTGACATTATGTCAGTAATGTCAAATTAGAAATATGACTTAGTTGATAATTTTACGTATTACGTAAAATAATTAGAACCCTTGTTGATTTAGAGGCATAATCGTCTTTTATGCTTTACTATCATCACATTGCCAAGTGGCTTTGGTTTTACACAAATGGATAGATACCAATGAGTCAGCCTGTCTTAACAGAATCCGAATTACATCTGGCAGTGGAAAAACTGCGCTCAGAACACAGCAATACGCTGGATTTATACAAAGCCGTTGCGGCATTACTCTTTTTTCAATACGACAGTACGCCTACGACGAATCGTATGTACCAGCTCGTGCGCAAAGGCAGCATGAGCGCACCTGCCGAGGCCTTGCGTTTGTTTTGGCAAGAACTCAGGGATCGCAGTCAGGTTCGTATGGAGGAAGCCGATATTCCTTTGGGCTTAAAGCAGACGGCAGGTGCTTTGTTCGCTCAAATGTGGGAAGACGCCCTTCAATACGCCAAGCAGATCACCGAACAAAATAACCAAGCGATTTACACTCAGCTGGCGTTAGTGCAACAGGAATCCCAACAGTTGGCAGAGCAATTACAAAGCACTACCCATGCTTATGAGCACGCCCTACTTCAATTTGATGCGCTAACACAGGAATTGGCGCAAAAAGATGAAAAGATTCAGGCACAACAGGCCGTATCTAGGGAGTTAGAAAAACAGAAAGAGGCTCTGCGAGCAGAAAAAAAAGGATTAGAAAATGAGCTAGAACGCACCGCCCAGCTTCATAAAGACCAACTGCAGCTTAGCGAGCAACGGGCAGCCGATATGGAAAAGTACGCAAGACTAGAGATTGAACGTGTACGTCAGGAATCACAGAAAAACCTACGTCAAGAACAACATCGTCTACAGCAGCAACACACGCTGCACCAACGGTTGCAAGACGAGTATGCCGCGCTGCAAAGTACCTATCTAAGCGTGCAGCATAAATACCAATTTGAAAATGCGCAGCGTACAGAGGATTTAAAGCGCATTACCCAACTAGAACAGAAAAACCACGATTTGCATCAATTGCTTCAGCATCTAGAGCGCGAGCTACGTAGAGCGCATCAATCGGGTGAACGACGCGCTGCACCCAGTCGTTTAGCGCGACAACGTAAAGCGACTCGATCGCATTAATTGTTCAGACAGGTAGTCCACTAGCAAGCGCACACGCTCTGGAATATAGCTGTTACTAGGTAAAACGACGTAGATGCCTACGGGCGGCTGAGGCTCTAAGTGCCGCAGCTCGACAAGGGTTTGGGCCAGAAGGTAATCGTGTGCAATAAAGTCTGGCATTAGGCTTATGCCCATGCCCGCAGCAGAGGCTTTGGCTAAGGCATCGCCATTATTGGCCTTAATGCGCCCTTTTAACTGAATGCTGGTATTTTTACCATTTTCAGAAAACATCCAGCGACTGTAATGGGAATACTGCAAACATTCATGTTCTGTTAAATCCTCGAGGCATGTGGGTTCACCTGCGCGTGCAATATAATCGGGCGAAGCCACAAATAGCAGCTGGCATTCGCCTATTTTGCGCACAATATCGCTTAAAGCCAATTCGCTTGCAATGCGTACTGCTATATCAAAACCTTCAGCAGCTACGTCTACCATTCGATCGCTGTATTCTAGATCAAGATGAATATCTGGATAGCGTTGAGCAAATTGCATCAATAAGTCAGAAAGATGGCGTAAGCCAAAACTTAAAGGTAAGCTGATACGCAAATTGCCGGTAGGTTTAATTTGTTCTTCGTTGAGCTCGGCCTCGCTGCGTTGCACTAAATCAATAATGGCTTTACTGTGCTCAAGGTACTTTTTCCCCGCAGAGGTTAAGGCTTGGCGGCGCGTACTACGTGCTATGAGTTGTACACCTAGGTGTTCTTCTAGTGCTGCAATTTGACGTGTAACTACCGAGCGCGCTACGCCGCGCTGATGTGCCGCCGCCGCAAAGCTCCCTAATTCGGCTACGAGAATAAAAAGTGACATCATTTCAAATTGATTCATTGTTCTTTTTTTAACAATAGTTAATTGCTTGTCTAGACCTGTTTAGCACCAGTTAAAATGGGTACAGTAATAACTTGTTAGGACTTCAGTAAAATTTCTATGTCACAACGCTATACTATAACTGCAATCTCTCTGCACTGGCTGATGGCTTTCGCTTTTTTCGCGTTATTCGGCCTAGGGTTTTACATGACAGGCTTGCCCTTATCACCGACCAAGCTTCAGGTGTACTCATGGCACAAGTGGGCGGGTGTTAGTCTTTTTTTTCTGGCTGTATTGCGTTTGCTTTGGCGTCGTATCCATCGCCCTCCTGCTTTTCCGTCCTCTATGTCCGTACAAGCACGTCAATTAGCCCATCTAGGGCATTGGGCATTGTATTTCTTTATGTTTGCGATTCCGCTATCAGGTTGGTTGATGAGTTCGGCTATGGGCTTTCAAACGGTGTGGTTTGGTGTTCTGCCCTTGCCCGATTTAGTAGGCAAAGATAAAGCCCTAGCCCAGTGGCTTGGCTCTGCCCATCTTTATTTAAATGTGGCTTTTATGATGACCATTGTTGGTCATATAGGTGCCGCGTTAAAGCACCAGTTTATCGATAAAGATAATGTATTTGATCGAATCAAATAAGGATAACGAATGAAATTACGTGGATTACTTGCCGCTTTATGCGCCGTTCCCTTAATGGCTTCAGCTGCTACTTATACACACATAGACAGTGAATCGAGCCAAATCGAGTTTTTTTATGGCCAGATGGGTGTAAACATGGAGGGAATCTTTTCGGGTATCGACGGTCAAATAGATTTTGATTCCGCTCAGCCAGAAAAAGCCAGCGTTTCCTTACGCGTCAAAATGGATAGCGTAGATACTGGCTCCGACGAGGCTGATGAAGAGGTTCAAAAGTCAGAATGGTTTAATGTGCCCGAGCACCCCGATGCAACCTTCGTCTCTAAGCAGATAAAACAAACCGGCGACAACTCATTTTTGGTTTCGGGTATGTTAAGCATTAAAGGAAATGAACAAACTATAGAGTTCCCCGCTACCGTTGCCGAAGAAGATGGGCGTGCCATTTTTACAGGCAGTTTTGATATGCTGCGCGGCGATTATGCTATTGGCGAAGGCGCGTGGTCTAAGTTTGATATTGTAGCTAACGAAGTTCGTATTGAATTTTCTATTGTAGCTACGCAATAACAATTAACGATTTGGAGTTTTAGGTTATGAAAATGAATGTTAAACGTTTACTTACGGCAGGTGCGGTAGCGACGTTGTTTAGCGCGCCACTATTGGCTGAAACGGTCACTTATCAAGTCGACCCTAACCATACGTTTGCTCGTTTTTCCTATAATCACTTGGGCTTAAGCCAGCAACTTAGTCATTTCAGTTCTACCAAAGGTACAGTTGCCTTAGATCTCGAAGCCAAAACTGGCGAGGTCAATATAGAAATAGATACCACATCAGTGGATACGGGCTCTTCTACTTTTAACGAGCATATTCAAGGCGAAGACTTCTTAGATACCGGCAACCACCCCACTGCCACCTTTAAATCCAGCAAAATTGTGTTCGACGGTGATACCCCAACAGCCGTCGAGGGCGATTTGACCATTAAAGGTGTGACCAAGCCTGTAACGCTAACGATTAATTCATTTGCGACCAAACCCCACCCTATGCTGAAAAAACCCGCATTGGGTGCAGACGCCGAAGTACAAATCAAACGCTCTGATTTCAATGCCGGCAAGTTTGCACCTGCCGTAGCGGATGACGTCACCATTAGCATTGCGATTGAAGCTATCGGCGGCTAAGACCTTCTTAGCCCAACATAAAAACCCCAAAATAGCCTGTTATGCATTTTGGGGTTTTTGTTGTAGTAGCGTACTATAAAAGCTCAGCGTTATTTAGAGAATGTCGTCTATGGCCTCGATGGGGCGGCCTAGTCGCACACCTTTAGCCGTTTCCACAATCGGGCGGTTTAATAAAATAGGGTGTGCGGCCACCGCTTTGTAGAGCTCGGCTTCCGACGCTGCAGCCAAGTTTAGCTCGGTAAAAATGGATTCATTGGTGCGAACTAAATCCAATAACGATGCATTTGATTTAGCGACGAGCTGCTGCAGCTGTTCTACGCTCGGCGGGTCTTGCAGATAAAGAATGACCTCAGGGTTTAGGTCTCGCTGGTTTAGCATGTCTAACGCAGCCCGTGATTTGCTGCAACGCGGATTATGGTAGATTTTAGTCATTATATTTAAGGATTAAAACATGATTGATTTGTATTACTGGACTACACCGAACGGTCACAAAATCACCTTGTTCCTAGAGGAAACCGGGTTGGATTACACCATTCACCCTATTAATATTGGTAAAGGTGAACAGTTTGATCCTGACTTTTTACGTATAGCCCCGAATAATCGTATTCCTGCCATTGTAGATCATAGCCCGCAAGACGGCGGCGCAGCGATTTCTGTGTTCGAGTCTGGGGCTATTTTGCAGTATTTGGCAGAGAAAACCGGCCAGTTTTTATCTACTGACTTGCGTAAACGGGTGCAAACGCTTGAATGGTTAAATTGGCAAATGGGAGGGCTCGGGCCCATGGCCGGGCAAAACCATCATTTTACTATCTACGCCCCAGAAAAAATCGAGTATGCGCAACAACGCTATATTAAAGAAACCAACCGTTTGTATGGCGTTCTGAATAAACAACTTGCAGATCGAGACTTTATTGCAGGCGAATACAGCATTGCTGACATGGCGTGTTATCCCTGGATCGTGCCCCATGCTAACCAAGGCCAAGATCTGAATGATTTCCCCCATTTAAAAGCTTGGTTTGAACGCATTGCTGCCCGCCCTGCTACCCAACGCGCCTACGAAAAAGCCAAAGCCATCAATACCCAACCATCGGTATCGGATGACGAATCGCGCAAGCATTTGTTTGGGCAAGACGCTTCCATCATAAAAAAATAAAGGAACACTATGCGAAGCTCTCTCTTTCGTTTGGGGCTCATTACTGGCACTGTATTTATGCTAGCGGCATGCGCAGGCACCCCTAAAGATATTTCTTTAATACCGACTCAAACGGGCGACATCACCTCAAAAGACGGCGTATTTACCCAACCTTTAACGCTAAATAAAACAAAGCCTGGATGTAAAGGCAGCTGTGCTCGGATTCAGGTTGATTCATTGGTGTTTCCGGGTAACCGTGCTTTAACGAGCTATGTGGATCAGCAACTGGCCCACATGGCGACCTTTGAATCGCGACGCGAGCCCAGTGCAAACGTTTTAGCGTTCATGGATTATTACTGGTTGCAGGCCAATGATCGAGACGAGGTCATTCTAAATGCTAAAACGCGCTACAGAAATCAGCACATTACTGTGCTTGAGCTAGGTGCGTGGCAATACCTAACGGGCGCAGCCCATGGCATGAGTGAGGTTCGTTTTATTAATTGGGATAACCGCACCAATAAGCCATTAACGCTAGAGCAAATTATCCAACCTAATCAATTGGGTGCTTTTGAAATGCAGCTGCGTGACGCGCACCGAAAGTGGCTAGCAACCCAAGAAGCCGCTCAGGAAAACCCTGACAATTACAACCGATTGTGGCCGTTTCAAATGACTCGTAATGTGGGTTTAACGGATGCCGGCTTAGTCGCTAAGTATAATTCGTATGAAATTGCGCCGTATTCATCAGGGCAACCCGAGCTACTGATTCCTTATCCTCAGCTTACAGGTATTTTGCAACCCCAGTTTTTGCCAAAATAATTACATTGTGTGGCAGCAACAAAAAACCGTCATTTCTGACGGTTTTTTGCTTAAGAGTTTGAGTGGGGTTTATTGCGCAAAGACGGTTTTGGAGCCGTCAGGGTGCCATTCAAAAACATCGAACTTAAACTCGTTCAAGTCGCCCTGCTCGTTCCAAGAAATTTCACCAATGGGGGTTTTAATTTGATTTTTGTGTAAGTATTCGGCCACAGCGATGGGGTCGTCTTTACCTACATTTTTAATGCCTTCGGCAAGAGAAAGTGCAGCAGAGTAGGCAGTCATTTGGAACGCACCACCAGGATCACGGCCTTTGTCTTTAAATGCTTTCACTAGTGCATCGTTGCTTGGGTCTTGGGTGAAGTCAGCCGGTAAGGTAACCAACATGCCGGCAACGGAGTCGCCTGCAATGGCGTTAATGTCTGGGTTACCCACACCCTCTGGGCCCATAAACGTAATGCCTAGGTTTTGCTCTGCGCCCTGGCGCAACAACAAGCCCATTTCGGGGTGATAACCACCGTAATAAATGAACTCGGCACCTGAACCTTTTAATTTAGTGATGACGGCGGAATAGTCACTGTCACCAGCGTTAATGCCCTCGAAAAGCACAACATCGATATTGGCTTTTTCTAGATCGTTTTTCACTGCGGTCGCAATGCCCTGCCCGTAGGATTGTTTGTCGTGCAATACAGCGACTTTTTTGGGCTTGATTTGGTTGATAATGACGGCTGCAGCGGCTGGGCCTTGTTGGTCGTCGCGACCAATGGTGCGGAAGATGGTTTCGTAATCTTTGCCCTCTGTGACGGCAGGCGCTGTCGCTGAGGGGGAAATCATAATGACGCCTTCGTCGTTATAAATGTCGGCAGCAGCAATGGTTGCCCCAGAGCAAACATGACCAATGACGTAATGGTGGCCATCATTCACAACGCGGTTAGCCACAACTGGACCCTGTTTAGGCTCGCAGGCATCGTCCATGACTACCACTTCGATTTTTTTACCAAGTACACCACCATCAGCGTTGATCTGCTCGACGGCTGTATCAACACCTTGTTTAACCATATCGCCGTATTGTGTGAGCGCACCTGTAAATGGCCCGGCGATCACAAATTTAATGTTTTCAGCAGAGGCCGCTGAGCTCATCATCATACCGGCAGCCATACCAAGGGCTGCAGCTAAAGGGGTAATGCGAATTTTCATAAAAAAACCTCCAGTAAGTGCACCACAGCATACACTGAAATGGTCTAATTATTGCAAAATGAAAGCAAAATCTAGGGTTTACGACTAGATTTTGCTGGGGCTAAATTAAGCGCTGAGGGCGCGTAGCATCCACGCATTTTTTTCATGAATATCAAGGCGTTGCGTGAGGATGTCGGCGGTGGGTTGGTCGCTGGACTCTTCGGCTAGCTCGCACGCTGCACGCGCGGTGCAAACGACGGCCTCGTTGGCTTGAAGCAAAAGACGAATCATGTCCTCGGCATTGGGAACATGATCTGGCTCTTTGATGGACGAAAGCTTAGCGAACTCGGCATAAGTTCCGGGGGCAAAAAAGCCTAAAGCACGAATGCGTTCGGCTAAAGTATCAAGCGCTTGCCAAAGCTCGGTGTATTGGTCCATGAACATGGTATGCAATGTGTTGAACATAGGTCCAGTCACGTTCCAATGAAAGTTGTGTGTCATTAGGTACAACGTGTAGGAGTCAGCTAGCACCTTAGAAAGCTCGGTAGCAATCTGAGCGCGTGTCTCGGTGGGTATACCAATATTAACGGCAATGCTGTCTTGTTTAACTACATCTGATTTAACTTTTTTAGGCATAGTAAGACTCCTTGGTTGATAAAACAAAATGAAAACGCATCATCTTAGTGTAATCGGTTTTATATACTGCACTACAGATAATTCACGTTTTTTAAACCGCAGCTTAGGATGGCTTCGGTAAGGGCATCAATGGCTGCCGCTCTAGGAAAGCTCTTGCGCCATACAAGCACAATACGCCGATCGGGTACGGGTGCATTAAAAGGAATGTACTCTAACAGCGCGTTTTCTTGTACTGTGCTGCTTAACGCCGTAGCAGGTAACACCGTTACCCCTATGCCGGTGGCCACCATATGGCGGATAGTTTCGAGGGATGAGCCTTCGAAAGTACGTTGAATGCCTTCGCTAGTGGCCGAAAACCGCGATAACTCTGGGCAGACATCAAGAACTTGATCTCTAAAACAGTGCCCTGTACCCAGCAATAACATGGTTTCGTTTTTGAGCTCAGAGGAATCAACATGACTACGCCCACTCCATTCGTGGCCCTGCGGGATGGCGACAACAAAGGGCTCGTCGTAGAGCTCACGCACCATAAAACCGCTGTCGTTTAAGGGTAGGGCCACAATAGCGGCATCTAGCTCGCCTTGGCGAAGCAATTCCAATAGGCGTACGGTATAGTTTTCTTGTAAAACAAGTGGCATTTGAGGGGTAAGTTTAATTTGTTGCGGCACGAGCAAAGGCAACAAATACGGCGCCACGGTATAGATAATGCCCACACGCAATGGGCCACTCAGTGGATTTTGCCCTTCTTTGGCAATTTCTTTTAAATTAGCGCCCTCTTCAAGCACTTTTTGCGCTTGTTCAATAATGCGCAACCCAATAGGTGTAACTCCTACTTCGGCCCCACCTCGCTCGAAAATAGTCACATCCAGTTCTTCTTCGAGTTTACGTATAGCCACTGACAGTGTTGGTTGACTAACGTAACAGGCTTCTGCAGCACGCCCAAAATGGCGCTCTCTGGCTACCGCCACAATGTATTTAAGTTCAGTAAGAGTCATTTAACCACGTAAAAATTCTTCTTTGGCCCCTAGCCAACGCAGCACATGCGCTGCGGCTTGGTCTGGGTGATGTTGATAAAGGTAAGCCGCACATTCCTTGGCGTGATGGATGAGCGCACTGTCTTGGTCTAGGTTAGCAAAACGTAACAGCATCTGACCTGATTGTCGTACCCCAAGAAACTCGCCAGGCCCACGTAAGGTTAAATCGCGTTGTGCAATTTCAAACCCATCTGTGGTTTCGTACATGGCTCGTAATCGTTCACGTGCGATGGCAGATAACGGGGTTTGGTACATTAACACACAAAACGAGGCTTTATGACCGCGCCCTACCCGACCACGTAGCTGATGGAGTTGTGCTAACCCATAACGTTCGGCATGTTCAATAACCATAATGGTAGCATTGGGGACATCAACCCCCACTTCGATGACGGTGGTTGCCACCAGTACATCAAGCTCTGCCGCCCTAAAAGCGGTCATAATATGGTTTTTTTCACTTGCACTCATACGCCCATGCAGTAAACCCACCCGTAACGGGGCCAGCTCGAGCGCCATTTTTTCATAGGTGTCTACTGCGGTTTCTAGTTGAAGTGCCTCGCTTTCCTCGACCAATGGGCACACCCAATAGACTTGCTGCCCTTCTTCGACAGCAAAACGAACGCGATCCATCATTTCTAAGCGTCTATCGGCAGAAAGTAACTTGGTTTGGATGGGAGTTCGACCAGGTGGCAGCTCGTCAATGACAGATACATCGAGATCAGAGTAAAAAGTGAGAGCCAGAGTGCGCGGGATCGGGGTTGCACTCATGTTGAGCTGATGGGGTAAAAGTGCGGGCCCTAAACGGCGTAAGCTTTGCGTGCCTTTACGACTTAAGGCCAAGCGTTGCTCTACACCAAAACGATGTTGTTCATCTAAGATCACTAGCCCTAGATGATGAAACTGGACGGCGTCTTGAATTAAGGCTTGCGTGCCTACAATGAGTTGACTCACGCCCGAGGCAACGCGTTCATGCGCTTGTCGCTTTTGGGCAGGCGTTAAGCTGCCGCTTAACCAGTCTACTTGAATGCCCAGTGGTTGAAGCCAGTCTTTGAGTTTTTGCTGGTGCTGTTCAGCTAGCAACTCGGTAGGGGCCATTAACGCGACTTGAAACCCATGCTCTAGCGCCTGTAACGCTGCAAAAGCCGCCACAATGGTTTTTCCGCTGCCTACATCGCCTTGCAGTAAGCGATTCATGGGTTGAGCGCGCTGTAAATCTGTGCTGATTTCAGTGATGACACGTTGTTGAGCTTGAGTTAGCTGAAAACCTAAGGCGTTTTCTAGTTGTGTCGCTAATGTTTGAGCTGGTGGAATGGACGGGGCTTGTAACAAGGCACGCCGAGCTCGTGCTGCCGCTAATGACAGCTGTTGAGCAAGGAGTTCATCAAACTTAATGCGGTCCCAGGCAGGGTGTGTTTGATTTAAGAGTGCCGAGCTGTGTTCCACCGCTGGGTAATGCAATTGCGTCACGGCACTAGCAAAATCGAGCAATCCATAGCGTTCACGAATCGCGGATGAAAGCGTGTCGGTTAAACTAGTGCGCTCTAGGGCAGCAAGAATGGCTTTACGCAAACTCGGTTGGCTCAAGCCTTCGGTAGTGGGATAGATGGGGGTTAACGTCTGTGCTAAAGGGGCTCCGGCTTGGGACACTTTGGGGTGCACCATTTCAATAGCGGTTTGAAAGCCGCGTCGTACCTCGCCACGTAATCGAATAACGTTACCTTCAGCGAACTGGCTAATTTGATTAGGATAAAAATGCAAAAGGCGAACTAAAAGTTCGCCACTGTGGTCACGAATCAATGCCTGAAGCTGTTTTCGAGGACGATGCAAAACATGCTGTTGTACCACCGTGCCTTCGACTTGCGCATACTCGCCTATCGCCAACGAAGCAATGTCATGAATTTGCGTCTGATCCTCGTAACGCAAAGGCAGATGCACAATAAAATCCATGTCTTGCACTAAGCCCAAGCGTTCAAGCAATTGGGCTTGTGTCGGTTTTTTCGATGTTTTTTTTTGAGTAGAGTCCGTCAAGACTAAAGGCGCTGTAAATTAGATGACTAAAATGGCTTCGACTTCAAACTGGGCGTTTTTAGGTAGACTGGCCACACCAAGTGTAGAACGCGCTGCATAAGGCTGAGGCATAAGCTCGGTCATAATGGCGTTTACGCTAGCAAACTTGCTGAGATCGGTTAGGTACAAATTGAATTTAACAATGTTTTCTAGGCTACCCCCTGCCGCATTGATGACAGCAGATAAGTTAGTAAAACATTGCCGCACTTGGGCCTCGAAATTGTCGGAGACCAGCTCGTTTGTTTTAGGGTCGAGACCAATTTGCCCCGAAGTGAAAACCATTTTACCGTTTGGCACAGCAACGGCTTGTGAGTAGGGACCTACTGCGGCAGGTGCTGCATCTGTTTGAATAATTTCTTTACTCATGAAAGGCCTTTAGGCAAAAAATTAGTACAAACTTGATTTTACGCAGCAACTGCCGCTTTTAACAAGCAAGTGAGACCTTATTTCTCGACGAAAGCACGCTCAATGACGTAGTCGCCGGGTTGACCAACCCCTGGGGAAATGGATAAGCCTCGGTCGTTTAAAAGTTGGCTGATGTCTTCGAGCATAGCGGGACTGCCGCAAATCATGGCGCGATCGTGTTCTGGATCAATTTCAGGTAAACCAATATCGGTGAAGAATTTGCCGCTATTGATAAGCGCTGTGATACGTCCTTCGTTACGGAAGGGTTCGCGTGTGACGGTTGGATAGTAAATGAGCTTTTCACGAATTAAGTCACCAAAGTATTCGTGATTAGGGAGCTCGTTTTCAATGAAATCGCGGTAAGCCAGCTCGCTTACATAACGCACACCATGCACTAATACGACTTTTTCAAAGCGCTCGTAGGTGTCTGGGTCTTGGATGATGCTCATGTAGGGGGCCAGACCTGTGCCGGTACCAAACAAGTAAAGATTACGGCCTGCACGGAGATCGTCTACCACCAATGTCCCTACTGGTTTGCGGCTCATGAGGATTTCGTCACCGACTTTTAGGTGCTGCAGACGGGAAGTGAGTGGACCGTTTTGAACTTTAATGCTGAGAAACTCAAGCTCTTCGGCGTAATTAGGGCTAGCAACGCTATAAGCACGCATTAATGGCTTGCCGTCTACCTCGAGACCAATCATCACAAAATGACCATTGGTAAAACGCAATGCGGCATCGCGTGTGGTGGTAAAGGAAAATAAGGTGTCGTTCCAGTGATGTACGCTTAGTACAGTTTCTGTATTAAAAGCTGCCATAGGTCTAGTGTAGTAATGAAAGTAATAAGGCTTAGTTTACCTCGTATTGAGGGGATAACCCTAATAGAGCATGCTTATCATGCAAATAAGCCAATTTTTTATCGAGTTATTAATTCAGATCAAAAATAGCGTCGGAAGTTTCCAAAAGTGCATAAATCGTAGTGCAAACCCTTGCAACTTAGCCCGAGCCTTGCTATTCTCGCACAGGTAGGATGATAATCATTATCATTTAGTTTGACTTTCAATTTTACTCTTTGGTGGAGTTTCTGAATGCGTTTGAATTATTCGCTGCGTGCCCTTATGGGTGGCTTGGCTTTGGCATCTGTCGCACTGAATGCAGCACCGGTATTCGCTGCTGAAGAAATTAATATCTATACGACGCGTGAGCCCAATTTGATTTTGCCCATATTGGAAACTTTCACCGCCGACACCAATATTAAAGTTAATACCGTCTTTGTTAAAGATGGCTTAATTGAGCGTGTTAAAACTGAAGGCGCACAGTCTCCTGCCGACATTTTAATGACGGTCGATATTGGTAATTTGCTTGATTTGGTCGAGGCCGGTATTACCCAACCCGTCGAATCCCAAGTGTTAGCCGAAGCCATCCCTGCTAACCTACGTGGTAAAGACAACCAATGGTTTACCTTGTCCATGCGTGATCGCGTTGGCTATGTGGCTGCCGATCTTGCTGATGTCACTACCCTCACCTACGAGGACTTTGCCGATCCACGTTGGAAAGGTAAAGTGTGTATCCGCTCTGGCCAACACCCTTACAACACAGCTTTAATTGCAGCCATGATCGCCCATAACGGCGTCGAGGCCACCGAGCAATGGCTTAAAGATGTAAAAAATAACTTAGGTCGTCCCGCAGCGGGTGGCGATCGTGATGTGGCTCGCGATATTTTAGGTGGCATTTGTGATGTGGGTATTGCCAATGCTTACTATGTGGGTCGCATGAAAAACGCTGAGCCTGGCTCAGATTCCTACAAATGGGGTGAGGCCATTAAAGTGGTACGCCCAACGTTCAAAGACAGCGGCGGTACCCATGTCAATATTTCCGGAGCCGCTTTAGCGAAAAACTCTCCAAACAAGGACAATGCGGTGCGTTTGCTTGAGTACTTAGTATCCGACAAAGCACAAAATTTATATGCTAAGGCGAATTACGAGTACCCCGTAAAAGCCGGCGTAGAGTTAGATCCGACCGTAGCCAGCTTTGGTGAACTTAAGGTCGATAACTTGGATCTAACCGAAATAGCCAAACATCGTAAACAAGCAAGTGAGCTTGTAGATAAAGTTGGGTTCAATAACTAAGCCCACTTCTGCTGCTTCCCTTACAGCCGCTGAGTCTCAAACATTGACTCAGCGGCTTCTGTGTATTTATCAATCTGTTTTTTCTACAATTTTTATGCGTGCGCATTATGGCGTGAGCTCAGGCTGGACAGTCAGCTCGTTACTCATCACTTTTATTGTTTTAGCTCCCGTTGTAGTGCTTGGCTGGCACAGTTTGCAAGGCGCCACAGACCACTGGCAACATTTATTGCACCATGTTTTGCCCACTGCCTTCAGTAATACGCTGGTCTTATTAATTGGGGTGGGGGTATTAGTCACCGCTTTAGGTGTAGGCAGTGCATGGCTGATTACCGCCTATCAATTTCCGACGCGCGGTATATTATCGTGGGCGCTCTTGTTGCCCCTGGCCGTACCCACGTACATCGTAGCGTTTGCGTATTTAGATATTTTGCACCCCATTGGGCCTGTGCAAACCCTAATTCGCGAGCTATTAGGTTACAGCAGCCCACGCCAGTTCCGACTGCCTGATATACGGTCTCTAGCAGGTGCTATTTTTTTACTGGGTTTTGTGTTGTACCCCTACGTGTATTTAAGCACACGGGCTATGTTTGCCACCCAAGCAGCCAGTCTGCTTGAGGCAGCTCGGGTACTTGGTGAAAGCCAGCGCAGTGTGTTTTACCGTGTAGCGTTACCTATGGCTCGCCCAGCTGTAGCGGTAGGCGTTAGTTTGGCCTTGTTAGAAACCTTAAATGATATCGGCGCCTCCGAGTTTTTAGGAATTCAAACGCTTACTGTTTCTATTTACACCACTTGGGTTACTCGCTCTGACCTAGCGGGGGCGGCTCAAATTGCTTTGTCTATGTTGGTATTAGTGGCCACGCTGATTAGCATCGAACGTTATGGCAGACGCCATCAGCGCTATAGCCAAAACCAACGCTCACACCCTGTACAACCCTTTGTTTTGAAAGGCGGTGCGGCCCTAATTGCGATGGCTTTAGGATGGATTCCGGTGGCTATTGGTTTTATTGCACCGGCTTGGTATTTATTTAGTCAAACGATTAAACACCTAAAACAAACCGGAGCCGTATCCAACCAGTTGCTAGCAAGCGCTTGGAATACGGTGTCGATTGCGTTGGTGGCTACAGTGGTGACCATTGCCGTTGGCTTGATTGTGGCATGGGCGGCACGCACCGTGCGCTACGGTCAAAAAAATACGCTTAGCCATGTGTTGGCAAAGTTAGCATCCATTGGTTATGCCGTGCCTGGTACGGTGTTAGCCATTGGGTTACTGACACCGCTTGTTTGGGTAGACGCTGGCATTAACCATATAGTGAATTGGTTTCATACCACACCCCCTCAGCTCTATTTAATGGGTACGATGGCCGCCTTGGTGCTGGCCTATGTGATTCGCTTTCTAGCGATTGCAATTGGTGGAACTGAAGCGGGCTTAGCGCGTATTCCGCCGTCCTTAGAGCAAGCATCAAGGCTATTAGGCGAAACACCCGCCAGTACATTAAAACGGGTGCATTTGCCATTGCTACGCCCTGCGCTTGGCGCTGCTGCGTTATTGATTTTTGTGGATGCAATGAAAGAGCTGCCTGCCACATTGTTACTGCGTCCAATGAACTTTGAAACCCTGGCTACCTGGTTGTATGCCGAAGCCGCTCGAGGCACCTACGAAGAAGGTGCAGTAGCTGCTTTAGCAATTGTATTAGCTGGATTATTACCCGTAATTATTTTGGCTCGCTCTCAGCTGAAAACATTGCGTACTTAGGATGGGACTATGAGCTCTTCTGCTTTTCTTAATCTACAAAATATCTCTTTAGCGTATGACACGCCAGATGGCTTAAAAACGGTTGTGAATCAATTAAATTTACAGCTTGATCAAGGCCATATTGGGTGCTTGTTGGGTGCCTCTGGGTGCGGGAAAACCACGGTGTTGCGTGCTATTGCTGGGTTTGAGCCCCTCCGTCAGGGCGTGATTGAGTTAAATCAGCAAGTGTTATCTACGCCTGAACACAGTGTGGTGCCTGAAAAAAGACAAGTGGGTATGATGTTTCAAGACTATGCCCTCTTCCCACATCTAAGTGTAGAGAAAAACATTGGCTTTGGTTTGCGCAAACAAACTAAATTAGCGCGTGCGCAACGTATCGAGGAAATGCTGCATTTAGTTGGGCTCGAACAACTTGCGCAGCGTTACCCCCACGAGCTTTCTGGTGGTCAACAGCAACGTGTCGCTTTAGCACGAGCTCTTGCCCCAGAGCCGTCATTACTTTTGTTAGACGAGCCTTTTTCAAACTTAGACGTGGATACGCGCGAACGATTGGCGTTTGAGGTACGCGAGATTCTACAAAAAACCGGCTTAACCGCTATTTTAGTCACGCATAATCAAGCCGAAGCCTTTGCGATTGCCGATCGAATTGGGGTGATGAAAGATGGTGCTATTGTGCAGTGGGATACGGCATATGGGTTGCATCACAACCCGGTAAATGATTTTGTATCCGACTTTATTCGCCGAGAAGCGCTGATGACGCAACGGGCACAAGCTTTTACGCGCGGTGAAGCGGCTTGAAAGTCAGGCGGATAACGCCAAGTAATTAATAAAAAACCCGTGTGGTAGGTGGATTCAGTACCACACGGATCGTTTATCGGCCAATACGGATGATCGGCTCAATAATGATGGCAGGGATATTGATACCACTGTATTGACGGTCTGAGTGATGATGACGGCGTGGTGGTGCGTAACGTGCATGAGGTCGGCAGTCTCTTTTTTCTTTATAGCGCCCGTTTTTCTTGAACTCGCGCTTGACTTTGCAGTTGCCATCCCAGTATTCGTATTTGCCTTTACCACCGTAATACCCACGATCATAATTCGAGTGCCATCGATCAGCGCTAGCTGTAAAAGGCACAGCGACTAATGCACAGGCAACTAACCACGCAGGGAATTTCATCTTTTGCTCCTAAAGGTCTTGCTAATACCCCTAGTGTAGCGATGAAAGCCTAAAAAGGTTTGTGGATTTATAACAATGTGTGTGGTGCTACGTTACATTTGCCCTATCATTATGATTTATAAGGCTTGATACCTATAAGTTGGCTAGTTAATTAGGCAGAGCTTATGCTAATTAACTAGCCGTAATACAACTTTAGAGGGTGTAGTACATGTCGAACTCAACCGGATGCGGCGTCATGCGCAGACGGGTGACTTCCTTCATTTTAAGCTCGATATAGGCATCGAGCATTTCATTGCTAAACACCCCACCCCGCGTTAAGAAGTCTCTGTCTTTATCTAACGCCTCTAGGGCTTGCTCTAGACTATGACAAACTGCTGGGATTTTTGCGTCTTCCTCGGGCGGTAAATCGTACAGGTTTTTATCCGCGGCATCGCCTGGATGAATTTTATTTTGAATACCGTCTAGCCCCGCCATTAATAAGGCTGCAAAAGCCAAATACGGGTTTGCCATTGGGTCGGGGAAACGGGCTTCAACACGACGTGCTTTAGGGTTACTGACGTAAGGAATACGAATTGAAGCCGAACGATTACGCGCCGAGTAAGCCAATTTCACGGGGGCCTCGTAATGCGGCACCAAACGTTTGTAGGAATTGGTGGTGGGGTTTGTAATGGCGTTAAGGGCGTGCGCATGACGAATGAGACCACCAATGTAATACAAAGCGGTTTCCGACAGCCCACCGTAACCATCGCCTGCAAACACGTTGGTACCGTTTTTCCAGATGGATTGATGTACATGCATGCCTGAACCGCTATCGCCAATTACCGGCTTTGGCATAAAGGTAGCTGTTTTTCCATAGACATGGGCTACGTTATGAACGGTGTATTTAAGAATCTGATTCCAATCAGCGCGCTGCACTAAAGTAGCAAAACGGGTACCAATTTCTAATTGACCCGACGAAGCGACCTCGGCATGATGCACCTCGACAGGAACGCCCTGTTGCTCCAAAAGCAAACACATTTCAGAGCGTAAATCGTGATGATGGTCTACAGGCGGTACAGGCGCATAGCCCTTTTGATGACCAGGACGAACCCCAGTGTTTTGTTTATGGCTGTATTTTTTACCACTGGCCCACGGCGCGGTGTCGGATTCAATTTTGACAAAGTTTCCAGATGGGTTATCGTCCCAACGGATCCCATCGAAAACAAAGAACTCGGGCTCTGGACCAAAAAACGCGGTATCGCCAATGCCGGTAGACTGTAAATACACCTCGGCACGTTTGGCGATGGAACGGGGGTCGCGATCATAGCCGTTTAAATCGGCGGGATCGACCACATCACAACTGATAATGAGTGTGGATTCCTCGCGGAAAGGATCAAAGCGCACCGTAGATAAATCGGGCATCAACAACATGTCAGACGCTTCAATGCCTTTCCAGCCTGGCATGGACGAACCATCAAAAGGAATACCTGACTCGATGAGGTCTTCATCGAAACGGTGAGCAGGAATGGTTAAGTGGTGTTCACGACCTAAGGTGTCGGTATATCGAAAATCCACAAAAGCAATGTCGTTATCAGTAATCCGGCTAAGGATTTCATCAGCGCTAGACATGAAGGCTCCATATAGTTAAGCAAAACGCGGTAATACCCAACGATTACCTTTTTATTATGTTAAAGCATTCTATTTAGGTTGCGTAGATTTTTCTAAGAGATAACCCGCGCCTTAATCCAAAAAGAGCTCTTGGACATCCGTTAAAAACCGCCACCCGAGATCTGTGGTGCGAATACGAGAAGGATGCGGATCAATTAACCCCTTTTCTATGGCCTTGCGTATGGTGGGCGTAATTTTAGTTAAGGCTTGTCCGGTGCGCTCTTCGAAATACTCGGCTGGCACCCCATCACGTAAGCGCAAGGCATTCAACATAAACTCAAAGGGCAAATCGTCCGCATCGACGAGTTTATGTTCAGCAAGATGGCTGCCTTGTCGCAGCACGGCTTGCTCCATCCAGTTTTCTGGGTTGCGAGTGCGCGATTGACGCAAAATGCGATCAGGGAAAGACAGTTTGCTGTGGGCGCCAGGGCCGATACCTAGGTAATCACCGAACTCCCAGTAATTACGATTGTGTTCGGCTTGGAAACCCGGCTTCGCATAAGCAGAGACCTCATAGTGCTCGTACCCGTATTCAGCCGTCAACTCGATAATGGCATCTTGCATTAAGGCACTTTCGTCGTCGGTAGGTAAAGGCGGTGGGTATTTGGCAAAGACCGTATTAGGCTCTAGGGTTAGGTGATACAAAGACAAATGCTTAGTATCAAAACTTAGCGCCGTATGGATATCGCTTAGTGCATTGGCGACGGACTGCTGTGGCAACGCATACATAATATCCAGATTGACGCGCTCTACGGCATCCAGCGCATAGCCAATGGCTGCCTTGGCCTGTTGGCTATCGTGAATTCGTCCTAATGCTTTTAATGCCTGATCGTTGAAGCTTTGTATGCCTAAAGACAACCTATTCACACCCGCCGCACTATAGCCCTGAAACTTTTGAGCCTCGACGGTGCCGGGGTTGGCCTCGAGCGTAATTTCAGCGGTAGGTAAAAGCGGTAAATACGCGCGCACCATGCTGAGCATGTCAGTCAGAGCCCCTGTGCTTAATAAGCTAGGGGTACCGCCACCAATAAATACCGACACAATTGGCCGACCCCAAATTAATGGTAAGGCCTGCTCGAGATCGGCACGCAGCGCATCAAGGTATTGCGCCTCGGGTAACACCTGAGGGGTTTTATGTGAATTGAAATCACAATAGGGGCACTTGCGCACACACCAAGGCACATGAATATACAAAGCCAATGGTGGCAAACTAGTCAGTAAACTGTTTTTTACTGTGCTGCCAGCACGAATGCGAACGTGGGGTAAATCTATCATTCAGAATGAACCGCCTTGAGCTGCTTAACCAACACCGCTAACGCTTGAGCGCGATGACTATACGTGTTTTTTTCAGCAGGACTAAGCTCTGCCGCGGTACGCTGTCGCTCGGGCACATAAAATAATGGATCGTAACCAAAGCCATGCTCGCCTGCGGCCTGACGCGCGACCTCGCCCCACCATACCCCTTCGGCAATTAACGGGCGCGGATCCGTCGGGCTGTTTACATAGACCAGCACCGATACAAAACACGCTTTACGATTGGACTGCTGACTTAGATTTTTCAATAACAACGCATTATTTGCGGCATCACCCTGTCCTGCGTCATGCAGCGCCGCATAACGCGCGGAATACACCCCGGGGGCGCCGTCTAAGGCCATGACACATAATCCGGAATCATCAGCCACTGCAGGCAGACCCGTTTGAGCACTGGCATGACGTGCTTTGGCGAGCGCATTTTCCACAAAAGTATCAAAAGGCTCTTCGGCCTCGGTTACGCCAAGCTCACCCTGAGGAATAATACTCAGCTGTAAAGGTTCAAATAAAGCTTGAAATTCAGCAAGCTTACCCTTGTTGTTCGAGGCTAAGACAATGTTTTGCATACGATTAATAATGGATTTGATGAGCTTGAAGTAACTGGGCCTGAGCGTGCATGAGCTCTAGCGCCCCTTTTTCTGCATAGTCCAATAATTGGTTAAGTTGGTGACGACTAAAGACTTGGCCTTCGGCTGTGCCTTGGATTTCGATCATTTTGAGTGCATCGGCGTGTACAGCTTGACTAGAAAGCACCACATTTACATCTGCACCACAGCTAGAGTCTTCGATGTAATCCAAGTCTAAGATGGCTTGGTTTTGGCTAAGGCCGACAGACACAGCGGCGACTTGGCTTGTAATAACCGGTTGGTCGGCAACCAGAGCACCCTGTTGTTTTAGATGGGCAACCGCTAAGGCAGCAGCCACCCATGCGCCAGTAATGCTGGCGCAACGTGTACCGCCATCGGCTTGAAGCACATCGCAATCAAGGTGGATAGTGCGCTCGCCTAGGGCTTCTAGATTAAATGCTGCGCGTAAACTACGACCAATAAGACGTTGAATTTCCTGCGTACGCCCACTTTGTTTACCACGCACGGCCTCGCGATCTGAGCGAGTATGTGTAGAACGCGGCAGCATGCTGTATTCGGCTGTTACCCAGCCCTTGCCCTGCCCACGCATAAATGAGGGTACTTTTTCAAGTACGCTGGCATTACATAACACGTGGGTATCACCCATCTTGACCAATACGGAGCCCTCGGCATATTTACTGATGCCCAATTCAAACTGAAGCGGACGCAAAGCATCGGCGGCACGCCCATTAAAACGCTGCATAACTGTCATAAAAACCCCTTAAACCTCTAGTGTACTACGAGCTATGCTCTAGCCTACAATAGATCATCCGCGCCTAAAAAGATAAGGAACAGTATGATTCGCAGCATGACCGCATTTGCTAATGCCCGCACAGAGCTAGACGCTGGCACCATCACTATGGAACTCCGTAGTGTGAATAACCGTTATTTAGATGTACAGCTTCGCCTGCCTGAAGAGCTACGCTTTAGCGAAGCCCCGATCCGAGAAATACTCGGTCAGCGTTTACAGCGCGGAAAAGTAGAGCTACGTGTTAATTTTCAACGGGCTTTTACGGCTAAAGCCCAACTTATTCACCCCGATTTATTGCAGCAGCTGGCTAAACAATTACAGCAAACGCGTGAAGTGATCGCCGATGTGCCTGCACCCCGACTAGGCGAAATTATTGCCCTAAGCCAACAAGAACAAGGTCTAGATCACGAGGTCTGGCTACCCGTCCTACTGCACAATTTGAACTCTGCCTTAGATGACCTCGATGCTTCTAAAGAACGTGAAGGCTTGCGCTTAGCCACCACAATGCTTGAGACCGCTCAACAAATGACTGAGTTGGTGGATTTTGTAGAGCAACATTTGCCCGAGCTATTAATTGAGCATCAAAACAAAATAACTCAACGCTTAACTGAAGCCTTAACTGCTATTAGCCCCGAAGGCTTTGCGCAAATTACCGGCACCGAGCTATCGACACGTATTGCGCAAGAGTCCTCATTATTTTCTTTACGTATTGATGTGGCCGAGGAAATAACCCGTTTGCGTTCGCATATCCAAGAGCTATCCGTCATATTAGCGCCTGAAACAAAACCCGCCAAACACGGTAAAACCCGTGCGGGCAGCATTGGCAAACGCCTTGATTTTCTCTTTCAGGAAATGAACCGCGAAGCCAACACTTTAGGCTCTAAAGCGGGCTCTATCGAGGTCACGCGCACCGCCATAGATTTAAAGCTGCTGATAGAACAGTTGCGTGAGCAGGCGCAGAATATTGAGTGATGGCTACGGTAAGCTAAGCACTACTCTACCCATACAGTATAAACGCCACCCTAAAAGGTGGCATTTTTTACGTCTAAAGGAAATGATCGTGCGTTATCACAAAATGAAAGCCTGCCCCACGTCTGGCCTGTACCTGCTGGAGTCCAACGTGCTTTCGGCAGCGGATATCTTAACAATGGCGAATCAGCTCGCTAAAACGTCTAGGTAAAGGCCGCAGCTTCACCCAAGCCCCTGTTCACCCTAGAGAAGTGGTTAAGCTGGCTTTAAAACGCAATGCGGCTGCCATTATCATGACCCACAACCACCCATCGGGAGACCCTACGCCCAGTCAGGCAGACATTGAACTGACGAAGCAGCTACGGGATGCGTTGGCTTTGGTGGATGTAAGGGTATTGGATCATATTGTGGTAGGAATGGAGGGGTGTGAGTCGTTTGCGGAGAAAGGGTTTATTTGAACAAACAACTTTGAGCGTTTTATTCTAAGTTTCGCTTAACTCTTTTCTCAGCTTGATCAATTAGGCGGTGTATTCTCTGATCAACTTTTATTATCTGCCTATATATTCTCTTACTTGAGGTTATCTGACTGGCTCTTTCCATATACTTAAAGAAACCTAGCCGAGGAGCTCCTTTAGGGAGAACAGGAGGACTTTCATGAACTTTTTTTCCATAAGCATCACCATAGCCTAATGTAGTTAGACGGGCATAAAGCTGTCGTTTTTTCAGTGGGGTGCCACTTTTCATGGCGGCTATCTCCGCTCTTTTAATAGCTCTTTTGGCTTTAATCATAAATCTAGAGATCGTAGAGGAGCGAACCGCAATTGAGCTCCCGCAAAAATCAAACCCAAGGTAAGGGATCACAGAAACCTCACCGTTTTTTACATTTCTAACCTCGAGTTTCTTGCTTGATCTATTTTCATAAACTAATAAGCGCTGTGTTTTGCTTTGTTGAATACTTAACTTGAGCCTATTCAATTTTCTAACTAGAGCAATCTCAGCGTATACCCCTTTTCCTGCTGGAACTATTAGCAAAATATCATCACTATATCTTTGGTATTGCCCTCCCAACATGCGAAGATATCTTGCAAGAACTCGATCCGTCTCTAGCATATAAACGTTGGCTAACACTGCACTGATTGGTAAGCCTTGTGGGATTCCTTTACGTATATCACTCCCACTTTCTTTTTTAATATCGCTTACTAGTATCGATAAAGGTTTTAATTCAGGAACAACTTTTTCCCTGAAGATTGGAGGGCAGCATATAGCTGTGCCATTCTTTCCTCTTCTACGACGTACACTCCCACCAAACAGATTTCGTAGCTTAGGCAAACCAATACCATAACTTTGTGTGCATGCCTTAAAAACAGCATAGTGATCAGCCTCTAGTCGTTTAACTCCTAACAGTTGTTGCCAAGAGCGCTTTAGCTGAATAGGATCCATGTTGTCGAAAAACCCTTTGACGTCCAAAGCAATTACTTCACAACTCCCTAGCTCTTTTATAGTCTCAAAGGCTTCAGATGCAAAATTAATATTGCTTTTTTTAGGATAAAAGGATCTATAGGCCAAGACTGATTGATCGCAAATCGGATCTTTTTTATATCTATCCTCTAAAGATTCAGATAATTTCTTTGCATAATAAGTGTAGATATGACTATCACTGTGCGCTGCATATGCGATAGGTCTGTATTTTATATTTATTTTTCTGTGAGAGCTATTTTCAACTTTTTTTCTTGAAATAGACTTAATAGGACTAACGATTAAAGGCCAAAAAGCATGACGGGAAACCCTACCAGGGTTCTCAACAAGAGCTTTAGCTTCTTTTTTTGAAAGTGCCTTATCAAAATGAGCGTAGTTTCTTTGTCTATACCAATCTTTATTATTCATTCTCATATATCCGATGGCGCAAGGTTGAGCCCCCCTTGCTCGCCGCCACCGCCAGGCGAAGCCTCTTACAGCATTCACCGACCAGATGCTCAAGCTTTAAGCTCCAGTCTACAAGACAAGATATGGCTTTGTCTTGGGCTCAGTTTTTACCATAGTGTATATTGATTATGTATTGCTAATATCGCTATACGCTCTCATTAGCGTGGTGAGCTCACCACGGAAATGTGGAGTATCCCTAACATCCAGATGGATTAGTTTACTAAGTATTCTTAGTGCCCTTCCTCTTGACATAGGAGTAATCAATAAGCCATTTAGATCATTTCTTAACAAAAAATATCTAAAAGTACCCATAGGTTACCCCAGACTAAAGATCAAATCAAATATCCAACCTCACATTCATAACTTGTTGTAATAGCTCCAACGGATAGCATGGATTACCTATTATTTCTATCAGTCATTGGGATCATTCACAATAAAATAAATACCAGAGGCTTTATACGTAGCCATGTCTTAATGTTCTATGATCCCTCCCTTTCTTTAACTTGCAAACTACCCCAACACATTCTGCAAGCTCTGCCCTAATGATGCTTTAAATGCAGCATCACTCGCAAACAAGCGATAGAACTCAAGGTCATTACGGCGGCGATCTAGCATAATCTCGTTTAGAATTCGCTCAAAAGCAAGACGACGATTTTGGGCGTCCGGCTCTTCCTGATACTTCACTTTAAAATCGGGATGAGATTTTATGCTTTCAGTCAAGCTCACGAATTTGACTCGCTGCTCTTCAGGTGTAGCACTCCACCCTTGGAACCAACGCTCATTAAAGTGGCGAATAATGTTATCTAAAGCGTCTTTTTCTTCGTCTACATTATGAGCTCCACGGGGATTTGGATTCAGAGGGTTTAACTCGCCTTCCTCTTCTTGTAAATGAATTGAATGGTTTAATTTAACGCGCTCTAAACCATAAGAAGCCAAATCTACAGACTCTAAAAGAGCATCGACGGCATCTTTTTCTTTATCCCTTACGTGTAGTTTAGGAATGAGGAACTTGAGTAGCCAAAATAGCTTTTCCCATTCGATTATTTCGTAAGGAATAATCGCTGCCATTTGACCGTAAATTTTCACAAACTGCTTGGCTTTCACTTTGAAGTCAATTTTTTCTTCGTCATTTAATCCCAGTTCTTCATTGAATCGATAAGCCACCGTGTCAATAATTGGACTCAGTGCTTGGGCATCTACTCCATCAAAATATAAACGATTAAATGCTTCAACCTCTTCCCACTCATACACTCCTACATCACCAAGCATATCTTTTAGCTCATGCAATACGTTAACGTCTGTAGGCTCAGTTAATGAGGTAGCGGTGTAAAAAGGATCGAAAGCGGCTTCTATATCTTCTACCGTATTAAAAAAATCCAAGATAAATAGATCTTCCGTTTTTTTACCGTACTTAGGTGCAGAGCGATTAAGCCTAGAGAGGGCTTGTACAGCCAATACACCAGAGAGCTTTTTATCAACGTACATGGCACAAAGCTTAGGTTGATCAAATCCCGTGAGGTATTTGTTAGCTACCACAAGTAAACGATATTCATCCGTATCAAACTGCTCACTGGTTTCAGATTCAGCGAAGCCATTCAAGCTTGCTTCAGTATAGGTGATGCCATCAACAACTTTCTCGCCTGAAAACGCAATTAACACCTTAAAAGGATCAGACTTGCTCGCTAAACTACGTTTTATGGCTAAGTAATAACGAATCGCAGACTCAATATTTTGTGTGATCACCATCCCTTTAGCTTTGCCATGTAGCTTTTTACTATTGATAATTTGAGGAATAAAGTGATCCAGCATGATTTCTGCTTTAACGTTAATCGTTTGCTGACTGCCCTCAACATAAGCCCGTAATTTTTTTTGTGCTTTTTTACTATCAAATAATGGATTGTCTTGGATGGATTTTTGAATTTCGTAATACGACTTATAGGTAGTGTAGTTCGCTAAGACATCTAAAATAAAGCCTTCCTCTATAGCCTGCTTCATGGAGTACAAATGAAAAGGCTGAAAGCTGCCATCAGGTTGCTTAACTCCAAACTTTTCTAAAGTGGTGTTTTTAGGGGTTGCTGTAAACGCAAAATACGAGGCGTTGTCGCGCATTTTGCGTGATTGCATTGCAGACAAAATCTTATCTTGTGGGTCGATGTCCTCATCGTGCTCTTCTCTACCCATAGCACGATTCATGTTGTCATGTGCAGAGCCGCTTTGAGAACTATGAGCCTCATCAATAATTACTGCAAAACGCTTATCACTCAGATCACTAATCCCATCAATAATAAAAGGAAACTTCTGGATAGTAGTAATAATGATCTTTTTTCCTGTCTCTAGAGCTTTGCGTAGATCTGCTGAAGTGTGTGCAGGGGCAATGATATTTTTCACCTCAGAAAAATCGCGTATATTTTCGCGTAGTTGCTTATCTAGCAAACGACGATCCGTGACTACAATGACCGAGTCAAACAACGGGCTATCAATATCTTTTGCCCCCGTCAGCTGTGGGCTAATGGGGTAAGTTTCAATCAACTGATAAGCAGCCCATGTGATCGAGTTTGACTTACCAGAACCAGCTGAGTGCTGAATGAGATAGGTGTGTCCTGTTCCATGA
Source organism: Paenalcaligenes hominis (assembly GCF_011927625.1). Lineage (GTDB taxonomy): Bacteria > Pseudomonadota > Gammaproteobacteria > Burkholderiales > Burkholderiaceae_B > Paenalcaligenes > Paenalcaligenes hominis. The sequence goes on from NZ_JAATIZ010000001.1 coordinate 782,933, forward strand.
TGAGCAGCATGATCAATCAGCTTTCTTACTACATCTAACTGATGATACCTTGGGAAAAACAATGTACGCTTGCTCAAGATATCTGTAGGCTTACCATCCAAGCGTACAAAATGCTGGATTAAATTTGCTAAGCTATTTTTTGTGAACACCTCTTCCCAAAGGTATGCTGTTTTATGTCCGTAAGGGTTAGGTGGATTACCCTTGCCATAATTATTTCCTTTGTTAAATGGCAAGAAAAACGTCTTTGCACCTGCAAGCTTTGTCGTCATGTAGACTTCGTCCGTATCCACCGCCATATGCACTAAGCAACGCGCAAACTGTAGCAATGGCTGATGCGGATCACGGTCATTTTTATACTGCCTTATCCCGTGATAACTAGCAGTTTGGCCTGTCCATGGGTTTTTCAACTCCAAGGTAACCAAGGCAATACCGTTAATAAACAGCACCAGGTCAATTTCTTGTAGTGGGTTTTGTAGAGAGTAACGGACTTGTCGTGTGCAGCTAAAGATGTTAGAGGAAAAACCTTTGATGACCCGTTCGCTACTGCTTGCTAATGGAGCAGGGTACATTAAGTGAAAATGAGCATCGTCAATCGCTAAGCCTTTTTTTAGCATATGAACAATGCCATGCCGTTTAATGAGACGGTCAAAGCGCTCTAGAATTTTTACTTTCCAGTCATGGGGACTATAGCGTTTTATCTTTTCAAGCTCTGAGGCTTGGGTGGACTCTAGAAACTGCCAAAAATAATGCGTATCAATCGCATAGTGAGGATCAAAATTAGCCGCTAAGCCCAGCTCATAGTCTTTACTTACATAATGAACCCTGGGTTCATTAGTCGGTTTCACAGGGCTAGTAGTTGTTCCTATAAGCTCTTCTAAGCAGGTACCTGTTAAATGCTTCTCAATTGTTGCTTCTAAGGCTCGCTCATTCGTCTTACTGACCATCACTCATCCTCACATTTTTTCTATTTGCCCTACCGCTTGTACTGCTCCATCTATCTCTGGCTTAAAGGCATTTTCAAAACGGGTCATGTGTCGTACATGCCACTCTATCCATTCCGACCATTTGTTTTCATTAAAGCTATCGGGCACACGAGAAAAACAAATACGCGACATTTTTCTTCCATCTAAGCGTTGCCAATCTAAGGCTTGCCCAAACCGTTTCTCTATCTGCTCTTTACGGGCATAAAAGTAATCAAACAAAAACTTGCTTTCTTCAGCGGTTCTACGAGCTAATGACATCTCAATCCGTAACTCATTCTTATTAAAAATTAACTGATAGCCACAGCCATTTAAACCAGACCCTGCAGAAAGCCAATGATCTTTACTGGCACTAATATTGTCATAAAGCCTACAGTCACTTTTTTGAAAAGCCTCTAAGACCGCTTCCCAATACGCACGACGTTTTCTATGGCTGTTCCGTACCACAACTTCTATACTTTTTTCTTCGGCTTCCTTAGCGCTCATGCTAATCATTAACTCACTGGCTTCAGGCGTAGGAATAATTTGGTCGATATTAATTAGAAGCTGGTCTGCCAACACGTAAGGAGTGACCTTAAAGCACTGCACACTGATACCTTGCCCCAAGAGCCAGAGTGCCGTACTCGTTACTTCTTTACGAAAATTAGCTGCTACCAACATAATGCGCTGACTATTGCCCAAATTGAGTTTTACCTCGGCTAAATCAGGAGTCTCTAAGAAGTCACAAATGCGAGTGGTTGCATCTAAAGGTGGTTGCTCTGCTGCGTGATAACGCTGCAAGTAATCTTGATAGATCCCCAGTATTTGGGTTTTAGTAAGACTGGCACAGTAGGAAGCGTACTTTAGCGCCTGCCACACCATATCTCGACCGCTGTCATCGAGTTTATTTTCAATAATGACAAGGTTGCCTTCTTTGTCTAAAGCCAACAAATCAAGCCGCTCTCGTGTCTCATTAAAGCCGTCAAATTCTTTTTGTATAATCAACAACTCTTCGCCCAAAGCACTCGGCTTATGCGCCAACCACTCCTGCAAATGCTTCCGCTCTCCTAACTCTAACTCACTGAAGCTTTTGTTTTGCACCGAGCTAATCCGATTGCTCTGCCTATCGACAATAAACATACCTACTCCTCAGCGGCAATCATGTCTGGGGTGATTTTTATCTTGCCCGTTACGGCGCTATTAATAAGGCTGAACTTGTATTCTTGAAGTTTTTTTATTTGCCTTTCTTCAGTCTCAATAGCTAATTTTATCTGTGATCTCATCTGATCTAAGTAATGAGTTATTTCTTCTTGCTCCCTATCTGAAGGAAGCCAAATATAAGTATTTTTTAGAATTGACTGAGTAATGCTATATACCTTAACTCCTTTTACCTGTTTTCTAATTTGATTTCTATACGAAATAGAGTCAAGGCAATACGCTAAATATCGAAAATTAATAGATTTTAATGGCTTGCAAATTATAGTGTGATAACCTGCAAAAACAATGTCATTTGTCACCAACTGTGTGAAGTTACCTGATCCTTCTATATCCTCAGAAGTATCTGCGTAAACAACATCTCCTTTTCTAATTAATGAATTCTTGTTTTTAGCTAAATAATCATTACTAACACACATTAACTTATGCTTTTTCGGATTAACCTCAAAGCCAAACTCTGAATGAACCTCTCCATAACTCACGCATGGTATTCCTTCATCTCTTAGATTCTCTTTAGTAATACTCAAACCTCTATTGAATTTAAAAAAGTTACGGAAGCGTACTGTTTCCCAATGCTCCGGTACTTCCCCAATCCACTCAATACCCGAGTCTTTCATCTTGACAGAGGGATCTAAGCCTTTTGTCACGGCCTGTTGAATAATCACCTTCTGCCGCTCTTTCAATAGCTCAATCTGCTTTTTCTTAATCTCAATAGCTTGGTCAATTTGAGTGGTTTTTTGATTTAGAAATGTGGCAATATTTTTTTGCTCATCTACACCTGCAATAGGAAGCAAAGAGTAACAAAGCTCATCATAACTGATATTTTTCCCCTCTCTAATACCTACAACAGAAGTCTGCAATTCTGATATAAATGCTTTGCTTTTAAAGAGGTATTTATAAAAACCCTGACTAAGGTTAGGTTTTTTTCTTTTTAAAACTGTATAAGCAGGACTAATAATCCCATCACGATGACAATACTCTAAGCCACCTTCAAAAGACCTTAAGCTGATAGCAAAGTCACCTTTTGAGATGAACTTAAAGCTTTCCAAGTTTCCAGAGGGCATTACCATTCGGGTTTCAACCCATGTTCTTGGAACTACACCTTTATCCTGAGTAACCGATAAAAGCTCAGCTTCTGGCTTATTTTTAATAGAAACATCTTCATAAAGATATTTCATTTTCACCACTAGCCAGTGCTCTGGCACTTCCCCAAGCCAATCAACCCCCGACTCCTTATACACCTCATACCGAGGAAAGCTCACTAAACTCTTCACGCCTCTTCCCCTTGTACTGCCTTAATCTCCACTCCCAAAATCTGCGCAATCAAGCCATCAGCCTGCTGCTCTAACGCTAAAATATCTGCCGTGATTTCCTCTAAGTTTCGTAAGGGCTTATGACGGTAGAAATATTTGTTAAAGCTAATCTCATAACCAATACGCACTGAATCTAAATTGATCCAAGCCTCATCTACATGTGGCTTTACCTCAGCCATGAAATAGTCATGAATGCCTTGCTTTAGTGGAATAGACTCACTATCACGCAAATCACTGTTCGACTCATAGGTCTGATACTCATGGGCTTTTCCCGTGGGGTAATAGCCAAAGTCAGGAAGCTGTTCCACAGTGCAGCCTAAGTGATCAAGCAGTTCATCTAACTTATCTCCCTTCAACAACTGACGACGAGCTATCACTTTCTCTGCATTCTCGTCATACCAGCTGACTGCATTTAAAATGCTGTTTTTATCAGAAGCAGACAAACGAAGCTCCAAGGCCTTTAATGCCCCGTCGACGTCTTTTTTAAAGACATTAAAGTCATTGTAAAATTTGTCTCCTATTTGCTGCTGTAATTTCACCGCAGCAGTATATAAGTCGCGCTGCTTAGTCCAATGCTCTACATCGACTAAACGGCGACGTGCGGTAGCGTTTAGCGTGATGCCTTGCCCTTCACACCACGCCTCTAACTCTTTACGTAACGCAGTTAAAAAGGCTTTGTCATACACCTTTTCACCATGAGCTTTATAAGCGTATGCCATTACTTCAGCCAAATTACGATCAAACCGTAAATCAGCAATACGCTCTGTTGTGAATTGAGCACTGCGACGATCTGGGCGCTCTATGGTGACCTTGTAATAACCTAACTCATGATTCTCAAAGACTTGGCTGGCAATGCCTCTAGGCTCTTGTTGCTGGTCTAACTCACGCTCTACCTCTGCCAACTTTTTATAGGTAGCAACGATAGTATCGATATGATCGGAGGTTAACTCACAGTTTTTATTGCCTAAATTTTTACGTAGCTTACTAAATAATAAACTGCCATCAATCAGCTGCACTTTTCCTTGGCGCTCAGGCGTTTTTTTATTACTTAATAACCAAATATAAGTCGTGATTCCTGTGTTGTAAAACAGGTTATTAGGCAGTTGAATAATGGCCTCAAGTAAATCGTTTTCAATTAAATAACGACGAATATTACTTTCACCACTGCCTGCATCACCAGTAAACAAACTAGACCCATTATGAACAGAAGCAATGCGTGAGCCTATTGCACTCGCAACAGGGTCCTTCATCTTGTTGACCATTTCCATCAAGAATAAAAGCTGCCCATCGCTAGAACGTGGTGTTGCATCTACTTCTTCGTGTTCCCCCCAGTAATTTTTAAGCTGTACTTTAAAACGAGGGTCAATAACATCATTACCGCTTTTGATGTACTTTAAATCCGAGTTCCAACTTTTACCGTAAGGGGGGTTGGATAACATGACATCGAACTGCATCCCAGCAAACTCATCTGTGGCCAACGTTGAGCCCATACGAATGTTCTCTGGGTTATTCCCTTTGATCATCATGTCTGACTTACAGATAGCGTAGGTTTCGTCATTAATCTCTTTACCGTACAAATACACATCACGGGTATGATCGGCAGTTTGATATTTCTCTTCGATTAGGTTTTGTGCTTCGGTTAACATCCCACCACTACCACAAACAGGGTCATAGACAGTGATGGTTAAAGGCAGCTGATTAGCAATTGGTTCAAAAACCAGATGCGTCATTAACTCGATAACCTCACGTGGTGTAAAGTGCTCACCTGCCTCTTCGTTATTTTCCTCATTGAAGCGACGAATCAACTCCTCAAACACATAACCCATACCCAAGTTAGACAAAGCGGGCAGAAGGTTACCGTCTGGATCAGCAGTACTTTCAGTAGTGAGATTGATATAAGGAGAAACAAATTTCTCTAACACGTCTAAGAGCACATCACGGCTTGCCATGTGGCGAACTTGAGCCCGTAAATTAAAGCACTCTATGATCTCTTGAACATTAGAGCTAAAACCATTGAGGTAATCCTCAAAGTTAGCTATCAGTATTTGCTGGTTATTACTGGCAGTTTGGTGCAATTTTTTAAGAGTCCAGTCGCTCGTGTTATAAAACACATAACCTGCCTCACGACGCAATGGGTGTTCATCTAGCTCGATTAGCCCCATTTCTTCTTTTTGAAAGCGTACTTCTTCTAATACTTTTTCTTTGGTGCTTTCTAATAACGCATCAAGTCTACGCAAGACTACCATCGGCAAGATAACATCTCTGTACTTACCCCTAACATATACATCGCGTAAACAATCATCTGCAATAGACCAAATAAAAGAAACGAGCTTGTTGTGTACACTTTGATTCATGGGTCTGCTTGGGAGAGAATGAGTTAAAAAATAATTAGTTGCAAGGAGTATAGCCTAACCCTCTCAGTTACTATAGAGGTGCGCGCTATGACTAACAGCAGACTTTAAGAGCCTTCTCCTAACTATTGATCTACTACCATTAAAAAAGCAATGTGACCACTTTCGATAAAACTACTCATCACTTACCTCACCATCAAGCTGCTGCTCTTGCCAAGCACCATATGTTAAAGCTTTTCCCTCAACTACCCAAGACTTGCGCCCATTCGCACTACGCCCTGCCACTACTGCCGCCGCTGCACTGGGGCTAGAAAAAACCGTATCCACAGCAAAAGTACGCTGCCCTGATTCTGTTTTGATCAACGTTTCGCTAGCACAAAGCTGCTCGTAGAGGCTTTCATAACCACCAGCGGTACCTTCCCATCTGGCTCTAGCTGAAGATCCAGCTAATACAACAAACTGACCTTCTATTTCTTTGGCCTGCGCTTTAATGCCTTTGGTGGGCATAGCAAAGGTAAATAAAGGAGATTCCGCTGGTATGTTTGTTGTTTTATGGTGTTCGTTTATCTCGTTGACTGGGCTGCGCAAATAGTCAAAACCTAACACCGGCAAGATAGTACGCAACTGCTCCATAAAAAACGCCATATCTGCCTGATCTGACTCGGGCAAATTGACGTACTCATGAGCCGTTCCATTTTCTAACTGACACAATCCGCTTTGACTTACACTTCGTATAAGCTGGCTTTCTAAATATTTAGCATGGGCTTTAGTTAGGTTTTGATCTTTGCTTGTGACGAGCCAGACATGCTCCCAAAAGTCCTTGCCACCTGATTCCTGTGTTCGATTATGCTGCTTGAGCCTGACACTAACATCATCACTCTCACCGATATACACTAAAGGCAGCGCCCCGCCTTCAGGGTCACTACCCACTAAAAAATAGATACCCGTTCGTTTGCTTTCTGGACGTTGCACCAGCTCTGATAGTTTGGTTCTAGGGCCTGTTAGCACATGCCCTGTCCAATTCATAATTTCTGCGGTCAATAAACCTTTAGGTGAACCGTCTACTAAAAAGAGTCGAATGCTGCGTCCTTGTGACATGCTTGATTTCCTCCAAGTAAAGCCACAAAGTAACACAATATTTCAAACGAGTTATGAGTGTAGTCTGGGACGGCCTAAACGATGGGTTCTAGGCTTGTAACCACCCTGCCTATACGAACGATAAGCTTTACCTGCCGCATCGCGCCTAACAGGCTTTCCTTCCTCTTCTTTTACCAAATGCCTCAAAGCCTCTTTCAGGTTAGCTTTACCTTGTGAGTCATCATACAAAACCATACCTACAGCAAACACCCGATAGGTAGATTTATTCATATTAGCGCTGTAGTAACTACCTAACCCTCGTGTAATCGTATCTACCCAGTACTCACCTAAAGCCTGCGCTAACAAGTAATCGTTCTTTACTTTTTGTCCATCAAAAAAGAACACCACATGGTAATGCCAACGCCTATCCACTCCGTACTCTAGCTTTGCTGCATAGGTGATGTAATGGTTAAAGAGCTGATTAAAACGCAGGTTATTACGTAGTCGAATAAATGCCTCGTTCATATATTCGTAAGTGTTGACATCAGCATACTCATTTCCGATGTACAGATCTAAGCGCACTACAAGGAGCTTAGAGTAGTCATTAAAGAGCTGATCAATAAAGTGATGAAGTCTCTCTTGATTAGAACGATTGTAATTTCGTGTAGCCATCGCTATACCTCTATGGTGATTCATTGATAGGTATAGGCCTTAGATGAAACAGTAAGAAAGTAAGGGGGTATGTTGAGAACACCCCCTACTACTACGATTACCCTTGCTTCTTAATTTAATAGCATCTAAAACCTAAAGTGATGAACCTAAGCCCAGTTAAGAGCCAATCCAAAATACCCCATCAGGTAAAAGGAAAAATCAAAGGTGATTGGTGTTTTAAACTACACACTTAGGTTCATATACTTAGAGGCGAGACGTAAAAAAATAGGCTCCATAAAGGAGCCTGTAAAGTAATAAACAGGTGTTCCTATGCGGGTTGTGGAACTACCGAAGAAGCAGGCCTACGTTGTAATAAAAAAATGGCAAGAGCAGCTAATAAAAAAGCAACTGCATATAGAGTAAACAACTGTTCTGGGCTCCAATTAGCATCAATAAGTCCGCCAGCAACCAACGGGGATAAAATAGCTCCGGATCGTCCAATACCAATAGCCCAACCTAATCCTGTTACACGCTGCGTGACACTGTAAATGCTAGGGGTAATAGAATAAAGCCCCGCTACACATCCATTAACAAAAACACCTAAAGCTAAAGCAGTCAGAAACGCCAAGTGTAAATTACTAGTTAAGCTGACAAAGATGCTCATCAAAATAGCACTAATAATGAAGTAAATGATTAGCAAGCGAGACAAACGATACTTAGCAGCTAAGAATCCGATTAGAGATGTTCCTACAATTCCACCTACATTAAGCAATACACCACCAGTAATACCTTGTTGAGTAGATAAGCCAGCTGTTACTAACAGTTTAGGTGTCCAACTCATGACAAAATAAAAAGTGAACATGATCATGAAGAAAGCCACCCAAATTAATAAGGTAGAAGCCGCCAGCCCTGATGAAAATAAGCTTCCAACTTTATTAGTGTTAGGTGCTAGCTCCGAGCTAGAGACATCTGGGAGCCTATCAAATAACTGTAGCCCAACCTTAGAGTGAATTAAGTTCACCTTTTTAAGAGCATCTTTAGGGCGTTTCGACATTAAAAAGTCTAAAGACTCGGGCAACCAAACAAATAGAATCGGAAGAGTAATGAGTGTTACTATGCCGCCGTAGAAAAAAACCGGCCTCCAACCTAAACTAGGGATAATCTGAGCCGCAATTAACCCTCCAATGGTTGCGCCCAACGCATAGGCAGTTGCTTGCAGACTAATTGCTAGACCACGCCAGCGATCTGAGGCATATTCTCCCGCTATCACATAACTACTAGCAAGAATTCCGCCTATCCCAAGCCCAGTCAATAAGCGGAGAGCACCTAGCTGCATCGCCGACTGTGCATATGCTGAAGCCAACATGCCGCAGCCAGTAATAGCGATACATACCATAATCAAAGGACGGCGTCCTATATGATCGGCCCAGGGGGCTATGATTAAAGACCCTAAAGCCATTCCTATCAACCCAGCACTTAATAAGTAACCTAGTTGTACTCCTCCTAGCCCCCATTCATTGGACACGGAGGATGCAGTAAAAGCCATGACTAAAACATCAAAGCCATCCAGCATATTAATTAAGAAGCACAAGGAAATAACAAACCATTGAAACGTACTCATTGGTCTTTGACTCATGCCCATAGCGACTGAAGATTTCATTTTTGTCTCCTTTATGTGGGTGTAAGCAAAGTGATCTGTTTTCAGTACCCACTTTGCCTATCTTTCTTAAATCGCTTAGACGGTTTCAGTCTCTAAGACTTTGTCTTGATTAGACTCAGATTGAATCATCTCTTTTTTTTCGCATAGTCTGTCAATAATTCGACGGGCACGATTAGCTCCTACATCTACATGGATATCAATCACAGGCTTAGGTCCAAACCGCAGCATATTTTGATACTGTTTTTCAATTATTTCCTTATCCTCGTCAAAAGTGAGTTGAGTTTGCTCAACTACCTTATTTTTTATTTCCTCAACATTGTTGGTAGGATTTGTAGCCATGGTCCAAAAATAATGACAGGTAGTTTCCGTTTCAGGGGTAATGCCATGAAAGCCTCTCATATGGAAACCTCCTCGCTCAGGATCATTCAAATCCGCAGTATTATGATCAACTGCACCTGTCCAAATCAATTGGTGTGTGACACGAAAATCAATTTCTTGCCAACGATCTACATTACCGTGAAAAGTATAAGCGGCCGTATACGTGGATGGTGGCTCTGAGTTAGGCATATAGCGAATAACTCTTACATTATCACCCTCACTTTCCACTTTCATTTCCGCATTCATGTGAATTTTGGCATTTCCACCAATGGTGTGTGGATGCACATAAGCCAAATGGCTTAAATCTAATAAGTTGTCATGAATTAGCTGATATGGAGCGTTGTAATAGTAAACACCTCCACCGTAGACATATTGTGGATCGCTGTGCACAAAATAAGATGGCGCATCGCAAGCAGGAGCTACATGTTGATCTTGGCCAAACCAAATCCAAATCAAACCATCACGTTCTTGGACATGATACGCAGCCACTTTAGCTTTAGATGGAATTTTTTCTTGGCCCGGAATTTCAATACATTTCCCATCTTGATTAAATAGTAAACCATGGTAGCCACACCGTAACCCACTGCTTTCCACCATACCACTGGAAAGAGGTAATGCACGATGACAGCACCGATCCTCTAGTGCAGCAACAGTCCCGTCACCCATTCTAAAAAGCACAATAGGTTTTTCCAATAAAGTACGTCCAATAGGCTGATCTTTCAATTCAGAGGAAAGAGCGGCTACATACCACTGATTAAGAGGAAATTTACTTTTTTCTGATACGTCTCGTTTAACTTCTACTGTCGCGATAGTCATTATCATCTCCTTAGCATTAAGTCTGATTTATGTTTTAAAGATCAAGTAATAAGCTTGGGCTTTTTGCTCTTGAACAACATGGAGTAAAGCAGTTGCCTGCCGCCTTTTCATCGTCTGTCAGAAAATGATCTCTATGATCAGGGTCGCCACTTAACACACCAGTCACACAGCTACCACAAATTCCTTGCTCACAAGACACAGGAATGTCGATCCCCGCTTCATCCAGTACTTCAAAAACCGTCTTATTAGCAGGTATTTGGTAAGTCTTTCCGGTACTCGCAATTTGTACCTCAAAAATTTGGTCACCTTGTTGGGGCGAAGTCTCTGCTGCAAAATACTCCTTATGTATGTTTGAACTTGGCCAGTGATTTTTATGAGCAACTTCTAATACATAATCCATAAAGCCTGTCGGTCCACATGTATAAAGGTGAGTCTCTAAGCCTGGCTTTTTCAAAATATTAGCTATTTCAGAGCGACTATCTGTTTCTATATGAAGATGAACAGAAGGTGCTAACCCCTCAGAAACCAATAGATTCATAAAGGCAACATGTGCTTGTGAGCGACAAAAATAATGAAGCTCAAAGTTTTCTTTTTTTCTTGCAAGTTCTTGAGCCATGCAGATCAAAGGAGTAATACCTATGCCACCAGCTAGTAATACATGTAAATCTGCCAGAGGGGCTAACTCAAATAGGTTTTTAGGAGGACTAGCTCTCAATGAGAACCCTTCTATTAATTGATCGTGCACTATCTGTGACCCACCTCTAGAGTCTTTTTCACGTTGAACGGCAATGGAGTACTTATCTGTGGATGGTGTGGCAGGATGACACAATGAGTATTGACGAATTAAACCATTAGGTAGATGAAGGTCAATATGAGCACCCGGTTCGAAGGTGGGCAGTTCCCCACCTTCAGCTGAAACCAAATCCAAACAGATTATGTCCTCGGCCTCTTGCGCTCTTCGTGAGACAATAAGATTTAAAATATTTATATCCATAGCTGTACAACCCTAGCTTTGCCAATGCAGTTATCATTAAATACACTAAGTGATAGCTAAAGACTCGTTTCTAAGCTTTAACTAGTCAATTAGTTGACTTGCCAACGATCCAACTATAAAAACAATAAGTTGATGTATCAACTAATGTTTACCCTAATATATTTCATAACCTATGACTTCAACAAAAAAACTAGATCTTGAGCGTTACACTCCTGCTCTACTTACTTTCATCGCCAATAAGCTTTCTTCGGGCTCTTCACAGCTGTACAGAGAGCGGTTTAATATTGGTATTGTTGAATGGCGTGTTTTATCTATGCTTGTAGTAGAAAGCCATATTCCTGCACAACGTGTTTGTCAGGTTATTGGCTTAGATAAAAGCGCTGTGAGCAAGTCAGTTCAAACATTACTAACGGCAGGTTATATACAGTCAGAGCCAGATAAAAAAGATGCCAGAAAGCAATGCCTAAGCCTTACGACTGAAGGCTATCGTTTGCATGATGAAATTTTTGAGATTGCTCAGGAAAGAGAGCGACGACTTCTACAAACGTTAACTCCTGATGAAAGAGAGATTTTTATCGATATTCTCAACCGCCTGCATAGCCAGATTGACTATGTAAACGAATATAGGCCTTAAGAAAACATTGTTTGGATACTGTGGTCATAACTTACCTTTGCACAGTAAAAAACAGGCTCCTTTACGGAGCCTATAAATAAATTAATTCCCAGCTAAAGATGAGTTCAACTATTGAGCCAAAGACTCTAAGCTGACTAGCCACGCATTAAAACCTGCACATTGATGACGCAAGGCCTCAATGCCTATCTCTTGGGCAATGTTAGGGCCATGAGTTGTTTTTCTATAGTTCGTTTTTTGTAGCAAGCGTTTTGATGGTGCCGTTTCGGTACTATCGTTTATTGTCTCTGGGTTGTTATGGAACTGGCTCAATACCGCTTGAGCCCAACTCATTACACTATCGCCATTCAAGTGTGCAGCGATTGCCTCTGGGGAAGTAAACAACAAGCCCTCAAACTCATACATCTGTACATAAGGAATAAGTTTAGCTTGAACGTTGGAATGAGCGTGTTGTTTAATCTTGTCCTCAAGCGAGACTTTGGTTTCACCTATTGCTCTGCCTTGAAAACCATAAAAATCATAAAACGTAGTCACATAACTAAAGCTACTTGCCATCCGTTTAAGTTCAGAGCGAATGCGATCTAGGTTGATCCCACCACCTACAGAGATTGGTGTGACATACACCTGTTTAGCTGCCAGATAAGGAGCTAACACCATTTTTATAAAACGTTCTTCGGTGGCACCTTCTACAGAAATTCCAACTCTTACCATTCTGGGCGACCTCCGATAAGATTCTTGTTCCAAATATCGCCCATGCCATAGTCTGCTAGCCACTCACTTAAAGACTCAGGCTGTAGTCTAGAAAAGTCGGAAACGCCTTGACGTTGGTCGACCACAATGAAATCCTCTGGCGCGAAGTGATTTGCAAAGGTGACAGACTGTGTAGAGCAAATCACTTGTGTGGTTTTAGAGGTGGCCTTGATAATTTCAGCGAGCACCTCAAGTGCCGCGGGATGTAAACCCAGCTCAGGCTCGTCTAAAATAATGGTATCGGGTCTAAGTTCATCGGGCTGCAAAAACAGCGTAGCCATGCAAATAAAACGCGCCGTGCCATCCGATAGCTGATTAGCGGAGAATGGTGTCTCACTCTCTCGATGTGTCCATCTTAGAAGTAAAGACTCATCCCCAGCACGCCCCTGGGGTAGTAAGTAAAAATCATGAAAAAAAGGCGCTACCGTCTGAATCGCTGTAATGATGTCTTGATAGCTAGCTGGGTAATGCTCCCGTAAAAACAATAAGAAAGGAGCTAGGTTCGCGGCATCAGAATACAAGTACGTATTAGCACTGAGTTTTTGCGCTTGCTTAAAGGCTGCTGTAGCACTCGTATCATGGAAGTGATAAACACGGCAATTCTGTAAATAATCCAGCGTGTACTTTCTCACTGGTTTGCTATCTGCATCTGCATTAGGCAGAAGTCCACTTTCTCCTAAACTACCTTTCACATAAAAATGTTTGTTTGACTGGGCATAGGTACAGTATTCCTCTTCAAACACTAAAGCGTCATTGGCTTCGCCGTGTACAAACTTAACATGGTAGCTATTGTTATTGACCGTTAGATCAATCATGATCCTTTCGGTTTGCTTAGAGCCAAAATGAAAAAAGACGTTAGCAAATCCATTTTTTTCCACGTAGGTTTGTAGCTTTCCTTCGGAAAGATGACGTAGAAAGGTGAAAAGCGAGATGAAATTTGACTTTCCTGAGCCATTCGCCCCTATGAGTATATTGATAGGGTTCATGGCTAAGTCCAGCTCTTTAATCGACTTAAAGCCCTGAACTTGCACCCGCTTAAGATGTGTTGAAATCTCTGACATGCATCTACCTGTAAATGACGATTAGCTAGCTACAAATAATTATTATAAAGCACAGTGACTCTCACTCATTTTAATGCTGCAATCGTATACGGTCATGGTACAAATACCCCACCTGCCCTGTTGGCGTACAGACCTGCCACCAGTTACCTTTTTGCTCAAAGGTATAAAACGGCTCGTTATCAAAGAGCTTTTCAATAACGTTGCTTTTAGCATTAGGCTGAGCCCGTACATTGCTGTAGCCGTCTTTGTCTTGAATGACAGCGGTAGCGGTAAACTTTGGGGCTTGGCAGGCTTGGGGACGTTCTGAAGCATTTGGAAAATTAGCATCAATGTCAATACGATACGGTACGAACTCTCGTACCTGCAAATAACCATCGGCTAATAAATTACGCTCTACACCTGCAATAGTCGCATGAGCATTAGTAATAACTACACGGAGGTCTGGGTCACAGGCTAACTCACTGCAAAAAACGGATAATTGCGCATGCGTATTATGGCTATTTTTGTTAGACCCTTGTCTTTACACTAAATATTGAGCTGAGTAAGTCATAGACTGTAAAACTTATTGTAAAACAAGTGTTTGATAATAAAGGAAAATTGGATGAGACAAAATACTGATAGCTATATTACTCTTGAAAAGCGTTTAGATGAGATACGTGCAAAATTTGCACCGGAAGAAGGCTATTTAGATGCTTCTGAGCAGACCTCTCCTTGGATACCCATGAACGATATTGTTTCCTTGCGGCATCTAAGTTTTGATATTCGTAATAACGTCTCTGTGCATATTATGAGAGCTACCCAGGGAGGAGCCTTAGGCCGCCATCGACATCGAGCCCCAGTGATGGGTTATGTGTTATCTGGTAGTCTTTATTATAAAGAATACGATTGGGTGGCTACGGCCGGATCGTATTTTAATGAGGCACCAGGGCGAGCGCATACTTTAATGACAGACACAGGAATGGAAACTCTGTTTCAGCTAGGGACGCCGGTTGAGTTTTTAGATGAAAATGATCGTATTATTGAAATAGTCGATGTGTTTTGGATGATAGATCATTACCTTACATACTGTGAGAAGCATAATCTTCCTATTAATGAAGCACTCTTTATTCGTTAATTGTGGATTTGGCTGTTTTGGTGGGCTTCTGTCCGGTGTCTTTTGGAAGCTCGCCAAAACGCTGCTGATAATAAAAAGAAAAGCGGCCTAAATGCTCAAAACCATGTGCTAATGCAAGCTCTGTAATACTTTTTTTGGGGTTTGATAAAAGCGCTTGCCGAATGGCATCAAGCCTGACTGTGCGTAGCCACGTCATGGGTGACATGCCTATCTGTTGATGGCACATCACATTTAAGGTGCGAGTGCTGACCCCGGCAACTCTGGCTAAATCGGCTAGCGTTATTTTTTCCGTAAAATGAGCTTGTACGTAGCGCTTTAGTTGTATTAAACGATTTTGATTAATGTCGGTTGTAATACTGGTATGGTTTTGCTTAGGCCACAGTGGCGTAGTTTCTGTTTGGTCTACGCTGGGCTGATGGCTTAGTAAAAACAATGCAATATTGGTCTCAAAATGGCGAAGCCAAACTGAGTTTAGTCCTTTTTTCCCATATAAACTTGGCAGCATGATTAGTTGCTGAAGTAGTGCGTGCCATTGCTGGGTGATTTGAGGTTGTATTTTATAAGCAGGACGTAAATTTGAGGTGTTTTGGGGGCGAAGGTGGGGTGATACCCATGCCTGGTCTAAACAGCTGATTAGGTGATGAGGAATTTTTAAAAGCAATTGCTCACATCCCAATTGCCATAATGTTTGTACTTTTTCTTTTGGGGTGACAATAACGGTTTCCCCTGGTTTGGCTATAACCGACACCCCATCGCTTATTATTTCTGTTGTACCGCGCAAGGGAATCTGCACTAAGCTGAACCCTTGAAACTTTGTAGCTTGAATTTCTACCTCTGCCCCATAGCCCAACACCATCATGCTTATCTGTTCGAGGTTATAGCGAAAAAGTCGAGTGTTTACTTTACCTTTACGCCATTCCAATTCATGACCTGAAATGCTGTGGCTAAGCTCTTGATGAGATTTAACCGCGGATCGGGACTGGATAATTGGGTATGAGTAAATAGGCGATACATCAAGCGCAAGCTGTGTCTGCATAAAGTCTATCCCTTATCTTAGATTTAACCTCTACTAAGAGCATGATAGAGTTTTTCTAATAGACGCTATAGATGGACTTACCCTACTGGAAGCGTAGCGAAAGGTAATGCGCCTAGATACGCAGGCTTTGAGTGAGTCGCCCAGCCCGTTTGCTTGATGGGCAACCCACTGGTCTTCTAAAGAAAAAATAGAATGCAACTGCGTTTTAAAACGGCAACGGGCGCTCTCCTAATTGCACGGTGACCCATTTCAGTTCGGTCATGTCCTCAATGGAATAACGTCCGTTTTCTTTGCCATACCCGCTATCTTTAAACCCACCAAAAGGTGCATTCGGGTCGTCGTCAAAGGCGTTGTCATTAATGTGTACCGAGCCGGCTTCTACACGTAATGCAAAATCAAAGGCTTTTTGCAGGTCATTGGTCACAATGCCAGAGGACAACCCGTACGAGGTGTCATTGGCAATGTCTACCGCATGATCGAAATCATTGGCTTTGTAAATAGCCGCTAATGGCCCAAAGCTTTCTTCGTTATAAACAGCCATACCTGGCTCTACGTCGACTAATACAGAGGGCTCGAGCACATTTCCTATAGCTTGGCCACCTGTGACTAAGCTTGC
Source organism: Paenalcaligenes hominis (assembly GCF_011927625.1). Taxonomy (GTDB): domain Bacteria; phylum Pseudomonadota; class Gammaproteobacteria; order Burkholderiales; family Burkholderiaceae_B; genus Paenalcaligenes; species Paenalcaligenes hominis. Next base: position 799,555 of record NZ_JAATIZ010000001.1, read on the forward strand.
CCCTTTAGAAACGGCATCGTTGATATGGTTTTGAATAAAGCTAACCTGATTCGCATCAATGAGCGGCCCGACCGCCATGTGCTCTAGGGCGGGGTCACCAAAAGGTACTTGTTTGACTTTTTCAGCAAAGGCTTCACAAAACGCCTCGTAAATTGGCGCTTCAACAATAATGCGCGAGTTCGCCATACACACTTGGCCTTGGTTGAAAAAGATCCCAAACGCGGCAGAACGCACGGCATAATCTAAGTCTGCATCGGCTAATATAACTAAAGGGCTTTTTCCTCCTAGCTCTAAGACAATGCGTTTTTGGTAACGGCCAGCTAGCTCGGCTAAAAAGCGACCTACCCGCGCTGAACCAGTAAATGTAATTAATTTGACGCGATGGTCAGAAAAAAGCGTGTCGCCCATTGCGTCGTCTGTAGTAGGAATAACACTAAGCACCCCTGCTGGTAGCCCCGCCTCTTCGAGAATCTCTGCAAAGAGCAAGGCCGCTAGAGGTGTATAGGGTGAGGGCTTTAAAATGAAGCTATTGCCAGCAGCCAGTGCAGGTGCCAATTTTTTACCGTTTAATAACAGGGGCGCATTAAAGGGTCCAATCCCTACCACTACCCCTACCGGTTGGCGTAGGGTCATCGATAAGCGATTTGGTATTTCTGTGGGCAGGGTTTCACCGCGTATATCACGTGCTTGACCCGCTGCAATACGAAACGTGCTAATGATGTAGTCGCATTCAAACATTGCTTTGCCAAAGACGTTCCCGCCCTCTTCAACTAGCACTTTGACGATTTCTAAGCGACGACGCTCTACAATGTCAGCCGCTTTTAATAAAACAGCCTCCCTTTCTTTGGCTAAGGTTTTACCCCAGGCTTTTTGAGCGTGCTCGGCACTGGCGAGTGCTAGTTCAATATCTGCTGCAGTAGCCAAGTAAGCCTGCCCAATTAGCTCACCATTAAAAGGATTGCGCACCTCTTTCATGGGCTGGCCTTCAGATTGCCAGAACTGACCATTGATATAGGGATAATAGGTCTTTACAGTTGAACTCATTTGTCGTCTCCTAAGGATATGGGTATTGATCGTTATGGACAGGCATCAGTCCTATTAACGAAATCTTTATTGTTTGATTATCAACAAATCCCACGCCCTGTCTTGTACTTACGCGCCCATTGATTTGTATTTAGGCGCATTGCCTGAGTCAACGCACTATGGAACGGACTACAATTTGGAGTACTCACAAACTCGAGTCTGAATGCGCTTCTTCCGTATGGAATGAAGCCATTTCTTCTGCTTTTTTAAGGGTACAAACACAACCTCGACACCCCACTCGCCCCTTTCATGCCTATTTAAAATCGGAAAAAGCAGGCGATCTTTCAATCAATCAATTACAGGCGCAGTCTTATCAAGTTATTTGTAATACAGAGGATCAGTTCAATGATTGGCTGTTTATCAACCAACATCGTGCTGGCTTATGTCAGTTACAGCAGTATGGTAGGTCTCAATCTATTGGCCCTGGCGAGCTGAGTATCAATGTAGGTAGTTCTCCGTTTACCTTTGATTTTGATGATGGCGTTGCGATGACGTGTGTGCGTTTGCCTCTGGTTGGGCCTCTAGCGCATTCGGGGTTAATCCATGATTTTGTCGCTCGGCCGTTGCCTACCAATGCAGGCGGTCCTTTGCTACACGACTATTTAACTAGTTTGGTACAGAACTTTGAACAGCTTGCGCTTCATCAAGTAGAGCTAGCTAGCCGTTGTTTGCTTAATCTAGTGACGATGCTAATTGATGGCGACCCCTGTGCTCAGAACGATTCAAGTAGTTTTCAACAGATACTGTATGAGCGCGCCTGCGCTTATATAAAAATGCACGTAGCTGATTCTAGTCTTACTCTTCAACGAGTCAGCGACCATGTGAACCTAGCGCCTAGAACCTTACAAAGCCTTTTTCAACGGCACAATACCACATTTAGAGCGACGCTCTTAGAGGCTCGCTTACTTGCTGCAGATCAGTTGTTAGCGAATCACTCTCGCTTATTGCTTTCCGAGATTGCTTATGCCGTTGGGTTTTCGGATCAGGCGCACTTTAGTAACGCCTATCGTCGTCGTTTTGATGTCAGCCCAAGCGAGCGGCGTCACCACTCTACTTCTGCGCATAAAACACAATAGCCTATTGTGTTTTTAGGTAGTCTGCTACCGCTTGATAGGCAGGCAGAGAGGTGGGATCTATGGCAGCGTTGCTGGCTACGGGAAAGGAGGCAAATCGCACAATCACCATGTCCGCCGTTGGGTCTATATAAATGGTTTGCCCATGGACACCTCGTGCAGCGAACGCACCGTGGTCATTATGAAAAACCCACCACATGCTTTTGTAACTTGCATCGGGCAAAGTGGTGTGATTGGCTTTAGCGAATACGGATTTGTCTCCGCCTAATTGGATGTTTTCAATGGCTTGCGCGGGCAGGATCTGGCGCCCATTCAGCTGGCCTTTATTGAGTATCAGTTGCCCAATACGCCCTAGGTCGCGTAGGCCTGCACTCAGCCCGCCTCCTGCAAAGGGCGTGCCCTTAGCGTCTACGGTCATATAACCGTCTTGTTCAGCACCAATTTGGCTCCAGATGCGGTCAGACAAAAGAGTAGTAATGTCTTGACCAGTGACTCTAGAGATAATCCAGCCTAAGGCATCGGTGTTTATGGTTTTATAACCAAAGGCCTCGCCATGTGTTCCTTTTTGTTCTACTGTTTGCAAGTAATCAAAATAGCCATTAGGCCCAGTGTAATCGCTGGGTTTAGGTAAAGGGCTAGCGGCTTGGGAATAAAGCCAAATGTCGGCGTTAGGATCGGCATAGTCTTCGCTGTAATCCAAAGCGGTGGTCATGTCCATGACATGGCGCACGGTAGCAGAACCAAAAGCGCTGTGTTTGAGTTCGGGGACCAGCGAAGACACGTGGGCTTGTTCGTCTAGCTTGCCTTCAACCACTAGCACCTCGGCTAAGAGCCCTATTAAGGATTTTGTCATCGACATGGCGGCATGTTGTCCGATTTCACTTAAACAGCCTGAATAGCTCTCGTACACAATGCGTCCCTGATGCAGGATCAGGATGCCATCCGTATAATTCGCTAACAGGGATTCGGCCCAAGTCATTTTATTTTCACGACCTAAAGGGCGAAAGGTGATGGCGTCGATGTTTTTATCTATGGCATACGGCAAACTGCTGGGGGCTGCAATGCCTCGACTGACCTGTTTGGTTGGCATAAGCTCTCGTATATGGCAGACGGTCCAACGTAGCTTGGGGAAACTAAAAAAGTCGGATTCGGGCTGCATAATCAGTGCTGTTGGGGGCGGGGGAAACCCGGTCATCCAGCCCATCGTAATGGGATCCGATTCCTGCGCATTTAATGGCTCAGTCGGTTCAGAGCCAGCGTGACTGATGCTGCTTAGCCCTAACATGAGCGGTATAATCACATTTTTCATTCCAAATCCTTCTATCCTTTTTCTGGCTATTCGGGCAGCCGTGTTGGCTCAGGGCGATACTCTAGCCACTGTCTTATAGCGAGTCACCCCTATCAGATTGCAGAGTCTTTATTTCCGTTATGAAACTTCTTCACACTTCAGATTGGCATTTAGGACGTCACTTGTATGGTAAACGACGTGAGGCAGAGTTTCAGGCTTTTTTAGACTGGCTGCTCGTAACATTAAAAGAACAAACCATTGATGTGTTGGTTGTAGCGGGCGATGTGTTTGATACCAGCACGCCCAGCAATCAAGCCCAAACCCAGTACTACCAGTTTTTAACGCGCGTGGCGGCAACGGGTTGTCGGCATGTGGTGATTATCGCAGGCAACCATGATTCACCCTCCTTTATCAATGCCCCTCAACAGTTATTAAGCAGTTTAGCTATTCATGTGATCGGCCAAGCCTGCGCAGATCGCCAAGACGAGGTGCTTGCCCTCAAAAACGCCGCGGGCGAGGTCGAGTTAATTGTGTGTGCCGTGCCCTATTTGCGTGATCGAGATATTCGTACGGTGCAAGCTGGGGAAAGTGTGGAAGATAAGGCGCAAAAGCTGATCGCCGGCATTCAAGCGCATTATGACGAGGTGGCAAGCCTGGCCGTCGCACTGCGTGATGCTTTGCCACAGCCCGTTCCTATTGTGGCAACGGGCCATTTGTTTACAGCCGGCGGGCAATTACTGAAAGATGATGGAGTGCGTGATTTATATGTGGGTGAATTAGGGCATTTTTCTGCCGCGCGTTTTCCCTCTGTGTTTGATTACATTGCTTTAGGCCATTTACATGTGCCACAAAAAGTGGCGCAGCAAACGCATATCCGGTATTGTGGCTCCCCCATTCCGATGGGCTTTGGCGAGGCAACACACCAAAAGGAAGTGTGTATTGTCGAATTTCACCAAGCCGCCTTACATCAAGTACGTGCCTTGCCCATTCCCCGTTTCCAAGCGTTGGTGCAACTACAAGGTGACTGGTCGCATATTGAACAACAACTTACTGAGTTATGTGGTACTGGTGAATCGGTTTGGGTAGAGGTGGTGTATCAAGACCAGCTTTTAATGACCGATTTGCGCGAACGCATCGAGACGATATGCGCCAAGAGTTCGGTTGAGGTTCTACGCATTCAAAACCTAGCAATGGTGCAACACACATTAAAAAGCAATGCCATAACAGAATGCCTGGATGCACTGACGCCAATGGACGTGTTCGAGCGTTGTTTGGCGAGTCACGAGATTCCCGAGTCTCAGCACTTATCCTTAACATCCGCGTTCCAAGAAATTTGGGATCAGCATCGCGAGTCGTAATATGCGTTTATTGTCCTTACGTTTAAAAAACTTAAACTCACTCGAGGGCGAGTGGCTAGTCGATTTCACCCATCCTGATTATGAGGTTCAAGGCTTATTTGCTATTACTGGTCCAACGGGTTCGGGGAAAAGCACCCTACTTGATGCCGTTAGTTTGGCCTTGTTTGGTCGTACCCCCCGCTTAGATCGTATCTCGGCATCTCAAAATGACATTATGTCTAGGCACACAGGCGAGTGTTTTGCTGAAGTTTGTTTTGAAACGGATGAGGGGCAGTTTCGGGCTCATTGGGCTCAACACCGTGCACGTAAACAGCCCCAAGGGGAGCTGCAGTCGCCACGCCATGAGCTAGCCAAAATAGAGTGTGGCACAGTATTAGCCCACCAGTTAAGACGAGTTGCTAGCGAAGTGGAACGCCTGACAGGCATGGATTTTGATCGATTTACACGTTCTATGCTCTTAGCCCAAGGGAATTTTGCCGCTTTTTTACAAGCAGACGCCGATCAACGCGCCCCTATCTTAGAGCAGATCACTGGCACGGCTATTTACAGTGACTTATCTATTTTGGCGCATGAGCGATACAGCGCGGAAAAGAAAACCTTAAAAGACTTGATGCAATCCCTTGATCACATTGAGCTGTTATCGCCCGAGCAAGAGCAACAGATGCAGCAAGAATTGGAAGACGTGAATGCCGCCTTGCGTGATTTGGATAATGAGCTAAGCCAATATAGAGCCATACGGCATGCTTTAGAAAAACGTGAGCAACTGCAGCAAAATAAACGCCTCATTGCCCAACAGGTCAATGATTTAGAGTATAGAAAGCAAACCTTTGCCGCCGCAGCGCAACGCTTAAAAGAAGCCGAAAAAGCTGCGCAGCTAGAAAAAAAGCATTACGCCTTGACGGCGCAGCGTACCGCGCTGCAGCAGGCCAAAGCAAAACAGCACGCGTTAATGCAGCGTCTACCGCCATTGCAACAGCAATTAGACCAGTGCCAAGCAACACGTGAGCGCACAGAAAAAGATGTCCAGCGCGCTGAAACTGCATTGCAGACGCAACGGCCTGTGTTTCAGCAGGCGCGTGCTTTAGATGGTGAGCTACAACGGCTAGACAGAGAGCTACGGCGTTGTACAGAACAAAAACAGCAGCTGACAGCCGCGCAGCAGACGGAACGGCAGCGGTTAGAGGATAGCCAAAAGCAATTACAGCAGACACAAGCCCAACACGATACGGTAAAACAGTATCTGGATCACAATCAGCAAGATAGCCATTTGAGCGCTGAGTTAGGCGCTATGCTGCACTGCGCGGATTACGTAGATAGCCTACAGGCTGAATTAAAAAAGAAAAAAGGCGTGTTGCAGCAGGCTCAAGAGCGCCGTAACCAGTTGGACGCACAGCATCAAGACTTGGTGTTGGCTCAAGCCAAAAATGAAAACCAGCTACAGCAAGCGCTCGATCTGGTTCAGAAAAACGAGCATAATTGGCAAGCCCTGACCCAAAACCGTTCCTTAGCGCAATGGCAAGAGCAACTGGATGCCCAGAAAGTTCAGTACAACCGTGCTACCGCTTTAATGGAATTCGCTCTAGAGGCTCAAACGTGGCAGCACCAGCAGCGCCTTCGCCAACAACGCATGGCTACGCTAATCGAACAAGAGCAGCAGACTCAACACGCTTTAGGCCAAGCATTAACCGTAGTGCACTCTCAAGAGCAAGCGGTCCATGCCTTAGAGCGCTTGCTTGCTTCAGAGCAGCGCATCATGACGATGGAGCATGAACGCGCGCTGCTAGAGCAGGATACGCCCTGCCCGCTTTGTGGCTCAACCGAGCACCCGTGGGCTGACAAGGCGATCACCCCGCCTATTGCACAGACCCAGCACGAGCTCAATCAAGCTACCCAACAGCTGCAGCGTCTGCAGCAGCAAGTTCAAACCCAACGTGATGCTTTACACCGCACTCAAGGACAGTTGCACAGCGAGCAAGCGCAAGCAAAACAAGAGCAACAACAGCAAACACAACGCATGCAACGATTTGCAGAGCGGCATGGTCTAGACACAATCACACTGCAGCAGCAGTTAGCGCAACCCGAGGCGCTGCAGCACGCTCTACAGCAAGCTAAAGAAGCATGGCAACACACAGAACGTCAGTTAGCTCAAATCACCACCTTAGATACGGCATTGCTTTCTGCAAAGCAAGCCTTAATGCAGCAAGAGCAAATCGACGCCACCACCCGTTTAAAAGTTGAGCAATGCCATGCACAGCGGCAAGAGCACGCGCAGCGCGTGGCAGAGTGTCAGCACGACGTGGACCAACTTGTGAAGCGTGTAGCGCAAGAACAAGAAAAATTGGTCGAGGCCTGTCAGCCTTATGGCTTAAAGGCAGAGCAACGGCCCGCAGATTTCATCGCCGAATTACAGATTCGTCAACAACGCTGGGAAACGCAGCTTAGCGCTTTGCAACAATGTCGTGACCAGCTTCAACAACTGACTTTGAATCATAAGGATCAGCAGGCTCATTACACCCAAGTCCATCAGCAACTTCAACAGCTTGAGCAAACCGTAGAGCAACTCACACACGAACGTCACACGACTCAGAAAACCCGCTACGATTTATTTGGCCACGCCGTGGTGGAGCAGAGGGAGCGTGAGCTCGAGGAACAGCTGAAAACCGATCATGCTTTGCACCAAGCCGCTCAAAAAACCTGGCAAGAGCTCCACTCGCGTAAGACCCATACGCAGGAGGCGCTTGAAGAACAGAACAGCCAGGTAGAGGCGTTGAGCACGGCGCTAACTTTAAGTGAAACGCGTTTCCTCGAAGCGCTCCTGCGCATTGGCTTTAGCTCTGAACAAACGTATGAGCAAGCGCTTATTCCCTTAGAGGAGCGCGAAGACTTAGCTAGACAACAACAGCAACTCATCACCGATGCCCAGCTTTTACAAAGCCAAGACCATGACGTCACGCAGCAACTCAGTGCATTAACTGCGCAACTGGGGGCGCAAGACACCGAGCAGGTTCACGAAAAAGAGCAAGCACTGCGCGAAGACTACGATATTAAGCAACAGCTTGTTGGCCAGTTATCAGGGCAACTGACGCGAAATCAGCAACAAAAACAAAAAACAGCTGCGCATCAACAGATCGTTGCCCAGCAGAAAAAAGAATTAGAAAAGTGGTCTCAGCTCCGTGAGCTTATCGGCTCTGCAGACGGTAAAAAATTCAGGAATTTTGCACAGGGTTTGACGTTTGACCGTATGGTTCATCACGCGAACCAACAGCTTGAACGCATGCAAGACCGATACTTGCTATTGCGTCATCCTACAGAACCGCTGGTATTGAGTGTGATCGATAATTACCAAGCGGGTGAAGTGCGCTCAACCAAAAACTTGTCAGGCGGCGAAAGTTTTTTAATCAGCTTAGCCTTAGCGCTTGGGTTATCGCATATGGCCAGTCAAAATGTGCGTTTGGATTCTTTGTTTTTGGACGAAGGCTTTGGCACGTTAGATGAAGACGCGCTAGATATTGCCTTAGATACATTAAGCTCTTTATACCAAGAAGGTAAAACCATTGGCGTAATTTCGCATGTGCCGGCGCTTAAAGAACGTATTGCTACACAAATTCAAGTGCATCCCCTTCAAGGTGGACGCAGCCGACTTGAAGGGCCCGGTTGTGAACGTATTGCGTAGGCTATTTTGCTTTAGGGATTTCCATAGTGAGCTCAACCCGACGGTTTTGAGCACGCCCTTCGGCAGTGTCATTAGAGTTTAATGCGCGTGTATCGGCATAGCCCACGGCTCGCAATCTATCGCTGGCAATGCCGTTAGCTTCAAAATAACGCACTACGCTGCCTGCCCTAGAGCTAGATAACTCCCAGTTAGATGGAAACCGGCTACTACGAATGGGGATGGAGTCGGTATGGCCTTCTACTGCTATTTGGAAGTCGTTTTTCTTGAGCACATTAATTAAGGATTGCAAGACGGTAACCCCTGCTAGGCTTAAGTCAGCTTGCCCCGAAGGAAACAAAATCTCGCTGTTAATCCTAAAACTGACCGTTTCATCGTTTAGCACCACATCAATGTCGTCGCTAAGGCCCTCTAGACCTAAATCCTCTAGACGGTGTGCTGACTGGCTTTCTTCTGTTAGGGCGTTCTCTGTGGGAGCCCCGCCCTGCTGGGCAGCGGTTCCTTTGGCATTGATTGTGACGCCAGCAAACTGACCGTCTGCACGTGCACCTACCACAATGGCATTGGCGTCTTTATCGGTACCGTACTCAAACTCGCCTTTGCCAGCAAAGGCCAACATAACGATCATCAGCACCAATAGCAGCGTCATCATATCTAAATAGGTAGCAAACCACGTTTCTTCTTCCTCGCGGGGTTGCATTGTGCTGTCACCCAGTGCGAGCCAGCTTTTTTGTGGGGTGTTGCTTTTGCGAGAGCGTAACACCATACGGGCTTGTTGCAGTTCGGCCTCGAGAGATTTGGCTTTGGCTGTCAGTTGACCGATGAGTTTATTATCAGCGTTCATGCTTAGTCCTCGTCGTAATAACGACCATTACCATCATTAATCTCATCTTGGTACTGCGCCATAAATGAATTGAGTGTTTCTCGCATCATTGCAGGGCCACGCTTTTGACTCATCATGGAAACGCCTTGGAGGACCATGTTCATGAGCACAAGACGCTGCTCGGTACGGCGTTCTAGTTTTACAGCTACCGGTTTGAAAAGAAGATTAGACAATAAAATGCCATAAAAGGTGGTCATTAAGGCTAAGGCCATTTGTTGGCCAATAATGGTCATATCGCCATCACCTAGTAAAAACATCAAATTAACAAGCCCAATTAGCGTGCCTACCATGCCAAAGGCCGGGGCGTAGCTGGCCATAACACGGAACAGCTGTGCTTCAGCGTATTCACGAGCCCGCATACGCGTGATGCGCCATTGAAGTAGTTCAAGAATTTCCTCTTCCGGGGTCATGTCAATAACAAGCTGGACCCCTGTTTTTAAAAAAGGGTTCGAGATCTGCTCTAGCGCATTTTCCACTGCTCGTATATCACCAGACACCCATAAGCGCGAAATGTCTATTAGTTCATCGATGTCGTGTTGAGCGTACAGTTTTTCATTGCGCAGTACTGTCCAGATCAAACCAAAAATGCGCACGACCTCGCTAAGAGGATAACTAATGAAGGTGGCTGCCATGGTTCCCACTACAACCACTAATATACTGGGTATATCAAGAAATAATGAGGGGTCGACAGCGGTGTAAAAGATGACTACGCCTAGCAAAAGAACGCTAGCGACTATACCAATAAGGGTTGATGGATTCATTTCACGCCTAAATAACAGCTCTAGGTAGAGGTGTTAACCATTTCTAACAAAATTATAATAATAAATGAACAATAGTTAAAAAATGTTAACACAAATCAAATGGCTTGCAGTTATTCCCACCAAATGTTCAATTGCGACTTGATAAATACAGGGGGTATGACCCCTGCCCAGTCTTTAATCTTGTGAACGATCAATATAGGGCTAACCGCACTATATTGGTTAAAGGCCTGCGTGTATAATCGACCCCCAACGATAGGCAAACACGTGGATGTGTCATTGATGCAGGCAAAACTTTCGATGGCAGCCCCTACCGATGGTGAAACTTGCACCATTACGGCGGTAAAGTGTTGATGTCTTGCTGGTGGTTGCAAGCTGTCTATGCTTGTGTAACGCTGCGTAACCGGCTGATCTAGCTGGTAAATGGCAGGGCTAACTTGCTCAAAGGCCCATGCTTGCTGGGCCATAGCGCTATTAAAATACACGCTACATATCAAACCCATAGAAAAGCCAAGAAAAGATAGGTTACGAGTCTTCATTTATTTTTTAAGATTAGCCTATAAGTTGTTAATTTTATGAGTGATATCTGATATTATCTTGGCATGGTTTATGCTTAATACAGGTCTTGGGTACCGCTTATGCTTTTATATCACTCTTCTGCACGCTTCTTACGCCGCAATACGGCCAGATTCCTCGCGTTATTCTCAGTTTTAACTCCCCTAGCGGCTCAAACATTAGACCCAATCCCTGTTAAATACCATACGCCTTACAGTCAATACAGCGCCAATTTGCAGCCCGTCGCTTTAGCACCCGCCCAAACCACCTTACCTCCGGCGCTACTCCCCAATCAGGCCACGCCGCTGCAATCTGAAATTGCCTATGTTCAAGACATCAAAACAGGCAAATCCATTTACCAAAAAAACAGCAGCCAAGTCCGCCCTATTGCTTCAATTACCAAGCTAATGACCGCGTTAGTGGTCCTAGAGGCAAAACAAGACTTAAACGAGACACTAGAAATTACTAGCGCCGATGTCGATCACCTCAAAAACACCACGTCGCGCTTATCAGTAGGGTCTAAACTAACTCGGTCCGAGCTACTGCACTTGGCGCTCATGTCTTCTGAAAATCGGGCAGCCAATGCGCTAGGGCGTCATTATCCCGGTGGCCTCAGTGCGTTTGTGCGCGCCATGAATGACAAAGCCCGCAGTTTAGGTATGCGCCAAAGTCTTTTTGTAGAGCCTACTGGGTTATCAAGCTCTAATGTATCTAGCCCGCATGATTTGGTCTTATTACTTCAAGCCACGGCGCAACAGCCCCTTATTCACCGCTATAGCACCAGCGAGAAACTCACTGTTACCCCAAAACCAGGCCGTCAATTAGTCTTTGGGAATACTAACCGTTTAGTTCAAAACGACAAATGGGATATCCAAGTCTCAAAAACGGGTTTTATTAATGAAGCCGGTCAGTGTTTAGTCCTCTTAACTAAAATGGAAGGTCGCGAGGTCGCCATTGTATTAATGAACTCTCAGGGCCGCTACTCCCGTATAGGCGATGCGATTCGTCTACGCAATTTAGTCGAAGGGTCAAATAAACTTGCTATGCTATAGGTTTACTCACCGATTTTTTCTGTTTTATGTGTATTGCCTACTTAGCGTTGGCCACTGATCCCCAGTGGCCTTTATTTATTGCTGCAAATCGCGATGAATTTCATGCTAGACCCACTCGCGCTGCTGCCCCTTGGCCACATCAGCCAACGATCTACGGCGGCGTAGATTTACAAGCGGGTGGCACGTGGTTTGCAGTCAATCAAAATGGTCGTTTTGCGTTATTGACCAATCATCGCAATTTGTTGTTGCCTCAGCCCGTGTCTCCGCTATCACGAGGCTTCCTTTGTAAAGAGTTTGTCGAACAAACCATTTCGCCTGCAGCGTACCTACAGCAAGTGGCACAGCAAGGGCAACACTACGCAGGCTTTAATTTAATTGTGGGACAATGGCAGTCAGACCAACAGCAATTTGAATGCTTGTATTACAGCAATCACCTACAACAACCACCAGTAGCGTTGACCCCGGGACACTATGTGTTAAGTAATGGCTTTTTAAATACCCCGTGGCCAAAGAGTGAACGTTTAAGACAACAACTAACGGGGCTTTTACACACGTCTAGCCCTACTGAAACCGACAAAGTCTACGATATTTTACGAGATTCAGTGGCGGCCCCTTCGCATTTGTTGCCGCAGACAGGGCTCAGTCTTGAGCGAGAGCAGCTTTTAAGTAGTCCGTTTATAATTAGCCCAGACTATGGCACACGCAGCTCAAGTGTATGGGCGGTTGCTCAACACGGCCATAGTATTTGGCACGAGTGTAGTTATAATTCTCGTGGAATAGAAACAGAGCGACACAGTTGGCCAATTCCATTAGCCATCGCTTAAACGTGCTCTGCAATACATTAAAGGCTTTTACAAAGGAATGGTTATGCGTCTCTGGTCTTCTTTACTGCTGGCTATATGTTGTGTGTTACCCACTCAAGCCCAAGAGCTTCCTGCTGTAAAATTTTATCAAAGCACCGCTTATATTTGTGGTGGCATAGGTAGCGATGAGGCAAACGCATTTAAAACGGCGCAAAGCCAGTTTCCCTTGTCTTTGCATTTTGGGCAGCAACTAGGCCAACGTACAGCCTTTATTGCAGATATCCAAGTTGTTATTCGTGATGAACAGGACCAAGTCGCAGTGAATATCAACAGCGAAGGCCCATTTTGTTTATTAGACATTGATCCTGGTACTTATCAAGTGTATGCCACTTACGAAGGTCAAACCTTACATCAAACTGTGGCAGTGCAACAGTTAGGCCACGCCGTGCGCTTTGTTTGGCCGGAAACCCCTTCTAACCCCTAGGACGCACTATGGCACAGTTTGCAGTCATCGGTTTAGGTCGCTTTGGTTCAGCTGCCTCATTAGAACTAATGCGTATGGGGCACTCCGTATTGGGTATTGATAACGACCCCAAAATTGTTGATAAATACGCCGATCATTTGTCTCGTGCCGTCATTGCTGATGTCACAGACTCTGCTGCAGTTCAAGAGTTAGGCCTAGATAATTATGATGTGGTTCTCATTGCCATTGGTGACGATGTTCAAGCCTCGTTAGTCAGTGTAGTGCATTTAAAAGCGGTAGGCGTCACCAAAATTTGGGTTAAGGCCATCTCGCATGCCCAGCATTTAATTCTGCACAAGCTTGGTGTAAACCGTATTATTCACCCCGAAGAAGAAATGGGCGTGCGCGTTGCACAAATGCTTAGCTACCCCATGGTAAATGACTATATTTCACTGGGTAATGGTGAGTTTGTCGTGGAAATTACCGCTAGTGAACGCTTAGATGAAATCAGCCTAGGCGAGGTCTTACATCAAGATAATAAAACCGTAGAGGTGCTGTTAATAAAACGCAAAACACAAATTCTTGTGCGCCCAACTGATGATTTCATCTTGCAAGCAAAAGATATACTGGTGATCTTTGGCCCGTTGCAGGCTTTACGCAATATTGCACCCAAACTCATATAAGCACTATGGCTGATCAAAAACCCGTTCGCTCATTACGCAGTTTGGGGCCAACGAACGCACCTAAAGCGAATCTTCACGCTAGCCCTCCACTGGTGTTAGCGCTTGGGTTTTTAGCTTTGATTGTATTGGGCACATTGTTATTCAAAATGCCTTTTTCAACCAAGGCGCCTATTAGCTGGTTTGATGCGTTTTTTACAGCCACGTCAGCGGTTACCGTGACCGGGTTGATGGTGATCGAGCCCGCGACGGTGCTGACCACGACCGGTCAAATCATTATGACGATACTGGTGCAAATTGGTGGGCTTGGATTTGTAACATTTGCCGTGCTTGCTATGCTTAGCTTAGGCAAACGCATTAGTCTCAAACAACAAGCGCTTGCGCTCGAGGCCTTTAACCAAACCAACGTCTCGAAAATTAAGCAAACGGCTTTTTCAGTATTTAAGATTGCCTTTAGTATCCAATTTATCACCATGATTTGGCTTACCATTTGGTGGAGTAAAACGTATGGGCTGAAGCATGCAGCGTATTTGGCCTACTTTCATGTGACGATGGCCTTTAATAATGCAGGTATCTCGCTATACGAGCACAGTTTAATTGGGTTTGTTCACGACCCAATTAGCCTATTAACTATTTCCTTGATGATTGCATTAGGTGGGCTAGGCTTTCCTGTCATTATTAATCTTTTAAATAAACGACGTTGGTCTTTGTTATCGCCTTACACAAAGTTAATTTTGATAGGCACAGCCATTTTAAACATAGTCGGTTTTATTGCTATTTGGCTCTTTGAAACCGGCAACCCTAGCACGATTGGGGGCCTTCCTTTGCACGAGCAGGCCGCGGCATCATGGTTGCAGATTATTTCAAGCCGCACCTCAGGCTTTATCGCCATGGAACCTCAGCAAATGGAGACTAGCTCTGTCTTGTTGATTATGTTGTATATGTTTATTGGGGGCGGTTCGTTAAGCACAGCAAGTGGCATAAAACTAGGCACGTTTATTGTATTGATTGCTGCGGTGGTTTCTTATTTAAAACATCGCGAGGAAGTCGTATTAATGCAGCGCAGCGTCGTACCCGATACAGTACAAAAGTCGCTGTCTTTAGTGTTAATTACGTTTAGCTTGTTCTTTATTGGTCTGCTGCTGATTTCTTTATTTGACCACTTGCCTTTAGATAGCTTGATGTTCGAGGTGATGTCAGCTATTACGACTACGGGCATGAGCTTTGGTATTACCGCCGAGCTAAGCTTGCCCAGCCAGTTTGTGCTGACTATTTTAATGTTTGCAGGTCGATTAGGCCCACTTACTTTGGTTTATAGTCTCGCTACACGCCGTCGTAGTCGCATTCGCTATCCGGAAATGCACTTCCAAGTGGGTTAATACACCGAGTAATAATCCACATCCAGTTCTACGGTATTACCTTTTTTATCGACTTCGCCGAACACTTCCACATTAGTCGGAGGCGTTAACGGTAAAATCCGGCTAAGCTTTTCATCTATTTCAATTTGAATTACGCCTGTGTCATCAGTTAACATGTATTTTTCACTGCTTAACTGACGGCTCACCTGCCCTTTTAACGAGACATATTGGTCATCTTGACCCGAAGCCAATACCTCAGCCACGGTGGTATGTACCGCCTCACTCAAGCTAGTCGGGGTAGCCAAGGCTTGAGCAAAGCTCAATGTGCTTAGGCTTAAACCAGCCGTCATTACCATTGCAGATACAAGATTTTTTTTCATGGCGCCTCCTAAATTTGGCTAAAGTCTTTCTTGGACTATTTACTGTACCAAATTCATGTTTAGGAAAGCGACTTGAAACGTAAGAAACTATTAATTCCTGTTTTATGAACGCATATATTTTTGATACAGAAACCACGGGCACTAACCAGCCTGATGTCATTGAGGCCGCTTGGCTTCAGCTTGATGACGTATCCACCTTAGGTATAGTGAGCGAGTTTGAGCAACGTTACAAACCTTCTCATCCTAATAGTTTAGGGGCCTTAGCCGTTCATCATATTTATGATGAAGAACTAGAAAACTGCCCCCCTTGTGCTGAGTTTAAATTTCCAACCGATGCGAGGTATATGATTGGTCATAATGTGGACTATGACTGGAATGTAAGTCGCCAACCGGATGTAAAACGTATTTGCACCTTAGCGTTAAGCCGTTATTTACTGCCTCAGTTAGACAGCCATTCACAATCCGCGTTGATGTATTATTTTTTTCGTCCACACGCGCGCGAACGCCTAAAAGCGGCCCACTCCGCCTTAGCAGACGTCCACAATTGCCGATATATTTTACAAAAACTGTTGGCTTTGTTGCCGCAACCAGTACAAAACTGGGAACAGCTATGGGAGCTATCCGAAACAGCCCGTTTACCGCGTGTGATGCCATTTGGCAAGCACAAAGGCACGCCCATTGCCGAGTTGCCTTTGGACTATCAAGACTGGGTTCTACGGCAAGATGGCATGGACGGATACATCAAACTAGCTATTCAAAAAGCACGCGCCGCAGCACGCGCTACGCCATAAACCGCCCAAGGGCATGAATAATAATGCCCACTACCCCGCCTACTAACGTGCCATTGATACGGATGTATTGCAAATCCTTACCAATGGCATTTTCTAATTGATAGACTAGCTCGTGCTCTTCCCACGCATTGACTCGATCAGCAATGTAATGCGCAATTTGTACTCGGTATTTAGCAATCAATGGCGGTGCTAACTGCAATAGCTTTTCATTTAAAAGCTGTTCCATAGCCGCATCGTGCAAGATATGATGCGCCACTTGGCGTAAGCCAGCATTTAGTTTTTGTTTAAATACCGATTGCTCGCTGTCTAAATCACGCTCTATCCAGTCTAACGCTTCTGTCCACAATGACGATAAATATTTCATCAACACCGGGTCATTAACGATTTGCTCTTGAATTGCACTGACTTTTAAGGCAAAGCTAGGGTCGGATTGCAACCTATCGATAAAGGTTTTTAAATGCGCACTAAAACTATAACGAAGCGCGTGATGCGGGTCCTCAGAAACCGCCTTGACTTCGTTGGCAATCAAGGTGACTAACCGTCGTGTCCCCCACTCACCCACATAATCGCTAATGGATTTGACATGGACGGTACGTTTTACCTCGGCCGACAGTTTTTCAGCAATAAACTGCTGGATTTCCTCTTTTTGTAAAACTGAGCTGAAACCCTCTAGTGCATGATTTAAAAGCTCTTGATGGCGTTGATCTGCAGTGAGTAGCTCTAAGACTTGGCCAAGCAAACCCGAAAAGTTAATGGACTTGAGATTATTGATGGCCGTTTGTTGAATAAAATGCTGGGCACGACTATCGCGTAAGGCGGTTAAGCTGTGTTGTGCCACCAACGCGGTGTAATCCGAAATACGCTCGGTGTTTTCCTTTCTAATGAGCCAGCGCATAAGCTGTCGTGGCAACTGCCATTGTTGCAGCTTTTGTAAAACTTGTTCAGTGGATAAAAAATGTTCACAGATAAAATCTGCTAAATTGCGGGCAATGCGTGCTTTATTACGCGGAATAATAGCCGTATGAGGTAGTGGCAGCCCCAAAGGATGCCTAAAAAGCGCCGTGACAGCAAACCAATCTGCTAAAGCCCCCACCATAGCGGCTTCGCTAAAAGCAATCACATAGCCCCATACAGGGGCTTCAGTCTGAAAAATCTTAGCCCCTACAAAAATTAAAAGCGCCGCCACAAAAAAAGATGTGGCCAGCGCTTTGCTTTTTGCTAAAGGGGTTAGCGTTTTCGATGTCATACCTTTTGAAGGGCTTTAGCGTGAATAAAAGCCGTATGGATAGTGCCCTCTAGGTCAAACCACGCGCATTCGACGCGCCCATGGGTTAACCCAAGTTGCGTTATGGTCATGGCAGGACCGCCGCTATTTAATTTGACCACATCACCAATTTGAAACATTTCTTTTTTTCCTATATAATCTTTTTTGCTTTTGATAAGCACACTATAGAGTAAATTTTAAAACAAAACACTTAATTACGCAGTGATTTGACAAAATTTAAAAACATATGCTATAGTTACATCTTTCGGGGCGTAGCGCAGCCTGGTAGCGCACTTGCATGGGGTGCAAGGGGTCGAGTGTTCGAATCACTCCGTCCCGACCAAAAATACCCTACAAAATCAAGCATCTAGAGCTTTTACGCTTTAGGTGCTTTTTTGTTTCTTGGGTTTAGTGGAGCATTTAGTGGACCACTTGAATTTGGTGGACCAAATTTGAAGGTAGAAGCGAGCATGGCTCGCTTCTACCCGTATCATGTCATGTCTTGATCCGTTCCAGCCTCGGCGGCCACCCCAAACGCGGCACAGATCCGTTGCCCAGCGCTCGTTGGGCGATCCAGCAATCGAAGCGAGGGGCTTGTACGCGAGGTCGCATGCCAGTAGCTCGTTTACGCACCTTCCAGCCTTTAAGTTGAAAAATACGCTGCACTGTGTTTTTGTTCATGCTTAGCAGTCCTGCTACCGTTCGATAACCAAAAGAGGGGTTGTCTTCAATTAGCGCCTTAACTCGACTCACTAGCGCGGGTTGTAGCCTCGGCGCTGCCTTGACAGGCTGATAGTAAAAAGTGCGGCGTGATACCCCAAACCACCCACATAGCTTGCTGATGCTGACATCAATACCGTCCTCTTTCAGTCCCTGCCAGATTGAGCGTATCAGCTCTCGTCCTTGTCCAGCAGGGATTGCAACTTTTTTCGGGCACGCAACTCCAGCATGGCCTCACCGTAAGCTTCTTGTAGATCTTTGATCTGTCGCTCGTATTGCTCACGTACATCATCCGGCTTCGCTTTTAACGCATTCTCCATGCCTGCGGTGGCATTATCTATCCAGTCCTCAACCTCTGAAGGGGACAAATCGTATTGGCGGCTAGCCTCGGAAACCGTCGTCTTGCCCTTGATTATGTCTAGCACTAAAGCAGACTTACGCTTTGCTGTCCATCGTTTGATTTCTTCTGTCATCTCGATACTCATCGTACTTTCCTTTCATCATAATACCTGAGCAGGAAATCAGTGGGTCATTACAGATTTTCTGGATGCGAACAGGAAAAAGGCAGTTAGTCCGTACGAGTTTTCTCGAAGGGAAAACTCATGATCTGCATCGCTCGGTCTGGCGCGCAAAGTCGCAACAGCTGCGCTCGAATGACCGCAGGAGTTGCCGTCAAATCCACAGTGGCGAACCGGATGGTGTGCCCCTGAATCAGCACTGTCTCGTCGACCATCTGGCCGATTGCGGGATGCAACAACAATCCACTCGCGTGATCTGCAAGCGCATCGCCGCACCCAACCTGGGAGCGCAGATAGGCGTAGATCTGGTACATGTATCCGCTGCGTAGGGTCTCCTCACGGTACCAGCCGCTCGTCACAATCGAGGTGAACTTGGTATCGATGACGATCCTCTGCCCGGTTGACGGGTGGTCGAGCACGACATCCGTTCGCATGGTCGGCAGGATCTTGTTGATCCCTGCCGTCTTCTGCTCGATCTGCCAGCCCATCGTCCCGCCGCAACGCACCCGCCAGCCATCCGGACTTAGCACGACGTCATAGAAACCGCCCACCGCCCGCTCGAACAAACGACGTACCCACGTCACTTCTCGGTCCGGCAGAGAGAGCACATTCGCACCCGATACCTCCGTAGGTAGCACTAGGTCGAACGCCAGCTTTGCGGCTGCCACCATGAACCGGTCGTCCGCATCGTTACGGCCGAAACGATTGGTGCTCATTTGGGCGCGGGTCGGTACGTCCCCTGATACACCCATTGCCTTCATGCCACCCGCAAGTACGCGGCACCGATGGGCAACGTCCTTCCTCTGAACGATCCTGGAGATGGACTCCAAGGCTACTCGGACGAAACGATTGCGTGGTGTGTCGATAGTGAGTTCGTCGAACCGGCACGCCACCAGGCCTCTATCCATCAACTGATGGCGTTCGGTGGTCAAGACGTCGATCCGGCCACGCACGCGATTGATGACTGCGTCACGAGATCGATATCCAAGACTCAAGCGGCGACGCTGTCGCACCTCAACCGCGTGGGCAAGGATCTCCGCAACTAGATCCGGTAGATCGTCCGGGCTGTCTTCCAGGCCGATCTTGCCGATGCCGCGAGTACGGAACAGGTCAGAGGCGTAGAGCATCAGCAGCCAGAGGTTGCGCACCGGAATGCGTCCGATGAACCCCTCAGCGCTCATGGATGCACTTTCCACCTGTTCTGCGACGGCGGTCATCACCAGCCCTGCGTCAGCCGTGCGATCGCCTTCTGTGCTTCGTCGGGCGCATCGAACCAGTACTCATCCAGCAACGGGCCGATCTCCGTCTCCACGACCTGCTGGAACCATTTCTTCGTGTCTCCCGCCTCCAGTCGATGTGCGGGTGTCACATAGCTGTGACCAATTCGGAATTGCTTGCCAAGGCGCGCATCCGCCGCGATCTGGTCGTTTAGCTCAGCGATACGGCGCTCGATGTCCGCGACCAAGCCCGGATCGACAGCACACTCCTTGACCACCCAATCCCGCCAAACCTGCCCCAGTCTTGGCTCCAGCCCAACGAAAGCAAAGCGGCGACGCAATGCCAGATCGACCAGTGCAAGCGATCGGTCGGCGATATTCATGGTGCCGATCACATAGAGATTCTCGGGAATATGGACGGGACGCCGTTTGCCGTCCGCATCCGGATAACAGAGTTCCAGCGCTTCGTTGGGCGTCCGTTTGCCCGCCTCAAGCAGCGTCAGCAACTCGCCGAAGATCTGCGCTGGGTTTCCACGGTTGATCTCCTCGATCACCACGACAAACTTCGACGAAGGGTCCTTCGATGCAGCCTTGATGGCTTCCATAAAGACACCGTCCGCCAGCGACAACTTGCCTTCGCCAGTGGGGCGCCATCCTCGAACAAAGTCCTCGTAGGACAGGTTGGGGTGGAACTGCACTGCACGGACCTTGCTGTCGTCCTTCTGGCCCATGAGCGCAAATGCGAGCCGTTTGGCTAGCCAGGTCTTGCCCGTGCCCGGAGGCCCCTGAAGGATGAGGTTCTTTTTTGTGCGCAGACGATCGAGCAAGCGGTCAATCTCGGCCCGCTCCAGGAAACAGCCGTCCTTGAGGATGTCCTCCACCGAGTAGGTAACGATTGGCGCTGCCACCTGAAAGGCTTCGCGAACTTCACCTTCAGTTTCCTGTTCTGCTCCGGCATTGGTACCGATATCGCCAGCCGGCACAGGCTCGTCAACCGTGTCTTTGTACATCCAAGACGCAAGCGACAAGTCCGGGAAACTGTGGACCGGATAGCCGTCTTCGCCGAAGCGCGAACGCAAATCGTCCAGCAGCTTCAGATATGCCCGACCATCACATGGGCCTTGCTGGCCACTGATGGCGACATTCAGGCCGAGCCGCTTGTTGATGTAGTGGCGCGACTGGCTATCGAGGGTCAGGAATTCCCACGGATGCGCCCAGTAGAGACCTGTCGAAAGGTTCCATGCGACACCCCATACTTGGGTTGCCTCGTCATAAGCCCGGATGAAGGCATCGCGAGTGTCCAACTGGTCGCCATCGACCATCTTGCTTGCGGCAACGAATACCTTCCATAGCGCGTCGATGTCGCCCACACCACGCTTGTCGGCATAGGCGAAAAACCAGGAACGTTGGTTGTTAAGAACGGGAATGCCTTCGAATGAAGGCGGGACCCGCACCGTCACACCTAGCAACTTGGCAAGTTCACCCGCGATGGTCTTGCGGTTGGCATCGGTCATGGATCGGTTAAAGGTGCCCATCGTGGTGAATGGGCAAATGTCCCGCAGCGGACCACTGGTTCCATCGGGAAACTTGTCCTGGAGATAGGTCAGCCCCGGCACCCGGGACGCGATCTCGTGGATGCCCTCGATGAGCGGAGTTCGATCGTCTGCGTAGGCCAGCAGCTTTTCGGCCACTGCCTCGTAGAAGTCCGTCCACTCGAAGCGCTGCTTTTCTGGCGAAGTCGTGCCGTAACGCTCCCGCCAAAAGGGCTCGTTGCGAAAGCGATCCACATCCTGCGGCTTGCCGTCAAACGCAAATGCAATCAGCGCATCGTTCATCCATTCGCCGGGCAGCACGCGCCAGATCGTTGCTCGGTGAGTGTAGAAGTACCACTCCCGTACCGGCTCGACCTTGGCCCAGACCACCTTCACCTGCTTCCCGTCGTTCAGGTTTTCGGTGATCGTGCCGACCGCCTTGATGCCCATAACCGAAACTGCTCGGCCACGGCTATCGAAAGGCAGGCCGTGCTTGCGCGTGTAAGACGACTTGATGGCGATCCGCTCTCCCGGGCGCATGGAACGCACCACATCGAGGAGCTTGTCGTCGTAGCCGTTCTCCCAAATTCCTTCTGCAAGAAATCGCGGCATCTGATCATCGGTACCGCCGTAGGTGGCGCCTACGAACCAGTTTGCACGGTGCTCGACTCTCATCCCACTACCTCTACAAACTCAGCGATCGCTCGAACAGATCCTTCATCTTCAGGCTGCAGAACCAGTGGCTGGTAATCAGGATTTAAGGGTTTCAGCGTGATGCGGTCGTGCTGCCATTCTCCATCAGCACTGGCGACTTTTTCACTGCTATAGACCTTCAATGTGTACTCGCCCCCCGTGTCGGCATCGGTTACACCCGCATGCCAAACCAGTAACTTTCGCCCCTGCCGACTGCCTGCCGGCACAGGTCTGAACAGACAATAGCTCCCATCCGGCACCAGCGGTTCCATGGAACGCCCCACGACCCGAGCTACAAACATGCCTTTCTCCAGCTTGATCTCCTCAACCTGGATCCACTCCTCCGCATGATCCGCGAGCTCCATCAGTCCACCCTGCTCCTCACTCCATGCGCCAGCCGCAGCCTGCAGCGGTACCAACGGCACACAGTTGGCGTAGGGCTTAAAACTTGCGTCGGAAGGACTTGCTGTTCTGAAACGCAGCACGTCAGCTGTAGCCACAACCGGTTCAGCCGTTACAGTCCCGGCCCTATCGAACCATGCATCATCGCTAACCAGTTCCCTGGCTTTCGCCCTGCCAACCACAGCTCGGGCAATCCGCCGCATATGCTCGCGCATCACCGTCTTGTCATACAGTTCCTGATACTGGATCTCGATGACTTCATACTCGGTATTCAGCAGCTCCTGACGGATCTGGCGGTCCTTGGCGGCTGTCTGGGCGTTGCCATGCAGGTGCTCACTCATGCCGTCCAGGTAAATGCAGACACCTTCGTACTGGTCGTTGGGTTCGTGGAAATACACATCCGGGCGGGTAGTAATACCCCCAGAAAGCGCTATCGGGCGCTCTGTTTCGAAGGTCGGCATACCTGCGGCTTTGAGCAGCGCCACCAATTGCTGTTCAGGGGGATTACCCGGTTGCTGGGTCAGGGTTTCATCCGGCAAAACTGGCGCCAGCTCGTGGCTGAAACTCAGGGTATCGCCCCAGTCATTGAATGCTTCCAGTGCCGTATGGCGGTTCAGCTTGTCGTGGTAAAAGGAATTGCGGAAATGCTGCAGACAATCCACACAGGATGCCTCGCAGGCCGATGGGCACTCTTCGGCCAGTCGGCGGGCTGCGGCCACCACATCTGGCCAGTGGGCCAGCAACTGCTCCAGCAGGCCAGAACCTCCCGGCATAGGGTCATATAGCAAGGCATCGACCGTTTCACTGCCCGGTTTGCCAATCACCTGCACCTGCAGGTCGGAAATCTCCATATCCAGCACATCAGCCGCCCCCTGTCGCAGCGACTCCATGACGCTGTAGGCTGTTTCCTGCGAAGCACAATCCTGCAGCACCAGGGCGTCAGCTACCACCTCAGCGTAAAAAGCAATGTTCTGAATCGGCCGCCCGCATCGTTCGACATGGTGCTCGTTAAACTTGTCGAGCTCCTGCTGACTGCTCATGGCCGAGCGGCTGGCGCCGCAGACCAGACATAAGGGATAGCCCAACAAGGCACCAGAGCGTACCTGGGAGGCAGCGCCGACATTGACCAGACGCATGTGCATACCGTGTTTAAGTTGCAGCTGGGATTTACCCCACTCGTAAAGACTACCCCCGGAATGCCGCCCCTGATCCTGGGCAAACACCGCCACCGACATCTGAAAGCGGTAGTCCTCATCATCGGAAATGTAGGAATGGTGCGGCGCGTCCACATCGCAGATGACGACGCCGGGAATCTGCGAAATCGACATCGAACTGACGTCACTGCCCGCTTTGGATGATGGGCCTGTTTCCTGAACGGATTCACTGGCAACATCCACGGCAAAGGTCAACGGTTCTTCCGGGATCAGATGGAAATGCCGAGGTACAAACTTGTGAGCGTTGGCGTAAATCAGATTGCCGGGTACGTACTCGCGCACGGCCAGCGCTGTGTTGCGACGCAGCTCCCAATCGCTGATGTCACTGCTGTGGCGGGGTGCCACATGGGTCAGGGTGACCGCGCCGGTATCTAGGCCGTAACCCGGCAGGAAGCCTTCAGCCGCCAGCACGCCGTAGGTGTTGGTATCGTCGATGCCTTCAGCCTGATTGCGGTTGCGGCGCGCCTCACCCTTGAATTTTTTCACCAGACGCTCGCAACGGGTACGCAGCGCCTCTTCGTCGGCATCCAGCGCACCCTTGCCTGCGGCGACCTTGCGCAGCCGCTCCAGCTGGGCGAGCGCCCACTGCAAGCGCTGGAACAGGCGATCGATCACCCCTTGCAACTGATCGGCAAAGCTGCCGATCACCCGTTCCAGCTGTTCACTGCTGACCACTTCGCTGTCGCTAGCCGGCCAGCCCTGCTGGAAAGCTTTCAATACGGCACTTAACAGGCTGGATTGGTGAGCAGAAATTTGTTGAGCCAGTGGCGCAACCGACAAAGGTGCCTCACGCACCATGCCTTCGGCAGTAAACAGATAAGGCCGGATCTGGCCTGGCAAACAAGTACCCAGCGCCTGCTCCAGATTCCTTTCCTGCGTGTCTGGCAAGCTGTTGGAGCGCAGCATCTGCAGCAGGGTGGTCAGCACTGTCGCGTTGACATGCTTGGCCACCATAACCGGGTTGCGCAGGTTGAAGCTGGGGGGCTCCACCAACCCTTCGAGCATTTTCAATGGCTCGTTGAAGTAGGCACGGTCATGGCTGGTCGTTCGGGCGTAGGTCAGATCCAGCGCCATGCGGAACTGGCGCCCAGCCCGGCCGGCACGCTGCCAGTAGTTGGCCGGCAATGGCGGTACGTTGCGCATCAGCACCGCATCCAGCGCACCGATATTCACGCCCATTTCCAGGGTGGGTGTACACACCAGCGTATTGATGCGCTCACTTTCACCCTTGAAGGCATTCTCGATGCGCTCACGTTCAGGGCCTGGAATCTGTGCCGAATGCTCGCGGGCACGCAGCATGGAAAATTCCTGGTCCAGCAGCAGCAAATCGTAGTTGTCCGAGTTTTCCTCCTCAAACACCAGCTTGCCGTTACAACGCCAGGCCATACAGGTCATGCCCGGGTTGACCCGAGCATGCAGCCGACGGCAGGTCTGGCAGCGGTACATGCCGGTGGCGGGCACCAGCATCAGATTATCCACGTGCACCTGAGTGGCGCCGTGACAGCCCGGCAGGTTCTTGCCACGGGCACCTTTTAGCTGAACCTGGGTGAGTAACTCCAGTTCATCACTACACAAGCGCCATACGTCCTGCAAAAATGCTTGAATCTGATCATGCGGCACACCCCAGGCGCCAGCTGCCTGCTTGGCTGCACTGTCGTAGTTGCTGAACCATTGCTTGATGCGGCCCTTGTCGTGCTGGCCATCACGTTCGAATACCAGCGCCTCAGGCACACCGCGCATGTTAGGTAAATAACCCCGTAGCACCTCTTTCTCGCCATCCAACCAGTACTTGGAATACATGCGGGTAATGGGATCGAACAGCATACGCCGGGAGCGGGCGGCATCCAGCAACGAGGCAACGCCTTCACGCAGATCGTGCGCCGAGCACCCCAGGCTTGCGGCCCATTTCTGAATCACCGGGTGTGCCTCATCCAGTCCCCGGTAACGAATCTTCAGTCGGCCCAGCGGCTCCAAACCAGTACTTTGCCGTGCCCCTAACGTCAGCTCGCGCAGCAACTGAGCACGCAGGAACCATTTGCGCTCCTCGGCATGCGCCAGACTGGTTTCCGACTTGCTCTCCACCCGCCAGACTTCAGGTATCAAGGCGCGCGACAACTCGTCGTCGGCATCCAGGTACTGATCCAGCCACAGCACCAGATCACTGGCCGATACCGGCCCCTGGCGCAGTTTCTTGTAGATCAACTCCCGCAGACGGTAGCGGCGCGAGCGATCCTGCATCCAGCCAGCCTGAAAGGCAGCATCTTGGCGATTATCAGCA
Source organism: Paenalcaligenes hominis (assembly GCF_011927625.1). Taxonomy (GTDB): domain Bacteria; phylum Pseudomonadota; class Gammaproteobacteria; order Burkholderiales; family Burkholderiaceae_B; genus Paenalcaligenes; species Paenalcaligenes hominis. The sequence goes on from NZ_JAATIZ010000001.1 coordinate 825,588, forward strand.
AATACCAGTAAGCGCTTACGTTCGGCTCGGTGGATCATACTTTGCGCTAGTACATGCACGTCGGCCACACCGGTAGCACGCACTGGACGGGCAGGCTCTCGGTAATTGCCGGTTACTCGGCGGCCCTGCGCACCGCAGGACACACAACGAGTCAATCGGCCAATCTGGTCTTCTTTCTGCTGAACGAAATGCAGCGCCTTCAGCACTTTGTTGCGACCACAGCCAACACACTCTGGCACCTGCTGATCATGGGTGGTGCCACAATAGCGGCAAACAAACAGCACTTCGGTGCGTGAAGGCTCCTCTTCTCCGTCTGAGCCGACCTGGTGATCAAGCGACACCGCACGCACCCCGCCCAAGGTAATGTCGGTTGCCCGCCAAGCGCGGTTCTTGCCTTCAGCGGAGCCGCCACCCGGTTCGCTGCCGGTGAAGTTGAAGTCTTCCAATCCGTGCTCGAAATAATGCTGGCCGCAGGTGGTGCAGCTGGATAGCGGGAAGGGCTTCAACTCTGTGTCACGGCCTGCAGCATCGCTGATGGCATCTTCGGCAGACAGCCACAACTTGGCAGGCTGACCTTGGCCTTCCTCGAAAGTCACCACCGCACCGCTAACCCCGCGCACAAAGCCATGCACCACCGGGCGTAGTAGGGGGCGGTCGCCATTTCGTGCTGCAGCGCCCAGCGCCAGCCAGATCAAAATTTCCTCTTCGGTAATCGGGCGACCCAGGGCTGCGTTCAAATCTTCCAACAGACTGGCGACGGCACGCGGCCGGCGCAGGGCCTCGGCAATCTGGTAGACCACCTCGTTGTGGCTGAGCCACTGGTTCAGCGCTTCACGCCAGTTATCGCCCACCATGCGCATGCCGCTGGTGGTCTGGAACCAGATGCGGAAGGCCTGCAGGTCAGCAGCATCAACCTCGGCTTTGTCCAGGGTGCCAAGCATTTCCAGCACGGTTTTCAGCTGCATGGCCTGATCGCCATTGAACGGCGCACTCACGCTGCGCGGCTCGCCCCAGATGTCCTCTTCGTAGGCCTCCCCAATCAGCTCGACACTTTGGCCATCAATGCCAAAAAAGCGGCTGGCAAACTCGCGACCGGCCTCGATGCCGCGACGCGGATCGGCAATGGTGGCCGAGGTGGCGATGCAGGTGGTGCTGTTTTCATCCTTGCCGCAATAGGCGCGCAGTCGGCGGATCAGGCAGGCGGTTTCGGCACCACCGGCGCCGGTAAAGGTGTGCGCCTCGTCGAATACCATAAACTCCAGGCGAGCGTTATCGAACAGTTCCAGGTCCTGCTGGCGGGTCAGCAGCAGTTCCAGCTGTTTGACGTTGGTCAGCAGAATGCGCGGCTGCTGGCCGTTGGTGCGCATGGCTTCGCGGCTTACCCGCTCCTCCGCGGGATGCAGGGCGACGTCGATCTTCTGCTGCTGCATCTGCTGCAACTTGCTGCGGTAGTCCACCACGGTGCTGCCCGGGTCGAGCCGTACGCCGTTGACATCCGCTTCGGTGCGCGGGGTCTTGCCCACATACATGCCAAAGGTAACGCCGGTGCCCACCAACAATTCACGCATGCGTTGAAGCTGGTCTTCGGCCAGGGCGTTCATCGGGTAAACAATCACTGCCGTGACGCCTGCCTCGGCGCCGTCATCGCGCAACTGCAGGCAACGGCTGATGATCGGCAACAGGAAGCATTCGGTCTTGCCCGAGCCCGTACCGGTGGCCACCAGCGTGGTGCGGCCGTCCTTGATGGACCGGAAGGCCTTTTCCTGGTGCAGATAAGCGCCAGGATAAGGAGACAGCTGGCGAATATGCGGATGCAGCACGCCTTTCTTGACCAGTTGTTCCAGGCTGGCGCCTTTCATAAAGGTGCGCGACAGCGAGATAAACGGCCCCTTCATCAGCGGCGTATTGCGGGTGTGCTCCAGATTGAGCAGGTCGCGCATTTGCCGATACAGCCCCTCATCGGCAAAGGCATAGGTGCTGAGCTGGTAGCGCAGAAAGTCGCTGACTACCTCTTCGGTATAGGTAATAGGGTTCAGCATCAGAATAGTGCTCCCTGCGGTGATTCTGTTTTATAAGTCGCCTGCTCTTCGGCAACGCCGACGGCGGGCTCGGGCTCAGGCAGCGGCACGATACGCCGGATCAACTCGGCATGGGCGGCGCATTCCTGCCATGAGCGCTCCACATCCTCATTGAGTTGCCAGTCGTAGAAACGCGGGCCAAGGCGTGATGCCACTGGCTGATACTCCTGCGCACGGTCATCATGGCCCAGACCATAGTCGGCCAGGCGCAACTGCTCGGGAATCATCCAGCCTTCACCGTCATTCTGGGCGAGAAAGGCCTCGAGACCTTTCTCCTGCAGATCGTGGAAGGCGATCAGCGACAGGACGGTATGGCGGAGTTCGGGGTCTTTGTCCTTGTCTATACGCCAGAAGCCTTTTGGGTCAAGCGTGCGTGAAAACGCATTATTCAACACCTTGTCAGCTGGCCAAGTACAGCCTCGCAGTAGGTAGTTGAAGTCTGAAAAACTCAACCCAAAGTGACAAGCGCTGACAGCTTCTACAATGCAACGTAATCGAAATACTTCGTGGTCAGTCAGAGGGGGTTTTTGCCCTCCCTCTACTCCTACTTGATAACGCAAGGGAATAGAGGATTTGACCAATGCATCAGTCACTGAAAGGAATTTCGTGCTCGAAAACTCCATCGGAACAGGGTGTTCAGCAAGTAAAAACCAATTGAGGTTTGAACCGCTTTGCCTGATGCGAAGCACAGCATCTGAAACAAGCGAACCAAAGAGGGCGGCAAGCATGCTAACGGAATAAGCATCCCTAGGCTCCAGCAAACCTACACTATTTCCTGCAGGCCAGCCCGGAATTACTGATGCAATCAATGTCCGAGTGTCGGTTGTTCGTGCTATTGGTCTGAATCCGACACGAGGAGTCAGTGGCGCTTTATTAGTTTGGACCACTTCGAGGCCCATAAAAAACTGTGCAACTACCGGAGTACCCCTATCGCCTTCCTGCCATTTTGCATTCAACCCAGTTCCACTGATATGCATTAGCGGCAGAAATTCCATCGGTCTGATCATCACACCTTGGACAAGCGGCAACGCCACATCCTCAATCTCCTCCACCCGCAGCGCCTGCTGCCCGTCCCGCGACAGCACCAGCCCCGGTTCGCGATCCAGAATGTGCTGCGGGCCGTTGTAATCATGCCAGGGACCTTTAAGCCAGTGACCATACTCGTCGGGGCGGTAGCCCTTTTCCTCCCATTTGGGCCGCGGCGGGAACAGCTTGGAGTCGTTGGTCATATCAAATTCGCGTGCGTACTTGATGCCCCAACCGTTTTCACTCTGGTCGCCCAGCAGCACGCCGTTGGCGTAGATCTTCTGCAGCACGCGCAAATCCTGCTCGCTGCGGATCTCAAGAATGGCCTTGGAATACGGTGAAAACTCCTCCACCCGCGCTCGGGGATATGCCAGCACATGGCGCTCGGCCTGCTCCCAGTCGTCCACGTTGCGGTGCATAAAGGCGGCGCGGATAGCCGTGGTTACCCCACCCTTCTGCACAATCAGCGGGCAGAATTTGAAAGAGCGGTGAATATCGAAAATACCTTCGCGGTTCTCGAAACCAAACAGCCACTGCCAGTCACACTGACCAAGGAACAGCTCGCGCAGATCGGTGGTGCCCTTGTCGGTGTAGATACCGCTGGGCACGATCATGCCCAGCCGCCCCTGGGTGCGTAGCAAGGCGTGACTCAGTTCCAGAAACAGCTTGTAGGTGTTCAGGTCGGCCGAGCCTTGATGCAGGAAGGGGTGCGCGGTATCAGCAAAGCCCTTGTGCTTGTTGCGCTGCTGCAGCCATTTTTTGTGTGCGGCTGCAGAGGCCTCGAAGCTGTTCCTACCGCGCCCGCCCAGATTCAGGTCGTGCTTCTTTTTGCCATCCTTGTCTTCAGTAACGCGATCGCCAAAGGGCTTGCCCACGTACTTCGCCCAGTTGGACATACCCTTGAGGTTGGCGTTGTAGGCAATCCAGCCGTGCTCAAGTTGTGGCCAGTCGCGGAAATACTCCAGTTGTTTAGCCAAGGCATCCTGCTTGCCATAGGCGCGATAAAGAGGATCGTGGTTGGAGAAGAACTCTTTGGAGTTGGGCTTCTGGATTTCCCATGGCGGGTTGCCCATCAGCGCATCAAAACCGTCCTGGCTGGCGGTGAACACATCCGGGAACTCCAGCTCCCAGTGGAAGAAGCGCTGGCGGCGCGCCACCTCGGCGACAATGGCCAGTGCCTGCTCTGTGGGGTTGGCAAACTCGCGTGGCAAGGGGGCCAGCTCGATCTGCTCACCCGGCCAGAACCATAGTGCACACCACAGATCCATACGTGCTTTCAGGGCGTGGTAGTGCGGGTTGTTCAGCACCTCCTGCTGGTATATCTCGGCGCGCTTTTCACTTTCATGCACCGGCAGGCGATGCAGTTTGCGGAACACCTTGAGCAGCTCGTCGTGCACATTGGCCGCGTCCAGCCCGCCTTCCAGTGTCAGCTGGCCGCTGAGCAGCGCCTGCAGTTGTTCAGGCACGGCTTTGGCTCGCGCCTTGATCGCATCGGTAAAGACGTCGCCCTTGCGCTTTCCTTTAGCGTCCTCGTACCAGTGGTTGATCAGGTTGTCCGGCTTGTTCTTCTGGTAATCCTTGTCACCGCCCTCGCGCTGCCAGGCCATGGCCGGGTAATCACGGTAGGTATCGAACCAGGTACCGACCAGGGCGTTACCGACCTTGAGCTTGTGGTCGAGGAAACCAAAGGGCAGGTCGCGATCCATGGTTTCGACCCACAGCGCCATACGCCCCAGTTCCACCGCCAGCGGATCAAGGTCCACACCGTACAGGCATCGCTCCACAATGTGACGCTTGAGCTGGGCGCGCAGGGCCTCTTCAAAACCATCATCCTTGGGGTTGAGCTTGGTCATCTCGTCGCTGAGCAGTTCAGCCAGCTTGCCGTCGGCCATGCGCGGCACACCGCCGTCTTCGCTGCGCTCGATCAGTTTGTGATGGAACAGCGACTGGGTGAGCGCTTCGGTGAGGTAGCGCAGGGCGCCAGCGAGGAAGGAGCCAGAGCCCATGGCCGGATCGCACACTTTCAGGGCCAGTATCTGTTCCGGGGTTTTCGGTGCCCACTCCACCACGCTGTCCAGGCCGGTGCGCGGGTCGGTCTCGGTTTGCACGGCGTCATAGGCCAGCGGCTGCAGGGTACGGCGCACGGTGGGTGCGGCCAGTTGCGGACGGGTATAGAAGGTGCCCGCGCCCTTGCGGGTCCCACCCCAGCGCACCAGAAAAAACTGGCCGGGCGCCACAATGCGGGCGCAGAGCTGCTTGGCGGCCTTTTCCAGCGCCTGCTGGGCTTCGTCGGCAGCGGTATTGGCTTTGCGGCCACGGGGCTTTTTCACCAGCCCGGCAATCTGCGCGGCATGCTGTAGCCAGGTGTTGGCGCGCAGCAGATGATCTTCGCTGAGGGTCAGCTCTTCGCTGTCGTCACTGGTGTTGGTGTCTTCCTCTGAGTCGTCTTCGACGGCGTCCGCCTCGTCATCGCTGCTGTCATCGAGGTCAGCGGATTCTTCGACGCCCTCATCCGCTTCCTCCTCACTGTCGTCACCGGTGGAGTCTTTTTTCTTCAGCGCCTCAAACAGCTGCTTGATCGCCTTGTCATCCATGGCTTCCAGCTGTGACAGGGTCAGCGCCGGCTGGTTGCCGACCGCCAGGAAGATGACCGGGTCGTTATCAGCGGCTTGCTTCAATTCAAAATCAAGCAGGCCCTCATAGAGAATGCCGATGTATTCCGAGGACAGGGTGGAGAAATCCACCGGCGCATCCACCCAGCGGCTGCTGCGGCCCTGACGCACTTTCATCTTGGTGCGGGTCAGCAGGCGCAGCAGCTTGTGTACCTGCAGGTCGCTGACCAGGTTCTGACTGCTTTCCAGTAGCGCCAGCGCGCGGGAAATGCCGTCGTCACTGGCAGGGTTGCCCGGCTCAAACAGCGCGCCGCCGTATTGCGGGACGCTAAGGCGTTCATGGGCCGAGCCTTCGTGGATCAGATTGAACAAGCCAATCAGGCGCGGCCAAGCACTACGGCCCTGACTCAAGCGCTCGTTGCCGCGGCCACCGGCACGCCGATCCAACTGATGACGCAGCCCTTCCAGGCTGTAGGCCTGCTGATAGATGGGGTTGTCGACCGGCATCAGCCCACGGGCTTCGGCGAACAGGGTAATAATGCAGCGCATGATGATGCGCGAGCCGGCGACGTACAGATCCTTGTAGTCGTGGGTCTGCCCCTGCTGCTGAGCCTGCTCGATAGCGACGTGGGAGGCGGTAATCAGCTCCTCGACGCCCTGACGAACACGCTCGCCCAGCACATTGGACAGTTCCGCCTGGCCCTTGCGTGAGGCGCTGATGGCCTGCAACAAGCGGTTCTGACCTTGCTCTGCCAACAGGGTGCTGCGGTTGAGCAGCGTGCGCCAGATCAGCGTTTGCGCTGCCGGCTGCCCCTCACTGAACCACAGTTCGATATCCCATTCACACCAGGCCTCGTAATCGGCACCGGCGTACACCAACCGCCATTGCCGGCCATTAGTGACCAGTGCCAGTGCCTGCCCGGTACGACGCAGCCATTCCACCACCCGGCCAAGCAACTGTTTTGAACGCCCGACACCCAGACGGCTGGCAAACTGCCGCGAACCGCTATCGTCGGGGGTAAACACGGCCAGGGTTTCGCCGTTAGGCCCCAGCCACAGGCGGCGGGGTTTGATCTGAACACCAGTGAAGCTGCGTACCACCCAGCGGCTGTCGACAGCCTGGGCTTTTTGCCACTCTTCGGCAGGCAGACCCGAAAGGTCCTGCAGGATGTAATCTAGCAGGTTGCCCAGCGTCTCGCTGCTGCCATCAAAGGCCGTGAGGGCGCGGCGGAGCTTGTCAGCCTGGTAATCGGACATGGCCGCGGCCGGATCTGGAAAGAACTCATCCAGTTTGGCCGGAGATATCAACAGGCCGCCATGCCGCAGCTGTGCCCATCCTTCTGCATGCAGACTCATACACTCACCTCCGGAAAGCGAATTTCAATGGTGACCGGGAATACCTGGGCTTCGCCACGCAGGGCAAAGCGGCGTGGCAACACCTGTTCAAGAATGCGGATCTTCTCTTGACTCAAGCGCTCCTGCAGGTCGCCAAACTGGTTCTGCCGACGTTTGAGTTCATCCTCCAGATCGCGCAGGCGCTTTTCAGCCAGGGCGTCGGCGTCGTCGAGCAGGCTGAACTGAATATGGGTCTTGCGCTGCTCCTCGATTTCCCGCTTCAGCTTGTCGATGCTCTGGACCTTCTGCAGGGCTGCCACTTCACGAATGCGTTGCTCAAAGGCCTCTTTTTCATGGCTCTTGGCCTGGTCATAGGCAGATTTCAGCTGGGTGCGCAGGGTCTGAGTCAACTCGCGGCGATAGCAGGCCAGCAAGGTTCTGATGTCGTCTTCGATGTCATCCCAAAGATCACGGGCAGCGGCCATATCACCTGCGCTTTGTCTGCCAAGTTGGCCACAGTGAGGCCCGTTGTAGGGTAATGGCTGACCCAGTGCGCTGTTTTGCACTGGAAGTGCCAGAGTTCGCGTCCAGTGGTGAAAGGTTTCACGCAGATCGTTGACGGCCATTTCCTCAACCGTGAACAGCACCAGCGCCTGGGCGCCGGCGGGGACCTCTCCCCGACTCACCAACCAGCGGCTGGGCGGCTGGAAGTCAGCCTGGCCACCGGGGAAGCGCAGACGCGCAAAGGCATTGAGCGACTGACGCAACAACGGATGCCCCAGATGCAGCAATACCGTGTCGGGTGAGGGGCGAAATACCGGCCGCCCATTAACGTTGTGAATGAAAAAACGGTTATCGAACACCAGCCAAGGCATGGCGCCGCTGACACCCTTTTGTGAGGGCAGTCGCAGACTATCATCGACCACGGCCTGCCAGCGGCTGGGTAGCGGTGTGCGAAGCCGCATCCGACCCAGCGTATCCGGCCCCTCCAGTACCTCGCGGGTCGCACCCAGTCCCATGGCGATAGTCAGGGTTGCCTTGAGGGTGTCGGGGCTTAAATCCAGATCGTCCATCAGTTGTTGCAGACGCTGCTTTTCCTCTTCGCCACGCTCGTCGGTATGCACCTGTGCATCTTCCGTGGCGCTGCGTCGGTTATTGATCTGCAGGTCCAGATCACCCAGCACATCCTGGTCTTCATTCATCTCCATCATGCGGCGCTGGAAGGCTGCATCAAAGAGTTCACCGACCGATCCTAGATCCTCGCGGATATCGTTGACTTTGCCCAGTACGCGGGCAACAAACTGCAGGTCGCTGTCGTCTTCGCTGGTGAAGTGGAAAATGGTGACGTCGCGTGACTGGCCGTGGCGGTCGATACGACCATTGCGCTGTTCAAGACGCGACGGGTTCCAGGGTATCTCGTAGTGCATCAGCAGGCGGGCAGTGTGCTGCAGGTTGAGACCTTCGGAGGCTGCATCGGTGGCCACCAGAATACGCACCGGGGAATCCGGGTCGTTAAAGGCGCGCTTGACGGCCTCGCGCTCATCCTCATGCATGCCACCGTAGAGTTGACAGATGCTGCCGGGCTCGGCGCTGTATTCGGCATTGAGGCGATTGACCAGGTAATCGAGGGTGGTTTTGTACTCGGTGAAGATGATCAGGCGCTCATCACCTTTCCACTGCTCGGCATTACGCAGTTCCTTGCCAATCAGTTCACGCAAACGCTCGAAGCGTGCATCCGATTTCGGCTTGGCTGTGATAACAGGCTGCTTGTCCAGCCCCAGTGACTTGAGTGCGGCATCAATTGCCTCAATTTCTGGCTGCAGTAGCTCGACATAGGGATGCATCCAGGCGCCGACCACCTGAGCGGCATGCCGGCTGCGGCTCTCGCGCTCCTGGTCATCATCGATGTCTTCCTCACTGGCGCGGCGGGCTGCTGCGACTTCGGCGGCCTGCAGTGCCTCCTTCGTGGCCAAGCCCTCCTTGAAGCGCAGCCAGCTGTCGGCAAAGGCCACCGGGCACGACAGCAACCGTTTGCGCAGAATCTCAATGGCAAAATTGAGCACCATGCGTGCTTCTGGCGCTGTACGGATGATGCCTTTCAGCTGCGTACAGAACTGACGCACGGCAACCGCCAGCTCCTGCTCCGGCCTAAACATATACAGCGGCAGCGGTTCAAGGTAACGCTTGGCAAATCGCGGCGCGCGGCCTGCCTGACGGTCCTGATCGTTGATCTCACTTTTCAGTCGACGGATCAGCACATCGCCGATCATCTTGCGTTCTTTGTCGGTGAAGTCCGGGGTTTGGGTGAATCGTACCGGGTCCAGTTGCTCCAACAGCCCGGAGAAGCACCGGGTATGTCCGTTATGCGGGGTCGCTGTGAGGAACAGTCGGTGCTCGAAATACGGCGTCAGCAGCCGCAGCATCTTGGCCAGGTCGCTGTCTTCACCAAAGTTGGACGGCATCAGGTTGTGCGCTTCATCGACAATCAGCAAATCCCAGGGCAGCTGTGCCCCGCCCTGCTGCTTGATCGATTCACAGTTGGCAATGAATTGTTCCAGCACATCCGGCTGACGCAGATAGTGGTAGGATGTGATGATCCGCGGCAGTGCCCGCCAGGGGTTGGCGTCCAGCCCCATTTCCTTTTGCAGCTTGTGGGTGGCAGCCTTGTCGACAATGTCGAAGCCGAGAGAGAACTTCTCTTCCATCTCCTGCTGCCACTGGGTGCGCAGCGATGCCGGGGTAATGATCAGCACGCGCCGAATGCGACGCTTGCGAATCAGCTCGGCAAGGATTAGCCCGGCTTCAATGGTTTTACCCAAGCCCACGTCATCAGCCAGTAACAGCGATACGCGTGGCATGCGCATGGCTCGAGCCAGCGGCACTAACTGGAAATCATCAACACTTACGGCACCGTAAACAGGAGCAGTCGGGACCGGATCGGAGCGCTCAGCCGGATTACTGGCTGACAAGAAGGGAGTGAGCGCACTCCAGCGAGCGGCGCGCTGCAGGGCCAGAAACTCGTCCTGCTGCATGGGGGCTTCGCGATCTAGTCTGGGCAGTGCGTTGGGTTCCAGCACCACCGGGGAACGTTCACGCTCCCACAACAGCGACTCTTCGGCATCACCATCGGCATCACTGAACTCGATAGTGACCAAATGCAGAAGGGCTGAGCTTTTGCTGTCACTGAAAGGTTCGACGGCGGAGATAACGCCACGGCGGTTGCGAACGGTGGCGAGCATGCCGACACGGGGAAGACTGTCTTTATCCAAGCTTGGATTAGTTTTTTCTTTCTTCATGTTCATTCCTGCGCCAGATAAAGTACACCAGTGGCATCGGCGCGTTTTAGGTCGTACGTCATGTTAGTGCCCTCCCTCGTTTTGGTCAGGCGACCGGTAGCCCGGCGCCAGCACGGCACTGCGCACACCGTAGATGGCCAGGTGGTCCTTTAGCCACAGGCTGTACTCGCGCCCGCGCAAGCTATGGTCAGGCGAGCAGTCCACACTCCATTTGCGCAGGAAATACCCGGCAGTGGCAGCGCGCAGCTTTACCCGCAGCACACCACTTTGCATGCCATAATCCATCTCGGTGATCTCCGGCCGGGGCTGGTCTGGGTGCGGCACCAACTCTAGCTCGACGATTCGGGTCCACTGAATGTCCTGATCGCTCATCTCATGGGGCGCCACAGGCTGGCCCTTGAGCACGACAGGGTTCTTGATCCGGGCGATGACAAAATCCCGGAACTCCTGCGATTTCCGGTCAAAGGCACGGACGTGCCAACGCAGCCCGTTGTCGATCAGCGCGAACGGAACGATCTCCCGCTTGGTGCGACCACTGGAGATGGAGTGGTAAACGATGCCGACCGAGCACTCTTTGTGAATAGCCCGGGTCAAGCTTGCCAAAACATTCAGATCTGGTTGAGTCAGCCGTGACTGGCTTTCGCTCGCCACCCACGCCTTGAGTCTCGTCGGCTCGCCATCACCGAATCCCTTTGTAAGCCACGACAACACACGTTCGGGCGGAGAGTTAAATATCGGTCGGAATTCCGGACCCAACACATAGGACTTACCTCTGGGGTCGTAATTAAGGTTGCCGGGCGCCAAGTCCCGGTACAGCGCCAGATCTCGGGAGGCAGCAGCAGACTGGATCCCAAAACGCACAACCACGTCCTGACGACGGATTTCCCCCATAAAGCGCACGCGCAACTCCACAAACGCGAGCCGGTCACGTTGTGGCTGAGTGAGATCTGCAAGCTTTTCTAAAGACATTGTGACTAAATGGGTCCAGGTGTTACTACGTAAGCATCGACGACAGTATATTGACCATATCAGTATATGTCCATCGTATTTTTTTGATACGCACATGAACCCTATTTTTACAACCACCGATTTTTGGTCTCGATGGTTGTGGCATTGCCTGGGTAAATCCTGACTCAGATCGCAAACTTTTTCATTCACATATCGTAGACTTACCGTCAAGCGCACAGTTCATAACTAGAGACTTTTGCCGAGCTTTCATTATGCTACTTGCTAGTTTTTCCGCCGAAGAGCAGAGCTCCAGCCTTTCCTTTTCCGTGGGCAGTTTCTTATTCTCCGCCTGCACTCCTCCCCAAGCCAAGCCCAACCCAATTGCCGCAACAGCTATCACTTTCCTCATCTCTGCCTCATATTAGTTACACAATAATGGCCTATGATAGCCAACGAGGAAAGCCCACGCTAAGTGGGCTACATCCTTGTCTTTCGTATACCGATGCTATACACTATACGCATGATTAAAAGCTTCCGACATAAAGGGCTCCAAGCTTTCTTCGAAAAAGGATCTAAGTCAGGTATACAGGCTAAGCATGCAGTGAAACTACAAATCCAACTTACTGCACTACATGCCGCAACCCAACCAGAGGACATGGGCGCTCCTAACTGGAAGCTCCATAAACTCAAGGGCAACAACCCCAAGGGCCAATCAGTCGAAGAACATTGGGCCATATCTGTTAGCGGCAACTGGCGGCTAACCTTTTACTTTGAAGGTGAGGACGCCATACTGGTGGACTACCAAGACTATCACTAGGAGAAATACCATGCGTATGAATAATCCAGCACACCCAGGTCTCGTGCTACGCGAGTACCTAGGTGATCTAAGCGTTACTGAGGCAGCGTCACGTCTAAGAGTGACTCGAGCAGCACTATCTAGAATCTTAAACGGCTCAACAGGCATCTCTGCTGATATGGCTCTGCGTCTTAAAGACGCTCTAGGCACAAGTGCAGAAATGTGGATCCAGATGCAAGGGCAGTATGACCTATGGCAAGCTGAACAAAAGGAGCGGCCAGTTGTAAGGTCGTTTCATGAGCCTGCTCACGCTTAGCACAACAAAAAAGCCCCTCGATTGAGGGGCTCGGTGTCTTTTTGGTTAGTTAGTAGCGGTAGGATGGTAATCCCCCCACCAAACCGTAGTGTGAACTGACCCCATAAAGTTGGACGGTTAGTTTTTATAAGGAGGACTGATTTCTGTATTGCACAGGACTCAGCCCCTTTAGTTTTGTACTTACTCTTTCATGATTAGAGTAGTAAATATACTCATGAATCCGTTTCTCTAACTGTTCAATGCTAATAAATTTTTCACGATAGAACAATTCACATTTAAGTGTACCGAAGAAGCTCTCAATTACCGCATTATCCAAGCAATTTCCCTTTCTCGACATGCTTTGCGTAAAGCCATGGCTCGCTAGTGTTTGCTGATAGCTGTCTAATTGGTATTGCCACCCTTGATCAGAATGGATGAGCGGTTTCTCAGTACTTTTAAGCGTTGAAATGGCTTTCTCCAACATATCACTGACCAGTTTATACACAGGCTTTCTCATCAGTTGGTAGGCAATGATTTGTCGATTGAAAAGATCTAGAACCGGCGATAGATAACGCTTTTCATCACCTACTCGAAACTCCGTCACATCGGTTACCCATTTATGATTCGGTTCCTCACAATCAAATTTACGCATCAAGATATTCGGAGCGATTCGTCCTTCTTTACCGCGATAAGAACGATACTTTTTAGGTGCACGAATCACCGCCTTTAATCGTAATAACTGCATTAAACGTTGTACTTTCTTTTTATTCACTAAATAACCAAGTTGCTTCAAGATAAAGGTCATTCGTCGGTAGCCGTAGCATGCATTATGCTCATTAAATAAATGACCCATGTCATCACAAAGCAATTGGTCCTTATGAGGTTCAGTTAAACGTTGCTGATGGTAGTAGTAGGTGCTGCGACTCAACTCAGCAATCGTCAGCAAGTCAGGCAAGGCATGCTCGAGACGTAACTCGCTAATTATTTGGGCCGTTTTTTGACGCAGTTGGTGGTTAATCGCTTTTTTTGCTCTTGCACCCCCAACTCGTTCCACTTTTTTAAGAATGCGACCTCGGCACGCATATACTGTAACTCACGAAGTAACTCTTCGGGCGTCTTTTCTGTGTCTGGCTTTTTACGGTCTGGACGATATACTTTCTTGGTCATGGCTAACGTTTCCTCTTGGCCATCGAGTAGGCCATATTCATATAAGCGTTTCCATTTTAAAATACTCGAAGGCGAGATGCCATCAAACTGACTACTCGCTTGATACGCTGAAAGTGACTCATTGTGCATCGTTTCAACGACCATCCGTTTAAAAGCAAGAGTATGATAAACCGTTGGTTGACGCCTCAATAAGCCAGCAAATCCATGAGTACGATATCTTCTTACCCAACTTCTAACGACAGAACGTTCAAGCGAAAAATGACGAGCAGTCAGAGTGTACCCCCGATGCATTTCAAGAAAATATTGAACAACGAGACATTTGAATTCGCTACTGTGTTTTTTCCTAGACATAAATAAACTCCCAAAATTCGGATTTTTAATATGTCCAACTTTTGGGGGTCACTTCATACTGCTAAAAATGGGGGGATTACCCTTTTGTCTCAATTTAATGGAAATCTCATCAACCTTATGGCACTATTTTCGGGGGATAGGTCAATCTGATGTTTTACTTTTAGCTATCAGCATCCACAACTGTATTGCGCAAGGCTCATCAGCTGCTGTAAACAAACGAGAAAGGTGCGGATTAGTAAGATAAGAAGAAAGATTTAGCATGGCTATTAAATTAGAGTTTGAATCATCATAAAGTTAACCAGCTGCCACCTCATCAATGGCTTCTAGTAGCTCATAAACATTAGTAAACGGCTGGATTTGATAAGGAGCTTGGTTTTTACTACTAGCTGCTGATATGGCATTTTCGTTATTATTTTTTGCATTATTTCTAGCAGCATTAATATAGTTATCACTCATTAGTCGTATAGACAGCTCCTTTACTGTTTTACCCTTTTTATCGTACTGCTTCATTCCTAATTGTAAAAGTGCCTCCCTAAAAACGGATGACTTGACTAAAGCGTCACAATTACTCATTGCAGGTGCAGAGGTAGATAAATGCAATAACAGCCAATATTCAAAGCAAACATTTGAAATAGCTACATTAAGGCCATTTCTTGTCGCTTCATCATAGGCTTTTCTATGCTGCTCATCGGTGTATTTTTGTGGACTTTCCCTGTCGTACATCACCCATACTTGATCCTTTTCAAAATCTAATGACTTTTTGTACTCCAATGCCACTTCAACTAGTTGAATCGGTGTATTCTTATCTGTATCTTTCAAGATAACAGGACGCTCTGCCCCTCTAAGTCTTACTGAGCTTGGATACTTAAAATTAATATATGCTCGAATATATGACGGTTCGGTTTTTTCACCCTCACAAAATATGTAAATTTTAGGTTTAACTACACGGTTTTCCTTTTTGCGTGGCTTAGCCATCGTTATCCTCCTTCTCAACTTCCTTAAAAAGCTCTTTAACTAAAGAGTAATTAATAGAAGGTAAACCACCTAAACGGCCGTCATAATACCACTTAGCAAATGGGCTGCTATTTTTTAACTGACTACTTTCAAACTCAGCTAATGAAATAAGCTCTGATACCCCATCGTGCTTTTCAACTAACCACAATTGATCTTTACGCATTTTTTCAGGGTTCATCAAAGCAAGATTGTGTGTAGTGAATAAGAGTTGCGCGTTGCTTTGATTTATCTCTGGATCATTAAATAAACTTAAAACCAGCTCGGCTACATGAGGGTGCAAGCTGTTTTCCAACTCATCCCAAATCAACACATGCCCTTTACGTAGCACGTGCATTAATAAGGGCACCGTCTCAATTAATGCTCGAATACCATCCGACTCTTCCTCAAGCGCAAAAAGCGCTTTATAACCATTTTTTGATTGACGTTCAAAAAACAGCTCATGACTAAAGTCCTCAAGAATTGACGCTCTTAGTTCTTCAGGCATGTCAGATGGCAATTTGAACTTACTAAGATCGCGTTTTTTGACTTGAAGGCTGCTAATTCCATCATCTAGTGCGTTAAAAAAATGACTAATGTCTTGAACAAGCTCTGTATTAGCTTTCCATTTAGGGTCAAGTCTTATATTTCCTTGCTTAACAAAAGCAACCTGGTTAACAAAAAACTGATATATCTGACGTATAAAAGGAGGCGCATCCGGAGTGTTACCGGCTTTTGATAAGTAAGCCTGATTTTTAAAAAATGGAATTTTGCGTGCACCACCTTTAAAGTGGCCACCGAAGCTCATGGTATCCCAATCTTCGCCCTCTTTGCGCTCATATAGTAAAGCGATTGTCGTGCGTTTTTCACCAACTGAGTAATAACGCAGATGCTCATAAACCACTTCTTCTTGGGTATAGTGAAGGTCATAAATATAGCGTACCCCCTCAACTACAAACTCAAGCGAAAAGCATACTGGAGATTTTAAGGTGTTTTCATCAAGCTTATATGGCTCAAACGTTGGAATAGATGCGTTTTCTTTTAGTGTATGACTATTATCCACCATCCATGCCAAGGCATTTAATGCCAAAAGAAAGTTGGATTTCCCCGAAGCATTTGGTCCATAAATCCCAGCAGAGCTAAGCACACCGATCTCTTTAACTGGATAATGAATATTTTCCGTTAAGTGAGTACCAGGGTTTTCAGCATAGAAACTTAAGGTCTGCTCATCGCGAAGCGATCGAAAATTGGAAACTGTAAAATCTACGATCATAATCTATCCTAACGCTTATTTAATGCGGAAAAATCATTATATAGCATATAAGAACGGTAATACCCCCACCAAGCCGCAGTGCTTTAAAGTAGAATTTCTCGAAAATGGCTAGTCTCAAAGAGCTAGAGCTAGAAAATCAACGGCTCAAAAAAATGTATGCCGAAGAGCGCTTGAAAGCGGAAATCGCGCGTGAGGCCATCGAAAAAAGTGGTGATGCCATCTCGTCGTAAAGAGATGGCGCAACGTGCTGTACAGCACTACAACGTGAGTATTCGGCTGGCTTGTACGGTATTTAGCATTAGCCAGAGTTGTTATTACTACCAGCCAAAATACGCTCAAGAAAATGACGTGATTGCAGAAGGATTAATTCGTTTAACCACGGTCCAGCGTAACTGGGGCTTCGGTTTATGCTTCGACTATCTACGTAATATCAAAGGATTTACATGGAATCACAAACGGGTGTATCGAGTTTATCGACAACTTGAACTTAATCTTCGCATCAAGCCGAAAAAACGCATGGTGCGTAAACGTCCAGAGCCCTTGGGTACTGTGACTGGCATTAACCAAGTCTGGTCGATGGATTTTATGCACGATCAGTTGGCTGATGGCCGAAGTATCCGATTATTTAACGTCGTGGATGACTTTAACCGTGAGGGCTTAGGTATCGAGGTGGACTTCTCGTTACCTGCCGAGCGCATCATACGAGCGCTAGATCAAATTATTGAGTGGCGTGGAAAACCCGACAGCTTACGTTGTGATAATGGCCCAGAATACATCGGTAGAACGCTGCTTGAATGGGCAGCGCAACGCCAGATTACCTTAATCCATATCCAACCAGGAAACCCACAACAAAATGCTTACGTCGAGCGTTATAATCGAACGGTTCGTTATGATTGGCTGGCACAAAATCTCTTCGAAAGCCTAGAGGAAGTACAACAAGGAGCCACAGCTTGGCTCTGGATATACAATAACGAACGCCCCCACATGGCATTAGGTGGCATCACCCCCAAACAAAAATTACATCAACATCTCACTTACTCTACTGTGAAGTGCTGTTAAAAATGGGGGGATTACCATGGTACTTATCATTTAGCTCAAGTAATGCAGTAGATGGTGCCTCACCAAGCCGCACAAACTCGCTTACGGTCTGATCTACAGCTTGCCCAAAAGCCTGTTGCATTTGAATCGATGCAAACGCTACCTCTTCAATTGAGTTAGCGCCAATGAGCGGGTAAACTCTTGGTTTTCACGGTAGCTTTGGTAATACATATAGCCCAAAGCCCCAACCCCAGCCGTTACCGCACCAACGCTCATTCCTACGCCAGATAGAGCAATAGAAAGAGCGCCTGAGCTACGGGTAATCTGAAACATGGAGCTTTGCACTTGACTCCAATTGCCTGATGCGGCCGCACGCCCTAGATTTAACAGGTCTCTCTGCGACTCTCTAGAGTTTAGGGCTAGCAACTTAATCATTTCTGACGCAAACCCTGCGCCCTCACCAATCTCCTTTAACTGCTTTTCTACAATATCATTACGCTTTGCGCCTATTTTGGCTAGAGATTCAGCATACTTCTCCGCGTCAATCACACCTGCACGAAATGTCTTGTGTAGCTTCGCCTCAGCGTCATCAAGCTTATTTAGCTTAGCTTCTAGCGGATCTATTACAGTCAAAAGTTTAGACAGCCCATTACGTAATTTTTCCTGCTCCTCAGCTAACTTGCGTGTGCTGTTTCTATTGCGCTCTGCGGCTTGAAGCGCAGCCACCTCTGCGCCAGCTATTTCTGTATAGGCGCGGGCACGCTCAAGAACCTGACCAATACTACGGCGTTCCGTCGCTTCGTTAGCTTTGGCGACTTTATCTAACTCACTGAGTTGCTTGGCTTGTTGCTTTGTAGCACCACCGAGTTTTTCTGCTGCTTTTTCTGCTTCTGCTGAAATTTGCGCCAATTGCTCTAAAGACTTAATGGCAATAACGGTTTCAGAGCTATCTACCGCTAGGATTAATTTTGCTATATCACTCATGGCGATTTTCCATAAAAAAACCCGCCGAGTTGGCGGGTCATGTGCGAATAATTAAAACTACTTGTTGGTTATTTGTTTGTGTGCGTTGTTAAGGCACTGAGCAAAGAAGTTTCCTATGCTTATATCCATTGGCTTTTTATACTTGTACCCCTCTTCTGTTAACTGAGTCTTCTTTTCACCCATATTTAAATCTTGCTTAGCCTTCTCAAGAGGAACCCCAAGCTCTTTTAGCTCTGCTCCCATCATAACGCCATAGTTATCACCGTAACACCTCCATGCCGCTATCCACATTTCATCAACGTCACTTCCTTTTAGGTCGTTTTCCTTCATATACTCTATGATCAAAGAAGATCCAGTTGAGACCTCGCTTTCCGCCTGCGCCCCTCCCCAAACCAGCCCTAACCCAATCGCCGCAACAGCTATCACTTTCTTCATTCCGACCTCCGCATTATTGACATCCTCCCCCGCCTAAAGGCAGGGGATTCCTACCGCGCCCATTGCAGGCGTAGCGCCTGAACAAGTCGCCTCGGTGGGTTCCTGCTTCACAGAGGCTGCGTGTTTGGCCCTTGCAGACCTTGCACGGCTAACGTTCTCTCCACAGGCTGCAACGCGGTGTCCCCGCGCCAAAATATTCATCGCGCCGACAAGATCGGCGTTTTCCTCGTAGCCGCACTGCACGCACGCAAACCGCGTCTGCGTTTTGCGGTTGTCCGCGTGGACATGACCGCAGGCTGGGCATGTCCGGCTGGTGTTATGCGGCGGCACGGCAATAAGCCAACCACCAGCCCACGCCAGCTTGTAGTCCAGTTGTCGGCGGAACTCGAACCAGCCTTGATCCAAGATGGCTTT
>NZ_JAATIZ010000002.1 GCF_011927625.1 Paenalcaligenes hominis
TCTTGAAGCTCGATAGCGGGGCGAGGTAACTGCCATCGCTCATCGTGGCGAAGCGGGCCAGCCCCAAGTCAATACCCACTGCTGATGTGGCTTGCAGTATGGGCTGCTCCACTTCCCGTTCAGTCTGGATCGAAACGAACCACTTGCCGCCCGATTGGCTGACGGTAGCGTTCTTCACCGTGCCCAATACGTCCCGACTGTTGCGATACCGCAGCCAACCCAGCTTGGGCAGGAAGAGGCGACTGGTGGCCTGATCGAGCTTGATTTGCTTGGCGTCGGGATAACGAAAGCTGTCCCTCTGACCTTTCCTCTTGAAGCGTGGAAAGGCCGCCCGCTTGGCAAAAAAATTCTTGTAGGCCCGCTCCAAGTCCTTGAGCGCATGTTGCAGAGGGTGCACGGGCGCATCGCCCAGCCACGGCGTTTCATCGCCATTGCGCCAGGCCGTCAGGTGCTTGGCCATTGCCACGTAGCCGATGAACTTGCCGCCGGCTTCATGGTTGGCCTTTTGCATCGCCAGCGCCTTGTTATAGACGAAACGGCAGGAACCAGCGAAACGCGCCATTTGGCGCGCTTGCTGGCCGTCTGGCCGAAGTTCGTATTTGAAGGTTTGGATGCGTTGCATGTGAATAGTATAGTGTGGTCTATGAGTAACGACAACGACATTCGCCACGGCAGACATTGCGTTTTCCTGATGCACGTTCACTTGGTCTTTGTCACCAAGTATTGGCGCAACGTCTTCACCAAAGTGATACTGGACGACTTGCGTGGCATCTTCGCCAACTTCGCGGCGCAGCTGTCTGAGTTCGATGGCGAGGATGACCATGTTCACCTGCTGGTGAACTATCCGCCCAAAGGAAGGCTACGCCGCCCACGCTATCCTTCCCCACCCTGAAGGGCGAGGTTTGCCGCGCACTGGATCAAGTCTACCTAGCAATAGTACGGATTTTAAGCAGTACGTGTTGCCATGCAGATTGTCACTTGTACGTTTAGCTTTAGCACTCTAATGCGGCAGCTAAATGCGAGCGTTGATGTGGTTCAGACCAATCTAGCTCGGGCCCTAACGGGATGATCTTGTTCGGATTAATGGTTGGGTGACTGGTGAAATAATGGGCTTTGATGTGATCCCTATTCATGGTCGCAGCAATACTGGGCCATTGGTAAAGCTCTCGGGTGTAAGCCCAGAGATTAGGGTAGTCAATAAGACGCCGTAAATTACATTTAAAATGACTGTAATACACGTCATCAAAACGTACTAGCGTCGTGAATAAGCGCCAGTCGGCCTCGGTGATGTATTCGCCAATTAAATAGCGCTGCTTGGCTAAACGCGCCTCGAGTTCATCCAATGCCTCGAACAGGGCGACAACCTCTTGTTCATACACCGATTGTTCGGTAGCAAAACCTACTTTATACACACCATTATTAATATATTGGTATACAAAAGCATTTATTTCCTCGATTTGCGCGCCGTATTGAACAGGAAAATAATTTCCTTCTTTTGCCCCTAGCTCATTAAAAGCGCAATTAAACATGCGTAAAATTTCTGACGACTCATTACTGACAGGTATGTTTTGTTTAAGATCCCACAATAATGGCACCGTCACTCGACCTGTGTAGTCGGGTTGGGCATGCTGATAGAGCTGATATAAATACTTTGCGTCTAATACTGGGTCTTTAGTTACCCCAGAGGCAGGGCTAAAGGTCCACCCCTCTTCGCCCATATGGGGGTTAACTACCGATACGCTAATACATGGCTCCAAGCCCTTTAATGCCCTAAACACTAATGTACGGTGTGCCCACGGACACGCTAAAGATACATATAAATGATAGCGTCCTACTTCGGCTTTGAACCCCGCCTGACCACTTGGGCCTGCCTCGCCGTCTGCAGTAATCCAATTTCTGAATTGCGCATCAGAGCGCACAAAACGCCCCCCGGTTGAATGCGTATCGTACCACTCGTCTACCCACTGCCCATCGACTAATAACCCCATAATCCACCTCTGGAATAAAACGTTGAATGTGTGATCTTACTTATATTACGCGCTCTAACCTATTTATAGACTTCCCCTACTGTAACTAAGCATTTATGTTTTGCCATCCTAGCCACGATGTGAAAAAAAGCGTTGTCTTTTTCTTTCAAAAAGTGAGCTTTATTTATGAGAAATCCAAGCAATAAAAAATTGCCATCGTTTGTGACTTGATTTTTTTATTCCTAACGTTCTACTTATCAATTCCTGCCCACTTTTTACCAAACATTATTAAAAAAAATGAATTAGTTAGCACCCGTTTACTGCTACGAAAAAAACATAAAAAAAAGAATTAATCACCCGCTCTTTTTAACTAGCAAATAAAATATTATCACCAGGTGGACACCTATAGACCTTCTGTCGCAAATAGTAAATAATAGCGCATCCTAGTTTTTTGATACGCATCAACAGCGTATGTGAGTACGATTAATGTCCAACTTCGTTGATCATTGGTACGCTAGCCTAAATTTACAATTTGGCTTAGACGTAAACGGGCGTTCTGTACTTAATTTACGTGAACATAAAGGGCCCCTACTGGTGCAGCGCACCTTGTATCCCGAAGGGCCACACATTTGCCATGTGGCAATCCTTCATCCCCCCTCTGGTATTGCTGGGGGGGATCATCTCTCTATTCAGGTCACTCTTAGCGATCAAGCGAAGGCCACTCTTTTTGCTCCTGGCGCAACCCGCTGGTATAAGTCCAACGGCAAGCTAGCCTCACAAACCGTTCATATTCGCGTGGCAAAAGGAAGCCGTCTTGATTGGCTACCGCTAGAAAATATTGTGTTCGAACAAGCCAACGCTGCTTCGCGTACGGTTATCGAACTGGAATCCGGGGCAGCGGCAATAGGTTGGGATGCGTTTCAACTTGGGCGCGTCAATAAACCCAACTATTGGGATAACGGCTCTATGCAAACCGAAACACGGCTCAAAGTCGATGGTAAATGGCTATGGATAGATCAAGGCCTAATCCAAGCCGATGACCCCATCCGCTGCAGCACTTCGGGTTTAGCTAATTTTCCAGCCCATGCTGTGCTGTGGTGCTTTGGCCCTACGTTAGCTACGCAGCACTACGAGACACTCAGTCAACAGTTACCGTGGAACGATGGGCTTCGAGCGGCGTCTACGGTAATCCCCTATGACGACCATCAAGCGCTTTATTTGGTGCGCTGTATTGGCGTTCATATGGAAGACATTCGCGCGGTGCTCGAACAAGCGTGGGCCCTGTTGCGTCAGCATGTGCTGCATACCCCCGGTACCCCCCTAAGGCTCTGGGCGACCTAGTTACCTTTTCTTTTCGTTGGGGAACACGATGATTCCCCTGTTATTAAGGAAGTGCATGAAATGGAATTAACACCAAGAGAGAGAGATAAATTACTCATCTTTACTGCCGCACTGTTAGCGGAAAGACGCCGTGCGCGGGGCTTGAAATTAAATTACCCCGAAGCCGTGGCGTTGATTACGGCGGCCATCATGGAGGGCGCTCGAGACGGCAAGACCGTGGCTCAACTAATGAGCGAAGGCAGCCAAATCCTACGACGCGAGGACGTCATGGAAGGCATTCCCGAGATGATTTCCAACATTCAGGTTGAAGCCACTTTCCCTGATGGCACCAAATTAATTACGGTGCATAACCCGATTATTTAACGAATTTAACAAAACAACTACAGGTACTTATTATGAAAAACAATTCAAAAAAAACACAAAGTCTCGCCGCGCTTGCCGCCACGTTGTTGGTTCTATCAACCAGCGCTTATGCCCATCCCGGCCATATTGGTGATCACGATACCTGGCATATGCTCACCCACGGTTTAGAACATCCATTAACGGGCATAGATCACCTTTTAGCCATGTTAGCAGTGGGTATTTGGAGCGCACTCACACATCAATCCGTGCGTGAAGCCATTATGCTGCCTTTTGTTTTTGTGAGCTTATTACTCGTGGGCGCAGTATTAGGCCTGGCCGGTGTGCATTTACCTGCAGTAGAACCCATGATTATGTCTTCTTTACTGGTATTGGGTTTACTCGTAGCAGGCCAAGTCACCATGAAGAGTCAGTATAGTTTTGCTCTTGTCGGGGTATTTGCTTTATTTCATGGCTTAGCGCACGGCATGGAGCTACCCCAAGGTCATGGCGCTACCGCCTTTATTGTGGGCTTTGTTATCAGCACCTTAGCCTTACATTTACTTGGTCTATTCACTGGCTTCAAGCTTAAAGCCCACGGGAAATGGATGTCTCGTTTACTTGGTGCCGGTATTGCAGGTTATGGCGCACTGCTTTTTGTTGGGGCGTAAGGATAGCGCCATGTTGATTCCAGGTGAAATTATTGCAGAGCCGGGCTCCATTACCATTAATGCAGGGCGTGAAACCCAACGTCTTGCGGTCATTAATAATGGTGACAGACCTGTGCAAGTCGGCTCACATTATCATTTTGCCGAGGTCAATGATGCGCTCGAATTCGATCGCGCTTTGGCTCTTGGCTATAGATTAAATATCCCGGCGGGAAACGCGATTCGTTTTGAACCGGGCGTACGCCGCACCATTGAGTTGGTCGCTTTTGCAGGCGACCGTGAAGTCTATGGGTTCCAAGGTAAAGTTATGGGGAAACTCGCATGAGCTCACTCTCTCGTACCGCCTACACTGAGATTTATGGCCCGACTTACGCCGATGGTAAAGGGGATCGCATTCGACTTGCTGATACGCTTCTTTTGGCAGAGGTAGAACACGATCACACTGTTTTTGGTGAAGAAGTTAAGTTCGGTGGTGGTAAAGTGATCCGTGATGGTATGGGCCAAAGTCAGCGTTTAAGCGCTGATTGTGTGGACACGGTTATTACTAATGCGCTAATTATCGACGCCATCACAGGCATCATCAAAGCGGATGTAGGCATCAAAAATGGTTTGATTGCAGGCATTGGTAAAGCAGGCAACCCAGATACCCAGCCTAACGTGACCATTGTTATTGGCGCCTCTACCGAAGTCATTGCCGGCGAGGGCATGATCCTAACAGCTGGCGCTATTGATACCCACATTCACTTTATTTGCCCGCAACAAGTCGAAGAAGCCTTAGCCACTGGTACCACCACAATGATTGGCGGGGGCACGGGGCCGGCTACGGGCTCGTTAGCCACTACCAGCACCCCCGGGCCATGGCATATCGCTACCATGTTCCAGGCCTTAGACGCCTTCCCAATTAATATTGGTCTATTAGGCAAAGGCAGCTCTAGTTCCCACGATGCGCTGCTTGAACAAGTGCGTGCGGGTGCTATGGGTTTAAAAATTCACGAGGACTGGGCCAGCACCCCTGCCACCATTGATGCGTGTTTGACCTTAGCCGATGAGACCGATGTCCAAGTGGCTATCCATAGTGACACGTTGAATGAATCGGGTTTTGCGGAAGACACCTTTGCCGCGTTCAAAGGACGCACGATTCACTCGTTTCACACAGAAGGAGCAGGTGGCGGACACGCACCTGACATTATTCGTGCAGCAGGGATGGCTAATGTTTTACCGGCATCCACTAACCCCACCCTACCCTTTACACACAACACCATTGATGAACACTTAGATATGGTGATGGTGTGTCACCACCTTGACCCTGCTATTGCAGAAGACCTGGCTTTTGCCGAAAGCCGTATTCGTCGTGAGACCATTGCGGCCGAAGACATTCTGCATGACTTAGGCGCCATTTCCATTATGAGCTCAGACTCTCAAGCCATGGGGCGCGTCGGCGAAGTGGTGCTCCGTACTTGGCAAACGGCTCACAAAATGAAACTGCAACGCGGCCCTTTAGCTGAAGACTCTGAACGTGCCGATAACGAACGGATCAAGCGCTATATTGCCAAATACACCATTAACCCCGCTTTAGCGCATGGGATTGCCCACTTGGTCGGATCCATTGAAGTAGGCAAAGTGGCTGATTTAGTGCTGTGGCGCCCCGCTTTTTTTGGTGTCAAAACCAACATGGTCTTAAAAAGCGGCATGGTAGTGTGCGCCAGCATTGGCGATATGGGGGCTTCCATTTCTACGCCTCAACCCGTGCAAATCCGCCCTATGTGGGGCAGCTACGGTAAAGCGCTCCATACCTCTATTAACTTTGTGTCCCAATTAAGCCTCAGCAATCCTGACCTAATCGGCTTAGGGTTAACAAAACGCCTTGAAGCAGTGAAAGGCTGTAGAACCGTGACTAAGCACGATATGGTGCGCAACCATTGGTTACCCACTATCTCTGTTGACCCAGAAACCTATCAGGTTTACGCCGATGGCGAATTACTTGATTGTGAGGCAGTCAGTGAGCTTCCTATGGCACAACGGTATTTTTTATTTTAATTATGCAAATAGCTGATACTTTTATACGAAATAACGCCGCCGCCGACCTTCATTTAGACGGCTGCCCCACCGTGACCCTTAGCTTAGCGCAGCGTAGACGCAGTCGCCAGCGTTTACAGCTAGACAATGGCACCGACATAGGCATGGCCATTGAACGTGGTCAAACCTTACGTCATCACGATGTGTTGGTCACCGATCAAAATCAATATATTCGGGTTCTAGCCGCCTTAGAACAGGTCGTGCGCGTCAGAGCCGCTTCACCGTGGCAACTTGCACGGGCGGCGTATCACTTAGGCAATCGTCATATTCTTTTAGAAATTGGCGACGGCTTTTTGCAATTTGAATACGATCCCGTACTGATAGATATGCTAGAGCAAATTGGCGACCTCACCATAGAAACTGTAGCGGCAATTTTTGAGCCAGATGTGGGGGCTTATGGCGGAGGGCACCGTCATGGTCACGATGAAAGCTTTGACGAGGATTATGCGTTAGCCCAAGCCGCTTTCCATCACCATGAAGCAACGCATGATCACGACTCTACTCATAGCCATAGCCATAGCCATAGCCATAGTCATAACCATGCACATTTTCACCCGCATCATCACGAGGGACACACTCACCCTATGCATGATTCCACTTCGCTTGATGGGGCGCAGGACAAGACCCCATGAACTCTGCCCGTGCTTTAGCTCTTGACCCTTACCAAATCACCCGTTTGCTGCACCTGTCCTCACCGGCCTTGCCGATAGGTGGGTTCAGCTACTCACAAGGGCTCGAGGCCGCGGTTGAGTTACAGCT
This sequence comes from Paenalcaligenes hominis, assembly GCF_011927625.1. GTDB lineage: Bacteria > Pseudomonadota > Gammaproteobacteria > Burkholderiales > Burkholderiaceae_B > Paenalcaligenes > Paenalcaligenes hominis. Next base: position 7,151 of record NZ_JAATIZ010000002.1, read on the forward strand.
TATTCACGATGAGCCAACTGCGCTGCACTGGATTGAGCAACAATTGCAAATGGTAATAGCACGCACCGAAGCACCGCTTTGGTGCCTCATGTATCAGGCTTGGCAAGCTCAGGATTGGCCCGCATTAGATGAATGGAATCAATGGTTTTATGCGTCACGCGAATCCCAAGAGCTACGCCAAGAAACCAAGCAAATGGGCTTATCCCTGTATAAACTCGTGCAAGCGCTTAATTGGGGTCAGGCCCCAGCAGTAGCGCAACTTAGCCAGCTTGACCCATTGACCTTACCCTGCGTGCATGCATTTGTCTGCGTTAGCGCATGCTTACCTCTAGAGGTGGCGCTCAGTGCGTATTTATTTACTTGGTTAGAAAACCAAGTCGCCGCTGCCATTAAAAGCGTGCCGCTAGGTCAACTTGCTGGTCAACGCATTCTTAGGCAGGTCATGCAACACATACCAGCCATTCAACAAGAAGCCATTGCATGCAGCGCTGCATCACCACCGCAACTTAATGCGTTTGCGCCGCAGTATGCCATTGTGGCCTCTAGGCATGAAACCCAGTTTTCACGCTTATTTCGTTCTTAATTTTTATCGACGCATACTATGCATAAAAACTCTGTTCCCTTACGCAGTAAATCACTGCCTCCACTACGCGTTGGCGTAGGCGGCCCTGTCGGTTCAGGTAAAACCACCCTACTCGAGATGCTATGTAAAGCCATGCATCCCGAATTAGACTTAATTGCCATCACCAACGACATCTACACCAAAGAAGACCAACGCCTACTGACTCTTTCTGGTGCACTGCCGGCAGAACGGATCTTAGGTGTGGAAACAGGCGGCTGCCCCCACACCGCTATTCGTGAGGACGCTTCCATTAATCTCACAGCAATTGATCAAATGCTCGAGAAGTTTCCAAATGCGGATATTGTGTTTATTGAGTCGGGCGGCGATAACCTGGCTGCGACGTTTAGCCCCGAGCTGTCTGATTTAACCATCTACGTGATTGACGTTGCCAGCGGTGAAAAAATCCCTCGCAAAGGGGGCCCAGGCATTACCAAATCTGATCTTTTTATTATTAACAAAACAGATCTAGCACCCTATGTGGGGGCCAACCTTTCCATTATGGAATCCGACACGCAGCATATGCGCAATGGTAAACCTTTTTTTATGTGTAATTTAAAAAACGGCGAAGGCGTAGCAGAAGTGGTGAATTTTCTTAAAAAAGAAGGACTTTTCCGTAGCTAGCCTTACCAAAATGCGCGTAAAGCCTCGTCGTTTAGGACGGAAAGGATGGCAAAGTAAACCCAGCACTGCATACGCAGTGCTTTTTTATTGTTTAGGAAAGCCTTCGATGACTCAATACAAATGATCATAGCTACCCTAACCGAGACCAAAGAACGAAACATAAAAGCAGGCAGCAAGCCTGTAGCGTACGGTAGCGTAAAAGAACTCACCCTACATCCAAGCTCAACTAATGGATCAGGAAAATGGGTGTTACGTTACACAAGCCCAGTTACTCAAAAACGCCGCAATGCAGGACTCGGAACTTATCCCGCTGTCAGTATTGCTCAAGCAGCTAAACTTGCTCTAGAAATGCAGGAGCAAATCCAACAAGGCCTTGACCCACTAGAAGAAAAGAAAAAAATCCAAGAAATACAGCAAACACCCACCTTTGAGTCTGCCGCATACACTGTTCACAAAGAACAAAGCCCTGCTTGGAAACACAGCAAGCATATCAACCAATGGATCAACACTCTCAAAGACTATGCTTTCCCAACACTAGGCAATCTAAAACTCGATGCCATAGAGCCACGACACATCGCCACCGCACTACGTCCTATATGGCTCGATAAACCAGAAACAGCGAGACGAGTTAAACAGCGCATTCATGCCGTCTTAAAATGGGGATGGGCACATGGGTTTTGCATTTCAAACCCTGCTGATGTCGTAGACTCCCTACTTCCCCCACAGCCCAGCAAAAGCACAAGCACTGAGCACCATCTAGCAATGGACTGGCGAGAGATTCCAAAGTTTGTTCAAATCCACGTCACCATAAAAGACAAAAGTAACGTCACCCGTTCGCTCTTAGAGTTTGTCATCTTAACGGCTTGCCGGTCAGGGGAAGCTAGAGGCGCTAGATGGACTGAAATAGACTGGGAGAATCAGGTCTGGGAAATACCTGCCGAGCGTATGAAAATGAAAACACCTCACCGTGTTCCTCTAAACAGCCGAGCAGTAGAGATCTTGCACAATCAAAGGGGGCTACACCCAGAACTTATCTTTCCTTCACCGAGAGCTGGTAAAGAGTTATCAGATATGGCTCTTACCAAATACTTACGTGATGTTGACGCTCCTAGTACAACTAAAGACCGCCCAGCTACCGCTCACGGATTTAGATCCAGCTTTAGAGATTGGTGTAGTGAACACGGCTATGCTAGAGACTTAGCAGAACGAGCTTTAGCTCACACAGTACAAAACAAGGTCGAGGCTGCCTATCACCGCACAGATTTATTAGAGCAAAGACGACCGATGATGCAAGACTGGTGTGACTTTGTGTGCAGCGTCTCAAAAGCTGATAAAAATACTGATCTCGACCTAAAGAGAAGTTTTTTGGCTAGCTTAGGAAGATAATAAAGACTTCCTATTAACCATTTATAGCTATTGGTGTAGAGATTTGATTTTCGATTGGAGTGTACAAGTCAACGTCTACTTCAGGCACTCTAATTGAAACAATCAGCGAATAACGTACCGACTGATCATACCGCTCAAGCCTAGGTCTGCTTTTCCACCAGCCTGAAGACGGATAAATAGCAATTGCACCTCGACTAGCTAAATCAGCAGCAGTTCCTTTCCAAATATCAGAATGTATTGACCCTCTATGCCTTCCCGAAGGACCGACCAGCCAAGCACTATCACTATCTCTACTAGAAAAGTACTCTTCGTTGTCTCGTGCTTTTCTATTAATACGAGATCGAAAAGAGCTTTCACTTTCCACAGGGCGTTTCACATCAAACCTCAATCCATGTGACTCGTAACGATAACGTGAGGTAACACCACGAGCTGACGGATTAGGCTCGATGAAATAGGAAAGAGTCACTCTCATTTCCACCTCAGCTGAGCCCAAAGACTGCAACTCCTCGAGAGGCCAAGGTAAGGCATGAAGATTCATCTCGTTATACGTTGGTTCTTTACTACCTTCACGTTTAAAAGGATACAAAGAGTCTTCACATATCAAAGTCAATGAGTTACTCAAACTCCATAGAGCCCGTTCAAGGCTGGGCACACCAAATCCACAATGACGTATTAGCCGAGTAACACTCGCTTTACTTGGCTGTCCTCTATCACTTAAAAACTCTGCTTTCATAGTTGGAGTCCATTCAGCAGAATGAACGATCAAGCCACGAACTGTTTCTGGCCAAAGCTGAGAATAATGAGCCATTATCTGCGCTGCCATTCGCGCAGCGGCTGATGTTGCCGCGCTAGTTGCATTCGCCGTTGAAAAAAGCCGTTTATTAATCTCAGAATGAGTGGTTAATAAACTAAGAGAGGGGAACCATGATGCACTCAAGCTATCTTTAGCTGCATTTCCCCCCTCAAATACAACATCTGGCTTTAAGGGCCAATGTGAAACCCAAGTTTGAGAGGTTGTGCTAAATGGACTTAACCCACCCTCTGGCGCAATAGGCTGATACCCCTTAGCATCCGGCTCTGTGATCGCCACTAAATCTGTCATAGCGCCTACCGTCAAAGCATTCCAAGCCTGAGCAGGATCATGGACACTATCTGTTTCATTGCTTGCTGGATATTCCAACCAAGCATTTTGGTCTTCTATATTTCCAGCAGAAATGATGAATAGACTTTGGGGGAAATCCAACTCACCACCACCAAACACTAATCGGTCTATACTTGCTGACCATGCTGAAGGCCGACCTCGGTCACGATTATCCCTAGCAGTTACAGCCATGCTAAATAAGCGCTTACGATTAGGTGCTGTAATTCTAGGCCTTGATACTGCCTCTAGCGTTAAATAACCATGATGTACAGCATCATTCCCATTCGACCCCACAGTCGGAAGAAGCTTAACGGACTCTAAGCGATGCCCTATTACAATAGACTCATCTGTTGCTAATGCTGCGCTTAGATCACCAAATAACGCAACCCCAGCCATGCTAGTGCCATGCCCATTTTGATCATTAACCCCCCAGCTCGGCTCTACTGTGTGTAAGTCATTAGGGGCTAGCAACGACTTCAAAAGTGGATGGCCATTGTTAACACCTGTATCAAGTAAACAAACATAAGGGACATCATCCTCTTCCAGAGTAACTTTTAAGCGGGAACTTAACTCTTCTACCCATCCATGTTGTTCCCTAGGCGCAATCGAGTCAAAAAATTCAGCCGTTTCCTTTGCTATACGTAGTTCCGCAATACTATTAAGTATTAAGGTCGAGCTCTTCATCTGACTTAAAGAGCCATACATCTGTAACACAACTCGCTCAGGAAACCTTAACTCACCCTTAACTACCTTAAACCCTAATCTTTCTGCTGTCTCACGAAACCTTTGAACTATATCGTAGCCATCACTCTTTCTAGGCAACCATACTTCCCACCAAATCTCCTCATCATCTAATGCTGGCATCAAGTCCGACACATCAGTCCATAAGGCTTTTACAGTAGCAGCTCGTATATCTTTTATCGTGTTCAATAAGTTGCTATATTTAGGGCCTTTTTTACTATCCTTACTACTATCCAAATAAGAGTTAATCTGTTTTTCAAAGATATCAAGCTTTCCATCTGGTACAAAAACAGTAGCAAAAGTCTTCCCTTCACCATCAAAGCGAACATTTCGCAACTCAATACCTGACCTATCTTTATCTAAGGACTCGACAGCAAGACTTACCTCTGAAAAACTTTCAAACTCAATCTGCAACCCCAATCCTTCCTCAACCCTAGCTTCTTTCTGTTGTTGAGCGCTTTCTGAAAGCGTTTCTTTTAACTGCTGTACCTGCTTTAATAAATGAGCGCCATGACTTTTTCGATTAGGAGTAAACGCCTGAATATTCTCCCCTATAGCTCTAGAAGGCATAGCGAACTCTTCTGCGATGCCTGTATTAGATAAAATAAAATGTAGACGTTTTTCTTGACTCATCTCTGTCACGACTCCTCCTTATTTAATTATTTTTATAACTCAAGCGCACCGCAAGTCTTCGTCTCTCTTCTATCGCAAGACTGACATCCTTCTCCCGAACTAAGTCTCTACCCTCCATTAACGCTGTTTTTAATACCTCATCTGAAGCCCTAGTTAATTCCGCATAGCTAAGCCCTGAAGCTTTTTTTGCCAAACGCTTCCATGAGATATTTTTAATAGATATATGTGAGAGTCTCCCTTTTAGGGTATTGGCAATACTCTCTTCATCAGGTAGTTCATAATGCAGCAAATCATCAAAGCGTCGAAAAAGGGCTGGATCCAAAATCTCAGGATGATTAGTAGCACCAATAATTAGGCTATGAGAGTCATCTTGCTCAATCATTTGCAAGAAACTATTCAAAATACGCCTAACCTCGCCAACATCATTAGCTAGCCCACGTTGTGACCCGATCGCATCAAACTCATCGAAGAAATAAACGCCCCTAGTCTGTTGTGTCGATTCAAAAATTTGACGAAGTTTAGCCGCCGTCTCACCCATAAATTTCGTGATTAAACCATCCAAACGAACCTCAAGTAGTGGCAGCCCAAGCTCACTAGCCAGAACAGAAGCCGTCATCGTCTTACCTGTTCCTGGAGGCCCAACTAACAATAGCTTTCGTCGAGGCTGTAAACCATGGGATAAAATCTCTGCTGCATGACGCTGCTCAAGAATAATGCGCTTCAGCTGCAACTCAAGCTCGGTACTTAATACCATATCTACAAGTCGAGACTTTGGATAACTAACTGTTAGTAAATCAGCTAACTCACCTCGTGGCCTACTAATGGGGAGAACTTTCTTCTTCGGTGTAATTAAATGTCGCGCTTTCGCTCGATCAAGTAAATCACGCAACTCCTCGGCAAGTCTGCCATGTCCCTGTTTGGCTTCATTAGCCGCAACCTGCATAGCCACGGAGTAAAAGCGCGCATCATCCCCCTCCAGATGCGACTGGAACAGGGCTTTAAGTTGACTTGCATTGGCCATTAGACTCACCTCCATGTAGAAATAAAATTATAGCCTAGAAGCTTTACTTACCCTAAAGAAGAGGCAAAAGACCGCTATTAACGTTATTTTTGTAGCAGTTCTTATACAGACCTCCTTTGCATAACCCAACTCATTAACTACACCCTCTCACCAAAAACAAGCACCCAACTATTTTTGCAATCCAAATTTTTTCATTGATATATCACCTTAATGAATCCGGCAGAGCATGAACTCTGCCTTTTTGTTTTCGTTAAGGAAATCCTCATGTCCTCTTCACTTCAATGCCCACGTTGTTTTTCTAAACGGGTCTTAACTAAACACACAGGCCGTAAGGTGGGCGCTAGTATCGGCGCTGTTGCTGGTTTTGGCTCTGCGCTAGGTAGTGCCGCCAGTGGAGCGGCTACCGGCGCTTCCTTTGCCGTGCAACACTTCTCAGACAAAACCCTATCCCCTCAAACCATCCTAAGCGCCATTGTGGGTGGCTTAGTCGGTGGCGTCGCGGGTTGTGCGGCAGGTGCAGCCTTTGGGATGCGTTAGATCAAACCCATACCGGACATCGGGTACGCCGTATTAATGCGGTGCTACAGCATCTTGAGCTCCCTTGGATGCTTGCTAACATTGACCGTGAAGTTCTTGGTACAAAAGAGGTGGATATTCTTGAGTGCAAGACAGCAGGTGAATACGGTGCACGGCTTTGGCGTGACGGTGTACCGGAGTACGTGCAAATTCAAGTACAGCATCACCTAGCTGTCACAGGTAAACAGGCAGCGGGTGTGGCGGTCTTTATCTGTGGTTAGGATTTACAGATTCACCGCATTCACAGAGACGAGGCGTTAATCGCTCGACTGCATTATTACCATGCAGTATCCGGTGGGTTATTGGCGTGCATACCATTAGAGCTCAAGTTACGAGGCAAGAGCACCACTCAAAGCTTTAAGTCAGCGATCTACTACGTGGACATGACAGTGCGAGATGGACTGAGCCTTGAAGAGGCTATTCAACAAGCCAAAGCCTTACACCAACAACGCCTGAGTGCAGGCTACGATCAAGTCGCTTTAGATCGAGCGGCTAGATTAGGTTTTGCCAATGGCGCATTTGAGGATAATGAAGACGATGCAATGGAAGTCATTGAAGAGTTTTATCCAGAGACCCAAGCGTCTAACATCCCTTCTACTTCTCACTCTCTAGTAGAAAAGCTAGACCAACGAGCTAGCGCTTAATCCCTCTTATTTACACAGCATACAAGCCACCTGAACGGGTGGCTTTTTTACGTCTAAAGGAAACCATTATGCGTTATCACAAAATGAAAGTGTGTTCTGAGTCCGGTCTTTACTTGATGGAGTCCACCGTCTTATCCGAGGCGGACATTCTCACGATAGCTAATCAACTCTCTAGAAAGCGTTTAAGCAAAGGCCGTAGCATTTGCAGCCCTCAAGCCGTCAAAAATTACTACAAGACTACGAGCACGAAGTGTTTGCCGTACTCTTGTTGGATGCTAAGCATAAGGCGTTAGCGTTGGTGGATGTGAGGGTGCTGGATCACATTGTGGTCGGGGCTAAGGGGGGTGAGTCGTTGGCTGAGAGCGGCGCTATTTAGAACGTTATATAAGTAAACAATGAAGATTTGCCTTGGCTGTCTGGCTACTGCTAGTAACAGCTAAACTATTTCTAATCAAGCTCTCCTGCCCGCAGTCTTTCAATTAAGCTTAAAACAACGTTTAACTGACGAGCATTTTTAACCCTAGAAGCTGGCCGCAACATTGAAATATACTTATTTGGAGTGTGCATCCATTCAGAAGCCTTAAATCTGTCACCTTTGAATAAACTTGTTGCGGCCTGCTCAATCTGATTTAAACGTTCAGTTTCTAAAAATTCTTTTTGCTCAATCTTATCTTTATTTGAGGAAACCTCCTTTGGAATAAGAAAAGCCCCTGTCATATTTTCAGCTGTACCCAAAGCAATAAATCCATGCTTATCTGATAAGTGCCGAGCTAGAGCAAGTAAACTAGCTCCTTTATAAGAGCACCAGTTACATTTAAAAATCTTCGCTTTAAGATTTGGTTCAGCCCCCTTCTTCGCTATATTTTCTTCATTAAGAGCGGGAGACTGATAGACGGGTTCTTTTTTTTGACTTATAGATGTTTGCTGGAAACTTGCAAAAACGCCCTCACTTAACGCAGCTTCCTTACTCACATACGCTTTTATATTAACGATAGTCCAACTATTAAGTGGCGGATCATAAAAAAGGATAGATACTAAAAAAGTATCTGGCTGATCTGTATTTTTATAGCGCACTATATCTGCCATAACTGGCTTATGTGACAAAAAATAGAGCTGATGGGAAGTACCATCATGCTTACCTTTTATTGAATAAAGCGTTTTATCGGCTTGACTACTAGTAATAGATACTGCGGACAAGGATCCCCACCCATTCTTATGCCATAAGATGCCCTCATTGCTTTCTTTCAGTGCCCCGTGATAAGTGCAGGGATGCTTGGGCCATGGAGGACCGAGCTCATCAAAAAAAATTCTTCCCCCATAGGGAGACTCATAAAAATAAACAGCATCTCCGCACACAGGACAAAAGGCATTGGGATTCGTATAACCACCAGCAACAGACTCTACTGTAGCCTCTTGATACCCTAGCTCGCGTTTTGCTGTCTTATTAAAAAGCCAACTCCCTCTATTAGTAGACCCATGCCAAACCCCTCCCCACCCGCAATCGCAATCTGGTGAATGATTCCACGCATTACACCCCATTCTCACCCCCCTATAAATATCAGAAAAAGATAAGCAGCTTTTAATCGATCTATTCCTTTACTCAGCAATAGCTTTCAATAAAAAACTCATGAGTAAAATTAACAACTCAAGCAACTCTAAATATCCAATTCAGGCAATCCTCTCACGATACTCATTGTCTCCAAACTAACCGTAATCACACGCTGCAATAGCTCCAACGGATAGCGTGGATTACCCATCGTCTCAATGGCCCAGTCATTAGCATCGTTCACAATACCCGATGCCTTATGAGTCGTCACCGCTTGACGCTCCATCACCCAAGCAATAGCAGACCTACCATTGACCACATAGTCATACGCCTCTAAAGGTATTTCAGACAAGGTGATCTTATTGTTGTAAATGATCTTACTCAGGTCATTTACACTCTTACCCGTTTCCTCATCTTTTTTCTTTGGATGCTTCATTTTAGTGACATAAAAATCTTCGTCTGTTGCACCAATGAAATCTGTTCCGCTATGCTGGAGCTTACCTGTAAAGACCATAGGGTATTTATCTACGGTTTCATAGTTCAAGTGCAAGTCAGCGAGCTTACGACCTGCCTGCTCAAAGGCTTTAAAGTCCTCAAATGTTTTAACACGGGGGATACGCGGTAGCTCTTTGCTCAAGTTATTACCAAAACGACCCCGATAATCTTCGCTGTGTAAGATACCGTAGACATAATAGAACAGGTCTTCTTTACCAATCGTCTGATTTGGGTACGCCTCTTGGAAGTGCGCTAAGCCTTCGTCAGTGATGGCATCACGGCGTTTTAATTGACCTGATACTTCCTGCTCACTAAATAGGTCATCTTGGTCACTAACTACGCTTTAAGCCTGCTCCTCATAGAGGTATAAGGGGAAACACTGCGCACCTGCTTCCATTGAGTTTAGATCAGGGATTATCGAACTAATGGTAGCACTAAACTCTTTTGCCCCACGAGCTGTAACCATAATTACCAAATTTTCAGCCTCAGAATTTGGAAAGATACGAGGCATTTGAAGCACCATTTCATTAAGCTGACTATTAAAATAAAGCCATTGTTTAGTAAATGGTCGGTAAAGTGACTGCTGTAAATGATGAGCATCAAATTGTAACTGAATATTTTTACAAAATCTTGCTTCAAACCGCGTGTCCAACTAATTTTTGTCGGATCATTGGTTACAAAACTATCAATCGCCGCTCGCCTAGAGCTCCTATCTAAATTTTGATGAACTACATTAAATCTATTCAACTCTTCGTTGTAGTTAGCAATCATTCGACGTATATTGTCCGTCATTTTCACTTGACTGGAGTTATAGACCCACGCATCACGATTAGTAGCGACACCTAAGGAAAAATTATCAAATAGCCTTAACTGTGGCTCTCGGCCCTTATCCCCTAAAACGATATACTCACCAAAGCTATCATCCCTCTGGCTCAACCAATCACCATGCTCATCAGGAGTGATAACTTTCCACTCAGAGATCTCTTCCATGCTCTTTTGCATCGGGATTTTTCACTAACACAGAAATAGCAATGGGGGCACGACTGCCGGAGTCAAAAATTTTACCTCCTTCTTTGCGTGATAACTCACCCGATGTACGCTGATTCCCCCTCAAGTGAAACACATACAGATTGCTAAACTCTTCAGCTAAACACTTGCGCATTCCATCTGCCGTGTTAGTTTCAAGGAACCCACCATTGGTTACAAAGCCAATCACCCCTTGATCCCCAATGCGATCAGATGCCCAACGAATAGCTCGTATGTAACTGTCATACATCCCTTTAGATAAAGCGGCGTTAGATTGTGCAACATACGTTTGCTCAAGTCCCTTATCTAACTCAGGGTAAGACAAGTTAGCATTGTTATCATTAGCACTTCCTTGTCCTATAGAGTACGGCGGATTACCAATAATGACCCGAATATCCAGCTGCTTCTGACGCTTACGTCTGGCGCTGTTTTCTTCTAGCAGTTGATCCACTAGATCTTCGGACTCGTACATCTGGAAGGTGTCAGTTAAGCAAATGCCCTCAAACGGCACATAGGCCACATCTGTGATGTCCGCTTCATCTTCTTTGCCCGTTATATTTCCAGACAAAATACCGTGATAGGTCGCTTCAATATTGATGGCGGCAATGTAGTACGCCAAAAGTACAATCTCATTAGCGTGGATTTCGTTCTTGAATTTGTACGGCAGCTTATCGGCTGGAATAATACCGCTTTGTAGAAGACGCGTAATAAATGTACCTGTGCCCGTAAAGGGGTCAATGATGTGAACGTTTTCATCCGCTAAGCTGGAGTTAAACTCTTTACGCATCACGTCTTCGACACTGTGAATGATGAAGTCCATCACTTCTACTGGCGTGTACACAATCCCCAAACGATCCGTCATACGAGGAAAGGCTTTACGGAAAAACTTATCATACAGCTCAACAATAATGCGCTGCTTTCCTTCGGCACTTTCAATGCCCTCTGCACGCATCTGTACCGACTGGTAGAACGACTGGAGCGTGTCTGCCTCCTTGTCTATATGGTGCGCTTCTAACGCCGTCACAACGGCCTGCATCGCCTTCGACATGGGGTTATGCTCAGTGAAGTTATACCCTTTGAAGAGCGCATCAAAGACTGGCTTTGTGATCAGGTGTTGAGCTAGCATCTCCACAATTTCATCATCACTGATCGAGTGGTTTAAGTCATCATGTAACTCACTGGCAAACGCATCAAAGGCCGCTCGCTCTGTTATGTTCTCAGGATTTTCTAAAATCCCCTTAATCCGATCAATGTGGGTATTAGCGATCTTGGCGATGTCTTCTACCCACTCTTCCCAATGCAGACGGTTTCCTACCTTTTCTACCAGCTTGGCATAAATCGCACGTTCAATTTCCCCAATCTCAAACTGAAGGCTAGTCTGCTCTTGTGTAGGATATTTAGTTACAGGCTCTCCTAAGCTATGCTGCCCTTTGCCTGTTCGCTTCTTTTTTTCTTTGCTTGAGGTTCTACTGCGTTTTTGTACCTTATCGGTGATGGCGATCACTTCCATCTTGCTGCGATCTTGCCCAATCAACTCAAGCTTATTGACCATCGCATCAAAGCGGTCATCATGCGAGCGCAGAGCTTGTAAGACTTACCACACTACTTTATAGGTCTGGTTATCGTTCAACGCCTCATGCGGCTCTACGCCTGCTGGAATCACAACGGGTAGCACCACATAACCCAGTTTTTTACCCGGTGCATTACGCATCACACGGCCTACGGATTGCACCACGTCCACTTGTGAGTTACGGGGCGTCAAAAACAGAACGGCATCAAGCGCTGGCACGTCTACCCCTTCGGATAAACAACGCACGTTACTTAAAATGCGGCAGGTACTATCAGGCGTTTCAGCTTTTAACCAATTGAGTTTTTCTTCTTTTTGACTGGCGTTCATGCTGCCATCAATGTGCTCGGCTTCACAGTTAAGTCGTACGGCAGTCTCTGGGTCTAAACTCTCAAAGGCTTCTGCTTCTTGATACACTTCTACTACCTCTTGGAACATCGCAGCGATATTGACTGAGGCGACCTGATGTTTTCTGGCTCGTGCTGTAGGACGAATCACCTGACAAAAGGCCACTGCCCGTTTCATTGGTTCTGAATCGTACTCTAAGCGCTCATCCAAGTCCTGTTTAGCAAGCGCCTTCCAACACCCAACAATTTTGGCTGCATCATCTACCTTTAACTGATTGTTATCATCCGCCAATAGCTTCTGTAGGCGGCGGTTAACGTGCTCTTCCTCTACCGCTAAGACAATCACCTTGTAGTCCACCAGTAAGCCACGCTGAACGGCTTCTGAGAAGTTAATAACAAATAGTTCCTTGCCATAGTGCTCTTCATTATCCATCGAGTAAATCGCGGCATTGCTTTCTGCTGCGGTAGACTTTGCATCGGCACTATAGATGCGAGGGGTAGCCGTCATATACAAGCGTTTTTTGGCGCGTAAGAAGTCTGCATCATGCACTCTTACAAAAGCACTTTCATCTTCATCGGCGAAGCTCGCACCCGTAGTACGGTATGCTTCATCACAAATGACTAAATCAAAGTCTGCCAAATTAAACTGATGTTGGGCGTCACTAATGGTCGCAATGGAGTGATACGTACTAAACACGACACTCATGTGTTCCTCATCATGACGCTTCTGCATTTCTGTCGCTAAACGCTGTGCATTGGTTGTCGCTAGATAACTCAACTCGTGGGTAAGCATCTGCACGGCATCATCATTCCCACTACGCTTTTTACCCACATCACTATCGGAGCACACGGCGAAGCTATGCAAAGGCACTTCACTTTCTTGTGTCCACTCCGTTAGTGTTTGAGACAGTAACGAAAGACTAGGAACTAGAAATAAAACACGACCTCCTGCTCCTGCTAGCTGCTCGGCTATTTTTAAGCTAGTAAACGTTTTACCAGTTCCGCAAGCCATGATTAGCTTGTCTCGGTCTGCCTGCTTTAAGCCTTCTCTCACCGCTTCTAACGCGTTTTTCTGATGAGGTCGTAATTCTTTTTTAGGCTTGAAAACGGGAGCCTGACCAACTTGATATTGCGACCAGTCAATCTGGCTATTTTCTAAATCGTTAAGAGTTATTTTATTAATCGATAATTGCTGATCACGCAGCGCATCCTCAGCATGCTCAGTCCAATTATTAGTCGTGGTGATGATAATACGATGCGTAAAAGGACGTTGCCCTGATGCCGTAAAGAAACTATCTATATCACTACGCTTAACCTTATAGTCTTCCGCATAGAACTTACACTGGATCGCATGATAATCACCTGTATCCCATCGCTTAGCGACAAGGTCAATCCCTGTATCGCGTTGATCTATGCCCTGTAAAGCTGCCCACTCTGAGTACGTCCACACATCGCTGTACAAATCTTTATACCTTGCTTCATTGCGTAGATAGGTCAGTATTAGTTCCTCAAAATACGTTCCCTTTTCCCGTTCAGTCATTGCAGTCTGACGAAATGAGTTAAGCAAAGTATGCAATGGTGACATGAGTTCTAGTCCTTCAGGTAAGCGGCGTTCATAAATTGTGACGGATTATAGCTTATGTCTAATCAACCAAGGTTAACTCAAACCCTTGATGGATAAGGCTTAAAGCAAGCCCTATCCTTTCAAGGTCACACCCACCCTTTACTAATAGCTGATGGTCTTAATACAACCTAGGACACCCTAAGAGGCTGTTTCCAGGCCTGTATTGACTCTGTCTATACGAACGTAGGTTTTACCTGATTTATCTCTTCTTACGGACTCTCCGCGCCCTTCTTTAACCAAGTAGTCTAAAGCCGCTTTAAGGTTTGCTATACCTAGCTCATCACTGTAGTCAATTATTCCTAAAGCAAAGAGGTCATACTTATTCGCATTCATATTCGGACTGTAATAGTCTCCTGAGCCTCGTTTAATGACTTTAACCCAATGGTCTCCTATGGATTGAGCTAACAAGTAGTCATTCTTTCTTTTTTGTCCATCAAAGAAAAACACCACATGAAAATGCCAGAGCCTATCTGCTCCATACTCTAGTTTGACTTCATGAGAGATATAATGATTAAACAACCGATTACTGCGCTTGTTATTAAGCAACCGCCTAAACGCTTCATTCATATACTCGTGAGTATTGATGTCTGCACAGGCTTTCTTTAGGTAGAGGTCCATTTTTGCTGAAAACATCGACACAAGAATCCTGATGAAGCGAAAAAAAACCTAAAAAAACAGGATAATCACTCACTAAAAACCGATTTAATCTATTTCAAATATCAATACAAATCAAAAATTTAAGACCCTAAACACAACTAAACTTGCATACGAGGTCCTAAAAGTGCTGGGTGGGAAGGTCGACTCACTATCTAGCCGAATGGATCAGGCACATACCTTTGAGTCTTTAAGAAACATCTATAATGAAGAGCTGGAGGAGCTCCTCTTACAGGCTTTCACAGGGAATGAATATTTTGAGACAGACTCAACCAATACCTAGTGGCATACCAAATGGCATACCAAATGGCATACCGAAAGAAGCAGAAAACAAAAAAGCCCTTGAAATTCAAGGGCTTGATTGTGCTTTTTGGCGGAGATGGAGGGATTCGAACCCTCGATGCGGGTATAAGCCGCATGCTCCCTTAGCAGGGGAGTACCTTCAACCTCTCGGCCACATCTCCGTAAAGACATAACTATAGCATAGCTTATTATAAAAAAGCTAGCCCCAAAAAAGGTTTAGTTTGTCTCTTGATCAAGCTCAAAAACACGATGCAAAGTACGTACTGCCAACTCCATGTACTTGTCATCAATAATGACAGAGGTTTTGATTTCGCTAGTACTGATCATTTGAATATTAATGCCTTCTTCGGATAAGGCGCGGAACATTTTGCTTGCGACCCCAGCATGACTGCGCATACCAATTCCAACGATCGACACTTTACATACCTTGGAATCACCCACAATTTCACCAGCACCAATTTTTGGACCAATGTCTTTTTCTAGGATTTCTTGGGTGCGCTCGGCATCTGCACGGTTTACCGTAAAGGAAAAATCGGTGGTGCCTTGTACGGATAAGTTCTGCAAGATCATATCCACATCGATATTGGCTTCAGCAATTGGACCTAAAATTGAATAGGCAACGCCTGGGGTGTCTGGCACCGCACGTAAGGTGAATTTGGCCTCATCGCGGCTAAAAGCAATACCAGAAACAACAGCAGCTTCCATTTTTGTATCTTCCTCGAAGGTAATAAGCGTGCCCGAGGAGTCTTCCTCTTCGATGGGCATTTCAGGGTCAGTGAGAGATGAAAGAACGCGTACCGGCACGCGATATTTACCGGCAAATTCCACAGAGCGGATTTGTAAGATTTTAGAACCTAAGGAGGCCAGCTCTAGCATTTCCTCGAAGGAAATCACACGCATGCGACGGGCTTCGGGAACCACACGCGGATCGGTGGTATACACCCCATCCACATCGGTAAAAATCAAACACTCATCGGCTTTAAGGGCAGCGGCAATCGCTACCGCTGAGGTGTCAGAACCACCTCGACCTAAGGTTGTAATGTGCCCTTTCTCGTCAATCCCTTGAAAACCCGTCACAATGACAACTCGGCCCGCATCCAAATCAGCTTGTACGCGCGCGCCGTCAATATCCTTAATACGCGCCTTGCTATAAGAGGAATCGGTTTTCACAGGTACTTGCCAACCAGCATAACTGCGCGCAGGCACCCCGAGCTCGATCAGTGCCATGGCTAGCAGAGCACTGCTTGCTTGCTCGCCAGTAGCCGCTAGCATGTCTTGCTCGCGTAAATTAGGATGGGCGGAAATGTCTTTGGCTAAACCCAACAAGCGGTTAGTTTCACCGGACATAGCCGATGGAACGACCACGACTTGGTGTCCTGCTTTGTGCCATTTGGCGACTCGGCGCGCCACATTTTTGATTCGCTCCACTGAGCCCATCGATGTGCCGCCATACTTTTGAACGATCAAGGACATAATATTACAAACTTAAAAAAATGGCTCTCGCCACAAAAAAAGACTAATTAACTAAGAAGCGTGCTGCCCAGCTTGGTTGTCGATAAACACACGCCCTTTACGACAACACACCCACACCTGTCCATGTTTGACTCGCATGTGTCGGTCAAAACCTAATTGATGTAATTGACGTAACTGTTTGAGCATATCATTGAGACGGGCTTGAGATGGCATTTTTAAACCCTGTTGGCCCAGCCAGTAGCGCAGCACCAACGCTTGACGTGCCGGAGTCAACTCACGCCAACGGGCGAGACAAAAACTAAGGTCGGCAGCGAGGTCTAACTGTGCTAAATCCCCTGCTGCTACCTCGTCTAGGACTTGGGCAGTTTCTTGACTTTGTTGGGCGTGCCGGGCAAGTACCTGTTGCCAGCCACGCCAACGTTCATTTAAGTGCGGCACCAAGCGCTCACGCAATGCACCCCGTGTGTAGTCATCTTGTAAATTGGTTGGGTCCCACACAGGTTGCCAGCCGGTTTGGGCCGCAAATTGCTCTGCTACAGCCAGCAAGGCAGAGCGCGGCACCGATAACAAGGGACGTAAATACACCAGGCCATCGCGGTTAGTTTGAGCGCTCATAGCTGCCATACCGGTTAGACCGGCACCACGTAGTAAGCGCAGCAGTACGGTTTCGGCCTGATCATCTAAATGATGACCTAACCAAATATGGCTTACCCCTGTGAAGGCGGCCAGTTGATTGAACGCGTGGTAGCGGGCGGTACGCGCCGCGGACTCCATACCGTCACCTTGCGTAAGATCCACCTGCACACGTTGGGTATGACATGCGACCCCTAAACGCTGAGCAAGCGCATGTACCTGCTGCACCCAACCCTCAGCGCGCTGCTGTAACCCATGGTGCACATGAAAAAAATGCAGGGTGTGCCCCTGCAAACGTGCCCATAAGGTGGCGTGAAGCGCCAACATGGCAGAATCCACCCCTCCGCTACATGCTACAGCCACCTGCTGTGCCGGACCTGTTGGGCTGAGCTGCTGCATCGCCTTTAAAACAGGCGGATGCGCCAACTGCTGCAAAAGCTCGGTAGAGACGAGGTGGTAGGGGTCGCTGTTAGGCACGGGTTTCTTGATAGCGGCCGTAAGAAAGTAAACGCTCTAAGCGACGCTCACGAAGTTGCTCGGCATCAAAACCAGACACTTGGCGTAACGAGTCAGCCAACGCACGGCTTAGCTGACGTGCCATAAGGGTGGGATCGCGATGAGCGCCCCCAACTGGCTCGTTCACAATACGATCAATGAGCTCGAAGTCTTTAAGGCGATCGGCCGTAATGGCCAGGGCTTCGGCTGCCGTCGAGGCTTTGTCCGCACTGCGCCAAAGAATCGAAGCACACCCCTCGGGGGAAATCACAGCATAGGTGGCGTATTGCAACATTAACACGACATCACCCACCGCAATGGCAAGAGCCCCACCTGAGCCGCCCTCGCCAATAATCGTAGTGATGATAGGTACATTTAGCTCGGCCATAGCGTACAAGTTGTAGCCAATGGCTTCGGATTGGCCTCGTTCCTCGGCACCAATGCCAGGGTATGCGCCGGGGGTATCCACAAAGGTGAAAATGGGTAACTTGAACTTTTCAGCCAAACGCATTAAACGCAGCGCCTTGCGGTAGCCTTCGGGACGAGGCATGCCAAAGTTGCGCTTTGCTCGTTCTTTGGTATCGCGACCTTTTTGATGACCGATCACCATACATGGTGTGCCGTTAAAACGCGCAAACCCACCTACAATGGCTTTATCGTCCGCATACATGCGATCGCCATGTAGCTCGTGAAAATCCGTAAAGATTTCACGCACATAGTCTAAGGTATAAGGACGTTGGGGATGACGTGCCACTAAAGCGGTCTGCCATGGCGTTAGCTTCGCATAGATACTGCGTGCCAAAGCCTGACTTTTTTGCTGTAAACGAGTGACCTCTTCGGAGATATCTACAGCGGAATCCGCTTGTACAAATCGCAGTTCGTCAATTTTTTGTTCGAGTTCGGCAATAGGCTGCTCGAACTCTAAAAATGTATTTCGCATTGTAGTCTTTGTTTGTGTTAATAATGCACAGCCACGGCATTTAAACTACGCCATAGGTGCCATGTAGCTACCGTACACCAAGGTGCCCAGGCTTGTGCCACCTCACGTGCCTCGAATCGTGATACCGGCTCACCACTAAAATAATGTTTCGATATAGCTTTAAGTAAAGCCGCATCATCTAGAGGCAACACGTCGGCACGACGCAAATTAAAGATCAAAAACATTTCGGCCGTCCAGCGGCCTACCCCACGAATTTTGCATAGCGTTTGAATAACTTGCTCGTTATCTAAAGTAGCTAAATGGGCCATGTCGATATGGCCACTGACAAAATGCGTGGATACCTCAATAATATAGTCGGCTTTACGCTTAGGCAAACCAATTTGCCGTAAACAATCAGCCGAAAGTATAGCGATTTTTTCAGGATTTGGCTGATTTCCATGGATATCCGTAAAGCGCTGCCATTGCCGAAGGGCCGTTTGACGACTGGCTTGTTGGGCCATGATGGCACGCACTAAGGTAACAAATGGTGCCTCTACCTCGGTTAACCCTTGATCGCTATGTAAAGGAATTATTTTACGCAGAATCCGATCACTTTTCATCAGCTGTGTTTGTGCTGACCGCCAGTAGCTCGGTAAACCCAACCCACTCATGGCGTTAAGCGCGACGCCATTGCGTCAAACCACCCGCTTTGTCCTCGAGCTCAATGCCCTCTGTGCGCAAGTGAGCGCGGATTTCATCGGCTCGGGCAAAGTTTTTATTTACCTTGGCTTCATTACGCTCGAGCACTAACGCATCAATTTCCGTATCAGTCAGCGTGGAAGCCGCGGCTGATGCATCGCGTAAATAACGGGTTGAAGAGCGCAAATACACCTGAGGCTCATGCTGCAATAAACCTAAAACGCCGCCTAGCGCTTTTAATTCAGCACTGAGTTCTGCACATTTTTCTCTGTTGATCTGATTGGCTAGATCAAAGAGCACAGCGACGGCCCCCGCTGTATTGAAATCGTCATTCATTGCCTCGCGAAACTGTTGTGAAGCTTCGGAGTTCCAGTTAATACCGGCTTCGGCAACAGGCGGCACATTGGCAAGCGTCTGGTAGAGGCGATCTAAGGCCTGTTGCGCATCGTAAAGGTTGTCGGGGGCATAGTTTTGTGTGCTGCGATAGTGATTGCGCACAATAAAAAAGCGCAACATCTCGGCCTCGCGTGGGTTGCTCGTATAGTGAGCCTGGTCGTCAGAAGCCTGCACAGAAAGCGTTTCGCGTATAGTGAAAAAATTGCCTAGCGATTTGGACATTTTATCGGAGTCCACCATAAGCGGACCGCAATGCATCCATACATTGGCCATTTGGCCACCAAAAGCGCCCTCAGACTGAGCAATTTCATTTTCGTGATGAGGGAATTTTAAATCGGGCCCGCCCCCATGGATATCTAAAGGCATACCCAATAAAGCGTGACTCATGGCTGAACACTCGATGTGCCAACCTGGACGCCCCATACCATAGGCAGACTGCCACTTGGACTCGGCTGGCTCGCTGTCTTTAGCGGCTTTCCACAGTACGAAATCTAATGGATCCCGTTTACCATCGGCCACAGCAACGCGTTCGCCGGCACGTAAGTCGTCTAAGGACTTGCCTGAGAGCTTGCCATAACCGGGGAACTGCCGCACTGCATAATTTACGTCCCCATCAGAGCCCTGATAGGCTAGGCCCTTGTCTTCGAGTAGCTTGATAATGCCCAACATATCGCCCACATGCTGCGTAGCACGTGGCTCGAAATCAGGTGACTGCACATTGAGGGCTTTTTCATCAGCGTGCATGGCATTAATATAAAACTCCGTTACCTCGTGCATGCGCTGATTGCGCTCGACCGCACGACGAATAATTTTATCGTCGATATCCGTTATATTACGCACATAACTGACCTGATAGCCCATGGTACGTAACCAGCGCTGAATCACGTCAAAGCTAACCAGCATACGAGCATGACCTAGATGGCAGAAGTCGTATACGGTCATTCCGCATACATACATACGGACTTTACCCGGCTCGACTGGCTTAAAAATTTCTTTGGTACGTGACAGAGAACTATAAATACGCAACATAAAGGGTTATGGTCTATAAATAAAAGGCTAAAATAGGTGGCATTCAAGTATAGCAAGCCTACACAGCCACGTGTCGTCTTATATACTTTTACTTATGACTATTATTGATTCCAAGGGATTCACTCGTGCCTAAACGACTTCCTGTTTTTTACTCGTGGGTTGCTTACTTGGGTTGTATCGTATGGGCTGTAGCGCCCGCCCAAGCCCAAACCGAGTCACCTATTTTCCCCGAGGCCAACCCCGAGGTCCGAGGTTGGAAACCACTGGTGCGCGCTTTAGATGCCCTGACCCCTAATATCGACACGTCGTTAGCTTTAACCCCAAAAGAGATTACCGATCGCATCGCGCTGCTCTTAGATAACGGGCAAAATCAAGAGGCGCTGGATGCCATTGAAAAACGCTTAATACAACGTGAAAACCAAGCGGAAATTGGTGTTGATGTACAACTGCTATTTTTACAGGGCCGGGCTTACTCGCAATTAGGCCAGCATCCTCAGGCTATCGAATCTTACAAGCAGCTCACCGTGTTTTATCCCGAGCTGCCCGAACCATGGAATAACTTAGCCACTGAATACATGCGACTCGACCAATTGGATCTCGCTAAAGAAGCGCTTGATATGGCGCTGCTAGCCGACCCTAACTATGCACTGGCTTTGCAAAATCAAGGCGAGCTTCAACTGATGTTAGCGCATCGCTCATTTGAAAAAGCACAAAACACAGACCGTTCCAAAGACACGTATTATCTTTTGCCAACTAACTAAAGACGGGAATTTCTTTACAATGCTGCAATACTTCACTATAAATCATGTCTTGCGTTTACAACGTATGGCTATTTTTACGCTTGGGCTGGTACTAATGACCGTATTATCCACAGCACAAGCCACAACTACAACCACACCAAAAGGGACTACTATGAGCACAAACCCAAAGGTTTTACTTAAGACGAACAAAGGCGACATCACACTAGAGCTAGATGCTGAAAAAGCGCCTAAAACCACTGAAAACTTTCTAAATTATGTCAACAATGGATTTTATAATGGCACCATTTTCCACCGTGTCATTAATAATTTCATGGTCCAGGGCGGTGGTTTTGAAGTGGGCATGAAGCAAAAAGAAACACAAAACCCAATTGAAAATGAAGCCAACAATGGTCTCAAAAACGAGGTCTACACTGTTGCCATGGCACGCACCAACGATCCTCATTCAGCCACGGCTCAGTTCTTCATTAACGTTCAAAACAACGACTTTTTAAACCATACCAACCCTACCCCTAATGGTTGGGGCTATGCGGTATTTGGTAAAGTTGTTGATGGCACCGATGTCGTCGATACCATCAAAGGCGTTAAAACAGGCAGCAAAGGCTTCCACCAAGACGTACCCGTTGAAGATGTCATCATCGAAAGCGCAACCGTACTTGAGTAAACTGCAACTGCACGGCAACGTTTGGTTAGCCGCAGACATGCACTTGGGGCCCAACAGCCCCAAAACGGCTCAAGCGTTTTATGAGTTTCTTCATAAAGCGCGACGCGAAGCCAGTGCGCTTATCCTGTGTGGTGATATTTTTAACGCCTGGGTTGGCGCAGACCTTGCCATCGAGCCACCGTCTTGGTTGGCTCAGGCAATTCATCACTTTCGTCAGTTCAGTCAAGATACCCCTCTTTTTTTTATGCGTGGCAATCGAGACTTTTTGCTGGATGCTCGGTTTGCGCATTATGTAGGGGCACAGCTATTAAGTGATCAAATTATCCTTAAAACGGATATTCATCGCCTTATCCTCACGCACGGCGACGAACTCTGTACTGATGACCTCCGCTACCAGCGCTTTAGGCAACGGGTACGTAATAAACACCTACAGCATTGGTTTTTAAAATTACCCTTGCGGTGGCGCTTAGCCATTGCGGGTGGACTGCGCCAACGCAGTCACCAACAACAGCAGCAACTTGACTGGTCTATCAGTGACATTAATGAACAAAGCGCCATTGAGCTTTTAGAACAGCATGGCCAATGGTTATTGATTCATGGTCATACACACAGGCCTTCTTTTCACCGCTTGCATCGAAACGAAGACTCAGACCTGACTCGCATCGTTTTACCGGATTGGGAGTTTGATCACAGTACCCCCACCCGCGCTGGCTGGATTGTGCTCGAGCAAAGTGGCACAGTTGAAATGCATCGTCTGCACCACCCTACGCTGCGCTTAACGCTCAAGCCACCCCATTAATCCAATACCTCTGGTACCACAGTACGCTGAATCGTACCGTCTAACGACTCGTAACCAAAGTAATTAATCAACTCGTACAGGTCAGCACGCGTTTGCATGTTTTTGACTTGGCCTGCCGCGGTGCCTGTTTGTTTTAATTCCTCGTAAAACAACTGCATAGCTTTGGCGGCAATGCGCAAGCTGGAGACAGGCCAAATTGCCATGGCGTAACCCATTTGCTCGAATTGCTTGGCCGATGTTTGTGGTGTACGTCCAAATTCAGTCATATTGGCCAACAAAGGCACATCGATTGCCTGCGCAAATGCTTGGAACTGCGCAGCATCGGTTAATGCTTCGGGGAAGATTGCATCAGCCCCCGCTTCGACATATAAACGGGCACGCTCAATGGCCGCCTCAAGCCCTTCAGTCGCTACCGCGTCAGTACGCGCAATAATACGTAAATCGCGGCGGGCTCGTGCTGCTGCAGCAATTTTTAATGCCATTTCCTCGGCAGTAACCAGTTGCTTGCCGTTTAAATGACCACATTTTTTTGGAAGCACTTGATCCTCTAACTGAACGGCAGCCACGCCTACGTCTTCTAGTTCTCGTACCAGACGCATCACATTAAGTGCTTCGCCAAATCCCGTGTCACCATCTACTACTAGTGGCACACGCGCAGCACGTACAATGGCTCGGGCGCGATCCACTAACTCTTCCATCGTGATCAAGCCCAAATCGGGCAAGCCTAGCGAAGCCGTTAATGCCCCACCAGATAAATACAAAGCATCAAACCCCGCTTGACGTGCTAATAAGGCACCAATCGGGTCGTATGCGCCCGCAATCGATACAAACTCGTTATTTGCCCATTTTTTTGCAAGCTGCGCCCCTAAGCCCGTAGGACTAGGCTGCTCTAGCCAAACGGCTACACGTTCATTGTGATCCATTAAATTTCTCCTGTCAGTCGAGTAATCCATTCTCTTGATTACGTTTCTTTTGATTGAGTAGTTGCCCCTCTAGGGACAACCAACTGCATTGCAAGTGGCGTCTCATTAATAAACTAGCCAGCTCTGCGTCGCTTTCCTGGATGGCTTCAGCAATACGCTTATGTTCTTTTAAAGCGACCTGCCCGCGACCTTGTACATTTTTATGTTGACGACGTAACAGTACAAGTTGGGGATACAGTGTCTTAGTAAGGGCTTGGATAATGTATTCACTGCCACTCAAAAAGGCCACCAAACTATGAAAGTCACTATCGCGATTTTTTACTACATACGCGCCATCTGGACTGGCCGCTACCAAAGAGGTGTGATCTGCTAAAAGTAAGCGTAACTGTTGCGCTCCCTCTGCTTGAATACGTTGGGCGGCTAAATAGGCCGCTTCTGCCTCTAAAGCGGTTCGGTACTCGTACAACGCCTTAGCCTCTGTCAGACTAATCACTCGTACACTGGCACCGCGATTGGGAGCAAAACTCACTAAACCCAAGCTAGCTAAATGACGTAATGCCTCGCGAACTGGGCCTCGGCTCACTTTAAATGAGTCGGCCAATACCGTTTCCACTAGCTTAGTGCCTGACTCCATTTGTCCTGAAGTAATGCGCTCATAGAGATTGTTAACAATCTGCGCCGAAGAGCTGCCGTGTTCTGGCTCTAGAGAATCGTACTTTGTAAACAATTTAACCCCTTTTCTTGGACAAATTCTAGTTTATGGCTGAAATATATCATTATTGTTGACAAAATAACCATAGCTATGGGTAAACCCTTATTGCCGACATACTGCTTCTACCTATCAAATAGGAGCTTAAAATACCAGAATGTTAACAATCTGGCACAACAAGTCTTAGGAGTACATATGTCACTATCAAAAATTAAATCTTGGGCTGCGGGGCTTTTGTTAGGCGCCTCCTTAATGGGTGTCACAGCAACCACAGCTCAGGCTGCCGACAACTGGCCTAATAAACAGCTCACCTTTGTGATTGCTCTTGGCCCGGGTGGCTCGGCCGACCGTACCGCCCGTTTGGTCGCACAGCGTATGCAAGAAGAGCTAGGGGTACCTATTCGCGCCATTAACCAACAAGGTGGTGGCGGTCACGTAGGGCATACTTATTTTATGAATATGCCTAAAGACGGCAGTTTTTTCCTTTTTACCTCGATTCACCCCTACATCAGTAGCGCCATTTTAGGTAAAGACGCGTCGTATGAGTTAGATGATTTTGCTTTTATCAATGGCCAATGGACTGACTCCGATTTATTTGCATTAAATGCCAAACTTCCTTTCCAAACCTTGGACGAGTTCATGGCGGCTGTCGCCAAAGAGCCCGGTAAATACCGCGTAAGCGTGGTACCAGGGTCTACTGGCCACATTAACACCATCTTATTACTTGAAGCGTACGGTCTAAAGCCAGATGCAGTGAATATTGTGACGTATGAATCCGGTGGTGCAGCACGTACTGCTGCAGCGGGCGGTCAAGTTGATATGACCGTATTGGCTGCAGATGGCAGCATTTCCATTAAAGAGTTCATTCGCCCCTTGGCCGTAGCCTCCGAAGAGCGTCTAGAGGAATGGGACACTCCTACTTTGAACGAAGTGCTTATTGCCCGTGGTGCCGAACCAGTGACGCCCTTGGTAGGCTCCATGCGCGGTCTGGCTGCTCACGCCGAGTTTAAAGAAAAGTACCCAGAGCGCTTTGAAAAATTCGCGGCGGCTTATGAGAAAGTATTGAGCGATCCCGATTTCAAGAAACAACTTAAAGATCAAATGATCGGCTCAGATTGGCTAGGTCCAGACAAAACCACCGAGATCATTAAGCAAAACTACAAAATCCTAGAACGCTTCCAAGATCAAATTTAATTCGCTTCACACAGCAAGACGGTATGACCGTCTTGCACAGTTTAATTACTAGGAAATAACACGTCATGCGACGTCTATCTACCAGTCATCTTATTTTTTTAGTTTTAATTAGCGGCACCGCGCTGTATCTCAACTGGAGCGCAATCAATGCATCTCCTACGCTATTTAACCTAATTATTATGGTGCCTAGCGGCATTCTTATTTTGGCATTAGCGGCTTTTATTTTTATCAAAAGCTCCGATCAAACCACGGACGATGAAAATCAAAAAAAATCACAACACCGCGCTCTGGTAGGTGACTTGGCATTGTTAGGGTTATTTGCCGTTTTCTGCCTCAGCTTGACCACCATCGGTTTTGATGTGGCGACGTTTTTGTTTGTTTGGTTTGGCATTATGTTGGGCGGCGAGAAAAACTGGATCGTTCCCCCGCTCTTCTCAGCGGTATTTACCTTAGCGTTAATTAAAGGTTTTGGCGCTTTGTTTCCTTTTCCTATGCCTCTGTTGGTGTTCTAAATGATTGATACTTTCGCTTTTTCTCAAGCCATCAATCTTCTTTTTTCCGATTTGTCTCCTTGGTTATACGTCATTCCAGGGTTAATGATCGGTCTGATTTTTGGTGCAGTGCCAGGTTTGCAAATTTCCATGGCAATGGCAGTATTTTTGCCCATCACTTGGATGATGGATTTTTTACAAGCCATGCTGTTTTTAACGGCCATTTTTACCGGTGGGGCATATGGGGGTGGCGTAACCGCTATTCTCATGAACATACCAGGCTCTTCGTCTAGTGTGGCGACCGCCTTTGATGGGTATCCGATGGCCCAAAAAGGCAAACACAATGAAGCGCTAGGTCTAGGGCTAGGGGCTTCAGTGGTCGGTACATTTATTGGCTATCTTTTATTATTACTATTGATTCAACCCTTAGCGGGCATGGTGTTGCGCTTAGGGCCGCTAGAAATGGTAATGATTGTCCTTTGGGGTTTGGCCTTAATTGCTACGCTGAATGACAGCACCGTCGCCAAAGGCTTACTCGCTGGGGTGCTTGGCCTGCTCTTAAGCCAAGTGGGTATGTCGTCTACCGGGGTTATGCGCACCACTATTGGTAACCCTTATTTAATAGACGGGATAGCGGTAGTACCGGCCATGATTGGCTTATTTGCGGCATCAGAACTATTACGTATTCGCAGCAATGCCTTCCTAGTCCAAGAGGAAGCCTCACGCAAAATCTCCTTTAAGAAAATTCTTTCAGGCTTTTTCGAAGTATTCAAACACCCAAAAATTTTACTTAAAGGCAGTTTTATCGGCGCACTGATTGGCGCTGTACCCGGAGTGGGATCATCGGTGGCTAACTTGGTGGCCTATGGGGAAATCCGTCGTAATGCTAAAAACCAAGACGAGTTTGGTAAAGGTGCACCCGAAGGCCTAATTGCAGCCGAATCCTCAAACTCCAGCTCTGAGGGCGGCTCAATGACGGCACTCTTGGCTTTGGGTATCCCCGGCGGTGCGGCTACAGCGGTTTTATTAGCGGCTTTTTCTTTCCACAACTTGGTTGGGGGCCCGGCGTTTATCCGAGACCAACGCGACCTTGTGTACTCCATTATTATCGGTAACTTTGGTCAAGTTATTTTGCTGGCCTTTGTTGCGCTCATGATCCTACCGATTTTAGGTTTGGTAGTGCGTATTCCTCTTACCTACTTAGTGCCCTCGGTGCTTGCTTTATGCGCCTGGGGTGGGTTTGGTATTACGGGTACGGTAGCAGGCCCCATGACGGTAATGGTGTTTGCTGGTTTAGGTTGGTTAATGCGTCGTCATGCCTACCCCGTGGCTGCGACGGTCATTGGTTTGCTTTTAGGAAAAATGGCAGAGGGAGAAATGGTACGTACCTTGCAGATTTCAGCTGGAAACCCGCTGACCTATTTTGCAGAGCGGCCAATTGCGATTGTTTTACTCGTTCTGTTCATCTTATCTGCTATTGTTATGCCGATCCTACGCAAACAAAAAGAAAAGAAAACCCAAGCTCCCGTCTAAACGGTATTTTTCATGTCCCCATTTACCCCTTATTGGAAAGGTCTGCTCGCTCTTACTATAGGAGCGAGTGGCGCCTTCATTTTTATTTATCTTGGCATGTCCTTGCCTTGGGTGTTAGGTAGCATGAGCGCATGCGCGATCGTGTCATTGTGTGGTTATCAACTCAAGGTTCCGTCTTTATGGCGGTCGGGCGCTTTGGCTACTATCGGGACAATCTTAGGGGGCAGCTTTGATGTAGATACCGTGCATGCTTTACCTAGCTGGAGCATAAGCATTGGCTTTATGTTGCTGATGACGGTGTGTTATTTGCTGGTCAGCTATCAGATCTTATCCCGTTGGTCGAATATGAGCCGTTTAACCGCTATGTTCTCAGCGGTGCCGGGTGGCTTAGCTATTGTTAGCGCTATTTCTGAAATGTATAACGCCGATACGCGACGTATTGCTCTCAGTCATTCCGCACGCTTAGTGGCGTTATTAATTTTAGTACCTATTATTCTTAAATTTATTGGGCAACACGCGATTCCCAAAAGCACCTTGCCTAGTTTCAGCATTGCGATAGATAGCGAGTCCTTAGTGGGCTATGGGGTTCTAAGCCTGTGTGCTGTGGCTGGGTTAGTTCTAGCGCACCTATGTCGCTTCCCCACCGGCGTGTTGCTGTTTCCTATTATTTTATCTGCCACAGCTCACGCCTCGGGTCTTATTACTACTCAAGTGCCCTTAGTGATTGCCTCTATAGCGCAGACTATTTTAGGCACCTCGATAGGAATTCGCTTCGTGGGTTATCGATGGCGTGATATTTTTTATGACGGGTGGCTTTCTATCGTCATAGGGGTATTGCTTGCTCTGTTAGCCATGAGCGCCGCGCTACTTTTGAGCTATGTGTTTGGCTTGGATTTCGCGCCGTTATTATTGGTTTTTTTACCAGGTGGGGCGCCCGAGGTCGGTGTGATGGCATTAGCATTAGATATTGATCCGGCGATGGTGGCTAGTCACCATATGCTGCGTTTATTGGCTTTAGTAGGCGGCATCAGCTGGGTACTGAGCCGCTACCTTCCTGCTAAGCCTTAGGCAAGACTTAACCAAATCAATACGACCACCCCCAAC
Source organism: Paenalcaligenes hominis (assembly GCF_011927625.1). Classification (GTDB taxonomy): domain Bacteria; phylum Pseudomonadota; class Gammaproteobacteria; order Burkholderiales; family Burkholderiaceae_B; genus Paenalcaligenes; species Paenalcaligenes hominis. The sequence continues at coordinate 35,917 of NZ_JAATIZ010000002.1, forward strand.
CCAATGCGATACCACGCAAAGGGGCGATAAGTGTGTTTAGAGACAAAATACAAAACAGCTTTAACTAGAACTAATGCACTAAAAAAAGCCGCAATAAACCCCACCACAATCGCCCATGTTTGCTCTGTGCTTAACGCGGCCCCATTACGATATAAATCGTAAACGGTAGCGGCTAACATGGTTGGCATAGCCAAAAAGAATGAAAACTCGGTTGCTGCCTTGCGGTCAATGCCCGAAAGCATGCCTCCGATAATTGTGGCACCGGAACGTGATGTGCCGGGCACCATGGCTAAACACTGTGCAAACCCCACCACTAAGGCCTGGCGCCATGTGATTTGCTCAATTTGATGTGAGGTGGCTCGTGCCGTAGTGGCCGTTACCGCACTGTGATCGAGCTGCTTAGCGTATGCAGGCTTACGCTCTACCCATAACATAATCAGACCGCCCCCGATCAGCGTAAACACAAAGACCATCGGGCTATGAAAGAGCATCTTGATGTATTTAATCGTTAAAGCCCCTATGATCGCTGCAGGTAGAAAGGCAATCACCAGATTACGCATAAACACACGCTCGGTGGGGTCGCCGTTTAACACCCCCTTTATTAACTGCATAATGCGTGCTCTAAAGAGCCAAATGACAGCCATAATTGAGCCAAACTGAATAACGACCTCAAAGACCTTGTTGGCATCGGAGGGAAATGAAATCCATTCGACTAATAACAGCAAATGTGCCGTGCTAGAGACGGGAATAAACTCAGTAAACCCCTCTATTACGCCAAGAAATAAGGCTTTTAGTAAGTACCAATAATAGTCCATGATTAGGCATGCTCTGTACTGAGTTCGGGATGAGGGTCTTCGGTTTCTTTACGTATAGCGACTTGTGCAATACGACGCCCGTCTAATTCTTTTACTGTAAAAGTAAACACATCGTGCCCCCACTTTAAACTGCAGTGGTCTGCTGGCTGAGGCAAGGTACCAAACCGTTCTAATAAGTACCCTGCTAAGGTCGAGTACTCCTCGTCCTCATCGACGAGCCCATCTACGCCTAATACTTGCTCTAGGTGATGAAGATCGGCGGCCCCGTCAACTAACCATTGGTTTTCACTAGCGGCCACAATATCTGGTAGTTCGTCTTCATCGGGAAACTCACCCGCAATGGCCTCAAAAATATCAATGGGTGTCACTACCCCTTCGATGGCTCCAAATTCATCGGTGACTAATGCTAATTGCCCACGTGTTTCTTTGAATAAATCCATGAGCTGCAAAATACCAATGGACTCGTGCACAATCAACGACTCACGGAGTTTTTTAACATCCACCTGACCTGTGGTGATCAGACCAGCCATCATTTCTTTGGCCTGCCCCAAACCGATCACCTCGTCTAAACTGCCACGACATACCGGCAAGTAGCTATGAGGTTCTGACTCGAGCTCGGCAAGAATTGCCTCGGGCGTATCCGTTAAATCAATCCACGCCACACTGTTACGGGGCGTCATAATTGAGCGCACATTACGCTCGGACAAAGTTAAGACTCCGCTCACCATATTGCGCTCTTCATCACCAAATACCAACGAGGGGTCTTGGGGCATGGATTCGTCGATCTCGGTACCATTGTCGTTGGCTGTCATCGGGCGTTTGCCAAGCATACGTAACACGGTTTCCGCTGTACGTTCACGCATAGGGCGTCTGTCTTCAGCCTTGCGCTGATTACGACGAGCAATTTGGTTGAAGACCTCGATCAGTACCGAAAAACTAATAGCAGCATACAAATACCCTTTAGGTACATGGAAGCCATACCCCTCGGCTAGGAGAGAGAACCCAATCATGAGCAAAAAGCCCAGACATAAAATCACCACTGTTGGGTGCTGATTGACGAATTGAGTTAATGGTTTAGACGCCACAATCATAATGCCGATGGCAATGATCACGGCAATCATCATCACTGATAGGTGCTCGACCATGCCTACGGCAGTAATGACGGCGTCGATAGAGAACACCGCATCTAAGATTACTATCTGAGTAATAATTATCCAAAAGCTGGCATACATGCGAGAGCCTGACGCATGCTGCGTCCGGGGATCTAAGCGCTCGTGGAGCTCTAACGTGCCCTTAAAGAGTAAAAATAGACCGCCAACGATTAAAATAACGTCACGACCGGAAAAATCATGGCCAAACAAGTTAAACCACGGCGCTGTTAAAGTAATTAACCACGACATGATTGTTAACAGACCCAGACGCATTAATAACGCCAAGCTCAAACCAACGATACGGGCTTTATCACGCTTCTGTGGTGGTAGCTTGTCCACCAAAATGGCAATAAAAATGAGGTTGTCTATGCCTAGAACAATCTCAAGAATAACTAACGTTAATAACCCGGCCCAAGCCGTCGGGTCTGACATCCACTCCATTTAAGGGGCTCCATGTGGCAATTAGAAAAAAAACCACTGCCCAAGCAGTGGCTTAAATGCATTATTAGTCTTGTAAATGCATGATCATTTGCGGGAATATTTTGGGGGTAGCTGCCATAATCTGGCCTGTTTTATACCAACTTTGCTCGCCCTCGAGGTCGCCAACCAATGCACCGGCTTCTTGAGCAATCAGGGCTCCGGCTGCCATATCCCAGGGTTTTAAGTTTACAGCACAAAACCCATCTAATCGGCCGCAAGCTACATAAGCCAAATCAAGTACAGTTGAACCCGTACGACGCACTGCGGCACATTCCGTTAATAATGCAGTAAACGGTGAGGTGGAGGTCAAGGCACCCCCTGAACCTGGCACATGGGCACCGATCAGCGCATCGTGGTAACGACGTTGGTCAGATACACGAATGCGACGATCATCAAGAAAAGCGCCACTGCCTCGGCTCGCAGCAAAAATCTCGTTATTGCTGGGGTCAAAGATCACAGCATGCATGGCCTGCCCACGATGCAAAGCTGCGATAGAAACAGCGTAATGAGGAAACCCATGGATAAAGTTAGTGGTGCCATCTAATGGGTCGATCACCCATTGATACTCTACTCCGCCTTTACCGACCTTATCTGCCTCGGGCAAACGTTCGCCAAGCTCTTCACCTAAAAATGCATGATCTGGGTAGGCTTCGGATAAAACTTCTATAATGGCTTCTTCTACTGCCTGATCCACTTCGGTAACATAGTCATTTGGCCCTTTGCGTGCAATCTGAACACGTTCCAGATCACGACTAGCACGGGTAATAATGTCGCCTGCTCGGCGAGCCGCTTTAATAGCGGTAAATAGCATCGGGTGCATAGATTTCCGTAATTCTTAAAAATAAGCCCTAAAATAAACAACTTTATTGCAAGGCTAACAACAGTTTTAGTATTTTAAATGACTCCGACCCACAATGAGCCTTTATTCAACCAAATTCGTTTTATTATGGTTGAACCTAGCCACCCCGGCAACGTTGGTGCTGCCGCCAGAGCCATCAAAACGATGGGATTTAACCAACTTTGTCTAGTTAATCCTAAATTGCCCACCATCATAACGCATGAGCAAGCCATTGCCATGGCAAGCGGGGCCACCGATGTGTTAGAAAATACACGTATTTTCGACAGTTTAGAGCAAGCATTGGCTCCGGTTAGTCTGGCTTTCGCTCTAACCTCACGCCCACGCTATATTGGACCACCAGCAAAAACCATACGTGAGAGCGCCCATTTAAGCGCAGAACACGTACAAACACACACATCGGCACAGATTGCCATTGTATTAGGTACTGAGCGTACTGGCCTAGAAAATAGCGATATTAATCAGTGCCAATATGTTTGCTATATCCCAGCCAACCCTGAATACAGTTCGTTAAATGTAGCGCAGGCACTACAGCTTGCAGCATGGGAGCTACGGTACGCACTACTGGAAATTCAAGATCAACAGCTAGAACTACGCACCCCAGGTAAACAAGTAGACGCTGACCTACCTGCGACCCAAGACCATATTCATGCTTTTCTTGAGCATTGGGAGCAAGCCCTAATAGAAGTAGACTTTTTAGACCCACAGCACCCAAAAAAGCTTCAATTACGCATGCAGCAACTTTTTACACGAAGCCAGTTAACTCAAGCGGAAGTCGCTATGCTTAGAGGGGTATGCACCGCAATGATTAAAACTGCACGTAAAATAGCCTAGACGACGCTTTTTATTAAGTAGGTGTTTTCTTTTTGCCCTTAAAGCAACCTCACATCACGCATTATGTTTAAACAATTACGCGAAGATATTGCCTGTATTTACGAACGAGATCCGGCTGCACGGAGTCGGTGGGAAATCTTAACCTGTTATCCTGGCCTACATGCCATTTTATTTCATCGCTTATCTCATCGGCTGTGGAATAAAGGCTTTTTGTGGCTGGCTCGTTTTTTATCCCATCTCACTCGTCTGTTCACGGGTATTGAAATCCACCCGGGGGCGCAAATTGGTAAACGCGTTTTTTTTGATCACGGGCTTGGTATTGTGATTGGTGAGACAGCGGTGATCGGTGATGACTGCACGATTTATCAAGGGGTCACATTAGGCGGCACCAGTCTTTATAAAGGGACTAAACGCCACCCCACTCTAGAAAATGGGGTCGTGGTAGGTGCTGGAGCACAAATTTTAGGTGGGTTTACTGTAGGGGCACACGCCAAAATTGGTTCTAACGCAGTCGTGGTTAAACCCGTACCCGCTCAAGCCACTGCCGTAGGTAACCCGGCACGTATTATTACCGCTGAGGATCGTGCTCAAAAAAAAGCGGACGAAACCGCCCCCGAAAAAACCTCAACCCCTTCACCCTGTCAATCTGAATGGACAGGCAAGCCTCTGAAAGAACTCCTAGAGCGCAGTACGCGCAATGCGTCCGGTACTGACCCATTTTCTGCCTCAGATGCGTTTAGTGCCTATGCCGTCGACAGCACCAATAACGATCCTCTAGTTCAAGTCTTACACGAGCTCATCAATCACTCTGCTCAACAAGAGCAACGGATCAGCCAGTTGTGTCATGCCCTTGAAGACTTAGGTAAAAAGATTGAAAATGGCCAGCAACCGCTGGATGTAGAACGTCTAAATAAAATGATGGAGTGAGTCAAATGACAACCGCGAACACCGATAATAGTGCCGGCCCCAGAACCCTTAGACGGGGGTTGCATATATTGCAAACACTCCAAGCACACGATGAAAACGGTCTGAGTGTCACCGAGCTTTCTCGATTAACCGGTTTGCAGCGCCCAACTATTTATCGTCTTTTGGCTGCCTTAACTGAATGTGATTTTGTCCAGACAGTGGGTAAAACTCGGCGCTACGCCGCCACCAAACAGGTGCTTGCTCCTACCGAAACCGAACATCATTTAGTTGAAATTGCCAAACCCTTTATGCGAGAGTTGGCTTTTAAAGTCGGCGATGCCGTATTTTTGATAATTCGGGAAAATAACAACTCGTTAACTTTATGGCGTGAAATCGGGCCTTATCCTGTGCAGATCTTGGGCACCTACGTTAATAAGCGACAGCCACTAGGCGTAGGATCAGCTGGCATGGCTTTACTGGCTCAGCTGGACGACGACACCATCAGCCAAATCATTGAAAGTAATAGCAACGCATTGGATCATTACGGTGGTATGACACAACGCGAAATGCGCCAGCTCATTGATAACACACGTACACGTGGGTATTCTGTGGTGGGCAATTATGCAGTTCGCGGTGCCTTAGGCGTAGGTTGTGCATTGTGCAGTAGCCAAGGTTACCCGTTGTTTGCCCTAAGTGTTACTGCCATTACAGAACGCATGCCCGCCCGCCGCCAAAAGGAAATTGCTCGGTTGATTCATCAAACACTAGAGCAAATAGCAGAAAAAATTTGACATCCTCCCTGCCCTAAAGGACGAATTTTTCCGTGTTATCCGATAAAACGGTACGCTGTGTTTATAAGCCCCAGTCAAGCTCAATGGTGCGCCACCCAGTATCAGGGTGGCGGCATGAAAAATTAGTTTAAGCGGCTTTGTCTTCCGGCAACATAGCGCGTACTGGTACAGGGTGACTTAAGCCAGCCTGCTGGAGTCGTTGCAACGCCACTCGGTTTAACTCAAACCGCAAATCCCAGAAATCCGCACTGCTTGCCCAAGCTCGTACATTAACTACCACTGTACTTTCTTTGTAATCGCTAACAAAGACTAACGGTGCTGGGTCTTTAAGTACCGCAGGGTGCTCTTCGAGAAGTTGAGTCAGAACTTGAATGGCTTTATCTAAATCGTCGCCATAGCGCACACCTAATGGAATATCCATACGGCGTGTGTCATTGCGGCTGTAATTGATGATTGGGTTGCCCCAAATTAAATTATTGGGCAAGCAAAACTTCACGCCATCTGCTTGTTGGAACTGGCTCATGAATAAACCTACCTCCAACACTGTGCCATCGCCCTTACCCACAATAGAGACGAACTCGCCTGTGCGAATAGGACGCAATATTAACAGCATAATGCCTGAGGCAATATTTTGCAGGGTACTTTGTAAGGCCAAACCTATGGCTAAGCCAGCGGCCCCAAGCACAGCAATAATACTGGCCGTTTGCACACCAAAACGTGCCAACACCGCAATTAATACAAAAATGCGGATAGTCCACACCACCACGGCTTGCGCCATGGGCACCACAGTGAAATCAATATGGGGAGAGCGTTGGGCTATTTTTCGAATCCAATTACCTAAAAAATTTGAAAGCCACCATCCAATAATTAAAATCAAAATAGCTAACAATAGATTTAACGCAATGGACTCGAGCCACGGCAGACTTGCCACAAAAGCAGTTTGAGTCTCCATACTTTCTCTCCTAATTAAAATGAACCCCCACATGATAACGATTTTAAAAAGAGTTCGCAGCCTTCATCTTTTTTGTTAATCTTGATTGATCACAGGGCCATCCCTTTTTCTGTCTTTTCACCAAAGGATGCGTTTATGTCTACGTTGTACCCTTTATCTGTATTGGATCTGGCTCCTATTACTCAAGGCAGCACAGCTGCGGAGTCATTTCAAAACAGTGTGAGCTTGGCCCAACAAGCCGATCAAGCGCATTTCACACGCTATTGGCTAGCTGAACATCATGGCATGGTAGGTATTGCCAGTGCAGCCACGTCAGTATTAATTGCTCATCTAGCTAACCACACTCAGCGCATTCGCGTGGGTGCAGGGGGCATTATGCTGCCCAACCATTCCCCTTTAGTGATTGCAGAGCAGTTTGGCACGCTCGAGGCTCTTTTTCCTAAAAGAATTGATTTAGGTTTAGGTCGCGCCCCGGGCTCCGATCAACGTACAGCCCAAGCGCTACGCCGGAATCTCAGCTCGGATCCCAACGAATTCCCGCGTGATGTGCTCGAGTTGCTTGACTACTTGTCTGATCAACCAGAGCAGCCGATCCCAGCGGTACCTGGCCGAGGCAGCAACGTGCCCGTTTGGATTCTCGGCTCAAGTCTATTTGGTGCACAGTTGGCGGCTATGCTTGGCCTGCCCTATGCGTTTGCGTCGCACTTTGCGCCAGCACAAATGATGGACGCCATTGCGGTGTATCGTACCCACTTTAAGCCGTCTAGCTATTTACAAAAACCCTATGTGATGCTGGGTTTTAATGTGTTTGCCGCAGAAACCGACAATAAAGCTCAGTATTTGGCTTCGTCGTGGCAACAATCCTTCGTCAGTTTACGTCAAGACAGGCCCATTCAGCTGCCTCCGCCAGTGGTGAACTACATAGAACGCAGCGGGCCACTCGGCCAAGCCGTGATGGATCATGCCCTTAACTGTGCAGCAATTGGCTCGCTAGATACCATTATCGAGCAAACCCAAGCCTTTATAGATAAAACAGGGGCAGATGAACTCATGATTACCAGCAATATGTATGATCACGCGGCGCGACTCGAATCCTATGCCCTGATTGCTCAGGCCCACCCCCATCTTAAGCCTGCTACCCCTACGGTTTAGCGGTGTGGTATGCCTTGGGGTCACTTTCCAAGGCGTGCATAAACCGGACGAGATCGACCACATGGTTCAGCTCTAATTTGCGCATAGCACTTGCCCGACGTACTTTGACTGTCACCTCACTTAAACCTAACTCAGCAGCAATTTGCTTGCTTAACAGTCCTGCCACCACTTGATGCACCACATGCTGCTCGGCACTGGTTAGACTTTGCCAGCGTTCTACTAAGCGCGCATGGGCTTGCTCGTGCTTTAAGCGTTGTGCATCGTACTCGAGCGCTTGATAAATGGCTTCTAATACGTCGTGGTCTCTGAAGGGCTTAGTGAAAAAGTCTAGTGCCCCTTGTTTCATGGCTTGTACGCCCATCTCTATATCGCCATGCCCTGTCATAAAAATGACAGGGAGCCTCACACCGAGGTCTTGCATTTGCCGATGAAAATCCATGCCGCTTTGACCTGGCATGCGTACATCTAATAATAAGCAGCTCGGTACAGTCGGCCGAGGATAAGCGAGAAAATCGTGGGTAGATTCGAAGCCCTGTACGGCTAGCCCCACAGAGGCCAATAAGTCCTCTATAGCTAGCCGCACTGATTCATCATCATCTACGACATAAACCCATTGGATTGGCGTTTTTATCATGGCTTACCTTAACGGATCAGCAGGTTTGTAAGGCACAGTAAAACACACACACGCCCCGCCTTTAGGCTGCTCACAAACCCAAATCATGCCCCCATTACTTTCTATAATAGACCGACTCATGCTTAGGCCGACCCCGACCCCTTGGTCTTTAGTGGTCCAAAAAGCCTCAAAGATGGCGTCAGGCTGCTCTATACCCTTTCCTGTATCATGAATAGCGACTTGAACCCCAGTCGTCTGGGTTCGAGTACGTAACAGCAATTTTTTGGCGGGCTTGCCCTCCATGGCATCTAACGCATTTACCACCAAGTTAGCAATGACTTGCTGAATTTGTACACGATCGGCCCATACCAGGGCAGGATGTGCTGTGAAATCATAGTGTACCTCGACGCCTTGGCGTTTTAATTCGGCGGCAGATAAAGCAATGATCTCCTCTAGCGCATCATGCATATCAAAACACTGCTTGCGAGCGGGCTCCGATTTAATCAAGCTCTGCACCCGTTTAATAATGTGGCTAGCACGCTCAGCACTATCGAGCATACGCTGCAGAGCCTGCTGTGCTTTGTCCACATGAGGCGGCTGCTGGGCTAACCACCGTTGGCAAGCATGGCCACTGGTCATTAATGCGGCTAAGGGCTGGTTCACCTCGTGCGCAATCGATGAGGTTAAAGCACCTAAACTTTGCACCCGAGCTAGGCGCAAAAGTTGGTCTTGTGCTTGAAGCGCAGCTTGACGCGCTTTTTCTATTTGAATGATGAGATAGCTGGTTATGGCGATGGTTGCCAAACTGATACTTAGGTTAATCAACCCCCCATGCAGGTCACCGTGAGGGGTCAGAGCAAAGCTTAAACTCGTCAATAAAATACACACTGCAGCTAAACTCAGTATCTGACGTTGGCTAGCACCATGTGAAGTGATAATAATGATTAAGATATAAAATACCGCAATAGCCACTTCGTAATCGGTGCGCGTATCGGCAATGAATAAACTCATTAACACCACTCCTAAAATGCCATAACGCACTACAGGAGACAAGGTTTGCCAACTCCTCATACGATTTCCTTTCAACCTATTTATTTCTTCATTACACAGGAATAACTAAAAATGCATCTGCAATACTAAAATAGATCAAAACGCCAGTCGCATCACAAATAGAGGTGATTAAAGGCGCACTTGCCGCTGCTGGGTCTAAGTTCAAGCGGTTGAAGAGAAAAGGCAACAACAGCCCAATAACGCTCCCAACTAAAACAATTAAAACCATAGTCGCCGCCACCACAGCAGCAATTTCTGGCCCACCTCGCCACCAACCAATTGACGCCACTGCGGCAGCCATGGTTAAACCTAACAGTAAGGCCACCGTGCATTCTTTGCCTAGCATTTGCAGCCAATCGCGCCGCTTAACTTCTCCGGTTGCAAGGGCTCGTACCACCAACGTGGCACTTTGCGAGCCAGCATTGCCTCCGCTATCTACTAATAGCGGTAGGAAAAATACGAGTGCCACCATACTGGCAATTAAGTCCTCAAAATGAGCAATCCCAGCCCCTGAAAACACATTCCCAAAGACCAATAATACTAACCAACCTACACGCATTTTATATAGACGTGAAATGGTTGAGTCTTTGATTGAGCCCATTAACTTACCCACACCCCCTAGCTTGAGCTGATCTTCCGTGGATTCCTCTTCTGTCACATCTAAGGCCTCGTCGTATGTCACAATGCCGACCATACGCTCGTGTCGGTCCAAAACAGGAACAGCGAGTAAGTCATAAGCGGAAATTAGGCGTACCGCTTCAGTTGCCTCATCAAAGATAGAGCAGCTAACTACCTGAGTCGTCATTAAGGCTTCAATTTTCGTCTCTGGTTGTGCCAGAATCAGATCTCGTAGTGATACTGTGCCTCGTAAACCACCGCGTTCATCCAATATATAGGCAAAGTAAATCGTGTCTTTCACAGGTGCATCTAAACGAATCTGATCTAAAGCGTCTTTGACACTAATATCTGCTTTTAACACCATAAACGACGCACTCATCACAGCGTCTACCCGTTGCGTGGGGTACGTTGCTACGGGTGTGGTCTGAGTATGGCGGCGAGCGCATCGGTGAAGTAATGATTGAGTTGTCATCGTATTATCTCCTTGTAATGAATGCGGGCATCACGCTGAGCTGGCAAACTGGATAAACCCAGGCCAAAGGAAGAGTTAGAGAGGCAATAGTGACGCCGAGCTAGTACCACGATCGATGCGTAAAGTATCGATGGTTGTATGCGTTCAGAGGATAAATAGAGACATCGTGGTACGAAGTAGAAATCGCAAACCACAAAAGATGGGAAAATAAAAAAACCATACTGCTCTCTACAGCGTTAGGGCGCCGACTGAGCTTATGGTGTAGAACCAAGAATCGTGGGCGCTAGAAACGCTTGCATCCGCTGTGTGCCAGCGTCTTAATTTGAATAAATGTGGCGGTAAACCGCCTCGAATCTGGGTCCATAATCAACCTTATATCAGTGGATTCATTAACTAAACCTGCGCACACTATTTAATGTTGTGCTTTACGGTTTAGACCATAATTATGGCATTGCACAGGCCTTATGCCTAGTATCTGTTAGCGTGCTATTTCTATACGCGAGTATATCGCTGTCTTGCATGACCACCCTAGTGGTGGATCGGTTTCTGGCTTAGCCGATGCAATGAGTCCGCATTTTAGCCATGGTTACCTAGTAGAAGAAACCGATCATTGGCTACAATAGCACCTTGAATTCAACTGTACTGAGCCCGTATCGGCTCATAAGCAACGAGATCTATGACCCATACTGATTACTCTCACCACACCCCCATGATGCGCCAGTATTTACAGCTTAAAGCGCAAGCCAAGTCGTACTTACTGTTTTACCGAATGGGGGATTTTTACGAGTTATTTTATGAAGATGCAGAAAAAGGGGCTCGCTTGCTTAATCTCACTCTCACTAAGCGAGGCAGCTCGAATGGTGAACCGATTCCTATGGCAGGGGTGCCTTTTCATTCACTCGAAGGCTACCTAGCCCGGTTAGTGGCCTTGGGGGAATCCATTGCCATTTGTGAACAAATTGGTGACCCGGCCACTAGTAAAGGCCCTGTTGAGCGCCAAATTGTACGTATTGTGACCCCAGGCACATTAACGGATGACGCCTTGTTGCCAGCCAAGTCAGATCGTATTATTGCTGCGATACTGCCTGATACACCCAGTGCGCCGCAGGCCATGGGGATTGCATGGATGAACCTGGCTAGCGGCCAGTTTCAAGTGTATGAATGTGAAAGCCGGCTGCTCGACACCCAGCTCAGCCGTTTGCAGCCGGCTGAGCTATTACATGCAGAGCAACACAGACTGGTTTACCCCGATGCACAAAGCCAAGTCGCTTTGCCCGATTGGCATTTCGCCGCTGATAATGCCCTGCAAGTGTTACTTGAGCATTTTCAAGTCGATAGCATGGCGGGTTTTGGTTTAGACGAGCTACCTTTAGCGACCTATGCAGCAGGGGCCCTATTACGATATGTGAAACATACCCAAGCTCAACAGTTAGCGCATATTCAAACCATACATATTGAACAGCTAGGCGAGTTTGTAGTGCTTGATGGTGTGACACGCAAGAACCTTGAACTGACTGAAACCATTAGCGGTGAAGCCAAGCCTAGCTTGTTTAGCACCATTGACCATTGTGCTACGCCTATGGGGGCACGCTTGTTGCGTCGCTGGTTGCACCAACCGTTGCGCCACAATCCAACTATTTTACAACGTCAACGCATCGTCACTCAGTTCGTACAAAAAGAACAGGACAATGCGCTTCACTCTCCATTGCGCGCATTACAAAAAAGCTTGCAGCGCTTTCCTGACCTAGAGCGTATTGCCACGCGTATTGCACTGGGCACCGTACGTCCTCGCGAATTAGCCAGTTTACGCGATGCCCTCCAACTGCTCCCCAATGTGCAAAACACATTAGTGGCAACGAACCAAAACAGTCATGCTTTAGATAACTGGCTCCAGACTATCCAAGGCTTATCGCCTGATCTCTTACACTTACTTCAGCAAGCGGTAGCCAACGAGCCCGCACTATTAATTCGCGACGGCGGTGTCATTGCAGATGGATTTGATGCCGAGCTAGATGAATTGCGGTCGTTAGCTAACGATAGCGGTGACTTCTTACTCAAGCTCGAAGCCCGTGAACGTGAGCGCACTGGGATCAGCACCTTAAAAGTGGAATACAATCGCGTCCATGGTTTTTTTATTGAGGTAAGTCGCGCCCAAGCGGATAACGTGCCTACTGAATACCGCCGTCGCCAAACACTGAAAAACGCAGAGCGTTTTATTACACCCGAACTCAAAGAATGGGAAGACAAAGTTCTATCAGCCAAAGAGCGTAGTCTAAACCGTGAGAAAATTCTTTTTGACACACTATTAGCCGATTTAGCCTTATACGCGGCCTCTTTATCTGCAGTGGCTGCCGCCTTGGCTGAAATTGATACCCTAGCTAGCTTTGCTCGTCATGCATTAGACAATAATTGGGTGGCTCCGGTATTAAGTGAACAGGCTGAGATTCACATTCAATCCGGACGGCATCCCGTTGTTGAGCACACTATCGAGCAATTTACCGCTAATAGCTGTGAACTTGATTTGTCGCAGCGGCTGTTAATGATTACCGGTCCCAATATGGGCGGTAAGTCAACCTATATGCGTCAAACAGCCCTGATCGCTTTGTTAGCGCGTACGGGAAGTTATGTACCTGCTGAAGCCGCTACGGTTGGGCCATTAGACAGGATATTTACACGTATTGGCGCAGCAGACGACTTAGCTGGCGGTCGCTCTACTTTTATGATGGAAATGACAGAAGCTGCCGCTATCTTAGCAGGAGCCACGGCAAACAGTTTGGTGTTAATGGATGAAATCGGACGCGGCACGTCGACCTATGACGGGTTGTCTTTGGCGTGGGCCATTGCCCTGCGCTTGCTACAACATAACCGTTGTTTGACCCTATTTGCTACCCATTATTTTGAGTTAACTCGTTTAGCAGACGAGCAAACCGGAGCAGCCAATGTGCACTTAGCCGCTGCAGAAACCAAAGAAGGGATTGCGTTTTTGCATGAGGTGCGCCCAGGCCCTGCTAGTCGTAGCTATGGCATCCAAGTGGCGCAGCGTGCAGGGATTCCTGCTTCGGTCATTCAAAATGCCACCGCAGAACTCGCACGGTTGGAACAACTGCATGCCCCAGCGCCCCAGTTAAATTTATTTAACACTGGCTCGACTACAGCTCCCACTTTAAGCCCAGCACAAGCATTAGCGCTTGACCTACAACAGCAACTGGACCAAGTGAAACTGGATGAACTAAGCCCACGTGCAGCCTTAGATTTACTTTATCAATGGCAAACGCTCTACCTAAAGCCAGAAAGCTAAACTAACAAAGCAGCCAAAGCTAAAGGCAAGACAAAAATGGCGGTGGCACTGAGCCCAATGTGCCACCAAGTGGGTTCAAAACGATACGTTTTTTGTGGTGCCAATGGAGAAACAGTGAAGCGATCTGATGACATGGTAAACTCCAACATCACTAAATGAGAATCATTATTATTAACAATAAAAGTGAGTTTGTCTATAAAAAAAGCCCTGCATACTGCAGGGCTTTTTATTCGTCTATAAGAGCTAAGGTGCCATATGACTGGAAAGCACATTAATAATGCGCCCCGCCGTAGCGGTATTTGACACTTGACCTTGTTCATCCACCACTTGAACTACAGTGCTTGCTGCACCCTGTGCCTGAACGCGGATGCGTAAGCGTTGCGCTTCGGCGGTGTTACGAGCACGGAACAAACGCCCAATAATATTAGGCTGCTCGATTTTTTCGCCGCTATCGGCATCGAGATAACGAATGTAGTATTCACCCGCACTACGATCGCGGTCTTCGACCGAGAACCCAGCTGAATCAATGGCCACGCCGACTCGACGCCAGGCTCGGTCAAAGCCTTCGTTGAGGGTGAGTTGACGGTTGTTAGAGGTGTCTTGGACTTGAACTAAAGGCTCGGCGGTATCGGCTTCGGCGGCTTTAACTTGAGCCTGAGCCTGCTCTAGGTCAGTACCTAAAAACACCATTAGACGTGCTAACATCACCGCATTTAAACCTTGGTCTTCTTTGCCATGCACCCATTTAAACGCTGCCCCATCTGTTGTAGGGGTTTCGTACATGTGTTGGTGACTGATGTAGACTTCGGTTTTGCCGTCAACACGTTCTAAACGTGTACGGAAACGCTCGCGCTCGCCGCTATCGAATACCTGATCAATAACAGACCCCAATAAAGAGCGAATCCAGCTATCAGGAATTTTAGAACGATTTTCAGCCCAGTCGGTAGCAATTAAACCAGCACGGGGATCGTCTGATTGAATAGTAAAACCTTGCTCGTTCCAGAACTCGATAACGCGGGGGTAAATGACCTCGGCGGGCTGATCAACGGTCAACCAACGCAACTCGCCATCCCGCTTTACCTGAATGCCATCAGCACTAGGTAAAACCCGTGAGTTTTGGGTTACGGTATTGCTTTCAGCCTGGGATTCAGCGTATTCGCTATAGCTCATGGCGCCACGTGCAGGCGCTTGGAAACGAGCATCGCGGTTAGCTTGGGTTAAATCAGGTGGGATGCTGAGGGGATCCCCTGAAACCGTGCTTTTGTAATCAACACTTTCTTGTTTGCCTGTGAACTCATCTAAAGCGGAACAACCGCTTAGAAGCACGAGACTTAAACCAGTTACAGCAAACCAAGGCGTTGGTTTTGGGGTGATTTTCATGCGATTAACCCTGCTTTAATTAGTAATTCACGCAGCCCTGCATGATGCTGCGTTGCTAATGGTGTCATAGGCAAACGATAGCCTAGCTGAATTAAGCCCATTTCTGCTAAAGCCCATTTAACAGGAATAGGATTGGCCTCGACGAACAACATTTTATTTAAGTCGGCTAATTGGCCATTAACTTGACGTACGGTAGTGAGATCGCCGTCAAGGGCAGCTTGGCATAGTTGCTTCATGAGTCGAGGCGCTACGTTAGCGGTAACAGAGATATTGCCTTTGCCACCCAACAGTATTAACGCAGCAGCGGTGGCATCATCGCCACTTAACACAACAAACTCGTCTGGTTTGTCGCGCAATAATTGAGCCAAACGACCAATATCACCGGTGGCGTCTTTGACGCCAATAATGTTAGGGATTTGGGCTAAGCGTAGAACGGTCTCGTTGGACATATCGGCTACGCTACGACCTGGCACATTATAAAGGAAAGTAGGTAACTCGACCGTTTCCACAATTTTTTTGAAGTGCTGGTAGAGGCCCTCTTGGGTGGGTTTGTTGTAGTACGGTACCACGGACAAACCTGCTTGAGCGCCGACTTCGTGGGCATGGGTGGCTAATTCGATGGCTTCAGCCGTTGAGTTGCCCCCTACCCCCGCAATAACAGGAATACGTCCTGCTGCGTGTTCCACAGCAAGTTGAATCAGCTCGGCGTGTTCTGTCATATCAACGGTAGGGGATTCGCCTGTTGTGCCCACTACCACAAGTGCGTCAGTGCCCTCGGCTACATGCCAATCGATCAGTTTTCGGTAAGCGTCCAAATCCAGACTTCCGTCAGGAAGCATAGGCGTGACAAGGGCAACCATGCTGCCTTGAAAAATAGGGGTTGCAGTATCCGAACTAGCCATAATAGAAAAAGTCTCCTGGATAAGACGAGCTAAAGCCAAAAATAACAAACAAAGTATCTTCTAAGTTTACCGGATTCACGCCAAAACTCATAAGAACAAACGAATAATGGTCTGCCCAAATAGTAAAAAAGGTTGCAAAATGACCCAGAGCACCCCAGTAAACATCAATACAATGAGTATCAACATGCCATATGGCTCGAGACGCGCATAGTGATTGGCATAGGTTTGAGGCAATAAACTATATACAATACGCCCGCCATCTAATGGGGGCAAAGGCACTAAATTTAACGCCATCAAGACCAAATTAACCTGAACCCCTGCAATGGCCATACGTGCCCAAAAATCGCTAGGATCTAGTCCCAATGAAACCTGAATGCGTAATGCAATAGCCCACAGAATCCCCATGAACAAATTCGAAGCGGGCCCGGCTAATGCGACCCATAAAATATGTTTTTTGGGGTTGCGTAAACGGGCCCAATTGACTGGAACTGGTTTAGCCCAACCAAATAACAAGCCCGCCCCGCCCAATAGTTTGGTGGAAATAAGTAAAAACAGAGGAACCACAATAGTTCCAATGGGGTCAATATGACGCGTTGGGTTCAGGCTGATACGCCCTGCCTCGTGGGCAGTTGGATCGCCAAAATAACGGGCCACATAACCATGTGCAGCCTCGTGCAAGGTAATACCAAATAAGACGGGTATGGCATATACCGCAATCGTCTGTATTAAACTTTCCATAACGCGTCGATTTCCTATGACCCCTAGCCCAATAGACTAGAGCTTAAATGAATAGTCTGCAGTTTACTCTAAGCCGAGTTTCTGTGGGTCACCTAAACCACGACGCAGCACTTCAGGCTGACCGCTTGTTAAATCAATCACAGTAGTGAAATCGGCAGGGCAAGGTCCCCCATCAATCACTGCCTCTAAGTCGTATTTATAGCGCTCTGCAATCTCTTCTGCCTCGTTTAGCGCTTCGGTTTCCCCTTCAGGTATGAGGGTAGTAGAAAGTAATGGCGACCCCACTTGCTCGATCAGACTTAATAGCACCGTGTTTTGGGGCACCCGAATCCCAATAGTTTTACGTGAGGGATGCGATACCCGACGAGGTACCTCTTTGGTGGCTTCGAGAATAAACGTCCACGGCCCTGGTGTTGCTAATTTAAGTAAACGGTATTGACTGTTATCTACCCGAGCAAACGTACTGATCTCTGCTAAGTCACGGCACAATAAGGTTAAGTTATGCCTTTCATCTAAACCACGTAAACGACGTAAGGCTTCAGCAGCCGAGCGGTCATCTAACCGCGCTACTACCGCGTAACTTGAGTCTGTCGGTACAGCAACTAATCCCCCTTTGGCTAGTATATCAGCGGCTTGTGCTAGTAAACGTGGCTGTGGATTCTGTGGGTGTACTTCAAAAAGTTGAGCCATAGTCTTTCCTCTTTTTGGTTCAATAAAAATAACCTATTGCAGATAGGCACTGGCTGGTAGGGCCGTGCTAGAGACGCCGAGTCAGTACCGTATCAACCATAAGCTTAGCAAAATTCAAAATGGGTGTACTTTTTTATTTTTTATGTTATAGTTATATTTCTTTGCAGCAAGCGCATCACTTGTGCAGCTACAAATGATGGTGACCGTAGCTCAGTTGGTAGAGTCCCGGATTGTGATTCCGGTTGTCGCGGGTTCGAGCCCCGTCGGTCACCCCAGATTCAAAGCCCGTATAATTTATAGATTATGCGGGCTTTTTTCATGTCTACCCCTTTTGCACGTATAGTAGTGGCTACTTACTGCGCCAACTTTGAACCATGACCACAGCTTCCTCTTTACCCCCTGCCTGGGATCAAGCGCCAACCGACTTTAATTGGTGTGCCCAAGACGAAAACGGTGACTGGTATTGGTATAGCGTGCCCCCAGAGCCTAGCATCGGCGGTGGGGTGTGGCGCTCTCATTCACGGCACCAACAATTTGCCTGCGCCGGCACCCCTAACCCAAACTGGTTATACTCGTTACGCACTCGTCCTTAATCGATTAACACAAGGAATTTTCGATCTATATGACTCCTTTATCACAACAGATCTATAGCATTTGGATTGAGTATTGGCCTCATATTACTTTAGTCCTAAGTTTGGTAATTAGCATCCCTACCGCTATCCATGCCGCTATGAATAAGACAGAAGTGCGCGCTGCCATTGGTTGGGTAGGGGTCATTCTATTATCCCCTTATGCAGGGTCTATTTTGTATTTGATTGCGGGCATCAACCGTGTTCGTCAAACTCAAATTACTGGCCTACGTGATAATCAAATTAAAGAATACATTCGTTATAACGTATCCCCTATTACCGAGCTTAGTGATGAGTTCGGCCCCCAGTTTCAATCTCTTAAAACCTTAGGCGATGAAGTTAGCCGTTTTCAATTACGTGGCGGCAATCATGTACAACTTTTAAAAGGCGGCGATGAAACCTACCCCGCCATGCTTGAGACCATCAATACCGCTACGCATTCTATCGCACTGCAAAGCTATATTTTTGATAATGATCGCCTTGGCATGCAGTTTGTGGACGCCTTAGAGCAAGCCCAACAACGCGGTGTGCAAATTCGCATCTTAATTGATGCCATTGGTGTGCAATATTCACGCCATCCCATTCATCGCGTTTTACGTAAAAAAGGCATCCCATGTGCGTTGTTTATGTCTATTCCGCTGTTGCCTCTTAGTTTCTTAAAGCGCCCATATGCCAATTTACGTAGTCACCGTAAAGTATTGATTGTAGATGGCTTTGTGGCCTTTACGGGCGGCATGAATATTCGTGAAGGTTTTTACAGTGAATATACGCCCGAGCCAGCATTGGATACCCACTTCAAATTACAAGGTCCTATCGCAGCCCAACTTATTTCTGCGTTTGCCCATGACTGGGAGTTCACTACAAAAGAAGAGCTAAGTTACGAGTTCTGGCGCCAAGATTCATGTGATGCCCCCCTGCCCCACGTGCCTGCACGTTGTATACGCTCTGGGCCTGACAGCTTTATTGCTAGCACTCATTCCATGCTATTAGGTGCATTGGCTATTGCCCAACAACACATTCGTATCCAATCCCCGTACTTCCTGCCCGATCAGGTGTTGCTTGGCGCCATTAATACAGCAGCAAGACGAGGGGTACGCGTTGATATTGTGATTCCAAAACAAAATAACTTGCAATTAGTCAGCCGTGCCATGCTGGCTCAAATTGACCAAGTGATCTCAGCTGGAGCCCATGTTTGGTTAGCTACGGGCAGTTTTAATCACTCCAAGCTCTTAACTATTGATGGTCAGTGGAGTTATGTCGGTTCGTCTAATCTAGACCCACGCAGTTTACGGCTTAATTTTGAATTAGATGTGGAAATTTATTGTCTAGACACCGCGCAAAAAATCCAAGACGCTATCGATGCTGAAATTCAACATGCCGACGCTTTAACCCTCGAGCAATTAGAGCAAATGCCTTTTAAACAGCGCCTTTTGAACCGTGTCATTTGGTTAGCCAGCCCTTACCTCTAGGTGAAAACGATACATCTTTACCTAGCTCATACAAAATTGTGTAGTATATGGGCAAATAACAATGACGAGAAGTAGACCATGTCTAATTGCTTTTTAAAATCGTGGAGTGAGACTTACTTAGCCGAGCACCCACCTCGCACTAAATCCTTAGTGATGACGCTCTTTGGGGATGTCATCCGCCCCCACGGTGGCGCCCTCTGGTTAGGTAGTCTAATCCGTCTTTTAGCACCTTTTGGTATTAATGATCGTTTAGTGCGCACTAGTGTATATCGGCTAGCTGAAGAAGGCTGGCTCAGTGCTCAACGCGAGGGACGCCGCAGCATGTATACCTTACGTCCTCAAGCCTCACAACGTTTTCAAAAAGCGCACCAACGTATCTATACACCCAGTGATCTCACTTGGGATGGCGCCTGGACCCAAGTTTTTTTTCTTTCCGCTAGTATTAGCACTAAACAACGTGCTGACTTACGTAAAGCATTGCTTTGGGAGGGCTTTGGGGCCTTATCGCCATTTGCATTTATTCATCCTAGCCCCGATTTAAATGCACTCAATGCCCTCATCGAAGAAAGCCATTGCGCTCAGTCTGTCTATGTAGTGCAACAAAAAAATACCGAGCTTAGCCACAGCAAAGCATTGGCTCATTTAATTGATGAATGCTGGCAGCTAGACGAGGTCAGCCTGCGCTATTCTCGCTTTATCGAGCGGTTTGCTCCGGTATTAGCTTATTTACGCACCCAGCCTGTGCTTTCTGACGAGCTCGCTTTTGTGATGCGTACATTATTAATTCATGAATACCGACGCGCCCAACTGCATGACCCGCAGCTGCCTTTAGAGCTATTGCCCAAAAGTTGGAGCGGCAAGCAAGCCTATGAAATTTGCCATCAGGTGTACCAACATTTGCTGGCCGGGTCGCAGACACATATTTTAGCTACGTTGCGCACGGAAGATGAAAACGCCCCCGAAGCAGATCGCTATTTTTATGAACGATTTGGTGGCCTAGAGAAAACAAACAGAAACGGCTTGAAACAAGCGTCTTAAAAGATATGGCGCGCCTGACAGGATTCGAACCTGTGACCGCCCGCTTAGAAGGCGGGTGCTCTATCCAACTGAGCTACAGACGCGTAAAAAAAGAGATTATACCTGATACACTAATCTTTACCAGTCCGTTTTCTATTTTCGTACTGCGTTACGACTTTACGCAAGAAATGCACTAAATGCGTGGAGCGCAGCACCGTAACGCGCGGTAAGGCATAGACGTCGTCATGCGCATGCGCTAAGCCTCGCTCTGTGGTGACGGCTCTTTTGTAACCCAAGGCAGCGACCTGAGCTTTCACCGCTGTGCTGACACTGCCGTAAGGGTAGCAAAAGGATTGCACCTCGGTTTGGATAAGCTGTTCAAGATCAGACTTTGAACGCTGTAATTGTACTTGCACCTCATTGTCATCTAACTCGGCAAGGCGTTCATGAGATACGGTATGCGACCCGATTTCCTGACCTGCGTCTACCCAACGCAAAATGCTGTGCTCGTCCATGAGATCGGCCGATGGGCTGCCAGCACGCTGGGCCCACGTATTCTGTCCAGCTATTTCGCCCGACACAATAAAATTTGTGGAGCTAAAGCCTAGTTTTTTTAACACAGGCAAGGCGTTGTCATACACGTTTTGATAACCATCATCAAACGTAATGCCTACCACTCGACCGGTTTTTTGCCCCAATACATAAGGCTCAAGCTCGGCCAAAGACAGTCCGGTATACCCTAAACGCTTGAGCCACTGCATTTGTCTAGCAAAGCGTATAGGGTGCACCGTACTGCCCCGTAGTCGTGTGCCCTTAGGCGGGGGGACAGCAATTTGGTGATACATTAAAATAGGAATCATTACGGCTTCCCCTTAACGAAAAAATAGATGGTAATAAATAGTTGAATATGTCTTTAAATGGTTAACTCAGTGGTAAATTAGGGCTATTTTGATTTTCTTATTGCACCCACCATGGATGGTATGTACCGTTTTTCTTCACTTATCTCTTTACTGTGGCTCATACTCTACCAATCTTTGGCCAATGCTGCCACAAGCTTTTCTGTGGATCCGCCTACCGCACAAGCCAATCAGCCTATTACTGTTCGAGCCATCTATATTAACGACACCACCGAAGCCACCGAATGGACCCCACCCCAACAATTGATCTTGCGTTGGCACACTGAACACGGTGCATCAGTGCAAGCGCTAGCCACGCCTACCGAGACTTACCCAACTCGGCATGTACCTGTTAATGGCTTTGCGCAAGCAGAATGGCAAACCCAAGTACCCGCATTCGCGACGGGGATCCGTACCTTAGCTATCGATGGTTCGCCTCAACTTCTTGCTCTAGAAATCAAAGCGCCCACGTTTGCGAAAACGGCTGCCCCCACCACTCCGACTACCATCGAGCCTGCTATCCATGCTATTGCCACCGGCAAAAACGCTGAGCCCTCTTTAACGGCGTTTGAACAAGTGCGAAATGCTTTATCTGTTTATGAGCCGATGTATTTTATTTTTGGTACTCGGCCCGATAGTCATGCTCGATTTCAAATTAGTTTTAAATACCGCCTCTTGAATCCAAAGTCTGTGCAGACCAGTCGTTTTTACCATCATTTCTATTTAGGTTATACACAACGCTCACTTTGGGATCTAGGCAGCGACTCCTTGCCTTTTGTGGATAGCTCCTACAATCCAAGCCTATTTTGGTACCAAGAAAAAATGTGGCAAACGGCTGCATCCCCTTTTTACTTGGGCTTAAACGCTGGCGTAGAACATGAGTCCAACGGTAAAAGTGGAGCTAGCTCTCGCTCTTTAAACGATTTTTATCTGCAGCCTGAACTGAACTACACCTTTGCGAATGGTAGCCAATTGCGTTTTATGCCTCGATTTAAACACTATGTGGGGGTAAGTGCTGAAAACGCTGATTACAAAGACTATATGGGTTCAGTTAATTGGCGTCTTCGTTGGCAACAAGCCAATGGTCTCAGTCTGATGGGTAGCTACCACCAAGGCAAGCAAGGTCGTCGCACTAAACAACTTGATGTGGCTTGGCCTCTAAAACGTACGCCATTGAACTTAAATGGGTATTTATATGCGCAATATCTAAATGGCTACGGTGAAACCTTATTGCACTACAACAAAACTAATCAATCTCAGGTACGAATAGGCATTGCGCTAACGCCCTAGGGCCTTTTTTAGCAAAAGGCTTGCTTTTTAAAAACAATACATGCTATAGTTAAATCTTTCGGGGCGTAGCGCAGCCTGGTAGCGCATCTGGTTTGGGACCAGAGGGTCGTAGGTTCGAATCCTATCGCCCCGACCAAGAATTCTCAAAGAAAACAAGGGTTTATGCAATAAAACGCATAAGCCCTTTTTTCTTTTCTGTGGCCATAATTTGGCAATCATTTCACCTTCTTTGTTTTCACCTTGCTTTCACTCTGTGCAAACGGTTCCACTCAGACTAGAATAGCGTTAATAGTAATCATTATCATTGTTATACTCATCAGTTTTATAGCAGCACGACTACAAGCGTGTTGAGACTTAGCACATGGAACACCTTTACCGCCCTACCCCCGCTAATGCGACGACCTCTCATCGCCTGCACCGTCTTAGTCACGCCCTGGCCGCGTTTGAAATATATGCTGCTGCGAGCTGCTTAGGCCTAATTTTTCTCCTGTTGCTGCTAAATATACTGACTCGTCTAGCTAGCCACTCTCTTTACTGGATTGACGAAGCAGCGGTAAGTTTGATGGTGTGGATGGCGTTATTTGCTGCTTCCGCCGGTATTCATTACCGGTCAGCCATTGCCATTACATTACTCAAAGATCGCCTGAGCCCCTCTTTACACCATGGCCTAACTCTCATAGTCGATGTCTGCTTGAGCCTATTTTTTGTCGTTTTTCTTTATTTGTTAATTCTGGCCTTTGACCCCTTTACGCTCTTGGTGAAATACCAAGGCGATACCCATGCTTTTGCTGCTGCGCAACTCAATTTTATTTATGACGAGCCCACTATGACCTTAGGCATAAAAAAAGGATGGGTTTGGTTGATCTTGCCGTGGTTTGCGGTCTGCGGTTTATTTCATAGCGGTGTAAACGTGCTTTGTGCGATTTGTCAGCGCCGTCCCCAAGGGGAGCACTGAACCATGGTCGCTGTGGGTTTTTTTATGTTGTTGGCACTGAGTGTTCCCATTGCTTTTGTTTTAGCTATGACGGCGTTGGCTTATATTTATGCAAGCGACAACTTGGTGTTATTAAGCTCTTATCCATTACAGTTTTTTGGTGGGCTAGAAAACTATGGTCTGCTGGCTTTACCGCTGTTTATTTTATTAGGCGAATGCATGCATGAAGGGGGCATTGCCCGCCGCTTAATGGGGGCTGCTGCGGCTTTTATTGGTTCAGTACGGGGTGGCATGGCTTACATCAATCTACTGGCTAACATGATGATGGCCTCTATTTTGGGCTCTACCGTTGCTCAAATCACCATCATGATGCGCTTAGCCGTACCGGAAATGGAAAAAGTGGGCTATAGCAAAGAGGATGCTGTCACTATTACCGCAGTTGGTGGCTTGCTTGCCCCGATCATTCCTCCTTCCATGCTTTTTATTATTTATGGGGTCATAGCCCAAATCTCTATTGGCGATTTATTTATCGCGGGGATTTTGCCAGGAGTGCTCTTGAGCGTAGGGTTTTTGGCTTTTATAGGGTGGTTAGCCCGCAAAAAGTCGTATCCGCAAACGCCCCAGTACGCCTTCAAAACTCGCTGTCGCCTTGTGCTGGACGGCCTCCCTGCCGCGGCCATCCCTTTGATTATTATTAGTTGTATTTTAGGAGGGGTGGCTACCCCTACTGAATCGGCCACCTTAGCTTGCATTAGCTCGATCCTAATCGGCCGATTTATCTATAAAGAGTTGAATTTTCGTTTTATCTGGCCTGCGCTCATTCGTGCTGCCCAAAACTCAGCACTAGTCCTATTGCTTATTGCCGCCTCACAAGTCTTTGGTTGGGTGATTACCTTTGAAAACCTACCAACCCTGTTTGCCACATGGATTCAAAGCATCGCTACGGAGCCCACCACCTTTTTATGCATTGTCATTGTGGCCTTGCTATTAGCTGGCATGGTTATGGACCCGATTCCCATTATTATTTTGGTCGTACCCGTGCTTCTGCCAGTAGCGACTACGGTGTATCACATTGACCCATTCCACTTTGGTGTGGTGCTGTGCTTAAGTTTAGTCGTTGGCTTACTCACACCCCCTATAGGTTCTGCACTATTCGTTTCGGCCTCTTTGTCAGGTCTTAAAGCAGAGCGCATTGCTTGGTTAGCTACGCCCTACCTTTTCATTGCACTGGGCGTTATTTTACTCATCACCTTTTTTCCTTCCTTGGCTACTTTTTTGGTGCATTAGCCTAATCACTCTTTTATTGATAGAGACACGTATGAAACGTACCTTATGCTCTTTGTTAAAAAGCCTTGTTATTAGCAGTGCTTTAATCAGTTCATCGTTTGCTGCGGATTTACGGTTAGGGCTTATCACGCCCCCTTCGCATCAATGGAGCATTTCAGCCAACGAACTTGCTCAAGAACTCAAAGAAAAAAGTAACGGGGAAATTAACCTGTTGGTGTTTCCTTCGGGGCAACTGGGCAGTGAAGCGCAAATGCTGCAGCAACTGCAAAGTGGTGCATTAGATATGGCTTTTTTAGTGGCTGGCGAAATTGCAAACCGACGCCCTAATTATGCCGCCTTATTTGCCCCCTATTTAGTCGATACGCCAGCAGAGGTCAGTCAATTATTGCAAGGCCCAACTGCTACGAAAATGCTAGAAGAGCTAAATAGTCTAGGGCTAGTTGGATTAGGCTATGGCATGGCCGGTATGCGACAAATACTGGTGCGCCAAGACCTCCAATCTGCCGACCAGCTTAAAGGCAAAAAAATTCGCACTATTCCTATTGAACCCGAATTAGATTTTTGGCGTAAAGTGGGTGCAGCGCCTACTCCGATGCCGCTCCCAGCTTTATACGATGCCTTTGCTAATGGCCAAATTGACGGCATGCAAATCGACTTTGAAGGGTCGTGGAATGTGAAATATATTGATAATGCAAAAACCGTACTGCATTCTAATCACATGATGCTGCCGATGGTAGCCGTGGCATCCGCTCGTAAATGGGGGCAGATGTCAGCCGAACAAAAAGAGTTAATTAGCAGCCTTACTAGTAAACACCTGCAACAGATTATCTTAGCGTATGAAAAAATCGATGCCGATTACTTAGCACAAATTGAAGCCAACAGTTCAGCAAAAATCTTGACTACTGATCGAGCCTTTTTTGGTGACAGTGTGGATACATGGTATGAAGAATGGCGAAAAAAATCGCCCGTTTTAAGCCAGCTTGAGTCCGAAGCAGCTGCCATCAAGGCGCAAACTAACTAAAACCAAACAAAATACCACGGCTGCCAACCAGCGCCCGCCACGTTAAATGATTACTGTGGCGGGTTCATTATTTTCATTATTGTCTACAAGGCTACATTAGCCCCATGCTGGCCGCTACGACGCAACGCTTCGGCCACAAATCCCGTTTTTTTCATTTCCTCGATAAACCCACTGACATAGGCCAAGGCCGCCTCACGCCCCTTAGGCAAAGCCATCGCTTGATAAATAGCGGTGTAATAATCATCGAGCACGCGATAGGCGCTTTGACCTGTTGCAAAGTCCATCAAGGTTTGACGCACGCCGCCTACAGCGTCCAGACTTTGATCAACAAACCCATGAATGGCAGCATTAGAGGTAGGAAAGCGCACGAGCTCGGCATGTTGAATAGCCCGCGATAAGTACAACTCATAGGCAGCGCCTTGACCCACGGCAATGCGCACCCCTTCACGATCCAAATCGGCTACGCTATACCATGCACTGTTTTCACGTACTAAATAGGTGCCTTCGATTTGCACATATGCCTTAGTGAAGTCAATGTGCTCACCGCGTTTTGGGTCAATGGCCATAAAGGCAAGGTCCCAGGCCTGCGTATTGGCAGCCTCTGCCACCTTTGCTGCTGCCTCGTAGCTAATAAACCGAGGCACTATTCCTAAGCGCCGGGCCAGTTCGCGCGCCAAGTCGGGTGCAACCCCTTGCGGGATGCCATCAGCACCGCGCTGCACCAGCACCCCATTGCCATAATTTAATGCAACTCGCAACTCGCCAGAAGGCGCGAGCTGTTGCATAACGATTTGCTGCTCTTGCATAGTGTGTCTCCTTGACATCCTCCCCCGCCTAAAGGCCGGGGATTCCTACGGCGCTCAGATGCGGCATTGAGCCGCCCCTGAATCGCTTCGGTGGGTTCCTGCTGCTGGCGGCATTACCTCACCGCTCACTTCACAGGCGAATCGGGCGTGTCCCGCCCTTAATACATTGATCGCACCGACCACATCGGCGTTTTCCTTAACGCCACACTCAACACATCGGAACTGCGCTTGCGTAGGGCGATTTGCTTTGCTGCAATGCCCACATTCAGGGCAGGTCTGACTGGTGTAGTGCGGTGGTACAGCGACAAGCCAACCTCCTACCCACGCCATTTTGTACTCTAGTTGACGGCGGAACTCGAACCACCCTTGATCCAGTATGGCTTTATTCAGACCGGACTTAGCCCGAACGTTTCGCCCCGGTTGCTCGGTGGTGCCTGCTGCCGATTTGGACATGTTTCGCACCTGCAAGTCCTCGATACACACCATCGCGTGGTTTTGGCTGATAGCGGTCGTGGCTTTATGTAGGTAGTCGCGGCGGGCGTTGCCGATGCGGGAGTGAATACGCTGGACGCGGGTTTTTGCCTTTTTCCAGTTGTGGCTGAATTTGATTTTGCGGCTTAATGCTTGCTGCGCTTTACGCAGGGCGGTTTCGTGCTGCTTGAAACTGTTGAGCGGTGCATAGTACGTGCCGTCCGAGAGCGTGGCAAAACGTGCCACACCCATATCGATGCCAACCGCTGACGTACCTTGTGGAACCGGTGGCTCGACGTCCCGTTCGGTCTGAATGCTGATGAACCATTGGCCTGCCTTATGACTCACGGTGACGTTTTTCACCGTGCCCAGTACCTCGCGACTGTTGCGGTAGCGCACCCAGCCCAGTTTCGGCAGAAAGATACGGCTGTTTTCCTGATCGAGTTGGCAGCCTTGCGGGTAACGGAAACGGTCTGACTGGCCTTTTTTCTTGAAGCGGGGAAAAGCGGCGCGTTTGGCAAAGAAGTTTTTATAGGCACGTTCTAGGTCTTTAAGCGCTTGCTGCAAACATTGACTTGGCGATTGTTTCAGCCACGCTGTTTCCTTATCCTTCTTCCAAGCGGGCAGGAAATTAGCCAGAACGGTATAGCTGAATTTCGTCGTGCTGTCGGCGGCATAACGGTCTTTTTGCCATGCCAACGCCCTATTGAACACGAAACGACACGCACCGGCAAAGCGGCGCATATCGCGTCGCTGAGCGCCGTTAGGCGTGAGTTCGTATTGATAGGCTTGCAATCGTTTCATGCTAAGAATTATACGTAGTCTATGAAGAAAAACAACGCCATTAGACGCGGTAGACCCTGTGTTTTTAACATGCACGTTCACTTGGTCTTTGTGACAAAGTACCGCCGTGGTGTGTTCACAAAAGACGTGCTAGATGATTCGCAAAAAGAAGCATCCGAGTATTCACAACAAACTATGGGGTGGCGCCCTCTGGTCGCCGAGCTACTTTGCCGGAAGCTGTGGCGGTGCGCCTATCGAGATCGTCCGACAATACATTAAGCAACAACAGACGCCAAGCTGATACGAAAACGCTAGCGCGTCCACGCTATTCATCTGCGCCCTGAACGGCGGGGTTTTTCCGCGCGATTTGATAAAAAAAGCAGCCCTAAGGCTGCTAGCTATACGAGAAAGCCCATTATCCGAATCGACCGGTAATGTAGTCTTCTGTTTCTTTGCGGGCGGGTTTCACAAAAATTTGGTCTGTTTCCCCAAACTCCATGAGCTCACCTAAATACATATATGCCGTATAGTCGGAACAACGCGCAGCCTGCTGCATATTGTGAGTAACAATTAAAACAGTATAGTCGTTTTTTAACTCAGAGATGAGCTCTTCAATTTTGGCTGTGGAAATTGGATCCAAGGCAGAAGTCGGCTCGTCAAGTAATAGCACCTCGGGTTTAATTGCCACCCCACGCGCAATACATAAACGCTGCTGTTGCCCACCCGACAACCCATTGCCGCTTTGCCGTAATTTATCTTTAACCTCATCCCAGAGTGCTGCTTTAGTCAGTGCCCATTCCACGCGTTCGTCCATCTCCCCTTTACTGAGCTTTTCGAATAATCGCACTCCAAAAGCAATATTGTCATAAATGCTCATGGGAAAAGGAGTCGGCTTTTGAAAGACCATACCGACCTTGGCGCGCAACAAAGAAATATCCACATTGGAGGTCAGTAAGTTTTCTCCGTCCAATAAGATCTCACCTTCGGCACGCTGACCAGGATAGAGTTCAAACATACGATTAAATGTACGCAACAAGGTCGATTTACCGCAGCCCGAGGGCCCGATAAATGCGGTGACTTTGTTTTGTTTGATGCTCATGTTTACATTTTTAATCGCATGGTAATTACCATAATAAAAGTTCAAGTCTTTGACTTCGAGCTTAATGCGATCGGTAGGTGTAGTAATGCTTTGCATAGTCATTTATCAATTCGTTAAAGCGAGGCGTTATTTATTGCGGAATAAAGTGCGCGCTAAAATATTAATACCGAGCACAAACAGGGTAATCAATACAGCTCCTGCCCACGCTAAACGGTTCCAATCTTCAAATGGGCTGGCGGCATATTGGAAGATCACAACGGGTAAGTTCGCCAATGGGCCATTCATATTCAAAGACATAAACTGGTTGTTTAAAGCAGTGAAAAGCAAAGGTGCGGTTTCACCAGAAATTCGAGCTACCGCCAATAACACACCCGTAATAATGCCGGCACGCGCAGCACGATAGCTAATAAAGATCACAATACGCCACTGTGGGCAGCCCAATGCCGCTGCGGCTTCTCGGAGGCTATTTGGCACCAGTTGCAACATATTATCTGTAGAGCGCACCACAACAGGAATCACTAAAATAGCCAAGGCCAATGCACCGGCCCAACCCGAGTAATGCCCTACTTGAGCCACATGCACGGCATAGATAAACAAACCAATAACAATTGACGGTGCTGATAACAAGACATCATTTAAAAAACGCGTTGCAGGAGCCAGCCATCCTCGTTGACCGAACTCTGCTAGATACGTCCCTGCTAAAACGCCGATTGGTGTCCCTATGAGTGTTCCCACGCCAGCCATCATAAAACTTCCTATGATGGCGTTTAATAAGCCCCCATCCACGCCCGGAGGCGGCGTAGGCTGCGTCAACAGACTAAATGATAGCGCCGACGCTCCTTTCACTAGCAAGGTTAAGATAATCCAAAACAACCAAAACAAACCAAAAAGTAACGCCGCAGCGGATAGCACCAACATAAAGCGATTGAAGCGTTGTCGGCGTTTATAAAGCGGATTGGTGGGGGTTAAGGTCGAAGAAGTCGGTATTTGCATAGTCATAGTGGATTAGGATTTGATACCTTCGTTACGTGCCAAGCGGGCCAATAACACTTTAGAAACGGCCAACACTACCGTCGTGATCAAGAACAAGATCAAACCTAGCTCGAGCAACGCAGCTTTTTGCATTCCGCCAGCTTCATTGAACTCGTTAGCTAACGCAGAGGCAATGGAATTAGACGGAGCAAAAATGGAATTAGGCAAATTAAATGCATTACCAATAACGAAGGTCACGGCCATAGTTTCCCCTAACGCGCGGCCTAAGCCCAACATAATGCCACCAATCACGCCATTTTTTGTAAAAGGCAAGACGACCCGCCACATGACTTCCCATGTAGTGCTCCCTAAACCATAGGCAGACTCTTTGAGCATGGGCGGCACGAGCTCAAACACATCACGCATAACAGCCGTGATGAACGGCATAATCATAATGGAAAGAATTAATCCGGCCGTAAAAACGCCAATGCCAAACGGAGGGCCGGCAAATATAGAGCCTAAAATCGGCACCCCATCAAAAAGTTGAATCGCATTCGGCTGAATATAACGCTGAAATAACGGCACAAAAACGAATAACCCCCACATGCCATAGATAATGGAGGGAATGGCAGCTAGCATTTCAATCGCAGTACCTAAGGGCCGTCGTAGCCAAGTCGGAGACAGTTCGGTTAAAAACATAGCAATGCCAAACGAGACCGGCACCGCAATGACCAACGCAATAGCGGAGGTTAATAATGTTCCGATAATGGGTACCAATGCCCCGTAGTGGTTATTGACGGGGTCCCAATCATTTGTCCATAAAAACGCAAGACCATGAGCTGAAATCGACTCGCGGCTGCCCCAAACCAGAGAAGCCATAATACCTGCCAGCAAAATAAAAACAAAAAAGGCAAAGCTTCGGGTTAGGTTTTTAAATAGCAGGTCTACCAAACCATTCTGATTAGATTTCATGACGAGGTTTTAATGAAAGGGTAATGGACAAATGTCATCGTGTTATGCAGCAAGACGGACTACCTAATTAGATAGTACCGTCTTGAGTGATTCTAATGCTATCTGAATGTCGTCGTTATGCTACTTCCAGATCGCACTACCATCTTTGGCTTTAATTTCCTGAGCCCATAATTGCTTGATTTGGTCTGTCACCTCGGCGGGCAAAGGCACATAATCCAACTCAGCCGCCATGTCTTTACCATTAGTAAATGCCCAATCAAAAAAAGTTAACACAGCCTCCGCATTGGCGGGCTTATCTTGACTTTTGTGCATCAGAATAAATGTGGCTGCCGTCACAGGCCAAGACTGAGCACCAATTTCATTGGTTAACACTACACCCATACCTGGGGTACCGTGCCAATCCGCATTGGCAGCCGCAGCAGCAAAGGATTCTTGGGATGGTTGTACAAATTGCCCTTCTTTGTTTTCAAGCTGAGCCCAAGACAGTTGGTTTTGTTTTGCGTAGGCGTATTCCACATACCCAATCGAATCTTTAAGCTGGCGCACATACGCAGCAACGCCTTCGTTTCCTTTACCGCCTTGACCTGTGGGCCACTTCACTGCTTTACCTTCACCTACCTTTTCTTTCCAGTCCGCGGAAACTTTAGAAAGGTAATTAGTCCAACCAAATGTAGTTCCAGAACCATCTGAACGATGTACCACAACGATGGACTTATTCGGTAGGTTGAGATCGGGGTTTAACGCTTTAATAGCGGCATCATCCCACTTTGTAATCTTGCCTAAATAAATATCAGCTAATACGGGGCCTGATAAACGTAGCTCACCCGGCTTGATACCATCAATATTTACAACAGGAACCGTGCCACCGATAACCGCTGGGAACTGCAATAGGTTGTCTTTTTCTAGGGCCTCAGCTTTCATTGGGTCATCCGAAGCGCCAAAATCTACGGTTTTAGCGATGATTTGCTGTTGACCTCCACCTGAACCGATCGACTGGTAATTCACTTGTTTCCCTGTCTCTTTATGGTAGGCAGCTGCCCACTTCGCATAAACCGGATAAGGAAAAGACGCACCCGCCCCCGTCACATTCACCGCGTGAACGGATAGCGTCAGCGCACTCAAAGCCAAACCTACAGACAATTTAGAAAAAGCACGTTTCAACATCTAAGCACCTCTTGGTGATTTGAAATAGGCAGATCAATCTGCAACGGTTCCCAGTGTAAGACTTGAATATGACATGTCTATGACAGTCGTTTACTTGCGACAACGCTTATTGCCCTAGCTCCTGCATGAGTTGGTCATGTAAATTAAAATGATGACTGCTACGACTTCGTACGCGCACATATTGCCCCGAAGGTTGAGCACGCCAAGCCAACTGATTGTCTCTGAGGGCATAACGTAACGCTTCGTTAATCACGCGGCGCTTTAAGCGTTTATCTAATATAGGAACGGCTAACTCGACTCGTCGGAAAAAATTTCTATCCATCCAGTCGGCAGATGCAATGAATAAGTCTTCTTGGCCTGCGTTATAAAAATAAAAAACGCGTGAATGCTCAAGAAAGCGTCCCACAATCGAGCGTACTTGGATTTTATCTGATAACCCTGGTACCCCAGGCCGTAACGCACACGCTCCGCGCACAATCAAATCTATGCGTACGCCCGCTTGACTGGCCTCGTACAACGCATAAATGATTTTAGGCTCTAGCAACGAGTTCATTTTGGCCATGATGCGCGCTTTTTTGCCGTCTTTAACATGCTGTATTTCCCGTTGAATTCGGACCAGCATGCCATCATGCAAATTAAAAGGTGATTGCAGTAAGACCTGTAAACTGCGTCGCGTACCTAAGCCTGTGAGCTGACTAAACACTTGCTCCATATCAGAGCAAACTGCCTCGTTGGCGGTTAACAAACCAAAGTCGGTGTATAGGCGTGCGGTGCGTGGGTGGTAATTGCCCGTTCCTATATGACCATACCGTCGTATTTCGCCCTTTTCTCTACGTAAAACCAAAGCCATCTTGGCATGGGTTTTATAGCCGACCACACCATAGCTCACATGAGCACCGGCTTCTTCGAGCCGTGCTGCCCAGTTGATATTGGTTTGCTCATCAAAACGGGCCATCAGCTCCACCACCACCGTCACTTCTTTGCCTGATTTAGCCGCTTGAACCAGAACCTGCATTAACTCGGAATCCTCGCCAGTGCGATAAATAGTTTGTTTAATCGCCACGACTTGTGGATCTAAGGCGGCGGCACGTAAAAAGCTTAATACCGGCTGAAAGGACTGATACGGGTGATGCAATAAATGATCTTTACGTGCAATGGCTTTAAAGAGTTCCTTGGGGTTTTCTATTTGATCAAATGGCACAGGAATGGGTGCCTGATAAGGCGTAAACAATAAGTCAGGGCGGTCTGGCACATCGCACAGCTCTGCCAGACGCGATAAATTCACTGGCCCCAGCACACGATAAGTGTCTTTTTCCTCAAGAGAGAACTCACGCTGTAAAAAAGCAGAGAGCTTTTCTGGCATAGACACATCAATTTCTAAACGCACTGCTGCACCAAAATTACGTTGTGATAGTTCACCTTGTAGCGCCTGACGCAGGTTTGTGACTTCCTCTTCATCCACAAATAAATCGCTGTTTCGTGTGACGCGCCATTGATAACACCCCTTCACGTCCATGCCTGGAAAAAGCTCTTCAACAAAATGGCTAATTAAGGCTGTCAACAGTACATAACCATGTGGGATACCAGCAATCGTTACAGGCATTTTTAAAAGACGAGGCAATGCTCGGGGGGCTTGAACGATAGCAATAGACCCGGTACGTCCAAAGGCATCTTCACCAGAAAGAGAAATAATAAAATTCAGGCTTTTGTTGTATACCCGTGGAAAAGGATGCGCGGGGTCTAGGCCAATAGGGGTTAACAAGGGCATGACTTCGCGTTGAAACGTATCATAAGCCCAAGCGCGCTGCTCGTCTGTCCACTGAGGAGGTCGTAGCAAGCCTATGCCCTCTGCTTGTAAATCTGGCAGCACCTGCTCTAGCAACAAGTTATTTTGTTTGTCGACCAGCTCATGTGTAGCCTGTTGAATTTTAGTGAAGGCATCAACGGGAGAAAAGCCGTCTCCCTGTACGTGGTGGGGCGCTTGAGCCATTTTTTCTTTTAGGCTGGAGACCCGAATTTCAAAAAACTCATCTAGGTTTGAGCTGACGATGCACAAATAACGTAAGCGTTCTAATAAGGGTGTGGTTGGATTTTCCGCCATCGCCATAACACGTTCATTGAATTTCAATAATGAGAGCTCGCGATTAATGAGCATGACGGTGGGATGAGGGATCATAGTGTTCTAATGAAAAGAAAAAGAAAGATAGCAAATTTTATACTGCATGCATTTTACAATTGAATGAAGTGACTATTTTATTCGCGCCTATAAAACCACGTTAAGCTTAAATATCATGTGTTTTTATGTTCTTAAACGTATAATCGCAGCATAATTGATTACCAGTTAGTTCCCTATGGACCAACATTTACTTGCCGCCGTTGACTTAGGCTCTAATAGCTTTCGTTTATCCATTGGGCGGGTGGAACAACACAACGGCCACGCACAAATTTATGCGATTGACCGTTTAAATGAATCTGTGCGGCTTGCTGCCGATATGGGGCCCGACCGTCGCATCCATCCCGATGCAGTCAAACGGGCTATTACTATCTTGCAGCGCTTTCACGAACGTATCCAAGGTTTTCACCCCAATCGCGTTCGGGCCGTCGCCACCAACACCTTTAGGGTGGCCTCAAACCGAGATGAAATCCTCCCTATTGCCGAAGCGGCTCTGGGCTTTCCTATTGAAGTCATTTCAGGTTACGAGGAAGCCCGCTTAATTTACGCGGGTGTGAATAACGAGCTCCCTCCTTCTAGCGATAGGCGCTTGATGGTGGATATTGGCGGTGGGTCCACCGAAGTGATTATCGGTCGCAATACGCAGCCTTTATTGCTGTCTTCATTACCGATGGGCTGCGTCAGCTTTACGGATCGCTTTTTTGGCAGTGGTTTGATCACGGAAAACCGCATGAATCAAGCCATTCTTGCTGCACGGCGCGAAGTCGAGGTTATCGCTCAACAATACCGCAAAACAGGTTGGCAACAGGCTTATGGCTCTTCAGGCACAGCTAAAGGGCTAGAAGCCATCTTATTAGGAATGCGCTTTTCTGAGCGCGGCATTACCCTAGAAGGCTTGCATCAATTACGCCGCAAACTCGTGCGTGATAAAAAAGTCATTCCTGCCGATTTACCCGGCATTAAAGCTCACCGCGCCCCAGTATTAGCGGCGGGTTTGGCCATTATGATTGCTCTGTTTGAAGAGCTAAAAGTGACGACGATGCAACGCGGCGAAGGCGCGCTACGCATGGGGGTTTTAT
Organism: Paenalcaligenes hominis; assembly: GCF_011927625.1. Lineage (GTDB taxonomy): Bacteria > Pseudomonadota > Gammaproteobacteria > Burkholderiales > Burkholderiaceae_B > Paenalcaligenes > Paenalcaligenes hominis. Next base: position 71,677 of record NZ_JAATIZ010000002.1, read on the forward strand.
ATGACTTACTTGGGCGTGACTCAAACCGCGACAAACGCGAAGAAACCGTGGTGCAGCTTAGCAAACGCTACCACATCGACTTAGCCCAAGCCGCCCGAGTCAAACAAACGGCTATGCAATTGTTTGAACAATTAAACCTACCCTCTAGCCCTGAAACCAAAGAGCTTAAACTGGCCTTAGGCTGGGCGGCTGATTTGCACGAGGTAGGTTTATCTATTGCACACAACGACTACCATAAGCACACCGCCTATGTGTTAGATCATGCCGATATGCCAGGGTTTTCTAAAGACGACCAGTCCTTGTTGGCTTTTTTAACCCTGGGGCAACTTGGTAAGTTAGAAAAGCGTAAACTGCATCACGCTCAACGTGCCGACTGGTTAACTTTACTGTGTTTACGCCTAAGTATTATGTTGATGCGTCGCCGCGAAGACCTAGATAGCCTACCCCTATCTGTACAAACGAGCACGCACGGCGCTACTATTTATGCCGACAAAACATGGATCACGACGCGTCCGCTCTCAGAATACTCATTGCGCACCGAGCAAAGTGAGTGGGCTAAAGCCGACGTTAGGGTCAAACTGGTTTACAGCAACGCATTGCCACATACCAAGCCCAATTAAAAAGGCAGCCTATTGGCTGCCTAGTTGATCGTGCTTCGTGCAGTAAACAAAGGTTCTATCAAGCTAGCTTCACTGCTAAAAGACGCTTGATGCCGTCTTCTACTTGACTGAGCTCTTCGGCTTCGACCATTAACCGCAACTTAGGCTCTGTGCCGGATGGACGAATAAGAACGCGTCCTTTTTGGCCGAGTTCTGCCTCGAGTTGCTGTTTTACATCAACCAGTTCTTGGCATTCAGTCCAGTCACGCCCTTGTTCCCACTCTACGTTAACCATTTTCTGTGGATACATTTTTAGGTCAGCCACCAACTCACGCAATAAACTACCGTGGTGACGCATTGCCGTCAAAATCTGCAGCGCTGCAATAATACCATCACCAGTGGTATGGTAATCTAAACATAACAAGTGACCAGAGCTTTCGCCACCGTACAACCAGCCTTCCTCTAGTAGTTTTTCCAAGACGTACCTATCGCCTACGTTGGCACGTATGAACTCTAAACCCAGTTCTTTTAGTTTATTTTCTAAGCCTAGGTTAGTCATGAGCGTACCGACTACCCCTTTGACCTCTTGCGTCAGCATACGGTCTCGTACGATCATGTAAAGTAGCTCATCGCCATTATATAAGCGACCATCGCTACCCACCATTTGCAATCGGTCTGCATCACCGTCTAGCGCAATGCCGATATCGGCCCCACGCTCACGCACTACTTGCAGCAAATGATCGGTATAAAGCGCACCCACCCCTTCGTTGATATTAAACCCATCAGGCTCACACCCAATTGCATGAACCTCTGCACCCAGTTCACGAAATACGTGCGGAGCAATGTGATAGGCGGCACCATTGGCGGCATCAACCACCAGCTTTAAACCCGATAAGTCTAATTCATTAGGAAAAGTGCTTTTGCAGAACTCAATGTAACGACCTGCGGAGTCTTCGAGACGACGAGCACGGCCAAGCTTATCTGAAGCCACACAACTAATGGGCAGATCTAAGGCTTCCTCGATTTGAAGCTCGATCTCGTCGGGAAGTTTCATACCCTGTGCCGAGAAAAACTTAATGCCATTATCGTAATAGGGGTTGTGTGAAGCACTGATCACAATGCCGGCTGTTAGACGCAAGGTACGGGTTAAATAAGCCACGGCTGGTGTAGGAACCGGGCCCGCTAGCAACACATCGACGCCCGCAGCAGACAAACCAGCCTCTAAGGCGGACTCTAGCATATAGCCAGAAATACGTGTGTCTTTGCCAATTACCACTTTGGGACGTTTTGTTGACGTGTGTGCCCGCGCTAATACCACCCCTGCCGCATAGCCCAAGCGAAGTGCAAACTCTGCATTAATGGTGCTGCCACCGACCTCGCCGCGAATCCCGTCTGTTCCAAAATACTTGCGATTACTCATTTGTTATTCCTTGTTCTACTGCCTGCCAAACCTTAAGGGCATCGGCGGACTCAGCAACATCGTGCACGCGCACTACTGCCGCCCCACGCGCCACCGCTGCCAACATTCCTGCAATACTACCAGCAACTCGTTGCTGGGGTTCTTTGTTTACGACGTGCCCAATCATGGATTTACGCGACAGGCCAATTAACCATGGATAGGAGTCTAACTGAATTTGCTCTAAGTCACGTAAAAGGGTGTAATTATGTGCTGCGGTTTTACCAAAGCCCAAGCCTGGATCCAACATAATGCGTTCGGGCTGCACGCCCGCTGCCAATAATGCTTGCACACGCTGTTGCAAAAAATGACGCACCTCTGCTTTAACATCGTGATAGTGGGGGTTGGCTTGCATCGTACGAGGCTCGCCTTGCATATGCATCACACACAAGCCACAGTCTGAGTCGGCCACGGCGGCAATAGAGGCCGGATTTTGAAAACCGGCTATGTCGTTGATCATGTCAGCCCCTGCACGGAGCACAGCCCGCATCACCTCGGGTTTAAAGGTATCAATGGATAAGGGCACATTGAGCTCGTGCAAGGCCTCAATCACTGGCAGTAAACGACGTAGTTCTTCGTCTAATGCGACAGGTAGCGCCCCCGGACGCGTGGACTCGGCCCCTAAATCAAGAATATCAGCCCCATCAGCAATAAGCTGTTTGGCATGCGCAATTGCGGTTTCGGTTTGGAGGTATTGATTGCCATCGGAAAAAGAATCCGGTGTGATATTGACAATCCCCATCAATAACGGGCGCTCGAACCCGAATTCGAAGCGCCCGCATCGCCATGTTTTTTTCATGGAATACTAGTAAGAAAGTTAAATAGGTGTAGTCGCTGGTTTATCGTCGGCAGGCTTGTCGTCTGTTTTGACCTCGGTAGCATCGTCGATTTTCACCCCTGAAGTAGGCGGTGTTTTATCAGAGCCATTTGACTTGGTATCCGAGTAGTCTTTAGGTGGACGCGGTGCACGACCTTCCATAATGTCATTAATTTGCTCAGCATCAATGGTTTCCCACTCGAGCAAAGCTTGAGTCATGGCTTCCATCTTGTCGCGGTTGTCTTCGATGAGGCGACGTGCCACATTGTATTGCTGATCTATGATCGCACGGACCTCTTGGTCGACCTTTTGCATGGTGGCTTCGGAAATGTTGGTGGGTTTAGCCATACTGCGACCTAGGAATACCTCGCCTTCATTTTCGGCATACACCACCGGGCCTAAAGAATCTGTCATACCGTAACGCGTTACGATGTCGCGTGCAATTTGAGTGGCGCGTTCAAAGTCATTGGATGCCCCAGTGGTCATTTGATTCATGAACACTTCCTCGGCAATACGCCCCCCAAACAACACGGCAATCATATTGAGCAAACGGTCTTTATCCATGCTGTAGCGGTCTGTTTCAGGCAACTGCATGGTGACACCTAAAGCACGACCACGTGGGATAATAGTGACTTTATGGACCGGATCGGTTTTAGGCAATAAACGAGCCACCAAGGCATGACCAGACTCGTGGTAAGCGGTGTTACGACGCTCTTCCTCGGGCATGATCATAGAACGACGTTCAGCGCCCATGATGATCTTGTCTTTTGCACTTTCAAAGTCTTGCATATCTACCGTACGCGCATTGCGTCGGGCGGCAAACAAAGCGGCCTCATTTACGAGGTTAGCCAGGTCGGCGCCAGAGAAACCGGGGGTGCCACGGGCTAATACTTGAGCATCAACGTTGTTAGATAAAGGCACCTTGCGCATATGCACGCCTAAAATCTGTTCACGACCACGAATGTCGGGTAGCGATACCACCACCTGACGGTCAAAACGACCAGGACGCAACAAGGCAGGGTCTAGTACGTCAGGACGGTTGGTTGCGGCAATAACAATAACGCCTTGGCCTTTTTCAAAACCATCCATTTCAACAAGCAACTGGTTTAAGGTTTGCTCGCGTTCGTCGTTACCGCCACCTAAACCGGCACCACGCTGACGCCCTACGGCATCAATTTCATCAATGAAAATAATACAAGGCGCGTGTTTTTTTGCGTTTTCAAACATGTCGCGCACACGAGCAGCCCCAACCCCTACGAACATTTCCACAAAATCTGAACCAGAAATGCTGAAGAAAGGAACTTTGGCCTCGCCAGCGATAGCACGAGCCAGTAAGGTTTTACCGGTACCGGGAGGCCCAACCATTAAAACGCCACGTGGAATACGACCACCTAAGCGTTGAAAACGGGTGGGGTCACGTAAGAAATCGACAAGTTCTTGGACGTCTTCTTTGGCCTCGTCACACCCTGCTACATCTGAAAATGTAATGGGGTTTGTGTTTTCATCGAGCATACGAGCCCGTGATTTACCAAAGCTGAACGCACCGCCTTTACCCCCGCCCTGCATCTGACGCATGAAGAAAATCCATACCCCAATTAATAGCAGCATGGGGAACCAGGAAATAAAGATACTGGTCAAGAAAGACGGCTCTTCGCGCGCTTTACCTGAAACCTGTACGCCGGACTTTACAAGCTCTGGAACCATCCAGAGATCGCCCGGAGAGGTAAGAGAATAAGGACGGCCGGAATCGGGCGTTACGTAAAGCGTATCGCCTTGGATATCGACTTTAGACACGCGCCCAGCACGCGCGTCGTCCATAAATTGGGTATATGTTACGCCATCGGTGGTAGTAGGACGCCCGTCGAACTGTTTAAATACAGTAAACAGGACAAGCGCAATAACCATCCAAACAGCGACTTTGGAAAATGAGTTGTTCAACACCAACCTCCTAATTGCTTAAACTTGTAGAGCTAAGCTGACAGTTAGCTGTACAAGAGCCAATTATCACATTCTACCTGATAATGAGGCGTCTTAGCATACTGACGTGTTTTTTAATTGCCGCCCAACTAGAAAGGTTTCCGCTGAACGATCTCTAGACGACTTAGGCTTGCGCGTATTGACCTGACGGAAGTGTTCTTTGAAGGACTTCACTATTTGTGAAAAACCGCTGCCATGAAATGCTTTTACTATGAGTGCCCCGTTTGGCGTTAAATGCTGTTGGGCAAAATCTAGAGCTAATTCACATACATGTTGAATGCGAACTGAATCGGCGGCGGCCACACCTGATAAATTGGGGGCCATATCTGAAATAACAAGATCGACTTTTTGATCACCTAAAAGATTTTTTAATTGATCAAGCACCTCATCTTCCCTAAAGTCGCCTAAAATAAACTCAACGCCATCTATAGGCTCCATAGGCAACATATCTAAAGCAATAATACGGCCATTTATCTGTCCATTTTGCGTTAGACGTTCGCGTGCGACTTGCGACCAGCTTCCTGGTGCAGCCCCTAAATCCACAACAACGTTGCCCGGATGCAACAGTCTTTCGGTTTCTATGATTTCTAATAATTTAAAAGCAGCACGGGCTCTATAACCCTTTTGCTGCGCCATTTTCACATAGGGATCATTAATATGCTGATGCACCCATGCTTTAGAGGTTTTTTTCTTGCCCATTCCCGTACAATCTCATTATGCCTACATTAACTATTACTACTCAGCTACGTAACCAATTACGTGCCGCAGCCCATGCTTTACGCCCAGTGGTGCTTATCGGCGATAACGGTCTCACAGAAGCCGTGCTTAAAGAAATCGCTGTCCATTTAAACGTACACCAATTAATAAAAATTCGTGTCGCTGGCGATGACCGCGAAGCCCGTTTGGCTATTTATGATCAAATATGCCACGAACTGGGTACCGAACCGATCAATCACGTTGGAAAGATCTTAACAGTTTACCGTCAAAACCCAGATCGTCCTGATGTTTTACACGGTACCGAGCCCGAATCACGCGCTGTGCGTAAAGCTAACGAAGCCTACACACCTAAAAAATTGGCCGCTGCTGGCCTTAAAAAAACCAAAGGTGGCAAAAAAGTGCGCGTTCAGCGTTAAAAACCACAATAAAGTATCACAAATAATAAAGCCCACACTGGTGGGCTTTATTTATGCCTAACGCATAGTGAAAGTAAGTTTAGCGGTACTCAATGCTAAGAATTTCGTACTCGCGCACTCCTGCTGGGGCTTGAACCTCGACTACATCCCCTTCGGATTTGCCGATCAGTGCACGAGCCACTGGACTGGAAACAGAAATACGATTTTCTCGGATATCAGATTCCACATCACCCACAATCTGATAGATCACTTGATTTCCTGAATCGAGATCCTCTAGAGTAACGGTAGCACCAAAGACTACACGATCGCCCACATCCAGCGCCGCGGGGTCGATAATTTGTGCATTAGAGATAGTGCCCTCTAGCTCGCGAATGCGTCCTTCTACAAAGGCTTGACGCTCTCGTGCTGCATCGTATTCAGCATTCTCGGAAAGGTCACCCTGTGCGCGAGCTTCTGCAATGGCATTAATTACATCGGGACGCTCTACTGTTTTTAGGCGATGTATCTCGGCTTTTAAGCGTTCAGCGCCCTGCGCTGTCAACGGAATTGCAGACATATGTTTCCTGATTTAAGAATGAAAAACGCCCCCAAGATGACAGGAGCGCAAGAGAAATTTTTACGTTAAGAAAGTATGGGATGAATAAAAGCCGGTAGATAAATGGCTATGCATACTAACTTGAAAATAAAGCCCCAATAAATTGGGGCTTTAGATATATTGTCGGCAAAAGCTAATTAAATTGCAAGTACCAGAACACCGTACGGGCGTTAATTCGTGACTTTCTGCTGACGCAAAGACAGCAAAGCATGCATTAGGATTGCACCGAACGTTGCCGTTCCAATTCCATCTAAACGAATAATACCTAACTCTAGGCTGAAATTACCCGCGCCAAGAATTAACGTCACTGCAGCAACCAATAAATTTTGGCTTTTGCTAAAATCGACTTGGTTCACTACCCAAATGCGCGCACCCGCGACACTGATCAAGCCAAAAACCACAATCGACATCCCGCCCAACACAGGGCCGGGGATCATTTGAATGACGGCGCCAAACTTGGGGGAAAAGCCTAAGAAAATAGCAATCAGTGCAGCCACCGCAAAGACCAATGAAGAATAGATACGCGTAGCTGCCATGACACCAATGTTTTCTGCATACGTTGTTACGCCCGTTCCCCCCATGGAGCCTGATAACATGGTGGCAACCCCATCACCGACAAACGCACGACCCAAATATTTATCTAAATTTTGTCCTGTCATGGCTGAAACGGCTTTGACGTGACCTAAGTTCTCGGCGACTAAAATAATGGCCACAGGCACAATGACTGTCATGGCCTGTACCTCGAAAACAGGCGCAGAAAAACTAGGCATACCAAACCAAGCAGCCTGCGCTACCCCTGACACGTCAATCGGCGTGCCATAGCCCAAGCCATTAGTAAAAACAGCATAAAGTAAGCAGGCCACAATTAGGCCAACCAAAATCAAGAGACGCTGCACTACACCGCGGCTATAGACTGCAACCCCGCCCACACACAATACTGTCATTAATGCCATTAAGGCATCGAAAGTCCCTGAGCCCATGGCCCCTTTCGCAGCAATAGGGGCCAGATTTAAACCAATAACAGCCACAATGGCGCCTGTTACCACAGGGGGCATGAGTTTATTGATGACATGAGCAGCCCCACCTGAGCGCGCGTCTGCTACCCACACCACCGCGCCAATTAAGGTATAGACCAAGCCACACATAATAATGGCGCCTAACGCCACTCCAATGTTGGCATTGGCTCCGCTGCCCGCATAGCCAGTGACTGCAATGACTCCCCCAATAAACGCAAAACTCGAGCCCAAATAACTGGGTACGCGCCCACCAACAAACAAGAAGAAAATCAGTGTGCCGATGCCCGACATCAAAATTGCCAAATTTGGGTCAAACCCCATCAATAAGGGTGCCAAGATGGTTGAACCAAACATGGCCACCACGTGTTGTGCTGCCATGGCCACGGATTGTGGGGCAGGCAAATATTCGTTGGGTTGGACTACAGCATCCGGCGCAACAGAGGGAACTTTGCGCCAACGAGGAAAGTAGGTTTCAGACATAATTCGTGGTATAGAGAAAAGAGGTAGTGGCGCAAGTTTACGGCGCTACGAGCCAGCAATCAAGCTTTGGCTACGGATTCTGTTTCTTTGCTACTTATGGCTATCATCATTTATTTTTATTGGACAGATTCCCTTGTATTACCTAGGCTAGAACTGGTTTATTACCATCTAAAAACTTAGGAGACAAAAAATGAAAAAGCTAACACGGCATTTACTGACTGCGTTTGCGCTGAGCGCGCTCGCGCCTTTAGCCCAAGCGGGTACCGTTACGGTCATCACGTCATTTCCAAAAGACTTAACCCAAGCCTACAAAAATGCATTTGAGAATGCGAATCCAGATATAAAGGTTGAAATTCTCAATAAAAACACAGTATCTGGCATTGCTTTTGTTAAAGAAACACCTGCTGGCCGTCGCCCTGATGTGTTTTGGGCTAGTGCACCCGATGCATTCGAGGTGCTCTCTCAAGACAAGCTATTAAGCAGCGTCAAAGACATTGCAAACCCCGAAGTACCTAACGCCATTGGCTCATTTCCTGTCAATGACCCTAACGGTTTCTTTTTAGGTCAAGCGCTAGCGGGTTACGGCATTATGTACAATACGCGCTTTATTAAGGCTAAAAAACTGGACGAGCCCAAAACGTGGTCTGATTTATTAAAACCCGAATGGTATAACAACGTGGGGGTCACTTCCCCCTCACGCTCAGGCACTATGCATCTGACAGTAGAAACGATTTTGCAAGGCGAAGGGTGGGATAAGGGATGGAATACCTTATTACTGATGTCCGGCAATAGCGCTGCCATCACAGACCGCTCGTTTGGTGTACCAGATGGTGTGAACAACGGTCAGTTTGGCGCGGGTCCTGTGATTGACTTCTTTGGCTTATCCAGCAAGTTTTCTAACTTTCCTGTCGAGTTCATTTACCCCGACGAAACCGCTATCGTACCCGCTAATATTGCATTAATTAGCGAATCGGCTAACCCCGAAGAAGCCAAAAAATTTATTGAGTTCACCTTAAGCCCCGAAGGTCAAGAAATTTTGCTTATGCCACAGATTTCACGCTTGCCCGTTTTGCCTTATGACAAAATGACCAGCATCCCTGAAGGCTATCCTGACCCAATGAAAATTGTAGAGCGCAGCACGGTTAACTTCGATGTGAACCTATCACAAAGCCGTTATTTCATTGTGCAGTCTCTGTTTGATCAAACGATCACTTTCCGCCACAAAGAACTGCAAGCCGCCACTAAAGCGATTTGGGATGCCCAGAAAAAACTCGGCGACTCCCCTTCTGCTGAAGCAAAAACACGTTTAGATGAAGCGAAAAAATTGGCTTGGACACCTGTACTTAACGAAGATCAAGTCAAAGACAGTGCGCTGGTTGAGTTATTCAAAGCAGACAAAAAAGACCCTAAAGTGAACCAAGAATTATCCAAACTTCAGGGCGAATGGAACAATGCCGCTAAAACCAACTATGAAAAGGCAGAAGCATTAGCTAAAGAGGCAATGCGACTGTAATGTAGTCTTAGCCATCCTCGTGGCGTCATGAGGATGGTTTTTCTTTGCTCTAAACTCTTGGCTTCTTATGGCTCATTCTTTCTCTTCTCGATTTCCCATCGGTCTGGTATTAGTCGCTGGTTTGGTACTGGCTTTTCTCGTACTGTTTCTTGTGATTCCTATTGGGAACGTGTTTTTCACTGCTTTTGTTAACGCAGATGGTCACTTCACACTTGGCCACTTTTCAGCTTTTTTGCATCAATCGCTGTTAACAGAATCATTTAAAAACAGTTTATACGTTGCCGTCGCAGCCACTTTTTTTGCGTCGCTGATTGCCGTTCCGTTGGCTTATTTCACGATCCGATTTAGATTTAGAGGCGCACTGATTATCCAAACGTTGGGTATTTTGCCTCTTATCATGCCGCCTTTTGTGGGTGCGGTGGCCATGCAGCTAATTTTCGGCCGCTCTGGTTCAGTTAACCTGCTCTTAGATGATTGGTTTGGTATTACGTTGCCGTTAATGGACGGGCTCAACGGGATTATTTTTGTTGAAGCCATTCATTACTTCCCCTTTATTTTGATGAACCTGACGGTGGCCTTAAGAAACATTGACGGTGCCATGGAAGAGGCGGCAGTCAACCTAGGTGCCAAAGGCTGGCGTTTATTTAGACGCGTTATTTTCCCGCTAGCCTTACCTGGCTATGTAGCGGGCGCATCGCTGGTATTTGTTAAGGTATTTGATGACCTAGGCACCCCTTTAGTTTTGGGTATCACCAATATGTTGGCTCCCCAAGCCTATTTGCGTATTACGCAAGTAGGTATAGATGACCCTCTGGGTTATGTGATCAGCGTGATTATGATCGCTTTTTCTATACTCGCTTTGTGGCTATCTGCCCGCGCTTTGAAAGGACGCGATTACTCCACCCTGCAGAAGGGAGGGAACTCCTTACAGCAACGTACGCTTAGTCGTGGTCAATCCATTATGGCGTACACATGGATTGGTTTTATTTTGCTCTTAGTGTTGTCACCCCACATTGGTGTGTTGCTCTTATCATTGGCTACCGTCTGGAGTTTTGCCCCTCTACCAGACGGCTACACCATGGCTCATTACGCCTCAGTATTCCAAGACTCTCAGGGTATGATTGCCAATACCTTGCTCTACGGTGGTCTGGCCGCCTTCATTGATGTGATTTTGGGTACTGCCATTGCCTACATCATTTTGCGCACTAAACTGCCTGCGCGCCAAACTCTGGATTGGATTGCCTCCGCCGCCCTGGCAGTACCGGGCTTAGTATTGGCAATTGGATTATTACGTACCTTCCGTGATGTGGAAATCCCAGGCTTGGGTGTTGGTATTACTTCGACGTGGGTCATTATTATGTTGGCCTACTCGGTACGTCGATTACCTTACGCGCTGCGTTCGTGCATGGCGGCCTTGCAACAAGTTTCCATCAGCTTAGAAGAGGCCGCTGCCTCGGTAGGTGCCAACAAATTCAGTACGATTCGTCGCGTGGTAATTCCTTTAATGGCTGGAGGTATTTTGGCGGGGTTTGTCACCAGTTTTATGACGGCAGCAGTCGAGCTATCCGCTACGATCATGCTGGTCACGCGTGATAGCGATGCCCCAATGAGTTATGGCATTTACCTTTATATGCAAAGTCCATCTGGGCGTGGCCCAGGCGCAGCGCTAGGTGTATTGGCTGTCATTGCTGTCGCAATTGGTACCTATGCCTCGCATTTAGTCGTTGAGCGCACGTCAGCTCGTCAACGCCCCAGTCAACAGAATTAACATAGGCTTATTATGAAAAAAGTAAGTGTGGAATGCCGTAATATCCGATTAGCCTACGGTAACAATGAAGTCCTTAAAGACATCAATCTAGTTATTGAACCTGGCGAATTTTTTGCCTTGCTCGGCCCCTCCGGCTCAGGCAAATCAACCTTGTTGCGCTTAATTGCTGGCTTTAATCAGCACAACTCCGGTCAGCTTCTCGTCGATGGTAAAGACATCAGCAATGTGCCTCCGCATAAGCGTAATATTGGCATGGTGTTTCAAAGCTATGCCCTGTGGCCTCATATGACGGTGTGGGATAACGTGGCGTTTGGTTTAGTTGAACGTCGCACCCCTAAAGCAGAAATTCAAAAAAAGGTACAAGCGGCGCTGGAAATGGTCGGCTTAGAGAGCTTTTCTAAACGTCGACCTAATGAGCTTTCAGGTGGGCAACAGCAGCGTGTGGCACTCGCACGTACGATCGTGATTGAACCCCAAGTGTTACTCTTAGACGAGCCCTTATCGAACTTAGATCAAAAATTGCGGGTGCAAATGCGCCAAGATCTGCTTTCGTTGCAACGCCGTTTAGGTATTACCACCATTTTTGTGACGCACGACCAAGAGGAGGCCATGACGACCGCTGATCGCATGGCCGTTATGGATCAGGGCGTAGTACAACAAGTCGGTACCCCGGCGAATTTATTCGATTATCCGTGTAATCGGTTTGTGGCAAACTTTGTAGGCACCATGAACATGCTTGACGGGCAAGTCATTGAACGCACCGCTAACGCCATTAGCTTGCAAGTTGATGGCATTGGTACCATAAAGCTTCCAATATTGGACGATGATGCGGTACCTCAACAGACCCAATTAGCGGCTAGCTTTAGGCCTCATACCGTGCAGCTTGATAGCGGGAACACAACCAAAGGCAACGATGCGCGCTATATTTGGATACCCGGCAATGTGATCCGCAGTGAGTTTTTAGGTGAATTTACACGCTATGAAATTCAATGCGGAGAAAAAGTCATTACCGCCGACCAATCGCACTACTCAGGGTTACCTCAACATACCGTCGGGGCGCCTGTGTCTATTGGCATTGAACCAACTCAAGTGCGTTTACTCCCCCTTTAAGCATGGAAATCAATCAACTCAAAGCCTTCGTTACCGTTGCCAAACTCAATAATTTGACTCGGGCAGCGGAGGCTTTGTGTTTGACACAGCCGGCTGTCACAGCACAAATTAAAGCCCTCGAGCAAAGCTTAGGCTTAGCTTTATTCGAGCGCTCTACACGTAAAATGACAGTCAGTAAAGCAGGTGAACACCTGTTACCTACGGCCGAGCAGCTGCTTGCCTTAGCTACCCAAATCCGCTCTACGGCTTCTGATTTACAAGGCGAACTAAGTGGCCAGTTACGTCTAGGGATACCCAGCGAGCATTTAGACTTTTTGCGCTTGGGCGAACTCATTCATCGCCTAGCTGAAAGCTTACCGTTAATCGAGCTACAGACGGTGGTTTTGCCAACTGATACACTTATAGAACAGGTATCAATTGGCCAGCTCCAAGCCGCTTTTGCAATTAGTTCGTACCCACCCCAAGACATTTTCTGGTTACCCATACGTAGCGTTAGCTTTAGAATTGCGGTTCCCTTGACTCTGTATCCCCAGCTGACTCTAGGCGGGTGGCAAGAGCTCGCGCAAATGCCGTGGCTAGATGGCCCATTAGGTAGTCATATTCATGTACTACTGCGCGAGCTGTTCGAGCGGCGTGGTCTAAGCCCTCGCATTATTATGCATAGCGAAAGCACGGCCCATTTCGATGCCTTAGTACGTGCCGGTGCAGGTTGCGCGCTGATTCGTGAGGAAATTGCGCTTCAGGGCGTACAGAAAAAGCATTTCGCCATTTGGGGCCATACCAAAGCCGATGCTATTTTAAGTTTTATTAGCGCTAATGAAACCTCACAAACGCCTTTAATTATTGCGTTGGTGTCGATGCTAACAGAAATCTGGGCATTAGACCCCTCGTTTACTGCTTTTTAATATAAGTGATATGAAAACTGAAATTTGGCTTATTCGTCATGGTGAGACCGACTGGAACGCCCAACAACGACTACAAGGCTGGATTGATATTCCCTTAAACGCAACGGGCAAGCAACAGGCTCTAGCCGTGCGTCGCTATATTCAACACCAACAGTTACGGGTAGATCATGTGATCAGCAGCGATCTCTGTCGTGCTGCGGAAACAGCTCAAATTGCGTTTGAACTACCCGCGAATGCGATTACTCAATACAGCAGCTTGCGCGAACGGAACTACGGGATTTACGAAGGTGAGCTTTGGCAAAAACTCATTGCTATCGACGGCCAAGCTCAACCTAAGCTCAATCTACGCGAACCCACCTTAGAGGTGCCCCAAGGGGAAAGCCTGACCGTATTTAATGATCGTATTATTGCTGCCTTTCACGAGCTAGCGGACCAATACGCGGGCAGGAAATTGGCGGTGGTTGCCCACGGTGGCGTCATTGATATTGTTTGGCGCCACTTGTATCAGGTCGACTTACTCAGTCAGCGCCCTCACCCTATTTTAAATGCCAGTGTTAATCACTTTGCAATTTCATCTCACGCACCCTGGCAAGCTATCCAATGGGCACAACATGCCCATTTGGACACCGCCTTAGATGACGTAGGAATTTAATCTTTTAACGCGATCTATAGGCAACAAAAAGGCACACCCAAGGGTGTGCCTTTTTTAGACTGTACCGTCGCTTGTTTTACGAAGCGCTGTGCATGTCTTGAAGTGAATACACACGTAAGCCTTCGCCATGACGTAAGTACTGTAGACCTTCTACGGCGGCTAGAGCCCCTGCTATAGTCGTGTAGTAAGCCAAGTTAGCTGCCAATGCATGCGTACGAATAGTACGTGAATCTGTAATGGCATTGCGGCGTTCTTCGACGGTATTGATCACTAACGAAATTTCACCGTTTTTGATCATATCCACGATATGAGGACGCCCTTCTGTCACTTTGTTAACGGCTTTTACGGCTAAACCAGCGGCTTGGATTGCGGCCGCTGTACCGCGTGTAGCAACCACATTAAAGCCTAAGTCGATCAAGCCACGCGCCACTTCAACCGCTTGAGCTTTGTCGCTGTCACGCACGCTGATAAAGGCGTTGCCTGATTTAGGCAAGTTAACGCTAGCAGCCATTTGTGACTTAACAAAGGCTTCACCAAAGCTGCGACCTACACCCATTACCTCGCCGGTGGATTTCATCTCTGGGCCTAAGATCGTATCCACACCAGGGAATTTAACAAAGGGGAAAACCGCCTCTTTTACGGCATAAAAGCCTTCTTTGGCTTGCGCAGAAAAGTCGAGATCCGCAATTTTTTGACCGGCCATAACACGCGCAGCCAATTTGGCCATTTGCAAGCCGGTAGCTTTGGATACAAACGGCACAGTACGAGAAGCACGTGGATTAACCTCGAGTACGTAAACGTCATCGTCTTGGATGGCAAACTGAACATTCATTAAGCCTTTTACATTCAAGGCCTTAGCCATGAGTGCCGTTTGACGACGAATTTCCTCTACGACCTCTGTGGTTAAGGAGTAAGGAGGCAAACTGCAAGCCGAGTCACCTGAGTGAACCCCAGCTTGTTCAATATGCTCCATTACACCACCGACAAACACATCGGTACCGTCTGAAATACAATCCACATCGACTTCGGTAGCGTTGTTGAGGAAGTGATCCAACAACACTGGGGAATCGTTACTGACTTTAACGGCTTCGCGCATATAGCGTTCGAGGTCGGCTTGCTCGTGGACGATTTCCATTGCGCGACCACCTAGCACATAGCTAGGTCGAACTACCAATGGATAGCCAATTTCAGAGGCCAAAGCTAACGCCTCGCCTTCGGTACGCGCAGTGCGGTTTGGTGGCTGACGTAAACCTAATTTGTTGAGAAGTTTTTGGAAACGCTCTCGGTCTTCGGCCACATCAATGGACTCGGGGCTGGTACCAATAATAGGTACACCGTTTGCCTCGAGCGCACGAGCTAGTTTCAGTGGAGTTTGGCCACCGTATTGCACAATCATGCCAACCGGCTTTTCTACATGCACAATTTCAAGCACGTCCTCGAGGGTAAGCGGCTCGAAATACAAACGGTCAGAGGTGTCGTAGTCGGTAGAAACGGTTTCTGGGTTGCAGTTCACCATAATGGTTTCAAACCCATCATCGCGTAATGCCATTGCCGCATGCACACAACAGTAATCGAACTCAATCCCTTGGCCGATACGGTTAGGGCCACCACCCAATACAATAATTTTTTTGCGGTCAGTGGGCTGGGCTTCGCACTCTTCCTCGTAAGTCGAGTACATATAGGCCGTATCTGTAGAGAATTCGGCTGCACAGGTATCAACGCGCTTGTAGACCGGACGTACATTGAGTTGATGACGCAACTTGCGTACTTCGGACTCGACGGTATCTAACAAGAACGCCAAGCGGCGATCGGAAAAACCACGACGTTTTAGACCAAATAAGGTATCACGGTCTAAGTCGGCTAGCGTTTTTTGCTCTAGCGCCAATTCGATCTTGACGATTTCCTCGATTTGAGCCAAAAACCACGGGTCGATTTTGGTGATTTGATGGACATCATCGAGGCTCATGCCTTGGGCAAAGGCATCCCCTACATACCAAATACGCTCAGGACCAGGCTCGCCCAGCTCGATCTGTAACTTTTCACGGTCGGTGGTCATTTGATTGAGACCATCGACGCCAACCTCTAGACCACGCAGGGCTTTTTGGAAGGACTCTTGGAAGGTACGACCCATAGCCATGACTTCACCCACTGATTTCATCTGCGTGGTTAAGCGTGAGTTGGCTTGAGGGAATTTCTCGAAAGCGAAACGAGGAATTTTGGTGACTACGTAGTCGATGGATGGCTCGAATGAGGCCGGTGTAGCCCCACCCGTGATTTCATTTTGTAGCTCATCTAGCGTATAGCCAACCGCTAAACGTGCAGCAATTTTTGCAATAGGGAAACCGGTGGCTTTGGACGCCAATGCAGAAGAGCGCGACACACGTGGGTTCATCTCGATGACGATCATGCGACCATTATCTGGATTCACTGCAAACTGTACGTTAGACCCCCCTGTGCTAACCCCAATTTCACGTAACACCGCAATTGAGGCATTACGCATAATTTGATATTCACGATCGGTTAGGGTTTGGGCAGGGGCTACCGTAATGGAGTCGCCGGTGTGCACACCCATCGGGTCTAAGTTTTCAATGGAGCAGACAATAATGCAGTTATCTGCACTATCGCGTACGACTTCCATTTCGTACTCTTTCCAACCGAGTAAGGACTCTTCGATAAGCAATTCGCTAGTAGGAGATGCCTCGAGACCACGGCGGCAAATTTCCTCGAACTCTTCCATGTTGTAAGCAATACCACCGCCGGTGCCGCCTAAAGTAAAGCTAGGGCGAATAACGACAGGGAAACCAGAAGAGTTAATTTCCTCGGCTATTTGACGCTGTACCGCCCAGGCTTCATCCATGGTGTGGGCAACACCCGATTTGGCTGACTCTAGACCAATTTTGGTCATTGCGTCTTTAAACTTCAGACGGTCTTCGGCTTTATCAATGGCTTCGGCATTGGCACCAATCATTTCGACGTTGTACTTTTCCAGTACACCTTGAGCCGCTAGCTCGAGAGCACAGTTCAACGCTGTTTGACCACCCATAGTAGGTAATAAGGCATCGGGACGTTCACGCTCGATGATTTTCTCTACGGCTTGCCAAGTGATGGGCTCGATGTAGGTGACATCGGCCGTATCGGGGTCGGTCATGATGGTAGCAGGGTTGCTGTTGACTAAAATCGTACGGTAACCCTCGGCTTTTAAGGCCTTGCATGCTTGGGCTCCGGAATAGTCAAACTCGCACGCCTGTCCGATAATGATGGGACCGGCTCCGATAATAAGAATACTTTTTATATCTGTACGCTTAGGCATAATATTCAGTCTGGCAATTAAGCCTGTTTGTTAGCAATAAGGCTAATGAATTGATCAAATAAAGCAGTCATATCACGTGGGCCTGGGGTGGCTTCAGGGTGGCCCTGGAAACCAAATGCAGGACGATCCGTGAAAGCTAAGCCTTGTAAGGTGCCATCAAATAAAGACACATGCGTTACACGTACATTTTCAGGTAGGGTATTGGCATCAATAGCAAAACCGTGGTTTTGGCTAGTGATATAAACACGGCCTGTTTCTAACTGCTGTACTGGGTGATTAGCACCATGATGACCTGTTTTCATCTTGACACTGCTAGCGCCTGCGGCTAACCCTAAGAGCTGATGCCCCAAACAAAGACCAAATACAGGGATTTTTTGCTCGAGGAAGGTCTGGGTAGCGGCGATGGCGTAATCGCATGCGGCGGGATCGCCTGGGCCATTTGATAAAAACACGCCATCTGGGTTGAGTGCTAGGACGTCTTCGGCACGGGTTTGAGCGGGAACAACGGTGATTTTGCAGCCGCGATCGGCTAACAAACGTAAGATGTTATTTTTCACACCAAAATCATACGCAACCACATGGTGTGCATCCGCAGCAGGAGTGATTTCGCTAAAGCCAGTACCTAGCTGCCAAGAGCTTTGGGTCCAGTTTTTAGCTGTGGGTAGGCTAACCTCTTTGACTAAATCTACCCCCTCTAGACCGGCAAAAGAATGGGCCAGTTCAATGGCCCGATCAACATCTTCACCGACTAGAATACAAGCGCTTTGAGCGCCTTTTTCGCGAAGAATTCGCGTCAGTTTTCGGGTATCAATACCCGCAATAGCCACAACGCCTTGTTGAGCTAAATAGTCTGGCAACGACTGAGTGGAACGAAAATTGGATACGCGTAAAGCGCAATCACGAACAACTAACCCAGAAGCCTGCACACCAGATGACTCAGCGTCCTCGGGATTTACCCCAGTATTTCCAATGTGTGGATAAGTTAGTGTTACGATTTGACCTTTATAGCTAGGGTCAGTGAGAATTTCTTGGTAGCCCGTCATGGACGTATTAAATACGATCTCGGCTACAGCATACCCCTCGGCGCCTATGGAATAACCTTTAAAAACGGTCCCATCGGCAAGGGCTAGGATCGCACTTGAGCTAGCATTGGACTCGTCAGGAAAAAGAGACGGCAGCACGTTTAAACCCCGGTTCATAATTTACAAATAAAACTTAACGATTATACCCTGACTACACTAAGGCATAAAGCACATATCGTTCAGTAGCAACATTGCCACATAGAATATAAATGTAGTCTACATTAACCCGTACATCTTGTTTTGCTTTTTTGGTTCAAAATCTATGACAACCTTGCTTGAATCCCTACGCCAGTTCACAACTGTAGTAGCAGACACAGGAGACTTTGAGTCCATACGGGCTTTTCGTCCTACCGATGCGACCACTAACCCGTCGCTAATCCTGAATGCAGTGCAACAGCCTGCCTATCAACATTTAGTAAAAGATACCCTTTTACAAAATCCTAAAGCCAACGCATCCGAGCTTAACGATGCGTTGCTAGTGGCGTTTGGTACAGCAATTTTATCTATTGTTCCTGGGCGTGTTTCTACGGAAATTGATGCGCGCTTATCCTTTGACACCCAAGCCAGTATCGAGCGCGCTCGTCATATCATTCAGCAATATGAACGCGCTGGCATCGATCGTCAGCGCGTATTGATTAAGCTAGCTGCAACCTGGGAAGGTATTCAGGCGGCCAAACAACTAGAAAGCGAAGGCATTCATTGCAATCTTACGCTTTTATTTAGCTTGCCTCAGGCAGTGGCCTGCGCTCAGGCTAAAGTCACCCTTATTTCGCCTTTTGTAGGACGTATTTACGACTGGCATAAAAAAGCAGCGGGTTCTGATTGGGACGAAGCGCGCTACGCTAACGCCAATGACCCCGGCGTCCAGTCAGTCAAGCAAATTTATGACTACTTTAAAGCCTATGATTTAAAAACGGAAATCATGGGCGCTAGCTTCAGAAACATAGGTCAAATCATAGCGTTGGCTGGTTGCGATTTACTAACGATTAGCCCAACACTATTGGATCAATTGGCGACGACGCAGGGCACCGTAGAAAAAGCCTTAGATATTGAAAACGCTAAAGCCCATGCCCCCGAATGGCATGCCAATAACGAGGTAACCTTCCGCACGGATCTGAATGCCAATGCAATGGCCACAGAAAAGCTAGCCGAAGGCATTCGTCTCTTTATTCGCGACGCCATCACCTTAGACCAACTGATCCAAGACACCAAACACCAGTTGAATGCTGCCTAGCTGCTTTTAACTGATGCACCAGTTCAACAAACCTAAAAAGGGTTGCGCATGGATGCCAACCTTTTTTAGGTGCTGCGTCGCTCCATAAGCGCCCATGCTATGGTGCTAGCATCTACGTACTCCAGCTCGCTGCCGGCAGGGACACCGCGTGCTAAACGCGTCATTGTTACCCCATGGATACGTAAATACTCAGCTAAGTGATGAGCCGTGGTTTCGCCTTCGGCGGTGTAATTCGTAGCCAGAATGACTTCGCGCACCTCTGCCTCAGAAGCCCGTTGTGCAATACGTTGAAACTGCAAATCTTTAGGGCCTACCCCTTCGAGGGGTGCAAGCCGCCCCATCAACACATAATACAAGCCATGATAACTGTGACTGGCTTCAATCATGTTTTGATCAGCAGGCGTTTCTACAATGCATAATTGGCTGTGGTCGCGTTGTGGGTTGGCACAAGTATGGCAAATTTCCGTTTCAGAAAAACCATTGCAACGTTGACAATGCATAAGCGTGCTGACAGCATGGTCTAACGCCTGACTAAGCGCTTGGGCCCCAACCACATCGTTTTGCAAGACGTGGTAGGCCATACGGCGTGCGGTACGCTCGCCCACACCAGGCAGGCGTCTGAATGCGTCAATCAAGTCACGTAGTGGCGCGGGCTCAGGTAAAACTGGGTTGGTCATTTAAAAAGGAAATGACATGCCGGGAGGCAACGGCAACCCTGCTGTAAGCGCTGACATTTTTTCTTGAGACGTGCTTTCTGCTTTGCGCAGCGCATCGTTAAACGCAGCCGCCACGAGATCTTCGAGCATTTCTTTATCGTCTTCAAGTAAAGAAGGATCAATAGTGACGCGACGCACATCGTTGCGGCAGGTCATGGTGATTTTAACCAAGCCACCGCCAGCAGCCCCTTCGACTTCAATATTGCCCAGTTCCTCTTGAGCTTTTTTCACGTTTTCTTGCATTTGCTGGGCTTGACGCATTAAGCCTGCAATTTGACCTTTCATCATAATGTAACTGTCCTAATAAAGTGGATGCGATGCGAGAAACCGCACCAGGTTTGACTATTTGGCTCGAACAGAGCCTGCCAATAGCTGCGCATCAAACTGCTCAATGAGCGCTAGTATAAACGGGTTTTCTTGCGCATCAAGTTCTGCCTCGTGTTGGCGCTGCGCACGCTGCGCCTCGGCCACAGCAAAGGCAGTGTCATCACCGGTAGAGCCATAATCAATTTGTAAACGTAATACTTGACCAAAGTGCTCGTTTAACACGGTGTTAATCCGAGCTTTAGCTTGACTGTCGTCTGCAGAGCGAATGGCAGCACGCAACACCACATGGTGCCCATCACACTCGATCCATTCAGTTTGCTGTGCTAGTTCGGCGGCCCAGCCAGACAAGGGCAGCTTTGGTGCTAAATCGACCCACTGGGCGCGAGTTATCTGCTCGGGCTTAGGGACGGCTGGGGATGCTAAATCTAAAGCGGCTACGGCTTGTTGTACGGCATCTTCTATTTGGGGGATAGTGGCACCGTTTTCAATATCCCCCGCGGGAAAATCCTCGGCGTCGTCGTCACTGTGGGGGATCCCCCCGTAGTCCTCTTCGGTAAAAGGAGGCTCCTCGTCATACACAGGGGGATCTAAGGCAGCATCCGTTGGGGCCGCAGCTAACGGGTCGGCTTCAGTTGAGCGAGACGCAGCAATTTCGGCAGCAGGCTGAGCCTGAGTGGTAGGAGCCTCGTCTTCCCAAGGAGGCGTGTCGTCTACCTCGGGGGCCCGCAAAGCCTGACCGCCCCGCTCTATGATGGGTGGCTGGATACCTTCGCGTGCACTTGTATTATCAAAGTCAGACTCGTAAGGGGACGCCACCGCCGCGGAGGTAGTGCTGCCCGTTGGGGCGGCGGGTGTAGGCGCCGAGGTGGACTCTGGTGCGTTTGCCGCAGACGTTGATGCTAGTGTTGATGTTGATTTTGCTGTTGATGCTGGTGTTGCTGCCGGTTGCTCAGAGGACGCTGCTCTCTGTGCTGACGCGGGCTTAGTTGCCGGTACTGCAGCGGGCACAACGGGCTTAGGAGCAGCCACTGGAGTAGTGGCGTGGTCTGAATGATGAGACACAGAAGGCACCGTTTCCGTCTGAGCATGGGGCTGAGGTGTATGTGGTAAGCTGCCAGCCGGGGTCAGCGCAAACAAACGCATACACGCCATCACAAAGCCGGCGTACTCGTCGGGCGCTAAACGCAACTCGTCTCGGCTGTGTATCACCACTGAATAATACAGTTGCACATGATCAGGGGATAACTGAAGCGCTAGCTGTTGAATAGCATCACGCTGTGGCTCGTCTGGTGGCAAAGCACCTGGAACACGTTGTTGAATAGCAATACGCGATAACAAGACGGCTAAATCAGCTAATGCGCCCCCAAAAGACAGGCCTCGTAACAGCATGTCGTCAGCAAGCGCTATGAGGCGGTCGCCCTGCCCATCAATTAAGGCCTGCAGTAACTGAATGAGGTGGGACTGATCAATAGTACCCAGCATGCCTTGTACAGCTTCGGTCCCAACAGACCCCGCACTGTAAGCAATAGCTTGGTCAGTCAACGACAAGGCGTCACGCATCGAACCTTGGGCTGCTTGGGCTAATAAGCGCAACGCCGGTGCCTCTGCGGGAATGGCTTCTTCGTGCAGAATGTCTGTTAGGTGTGACTCGATCGCCGGCACCGTCATTTGCTTGAGATTAAATTGCAAACAACGCGATAGAACAGTCACCGGTATTTTTTGTGGATCGGTGGTTGCCAGAATGAACTTCACATGCGCAGGCGGTTCCTCGAGGGTTTTTAACATGGCATTAAACGCATGCCCGGTCAACATGTGCACCTCGTCAATCATGTAAACCTTATAACGCGCCGCGCTAGGTGCGTATACCGCTTGCTCGAGCAGCTGCGTCATTTCATCTACCCCACGGTTCGAGGCGGCATCAAGCTCGACGTAATCAACAAAACGCCCTTGATCAATTTCAGTGCAAGCTCGACATTCACCACACGGTTGTGCGCTTACGCCTTGCTCGCAGTTTAAGGCCTTGGCCAAAATGCGAGATAAAGTGGTCTTACCTACGCCACGGGTGCCGGTAAAGAGCCACGCATGATGCAAGCGTTGGGTGTCTAAAGCATGTGTCAAAGCGCGTACTACGTGCTCTTGGCCAATTAAGGTATCGAACGAGCGCGGACGCCATTTGCGAGCCAGTACCTGATATGTCATGAAGGAGTGCAATTCGGTGAAAAAAAGAAAGCCACAAGGCTAGTCAAGTGTACCGGATTTGAGGTAGATGCGGGAAGTGGATGTGAAACCCAAAAGAAGAGGTGAGCCTGGCTTCGGCACTAGTTCGAGACAGCTGTGGCTGCTTCGTTCCCGACCTGACCAGGTTGGCTGTTGAACCATGCGAAGGGGCTCACCAGAAATAAGTATACCACTAAATTTCGCACCAGAGGTCGGCTCGAGGAAAATAAAGTGCTGCTTGCGCTTGTCGACCATCAAACGCTGTGACTTGGTCACAATAACGCCGTAGCTGTGCAGCATAGCGTTCTTTCATTACGGTTAAAAAGTCTGCATCGGACTGACCGGGGTGAGGCTGTCCAGTTTTAAAGTCCACAATTAACCATTGGTCTTCTTGAGAAATCGCTAAATCAATAATCGATACTCGACCTTCGGCGTCTAGTAAGGTCCATTCTCTGTAAGCTTTAGCCACGTCTAATAGCCACTGACCTTTAGTGCTGGACAATGTGCGCAGCAGTGTGTCACGAATCACCGCAACGGCTTCATCCACTTCGTTTAAGGCAAAACCAGCGCGCAGTAATTGACGCCGCATTACCCCTGTGCTGGCCTCGATCCGGTCGCTTCCCCAAGCGGCTCTGCCCTCGCGTCCGATACGCTCTAACCACGCATGCGCTACGGTACCAATTGCCGCCTCTTTAAAAGGCTCTTCGTTCCATTGCCAATGATTAGAACCGCTAGGCACATGACGTGGTCTAACATAGGGCAATTCAGTAAGCTGCTGCACCCGCACAAGCTGATGATGAGGCGCGGTACCGCGACGATGCGCTGCGACGGGGGCGATCTCGGGTGTGGCGGCATTAAACGCGGCTTCAACCTGCGGCCACAGCAGGTGCAACAAAGAACGTGAACGCACTACAAGCTCTTCTTTAACCACATTTTGCTCTACTACTCCTACCAAATGCAGTTGATGACGCGCTCGGGTCACAGCCACATACAACAAACGCTGCATTTCAAACTCAGCGCGCTTTTTTTCACGGTCGGCAATAAATAGGCTTAGTGGATCGCGCTGTGGGGCATCACTGGCTTTGACCATGCCCACATACAAACGCCCGTGGCTTTGCTCTATACCTAGTAACGGTTCTTTGTCGCGCGCGGCATCTCGGTTTAAGTCATACAAAATCACCGACTCAAACTCAAGCCCTTTTGATTTGTGGATGGTCATGACCTCGACCGCTTGAGTGGCGTTTTGTGCCACCGCAAAAAGTCGTTGGATTTTTTCTTCAAAAACATCCAAGTCTAAGTCGCCGTACGGTGCCAATTGCTCAAGCAAACGAAACACATTTTCTGCATCGGCTTTTTCATTTGGGCTGCCATAGATTTGTTCGCCGCCTAAGCGTAACCAACAATGCTCTACACAGGCAGCAAAGGGCAATGCCCCGCTTTGTTGCGAACGATCTAAAAGCACGTTTGCCACATGTTGCAAACGTTCCCATTCATCCGCCTCCCACTGCTGCGGATCCGCCTCTTCTATCAAATGAGGAATGGTTGCGGTGCGATGATGACCACAAAGCCGATGTAAGCTGGTTAAACGTAAACCACAAAGCGGTGCCCGTAATAATGACAACCACGCCAAGCGGTCGCCCGGGTGTTTAAGCGCACGTACCAACTGCACAATATCTTGAACCACGGGCCTAGAGTGCAAGCTATCGATATCTACAGCTTTGGTGGGAATACCTGCCTGTTGCAAGGCTTGAATTAAAGGACCAAGATGAGTACGTGCTCGAACTAATACTGCCACCGGTTTAGCACTGTCCTTAAACTGCGCTAAAGCGGTTTGACACAGTGCGATAACCCGCTGTTGCGCCGCCTCTCGTGCCTGCTCCGCATTCATCACCCCTTCTTGGTGGCGTTGATAAATGAAGGGATGCACTTGAACAATGGACTGCTCTTTTTCCTCATGAAATGCTTCAGAGGGGTTGTAGGTCACCGCGCCTAGCTCGGAGTCGGGCTGGAGAGGAAATAAATGGGCGCCTAACTCGTTAACCCAGTGCACCAAGTTTGCAGCAGATCGGAAATTATTAGTCAACGCCACGGCGCGTAATTCGACATCGCCTAACCGCTGCTCGCGTTGAACTTGCAGGAACAATCCCACCTCGGCTTTACGAAACCGATAAATGGATTGCATAGGGTCACCGACCAAAAAGACCGTTCGCCCATCCTCTGCCGTCCAACCTGAAGTTAAGCGCTCTAAGAGTCTAATTTGATTCAAGCTGGTGTCTTGAAACTCGTCCACTAGTAAATGACTAATACTGCGGTCTAAGCGCAATAAGAGTTCTGATGGTTGTTGCTCATAGCCCAACGCATCCAGCGCGCGCTGTGCGATTTCAATAAAATCCACCTGACCGCTTTCTATAAACGCTAAGCGCAACTCGGCTACCGCCAGTAGTAACGTTCGTGTTAATTGTTCAAGCAACTGCGTTTGAGCTGTACTGTAATCGGCTTGTAAATGCTGGATAGCCAGTAAGGGCTCCAGCCAAGGAGCCGTGTCATCATAGGTCGCTGCCCAGTCTTTCATACGTTGATTCAGATTGGCATTACCCCCTGCCGGAAAACCGCACGTTTTTGAGATACCGCGGGGTTTGCGTGGCACACGAGGCGGCGTAGACGTTAACAAAAAGTCAATGAGACCTTGCCAACGTGTCACGTGCTCTGGTATGGGTAATAACGGATCTGCCGCAGTCCAATCAGCTAAAGCCGGATAGCCTTTTTTGCCCTCTGCCAATAAATTGTGGTGGGCATACACCGCACAGTCCCTGAGCTCGTCTTGCCAGCCTAAGGGTAAGGCATTCTCTAAACGCTCTAATTGCTCTACTACCAAATCCTCTAAATAGGTCTGCAATTGGTCAATAGAGCCCGCACGACTTAGGGTAGGTAACCACTGGTCGCGGATGGCAAGCATATTAACTAATAAAGCCTCGACATCGACTAAGTTAACCCCTAAGTGCTTGATCACTTGCGCCACATCGGGCTCTTGATCCGCACGCGCTATCGTGTGTCGGGCGGCTTGTAAATATAGGGCATCCGCTTGGTCTGAGACCTCGGGGACCCCTCCTAGCCCACTGAGCACAGGCATAGCTCTAACCAAATGGGCGCACAATGAGTCAATGGTACGAATACTAAGGCGTGCTGGGTGCTCAAGTAAATTCCAACCTTGTTGCGTATCGTGTGCTAATGCCGCACGTGCTAAATGCCAACTTTGTTTTTTATAGGCTTCTTCTGGCTCGGGCTGTTGAGCAGCCTGCAGCTTTTCAATCACACGAGCATGCATTTCGGCCGCCGCTGCACGTGTAAACGTAATAGCAACAATTTCCTCTGGCTTTTGCACTAAGGCCAATAAAGCCAAGATACGATCTGTTAATAATTCGGTTTTACCTGAGCCTGCAGGGGCTTGCACTAAAAAAGATCGCGTTGGATTGACCGCCGCCTCTCGAATTAAATAATCACTCGGCTTCGTCAAGCTCATCCCACACCTCTTGATTTAAACGTAAAAACGGTACGACATCGCAATACATCAAGTCGTCTAATGCATAATACTGATTACGTGCCACACCCTGTAAGAACTCATCACGCATTGCCCACACATGCTCAATTAAATGCTGCTCAAACTCAGCCCAACTGCTAAAACACTCATCAAACTTTTTCTGATCGGTTTGCGTGAGGAGCTCGGGGTCGTGGCTAAAACCGCCTAATACCGCCTCGTAGTGTAAGAAACCAAAACCTAGCGCAGCTACGGTTTTATCTTGTTGTGTGAGTAACGCCGCGTAAATAGGCAATTGCAACTCAATTGGCCGTTCTCGCAACCAGGCCACATAACGTTTATGCGCCACACTGGCCTTGTAATCCATTAAAACTAGGCGTCCATCGTTTAGCTCGTCAATACGGTCTATGCGCATCCTAGTATTAAAATCTGGCAGGGCGTGCTCTTGCTCTAAAGCTCGCACACAAAAGGGGGAGCGTGTACGTTCGAGCTCAAACCAAGTGGTTAATACACCCAGCGCGCGCTCAATCTCTAACTGGCGAATAACGAGCGGCATTTTAGCCAGCTCCTCTAGGGCAGCTTGTTCTACAGCCAGTTGAATCCAAGTAGAGATGGTTTGCTGTATGAACGCTTGCTCTAAACCGGTGGAATCCTTGGGCTCAATACTTAACCACACAAGCTCCAAGGCACGATGTAGGAAATTGCCACGCCATAATCGAATCGCCCGAGTGTCCTCGTAAGAAGGCAATGCTTGAGTATGTAAACGGTACTGCACAAAAGCCCATAACGGATTACGCGCTTGCTTATCGAGTACGCCACTGCCCCCAAAAATGGTGTGGCCTGGTTCTAGCGGTGGACCTTGTTCATCAAGCAGACGCTCTAGAGCTGGCGGGTGCTCAACGGGTTGGGCTAATGGGTCAAGCTCGGCCTTAACAGGCAATGACTCAATTAATGGACTCGGTCGCAATAGTTGGCCATTGTCTTGTTCAGCATGGCTAAAAATCAATGTCGGTGCTGCTTGATGGAGTACCTCGCACAGTTGATA
Organism: Paenalcaligenes hominis; assembly: GCF_011927625.1. Lineage (GTDB taxonomy): Bacteria > Pseudomonadota > Gammaproteobacteria > Burkholderiales > Burkholderiaceae_B > Paenalcaligenes > Paenalcaligenes hominis. The sequence continues at coordinate 99,164 of NZ_JAATIZ010000002.1, forward strand.
AGCCCATTGCAATTCGCGCTCTGGCGTAGAACGTGGCGCTTGGGCTTGGCGTAAAACCTGATAAGGAATAAAGGGATTCGGTTTTGGGATAGCAGGTAATACCTCATCCGTGGTTCCGATCACCCAAATCCCATCCCAATGCCCCCCTTCCGCCTCTAACGGACCTAAAATGTCTAAACGCGTACCGGTTTCACGTTGCGGTTGAAAGAGGGTTTCATGCAAATAGCGCTCTAACATGGCAACGACTTGAGCAAAAGAAGGCGCTCCAAACACGGGCGCTAAGCGTGAAAACAGACCTAAGCGCTGCTCAAAGGTTTGCATTGTTTGATAAGCATGACTATCTAAGGTCTGCTCGCCAGGAAAACCCAAGGCTTGTAAGGCAGCACGGATAGGAGTTATCCACAGCGCTGGTGCTAAGCGAGCATCTTGATGTTGAATGCATTGCACTGCCTCCTGCCAGGCTGGCCCTAGCTGTTCAAATTGGGCTAAGGCTATGTCCACATCGGCACTGTTTAAGAAAACTGTCTGCTGTTGACGCCATTTCACATCGAGCTGGACCCGTAGATGGCGTTCGGAGCGGTCCCCTTTGCAGTATCCTTGCAAGAGCGCTTGACCCAACGTTTGACAACGCACGCGCCCTTGTTGATATTGCGCTAATACGCGTAACCAAGCCAATGCAGCGCGAACTAAAGGCCACTGACTTAAGGGGCGGCCTACAGCGACGTTCCATTTAAACCCCGGGCATAAGTCTGACTGAGGCGCGAGCTCATGAGCCAATACGCGATGCACATGCGGCACCTGCTTTTGCAAATCAAACGCCACTATGGCGTAGCATCCCTGTGGATTATCACGCAATTGCTGGGCAGCCCACTGAGCGGCCAAACGCCACTCTGCCTCTGGTGTGGGCGCTAACACTCGTTGTGCCTGAGCAGGCGGTCGCACCTCGTCACAAAAGGTATAGAGTTTCACGCCTTGATGTTGAAGCCCACGAATTAAACGGCTCATCCGTTGCGACATATCATGAAAGCCCACTAACACCACATTTTTCCACGGTGGCTGATACCAAGCTTGCTCAATAGCAACTACTACTCGTTCCGCAGCACGATTTTGATCATCTAAATCGTGCTCTTCTAAGTACTGTTTATAGGCTTCGCGCCATACTGCAAATCGCTGTGAGTCTGCTGTGTGTTCCTGAGGCTCTATAGCCAGCGACCATTCATCCATCAGCAGGTCAGCATCGTCCGCTAATTTTGCCGCTTGGGCCACATCAATCAACCATGCTTTTTCTTCTTCTTGGTTGTAAATGATTTGCTCCCATACGTTAAGACTGCTAAAACTGTCTAAAAGATAGGACGCAGGGACGTAATCATCAAAAAAACTAAGATCATCGTTTGCCTGTCTTAACCACGCCGATAAAGGCATAATGTCAGGGACAGCAATGGCCTTTTTTTGACCACGTAAGCTTTGCTGCAAATCAGATAATATGCGACGAGCAAAACGGTTGTTTACAGTAAGTACCAGCGTTTCTTCGCTTTGTAGCTGAAGTAACTCGGTACAATCTAATTGGGCGTACATACAACGCATCTCCTTTTTGCAGCAAAAATGCTCAGTGACGGAATTTTGCTCTTTTCATCAACACAGAGACACAGATTAAATCACACCATGTCATCAGAAAATACCCCTTCGTTTGAGCTGGCTGGCTCTATTTGGTTTCGCTCCGGTACCTTAAACTGGGGCAATCCACGGCGAATGGCGCTGTTAGCCGCCATTCACGAGCATGGCTCTATCTCCGCTGCGGCGCGCCATATTGACTTGAGCTATAAAGCCGCTTGGGATGCCATCGACACCATGAATAACTTGGCCGACGAGCCCTTAGTGTTGCGTACCACTGGGGGGCAACGTGGCGGGGGTGCTTCGCTAACCCCAAAGGCCTTAGAAATACTAGAACTTTATCAGCAATTAGATGCCGTGCATCAGCGCTTTATGAACCGTTTGGCCAAAGCTAAACCTGGTTCAGACAAAAATTTGGAATTATTACAAACTATGATGGTTCAAACTTCTGCTCGCAACAACTTTTCTGGCATGGTTTCTAAAATCGCCTTAGGCGCAGTGAATGCCGAGGTATCCCTTGATATTGGTGGCGCTCAGCCCATTATTGCTTCTATTACCCGCGAAAGCGTGGAAAGCATGGGGTTAAAAAAAGGGATGCGTGCTCTGGCTTTTCTAAAAGCCTCATCCATTATTGTTGCTCTACCCAGCGAGGGCAAGCTTTCTGCACGCAATCAGCTTGAAGGAACGGTTGTAAATGTAGAAGCAGGCGCAGTCAATGCAGAAGTTGGTTTAGAAATTTCCGATAAACACCGTATTACGGCCATTATTACGATGGAAAGCCTAGAACGTTTACAGCTAAAAGTCGGCCAGCGCGCCGTAGCCATTTTCAAAGCCTCAAGCGTTTTATTAGGTACGATAGACTAAAATACCACGGCGGCTCGCTGTAACTCTGCCGCCAAACGTTCACTGCTGAGCTCAATTTCCTGACTTAGCTCTTCAGGGGTACAGCGCCCTTGAATTTTACCGTCTGCAATACGATACACCTCGTCCGCCAGCACAATGGCGTCTTCCGGGTCGTGCGTAATAATAATGGATGGAATATCAAGCCGCTTTTGTAGTTGCGAGAGTTCTTGGCGCATACGCACACGTAAATCCATGTCTAAAGCGGCCAATGGCTCATCTAACAGCAGCAACTCAGGGCTCACAGCCAAAGCACGTGCCAACGCGGTACGTTGCTTTTGGCCACCGGAGATTTCATAAGGATAATTGCCCAAAATAGCGTGCAAATCAAAAGCATCTACCCAGCGTTTGGCGCCATCGGGTACCCATTTTTTAGCCGGGTTCAACCAACCTCGTTTTAAACCAAAGCTAATATTCTGAGCCACAGTAAGATGGGGGAACAAACCATAGTCCTGCAGCAAATAGGCAAGTTGACGTTCTTGGGGTGGCATATTAATGCCCGTGGCTGAGCAAAAAAACAATTTATCGTTCACACGTATTTCACCGCTATCAGGACTCATCAGTCCTGATACAGCTTGAATAGTTAAGGTCTTGCCCGAACCGGATGGCCCAAATAAAGCAATACGATGAGCCTGAGTTTCTAATTTAATATCAAGCAAAAACTCGCGGGTCGCATTGGTTAACGCGCGTTGAATATTAATATAGACCGACATTACTGAACCCCTCGGCGTTGTTGTGGTGGCGCTAATAACCCAGCTAACCACAAAACGGTGACACAGCTAACCGACGTAACTAGCACCATCATTAATGCCAGGTCGTCGTTACCCGCTTGTACGGCCTCGTAGATAGAAATTGACAGGGTTTGGGTGCGCCCCGGTATGCTGCCAGCAATCATCAATGTGGCTCCAAACTCGCCTAGAGCGCGCGCAAAGGCCAACAGCACGCCCGCCATAATACCGCGCATAGCTAATGGCAGACTAATACGAAAAAACACTTCGAGCTGATTTAAGCCAAGGATCATGCCTGCATTTTCCAAGCGACTATCGACGTCCTCAAAGGCAGCGCGTGCCGATTTCAGCACCAAAGGAAACGCCACCACCGTAGCAGCCAATACTGCCCCCTGCCAAGTGAAGACTAACTCAATTCCGATACTGGATAACCACTGCCCCAGCCAACCTCGTCGTCCAAACACAACCAACAAATAATAGCCAATGACGGTGGGAGGCAAGACCATCGGTAATGTAAGGATCGAATCCACTAAATTACACAATGGTGAGCGCCAGCGTGACAACAAAAAAGCCATGCCAATGCCAAGCACAGAAGCAAAAAATGTTGCCCACCCCGCGACTTTTAATGACAATAGTAGCGGCACCCAAAGACCCGTCATAACTTACTCTCTTCTAGCGCAAAGGCTGCTTAACGCAGCCTTAATTTGCTTGGTTTTTTGTAGGATTAAGGCTGACTAAAACCGTATTTTGCTAATACAGCCTGCCCTTCATCCGATAAAATATAGTCGATGTAGGCTTGGCCAGACTTATTGCTGCCGTCACGTTTGACTAGTGCAATGGGATACGTCACCGGTACGGTGGTCTCAAGCGACTCTATGACCATTACTTTGTCTTTCATGACTGCGGCATCCGTAGCAAACACAAAACCCGCATCGACCTCGCCTCGCGCCACATAGTCTAATACCTGACGCACGTTTTGGCCCAGCACTTTACGAGATGCTACGTTTTCCCAGTCGCCTGATTTTTCTAGCGCGCCTTGGGTATAGCGCCCTACAGGAACTGTTTCAGGATTACCATACGCCACTCGCGTGACCTCTTTGTTGGCTAAGTCCGCGACATTTTTGATATTTTTTGGATTATCTGTAGGTACAATAAGTACGACACTATTTTGCACAAAGTCATAGCGCGTGGCCGGGTCTACTGCGCCAGCTTCAACGGCTTTATCCATGGCTTTTTGGTCAGCCGATGCAAACACATCCACCGGCGCGCCATTCACAATTTGTTGTAGCAACACATCCGAGGCTGCAAAACTGTTTAGCACTTTAGTATCTGCCTGCTGCTTTTCAAAGTTCTCCCCAATTTCTTTAAACGCATTGGTTAAACTAGCCGCAGCCGACACCACCAAATCTGCCGCAGCAACGGGGGCTGACATGACTGTTACACTTAATGCACCTACTAAAAAAGCACTACGCCATGATTTTTTTAATCCAATCACCATAGACTCCTTATTCTTACTTTATAAATGACATTCAAGCGTAGTATAGCACCCTATATATATAGGGATAAAATTAAAACCACAGCCGCTACAAATTATGATGACATTGTCTACCCAAACTCAAGACTGGATTGAGCAATTTGCCCAGCAACTTGTACAAGACCAACTGTCTACCCACACCGTCGCTGCGTATAGACGCGATCTACAACGCTTTGCACTTTGGTTGCACGAGCACACGCCCTCTGCCACCTTAGCGACTGTTTCCACGACTCTGATTTCCCATTGGCTCGCTGATACCCAAAGCAACCCTACCCCCAGCACGGTCAATCGTCGTCTCGCCACATTGAATAAATTTTATGATTGGCTAAAAAACCGTCAACACATTGCACACAACCCGACTCAAGACTTACGCACAGTTAAAGTCCCCGCCCAAACACCCACCACGGTCAGTGAAGCCGACATTGATAGGCTGTTAAATACCCCACGCGTTGATACCGCCTTGGGGCTGCGTGACAAATGCATGCTTGAGCTGCTCTATGCCACGGGCATGCGCGTATCCGAGTTAGTTAGTTTAGAAATAGCGCAACTGCAATTAGAGCAAGGGGTGGTGGCAGTGATTCACCCTAGTCTTACCGAGCAACGATTGATTCCCTTGGGGCCCGATGCAATGCATTGGCTAGAGCGCTATTTAAGTCAAAGTCGAAGCACCTTATTGCACCAACGTCGCTCTGAGGCATTATTTGTTAGTACCCAAGGCCGAGCCATGACACGCCAAGGGTTTTGGTTAATTATTAAAAAATACGCGCAGCAGGCCAATATATCGACGCCTTTGTCACCGCATTCATTACGCCATGCTTTTGCCAGCCATTTGCTAAAAAACGGTGCTAATCTTAGTATGGTGCAACTGTTATTAGGGCATAAAAACCCCAGCACGACTCAAATTTATAGCCACGTCACACGCGAGCGTTTAAAGCAACTGCATCGCGAACATCATCCACGCGCCTAAGCGGCAGGTTTATGTCAAAAAAATCCAGTGAAACCCCTGCAACACAATGGTTAAAAAAGCACCACGTTTCCTTTACCGAGCATGTGTATGAGTATGCCGCTAAAGGGGGTGCCAATGACGCTGCTCATAAGCTCGGCGTAGACCCACACGTCACCATTAAAACATTGATCATGGAAGACGAAAAAAAGCAGCCTCTCGTCATACTGATGCATGGTGACCAAGAGGTCTCAACCAAAAACCTAGCGCGCCAAACCGGGGCTAAACACATCCAACCCTGTGACCCAGCCACAGCGCAACGGCACTCTGGTTATTTGGTGGGCGGCACCTCACCTTTTGGCACTCGCAAGGCCCTGCCCGTCTGGGTGCAACATACTATTCTTAGTCTCGACACGATTTATATTAATGGCGGCAAACGAGGCATGCTATTGCAGTTAAACCCGCAGGTTCTGACTCAGCAATTAGCGGCTGAACCCGTCGATGTAGCGCTAGATTAAACGCCAACGCCTTGCCTTATCGTCAAGCCTTTTCCAGACTGTGGTGTAAAGCCGGATTCTTTGGCGTACGCTTTGCCAAACTGGGGTTATGCTATATGATTAGTGCAACAATTTATGAAAATAGTTTGCAAAAACTAAATTACCTACATTGAATTATCTATGTTTTTGACTCACCTAGACTGTCTTAATTTAGCGCATTGGCTACACAATACAGTCTCTGAAGATGGTTTAAGTCCAGTCTGTTTTGCCATTGTCGACCGCTCTGGTGATCTCATTTGGTTCGAGCGCATGGATCAGGCCCCCGTTCAATCCATCACGCTTGCTATCTCTAAAGCCTATACAGCAGCACGTTTAGGTATTGCAACCACTGCCTTTCATGCACAACTGCAGCAGGAACGCCTTCAAACCCAAGACTACATGGATGCTCAACTCACTGCCGTACCCGGAGGCACGCCCTTATATGGCAGCGACCATCGCCTAATAGGTGCTATTGGGGTCAGCGGACGCCATACACAAAATGATCAAACATTAGCCGATGCGGTCGCGACGTACTTTCAGTCAATTTGACCCGGTGCGAGACGCCCCTGTGCGTTAGCTAGATTGCGAGATTAAAGTCTAGACCCTAAAATGCGTTAGAGACAAAAGCAATGACTCAGCCTCTATACGCATTCTTATGGCGCTTATACGTGGATCCGCATGACAACGATGACTAAAAAAACCCCAGCTAAACGGCGCACCCAATCCGAGCGCAGTCACGAGACCCAACGCAAAATTATTCAGTCTGCTCTGCATTTACTTCAAACCGTCGGCTATCAAAAAACCAACCTTCAGGACATCGCCCGAGGCGCCAATGTTACTCTGGGTGCAGTCCAACACCAATTTGGCAATCGCCAAACACTCATGGAAGAAGTGGTTGAAGCCGTCATGGCACCGTTAGCTACCATCGGTAAAGGGTGGTCGGTGGATGCATTGCAGCTCCCCTTATCTCAACGCGCCCACGAGTTCGTACAGCAAGCTTGGAAAAATGTCTACGGCGCCCCCAGCTACATTGCCGCATGGAGCATGTTCTTTGGGTCACAAAATACTGCGCTTTTTGAAAAAATTAACGTGCATCGCTCGGTGCATGACCCCATCTATTTCGCCCACTTTATCGAAGTCTTTCCTGAAGTAGCGGCGTGCCACGCCCAGCCCGAGCAGTTTGCCTATGTGATTTTTTCCGCTCTACGTGGGATTGCAATGATGCGTGTGTTTGATATTGATGAAATCGCTACCCAAACTCAATTAGATGTAATTACCCACATGATTATTCAAGCAGGCTACCCTACGACAACAGGCGCTACGACTTGATAAAGCCATAGCGCCTGACTCATAGTATGAGCTTTATTTAAGCGGTTTCTTCGGTGGTTAACGTACCACGACGAATTTGGTCACGTTCAAGCGATTCAAATAAAGCTTTAAAGTTGCCTTCGCCAAAACCTTCATCACCTTTACGTTGAATAAACTCAAAAAAGACTGGGCCAAGCACGGGCTCGGAAAAAATCTGCAACAACAAACGCGGTGACTGCCCTTCTGTGGTGCCATCTAGCAAAATACCCCGAGTTTGAAGCTCTGACACGTCCTCGTTATGACCCGGCAAACGCTCAGCGAGCATCTCATAATAGGTGTTATTGGGGGCGGTCATTAAAGGCACCCCTGCAGCACGCAACGCATCAATGGATTCAAAAATATTATCGCTTAATAGAGCAATGTGTTGAATGCCCTCGCCATTAAACGCCATTAAAAACTCTTCAATTTGCCCACCCCCCTGCTTAGACTCCTCGTTTAGGGGGATACGAATTTTGCCATCGGGTGCTGTCATGGCTTTTGAAGTTAAGCCGGTGTATTCACCTTTAATATCGAAATAACGGATTTCACGGAAGTTAAACAAACGCTCGTAAAAGTCGGCCCAAAACGCCATACGACCCCGGTAAACATTATGGGTTAAGTGATCAACGATCTTAAAGCCATGACCGACGGGATGCCGATCTACTCCGGGCAAAAACTCAAAATCAATGTCATAGATGGACTCGCCTTCTTTATAGCGGTCAATTAAGTACAAGGGCGCGCCACCAATGCCTTTAATAGCAGGCAAACGTAGTTCCATTGGGCCAGTAGGAATATCAATGGGCTGAGCCCCTAACTCTAGGGCTCGTTTATAGGCTTTCTGCGAGTTATTCACCCGAAACGCCAAGCCACATGCGGACGGACCGTGTTCTGCTACAAAATACGAAGCCAGGCTTTTGGGTTCACGGTTCACAATAAAATTAATGTCGCCTTGGCGGTACAAAGACACGTCTTTAGAGCGATGACGGGCTACTTCGGTAAAGCCAAGCTTTTCAAATAAAGGCTCTAAGAGGCCAGGCGTAGGGGCCGCAAACTCTACAAACTCAAAACCAGCCAAACCCATTGGGTTATCAAAAAGATCAGCCATCGCCGCCTCCTTAAGTATCAATAAAACAATCACTGCATCTAATTTACATTAACCATTTAATGTTTAATGCTAGTAGTTTCCCTAGGGCTTTAAGAGCTAGACCACTACATTACCGATTACCCCGGCGCGCCTTGTCAGTGATGAGCGCTGAGGCATTTAACTGTTGTGCACGTTGCGTGATGGTGTGTAGCAGCGTGGTGAGTTGCTTTTGTTCGGTCTCGGTGAGGTCTTGAATCAACAATTGGTTGAGCTCCTCGACTAGGGGCCTCATTTGCTCAAAAATAGCATAGCCAGCAGGCTCGAGTTGCACCCACACTGACCGGGCATTAGCGCTATTTTTAACGCGAGACACCCATCCTTTTTCTACTAGACGTGTGACCGTACGCGAGGTACGCACCAAGTCTAATTGCACTTCTCGCGCTAGCGCCGATGCACTTAACCGCTCGAAATGGCTTAGGGTTGCCAGCACTCGCCACTCTCGGCGCGTAATATTAAAACGCCCCTCACTTAAACGCACAAACATGGGGTTAGCGGACGACCACGCTAAATACAGTTGAAACAGCGGTTGAGAGTGTAAAAAACTCGTCATAACGTCTCCTTATTCTTGTATGGGGTTATCCCTTTAATTGGCATAGTTGATTAGATCAACTATTTATTCCATTGCTATTCTGCCTATTACCGCAGCTCATTATAAAAACTGGAGGAGCAAAGCAATGACTCATTGGCTTAAAAAAATCGCCATACCTTTAGTGGCTAGCAGCATTCTATGGCAGGCCGGGCCCGCTTTAGCGCAGACCCCCTCGTTTAGTAACCCTTTTTATATAACGGTTGGCTATAGCCCAGGTGGTGCTTCTGATCGTGCAGCTCGATTTGTTGCCGATCAATTACAAGAACGCTTAAAGGTCAATGTCGTGGTAGAAAATCGAACTGGGGCAGGTGGACGTATTGCTGCGCAGTATTTAAAAAACCAAGGCGCTTCTAAAGACATCATGATTATGGCTAACCCGGCCACCATGGTAATTGCGCCGCTAGTCATTAACCAATTAAGTTATGACCCGGCGGTCGATTTCAAGCCCGTTTCCGTTATCACGGATTACACCTTTGGCGTTGCGGTAGCAGCTGACAGTCCACTTAAAACCATGGACGACCTTATGCAATGGGTCAAAGACCATCCCAACGATTTTAATGTAGCCGTGCCGGCCTCGGGCAGCTTGCCTCATTTCTTTGCACTCATGTTAGCGGAAAAAAGTGGGGTCGATGCCGAAGTGATTGGCTACCGTGGTTCGGCTCCCGCCTTGAACGATCTAATAGGGGGCACCATTCCTGTCGCTATCGATACCATTGACGTGCTGACCCCACAACATAAAGGGGGGCGAGTACGTGTGCTAGCGACCTCTGGGCCAGAGCCTGACCCCAATTTAGATGGTGTTCCTACCCTCCAGAAAAGTGGCTTAGATATTCAAGCGGCGGGGTGGAATGCTTTTTATATGTCTGCTGAGGCAGATGAAGCCAAAGTCACTTATTTAGGCGATTTAATTAAAGACATCATGAGCCAACCAGAGATTCAAGAGCGATTTAAAAACAGCGATTTACCGCCTGTGGCAGCAGACCGCGCCGAGTCAACGGACATCGTCGAAGAATTTAAACAACTGTGGACTCCTATTATTCAGGCATCCGGCTACAAGGTTAACGAGTAATGTCAGTAGTAAAAAACGTTTTGTTTATTATGGCCGATCAGTTACGCGCCGATCATTTAGCGTGTTATGGCCATCCTTACATCCGCACACCAAATATTGATGCGTTGGCAAAAAAGGGCGTCAAATTTGAACGTGCTTTTGTGAACTCAGGGGTGTGCGGCCCCTCTCGCATGAGCTATTACACCGGCCGTTACCCCTCTACGCATGGTGCCACTTGGAATCGCGTGCCATTGTCGGTGGGCGAGGTCACCATGGGCGAATACTTGCGGCAACACAACCGTCATCTTGTGTTGGCAGGAAAAACGCATGTTATGCCCGACCACGAAGGCTTAGCTCGACTCAACTTAGACGGAGGCAGTGAATTAGGCCAACTTTTATATCAAGGCGGCTTTGAGGAAATTGACCGTTACGACGGCCATCATGAGCCCGGCCAAGAAAGCGGCTACCCGGCGTATTTACGCCATCATGGGTACACGTCTGATGACCCTTGGACGGATTACGTTATCTCGGCGTTAAATGATCAGGGTGAAAAGGTCAGCGGGTGGTTTATGCGTAATGCGCGCTTTCCTTCTTTAGTGAAAGAAGAGCATTCTGAAACGGCCTACATGACAAATCAAGCCATCGACTTCATGACAAAGCAAGGCGACCAGCCGTGGGTGATGCACTTAAGCTATGTGAAACCCCATTGGCCGTATATTGCCCCTGCACCCTATCATGCTATGTATAGTGCTGATCAGTGTCTGCCTGTTGTACGTAACGAAGAGGAAAAGCACAACGCGCATCCTGTGGTCGCTGCCTACCGTGAACAAGAGGAGTCTCAAAGCTTTGCCAAAGACGAGTGTGTTCATACCGTGCGGCCTGCTTATCAAGGCCTTATCACCCAATTGGACGATCACTTAGGCCGCCTATTCGAGCACATGGAACACCAAGCCCTGATGGACAACACCTTGATTATTTTTACAGCTGACCACGGTGATTTTTTAGGTGACCACTGGTTAGGTGAAAAAGAATTGTTTTACGATACTGTTCAACAAGTGCCTATGATTATTAGGGATCCTCGCACAAGCGCTGATGCATCGCGCGGCCAAAGTGTGACAGAAATGGTTGAGGCCGTGGACATTTTACCGACCATCTTAGATGCATTGGGCATTCCCATTCCCTCTCATCGTATCGAAGGGCGCAGTCTACAACCGATACTTTTTCAAGAACACGATACGTGGCGCAATACGGTGTACTCTGAGCTGGACTATAGCTATAGACGTTCTAGGCTGCTCTTGGATCGTACCCCGCTCAACTCGCGAGCCTGGGCAGTACGTACCGAGCGTTGGTATTATGTGTACTGGATGGATTTACCCGAGCAGCTGTTTGATTTGGACAATGACCCGCATCAATTCCAAGACCTAGGCCGTAGTGCAAGCCATCAGGCGATTCGTGACGAACTACGGCAAGAGCTATTAATCTGGTTTAGTCAATTAAAACGCCGCACTACCGTTACCACAGCCGCTATAGAAAAAGGCACCGATGCTTATAAAAAAGCGGGCGTGTTTTTTGGGCAATGGTAAGCCCATGCGTTTAAACAAAAAGCGCCTTAGTTATGGCGCTTTTTATGATGGCGGCCCCAGCAGGAATCGAACCTGCAATCTTCCCTTCGTACCACTACGGTTTTCACCGCATAAACCCATTGCTGTTTATTTTGTGGTCTGGACTATGCCTTCACCCTGTAATAAGTATTAGGTAGGTGGTGCCTGTCTAGTCTCTACACGTTCAGTGTGGTTACACTGCTTCGCTCGGCGTTGCCTCGTTAAGAACAGGGGGTTCGCCGAATTTAAGCACATTCAAGCCTAAGTTTTCACCTAGGTTGCCCAAAAAAATAGGAGGGGAAAGTTATATCCATTTAACTATGGGGCCAAAAATAAATTATAAAAAGAAAAAACCTTTCTAAGCAATCTATAATAGGTATCTTTGGCTTTCTGCCACTATGGTAGATACACGTCATTTTTGTTGGCTATTTGCTTAAATTAACGATTATGTCCTCACCCGCTCTGGCACTGGCTACTTATCATCAATTTCTGGCAGATGAAAATGCGACCCACGCATTGGCGCAGCGTTTAGCCCAAGCGGTACAACCGCTTGAAAGCAGCGTCCACCTTTACTTAGAGGGCGATCTAGGCGCAGGCAAGACCGCTTTCACCCGCGCCTTTCTACGGGCTCTAGGCGTAACCGGTCGCATCAAAAGTCCCAGCTATGCTTTGCTAGAAAACTATAAAGTTTCTAACTTTAATCTCTATCACCTTGATTTTTATCGTTTTAACGACCCCGAAGAATGGGTAGAGGCAGGTTTTCGTGATATTCTAGAAGAAAAAGCCGTTGTACTTATCGAGTGGCCAGAAAAAGCCGGCGGGTTATTGCCCTGCCCCGACTTATCTTTGCACCTTGAGTACCAAGGCGAAGGGCGAGACTTAACTATCACAGCCTATAGCAACAAAGGACAAACATGGCTAAACACTCTCAATCAAAGCATCTAACGATGAATAGCGTTTGCTCCAGCCGACGCCGTTTCGTTGCCTCGGCAACGACTCTACTTGTGTTTCCCATTGTGCCTCGAATTGCTCATGCCAATAGCATTGTGGCAGTTCGTACATGGCCAGCCGACGAATACACGCGTGTCACGCTAGAGCTCGATCAAGAGCTTCAGTCCGAGCATTTCACCCTCGACAACCCCCACCGCATGGTCATTGACCTAAAAGGTTTGCAACTTAACTCGACTCTGCACGAGCTCGTTTCCAAAATCCGTGCTAACGACCCGTATATTCAAAACGTACGGGTGGGTCAGTTTAGTGCTGATGTCGTGCGCTTGGTCTTAGATCTTAAGCAGCCTATCGCCCCTCAGGTTTTTACCTTGAAACCTATCGGCGAATACAAATATCGCTTAGTCATTGACTTATATCCACGGGTCGCTCGTGACCCACTGTTAGCGCTTCAAAACGCTGCTGACGAAGACCCGCTTGCTGCGGTGCTAGATCAACTGGCTCAGTCCCAACCCTCTGTACCTGTGCCCACCGTCACAGGGCAAAGCGCACCACCACCTTTAACCAGACCCGCTTCGGTACCGAAACCCAGCGCACCAGTGCCCCAAGTCAGCCCCACGCGTCAAAACCGTCCTATCTTAGTCGCGTTAGATCCAGGGCACGGCGGCGAGGACCCTGGTGCCATTGGCCCCAGTGGTGTACGCGAAAAAGACGTAGTCCTTCAAATTGCGCACCGCTTAAAAAAGCTCATTGATGCTCAGCCTAACATGCGCGCTTACATGACACGCGATAAAGACTTTTTCGTGCCTTTAGGGGTGCGTGTACAAAAAGCCCGCCGTGTTCAAGCCGATTTATTTATCTCTATTCACGCCGATGCGTGGATCAAGCCCACTGCACGGGGCTCATCGGTCTACGCCTTATCTCAAAATGGTGCCACCAGCAGCGCCGCCAGTTGGCTCGCCAAAAAAGAAAACGAGGCCGATTTAGTTGGTGGGATCAATATTGGTTCTCACAACAAACAGGTTGCTCAGGTTCTATTAGACCTATCAACAGCGGCTCAGATTAACGACTCGGTACGCGTCGGTTCGGGGGTACTAGGGGAAATTGGCAAGGTAAACCGTTTGCACAAACGTCAAGTCGAGCGCGCTGGCTTTGCTGTATTAAAGGCGCCCGATATTCCGTCTATCCTCATTGAAACGGCTTTTATCAGTAACCCAACCGAGGAAAAGCTGCTCAGCAGCGCAGGCCACCAAGACAAATTAGCCCGTGCTATGCTTAGCGGCATCCAAGACTATTTTAAAAATGGGGCTGCATTGGCCCAACGTGGTTAATCGCCTCGCCTTATACATAAAAAAACCCCAACAACGCGAAGCGTGCTTCCGTTTTTGGGGTCTATTTTTTGCTAGCTAATGCCTGGATTATTTGTGGCGCGACTTAATAAAACGCCACCCTACCCCTAGCACTACTGGCACCACCGCTGCCGCTAGGCCAAGCAACACAATCGTACTGAGGTGTTCTTTAATAATGGGAACATTACCGAAAAAGTAACCCAAGGTAATTAACCCAAAAATCCATAGAGCAGCACCAAGCACGTTATAAAGCTGGAACAACCACACGGGCATGCTTCCAACGCCTGCGACAAACGGCGCAAAGGTACGAAACACAGGTAAAAACCGTGATAATACAATCGTGATGCCGCCATACTTTGCGTAAAAAGCTTGCGTTTTAATTAAGGCTTTTCTATCTAAGAATCGAGACTCAGTGGTAAACACTTTGGGCCCAATATATCGGCCCACGTGGTAGTTCACCGTATTGCCTAACACTGCCCCCACAAACAGCAAGCACGCAAGAAGGAAAGGATTTAATGCGCCGGTTGCACCAAATGCGCCGGCAATAAACAGTAACGAATCACCTGGCAAAAACGGGAGGATAACCAATCCAGTTTCACCAAAAATGATCAAAAACAATATGACATATATCCAAGCGCCATACTGCTCAACCCAAATTCCTAAATACTGATCGATATGAAGCAGCATGGTCAAAATCTCTGGCATGGTATCCCTTCAAAAGCACAAATCATTAAGGCAAAAACACGTACAGCACGCATTGTACGTCAGTTTTAATACGGCGCATGCACTACAATGGTGACTAGATTTAATACGGTGAAACTATGACTTATCGCTCTATTCAACCTCTTCCTCCTGTTCTTGTTAGTCAGATTGCTGCCGGTGAAGTCATCGAGCGCCCCGCCTCTATATTAAAAGAGCTGCTAGAAAATGCGCTTGATGCCGAAGCGAAAAACATAGAAATTCGTCTTGATGGTGGCGGCATACATCGTATTACGGTTAATGACGACGGCATAGGCATTCCCAAAGCAGAGCTCCCTTTGGCTCTGACTCAACACGCTACCAGTAAAATTCGCTCGTTAGATGAGCTAGAGGGGGTGGCGTCCATGGGGTTTAGGGGCGAGGCGCTTCCTTCTATTGCTTCTATTGCAACCCTAAGCCTACGCTCACGTACCGCAGACCAAGACCATGCTTGGGAGCTACAGGCAGGACAAACCGAGCCCCAACCTAGTGCTGGATCCAAAGGCACTCGGATTGACGTGCGCCAGGTATTTGATCATATCCCTGCCCGCCGTAAATTTTTGCGCAAAGAAGCCACCGAACTGGGACATTGCATTACTGCTGCGGAACGCATTGCCTTAGCGTATCCTCAGGTCAGTTTTCGTATTTTTCATAACAATAAACCCAGTCGCCATTGGCCCGCAGGCACCATTCAAGATCGTGTCATGCAAATACTTGGGGCCGAGTTTGTTGAGCAAAGTGTAGGCCTTGAAACCGAAGCCGGTCTAATTCGTCTCGAAGGGCTCATTATCCGCCCAGCTTTTGCTAAAGCTCGCACCGATCAAACCTATACCTTTGTCAATGGCCGTTTTGTGCGCGATCGAGTCATGACCGCAGCCATTCAAAGCGCTTACAAAGACGTGTTACACGGCGATCGCAAGCCTTCTTATATTTTGTATTTGTCTATTGACCCGCATGCGGTCGATGTCAACGTTCATCCTGCCAAGCATGAGGTGCGTTTTCGAGAGTCAAATGCTGTGTTTGGCTTTATTAATAAAGCCCTCCAAGAGGCGTTGGCAGAAAACCAAGCCGAACGCATTCAGCAGGCGCCACTGGCTCCGTCTGCTATAACAAACGCCCAACCCCCACCCGCCTTTTCCCCCTCAGGCCCTGGGGCTGCAACGGCGTTTCGCTCAAGTACTAGCGGCTACAGCAACATGCCACGCTATCAACAACGCATGGATTTACACGAGCAACCCGTACCCAAAGCCGAACAATGGCAACAGTTTTATGCCCCCGCTGCCGAGACGCCTCAAACCGATACCGCACCAATCGCTGCTTCCGCCACACTTCCTGCGGCACACGCGCAAACTCTGCCTGAAACAATTACCGAGGCAGGTACCGATTTACCCATGGGGATGGCTTTAGCTCAACTCCACGGGGTTTATATTTTGTCTCAAGTTAAAAATGGCTTAATTTTGGTCGATATGCATGCCGCGCACGAGCGAGTCGTATATGAAAAACTTAAACAACACATGAATGATCGTGAGCTACCCATGCAAGAGCTATTAGTGCCGGTGGCATTTAGTTGCTCGCAAACAGAAAGTGCACTGGTTGAAGAATACCAAGAGCAACTGGAAAGCTTAGGGCTGATCATACGTCCTACGGGCCCTACGTCCGTTTCTGTGCGCGCTGTTCCTGCTCTATTGGCTCAAGCAGACATTGAGGCCTTAGCACGTGGTGTTTTGGCTGATTTGAATCGTTTTGGTAGTTCTGCCCGATTAGAGGCCCAACGTAACGAGCTGCTTTCTACGATGGCGTGTCACAGCTCCGTTCGTGCTAACCGCCAATTAAGCATTACTGAGATGAATGCCCTTTTACGTGCTATGGAACACACCGAACGCGCTGACTTATGCAATCACGGCAGGCCCACCTGGTTCTACTGGAGCATGAACGATTTGGATAAACTTTTTTTACGAGGTCAGTGATGGCAGCGCCAACTGTAATTTGTTTAACAGGCCCTACCGCTGCCGGTAAAAGCGCATCGACGTTGGCTTTGGCCCGTCGTTGGGATTTGGAAATTATTGTGATGGACTCCGCCACCATCTATACCGGAATGGACATAGGCACTGCTAAGCCATCCAAAACCGAGCAAGCCATTACCCCACACCATTTACTGGATATTCGAGACCCCGCCGAGTCGTATTCGGCCGCTAGCTTTGTTCAAGATACTGAACGCTTAATTGATGCAATTCACCAGCGCCAGCGCCATGTTTTATTATGTGGTGGGACCTTGCTTTACTACAAAGCATTACGTGATGGGCTAAGTCAATTGCCTGAATCCACCCCTCATCTACGTGCTGAACTGGATGCCGAAGCCTTGATCAAAGGCTGGCCGACCTTGCACGCAGAGCTAGCGCGTATTGATCCTGAAACAGCAGCTCGCCTTGCCCCTAATGACGGGCAGCGCATTCAACGGGCTCTGGAAATCTACCGAGCCAGCGGCAAGCCTATGTCGGTATGGCTCAAAGAACAACCACCGCGCCCTGTACAACAACGTAACTACCTCACCATCAGTGTAGAACCCACTGAAAGGCAATTGCTTAGTCCTCGCATTGAAGCCCGCTATCACCAAATGCTTGAGCAAGGCCTCGTTGCTGAAGTAGAGCAACTGTATGCGCGCGCTGACTTACACAACGGCTTACCTTCGATCCGCAGTGTGGGCTACAGACAAATCTGGGATTACCTTGATGGCGTGCTGTCCTTAGATGACGCCGTAGAACGAGCAATCAGTGCAACACGTCAGCTAGCTAAGCGTCAAATGACGTGGCTACGCGCTATGCCTGAACGTGAGCAAGTCGATTGTATGAACCCTGCTCGTGCCGATCTTGTGGTGGATGTAGTCGCCAAACACTGGTAGTGCGTTTTCTAGCGACCAAAAAAAACCTCTGCAACGCAGAGGCTTTTTTGTGCGGTAGTGCCGCGGATTAAGCAATAACCACGCTAGGCTCGTCGTCTTTACGTTGGGTAATTTGGCCTAATGTAAATACAGTTTCGCCCTGAGCGGTAAAGGCTGCCTGTATAGCAGCAGCCTGCTCGGCCGGCACCACTACAATCATGCCAATACCACAGTTAAAGACGCGCCACATCTCCTCGTCGGCCACGCCCCCGTTTTCCTGTAACCATTGAAATAAAGGAGGTAAGGTCCACGCATTACGATCAATGTGAGCCGCTGTGTTTTTAGGCAATACACGAGGAATATTTTCCAACAACCCACCACCCGTGACGTGTACTAACCCCTTAATGGCGGTCTCGAACTGATTTAGCACAGCCAAAACGGGTTTAACGTACAAACGTGTAGGCGCCATAACGAGGTCGACAAAAGGGATGCCATCCAGTTCGTCGGTAGGACGCACGTTAGCGTGTTTTAAAATTTTGCGAATTAACGAGTAACCGTTTGAGTGCGCACCACTGGAGGCTAAGCCCAATACCACATCGCCTGCCACAATGGTCTCGCCAGTAATAATTTTAGACTTTTCTACAGCGCCTACCGCAAAACCGGCTAGGTCGTATTCGCCATCGGGATACATGCCTGGCATCTCGGCCGTTTCACCACCAATTAGTGCACAACCGGATAACTCGCAGCCTTTGGCGATGCCAGCCACAACATCGGTGGCGGTATCTAAGTCAAGTTTGCCGCAGGCAAAATAGTCTAAAAAATACAAGGGCTCTGCCCCTTGCACCAAAATATCGTTGACACTCATGGCGACCAAATCAATACCAACAGTATCGTGACGCTGCCATTCGAAGGCCAAGCGCAATTTGGTGCCCACCCCGTCGGTGCCGGATACCAAAACAGGCTCTTTGAGGTCTTTAGGGAGCTCGAACATAGCGCCGAAACCGCCTAGGCCTGCTAACACGCCAGGACGCATAGTCCGTGCAGCCAAAGGTTTAATACGAGAGACGAGCTCGTCGCCCGCTTCGATATCGACCCCAGCATCGCGGTAGGTCAAGGATACGGATTGATTGTTTGTCATGAATAACGCCGTGGGAGAGGTAAAATTACTAAACGTACAAATTGTACCTTAGCTATGGCAAACTAGCCGTAGCCGAAAATTCTATTTTAGTGTGTATTAACTAAGTCTGCAGCATTTAAACACAGTCACTGCGGTTGCTTTGTATAATTAGCACAAATAGGATAGCTATTTTCTTTTTCTCTTTTCTTTACTTCGTCTCTAGGCCGTTGGGCCGTTGCTTTGTGAGCTCGCATGATATCCCCACAAAACCTCGCTTTGTTCGACTTAGATCACACCCTTTTACCCTTAGATAGCGATTATCAATGGGCTGACTTTTTGGCACGCACTGGACGTATTGGCGACCCTATCGAAGCCCAACGCCGCAATGACGAGCTAATGGATCGGTATAACGCTGGGAATCTAAGTGCTGAAGAGTCCGCTGCATTTATGCTGGGTTTAATTGCAAATCAATCTCGTGAAACCTTGATTGAATGGCAGCAGGCCTTTATGGAAGAGGTGATCACACCTGCTCTGCTCCCCCAAGCCCATGCTTTAGTTCAACAACATATGGAGCAAGGTGATCTTTGTGCTATTGTCACGGCAACGAACGAGTTTGTCACAGCGCCTATTGCTAAAGCCTTGGGTTTTGAGCACTTAATCGCCACCATACCCGAAGCCCATGACGGGGTATTTACGGGGCGTATTGCTGGGGTGGCTTCGTATCAAGCCGGTAAAATTGTTCGTGTAGATCAATGGTTGCACGAGCTTGGCTTAAAGCGAGATCAATTTAATCAGGTGTGGTTTTACAGTGACTCACCCAACGACCTCCCTCTTATGGAAGTCGTGTCGCACCCTGTCGCCACCAACCCTAGCGCTACCCTACGACAAACTGCCCAAGAACGAAACTGGAAAATTATTGATCTCTTTGACGATCTTCTGGATGCTAAATCGTAATTACGCATGTTAACTCAAACAATAAGAAACTTTGTTTCTCGACTTTTCTCCGCTGCGCCTCCTACACCTAAAGGACCGCAGCGCTTAGGCGTTGCACAACATCATATTGATCGCCGCCTCGTATCGCGTCATGCCATTAAAGTCTGTGAAGTACTCCAAGACAAAGGCTACGAGGCTTACATTGTGGGGGGCGCCGTTCGTGACCTAATCGTTGGTCTAGAGCCTAAAGACTTTGATGTCGCCACCAATGCTACGCCCGAGCAAGTCCGTGCGCTATTTAGACGGGCACGTATTATTGGTCGTCGCTTCAAACTGGTGCATGTTGTTTTTGGGCGCGAAATTATCGAAACGTCGACCTTTCGCACCGACGCCAAAGAAACAGAAATTGTCGATGCCCATGGCCGTATTCTTCAAGACAATGACTACGGCGAACTCAAAGATGATGCATTACGCCGCGATTTCACCTTGAATGCGTTGTATTACGATCCCACGACAGAAACGGTAATTGACTACCACAATGGTGTACACGATTTAACCCACCGCACTGTCCGTATTATTGGTGATGCTACCACGCGGTATCGTGAAGACCCTGTGCGTATGCTGCGCGCTGTGCGCTTTGCAGCCAAGCTTGACGCCACAATAGACCCAACGACGCATGCGCCAATTCCTCAGTTGGCTAACTTAATTAACCATGTGCCTGAGTCTCGCTTGTTTGATGAAAGCATTAAATTGCTCAGTTGTGGCAATGCACTGCATTGTTTAAAACTTATTCACCAAGAAGGCCTGCATCAACATTTGTTTCCACAACTGGATTTACTATTAGCTGACGAAGACGCCTTAGCTTTTATTGATAACGCTTTAGCGCGTACAGACAGTCGCGTACGCAGTGGCCGCACCATCAGCCCTAGCTTTTTGTTTGCTACACTTTTGTGGCCCACGGTCAAACAAAAATGGCTGGCCTATCAAAAGCAAGGTCAACCTGCTGCTCAAGCTATTGCCGAAGCCAGCGATGAAGCCTTAGCGCTTCAGGCCAAAGCCATGCCTATTCAAAAACGCTTCCAAGCCGATATGCGTGAAATTTGGTTTACTCAGGCACGTTTTGATCGCGTCAATAACCGCGCCATTTGGCGCATGCTTGAACAACCTCGGTTCCGTGCCTCGGTGGACTTTTTACAGTTACGTGCTGCCGTGCGCGAGGTCGATAGCGTAGAAGCACAATGGTGGATGGATCTCGCTAACGCCGACACTGACCAACGTGCTGTGCTCATCGCAGAGCGTACCCCCCCTACCCGTACCGGCACCGGTAAACGCCCACGCCGTCGCACTCGCCGGCCTCGTCATAGCACTTCTACCTCACAGACTCAAAATGACTAATTTAAACCCTAGCCCAACAGTGGCTTATATCGGCATGGGCGCTAATCTTGGCGATGCGATTGGCACCTTACTTAAGGCGTGCGAGGCCTTGCATCAACTCGAACATACCACCGATGTTCGTATTTCCGGGTTTTACCAAACGGCTCCGGTGGATGCCGATGGTCCTGATTACATCAATGCCGTCGCTGCTATCACTACTCGCTTAACCGCCCCCGCATTACTACAGGCGTTATTAGCCATTGAAAACGAGCATGGCCGAGAGCGCAACTATCCCAATGCGCCTCGTACCTTAGATCTAGACTTACTTTTGTATGGAAATGAGCAGTTTGCGCTTCCCGATCTAACCGTGCCCCACCCTCGCTTGCATTTACGTGCTTTTGTGTTGCACCCTTTAGCTGAACTCGCACCCACATTGCAATTGGCACAAGGGCCTATTCAAGACTTGCTGCAACGGGTTGCCGACCAACCTATTCGCTCTTTAGATCAAGACTAAACTTGTAGTATGGGTATGAAAAAAGTCCACCTTAAGGTGGACTTTTTGATTTGGGTTAGGATAAACCGACTTAGCCCTGACTACGACGCCACAATGGGGATTTCTTTAATAAGCTGACGCCAATGTGCAGGCCCGGTGTTATGCACCGACACCCCTTGGGAGTCCACCGCTACAGTGACAGGCATGTCTTTGACCTCAAACTCATAGATGGCCTCCATGCCTAGGTCTTCAAAGCCCACCACTTTTGCTGTTTGTATAGCTTTGGACACTAAATAAGCGGCCCCACCCACAGCCATTAAAGAGGCTGACTTATGCTTTTTAATGGCTTCAATGGCTTTAGGACCACGTTCACCTTTGCCGATCATGGAAATTAAGCCAGTTTGGCCCAACATCATGTCTGTAAAACTATCCATACGCGTAGCGGTAGTAGGACCGGCTGGTCCTACGGCCTCGTCGCGCACCGGATCGACGGGGCCCACGTAGTAAATAACACGGTTTGTAAAATCGACAGGTAGCGGCTCACCTGCTTCTAATAAGGTCTGAATACGTTTATGTGCCGCATCACGACCTGTTAACACTTTACCGGATAGCAACAAGGTCTCGCCTGGTTTCCAGCTAGCCACCTCGTCGGCAGTAAGCGTATCTAAATTGACTGGTTTGGACTTATTGTAATCTGGCGCCCACTCTACCTCAGGCCATACATCCATTGAAGGAGGAGTCAATGTCGCAGGGCCTGAGCCATCTAAGACAAAGTCCACATGACGCGTTGCCGCACAGTTGGGAATCAACGCTACTGGCTTAGAAGCAGCATGGGTGGGGAAAGTATGAATTTTAACATCCAGTACTGTAGTTAACCCCCCAAGACCTTGAGCCCCTATACCTAA
Organism: Paenalcaligenes hominis; assembly: GCF_011927625.1. Taxonomy (GTDB): domain Bacteria; phylum Pseudomonadota; class Gammaproteobacteria; order Burkholderiales; family Burkholderiaceae_B; genus Paenalcaligenes; species Paenalcaligenes hominis. The sequence goes on from NZ_JAATIZ010000002.1 coordinate 121,880, forward strand.
CTCGTTTACACGGTTATAGATTTCTATGCGCATTTCTTCGAGCTTATTTTGTGGGCCACGCTCTAGCAGCTCAAACATGTCAATATCATCCATTAATGACTGTTTAGCCATTAACATGGCCTTTTCTGCGGTGCCGCCCACACCAATACCAAGCACCCCAGGCGGACACCAACCCGCCCCCATTTGAGGTAATTGCTCTACGACCCAATCCACAATGGATTCACTAGGATTGAGCATTGCAAATCGACTTTTGTTCTCAGAGCCACCGCCTTTAGCTGCAACACCCACCTCAATGGTGTTACCTGGTACTAGCTCTACATTCACAATACAGGGGGTGTTATCACGGGTGTTTTTGCGCGCAAAAATGGGATCATCTAAAACCGATGCACGCAAAGGATTGTCTGGGTTCGTATAACCTTGGCGCACCCCCTCGTCACAGATTTCCTGCAAAGAGCGCTCGCTGTCAAAGCGGACATTCATACCCACTTTTAAAAACACGTTAACCACTCCCGTATCCTGACACATAGGACGTTTGCCTAAGGCTGACATACGCGAGTTCGTCAAAATTTGGGCAATGGCGTCTTTAGCGGTTGGACTTTGCTCGCGCTCATAAGCGCGTGCTAGGTGTTGAATATAGTCCTCAGGGTGATAAAAACTAATGAACTGCACTGCATCCGCAAGGGATTGAATTAAATCGCTTTCTTTAATGAGTGTTGTCATGATGTGTTGTATTAATTAAACAAAGGGCTTTGCAAGACAAAGCCTAAACGAACGGGGTTATTTACCTTGCCAAATGGGTTTGCGCTTTTCCGCAAAAGCAGTGGCCCCCTCTTTGGCATCAGCCGAAACAAAAACGGCATCAATACGCGGCCGCTGCAAATCAAACATATGCTCTTGGGGCCAGTCTTTAGACTGAGAAATGACGTGTTTAGCGACTTGAACTGCCATCGGGCCGTTTTCTTTAATCCGAGCGGCTAAATCAAGGGCCCCTTGTAGGGCCTCGCCCTCGGGCACTACACGATTAATAAGCCCCCATGTCGCAGCCTGTTCCGCGCTGAACATGTCACCAGTCAAAACCAGCTCCATGGCTACTACGTAGGGCACGCGAGCAGGTAAGCGCAACATGCCCCCTGAGCCTGGCACAATACCACGCTTGGTTTCAGGCAAGCCAAATTTAGAGCTAGACCCCGCTACAATCATGTCACAGGCCATGGCAATTTCTAGGCCCCCGGCTAAAGCATAGCCCTCAATGGCTGCGATTAGCGGTTTACGTGGGGGTTGCTCGCAAATGCCTGCAAAACCGCGACGGCCTACATACGGACGCTGCCCGTCTTTAGCAAAGGCTTTTAAGTCCATGCCTGCGCAAAAGGTATTGCCTGCGCCGGTTAAAATTCCAACGGTAAGATCGGGATTAGAATCCAGCTCGTCTAATGCCGCCGCTAACTGCACTGCTGTTTCGTAATTCACCGCATTCCGTGCCTCAGGACGGTTTAACGTGATAATTAGCACTTGATCTTGGATGTCTACCTTTACCAGTTCTGCCATGGGGCTCCCTTTTTAATTCATTTCTGTTTGAAAACGATGACTTAATTTACTTTATCGGTCAGTTCAATCTAAATTGGTTATCATACGATCTTTTTACTGCTTATTCGGTTTTTGCCCGCCTTGTGTCCGCAACACAGATCTTTAATCATGGCAAAATAGCGTAAAGCTACATCTAAGACCGCACAAAAGGTAAAATTATTTATTTTGCGGACACAACGTTTATTTGGCCTACTTGCAATGCTTACCTTTCAACAACTCATACTGCAACTTTCTCACTACTGGGACCAACAAGGCTGTACCTTGCTGCAACCCTTTGATATGGAGGTCGGCGCGGGTACTTCTCATACCGCTACCTTTTTGCGCGCTATCGGGCCCGAACCGTGGTCTGCCGCCTACGTGCAACCCTCGCGCCGCCCTACTGACGGACGCTATGGCGACAACCCAAATCGTTTACAACACTACTATCAATACCAAGTCGTCTTAAAGCCTGCGCCAGAAAACATTGTTGATCTTTATATTGGCTCGTTAAAAGCCATCGGCATTGATCCTAAAGTCCACGATATTCGCTTTGTTGAAGACGACTGGGAAAACCCGACTTTAGGCGCGTGGGGCTTAGGTTGGGAAGTCTGGCTAAACGGCATGGAAGTCACGCAATTTACTTATTTCCAACAAGTCGGCGGCTTAGATTGTGTGCCTGCTACGGGCGAGATCACCTACGGGTTAGAGCGCTTAGCCATGTACTTGCAAGGCGTAGAAAGCGTCTATGACCTGGTATGGACTAACGACACCCAAGGCAAAGCCATTTACTACCGTGATGTGTTCCATCAAAACGAAGTCGAGCAATCTACCTACAACTTTGAGCATGCTAATACTGACATGCTATTTGCCCACTTTAATAATCACGAAGCCGAGGCCAAAAAACTGATTGAGCTGCCGTTAGCCCTTCCGGCTTATGAGCAAACCCTAAAAGCCGCCCACACCTTTAATATGCTTGATGCACGCGGCGCGATCAGCGTCACCGAACGCGCGGCTTATATTGGCCGTATCCGTCATTTAGCCCGTGGCGTCGCCCAAGCCTATTATACCTCCCGCGAAGAACTCGGTTTTCCGATGCTGCCTAAACAGCCCGCTCAGGAGAACCACTAATGTCTGAACACACTATGTCTACCCGCTCTCTACTTGTTGAACTGCAAACCGAAGAACTGCCCCCTAAAGCCCTAGAAAAAATGGGCGTGGCATTTGCCGATGGCATTGCAAAGGTATTGCGCGAGCGCCATCTTTTAGCTGACAACAGCCAAGTCACTGAATACGCTACCCCACGACGTCTGGCCGTTCATATTACTGATGTTGCTCAGCAGGCTGCGGATCAAGCTTTTAGCGAAAAACTGATGCCAACCAAAGTGGGGATTGATGCCCAGGGCAGCATGACCGTTCCACTGCAAAAACGTCTCGAAGGCAAGGGTTTGGGTCATCTTAGCGTGGCTGATTTAGAAATCAAGTCCGACGGCAAACAAGACTACTTATACGCTAACGGCATGGCTACGGGTGCCTATTTAACCGATGTCATTAACGAAGCTATCGACTACGCTGTTACCCACCTTCCTATTCCTAAGGTCATGCGTTATCAGCTTAATGACGGCATCACGAGTGTGCGTTTTGTGCGCCCTGCGCATGGGCTGATTGTATTGTGGGGCGACGTGGTTCTACCAGCGCAAACTTTAGGTCTAGAGTCTGGTCGTCAAACGCTAGGTCATCGCTTTATGGCAGACGCCCCCTTAACCATCCGTTCTGCTGACAGCTATGTCGAGCAGCTTGAACAAGACGGTTGGGTGGTGCCCTCATTTGCCAAACGACGCGAACAAATTCGTCAACAGCTTGAAGCCGCTTGCAGGCACTACCACGCAAGCCTAGGCAACGATCCCGAGGTGCCGGCATTACTCGAAGAGGTGACGGCCTTGGTCGAGCACCCCACGGTATACAAAGGTGAGTTTGACCCGATATTCCTCGAGGTTCCCAGCGAGTGCTTGATCCTAACCATGCGTTTGAACCAACGCTACTTTCCTCTTTTTAACCCTGATACCCAAGCCCTAACGCATCAGTTTTTAATTGTCAGCAATATGCAGGTCGAGGACCCGACTCATATTATCGAAGGAAATCAGCGCGTTATTCTGCCTCGTCTTGCCGATGCTCGCTTTTTCTTTGACACAGACCGTAAACAACGTTTAGCTGATCGCCTACCAAGCCTAGATAACAGTGTCTATCACAATAAACTGGGCTCACAACGCGTACGGGTCGAGCGCTTGCGCCGTCTTGCTACTTATCTGGCCGATCAACTCGGAGCAGACCGCAATGTAGCAGATCGAGCTGCTTTATTAGCCAAAGCCGACCTAAACACCTTAATGGTGGGCGAGTTCCCCGAGCTCCAAGGCATTATGGGCGCTTACTACGCAGAGGCTGACGGTGAAGACGCTGCTGTGGTCAATGCCCTAAAGCATCAATACGAGCATCGTATCCAACAGGCAGTGACGCCAGACAGTTTGATCGCAACCCTGCTGTTTTTGGCCGAGCGTGCAGAAACCTTGGTGGGGATTTGGGGTATTGGCTTGGCTCCTACCGGCGAACGCGATCCGTATGCCTTGCGTCGTGCTGCACTTGGCCTAATCAGTGCATTTGAACAGCTCAATCAAGGGGGTTACTTCGCTACTCACTCCTTGGATTTACGTCAGTTGCTAGAATACAGCGCGGCGGGCTTTGAGCCAGGTGTCTTAGCAGACAATACGGTTGACGAAGTCATGAGCTTTATTTACGAGCGTTATCGCAATCAATTGGTTCAACAGGCTGACCGCAAAGTGGTCGAGGCCGTTCTCGCTCTACGCCCTCCTTTACAACAGGTACAAGCACGTGTGCACGCCTGCATTGCCTTTGCACAACGTCCCGAGGCCGAGTCACTGGCTGCAGCTAATAAACGCGTTAGCAACCTTTTGCAACGCCATACAGAGCCTATCCCCCCATTAAACCCACAATTGCTGCACGAGCCCGCCGAGCAAGTTTTAGCCCAGCAGTTAAATCAGCTAGCCCCTGTGGCGCAACAGCAATTTAACGACGGAGACTTTACCGCCTCATTAGCCACCTTGGCAGCGGCTAAAGACCCTGTTGATCAATTCTTTAACGATGTAATGGTCATGGCCGAGGATCCTGCAGTACGTAATAACCGTCTTGCTTTGTTAAAGCAGCTACACCAAGCCATGAACCAAGTGGCTGATCTTTCCTTGCTTGCCTAGTGAAAACTGCTATTTTAGATCGCGATGGGGTCATTAACTATGACTCCAGTGCTTTTGTAAAATCACCCGAAGAGTGGATTGCCTTACCAGGCAGCCTCGAGGCCATTGCGCGCTTAAACCATGCTGGTTGGCGCGTGGTGATCGCCACTAACCAATCCGGTCTAGCGCGTGGTTTGTTTGACATGGATACCTTAAATGCCATGCATTTAAAACTACGCCGTGAACTGGCGGCAGTGGGAGGCCACGTGGATGCTATTTTTATCTGCCCCCACGGGCCCGACGATAACTGTTCTTGTCGCAAGCCGTTATCGGGTCTGTTTACTGAAATAGTACAGCGCTATGATCTTCACCCTCGTCACTGCATGACGGTGGGTGATTCACTGCGTGACTTACAAGCCGCGGCCCATATTGGCTGTCAAACCGCTTTGGTATTAACTGGCAACGGTTTAAAAACCCAACATCACTCCTTGCCTGCGGGCACAACGATCCATGCTGATCTAGCGGCTACGGTCAACTATTGGTTAAGCTCTGTCTAATGCTGTATCTACGCGCTCTTATTTATCAGCTGTTTATGATCATTACGGTCATCCCCTATGCGTTTGCCTGCTTACTGTGGTCGCCACTACCGCTACATTGGCGTTACAGGCTTACTTCAGGCTGGCCACGCTTAATGATCTGGGGGGCCAAATGGATTCTAGGTTTACGGTGGTGCATGATTGGCACCGAACACCTGCCGGATGGCGCTGCAGTTATCCTTTCTAAACATCAGTCGGCATGGGAAACCTTATTTTTTACTGCCCATATGCCACGCGATGTCTGCTTTGTGTACAAACGTGAGCTTAACCGCATTCCTTTCTTTGGCTGGGGGTTAGCCTTATTGCGTATGATTCCCATTAACCGAGCCAAAGGTCGAGATGCGTTTGAACAAGTGGTGCAACTTGGTCAGCTCCGCCTTAACGAAGGGCGGTGGCCGCTGCTTTTCCCCGAAGGCACGCGGGTGGCTCCCGGCAAAACCATACGTTATAAGCAAGGCGGTGCCGCTTTAGCTGTTCGCTGCCAAGCGCCTGTTATACCTATTGCTCACAATGCAGGTGAGTGTTGGCCACGCAATTCGTTTATTAAAAAACCGGGACTGATTACCGTATCTATCGGTCCGTTAATCCCTACCGAAGGCCGTACAGCCACTGAGGTGAACAAAGAAGTCGAAGCGTGGATCGAAACAGAAATGCGACGGCTCAACCCAGAGCGCTATGACACTACATCTACGTAAACCAGCCAAGCTTCCTCCTCAGACGCAGTGGCGTCAAACAGAGCTAAATACCCAGCTTATTGGTTATTTGTTGCGGCGCTCTGCTCGCAAAAGTGTTGGTTTACGTATCAGCGACGAAGGGCTGATTATCACGGCTCCGCACTGGGCCTCTGATAGCCAAATCCTCGAGGCATTACAGGCAAAAAAGGCATGGATTCTACGTAAGCTGTCCGAACGCCAAGAGCGCTTAAACCAACAGGCAATGAGCCAAACCGTCTGGCAAGACGGTGGGCGCTTACCTTACCTAGGGGTATTCATCCAATTACAGCTCAACCCGTTATTACGGCAAAGTGTGTTTAGTGGTGCTGCCGATGCCCCACAGCCAGGCGATAGGCTTTGTTTACACCTCGATCTCAATGCCGATAGCCAGCGTATTCAGGACCTCTGCCACGTCTGGCTACAACAACAAGCGCACACCTACCTAGAACAGCGGATTCAGCATTTTTTACGTCTTGGCTCGTATGCCGACCGTTTTCATCGTTTGCGCCTAGCGAGTCCCCAAAAACGATGGGGGTCTTGTTCAAGTGCTGGCGTCATTATGTTAAATTGGCGGCTTATTCACTTTGAGCCAGCGGTGATTGATTATGTGGTGGCTCACGAGGTGGCTCACCTCAAAGAAATGAATCATGGCCCGCTTTTCTGGCAAGAAGTCGAGCGTTTATTACCCAGTTTTTATACCGCCCGCCAGCAGCTAAAGCAGTTTGACCCTGCAAGTCTGCCTTTGTTTTAACTTCGATAAGGAAAATTATGCGCTTATTACACACCATGTTACGCGTAGGCAACTTACAACGCTCTTTAGACTTTTATACCAACGTCTTGGGCATGACGCTTTTACGTCAAAAGGACTACCCAGACGGAAAATTCACCTTGGCTTTTGTTGGTTATGGCGATGAAAGCGATACCACCGTCCTAGAGCTTACCCATAACTGGGATACCGAAAGCTATGATCTAGGCAATGGGTATGGGCATATTGCCATCGAAGTCGAAGATGCCTATAAAGCCTGTGATACCATCAAAGCCAAAGGTGGCAAAGTCATACGCGAAGCCGGCCCCATGATGCATGGCACTACCGTTATTGCTTTTGTTGAAGACCCCGACGGCTATAAAATCGAACTCATCCAAGCCAAAGGTCGTAATGACTAATTTCTAACTGGCTTTCAGTTCAGAGGCGGGCTTAGGCCCGCTTTTTAGTGAACTCCTCTTACAGCATCGCCCTTATGTTGAATACCCTTTGGTTACTTTTCTTCTTGTTTGCTGCATTAAGCGGTACTTACCATTGGCTTTTTTTAGACCAACCTGAAATTTTCGGGGCCATGGTGCAAAGCCTCTTTACTATGGCTGAGCTATCCGTACAGATTATGATTGTGCTGTTTGGCACCTTAACGCTGTGGATGGGGTTTCTGCGCATTGCTGAACAAGCCGGTATTATCGATAGACTAGGACATTGGCTTACCCCATTGTTTAAACGTCTGATGCCAGATGTGCCTGCCGGGCATCCTGCTCTGGGCCTTATTACGCTGAACTTTGCAGCAAATGGCTTGGGGCTAGATAACGCCGCCACCCCCATAGGGTTACGTGCAATGCACGCCCTTCAGGAACTGAACCCAGACCCTAAAACCGCCACGAACGCACAGATTCTTTTCTTGGTGCTGAACACGTCATCACTTACGTTGATTCCCGTCAGTATTTTTATGTACCGCCTGCAACAAGGGGCGACCGACCCGACGATGGTGTTCTTACCTATTTTATTAGCCACAAGTGCGTCATCCTTAGTGGGATTAATCACGGTTTGCCTGGTGCAACGAATACGACTTTGGGATCCAGTATTACTGCTTTGGCTCGGTACCTTTATGGCGCTTTTTGCTTTTTTTATCGCCAGCCTCGCTACTCTAAGCAGTGCAGCCTTAAACCATGTGTCGTCATTACTTGGCAGTCTCAGCCTTTTATTGATTATTTTTTGCTTTTTATTTATAGGATGGCGTAGAAAAATCCCCGTCTACGACAGTTTTGTTGAAGGTGCCAAAGGCGGCTTCCAAGTGGGTAAAGAGCTACTTCCTTATTTAGTGGCCATGTTGTGTGCCATTGGCTTATTACGAAGCTCAGGCGCCTTAGACATTGTGCTTAGTGGCATACGCTGGGGTGTTGATGCTTTAGGGTGGGATAACCGCTTTGTCGATGCATTGCCTACCGCCCTGATGCGTCCTTTTTCAGGAGGGGCTTCTCGTGCGCTGCTGATTGAAACCATGCAGCATTTTGGGGTAGATAGTTTTGCAGGGCTACTGGCTGCGACCTTTCAAGGCAGCACAGAGACCACGTTTTATGTGTTAGCCGTGTATTTTGGTGCGGTGGGCATTCAACGAGCTCGTCACGCGGTACCCTGCGCCCTGCTGGCAGATGGCGCTGGAATGCTGGCTGCTATTGCAGTCAGCTATTGGTTTTATGGTTAAGTCTACAGAGCCAATACAGGCGTTAAGGCATCACTAAGGGCAATGTATTGTTGTAGACTTACGTGCTCAGCCCTATCCGTTGGGTCAATACCCACCTGCTCCCAGTCAATATGCTGCGCCCATTGTGCTAGGGTACGGCGCAGCATTTTGCGGCGTTGACTAAACGCTTGAGCCACCACTTTTTCAAACACAGCCGCATTTTTAGCCTGTGGACGGTCGGCTTTTAACGGACGCATCCGTACCACTGCCGAGGTCACTTTAGGTGCTGGGTCGAATGCCTCTGGGGCCACATCAAACAGCTTTTGCATCCGATAGCGGGCTTGAAGCATGATCGAGAGCCGCCCATACAGAGAGTCGCCAGGTTTAGCTACCATGCGCTCTATGACTTCTTTTTGCAGCATAAAGTGCTGATCGATGACCTGATCCGCAAACTGCATTAAATGAAATAATAATGGGCTAGAAATGTTATAGGGCAGGTTGCCAACAATACGTAGCCCTGGCCCAAACTGAGAAAAGTCCACCGTCAGCACATCAGCAGAAAGAATGCTTAATTGCTCTGCACTATAACGTTTTTGTAAATACTGCACCAGATCTCTATCGATTTCAATGACCTGCAGATGCTGCACGGCTTGGATCAACGGCAAGGTCAAGGCGGACATACCAGGGCCGATCTCGATGAGTTTATCTTGCGGCTGTGGGTCTATGGCGCGCACGATTTGGTGGATGACCCCCTCATCGTGTAAGAAGTTTTGGCCAAAACGCTTTCGTGCCTGATGTTGCTGCATGGGATTCCTATCTACGGCGGCCTGAACTGGCCTGAGGGTCTATACGATTATCAATAAAGGCTTGGCTGCGCACCTGACTAAACCAATCGTCAAAAGCCGGCTCAACACGTTGCTGGAGCAGCATTTGACGTGCTTGCATACGACGGTATTCATCGCCTACGTTGCGCTCACGGTGCTCGTCAACCCGAATTAAATGCCAACCAAACTGACTACGTACTGGCCCGCTAATTTGTCCGGGAGCCAGCGCATCCATGGCTTCCTCAAAAGCCGGGACCGTTTCACCAGGATTTAACCAGCCTAGATCGCCGCCTTGGGGAGCCGAGGCATCGTCAGAATAGGCACGCGCTAAGTCTTCGAAAGACTCGCCAGCGCGTATGCGTGCTGCAAGCTGCTCAATGCGCATTCTGGCCTGGTCATCGGAAGTGATTTTATCGAGTTTAATTAATATATGATGTGCTCGGGTTTGGGTGACAATCATTTCATTTTCTGACTCGCCTAAACCTTGGCTTTGACCACGCTGCAAGACTTTTAAAATATGGTAGCCTGCACCACTTTGTACCAGCTCGGCCACTTGGCCTGCGCTGGTATTTTGCACAGCTGATACAAATACATCGGGCCAGCCCTCTAGAGGACGTGCGCCCAGTATCCCCCCCTGGAGGGCTTCTTGGCCATCTGAGTTGGCGGCGGCTAAGCCAGAGAAGTCCGCGCCACTACGTGCTTGACGCAATAAGTCTTCGGCTTTTTGACGTAATTGGGCTTGAGTTTGGCGGTCTGCACCTGCGGGAACGCGAATTAAAATTTGAGCTAACTCAATGACCTGCTGTGCTGCAGGGGCGCTACCTGTACTGCGCGGGTCTACGCCTTGGCTTTTAAGTAATGCATCGACCTCGGACTCAGACACATTAATGCGTGGGTCAATAACACGTTGACGAATCTGGTCCACGAGGACCTCTTGACGTAATCCATCGAGGTAACCCTCCCAAGTCATACCGCCTTTTTCTACTTCGTGGCGCAACTGTTGTGTGGTGAGGTTATTGCGCGAGGCAACCATTTCAGCGGCTTCGTTTACATCAATAGCCGCTGGATCCACACCCATGCGTTGGGCCTCTTGAGTTAAGATGTGCTCATCAATTAAACGCTGTAATACCTGTTTTTGTAAGGTTTCGGTGTTGGGCAACGGAATTTGCTGCGCTTTAAGGTTTTTCACTACATCTGCTATTTCACTATCTAGCTGACGCAAGGTAATGACTTCGGTGTTGACCACCGCTGCGATGCCATCGACCGCTTTATTAGTTTCAAAGTCAGACTCGACCGCATAGACCGTATTGACACACCAAGCCCCGCTTACTGCCAGTGCTAACACCATTGAGCGTGTTAATTTCTGTACATCCATTTATTCGTACCTCTCAAAAATCGTTTTCTCTGGTAGGGAGGGGTTCACCGACTCATAACCTACAATGCGTTCTCTGAGTAAGCTCATTGGGTCGGTACCTAATGAACCTAATCCTGACAACTCTAACTGTAAAAATACAGCACTGTTGCTTTTCTGGGCAGAGACGGCATAACGCTGCACCACAAAGCGCCCAGTCCAACAACAGTCACCTTTGTATTCAAAGCCTAAAATCGTTTGGGTACTGCGTTTTTCCTGCAGTGAATAATCGACTCGGCCTAATGCGTATACACGCTGTGTTAAGGGCCACTGTGTAGTCAGAGACAGTTGTTCCTTTGTTTTATTGTCGTTGCCAGTGGTAAACCTATAGTCGGGGTTATCAAATGCACGGGGATCGCGTTCGTAGCGATACGCAGCCGATAAAGTCGCTAAACGTTTAGGATGCCAGTTTACACTGGTATTTATGCGATTGCGACTAAAGCGATCAGCATTCATTTGTGCATCCACACGCACATTAAAGGTATCGGTCAAGGCGGCATACGCGCCAAAGAGGTAATCCGAGCGTGCTTGTTTGGGTGAGTGCTCGTTTGGAGCAAAGGTATGCAAAAAGACGCGCTGATCATCAAAGTGAAAACGTTGGGCGATCTCTAGACGTACGCGCTCGAAGCCGGTATCAGCATCTAACCAACGTGTGGTTAAACCCGCTGTTAATTGGTTTGCATTCGCAATACGATCCCAGCCCCCACTATAAATATTTTCACTAAACGCTTGGGAAAAATTAAAGGTGGCAATGCCTGTGTCTAAATTAGGAATCGCATTTTGATCGCGATAAGGCACATACAAATAGTACAAACGTGGCTCTAGCGTTTGAATTGAGTCAATATCAAATAAACGAGTATTACGTTCGAACGTCATGCCCGTGTCAAGAGAATACACGGGTACGGTACGCATGACATTGCGTTTTAAATTGCGTTGTGCCGCATCGCTGACTGTGTCCCATGCTGTATTGTAGTGGCTTAAATGTAAGCCTACTTTAGGGGTGACATACCAGCCAGGTCGCATAAACGGATAGGATACGGTGGTATAAGACGCAACACGGGTACTGTTAGGCGCTAAGCGTTCGGTTCGATAACGGTCGAAGGTGGATAAGCTACCACTGTAGTAAGGCATCACAAAATGCGTTGCCGAATTTTTTGACACCACATCAAACCCGCCCCAATTATAGCGGGCACCCTGTAGCTCTAGTTGGGGTAATCGATTGTACTCAGGACGACTATAACCCGCTGCTTGATCTTGAAGGGTTTGGTATTGAGACGCGGATAAGGCAGCAGTAAAGTATTTGGCCCCGGCCCAAGAAAAACGCGCATGGCTGCGTAGCTCGGTTACTGATGCTTCATTCACCCCAAACGTGGAAAAGTTTCTAAAGTAGTCGTCGTCTGAAACTCGGCTGTATTGGTAATCAAACCCAAAGCCATTCCCTAAATCGTGGTTATGGGCAGCATTAAAAGCCCAACGGTCTGTTTTGGTTTCTTTGTCGTTATTTAAATAAGCGCCTGTAATCGTACCCACGGAGCGAGGAGTTAAATAACGGAACTCGCCCTGGAGCTGAACGCCGCGCTTGCTGAGGTAGCGTGGTGTTAACGTAGCATCGTAATTGGGCGCTAAATTAAAGTAATACGGTATAGAAAGCTCGAGACCACTATTTGACGAATACCCATACGAAGGAACTAACAAACCGCTTTTACGTTCTTCGCGTAGGGGGAAAGTTAGGTAGGGTGAATACAAAATAGGCACATTTTTAAAATACAGCACCCCATGTTTTGCTATGCCTGTATTGGTGTCATTGTGCAAATCGACTTGGGGCGAACGAATAAACCACGCTGGCGCCGGACATGGGCAGCCACTGTATTCAACAGTGGTCATACGTAAGTGATTTTTTGAAAGCAGCTGAGCTTCATCCGCCTGACCTGCCCCGCCTGAACCACCAAAATAAAACTGAGGGGACGCTATAGTGCCGGTTTCGTTTTGAACGTTGTAGTCAATGGCCTCGCTACGGATAATAGTGCCTGCCCGTAATAAGCTGCCTTGGCCTCGAATAGCTAGCTCGCCTGATTCTTGGTTAAATCGGATAGTGTTGCCTTTGGCAATGGAGTCGACACGTCGTACCTGCGCCGCCCCCGTTAACACCACTGAGCCGTCGGCTGTGCTCTCGATACGATCCGCGTTAAAATACGCCGACATATTATCTTCGCTGACTTCGTGCAGGCGTAAGTGCGTAGCCGCTTTAAACTGCGGCACACGAGGCTCCGAAGAAAAAGCAGGTTGTAACGTACTATCTAGACCTAAACCCGTTAAAATAGTTAGGGCAAACCAAATCGTTCGCACAAGCTGTGTGTCCTTTGAAAATTCTCAACTAAGTCATTCTTGCCATATCGACTTAGAAATACAGTTGCCTATTATAGATAAGCCAGACGCTTCGCGGCACTTTAACAGGTAAAATTTATTTGCTTCGAGTCACTTTTTATGCAAAACATTGCTCATCCTCGTTTTCAACAGCTGGTTCACTGGCTGGGCACCTTGTCGCCGTCTTTGGGTTTAGATGTAGACCAACTGCAACCGGCATCTAGTGATGCCAGTTTTAGACGCTATTACAGACTGCCCGGAGCTGACCAAAACTATATTGTGATGGATGCACCCCCAGCCCAAGAAAACAATGCGGCTTTTGTCGATGTACAGCGCCGCCTAGCTCAAGTCGGCGCCAAAACACCCACTATCTTAGCTTATGAAGCCGACCAAGGGTTTATGCTTTTAAGCGATTTAGGCACTCAAAACTACTATCAAGCCCTACAAGACGGTTTGGACCCCGCTGCGCTACAAGCCTTATACCGTTTAGCCATCGAAGAGTTAGTGCGAGTTCAACAGGCAGATACCACCGGGTTAACGGTTTACGATGCTTCTCGCATGCTAGAGGAGCTGCAGCTATTTGACCAGTGGTATATACAGCAGTATTGTCACACAGAGCTTACCGATGCAGAACGAAAAAGTCTCGATCAGCTTTTTCACACCCTAGTCACAGACAACGTGAACCATGGCGCTGTACTCGTTTTGCGCGATTTTCATTCCCCTAATTTAATGATGCCTACCGATGCCAGCCTGCAGCCTGGCCTTATTGACTTTCAGGATGCTGTCATTGGCCCTATTACCTATGACATAGCTTCTCTGGTTATGGATGCGCGTTATACGTGGGATGAGGAGCAACAGTTGGACTGGGCCGTTCGCTATTGGCAAGCTGCCCACCACGCTGGACTGCCCATTGCTACCGATTTTGCCGAGTTTCACAAGGCCTATGAATGGATGAGCGTACAACGTAACCTGCGCATTCTGGGGGTATTTAGTCGACTATCGATTCGTGATGGTAAACACCATTATCTTGATCATATCCCTCGTGTAAATCAGTATTTGCGTCAGGTGTTTGGTCGCTACGAGGAATTCAACCCACTGCGTCGTCTGTTTGATCGACTTGAAAACAAACAAACTGTTTTAGGATTAACGATTTAATGTCTTTACGCGCCATGCTTTTAGCTGCCGGCCGCGGAGAGCGCATGCGGCCCTTAACCGATAGCACGCCCAAACCTTTGCTTAAAGTCCAAGGTAAAGCCTTAATTCAATGGCATATCGAGCGCTTAGTGGCTGCTCAAATTACCGAGATTGTGGTGAACCATGCTTGGCTAGGCACACAAATCGAAGACTATTTAGGTGACGGGTCAAACTGGGGCGCGCAGATTCGTTACTCCGCAGAGTCTTCAGCCCTAGAAACCGCCGGTGGTATTAAGCAAGCACTTCCTCTTCTGGGCTCAAACCCCTTTTTAGTCATCAGCGCAGATGTCTGGAGCGACTGGAACCCGCAATTAGCTTTTTACTTAGCTCAAAGTCTCGCTGCTCAATCCGCCACGGCCCATCTGGTGTTAGTTCCTAACCCACCACACCACCCTCAGGGTGACTTTAGCCTGACGGCAGGCCGTGTGCAGCACCACACATCTAACCAATCTTATACTTACAGTGGCATAGGTGTGTTTGACCCAAAATTTTTTAATACGGTACCCACCCATACCTCTATGCCTTTACGTGAGCCCTTGCATCACGCGATGGCTCAAGGCCACGTTTTAGGCAGTGTCTATACAGGTACCTGGATGGACATAGGCACCCCCGAACGATTGAAACAAATAGAACAAAACTTGGCGGCAAAAGCGTAACAGGCTATCATTTCTGACAGCTTTTGCGCTTTTTTGCCATTCACCTATTTTATCTACAGGAACGATTTGCCTCATGCTAGGTTCCAAACGCCCTATATTTAAACCTACCGCTTATGGCTATACCCGTCGTAAACGTCGTATTCCTCGTTGGCTTGTGCTTATGATCACGGGCATGGTCTTGGGTGCGGGTGGCCTTTTATTTATTCAAAAGAGCTACGGCCCCCCTATGTTAACCGTAGAGCAATCACAGCAATTGCACGATGAGCTCAATACCGCCAAGGCAGAAAATCAACGTTTACAGTCGCGTATTAATCTGGCCGAGCGTGAGCGCGATACCAGTCTGGCTCAGGTGTCCGAGGCCACAGAAAAATTAACTCATCATGACGCCATCGTTTCAGGCCTTGAAAAAGACCTGGCTCTTTTTGCCGCCGCTATGCCCGCTGATCCGCGCGGTACGTCGCCAGGCATTCGTGCCGCCGACTTTACCAACAAAGACAACAACTTGGACTATTCCATTTTGCTTATGCAAGATAGTGATAAGGCCGATAAACCCTTTAAAGGGACATTAAGCCTAAATGTTCAAGGGCGTTATCCTAATGGCCGTACTGGCTATTTCGATTCTGAGCCCGTTCCCGTAGAACTAGGTCGTTATACGCATGTTCAAGGTGCAGTAGAGCTTCCTTCAGGCATGACGGCTCGTCAAGTGACGATTCAGGTTTATCCCGAAGGCAACACCCAACGCACCGCTGCAATGCGTATTATTAACGTGCGTTGATTGACCGCTGCCTTGACATCACCCCCGTTCTAAAGGGCAAGGTTTTCCATACTATCTATAAAAAAGACCCCAACAGGTTGGATCCATGTCCAACTTCTTGGGGTCAGTTTATAAACAGACTTTTTATCGCCTTTTCTACTTAGAACGCTGGCACAATTGCACCTTGGTATTTGTCTTCAATTTGCTGACGTACCGCATCTGAGTGTAGGGCTTCTACTAGCTTTTTCACGTCTTCTTGCTCTGCTTTTTCCGCTGTAGTGACCACTATATTGGCATAAGGCGAATCGGCCCCTTCGATAAACAAGGCGTCTTTAAGGGGGTTTAAGCCCGCTTCCAACGCGTAGTTTGTATTGATTAAGGCCAAATCTACGTCAGCTAGCACACGGGGTAATGTCGCGGCTTCGAGTTCTTTGAACTTGAGTTTTTTAGGGTTTTTAGCCACATCACGGGACGTAGCAAGAATGTTGCTTGGGTCTTTGAGCTCAATTAGGCCTTCTTGTTGCAATAACAACAAAGCACGTGCGCCATTAGAGGGGTCATTAGGCAAAGCCACTAAGGCACCGTCTTTTAGCTCGGCTAAGTCTTTAATCTTGTTAGAGTATGCACCAAATGGCTCTACATGGACTAAAGCAACGGAAACTAGCTCGGTTTTATGCTCTTTGTTAAATGTATCTAAGTAAGGCTTGTGCTGAAAAAAGTTCACGTCAATTTGGTTATCGGCCACTTGCACGTTAGGCTGCACATAATCGGTAAACACCTTAATGTCTAAGTCTACGCCCTGCTCAGCTAAGGTAGGTTTTACAAACTCTAATAACTCTGCATGCGGCACAGGCGTTGCTGCAATGGATAGCTTGCCCGCATGAGCGGAACCCATGGCCAACGCGGCAACAGACAAAGTCAAAAGAGGTAGTAGTTTTTTCATAACATTGCTCCTGCATAACAAAATAAAGAAGGTTACTGCGTTTTGCCTTGAATCCTAGCAGCTAGCTTATCGCCTATCATCTGCAGCAATTGCACTAAAACCACTAAAATTAGCACGGTAATTAGCATGACATCGCTTTGATAGCGTTGATAGCCAAAGCGCACCGCTAAATCCCCTAAGCCACCACCGCCAATCACACCTGACATAGCAGAATACCCAATTAAGGTAATGGCTGTCACTGTAATTGCCGCTAAAATCCCAGTTGTGGCTTCAGGTAATAAAGCCATAGTGACTGTTTGACGTGAGTTCGCCCCCATGGCTCGACAGGCTTCAGACACACCCGGGTCCACCTCACGCAAAACATTTTCAATTAAGCGTGCAAAAAAGGGCGCGGCACTGGCAACCAGTGGCGGAATGGCGCCTTGGACACCAAGGGCTGTACCTGCTAGTGCCCGTGATAACGGAATCATCACGATCAAAAGAATTAAAAAAGGCACCGAACGCAATACATTCACTAAAAATGACAAGGCTTGGTAGGTCCAGCGGTTTTCCAGCAGCTGCCCTTGGGCCGTCAAAAAGAGAATAACACCCAAAGGCAAACCAATAAGCACGGTAAAAATTAAAGAGGCGCCGGTCATCACAAACGTCTCTACTGTGGCACTCCAAATTAATGCCCAATCCATATTGGTAAAATTCATGACCGTAATACCTCACATGTGACATGATGCTGATCCAGCACAGTCTTCACCTGTTCCCACTGATTTAAATCGCCCTCGACGGCCACAACGAGTTGCCCGTAAGGCGTTTGCTTAATGCGGCTTACCGCACCCTGCAAAATACTGAAATTCAAATTAAATTCACGACTGAGCTGGCTTAAAACCGGTGCCGAGGTAGATTGGCCTTTAAAACTTAAGCGTAATAAACGTCCTTGCACTTGTTCAGCTAGCTCGTGCCAACCACCATCATCCATACCGCTTTCCGCCAATAGACGTTGAGTAGTGGCATGCTGTGGATGCAAAAACACATCTAATACCGGACCGCATTCTATTAACTGGCCCGCCTCAATGACTGCCACCTGATCACAAATGCTACGAATCACGTCCATGCTATGCGTAATTAAAACAATCGTTATGCCTAGCTTTTGGTTGATTTCTGCCAGTAAGCGCAAAATAGACTGGGTGGTTTCTGGGTCAAGCGCAGAGGTAGCCTCGTCACACAGTAGCAACTGCGGTTGATTCGCTAAGGCTCGGGCAATGCCCACACGCTGTTGTTGCCCACCGGATAATTGACGTGGGTACTTATGAGCATGGTCTTGCAACCCCACGAGTTCCAATACCTCTAAAGCGCGGCTTTGCTGCGACTTAGATGACAAGCCGGCTAACCGTAAAGGGAAACAGACATTGTCCAGTACTGTACGCATTTGTAATAAATTAAAATGCTGAAACACCATGCCAATTTTTTGACGCACCCGACGTAAATCGGCCTCGGGCAATGCACTTAATTCCGTCTGTTGCAACCAAACACGCCCCTCTGAAGGTCGCTCTAAGAGATTTAACAACCGAATCAACGTGCTTTTTCCTGCCCCGGAGCGTCCAATAATTCCAAATACCTCACCGGCTGGAATATGCAAATTAATGTCATTTAAAGCAATAATACTCTTATTGCCAGACGCGTACGTTTTATAGATATGCTCTAAACGAATCAAAGAAATTTCCTACCCATTCTCTTGGTCAATCTGCTGACTATTTCTGTTAAGATCTAAACGTGAACATTGTTCCAAAATGTAGGAGAATGTGATGTATACGTTTAAGTCTTAAAAAAATGTTAATATAAGGACACGCTTAAACAGAACTATTACCCCCTGAAAGCTCATAACAAAAATGTCGACTTGTTGCAAAAACACATACTACCTTTCAATACGGCACTACTCTCTTTTCAGGATCTACTATGCAAGCTATCGTTACCAGAACCCTTTGTGATCACTGCTTAGGTTTACCTGTAGCAAAAACGTCAACACAACCTCATAGCGGTTTAAAATTGGTTTCTCAATACACCCCGATTCCTAATGGTGATGCCGAAGCCAAATTTATATGCCATGCCTGCGATACTGTGTGGCTGCATCGAAAAAACAAATGGGGGTCGTGTGAGGGCTTTAGGCTGAATCCTTAACTGTGTTAGGCTTTATGCATCCTTAACTTTTAGCTAAGATTTGCATGCCTGACTTTATTCACCGCCATCAAAGCCAAGTCAATCTTCAAGCCATGCGCGCTTTACAGCAAGCATGGCTTCTTGCCGCTGAGTTACATACACCCTTGCCGCCTTTTTTGCTGCAGCGCAGTGTTGCTATTCTAAAAGCTCTACAAAAATATACAACACATGAACCTGTTCTACCGCTATTAGAACACGCAAAACAACAGCTCAATGCATTTTTAACGGTAACGGCTCTTACACCTAGTGTGCTAAATCAGCCACCTCAAGCGCTCCATGTGCCTTGGTTTGATACTGCCTTTCCTTATCCTGCCACCCTTGCTGACTTGTCATTAGGCGCACAATGGCATCAACAAATTAAAGCCAGTCATACAAAGCCGTTTCAGCGGCTAACCCTGGCCTTAGCCAAGCTCCCTTATCGCTCTGCCTACCAAGAGGCCGTTTTAGCACTGCGAGCTATTATTCGTTCAGAGCCTCGTCACTACGAGCCAGCGCTTGAGCTCTTGTATTGGCTCGCCGCGAGCGCGTCTTTCTTAGAGCATCCTCAGCTACAGCCCAGCGGAGAGCAAATCATCGAAGCTTTGCCAGGACATGAGCTACAAGGCCTTGTCATTCGCTACCAAGAGCTTGGTGTTGCTCAGTTACCTCTATTAAATCAAACCGATCAAAAACAGCTGATCACGTATTTTGGTGCTCCCACGCAAACACAAACCTTACGAGAGGTGCATGCGCAAGCCTGGCAAGCGTATGCGGCGCGCTTAGAGGCCAACGCCAACCGATAAAAAAAGCCCAATAGTTAGCAACCATTGGGCTTCACACAAAGCAAAACGCCACTTATTGAATAAGTGGCGTTTTAGTATTCGTTCGTGGTGGGTCGTGCGCGACTCGAACGCGCGACCAACGGATTAAAAGTCCGCTGCTCTACCGACTGAGCTAACGACCCGACCGAAAGATGTAATTATTGCACCTATTCAGAATCTTGTCAAGGGTTTTTTTAATACTAAAAAAACAAAAAGCAATAAAAACGGGCTTGGCCTAGGGCAAACACCTATCTGCCCCGAACCAAAGACGTAACTATAACATGAAATTTTACTTTGTACAGCTTTTTTTAACGCGCTCGTGAAATTCGGACCTCTGCACCACGGCGTTTTACCTCGAGACCTTCGGAGGGTAAGATTTTTAACCCCTCTAGCCCTTTAATGTAGCTTGAGCCTTGCATTTGCATGACCCGTATTTTATTACGCATGACGGCTGGACTGTGCTCGGGCATGCCGAACATCCATACCTCTTCGAGTAAGCGCGCTGAATTAAACTCGGACGTATTCAGTGCAGCCGGCCCTAAACACAACATATGACCTTCGCGCCCAAACACAGGTAAACGATCTAAGTCGGCTTCGATTTCCCAACGGGTGCCCCCTTCGTAGCGCCAGCCAGTGGAAAGATCCCACCAATCGCTACCCTTTGGTAGATACACCTCTGTTTTTGTGCCAGGTTTGACAAACGGCGCAACCAAAAGCGTAGAGCCCAACATATATTGGTGGGGCCACGCATTCACCTCGGGGTCGTCAGGGAACTCGAGCACCAAAGCGCGCTGTACGGGTAAGCCACAGCGTACTGATTCTTCGATAATGCCCAACACATACGGCACGAGTCGATAACGCCAACGTAACCAATGGGCAATGAGCTCTTGGGTTTTTTCATCAAAAGACGATGGCATTAAACCTGGCAACGCTTGCAGATGGAAGTTAGCGGAAAACACAGCCATAGATAACCACCGTATAAACAGCTCGGGCGTCATGGAATCCACAGGGTGATGAATCGAACCAATTTGATGAGTTTGTGCGGTAATGCCACTATTGCCCACAGCCAAAGCGGCCTGCAGGGTTTGGCTTAGACCTTCCCAACTATTGGGGACATCTGGACCAAGCTGCCAAGCAAAACGATGGGCGGATGGGTATAAATCGCGGCTAGCGATAAGCCCCTCTTGGGGTGTTTTATGTCCTGCAAACGCATCAAACAGTGCCTGACGTACTAAAAGTGGATAAACCGTGCGCAGCATGGCTCCACATTCATTACCGCGAGCCGTAATACCGTCAGGAATTACAAAGCTTGAATCACTAATGACCGCGCCAAGCCCTTCATCAAACGACTGACGTAAGCGTTCAACCCATAATTTGTAGGCGTCTTTATGCGTTAGGTCGAGTAGACCAAAGTCAGCGCTGCCTGTGATGGGGTTACCTGAAAAAACATGCGCAGCCCCGTCTTCATCATTTAACAGTAGCCAACCGCGATCTTCCCACTCATCAAACATGGCCGTTCCGGTTAGCACACCAGGAAACAGCGTCGCCGCCAATTTGAACTGGGCTTCCTCGGTTTGAGTCATGGTTTCACGTAATTCGCCTATGCGTGACTCGTCCCACTCGAATAAGGGGCGGTCTGCGCTGAAACCTAAGACGGCTGGGGCAGCAAAATTGACAACGTCCACGCCTACATTAAGGGCTTTAAGGGCTTGAACCTGCTGATGGGAGTCGGTCAAGTGCTGACCCACGGCTTGATCTAGCCATACACCCATTGGCCATAAACCAGGTTGCCCTGCTCGCCCTGTTAAGGCTGTGTATTGATTCAAAATCTCTGTGGGCGCCCCAACAAAAATAAAGAAGTCTAATATAGGTGCCTGAACACGAAGCACATAATGATCTGAGTCGGTATGGGCCACATCGTGTTCTACACGCTCGAATGTATTCACGTACAGCCCCCACCCTTTAGGGCTCCAGGCTAAAGGTAACACCCGGTCGGCAGGACGATCAGAAACCAATACACTGCCACGTCGATTTAAATTTGCCGTGGTTTCACCTAGCCCATATACCCCTTCGGTTGGATCTAATTGAACGTGGAACTGCCACTGTTCGCCTGAGCTGAGGGACTGACTTTGCAATAGCAACTGAGTGCCGCTATAAACCCGTAAGGCAAAGTTGTCTTTATCTAACTCAACAACACAGTCTCCTTGCTCGACTCGCCAACCTTGGTCTTGGTCGATAACCTGAAGCTCGCCCACTGCGTCTAAGCGTGCTAAGAGCATTTCAGCATACTGCTGAGCACGTGGGGTTACACGTTCGGGTTGAATGTGTTTTAATGTGCCAAAGCGCAAGCGAAACACACCCGGAGCGTGGGCTTCGATACGCAACATTTGGTCGTCAGCGGCTGAAAAATCAGCGCTGGATGATTTAGTAGATATTGAACTTAGAAGATTAAACAATTGCGTCACATCATCAGAGTGAGTTTTGGACGGCACAGTGCGATCCTCGAGGGCTAGGCCCAAAACATAATTAAAATACTATTTTGACGTATATTTGCAAGACTGCAAAGCCACATCAAACCAATCCTTATCCTTACTATTATCGCAGGTATAGCGCGCGGGATAAATCACGATCTATTACGGCTGGCTCAGAGGCCAAATTTGTGCTAATGAAATCAGCGGCTAAAGCAGCCCAACTAAAGCCATACGAGCCATAACCTACATTGACCCATAAACCTGGTAACGCGTGAGCCACCGCCGGCAAGTGATCTGCCAAGGCAGCTCGCTGCCCTTGCCACATGGACAGAGCAGGTGCTGATACACCCAGCGGTATCAATTCTGCCACCTTATGCATAATGTCCGCATAGGCTTGGGTTGTAGGCATTAGCGGCCCGTCCTCGTAGGTGCTTCCTACTGTGTAGAGCTTTCCATCTACAGGTAATACATATCCTTGGCCTGCCACAATACATGAAACCGATGTGCCTAGCGTAGCAGCGAATACCACACTGCTTTGACCGTTTATTATATCCATGGCTAAAAGTCGCTCTGCATGTGGCAGCAACGGCGCGAGCAGATGGGTAGACTGAGCGGCATTGGCTATGACTACATGTTCAGCATCTACTTGACCATGCTGAGCCATATGTACTGCCCATCCTGAGTCTTTAGCCGACGCAACAGTAGTTACCCTATCGGTTACCAACGTGATTAGGGGGTGAGCCAATAGCTGAGAAATCAGCCGTTCTGGGTCGACCACTAATGCTTTAGGAAAAAAAGCCGCATCATGCTTTAAGGGGTGTTGCATGCCTTCAATGGTTGAGCCTGCTGCTTTATATTGTACCCAATCTGGATCAAAGCCTAGATTTTGTATAGTATGACGTAAATATTCCGCTTCTGTTGCCTCTGTATTTAGCACGGCCGCCCCCGTGGTAAATAGACTTTGCCCAAAAAAAGCTTGCCAACGCTGTCGCGCACGTAGTACCCCAGCGCGGCTTAAACGTGCACGCGGCGCATCATCACTGGTTAATAAAGGCGTCATGGCAACAGCTCGATGCCCCAAGTGTGCCGCGCCTGCCCCTTGACTAAAACGCGGGTCAATGACTTGCGAAGCAATTCCTCGTTCAGCGAGCGCATAGGCTGTAGCCGCCCCAGCTATGCCTCCGCCCACAATGACCACTGGCTTTAAAGGCCGTGCCAAGTAGTTTCGCCCTAAATGAGGTCGCAAATGTGCCTTTATCATATGGCGTTTAAACGCAAACCCGGGGTGTCGCTCTACAATAAAGCCTGCATTCTGCAGGTCGTGGCGTACCTGTGCTGCCGAGCACCACGTCGCCGCTGTAGCATTCGGGGCAGCCATACGTACTAACTGACCAAATAGCTCGGGCGCCCACATAGCTGGGTTGACGCGTGGCGCAAACCCATCTAAAAAAAAGGCGTCAGCCTGACATGCCATCCGCTTGGCCCCCTGGCTAATTTCACCAAAGTATAACGTCAGCGTGACTTGTCCGCCTTCAAACTCTAAACGATGGATGCCCGGCACCAACAGTGGCCACTGGGCTAACAATTGATCAGCAAGATCGCGATGACTAGCGGGCGTTGGGCCTAGCATCAATGCTAAATCGTGGACATAAAAGGGGTGTGCCTCGAAAGAGACGAAGTGCAAACGTTGGCTACGATGCGGATCAGCACGCCAGGTCGCCCAGGTGGCAAGAAAATTATTGCCTAAACCAAAGCCTGTTTCCAAAATGGTAAACTGCTCTTTTTGCTGCCATCGTTCGGGCAGCCCATTCCCAGCCAAAAAGACATACTCCGCTTGGTTTAACGCCCCTGAGGCCGAGTGATACAAGTCATCGTAACGGTCACTACACGCTAGCCCTTGCGCGGTAAAGCGTGGCGTAGCTGGAATTAAAGGCTGAAATGCACGTGTCATATAAACTCAAACAAACCCATTATCTAAACGACTGATTATGAAACTACCTCGAGACCTACAAAACCACCTCGCTACCGCAAAGGCCGCAGCCCAAGCTGGCGCCGTTATTCTACAGGCCTATGCCGGAAATCGCAGCGAGCTTGTGATTGATACAAAAATGCGTAACGATTTGGTCTCGCAGGCTGACCGCGAAGCCGAACAGGCGGTCATTCGTGTGCTACAGGAACAAACCCCCGAGTTTGGTATTGTGGCCGAAGAAAGCGGTGGCAAAGCCAGTCAGATGGCAACCTGGTGCATTGACCCCTTAGATGGCACCACCAACTTTTTGCATGGAATACCGCACTATGCCGTTTCTATTGCACTGATTGCACATGCTGGTACCGAGGTTGATGGCCATGTTTTATCCCAAGACACTCCTATTATAGGTGTAGTGTATGACCCAAATCGCGATGAAATGTTCAGTGCTCTCTATAATGGTGGCGCCTGGCTTAATGGCCAGCCTATTCGCTGCTCGCAGGCATCAAGCCTTGCTGAAAGTGTAGTGGCTACCGGTTTTCCATTTCGTGATTTCAGCTTTGCCAACCAATACATGCCAACCTTACACCAAGCCATTGAGTCCACCCGTGGGCTACGTCGTTTAGGCGCCGCCGCACTGGATCTGGCCTGGGTGGCGTGTGGGCGTTTTGATGCCTATTGGGAAATGGGACTAGCGCCTTGGGACGTGGCAGCAGGAACAGTCATTGTACGAGAAGCCGGCGGCATTAGTGACGACATGTATGAACAACAGCCTTGGCCAGAGCGTGGCTATATCTACGCAGGCAACCCTAAAACGGCCCCTGAATTGCTGGCCTTGCTACAACCGCATCTGGTTTATCCCACCCAAGCCTAAACAAAACTAAAACACACAAACAGGACGGCCACGCCGTCCATGCGATGCATCCCCATCCCAAACGGTCAAGCGTTTAGCGCAAACAAAATAAACAATTTGCTGCATAATAGACTTATGCCGCCACTTTTTTATTGATATTTTGGATGCAGGTACCCATGACGACTCTTCCTCCTTTTACGACTTGGCAAGACGAATTCACCGCTATTCGCCGCGATCTCCATCAGTTCCCAGAGCTGGGTTATACCGAATACCGGACTGCCGATAAAATTGCGTATTACCTTGAACAATGGCAAATTCCATTGCACCGGGGTTTAGGGGGTACAGGCGTAGTAGGCATTCTAAAAGGCGATACTGGCCCAGGCGCAGCCATTGGCCTACGCGCCGATATCGACGCCTTGCCCATGCCCGAACAAAATACCTTTGACCACAAAAGCCAGCACGAAGGCATTATGCATGCGTGCGGCCACGATGGCCATACCACGATGCTTTTGGCGGCGGCTCGTTACCTATCCCAGCATCGCAACTTTAACGGCACCATTTATTTTATTTTTCAGCCTGCCGAAGAAGGTTTAGGGGGTGCAAAGAAAATGATTGATGACGGCTTGTTTAGGCTTTTTCCTATGGATGCCGTCTTTGGTCTTCACAATTGGCCCGGCATGCCTGCAGGTCAGTTTGGGTTGCGCACCGGCGCCATCATGGCATCTAGCAGTACATTTAGCTTAACCATTCAAGGTAAAGGGGCTCATGGTGCCATGCCTAATTTGGGTGCCGACCCAGTAATTGCTGCGGTCAGCATCGCACAAGGCTTACAAACTATCATTAGTCGCAATCTCGACCCCCTCGAGCAAGCGGTGCTTAGTATTACTCAAATTCACGCCGGTTCGGCCGATAACGTCATTCCTGACCAAGCCGAATTGCGTGGTACAGTTCGCACATTTAGCAACGAGGCCTTAGATCTCATAGAAAAACGCATTGGTGAACTTAGCAGCCAAACCGCTCAGGCCTTGGGGTGTAGCGTGCAGTACGAATTCGATAGACGCTACCCTCCCACCATCAACCACCTCGAGCCTACCCAGTTTTGTGCTCAATTACTTCAAGACTGGCGTGGTAGTGAAAACGTCATCTACCCTGTACAGCCATCAATGGGGGCCGAAGACTTTTCTTTTATGCTGGAACAGGTGCCTGGTTGCTATTTATTTTTAGGTAATGGCGATGGCGATCATCGAGCCCAAGGCCACGGACTGGGGCCGTGTACCTTACACAATGGCAGTTACGACTTTAATGATCAGCTTATTCCTATCGGGGCGACCTATTGGGTCAAGCTAGCTACCTCGTGGCTGCAGGCTAAACACGACGCTACCAATTGAACCCTAAAAAACTTTCGCGGCAAGATGGAGGCTTCTAGGTACAATACTAGCATTTGTACTAATAAGAAGGAGCCTCTATGAGCACTGCTCTCATTTCCATTCCTAAAGACCAAGACCCTGTATTACGTGTTATTCCTATGCCTGGCGATGCCAATATGCATGGTGATGTTTTCGGCGGCTGGATTATGGCACAAGTGGATATCGGAGGCTCAGTGCTTGCTTCACGTCGTGCCCAAGGACGCGTCGCAACGGTAGCAGTGAACTCGTTTACGTTTAAGCAACCTGTTTTCGTGGGTGATTTACTTAGCGTGTACGCCAAAATAATAAAAACAGGCACCACTTCTATCACTGTCGAGGTAGAGGTCTACGCCGAACGCAAACTCTTGCCAGACGAAACCGTAAAAGTCACCGAAGCCACCCTGACTTATGTCGCCACTGATGATCAACGACGCAGCCGTCCTTTACCTCTAATCGAATAATATGACTCAAGCTACTGTGAACACGGCACCGTCTAAAATGCGCCGTCTAGACCCAGAAGATGCTCAGCTTGCTTTGCAGCGCTTACAAAGCATTTTAAAACGCCAAGAGGTGGTTAACCTGCTCTCCGATGACGACCAGCAGAATGAACCCTCTGAAGAGCTCACTCAATTAACGCATCGCCACCACGAAGAAGAAATTCGGGCCATTATTAACAATCTGCACCCAGCAGACATTGCCTTTATTTTAGAATCCTTACCCGAGCCCGAGCGCCAGCTAGTTTGGGATCAGGTGTCAGATGAATACGATGCCGATGTGCTGTTGGAAATCGAGGACTGGGTTCGCGAGTCCTTGATTAAGTCCATGGACACCGAAGAGCTGATCGCTGCCGCGTCGAACATGGATGCAGATGAGATTGCTGATCTTGCGCCAGACCTGCCGCCCGACGTGATTGCCGAAGTCCAAAAAGGCCTCACCGATGCCGAGCGCGCGCAACTTATTGCCGCTATGGGCTACCCAGAGGACTCGGTGGGGGCCATTATGGATTTTGAAATGGTTCGGGTACGCGAAGACGTTAGCCTAGAGGTGGTCTTGCGCTATTTGCGTAGACTCCAAGAGCTACCTGATCATACCGATCAAGTTTTTGTGGTGGATCGCGGCGATCGGTTACAAGGCACCTTATCGCTTACTACCTTGTTAGTTTCTGACCCAGATAGCTTGGTGTCCAGTGTCATGAACACCGATTACTTTTACCTGCATCCTCTTGACCCCGACACGGACGCCGCTAATGCTTTTGAACGCTATGACTTAGTCTCTGCGCCTGTGGTCGATGACTACGGCCGCCTCATCGGGCGTGTACCGATTGATGAGGTCATTGACGTACTGCAAGAAGACTCCCAAGAGCAAGAACTTTCGCGTGCCGGTCTCCAGGAAGAAGACATTTTCGCTCCCGTTTTTAGTGCTCTACGCAACCGTGCTCCTTGGCTATTAATTAACTTATGTACTGCGGCGACCGCTTCATTTGTGGCGTCGCGTTTCGAGGACACCGTTAGCCATATTGTGATTTTGGCTTTTTTAATGTCTATTGTGGCCGGTATTGGTGGGAACTCGGGTAATCAAACCATGACCATGATTATCCGTGCGATGGCAATGGGTCGTATTACAGGCGCCAATATTTGGCCTCTTGTAAAGCGAGAGCTGTTGGTGACATTTTTAGTTGGCGCCTGTGGCAGTTTGGTTACGGCTGGCTTTGCCTGGTTTATTTCACGCTCTATCCCTATTGCCCTCGTCATGATGGCAGCCATGATTGGTAATATGCTGGTAGGAGCCGCGCTTGGGGTATTAATACCCACCTTGCGGAGCCGCTTTGGTAAAGACCCAGCGGTGGGTTCATCGGTTTTATTAACCTTTGGTACGGACTCGCTGGGCTTTTTTATCTTTCTTGGTTTGGCAACCATTTTTTTACTTTAAGCTACGGATTCGGTTTGGAGACTGTGTAGACGCTGTACCAACTGCTCTAAACCGGCTTCATCCATACCAATAAAAACCAGTTGGGTTTGACTAACAGGACGTGCGCTGGGGGTAATCACGCATTGGGTTTTAGTCCACTGCACCACCCAGCCTCGGCCTGCCTCAGTATGCAGCATGCCTTTAGCTCGATACAGCACCTCAGTAAAGGCCTCTAATACAGCACGTACGTCTTCCACAGCAAGCACCTGATTGGACTCAAAGCTTACACTGTGCCACCCCTTGGTAGGTGTTGTCACCGGACGAGGCGGTGACGCGACGACAGGGGCAGGAGGCACGGTGGCGGCATAGTCATAACGCAGTTGGGCTACGCTTTGATTCACTAGCTGCTCTAAGCACGTTGGCAGGGATTGCTCTGGCGTTAAACGGTTAAAAACCAGATGAGTCGCACTCAAAATTTGTTGTGCCCATACCGTATTCACTCGGGGATCTGTCGCATGCAAAGCGGCTAACGAGACATCCACAAAGCAGCGCACTTCGTTTAACTCAAAACGCTGTGCTACGCGTATCATGTCTGCCACACGCGCTGCATTGGCGACCCCACTAAGTTCCATAAACAGTGCCGTTGGCGGTGGGTCCATCCGCCCTATTTCTGCTAGCTTTTCTGCCATACTGGCACCTAAAGTGCAGCAAACACAGCCATTGTTTAACCGAATCACGTCGTCATCTTGATACGCAATTAAGCTAGCATCAATATTGATACGCCCAAAGTCGTTAACCAGCACGATACTACGTGCTGGAATATCCGTTTGCAGCAATTGATTCAGATACGTTGTTTTACCCGAGCCTAAAAAGCCCGTGAGTAAAGTGGTGGCAATGGGCTTAATGCTTGGCATGAGTATGCACCTCACCCCCAAGCACCGTCGCTAGCACCTCAACGTCAAGCAGTTCATCCGTATCGATCGCATACAAATCGCGGTCTAATGCCACCATATCCGCAAATTTTCCGACCTCTAGGCTGCCTACTTGATCATCCATGTGTAAGGTATAGGCGGCACCTAGTGTCATCAGCTCCAGTGCCTCGGGTATCGTTAAGGCTTCATGCTCGCCCAATACATGACCGCTAGCGGTTTTACGTGCTACCGCGCACCACATGGAAAACAACGGCCCCAAAGGTGTTACTGGCGCATCACAATGCATGGCAATGGGTACACCTAGTTGACGTGCTGAGCGCAAGGGCTGCATGCGTCGAGAGCGAGTGTAACCCAACGTTTTTTCTCGGTGTATATCACCCCAGTAATAAATATGGTTCACAAACATATTTAAGCAAACGCCTAGTTTAGCTGCACGACGCATTTGCGCCTGACTAATAAACTGGCAATGCTGCAGGGTATGGCGATGATCGGCCCTATACCACAGTGATTGTGCCTCTTCAATGGCATCTAACATAAGCTCTACGGCTTCATCACCATTGGTATGAATGTGCATTTGCAGACCGGCTTGATGGTAATCCAAGACAATTTGCTTGAGGGTTTCGGGTGGCGCATTCCAAATGCCATTTTCATGGCCGTTATGGTAACCCGGCCACAGCATGCGTGCAGAAAAACCCTGAATAGAGCCATCGGTCATGACTTTAACTAAGCCAAAATGCAACTTGGCATTGCTTAGTTCTTGGCAAGCCACAATCCGCTCGATACCTTGATGGTTTTGCCAATCGAGTGCCCCCATAGCAGGCACCAACCGCACCGGATACTGAGGCTGTTGGCTGCTTTCTACCAGCGCAGCCACGCCCTGATCTGATAATGGGTTGTAGAGATCAGTAATCGTGGTGATGCCAGTACGCTGCGCCGCTTTAGCATAGTTTTGTAAGGTAGCAAGACTGGCTACCTCCTCGAAAACGCTACGCCCCAATGCCTCAAATACCGCATGCATGGCTGCCATTTCACGCAACTCACCATTTGGTTGCCCTTGGGCATCACGCATTACCCCCTCTAAATCATGCGTTTCAGCCAAGCGTGTTTGGGCCAGCATGGCGCTGTTTACCGTCATTAAATGCAAGTTGGCATGGAAAATGACGACCGGGCGATCACTTACCACCGCGTCAATCACTTGCTTATCCAGTCGCTCACCCTCAAAATAAACCGGATCAAACCCCCACGCTACAAGAGGCTCACCGGGGGCTAGAGTTTGAGCCGCCTCAGCTAAGCGTTTTTGAATGTCTGCTAGACTGGTATTCCCTGGACGTAATTCACCTTGAGGGGTATGGCGCGGGAAATAGCCTAGGTACACGTAATTCCACATTGCCCCCTCTAGCGCATGACTATGCCCTTCAACAAACCCTGGGTACAAATACGCGTTTTCAAAACGGGTATCTAACACATACTCACCCACATCAGCAATATCCTCTAGGGACCCCACTGCCAATACCTTGCCGTCCTTAACAGCCACATGCGTTGCACTAGGCAAAGACGGGTCTAAGGTAATAATGCGTTTAGCAGAAAAAATGGTGATCACAACTTACCTCCTAATACAGCACGCCCACTACCACGCACGCTGCTTTTTTTCATCATTAACAAAGGAATGAGTACCAAGGGAATAACTGCTGTTGCAGCAAAAGCCATTAAATAAGTGCTTGGGCTGAGTGAGGGAGCAATGGGCGTCACAATAAAAAGGATTGGCGTATTGACTACCACAATAGCAAGGTTAAAGAACGCTAGCTCTTTAGCCACCGATGTACTGAAATCAGCATCTAATAAGCGCAGCAGTAATAAACCCGTGCCCGTTGACCCCGTACAGCATCCAAAAGACGTGAGGGCTCGCTCTGGGCCTAGTTTGCCACTCCAGTTACCCACGTACCAACATAAGAAAAAGGTGGCGGCCGTTACAGCGATAGTCACCAATAAAATTGGCACAATTAACGCATAAAGCACAGAGAAAGAAATACTCATAATTGTGCCTACCACCATGAAATCCACTGAAGCCCCTGTTAAACGTTTCAAGCTTTCATCATCAACGAAATGGCCCCATTTTTTGTAGTCAATAATCCAACGCATCAGCACACAAATGCCTAAACCGTGGACAAAAAACATATTGTGACTAAACAGTACGCTTAGACTAATGCCTAAAGGCTCTTTGCCTGCCACAACCCCTTGCATGACCACTAGCCAAAAGTGCGTCAACATATAGGCCAAGCCAAGCAATCCTATATGCCAGGCTAAACTATCCATGTTTGCACTATGAGTGACTAAGCGTGTTTCTGTTTTCCCTGCACCATTATGAAAATAGCCCAGCAAAAACTCATCATCAATGGCGGATTTTTTATTTAAATTTTTACCGCTACGAATGACGCGGCGTGCCGCAGGCACACCAACCAGAAAGGCCACTAAAAACCCTAGCGAAGCGTAAATCAGACCCACCTGTGTGGCATTAACTAAACCATAATCGTTTTCCCAAATGCCACCAAAAGTCAGTGCTTGCCCGGGGCCTTGAGTAAAACCATGGGTAATTAATGCGCCTAATAGCGGCCCAATTTGACTACCCCTTACGGAGTCATAGGCATAAATAATGCCATACCCAATTAACGCTTGTAGGCCAAGACTTGCAGTCCAAATTAAGGTTAACCATAGCCCACCTTTGACAATGCTATCCCCAGCTAATTTCTTGTCTTTGCTGCTACCGGTTAAGCATAAAGACATAAAGCTCAGAGTAAAAAAATGAAAAGTTAACGCGTTAAAATCATTAGGACCGTAACCAGGCAGTAAATCAAAGCTTAATAAAACAAAACCAATACTACCGCCTAAAATACTTGCTGGCACCAAGGAGTTCTGTAAAAAGGGGATTTGACGTCTGATCACGCCCCCCAACACTAACATAAGGGCCATCAGGGCAAATGCAATTACCCCCTGAAACGTACCATCCATACCCACTCCTTTATGAGACAAAGCGTTCTGATTAATACAAAATATCAGCAAGCCTTAATAGTGCCTCTCTAGATAAAAGAGCAGAATAGGCATATACCCCTAATAAATCTCATTTTTTGAAACATTAGATTTCACAAAAAAACCGCCAACGGTTTCCCGTGGCGGTTTTGGCTAAAAAAGAGCGAAATTTAGCTGAGCTTACCGTGGCAATGCTTGTATTTTTTTCCACTACCACATGGGCAATCGTCGTTACGCCCTACCCGTGATGTGTCTGCCGCTAAGGGAGCAGCATTGGCGGGGGCGGCTTGGTCAGCGGCTACGGCTTCGTCGTAATCGGCCGCATGAACGCGCACATTTTCTAGCTCGACAGCAGGCGGCGGAGCGGCCTCGGTAGGTGCTTGGATTTGCACAGTCAGCAAAGTGCGGACCACTTCGTCACGGATACGGTCGAGAAGCTCGGCAAATAGCTCGAAGGCCTCGCGTTTGTACTCTTGTTTGGGGTCTTTTTGCGCATAGCCACGCAAATGGATCCCTTGACGTAAGTGATCAAGCGCCTGCAGATGGGCTCGCCACTGCGTATCAATAGACTGCAGCATGATGGCGCGCTCGAAACTTCCCCATTGTTCCAGCCCTACTAAAGCGATTTTTTCATCAAGAGCCACTTTAGAGGCGTCGACCACGCGGTCTAATAGATCTTCTTCGGAGAGCTGCGTTTCTTTTTCAACCATTCCCACCACATCTACCTCTAGGTGGAATTGGCTGGCTAGAGCAGCTTGGAGACCAGAGATATCCCATTGTTCTTCCATGCTTTCCTCGGGCACATACTGATGGAAGAAATCAGTCAGGGAGGCCTCGCGCATGTAAGCGATATTAGCGCTGATATCGGTCGACTCAAGCACCTCGTTACGCTGTGCGTAAATGACTTTACGTTGATCGTTAGCTACGTCATCAAACTGCAGCAGTTGCTTGCGGATATCAAAGTTACGGGCTTCGACTTTACGCTGAGCGGACTCGATAGAACGCGTTACCATGCGAGCCTCGATAGGCTCGCCTTCGGGTAGACGCAAACGCTCCATAATATTGCGTACGCGATCCCCCGCAAAAATACGCATTAATGAGTCATCTAGGGACAAATAAAAGCGTGAGGAACCTGGGTCACCTTGACGCCCTGCGCGACCACGTAGCTGGTTATCAATACGACGCGATTCATGACGCTCGGTACCAATAATACGCAAGCCACCTGCGGCCTTAACCTGCTCGTTAACTGGACGCCATTCCGCACGGATGGCTTCGATTTGTGCGGTTTTTTGTTCTGGGCTGAGGCTGTCGTCATCTTGAATGGCCGTTACGAAGCGTTCAATAGAACCACCCAACACAATGTCGGTACCCCGACCGGCCATGTTGGTGGCAATGGTTACGCTACCCGGCTTGCCGGCATCGGCCACAATTTGAGCCTCACGTTCGTGTTGTTTAGCATTTAACACCTCGTGTGGCAGACCCTCGGCCTGTAATAAGCCAGCTAAGAGCTCTGAGTTTTCAATGCTGGTTGTACCCACTAAAACGGGCTGACCACGCTCGTGACAGTCTTTGATATCGGCCAAAATAGCCGCATATTTTTCTTTATCGGTTTTAAAGACTTGGTCGTTTTGATCAACACGTACCATAGGACGGTTGGTCGGGATAATGACGGTCTCTAGGCTGTAGATTTCTTGGAACTCGAAGGCTTCTGTATCTGCCGTACCGGTCATACCGCCCAACTTTTCGTACATACGGAAATAGTTTTGGAAGGTAATAGAAGCCATGGTTTGGTTTTCGCTTTGAATTGTCACCCCTTCTTTGGCCTCGACGGCTTGGTGTAAGCCCTCGGACCAACGGCGTCCTGACATCAAACGACCGGTGAATTCGTCCACAATGACGATTTCATCATTCTGTACTACATAGTGCTGATCGCGGAAAAAGAGGTTATGCGCACGCAATGCCACCATGATATGGTGCATGAGCGAAATATGGCGAGGCTCGTAGAGGGATTCGCCAGCGGGCAATAACCCCATTTCCGTTAAGATTTTTTCCGCTTTTTCGTGTCCTGCTTCGGACATGTGAATTTGCTGGGCTTTCTCATCGACCCAGTAGTCGCCCTCGGGCTCGGGCTCTTGGGGTTTGGGTTCCTGTTGCATGCGAGTAAGCATAGGAGGAACCACGTTGATGGCCTGATATAAGGCCGTATTATCATCCGCTTGACCCGAAATAATCAGAGGCGTGCGTGCCTCGTCAATAAGGATGGAGTCAACCTCATCCACAATCGCAAAATGCAAACCACGCTGACGGCGCTCGTTTGCATGGTATTCCATGTTATCGCGTAGGTAGTCAAAACCAAATTCGTTGTTGGTACCGTAGGTGATATCGGCCTGATAGGCGGCTTTCTTTTCCTCGTTAGATTGGTTAGGTACCACCACGCCTACGCTAAGGCCGAGAAAATTGTAGAGCTTGCCCATGGCCTCTGCATCGCGACGTGCCAAGTAGTCGTTGACCGTGACTACATGAACCCCTTTGCTGGTTAGAGCATTTAAGTACACAGCCAAAGTGGCCATTAAGGTTTTTCCTTCACCCGTACGCATCTCTGCAATCTTGCCATTGTGCAATGCAATAGAACCCAGCAACTGCACGTCAAAGTGACGCATGTTATAGACACGCTTTGACCCCTCGCGCACCACAGCAAAGGCCTCAGGCAACAAAGAATTTAACGACTTACCTTCGGCTAAGCGCTGACGAAACTCAGCCGTTTTTGCCCGCAGCTCGTCGTCGCTTAGGGCCTCGAAGGTGGGTTCAAGCGCGTTGATCTGTGCAACCTGCTTGCGGTACTGTTTAAGCAGCCTATCGTTGCGGCTACCGAAAAGCTTTCTGAGCAAAGAAACCATTCTTGTATCGTATTGGTAAGATTCACAGCATGTAATACTACATGCCTACTCCCATTCCTATTATTCGGGTTAAGGGAAAACTGGCAACATAACAATACAGTTTAACGCAGCTAGATGCCAAAAAGACTATTTTGTCGTACTGGATTGAACCAATAGCGTATCAGAATACTCTTTAGGTAGAAATAAAATAGGGTCTAAAGGCTGATCTTCAAGACGCACCTCAAAATGCAAATGGGCTCCGGTGACTTGCCCAGTTGCCCCGACTCGAGCAATAAGCTGTCCTTTTTCGACCACATCGCCCAACCGCACTAAAATAGACGAGGCATGAGCATAGCGCGTTATTAAGCCATCGCCATGAGCAATTTCTACCATCTTGCCATAACCACTACGATAACGCGCCTCTGTCACTATACCACCAGAGGCCGCTACAATAGGGGTACCAACCGGAGCAGAAAAATCCATGCCTTCGTGTAAGGTATGGCGCCCTGTGATGGGGTGACGACGCCACCCATAACCGGAGCTAACATAACTGCGATCCACAGGATGCATCGCTGGAAAGCGTGCTTGGTTACCTAAGCGTTGGCTAAGCACACTATCTAGCATAGTCAGCCAATCTTGGCGTTCAGAGAGACTATAATATAAGGTGTCGAGTTCTCGGCCTAGATCTTGGGCGCTGCTGAGCTTTGGAGCCGGGTCTTGCCACTCCATCTGCTGCAAAAGTTCTGGATCGGTGTATTGCACACCTGCATGCTCAGCAATACGCCGCCCTAAACTTTCCATTTCAATGACCTTGGCTTGAAGGTCGCCTAAACGTTGGGCTAACTGCTGTACACTTTGTTGGACGTACAACGCATCGCGCTCTTGGGCTTGATTTAATATCACTACCTGACTAGGGTCTAGCTGCTTTGTACCTATTTTTGATTGTACTAAAGCGCCCGCTACGGCGGAGACGCTAATCCCTAAACCAATGGCTAATGCCCGCAGCGCTTTTAAGCGTAGCCGCGAATTCTTTAACTTATTCAAACAATTTAATCCTTATGTCTAGGGCTTTTTTTAAACGCTTCAGTACTCGCTCTAGTGAACCAGCCAGCCCTATTGCTGGTTGGCTGAAGCAAGATCCTAAACAGATCCTGTCTACAGCACAAAGCTATTTAGAGTTAGAGCAATATATTCATAGCCAACTTCCAACTGCCATGCGCAGCTGCCGAGTGGCTCATATAGATAGACAAACTGTGACCCTAGCAGTTCCCAGCGCTGCACATGCCACTAAATTAAGGCAAATGCTGCCCACGTTAATTGCTAAGCTAAACCAATCTGCATGGAAGTGTAATCAAGTCCACCTTCAAATCCAATCCGTACTTTTTACTGGGGTAGAACCCGTAGGACACGTACGTCAAGGGGGAGCAGGTATTG
Source organism: Paenalcaligenes hominis (assembly GCF_011927625.1). Taxonomy (GTDB): domain Bacteria; phylum Pseudomonadota; class Gammaproteobacteria; order Burkholderiales; family Burkholderiaceae_B; genus Paenalcaligenes; species Paenalcaligenes hominis. The sequence goes on from NZ_JAATIZ010000002.1 coordinate 158,465, forward strand.
ATAGTAGCGGGCTTGCTGCTTTTGAGCAGCTTAACCAATCGTTAGAAGAAGGTCCTTTGGCACAAGCGGTAGAGCGCTTGTTACGTAGACATAAGCATAAAGGCTGAGCCTTGGCACCAGCCTTTCACCATGCTTGATTAATAAGCGTGTTTCCATTCGCGCACATACGGCACGGAGGCCGGCGCTTCTTCGGTGTAGGTAACAAGTTCCCAACTGTCAGACGCTGCCAACAACGCACGAGCTAATTGGTTGTTCAAACCATGACCTGACTTACACGCGACATAACGTGCTACTAAAGGATGACCAATTAGGTATAAATCACCAATGGCATCTAAGATTTTGTGTTTTACAAACTCGTCCTCGTAACGCAAGCCATCAGCATTGAGAACACGAAACTCGTCCATCACAATGGCATTATCCAAACTGCCACCCCGTGCTAGACCTGCAGCACGCATGGCCTCGACCTCGCTAGCAAAACCAAAAGTACGCGCTCTGGCTACGGTTTTGACGTAGGAGTCTTTTGCAAAATCGACCTCGGCAAAGTTTGCTGTGGCATCAATGGCAGGGTGCTGGAAATCAATGGAAAACTGTAAGCAATAGCCGTCGTAGGGCTCGAGTCGGGCCCACTTGACCTGATCGCCTTCGCCCTCTCGGACCTCGATGGGTTTTAAAACACGTAAAAACTGCTTGGCTACGGACTGTTCCTGGAGGCCAGCTGAACGCAGTAAATACACAAACGTTCCGGCACTGCCGTCCATAATGGGAACTTCTTCGGCAGAAATATCTATGTGTAAATTATCAATACCTAGGCCAGCTAAGGCAGACATCAAGTGCTCTACGGTAGAAACACGGACACCGTCTTTTTGTAAGACAGAGGCCATGGTTGTCCCCCCTACATACTGTGCTTGGGCAGGGATGGTCACCACCGGATCGAGGTCAGTACGATGAAACACAATACCTGTGTTTGGCTCGGCTGGACGCAAAGTAATTTCTACTAAACGACCCGAATGCAAGCCGATTCCTTTAGTGCTGACAACGGTAGATAAGGTGCGCTGACGTAACATAGATAATGAAAATAAAGACTATAACACCCGTTATTATAAAACATACTAGACGAACTGGCTCAGAGGGTCAGTTAGATAATGTATCTAACTGACCTGCGAGAGCTCACCTATCGGGGTTAGGTGATTAGTCGGCTTGCTTGCGTAAGTACGTTGGAATATCGAAACGATCCATACCGGACGTTTCTAAGGCTCGTACTTGCGAAGAAGCTTCGGTGTTGCGTGTACGCATAACCGATGGAATGGAAGGTGGGGTGACCTCGGCTTCCGGCTCTTTAGGAGCAATGGTTTCGGCTAAAGTCGGTTCGTTATCCGTTCCTGTGCGTAATACCGGCTCTGCAACGGGTGTTTGAACCAACTGAGGACGTGCTTGTTGACGACCTAGGCCAGTTGCTACCACTGTTACACGTAGGCTATCACCCATGCTGTCATCGTAGGCCGTACCAAAGATAACGTGTGCGTCTTCTGCAGCGTAACTTTGGATAATATCCATAATTTCACGTGTTTCACGCAATTTAAGATCACGACCGGCTGTGATGTTAACCAACACACCACGTGCGCCATGTAAATCGACGCCTTCGAGTAATGGGCAGGCAATAGCACGCTCTGCTGCCTCGCGGGCACGGCCTTCGCCAGAAGCTACCGCAATACCCATCATGGCTTGACCTTGTTCGCCCATAATGGTTTTTACGTCTTCGAAGTCAACGTTAACGTTACCTTCGACGTTAATAATTTCGGCAATCCCTGCACATGCATTATGTAACACATCATCAGCGACTTTAAAGCAGTCTTCTTGGGTTGCGTCATCGTCCATTAAGTCGTAGAGGTTTTCATTTAACACCACGATTAATGAATGTACATGTTTGGATAGCTCGGCAATACCGGAGTTTGCCGTATCCATACGTCGGCGTCCTTCGAAGTGGAAGGGTTTAGTTACCACTCCCACAGTGAGGATGCCTAATTCTTTGGCGACTTCAGCCACAATAGGGCTGGCCCCAGTTCCAGTGCCGCCACCCATACCGGCCGTGATAAACACCATATGGGCGCCATCCAATACCTTGCGGATTTCGTCACGGGCTGTTTCTGCTGCCGCTCGGCCTTGTTCTGGCTTGGCCCCTGCCCCAAGGCCAGATCGACCTAGAGCAATTTGAATAGGTGCTTCGCTGCTGGCTAGAGCCTGCGCATCTGTATTGGCACAAATAAACTCAACGCCTTGCACACCTGAATGAATCATATGTGTGACCGCATTTCCACCTGCGCCACCTACCCCGATTACCTTAATAACGGTTGAATTACCGTTGGTATCTAGTATTTCAAAGTTCATCATTTAGATTCCCTCGCTTTAATATTGGCAAGAAAACGTCTTGCCTCCCCGATAAACCACATTTACTGCAATTATCCTTTTTAGCAAAGTCTGGCTGTTAATTCATAAACCATTCTTTGGCTTTTGCAACCATACTTTTAAATCGCCCCTCTTTACGGGTGACTTTGCGACCTTGGCCATGCTCTTGACGTGCTTGGCACAATAAACCCATGGCGGTAGAGAAACGTGGGTTGCGCATCATGTCAGCCAAGCTACCTTGATAAATGGGCATGGCGACACGCACCGGTTTTAAAAAAACGTCTTCTGCTACCTCAGCGATACCCGGCAATAATGCCGTACCGCCCGTAATGACTACCCCCGAAGCCAGTAAGTCTTCGTACCCAGATTCGCGCACGCTTTGCTGTACCAACTGGAAAAGCTCTTCGACCCGAGGCTCGATGACGGCCCCCAATGCATGACGTTTGACTTGACGATTAGGGCGGTCACCTAGACCAGGAACCTCGATAAGCTCTTCGGGCCCGGCGATATCCTCGCGCGCTAAACCATAGCGCAGCTTAATTTCCTCGGCATCGGGCATAGGGGTACGCAACATCGTTGCGATATCATTCGTAATTTGGTCTCCAGCTATAGGAATAACATGAGTATGACGTATTGATCCACCCGTATATATAGCTATATCTGTGGTTCCACTACCAATATCGATGAGTAAAACCCCTAATTCTTTTTCGTCATCAGTCAAACACGCCAAACTAGATGCTAAAGGCGCGAGCATCAGTTCTTGGACTTCTAGCCCACAACGGCGTACACAGCGTTCAATATTTTGCGTGGATGACACCGTGGCCGTTACAATATGCACACGCACCTCGAGCCGAAACCCGCTCATTCCGATAGGGTCTTTGATGTCTTCTTGGGCATCGACAATAAACTCTTGTTCCAGCACATGTAGCACTTGTTGATCAAGTGGAATATTGACCGCTTGGGCAGTTTCAATGACTCGAGCTACATCTGTAGCCGTTACCTCTTTATCCTTGACTGCTACCATGCCGCTAGAGTTCAGACTACGTATATGGCTGCCTGATATGCCTGCATACACCCCACCAATTTTACAATCGGCCATTAGCTCGGCCTCTTCGAGCGCCCGCTGAATTGAGTTAACGGTGGCTTCGATATTGACGACCACGCCCTTACGCATCCCCATGGACTCGTGTTGACCTAAACCCAGAACCTCGAACCGCCCTTCTGGCAACACCTCGGCTACCACGGCAGCGACTTTGTTTGTGCCAATGTCTAATGCTACGATCAGATCCTTATTATCACGGGTCATAAAATTTTCTATTTCATTCAGTAGGTTTAAGAGGCGCTAAGCTAATGGCAAATCCGTTGCTATAGCGTAAGTCGGCGGATTGGATGGTTCGACCATCTAAGCGCTCGTGTAATGTAGGCCACGCCTGCACAAAACGCTCTAGACGTGCGGCAAAATCAATGGCCCCTGATGTGCCATGCAGATCAGCAATATCGGCGGCAGGGTCGCGCCCTAGCTGCAAACGAATGCCATCCGACAACACCACCTCCCAAGCGTAACGCGGGCTTAAATTTAACTGCTGGATGCTTACCCCCAGAGGGGTTAACCATTGCGTCACCTCGGCGTAACGTTGCACGACTAAGCGCTCGGAGTTAGCGGGACCGCGCAATTGGGGTAAAAAAGTTCCCTCGACAATAACGGCCTCGTTTGCCGCAAACGGCTCACCCCATGTGTTGATCATATCGGATTCATTCCAATAGGCTAAAGGCTGTTGTTCCTCTATTTTAACCTGTAAGGTGTTTGGCCACACGCGACGCACTTGAGCTCGACGTACCCAAGGGGCTTTTTCAAGTAGCGCTCTGGACTCATCTAGATTAATACTAAAAAAATTTCCTTTTAACTGCCCAGCAATGGTGGCATGAACCGCATCGGGGGTGACATACACTAGCGCCTCGTTATTGACCCCTTCGATTTTCACCGTGTCCACAACAAAGTACGGTAAACGGGCCAGCCATAGCAGCGCACTGGTCACTATAGCGATAACAGCCAACACAGCAAGGCCGTTGGCTAATTGGTTCAGCCAACGATAATTCACTGAAAGAAGAGGCATAGAAAAACGCTGCATTATGCTGTTCTGGCCACCGCTTTCAATTTCAAGCTCGCGCTTTGTGCAATCTCGATACAGAGTTGCTCGTAGCTTAAGCCCACTGCCTTAGCCGCCATTGGTACTAAAGAGTGGCTGGTCATCCCTGGAGACGTATTCACCTCGAGTAACCAAGGCTGATTAGCTTGATCCAGCATGAAATCTACCCGGCCCCAGCCCTCGCAACCCACTGCCAAATAGGCCTCACGCGCTAAAGCTTGAATCTGGTCGGTAAGCGCTGGGCTTAGGTCGGCAGGACAAAAGTATTGAGTCTCATCACTATAATACTTGTTTTCAAAGTCGTAGTTGCCGCCTGGCGCCACAATTTCAATCACAGGCAAGGCTCGTGCTTGGTCTGCACTACCTAATACGGGTACGGTTAATTCGCGCCCTTGAATAAAACGCTCGGCAAGCACCGAGCTATCAAAGCGATAGGCTAAGTTAAAGGCGGCTTCAACTTGATCGGCATGATCTAAACGCGTAAAGCCCACGGTGGACCCTTCGTGGGCAGGTTTCATAATAAAAGGCAGTGCCAACCGATCGCATAACCCCTCGAGGTCACGCTGGTTTTTTAAGACGGCAAACTCAGGCGTGGGTAGGCCTTGCTGCAGCCAAACGCGTTTCGTCATGACTTTATCCATGGCCAATGCCGATGCCATTGGCCCACTGCCTGTATAAGGAATACCCAACAGCTCTAGGGCCCCTTGTAGTGTCCCGTCCTCGCCAAAACGGCCATGAAGCGTAATAAACACACGGTCAAATTGCGCTTGAGCTAACTCGGCCAAACTCTGGGTTTTCGTATCAAATAGATGGGCATCTACCCCTTGCGCCACTAAAGCGTGATGGACGCCAGCGCCGGACATGAGAGAAACCTCGCGCTCTGCAGAAACCCCACCATAAATAACGCCAACCTTGCCTAGCTGTTTCATAGTCCTTCCTTAAGTTGTCCTGCCACACGACTTATTGACCCTGCACCCATTAAAACCACCACATCATCAGCGCGTACAAAGTTCTGGATTGACTCGGCTAAATCGCTAATTTGTTCGACGAACACGGGCTCTACACGGCCCGCTACGCGTATAGCGCGTGCTAAAGCACGCCCGTCTGCCGCCACAATACGCTCCTCGCCGGCTGGATAGACCTCGCTTAATAACACGGCATCGGCTTGGCTGAGCACGCGAACAAAATCCTCGAAACAATCGCGGGTGCGTGTATAGCGATGAGGCTGAAAAGCGAGCACCAGGCGTCTATTGGGCCACGCACCACGGGCAGCATCTAAGGTGGCTTGCATTTCATTAGGGTGATGACCGTAATCATCGACCAAGGTGTAATGCCCCCCTCCTGCTGTCTCGGGCACGGGCAAATCGCCATATTGGGTAAAACGTCTTCCTACACCTGTAAACGTATCTAGCGCTGCCGCAATGTCGGCGTCGCTGACACCGAGCTCAGTGGCTACGGCTATGGCAGCTAAGGCGTTCAGTACATTGTGCTTACCAGGCAGGTTTAGACTGACAGACAATACAGGCAGAGCCCCTGCACTGCCTTGGCGTTCTACATCAAAATACATTTTGGTACCAACATGACGAATACCCACGGCTCGTACCTGCGCGTCGGGGTTTTCTATACCATAGGTGGTCACAGGACGCGACACGAACGGAATAATTTCCCTCACATTGGGGTCATCAACACACAGCACCGCACTGCCATAAAAAGGCAAGCGCTGGGTAAAATCAATAAATGCACTTTTTAAACGTGCCACGTCGTGACCATAGGTATCCATGTGATCAACATCGATATTTGTAATGATCGCCATGACAGGCAGCAAGTTTAGGAAAGAGGCATCCGACTCATCGGCCTCTACAACAATGTATTCCCCTTGACCTAAACGGGCGTTGGCACCGGCTGAGTTTAAACGGCCTCCGATGACAAAAGTAGGGTCCAACCCACCCACAGCAAGAATGCTGGCCACTAGGCTAGTGGTTGTGGTTTTGCCATGCGTGCCGGCGACGGCTATGCCTCGTTTTAAGCGCATGAGCTCGGCCAACATAAGCGCACGCGGTACCACCGGAATACGTAGCGCACGGGCAGCTAGGACTTCAGGGTTGTCATTGCCAATTGCGGTGGACACCACAATCGCGCCCATGCCTTTCACATTCTCCGCTTCATGGCCAATAACAATACGTGCTCCTAAACTTTCTAACCGACGAGTGACAGCTGACGGTTGGATGTCAGACCCGCTAATGGCGTAACCTAAATTAAGCAACACTTCGGCAATGCCGCTCATTCCAGAGCCACCTATACCGACAAAATGAATGTGCTGAATACGATGTTTCATGAATTTCCTTTAGCTAAACGTAAACACGTGTTCGCTATTTTTTCTGTTGCATCCACAAATGAATGCTCTTGCGCATGGATGGCTCGCTTTTGCAGTTCAGCACGCGTTGTTGTTTGTAGCCACTGGGCTAACCACTCCACGGTAAATTGGGCTTGAGGCTGCAGCCATGCCGCAGCACAGTCGCTAAGGTAATTAGCATTGGCAGTTTGATGATCGTCAATGGCATGAGGCAATGGCACAAATAGGGCCGCCACCCCAACAGCGGCGACTTCCGCTACCGTCATGGCCCCGGCTCGACAAATGACGACATCAGCCGCTGCCATGGCAGCAGCCACATCTGTAATAAAGGGGACGACCTGAGCGTGTACCTGAAGCGCATCATAATTGTCTTGGACAGTCTTGGTGTGCGCCTGACCCGTTTGATGCACGACATAAGGCCGATCCTGGGCCGAAATTTGTGCCAGTGCAGCGGGTATGATTTTATTCAAAGGAGCGGCCCCTAAGCTGCCACCTAATACTAAGATTTGTAAAGTTCCTTTACGGGCTTGGTAACGTTCGGCAGGCGCACGTTGGCGTGTAAACGCATTACGCACAGGGTTTCCCACCATAATGGCCCCAGGTAATGCCCCAGGAAAACCCACTAAGCTTTGACGCGCTATTTTAGCTAAATAGCGGTTCGCTGTACCGCCTATGGCATTTTGCTCGTGTACCACTAAAGGGATACCCGCTAACTTTGCCATTATCCCACCAGGAAAAGCCACATAGCCGCCCATCCCGAGCACGACATTAGGCTGGGCCTCTTGCAGAGCCCGTCGAGCCTCTACACACGCGCTTAGTAAACGAAACGGTAACTGCAATAGAGCCTTTAGCCCTTTACCTCGCACCCCGGAAAAATGTAGGGGCAACAAGGGAAAGCCGTGCTCTTTTACGAGTTGACCTTCCATGCGATCTGGGTTGCCAAGCCAATACACGCGCCACCCTTGTGCTCGTAGATAATGAGCGACCGCCAAGCCCGGCATAATATGCCCACCTGTGCCTCCGGCCATAATCAAAATCGAACGGCTCATTGACGGATACCTCGCATTAAGTTTCGGTTCTCATGATCGATGCGCAATAATATCGCTAACGCAATGAGACTCATAATTGTGGCTGAACCACCATAACTGACTAATGGCAAGGTCAAACCTTTGGTAGGCAATACGCCTAAACAAACCCCTATATTAATAAAGGTTTGCACGCCAAACCATACTCCAATTCCTTGGGCGAACATGGCGTTAAATAAGCGCTCCATGGCGATAGCCTGACGCCCAATTTCAAATGCACGCCAAATCACAAAAGCAAAAGCAATGATAAGCAGACTAACCCCGACAAAGCCGAGCTCCTCGCCAATCACCGCCACAATAAAGTCTGTATGGGCCTCGGGCAAATAATGCAGTTTTTCTACGCTAGAACCTAAGCCCACACCGGTCCACTCACCACGCCCAAACGCAATAAGCGAGTGCGAAAGCTGGTAGGCACTGCCATAGGCGTTTTCAGGCTTCCAAGGGTCTAAATACACAAATAAACGCTCACGGCGCCACGGCGCAAACCAAATCATAATGGCCCCAACGCCCCCGAATAAACCCACCATACCGATCATCCAGCGCAAGGCAATACCACCAATAAAAACCACGCCCATCGCGATACACGCTGTCACGACAAAAGCCCCCAAGTCGGGCTCTAAAATAAGGAGTCCCCCTACCGCACCCACTACCAATATGATGGGTACAAAGCCACGCCAAAACTCGGAAATGGTTTCCTTTTTGCGCACCACATAGAGGGAGGCAAACATAACCATCGCCACCTTCATAAACTCAGAAGGCTGGAAATTAACTATTCCTAAGGGAATCCAACGTCGTGCCCCATTGACCTCACGCCCTACACCAGGAATTAGCACTAATACCAACAGCACCAGAGCAAGGATAAAAAGGGGCAAGGCCAGTTTTTCCCAGACGCGCATCGGTACCAGACTGGCTGCCCCCGCTAACACAGCGCCCAAACTTAAAAACAACGTATGACGGATGACAAAATAATAGTGGCCATAATTACGATACTGCGGGCCATCCGCTAAGGCGATGGAGGCCGAATACACCATTAATAAGCCAAAGGCCGCTAACATACACACTACCGTCAGTAATGGCATATCAATACTAGGCATTGCAGTCCGTGCCCGTGACCGCTTTCCTAAAACCCGCTGATTTAATGGGACTGATCGTGTCACGCCACCTCTCCTTTGTCCAAAGCTAACTCAGTGACGGCATCCACAAACTGATGGCCACGATCTATGTAATTGCTGAACATATCCAAACTGGCGCACGCGGGTGACAATAACACGGTGTCCCCTGCCTGACTGAATTCAAACGCCTGCTGTACGGCTTGAGTGAGGTTCATTGCTAACACAACGGGGATAGTTAGCGCCTCAAAGGCGCGGGCTAATAAGGCGGCATCACGTCCGATCAGTATCACAGCACGGCAAGCACTTTGAGCAACAGCATCGGCTAAAGGGGTAAAGTCTTGATCTTTGCCTACACCCCCTGCTATGAGCACCATAGACCGGCCCAGCCCTTCGATAGCGGCTACTGTTGCCCCAACATTCGTGCCTTTACTGTCATTAATGAAGCTTACCCCCTGCACCATACGCACAAACTGACAGCGATGAGGCTCACCATGATAATTATGTAAAGCATGAAGCAAAGCATCCCAATCTAGGCCAGTGGTACGCAATAAGCTTAGTGCAGCCAACGCGTTACTTATGTTGTGTCGCCCCGTTAGAGCCAATGCTGAAATAGGTAATACATACTCTAGCGCCCCCGTCTGCACGGTGGACAACGCAATCCATTCTTGCTCTTGGTTAAGACCTAACCCGATATCACACGCCGTCACAGGCTGATCGAGTCCGAAGCTTTGTACTTGCATCTCTGCTGTAGGCATGGCGAATGTGATAAGGTCATCGCGATTCACGATCACGTGTTGGCACATACTAAACAAATGAGCCTTGGCGGCAATATAAGCCTGCATTGACCCATGCCAGTCAATATGATCTTGACTGATATTTAATACCACACCGGCTTGCAGCGCTAAGCTAAAGGTATGTTCAAGTTGAAAGCTGGAAAGCTCGATAATCCAGTAATCCGGTAGCTGCTGCTGAGCATAGGCCTCTGCCAAAGCGGATAGCGCCGCCGGACTGATATTCCCTGCGGCAAGCACAGACTGGCCGGCTTCTTGGAGCATGTATTTAGTCAGCTGCACGACGGTGGTTTTGCCGTTCGTTCCGGTGACCCCAAACACGGTAGGACGATAACCGGTACGTGCTAAATCGGTTAAAGCCCGAGCAAATAGCTCTATTTCACTAATAACGGAAATACCTTGACGTTTAGCTAAGCTTAACAAATGCGCTACTTGCGGATCAGTTGGCGCTAAGCCGGGACTGATAACCACCGTTTGTATACCCGTTAGTACATTGGGGTCGAGTGCCTCTGCACCTAATACAACGTCGATGGCGACATCATTGTACTGATGAGCCAACGCCTCTGTTTTCACCTGGTAGTGTAACCGGGTGTCGGCCACTCGTATTGGCAAGTGTTGTTGTAAGTACCAATGCGCTGCAGCCAAACCGGTTTCCCCTAAGCCTAGGATAAGTGTGTAGCCATAGGAAGAGGTGGTAAAGACAGACTCTTTCATCGTAGTTTAAGTGTAGAGAGGCCAATTAGAACAAGCATCATCGTAATGATCCAGAATCGAACCACCACTTGGGTTTCTTTCCACCCACTGACCTCAAAATGGTGATGCAGAGGTGCCATCTTGAAGATCCGCCGCCCTTCACCGTACCGTTTTTTGGTGTATTTGAACCAAGTGACCTGCATCATGACTGACAACGTTTCTACTACAAACACCCCACCCATAATGAAGAACACAATTTCTTGGCGCACAATAACGGCAATGGTCCCTAAGGCCCCACCTAACGCCAGCGCCCCAACGTCTCCCATGAAAACTTGGGCGGGGTACGCATTAAACCAAAGAAAGGCTAAACCTGCCCCCGCAATCGCTGCACAAATTACCATTAGCTCTGAAGCGCCAGGAATATACGGAAATAATAAGTATTTGGAATAGTCCACTCGACCTACCACATAGGCAAAAATACCTAATGCACTACCCACCATGACGGTAGGCATAATCGCGAGCCCATCTAAGCCATCTGTTAGGTTCACCGCATTGCTAGAACCTACGATGACAAACCACGTTAATGCAGCAAAACCTAAAACCCCCAACGGGTAACTGATGCTTTTAAAAAAAGGAACGATCAAATCGGCTTGGGTGGGCAATGGCATTGTAAAGCCGCTAAGCACCCAACTTTTAAATAAAGGCCACAGTTCCGCTGTATCCGGAGCAGAAACCGCAAACGTTAAATACACCGAAGCCACAATCCCAATTAATGCCTGCCAAAAAAACTTTTGGCGTGATGACATGCCTTCGGGGTCACGGTGCACGACTTTTTTATAATCATCTGCCCAACCGATCCAGCCAAAACCAAACGTGACGAGTAATACAACCCACACGAATCGATTCGTCCAATCGGCCCATAAAATCGTGCTAATACCGATAGAAATCAGCACCAACACCCCACCCATAGTAGGGGTACCATTTTTTTGCAAATGCGACTCAGGACCGTAATTACGTACCGCCTGACCTATTTTTAATTCGGTCAGACGACGAATTACCCAGGGGCCACTCCATAAACCAATAATTAATGAGGTGGCACAGGCTAATACGGCTCGTAAGGTAATGTACTCGAACACCCCAAAAGCGCGGACATGGGATTCAGCAAGCCACCGCGCTAGCTCAAGAAGCATAATGGGTCTCCGCGAAATGCGTTTCTAACGCGGCAACCACACGCTCCATACGCGCACTGCGCGAACCTTTAACTAAGGTTTGAGCGGGCATTTCTTTTAAGAGTTGCTGGGTTAATTGTTCGAGTGAGTCGTAACTGCTGGCCCCTTGGCCAAAGGCCTCTGCTGCCTTGAGGGCTTCGTTACCATGCACCAATAACACATCAATACCTAGTTCGCGCGCATAAGCGCCTACCTCTGAGTGGACGGCACCACTATTTATGCCGACCTCGGCCATATTCCCTAAAACCAACACTTTTTTACCCTCTAATTGTGCCAAGACATCAATAGCGGCACGGACTGAATCAGGGTTGGCATTATAACTGTCATCAATGAGCTGCACACCATTTGGCAAGTGTTTTACTTGCATACGACCTTGGACGGCCTTGAAAGACTCGAGACCAGCCACGATAGCGGCTAAAGGCGCGCCCGCTGCGGCGGCACACGCTGCTGCCGCTAAGGCATTACGTAGGTTGTGAACCCCTGGTACGGGAAGATGCACATTGGCAGTTTCTGTGTTGAGGATCAGCTTGAATTGAGTGGCATTGGCATCTGCATGAATGGAATCAGCACGTACCTGCGCCTCGTTATTAAAGCCAAAACCGTGTGTAGTGCGCCCCTCGGCTAACTCTTGCCAAAACGCGGTGTAGGTATCGTCTGCGGGGAAAACTGCTATGCCCTGCTCGTTTAAAGCACCTAAGACGGCTCCATTTTCTGCTGCTACCGCATCCACTGTCTGCATAAACTCTTGATGTTCACGCTGAGCATTATTGATGAGTGCAATAGTAGGGGCTGCAATACGCGCCAAAGGCAAGATTTCGCCAGGATGATTCATGCCTAACTCGAAAACGGCAGCTTTATGGGTAGGTTGTAAACGCAGTACAGACAACGGCACACCAATTTGGTTGTTTAAATTGCCTGCTGTCGCTAAAAACTGATCGCTACTGCCTAACCAAGCCGTAAAAATAGCGGCAATCATTTCCTTGGTGGTGGTTTTACCATTGCTGCCGGTCACAGCCACCACAGGAATCGTAAAGCGACGACGCCATAATGTCGCGGCCTTGGTTAAGGCGGTTTGCGTGTCACCCAAAATAAACTGCGGCAAGTCAACCTCGACAGCATGAGCCACCACGGCGGCTACAGCGCCTTTTTCCTTGGCAGTTTGTACGTGATCATGTCCATCAAAGCTCTGGCCCTGTAAAGCCACAAAGAGCTGACCAGGCTGTAATGTACGTGTGTCGGTTGAAATAGACAAACCACGTAGCCACGTTAAGGCAAAGCCAGCCCAATGACGGTCGTCAAAGGGATGGCGTTGCCCATTGACCTCTTGGTAGGTTTCATGGCCTTTGCCAGCAATCAGCACAATATCATTGGGTTCGGCACGCCATAGGGTTTGTAAAATCGCTTGGGCACGGTCTAACTCTGTATGCGGAGTCGAGCTCATGCCGGCCGCAATATGCTGAATAATCTGTTGCGGATCTTCAGAGCGTGGGTTGTCTGTAGTAATGACGACTTCATCTGCCAATCGATCGGCAATCGTCCCCATCAATGGGCGTTTTAAGTTGTCACGGTCGCCCCCACAACCAAATACGCACCAGATTCGGCCACCGCGCACCTCTGCTGTTTCACGCAATGACAGCAGAGCGCGCTCTAAGGCATCGGGGCTGTGGGCGTAGTCGACCACCGCTAAAGGTGCCGGACGATGCGTACCTACCGCCAAGGGTTTAACGATTTCCAAACGCCCAGGAACAGGGCCTAAGGTAGCCATTAACCGCGCAATTTTAGAAATAGGCCACCCTAACTCTAGCAATACCGCAGAGACAAGCAGCAAATTAGATACGTTATGAGCACCTAATAAACGCGTTAGGATTTGGGCTGTGCCGTGAGCTTCGACCAAGCTAAAGACTTGACCATCTGCAGCGGTATGTATGTCTTCGGCAAATAAATCGGCCTGCGCATCTTGGGTGGAATAGCTTAAGATACGCTGCGCTTGGGCTTCACTTTTAAGCTGCACACCAAAGGCATCATCTAGATTCACTACCGCTAAACGCAAATTGGGCCAACGGAAGAGCAAACGCTTGGCAGCGGCGTAATTCTCTGGGGTGTGATGATAATCTAAGTGGTCGTGCGATAAATTAGTTAAGGCCGCAATATCAATCTGGACGTGATCAAGGCGTCCTTGCTCTAAGCCAATTGAGGAGGCTTCTAAAGCAACCAGATTTGCACCAGCGGCATGAATAGCCGCCAAACTACGATGCATAGTCAGTACATCTGGGGTGGTCAGTGCGCCCCCTAAATTAGTGCCATCGGGTAAGGTCACACCTAGCGTACCAATCGTACCGCACGACACGCCGGAATTATTTAGCATGGCAGCCAACCACTGCACACTCGAGGTTTTTCCATTCGTGCCCGTTACGGCAATAACAGTCATGTGCTCAGAAGGCTTGCCGTACCATTCGTGGGCAACGGCGCCCAACTGTTGACGTAAGCCCGGTACCACCAAAGTGGGTACTGAACTGTTTGATGACGCTGTATCGTCTTGCACGATAACCGCCGCCCCCGCGGCGATCGCTTGCTGCACGTAGTCATGGCCATTACTTGCTAACCCGGCACAAGCAAAAAACACATCGCCCGCCTGAATAGTGCGTGAATCCAAACATAAATGCGCTGTCGCTTTAACGTGATGTTCTTTTAACCAATCTACAATAGTTATTGCGTTCATTATTATCTTTTCTCCTGATCGGCACCTAGGGCAACCAAGGCGTCCACCGGTTCATCCGGTTCAATTTCAAGGCGTCTTAAGCTATTTGCCACAATGTCAGCAAACACAGGAGCAGCTATTCGACCACCAAAATAATGTCCTTTGGGCTCGTCTATGCTGACTGCCACCACAATGCGAGGATTCGAAACGGGGGCAAAGCCAACAAAGGAACCTCTGTACAGCGATTTGCTGTATTTTCCATCAACAATCTTACGAGCCGTACCACTTTTCCCGGCCACGCGGTAGCCTTGTACTTGAGCTAAGCGCGCCCCATCGGGCCCTGCTGCTGCCTCTAACATGTGGCGTACTGCTACCGCGACCTCGGGTCTAAAAACCTGAATGGTCGTGGGCTGCGTCTCGCGTTTGATCAAGCTAAGGGAAACCATATCGCCGTTGCGGGCAAAGGTCGTATAGGCTTGGGCCATTTGCATCAATGAAACGGATAAACCGTAGCCATACGCCATGGTGGCACGCTCGATAGGGCGCCATCTATCCCAAGGGCGTAGGCGCCCTGCTACCGCACCCGGAAACCCAATTTGCGGGGCGCGCCCAAAGCCTAACATCGTAAAGCGCTGCCACATTTCCTCTGAGGTGAGGATCTCGGAAATCATGGTCATGCCGATGTTGCTAGAGCGGCGCAAGATACCTGCCGCATCCAACACGCCATTATTACGACTAACGTCAGTAATAGTGTGCCCTTGGTAACGGTACTGCCCATTTCCTGTATTGAATTTGGTATTTAACCCAATTCGTTTGATATCTAAAGCTAAAGCCACTGTAAATGGCTTCATGATGGAGCCTGGCTCGAAGGTATCGGTTAATGCACGATTACGCGTGAACTCAGGGCGAATGGTATGCCGTTGAGCAGGATTAAACGTAGGCAAATTCACTAACGCCAGAATTTCCCCTGTTTGCACATCGGCTACCACGGCACTGGCCGCATTCGCATTGGTTTCCTGCATGGCTTTTTCTAATGCCATGTAGGTGTCGTACTGCATACCCGCATCCAGGGATAAATATAAATCTTGCCCATGCACAGGCGGAATGACTTCTGCCACGTCTTCGAGTACTCGGCCTAAACGATCCCGTAAGACTTTTCGTGAACCGGCTTGACCGGCCAGCTCGGTATTGAAAGTGAGCTCGACCCCTTCTGTTCCTTCGCCATCAATATCGGTAATACCCACAATTTGCGATACGGTCTCGCCCTCGGGATAGACCCGACGAACCTCATCGCGCGTATGGATACCCGGCACTTTTAAAGCTAGGACTTGCTCTGCTTCGTCCATTTCAACTTGACGTTTAAGGTAAGCGAACTCTCGACCGCCTTTTGCAATGAGGCGTTTTACCTCTGCTAGGGGAAGATTCAAGATGGCACCCACTTGGGTGAGTTGCTCGTCAGTGGCTTTAGCACTGTCTTGGGGGTTCGCCCACACCGCTTTGACTAAGACGGTAGACGCCAAGACAACCTTGCCTGATCGGTCAAAAATCTTGCCGCGTATCGCCGGTAAACTGAGCTCTTGGTGATAGCGCTTTTCCCCTTGGGCTTGTAAGAACTCTGTATTTAGCCCTTGGAGTTGCAAAGCACGGGCAATAAGCACTCCAAACGCACAAAGAATGCAGACTAAAACGAATCTAGCCCGCCATAGAGGGACACTAGTGACGGGCTGTTTTTTTCTAACTTTATGATCACGCGCACTCATGGCCGCCCCTCTCTTTGAATTAACACAGAGGGTTTGCCCGGGATATACATCGTGCGTGGGAGCTCGGCTGGCACTAAACTAAGCTGGTCTTTAGCTATCTGAGTGACACGAGCGTGGCGTGCAAGCTCGGCTCGATCGGACTGCAAATGTCGCCATGCAATATCTAGCTCTTGGGCCTGAAGGCTTAGCTGCTCGCTTTTAATAAAAAGTGAGCGAGAATGATAACGCGTTTTTACTAAACTAATTGCAGAAATCATGACTGCCAAAACAAGTAAAGGCACAGCAATACGTAACATCAGCGCCGTCCCCCGCGTTTAAAGCTTCCTGCATTAGCTAAGTATGCAGTCGCTTCGGCTAACTGGCTTTGCCAAGCAGTAGTTAATGCAGCAGGGGTGCGCTCTGCGACGCGTAACACCGCTGATCGCGAGCGGGCGTTACCGTCGATTTCAGTGGTGTCGGGTAACACACGTCCTAAGTTGTCTAGCCAAGCAGGAGGCAAATCGTGTGGCGCTACAGGTAAACGTGCATACGGCGCAGCAGGATTCGAAGCGGCAGCAATAAACTGCTTTACGATCCGATCCTCGAGAGAGTGAAAACTGATGACCGCTAGGCGGCCACCCGGTTTAAGCAATTCTAGAGTGAGCGGGAGCGCATCCGTAAGCTCCTGGAGCTCGCGGTTGAGGTAAATCCGTATAGCCTGGAAGGTCCGGGTGGCTGGGTGATGATTCTTTTCCCGCGTGCGGACGGTGCCGGCGACCAACTCGGCGAGATCATGCGTGGTGTGTAGCGGGCTGGATTCGCGGCGTGTTGTAATCGCCTTTGCAATCTGGAAAGCAAACCGTTCTTCGCCATAATCTGCGATGACCTCCTTAATATCATCTAGGTCGGCAGTAGCCAACCATTCGGCGGCCGTAGGGCCGGTTGAGTTATTCATACGCATGTCCAAAGGACCATTACGCATAAAAGAAAAACCACGTTCAGCATCATCAAGTTGGGGTGATGACACCCCTAAATCCATCATGACACCATCAATTTGTTCGATACCCAGTTCGTTTAAACGCGCAGCCATGTTTGTAAAACCATCATGGCACACCACGACGCGGGGATCTTCTTGTTGTAAAGCCAGCGCAAACTCTATGGCAGTAGGGTCTTTATCAAAAACCACCAAACGAGCCGTAGGAGCTAAAAACTGGAGTAAATAACGACTGTGACCACCTCGGCCAAAGGTTGCATCCACGAAGGTGCCCTCTACCGGAGGTAGAGTCGAATCGAGTGCCGACCAACGTTTTGCCTTAAAACGCGGTGCAATCAATGCGGAAACGGTAGCTTCCAACAAAACGGAACGATGTTTGAGTTCCATAAACGAGCCGACTCAGAGTGAAAATTGTTCTAGTGCCTCTGGAAGCCCTTGTGCTAGATCTTCAGTTTGACGGATTTCTAGCAACTGAGCATCCCAGAGCTCAAAATGACCGCCCAAACCTAAAAGCATGGTGTTCTTTTGTAGGCCCGCTGCCTGACGTAATTCGGGAGCGATGAGAATACGCCCAGCTGAATCAATGTCTACGTCTTGAGCAGAGCCCAACATTAAACGCTGTAAAGCACGCGCGCTTATAGGTAAAGCCGCTATTTGCTCGCGCTTTTGTTCCCAGACTGAGCGGGGATAAAGAATTAAGCAGCCGTCAGGATGTCGTGTAAGCGTAAGACAACCGTCCTCCTCGACCAATAAGGTCGTACGGTAACGCGTAGGAATCGTCAAACGACCCTTAGCGTCAAGACTAAGAGCACTGCTTCCTTGGAACATGGCCCCATCCATTTACACTAAACCCCACTTTTTCCCACTCTAAGCTATGCCTGTAAACTGGTCAAGGCTCTAAACCAAAGTTTTGCAATGACAACAATCACTTAGGTTACACTGCTAAGGGATGGGCTTAGTCAAAAAACTTGAT
Source organism: Paenalcaligenes hominis (assembly GCF_011927625.1). Taxonomy (GTDB): domain Bacteria; phylum Pseudomonadota; class Gammaproteobacteria; order Burkholderiales; family Burkholderiaceae_B; genus Paenalcaligenes; species Paenalcaligenes hominis. The sequence continues at coordinate 176,682 of NZ_JAATIZ010000002.1, forward strand.
AAATCAACGTATTGCCCTAACGAGTGCAAGTGCTTTATGAAAATAAAAATGCCGCCTTTAGATAAGGCGGCGATATATTTATTACAATCATTAACATTTGATCGGTTTGCAGGGAAGCAAATCGTGGAGAAAAGTGGAACAGGTCTATAGGCCGGATTTTGTAAGCCCGAAGGCTGGCAATCATTCGTCTAGGCCCATAATTGCTTATGGGCTCGAGCCATCTACCCGCATGCTGGGACGAGCCGCCCTGTGGGGATAACCCCGCGCATGCCTATTTGATGTTGCTCCAGATAGAGGTTACCGCGTTTCACCCTGCATTGTTATAGTTGAAAAAATCAACTAAGCAGTACGGAGATAGCCGTACCAGTGCATATATAATAAATATGCCCCCAACGCAGTCTCGTCTCTGTGGCCCTAGTCCTTGGCTTGTCTTGCGAGTCGCCAGACGGCTGTTAGCCGCTATCTTGCTCTATGGAGTCCGGACCTTCCTCGTTAAAATGCTTTAACGCGATTGCCCGACCTGCCCCACAAGGGTATTGTACCCTGCGTAAGCCCCTATTTCATTTTTATTTTTATGCGCCTATGTCTATTCATTTAGTGACCTTAAACCGCGTCCAACTTGCTTTTGGGCATTATCCTCTTTTAGATGAAGCCGATCTTATCATTTACGATAACGAACGCTGCGGGTTAATTGGACGCAATGGCACTGGAAAATCCTCATTATTAAAGCTTATCGATCAGCGCTTTCAGCCTGACGAAGGCGAAATTATGTTTAAAAGTGGTTTGCGTGTTGCTACCGTCGAGCAAGAGCCCGACTTACCGCCCCACATTAGCATTTACGATTACTTATGTGACGACTACGCTGAAACCGAAGATTGGCAGCGCGTAGGCCGAGTGGGTGCGCTGATTGATCAGTTAGGTCTTGATGGCGATGCCCTAACAGACACGCTATCAGGGGGCACACGCAAACGGGTCGCATTAGCTAAAGCTATGGCAGATGAACCTGATTTATTACTGCTTGACGAGCCCACTAACCATCTCGACTTCGATGGCATTTTGTGGCTAGAGCAACAGCTCAAACAATTTAGAGGCAGCATCATTGTCATCACCCATGATCGAGCCTTCCTAGATGCCGTAGCCACGCGCATCATTGAATTGGATCGAGGACAAATTTTCAGCTTTCCGGGTAACTTTTCACGGTGGCAAGCACGCAAAGCCGAATGGCTCGAGTCTGAAACCCAACAAAACGCCAAATTTGACAAATTTCTGGCTCAAGAAGAAGTCTGGATTCGTACAGGCGTCCAAGCTCGACGTACACGCGATGAAGGCCGCGTACGGCGCTTAGAGGCCCTACGTCGCGAACGTGCCGCACGCCGAGAGCGCAGTGGTAATGTGAACTTTGCCATTGCTGAGGGGCGCAAATCCGGTCGTATTGTGATTGAGGCCGAACACATTCGTCAGCAATTCGATGACCGCGTCTTAATCGAAGACTTTTCTACGGTGATTATGCGTGGTGACCGTATTGGTTTTATTGGACCAAATGGGGCGGGTAAAACCACACTACTACGCATTTTGCTGGGTTTGCAAACCCCTACTGATGGTCACGTCAAACACGGCACTCAGCTTACCATTGGATATTTTGATCAGATGCGCGCCAATTTAGACGAGAACGCCAGCTTGGTAGAGACCATTAGCCCAGGTACCGAGTGGATTGAAATTGGTGATCAACGCAAGCATGTCATGAGCTACCTAGAAGACTTTCTCTTCCCTGCTGCTCGTGCGCACTCCCCAGTCAAAACGCTATCGGGCGGTGAACGCGCTCGTTTAGCTTTAGCACGCATGTTTTCCCAACCCACAAATGTACTCGTATTAGACGAACCCACGAACGATCTCGATATTGAAACACTGGAACTGCTTGAGCAATTACTTACCGAATACACGGGCACCGTCATGCTCGTCAGTCACGATCGCGCCTTTTTAAATAATGTGGTGACTCAAGTCATTGCCGCTGAAGGCAACGGTAAATGGGGGGAATACATAGGTGGTTATGACGACTGGTTGGCACAGCGCCCCAAGCCGACTACTGTTTCAACCACACCTACAGCTATAGAAAAACCTAAGGCAGATACCCTTAAAAACGCGCCTAAACCTGCACCGACCAAAAATAAACTGGCCCCTTGGGAGGAACGCGAATTGGCTGAGCTGCCCGAGAAAATTGCGGCCTTAGAAGCCAAGCAAACCGCATTAGCTGAACAGCTGGCCGACCCCTCTATTTATGCAGATGGTAATGCCAAAGCCGAGGCTATTCATGCTGAGCTGGCTACTTTAGATGCTCAGCTACTCGAACTCTTTGAGCGTTGGGAAAAATTAGAACAATAACCACCTTAAAAATGCAGCTTATGAGCACTCAAAAAACAGGATTCCAATCCTGTTTTTTGGGCGCTTAGCTGATGGTGCTGATCAGCTTTCCTGCTCCACACAAAAAGCCCTATAGTGCTGAGAGCATCACACTAAGCCATAAACCACAAATAAAAATCATTCTCATATAGAATAGCAGTCCTATCATTCACAAACCGATTAATGGCTTAGACTGAGGTTCGCTATGTATATGCGTTTATCTGCTTTTTCCCGATTTCTTACTTTGGCTATTTTATTAACTACTGGGGCTCTTTCTGCTGCACTAGCTCAAGAAACAGTAACCATTGAACATGCCCAAGGCACAACGCAGGTACAAAAAAACCCAAAAACCGTTGCGGTACTCGACTGGTCAACCTTAGACACCATGGCTGCTTTAGGCGTACAAGCACAGGGAATTCCAAGCTCAGCATTGGTTCCTCCTATGTTAAAAGAATACGCGAACAATCGTTTTGCTAAAGTCGGCACACTGTTTGAGCCCGACTTTGAAGCCTTAAAAAACCTCAAGCCCGATCTAATTATTCTAGGTCGTCGCGGAGCCGGCACTTACGAGGAAGTAACCCAATACGGGCCTACCTTAGACCTGACCCCTAACCCTAGTGACATGTTAGGTAGTGTCATACGTAACACCGAAATTCTTGGGGAAATTTTCGACCGTCAAGAACAAGCCACTGCTCTAAGCACTCAATTAAAAACCTCGGTTGAGGCGTTGCAGCAGCAAAGCAAAGATCAAGGCACAGGCATCACGTTGCTGACATCTGGTGGCAAAATGAGTGCTTTTGGTATTGGGACTCGTTTCGGCATGATCCATGATGTGTTTGGTGTAACACCCGCCGTTTCTGATTTAAAAGTAGGTCGTCATGGTCAGTCTGTATCTTATGAATTTTTACTAGAGGCCAATCCCGACTGGATCTTTGTGATGGACCGGGATGCAGCGATTAACCGCGAAGGGGTTGCCGCTAAACAAATGATGGACAACGAGCTAATCAAAGCCACAAACGCTGGCTCTAAAGATCAAATTGTCTATTTAGAACCCATTAGTTGGTATTTGCTTGATAACAGCGGTATACGTGTTATGCAAAACAGTGTAGATCATCTATTGAGCATTTTTGCCAAATAAATGCCTGCTCTCGCTCCTGCCCCTTCTCAGCCCCGCCTTTTTTGGTGGGGTCTGGGCTTAATTGCACTTATTATTACTCTGGCTATTACTAGTTTAAATGTAGGCGCAAGCAGCATGAAATTGCTGCACCTGTTTACGCAGCCCGATGACAGAGTGACACAGTTATTGTTTGTTAGCCGATGGCCTCGTACTTTGGCTTTGATTTTAAGCGGAGCCGCTTTAGCGGTGTCTGGCTTGATATTGCAAATGCTAGCACGTAACCGTTTAGTAGACACCTCGTTGGTAGGGACCACAGAGGCAGCTACCTTAGGCCTAGTGGTGTGCAGCATTATCGCTCCTGGCATGGCCTTATGGCTAAAATTTAGCATCACCACCGTGTTTGCTCTGCTAGGAACAACGCTGTTTTTAAGCATCTTGCAACGCATCCCCTTGCGTTCTGCCCTGATCGTGCCTCTAGTGGGCTTAGTCTTAGCTGGTGTACTGTATGCAGCTAGCAGTTTACTGGCCCATCAGTTTGAGCTTAGCCAAGCGTTGCGTAATTGGAGTAGCGGCGATTTCTCTACTATTTTACGTGGGCGTTACGAGCTGCTCTGGGCAGCTGCGGCAATGACGTTTTTAGCTATGGTATTGGCCGATAGATTCACCGTTATTGGAATGGGCCAAGACTTTGCCGCCAATGTGGGTGTGAATTATGGGCGGCTCATGGCCCTAGGTGTACTGCTAATCTCTATGGTGAGTGCCAGCGTTGTGATTACTGCTGGTATTTTGCCTTTTATTGGCCTTATTGTGCCCAATAGTGTGCGCTTAATCACCGGCGATAATTTAAGACGTGCTATTCCACTCGTAGCCGGTTCAGGTTCAGCCTTAATGCTAGGGGCAGACTTAGTTGGCCGATTGCTTATCCATCCCTATGAGGTCCCTTCCGCTACGCTACTTTCTATTGTAGGCAGTGCTGTTTTTTTAATTATTTTATTAAGAGGGCATAAACAATGGGCTTAACTCGACGAGGCCAAGTCCTTTTTAGTATGACCCTTTTATTTGCATTGCTCAGCATAGTCAGTTTTATGACGATCAATGTGCAAACCGATTGGGAGTTTATTTTACAGCACCGAGGCAAACGTCTTTTAGCCATGCTCCTAGTGGCTATCGCCATGGGCTTAGCTACCATTGCTTTTCAAACCATTACCCATAGTCGGATTTTAACCCCCTCGTTAATGGGTTTTGATGTGCTATATATGTTGGTGCATTCCGTGGGATTAACATTATGGGGCGCTAAAAGCGGCTTAGATGGCGCGCCAGAGCTACGATTCCTACTAGAAGTGGTGACCATGGTGGCTATAGCGCTCATCCTATTTCAGCTACTTTTTAACCGATCTATACGCGGCTTACATGTGCTGATACTGCTGGGTTTAGTCGGGGGTATTTTTTTCCGCGAACTAGCAGAGCTGGCTCTGCGTATTACAGATCCGACTGAGTTTTCCATTCAATCAGCCAACAGTCTAGCCAGCTTCAATCGCATTAATTTGTCACTGTTATGGTTAGGATTTGGTGGTGTAATCCTCTGTGCTGCGGTGCTGGTTATATTACGACGCTCATTGGATATTTTAAGCCTAGGCCGAGATGTAGCTATCAATTTGGGGGTGCCTTATAACAAAATAGTCACCCTGGTTATGGCTGCTATTTGCATATTGATTTCTATTAGTACCGCTTTGGTCGGTCCCATGCTTTTCTTTGGGCTGGTCGTAGCTAATTTGGCTTACTGGCTAACAGGCACACATCTGCACCGCTGGACATTTCCTACTAGCATACTGGCAGGCATCATCTGTTTGGTTGGGGGCCAAGTTATATTTGAGCAAGTCTTGCACTCTAGTCTACCTTTAGCGATGACAATTGAATTAGTCGGGGGAGTCTTATTTATTATGTTGTTATTACGTGGAATTAAGCAGTGATTAGTACACAAAACCTCAGCAAAAAATACCATGACACACTCGTTGTGGATCAGGTGAGTGTCCAGATCAGCCAAGGGGGGATCACAGCCATTATTGGCCCAAATGGGGCAGGTAAATCTACGCTGTTATCCATGATCAGCCGTTTAACTCCCATGAGCACTGGTAGCGTGGCAATCGATGGTCTTGATATTAAGCACACCCCTAGTGTCGAACTTGCCAAACGTCTCTCCATATTGCGTCAGCATAATGAATCCACACTCAGGCTCACCGTACGAGACCTCGTCGCTTTTGGTCGCTTCCCCCACTCTGGAGGTCGCCTCACGGCCATAGATCAAGAGCATATCGATGAAGCTATTCATTACCTTGATTTGGAACCCTACCAGCATCGCCATTTGGATGAGCTATCGGGTGGGCAACGTCAGCGTGCCTATGTAGCGATGGTGATGTGCCAAGACACAGACTATGTGTTGTTAGATGAACCGTTAAACAATATCGATATACACCATGCGGTTGGCATGATGCAATTATTACGCCGTGCGGCCGATGAAAAAGGCAAAACTGTCGTTGTTGTCTTGCATGATATTAACTTTGCTTCGTGTTATGCAGACCATATTATTGCTATGCGTCGTGGTCAATTAGCGTTTCAAGGCACTGCGGAGCAAATTATTACTAGCCAAGTGCTTACTGAGCTCTATGAAATCCCTATGCAAGTACATGAATTAAATGGTCAGCGTATTTGTGTTTATTTCCGCTAGTTTTCGTGCTTATCAGATTGCGCGGAACAGCCCGCCGCTCAGTACGTGGACCACAATTTCGAGGAAAACGCTGATCTCGTTGGCGCGATCAGCGTTTTAGGGTCGGGACACGCCCCGTTCGGCTGTGAAGTGAGCAGTGCAGTCATGCCGCCAGCAAGAACTCATCGAAGCGATTCAGGGGTGGCTCAATACCGCCCCTGAGCGCCATAAGAATCCTTGCACTTTAGGGAGAGAAGGGTGTTAAGCACCTGTTACGAAGCGCCAAGCCAACTGTTCTCCTGCCGCTAAAGGCACTAGCTCTCCGGCTTTTACATCCAACACCTGTGGGATAGTGTTTTGAACTCGTTCCAACGTAACGTAATCGTTATTGACGGGCAAGTTATAAAAAGCAGGCCCATTTAAACTGGCAAACGCCTCAAAACGATCTAGCTTTCCAACCGAGTCAAAAGCTTGGGCATATAGCTCAAGCGCATGTAAGGCAGAATAACAGCCAGCACAGCCACAATCCATTTCTTTGCGTCCCTTAACATGCGGTGCACTATCTGTACCTAAGAAAAAACGATTACTGTCGCTAGTAGCAGCGGCTAAAAGAGCCTGGCGGTGCTTCTCACGCTTTAATACAGGTAAACAGTACCAATGCGGGCGCAGCCCACCGCTAAAAAGTGCATTGCGATTATACAGTAAATGCTGAGGCGTAATGGTTGCTGCTATAGGGCCTTCAGCTGTAGCCACATAGTCTGCTCCCTCTTTGGTAGTGATATGCTCAAACACCACCTTGAGCTCAGGAAAGCGTTGACGCAGCGGCAACATCACCCGATCAATAAACACCGCCTCTCGATCAAAAACATCAATTGCAGGATCTGTTACTTCGCCATGTACCAATAGCGGCATTTGATGCGCTTGTAAGGCCTCAAGCACTGCACCACAGTGTTTAAGCAAATCCGTAACGCCGGCATCAGAATTCGTTGTGGCCCCCGCTGGATACAGTTTTACGGCATGCACCACACCTGATGCCTTGGCTTTAGCTATTTCAGCAGCAGGCGTATTATCCGTTAAATACAACGTCATTAAAGGCGTAAATGCGGGGGCTTCAGGTGTAGCCTGCAACGCGGCTTCTATACGTGACTTATAAGCAAGCGCTTGTTCAGTGGTGATAATCGGAGGGGTTAAATTCGGCATGACAATAGCACGCGCAAACTGTTGAGCCGTATGCGCTACTACCGACTCCAACATATCGCCATCGCGTAAATGCACGTGCCAGTCATCGGGGCGTCGAAAACGTAATTGCTGTGGAGTTGCCGTCATAATCAATCCTATTGGTTATTCATTTGCAGCGCTTTGTGCCAGAAAGCGTTGTGCTATGCGTATAAACATCGCCGCCCCTTGGCTTAGCACTGCATCATTAAAGTCAAAAGTAGCATTATGCAATACCCGCCCTTGGTCTGCACCCCCCTGCCCTAATCTGAAATATGCGCCTGGGCATTGCTCAAGCATAAAAGAAAAGTCTTCTGCCCCCATTGAGGGTGTTAAGTTGTCTTCTACACACTCTGAACCAAATAGCTCGTGCGCTACCGTAGCCACTAAATGTGCATGCACTGGCGTATTAATAGTGGCTGGGAATAACTCGTTGTACTCAAGCTCAATACTCATCGCAAAAGTCTGAGCCATGCCCTGACAAATCTCGTCCATGCGCTGGCGAATCTGTTGTTGGATGACCTTAGAAAAACTTCGCACCGTGCCGCAAAGCTGCACTTGGTTTGGAATTACACTAAATGCACTTAAATTCCCGGCTTGCATTGCAGATACCGTAACAACGCCGGCTTCAAAGGGATGCACATTACGGGCAACAATGCTTTGTAACGCCGTAATTAAATGAGCTGCGGTCACGATGGGGTCTTTGGATAAGTAAGGGTGTGCTCCGTGCCCCCCATGACCCGTGATCGTCACAGTGAACGTATCAGCCGCAGCCATCATTGGTCCGGCATTAATACCAATATGGCCGGGGGGCAAGCTCGGCCAATTGTGTAAAGCAAATACGGCATCACAAGGAAAACGGGTAAACAGGCCATCGTTAATCATAGCTTGCGCCCCACCTAGGCCTTCTTCGGCAGGCTGAAAAATAAAATGAATTGTGCCGGTAAAATCGCGATGTTGCGCTAAGTAAGCTGCCGCCATTAACAAAATAGCCGTATGACCGTCGTGACCACACGCATGCATTTGTCCAGCAATGGTGGACTGATAAGGCAACTGCGTTTTTTCTTGGATAGGCAGCGCATCCATATCAGCACGTAATCCTATGCGTCGAGCTTCTGGTTGTTTTCCTTTAAGCACAGCTACGATGCCTGTGCCGCCAATGCCTTCATGCACCTCTAGCCCCCATTGTTTTAAATAGGTAACCACCAAAGCGGCGGTACGGTGCTCCTCAAAACCAAGCTCGGGGTTTGCATGAATCTGCTGCCGTACTTGAGCAATAAAGGGCTGAAGGCTATCAAGTTCTGTCAATAGAGGTTTTTGTGGCGTCATTCTTACATTTATAGGGCTAAGATAAAGAAATGCTGTGCTTAGATAGGCTAAACATTCATAGCATGATATGTTTTAGTGAGGCTGGCAACTGCCCTTACTAACCTGTGCGACTTATTCAAGAGGAGCAAACCATGGCTAAAGCCACTAAAACCACTGCAGCAAAGAAAACCAATGCAACCAAAACCGCTAACGCGGCTGGTACTGGTTTCATGAAACCCATGACCCCTAGCGCAGAACTGGCTGAAATTGTGGGGAAGAAACCGCTACCACGCACTGAAGTAACAAAAAAAATGTGGGAATACATTAAAAAGCATGATTTGCAGGCACCAGAAAATCGCCGTAATATCAATGCTGATGCCAAGCTCAAGCCTATTTTTGGCAAAGAGCAAATCAGTATGTTTGAACTCAGCAAGTGCTTGAATGCTCACCTGAGCTAATCGCTATTGTGCTTGCCCCACTCAGCGACTGCCCGTGCAGTCGCTTTTTTGATAAAGCGGTAGATGCAATGACAAATCGAAAAACCATTGATCTCTATTGGAATGGTAAAGACAAAACCCTTGAATACCAGTGGGTAGGTGTTGAAGACCCGACTGCTCCGATCATGGTGTTTTTGCACGAAGGTCTCGGCTCGCTGACGCACTGGCAACACTGGCCAGATCAGCTCTGTCAGCACTTGGGTTACAGAGGCTTAGTGTATTCCCGTTATGCCTATGGACACAGCTCTGCCCGCCCTGCTGACGAAATCTGGCAAGGTGACTATCTACATATTGAAGCCCAGCAAGCTTTGCCCGCATTATTGACCGCACTCAATGTGCAGGAGCCCGTCACGTTATTTGGTCATAGCGATGGGGCAACCATTGCCTTGCTGTACGCGGCTATGCCCAATAATCAAGCCCAACAAATCATCATCCTCGCACCCCACGTCTATGTGGAACGGATGACGGTAGATGGCGTGCAACAAGCCATTAGCTGGTATGAGACAGGCGATTTAAAAACGCGCTTAAAACGCTATCACGCTGACCCTGACTCAGCATTTTGGGGTTGGGCCAGTGTGTGGGGTAGTGAGTACTACCTAGAACACTGGAATATAGAGCAGGATATTGCCTCTATACAATGCCCCGTGCTGGCTATTCAGGGGACGGATGACGAATACGCGTCGTTAAATCAGCTCTATGATATTAAAAAACAGGTTCCACACACCGAGCTGTGCGTCTTAGAGCTATGCAGGCACTCGCCTCATATTGAGATGCCAGAACGAGTGATCGAGGCCGTCTCAAAGTTTTTAGAAAAATCCAACGCTTAGTGAATATACAGCCCTAAGAGCAACGCGTTGTTCTTAGGGCAAAGCTACACTGAATGGTATTCCAAGCTGATACCTAGGCGTTGTTGCGCGCTGAGTCAAATGCCGCGGCGGCACGACCTATACGGTCGTTAACGGCTTCCCATTCGGTCGTCTGAGGGGGCTGCTGCAGATAAATCGCACTGTAGCCCTGCTCATCAAGCTGTCGCAACATAGCATAGAGTTGACTGGCATACTGCTCAGCCGTTGCCGGAGCCAAATACACATGGGCTTGCGTCTGCACCGTTTCGTCAAATACCACTGCCACCGCATTGCTATCGGTTAGGTCTTCCAGTTGGTCGCGACGTTTTAAATACAATGGGGTATGCGGAGCATAGTGCGCTTTTAATGACCCTGAGACCCGAGGGGTGCTGGCTGTTTTGGCATTGTGTCCCAAAGGCTGACCCAGTACGGCCTCTATTTGCTCTGCCGTAATATGCCCTGGCCGCAAGATAACAGGGGCTACCCCTTGACCGACTCGAGACAGATCAATAATGGTGGATTCAATGCCTACATCGGCGTTACCCCCTGCCAAAATATAGAGGGCATCGGCTTCTAGGTGAGCAAACTCGTCTCTTACGTGTTGGGCTTGGGTAGGCGATACTTGGCCGAAACGATTGGCTGATGGGGCTGCTACCCCAGCGGGCTGCTCGGGCCCTTTTAATTGGGCAAAGCGTTTAAGTAGCGCCTGAGCTACTGGATGGGAAGGGCAACGTATTCCAATGGTATCTTGCCCCCCAGAGACCGCAGCGGAAGCGCTAGCAGCACGCGGTAAAATCAAGGTTAGCGGGCCAGGCCAAAATGCATCGATAAGTTGCTGAGCCTCGGGTGGAACCTGCGTTACCCAATGCGATAGGTCCGCATTGGGTGCCACATGCACAATAACGGGGTGGTTGGTGGGACGGCCTTTGGTGTGGAAAATAGCTGCCACCGCCTGAGCGTTTGAGGCATCGGCCCCAAGCCCATACACCGTCTCGGTAGGAAAGGCGACCAATTGACCTTGGACCAATCGACGCGCCGCCTCGTTAATATGTGCAGCCAAATCACTCATACCAGTCAAACCCTAAAACCTGAGCCACCTGCCGCGCTTTGGCTTGTAGTTGCTCAGTATCGGTTGCTAACAACGTCACATGCCCCATTTTACGTCCCTGACGGGCTTCAGCTTTGCCATATAAATGCAAATACACACCAGGAATGGCAACGAGCCGAGCCCACTGTGGTTCGCTGTACTGGTTGTTTTGGTCAAACCATAGATCGCCCAGCAAATTAAACATTTTTGAATGCTGTACCTCGGCGGTGGAACCAAGGGGTAAACCAGTCATAACACGCACTTGTTGATCAAACTGACTGCTATAACAGGCCTCGATCGTAAAGTGGCCACTATTATGCGGGCGTGGTGCTATTTCGTTTGCTAACAACGTACCGTCTGCGAGTACAAAAAACTCGACACACAAAACGCCGTAGTAATTAAGCTCGGCGGCAATAGCGACGGCAGCCGCTTGGGCTTGTGCATAATACGGCTGAGGCGTGTTAGCGCTTGCGGCCGTTGATACAGCTAAAATGCCGTCTCGGTGTTGATTATGAGAAGGCGCATACATGGCGGTGGTACCGTCTAGCCCTCGGGCCACTACCACTGACACCTCGTCCACCAAAGGCTGGAGGGACTCAAGCACACAAGCCACTTGACCAAAATTAGCAAAAGCTTGCAGGGCCTCTTGTTTGGTTTGTACACGTGCCTGACCTTTACCGTCATACCCAAAGCGTGCTGCTTTTAAGATGCCTGGAAATAAGCCAGCATCGGCATGCAGAAGGTCTTCGATGGAGTGTACGGCGCAATACGGCGCAATAGGCACCCCTGCTTTAGTGATAAATTGCTTTTCGCGGATGCGATCTTGGGCGATAGCTACCGCCTCGCCACTGGGGGTGACGCGACACTGCTCTGCAAGACGCATCAAGCTTTGCGCTGGTACGTTTTCAAACTCGGTGGTAATCGCAGGACACAGCTCTGCTAGCTCGAGCAACGCCATCCCATCATCGTACGAGGCACAAATGTGTTTATCAGCCACGGCCCCTGCTGGACTGAATGGGTCGGGGTCTAAAATAGCCACTTTGTACCCCATGCGCTGGGCGCTAAAACAAAACATACGAGCGAGCTGACCACCGCCCACCATACCTAGCCATTGCCCCGGCAATACGATTTCAAGCGCTGACATTAGTTTGACTCATCCACAGCAGGTAAAGACATAGCGCGGGCCTGTTCTGTTTGCGCTGCACGAAATGCGACGAGCTGCTGTTTTAAGGCCGTATCGTGTACTGCTAAATTAGCAATCACATGCAAGGCGGCATTAGCGGCCCCGGCTTCGCCAATAGCAAAGGTTGCTACCGGTACGCCTTTAGGCATTTGCACAATAGAAAGCAGCGAGTCTTCGCCTTTTAGATAACGTGAAGGCACCGGCACGCCAAACACAGGGACTTCGGTTAGTGCTGCCAACATGCCAGGTAAATGGGCCGCCCCCCCTGCACCTGCAATAATGGCTTGATAGTTTTCGGCGCTGGCTTGGGCTGCATAATCGACCATATCGTTTGGCATACGGTGCGCTGATACCACCTTGGCCTCGAACGGCACACCAAAATCAGTCAAGATTTTTGCAGCGTGTTGCATGACCGGCCAGTCGGAGGAGGAACCCATTACAATCCCCACTTTGATTTGAGTCATGGCATTAGGCTCCTAGGCGAGTCACAGCGTCTGCGTATTTGGCTGCTGTGTGATCAATAACGTCTTGAGGTAAGCGCGGTGCAGGGGCTGTTTTATCCCAGTCTTGGGTCTCTAGCCAGTCACGCACAAATTGCTTGTCAAATGAGGGTGGATTACTGCCTACTGCATAGGTGGTTTGATCCCAAAACCGTGATGAGTCAGGAGTGAGGACCTCGTCCATGAGATGCAACACGCCTTTTTCATCTAAGCCAAACTCAAACTTGGTATCAGCAATAATAATGCCTTTAGAGGCCGCATAGTCTGCTGCTGCACGATATAAAGCCAATGTGGTGTCACGCAGCTGCTCGGCTAGCTCTAGGCCTAGCTCGGCCACGACATAATCAAAGCTTACGTTTTCATCGTGCTCGCCGACCTCGGCTTTGGCTGCTGGTGTAAAAATAGGCTGATCAAGCTTTTGAGCTTGTTGCAACCCAGCCGGTAGGTCAATACCACAAATACGACCTGTTTGCTGATACTCGGCCCAACCTGAGCCCACCACATAGCCACGAGCTACGCACTCTACCATAATGGGCTTTAAGCGTTTAACAACCATAGACCGATCTTTAACCAGCGCGTGTTCAGACGCATCGACCACGGTTAAGGGATCGATATGGGTGGCATGATTAGGCACAAGGTGCGCTAATTTTTCTAACCAAAATTCTGTTAATGTGGTGAGTACCGCCCCCTTGCCTGGAATAGGGTCCTCGAGAATCACATCAAACGCAGACAAGCGGTCTGAGGCAACAATTAATAGTTTGTCGTCACCGACAGCATACATGTCGCGTACCTTGCCACGACCAAGTAAAGGTAACGATTGCAGCGTGCTTTGGTATAGAGCTTGCACGGTATATCCTATAAAACAAAGGGCGGTGAAATCACCGCCACATCGATTAAAAACTTATTTAATGTGTTGGGCTAGTGCACCCGACGCGTAGTTAGCAGCCATTTCTTGTAGAGGGATCGCTTTGATTTTTGAGGCATTCCCTGCCGTACCGAACTGCTGATAGCGCGCAATACAAATCGCTTTAGCTGCCTCGCGTGCAGGTTTTAGGAACTCGCGCGGGTCGAATTTGCTGGGGTTTTCAAACATAAAACGACGTACCGCTGCCGTCATAGCTAAACGAATGTCGGTATCGATGTTGACTTTCACCACACCGTATTTAATGGCTTCTTGAATTTCAGCCACGGGCACACCGTAGGTTTCTTTCATGTCACCACCAAACTGACGGATTTCAGCTAAGAGCTCTTGGGGTACGCTGGAGCTACCATGCATCACCAAGTGAGTATTAGGTAAACGCGCATGGATTTCCTTGACGCGCTCGATAGATAAAATATCGCCCGTGGGCTCGCGTGTAAATTTGTAGGCACCGTGACTGGTACCAATCGCAATAGCCAGTGCATCTACTTGAGTGCGTCGTACGAACTCGGCGGCTTCTTCGGGGCTGGTTAAAAGCTGATCCATGGTGAGGGTGCCCTCGAAACCATGACCGTCTTCTTTGTCGCCCTGCATGGTTTCTAAAGAACCCAAGCAACCTAACTCGCCCTCGACGCTAACGCCTAGCTTGTGAGCCATTTCAACGACTTGACGTGTGACGTCAACGTTATATTCGAAATCAGCAACCGTTTTGCCATCTTCTTTCAAGGAGCCATCCATCATCACACTGGTAAAGCCCAAGTCGATCGCCCCTTGGCAGACAGCAGGTGATTGACCGTGGTCTTGATGCATCACCACAGGAATGTGAGGGTAGGTTTCAACGGCTGCCTCGATCAGATGTTTTAGGAAAGCTTCGCCCGCATATTTACGCGCACCTGCTGAAGCTTGCATGATGACAGGACTGTCTGTCTCATGGGCGGCTTCCATAATGGCTTGAACCTGTTCTAGGTTGTTAACGTTAAATGCCGGAATACCGTAACCATTTTCAGCTGCATGATCCAACAACTGACGCATGGAGACCAATGCCATGGTGAATTCTCCTAGAAAACAAATAATGAATAGATAATTTTAAGGTGGAATGAAGTTTTTTGCTTGTGTAGTTTATGTTTAAACACCGCGGCGCGCTGACTTTGGTCGGAAAGATGCAACAACCTGCTCGTGCGTTTCCGCATAAGGGCCACCAATTAGGTCGATACAATAAGGCACCGCAGCAAAAATACCTGGAACCTGGGTGCTTCCGTCTTTGTTTTTCAAGCCTTCAAGCGTTTCCGCAATGGCTTTAGGTTGACCAGGCAAGTTGATAATCAACGCGGCATGCGTGTCGGTTTCACGGATGACAGCAACTTGACGCGATAAAATCGCCGTAGGCACAAACTGTAAACTAATCTGACGCATTTGTTCGCCAAACCCGGGCATCTCTTTAGTTGCTACAGCGAGGGTGGCTTCGGGTGTGACGTCGCGTCGTGCAGGCCCCGTGCCCCCTGTTGTTAAGACTAAATCACAACCGAGCTCATCAACTAGCTCGATTAACGTATTAGCAATCAGGGTTGGCTCATCAGCAATTAATCGCGCCACATACTGTGAAGGCTGAACTAAAGCTTGATCAAGCCAAGAGGTTAAAGCAGGAATGCCTTGGTCTTCGTAACCGCCCGAGGAAGCGCGGTCAGACACAGACACCAGCCCAATAATAAGCTGATCGGGGTGCTGACGAACTAAACGCGTTGAACTCATAATATCCCTAAAACAAAAAACAGATAAGTATATAGCTAAGCCTCTATTCTACACTGAGCACACTATGTGCGCAGGCCAACACAAGCGACGTCTTGCACACAGGTACTGCAGCCTGATTTCTCATTTCATTATTCAAGCTGTCATACTATGCCCTAATCACATCGTATGAATTGGCCTACACTCAGGCTGCTTTTTATTTCTTGAGACACCTATGCAAAACACCTTACTTTGGGTTGGCGCAGGAGACATTGCCCAGCGCTGTGCAGCTTATTTACCTTGCGACACCTGGCACCGCATTGCATTAAAGCGACACGAACCAGCTCACCCTGGCTTTAATCACGTTTTTAACGCCGATGTTACCCAGCCAAATCAATTGTCTGCTCTACCCTCAGCAAGCCACGTAGTCTATAGCGTAACGCCGAACAGTCGCACCGCTGAGTCCTACCAAGCCGTGTATGAACAAGGCCTAAAAAATCTGATTAACGCCATCGACCAAACGGCATTGCAACGCTTTATTTTTATTTCGAGCACCTCGGTTTACGGCCCTGATCCTGTGCCACAGAATGAATTTTCCCTGCTAAAACCCACGACGTTTTCGGGTCAGGCCATTCAAGCAGCAGAACGCTATCTGACTGAACAGTTAGGCGACAAGCTAGTAATTTTGCGCTTTAGTGGGTTGTATGGCCCCGGACGCACTATGGTTTTTGAGCGCTTAACGAATCAAACCATGCGCATTAATCCGGCCATGGATAATTACGCCAACCGTATCCATGTCGATGATGCTGCTCGCGCGTGTGCTCATCTCTTGCAGCACCCTAACCCAGAGCTATGTTATGTAGCTACCGACAGTACCCCATTACCTTTACGTCAACTGTATTTGCACAGTAGCGCGCGGTTAGGTGTACCCGCTCCAGTGCTTGATGCCCAGATCCCCTACGAGTCTAAACATTTTTGCAATCAACGCTTACTGTTAAGTGGTTTCACGTTTACCTACCCTCAAACCTTAGCTGGCTATGACGCCGTCATTGATGATTATTTAGCTCATTAGCATGTTGGTTAAACCCTATCTTGATTTGCTACGCTTGGCTTTTCCTATTATTTTAGCCAATGCTGCGGTGCCTATTCTTGGCCTAGTCGATACCGCCATGATTGGACAAACAGGAACAGCCAGTGACTTAGGTGCTATTGCACTTGCCTCATTAATTTTTAGTTTTGTGTACTGGGGCTTTGGCTTTTTACGCATGGGGACGACTGGGTTTATTGCTCAAGCCGCTGGGGCACGACACCACCAAGAACTGCATGCTTTGGTATTTAGAACCTTGTTTATTGCTGTGGCGATTGGGTTAGCCCTTATCCTGCTACAACAGCCTATAGGCTGGGTGGCTACGACTACCCTAAGCGCCAGCAACGATGTCAACGAACGCGTACAAAGCTATTTTTATTTACGTATTTGGGGCGCCCCGGCCACCTTAACCACGTTTGCTTTACTTGGCATTTTAATTGGCATGGGGTGGACTCGCACCCTATTAGCCGTACAACTATTATTAAATGGATTAAATATTCTCTTTAATGTCATTTTTGTACTGGGCTTTGGTCTAGGGGTAAAGGGGATTGCTTTAGGCACGGTCTGTGCCGAATGGATTACTGTTTTTTTTGCGTTATATTGGGTCTTAAAGAAAATGGGCATTCGTTACCCCAAGGCCCGTGTTGTAGCACTAAAAAACCGCATTTTAAACCGCAAAAAGCTTTGGGCCTTAGTGCATGTCAACAGCGACATTATGGTGCGTACCCTTGCCCTGATCAGTGGTTTTGCTTGGTTTGCGCAACAAGGCGCACAGCTGGGCGACGAGACCTTGGCGGCGAACCATTTACTCTTGCAGTTCATTACCTTATCTGCTTTCTTTTTGGATGGCTATGCCAACGTGGCAGAAATGCGTGCAGGTCAAGCCTATGGGGCCGTCGATAAACAGCGCTTTCAAACGGAAGTGCGCCGTACCACTGTTTTAGCAGCCATTACCGCTGCTTTATTGGGGGTGGGGATCTATGCGAGCGGTTCCTACACCATCCCTTGGCTAAGCCAAGACCACCACGTTCAACAGTTGGCTATCCAACACCTGCCTTATGCGGCTTTGTATATTGTTGTGTCGTTTGCCGCCTTTCAGCTTGATGGGGTTTTTATCGGAGCGACGCAAAGTCGCGCCATGCGCAATGCCACGGTATTGGCCTTAGCTGTTTTAATTGCCTTGGGTACCTGGTGGAGCGCGCTTTATGGTAATCGTGGCCTTTGGGTGGCCTTAGTGGTCTACATTACAATACGTGCTGTCGTACTGGCTTTGTATTATCCTATGCTATTAAAGCGGTTAACTCCGCTGTCACCCAAGTCACTCCCATCCTATAACGTAAAAGGCTAAGCACACTAGGGCTTAGCCTTTTATCTTTACCCAGCTGAAAGAGGCATTACGCTAAAGCACGTTCCTCTAGTACCGCTACGGCAGGTAAGCGTTTGCCTTCCAAAAACTCAAGAAAAGCCCCGCCACCTGTGGATATATACCCGACCTTATCGGCAATACCAAACTTGGCAATGGCCGCTAGCGTATCCCCCCCACCAGCAATGGAAAAAGCGGTTGAATCGGCAATCGCATTCGCAATGGTACGCGTTCCACTGGCAAAGGCCGGAAACTCAAACACACCCACTGGACCATTCCATACAATCGTGCCGGCATTACGTAAAATCTCTGCAAGCTGTTGAGCAGACTCGGGACCAATATCTAGGATTAAGTCGTCATCTTCTACCTCTGCAGCCGCTTTGGTGGTAGCCACTGCATCGGTCGAAAAGCTTTTAGCACAGACCACATCCGTTGGTACCGGCACTGCTGCGTCACGCGCCGCCATTTGCTTTAATACCGCTTTGGCCTCATCAATTTGATCCGTCTCAGCCAACGACTTGCCAATTGGTTGCCCCGTTGCGGCCATGAATGTATTGGCGATGCCACCACCAACGATCAACTGATCTACCTTGTCAGCCAAAGCACATAAGATGGATAATTTAGTGGAGACCTTTGCACCCCCTACTATCGCGACCAAAGGACGAGCTGGGTCTTTTAGGGTACGTCCTAGTGCCTCTAGTTCTGCTGCTAACAGTGGCCCCGCACACACTACCGGTGCAAAACGAGCAATACCCTCGGTAGTGGCTTGAGCACGGTGCGCGGTACCAAACGCATCGTTCACATATACATCACACAAAGCAGCCATTTTTTTAGCTAAGGTTGTGTCATTGGCTTTTTCGCCCACATTACAACGGCAATTTTCAAGCAGCACTACCTGACCGGGCGCTACATCAACCCCATCAACCCAATCACGACGTAGGGGCACAGGCAAAGCCAGCATTTTAGAAAGGCGCTCAGCCACAGGAGCGAGTGAGTCTTCAGGCATCACTACGCCTTCTTTAGGACGTCCTAAATGCGAAGTGACCATGACCGCTGCGCCAGCATCGAGTGCCATACGTATCGCAGGTAGCGACGCTTTAATGCGTGTATCTTCAGTAATTTCACCTTTACTTAAGGGCACGTTTAAATCGGAACGAATAAAAACGCGCTTGCCTTTAAGTTGGCCGGCGGCCGCTAACTCGGCCAAAGTCGTAATCGATGTACTCATGGTTGCTTTAGACAAAATAAAAGCGGGGCAAGCCCCGCCTAAAACAGAAAAGGATTATTTTGCAGACATCATGGCTGCAGTCGTATCGAGCATACGAACAGAGAAAGCCCATTCGTTATCATACCAAGCAGCGACTTTAACCAAGTTGCCCGATACTTTAGTTAATAAAGAATCGACAATACTGGATGGGGTGCTGTGGTTGTGATCAATAGAAACCAATGGCTCGTCACAGTATGCTAAGACCCCGTTTAGGCGCCCTTCAGCGGCTGTTTTAAGAATATGGTTTACCTCTTCGACATCCGTAGCGCGTGCAGCCACAAAGGTTAGATCCACCATGGAAACGTTCACAGTAGGCACACGTACAGCGTAACCGTCTAACTTGCCGTTTAGCTCGGGTAACACCAGCCCCACTGCGGCGGCGGCTCCGGTTTTAGTGGGGATAAGGCTTTCTGCTGCCGCACGGGCACGACGTAAGTCCTTATGCGCCACATCAATGAGCACTTGATCATTGGTATAGGCATGAATGGTTGTCATTAAGCCATTCACTAGACCTAGCTCGTCATGTAGCGGCTGGACTAAGGGCGCTAAACAGTTTGTGGTACATGAGGCATTAGATACAACCGTATCGCTGGCTTTCAACGTGTCGTGGTTGACGCCATACACAATGGTTGCATCGACGTCTTTTCCACCCGGAGCAGAAATCAAGACTTTTTTAGCACCGGCTTGTATGTGCGCCCCTGCGGCTTCTTTGGTGGTAAAACGACCGGTACATTCAAGCACCACATCCACATCAAGCTCGCCCCAAGGCAGTTTAGTGGGATCGCGCTCGGACAACAAACGAATGCGATCACCATTAACAACTAAGTACTGGTTGTCTTCCGTTAGCTCGACATCCGCATTAAAGCGTCCGTGAACTGAGTCATAGCGCGTAAGATGACGTGCGACGACATCTTGACCAGGGGCGTTAACGGCGACGATCTCAATACCGTGTTTTTTACCGTACTCGTAATGGGCACGTAGTGTCATGCGGCCAATACGACCGTAACCGTTAATAGCGACACGAATGGTCATGTATGTATCTCCTTTACAGAACTTGCTCTGCGGCTTTGACTAACTGAGCCGCTGTAATGCCAAAATGTTCGAATAATGCGCCAGCCGGAGCAGACTCCCCATAGGTGTCTAAACCAATAACGGCACCATCTAAACCTACATATTTATACCAGCCAGTGGTAGACCCTGCCTCGATAGCCACGCGGGGAACACCGGGTAATAGTACGCTATTACGCCACTCAGCATCTTGCTCGTCGAATACATTAGTACAAGGCATAGACACCACACGCGCAGCAATGCCTTTATCGGACAACTGAGCCTGAGCATCTAAAGCAATCTCTACCTCGGAACCCGTTGCGATGAGGATAACCTGGGGCTGCTCGACATCTGCCAACACATAGCCCCCTTTAGCAATGGCGGCTATCGTGGCCTGATCACGGGGGACAAAACGTAGATTTTGACGTGAAAGCAATAACGCGCTTGGCCCACCCTGTTTAACAGCTAGGCCAACACTTTGTGGACGAGCCAAGGCTTGAACCCAAGCCACAGCCGTTTCAGTGGTATCGCAAGGACGCCACACGTGCAAGTTAGGGATTAAACGTAAACTTGTCGCGTGTTCGATAGATTGGTGGGTGGGGCCGTCTTCGCCCAAACCAATAGAGTCGTGCGTAAACACATGGATAACGCGCTGTTTCATAAGCGCAGCCATACGAATAGCATTGCGTGAGTAATCAGAGAAGGTCAGGAAGGTGCCACCAAATGGCACATAACCACCGTGCAAGGCCATCCCGTTCATGACCGCGGCCATACCAAACTCGCGCACACCATAATTAATATGACGACCAAACTGAATGCCGTCTTTGCCTACACGTAGTGGCTCCACGCCAGGCCAGTTGGTTAAATTAGAACCCGTTAAGTCGGCCGAACCACCTATCATTTCAGGGATTTCAGGGGCTAAGGCACTAATCGCGAGCTGCGAGGCTTTGCGTGTCGCAACGGTTTCGGCCTTGGCGTTGGTGGCGGCAATGAAGTCTTGGGCCAACGCATCAAAATTAGCAGGCAATTCGCCCGCCATACGACGGATGAGTTCAGCGGCAAGCTCGGGATAGGCGGCTTGGTACGCAGCAAACAGTGTATTCCACTCGGACTCGGCCTGTTGCCCACGGGCTTTGGCATCCCACTGCTCGTAGACTTCGCTAGGCAGCTCGAACGGTGCATGTGGCCAATCTATGGCGGCACGAGTTAGTGCAATCTCTGCATCGCCCAATGGCGCACCGTGTGATTTTTCAGAGCCAGCTAAATTGGGGGAACCTTGTCCGATTACAGTGCGACAACAGATTAAAGTAGGCCCTTGGTGTTGATTTGCATAGGTTTTGGCTTGATTGACTGCCGCGTTAACGGCTTCGGCATCGTGACCGTCTACGGCTGGAATTACATTCCAACCGTAACTGCGAAAGCGTGCAGGCGTATCATCACTAAACCACGGCTCGACCTGACCATCAATAGAAATACCGTTATCATCGTAGAGCACAATTAGCTTAGAGAGCTTAAGCGTACCAGCTAAGGAACACGCCTCGTGGGAGATGCCTTCCATAAGGCATCCATCACCGATAAAAACATAGGTAAAATGATCGATAATCGAGTAGTCAGGGCGATTGAATTCCTTGGCTAATAGGGCTTCAGCTAACGCCATGCCCACCGCATTTGTTAGGCCTTGGCCTAATGGTCCAGTGGTGGTTTCTACCCCTGCTGTGTAGCCTACCTCGGGATGACCAGGAGTACGTGAATGCAGCTGGCGGAAGTTTTTCAACTCCTCTATGGGTAAGTCGTAACCAGTTAAATGCAACAAGGCATAAATCAACATAGAGCCATGACCGTTAGATAAAACAAAACGGTCGCGGTCGAACCAATTAGGGTTTTGAGGATTATGCTTTAGGTGACGGTTCCATACTACCTCGGCGATTTCAGCCATCCCCATTGGGGCGCCGGGGTGACCGGATTTAGCACATTGAACGGCATCCATAGCTAATGCACGGATTGCGTTAGCCATAGTCTTTGCGGTGGAAGGAGGAAGATCCATGAAATGCTCTCTAGGGGGTAATAAGCGTATTGCCAAACCCATTAAATCAATCAGAAATTCTAAAGTCTTTGATTTTAGCATTATTGAGCAATACAAATCGCTCTCAACGAATCCACTCGCTGTTCTACTCCTTTTTTACCCCCTTTACTTTGTATTTATACAACTATGAGTTTGCCCCGTTTTTTTTACCCCTATGCCATCGAACCTCAGGCCACCCTCGATTTACCGAAAGAGCTCGCTCATTACATGCAGCGTGTTTTGCGACTAGCCGACCAAACCCATATCACCTTATTTAATGGCCAAGGCGGTGAATTCAATGCCCAAATTCATTATGAAGGCAAACAGGTACGCGCTCATATTTTGACGTTCACGCCTATTGAGCGCGAGCTGCCTTTACGTTTGACTATTGCTCAAGGGCTCGCTACGGGCGATAAGATGGACTGGATTTGTGAAAAATCAGTAGAAATGGGCGCCTATGCGCTACAGCCTATTGCCGCCCAATACAGTACCTTAAAGCTTTCAGGTGAACGCTTAGAAAAACGGCTACAACATTGGCAGCGTATTGCACAATCAGCGAGTGAGCAATGCGGACGCAATCAGCTATTACAGGTAGAGCCCTTAGCCACCCTAAAACAGCTGTGCCAATCATTACAACCAGACGATTTACTGCTGTTTTGTGACCCCGACGCCCCCCAGCACTTCCCAGACGCTATCCGCCAGGCCACCGCACAGCAACGCTCTCATTGGATCCTATTAATCGGGCCCGAGGGTGGCTGGTCGGACGAAGAAAAGAAAATAGCGCTCAATGCAGGCGCTATTTCTATGCGGTTTGGAGCACGTGTTTTACGTACCGAAACCGCTGCTATCGCCTTAGTGGGCGCAATACGCGGCCAACTGGGCTGGATCGAGTGATTAGTCTTCGGATGTGCCCGAATAGGGGGTGGGCGCAATGCCTGGATCAGGGTCGGGATGCTTGCCGGCGTGAATCACGGTATAAGCAAAATAGCGGCCCTTGTTACTGGCAAAATCTGCCACATCATTGCATACACTAATAATCGCTTGGGCGTCATCAGCTAATGCCGGATCGCCAGTGTGTAATTTATTAAACCAGACATACAAGCCGGTTTTTTGATCTAAAACGGTATCGCACAAACAGTCGTATAAGGCATCCAGATCGTTGCCGAAAAACTCGGGAAAATCAACGGCTTTGACGATAGCGCGAAGCACAGCAGAGCGGCTACGAGCACGATCGCACTCTACCGTAACAGAAGTGATATCGGCCGCTTGTGCCAAAGCAAAAATCCCGTCCTGCTGGGACTCGGTGGCCTCGATGAGACCTCCATTCTGCAGTAAAGCTTGCAGCGTAGCTTGGCTCATTCCCTTGCCTCCAGAATAGTGTGAATAATGAGTTGCTTAATCATGGTGGTTGAATCCTGCTTGAGTTCTTTCTATTGACTAATTAAAGTCGCTTTTTTAATCTATTTTCGCTGCTTTAGGCAAGCACAGAACACGGAATGGTCTAGAGTGCTGTTTTTTATGCACAGCACCCTAGGAGTGAGGGTTGGTTAACCGCCGTACTTCGTATTTGCCTCGAGCACAGTTAAGGCCGTCATGTTGATGATACGGCGCACTGATGAAGTCGCCGTTAAAATGCTGACGGGTGCATTCGCGCCTAGTAAAAATGGCCCAATGGCAACGTTACCACCTCGGTCTGTTTTCAACAGGTTATAGGCAATATTTGCTGCATCGACGTTGGGGCAAACCAACAAGTTAGCTGAACCAGATAAGGTAGTATTAGGCAAAATGCTTTTGCGCATTTCTTCGTCTAAAGCGCAATCGCCATGCATTTCACCATCTACCTCGAGGTCTGGCTCCCACTGGCGAATTAGGTCTAATGCCTCGCGCATTTTGGTGCTAGAAGGGGTGACCTCTGTACCAAAATTAGAGCGCGACAACAACGCGGCCTTAGGTACCAGACTAAGCTCTTTCATGCGGCGTGCCGAAGCAATCGTAATTTCTGCCACTTGCTCTGCGGTGGGGTTGTCATTAACGTGGGTGTCCGCAATGGCAACGGTGCGCTCGCCTAATACTAAAATATTCATCGCGCCGTAGGTTTTGGCACCGGGGGCTTTACCAATGAGCTCATCCACATAACGCAAATGATTTGCATAAGTGCCAACCGTGCCGCAGATCATGCCATCTGCTTCGCCTAGATGCACCATCATGGCGCCAATCAAAGTGAAACGACGTCGCATTTCGACGCGTGCCATTTCCTTGGTTACGCCATCGCGACTACGTAGCTCCCAATAGGCTTGCCAATACGTATTAAAACGATCGTCCTGCTCGGGGTTAGTGATTTCAATATCAATACCCGGACGTAGGCGCAAACCATAGCGTGCAATACGTTGCTCAATGACAGATGGACGGCCTACCAAAATAGGTTTGGCTAATTGTTCGTCCACCACCACTTGTACCGCACGTAATACGCGCTCGTCTTCCCCTTCGGCAAATACAATGCGTGACTTTGCGCCGTCTTTAACTAAGCCCTTAGCAATACCGTAAATTGGCTTCATAAACGCACCAGAACGGTGCATAAATTGCTGCAACTGGTAGGTGTAGCTGCCAAAATCCTTAATAGGACGTGTTGCTACCCCTTCGAGCATACCAGCTTGAGCCACAGCGGGTGCAATGCGGGAAATAAGACGGGAATCAAACGGTTTAGGGATAAAGTAGTTGCGCCCAAACTCTACGTCTTCGA
Source organism: Paenalcaligenes hominis (assembly GCF_011927625.1). GTDB lineage: Bacteria > Pseudomonadota > Gammaproteobacteria > Burkholderiales > Burkholderiaceae_B > Paenalcaligenes > Paenalcaligenes hominis. The sequence goes on from NZ_JAATIZ010000002.1 coordinate 201,745, forward strand.
GCCCATACGCCGCGGCTACTAACTCGTCTTGTTCCTCGCGTGCTAACTGGCAAATTGCATGCACGGCGGCTTTTTCCATACCACGTGTAATGGTAGTGGCCCCGATATCTAGAGCACCGCGGAAAATATAAGGAAAACAAAGAACATTGTTAACCTGGTTGGGGTAATCGGAACGCCCTGTCGCCATGACCACGTCATCGCGCACAGCATGAGCAATTTCAGGCAGAATTTCAGGAGTAGGGTTGGCTAAAGCCAAAATCAAAGGACGTGGTGCCATTTGTGCCACCATTTCCGCCTTTAAGACCCCACCTGCTGATAAGCCTAAAAACACATCGGCATCGGCAATCACATCGGCTAATACACGCGCCTCTGTGGCTTGAGCGTATTGGGCTTTTTTTTCGTCCATCAATACGGTGCGGCCTTGGAAAACCACCCCTTCGATGTCCGTTAACCAAATATTTTCAAGAGGTAAACCGAGATCTACCATCAGATCTAGACATGCTAACGCCGCAGCACCCGCGCCTGATACCACCACCTTGACTGTCTTTAGGTCTTTTTCAACCACTGATAAGCCGTTTAGGAATGCAGAAGCCACACAAATAGCGGTGCCATGTTGGTCGTCGTGAAAGACTGGGATATTCATGCGTTCACGCAGCTTGCGCTCAACCTCGAAACATTCGGGCGCCTTGATGTCTTCGAGGTTAATGCCACCAAAGGTTGGCTCTAGGCCCGCAATAATATCGACGAGTTTATCTGGATCGGTTTCATTGATCTCAATATCAAACACATCAATACCAGCAAAGTTTTTAAATAATACGGCTTTGCCTTCCATTACAGGTTTGGAGGCTAAAGCACCAATGTTACCCAAGCCCAACACAGCGGTACCGTTTGTGATGACCCCGACTAAATTGCCTCGGCCTGTGTAACGGTACGCATTTTGTGGGTCAGCCACAATTTCCTCGCAAGCAGCGGCCACACCGGGCGAGTAGGCGAGCGCCAAATCGCGTTGGTTAGCTAATTGCTTGGTGGGCGTAACCGATAATTTACCGGGGCGCCCCTGTTCGTGATATTCCAGCGCGGCTTTACGCAGATTTTCATCCATGACGACAACTATCCTACAAGAGTAATGCTGATTGTTTAGAAAATGGAATAGCTATTCTACTCGCTGAACCACACATGTCCATGCTGCAGCACAGCATATAAAAGAAAAAGTTATGAGTAACGCAGCGTTATAAAAAGCTCAGTGGGATCAAACACCTTTTTCACTGCCGCATCAAGCTCTTGAGCATAAATTAAGGTCTTAGGCTCAATGAGAGGGACAGAGGAGCGCCGTGGTGCGGCTTGCCAAACAGTGAGATCCATAACGACCCACTCTAACAGACCTAGGTCTTGTCCTGCACCTAAGAGGAGATGGGCAAGATTGAGTGAAGGGTTTGATGTATTGAATATATCAAGACGATAAGTGGCTGGCCACTCGGATACAGAAAGCGGCTGAGCCCACTCTGAATGAGCGAGTTGAAATAACTGCGGTATCACCGCGCGTAATGTCGCGGTGTTTAACGGTTTGGTATTTTCAACCCCGAAAGGACCTAAGCTACCTACGGACCCATCGGCCATCAGTAATGAAGCATGTACCAGCCCGCTGTGAGCCAAATGCTGCAGTGCGTAGGACTGATAATGGGGGCTTCCTAACCATTGCGCCACCCACAGGGCGTCAGGGATATCTGCGGGGATGGTAAAGCCAATTTCTCGTAGTTGAGCCATGGTGACGCCTGCCTGCATAAACCATTGATTCCCCTTGTTATTCACTGGCATTAATTGGTTTAAATACGACAAATCCAAGCAGAGTGAGGGGGCTAAATCGGCTTCATGAGGGATTAGGTCTTGGCCCACATACAGCTTTACCCCAAATGTCTGGCATAATTGACGAGCATGATGAATATCTGTGCTTTGCTGTGCGGTGCACAAAGCTTGCTGCGAGTTCGGCCCCAACGTCCGAATGCTACCCTGCGTTTTACGTCCTAGCGCCAACAAAAACTGATCCCAAGGTTGTAACTCGGGCGCTTTACCACCTAAAAAAGCGCGCCTAGATGGATTCTGCATGTATCCTCCACGGATATATTTCATTCACAATTAAATAATGAGACCTGTTTAGTATGCCCCGCCTAGCCCATCGCACGGAGCTGGCTTTGCCATTCCATGCTGTAGAACTCTTTAAAGAAGCAAACACTTTAGCTGCTCAAGGCAACGATATTATTAGCCTTGGTATTGGTGAACCTGATTTTACTGCGCCCCCATCCGTAGTAGAAGCACTGAACCGAGCGGCATCCGCGGGCAAGGCACAATACACGGCGCCATCAGGCACTCCTGAACTCAAACAAGCTATTTGTGACTACTACCGCACACACTTCAATGCCCAGGTGAATCCAGATCAAATTATGGTTACAGCGGGGGCATCGGGGGCACTTAGTTTGGCAACGCTTGCTCTGATCAATCCGGGCGATGAGATCCTTATGCCCGACCCGTCATACCCCGCCAATCAAAATTTCATCTTAGCTGCCGGAGGCGTTTCACGCCTGATTCCCACCACTGCTGAAAACCGTTTTCACCTTACAGCCACCGATATCGCCACACACTGGACCGATAAAACGCGTGGTGTGTTGATTGCGTCGCCTAGCAATCCAACTGGCGCGACTATCGCTAAAGCCGATCTCGAAGCCCTCATCCACGCCGTTAAAGCCCGTGGCGGTTTTGTGATTATGGACGAAATTTACCTAGGGCTTTACTACGAGGACAAACCCGAGAGCGCCCTTTGTATAGACAAAAACTTAATCGTTATTAATAGTTTTTCCAAATACTTTCACATGACGGGGTGGCGCTTGGGCTGGTTGATTGCCCCTAGCGCAATTATTCCTGCTATGGAAAAACTAGCTGCCAGTCTATCAATTTGTGCGCCCTCGCTAGCGCAACATGCCGCCTTAGCTTGTTTTGAACCCGACGCCTTAGCTATTTACGAGCAGCGTCGTTTGGCCTTTAAAGCCCGTCGTGACTTCTTGTTACCGGCCTTTGCCTCGTTAGGCTTAGCCGTGCCAGTCACCCCTGATGGTGCTTTTTATATTTATGCGGATGTGTCTGCCCATAGCCCTAATAGCCATCAGTTTTCAGAACAGCTTTTACACCAAGCGCATGTCGCCGCCGTACCCGGCATGGACTTTGGGCCTACCTATGCACAAAAAATGCTGCGCTTTTCGTATTCCACCACCATGGAACGCCTCGAAGAGGCCATTGAGCGGATGCGTAAATTTTTGGCTTAGTCTTTAACAGCTATTCCGGACGCCAATGCAATGCGGCGGCGTTCGGCCAGTACTTTTGCCCCATACCCCCCATCGCTGGGGCCGGTGGCTCCTACATAGCAGGCTAAGGCGCCGGTAACCGACCCGCGACGACGTTTGCAATCATACAAAATCTGTGTGCCAGCGCGAATATTAGCCACAGGGCTAAACACAGCCAAGTTGCCTTCGGTGTAGCCTTCAAGCTTGTCTTGGTGCACACGTGTCATTACCTGCATTAAGCCTTGTGCACCTGCATGGCTTTCTACAAAAGGGTTATAGGTTGATTCAATCGCAATTACAGCCAAAATTAGCAATGGGTCCAAATCTTTATCCCGACCATTTTCATAAGCTAATTGAATTAACGCACCCGTAATCACGTTAGATAATTTGTATTTACGTGAAATATAACTACGTAATGCATGCAATTGGGTACGACTGACCCCGTTAATACTGATCCCTCCTGCCGACTGCTGTAAGACCTGAGCAAAACTGGTGTAAGCCGAAGGCGAAGGCCGAGTGACCTGAGTGTCTCCGTCTTTATTAATTACCACCCCTTCCGTTTCATTATTGTGCAATAGCCAACCTAGGGTCACGTATTCACCTCGGCTCATGACCTCGGGACGCAACGCCTCGACGACGACTTCGTAGATATGCTTGGCTTGATCACGGATAGTGGGAACCGCTGCGCCTGCAGCAATAGTTACCAGTACTGCTATTCCTAAATAAATGGCACATAAGTGAACAAATTCACCGAGCCGTGAATGCACAAATTGCAGGCTACGGTTGATCCACGGGTGGCCTACACTAGACATAGCCCTTATTCCTCTATAATGAATTAAACTGATCATACCCCTAACGCCCCCTGTGTGAAACTGGAGCATTCAATCCCTGTGAAATACCGCGACTTACGTGACTTTATCCAACAGCTCGAAAAAGCGGGTGAACTTAAACGTATCACCCAACCTATTTCCACTCATTTAGAAATGACAGAAATCGGAGATCGGGTATTACGAGCCGAGGGCCCTGCACTCTTGTTTGAGCAGCCCATCCACTTAAATCAACCTGCCAAAATCCCTGTGCTAGCCAACCTGTTTGGCACACCAAAACGTGTAGCGTGGGGAATGGGTGCGGATGACATCAGCGCCTTGCGCGATGTAGGCGAGCTTTTAGCTAATTTACGTGAACCCGAGCCACCTCGCGGTCTAAAAGACGCTTTCTCAAAGATTTCTATGCTGAAGTCTGCTTTGTGGGATATGGCGCCTAAACAAGTCAAAAGCCCGCCGTGCCAAGACATTGTGCTCGAAGGCGCCGACGTGAATCTTGATGATATCCCCCTGCAATACTGCTGGCCCGGTGATGCCGCCCCCCTATTAACCTGGGGGTTAGTCATTACCAAGGGGCCAAATGCCCGGCGCCAAAACTTAGGCATTTATCGTCAACAGCAAATCGGCCGCAATAAGCTCATTATGCGCTGGCTCTCACACCGAGGGGGCGCCCTCGACTTTAGAGACCACGCTTTGGCTAATCCTGGCGAGCCCTTTCCTATTGCCGTCGCATTAGGTTGCGATCCCGCTACAATCTTAGGTGCCGTCACACCTGTCCCTGACAGTCTTTCCGAATACCAATTTGCGGGATTATTGCGTGGCTCTCGTACCGAGTTAGCTAAGGCTATTGGCAGTGATCTCTCCGTACCGGCTTATGCGGAAATTGTGCTCGAGGGCCATATTCTGCCTAGTAGCCACCCCGATGCGGTTCGCCCCGAGGTACCCGAGGGCGTTAATCCTCTACCCGCCTCCGATTACGAAATGGCCTTAGAGGGTCCTTACGGTGACCATACGGGCTATTACAATGAACAAGACTGGTTCCCTGTATTTACCGTAGAGCGCATTACTATGCGCCGCAACCCTATCTATCACAGTACTTATACTGGCAAACCGCCTGATGAGCCTGCAGTATTAGGGGTAGCCTTAAACGAGGTCTTTGTGCCTTTATTAAAACGTCAATTACCTGAAATTGTCGATTTTTACCTACCTCCCGAAGGCTGCAGTTATCGGCTCGCCGTCGTCTCCATTCGCAAGCAATACGCCGGGCATGCTAAGCGCGTTATGTTTGGGGTCTGGAGTATTTTGCGCCAGTTTATGTACACAAAATTTATTGTTGTGGTAGATGAAGACATCGACACGCGCGACTGGAAAGAGGTCGTGTGGGCCATGACGACTCGTATGGATCCTGTACGCGACACGGTGCTAGTGGAAAACACACCCATTGATTATTTAGATTTTGCCTCGCCAGTGTCGGGGTTAGGCGGCAAGATGGGGATGGATGCAACGAACAAGTGGCCCGGCGAAACTCAGCGCGAGTGGGGTCGCGTCATCAACATGGACCCAGAGGTAGTTAAAAAAGTCGACAGCCTTTGGAGCGATCTAGGCCTATAGAAAAACAGCCCTCGTAGTGAGGGCTGCTTTCATTATGATGAGGCCATTAAAATGGCCCGATAACCGTCGATTTCGACCGGCTTCTAGGCTGTATATAGCGCTCTTGCTTTTTTGCGTGTAAATGCTGATAGGCCCCAAATAGGCGCCAAGCCGTTAACGCCATTGCGCCAAGACGCCATTTCTTTTTACCAAGGACGCTGCTTAATAACGCAGAAGCACCAGAAAATAAAAGAGGGTAGCGTCGTCCTGACGAGAAAATAAGATCAACCCACGACCCCATCCCTGCACCTAAGCCTGAACTTAAACCGTGGGTAAGTTGGCTACGGACTACATTGAATAACGTGCTGGGTTCAAGGCTATGGCTTAGCTCGGAGGCCACTTTGCACAGTTGACCACGCTCTACTGCTGCTCGCGCTCGTAACACCTCGATACGAACTTTACGCTCTAAATAAGGATTGGATTTAGCCATTATGCGTCCTCATCGTCGGTACGTAACCGATCCAATAACTGAATATCGCGCCCTAGCTCATCAAGAGTCACAGCAAAGGGCATAGGCTCTCGGGTTAAACGCCGCACGATCCTAAGACTAAAAACAATGGCTAACACCGCATACACGGCCATTAATATGCCTATTGCCCAATATCTATATTCCGTAGGCCAAAATAACAAAGCAATCCACAAACTAAAAACCAAAATAGCAAGGGTAGAAAATAGCAATGCCCCCGCAAATAAGGCTAATAACTGGATTAAACTGGCTTTTTGTTCACCGGCCTCAAGAGCAAAAATCTCGAGCCGAGTGCGTAAGATAGAAAGTGCGGTACTACCTAGAGCACCAACACGGTGTCTTAATGACATGCTCTGCCCTTTTATTGGTAAAAAAGCCCTTTACACAAAGTAAAGGGCTTGAAGTGGGTTTATTTGCGGCTAACTAGCATCCCAAATAACAAGCCGACTAAGCCGGCAATACCAATCGCTTGCCAAGGGTTGTCGTGAACATAATGATCAGTTGCTTTGACGGCCTCGCGTCCACGTTCCACCATGATCTCTTGGGTATCGTGTAAGGCCTCACGAGTAGTACGTAAAGAGTTTAATGCTGCTTCGCGCATTTCGTTGGCCTTATCACCGGTGGCCTCTGCTGCGTCTCGCAACAAACGCTCTGCGTCGTCTAAGCTGCTTTTCACATTGTCAATTAGCTCATTTTCTGCTTTACGTGCATCATTCTTAGTTACCATAACGAACTCCTAGGGTTAAGAGAAAACAGGATTGGTATACCTATACTTTACCACTTGATGCAAAGCTCTAGTTTAGATTCTCTGCAAAGCGTGTAAATTTAATTTCATGCTACTTGATTTCAATCGATGCCGCTGCAAACCAAACCCCCAGTTTGTAAGAATTTATCGCAAAAACTTTATGACTCAACTTTTTGACGTGTGCCAAAAATACGATCGCCTGCATCGCCCAAACCAGGAATAATATAACCGTGCTCATCTAAGTGGCTATCGATGGATGCGGTATAGATCTCTACGTCTGGATGCGCGTCTTGAACTGCTTTGATGCCCTCGGGAGCAGCCACTAAGACTAAAGCGCGAATGGTTTTACAACCCGCCTTTTTCAGTAAATCAATAGTAGCTACTAACGACCCACCTGTGGCCAACATGGGGTCAATAATTAATGCAAAGCGTTGATCTAGCTCGCCAACTAAGCGCTCTAGGTAGGTTTGAGCCTCTAGGGTTTCCTCGTTGCGGGCAATACCAATGACCGAAACCTTGGCGCCAGGAACGAGGCTTAATACCCCGTCCAGCATGCCTATACCAGCCCGTAAAATAGGCACCACTGTTATTTTTTTACCTGCGATTTTTTCTACGTTTATCTCGCCACACCAACCGTTAATTGCAGTACTTTCCAAAGGCAGATCTTTAGTGGCTTCGTAGGTTAAGAGTGCCGCAATTTCTTGTGACATTTCCCTAAAGTTTTTTGTACTTAGGTCGGCCCGACGCATCAGCCCAAGTTTATGACGAATCAGGGGGTGTTGGATTTCATGTATTGCCATGTCGTATTCTTTAAAAAGATCTTTGGGGCTCATAGGAATGAGCGAGTACTAAGTGATTTTAAGCTATTTGCGCTGAATTTACTGCTCGGCCAACCACTTTACTAAGGCATCGTCAAAAGGGCGTACTGCAGCTGTTCCCTCGCCATTTACCATGCTAACCATAATATAACGCTTGCCGCTGCTGCCCAGTACATACCCAGCCAAAGCCCGAGCATCGCGCAAGGTACCAGTTTTCAAATGGGCCCGACCCTGAACCTCATCATCGCGTAAACGACGACGCACCGTGCCATCTACCCCAGAAATAGCCAAAGAGGAAATAAACTCTGGCATATAGTTTGACTGCCAGATCACATCAAGCATTTGAGCCATGCCATTGGCTGTGACACGGGCTTCGCGCGCTAAGCCAGAGCCATTTGAAACGCGCCAACCGGCAGTGTTAATGCCCTGTGCACGTAGAATTTGAATCACTGCATTTTCTGCTGAGCCCACCGTAGCGCCATTGCCATTAATCTGGTTGCCTACGCTTAGCAACAGCAAAGTAGCCATAACGTTATTGCTTTGCTTGTTAATTACGCGTATTTGATCGGCTAAACTACGGGAATCTTGCCAAACTAAGGCTTGGGCTTGACGAGGAACGGCCCCGGCACTGATATCGTGCGCTAAGGTGCCCCCGAGCTCTTTCCAAATCATTTTAAAGACACCGTCAAAGAAAGCCTGCTGACCCATAGTAAGGCGATACACACTGAACTCGCCACACGAGCCGGCTGCTGTGCCTGAGGCTTGTACGGTTACGCCATTGGGCGCGGATTGAATTCGCGTTCCCACTACGGGCGAGCCAGGGCAACGCTGGTCGCTCCACTGCACTTGATTTTCCAGGCGTACTCCAGGGATGGGGGGGTCGATAAACCCAACCCACTTTTTGTTTTTTGAATCCGGTTGAAAAACCAAACGTGAGGCACCAAAACCTACCATCATTGCGTCAGGGCTGGCGTTGTAGGGACGATCCCCGGCCCCATCAAAGGCATAGGTGTCTGTGGTCACCTGACCGAAAACTTGACGATCAATGATGACTTGGCTTAGGTTTTTAATGCCGCGCATCCGTACATCGCGTAATAAGTCCCAAAGATCGGGCACAGAGAACATTGGGTTCCCTGATGCTTTGATATAAAGCGGACCATGTAAGGTGCCTTGTTCATCAATACGCGCATTCGGTTGAGTATAAACAGTAGTACGCCAGGTGTGCTCGGGACCTAAGGCAGATAAGCCCGCCCAAGTGGTAACCATTTTCATTACTGAGGCCGGATTACGGGGCACAGTCGAGTTGTGCTGCACCAGCATAGGACCATCTACTTCTTTTACCACTAACGATAAAGCCGCATCAGGCAAGCGCGTATTTTTCCACACCTGTTGTAATTCGGCCGGTAACTGTTGAGCCCAAAGCTGAACACTTATTACACTCAAACCGACAAGCGTCATAGCCCGGTGTCGGATCGCTAAAGCGACAAAGCGCATACTAGATTCCCCACTAAATACAGTTAATAACCACGACATTGCGTTATACAAAATCCCATTCTACACAGCAATACTCAGCTTGTGACACGGCTTTAACCATAAAACCTAGTGTGCAAATGGGCAGAGTTGCTTAAAATACGACTCTGCGCTTCTCTACAGCTATTATTTATTATCTATGTCTGATTCCGCCTCGCTTCCGCTTTCTCTTTTTGATTATCACTTACCTGACGAACTCATCGCTCAGCATCCAGCTCAAACACGTACGGGTAGCCGCTTGATGCACTTAGATGCCCAAGGGCAGTGTCACGACCACTCTTTTACCGAGCTACCGCATTTTCTTCGCGCCGGTGACTTACTTGTGTTTAACAACACTCAAGTGATTAAAGCACGCTTACATGGCCAGAAAGAATCAGGCGGCAAGGTCGAAGTGTTAATCGAGCGTATTGTTAACGAGCACGCTGCGCTGGCTCATATTCGTGCAAGCAAAGCGCCCAAGCCGGGTACACGCCTGATTTTTTCTGAGGGCGATTTGGTGTTAACCGTAACAGGTCGGGATGACGCCTTGTTCGAAGTCGAATTTGATCAACCGGCCTTAGACGCCTTAGAGCGCTTTGGTGCGTTACCATTGCCGCCCTATATCACCCACAATGCCGAACAAACAGATGAAGACCGCTATCAAACGGTGTATGCTCAGCATCCAGGCGCCGTTGCAGCACCTACTGCTGGCTTGCACTTTGACCAACCTTTACTCCAACACCTTCAAGACCAAGGGGTGCAAATTGCGTTTGTGACTTTGCATGTAGGCGCTGGTACGTTTCAGCCTGTACGCGTTGAACAGATTACTGATCACCAAATGCATGCTGAGCGCTATACCGTCCCTGCCGCCACGCTTGCAGCCATAGCGCAAACGCGCGCGGCCGGCAACAGGGTCATTGCGGTGGGTACAACTAGTGTCAGAGCCCTAGAGTCTGCTGCCCAACCCGAGAAAACTCAGGGCATTCTGCTCAGCAATGGGGACATCCAAGGCGATACCCGTATTTTTATTACTCCTGGCTATCAATTTCAGTGCATTGATGCGTTAATCACTAACTTTCATCTTCCCCAATCCACCTTATTAATGTTAGTGTCTGCTCTGGCAGGCATTGAGCCGATCCGTGCCGCATACCATCATGCCGTACAAATGCACTATCGCTTTTTTAGTTATGGCGATGCCATGTTTATAGAAAAATTTAATTCATGAGTGGACTTAATTTTCAATTAGTTAAAACCGATGGCAAAGCCCGTCGTGGCACAATCACCCTAAATCACGGTGAGGTGCAGACCCCTATTTTTATGCCCGTAGGCACCTATGGCAGCGTGAAGTCGATGCTGCCGCACGAGCTCAAAGACATTGGGGCTCAAATCGTATTAGGCAATACGTTTCATTTGTGGCTGCGCCCTGGCACACACACCATGGAAAACCATGGCGGCCTGCATTCATTTATGGGTTGGGACAAGCCCATCTTGACCGACTCGGGCGGTTTTCAAGTATTTAGCCTGAAAGGAATGCGTAAAATCACCGAAGAAGGGGTGACTTTTGCCTCTCCTATTAACGGCGACAAACTGTTTTTAACACCCGAAGAATCCATGCGCATTCAACGCAGTTTAAACTCCGATATTGCGATGGTGTTTGATGAGTGCACCCCCTATTTAATCGACGGGCGCCCTGCTACGCATGATGAAGCCGCACAGTCCATGCGCATGTCGTTACGTTGGGCCAAACGCTCTAGACAGGCTTTCAAAGACACCGAAAACCCCAACGCACTTTTCGGTATTGTACAAGGCGGCATGTACGAAGATTTACGCGATGAATCGTTAGCCGGACTGACAGATATTGGCTTTGAGGGCTACGCGATTGGCGGGTTATCTGTCGGAGAACCTAAAGAGGACATGCTGCGCATCCTCGAGCACACCACGCCCGCTTTACCCGAGCAGGCACCCCGCTATTTGATGGGTGTTGGCACCCCCGAAGATCTTGTCGATGGCGTAGCCAATGGCATTGACATGTTTGACTGTGTGATGCCTACACGCAATGCACGTAACGGCTGGTTGTTTACACGCTTTGGAGATGTCAAAATCCGCAATGCGCGGTATAAAGATGACACCAAACCATTAGACCCGAGCTGTAGTTGTCATACCTGTCAGCATTTCAGTCGTTCTTACTTGCATCATTTACAACGTGCAAATGAAATTACTGGGGCTCGTTTAAACACCTTGCATAATCTGCATTTTTATTTACAAATCATGCAAGAAATGCGCGATGCCATTGAGGCTGGCCGCTTTGAGGCCTGGCGTAAGCAATTTGCCTCAGATCGTGCCCGTGGTATTGAATAAGCATTACAATAGCCCATTTATTACAATTTCCTGAACAACTTTTTCCCTTTAGTGGAGCAAACTCATGTCCTTAACTCAAGTCCTTACCTTGATTCCAGCACAAGCGGCTGATGCCCCCAGCGCCTTAGCTAGCATGTTGCCAATTATCTTAATGTTCGTGATTTTGTACTTTTTGATGATTCGTCCTCAGATGAAACGTCAAAAAGAACATCGCAACTTGGTAGCTAATCTAAGCAAAGGTGACGAAGTCATTACAGGTGGTGGCATTGCCGGTACAGTAACCAAGCTTAACGACAACTTCGTTACTATCACCGTGGCCGATATTGCGGACAAGCCTGTTGAAATCATTGTGCAACGCCAAGCCGTTAGCTCTGTATTGCCTAAGGGCACCCTCAAATCACTGTAATTGGTACGTTCAGGTCCCTAGTGATACCTTTGCCACTAGGGGCTATGTGCCGTTGCCGCTAAAACTATGAACCGTTACCCCCTTTGGAAATACCTCACCGTATTGGTGGCGCTCGTCATCGGCGTGCTCTACACCATCCCTAATCTTTTCGGTGAATCCCCTGCCGTACAAGTTGCCAGCGCTAAATCCATTGTAAAAGTCGATTTATCCACCCTTAATCAAGTGGAGGATATTTTACGTCGCCATCAAATTGATATGGATGGGGCCTATTTCGAGCAAAATGGGCCTGCCGGCACGGTACGTATTCGTTTCAACTCAACCGACACTCAGCTCAAAGCCAAAGATTTATTGGAAAAAGAGCTTATTCGCAATCCCGATGATCCTGATTACACAGTCGCTCTGAATCTGATGTCATCGACGCCGCACTGGCTCACCGCTATTGGCGCCAAGCCGATGCACTTAGGGTTGGACTTACGCGGTGGCGTGCACTTCTTACTTGAAGTGGACATGCAAGGGGCCTTAACTAGCCGTTACGACTCCCTCGCCTCTGAAGTACGTACAGCGTTACGCGAGGCTGATATCCGCGCCCAAAGCATCGAACGTCAGGGTCAATCCATTGTGATGGGCTTTGCTTCGGCGGCAGACCGTGATGCCGCTCAGACCCATTTGCGTCGCCAACTAGCTGACTTGCAGTTCAACCCTAGCGGCTCGGACACTGAGCTTCAAGCGGTGCTGTCTGATCTTTCTATTCAGCAAACGCAAGCCAATGCCTTACGTCAAAACATCACCACGCTGCACAATCGTATTAACGAACTTGGCGTCGCTGAACCTATTATTCAGCAGCAAGGTGCAGACCGCATTGTGGTGCAATTACCGGGTGTCCAAGACGTAGCAAAAGCCAAAGAGATTTTGGGCCGTACCGCTACGCTAGAGATCCGCATGGTCGATGATTCACCCACAGCGCTAGCTGCCCTAGCCGCGGGTACTGTTCCTTTCGGTCTAGAACGCTATAAAGACCGTGATGGTCAAGAGCTACTGTTACGCCGTCAAGTCATCTTAACGGGTGAAAACCTTCAAGACGCTCAGCCTGGACGCGACTCTCAAACGCAACAACCTACCGTTAATTTGACTTTGGATAGCAAAGGGGCGCGTATTTTCCGCGACGTCACGCGCAACAACATCAATAAACGTATGGCCATTGTTCTCTTTGAGAAAGGCCAAGGCGAAGTCGTGACGGCACCGGTTATTCGCTCTGAAATTCCTGGCGGACAAGTACAAATCTCAGGCAGTATGGGTGTACAAGAGGCTGCCGATGTGGCTTTGCTGTTGCGCGCTGGTTCGCTAGCTGCCCCAATGAGCATTATTGAAGAGCGCACCATTGGCCCAAGCCTCGGTGCAGAAAATATCAAACAAGGCTTTAACTCGACTTTATATGGGTTTATTGCCTTAGCGATTTTCATTATTGTGTACTACCACCTCTTCGGTATTTTCTCTACGCTTGGTCTAACCTTTAATATTCTCTTGCTGTTAGCCGTACTGTCTATGCTGCAAGCCACGATGACCTTGCCTGGTATTGCCGCGCTGGCATTAACCTTGGGTATGGCGATTGACGCTAACGTACTGATTAACGAGCGGATTCGTGAAGAGCTTCGCAATGGTCTCAGCCCCCAACAAGCCATTCATGCTGGGTTTGATCGCGCTTGGGCCACCATTTTTGACTCAAACCTGACTAGCTTAATTGTGGGTGTGGTGTTGCTCTCTTTTGGTTCCGGTCCGGTACGAGGTTTTGCCGTTGTTCATACTATCGGTATTTTGACGTCTATGTTCTCTTCCGTCGTCGGAGTACGTGCCTTGGTTAACCTTTGGTACGGCGGGCGTCGTCGTCTGAAAACCATTGCTATCGGGCAAGTTTGGAAACCCACTGATTCAAACAAGGCAGACTAATTATGGAACTGTTTCGTATTTCACGTATTATCCCCTTCATGCGGCATGTGAAGGTGTTGAACTTAATTAGTTTTGCTGCCTTTATTGCTGCCGTGTTTTTTATCGTGGTGCGCGGGTTTAATCTCTCCATTGAGTTCACCGGTGGTACGGTCATGGAGGTGCACTACGAGCAAACCGCCCAGGTCGAGGAAATTCGTAACGCTCTGTCTGACATTGGCTATAGCGATTTTCAAGTGCAAAGCTTTGGTACGTCTCAGGATGTGCTCATTCGTTTGCCTGCTACAGATACCAATGACACTTCGGCACAAAGCGAGTCGGTGCTGGCGGCTTTACAAGCCCAACACAGTGACGTAGAGCTACGTCGTGTCGAGTTTGTAGGCCCTCAGGTCGGCCAAGAGCTCGTACACAATGGTTTGTTGGCTCTGCTCTTTGTCGTGGTTGGCATTATGGTGTATTTGGCGTTCCGCTTTGAGTGGAAACTTGCCATTGCGTGTGCAATTGCCAACCTGCACGACGTGGTCATTATTTTGGGATTTTTTGCTTTGTTCCAGTGGGAGTTTTCCTTGCCGGTCTTAGCAGGTGTGTTGGCTGTGCTGGGGTATTCCGTCAACGAATCCGTCGTGGTTATGGATCGTATTCGCGAAAACTTCCGCAAACAGCGTCGCATGCCCGTACCAGAAATTATTAACTTGTCTATTACACAAAACATTTCTCGTACGATCATTACGCATGGCTCAACACAGTTAATGGTGTTATCCATGTTCTTCTTTGGTGGCCCTACGCTGCATTATTTCTCCTTAGCATTAACCATTGGGATTTGGTTTGGGATTTACTCGTCTGTGTTTGTGGCGTCGGGTATTTCTCTTGGTCTAGGCTTAAAACGCGAAGACTTAATTCCTAAGCAAGTGAATAAAGATGAAGAGCCCACCGCTGAAGCGCTTGATTAAGGCTAATTTAACTTTGCCTGTCCCGCATTACGGCTGGCGATAAACAAAAGGCTGCTTGATATCAAGCAGCCTTTTGTGCTTTTTATACCGCATCCATGTGAATTAACTGCTTTTCATAAGCAGGCACCGTTATAATGCTTGGTTTAACTTTCACTTTGCCCACGGGGTCTACACCCGCTACGGCTTACTACTATGCAAAAAGATACCCTCACTTCTGATACCGCTACGCCAGCTAGCCCAAAGGCGCCACGCAAACTTTTTATTCGTACCTTTGGCTGTCAAATGAACGAGTACGACTCCGAGAAAATGGCGGATGTACTGAATAAGTACGGCCCAGTAGAAATGACTACCACTCCGGACGATGCTGATATTATTCTTTTCAACACCTGTTCAGTACGAGAAAAGGCACAAGAGAAAGTCTTTTCTGACTTAGGGCGGGTGCGTCATCTAAAACAACAAAACCCAGAACTCATCATTGGCGTGGGCGGGTGCGTTGCCAGCCAAGAAGGTAAAACCATTATCGAGCGTGCTCCGTATGTGGATGTCGTGTTTGGCCCTCAGACCTTACACCGTCTACCTGAGCTAATCGTAGAGCGCAAGAAAAAAGGGCGAGCCCAAGTCGATATTAGCTTTCCAGAAATCGAGAAATTCGACAATCTACCCCCTGCCCGTATTGATGGCCCCACCGCTTTTGTTTCCATTATGGAAGGCTGCAGTAAATACTGTAGCTTTTGTGTGGTGCCTTATACTCGTGGTGCTGAAATCTCACGTCCATTTGAAGACGTACTGATCGAAGTCGCTGATCTCGCCGACCAAGGCGTAAAAGAAATCACACTGTTAGGTCAAAACGTCAATGCTTATCGTGGCGCTATGCCTGATAGCGACGAAATTGCTGACTTTGCGATGTTGCTTGAATACGTACACGAGATTCCAGGTATTGAACGTATTCGTTACACCACCTCGCACCCAAAAGAAATGACGTCGCGTCTCATTGAGGCCCACGGCAAACTCCCTAAGTTGGTCCCTTTCTTGCACTTACCCGTGCAAGCAGGTAGCGACCGTGTCCTAAGCGCCATGAAACGCGGCTACACCTCATTAGAATTCAAATCTATCGCACGGCGCTTGCGTGCTGCACGCCCCGGCTTAACGCTTTCTTCGGATTTTATTGTGGGTTTCCCAGGCGAAACCGAGGCCGATTTTGAAAAAACCATGCAACTTATTCAAGATGTCGGGTTTGATACGTCGTTCTCGTTTGTGTACTCACGTCGCCCTGGCACACCAGCAGCAGATCTAGCGGACGATGTCACCAAAGAGGAAAAATTCAATCGCCTCCATCGCCTCCAAGCTTTGATTAACGAACAAGCCAATGCCATTGCTCAAAGCATGGTGGGCACTGAACAAGTCGTATTGGTTGAACGCTTATCTAGACGGGACGACAACGAAATTATGGGCCGTACCGAAAACAATCGTATCGTCAACTTTCCAGGTCAGTCACGACTCATCGGCCAACTGGTCAAAGTACGCATCACTGAAGCCTTAACCAACACGCTACGCGGTGAAATTATTACCACCGACACTGTGAGTGGAGCCTAATGTCCAACCCGAAGCAAACCGTACACCTCGAAGGGGATAACACCCACTTGGCCAATTTTTGTGGCCCTCTTGATGAAAACCTGCGTCAAATTGCCGTCGCTTATGACGTACAACTACGTCGTCGCGGCGAACACGTGATTTTAGAGGGGGCTAAGGCCGAATTGGCTGCAGACGCCATCCGTTGGTTTCATGATCGCGCTGTTCATAAGTCTCTTAGCCTGGATGATATCCAGTTAGGGTTAGTCGAACTTCGTGCCAAAGAAAAGCCAATGGATGCCGACCCCATTCGCGACTTTAGCGAGGAGTACATTCCCGTTGCACCGGTATTAAATGAAGGCGAGCTTAATCTTCGCACGCGTCGACGTGATCTAAGACCCCGCACGCCCCGTCAACGTGATTACTTAGGTCAAATTCTTAATCACGACATTACCTTTGGCATCGGGCCCGCAGGCACAGGTAAAACCTTTTTAGCGGTGGCATGCGCGATTGATGCCCTTGAGCGCGAGGCCGTTGAACGCATTGTGCTAACTCGGCCTGCCGTCGAAGCCGGTGAACGTTTAGGCTTTTTACCTGGGGATCTCAATCAGAAAGTCGATCCGTATTTACGGCCACTTTATGATGCACTCTACGACCTGATGGGGTTCGAGAAAGTACAGCGTTTATTTGAAAAACAAGTCATTGAAATAGCGCCTTTGGCTTATATGCGTGGGCGTACGCTCAATCACTCATTTATTATTTTAGATGAAGCGCAAAACACCACCCCCTCGCAAATGAAAATGTTTCTTACGCGTACTGGCTTTGGCAGTAAAGCCGTCATCACTGGCGACCCTTCCCAAATTGATTTACCTAAAGGGCAATCCAGTGGGTTGATGCACGCGGTTTCTATTTTAAAAGGGGTAAAAGGCATTGCTTTATGTCAGCTCTCTAGCAAAGACGTAGTGCGTCACCCCTTAGTAGGCCGAATTGTTGACGCCTACGAGTCGCACGGACAATAACTCGTATGATTCCCGTAGAACTCGACATTCAATTTGCTATTTCTCATCCAGACCTCACCTCAGAGCGGATTACGCTCTGGGTGCAAACAGCCGTAAGCGAAGCGACTAAAGTTTATACTGATGCTGGTTTATCTGTTCCGTACGCCCAAGCTCAGTTCACCTTTCGCTTTTGTGATGCAGACGAGGCAAAGGCGCTAAATCATCAGTACCGCGATAAAGATTACGCAACGAATGTGCTGACATTCGAATACGGCATTGATGCAACAGAAACAGTCAGCAGTGATATTATTATTTGTATTCCTGTTCTAGAGGCTGAAGCCCTAGAGCAGAAAAAAACATTTCTTGACCATGCCGCTCACCTTTGTATTCATGGGGTACTGCACGCTCTTGGATACGATCATCTAGACGATGATGAGGCCGAAGAAATGGAGGGTCTAGAAATCGATATTTTGCAGCACCTAGCTATAGCTAACCCTTATTTAGGTTAATTTCGCATAACAAAAGCTGCACTTTTAAGTTATGCTAAACCATTATCAATTCCGTCCTTTAGGGCATGTCAGAAAATACCAATCCCGAACCCGAGCCGCGTAGTAAAAAACGCTTATCTCCTATCACCCGTTTTTTTCAACGTCGCGCTGAACCGACCGACCGTGAAGACATCAAGGCTATCCTTGAGGCGGCCTTAGAACGTCAGGTTATCAACAACGACTCCTACACCATGATTGTAGGTGCTCTTGATCTAACCAGTAAAACGGTAGCCGACATCATGGTGCCGCGATCTAAAATCGATTTGCTGGATATTTCAAAACCTATCTCAGAACTCTTACCACTTATTGTCGAAACAGGACGCTCTCGTTTTCCTGTTTATGAAGACGATCGCGACAATATCGTAGGTATCCTCTTAGCTAAAGACTTACTGCTTTCCATCGCAAACCCCAATATTGATTTGCGTCCTCTAGTCCGACCTGCTGTGTTTATCCCCGAAACGAAAAAACTCAATGTGTTATTGCACGAGTTTCGCAGTAGCCGCAATCACATTGCTATTGTGATTGATGAACATGGCGGTACCGCAGGGTTAGTGACCATGGAAGACGTGCTTGAACAAGTTGTGGGTGATATCGAAGATGAATACGACGAGGATACCGCTCAAACCATTTTCCAGGCCGGTGACAATAGCTGGCGTGTTATGGCACTAACAGAAATCGCTGATTTTAATGAGGCATTTGGTACGCAATTGTCTGATGACGACTACGATACCATTGGGGGTTGGTTAGCAGCTGAAATGGGCTATATCCCCAAACGTGGCGACACCACAACCATTCAAGGGATTCATATTACGGTGCTACGCGCCGACCCTAAACGTGCGTTATGGCTTCACGTGCAACGTCATCTCCCCACTGACCCCTCGCTTTCTGAACACGAATCTGACACGATGTGATGTTTCAACGCTCTACTTCATTTAGCGTGCTCCCGTTAATTCCGCTGGGCACCATTCATGCATTAAGCTTTGCTCCGGGGCCTGTACCCAGTGCGCTATTGCCCTATTTACAGTTGCTGAGCTTTGCAGCTTTTATTTTTTATATGCTCAAAGCGCCAAGAACCCGTACGGCATTATGGGGAGCTTGGTTATTTGGGACTACGCAATTTAGTGTGGGCTTATACTGGTTTTTTATCAGTATGCATAAGTACGGTGGGTTAGCAGCCCCACTTGCAGGCGCAGCAGTGTTTCTTTTTGCTGCGTTTATGGCTATGTACTACGTCTTTGCTGTGGCATTGAGCCGCTTTTTTATACGGCGTAGTCGAGACATCGGTTGGAAAGAACAACTAGCTGTAGCCGCTGTGTGGGCCAGTGCGTGGACGCTATTTGAATGGATTCGAGGCACCTTTTTAACCGGCTTTCCTTGGTTAAATATTGCATACGGTCACGTAGACGGCATGTTTGCTGGCTGGGCCTCTGTGGCAGGTGCCTATGGACTCAGTTGGGTTGTGGCGTATACAGCGTGTGCCCTCGCGTTATTTGCGCTTAACACGAGCAAAGTTGCACCTAAAAGCCACAATTTTCCTTTAGGCATTGCATTTGCCTTAGCGGTGCTAGGAATTGTGCTTCATAGCGTGACGTGGTCCAGACCCCATGGTGAGCCTTTTTTTGTACGCTTAGCTCAGGGAAATGTCGACCAAGGCATAAAATTTGATAGCCAATACATGAACGATGGGGTCGAGCTGTATCAAAAGCTTGCCGCCTTGCCTGCCAAAAGTGCAAACAGCCAACCCAGTTTAATTGTGCTACCTGAAACGGTAGTACCGTTGTTTCAGCATCAGTGGCAGCCTCAGTTTTGGCAACAATGGATTGATATTGCAGCTCAGCAAAACGCGACTCTTTTATTAGGCGCGCCGTTGTATGCGCAAAAAGGCGAACAAGCCATCTATACCAATAGTGCTTTTACCATCACGGCCGATTCTCATCCCGCTGCTATTCAGCAATTGCAAATGCAACAGCGCTACGATAAACATCACCTGGTTCCTTTTGGTGAGTTTGTACCGTTAGGTTTTCGATGGTTTGTCGATGCCATGGCGATTCCTCTTGGTGACTTCAATCGGGGGAGCACTCGACAGGCAAATTTTGCCATAGGGTCAGAATACATCGGTCCTGATATTTGCTATGAAGACGTATTTGGCGAAGAAATTATTCAAAGCGTACGCGATCATCCTGAACTGGGCTCAGGCGCTACCGTCTTAGTGAATATCAGTAACTTAGGTTGGTTTGGTGACTCGTGGGCCTTGCGTCAACATTTACAAATAGCGCGTTTACGCAGCATTGAAACAGCGCGCCCAATGTTGCGAGCCACCAATACGGGTATGACTGCATCCATTAGCTCCACTGGTGAGCTACAAGCCGTGTTGCCGCCACATACAGTGGGTGTATTGGATGTAGAAATTCAGGGTATGACGGGTCAAACCATATATGTTTTGGTTGGAAATGGCCCTGTCATAATCGGGTCATTGGTATTACTTTTGATGGCATTTCGTTTGCGTTCCAGAGCCCAATGATCTAAATCCTGAACAGTAACAGGGCGGCTATATAAATAGCCTTGCCCCAATGCACAGCCGGCCTCGAGCAATAACTTTTCCTGTTCAGGGCCCTCGACACCTTCTGCAATCACCTCTAAGCCCAATTTTTTAGCCATGACAATCATGGCTTCGCACAAAGCGAGATCCTCGGACTCGGAGGCCAAGTTACGTACAAACGACTGATCGATTTTAATAATATCAATGGGATAACGTTTTAGGTACGTTAACGAAGAAAAGCCCGTGCCAAAATCATCTAGAGCAATCCGCAAGCCTGCCTCGCGGAACTGCTGCAAGATGTGTGTAATAACGGGGTTGTTTTCCAAGAGCAAACGTTCAGTGATTTCAATCACAATCATCTGCGTCGGCACCCCTGCCTCTTTGATTGAACTAATCCAATCATCCGCTTTCACCCCATCAGTGTAAAACTGTGCTGGTGAAACGTTTAAGCTGATGAACTGCTCGCGACCTTCTTCATACCAAATTTTGGCTTGTTCTAGTACTGCCTTAAAGACCCAATTGCCAATGCCTACGATTAAGCCAGAGTCCTCGGCAAAAGGTATGTATTCTGAGGGCGGCACCAAACCGAGCTCTGGATGTTGCCATCGAATTAAGGCCTCGTATTTCACCACTTGGCCTGTGCGCATATCCACAATAGGCTGGTAATACAGAATAAATTGATTCTCGTCTATGGCGCGTTGTAAGCTTTCAGAGAACATCATCCGCGCCTGAATGGCCTCGCTCATGGCAGGGATAAAATAACAGTATTGGTTGCGCCCTGAATCTTTTGCCCCATACATAGCCATATCTGCATTTTTAAGTAGCTCGCTGGCATCGGCAGCGTCCTCTGGGTACATGGTTATACCAATGCTGGCCGAAACCGTGGCCATTCCATCGCCTAAATAATAGGGTTGGGCAATAGCTTGAAGAATGTCTTCGCAGATGCGATTGACAATCTGCTGATCAGCTACGTTAGTCACAATCACAGTGAATTCGTCGCCACCAATGCGCGCTACGGTATCGGACTCACCACGCACACACGACAGCAATCGTCTTGCCGCTTCACGTAAGAGCAAGTCGCCCACATCGTGGCCAAAGGTGTCATTAACGTCTTTAAATAAATCTAAATCAAGAAAAATAAGCGCAAAGGCTTTGTTGTGTTCGTCGGCCTCTTGCATGGCTTGTTGCAAACGCTTTTGAAACAGCTGGCGGTTTGGCAGTTCAGTTAAGTGGTCGTAGTTAGCTTGGCGCCAAATGTCCTCCTCGCGTTCTTTATGGGTTGTGACATCAAAAAACAGACCAATACGCCTGTAAACAGACCCGTCTTCGTTATAGCAAGTGCTGATGTTTAAACGCTCAGCATAGTCCTCGCCATTTTTTCGTCTATTCCAAAGGTCGCCCTGCCAACGCCCTGTGGTGCGCAACTGTTGCCACATCTTGCGATAAAAGGAAGTGCTGTGACGCCCAGAAGACAAAATATTCATTGATCGCCCTACAATTTCTGGCAGCTCATAGCCGGTTATTTCAGAAAAAGCGGGGTTTACATCTACCACCAACCCATTTTCGTCCGTCACCACAATCGCCTCGCCCGTATTTTCATACACCAACGCAGCAATTTGTGCTGAGCGTTCACTTTCCTTTCGTTGACTGATGTCTAAGACAAACAGCACATGCGCTGCCGTTTCATCGTAATGCGTTCGGATAAAACATACTTCTACATCGACCTTACGGCCACTAAAATGAGTAAACTGGTCTTCAATTAAGAGTTCTTTTTGACCCAGAACAAATTGTTCAAGTATGGAGTCATAGTTAGCGCATACCGTATGAACCTGCCCCATTTTTAATAGTTGATTGCGCTCATAGCCAACTAGTTGCGCAAACTGTCTATTTACAAAGCTAAAGCGATTGTTTTGTATAATTGCAACACCCACCAAAGCATTATTTGCCAGGCTAGAAAACAACTGTTGCTGCTTAGTAATTCGAGGCCGTTCTTTTGATTGTGCTGACATGTAATTTCCGTGATGAACTGAACTATTTAGGTCCAAACCGTAAGGTCACCGATAACGAGTTAAATAAATAAAAAGTATGGCTGGCTAACCGTAACAACATCTTTTCGATGTAACCCATGGTAACACCCCCTACATAAAACTAGCTTTTAAATATTTTAATGGTATACTCTTATCTTGTTGTGATTATGACAACAATCAAAACAACCTTAAGTTTAAGACAATCTTTTACACTTGGTTTGTTTTATGTCTTGCACAACACAGTCTTTAGTAAATTTACAATCATTTGCAAAAAGGCTTGCATAAACCGAAAAGTTAGTGCATAATTCTAATTCTTCGTTAGCGCAGTCATACATTATATGACCGCAACAAATGGGGGTATAGCTCAGCTGGGAGAGCGCTTGCATGGCATGCAAGAGGTCATCGGTTCGATCCCGTTTACCTCCACCAACGATTTATTGCTTGACCGCTTATTTAAACTTACCCATAGTTTTTATTTGCACACTAGGTCCCCATCGTCTAGAGGCCTAGGACATCGCCCTTTCACGGCGGCAACCGGGGTTCGAATCCCCGTGGGGACGCCATCACACAGATGGCAAAAAACTACTAGGAGTGGTAGTTCAGTTGGTTAGAATACCGGCCTGTCACGCCGGGGGTCGCGGGTTCGAGTCCCGTCCACTCCGCCAAATTTCATATTTTTGTAATTCCCTAACTTAATTACAAATATATATACCGCTTATTGCGCTAGGTCCCCATCGTCTAGAGGCCTAGGACATCGCCCTTTCACGGCGGCAACCGGGGTTCGAATCCCCGTGGGGACGCCATCACACAGATGGCAAATAAACCACTAGGAGTGGTAGTTCAGTTGGTTAGAATACCGGCCTGTCACGCCGGGGGTCGCGGGTTCGAGTCCCGTCCACTCCGCCAGATTTTAAAAGCCTTGTGATTTTCACAAGGCTTTTTTGCATTTAGCCCACCAGACTATATACCACCTGCCCCTTGTTGCCTAAAAGTATTGTGCAGTCCCTGTAATATGCAACCAAACATTACCGTCAATAAAGTTAAGTTCCTTTAAAATAGCTTAACAGCAGACAAATTATGCTTTATGCACAATGTAACTATGCTAGTTACACTTTTCATCTAATACGAAATTTGGCGTCGTGTCTTCTATTCACTATAGTCTGTGCTTATTTAACTCACTGTTTTTTAAGGGGCTATTGTGAGTCAATCCGCAACTGTTTCCGCATGGTCCGTCGCTGACGTGGTCGCTTTGTATGAGCTGCCTTTTATGGATTTAATCTGGAAAGCTCAACAAGTGCACCGTGAGCATCACGACCCACACGCTATTCAACTTTCTAGCCTGCTCTCTATTAAGACTGGCGGCTGTCCAGAAGACTGCAGTTATTGTCCACAATCCTCTAAATACGCGACCGATGTAGAAAACGAACGCTTACTTGATGTGGAAACCGTATTAGCGGCGGCTCAAGCCGCGAAAAATAATGGTGCACAACGCTTTTGCATGGGAGCCGCTTGGCGTTCACCTACTGAAAAGCAAGTCGACCAAGTGATTGAGTTAGTTCAGGCAGTAAAAAATTTGGGCATGGAAACTTGCGTTACGCTAGGCATGCTAAAAGACGGTCAAGCCGAACGCCTTAAAGAAGCTGGCCTCGACTATTACAATCACAACCTGGATACCTCGGAAGACTTTTACAAACAAATTATTAGTACGCGTACCTATCAAGACCGTATTGATACATTAGATCGTGTGCAAAGAGCTGGGCTGAAAAGTTGCGTTGGCGGGATTGTCGGCCTTGGCGAATCTAGAGAGCAGCGCGCTCGCCTTATTACTCAACTGGCCAATCGCGATCCATACCCTGAGTCTGTGCCAATTAACCAGTTAGTGCGTGTGCAAGGCACACCATTAGCGAATAATGATGACTTTGATGAGTTTGAATTTATACGCACTATTGCCATTGCGCGTATTACTATGCCTCGAGCCGCCGTACGACTTTCAGCTGGCCGCAGTAGCATGAGTGATGCCAGTCAAGCCTTATGTTTTATGGCTGGGGCCAATTCCATTTTCTATGGTGATCAACTATTAACAACGGGCAATCCACAATTCACTGCGGATCAATCTCTATTTGAACGTTTAAATTTACACTCTAGCCATCATGCTATGGATCCCACTACTTGTTCAGCACAAGATGAGCTAGGCACAGACACGGTTAAGCGCTGTGGTCAAGCCCGTGCTGTTGCGGAAGCGCTGTAATCATGTGGCTACTTTTTAGCAGCGTTATTTGCAGTGTTGCCGTATCGGTCCTATTGAAGCTCGCTCGTGCACGTCACATTCAAATCGCACAAGCCATCGCGTTTAATTATGTATCAGCTATTGCGCTGACTCTTGTTCTTTTACAGCCTAAGCCCAGCAGCTTATTTACACCTCATACCCCTTATTGGGTCGTCATCGCCTTAGGTGTGCTGTTGCCTAGTATTTTTCTGGTGATGGCACAAGCTGTACGCCATGCTGGAATTGTACTCAGTGACGCGGCTCAACGTCTGTCCTTAGTCATTCCCTTAATTGCCGCTGCGGTAGTGTTTGGCGAAGTATTAGCTGGCACTAAATGGCTAGGCATTGGGTTAGGGTTAATGGCCCTTATGTGTTTAAGCTTTGGCTCTAAAAAGCTTAACCAGCCTATCGCGGTCTCTGCTAGCGTCTGGCTATTAGGCGTATGGCTTGGCTACGGTACGATTGATGTGCTTTTTAAACAGCTCTCAAAAAGTGGCGCGGGATTCAGCAGTAGCTTACTCGTTACCTTTGTGTTGGCTGCGCTACTTTTGTTTAGTTGGCTAACTTGGCAAAAAACCCAATGGCATGCTCGATCCATAATGGCTGGGTTATTGCTCGGCCTATTAAACTTTGGGAATATTTATTTTTATATTAGAGCGCACCAGCACTTTCCCGAGCACCCTACTTTGGTGTTTGCCACCATGAATATCGGGGTGATCACTTTAGGAACTCTAATCGGGGCAGGCGCCTTTAAAGAAAAGCTCAGCCCTATTAGCATAATTGGCATAGGGCTGGCTTTAAGCGCTGTTGTGGCATTATTGCCTTAAACTAATCAACACGTACACTCGACGCCACCGGCGCCTCGGGGGCAGAGTCTGCCGTAGGTATGGGAGGCTCTGCGTCGTGCTCGGGGTTGAGCTCATCGAACACCGGGTCATGTGAAATATCACTACTGATATCAACCCGAGGATCTAGCGCAGCAGAGCTGTGCATATGTGGCATGGGTACGAAATCGGTCGGTGCATCTTGACTAAGATGGGTGCCTTTGATTTTAGTAGGACGTACTAAAAAGCTTAAGCCCACTCCACACCCACAGAAAAAAATGTAATACCAGTTGCTGCCTAGCTTGTCCATCAGTACCCCAACCAGTAGTGGGCCAATACACGCCCCTACGCCATACACCATGTATAAGATAGCGCTTAAACCCACGCGCCGGTCTGGGTCTACGTTGTCATTAGCAAAAGCAGCCCCAAGGGGATACAAAGTAAAAACCAACACACCAAATAATGCGGAAAAGCCAAGTAACCAGTAATACGAAAAATCCAGCCACCCGACTAACGGCAGGGCAAAGACAAAGAGCAGTAAAGCATTAATACGTAAGGTAGTGACTCGACCGATGCGATCAGCTAACCAGCCGATCGGCCACTGAGCCATAACCCCAGCGGCCACAGAAATAGCCACAAACACAGCCACTTGCTCGCTGTTTAGTTCGGCCCGTAGTGCATACACAGGCCCTAAAGCATAAAACGCCCCCGTCAGCATGCCGGCAACTAACAAGACACTAATTGATAGCGGAACGCGCTCAATGTAGTAGCGCGCATGGATAGGTGCAGGCACCTGAAGCGCGGGGTGCAGACGACGGGTCAACGCAATGGGGACCAGACTAAGAACAGAACAAATCGCTACAAAAATAAGTGGCTCGTAATTCATATCAGGAAAACGTGTCAATGCCAGCTGGCCTAACACGGTACCCAAACTGCTCATTACCATATAAAAAGCAAAAATAATGCCGCGGCGTTCGTTATCCGTTTGCTCGTTAAGCCAACTTTCAATGGCAATAAATTGTGTCACCATCGCCGCTCCGGCGATAAAACGCAGACCTAACCAAACCCAAAGGTTATCCACCATGATTTGGATTAATACGGAGACCGTCACAAACGCAGCACTTGCAGCATAAGCGCGAATGTGTCCAATGCTAAGAATAAGCCGATGCCCCACACGGGCCCCAAACACAAGACCTAAATAGAAAATGGCCAGCAAAGCCCCTACCCAAATTTCTGAGACAGAAAGCTGGGTAAGGCGCAGCCCCATGTAAGTATTAAATAAACCTGATCCGGTTAACAGCACCAGAGTGGCTAAATACAAGGAAGAAAACGCACCAATTGAGTTGAGCATGTGAATACATTAAATAAGACAGCTGGCTTAAGCCAGCTGTGCTAAGAAAGCAAAAATGCCGTGCGGCGTATTAAAGCTGATTAAATAAGGTCTGAGCATCACTTTTGTCTAGGGCGCCGCCTTCGTCGATATACAGCGCTTTGACCTCTCCGTTATCTAAATAAGCGGAAAAACGTTGTGCTCGCAACCCAAGACCCTTTGCACTTAAGTCTAACACCAGACCCAGTTTTTTCATCCAGTCAGCACTGCCGTCTGCCATCATGCGAATGGCACCATTCACCTGACGATCACGCCCCCATGCCTCCATGACAAACATGTCATTAACGGCCACACACCATATTTCATCAATACCTTTGGCTTTAAAAGCATCTGCTAGCTCTAAATAGCCAGGTAAGTGGCGCTCGGTACAGGTGGGCGTGAAAGCACCCGGCACAGAGAACAGCACAATACGTTTGTTTTGAACCAAGTCCTCGACCTGGTGGCTTTGTGGTGTCTGCCCAGTAACAAACTCTGCCAACGTGGCGTTGGGTACGGTATCACCTACTTTTATCGTCATATTTCCTCCTCAGGGGAATGGGTTTAGTCATGTCATACTAATAGATAGTGCCCGTGCACGGCAATGCAGCAAAATAGAAAAAAAGTAAAGACTTGTCAGTAGGCTAAAGCTTTGACATGCCTATTACCCCTATGACCCATTTAGGGTGTTAGGGGCTTTTGCGCTGAATCGTAACGGGGTGGGTATAATAGAACACCTATTGGCTTAGCCTATTTAGCTAGTCTAGAACTCAAACCACAGAGAAAAACATGGGCTTCAAAATCACAGATTCCGATTTAACCCTGACCCACCTAGACCAGAGCGGTCAAGTCCGCATGGTGGATGTCAGCCATAAAACGCGCAGCGCTCGTGAGGCAATTGCTCGTAGCACAGTGCGCTTAAGCGCTGGGGCCTATCAACTATTGACTGCCCAAGATAACGCCAAAGGCGAGGTATTAAACACCGCACGCATCGCTGGTATCCAAGCCGCAAAGCGCTGCGCCGATTTAATTCCTTTGTGTCATACCTTGGCCCTCGACTTTGTCGGGATCGACTTTGAGCTCGACCCTGACCATCATGTATTGCATATTTTTGCTACCTGTCGGTGTGCCTATACCACTGGCGTTGAAATGGAAGCCATGATGGCTGCTAGTGTTGCCGCCCTCACTATTTACGATATGTGCAAAGCCGCTGATAAAGGTATTGTTATTGAAGACACGCGTTTACTGCGCAAGTCCGGAGGTAAATCTGGGGTGTGGGAAGCAAAAGCCTAAACCCAGATCGTTTTCTTACCTTTCAAGGAGCTCTCATGTCCACTTCAACTATTCACGTTTTATATTTTGCTCAAGTTGCCGAGCTAACCCAAACACGTCAAGAAAGCTGGCCGTTAGATCAGCCTATTGCTGTTAGCGCATGGCTAGAGCATATCGTCAGCACATACCCTGTACTTGCCCCTCTGCAGTCGCGAT
Source organism: Paenalcaligenes hominis (assembly GCF_011927625.1). GTDB lineage: Bacteria > Pseudomonadota > Gammaproteobacteria > Burkholderiales > Burkholderiaceae_B > Paenalcaligenes > Paenalcaligenes hominis. The sequence continues at coordinate 230,369 of NZ_JAATIZ010000002.1, forward strand.
TGAAAATTGCTGTTAATCAATACCATGTAGACCATGATGCCATTATTCACCCAGGTGACGAGGTGGCCGTCTTTGAACCTGTTACCGGAGGCTAATATGGTTATCGTTCAAGAACACGATTTTAATGCGGCTCAGCTGATTGCAGACTTGCATCAAGCTCATCAGGGGCATGCAGGCGCGTTATTAACTTTTATGGGCTATGTACGCGATTTCAACCCCGATGCACCCACTGACACCCTTTTCTTAGAACACTATCCGGGCATGTGTGAACGCGAAATTACCGCTATTTGCGAGCACGCCAAACAACGTTGGGATATTTTAGACTATTGCGTGGTCCATCGTGTTGGAGAAATGCACTTAGGCGAACAAATTGTCTTTGTTGGGGTAACCAGTGTGCACCGTGGCGATGCGTTTGCCGCCGGTGAATACATTATTGATGCCCTAAAAACACGTGCGCCTTTTTGGAAACGAGAAAAACTGCAATCCGGCGAAAAGTTTTGGGTACAGCAGCGCGAGGCAGATGCACTTAAAACAGCCAAGTGGGAATCCCATGATTAAACTGAATTGTGCCGTATTAACTATTTCCAACTCACGCACTGCTGCCAATGACACCTCTGGCGACTACTTGGTTGATCAGTTACAACGCGCAGGTCATCAGTGCCTAGAGCGCGCGATCAGCCCGGCTAATCGTTACGAACTGCGCAAAATTGTCAGTGCATGGATTGCTAACCCGCAGCTTCATGTCATTATCACGAATGGTGGTACAGGCTTTGGCCCAGAAAAAAATACTGTTGCCGCATTACAGCCACTTTTTGATCACACCATCACGGGTTTTGGCGAGCATTTTCGCCAATTGTCTTTCGAAGATATCGGCAGCTCAGCGATGCAATCCGACGCTATCGCAGGCTTAGCAAACCAAACGGTTATTTTTTGCTTGCCTGGCTCAACCAATGCCTGTCGCTTGGCCTGGACACGTCTGATTCGCGAGCAACTAAACAGCCAACACAAGCCGTGTAATTTTGCTGATCACTGTGCTTCCAAATCCTAAACTGCTTCTTTAAAAAAGGGTTATTATGCTCGACTTTGATACCGCTCAAGACCGCCTTATTCAAGCGGCAGTTCGTCCTACTCGCACTGAGCGTATTCCAGTACATGCCGCCTTAGGGCGTATATTAGCCGATACAGTTCAAGCCACTATTGATATCCCACCAGCAGATAATAGCGCCATGGACGGCTATGCTATTCGTTTTGCGGACTACGCCGAGGGGGTAAGCTTACCTATTCAGCAACGGTGTTATGCGGGCGATATCCCTGACCCCCTTGAAGCAGGCAAAGCCATTCGTCTTTTTACTGGTAGCTTAATGCCTACAGGTGCCGATACGGTTGTCATCCAAGAAAACTGTACCGAGTCTGACGACCAAGTCCAAATTCACACGCCCCCCACGCAAGGCCTTAACGTGCGTTACCGCGGCGAGGACATGAGCCAAGGCAAGACAGTGATTCTTAAAGGCAAAACCATTAACAGTGGTCATATTGCCATGCTGGCCTCACAAGGCATCACCGAGGTCGATGTCTACCCTATCCCCAAGATTGGTATTCTCACTACTGGCGACGAGCTTACCGAGCCAGGCCAGCCTTTAAAAGAAGGCCAAATCTATAACTCCAATGCGCCCATGTTGGCCGCTATGGTCCAACAGCTTAATGCCAGCGTACACCTTGTATTGCACGCTAAAGACACCTTGCCTACTATTCAAGCGGCATTAACTCAGCTTAGCCAAGAATGCGACTTGGTCTTGACCGTGGGCGGGGTTTCAGTGGGCGATAAAGATCTCGTCAAACCTGCTATTGAACAGTTAGGCGGCGAGATGAATCTATGGAAAGTGCGCATGAAGCCCGGTAAACCGGTTGCCCTTGCTCATATCGGCCAAACCCCTATTGTAGGATTACCCGGCAACCCTGTATCGTCGTTTGCTGTATTTACGCTTATGGTTTCGCCCATGATTCGTATTCTGCAAGGTCGTCGTCACGCTATGCCCCGTGTGCTGTATGGCAAACTCGATAGTGATACGGTATTTCACGGCTGGCGCGAGGAATTCATTCGCGTTCAAGCTCGCCCGGATGCCGATGGGTTTTTATATTTAACCCCCCATGCTCAACAAGGGTCGGCCATTATCAGTTCATTAGGCTGGTCTACGGGTCTAGCACGTATCCCAGCAGAACAACACGTAGGGCTTGGGGCAACCGTAGCCTATTACGATTTAAAACATTGGGGCTATTAGTTTTCCCTTAATTCAAGCGCCCTTAATTGGGCGCTTTGTATATCGTCAGGCGTATTAATATTAAAAAAGCAGGAATCTGAATACTGCCGCATATCGACAGCAACAGCTTGGTGCTGACTCAACCATCGTTGTACACGACGCTCACCAGCCAATACATCGGCTTTTAATGAGGCAAGCACAGAACGATGAGCTAATAAGCACAACGGGTAGGAGCGCTGATGTTGCATATACAACAACGCGCTTTCCGGCTTAGCCAGACGAGCTTCCCAGAGGGTTTGCAAAAGAGGCGGACGAATAAAAGGCGTATCGACGGGCAAGACCAACAACCACTCTGTTTCACACTGTTCTAGCAGGGCCCATAACCCTGCAAGTGGCCCTTGATAGGGGTCAAGCGCGGTTGGATCAGAGACCACGGTGCCATAAGCAGCATAAGCGCTTTGATTGCGATTCGCGCTGATTAACAACGATGACTGACAAAAATCAGTTAAGCATTCATGCACCCAAGCGACCAAAGGACGGCCCTGCAGCTCTACCAACCCTTTATCTACTGCCCCTAAGTCTTGAAGGCGGCGTGCTTGACCGCCTGTGAGAATTGCCCCAGTAAGTGCTGACCTAGGCATTAGCCACCAATGTAACTCATTTCTATTTTTTCTCGGGGGGCTTGGTTTTGCCCGCGAAGCTCGGAGTAACGATCGCCCCGGCCGCGCCAGACTTCCATTAGATGAGCGGCAATCTCGTTGTCTGTGGCCTGACTGCGTAATAAACTGCGAACGTCGTAGCCGCGACTAGCAAATAAACAAAGGAAAAACTGCCCTTCGGGCGACAAACGCATACGCGTGCAATCCCCACAAAAAGGATTAGAAACGCTGGTAATAATACCAAACTCGCCACTGCCATCGACATAGCGATAGCGATCCGCGACCTCGCCATAATAGTCGGCCGCTACCGGTTCGATCTCGAACTCGTGAGCTAATTGCTCGACAATTTGAGCGCCAGTAATGACCTCGGCCATGTTCCAGCCATTGGTATTGCCTACGTCCATGTATTCAATAAAACGCAAGGCATGACCGCGTCCTTTAAAATAGCGAGCCATGGGGATGATTTGATCATCGTTGATCCCTTTGCGCACCACCATGTTCACTTTCACAGGAGCCAAACCCACCTCGGCCGCTTTTTCTATGCCAGCCAAAACGCGCTCAACGGCTACTTGGCTATCGCTAAGCTGAGTAAAACGAGCACTATCTAGCGCATCTAGGCTGACGGTAACGCGATGCAAGCCAGCGTCTTTGAGGGCTTGGGCTTTTTGAGCCAATAAGGTGGCGTTGGTAGTCATGGCTAATTCTACCGGCTGCCCATCTGGAGTGCGCAGCTGTGACAGCAGTTCAATCAGGTTTTCTATGTGTTTACGCAATAGAGGTTCGCCACCAGTGAGGCGAATTTTTTGTACACCCATTTGGACTGCAATGGTCGCCACGCGCACAATTTCTTCGAAGCTAAGTAACTGTGGCTGAGGTAAAAAAGCGTGATCTGCGCCAAAGACCTCGCGTGGCATACAATACGTACAACGAAAGTTACAGCGATCTGTGACTGAAATACGTAAATCACGCAACGGACGCTGTAGTTGGTCGCGTAATCCGGCCCCTTCGTGTGCCACCACCGTGGGTTGACGAGCCGGAGCCAAAGATGTCGAAGAGGGGTTAAATATGCGTCCAGTCATGAGTGTGCTGTAGAGTAGTGAAATCAAAATCGTCACCAAAAGCATCAGCTAAGGTGTAAAGGGTACCAATGCCTTCGGCCTCGTACCCAGCTAATTGCTGCATATAGCTATGGTAATCTGTGCTGCGTAAGCGCTGTAAAAATTGTTGTATGATGGCACTATTAACCATCTCTTGGTGAAACGCAAAGAAATACCGCTGCTTTGCTAGGGAAATAAAGTCTAGACCACAGCGCTGCGCTGCGGTCTCGATGCCAAACCCCACATCGGCCATGCCGCTAGCCACATGCGCTGCTACGGCCATGTGTGTGAACTCGGTGGCCCCATAATTTAAAATTAAATCGGCGTCTAACTCTTGTTCAGCAATCATGAGCTCCATTAAGTTTCTAGACCCGGAACCCTTTTGACGGTTCACCACGCGCACCTCTGGGCGCATTAAATCGGCAATAGTATGGATGCCCAGTGGGTTGCCAGTTTGTACGAATAGCCCTACATTGCGTTGTGCCAACAAAGCCAATAATAGCGGGGTCTGGGAAAGCGCAGAGCGATACATGGCTAAAGTAGGCGCCTGATAATGCCCCATGGGAATCTCAAAGCCAGCGACATCGCACTCATTGCGTTGCAAGGCTTCGAGTGCCTCGATACCTGTACGGTAATTCAGCTCGATATAAGGCGCTTGATCGTCGGGCTTTTGCCGCATTAGCCCCTCTACCGCAAACCCATGGCTTGCATACAGGCGCAACACTACCTGTTGTTTTTTATAGAGATCGTGCAAGTCAGCACTAAACAGTTGCTGTTGCTCTTGCAAAAAAGCGCGTACTTTCTGGTCAGATAAGCGATATCGATGTAATAGCTGTCGTGCAAAATCAGTCAGCTTGCTGCCTTGGCGTCTAGACGTTTCAATTAAAGCCACCGCTAATACTTGTTCTGCTTGACGTATCACGCCCCAAGCATGCCGATACGAGAATTGAGTGAGTTTAGCTGCAGCGGATAAGTTGCCTACTTTATCTAAAGCCGCCAATAGCTGCATTAATGCACTGAAATCTAAGGTGGATTCCGCCGTCACAGACCACTGCGCCTGCACCACGACCTTTGTATTTTCATCCATGAAAATCCCCATTGGGCTTTATTATGTTATGAATAACATATTAGCATAGTCTATTGTTGACCGCGCAAGCTTATTGATTAATAAGCTCTATATGGGTAAATTGAAGCATAATCGACCCCATAATAATATGTTATCTTAATCATATAGGAGGCTGCCGTTAGGCAGAGCTCAACGCCTATGTCCATAACTGCCCCTGCTTTGACTGCTGAACAGCTAAAAACGGTATTGCAACACGCGCTCGATCAGCATGCCCACAAAGAAGGTAATCTGTTGCCTTTACTTCACAGCATTCAAGATCAACTGCGCTACATACCCGCAGCCATTGTGCCTTTACTTAGTGCTGCTATTAATCGCTCGCGTGCGGAAATACACGGCGTAATTAGTTTTTATACCCATTTCCGTACTCATCCTCCTGCACCAGTACTGCTTGAGTTATGTCGTGCCGAGTCCTGTCAGGCGCGTGGGGCAAATGGCCTGATTGCCCAAGTGAAAGAACAGTTAGGGTGCGATTTTCACCAGACTAGCGCAGATGGCCAGGTGTCACTCGAACCAGTGTATTGCTTAGGCTTATGCTCTCAAGGGCCAGCTGCCATGATTAACGGTAACCCTGTTGCTCACCTTAATCTCCAAACACTTAACCAACAGCTCCAAGAGAAAGGAGCGCAATCATGACTCCCATTCGTCTTTATATCCCTCGCGATACGGCCGCTGTGGCAGCAGGCGTAGAAACGCTAATTCCTCTTATCAAAGCCCAAGCACAGGCTCAAAACCAACCCATTGACATTGTGCGCAATGGCACCTTTGGTTTACTTTGGCTCGAGCCGCTTATCGAGGTGCAAACAGAGACAGGACGCATTGCGTATGGTCCCGTTCATGCTAAAGACCTACCTAGCTTATTTGAAGCCGATTGGCTTCATGGCGGCGCTCACCCCTTGTGTCATGGTCTAACTACTGAAATCCCTTATTTAAAAAACCAAGAACGCCTTACGTTTGGCCGCGTTGGCCATATTGACCCTTTAAGCCTCAGTGATTACGCCGCCCATGGGGGTTGGCAAGGTTTACACCAAGCCTTAGCGCTTAGCCCTCAAGCCATCGTAGATGCCACCACAGAGTCTGGCTTACGCGGTCGAGGTGGTGCTGCTTTCCCTACAGGGATTAAATGGAATACGGTGCTTCATGCGCCGGCTGCTCAAAAATACATTGTCTGTAATGCCGACGAAGGCGACTCTGGTACGTTTTCAGATCGAATTTTAATGGAAGCCGACCCCTATAGTTTAATCGAGGGTATGATTATTGCCGGTCTAGGTGTGGGCGCTACCCGTGGCTATATTTATTTGCGCTCCGAGTATCCACTCGCCTACGACATCCTGCAGCAAGCCATTGATAAGGCCTACGCGGCAAACTTTTTGGGTCAGTCCATTCAAGGCTCCTCCCACCAGTTTGATCTCGAGGTGCGTTTGGGGGCTGGGGCTTATATCTGTGGCGAGGAAACCTCTTTACTCGAAAGCCTTGAAGGCAAACGCGGCGTGATTCGCTTTAAACCCCCCCTTCCTGCCTTGCAGGGCTTTTTAGGTCAGCCCACCGTCGTCAATAACGTGGTGACGCTAGCAAGTATCCCTATCATTTTCGCTAAGGGCGCGGCTTACTACAAGGAATATGGCATGGGGCGCTCACGTGGCACCTTAGCCTTTCAATTAACAGGCAATCTTAAACAAGGTGGCTTGGTTGAAAAAGCGTTTGGGGTGACGTTGCGCGAGCTTTTATATGATTATGGGGCCGGCAGTGCCTCTGGCCTTGATTTACGTGCGGTTCAGGTCGGGGGGCCGCTGGGTGCCTATTTGCCTGAATCCGATTGGGATGTCCCGCTTGATTATGAAAGCTATGCCGCTATCTCCGCCATGGTCGGACACGGCGGCATCGTGGCGTTTGATCAACAGGTCGATATGGCAGAAATGGCGCAATACGCCATGGAATTCTGTGCGGTCGAGTCCTGTGGCAAATGCACCCCATGTCGCATCGGCTCTACCCGTGGGGTAGAAACCATCGCTAAAATTCGTCAAAAACAAGACCCTGAGGCCAACGTGGTTTTACTTCACGACTTATGCGACACCTTAACACATGCCTCCCTATGCGCTTTGGGTAGCATGACGCCCTATCCTGTCTTATCTGCACTGAATCACTTTGCAGAGGACTTTGGCTTAGAGCCCAGCACTAGCCCTAGCGCTACCGTATAAAGGAGACTCTTATGTTAGAAACCGTTATTATTCGCGAGCGCGACTTCGGTACCCCCGCATCGCTTTCTACCGAATACGTCACGCTGACCATTGATGGTCATGCGGTCACAGCGCCTGCGGGTACCTCAATTATGCGTGCCGCCGCCGAGGCTGGCATTCAAATTCCAAAACTGTGCGCTACGGACTCCCTTGAGCCCTTTGGCTCCTGCCGCTTATGTTTAGTGGAAATCGAAGGGCGTCGAGGCCAACCTGCCTCCTGCACTACCTTGGTCGAAGAAGGCCTAGTGGTCACCACTGCCAATGATCGCTTACATAAAGTCCGACGGAATGTGATGGAGCTCTATATCTCCGATCACCCGCTCGACTGCTTAACCTGCTCGGCCAACGGTAACTGCGAGCTGCAAACAACAGCCGGCCAGGTGGGCTTACGTGAAGTCCGTTACGGCTACGATGGCGCGAACCATCGCGATGCCTGCGCTGATATTACCAACCCCTACTTCACCTTTGATCCAAAGCTGTGCATTGTCTGTAACCGCTGTGTGCGCGCTTGCGAAGAAACCCAAGGCACTTTTGCTTTAACCATTGACGGACGCGGTTTTGCCGCCCAAGTCGCCGCCGGTCAAATGGAGACCTTCCTAGACAGCGATTGCGTTTCATGTGGCGCCTGTGTGGCGGCTTGCCCAACCGGCTCCCTAATGGAAAAAAACGTTATTGAAATGGGCCAGCCGGATCAAGCCATTATTACAACCTGTGCTTACTGCGGCGTAGGGTGTGGCCTAAAGGCAGAAACCAAAGGGGAACAGATTGTACGCATGACGCCATGGAAAGATGGCAAAGCTAACCGAGGTCACGCGTGCGTAAAAGGCCGTTTTGCTTGGGGCTACACCACCCACGAGGACCGGATTACAACCCCTATGATTCGCCGCAGCATTAACGACCCATGGCAACCGGTGTCGTGGCAAGAAGCCCTTGATTACGCCGCTAGTGAAATCAAGCGCATTCAAGGCCAATACGGCACCCATTCGGTCGGTGGTATTACGTCCTCTCGCTGTACTAACGAAGAAACCTACCTAGTCCAAAAGCTCGTCCGCGCTGCCTTTGGCACCAATAACGTGGATACGTGTGCTCGCGTTTGTCACTCCCCAACAGGATATGGTCTAAAACAAACCCTGGGCGAATCGGCAGGCACTCAGACCTTTGACTCGGTCATGGCCAGCGATGTGATTTTGGTTATGGGCGCCAACCCAAGCGACGCTCACCCCGTTTTTGCTTCGCGTCTAAAACGACGTTTACGTCAAGGCGCTAAACTCATTGTCATTGATCCTCGTGCTATTGATTTGGTGTCTTCCCCCCATATTAAAGCCGACTATCATTTAGCACTGCGTCCTGGCACCAACACGGCCTTGTTGTCTGCCTTAGCTCACGTGATCGTGACGGAAAATCTCTGCAACGAAGACTATATTGCAGAACGCTGTGAAACTGATTCGTTTGCCGCGTGGAAAGCTTTCGTCAGTCAAGAAGACAACTCCCCTGAAGCCATGGCGCCCATTACCGGTGTGCCTGCTGAAACCATTCGTGCTGCCGCTCGCTTGTATGCCACAGGTGGCAATGCGGCTATTTACTATGGCCTAGGCGTTACCGAACACACCCAAGGTTCAACCACCGTCATGGCCATCGCCAACTTAGCAATGGCTACAGGTAATATTGGTTTTGAAGGCGTAGGGGTTAATCCACTACGTGGTCAGAACAACGTACAAGGCTCTTGCGACATGGGGTCTTTCCCCCACGAGCTCCCAGGATACCGTCATATTTCTGACTCCCTTACCCGTGAACTCTTCGAGGCAGAATGGGGGGTAACACTTGAGCCTGAGCCAGGACTACGTATTCCAAACATGTTTGATGCCGCCCTAAGCGGATCATTTAAAGCGTTATATTGCCAAGGGGAAGACATTGTTCAGTCCGACCCCAATACCCAGCATGTCACCGCGGCGCTCTCCTCTATGGAGTGCATTATTGTGCAAGACCTTTTCTTGAACGAAACAGCTAAATATGCGCATGTGTTTTTACCTGGCTCCTCTTTCTTAGAAAAAGATGGCACTTTTACAAATGCCGAACGCCGGATTTCACGAGTGCGCAAAGTCATGGAACCCAAAAATGGGATGGCTGACTGGGAAATTACCTGTGCGCTATCTAAAGCCCTTGGCTACCCGATGGATTACACGCACCCAAGCCAAATTATGGATGAAATTGCCCGACTCACCCCCACCTTCCAAGGCGTTAGCTATGCACGCATTGAAGAACTAGGGGGTAGCGTGCAGTGGCCTTGTAATGAGGAAAGCCCAGAAGGCACACCCATCATGCATATTGATGAGTTTGTACGCGGCAAGGGGCAATTTATGATTACCCAATACGTGCCCACCAGCGAGCGTGTGACGAAACGTTATCCTCTACTACTCACTACAGGCCGAATTCTGTCACAATATAACGTAGGAGCCCAAACACGACGTACCGCCAATACGCTCTGGCACGCCGAAGACACCTTAGAAATTCACCCCATGGATGCCGAAGAGCGACGTATTCAAACGGGGGATGTGCTATCAGTGCGCAGTCGTAAGGGCGAAACGACGCTACGCGCTGTGGTCACAGATCGCATGCAACCTGGTGTGGTTTATACGACCTTCCATTTTCCTGAGTCTGGCGCTAACGTAGTCACTACTGATAATTCCGACTGGGCTACTAACTGTCCGGAATACAAAGTAACGGCCGTAGAAGTCAGTCCTGTTACAGCGCAAGATAGCTCTGCGTGGCAAACCGAATGGTCGCAATTTCACCACGAGCAACAACGTTTGCTAAAGGGAGAGGCTCCGTTTGACACCACTGAACCCATAGACTCACCTTCTTTAGAAACCCTTTAAGTTATGACACAAAGCACCGCTGCCCCTTTTATTGCTGCTGATACCGCCCTAAGCGCTGGGCAAAGCACCCGAACCGTTTGGCGTCAAAAGCGTCATGGTTTATCTGTCGCCGAGGACGATCAACTCGCCACCGAAGTGCCTATTGCTTTGCAATACAACGGTATCAGCCACGCGGTGCTTTTAGCTACCCCCACCTTTTTGGAAGACCTCGCCATCGGCTTTTCCTTTACAGAAGGCATCATTCGTAGCGCCAATGATATCTATGATGTGGTGATAGACCAAGATGAGCGGGGGTACGTGCTCAATATAGAAATAGCTTCCGCCTGCTTAAACCAACTTAAACAACGCCGTCGCCAACTGGCTGGGCGAACAGGCTGTGGCCTTTGCGGCCTAGAAAGTTTAAATGAGGTACGACGCGACTTAGCTCCTGTTGCCCCCCCCGTGCAGCCTTATAGCGCTACCGCTATTTTTAATGCCCTTGATCAGCTACGCCATCGGCAGCCTTTACATCAAGTCACAGGGGCCACCCATGCAGCAGGCTGGGCTGATCTGAATGGGGTCATACAGGTCGTACGCGAAGACGTTGGTCGCCATAATGCACTCGATAAGCTCATTGGGCATTTGCTGACTCATAACACTGCCGTCGAAAAGGGCTTGGTGGTAGTGTCAAGTCGCGCCAGTTTTGAAATGGTACAAAAAACGGCAGCACTAGGCGCCTCGGTCTTGGTTGCTGTGTCTGCCCCCACTACCTATGCGATTCAAGTCGCTGATGAGCTTGGCCTATTATTGGTTGCTTTTGGCCGTGAAAAGCAATTCAGCGCTTACAGTCATCCCGAATTCTTACAAGCGAGTACAGACTATGCATGTTGATCCGCTCATTCCCATGCTCAATCAAATAGGGGCTTTTTTTGAAGCCCAACCCAACCCCGATGCCTCTACCAAAGCCGTAGCCGACCATGTGCGGTTGTTTTGGGAGCCTCGAATGCGTGAAAGCATTTTGCGCTTTTTAGACCAATACCCCCAGGGTAAAAGCTCAGAGCATGAGCTTTTACCTATAGTAGTCAATGCGTTAACCACGTATCGTGAAGAGCTTACACCCAGTTCACGCGTGTAACTGTGTCGGGCGCGCCGCCTCTATCACGGCCTGATGCAAAAACCCAATGATGGCAAACCAGAGCTCTTTGTTGGCGGCCGCTAAACGTAGGGCCTGCTCTGCGTCCGGACACAAATGAAGGGTGGGTACATGGGCAAAGCTTAACCCCGCCCCTACACCCTCGAAGTCATACCACTGAAAATTATAATCAAAGCCCGCCTGCTCTAGACGTTGCCCAATCGTATGGTGGTATTGACTTGAGACATGCTGTTGACCCGATGCTAACAAGATAGGCCCTAAGCTATTTTCTACAGCTAGCGGATAAGGAGAACGCACCGCAGCAGTAGGCTCGCAGGCAATCACAGCAGACACTTGGTCAGCCAGCTGCACACCCAGCAACAATGCTAACTCAGCCCCTTGTTGATACCCTGACACGGCCACAAAGTTATGCTTGGGACGCATGGTAGTACGTAGCCAAGCTAAAGCTAATTTAAAAGGCATTAAGGCCTCAGGATCTGTATCTAAGCTAGGTGTTTGCGCATAATCAAGGGCTAGCGCTATGTAACCCCGAGCGGCATAAAGCGCGGCGTGTGCCTCGTCGAGTGGAGCCGCACTTTGGTTTTTCAGCACCATAACAGCCGGTTTATCGCCTGCTGTGCTAGGCACGAACATAATGCCATGAAAACCGGGCTGATTAATTTCTACGCGTTGTACCGTAGCGTGAGTTAAACGTTGGGTTAATACGGTTTTAGCCACTTGGCCTGCACAATGCGCCTCGAGTTCGGTATGCAACGCATGATGCACAGACACAGGAAAGAGTTCGGTAGAGGCCGCGTTTTCTGCTAATTGCGTATAGATAAGCCCCATCGGTTGTGCCGTTGTGTAACTGCCTGCACTGGGCACCACGTCTGCTAAATTCACCATGCCGTGCTCATCCGTTTGGACCGTAATTTGACTGCGCCAGATTTGCCCAGCCCGTTCGGTTTTAGAATGAATAACGAGCTCGGTATGCGCAGGCGCGCCTTTGACGGTGAGCTTTCTGTCTATATCAATCAACGCATCAGCAAAATCTAACTCAAACGCTAACATTCACTTTTCCTTTTAATCATTTTTCTTATTGTACTCGTTAGCAGATGAAAAAAGCCTGCTTTAACAAAGCAGGCTTTGATTAGCGTTAGAAGGAGTTAGGTGGCGTCTTTTACGCGGTAAACCAACACCGCACACGGAGCAAGATTTAGCACTTTGGCGGTTACGCTGCCTAATAGCAAGCGCGATAAACCACTACGACCATGGCTACCAATAAAAATAAGATCGCAGCCTTCCTCGAGCGCAGCCGTAGCCACGGCATCTGCCACATTAAAGTTAGAAATGGAACGCGACGTGGCTTTTACCCCTGCTGTTTCCGCACGATCTAGTACAGCCTGTAAGTATTTCTGAGATTGCAACGATGCATTTTTTTCATAGTCTTCGTCCGTAATCGCATAGGCAGCAGCCATACCATCGAAACCTACGGTGGCGGCAAAAGGCTGAGTGACGTGTAAGGCTACGACCTCTGCACCAATTTGACGTGCAAAGGAAACCCCTTTATTTGCTGCTTGTGCAGATAAGGTGGATCCGTCGGTAGGAATTAAGATCTTTTTGAACATAGTTTGCCCCGTTATTGGAAGTTATTACACGAAGTGTTTAGATTGACTATACGTCAATCAAACGGCTGCACCTATTGATTAATATCAATTTTGTTGTGCGTACTGAAATAAATTTGCACAACGGCCACCACTACGACAATAGGCCAAAATAGGTGTGGGAAGCTCGGCCAATAGCTGTTTGAATTCCTGAACGTTCTCCATGGTGATGGAACCACTTACTACGGGTTGGTAGCGTACGCTTAAACCTGCCTGCTGTGCGGCCGCGATCATGGTGTCTGAGCTAGGTTGATTAAACTCGAGCTCAAAGTCGGGCCGATTGATAATGACACTTTTAAACCCTGCCTCGGCTGCAGCTTGAAGGTCTTCTGGCTGCAATTGGGGGGCAACAGCAAAGGTCTTTGTGAGTTGGCGGAATTCAAAACTCATTCACTTCTCCGTGGTATGCAAAATTAATTGCTCCTAGTTTAGATGATATTAGAAAAATCAACCACCACACGTAGCTAAGACTAAAGACGTAATAAGAGGTATATTAAATATACCTTTAATGCCTGGAGTGCACCAGAATGAAAACACCTATAGCTTGCAGCCGCGAAGAAATTACCCAACTTGTTCACGACTTTTATGACCAAATTCGTCTACACCCTGAATTAGGCCCTATTTTCAATGAACATATTCAGGACTGGCCTAAACACCTGAATACGATGGTGAGCTTTTGGTCGTCGTTATTATTAAAAACGGGCGACTTTTCTGGATCACCCATGATGAAACACGCGGCTTTGCCCAATTTAAGTGCTGAGCTATTCGAACAGTGGCTTCAGCTATTTCACCGCACCTGTCAACAACAAGCCAACCCCGCTTTAGCAGAAACCGCCTGGTTGTTTTCCCAGCGCATTGCACGCAGTTTATGGATGGGGTATCAAATTCAACAACAACCAGAACGGTCTCCGCTTGATTTAACGATACGCGCTGACTAATCGAAAGGAATAGGACGCGGTGTTTTATCATGCGACGGCGGCAAGATAGGCAAAGTAATTTGAGGCTGTTCGCCGGTTAAGGTTTTTAAAAATGCAACAATATCGGCATTTTCTTGGTCAGTAAAATGACGCCCCAATTGTAACCGGCCCATGATATCGACGGCCTCTGTTAGTGTATCGACCGCACCATCATGAAAATACGGGTAGGTTAATTCTACGTTACGCAATGTGGGCACCTTAAAGCTAAATCGATCGGCGTCAGCCCCTGTGACAGCACTACGACCCTCTGCTGGGTTATCGGTTTGATAAGGCTCTATGACCCCCATCTTTTGATAAGACGAGCCGCCTAAATTCACGCCATTATGACAGGCGACACAGCCACTATTTTTAAAGAGCATATAGCCTGCAAGTTCTTGGTCGGTCAGGGCCTCGTCATCGCCTTTGAGCCATTGGTCAAAAGCTGCGTTAGGCGTAACAAGGGTTTCTTCGAACACAGCAATTGCGTCAGTAACTTCATCAATGGTGAAGTTTGCGTTGCCATACACCTGTTTGAATTCCTCTACGTACTGAGGAATAGACTGTAGAACCTCTACGGCTAGTTCATGGGTAAAACCCATTTCTAAAGGATTAGCAATAGGGCCACCCGCTTGGGCTTTTAGGTTTTCGGCACGACCATCCCAAAATTGCGCTAGGTTTAGGCTGGAATTTAAGACGGTAGGAGAGTTGATAGGCCCTTGCTGCCACCGGTCGCCAATCGAAGACGCTAAATTATCTGAGCCACCCATGCTTAAATTATGGCAAGAGTTACAAGAGATAAAACCTGACTTAGAGAGCCGGGGATCAAAAAAAAGTTTTTTACCAAGTTCAACTTTGGCCGCATCCGTCACTTGATGAGGCGTAATAGGCTGGACTGGCTCAGGACGTAACGTAGCGGCTGTAACGGCGGTAGCAGCCCCTAGCGAAATAAATAAAGCAGATAATCGTAAGCTGACCATTACGGCTCCTAGTAAAAACAAAGTAACATTTATTTACCCTATTTTTATCATGGTTATTAGGAAGGCGTAACGACGTACCTGTTCTATATAAATTTCTTTTATTTATTTAAAACCTAAACGAACAAAGCTCGCTCTGAGTTTTTTCAGAGCGAGCTTCGCAAATAACCGTGTGAAAGCATCGCGCTATGGGGCACCCTGAGGGGGATACCTGCGCAGGGTTAAGGCTTAGACATTAAAGAGGAAATTCAAGACATCGCCATCATGGACCACATAGTCTTTGCCCTCGGCCCGCATTTTGCCGGCTTCTTTTGCGCCTTGTTCACCTTTATATTGCACAAAATCATCGTAGGCAATGGTTTGAGCGCGAATAAACCCTCGCTCGAAGTCAGTGTGAATGACGCCTGCGGCCTGGGGAGCGGTAGCGCCTACGGCAATCGTCCAGGCCCGCACCTCTTTTACGCCAGCAGTAAAATAGGTTTGTAAGCCTAAGAGCTTGTATCCCGCACGAATAACACGATTTAGACCTGGCTCATCCATGCCCATGTCCTCGAGGAACACCGACTTATCTTCGTCATCAAGCTGAGCAATTTCGGCTTCTACTGCGGCACACACAGCAACCACTGGGGAGTTTTCCTTGGCCGCGTAGTCTTCCACTAATTGTAAATACGGGTTTTGCTCGAAACCGTCTTCCTTGACGTTGGCAACGTACATAGCGGGCTTGGCCGTAATAAAACAAAACTGTTTAATGGCTGCTTGTTCTGACTCATCAAAATCCAGTGCACGAACAGGTGTGCCCTCGCCTAGGGCGGCAATAATACGTTCTAGTGCATTACACAAACGAATAGCGTCTTTATCGCCTGAACGAGCCGTGCGCTGATTGCGCTGTAAAGCACGCTCTGCACTGGCTAGGTCAGCCAGTGCGAGCTCAGTGTGGATCACCTCGATATCAGCAATAGGGTCGACTTTGCCGGACACGTGCACCACGTTTTCATCATCAAAGCACCGCACCACATGGACGATGGCATCCGTTTCACGAATATTGGCTAAAAACTGATTCCCTAAGCCTTCGCCTTCGGAGGCTCCTGCAACAAGGCCCGCAATATCCACAAACTCGACCACTGCTGGTAACACACGCTCGGGCTTAACGATCTCAGCAAGAGGCGCTAGACGAGGATCAGGGACTTCTACTACACCCACATTAGGCTCAATAGTACAGAAAGGGTAATTCTCCGCTGCAATACCGGCTTTGGTGAGTGCATTAAACAAGGTAGATTTACCAACGTTGGGCAAGCCAACAATGCCGCATTGAAGTGACATGGCGTTCCTAGAAATAAAAAATCAAAAAAGTAAAAGTAGTATGGCGGTTGACTAGTGTCCTATAGGCATCAAGCGCACAATCGCCATAATGACTAAAATAGGTCCAGCATTAAACACGGCATGTAAAATAATACTCGCGCCAATGCCTCGACGCACCCGCAGCCACCCCAAGACTAAACCTGTCATGAACTGTGGCAAGATAAGCATGGGCAACATCCAAAAATCAATCTGGTCAAACTTAAAATTATAAAGGTGAAGTGCAGCAAATAGCAGCGTCGCAGTGTAAAAGACCCACCCAAAATGCCGCGCATAAAACACATACCATCGTCTAGGCCACGCTTTGCCTAGGCCTATGGCGGCAAAGACCGAAGGACGCCCTGCCCCATAAACGGGGCGTACATACAACAGCACGACCACTGCCAACACCAGACCAATTGTTAGGGCTTGAGGGCCATTAAATAAACACCACAGCGTCACAGGCAGCAGCCATAAAAACTGTGAAGGTCGACGCAGTAGATACCTAAAGACCATTTCTTCGATCAGCGGCGCCCAAAGAATCGCTTGCTTCCAAGGGATATTGGACAGATCAAGTCGATGTTGGGTTCCCGTTGAGGTAGCTACCCCTGCTGCCAAAGGCCCAAATACCGTTAAATTAACTAGCCATAAAACTAGGGCCCACTGAACGATGCGTTTCACACCTAGACCGTTCGTCCAGTCAGTATGCCAACCCTGCCCAAGGTCTTGGCCTTTAAGGCGAGGAGCCAGGTTAGGGGCGCGTAGAAAAGAAAAAAAATCGCGTAGTTCGTGTTTGAAACTAGGTGTTTGACTCACCCATTCCCCCCATGCAGTTGTTGTATCGCTAAATCGAAGTTGCCTTGCAGTAGCGGCGTTAAGATGGCATCAGCACGCCACAGCACGTCTTCAATCGCCTCGCGTTCAGCGGCTCGGGGGGCACTTAAAACGAAAGCGGCAACCTGTTGCGCTACGCCTAGGCTACGCGGATGACCGATCCCAATCCGCATACGCCAATAGTCTGGGCTAGAAAAAACTTGCTGAATATCGCGTAAACCATTGTGCCCTGCATGACCACCGCCTTTTTTAAGCTTGGCCTGACCAGGCAAAAGATCTAGCTCATCATGCAGCACCAAAACCTGTTCTGGTTTTAACTTGTAAAAACGCATTAAAGCACCGGCAGCCTGACCGGAGCGATTCATAAAAGTGGTGGGCTTGGCAATAATAATAGGTTGACCATCAAAGCGGCCTTTAGCTACCCAAGCGGCCATGTTTTTATCTAAACTAAAACTGGCATTCATTTTTTTGGCGTACTCATCAGCAAGCCAAAAACCCGCGTTATGACGCGTTTTTTCGTAGTCTGCGCCTGGGTTACCCAAACCAATTATTAAACGAATTCCTTCTGTCATTTTTGGTATCCACATACTAAAAACCCCCGTCAGCCACGCTAACAGGGGTTTTATTATAAGCAGGGCTTACAGCAAAAAATAAAATAATTATTCTGCGCTGTCTTCGGATGCTTCGTCGCCTTCGGCATCGTCACCGTTATCAGCGGCTGCACCGCCACCAACTTGTAAAGCCGTCGCTAAAGCAGGATCTGGATCTGTGCTAGCACCTGCGTATTCCACGCCTGCAGGCAATGTGACCGCGGCTAAGGTGATGGTTTCACCGGGTTCGAGTGCGCCAAGCTCTACATCAATAGATGCAGGCAAATCGCCAGGCAAACATGTGACTTCTAGGTCAACCAACAACTGGCTAATGACTTGGCTGTGTAGTTTCACAGCGGGGGACTCATCGCCATTAAGGAAGTTAAGAGGTACACGAGTAGTGATAGGCTGATCAGCACGAACGCGTTGGAAATCAACGTGCATCACTTGCGGCTTGTACGCATGCCACTGTACAGAGCGCAAAATCACTTTTTCAGATTTACCATCGATGTCCATTTCTAAAATAGAAGCATGGAATACGTCTTTACGTAGATCGTGGTAGATCTGGTTGTGGTCTAGGGCCACAATAACAGGCTCGGCGTTGCCACCGTAAACAATGGCAGGAACCTGGCCAGCGCGACGCAGGCGGCGGCTCGCACCCGAACCCTGTACATCACGTGCAAAGGCTTTAAATTTCATGAGAAAACTCCGGAATTGCGATAAATCGCAAACAATAAAAACACTACACCGCGACCAGTGTATTGCGTTAGAAACTTAGTCTACAAATAGCGAGCTAACCGACTCGGCATTTGAAATACGCAGCATGGTTTCCCCCCATAGGGCAGCACAAGACAGCTGACGTATTTTTTCACACTCTCGGGCTTCGGCCGACAGTGGAATGGTATCGGTGACAACAAGCTCGTTGAGCTCGGAATGCTTGATGCGTTCAATGGCCTCGCCCGATAACACAGGGTGAGTACAGTAAGCATAGACGGCGACCGCACCGCGTTGCTTTAGGGCTTCGGCTGCTTTACATAGTGTGCCAGCAGTATCTACCATGTCATCCATCAAAATACAGGTACGACCGTTGACATCACCAATGATATTCATGACTTCGGACACATTAGCGCGTGGACGACGCTTGTCAATAATGGCTAAATCGGCTTCGAGCTGTTTAGCTAAAGCACGAGCACGCACTACACCACCGATATCAGGAGACACCACCACTAAGTCTTTGTAGTTACAGCGCCAGATGTCGCCCAACAAAATAGGGGAAGCGTAGATATTATCGACGGGGATATCAAAGAAGCCTTGGATTTGGTCTGCGTGTAAGTCCATGGTCATGACACGGTCTACACCGGCAACCTGAAGCATATTTGCGACGACTTTAGCGGTAATGGCCACACGAGCAGAGCGTGAACGGCGGTCTTGGCGCGCATACCCAAAATAGGGAATGGCAGCGGTAATGCGACCGGCAGAAGCACGGCGTAAGGCATCAACCATGACCATGACTTCCATTAAATTGTCGTTGGTAGGAGCGCAAGTTGGCTGAAGTACAAAAACGTCGCGACCGCGTACATTTTCGTTAATTTCGACCATAACTTCCCCGTCAGAGAAGCGACCTACGGTCATTTTGCCAAGAGACATGTCTAAGTGATTTGCAACGTCTACAGCCAAACGTGGGTTTGCTGTACCAGTGAAAATCATGAATCGGTCATGTGCCATGATGTGAGGGTCGTAGAATGTATTGATGCGTGGCGAAAAAATAAAGCCGTTGACTACTACCTATGTTAAGGAGCAGCTCAACAGCTTTATTATGACGCAGACCTGGAGGTCTGTAAATGTATGGCTGGGGATAAAGGATTCGAACCTTTGCATGCCGGAATCAAAATCCGGTGCCTTAACCAGCTTGGCTAATCCCCAAATTCGTTTAGCCAGTTATAAAGTGGGTGGACATTAAGTCCACTGACAACCCATTGTTGGGGCTGCTGCACTAACAACCGTTCGTGCAAAACTATACCACATAAATAACCGCTTTGTCTACAGGCTGTTTCTTTATCTAAAAAAGGCACAAAAAAACTTGAACCTGAGCCTGTCATTCTAGCATGTAATTTTGCTTTTCGCAAGAGCTGAAATAGTGTGTTTATTTCTGGCTCGAATTGACATGCTATGGGCTCTAAATTGTTTACACCAAATAGCGGTACCGAATCGTGGTATTCGCAATCGGGTTGCATCAAAGAACCTGTAAAGTCTGTAATTATGACGGGGGTTTGATTTCTTGTCAAGCCTTGATCGGAAAAAATCACAGGCGTTGGCACAAAAGCCTGAGGTTTGACCACAAGATAATACAAGTTAGGCAACGTTACGGCTTGAAGCTGCTCGCCTACCCCTTCTGCAAATGCGCTTTCCCCAAAGATAAAAACGGGCACATCGGCACCAAGTCGTAGCCCTAATTGCATCAGCTGTGCCCGTGTAAGGCCTGTGTTCCACAGCTTATTTAAAGCAATTAAGGTCGTCGCGGCATCACTTGAACCACCGCCTAAGCCGGCTCCGGCCGGTATGTTTTTTTGGCAGCGGATGCTTGCGCCATAATGCACGCCGGTCGTGGCTTGCAACAAACGGGCTGCTTTAATAATTAAGTCGTGTTCTGGCGCTAGACCGGTTAGCGATTCGCCGACTCGTTCAATCACACCATCAGTGCGCAATGTGAAGTCAAGGTAATCGTATAAATCAATAAAGGTAAAAACGGACTGCAACAAATGATAGCCGTCGGCACGCCTGCCCACCACATGCAAAAAAAGATTCAGTTTTGCTGGAGCTGGGACCGCTTTTAATACCTGAGTTGTCAATTTAGTAATCCACTACAATGCGTACCGAAAAGCTTTGCGACGGCTGTGTGCGATGCATGTGTAAAAGCCTAGGGCCTAGCTCATCGTAACGCTGCAGGCGTACACGCCATTGGTCTTGTTGAAAATACACAATTTGATCTTGTTCTTTTTTTAAGTCAGTAACGGGCCGTGTACCGGTTTGACCATGCAGCCAATCTTTCATGCCCTCGACGGGCAGCTCGTAGCCTAGTAGCTGGGCCACTAACGCATCAGCCGATTGAGCGTACTCGATCTCCCCGTTTGGGTATTGCAGCTGAGCGCCCTGCGCATCCGCCACCACACGTGCCAATATACTGCCCATGGGGTTGTTTAAATCTAACTGAATACGTTGCTGATGCTCATTCCACACAAAACCACCTTGAACGGCATCGCGCTCGCCGGTATTTTTTTCCACACTTAAAGCAAAACGCCCAGAACGCTGAAACTGGTCTTGTACTGCAGTACTTGTGTCGTGTGAGGGCACTACACTACACCCCACCATCCCAAACAAAAGAAAACCGACTACAACAAGTTGCTGAACTGTGTTTTTCATTTAGGACTGACCCCGTATTGTTGCATGGTGCGCAATAATTTGTAGTTGGGATTATCGGGCTTGAGCGCTTTGCGCCATACCTCACGCGCTTCGTCTTGGCGCCCTTTGGCCCACAGCACCTCGCCTAAGTGTGCCGCGACCTCGGCATCAGGCAAAAGCTCGAAGGCACGGACTAAGTATTCCAGCGCGGCTTGATAATCGCCAATACGATAAAAATACCAACCCACACTGTCTAAGATATAAGGATTATTCGGTTCAAGCTCTAAGGCTTGTTCGAGCAACCCCTGAGCCTCATCGAGATTTTCATTCTGATCGACGAAGGTATAACCTAACGCGTTGTAAGCATTGGCGTTATGGGGCTGCAAATCGATCACCTGACGCAATAAGGTCTCTAGCTCTTCGTAACGGCCTTGAGCCGAATACAGCATCGCTAAATCGTATTTGATCTCTGGTGTATCAGGTAGCTCTTTGTCTGCACGCTCTAAAACCGCTACGGCTTCATCCGTACGGCCTGATTCGCGCAAAATAGAGGCGCGAGTTAGGTCGACCACCGCTTGATCTCGTCGGCCCAGTACACCTAATGCATCTAAGGTGCGGTTAGCTTTGCGTATGTCACCCAAACGTGCCTCGAGCACGGCACGATGGACCTTGGCCTGAAACTGCAAAGTGGGCTCTTCAATTAAATCGAGTTGACGAATGGCTTCGCTTAAATTGTTTTGCTTTTCCGCAATTTGCACCAGCGACAACCGGGCATCAGAAATGCTGCTTAAGGCAAGCGTGCGATCATCGTTAAGACTTTGTCTACGTTGCGTTTGCACATTAATGTATTCGTTGAGTAGCCGAACCGCCGTGTCGTAACGTTCTGCGCGGATATTGATCTCGGCCTCGGTGAACTGTAAATCAAAGTCCTCGGGATTGCGCTTTTGCATTAACTTTAACTGATACAGAGCCTGGTCATAACGCTTTAAGTCAACTAAACGGTTAATTAAGAGCAGAGCAAGATCGCGCAAATCGGAGTTGGCCTCAATGAACTGCTCGGCCTGTTCAATAACAGCTTGCTCATCAATGCCTAAGCCATATTCCAGTACGCGCTGCATGGCAAGCTCTGAATCAGGCTCTTGGGCCAGCGCTAGACGGGATTCTTGTAAGGCACGCTCGGGTTGCTGCGCTGTCCAGGCAATATCAGCTAAGGCCAAATGACTAATCGTTAAATGGCGTACATCGTTAGGTAAGGCTTGCTCTAAGACGTCAAGGGCTAAACGGCTATCTACCATTTTACTGATAATAGTCATTGCCTGAATAATGGCCTGTTCTTTATCGGGGGCTTGGCTAATACGTTGATATAAGGTTTGCGCTAAACCAGTGGTTTTGCCTGCTGAAGCCTCTAGAGCTAATGCCGTGGCTTTGGCTTCGGGGTCGTTGGGCGCTAAAATAGACCATTCCTTGGCGGCTGCAATACCTCGGCTTAGGTTGTTATCTGCCATGGAAAACTGAAAAGCACGCTGAGCAAACCGCGGATCAGCCGTGTCGCGTGCTAGGCTTAAAAAGGTCTGACTGGCTGTATCAAAATCGCCCTGTTGTACTGCCACTTCGCCTACTAAAATACGATATAAAATATCAGGGCTTAGTGTCACCATAGGCAGACCATCACTGCGCAGTTGTATATGTTCGACGGGGCTTAGCTCTATGACTTCAGAGGCCATGGCGGCCGAGCTCAAGCATGTAGATAAAACAACCGTACGAAAAAATAGAGATTTTAAATTCATCCAAAAACCGGCGTCGTAACGCGTGAAATTAAGCCAAATGCCCCAATTAACCTATAGCAGTCAATGATCTTAGCACCCCAATATGCCCGAATTACCTGAAGTTGAAACCACTCGTCGCGGAATTGCGACGCTGATGCCCCAACAGGTGTTACGCCAATGTCTAGTGCACCAACCCAAAATGCGTTGGCCTATTCCGCCCAACATGAACGAGCTCGTACAAAATAAAACCGTACTTGCGTGTGAGCGTCGTGGCAAGTATTTATTACTACGTTTTGAGCACGGCTACCAAATTATTCATCTTGGTATGTCGGGCTCGCTGCGCAGCGTGCCGCTTGATACGCCTAGACTGAAACACGACCATGTTGAGTGGATATTTGACCATGCCCGCTTTTTGTTACACGACCCACGCCGTTTTGGCGCAGTGCTATGGCATGATCTACGAGATGGCCCTATATTAAAACACCCTCTGTTAGCTAAGCTAGGGGTAGAGCCACTTAATTCTGAGTTTAACCCAGACTATCTGTTTCAACAGTTCGCAAATCGTAATGCCTCAATAAAATCCGTGCTTTTAGCCGGCCAGGCCGTCGTAGGGGTAGGCAACATTTACGCCTCTGAGTCCTTATTCAAAGCGGCTATTGACCCCACTGCACCGGCTAAATCCCTGTCATTGGCACAGGTCACGGCCCTGCATCAAGCCATTGTGGAAACATTACAACAAGCTCTGGATTCTGGTGGTAGTACACTGCGTGACTACAAAAATGCGACGGGCGAGGCCGGTGCTTATTTTGATTTATTTGCCCAAATTTATGGTAAAGCTGGCCAGCCTTGTCCCCGTTGCGCCACCCCTATTCAACGCATGGTACAAAACCAACGAGCGACCTACTTTTGCTCGCGGTGCCAAAATGTGAATACCTAAATACCGAATCTCTTTCCGCTCTTTTCATAGAGCGGTTTTTTTATACCTATGGAATTCACCTATATCGAACACATTGTATATAAACAAATAAGCAGCTACTATTTACTCATTGATAACCTCATGGAGAAATACGATGACTGCACCTAAACAGTTTGCCTCGCACGGTGACATGGAAGACAAAGTTGTCTCCTTTGAAAAACTGTCTGACAACGCCTACGCCTACACCGCAGAAGGCGATCCGAACACGGGCATTATTGTGGGCGACGATGCTGTCATGGTGATTGACACGCAAGCTACCCCTGTGATGGCAGAAGACGTGATTCGTCGTGTACGTGAAGTCACAGATAAACCTATTAAATACATCTTGTTATCGCACTACCATGCCGTGCGCGTATTGGGCGCATCAGCCTATAACGCACAGGAAATCATTGCCAGTCGCGATACGTATGATCTGATCGTAGAGCGCGGCGAAGAAGACAAAGCCAGCGAAATTGGTCGTTTTCCTCGTTTATTCCGCAACGTGGAATCCGTACCCGAGGGGCTAACATGGCCCACCATGACCTTTGACGGCTTTATGACCGTAGACCTAGGTAATCTAGAGGTCCATATCATGCAAGTCGGCCGTGGTCATACCAAGGGTGACACCATTGCGTGGTTACCAGAACAAAAAATCCTCTTTGCCGGTGACTTAGTTGAATACCAATCCACCCCTTACGCTGGTGACTGTTACTTCCGTGAATGGCCGCACACCTTAGATAATTTGGCCGAGTTTGAAGCCGAGAAAATGGTACCCGGGCGTGGCCCAGCATTGAAAAACGCTACCGAAGTACGTAAAGCCCTAGCGGGAACTCGCGCCTTTTTGACTGACCTCTACACGTGCGTCAACCAAGGTGTGGCCGAAGGCAAAGACCTAAAAACCATTTACCGTGAAACCTACGATTTCATGAAACCTCGTTATGCCGACTGGGTGATCTTCGATCACTGCATGCCATTTGACGTATCACGTGCTTACGACGAAGCCACTGGGCATGATGAGCCGCGCATTTGGACCGCAGAGCGCGATATTGAAATGTGGAAACAACTTGAAGGCTAAATCACCCATTAGAGAGTGACAGTACAGGAGACAAGGGTGTTAGAGACTAACTATCAAACAATGAAGTTACCTATCGCCCCCACCCCAAACCACGATGAGCACCATCCCATCGTGGTTGTCGGAGCGGGGCCGGTAGGCTTAGGGATGGCGATTGACCTCGCGTTGCGAGGCCAGAAAGTCGTTGTGGTGGATGACGATCATCATTTCTCGGTTGGCTCCCGCGCCATCTGCTTTGCTAAGCGCACCCTAGATATCTGGGATCGTTTAGGTGTAGGCGAGCGTATGGTGCAAAAAGGCATCTCGTGGAATATAGGGAAAGTCTTTTTCCGTGACGAGGAAGTATGGAATTTCAATCTACTTCCCGAGCCTCAGCATCGACGCCCTGCTTTTATTAACCTACAGCAGTATTACTGCGAAGGCTATTTATACGAACGAGCTATTGAGCTTGGCGTAGAAATCCGTTCAAAGCATAAGGTCACTGCACTGACTAATCACGCTGACCATGCACAGTTGGAAGTCACAACGCCCGAGGGCAGTTACCAACTGCGCGCTGACTGGCTCGTGGCTTGTGATGGTGCGCGTTCTCCTTTGCGTTCATTATTAGGGCAATCCAGCCAAGGACGTATTTTTCAAGACCGTTTTTTAATTGCTGATGTACGCATGAAAGCGTCGTATCCAGCCGAGCGGTGGTTTTGGTTTGATCCCCCCTTTCACCCGAATCAATCCGTCTTGTTGCACAGTCAACCCGATGATGTCTGGCGTATCGACTTTCAGCTAGGCTGGGATGCAGACCCCATCGAAGAGGTCAAAGAAGAAAATGTGCGCCCTCGTGTCCAAGCCTTACTAGGCGCTGATAACGAGTTTGAATTTGAGTGGATCAGTATTTATACCTTTGCCTGCGAACGGATGGATAAGTTCCGTTTTAATCGCATTTTGTTTGCAGGCGATGCAGCGCACCGCGTTTCCCCCTTTGGTGCGCGCGGCGCTAACAGCGGGATTCAAGATACAGACAACTTAGCCTGGAAATTGGATTTGCATTTACGCGGTCTAGCTCCCGAGTCTTTATTAGATAGCTATTGCAGTGAGCGACGATACGCAGCTGACGAGAACCTATCCCACTCCAGCCGCTCTACCGATTTTATTACGCCAAAAAGTGACATCAGTTTGCTATTTAGAAATACCGTTTTACGTTTGGCTAAAGACTTAGGTTTTGCACGCAGCCTGGTGAACAGTGGTCGCTTGTCTACGCCTAGCACCTATGAACAGAGTCCGTTAAACACGCCTGATCAGGATAGCTTTATGGGATCGGTCGCCGTGGGCGGGCCTGCAACGGATGCACCGCTAGAACAAGCACAGCAACCAAGATGGTGGCTAAATGAATTAGGACAGGGGTTTACGTTGGCAGTATTTAACCCGTGCTCTGATGATCTACTGAAAGTAAAGGCGTTAGAAGCGGTTGCGCCCTTATCGGTGGTGGTGATTCACACCCCCGATCATTCATTAGACGCTGCTAGCTCATCATGGCATGTGCTGACTGACTCGGTAGGGGTTTGGCAACAGCGCTACGATGCCCAGGCTGGCTCGTGTTATTTGTTCCGCCCAGACCAGCATCTGACTGCACGCTGGCGTCAGACCGATCACCTACGCATTCAAGCGGCTTTGCACCGTGCATGTGGTCATTAACACAAGGAATCGCTATGTTAAATACGGAATTAAATATTACCAAAGCCGATGACTTTTATGCGCATCTGATTGAGTCGCACGAAGGCCTCAGTACCAGTCAGAGCCATGCCATGAATGCTGCGCTGGTGCTAATTCTGAGTAACCATGTTGGCGACTTTGAGCTCATCAAAGAAGCCATAGCACGCGCGCGCCGTACCGCAGAGCTAAGCGACTAATCACAGACGGGGCGTAACTGCCCCGCTTTTTTTAACTCGGGCGCAAACCATATACTTGCAAATAACCAAATACAGGCTTGAGACCAGAGCACTTGGCTTAGGCTGTGATAGCCTTGCATAATACGTAAATAACCAAAACCAAAACCCAACAAAAGCGCTAGGCCTACGCCTAACCAACGCCGTTGTGCGTTACCTTGTACCCAACCTAAGTAATACACCGCAATAAAAATAAAACCACAGGTAGCATGCACGCTTGGCAACGCCCCGCCCCCTTGGGCCCAGCCCTGTGCCCAAAACGAAATGGGTACAGCCTGGTCGCCCCCAAACTGCTCTAAGTGCATAGGGCGCGGCATAGCGGTGAATTGTTTAATCACCCCAATTGCCAGCGGTGAGCCAAAGAAAAATAACGCAATGCGTAGATACATACTGCGCTGTGCCAAGGATGCCTTGACTAGCCCATAGGCTGCCCAGACAAAAGCACCACCAAAGGGAATAAACCAAATGGCATATTTACCAAAAAAATACACCAACGGTTGGGTGGCATAAATGAACTGCTGTGAGCTGGCTTCAAAATACTGAGCTGAGAGCGCTAAGTCTAGAGGTTGGTATTGCCACCATCCCGCTAGCCCAGCTAACAACACAAAAATCAGCACCGTATGAAAACTGTAATAGCGACCTAATTCTGAATTAAAAAAACACATACAACGATTACTTGGGTAAGGAGTCAGCCAGTAATTTACCGGGATTCATTAAATTGAGTGGATCTAGCGCTTGTTTGATTTGACGCATTAACGCGAGCTCGACAGGGTCTTGGTATAACACCAACCAATCCCGTTTTAGTTGACCAATACCATGCTCGGCGCTGAGCGTGCCTTGTACACGCTGCAACTGGTCGAAAACAATTTTATAGATGGCTTTTTCAAAACTCAGTACCTCCGCTTCGGTATAGCGCCCCTTAGCGACGTTGTAGTGCAAGTTGCCGTCACCAAGATGACCAAAGATCACATGTTCTACACCAGGATAAGCGGCTTGAATTTGGGCATTAGTTTGCGTAACAAAATCAGCCACCTCGGAAACAGGGACCCCAATATCATGCTTGACACTTTTACCTAACACTTTTTCTGCTAGAGGAATACTTTCCCGTAAATGCCAGAGCTCTTGGCTTTGCCGCGTGTTTTCCGCAATGATCACATCTAGCGCTAGGTCC
The DNA here is from genome assembly GCF_011927625.1 of Paenalcaligenes hominis. GTDB lineage: Bacteria > Pseudomonadota > Gammaproteobacteria > Burkholderiales > Burkholderiaceae_B > Paenalcaligenes > Paenalcaligenes hominis. Next base: position 258,383 of record NZ_JAATIZ010000002.1, read on the forward strand.
TGCTCTAGAGCCTGACCTAGCACCTCTTCAAGCCGCTGCCGTGCATGCAATTCACTTTCGTTGTCGGATAATTCGATTAAAACGAACCACGGCGCCTGGGCGGCCTCGCCACTGAATGCAAGCCGTTGTTCGGGAAAGCACTGCACGACCGCCTCTAAGCAATTGTGTGCCATGACCTCAAATGCCGTTAAGCCCGCATCAAAGCCTTGACGCGCCAAGCTCAATAACTGAGCCGCCGCCTCAAGCGAACGAACTGCCACTAACGCTGTATTTTGTGCAACGGGCACCGGATACAGCTTTAACGTTGCGGCAGTAATGATGCCAAGCGTACCCTCGCTGCCTATGAATAAACTGCATAAATCGTAACCAGTATTGTCTTTACGTAAGCCACGCAAGCCATGCCAAATTTGGCCATCAGCCGTTACGACCTCGAGGCCTAGCGCTAAGTCGCGCGCATTGCCATAGCGCAGCACCTGTGTTCCACCCGCGTTGGTGGCTAAATTGCCGCCAATGGTGCAACTGCCTTCGGCAGCTAAGCTTAAAGGAAATAAGCGCTGATGCGCAGCGGCATAGTCTTGAACCTGTTGCAAAATACAACCTGCCTCGACCACAATAGTGTCATTAGCCGTATCAATACTGCGGATTTGGTTAAGGCGTAATAAAGATAAAATCAGCACCGGTTCAACACTTGGGGTAGCACCGCCACATAAACTGGTATTGCCCCCTTGGGGTAAAAGGGGCAAGCGCTGTTCATTTGCCCACCGTACCACCGCCGCTACCTCGGCCGTAGACCCAGGGCGTACCACAGCTAAGGCCTTACCACTGAATCGACCACGCCAATCCGTCACATACGGAGCCGTTTGCTCACCAACGAGTACGTGATCTGCCCCTACTATATCCACCAAGCCATCTAGCTTCATCATGGTCATTCCTCTTTGCTATGTGTTAGGTAGTGCACTTTGCCGCTGCAACCTATCTGTGAATCGGCGATAATACGAATTATTCATTTTAATCATGGAGTCTGCTGCATGACCACCGCTTTACCTGCTTCAGTATTTAAAGCCTACGACATTCGGGGTATTGTTCCAACTCAACTGAATGCCGATTTCGCATTCAAGTTAGGCTACGCCTTAGGCACTCAAGCGGCATTGGCGCTTGTGCCTGCTATTGTGGTGGGCTACGACGGGCGTCATAGCAGCCCTGAATTGGGTGAAGCCTTAATGCAAGGTATAGAACGCGCCGGTGTTAACACCATTCATATTGGTCTGGCACCAACACCGCTTGTTTATTACGCGGCCAACATGCTGCATACATTAAGCGCCGTCGCTATCACTGGCAGTCATAACCCACCCGAATACAACGGCTTTAAAATGATGATGGCGGGCAAAACGCTGTATGGCGATGACATTCAACAGCTTTACCAGCTCATGCTGAATCCTGTTCCTGTTGCCAATCAACCAGGTCAGCGCATCGAGCAAAGCATCACTCAAAACTACATCAATGAAATTCAAAGTAGTATTCATCTTGCGCGCCCCATGCGGGTGGCCGTGGACTGCGGGAACGGGGTTGCTGGTGCAGTAGCTCGCCAACTCTTTGATGCCCTAGGGTGTGAAACAGATATTTTATTTGAAGAAGTAGACGGTAACTTTCCTAACCACCACCCCGACCCCGCCGACCCCGACAATCTGGTGGATTTAATCCGTCACGTCCAAGAGCACGATTTTGAGTTGGGGTTGGCGTTTGATGGTGATGGCGATCGTTTAGGAGTAGTCACACGCAATGGTGAAATCATCTGGCCTGACCGTCAACTGATTTTATACGCCCAAGACATCCTCACCCGACGCCCAGGCGAGACCATTATTTTTGATGTGAAGTGCAGTCGTCATGTTGCCCTCGCCATTAAACAAGCCGGTGGCACACCGTTGATGTGGCAAACGGGCCATTCATTGATTAAAGCAAAACTCGCTGAAACCAATGCCCCCTTAGCGGGTGAGATGAGTGGCCACACTTTCTTTAAAGAGCGCTGGTATGGCTTTGATGACGGCCTCTATACGGCGGCACGTTTATTGGAAATTTTGTCACGCTATCAAGACCCCAGCGCGGTGCTTGAGGCATTGCCTAAAGACGTGTCTACCCCCGAGCTCAAGCTAGAAATGAATGAAGGCGAGCCCCACGCTTTTGTAGAGCGCCTCATTAACGAAGGCCAGTTCCCAAGCGCTAAAGAGCACATCACCATTGATGGCATACGTGCTGAATACGAAGACGGGTTTGGTTTAGCGCGTGCTTCTAATACTACCCCTGTAGTGGTGTTACGTTTTGAGGCACAAAACGAGGCTGCTTTAGCCCGAATCCAACAGGAATTTAAAGCAGCCATTCATCAACTTAGACCCGATTTAACGCTACCGTTTTAACTGTTCACGCTATTCAGGTGGCACGCACTCGGTAGTGCCACCTGATAACTTAATTATTTTTAGCCAGGTACCCATATAAGCGTAAATGGGTATCAATAACCGTATTAATATCAAAAGCGCGCTCAGCCAAATCGCGACCGGCACGCCCAAACTGTTGGCGCATCGCCTTATTTTTAGCCAGCGTTAATATGGCCTCATACAAGGCATCAGCGTCTTGCGCAGGCACCAAAAGCCCCGTCACATTTGCTTCGATGGCATCTCTGCACCCAGGCACATCGGTGGTGACTACAGCTCGTCCACACGCTGCCGCCTCAATCAGTGACTTAGGCAGGCCTTCGCGATACGACGGCAACACCGCAATGTGCGACTTGTGATAGAGCTCTGCAATATTTGTTTGCTCGCCCAGCCACTGGATTACGCCGGATTGATGCCATTGCGTCATTTGCTCGGCAGTGACGGAAGCCGGATTGCCTTTATCAGGGCTACCCGCTATTTGCCAAACCACCGCCTCGCCTGCAGCTTGGCTTTTTTGGGCAGCGGTAATGAACTCGTGAATACCCTTATCCAGCAGGAGCCTTGAGACCATTAAGGCCACAGGGGGGCCATCGGGCTCGGGGACATAATTAAACGTATCTAGATCCACCCCTGAACCGCGTATTAATACCGCTTGTTCGCTTCGTACTGCCCCCGCATTTAGCAATACATCGCGATCGTTACTATTTTGAAAAATAACGCGACTACGAGGGTGTTTTAAGGCTAAGCCATAAAGGCGCAATGCCAGCCAACGCATGAGCCCACCGCGCTCGTTGGTAAAGATATAGCCTAAACCTGACACAGCAGCTAAAAAGCCTGGAACGCGCGCTAAACGTGCCGCAATCCCCCCGTATAAAACGGGCTTGATGGTAACCGCATGCACTACCTGTGGCTGGACACGTTTAAATAAGCGATAAATAGCCCAAATGCTGCGCAATTCAGCCAAAGGGTTTTTGCCACTGCGACTTAAGGGCAAACGATGATGAATAAAGCCTAACTCGCGGATTCGAGCTACCGCCGACCCATCCATGGTGGCAACTTGGACAGTAAAGCCTGCTTTTTTGGCTGCAATGGCTAAAGGTAGACGATGGGAGACAAAAAATGCCGGGTTATTGACTACGTACAGCAACAACGGCCCTTGACCTGAGGCAGTAACAGACCGTGTAGCGTCATGTGTCTGATTTAGCATGTCATGCCAGAGCTTTTCGTAGCTCTCAACCATGGTGCTTAGACTATAACGTTGCGCCACACGCTGGGCGGCTCGATCAAGCTGTGCCGCAAGAGCAGGCTCAGCGATCAACTGTAGGGCTTTTTCTATGCCAGCGGCCAATGCCTGTGCATTGCGGGGAGGCACAACAATACCTTCTTCAGCCACAATACGGGCAGCATCGCCGACATCCGTCACTACACACAAGGCCCGAGACACCATGGCTTCGCACACCACATTGGGGAAGCCCTCGGCTTTACTGGATAAAACATGAATATCCGTGGCCGCCATTATGACTGGGACATCATCACGCCGTCCCAGTAATGTGATGCGATCATGCAGCCCCTCTTGGGTAATCAAGCGCATCAGCTCGGCGTTGTCGTTGTCTATGCCATCGCCCACCAACACCGCATGCCAAACTGTGCCGGCGCGCTTTAGCCGGCCCAACGCCGACAGTAAATTAGGATGATCTTTTAATGGATTCCAGCGTCCTACTGTTAATAGCATGGGGGTTTCGGGCGCTATACCTAGTTGTGCTCGTAATGCCGCAGCACGCTCGGGCTGAGGATGCCATTGACTTAAATCGTAGCCATTGGGTATGACACGCATTTTTTCCGCCTTGTAGCCCCACTGTTTGTGCCTACGTGCGGCATTTTCTGCACACGCCACAATTTGCTGAGGGAGCCAACCCGATACCTTGGCACACAACGAGGCCACAGCACGGGCTTTCAGGCTGCTGTGATGCAAGTTTTCCCCTGAGTTTCGTATGCCCCATGCAATGGTTTTAATACCCACACTGCGTGCGGCTAAGCCTCCGAGTAAATCGGCGTGATACATCCACGTTTGCACCACATCCGGCTGCAGTTTTTTTAATAAACGCCGTAACGCCCACCACCCCGTCAGTAGCTTCACGCCTTTCATATGCAAACAATGCACATCAACATGGGCTTGCTGCAATCGCTCACCAAACACCCCTGCATCACTCATTGATATGACTATATGTTGAGTTTGCGTCTGCTTAGCGGTTACAAGGCGATAGAGTACGGTTTCGGCCCCACCTTGACCCAGACCAGAAATAATATGCACTACCACTAACGGAGAGGGCGTTGTCGCTTCGGTTTTCATGAGGATTCCTATGACTGAACTTTCACACCGGCCTGCTGAAAGACCTGATCCCATTGGGCGAGGATCGCTGCCATACCATAGCGCTCACGCACAGAAGCGGCTGCACGCAACCCCAGTACCCCACGCAATCTGGAGTCAGCCATTAACTCGCTTAGTGCCTGCTCTAGCGCAGTGGGGTCATGCAGTGGCACTAATACAGCGTCCCTGCCTTCGCTAGACAGCTCTTTAGGTCCGCTAGGACAATCTACCGTAACACAGGGCAATCCTAAGGTCATGGCCTCTAGCAGCACATTAGGAAAACCTTCGTAAGCAGAAGTGAGCACAAACAGTTGGGCTTGTTGTAACTGCTGCCACGGCTCTGGCGTTTTACCTGGTAAGAACACTCGATCTTTTAAGCCGACGAGTTCGGCACGCTGCTCAAGCTTGGCACGTTCTGGCCCCTCGCCATAAATATGCAGACTCCACTCTGGAAATTGCTCTGCAATCATGCCAAAAGCTTGGATTAACTGCTCAAACTGTTTAGCGGGCACCAAACGCCCCATCGCCACTAGCTGACACGCTTTGGTTTTTTCTACCTGATGTGCCATAGGTGTTACGGCTAGCTCTGGCGGGATGGGATTGGGTAGGACCGCCAGCTCGCCCAACTGAGGCTCGGCCTTTTTAAAGGCATGGGCAGCATCTTGAGTCTGTACGACCACACGCGCGGCACGTGGATATAGCCGGCGTCGTAATGCTTTTAGTTGTTTGCCTGCACTTTGACTAACCACCGGATTAGTACGCTCACACACCACCACAGGGGTAGGTACTCCACGCAGTGCTATCAGTACATTGACATTCACATTGGTGAGAAATGACACCACCACATCGGGCTTAACCTCGCGGTAAATACGTCGGATGGCGCGCCACTTACGTACAGGGGTTAGACCGGGAGGAAACCAGCCTAGTTGCTGACCTAATGGCGTGAACTGAACTCGACCATCTAAAGGATAAAAACTGTCTGTGGTACCTAAAAAGGTCGGTACTAAACACACCTCGTCGCCGCGCTGCACCCAAGCATTGGCCAGCTCGGCGGCAACGCGCTCGGCGCCACCTGCATTCATTGAACCCACAAAAAACAGTATTTTCATAATGTGCCTAGTGATTGCTAGAGGGTGGAGTGGTGTCTGAGGCGGGTAGCGTCTTTGTAGCTAATGGGTGGGGCAATAATCGTTCCCATTGCGCCATGACTAAAGCGGCTGAAAAACGGTCTTTGACATCCACAGCGCGGCGCGCTAAGGCCGCGCGCTTAAGGGGCCGTGCCATTAAGTCGGATAAATGTGCTGCTAAAGCCTCTGGTTCGTCTGGGGGGTTGACCAAAATGCCATCAATATTGTCACGAATAATTTCTCTGGGTCCGGTATCGCAATCCACCGCAACCACCGGCAAACCCGCTGCCATGGCCTCGAGCAAGGTATTAGACAGCCCTTCGGTGCGTGAGCTAAGCACATACATATCGGCGTATTGGTACCACTCAGCCATATTTCCTACGCGCCCCATTAACTGAACGCGTTGGCTTAAATCGGCTTCCTGAATTTGTTGCTGCAGGCGCGGACGTTCATCGCCTTCGCCCAAAATAACCAGATCCCAATCGGGAAAATACGGCGCAATCAAAGCAAAGGCTTGAATTAATAAATCAAAGCCTTTAACGGGATGCAACCGCCCTACTGCCAATAAACGCAAGCGTTGTGCTTTACTTGGTACAGTCACCACAGGCTCTTGATTTTTTAAGGGCCAATTGACTGCATTTGGGATCACCACCACGTTGGACCCCGGAATATGATCGTGTATCCATTGTGCGGTGCCTTGGGTCAGGGCCACTACAGCATGTGCACGGGGATAGGCCCAACGACGTAATTTTTGCCAAGCCGCCGGCAATGATTGCAACGGTGGATGGGTATGCTCGGTGACTAAAACACGGCATGTCAGCCCTTTTGTGGCCATTACGGCTAAGACAGATGCTGTCGTCATCATGCCTAACACACAATCTGGCTTGTGTTTTTTGATCAGTTTGCGCAATTTACGCACACGTTGCCAATTGGCCAAGGCCCCACGTAAACCACCGCCGCTTGCATGCGCTGTTCCCATCACATAGCGTTGCACCCCCTCGGGCAGGGGGTAAGCGTCGGTTGCTGCGGTCATTTGCGTGACTATACTGACTTGATAGCCTAAACGTAGCCAGTATGCGCTTAAATCTACCGCTACGCGCTCAGCACCACCACCCCTTAACGAGTGGATTACAATCATAATATGCATAATAATTTATTTAGGCTTGGCGCTTTTTTGCACTAAGCCCGCAGGCTTTAAGGCCACAAGAAAATAACAAATAAAGGAGGTGGCATACATACAGCTCGTGGCTAACATAATGCCATGCACACCCATTTTTGGAGCCCAGTAAACGTTCATTAAGGCCTTTACTGCAAAGTTAGCTAATGCAATGGTCGCCATAATGCCGTAACGGTGCTGGCTGGCCAGTAATTGTACTAAGACTAAAACTCCAAAATAAAAGGGTAATTGTAACAAACCCCAGCGTAACACAGAGCTAACGCGTGCGGTGTCTTCGGCTGTAAAGGCGCCCCGTTCGTACAAGAGGCTTACGCCCCATGGAGCGAGCCAGGCAGCTAACGCTGCAATAGCCAACCCAATGCCCACCATAGACAAGGACCATTTTAATGCAATAGTACGCGCTCGTACGGCATCACCACGCCGCGTCACATCGGCCAGTACAGGTAAGGCAGCGCGCCCTACTGAAGCCGCCCCAACCCCTAACATAAGAGAAATAAAACGGCTCGCATAACCAAGCGTGGCGTTTGCATTATCACCCAGTGTGGCAGCGGTATATTGATCTAAAGGCCCCACAAAGCTCATGGCTACCTGCCCAATCAACATAATGCCTACGGCATGAACTAAAGCAGGCCATTGCTCTGCACTATAGCCAAGCCGCGGTACCCCATAAAATCCATCAGCGCGCTGTGCCAAATAATATAAGCTGGCGCATTGCACTATATAGCCAACTAAAGTCCCCCATACTAAAGGCGCTACATTCTGGGTGGACCCCGCAAGCAATACAAACACTAAGATACTAAAAGCAGGCACACTATCTAGCAGCGTATTAATATGACGCTCGTGAGCGCGTAATCGCGCTGCGTGCAAGCCAGTTAGTAGGGTTAAGACCGCTGCTGGCGCAAATGCCCACAAAAGCTCGCTACTCATGAGCTTAACGGCAGGGGCTAAACCTTTACCAGCCCAGATCAACACCCAAGGCCATACAACCCAAATGAAGGCGGCAAGCACAAGACCTAACCCCATGACTGCGCCCATGAGCTCGTTCACAAAGCGTATACGTTTTGAACGCTTCTCGTCTTTGGCGTGGACCAATACGGGGATCAGTACAATGGAAAGTACTCCCACCAGGGTCACCGGCAACCAATTCGCCATGACCATAGTGAACTGATACGCATCCACCACGTCGCTAATACCATAGCGGTAAGCGACTGCCATTTCTTTAAAAGCCCCTGCTGCCTTGCCCAAGAGCAAGAAAAAGGCGACTCTGAAAGCCGCCTTGGCGATACGCTGGTGATCGCTATGCAGGCGCGTCACCTTTTTTAATCGCATCATAGTTTTGATAAAAATTGAACATACCAAGGCATGGCTTCGGTTAAGCCGGCCGCAATCGTGTACTGAGGGTCATAACCTAATAGTTGCTGGGCTTTACTGATATCTGCCTGGGAATGACGGACGTCACCCGCGCGGAAATCCCCATGTTGCACGGCTAAATCGTAGGACACCCCATTGTGGGCCAATTCGTTTTTTAATAAATCAAACAGTTGATTTAAATTGGTGCGAGCATTAACGGCTACGTTATAGACCTGATTGCGTGCCTCGGGTTTGGCTAAAGCCGCCAAAATATTCATTTGCACTACGTTTTGAATGTAGCAAAAATCTCGGCTTGTTTCCCCATCGCCGTTAATCACCACCGACTGGCCTCGCATCATGGCGCCAATCCATTTAGGAATGACTGCCGCGTAGGCCCCATCAGGGGTTTGGCGTTTACCAAATACATTGAAATAACGCAGCCCAATGGTTTCAAACCCATACGTGCGGGCAAAAACCTGTGCATAGAGTTCATTCACGTATTTAGTGACCGCATAAGGCGACAAAGGGTTACCGATGGTGTGTTCGACTTTAGGAAGTGCAGGGTGATCGCCATAGGTCGAGCTTGACGCCGCATAAACAAATGCGCTGACCTGTGCGTCACGTGCTGCCACCAACATATTTAGATGCCCACTGATATTAACGGCATTAGTGGTTAGCGGGTCGTTAATTGAGCGAGGCACTGAACCCAAGGCGGCTTGGTGCAACACATAGTCCACCCCTGCACAGGCCTGATGACATACGGCTACGTCGCGTATATCGCCCTCGATAAAGCGAAAGCGCTGCCAGTTTTCTGGGCCTACGCTGTGCTGTACCTCGGTGAGGTTATGGGCAAAGCCGGTGGCAAAATTATCTAAACCTACCACCGTTTGCCCTTGGTGCAACAAGGCTTCGATTAAGTTTGATCCAATAAACCCTGCGCATCCGGTGACTAACCACACTTTAGGGGAGGCACGCAAGGTCTGCCAGGCCTGCTCGATAGCTAAAGGACTAGACATAAATCCTCTTATAAACGTAGGTCAGACTCGGAGCTGTCCAACACATATTTCAAGTCATACAATACATGGGTGGCTTTGCCAAACGAGCGAATGGCGTCTATGCCTAGCTCTTTAAACGCATCATGAGCCACTGCTAAGACAATCCCGTCGTACTGACCGACATCGGGTTGGGTAATGGGTACGATGCCGTACTCTTTTTCTGTGGCTTCGGCATCTAACCATGGGTCGTACACATCGACGTTGACATCGTACTCGGCAAGCTCGCGCACAATATCGACCACGCGCGTGTTGCGTAAGTCTGGGCAATTTTCTTTAAAGGTTAAACCCATTAATAGCACACGCGCCCCTTGAACTTGAATGCGCTTTTTCGTCATGCTTTTTACCAGCTGTGACGCCACATAAGCGCCCATGCTGTCGTTTAAACGACGCCCAGCAAGAATGATTTCAGGATGATAACCAATAGACTGCGCTTTATGCGTTAAATAATAAGGGTCCACGCCAATACAGTGTCCACCTACTAGGCCCGGTCGGAAAGGCAAGAAATTCCACTTGGTTCCGGCGGCCTCAAGCACGTCTAAGGTGTCAATGTCGAGCTTATTAAAAATTAAAGCAAGCTCATTGATTAAAGCAATGTTCACATCACGTTGTGTGTTTTCAATAACTTTAGCGGCTTCGGCGACCCGAATAGACGGGGCTTTATGAGTGCCTGCAGTAATAATTTGGGCATACAACGCATCGACTAGATCCGCTACCTCGGGGGTAGAGCCGGAAGTGACTTTACGTATGGACGGCAAACGGTGCACTTTATCGCCTGGATTAATACGCTCTGGGCTGTACCCGGCAAAAAAGTCTTCATTAAAGCGTAACCCAGACACCCGCTCTAAGACCGGCACGCAGTCTTCTTCGGTGGCTCCTGGGTAGACAGTTGACTCGTAAATAACAATATCGCCGCGTTTCAACACCTTGCCAATGGTTTCGCTAGCTCGAATTAATGGCGTCAAATCAGGACGCTTATACTCGTCAATGGGCGTCGGCACGGTCACAATAAAGACATTCGCCTGAGCCAGCTCAGCTGCATCGCTGGTGTAGCGCAGATGCACAGCCGTTTTGAGTTCGTCTGACTCAACCTCTAGAGTGTGATCAACCCCTTGGTGTAATTCAGCAATACGACGTGGGTTAATATCGAAACCCAGTACCTCACGCTGCTTGCCAAACTCCACAGCTAGAGGCAAGCCTACATAGCCCAGTCCGACCACAGCAAGTTTTACGTTTTGCAACTCCAAGACACTTCTCCAAAATAAAATAATTCGTACTTATTTAGCCCGCTCTCGTTTCGCACGCCGCACCGAGGGCAATAATAACCACACTGGACGACGCCAATGCACCAAGCGCGCATAAAGCCAAGTATAACTACAGATAAACACCACCAAGCTTGCGCTTAAAATCCAAGCGTTGTCCCACCAAATGGTGGCGGGCACCAGCCCGATGAGCACTAATCCCCATAAATACGGAGAAGCCATGGCATTGGATGTAGGTGGTACATAGCGCCGCCCTTCTTTGAGTACACTGACCCGGACCAAACGACGAAAAATCAATTGATGCAAGTGCAATGAATCGGGCTGATCTACCGCTACACCTCGTTTAAACTTACGTCGCCAAATCGAGAAAAGGGTTTCAAACACAGGATAAAACAGCACAGCTAACGCATAAAACGGCGATACGCTAGGATTGCGTACTACTAATAACACGGCTAGCTCGGCCAACATGAAACCAAGAAAGTACGCCCCACCATCGCCAAGAAACACGCGCCCGAATGGAAAGTTCCACGCTAAAAACCCTAATGTTGCTGAAGCCAAGGCCGTAGCAATTAAAACAATAGGGTAATCTTGAACCTGCCAAGCAACTAACGCAATAGAAATCGCCATGAGCACAGCAACCATGCCGGCTAACCCGTTGATACCATCAATAATGTTCAAGGCGTGGGTACAGCCCCCTACGGCAATCATGGTAAAAAATAAAGAAATAGGCCAAAAGGCAAGAATCCAATCTGCCCAGCTAACGCCAACCCGCGACACACCACCTAATAACCACCACGCAATAGCAGCAGAGGCAAAGGCGGCTAGCAAGCGTTTTAGTGAGCCCACGTCTTTAGTGATGTCTTCGACGAGGCCAGCGACAAACACAGGCATTGCGGCCACGAAAAGCACGGGCCATAACCACGTCAAGGTCATATTGCTGGGGCCAAGCACCAATAGCCCTGCTAGACTTCCTGCCAGAATAGCTAAGCCCCCTACACGTGGTGCAGGACGTAAGTGTGTGGCTTGGGGTTTGGACATATCGGTATCACCCGTCAACCGCCCATGCCAACGCTCTGACCAGACAATAATGCCCCCCACCACAAACGCCACAATGGTGATCGAGAGCCAAGTTAAAAAATCCCAAGCAGATGCTGAATCCACTGCTAGCCTCACTAAAAATTCAATTATTAATTATGAGACGTATTTGTAACAACGCGAAGACGCGGATCGATACAACTGCTACAAGACACGTATTCCATCACGCTAAATTGTAATGTAAATCCTTGGTTGCCATGCATTTTAGATAGCACGGTGTACCGATCATTCCGTGTAGTTTGTCGTGCTTTATTGCGTCTCACTCTTTATCATGCAGCACGCTAGCCCAAGAACGCTTAAGGTTACGCTTAGATACAACCTTTTTGTTCTATCAAAGCGGCTGTATGGCGACTACCCTCATTGCAGACTCTTAGGTAAGCAGGTAGGCTAATCGTTTTACTTGACTTACTTTGTGAGCATCATTATGCCTTTAATTACCGTAGAGTTATTTGCTGGGCGCGACACGGACACAAAAAGAAAATTTGTCGAACGCGTTACTGCCGAAGCCTGTGATGTGCTTGGCTGTAAACCCGAGGCCGTCCATGTCATTTTCAAAGACATTAAACGTGAAGACTGGGCCACGGGCGGTGTACTGTGGTCGGATAAAAAATAACGCTTAGCGCATGCACACTCAGCCCTGCCAATAGCCGGGCTGATTATAAATTTCTTTTAAATACGTAGTGAACACACGGACTTTGGCAGGGACATAACGCTGCTGCTGATACACCGCTTGGATATCGTAATCCGGCATTGCATAGTCATCTAATACGGTTATGAGCTCGCCCTTTTGCAACTCTGCTTGGATTTCCCACATCGAACGCCACCCTATCCCCCAGCCTTTTTTCACACAGTCGTACAGTAGCTCGCCCTCATTGCTGTCCAGGTCGCCTTGAACCCGCACAGAAAAAACTCGGCCGTTGCGTATAAAAGTCCACCCATGTTGCTGTCCGCCTTGTAAGTTAAAGGCCAAGCAGTTGTGGTGCACTAAGTCTTCAGGGGTTTGCGGCACGCCGTGTTTCTCGAAATAAGCAGGCGTACCACACACCACACGTTGGTTAGGATACAGCCGCACCGCCACATAGTTGGGGTCATACACAGCGCCAACCCGAATGCCCATGTCATAGCCTTCATTGACCAAATCAATCACACTATCGGTAAAGTTAAAGGTTAAATGAAGCTCTGGATAACGCTGCTTAAAAGCCAACACATGGGGTGCAACGTGTTTGCGGCCAAATGCGGCCGGGGCGGAAACCATCAAACGTCCACGCATGGTGTTGTGTTGATCGCTGATGCTGGCTTCAGCCATCTCAAAATCGTGCAATAACAGCTTGCACTGCTCTAAAAACTGCTCGCCCAGATCCGTCAGGACTAGACCCCGTGTAGAACGATGCATCAACTTGACGCCAAGTCGTTTTTCTAAGGCGTCTAAACGGCGCCCAAGCACCACGGGAGTCACGCCCTCGACCACGGCCGCTGCCGCGAAACTGCCTCGCTCTGCCACCAAAACGAAACTACGAATTTCGGTATATCGACTCATATAGACCTACGCTGAATTAATCATGACGACTCAGGAATGCTCCCCCTAGCCTAACTCGTAGGCACTGGCTATTATCAACTATACGTTTAAAGTCACTTTATAGGGAAAAGGCATGCCCAAGTTCGCCGCCAATCTTAGCTTATTATTTACCGAATACGATTTCCAAAAACGATTTGTTCATGCCGCGGCGGCAGGGTTTAAGGGGGTGGAATACCTTTTTCCTTATGACCATACTGCCACCGCTTTGCGTCAGCTTCTGGACGACAATCAGCTTGAACAAGTCCTTTTCAACCTGCCTGCAGGTAACTGGGGCGCGGGGGAGCGCGGCTTAGCCTGTCTACCCGATCGACGCCAAGAATTTCAAGACAGTGTGCACCTTGCTCTCGAGTATGCGTGTACGTTGGGCAATTCACTTATCCATTGCATGGCGGGCATCAAACCCGAAGGGCTTTCTACAACAGCGGCTTTAACGTGTTATTTAGAAAACTTACACTACGCAGCCCAGGCCGCCGCAGAGCACGATCGTATTATATGCATCGAGCCCATCAATCACTTTGATATGCCTGGGTATTTTTTAAATTACAGCCAGCAAGCCCTTGATATCGTGCACGAGCTCAATCACGATAATATCAAACTGCAATTTGACATCTACCATGCCCAACGCATGGAGGGCCATATTTGCTTTAGCTTAGAGCGATTACTGCCCTATATTGCCCATATACAAATTGCGAACACCCCTGGGCGCCACGAGCCCCATTTAGGCGAGTTGAACTACGATTTTATTTTTCATTTTTTAAAACAGCTACAGTATTCTGGCTGGATAGGCTGCGAATACATCCCCGCGCACCATACCGGGGCTGGTTTAAGTTGGTTGCAGCCCTATTTACATCACCCTCACTAAGGACGTTTCATGGAAAAAGTTGCATTTATTGGCTTAGGTATTATGGGAATTCCCATGTGCTTAAATCTTATCAAAGGAGGACACCATGTCTATGCCAACACCCGTAGTCAAGTCAGTCCAGAAGTTGTTAAAGCCGGCGCCACTATTTGTCCCACCCCCCGAAGCGCCGCAGAGGCTGCAGACATCATCATTCTCATTGTTAACGACACCCCCAACGTCGAGGAGGTTTTATTTGGTGCAGACGGAGTTACTGCAGCTCATCTAGCCGGCAAACTCATCATTGATATGAGCACTATCTCTCCAGTAGCTACCATCGATTTTGCACAAAAAATAAAAGCCCTAGGTGGTGATTATCTGGACGCCCCCGTTTCGGGCGGAGACGTAGGGGCTAAAGCAGCGAGTCTAAGTATTATGGTGGGGGGCTCCAACGCTGCTTTCGAACGTGCCTTGCCGCTCTTCCAGCTGATGGGTCAAAATATCACCCACGTAGGCGACAATGGCGCTGGCCAAATTACGAAAATGGCTAACCAAGTCATTGTGGCCTTAACTATTCAGGCTGTTGCAGAGGGGCTCGTTTTGGCTTCCAAAGCCGGTGCTGACCCTGAGAAAGTGCGTCAAGCGTTATTAGGTGGGTTTGCTAACTCACGTATTCTTGAGGTCCATGGCAAGCGCATGACTTCCGGCCAGTTTGACCCAGGCTTCAAAGTCAATCTGCACCAAAAAGACATTACCAGCGCGTTAAATACGGCACGTGAACTAGGGGTCGCATTACCCAGCACAGCGGTTTTTCAGCAGCTGCTTAGCGGTTGCGTAGCCCGAGGGGGCAGCGACTGGGATCACTCGGCCATCGTCAAAGTCCTAGAGGACATGTCACAGCATACATTAAGCCAGCATGAATAACACCACACGCTTGCTTTATGACGGCTTGAAAGCGGCTATCCAAGCCGCTCAAGCCGAATTTTGCCTTCCCATGTATTTGCCTAAGCCGCCTTCTGGTCGAACTGTGGTCATCGGCATGGGCAAAGCCGGCGCGGCTATGGCTCAGGCTTTTGAGGCGCACTGGACGGGTTCATGGGATCAAGTAGAAGGCTTAGTGGCTGTGCCTTATCACAGCCGCCTCCCTACACAGCATATTCAACTTATTGAGTGCGCTCATCCTGTCCCAGATGCCGCCAGTGCAGAAGCCGCTCGAAAAATGCTTGATTTGGTTAGTCATCTGACCGAACACGACTTAGTTATTTGTTTACTTTCTGGTGGCGGCTCAGCATTAGTCAGTTTAGCGGCTAAGGGCTTAAGCCTTGCCGAGAAACAAGCAATCAATACAGCGTTGATTCGCTCTGGTGCTTCTATCCATGAAATCAACCGAGTCCGACGCCATCTTTCTGCTATTAAAGGTGGGCGTTTAGCCGCCGCTTGCGCTCCTGCACGTGTGGTTAATTTATTAATTTCCGATGTGCCTGGCGATGATCCTACATGCATCGCCTCGGGGCCCACCGTGATTGACCCCAGCACGTGCACTGAGGCGTTAAAGGTGCTGGATCATTATGGCATTACCGTCTCTAGCGCTATTCGGTCTGCACTAAAGCATGGCGAATGGGAAAGCGTTAAAGCCGACCACCCTATTGCCAAAAAGATTCAAACCCATCTTATTGCCACCCCTCATCACGCTCTTAGTGCTGCTCGCCAGCGGTTTTCCCAAGCAGGCATTCCCACCCTCTATCTTGGTGACACGATCGAAGGGGAAGCCAAAGAAGTCGCAAAAGTCATGGCCGGCATGGCACAAAGCTGTAGTCGCCATGCTCAACCCTATACACCCCCTTGTATTTTGCTTTCCGGAGGCGAAACGAGTGTGACGGTCAAAGGCCAAGGACAAGGTGGTCGCAATGCCGAGTTCTTGCTCGCCTTACTCATTGCAGTGAAGGATCAGTTTGCCATCACGGCGTTAGCCGCTGATACCGATGGAACGGATGGGGCTTTACCCCTTGCAGGCGCTTTTATTACACCCGACACGTGGCCTAAAGCCCTGGCTTTAGGCCTAGATCCCTTAGATTATTTACATCGTAATGATGCCCACACCTTTTTCCAACGCATAGATCAATCCATAACAACTGGACCTACCCACACTAACGTCAATGATTTTCGGGCTATTTTTATTGAATAAAACGTTTAGGCAAAAAAAAACCCGAGATCAAAAGATCTCGGGCAAATCCACCAAAGGAGGAGGGTGGAGGAGACAACCGGGGCATGTTGGGCTGCAAGGGGTTTTCCCGAGCCTGAGCAAATATTTAGGGTTATTACCCTTGCGTTGCTACTCAACATCCAATAACTAAAGTTTAGCTACTTTCTTTGTGCAATGCAAGGTAATCTAAGGATGCACTGCCTATTCTGTGGTTTTGTCGCAAAACACCGACAATTAAATGACAAAAAGTCTTTAGGCATAAACCCTAGTTTTGGTATTACGTACAAACACTAGATTTTGTAAGCGCTCGTCGTCATGATTTTTGACATGCCTTTCATTGCTAATCGAATTGGGGCAGGCAGGCGTGTGGCCCCATGCTGCTCTGCCGTCGTGCGATGCGAAATTTCATCGTCGCGCATTTTCTCGACGATTTTTCTTGAACGTTCGTCTTGGTTAGGTAAAGAGGTCAAATGCTGATCTAAATGGTGTTCGACTTGACGCTCGGTTTCAGCCATAAAGCCCAAATTGTAGGGCTTGCCTGCCTTGCTTGCCATAACCCCTAAGCCTAACGAAGCCGCATACCACAGAGGGTTTAAAACGCTAGGCCGGCTATTTAACTCGGATAAACGCTCATCACACCATACCAAGTGGTCTACCTCTTCGGAGGCGGCTTGATGCAACAGTTTTTTTAACTCTGGATCGTTTACCAACATGGCTTGACCACGGTATAAAGCCTGAGCGCAGACCTCGCCCACATGATTAACGCGCATTAAACCCGCCGCATGGCGCTGTTCCTCGGGAGAGAGTTCGGTTTCAGACTGGGCGGACGGTCGACCTGCGGGATTAGGTCTGGAGGCTTGGGCAGATCGGGAAATGACCTGCAACGCATGCCCTACCTCTGTCAAGACCGCATCAAAAAAGGTAGTACGACGCTGTAGTTGCGGTACAACCTCTGGTTCGACAACGACCAAGGCTGTGCTATCACTCGTATTTGACATAGTTATTCCCTACCTTGTTACATCGGTTTGGATTCAGAAAAAAAGCTACAATAGAGCTATTGTAGGTCAAAGAACAACAAGTTTCTTGCCCGGAACTCATTACTAAGGATCCCACCATGGAATGTACAGTTAACTGGAACCATAACAACGGCATGCTTTTTGTAGCCAGCACAGGCAGCGGTCATGTCACCGTCATGGATGGTGCGGTCGAAGGCGGCGGTAACGATTCGGCGCCACGCCCAATGGAAATGTTATTGGCAGGCGCCGGCGGGTGCGCCGCCTACGATGTAGTGCTTATTTTAAAGCGCGGCCGACATCAGGTTACAGATTGCCAGGTGCACCTAAGCGGCGAGCGAGCCCAAACCGAACCAAAGATTTTCACTAAAATTCATTTTAATTTTGTGGTGTCCGGGCACGACCTGCCCGACCAAGCCGTAGAGCGTGCCGTTAAACTCTCTCATGAAAAATACTGCTCTGCCAGTGCGATGCTAGGCAAAGCGGCTGACATCACCTACTCAGTCGAAATACGGAATAACTAGCATGAGCATCTCCAATCAATACGAAACGCTGATGCGCCATGTTTACGAACACGGCACCAAAAAAACAGATCGTACTGGTACCGGCACCCTGTCTACCTTTGGGTATCAAATGCGGTTTGATCTCTCCCAAGGTTTTCCACTGATCACCACCAAAAAACTGCACACCCGTAGTATTTTTATTGAGCTACTGTGGTTTTTACGTGGTGACAACAACGTCAAGTGGCTCCAAGAAAACAACGTCACGATCTGGGATGAATGGGCGGACAGCAATGGCGACCTTGGGCCGGTATATGGGGTGCAATGGCGCTCTTGGCCCACGCCAAGTGGTGAGCCTATTGATCAAATCGCGCAGTTACTAGAGCAAATTAAAACCAATCCCGACTCGCGTCGCTTATTGGTTTCTGCATGGAATGTAGCTGATATTCGTAATATGGCGTTGCCGCCTTGCCATGCCCTATTTCAGTTTTATGTGGCCGATGGCAAGCTGTCGTGTCAGCTGTATCAACGCAGTGCAGATATTTTTCTTGGCGTGCCATTTAATATTGCCAGCTATGCGTTGCTTACTCACATGGTGGCCCAACAATGCAATCTAGAGGTCGGTGATTTTATCTGGACAGGTGGCGACTGCCACTTATACAGCAATCACATGGATCAAGTCGCACTCCAGCTCAATCGCGAGCCGCGTCCTTATCCAACACTTCATATCAAACGCAAACCGGCCAGTTTATTCGAGTACGAGCTTGCTGATTTTGAAATCGTCGACTATGACCCTCACCCACACATTAAAGCGCCCGTAGCGGTTTAGGTTTAACGTATGAAAACAAACATCAGAATGGTAGTGGCTTATACACGTAACCGCTGCATTGGACGCGACAACGCTATGCCGTGGCATTTACCTAAAGACTTAGCGCACTTCAAAGCAGCCACCATGGGCATGCCCATTATTATGGGTCGTAAGACTTGGGAATCCATTGGCCGACCTCTGCCGGGGCGCCCTAACTTTGTGATCAGTCGCAATCCCCAGTTTGAACCCGAAGGCGTCACCGTATTTCCTAGTTTGGACGAGGCCCTTGCCGCGTGCTCTGACTACGACAAAGCCTGCATTATTGGGGGTGAACAAATTTTCACCTTAGGCCTAAGCGTAGCCGATGAAATCATTGCCACAGAAATTCATGCTGATATCGAAGGGGACACTTTTTTCCCCCAACTGCCTTCAGGTTGGGTCGAAACAGAACGTCTGCCACAGCCCGAAGAAAACGGCTTTAGCTACGACTTTGTCACCTACACCAAACAAAGTTAACCCCTAGCTCTCATTGACTTGCCATGCTTAAACGCATGGCATTTTTATCTCTATAGCTAAGACGCTGCTAAACCACTCTGCACCCATAACTAAAAAAACTTAGAATCTATTTTTGTCTTAACTCTTTTGTCTAGGTCTGCTTCGTCATGTCTATAAGCTCTAAACTTCCGCAGTTACGTCCCAATATTTTTTCTTATATCTCGGGCTTAGCTGCCCAGCATAACGCCATTAATTTGGCTCAGGGCTTTCCTGATTTTGGGTGTTCTCCACTTTTAGTCGAGCTCTTGCACAAATACACCGTAAAAGGCATGAATCAATACGCACCAGGCCAAGGCATCCCTGCGTTACGTAAACAAATTAGTGCCTATCTACAGCGTCGCGATGGGCATAGCTATGACCCTGACACGGAAATTACAATTAGTGCAGGGGCTACGGAGGCCTTGTTTTGTAGCTTTGCTGCCCTAATTCGTCCTGGCGATGAAGTCATTATTCTTGAGCCCGCTTACGATACGTACGAGCCCACGATTGAGCTATTTGGCGGCGTCATTAAGCGTGTGACACTCAATGCGCCTGATTTTGCGGTCGATTGGGATACGGTGCAGCGGCTATTAAGCCCCAAAACTAAAGCCATCGTACTTAACTCGCCGCATAATCCCAGCGGCACTATCCTCAGCCAATCCGACCTAGAACGGTTGGGTCAACTGCTTGACGGTACCGAAGTCATTGTGATTAGCGACGAAGTCTATGCAGATATGGTATTTAGTCCGCAGCGTCACATCAGTGTGTCACGCATTGCATCCCTGCAAGCGCGTAGTATTGTCATTGGTTCGTTTGGCAAAAGCTTTCATATTACTGGGTGGAAGACAGGCTTTTTCGCTGCACCCCAAGCCCTAAGCGAAGAACTACGCAAGATTCATAGTTTGACTACATTTTCTGTGCATACACCCTCTCAATTCGCCCTAGCCGAGTTAATGGAAAACCCACAGCATATTGACGAAGTCGCCGCCATGTACGCGCAAAAGAAAGCCTATTTTCTTGAGGGGCTAAGCGGTTCTGCTTGGCAGTTCCTACCCAGCCAAGGTAGCTACTTTTTAACCGCCGATTACCGTCAATTTAGCACTGACGATGACATGCGTTTTTGTCATACACTGATCGAGCAATACGGTGTAGCCACTATTCCATACAGTGCTTTTTACTTAAACGCCCCGCCAGAACAACGCTTGTTACGCTTCTGCTTTGCCAAAAAAGAACAGACGTTGGATCAAGCCATTGAGATTTTGCAGCGCATTCCCGTTTTGTCATGAGCGCAGCGCCTTCTACTTGTATCACCGTGCTTTGAATAAAGCCGAGCCACTGGAATTCGGCTTCGTCTATGACAAACTCTACCAGCACTATGGAAAAACGCGGCTACGCCGCGTTTTTTAGTCGTTTTCTACTTGGTATTGCTCTGCCGTTAACAGGTTTTCAATGTCTGCCACGTTATCGGGCTTTAATTTAAAAATCCACGTACTAAAGGGCGCTTCGTTAAGCTGCTCTGGCGCATCATCAAGACTTTGATTGTATTCCACCACGGTGCCTGCAATAGGTGCGTAAATATCCGATGCGGCTTTTACAGACTCAACGATGCCTGCTACTGCACCTTCAGCTAAATGAACCTGCGTAGTGAAATCGCCTACAAACACCAAATCACCCAATTGGTCTTGAGCAAAATCGGTAATGCCCACTAACACGATATCCCCTTCGACTTGAACCCATTCATGGGTAGAGGCGTATTTTCTATCGTTAGGTAACTGCATTTTTTTCCTTTATACGGCACGACCACAAGCAACACCCGAAGCCCATGCCCATTGAAAGTTATAACCACCGAGCCAGCCTGTGACATCGACTGACTCGCCAATAAAGTAAAGCGTTGGGTGAGCACGGGTAGCCATCGTTTTTTGATTGAGCTCGCGCGTATCCACGCCACCTTTCATCACCTCGGCTTTTTTATAGCCTGCGGTTCCCGTTGGCACTAAAGACCATTGACTTAACGCTTCGGCCAATTGACGTAATACGCTATCCGGTAAATCCGCTAATCGTTTCTGTAACAAGCTGGGATCCAGGGCTGCTGTTGCCGCCAACCATGGCTCCACTAAGCGCTTAGGTAACAAGCCCGTCAAGTAATTACCTAGCTGTTGTTTGTTTCCTTGCTTTGCTGCTAGAAAGGTCGTTTGCAAATCGAGATGTGGCGCCAAGTTAATATGTATTTTTTCACCTGGATTCCAGTAGCTAGAAATCTGTAATATCCCTGGCCCCGACAAGCCTCGATGTGTCCACAGCAAGTCTTCTAAGAAGCTGATTTTTTTCTTTGGAGCAAGTGCTACGCTTAGCTCTACCTCGGCACTGACGCCACTTAGTGCAACAAATTCTTGCCAGAACACTCCATCAAAGGTAAGCGGCACAAGTGCTGGGCGTGGCTCGATCACCTTTAGCCCAAATTGCCGAGCTAATCGCAACGCAAAGTCTGTGGCCCCAACCTGAGGCAAGGCCATGCCGCCTGTGGCAATAACTAATTGCGCACAGCGAATAAGCCCTTGCTCCGTAGCAAGCTCATAGCCGTGCTCGGTTTTCTGTACACCTTGTACGGCACATGGCATACGCCACGTCACATTGCCCTTTACGCACTCTTGACGCAAAAGCTGAATAATCGACTCACTGGAATCATCACAAAACAACTGCCCTTTGTGTTTTTCATGCCAGCGAATGCCATAGCTTTCCACTAAACGGATGAAATCCGTAGGGGTATAGGCCGCTAAGGCTGATCGACAAAAATTGGGGTTTTGCGAGACAAATTGTTGCGAGGTGGTGCCTGTATTCGTAAAGTTACAGCGCCCACCCCCAGAGATACGTATTTTTTCGCCCAGCTTTTTAGCGTGGTCGATGAGAACCACTCGACGACCACGCTGCCCTGCTACACTGGCTGCCATCATGCCGGCAGCCCCTGCACCAATTACCGCTACATCAAATATCATTGTCATACGTGGTTAGCTTTCTCGTATGCAATCAACATAGTAGCGTGGTTCACCATCGGGCCCGATGTCTTGAGCTAAGCCATGCACGTAAGTCTCAAAGCCGGGGAACTCGGCATTGAATTCACGCGCAAATTTCAGGTAGTCCACGATCATGCGGTTAAAGCGCTCACCCGGAATAAGGAGCGGAATCCCTGGGGGATACGGAGTGAGCAGTACCCCAGTGACACGGCCTTCGAGTTCGTCAATGCTGACACGCTCTACCTCGCGATGTGCCATTTTGGCGTACGCGTCAGACGGTTTCATAGCGGGCACCATGTCACTGAGGTAGACCTCTGTGGTTAGACGCGCTAGATCATATTTCTTGTAGACTTCGTGAATCATCTGACAAAGATCCCGTAAGCCAAGACGATCGTAGGTCGGATGGGCTTTGCAGAAGTCTGGCAATATACGCCAAAGCGGCTGATTACGATCGTAATCGTCTTTAAATTGCTGCAACGCCGTAAGCAACGTATTCCAACGGCCCTTGGTAATACCAATAGTGAACAAGATAAAGAACGAGTACAAGCCGGTTTTCTCAACTACCACCCCGTGCTCTGCCAAGTATTTAGACACCAACGCAGCGGGGATACCCGTGTCGGCAAATGTACCCGAAATGTCTAAACCCGGCGTCACCACCGTAGCTTTGATGGGGTCGAGCATATTGAAGTTATCCGCTAGCTCTCCGAAACCGTGCCACTTGTCACCTGATTTCAAAACCCAGTCGTCGCGACTGCCTATACCTTCGCTAGTGAGCTTGTCTGGACCCCATACCTGGAACCACCAATCGTCTTTACCATACTCTGAAGCCACCTTACGCATGGCTCGACGAAACTCGAGAGCTTCTTTAATGCTTTCCTCGACCAATGCCGTACCACCCGGCGGCTCCATCATGGCAGCAGCCACATCACATGACGCAATAATGGCGTATTGAGGTGAAGTAGAGGTGTGCATTAAGTACGCTTCGTTGAAAATATTGCGATCCAACGCACGCTCTTCTGCGTCTTGCACCGTAATTTGTGAAGCCTGAGACAACCCAGCAAGCAATTTATGCGTAGAGTGGGTGGCATAAATCATGGTGTTTTTACTACGCGGACGATTTGGGCCAATCGCATGCATGTCTTTGTAAAAACTGTGGAATGCCGCGTGGGGTAACCATGCCTCATCAAAGTGCAAGGTCTCTAGGGTGTCGCCCAATGTTTCTTTAATTTGCTCAACGTTGTAGATTACGCCATCGTAGGTGCTTTGCGTTAACGTCAAAATACGAGGGGTTTTGTTAGCTGCCTCGCGTGCAAACGGATTGGCTTCAATTTTGCGTTGAATGCTTTCAGGGGAAAATTCGTCGAGCGGGATTGGGCCAATAATACCGAGGTGATTTCGTGTCGGGCGCAAAAATACAGGAATAGCCCCCGTCATGGTGATCGCATGCAAAATGGACTTATGACAGTTACGATCTACCACCACAATGTCGTTATTGGCTACGTTAGCATGCCACACGATTTTATTAGAGGTAGAGGTGCCGTTGGTCACGAAAAAACAATGGTCGGCATGGAAAATACGGGCAGCGTTGGTTTCGGCCTCGGCTACTGGACCTGTATGGTCTAAAAGCTGACCTAACTCATCGACCGCATTACAAACGTCTGCACGCAGCATATTTTCACCAAAAAACTGGTGAAACATTTGCCCTACCGGACTTTTTAGAAAAGCGACGCCCCCAGAGTGACCTGGGCAATGCCATGAATACGACCCATCAGAGGCGTATTTGACTAGCTCACGGAAAAAAGGCGGCGCCAAGCCGTCAAGATAGGAGCGAGCCTCACGAATAATATGGCGCGCAACGAACTCAGGCGTGTCTTCAAACATATGAATGAAGCCATGCAGCTCACGCAAAATATCATTAGGAATATGCTGAGAAGTACGCGTTTCCCCATATAAATAAATGGGAATGTCATCGTTACGAAAACGCAGCTCGCCAATAAAGGTACGTAAATTTTTGATGGCAGCCGCTACGTCCTCGGGGGAGTCTTCATCAAACTCCTCGTCATCAATGGACAAAATGAACGCACTGGCTCGACTCTGCTGTTGTGCAAAGGAGCTTAGGTCACCATAACTGGTTACACCAAGTACATCGAAGCCTTCTATCTTGATGGCATCGGCTAAGGCACGAATACCTGAACCGGATGCATTTTCTGAACGAAAGTCCTCGTCAATAATAACGATAGGAAAACGAAATTTCATGCCGACTTGCTCCTAGGTGCGTGGCAAGGTGACGCCTAATTGGCCTTGATATTTACCACCCCTGTCTTTGTAAGAGGTTTCACAGACTTCATCACCGCCGATAAACAGCATTTGTGCGCAGCCTTCACCTGCATAAATTTTGGCAGGTAGGGGGGTGGTATTTGAAAATTCGAGTGTGACATGGCCCTCCCACTCGGGCTCTAGGGGCGTCACATTCACAATAATACCGCAACGTGCGTAGGTGCTTTTACCTAAACAAATAGTGAGCACATCACGCGGTATACGGAAAAACTCAACAGTGCGCGCAAGCGCAAAAGAATTAGGTGGAATAATACACACATCCCCCACAAAATCCACAAATGATTTTTCATCAAAATGCTTTGGATCTACGATAGTGGAGTTAATGTTGGTGAAAATTTTGAACTCGTTCGCACACCGCACATCATAACCATAGCTGCTGGTGCCATAGCTGACAATACGCTGGCCATTGATCTCGCGTACCTGACCCGCCTCGAACGGCTCAATCATGCCTTTTTCTGCTTGGGCTCGTATCCAACGATCGCTTTTAATACTCATATTATCCTCTGTTAAGCGTGGAGACCGCAATGTATCTATAAAAGTATTACTCAGGGTCGTCACGTGAGAACCATCGGTAAACCAATGCTAAACCGCTGATGGTCCCTACGCTTACCTCGGCAGTTAAGCGTCTAGAGAGACGATAACTGACACGACCTACCGTACCTGTGTCTGCTAGGGCTTGACGCACACTGAGCTTAACCCCGTTGCTTAATGTTTTACTGGCCTCGATAAAGCGGCGCTCGACCGCGCTAATTTCGTTTTCTGGGCTGCTGGCTACGCTAGTAGCAGGTAGTATGCTTCCTGCTCCGCCTAATTCGCCTGAGCGCATGCTTAGCTCATCAATCCCAAAGCGGCGATAGAAAGGCTCGCCCCCACCAAGAAAGGACGTACCCACTGAGAACAGCAGCGCGATATCCCCCCCATCATCCGGGCCATGACCAAACAAGAGCCAAGAAAGTTTCTCTAGTTCTGAGACATCGGGGACAGAAATCAAATCAATTTTAGGACGACGTGCGGTGCCTCCGACCTTGACCCCAGCCTGCACACTTAAGCCTGTACGTAATGCTTGGATATCCAAAATGGGATTAGCAATATCGCCTTGGAAAGTCACGGTACCTCGACGTAGCTGTAAGCGCTGACCATACACCTCAATGGCTCCGCCTCGGGTATTTAGTGCACCCAATGCAGTGAGCTGATCATTCAGCATTTGAATTTGCATGCTACCAACTAGACCCGAGTTAACCCCGTAACCCGTTAAATAGAATCGAGGGCCTAGATCTACCTCTAGATTCATGGTCATATCGAGCGGCGCGCTGTTCTCGTCTTCCTCTTTCACTGGGTCAGTAGAACGAACCACAATGACATCGCTGTCCACAGTAGGAATACCGCCTAGCATGTCTAAATTAAACCAACCGGCATCGGCGGTAATTTTACCGCTTAGTGTGATGTGAGGTAAGGCCGCATTTAAGTGGATGTCGCCTGTTACCATGGCATAACGGTCGGCTCGTTGCAAAATAGGGTAACGGTATAGCTTCACATCAAAGTCACCCCTATTTTGATCAAGCTCCCAGTAGCCGCTTACGGTGACACCGCCTCCTTTTGCATCCGGGTTTTCTTTGATCCAGGTGGCAGTACGCCATTCTTTGGGTTCCACCCGTAATACCGCAGGAAAATATAAGCGTTCTAGTTCAAACCGGTTGTTGTTTAAGGACGCTTTTAAGGTTCCATCTAATAATCGAACCCCATCATCTAAACGCACCACTTTTAGGTTCTTGCCTTGCATGGTACCACTGGATGTGAAACTACCATTTGGAGTGCTTTGAATACGCAGGTTCGCATCCAAGGCGCCCCCTAATACAAGCTTGTCTTGTAAAAACAAACTAGTCCACGCCAAGTCATCCATGTGGGCATTTAAGACCAGCTCTTTGCGATCTGCATCGCGTACATGAATGCCTTGTGCCGCCGTGTAATAAATAGGGGTATTGCCGGTTGCTTTGATGTAGCCCTTGTCTTGCGTTTGTACATCAAGCTCGGCTTGAATAACACTGCGTCCAGCACCGCCTTGGGGCGTCAGTGTAATCAGCGCCTCGGTTTTAGTTAGACCTAATAGGAACGGAGGATCGGCTGGAACTAAAATATCACCCGCTAGTCGTTTTAGCTGAATACGCCCTTGTAAAGCTTCTTTAAGCCCCACATTCCAGTCAAGCTGCAAATGTAAATCTTGGCCTTTTGCTACTTTCTGTTTGCGTTTATCAATCACACCGCCATGGGCCGACTCGGGCTCTTCGAGGTTTAAGAGCTTCATCACACGCTGTACCCGCTCTTCGGATAAGATCACATCTGGCGCGCGCCCTTGGGTTTGAAACCCGGCTGGGCTCCATTGTGTTTTCTGATGCTGCAACTGGAGCAAGGCATAGTTATCAATCTCTGAACGTAGCGTAAACGCCCCTACCTCTACGTTTAACTGCTGCTCTGCCGCAGGTAACTGCACATTAATAGGGATACGATCTGCAACTTGTACGTGTAACCCCGCATGGTCAAGCTTTAAAGGCTGTATTTGCCCACGCCAACTTGGAGTTTGAGTATTCATATCCCAGATACCCGTTAAAGCAAGTGCTGCCTCAACTGGACCTACCCCGAGCTCGCCCTCTTTGGCCTTTTCACCCTCAAGCACGTGCAGCAATTTGGCCTCAAGCGCGTGCTCATGCAACGTGCCTTTTAGCTCTGCGTCCAACTTTGTGGGCCCAATCGTGTCTAAATCAGGCCAAATTTGCGCCATGTCAGGCAGGTCTACATTGACCTTTAACGCGTGTTCTTTTAAGCCAAAAGCCCCTTTTAAAAGCACGCTATTGGCGCCGAGCTTTAGATCAATATCGCTGTTTTCGACGTAATATGCCTGCCACAGCACAGGCTGATTCTCTAGCTCTAGACGACCCACATCAGCAATCACATGTCCGGCTACGTCTTCATTATTCCATCGACTGCCTGGCTTAATCGTTAATTTTATTTTTGCTGCATCCAGTTGCCTGCCGCCTTGGCTAAGCACCACGTCATAACTTGAGTCAAAGCTTAATACGGCTGGAAGGTCTTGGTTGGGGATCCAAGCACCCACGTCAAAGCGATTAACATGTATCGTGCCTTTTACATGCTCTGTGTTGGGTTGCTCGGCCGAATGGCTCCAATCTAAACGAGCTTGTACACCTGACTCGTCGGGCAGCACTAAATCAATAAAGGTATCACGCAAAGGAAAAGCGTGATCCAGCTCGAGATCGGATTGAGCTTGTAAATGCAAACCTTGTCCTGCGCCCTGTAAACTAAGCTGGCCTTGTTCCAGTGAGCCATTCCATTGCGCACTGACCTCGACACGACAATCTGCTGGCACAGATGTCGAGTTGGCCTCGGGAACGGTTGAGTCAGCTGACTTTTGCGCTGTAGTAGGCTTGGCAGTGGTTTGCCAATGCGCAGGTAAATACTGATTAACACAAATTTGACTAGACGCTTGGTCGCTATGAATCGTGGCTTGAAGCTGAGCTTGGCTGTGCCAAGGTGCCGCAATCGGTGCCAGTTCGGCTTGTCCGTGAAGATCCAGCTGCATGTCTTCATAGCCTGCATGGGCTTGGTGCAATTCAATGTGCGCCTTTTCTTGGGTAAGATCGGCACTGGCCCGTAATTGCAGCTGGCTTAAATCCACCGGCAATACCTCGCCGTGCTGGGAAAAAAACACACTGCCGACATAGAGCTCGTCCAGACGAACCGTAACGGGTAAATCTGGCATGGTAAAAGGCTCTGTACTAGGCGGCTCGTCGACAGGGACGCCATCCATCCAGACCGCCACTTTTTCTGCTGTCAGGTGCTCGATACGTAATTCTCGGTGGTGCCACACCCGCGGCCAATCCACTTTCACTGCAGCGCTATCGAGTTCTACGGTAAGTTGATTCGGTAGTTTTAGATGGATGTGCTCAAGCTCAAGCCCATGCCAAAGACTACCTCGTACGCCCTGGGTTTCCCCATCGAATTGGGATGCTGCCGTATGTATTAACCAGCGCGTGCCGGTTGGGGTAGCCACTAACCAATAGACAAACCCCGTTACGATGACTAGGATCGTTGCCACAATAGGAACCGTCCAGAACATCACCTGACGGAAAATTCGGCCTAGTTTCATTAAAAAGCAATCCCTAAAGAGAAATGCAAACGGATATCATGGGTTTTTTGTCCGTAGGCGAGGTCTACATAAAATGGGCCTGCAGGCGTGCGCATCGCAGCCCCTACGCCATATCCCCAATGCGGCGACATGGCTTTAAAGCTTTCTGCAGCATCACCCACGTCGACAAAGACGCTCATGCCAAAGGTGGAATTAAAAAAGTGCTGATACTCTGCACTTAACACCGCCATCGCTGGCGCCCCTACAATAGCTGATGCTCGGGGGGTACCTATACTTTGGTATTTATAACCTCGAATACTGCGTGCCCCACCTGTTCTAAAGCCAAAACCAATAGGGATATGATCGGAATTAGGCCATACTTTTCCTGCCTCGGCACGCACCATAAAGACGTCTTCATTGCCAACGGGAAACCAAAACTGTGAACGTAAGCTAGCGCGGTATAAGATGTTGTATTTTTTTTCAAGTGGGTAGTTCACACCCAGCCCTAACTCAACGAGATTTCCTTGGCGTGGGTCGTACTTGTTATCCACATCGCGACGTAGTATTTGCCCTGTTAACTCGATAGAAGTGCTTCGTATGGCGGATTGTTCGCCACGAACCTTACTTTCATCTAAGACCCCCATTAAGCTTGCTTGACTCTCGTAATCTGCCCGACCTGAGGTCACAAAATCATATTTGGTTTTGACGCCAGCAGCAGCCCGTGTTTGTTTTAGCCCTTCGACATCTTGATGATCATATAAAGAGCCTAGACTATTTCTAAACCCTGACACGGTGGGGGGCAAATGCATGTCGGCAAAAAAACGCTGACGATTTTTATCTAGACCTAAGCCCGTCTCCACCCACACAGGCAGCCCAAACACAATGTTTTGTCGATAAATAGCCTCTAGACGTGGACCATGATCGCTATCTGCCCCAATTGAACCGGTAAATCGACGTGCTGGCGCCTCGGTGACGCGCACTAAAACAGGCAGCTCTACCTCGCCATCGGCCCTGACCTTTTGCTGGGCCGAGCTGTCGTCTAGCGTAACAAAAGCCCCACGAAAAAAGGTGGTGGATTGTAAAGCTTGTTGCCAGTTGTCGAGCTTTTCCTGATCGTAAGGTTCGCCTGGTGTATAGGTGACATAACGATGAACCAGTGACTCGGGAACGCGTTTTAACCCAGTGGTGTAGAGTTGGCCCATCCGCACACGAGGCCCACTTTTAATGCCTAAGTCGAGCTCGGCAGTGGATAAATCAGCAGTCACTAAAGCGCGTGTATGACTATAGCGAGCATAATAAAAGTCTTTGGATTTGACCTTTTGGATCAGATCCGACTTTGCATCGGACCATTCTTTGTTTAAAAAAATCTCGCCAGGCTTTAACGGCCAATTTTGCCGCAAACGTGTGACACGCTCATCGAACTCGGGCTCGGTAATTTGGCCGGCAAAATTGATATTTACCGTTTTAACTAAGGTGCGCTCGCCTGGATTAATAATAATGTCCCAGGTTTCCCCTTGGTAGTCCTCGCCGACCTCTAGATTAACGACCGCATCAAAATAGCCTTGCGTTTCAAGAGCTGATACCGTGGCATCATGTGCCCGACGCCGTAACCGTGAGACCTCTTCGAGGTCTTGGTCCTCGGCAAGGCGTGTGATGGCATCCACGGCACCATGAATGGCTTTCAAGGCCTCGGGTGCCACCCCACCTGGATCAATAACGACTTCAGGTACCGCATTGTTTTCTGGCTCTTGAGCTTGAAGAGCCAAAGGCACTAAGCACAAAGCCGTCAGAAAAGCGCGCACACGCATGCAAATCCTTTTTGAATAAATTAGAGAGGTCGAGGCACTACCTTGGGTCGTTGCCAGGACGCATCACCCGGTAAGCCCGCAATGCGTGCCGCTACCTTGGTGGCAATATCGTGATAGAGCTGGGCCTCGGCACTTTCAGGTGCCGCTGCAACGGTTGGGTTACCCGAATCAGTTTGCTCGCGGATCGTCATAGCCAACGGCAGGGAACCTAACCAAGGTACATTATATTGCTCTGCCATTTCTCGGCCACCATGTTGGCCAAAAATTGCCTCGGCGTGCCCACAATTAGAGCACACATGCACAGACATATTTTCTACAATACCCAGCACAGGCACATTTACCTGTTGGAACATACGCAAGCCTTTTTTAGCATCAGCCAGTGCCATGTCTTGGGGCGTAGTCACCACGATAGCGCCTACCAAAGGTATTTTTTGTGCCATCGTTAATGCGATATCGCCTGTACCTGGTGGCATATCAACAATTAGGTAATCCAAATCGTTCCATGCGGTTTGTGTGATGAGCTGCGTTAAGGCCTGAGTGGCCATCGGGCCACGCCATATCGCTGGCGCATCGTCTTGCATCAGAAAACCCAAGGAGTTGGTTTGTATGCCGTGGGCTTCGATGGGGCGCATAGATTTACCATCGATGGACGTAGGACGCTCGTTGATACCCAACATAATAGGCGCGCTTGGCCCATAAATATCCGCATCCAAAAGCCCAACCTTAGCACCTTGTTGTGATAGGGCTAAGGCTAAATTAACAGAAGTGGTACTTTTTCCGACACCACCTTTGCCCGACGCCACGGCAATGATATTGCGCACATTAGGTAAAGGGCGCAAACTATCTTGTACTGCATGGGTTTTTACGTTAGTTTTTACGTTAAACTGGGTTAGTGTCAGCCCTAAAGGCGTTATCGCCTCTTGAATTCTTTGCTTTAGCACCCCATCTTTATCTAAGAAAGGATAAGGCAGTGTTAGACTTAGGTTTAGGTTGTGACCCTCAAGTTGCAAAGCACAGGTTTGCTCTGACACGTCGATTTTCTTGTGGGTGTTGGGGTCTAGCACTGAAGCTAATGCAGTCAAAATTTGCTCGTTTTTTACACTCATCTTTAAACTGGCCCTAAATTTAAATGACTAATGCGCTATTTATATAGCGGACTAGAGAAACTTATCTCTTTAATTCGTGTCATACAGAATTATGAATACATTTAACCAGATTCTACGCTCTTTGCTCTTCTTTGTATTGACTCTTGTAGGGATGTTAATGGCGGTGGTGTTTATGATTTCCACTGCGGTTGCCATGGCTATCCTTTACATTGTCGCAAAAATTAGCGGCCGTCCCTTTGCCATTAAATCGTACTGGGATCAGCGCCGCCGCAATCGCGTACGCCCTCACTTCACACGCCCTTCGTCTACGGATACTACATCGACTAAACGTAGTACGCAAAACGTTACTGACATCGAGATGCGTGAAATACCGTAGAATAAGCACGGTATACTATGGCTTCTGCTATGCTTAGCTAGCCTTAGGCTTACTTTTTTCATTCTTTGCTTTTTTATGCTCGCCTTTGTGCGGGCTATTGCCCTTTATAGGTTTTACATTTATGTCGCGCACGATATTCGTTACAACTGCACTTCCCTATGCAAACGGTTCTTTTCACATCGGCCACATCATGGAATACATCCAGGCTGATATTTGGGTGCGGTCTATGCGAATGTCAGGACATACTGTGCACTTTGTAGGGGCTGATGACGCTCACGGGGCGCCAATCATGCTAAAGGCTGAAAGTGAAGGCATTAGCCCTGACGAACTGGTAGCACGTGTAGCGGCCGAGCGCCCCCAGTATTTAAATGGTTTTCATGTTCAGTTCGATCACTGGCATCGCACCAACTCGCCTGAAAACATCGAGCTCTCTCAAGGCATTTACAAGCAACTCAAAGCAGCGGGTTTTATTGATGTCCGAGAAATTGAACAATTCTACGATCCCGTAAAAGGCATGTTTTTGCCTGACCGCTACATTAAGGGCGAGTGCCCCTCATGTGGCGCCAAAGACCAGTACGGCGACAGCTGCGAGGCCTGTAGCTCTGTTTACTCCCCTACTGATCTGATTAACCCGTACTCGACACTTAGCCAGGCTAGACCCGAGCTACGCACCTCAGAGCACTTTTTCTTCCGTCTGTCCGATCCACGTTGCGTAGAGTTTTTGCAAAGCTGGACTACAGGTCAAGACCAACAAGGGCGCCCTCGTTTGCAATCCGAAGTCCTAGGTAAAACACGCGAGTGGCTCAGTAACGAAGACGGGGAAGCCGCCTTATCCGATTGGGATATTTCCCGTGATGAGCCCTATTTCGGTATCCCTATTCCAGATGCGCCGGGCAAATACTTTTACGTATGGCTGGATGCGCCCGTGGGCTACTTAGCCTCTTTAAAAGCCTACTGTGCCAAAAAAGGCATAGATTTTGATGCGCTCATTGACCCAGACAGCGACACCGAGCAGGTTCACTTTATTGGTAAAGACATCGTGTATTTTCATGCGCTGTTCTGGCCAGCCATGTTGAAGTTCTCGGGCCGTAAAACCCCCGACTCGCTGCGCGTACACGGCTTTATTACGCTTAGTGGCGAAAAGATGTCAAAAAGTCGCGGTACAGGCATTTCACCTTTACGCTACCTAGAGCTAGGCCTAGATGCTGAGTGGATGCGCTATTACATTGCAGCCAAGCTCAATTCCCACGTCGAAGACATCGACTTCAACCCCGATGATTTTGTCGCACGCGTTAATAGCGACTTGGTTGGCAAATACGTCAACATTGCTAGCCGCGCTGCTAATTTTATTGGTAAGTTTTTTGATGGCCAATTAGCCTATGTAGGCGACACTAGCGCCATGCAAGCTGAAATCACCGAGCTGGCTCAAACGGTCAGTCACAATATTGAACTAGGCGAATATGGCCGTGCAATTCGTCAGACCATGGCGTACGCCGACACCATTAACCAAGCCTTTGATACCGCGCAGCCATGGATTTTAGCCAAAGGGCTCAACGAAGCCTCTGCTGAAACCAAAGCTCAGCTTCAAGACATTTGTTCTCGTGCTATTGCGGGCTTTAAAGCGCTTTCCGTTATGTTGGCGCCTATTGTGCCCACGCTTGCAGATCGAGTCGCTAACGAGCTTTTTGAACTTGGGCGCAGTTTTACGTGGGCCGATGCCGCTGTGCTGCCAACCTCCATCGCCCGCTTTAAACATCTACTGCAGCGCGTTGATGCAAAGCAAATGGATGCGCTCTTTGAGCCACCTGTGGTGGAAGAGGCAACGCCTACACCTGGCGGTGAAGCCATTGCTGACACTATTGATATCAAAGACTTCGTAAAGCTCGACTTGCGCGTAGCCAAAATCGTTGAATGCACTGAAGTCGAAGGTTCAGATAAATTACTGCGCCTAATGCTAGATGTAGACGAAGGCCGTTTACGTCAGGTGTTCTCTGGCATCAAGTCAGCCTACCGTCCCGAAGATCTCGTAGGCAAGCTAACGGTGCTCGTCGCTAATCTTGCCCCTCGCAAAATGCGTTTTGGTGTATCCGAAGGAATGGTTCTAGCGGCTAGCCACGCTGATGAAAAAAAACACCCTGGGCTTTATATTCTTGAGCCCAATAGTGGCGCCACGCCGGGCATGCGTATTAGCTAAACGCTACCCCCCAAGGCACTAAATCACTTTAGTGCCTTTATTTTGACCTTAACGTAGTGAGAACGTATGCCTCGCACAGACGATAACGAACTTGAACGCAATCTGGCTGCAGCCCGCTCCACCTTAGTCAGTGTGGCAGTTAACTTGTTCTTATCCATCTTGCAGCTGATTGTAGGAATCTTTGCTAAATCCCAAGCCTTGATCGCTGATTCGATTCATTCGCTATCCGATTTGATCTCGGATGCCATTGTATTGATTGCCAATAAACACAGCAGCAAGGCCCCTGATGCAGAACACCCCTATGGGCATCACCGCTTTGAAACCGCAGCCACCTTAGCAGTAGGTGCCATTTTAATCATTGTAGGGCTAGGGATGCTCTGGAGCAGTTTTACTAAACTGCAAAACCCCGGCTTGATTCAAACGGTGCACTTATTGGCCTTGCCTATTGCTGTCTTAGCGCTCATTGCTAAAGAGCTATTATTTAGGTATTTATTACGCGTCGCCAAACGCGTCCGCTCTACCATGTTGGTCGCGAATGCATGGCATGCTCGCTCTGACGCTGCCTCTTCTTTGGTGGTGGCCGTAGCCATTGTGGCTAACCTTATGGGTTTACCTATTGCGGATCCTATTGCCGTGCTCGTGGTGGGGCTATTAATCTTACGCATGGGATGGCGCTTTGCGTTTAATGCATTTAATGACTTAATGGATCAAGCCGTTGATGATGCCACCGAGGCAAAAATCACAAAAATTATCTTAGAGACCCCTGGGGTAATGGGCCTACACGATTTAAAAACCCGTAAACTTGGCGATATGATTTGGGTAGAGGTCGACCTAGAAATGGATGGCCGCCTGACTATTTATGAAGGTCACGAAATTGCCGAGGATGCACGCCGTCGTGTCATGGCCGTTTTACCCGCGCTCGACGTCATGACCCACTTTGATCCAGTGGATGTCGTTAACCCCGAATAAGGCTTATTAAACTATGCCCCATTTACTTGTTGAATACTCTGCCAACCTGAATCCTGACCCTCAGGCTTTGCTAACCGCACTGAACGACGCATTAATTGAAAGTGGGCATTTTGCTGAATTTGATATCAAAACACGCCTTTTTCCTGTGGAGCATTTTTTAATTGGCAACCAAGGCCAACGCGCTTTTGTGCATGCATGTCTGAAATTAATGCCCGGACGCACGCTAGAAGACCGCGCGGACTTAGCGCAACGTCTTAGCCAAACAGTAGCTCAGCAATTCAGTCATGTTACAACGCTTCATATTCAATTCAGCGCCGAGGTGCTTGAGTTGCATGCAGCCACATACAGCAAACAATTCAGTTCTGATGTAAACACTGCCTAGATCTTGGATGGGCCTGATAATTAATTAATGGCTGGGGCTTGCGACACAACGCCATCCACCCGCTAAACAAGCAGCATGGAAAGATTGGGCTAGCTAGGGGAAGAGAAACCGTTGGAGCGGGTGAAGGGAATCGAACCCTCGTATGCAGCTTGGGAAGCTGCCGTTCTACCATTGAACTACACCCGCATTAAGGTACTGTGGCTAAGAAATACCTGTAGGCGTGCTAAAATAACAGGCTGTATTCGTTATTATATCCCAACCGCTGCCATACCGCATCATGAATTCTGAAAAAAATCCTAAAGACTTTGGTCATATAAAAAGTTTTGTTTCGCAACGGGCTCATATGACGCCTAGTCAAAAAGACGCCTATGACCGCTTGATGCCAGTTTGGGGCATCCCTTATGAAAATCGTGTGTTAGATTTAGAAACCACGTTTAAACGCCAAGCCCCCACCATTCTGGAAATTGGCTTTGGAATGGGTGAAACCACATTAAAAATTGCTCAGGCACGCTCTGAAGACAACTTTTTGGGTGTAGAGGTTTTTCCATCTGGCGTGGGTTCGCTGTTAAAACGCATCGAAGAACACAACACGACAAATATCCGTATTATTCAACACGACGCCGTCGAAGTTGTGCGTGATATGGTGCGGCCTGCGACGCTAGCGGGTGTACATATTTACTTTCCAGACCCTTGGCACAAAAAACGTCATCACAAACGTCGTTTGATCCAACCCCCCTTCATTGAGCTTTTAGCGTCGCGATTGTTGCCTGGTGGTTATATTCACTGTGCGACCGACTGGGAAAACTACGCCGAACAAATGCTCGAGGTCTTATCCGCCAGCCCCCTGCTTGACAATCAATTTACCGATTACGCACCACGTCCTGACTATCGTCCTCAAACTAAATTTGAAACGCGCGGATTACGTTTAGGTCATGGGGTGTGGGACTTACTCTTCACGCGCAATACCACCCCTAACCCTGCCACCCTGCTAATGGAGAAATAAATGCAACTTATTCTTAATGGTGAAGCCCGCTCTTTCGAAGGGCAAAACATCTACCAATTGTTACAGGACTTGGGTTACGTAGATAAACGTATTGCGGTTGAGCTCAATGGCGAAATCGTACCCAAAAGCCAGCATGCTGAGACCCTCTTAAATGACGGGGACCAATTAGAAATCGTGGTGGCAGTAGGTGGGGGCTAATCACTTTCTCACAAAGCTTAACAATCCCAAGTTAATTTATCGCGGTTATGTCTGCATAATAAAACGTGTCACCCATCAAATCCCCTTTCAAGGAGAAGTGCAATGAGCGTTTTAAGTTTTTTGAAAAACGTGGGATCCAAGATTCTTGGTAGTACTGATACATCCCCAGCAACCTCAGACGAGCTAAAAAAAGAGTTAGCTAAACACAATTTGGATGCGGAAGGCATTAACGTCAATGTAGATGGTGATAAGGTAACTGTAAGCGGTAACGCCGACACCACAGAGCTAGCAGAAAAAATTGCATTGGCATTAGGTAATACTATGGGCGTGGCCGAGGTCAATAACCAGTTGCAGGTAGCTAAACCTGCCCCCGAGGCGCGCATGTACACCGTTAAATCAGGTGATACCTTGTGGAAAATTGCCGAAGAAATGTACGGTAAAGGCAAAGGTGACCAGTATCAGGTTATTTTCCAAGCCAATACCCCTATGCTAAGCCACCCTGATAAAATTTATCCGGGTCAGGTATTACGCATTCCCGAACTCAACGCCTAAGACTTTAAAGGCCGAGTCCAAATCGCCCTAGGTTTCCCTAGGGCTTTTTTACGTCATTATGACCCGCACTGGCGGAGCCCACTAGCGACGACGACGGCCTTTACCTTTACCGCCGCCTCCTCGTACACCACCGCCGCCCCCTAGCATACCACCTAGGCCGCCCATCATGCCGCCTAGCCCAGGCATACCACCGCCCATGCCGCCACCGCCCATGCCGCCAAGGGCGCGCATCATCTTAGCCATGCCGCCACCTTTCATTTTTTTCATCATGCCCTGCATTTGCTCGAACTGTTTGAGCAACTGATTGACCTCTTGGACAGGCACACCGGAGCCTAAGGCAATACGGCGTTTGCGTGATGCTTTAATAATTTCAGGCTTTTCGCGCTCGGCCGGAGTCATGGCATTGATAATGCCCTCTGTGCGAGCCATTTGCTTTTCTGCTTCGCCACCCTGAATTTGATCCGCTGCCGCGGCAAATTGTGCAGGCAGTTTTTTCAGTAGTGACCCCATGTCACCCATTTTTTTCACTTGCTGGAGCTGATCTTTAAAGTCGTTTAAATCAAAGCGGTCGCCGGCTTTGATTTTTTTAGCCATTTTTTCGGCTTCAGCAATATCAATATTACGCTGGGCTTGCTCGACTAAACTGACGATATCGCCCATGCCCAAAATACGCTGAGCCATGCGCTCGGGGTGAAAAGGCTCTAGGCCATCTAGCTTTTCAGAGATCCCGACAAACTTTAGCGGCTTGCCTGTAATGTGACGCACGGATAAGGCAGCGCCCCCGCGTGCATCACCGTCTAACTTGGTCAATACCACCCCAGTTAAAGGTAATGCCTCAGCAAAGGCTTTGGCTACGTTAACCGCATCTTGCCCCTGCATGGCGTCAACGACAAACAAGGTTTCAATGGGGTTTACGGTATCGTAGAGCAAGCGGATCTCTTGCATCATGGCTTCGTCAATACCTAACCGCCCTGCTGTATCCACAATCAATACATCGTAATGATGTCTACGCGCGTGATCCACAGCACGAGTCGCAATGTCTTGCGGTTTTTCTGTCGCACTAGAGGGTAAGAAATCCACCCCGACTTGACCGGCTACGGTTTCCAACTGATCTATGGCAGCAGGACGATACACGTCGGCACTGACCACGAGCACTTTCTTTTTGCCCGTTTTGCGCCCACTTTGTGTATGACCACCCTCGGCGAGCCATTTCGCAAGCTTACCCGTGGTAGTGGTTTTACCCGCCCCCTGCAGACCTGCCATTAAAATAACAGCGGGGGGTTGAGTCGCCAAAGAAAGCTCTGATGCCTGCTCACCTAAGTCGGCGCCCATTAAGTCAGTAAGCTCTTTGTGAACTAAGCCCACTAAGGTTTGACCTGGATTGAGCGAATCGGCGACCTCTTGGCCCAAAGCCTGCTCTTTGACCTTGGCGATGAACTCTCGTACCACAGGTAAAGACACGTCGGCCTCGAGTAAGGCCATGCGGACTTCGCGCAACATTTCTTGGGTGTTGGCCTCAGTCAATCGGGCTTGGCCACGCATTGTTTTTACAACACGTGACATACGTTGGGTAAGATTTTCAAACATATGGCTGGTTTCGCTTAAACTATAGAATAGAGGAGACAGATTAAATATGGTTTACTGTGGCATCGTGCCTGAAAACCTTTACCTACCCTGTCGATAAATATGTCTGCAAGTATAGTATTTCATGGATTGGCGGC
Source organism: Paenalcaligenes hominis (assembly GCF_011927625.1). Taxonomy (GTDB): domain Bacteria; phylum Pseudomonadota; class Gammaproteobacteria; order Burkholderiales; family Burkholderiaceae_B; genus Paenalcaligenes; species Paenalcaligenes hominis. Next base: position 297,507 of record NZ_JAATIZ010000002.1, read on the forward strand.
CATCGCCTATGCTGTATTGGCTTTATCCTTATGGCTACCCATACAAAAATACCAACGATCCCCCCACTTAGACCGTACCTTCAGAACGGGATTATTAGGCGCTATTATCATTCATGGCACCGGTTTATTATTAGCCATTATTATGCCTCAAGGTCTGCATATAGGCTGGGCCAGCGCATTATCTGCGGGGTTATGGTTAGGTATGGTGGTATTTTGGTTCGAAAGCCTATACCTACGCTTGGATAGTTTATTACTTATATTACTACCTACGGCTGCTGTAGTCAGCTTAATTGCAGCGCTTTTTCCGCATGGCGTCGTTGTTAGCTCTGAAACCAGCGAATGGTTACGGGTTCATTTATTAATTGCGTTGGCCTCTTATGGCTTGGCCGGTGTGGCGGCTTTACATGCCATTTTAATTACAGTGCTTGATCGTCAACTTCACAAACCGGTTCAGCGCGCCGGAGAACAAAACACGTGGTACCGAGCTCTCGATAGCATGCCACCTCTTATGGTTCAGGAAGACCTCTTGTTTCGCTTGATACGCATGGCTTTTTTTGCATTGACGCTTACTGTATTGACAGGCGCCGCGGTATCATTACGGTTAGTTGATCAACTGCTTCCTGTCGATCACAAAACGTTTTTTACTCTGTTGTCTTGGTTTACTTTTGGTGGGTTGCTGCTCGGTCGCCGTATTCGAGGCTGGCGCGGGCGCACGGCTTTACGCTGGACTTTGGTAGGGTTTAGTTTTTTATTCCTGGCCTATTCCGGAAGCCGATTTGTGTTAGATGTTATTTTGCAGCGAGGTCCTTTTGGCTAAATTATTAATTTGGGTGGTTGTTATTATTGCCGCGTTATTTATCACCCGACTCATCACCCATAAAAAAACGGTAGCGCGTACGCGCCCAAGGCGTGCGCCTAGCCCTAAGGGAACAGAACAAATGGTGCGCTGCGCCCATTGTGGTATTTATCTGCCTCGCTCAGAGGCACTCATGAGTAATGATCACACATGGTGTAGTTTAGATCACGCCAAACTTGGGCCACGCCACTAATGCAATTAGATCGTCATGGTTGGTTGCATCGTATAGAGGGGGTGCAGCATGCTGTTTCCCCAAACCACAACGAACGCCCCCACCTCTCTACGCCCTTTTTGTTAGTAGTCCACAATATTAGCTTGCCCCCTAATCAGTTCTCAGGCGATGCAGTCATTGATTTTTTTCAAAATCAACTCGATTTTACTGCACACCCTTGGTTTGAGAACATTCGTGGGGTCACGGTTTCAGCCCATTTTTTAATTCGGCGCGACGGGAATTTAGTGCAGTTTGTATCAACGGATGATCGCGCCTGGCACGCGGGCGAATCGCTCTTCGAGGGGCTAACAGGATGCAATGATTTTTCTATTGGCATAGAGCTAGAAGGCGCTGACCACATCGCCTATACCCCCGAGCAATACGAACGCTTAAGTAGGTTGACCGAGCTACTATGCCAACGCTATCCCATACGCGCGGTGCGTGGTCATGAGCATATTGCACCGGGACGTAAAACAGACCCGGGCCCTAGCTTCGATTGGTGGCATTATGCACACCAGTGCCATTTACCTTTGCGTTTTTTTCCGCTGGACTAGCCCAAAGGCATTAGATTAGCCTTGTTTATATCAGCGAGTTGGGCGCAACCCGCTAAGGCCATCGCCACTTCAAGCTCAGTGCGTAATATATGCAGAACATGAGCAACCCCCGCAGCACCCGCCGCAGCTAAAGCGTACACATAGGGGCGCCCAATCAATACAGCCTGCGCCCCAAGTGCTAAGGCCACAAATATGTCTGTGCCACGACGTATACCGCCATCCATCAAAATAGGGATGCGCCGGTCTACCGCTTGGACAATTAAAGGCAAAACCTCCCATGCTGTAGGGCTAGCATCCAAAACACGCCCACCATGATTGGAAATAATAACCCCTGCCGCACCGATTTCTACGGCTTGCTGCGCATCTAGAGGATGCAAAATGCCCTTTAACAATACCGGCAAAGGGCTGTGCTTTATAAACTGTGCGACCTCGTGCCATGTGGGTCGGGTAGCCAAATAACCCGTACCAAACAGTGGGCTTTGTCCTGCCCCAACGACTGGAGGGACAGGGATGTGCATGTCTTTGAGGTTTACCGCAGCGACCGGCTCTGGTAGAGCGAACTGTGCACGTTGTTCAGTATTTCGAATACCATTGACTGGCGCATCTACCGTTAATACGATGGCCTGTATCCCAGCTGCTACGGCACGCTGTAACAAACGCTCTGTGGCCTGTGTATCTGGCTGCCAATACCATTGCAACCACTGCGGCCCTGGCGCATGGTGTGCGATGGCCTCAATGGTCTGAGATGCCTGCATACTAATAATAAAAGGGGTCTGCATTGCCGCTGCCGCCAGTGCCGAAGCCAGCTCACCCTGGGTGTGAGCCAGTTTCTGATACGCTACGGGCGCTAAAAATAGGGGATACGCATACGTCTGGCCTAGTAACTGCAACTGAGTGGAGGCATGGCTTAAATCATTCAGTACCCGCGGCCAAATACGGTAGGGGGCTCCGGCTTCATTACGACGCATAAGCTGTTCATCAGCGGCCCCACCACTAAAGTACGCCCAAGCTTGAGCACTCATGCGTTCGTAGGCATACGGCACGTAGTCTTGAACCGCAACAATTTCAGCAGGGATAGCGGTTAAAGGTGGCAAAATCGTTGTCATTAGAGTTCAGCCCATTCGCGTAATAAATTATGGTAGACGCCACTTAACCGGGCAAGTTCACTGGGTGACGCATTGCTAGCCGCCAAGCGTTGAATGCTTTGATCTAATTCCCACAACATACTGCGTTTATGCGCCTGTCGCACCATGCTTTGCGTCCAAAAAAAAGAGGCGAATCGACGTCCTTTGGTGACTGGGTTGACTCTATGCAAACTGGTACCCGGGTACAACACCATATCGCCAGCGTTTAATTTAATCGACTGCTGCCCGTACGTATCCTCAATCACTAGCTCGCCCCCATCGTAGTCGTCCGGATCACTCAAAAATAATGTGGATGACACATCGGTGCGCAGACGTTGTGAGGTATCTGCTAAAGGAAAAATGGCATTATCAATATGATTCCCGTACGTGCCGCCGCCCTGATAGCAATTAAAGCGTGGCGGTAGAATTTTGGCGGGTAGCGCAGCCGCCACAAAGCTTGGGTTATTATTTAAAATATGCAATAAAAAAGCGCCAACCTGTTGAGCAATTGCATTGTCTATAGGTAACTGCAAATTGGTTTTTACCTGCTGTGCTAAATAACCTGCCGTTTCCTTGCCTTCTTGCCAAGGCGCACTTAATAACGCCTGCTGACAGTCGTGCACTTGTTCAGGCGTTAATACCTCAGAAATGGTAATCAGCATACTAAACCCCACTCAAAAACCCACTCAATCATCATAAACAAAACCGCCCCCTAAGGGGCGGTAACCTGGCTGCATCAGCTCAAGATTTACTCAAAACGGTAAGTCGCATTCAGCATATAGGAACGGCCCGGCCCCACATTGGCAAAAATACCCACATGAGACGCATCGTATACCCGTGTGTTGCCAATATTGTTCACATTGAACTGCAGGTTGAAGCTCTTATTCACATCGTAACGCACCATGGCATCATATACAGTATGAGAAGGAAGCTTTAACACATTGGCATCATCCACAAAACGTTGCCCTACATAGGTTACCCCTGCACCGGCAGTCCAGTCGGGCATAAACTTGTATGTAGTCCACAACGAAGCACTGTTTTTAGCGATAAATTTGATTTGATTCCCATCAAAGACATTCGTACCATTACGGTATTTTTTAATCTTAGGATCTAAATACGTATAGCCAGCCCACACATCCCATTTGGGGGTAATAGCACCTGAAACGCTTAGCTCTAGACCACGTACACGATTGCTGCCTGCCAATGACACATTTCCGGTTAACGGGTCGGTAGAACGGGCATTGGTTTTATCTGTTTGGAATACTGCGGCGGTTAAGGACAACTTCTCGTCCATTACATCCCACTTGGTACCTAGCTCCCAAGAGTGGCTTTTCTCGGGTTTTAAGTCGTGCAACTGAGCACCACCCGCAGGGCCATCTGCCCCACCTGCCTGTCCAAAGTTTTCCCCTGCTGGGTTAGAGGACGTACCGTATGAGAGATACACCGAGCCATTATGGACTGGTTTATAGACAACCCCGGCTTGGTAATTCCATAGATTATCTGTACGTGAATTATTTTTAACGGTATCCGTCACTTTAAACTTGTCGTAACGCACCCCAGCATTCACCGACCACTGCTCGTTTAACTGTACCGTGTCAAATACATAAATGGATTGGGTCTTAATTGAACCATCTTTTGTCTTTGGGCCATAAGCAAAATTCGTGGTGTAAGGGCGATTGGGATTCGGATTCCAAAATGAATCGGTATCGGCACCAGGCCCACCTGTCATGGCTTTAGAGTAAATGTCTTCTTTGCTGAACTCTATTCCTGCCGCAATTTGGTGCTCTAGCTGCCCTGTTCTAAATTGACCAAATACATCGGTTTGGTTAATTAAGGACTCGCTTTTGCGCCAACGCATACGATCAGCACGCGTAAACTGCAGGCCTGCATCTTCCGTGGCGCATGATCCTGTTGCCCCTGCCACACAATTATCAAAAGATGGGCGAGTGTAGAGATAGTGGTTAAGGCTAGTTCCGTAACGGGTAATATTTCGTACGGTAAAATCGTGATTTAAATCATGCTCGATTTCAGCCGTGGCGGTATCAAAGGTATTTTCTCGGAAATCCACTTCCTTACGACCATAATAGTTGTTGCGATCAACTTTAATCGGCTCTACCCGATCTGGATTGGCCTGATTACGGAAAGGAATGCCCCAATCGGGTGTGTCTTTGTTCACAATATGGGAATAGCTCAATGTGGCCCGAGTAGGCGTTCCTAAGCCAAATGATATCGACGGCGCGATCCCCCAGCGATCCATTTTCACTTCATTACGGCCTGGCATATCACCACCAGTACGCATCAGGTTTAAACGCATGGCACCCGTGTCACTAAACACATAGTTACCATCTACTGTCAGCCGATGCTGGCCGCCATTACCAATGCCTGCGCTGCCCTCGGCAAAGTTTTCTAATTTTGGGGTTTTAGTTACCAAATTAATGCTGCCACCGGTACCACCTCGTCCAGTGTAGGCTGAGCTGGGGCCTTTAATGACCTCTACCGACTCCAAATTAAATGTTTCGTGTGAACCGCGTGCATAATCACGAACCCCATCAATAAAAATGTCAGTACTGGCCTCGTAGCCGCGTATGAACGGACGGTCTCCGGTTGGGGTGCCCCCTTCTCCGGAACCTAATGTAATACCTGGCGTGGTGCGCAGCACATCTTGCAGTGAGGTGGCGGCCCGGTCTTTAATTAACTCTTCAGAAATCACATTCACGGTGCGAGGCGTGTCTAACAGTGGAGCTGTCATTTTCAGAGAGCTGGCTTCTTTAGCTTGGTACGCATCCACATTCGATCCCTGCACAGAAATCGTTTTTAATTGCTGCACGGTGTTGGTGTCGGTGTCCTGTGCAAAAGCGGGGGCCGCTAGCGCGCTACAAATTGCCGTATAAAGCACCTTTTGGCTAAATGATCTGGCCAACGGATAACTGCTGAGCATCACACTCTCCTGAAATGAATACATTCTAATTAAATTTACAATTTGACAAATGATAATCATTATCATTAGCAAACGCAAATCGAATGTTATTGCCATTTGCAGTGTTGCTACGAGGCAACAAAAAAGGCGATGTGTTCACATCGCCTTTAGCCGTTAGAAAAAGAGCGCCTTAGCTTTTTAATAACAAGCGGTTCATACGTTGTACAAACAACGCTGGCTCATCCAATGTAGCCCCTTCGGCAAGCATGGCTTGGTCGACTAGCAACGCGGCCCAATCGCTAAAGTCATCCTCTGCGGCTTCATTAATACGATTAATTAAGCTGTGCTCGGGGTTAATTTCAAGAATAGGTTTTAGCTCGGGCGTTTGTTGACCAGCGGCTTGAAGCATGCGCAGTAGATGCGGACTCATTTCATTTTCATCCACGACCACACACGCAGGTGAATCCACCAAGCGACCAGTAATACGCACCTCTTTCACCTTGTCACCTAGAGCGGTTTTTAAACGCTCGACTAACGGCTTGTAGGTTTCTGCTATTTGCTCTTGTTTTTTCTTTTCCTCATCATCTGCTAGCTCGGCAAGATCTAACCCGCCTTTAGCAACCGATACCAAGGCTTTACCGTCAAACTCATTCAAGAACGACAGCATCCACTCGTCTACCCCTTCGCTAAACAGCAAGACCTCGATACCTTTTTTACGGAATACCTCGAGATGAGGGCTGTTTTTAGCGGCAGAATAAGAGTCTGCTGTGACGTAGTAAATTTTGTCTTGACCCTCTTTCATGCGTTCGATGTAATCCGCGAACGAGACATTTTGCACAGAGGTGTCATTATGGGTCGACGCAAAGCGCAACAAGCTCGCAATACGATCTTTGTTCGTCGAGTCTTCGCCTACGCCCTCTTTCAGCACGGAACCAAATACCTGCCAGAAACTCTCGTATTTCTCGGCTTGATTTTCTGCTAGGTCTTCGAGCAAGGACAAAATACGACGAGCAGAGCCATCACGGATCGCACGTACGTCACGGCTCTCCTGCAAAATTTCGCGGGACACGTTTAAGGGCAGATCAGCCGAATCAATCACACCCCGAACAAAACGCAGATAGTTGGGTAACAACTGCTCGGCGTCGTCCATGATAAACACACGTTTTACATAAAGCTGCACACCACGTTTGGCATCGCGATCCCACATATCAAACGGAGCGCGTTTGGGCACATACAGCAGTTGGGTGTATTCGGTGCGGCCCTCGACACGATTATGTGTCCACGCTAATGGTTCTTCAAAGTCATGAGCAATATGTTTGTAAAACTCAATGTATTGCTCGTCTTCAATGTCATTGCGTGAGCGAGTCCAGAGCGCGTTGGCTTGGTTGACGTTTTCCCACTCGTTAGTCCGTAAGTTTTCTTGTTTTTCTTCGTTCCATTCCTCTTTGCGCATTTGCACTGGCAAAGAAATATGATCTGAGTAACGACGCAAGATTGAACGTAAACGCCAGTTATCGGCAAACTCAGCATCCTCTTCACGCAAGTACAAGGTAATCGCTGTACCACGATCGGCTTTTTCAGCCGGCGCAATAGTGAACTCGCCCTCTCCGGTGGACTCCCAAAGTACGGCTTCTGTTTCAGGTGTTCCCGCGCGGCGAGTTAGAACAGAAACCTTTTCTGCCACGATAAAAGACGAGTAGAAACCGACCCCAAACTGACCAATAAGCTGCGAGTCTTTTTTGTTATCACCGGTTAATTGACTAAAGAACTCTTTGGTGCCAGAACGAGCAATGGTACCTAGGTTTTGGATCACCTCGTCCCGGTCCATCCCAATCCCGTTATCTGATATGGTGATGCTACGGGAATCCTTGTCGTAATCCACACGAATGCGTAGATCCGCATCCCCTTCGAGAAGGTCGGGGTTATCAATGGCTTCAAAGCGCAATTTGTCACACGCATCGGACGCATTGGATACCAATTCGCGCAAAAAGATCTCTTTGTTGGAGTACAAAGAGTGAATCATCAAATGCAGTAGCTGTTTTACTTCTGTTTGAAAGCCGAGGACTTCCTCATTCTTTTGTTCTACTTGACTCATGTCGGTTCACATATAAGGAAAAGAGTTAATCAATAGGTTTATAGATGGGTGCGTTAGGTAAAAATTCAAGCACATAACCTATTTTCTTAAAATACCTCGTGTTTCCAAGACCTTAGCTGGTATTCTAGCGTAGTCCATGCCATCATAGATTGTATGAAACACGTTATACACCATGAAGGGGCTGCGCCCATCAAGATCTGGACCGACGATATTGATCCAGCCGCCTTAGCTCAATTACAGAATGTCTCCACGCTACCTTTTGTGCACTCGCATGGGGTGGTTGCCATGCCTGATGTCCATGTGGGTATTGGTGCCACAGTAGGAAGTGTTATTGCTACCGATCATGCGGTGATTCCGGCGGCAGTCGGGGTAGACATCGGATGTGGGATTAATGCCGTGCGCTTGTCGCTGACAGCCACCGATCTGCCTGACAATTTAGCCCCTATACGTCACCAGATCGAACGAGACGTGCCTCTGGGTGCGGGGCCTGCAGGGACGCACAAGCCTAAAAACATGCCCAAGTTCGATATCGAGCTGTCTACGCGCCTAAAACAACTCACAGCAAAACATCCTCTGCTAGAAAAAAATAATGCGCAGCGTCAAATCGGTACCCTAGGCTCAGGCAATCATTTTATTGAGATCTGTTTAGATCAAAACGATGACGTATGGGTCATGCTGCACTCTGGCTCGCGAGGCATTGGCAATTTAATTGGCCGTTATTTCATAGAAAAAGCCAAAAAACGCATGGAAGCGTTTGGTATTCAGTTACCAGATGCCGATTTAGCCTATTTGCCAGATGACAGCGACGACTTTGACGACTACGTCGAGGCCGTGCAATGGGCTCAAGACTACGCCTTTGAAAACCGTCGCGTCATGATGGCTAAAACCATAGCGGCTCTACGCCGCCATATTAAAAAACCGTTTCACGTTACCCAAGAAGCCATTAATTGCCATCACAATTACGTAGAGCAAGAGGAGCACTTTGGGCGCAAGCTCTGGGTGACACGCAAAGGGGCTATTCGAGCTAGGGACGGTGATTTAGGCGTTATTCCCGGCAGCATGGGCCAACGCAGCTATATAGTGCGTGGTAAAGGAAATATTGATTCGTATTGCTCGTGTGCACATGGGGCAGGCCGTCAGTTCAGCCGCACCCAAGCCAGAAAGCAATTTAGTGTAGAGGATTTGCGTGCCCAAACCGAAGGGGTAGAGTGCCGCAAAGATGCTGCAGTGTTAGACGAGTTGCCGAGCGCTTACAAAGACATTGATGAGGTCATGGCAAATCAAGAAGACTTAGTAGAAGTCTTGCATGTGTTAAAGCAGGTGGTATGCGTGAAAGGGGCGTAGTCTTTATGTAAGCTAGACCTCGTTAAGCGCAACATGTTGCACTCACAGACTACGCCCATTTCATTGCTCCACAAAGCCAGCACGGCCGTTGACTAGGCAATAGCAACGGCTAGCGCATGGCTAAGGCACAAAGAATTAGTCGTTGCGTTCTGTCACCAAAACCAAATGGTAACCAAACTGGGTTTTAACAGGCCCTTGAACTACGCCTACTGGGGCAGTAAACACTACCTCATCAAACTCAGGCACCATTTGACCACGGCCAAATGTCCCTAATGCGCCACCTTGGTGGGCGGATGGGCAGCTAGAGTTTTGTTGAGCAAGTTGCGCAAAATCGGCGCCTGCTTCGATAGCGCTTTTTAATTCCTGAGCGCGGGCTTCTGTTTCTACTAAAATATGACTTGCGGCGGCTTGTGCCATAATCGACTCCTTATTAATACAAGCTAAAAGAGTAACCCAACTCTGTAGACGCTTCTAGTCATGTGGGCACAAACCATCAGTATTCACATGTAAATGGGCACATTAGGCTCTGTGGACTACGGGAACGCGCACTCATCATCTTAAGTCCGGCTTAATTTTTGCATTAACGCATCAAAGGCATTGGCAAACGCTTTTCTATCACTATGAGACAGCGCGGCCGGCCCTCCGGTATCGACACCGAAACCTCGCAATTCCTCCATTAGGTCGCGCATTGCTAGCCGTTCTCGAATCGTATCAGCCGTAAAACGCTCTCCACGGGGGCTGAGCACATGGACCGCTTTATCTACTAGCTGTGCAGCAAGCGGAATATCGCCGGTAATGACCACATCGCCTGCTTGAGCCTGCGCCACAATATAATCATCGGCCACATCAAACCCACGCTGAACCTGAATCGCACGCACCCATGGCGACGGCGGTGTACGCAACGCCTGATTTGCCACTAAATACATCTTGCACTGCCAGCGCTGTGCACCTCGATACAAAATATCTTTAATGACCACCGGACATGCGTCCGCATCTACCCAAATTTGCATGCCAAGCTCGCTTAGTTAAACCCTTATTAAGGGGTTGATTATGACACTCAAACGTAACGCCCTGCTATAAATCAGTGCCGAGGATTAGACAAATAAATGCTTTGCTTTTAGCTTTTGAAAAATTGCTTGCGTATCTGCCCTGCTCCCTCTATAATTTCTTTTTGCTGCTACCAGATAGCTCGTGCCCGAGTGGTGGAATTGGTAGACGCGTCGGACTCAAAATCCGATCCCGAGAGGGGTGCCGGTTCGATTCCGGCCTCGGGCACCATTAGCATAAAAAACAGACCGCATTTGCGGTCTTTTTTTCGTCTAACTATACTGCAACTCAGTAGGTTTTGTTCGAGGGCTAAATGTACGGCAACGACAAAAACCAGAGCAGTGCATGGTATAATCAAAGGTGTTCTCTTGGAGCCTATTACATGTCAAATGTACACAGCGCACCCTTGCGTCAGCCTACTAAAACCGTCTCTAAACAATGTCTTTATCGTGCTGTGGCTAGCTCTGCAGCCCTAGAAAGCACAGCCAACACGGCTACTATCGAAGCCCAACTTAAATCTGATCGCTATGCGCAGTTGCAGCTAGCGCGTTAGCTTAGGCAGGCCAAATATCTTTAATTAAACGCTGCATAGGCATATAGTCTCCCATCAGCCCAGCATGAATCGCCCCTATATAATAGGCTTTATTCTGGTCCCACCCGCTGTAGTCTAAAGGGGTAAAGCCAGCTTGAGTTGCCATCACGTCCAGTAGCAATCTTCCCAAGCGCCCATTCCCTTCTCTAAAGGGGTGGATCAAAATAAACTCCACATGACTCTGCGCTAAATAAGCCCATAATTCATCTAGGCTATAGGTAGGGAGGTATGGATAATGCTGCAAAAACTGTTGCTCGTACTGATGTAGCAATGTAGGAAGCAAGTGCGCAGAGGCAAAAGGAAAAGCACCTTTAGACATGTGTACAGTACGCAATTGGCCTGCCCACTGATACAGGGGCCCAAGCCATCTATAATGCCAGTACTGCAACACCTCTACAGATACTTGCGGCACATCAAACTTAGGCTCAAACAGGGCTTCATACAACCGCAGCAACAGACGGTTTTCTGCTAGGTTCATTTCTGCTTGGGTTTTAATGTGAAGGGTGTTTTTTAGAACCTGCTCTTCTGCATTGGGTTCATATTCAACCTCACTTCCATAGGTACGGTATTTCACAAACACCTCCTATCGCTAGTTTGACGGTGACTTAAGGTTCAGATTAACGGCACAAACGCAACGCGTAAAGCCCGTTTTGCTATGGCCTTTATGTATAATTTGGCTACCTTTACCTTTTAAACCTTAGCGTTTGTTGCTTAAGAGGCGTGTGTGCATAGCTCTACTCATCCAGCTTTACCAACGGAATTAATCCAAGACCTACAGCAGTTTATGCTGGTTCCCGATCACAGTGATACGGCGTTTAACGCCATGGCTTTACGCATTTTTAAGCACCAATTCCAGCATAATCTCGCTTATCAACGCTATTGTCAGCATCTAGGCAAAACACCGCGCTTTATCACGCATTGGCGCGATATTCCTGCTGTGCCTATCAATGCTTTTAAAGATGCCACCTTAAGCTGTTACCCGCCCGAGCTCTGCCAACATGTCTTCATGACCAGTGGCACCACTCAAAATGTGCGCGGACGCAACTATCATCCGGATGCCACGGTGTACGACCTGTCTATGCGCTTGTACTTTAAAGAGCGCTTTATGCTAGATGATGAGCGTATGCAAATGGGAATTATTTTCCCTACTGCCGACACCTTGCCTCATTCCTCTTTGGCGCATTATTTGGGCTTAGCTCTAACGCACTTTGGTACGGAGTCCAGTGGTTATTTTATTGATGAAGAAGGGTTACAGGTGGATGCTTTATGCGCCCAGCTAGAGTCAGCGATCGCTAACAACAAGCCTTATGCGTTATTAGGGGCCAGTTACAGCTTTGTACACCTCATAGACGAACTCCAACAGCGCCAACGTCGTTTCCAACTCCCTGCCGGCAGCCGCCTTTTTGACACGGGGGGCTTTAAAGGTCAGTCCAGAGACATTGAGCTGACTGAGTTTTATGCCGCCTTACACGAGTTCTTCGGCGTAACCCCTAGCCAATGCATCAATATGTATGGCATGACTGAACTCAGCTCTCAGCTCTACGACAGAGGAAATCACAACACACCTTCAGTCAAGTCGGGGCCACATTGGACGCGTTTCCGTTTGGTTGACCCGCTGACAGGGGCGGATGTTGCGCAGGGCGAGCCTGGGGTGGTGGTGCATTATGACCTAGCGAATTACAACTCGGTTGCAGCTCTGTTAACAGAAGACTTAGGCCTGGCTAAAGACGAAGGCTTTCAATTATTAGGCCGTGTTGCAGGGGCAGAAGCCAAAGGCTGCTCATTAGCGATGGAGCATTTCTTGCAGGCTGTGCAATGAACACACAGCACTGGCAAGCAGGATATTGGCCAGAGCAGGCCATGCTGGGTTCGGTAGAATGGGAAACGCATACTCATACGTCTCCGTATGGCGTGCTGCATCTGCAATTACCACGCCTGCACCCAGATCAAATAAAACAGTGTGCAACATACTTAAAGACCCAAGCCCAGCGTCATTTACGTGAACGCTCGATTTACGACATCGTATCGGCATTGGATCAGTGCGTACAGCTCATGTTGAATCCACATTGTGAACAACGTCAACAGGTGGAACGCGCTTTACAAAAAATCACCGGCTACGATGCGGAAATGTTACGACTCGGCATTAACGCCTGCTTGCGTACGTTTAGGCGTCCCGAGCTGCTGCGTTTTTTGAGTGAAGATTTCACTGACCCAACGATTCTGGATGATTTCAAGCCCCGAATCCAAGGCGGCTGGTCCAAAGCCATTGGACCTGAACTGCTAGGCGTGGTGTGGGCTGGCAATGTTCCCGGCATTCCCATGTGGTCCCAAATAGCGGCCCTCCTAACTAAAAGTCCAAGTCTGGGCAAGGTAGCCACCGCCGAACCTATTTTTGCAACGTGGTTTGCGCGCAGCTTACAACGTGTCGCCCCCGATTTAGCCCAAACCCTAGCTGTTTTATGGTGGCCAGGCGGTGATACCGGCTCAGAGCACAGTCTGCTGCAAGAGGTGGATGTCATGATGGTGTATGGGGGCGAAGCCACCTTACAGGCGTGGCAAAATCAATTGCCCGCTTCAGTGCGATTGCTAGGTCATGGTCATAAATTTAGTGCCGCCTATATTAGTCAGTGCGCGCTCGATACACGACAAGCTCAGCATTGTGCTCAACTCGTGGCTTTAGACAGTAGCCAATGGGATCAACAAGCGTGCTATGCGCCACAAACTGTTTTTGTAGAACGCGGCGCAGCCGTAAGCCCCAAAGAGTTTGCCCTGCTAGTCGCTGGCGAATTAAACGCGTTGGCGCAACGGTATCCGCGTCAGCCTATTTCCCTAGCAACCAAACAGGCCCTCGCTCAGTGGCGCCAAGTGCACACCATGGCGTGGTTACAAGGCCAAGCAGTGGAGATTTTTGGTAGTCCTACCGATGAATGGGCCGTGGTATACAAGGAACATGCCACCCAACCCGAGGCCAGTCCAACCCAACGCTGTATCACCGTCATCGCAGTGGACCATAGTCAAGAGGTGATTGATTTGCTGCGTCCATACCGTCGTGTGCTGCAAACGGTGGCGCTCGCGACCAGTCCAGAACAGCTTTTTCTTGTAGCCACTCAGCTCAGTGCCATTGGCGTGCATCGTCTTTGCGCGCTGGGGGCGACGGCACAGCCCCAAGCGGGCTGGCATCATGATGGGCGCTTTAGCTTATTAGATCTTATCCGGATGACGGACATAGAAAGCTCGGCAGAACGCTTAGCACAACAATTTGCTTGGTATAGAGATTAACGTATGGCTTTCTTAGCGCTTCAGCACATTAGTCATCGCTATGCGAATCAACACCACGGGTTGACCGATATTGACCTGCAATTACAAAAAGGCGAGTTTCATTGTTTACTTGGACGCAGTGGTTCGGGTAAATCCACCTTATTAAAAATTGCAGCTGGATTGATTCAGCCTACCGCTGGCCAGGTACTACTTAAAGGCAAAGCCCTGCTTAAGCCCAGCACAGAAATTGGGTTTGTATTTCAACAGCCGACGCTGTTGGATTGGTTGACCGTGCTAGATAATGTCTTATTACCTGCGGCATTGCACGCTACACCTAGCTTAAGCCAAATTCATCAAGCTAAGACCCTGCTTGCTGAGGTGGGGTTGAGTGATTTAATGCAACGCTATCCGTCACAGCTTTCTGGTGGCCAACAAAGTCGGGTGGCGTTGGCTCGGGCTTTGTTATTGCAGCCTTCTTTGTTGTTGCTAGATGAGCCATTTGCGGCCTTAGACGCATTAACCAGAGAACTACTCCAAGACTTAGTGTTAAGCCTTTGTGCTCAATACCAAAGTACAGTGCTGTTTGTCACGCACGATGTCACCGAGGCATTATATTTAAGCGACACGATCACCTTACTGGAACAAGGTCGACTGCACTCCCATTATCCTATTCATTTCACCACGCCTCGCTCTGAGTTATTACGTGCCGATGCCGAATTTGCTCAGCTGAGTTATGCCTTTCGCTTAAAGATGAAACAACTTCAATGAGACGTTCTTTTTGGTCACGATGCTGCTCACTGCTTTTTTTAGTGATAGTGCTGCTTTTCTGGGAATGGGCAGTTCACCACTTTAATTGGTCTGCTCTGATCTTGCCTGCCCCCAGCCGCGTTGCACAGGCCCTTTATAACGGCTTGATGTCTGGGTATTTTTGGCCACACTTACGCCAAACTACACTAGAGGTTGTATCCGGTCTTTTTTTAGGGGGTGGGTTAGGCTTTGTGCTTGGCGTACTACTGGGGCAATCTCGTTTCTGGCAAGCCGTGTTAATGCCGTATGTGTTGACCAGCCAAGTGGTTCCTAAACTGGCTTTGGCCCCCTTGCTGACGCTATGGCTTGGGTTTGGCTTTTTACCTATGGTGGTGATTACGGCCTTAGTCTGTTTTTTTCCCGTACTAGAAAACACCCTAACTGGTTTGCAGCAAACGGACTCAGCCCGTTTGGAATTATTCCGTATGCTAGGCGCCACTCGTTGGCAAACGCTGTGGCGCCTAAAGCTTCGTTTGGGGCTGCCTTATACCTTGTCGGGGTTGCGAGTCGCTGCCGTCTTGGCCCTGGTAGGAGCCATTGTGGGCGAGTTTATCGGGGCAAATCAGGGTTTAGGCGCATTAATTATTGCTGCGCAGGGCTCTATGGACACTACCCTTATGTTCGCCGTTCTTATCTTAATCACTGGATTAGGGCTAGGGTTGTACTACTGCACTCTGGCTTTGCAACGCATTGTGTTGCGTTTTTATTCACCTCATTCTACTGGTGTGTATTCTCATGATTGTTAAACGCTTTTTTTTACGTCAGGTCGCTGGTTTGGCGTTGGGTACCTCATTAGCCCTAAGTGGCTCATTGGCTTGGGCACAACATGCTACCGAACGCTTTACTTTAGCGGGCTGGAGCAAGCCCATCAGTGAAATCACGCAAATTATTGCTGAGCCAGAACTCAAGCACTTTAACGAGCAAGGGTTGGACTTGGCCTACCTACCCGGCGCGGGTGGTGGCGATGCCTTACGTAACTTGCTTAGTGGGCAAGCCGATATTGCGTTTACGGACCCGGGCTCTTTCTTTGCCGCTTTAGACCAAGGGGCTGAGCTCATTGCTGTGTATGATATTTATCCCCAGAATGTCTTTAATGTCGTCAGTCTTAATTCCAGCCCCATTAAACAGGCAGAGGATTTAAAGGGGAAAAAAATTGGGGTATACAGCCTAGCCAGTGGCACACGGCAAAACTTGCAAATTTTGTTGCATCAGGTGGGTTTAAAAGAAAGCGATGTGGAAATTATTGTCACAGGCTTATTGAACTTTGCTCCACTCATGCAGGGTCAAGTTGATGCTACCGCTGCCACAGACACGGGGCTATTGGTAGCCCAATACCGTGGCCTAAAAGACCCACAAGTCATCGAAGTCAAAGACTATTTAAATTACTCTAGCGATTTGTTTGTGGTGCGTGCTAAAGACGTTGCAGAGCGTAAAGAGGCGATTCAACAGTTTTTACAGGCCTATAAAAACAGCACTGAATGGATGATTCAGCACCCTGATCAAGCTGCACAGCTTGCCGTGAAATATGCCATTGATGGCCAAGACTCTAAGCTAAATCAACAAATTATCGAGGCACGCAATCGTTCCAGTGAGTCTGAGCTCACCCAACGTGATGGTTTGGGCACATTAGATGTCAGCTCTTTACAAAAAGCTGCCGATACGTATTTTGAGTTAGGCTTGATCAAGAGCCCACTTGATATGCAACAGTATGTCAGTACAGAGCTGGTGCCATGAACTTTAAAGGTCAAACCGTTTTAGTCACCGGGGCCAGTCGTGGCCTTGGAGCCGCTACGGCGAAAGCGTTTGCTGCACAGGGCGCCCTGGTTGTTATCAACTACAAGCAAAACACCGAAGCAGCCCAGGACACCGCTCGGGCCTGCGAACAGCTTGGCGGACAAGCCTGGCCTATTGCGGCCGATGTGCAAGATGCCTCTGCCGTACAGGCCATGGTGCAAGACATCATCAGCGAAACAGGACGTATTGATGTGTTGGTTAATAATGCTTTTGCGCCCTATTGCTTCAACCCAGATCAACGTCAACGTTTTCATGAGTTAAGCTGGGAAGACTGTGCTCGCCAATTAGATGGTTCGGTAAAAAGCACTTGGCTTGTTAGCCACGCGGTGGTGCCTCATATGCAGCGTGCCTGCCGCGGCAGTATTATTCATATCAATAGCGACCTCAGCGAAGACCCCATCGTGCCTTATGCTGATTATGCAACAGCCAAAGCGGCATTAAATGGGCTGACTAAGCAAATGGCAGCCGATCTAGGTCCCTATGGTATACGTGTTAATAGTGTGGCTCCAGGGCTTATCTGGCCCACTGACTCTAGCCGTGCGACACGCGCCTCGATACGAGAGGACATTATTGCGCGTACCCCTCTGCGTCGCATTGCTACCCCTACTGACATCACTGGGCCTATTGTGTTTTTAGCCTCTGCACAGAGCGCCTTTATGACGGGGCAATGTTTAGTGGTAGATGGCGGGCTTGTGATGCGTTAAATTCGGTATACCGCGCCCCATTCCGATGGGGCGATGTTTCGTAAGAGGGCTTTGATACAGGCACCTCTATTGCGTTATGCTATACGTTTACGTGTTCGTATCGATTGACTATGCGCTCTTTAATTGTCCACCTGGGACTCATCTTAGGCATGAGTGTCATCACGGCTACAGCCTATGCTGCTGCAAAGCCAACCTCTCCAGCCCCCGCTACTTCCTCGACTCCTTCCCAGGCATCCGCCCCAGAAAAAACGGCAAGCCCTACTCAAAAAACAGAAGCCCCTAAACCCAAGCTAACTTGCACACCGCTAGGACACCGAGGCTTTATTTACTGCCGCTAGTTTAAAAATGGGCTGGAATCGCTAGGTCTTGCCATTGCCCCGGTGGCAATGGCCCCAACGACCATGGACCTATTTGCACTCGTATTAAACGCAATGTAGGTAGCCCTACTGCGGCTGTCATACGCCGCACTTGGCGATTTTTTCCTTCGCTGATCCGTAGTTGAATCCAGGTGGTAGGAATGTTGGCACGATAGCGGATAGGAGGCGTGCGAGGCCAGATGTTCGGCTCGTTTAAGACAGATACCTCTGCCGGTAAAGTGAGCCCATCATTTAACAGCACCCCGTTACGCAGTGCCTCGAGTTGTTCCGCCTGGGCCTCGCCCTCGACCTGAGCCCAATAGGTTTTACGCATTCCAAATTTGGGCTCGGCAATACGAGCTTGAAGCCGCCCATCGTTAGTCAAGAGCAATAAGCCTTCACTATTACGATCTAAGCGCCCTGCCGCATAGACCCCCGCGATGGGCACGAAATCTTTTAATGTGGCTCGCCCTTGCTCATCGGTGAACTGGGTCAGCACATCATACGGTTTATTGAATGCAATTAAGCGCGGAGCCGCATTAGCGCGAGAGCGGCGGCGAGTGGTTGCAGGGGAAGAAGAACGCATGGTGGTCATCCGGCAATTGAAGGCCGTATCTTAGCACTGCCTTATGAACAAAAAAACCCTGCTGAGCAGGGTTTTTAGGCGTGGCTACTTTAGTTAGGTGCCTTAACAAAACGTAGGTAAGGCAATTTAATGTCCACCTCGCCAAATTTTTCTTTGGCTTGCTCGTCGTTTAGCGCTAGCCCCACGATAACGTCTTGGCCAGGTGTCCAGTCGGCGGGCGTTGCAAGAGGCTTGCCATCAGTTAATTGAATGGCATCAAGCACACGCAAAATTTCCGCAAAGTTGCGACCCACAGACATCGGATACGATAAGGTCAAACGGATTTTTTTATCTGGGCCAATAATAAATACAGTACGTACTGTTGCGCTGTCTGCTGGGGTACGCCCATCGGGTAAATAGGCCTCGGCAGGCAACATATTGTACAGTTTTGATACCTGCAACGAGGTGTCATCAATAATGGGGAAGTCGGCAGGCGAACCCGAGAAGGCCTCAATATCGCGCTTCCATTTGTTGTGATCTTCGACGTTGTCTACCGACACGCCCATGACTTTGGTATTGCGTTTGGCGAACTCGGGCACCAAGCAGGCTACCGCACCGAATTCAGTGGTACACACAGGAGTAAAGTCTCTGGGGTGTGAAAACAAAATAGCGTAGCTGTCGCCAATCCAATCGTGTAAGGTGATTTCGCCGGCAGTGGAGTCGGTGGTGAAATTTGGTGCTACATCATTAATACGCAATGACATGGTCTTCCCCTTTTAATCATTAAACAATCACATTTCATTATAAATGCTAGCACACTCAATGCTGAGGTATTGGTTGCTTTTAGTTATATCGATTTAACTATTAAATCTCAACCCTATTATTTCCACTATGGTTTTCCCTGTCTAAACCAAGCGGATTCGCATTTCATCTCTACTGTTAAGTTCTGCTACTATCAAATTTCTTATCTATTTGTAATGCAATAAAAGGAGAGATAAATGAAAATCAAAAAGTGGCTTGCTGTGGGTGCTGCCTGTTTTGCGCTAACCACAGGCGCAGCCCTAGCCCAAGAAACACGCGAGTTTTCTGTATCCACCGTGTTGTCCGAAGCATTCCCTTGGGGCCAAGCCGCTGAAAAATGGGCTGAGCTCGTCAAAGAGCGTTCTGACGGACGCATTACTCTTAAAATTTACCCCAACTCGCAACTCGTGTCGGGGGATCAAACCCGCGAATTCTCCGCTATGCGCAGTGGACTCATTGATATGGCGGTGGGTTCAACCATTAACTGGTCCCCTCAGGTTCCTGAAGTGAACTTATTCTCGCTTCCTTTCTTGATGCCTGATAATGCTGCCGTTGATGCTATCACTCAGGGCGAAGCAGGAAAAATGGTGTTTGATGCCATTGAAAAACGTGGTGTAATACCACTTGCTTGGGGCGAAAATGGTTTCCGCGAAATCTCCAACTCGCACAAAGCGCTCTCCAAGCCCGAAGACCTAAAAGGTCTAAAAATTCGAGTAGTCGGTTCCCCTTTGTTCTTAGATACGTTTAATGCATTGGGTGCTAACCCCACTCAAATGAGCTGGACTGATGCGCTACCCGCGCTGACCACCGGCGCCGTAGACGGCCAAGAAAACCCATTGGCTGTGTATGATGTCGCTCGGGCTGATCGTGCCAACCAAAAATACCTCACCCTTTGGCACTACATGAACGACCCCCTCATTTTTGGTGTAAGCCAACGCGTTTGGTCCACCTTATCCCCCGAAGACCAACAGCTTCTAAAAGAAGCCGCTGTTGACGCAGGCAAATGGGAAATCGAAAAGTCCCGTGCCGACCTAAACGATACGCTAGCCCGTATTCGTGAGCGTGGTGTTGAAATCACAGAGCTAACGCCAGAGCAACACCAAGCTTTCGTAGAGGCGACTCAAAGCGTCTACGAAAAATGGACTCCCCGAATTGGTCAAGACCTAGTGGATGCGGCCCAAAAAGCCATAGCAAACCGCTAATTGCTACCAATGGGCGCAGTAACTCTGCGCCTTTATTTTTACTATTGATTTGTATGTCTAAATCTAAAACCCGTATTGAATCACTGCTGGGTGTTTTTGCTTTAGCAGCGATTAGTCTTATCAGTCTGGCTAACGTGGTGGTGCGCTATACCACCGAAGCCTCGTTTGCTTTTACCGAGGAATTCTCCGTATTTTTTATGGTGATCCTAACGTTTGCTGGCGGTGCAGTGGCGGCTCGTAGCAACGAACATATTCGTATTTCCTTTTTAGAACATAAACTCAATCGCACGGGACGACGTGTGCTGTATACCTTGCAATGGCTAGGTAGTTTAATTGTTTTAGGTTTGGTCGCCTGGTATGGCGGCCAGCTGGCTTACGAAGAATACCAATGGGACTCATTATCTGCTGGCCTGGGGTATCCCACGTGGATGTACCTCATTTGGCTGCCTCTATTATCTTTAGCTGTCATGCTACGTACCACCCAAAATTGGCGTGATCGCATGCGTTCGGATGACGAGGAGTACCCCGCATGAGCCCCGATTTATGGATGTTAATCAGCTTTGCTTTGTGTTTGCTGATTGGTATGCCCGTTGCCTTTGCTTTGGGTTTAGGTGGTGCGGTAGGGATTGTTATGGGCTTATCGCCCGACATGCTGGCGACCTTAGGCACAAATACGTATAACAGCGTAGCCAAATACCCCCTTATTGCTATTCCTCTGTTTATTTTAACGGGGCTCATTTTTGAGCGGGCTGGTGTAGCCGCTAGCTTAGTGACTTTTGCCCAGTCTCTGATCGGCCAACGGCATGGCGGTTTGGCGCTGGTGGCAGTGCTTGTGTGTTTAATCATGGGCGGTATGAGCGGCTCTGGGCCTGCCGATGCCGCTGCAGTGGCTATGGTCATGCTACCCAGTATGACCAGAGCCGGATACCCCAAGCCTTTTTCTGTATCGTTAATAGCCGCTGCGGCCTCTACCGCTATTTTAATCCCCCCATCTATTGCACTCATTTTGTACTCCGTCATGCTGCCTGGGCTCGACTTACGTGCATTATTTGCCGCTGGACTTTTCCCTGGGATCTTAGCCGGGTGTTCGCTGCTGATTCCGTCTTACTTACTTGCTAAGCGTTACGGCTGGGAGTCAGAAAAAACGAGCGAACGGCCCCCCATCAAACAAAGCTTTATTCGTGCCATTCCCGCCCTCTTTGCTCCGGTGATTATTTTAGGCGGGCTGCGCTCTGGGTTATTTACCCCTACCGAAGCCGCTGTGGTGGCAGTCACCTATGGACTGTTAATTGGGGCCTTTATTTACCGACAGCTCAACTGGGCCGAGCTATGGGCTATTTTCAATGAAGCCGCCAAAATTTCCGGTATTGTGTTGCTTATTATTTCTTTAGCAGGCATTTTTGCTTGGGCGGGCACCACACTGGGGACGTTTACGCATCTGGCTCAACTAATCTTGTCTATTTCAGACAGCTCTTGGGTACTCCTGCTTTTAGTGATGGTATTGGTTTTAATTGCAGGGATGTTTTTAGATGCGATTTCCATCTATTTGATTTTGACGCCTATCTTAATCCCGCTGATTAATCATTTTGAATGGAACCCCATTTGGTTTGGTATTTTACTGGCCATGAACATTGCAATTGGGCAATTTACACCGCCTGTAGCCGTTAATTTACTGGTAACGACTAAAGTGGCCAATATCCGCCTTGAACATACGTTTGGGTGGTCGATTTTGTTTTTAGTCACTATGTTTAGTGCTTTGTTGTTGGTCATGATATTCCCGAGTATTGCCTTATGGTTACCCGAGTATTTGGGCTATGCCATCGACTAGTACTCAAAAAGAGGGGTCTCCCCTCTTTTTTTATGCGTTTTTCCTAGAAATGCCAAGTAGAAGACATTTATTTTTTAACTTCTTTGTACAATCACGCCTGCACGCATTATTTTATTTTTCAAAAATCAACTAAGGACCTATTTGTATGTCTAGCACCTTAGCTATTGTGATCTCTCTACTTTTGCTGATGTACTTGGCTTACAGGGGCATTACTGTTTTACTTTTGGCCCCACTGATGGCGGCGCTTGCTGTGTTTTTATCGGGTGACCTGCATTTTTTCTTGCCGATTTACACCGAAACCTTTATGAAAGCCTTAAGTGGCTATGTGTTGCAGTTTCTTCCTATTTTTTTACTAGGGGCTTTATTTGGTCAGCTTATGGCGGACTCAGGCGCAGCCAACACCATTGCGCGTTGGATCGTGCAACGTTTAGGCTACCAACATGCTGTGATTACCGTCGTATTGGCTTGTGGTTTGCTGACTTATGGTGGGGTGTCATTGTTTGTGGTGGCTTTTGCGATTTACCCTATAGCTAAAAATCTTTTTAAAGCTGCCGATATTCCCAAACGGTTGATCCCCGCTACGATTGCGCTCGGTTCGTTTACTTTTACCATGACGGCCATGCCGGGCACGCCAGCGATTCAAAACGCTATCCCCATCCCCTATTACGGGACCAATGTGTTTGCTGCACCTGGTTTAGGCTTAATCGCCTCTGCCATTATGCTGTTTGGGGGTTGGTGGTGGTTGCAATCTCGGGTGCGCAAGGCTCAGGCTCACAACGAAGGGTATGGCCACCACGCCAGTGATACGGCAGGCACTACAACAGAAACCCTAGCAGACACTGCTACCCCTGTGCGCGGTCCACTTTCTGTTATGCCACTAGGTCTTGCCGTCCTGCCTTTAGTGCTCGTCATTGGCGTCAATGCATTATTTACCTATGTGGTCTTCCCCAATACCAATTTCGCTGCTCTCGAGCAGCAGTTTCCTCAGGTGGATGCCACCAAAATGGCCGGTTTATGGGCCTTAATTATTGCTTTAGTGACGGCCTGCCTAACCTTAGTTTTGACACGCTTAGGTCGCTGGGAAAACCTAAAGGAAACTATTAACCAAGGCGTATTTGGTTTTATGCTACCTTTATTTAATACGGCTTCTGAAGTGGGCTATGGGGCTGTGATCGCCAGCTTGGCAGGCTTTGCTGTGATCCGAGACGCCGTATTGAATCTCAGCCCAGAAAACCCCTTGATTTCCGAAGCCATTGCCATGAATGTGCTTGCTGGCATCACAGGCTCGTCCTCGGGCGGCTTAAGCATTGCTTTGCAGACCTTAGGGGCAAACTATCTTGCCATGGCCGAACAAGTTGGTATTAGCCCAGAGCTATTGCATCGCGTGGCTGTAATGGCAGCTGGGGGGGTTGATACGCTGCCGCATTGTGGAGCTATTATTACATTACTTGCTATTTGCAAGCTCAATCACCGCCAGTCTTATGCGAATATTGCCGCTGTCACCATGGGGGTGCCGTTAATTGCTTTAATTACTGTTATTACCTTGGGGACACTATTCGGTAGTTTTTAAATGCCTAGGGGCTAGCAAACGAGGCTTTCAGAACCTAGCGATATTTCATCACAAACCGTTGCTTTCACTGCGTGCGCTATCTCCTAAAATAACGACTTAACTTTGCTGCTAGGCCTCTCTTTCATGACTGCTACTTCCCTACCTTCTTCGTCCCTTTATACTGGTTTAGCACTGTTTTTTCTTGGGGCATTAAATTTAGTGCTACCCAGTGGGTATTCTGTAGGGGCTAGCTTGCTTTTGCTCGCCGGCTTATATCGCTTAGGTTCCTTTTCCTCACTCTCTGCACGTCTCAGTGCTCAAGACATCTGGCTGTTAGCGGCTTTGTTCGTTTTTGGTTTAAATGGTGTCTTTGATGCCCTTTATCATCAAGCCAGCGGCAGTAGCTTTGATAAAGCGCTGCGTTTTATTTGTGCCATCCCTGTGTTTTTTGCTTTACGCACCTATCCCCCTCGTCTTGAGTGGTTGTGGGCTGGCCTGATTATCGGTAGTTTAGCCACCGCCTGTTTAGCCAGCTGGCAGTTTTGGGTCTTAGGGTGGGATCGAGCCCTTGGTCATACTCAAGCCATTCAGTTTGGTAATCTTTCTATGCTTACGGGTTTTTTCTGTCTGGCCGGTTTGGGGTGGGCAGCTCAAAAAACTCGCCCCACAGCGCGGCGCTGGTGGTTTGTGTTGCTGCTGCTGGCCGCCGTCTTGGGGGTGTTTAGCTCGTTATTATCGGGCAGTCGAGGCGGTTGGATTAGTGTTCCCTTTGTGGTTTTGATTTTAGCCAAAGCTTACCATTCATTTTTCCCATGGCGTCTTAAAATCGGTATCTTGATTGGGGCAGTTATTGCCGTTACCGCGGTCTATCACACCCCAACCTTACAGGTACAACAACGGGTACAGGCGGCTTTTCATGACATCGAGTTGTATCAGCAAGGAAATAGCGACACTTCATTAGGGGCGCGCTTTGAAATGTGGAAAGCGGCCTTACTTTTAGCCAAAGAACGCCCTCTGCTAGGCTGGGGCAAAGATCAAATGCAAGGGGCTATGCAAGATTTAGCGGAACAAGGTCAGGCCAATCCGGTAATTGGCGCGTTTAACCATGCTCATAATGAGGTCTTAGATATATTGGCTAAACGGGGGCTCGTAGGTTTACTAGCGCTTGCTTTTTTGTATGTGGTACCTATTCGTTTATTTGCTAAATATTTACGCCATCCCAATTTAGCGACACGGTCTTTAGCCACTGCAGGTATGATCTTGCCCGTGGCCTATATTGACTTTGGTCTATCGCAAGCGTTTTTATCCCACAATAATGGGGTCATGACCTATGCGTTTTGGTTAGTGGTATTTTGGGCTTGCATGCGCAATACTACTTGCGCACACACTGCGCCTGTTGCCACTGCGCATTAAACTGATGACGCACCTGTAGCTCTGACTTTAAATAACCTAAAAGCAAAAGCTGTAGGTGGGGTGGAAAAACCCCCACCCCATCAATATGCCCTTCGGCCTGAGTTGGGCTTAGGTAATGCACCTGCCCGGTAATATTGCCTGAAATGCCTTGCTTAGATGCGTTGCAATACCCACTAAAACGCATGCTAGTGTCTGTTTGGCCATCTAACTGTAATGTGCATTGCCCTAAGGCTTGGCCAATGACATCTAAACTTTGAGCAGGCTCTTGGAGAAGAGCAGCCTGTTTGGGGGTTAAACATTCATTGAATTGAGAGGGGTCAAATTGTGAAAGGCGTTCTAGGTACTTGGGCTCTAAAAACGCCGCCGCCTGTTTTTTGATGGCATCTAGGCGGGGGGCTATGTCTTGACCTTCGGCATAGTTTTGGGTATTAATCTGCCATTGCCCAGGTTTTGGTGCTACGCTTAGGCTAGCTGCGTGGGCTTGACAAATAAAGCTGGTAATCAGCGCGCTCATCCAAAATTTATTCATACTCGTCTACTCTTGACGTTTACTGGGCCTACACCCCTTGGTGCAAGCAAGACCTGACAAAACAACTTGCTTATCAGACTATTTTTTAAACATTACCACACTTGGAATGCAGATGGAGTCAACTACCCCCGCTTTAGCTATTGCAGCTCTCGTACATGAAAGCGCCGAATACGCCGATGAGTTTTTATACGCTTTTATTCAAGACTTACAAGCGCAAGACAAAAACATTTTGGGTGTGATTCAAGCGCACCCCGAGGTCAGCTTTGCTTATGGCAGCCAAATGGGCATTGTTGACCTAAGCACAGGCGCCTATCTATCTATTGCACAAGACCTAGGCAAACACAATACCAGCTGCTGCCTAGATGCCGAGGCGGTCAGCAACGCCAGTACCATTTTACAAGCAGCGCGTATGCAAAGCCCAGATTTATTAATTGTTAACCGCTTTGGCAAACTCGAGGCCGAAGGCGATGGGTTTGCAGATGAAATGCTAGAAATCATGAGCGAAGGCACACCCATGCTTACTGTAGTGGCCGAGCGTTTCTTGCCACAGTGGCGCGAATTCACCGGTGGCTTAGCCACGGAAATAGCCCCTGATTCGGCCGCATTGCATCAGTGGTATGACCAGGCTGTTGCTAAACAACTCAATGCCTAAAATGTTATTTTTACGCTACTAATATTACAAGAGCATATAAGCATATAAGGTTGTGATATATTGATGCTTTGATCTCCTTCTATGCTTAATCATGATAATAAGTAGCATTCTAGGTTTTCTGGTTGGCCTTACCTTGGGGCTGACCGGAGCAGGTGGCGGTATTCTTGCTGTACCTGCATTGGTGATTGGGGTAGGTCTGAATATGACCAGTGCGGCCCCTATTGCGCTTATTGCGGTAGGGCTTGCCGCATTAACTGGGGCTCTAGACGGTTTCCGTCGCCACTTAGTACGTTATAAAGCGGCAATGCTCATGGCGATGACAGGCGGTCTGATTTCGCCATTTGGGGTATGGTTAGCCAAACGTTTGTCTGAATTCTGGCTGATGGCGTTATTTAGTGCAGTGATGTGTGTAGTGGCGTTGCGGATGTTCAACCAAGCTCGCGGCAGCAAAACCGCCCCCTCCACCTCTGACCCCGAGCCCATCAAAGCATGCATGATCTCAGAGCAAACCGGTAAGTTCATTTGGAATCAACGCAGTCTTAGCACCATGATCGGTATTGGTGCGGTGTCCGGATTATTGACTGGCTTATTAGGTGTAGGTGGTGGCTTTGTAATCGTACCGCTATTAAAACGCTACACCAATCTGAAAATGCACAGTGTAGTTGCCACCTCGTTGTTAGTGATTGCACTGGTTTCTGCTATTACGGTGTCTAATGCCTTTAGTAGCTTAACGCATTTACCGAGTGCTACCTGGGGTTTCGTCGGCTTGGTCATTGCAGGCATGGTGGCTGGCCGTTTAGCCGCCCCGGCCATTGCGCCGCAATACATACAAATGGGGTTTGCTTTAGTGTGTGGCCTGTCGGCCTGCATTGTATTTATTAACGCATGCCAGCATATTATTTAGTTATGTTCTTAAGACCTGCTTTATTTACAAAGCAGGTCTTTTTGCTAGTTATTCAACCCGCTGCCATTCACCCTGCTTAATGGTCAAGAGTTCAACACCCCGCTCATCAAACCCACTGTGGTCTTCAGGACTCATGTTGTAGATTCCCTGAGTACCTGGAAGCTCTTTGATACCCTCGAGGGCATCACGTAATGCCTGACGAAACTCTACCGTACCGGGTTCGGCCGATTGGGCAGCCACGGGTATAGCCGCCTCGAGTAGAATCCATGCATCGTAAATGTTGCCGCCAAAGGTGGCCGGCATAGCCCCATAGCGTTCTTTGTAGGCATTCATGTAATTGAGTGCGATGGCTTTTGACGGGTTGTCATCCGAGATTTGATCTGGAACTAACATAAGGCTGCCGCCAAGAATGGTGTCCTCTACTGCTTTGCCCCCTAGTCGAATAAAATCATTTAGCGCTGCACCATGAGTTTGATAAATAATGCCCTCGTAGCCACGCTCTTTTAAGCCGATTTGTGGCATCACAGCTGGACCGCCCGGAGCTGCAATCAACACGGCATCCGGCTTTGCAGACGTCATTTTTAAGACCTGACCCGTCGCAGAGGTATCGGGGCGATTAAAGCGCTCGTTGGCCACCAAACTAATACCCCATGGCTCTAGGCGCTCGGACATGACATTAAACCAAGTTTCGCCATAGGCATCGGCTGTGCCAATAAACGCTAAAGTTTTGACGTCATTGGCTTGCATGTGTTCAAACAGCTTGTCTGCTACCAAACCGTCGTTTTGCGTAGGTTTAAACACCCATTTGCGTTTTTCATCCATGGGCAACACCACAGAAATAGAACCAACTGGTGCGATCAATGGTGTTTGAGCTTCGCTGACAATATCAATTAAAGCCAAAGCATGCGGAGCCCCTGATGGCCCAATAATCGCGTCAACGTTTTCCTCGCTAAGCAATTTTCTTACAGATGTCACGGTGTTATTGGGCTCACTGGCGTCATCTAAGTGGATGTATTCCACTGTCAAATCACCAATTTTAGTCGGTAACATCATTGCCGTATTACGTTGGGGAATGCCAATAGCGGAGACCACCCCAGTGGACGAGGCCACGGTACCAATTTTGACCTGCGCCTGTGCCCCAAAGCTCATGCTGGCTAAAATCGCCGTCAATGCCAAACTGAGTTTTTTTACTTTCATCATTTTTCCTTAAAAGACCACGAGCAGTTTAACTTTTTAATAAGAACTCTGTCACTTTTGGCTAGTTGTCTTGTTATACCTGCGTCTTCAACTTAACACAGCTAAGGTAAGTCCGATGGGGGTAATCCCTAGACAAATAAGCCCAAACCATTTAGTTCATAAGGATATAATTAAGAAGTAAACTAATAACAGGAGACAATCCATGGAAGCAACTGGCTACCTCGACCCTTTTGCTCGCAATCATCTGCCACCCCAAGAGCAGTGGCCTGTATTACTCTTAGATCAAAATGAAGACGTGGCTTACCCGCCTCGCCTCAACGCAGCTAGCGAGTTACTTGGACGCCAAATTGCACGCGGAATGGGCGATCATATTGCCTTGCAGTGGTTAGAAAATGACGAAGAAAAACACATTACCTATACCCAGCTCGAGCAACTCAGCAATCAAATTGCGCATGTATTTGTAGAAGACATGGGTTTAGTCAGCGGCAACCGCCTTTTGTTGCGCGGTCCTAATAACCTCATGATGGCGGCAAGCTGGTTGGCGGCATTAAAAGTGGGGCTAGTTACGGTACCTACTATGCCTCTATTACGTTCCGTCGAGCTCAAAACCATTATTGATAAAGCCGAAATTCAAGCGGCGGTGTGCGATGCACAACTAGGTGCAGAGCTGCAGCATTGCCTGAACCCAGACCACGAACACCATAGCCCCTTTTTGCAATCCACCTTGCTTTTTAATTCGACTGAACCCACTAGTCTTGATGCCCTAGCCCGTACCAAGCCAACAACCTTTACGCCATGTGATAGTGCAGCCGATGATGTCTGTCTGATTGCCTTTACTAGCGGCACGACTGGCAAGCCCAAAGGCTGCGTGCACTTTCACCGTGATGTATTAATTATGTGTGATACCTTTGCCAAACATATTCTACAGCTTGAACCAAGCGATAAAGTCTGTGGCACCCCCCCATTGGCATTTACCTTTGGTTTAGGTGGTTTGTTGTGTTTTCCCCTTCGGGTCGGAGCCAGCTCTGTGTTGGCCGAGTCACTCACACCCAAGCGCCTCTTAGAGTATATTGATCGTTTTGGTATTACCATGACGTTTACTGCGCCGACCTTTTATAGGCAAATGGCTGCCTTAGTAGACCAGTTTTCACTACGCACTTTAAAAAAGACCGTCTCGGCTGGCGAAGCCTTACCTCAAGCAACCCGAGAGCTCTGGAAAAAAGCCTCGGGCATTGAAATGATTGACGGTATTGGTGGCACAGAAATGATCCACGTTTATGTGTCGAGTCGTCCAGAAGACGTGCGTGCCGGTGCCATCGGTAAAGTGGTGCCTGGTTTTCAAGCACAAGTCGTAGACGAAGACCTGAAACCGGTAGCGCACGGCACAGTAGGACGTCTAGCGGTACGTGGGCCCAGTGGCTGTCGCTATTTAGACGACGAACGCCAACTCGAGTTTGTGCAGGGCGGCTGGAATTTACCCGGCGATACCTTTGTGATGGATGCCGACGGGTATTTGTATTACCAAGCCCGCAACGACGACATGATTATTTCTTCGGGCTACAACATTGCAGGGCCAGAGGTAGAAGACTGCTTGTTAAAACACCCCGCTGTGGCCGAATGTGGCGTAGTCGGTGTACCTGACGAGCTACGTGGGCAAATCTTAAAAGCCTTTATTATCGTGCGCGATGGTTTTATGCCATCTGAAGCGCTCATCAAAGAGCTTCAAGATTTTGTAAAACACAATGCGGCCCCTTATAAATACCCTAGGGCCATTGAGTTTGTCGAGCAGTTACCCCGCACTGAAACCGGTAAGCTGCAACGTTTTGTTTTACGCCAACAAGCCCTGTCCTAAGGCAAATGTAGCACCACACGCAACCCGCCCAATGGGGAGCGTGTGGCATAGACGTGCCCTTCGTACAACTGCACTAAATCGGCCACTATCGCCAAACCTAAGCCAGAGCCTGGCGCTATCTCATCGGCGCGCACACCGCGCTTAAAAACCGCCACACATTGGTCATGGCTTAGGCCGGGGCCATCATCATCAACCCAAATTTGCAATTCAGTCCGCCCTGAAGCCGTCGGGTGCCGTTGGCCCTGCACATGAACCTCAGAACGAGCCCATTTAAATGCATTGTCTAATACATTGCCCAGTAGCTCGTGCAGGTCTTGGGCCTCACCTTTAAAATACAGATCCGGATCCGGCCAATCGGTCTTTACCGTTAGCGTTTGCTCGGTATAAGCATGAGTCAGCACTTGGATCAAAGTGTTTACCGCTGGCACCACGCGTGTTCGCCGCCCTACTGTTTTTACTGCCGCGGCAACACGGGCACGCGAAAGATGATAGTCAACCTGTTGCTGGGCGGTGATGACTTGATCGTGAACTAAATGCGCTAATGGACTGTGTTCTTTTTTGGCGGCGTTAGCCAAAACCGTTAAAGGCGTTTTAATGGCATGCGCTAAATTACCTGCCTGTGTGCGCGCACGTTGAATCACTTCTGCATTGCTATCTAGAACCCGATTAAATTCGGACACCAGCGGTTGGATTTCTTTGGGGTAGTGACCGGCGATTTTTTCATCGACGCCCTCGTGAACGCGGCCTAATTGCACACGCAGCTGATGCAGCGGTTTAAGACCTAAGCGAAGCTGCCACCACACCCCCACAATTAATACACTACCTAGTAACAGCAAAGACAGTACCAACATACGACTAAAACGTCGTAAAGGCTCGAGTAAGACCTCGCTTTGAGCAGCCACCCACACATCATACTGTGGCTCGTGCTCGGTATCTAATAACGCCACCTGCCGTCCCACCACATAAAGCGACCCTAGCAAAGGGTCTTGATAATGCGTGCGCAGTTCGGTGGCAGCCTCGGGTCTGGGTAAGCTCAGCCGCTCATCCCATAAAGAGCGGGAATATAAGGTTGGGACCTTGGCCTCTACACTTTGTATTTGCCAATACAAGCCGCTTAGGGGTTGTTCAAACCGTGGGTCGCTAAGGTGAGTCTGTACCGCTAAAGGCGCAGTGGCCTCTTGTTCCATTTGGGAAATCAATTGCAGCATGTGCACCGTGAGCTCTTTATACAGCTGCTCCTCGATATGCTGCTTAAAGAGCTGAGTTAATAACAACCCTGTTGCAATCAAACTGCACAACACCCATAACAAAGCCCCTGCCAATAAGCGCTGTGATAACGAAAAAGGGAACCGTTTGGTGTTACTCATGGGGGTGGGTCAGCTTGTAGCCTAAGCCTCGTACCGTTTGAATATAGGCCGCTGGAATTTTTTTACGTAGACGCCCTATAAACACATCAATGGTGTTTGAGTCTCGTTCTTGGTCTTGGGCATAAATGTGCTCTATCAGCTGATTGCGAGAAAGGACTTGATCACTGTGATGCATTAGGTAGGCCAATACACGAAACTCGTGGCTGGTTAAGTGTAAGGCTTGGTGCTGATAAAAAAACTGAGATTGGCGGGTGTCGAGCACTAAGTCACCACATACCAGTGTGGCAGAGGCATGCCCGGCAGCCCGACGTAACAACGCCCGGGTGCGTGCTAGCAGCTCTTGGGTGTGAAAAGGTTTAGTGACGTAGTCATCGGCCCCGGCGTCCATGCCACTGACTTTATCATGCCAGCTATCGCGCGCGGTTAAAATTAGGACGGGAAAGGTTAAGCCTTCGCTGCGCCAGCGCTTTAATAGTGTCAGCCCATCTAACTGCGGTAAGCCTAAATCGAGAATCACTAAATCGTAGTTTTCCACTGCCGCCATATAGTGGGCGTGCTCGCCATCTGCGGCGGTATCTATGACATAGCCCTGCGTTTGAAGCGCTTCAGCGACTTGGTTTTGTAATTGCTGGTCGTCTTCGACCACTAATACACGCATTAGTGTTTCCTTTTTTCTAAGGGACGAGAACGCGCTTTAAGGATCTCGGCCGTATACGCATCGACCATTAACCGACTAACATAGCCCCCAGGCTGCAACAATTTAATACGGTACACATAACGACCATTTTTACGGCTGAGCTCGGCATCGAGCAAGCGCCCGGGATAATAAGGCTGAATTTGATGCATCACCCACCGTAGCGAGCGAATTTCCCCTTTTTCGCGAGCGGTACGGATTTGATCATAGGATAAGGGGGGCCCAGCGTGGGCGATTGTGCCCATCGCTAGAAACCCAACCATTAAACAGGATGCAAGCAGTTGTCGCATAGCCTTTGCCGTACAAATAAACCTATACAATAAATCAAAAGAAATGAACGAATAATGAATAACCACTTCATTTTGGGTTCATAGTGGGTCAAGCACAATGGTGTCATGTTCATGTTTTACCTTATAGGAATCCACTATGTTGAAACCCAAGCTCATGCTACCCCTATGTGCTTTCGCCACTAGCGCCATGCTTTTTCTAGGTAGCGTTCATGCCCAACCCGTTTTCCCCCTCGACTCCGTCTTGGTCGCGGCCAGTGCAACGGCTGATGCCCCAGCCACTGCAACACGTCCTGCATTGCCTGACCGCTCTGAGTGGATCACCCTTAAAGCCGCTTACGAGGCCTTGGAAAAAGCCGGCTATACCGACATTCGCAGCATTCGTAGCTCGCGTCATCATGGCTATGTGGCACGTGCCCTCGATAAAGACCAAAAACCGGTTCAGCTTCGGATCCACCCCACTGATGCCAGCATTCATGTCTTAGAGGACAAACACAAAAAAGGAGGCAAACATAAACACAGAAAACCCCACGATGCCTAAGGCATTCACCCAGTAAAACAGAAAAGCCTTTAACACGGTTAAAGGCTTTTTGCTGTTATAAGGTTTTACCTAGCATACGAGGCAAAACTTTTTGATCAGTTGGACTATGACTGTGTTTAAAGGCAAAAAAGATATGGCCGATAATTAATGCAAACAATAACCACCCTAGATTGCCATGAAAGGTATTGCCTAACTCTTTCATCCATGCGGTTTCTACCCCAGTTTTTTCCAAGATAGGCCACAGGCCCCAATAGGTAAAACCACGTCCCATGCCTATCATGCGAATTACGGCAATGGCAGGTACGGCAACCATTAATACGTACATACAAGCATGACCCAACTTGACTGCAAAGGGGTTCTTTGGCCGATTGGGTCGTTGAATGATCGCCCAAATAACACGCAGCACGGCTAACCATAAAATAGTAAACCCAACCTGACCATGATAGGCAAACACCGCTTTAGTAAACGCCGCCTCTTTGTCTATAAAGCGCGCACTTGCACTTACTAGCATCCAGACAAAGCCCAAGGCCATTAGCCAGTGGAAAAATCGTGAAATAAGCCCGTATCGGGTCGCACTGTCATTGACCATGCTCGTATTCCTAAATGATGAAAAAAGTTAAGTGTAACTTAATTACGATTGAGAATCATTTGCAAGACGATGTTGGCGTCCGGTGTAGACCCATTCGCGCCAAATGGCAACCAACAAGGCCATTAACACCGGTCCTAAAAATAACCCCACAATTCCCATGGTTTGTACCCCTCCGACTAAGCCAAAAAAAGTAGGTAAAAATGGGAGCTTAACTGGCCCGCCTACTAAGCGTGGCCGCAAGGTTTTATCTACGATAAAGAGCTCTATGGCCCCCCATAAGAACAAAGCTAAACCAGCGACGGCTTGCCCTGAGCCGACCAAATACAATGAGACCAAGGTAAAAGATAATGGCGCCCCACCGGGGATTAATGCCATAAAGCCAGTAACCGCCCCCAGTAACGCCGGAGAAGGAACGCCCGCAATCCAATAAGCGATGCCCAGCACAACCCCCTCGCCCACCGCGATAAGCGTCATACCTGTCACCGTGGAGTTAACCGTGGCGGGTACTACCCGTGAAAAACGTTGCCACCGTTCAGGCAAGATGCGTTCGCCCACGATATCTAATTGACCTAATAAACGATCGCCGTCTTTATAAATAAAAAATAACGTGATCAACAAAAACAACAAGGTCAGCAGTAAATGAAACACGTTGCCAGTCGCGCTTAGGACCATACGATAAATATTGCCTAAATGCTCACCACTGACTATTTCCACTAAGGCGCCTAGCGCATGCGGCTCGCCTACATATAACTGCCAGTATTCGCTTAGCCGTTCACCGACCACTGGCAACTGGGGAATCCAGTCGGGTACAGGCATACCGTATCGGTTTGCAGCTAAGGCCCAAATCACAAAAGAGCTGGCTTCTTTGATGACAAAGGTCAAGGCAAAAGACAACGGTAAAATGATCACACCGATCACAATGAGCAGCGCAGCAGTTGCTGCAACAATAGTGCGCCCATTTAAATACGCCAGTAGGCGTTTATAAGCAGGCCAGCTCGCTAAACCGATAATCAGCGCCCCTAGCACCGGGACAATAAAGCCTTTCAGAAAATATAAGCCTGCTACCAATAACAGTAATAAAAGCCAACGAGCAATCAAAAAAGGGGGTAAAACAGGCTGCATAGCAAAACGGCCTAAAAAGAGAAAGTCAGGGGTGAAGCAGGTAAAAGCCGCTTGTGAGCACTGCGCGTGTAGTGCTCTATAATACTTTCAAAGGCGTCTACAGAAACTGGCTGACCGGTTAAAAACGCATCAATGTCATGATATGTCACCCCTCCAAAGGCGTCTTCGTCGGGTTGCAAAGGCGTAAGCGACTCAAGATCTGCAGTAGGGACTTTATGTGTCAACGCATCGGGCACACCACACTGGGCGGCAAGCTCGCGTACTTGTGATTTTGTCAGCCCTGCCAGAGGCATAAGATCAGCCGCCCCGTCGCCATATTTGGTGAAAAAACCCATTAATACCTCGGCGGCCTGGTCGCTACCTAAAACCAAACCCGACTCAGCCCCGGCAACGGCATAACAATAAATCATGCGTTGGCGCGCCTTTACGTTGCCTTTAATAAAATCTTGATGGGATTCAGAACGAAAGCCCTGCTTTGCCTGCAGTAAAGTTTCCATTACTGCATCGGTAGCCGGTTGAATGTTTAGTTCTAGACAGCGATCCGGCTGAATATGACGAATCGCTGCATCCGCATCGGCCGCATCACGTTGTTCAGCGTAGGGCAAGCGTAGAGCAATAAAGGTAGCGTCTACGCCTTCTTGACGCAGTTGTTCAACGGCTAACTGGGCCATGTATCCGACCACCAGCGAATCAATACCACCGCTAATACCAATGACTAAGCTGCGAGCTTTGCTGTGGCGCAGGTAGTTTTTAATGAACTTGATACGTTGCTCTAACTCGTGCGCTGGGTCGATACGAGCCTTGACCCCTAACTCGGTAATAATACGTTGTTGCAACTGCTTTTGATCGGGATTTAACATGGCCATTTACTCTTTAGATTCGTTATTTACGCACGATTTGGCTAATATCGCGCACCGCACCACGGTCGGCAGAGGTAGCTAGCGCCGCATAGGCACGCAAGGCTTGAGACACGACTCGGGGCCGTGCTTCGACGGGCTGCCACGCTTGGTCGCCGCGCGCCTCCATGGCGGCTCGACGCGTTTGTAGCTCGTCATCGCTGACAGCCAAATGAATGCGACGGTTAGGAATATCAATCTCAATCGTATCACCGTCTTCGATCAATCCGATGACCCCGCCCTCTGCGGCCTCGGGCGAGGCATGACCAATCACTAGACCCGATGAGCCACCAGAGAAACGCCCATCTGTTAGCAACGCGGCGCTTTTGCCCAACCCCATCGATTTCAAATAGGAAGTGGGATACAGCATTTCTTGCATACCTGGCCCGCCTTTAGGCCCTTCGTAGCGAATTACCACCACGTCGCCTGCCACCACCACACCATTTAAGATGCCATCCACAGCGGACTCTTGGCTTTCAAATACACGGGCTGTGCCGGTGAACTGCAAAATACTGTCATCAACCCCAGCCGTTTTGACAATACACCCTTTTTCAGCCAAATTGCCGTACATCACAGCAAGACCACCGTCTTGGGAATACGCGTGCTCTTTGCTACGTATACACCCATTTTCACGGTCAGCATCGACCTCTTCGTAATACCGGTCTTGACTAAATGCGACTTGAGTCGGCACACCACCTGGAGCAGAGCGGAAGAAAGTATCTACGGCTTTAGCGTTGGCCCCTTTGATGTCCCAACGCTTGATGGCTTCACCCAATGTACCGCTGTGAATATTGCCCACATCGAGGTTTAACAGACCAGCACGGCCGAGCTCGCCTAAGATACCCATAATACCGCCCGCACGGTGTACGTCTTCCATATGATAGAGTTCGGTTGCGGGGGCTACCTTGCACAGACAGGGTACGTGACGCGAAATGCGGTCAATATCGGCCATAGTGAAATCGACGCCTGCCTCTTGGGCCGCAGCCAGTAAGTGCAAAACGGTGTTGGTGGAGCCACCCATGGCGACGTCCAGTGCCATAGCATTTTCAAAAGCACCAAAGCTAGCAATCTGACGCGGTAAAACGCTTTCGTCATTTTCCTCGTAGTAGCGCTTACAGAGCTCAACAATTAATGTACCGGCATTTTCAAATAAGCCGCGACGACGCGCATGGGTCGCCACTAAACTACCATTACCTGGCAAAGCCAAGCCTAAGGCTTCGGTTAAGCAATTCATGGAGTTAGCGGTAAACATACCCGAGCAAGACCCACACGTAGGACAAGCACTGCGTTCAATTTCAGCGACTTCTTCATCACTGACAGAGCTGTCGGCCGCTTGAATCATGGCATCTACGAGGTCTAATTTGCGCACCACTGTTTTTCCGTCTTTGGCTACGACCTTGCCGGCCTCCATCGGACCACCCGAAACAAAGACCACTGGAATATTAATGCGCAAAGCGGCCATCAGCATGCCAGGGGTAATTTTGTCGCAGTTAGAAATACACACCATTGCGTCAGCACAATGTGCGTTCACCATGTACTCTACCGAGTCAGCAATAAGCTCGCGTGAAGGCAGGGAATACAACATACCATCGTGCCCCATGGCAATACCATCATCGACGGCAATGGTGTTGAACTCTTTAGCCACGCCCCCTGCTGCCTCGATCTGACGTGCTACCAATTGCCCCATGTCTTTGAGGTGGACGTGGCCTGGAACAAACTGTGTAAACGAGTTAACCACAGCAATAATAGGCTTGTTAAAATCACCGTCTTTCATGCCCGTTGCACGCCAAAGAGCGCGCGCGCCGGCCATATTGCGACCATGTGTAGAAGTACGTGAACGATATTGTGGCATTTTGATTATCTCTAGCAAAAAAGCATAATAAAGATGATTATGATAGACGGCTACGGCACTTTACGCGAATAAAAAGCACGAGATTGTACTTATTTTGCTGTAATTCCCAGTTTTCACTGCACGGTCTTAGTCTCTGTAAGCTAATTGTAATCCTAGCAGATTTTATTAGGCCCTCCTACGCTGCTTACATCTTGCCTTGGTATGATTTTTACAGCCTTTAAGTGATAGGCTTCTCTCTGCTTAGGGTTCCAGCAATACGCCAAGACGTGGACACCTATGCACGAAATCCTCGCAGTCCATCACAGTATGAGTACTATAGATTCACCTCTACGGGTTACGTATGAACGCTTTATTATCTAAACCATTACTTCTTGCCGTTTTATTGTGCTTGCCCTTGTGGGTGGTGTTCGGCAATTTTATTGCAGCCTTGATCAGCGCAGTGCTGATCAGCTTTTTTATTGGTATGTTACGCGCTTTAAAATCTCTTTCTCAAAATAAAAAAAATAAACCATGATCTGTTTCCCTGCCCCCCTGTATCCCCACGGCTTGCCTAAACTTGAACCCGAACTGCTTCCGCTGCTGGATCGCCACCATCAAGCCTTAGCCGCACTCATTGCAGACCACGACAACTTCCTGCCTTACGATCAATGGATGCAAGCCGCGCTGTACGCACCTCAGATGGGTTATTACACGGGGGGAAGCACCAAGTTCCACTATGCGGGCGATTTCACCACTGCCCCAGAGCTAAGTCCTTTGTTTGGACAATGCCTAGCCAAACAGGTGGCTCAAATTCTTCAGCACTGCCCTGAACCAAAGGTGTTCGAGTTTGGGGCGGGTTCAGGTGCGTTGGCGGCATCCGTTCTTACAACGCTAGATCAAATGGGTCATGCCACCACACCCTACATTATTTTGGAGCTATCGCCTTCGTTACGCGCACGTCAGCAAGAGCGCCTTGCTAGCTGGGGCCAACGAGTGCAGTGGGTAAATGAGTTGCCCACAGCGTTTAGTGGCGCAGTGCTTGCCAACGAGGTATTGGATGCCATGCCTGTGCATTTAGTGCAGCGCAGCGCGGACTTAAGCATTTTGGAATTAGGTGTCAGTGTTAATCACGAGGCCGCAGCGACAGCACCTAGCCCTTTTAGATTGACCGCTCGTTTAGCCAAAGGCGAGTTAGCACGAATCGCTGAAGAACGGTTGCCGCGTATTGCCGGTTACCGCTCTGAAATCAACCTACAGGCCGAAAGCTGGATTCGAGCCATGGGCGACTGGCTGCAGGTAGGTGGTGCGCTATTAATTGACTACGGCTTTGCACAGCATGAGTACTACCATGCCCAACGCACTACGGGCACGCTCATGTGCCACTTCCGTCATTTTGCGCATGATGAGTCCTTAATCTTGCCCGGTCTGCAAGACATCACCGCCCATGTGGATTTTACCGCTATAGCGGATGCCGCTTTGGCAGCGCAATTAGAGGTAGGGGGTTATACGTCTCAAGCTCACTTTTTAATGAATTGTGGCCTAACGCAAGACCTAGAAGCCATACACCATGCGCTAGACCTAAACAATAACTCTCATTTGCAGCGTTGGTCGCAACAGGTTCATGCAGTCCAAACCTTACTCTCTGAAGCCGAAATGGGAGAGCTCTTTAAGGTATTAGCCTTGGGCAAAGACCTACCCACCCCGCTTCTGGGTTTTATGATGCGTGATAGACGCGATTTTTTATAAAGATACGATAAAAACGTATGACCCCAGCCCAACCTTTTTCCCGCCGTGTGGCGCTGTTTATTTTACTGAGTGTAGGCACCTGTTTTGCCAGTGCCCATATTGCTGCTCGTATTAGCTTTGATAACGGTACAGGCCTACTTACCGCCGTGGTGTTTCGTTCGATCGTTACACTGGGGCTGTTATCTTTACTTGCTGTCGTCTATAAGCAAAGCATTAAACTCAGATGGCGCTTGGTGCCTTGGCAATTACTACTTGGCCTGCTCATTGCTATTCAAAGCATTAGTATTTACTCTGCGGTATCACGCATTCCAGTAGGCATTGCGCTGCTCACCGTCAATACCTTCCCCGTGCAATTAGCACTTATTTCTTGGCTACTAGGGGGTAAACCACCCACTAAAGCCCGTGCCAGTATCATGGGGTTAATTTTAATTGGACTGATCCTAGCGCTTGATATTCCTGCTTTAGCACAAAGCGACCAAAGCAACATCGACTTGTGGCTTATAGGCATTGGTTTTGCTTTATTTGCCGCTTTCTCGTTTGCGTTAGGGCTTTGGGTGACAGAAAATAAGCTTTCTCGGGTTCAAGGCAGCGCACGCAGCTTTTACACCATGCTAACCGTCTTGTGCCTCACGCTAAGTGCTGGCAGTGTGGACATCATCCCTGGCGGTCTTAGCCTGCCCGAAACAGGGGTAGGCCTCGCCACTCTTTTGTTGCTTAGCGGCCTGTACGCCTGTGCATTTATTATGCTGTTTATGCTGGCACCCCGCCTTAACTTGGCACAAAATGCCTCAGCCATGAATATCGAGCCCGTGGCCTCATTAACCTTGGGCTGGTTAATTTTGGGGCAGGCTCTTAGCCCAATGCAAATAGTAGGGGGCGCAGTGGTAGTTAGCTGTATTGTGGCCTTTGCTCAGCTTAAAAAATAGCCGCCAAGGCTGCTATTCTTGCCTTTAAAATAGC
Source organism: Paenalcaligenes hominis (assembly GCF_011927625.1). Lineage (GTDB taxonomy): Bacteria > Pseudomonadota > Gammaproteobacteria > Burkholderiales > Burkholderiaceae_B > Paenalcaligenes > Paenalcaligenes hominis. The sequence continues at coordinate 337,691 of NZ_JAATIZ010000002.1, forward strand.
TGCAGGTATGGCCTGCGGCTGCGCCTGATGCTGTTGTGCAATAGCAGCGGCATCAACGTTGGCAAACACACAAGCAGCCTGTTGCCACAAAGGCCAGTTGGCTTGGGCCACGCACTCAGCCGCTTGCACTAACTGCCTATAACGCTCTGGTTTTCTTAAACTATCTAGGCGTTGCAGGGCCTGCGCCACCTGATTAGGCGTTGGTTGCGCTTGCGCAGCATCTAACAGCAAAGGCAATAGTCGCGCAGCCTCTTTATAAGCCGTAGGGGCCTTAATATGCTGTGCTATCGACTCGGGGTGTGGGCTTTGCGAGCATAAAATCGCAAACCGCTGTAGCGTAGACAGGTCGTGCCTGATAGCACACGCCATTGCGGTGTCCAACGTTGGGCTAAGCCGCAGCCCAGGCAAAACACGCTCTAAGGCGCCGCATTGCGCTAATACCTGAACCATGCGTAAAGGGTCATGGGTTTGCAAGCCTTTGTGTAGCTCTTGCCAGACGCGCTCTGGCACGAGCGCATCGACCTCGCCGTTTTGCACTAACTGCAGCGCCAATTGCTCTGTCTCGGCTGCGATCCGAAATGAACTAAAGCGTGCTGCAAAACGCGCTAAACGCAAGAGCCGAACCGGGTCCTCGACAAAGGCTGTGCCGATATGGCGTAAGGTTTTCTGCTCTAAATCGGCATAGCCACCCAATGGATCATAAAACTGCCCCTGGGTGTCAATGGCTAAAGCGTTAATCGTCAAGTCGCGGCGTGACAAATCATCAGCCAATGTCACATCAGGCCCCGTATAAAAAGTAAACCCTTGGTAGCCACGCCCCGATTTACGCTCTGTGCGGGCTAAGGCAAACTCTTCTTTAGTTTGCGGGTGCAGAAAGACGGGGAAGTCTCCGCCTACCGGAATAAAGCCACGTTGGGCTAAGTGCTCGGGGCTCGCGCCGACCACGACCCAATCGCGGTCTCCGACCGGCAGACCGAGCAACGTGTCGCGCACAGCCCCCCCCACCACATAGCACTGCAAGCCATCTAGCAAAAGATCAGGCTGAGCAACCAGTTGGTTTAAGGCCTGCTGTTGCGTTGGACTAATTGGCATTAAGGCAACTCCGTCGTACGACTAGACTGAGGACTAATTGTACCTAAACGCTGTTTGAGTGACTGGGGTTGGCCGCTGAACATCATGGAGTAATAGGTGGCATTGGACAGCACGTTTTTCACATACAGACGCGTTTCGGTAAAGGGAATGGTTTCTGCAAAAATGGCACCCTCGACCGGCCCTTGTAGACGTGAGCGCCAATTAATAGGCCGTTTGGGCCCGGCGTTATAACCAGCAGAGGCCAAGACCTCGGAACCACCTAGTTGCCCCAGCACCATGTTTAGGTAATTAGTACCCAAGATAGTATTGGTCTCGAACTCATTGACCATCGAAGGCGTGAAATGAGTCATTCCTATTTTATTGGCCGTCCATTTTGCAGTAGCGGGCATAAGCTGCATCAAGCCCGATGCCCCTACACCCGAACGCGCATCCATCATGAATCGGGATTCTTGACGAATGAGCCCATATACCCATGCTGGATCTAAACCGATCAAGCGGGCTTTTTCTGTGACCCCGCCCTCAAAGGGCGCTACAAAACGCTGACTGAAATCCACCTCTTGTTTGGTTAATAAAGACGTGTTCACTACACGATCATACACATGGTTATCACGGGCTAACTCGGCCGCAGCACGTAACTGCCTATCGTTCATGCCACGCAAAGCAAAGGCCCACTCTGTCGTGGCCTCGGGACGCCAACCCAGTTTAAATAGCTCTAAAGAGCGTAAAAAAGCAGGTCGTGTTGCCACATCGCGTTTTTCAGCCACACTAATCGGTGTAGGCTGTGGTGGCAATGGAATAGCACGCCCTAGCTCTTCGTTGGCCAACTGACCATAAAAACTTAAATCACTACTAATGGACTCATAGGCGGCTTGCGCTTGGGCTTGGTGGCCTTGAGCAGCTAAGGCACGCGCTTTCCAATACACCCACACTGGCTCGGAGGCCTGAGGCTCAGACATCTTCGCAATAGCGCGTTCAACTTGCTTCCAGTCGATGGGGTACTGGCGCAACTCGGCTCGCACTTCCCATGCATGGTTATAGTCTGTTTTGGGAGTAGTGCCTGATAAGCGATACCAACGTGCTGCATCATTTTCCACACGCAAAGCCGGTATTAAGCCAAACTGCCCCCATACCCAATCTTTATTTGCCTGAGGTAACTGAGCCGCCCATTTTTGTTCGATATACTGGGCTTGAGCCGCACGATCGCTTTGTCTTGCTAGACGTGATAAGGCTAAAGAAACTAATTCGGTATGAGCCTGCCCTTGGACCTGCCCTTGTTGGTCTAGCCAACGACGCGGTGCTTCCATTAGAGCTGTGTAGTCTTGCATTTGTTTGCCATCAAAAATAATAGCTGCATAGCGTCTTGCTTCGCTGGTTTTACCTTGCTCTAAGGCGGCGCGCATTAAATCTCGCACATCGGTAAAGCCCACTGCTTTGGCTTCCCAAAGCTGATCCAACAGGCTCCAGCAAGTCGAACCCGGCACAAACTGAGACAAAACCCGTTGGATATCTAAAGACTGCTGAGTCATATGCCTACCATAGGCCACCGCACAACGCACTTGTGAATTACCAAGGTCTTGGGGCTGCAATTGATTGATGAGCTGAAAATCACCGGCTCGTACTGCCGCAATCGCCCAGTCCCCTTTTAGGCGTTGCGCTAAGTACTCGTCGTCGTACTCACGTAAAAACTGCCAAAGTTGGTCAGAAGGAATCGGTCGAGTGGAGTCATGAATTTGTTGGCGTAAATGCCAATAGGCGGGATAAGCCCCTAATACAGGATCGGCTTTGGCGGGCTGTACAAGCTCTACCAAACGGCGCCAGTTTTTAGCTTGTAATGCAGCGCGAGCATCGATAACGGCTTGGCGCGCAGTTGCTGGTACAGAAGGCAGTTGATTCCAACGCACCGCCGGAGGGGGTGCCGCATAGGTAGGAGCGAGCGCAGCCATTTGTTTAGGTGCTTGATGCGCTTCGACCTCAGGCGCTTTGGCTGCACCAGCGCACCCAACTAAAAACACACTGCTGATAAGACCGACGTGCATCAACCAACGATTCCGTGGCACGCTACTGCCTAGAAGGCTATTTTTCTGATACCTTAGCTGTAAGAACATGGACTAGCCCTTTATAAATGACTCACTATGACAAACTATCATGACCTACGCCAACAATTATTACATCTACGCGCTGCCCAAGAATCCAGAGACACACGCCGCGGTGCACTGCTAATGCGAGGCCGTTTATTTACTTGGCTTAACCAATACCGACAACACCGCCCTGAACCGCAACAGCCCTTGCATATTGCAGCGTACTGGGCATTGGCTCATGAACCTGATTTAGGGCCTTTGCTTGTGCAATGGGCAGAAGAGGAAGCCATTCACGTTAGCCTACCCTGTGTGGTTAGCCCCGATTCGCCGTTAGTATTTAAGCCATGGCACCCTGGGCAAGCTATGAAAAAAGCGGCTTTTGGTGTGCTTGAGCCCGATACGCCAGAACTAGCACCTGACCCAGAAATCATTCTTGTGCCCACCTTGGGTTTTACGCGCCAAGGCGATCGGTTAGGCTATGGTAAAGGCTATTATGACCGCACTTTAGCAGACTTAACAGCACGCCAACAGACTTTTACGACCATTGGCCTAAGTTGGGCAGTAGGCGACCTAAGTCAAATGGACTATGTGGCCGCGGCACACGATGTGCCTTTAGACGCAGTACTAACAGATAAGGGCTGGCCTAAGCCAGCCCCTCTTTAGGTGTCCACCTCAACACAGGTACGTATTGCAGTGTTAGGTGGTAGCCTAGGGCAATACCTAATGGATTTAGTTTGGGATAAGGTTCGAAAGCAAGCTAGTGACAATACTGTACACAATGGCTCCGATAAAGGCCCACCAAAATCCAGTCACTTGGAAGCCTTTCAAAATAGACCCTGCCAACCAAAATACCAGAGCGTTAATCACTAGCAAAAATAAACCCAGAGTGACCACGGTCAGGGGTAACGTGAGGATTTGCAGTACAGGCTTGACCAGCATGTTCAGTAAGCCCAGCACCACCGCAGCGCCTAAGGCTGAGGTAAAACTTGCAACCTGAATACCGGGCAAAATATAGGCCACGATAAGCAACGCTACTGCGTTTAGAATCCAGACGAGTAGTAATGTCATGATTACGCTCCTTATGAAACAGGCACCCCAGTGGTGCCTGACTTATTTTTAGTAACGGTAATGATCGACCTTAAACGGTCCCTCAAGCGGTACGTTAATGTACTTGGCTTGCTCTTCCGACAACGTAGTAAGATTAACACCGAGCTTTGCCAAGTGTAAACGAGCCACTTTTTCGTCTAAGTGCTTGGGCAACACATAAACTTTACCACTTTCATAGCGATCACCCTGAGTAAAAAGCTCAATTTGTGCAATGGTTTGGTTAGTAAATGATGCAGACATCACAAAAGACGGGTGCCCTGTCGCACAACCCAAGTTGACTAAACGACCTTGAGCCAACAGGATAATACGCTTGCCATCTGGGAAAATCACGTGGTCTACCTGAGGCTTGATTTCCTCCCACTCGAGGTCAGACAAGGCCGCCACATCAATCTCATTATCAAAGTGACCAATATTACACACAATGGCTTGGTCTTTCATGCGCTCCATATGTTCGCGTGTAATCACATGGTAGTTGCCCGTAGCGGTTACAAAAATATCCGCTTTGTCAGCGGCTTCTTCCATGGTGACCACACGGTAGCCTTCCATAGAGGCTTGTAAAGCACAAATCGGGTCAATTTCTGTTACCCAAACCTGGGCACGTAGTGCTTGTAGAGCTTGGGCGCAGCCCTTACCCACGTCACCAAAACCACATACTACCGCGATTTTTCCGGCTACCATCACATCGGTGGCGCGCTTAATGCCATCGACTAAGGACTCGCGACACCCATATAAATTATCAAACTTGGATTTGGTGACGGAGTCGTTCACGTTAATAGCAGGGAAAGCCAGTTCGCCTTTTTTCGCCATTTGGTAAAGGCGCTGCACCCCGGTGGTGGTTTCTTCGGTCACCCCTTGGATTTGAGCCAAGCGAGTTGAATACCATGTGGCGTCTTCTTGAAGCTTGGCGCGGATACTTGCAAACAGGACGGTTTCCTCTTCGCTTGATGGCGCATCAAGTACAGACAAATCTTTTTCAGCCTTAGCACCTAAGTGCAGCAACACGGTAGCATCACCACCGTCGTCCAAAATCATGTTGGCTTGTTCGCCTGGCCAATTGAAAATCTGATGGCAATATTCCCAATAGTCTTCGAGGCTTTCCCCTTTTATGGCAAACACAGGAATTTGGTTAGCCGCAATGGCAGCCGCTGCATGGTCTTGTGTGGAAAAAATATTGCATGATGCCCAGCGCACCTCGGCACCCAAAGCCACCAGCGTCTCGATCAATACAGCCGTTTGGATAGTCATATGTAGACTGCCTGCAATACGCGCCCCTTTTAGAGGCTGAGCCGCTGCATATTCCTCGCGGGTTGCCATTAAGCCAGGCATTTCGGTTTCTGCAATCGCAATCTCTCGACGCCCCCAATCCGCTAGGCTGAGGTCGGCAATTTTGTAATCGGTAAAAGTAGACATAGAAGCTCCGGAAAATCCGTAGAAAAGGGTCGGAGCAAAAAAAAGCTCACCAACCCTGTCGATCAGAAGGTAGGTGAGCGTCGTTGTTCTAGGTAAAAACGTGAGCAACGTTCCAAATCTGAGCCTGGCTTTGGATGCTAGGCATCGACAAAGTCGCAACGCTCCTCAGATTGGCTTACATCAAAATTTGTGGCGCGTGTGCGCCTGTCTCAAGCAGGTGAGAAACCACGCCTATCATACCATTAGCGTGGTTTCAGGGTCTATGGCTTTCGCCTTAGATAGCTGCTTTTAGGGCAGCCGCTTTATCCGTTGCTTCCCAAGTAAATTCGGGTTCGCTACGTCCAAAATGGCCATAAGCGGCGGTTTTGGTGTAAATAGGACGCAATAGATCAAGCATTTGCACAATACCACGTGGGCGTAAGTCGAAATGCTCGCGGACTAATAACGCGATTTGATCATCGGGAATAATGCCTGTGCCATTGGTATAAACAGTGATATTAATTGGCTCGGCCACCCCTATCGCGTAGCTGACTTGCACCTCGCACTGACGCGCTAGCCCAGCTGCCACAATATTTTTGGCGACATAACGCGCCGCATAGGCAGCAGAGCGGTCAACCTTAGAGGGATCTTTACCGGAGAAAGCCCCACCACCGTGAGAGCATGCGCCACCATAGGTGTCAACGATAATTTTACGTCCGGTTAAGCCACAATCCCCATTTGGACCACCAATAACAAACTTACCGGTCGGGTTCACTAAAAAGCGCGTGTTATCCGTTAGCAGGCCCTCGGCAAAAGTAGGGCGAATAATGTCTTCAATGACGGCGTCACGAATGGTTTCTTGAGACAGATCGGGGTCGTGCTGAGTGGAGACCACCACGGTGTCGACCTCAACAGGGCGGCCATCAATGTAACGGAAGGTAACTTGAGCTTTGGCATCAGGGCGTAACCAAGGCAAGCGACCATCTTTACGCAGTTCGCTTTGTCGCTGCATCAACCGGTGAGAGTACCAAATGGGTGCAGGCATAAGGTCAGGGGTTTCATCACACGCAAAGCCAAACATGAGACCTTGGTCGCCTGCCCCTTGGTTCATGATTTCTTCGGGGCTGCGGTCTACGCCTTGGGCAATATCGGGTGACTGTTTATCGTAGGCGACTAAAACGGCGCAGCTCTTATAATCAATACCATAATCAGCGTTATCATAGCCAATGCGCTTTAAGGTCTCGCGCGCTACATCAATGTAATTCACATTTGCTGTGGTGGTAATTTCACCTGCCATAACCACTAAGCCCGTGTTACACAGGGTTTCAGCGGCAACGCGTGCATTGGGGTCTTGCTCGAAAATAGCGTCTAGCACCGCATCGGAAATTTGGTCAGCGACTTTATCGGGGTGACCTTCGGAGACAGATTCTGAAGTAAATAGAAAATCGTTATGTGCCACAGTGATTTATCCTGTAGGTTTCAATTAAAACAATGGCGTTGCACCACGGGAGAAAGCCTAAAAGACATATCAGGGCGCGACGCTTTAGCGGGAATGTACAGCTCTCTTTCGAGGATATCGCTCCGCAAGTTGTCGGGTTAACTCAGCGATGCCACCATTTTAAGCAAATTTAACTAAGATTCATACTATATTGTTATTTATTCAACGTATTACCCTCGAATTATGTTTTTGTTTTTCCTGAAATTGTTGGCAAAGTTACCCCTACGGTGGCTTCACGCACTGGGCCGCTTCTTAGGGGTCGTGGTTTATTTACTACCCGGTCGTTATCGTCAACGTATCCAAAAAAATGCCGCCCAAGCGGGCTATTCTGGCGCTGGCTTTGCACGACGCGCAGCGGCAGAGACCGGAGCCATGATTATGGAAACACCTAAAGTCTGGCTAGAGCCCGCCACCTGTTTAGCGCGCTGTAGTACCCAAGACGAACACATCGTTGCCGCAGCTTTAGCCGAGCAACGTGGTATCTTATATTTAACGCCGCATCTAGGCTGTTTTGAAATTACAGCGCGAGCCCTCATCAAACATGGCCCCATCACTGTTATGTTTAGACCGCCACGCCAGCAATTCATCGAGCCCGCTATGCAAGCTTCCCGTAATATGCCCGGTTTGCATGCTGTGCCGGCTTCCGTGCGTGGTATACGTGAATTTCTAAAAGCCTTAAGGCGTAACGAGGCCGTCGGCATGCTCCCAGACCAAGTCCCTAGTACGGGTGACGGCATCTGGGCCCCTTTTTTTGGCAAACCCGCCTATACCATGACCTTGGCGGCCAAGCTTGCCCTACAAGCCAATGTTCCCATTGTGCTCACCGCAGGCGAACGCTTACCTAAAGGCCAAGGCTGGCGTATTCACTATGTACGCTTAACGCTTCCCGACGACCCAACGGTAGAAAATACGGTGTATGCCATTAACGAGGCCATGGAGCATTTGATTCAACGTTTTCCTAGTCAGTATCTTTGGAGCTACAACCGATATAAAATTCCTCCTGAAGCTCCCGCTATACCGCCTTCTTTTACCTCATAATTTATTTTGGGATGATTTATGAGCCAAACTGCGATTCAAGCTGACGATGTGGCTGCTTTTTTACAGCACAACCCCACGTTTTTTTTAGAGCACGAGTATCTGCTACTCTCGCTTAAACTGCCCCATCCACGTACGGCTAAAGTCTTGTCTTTACCAGAACGCCAAACCCTGTACCTTCAACAGCATAATCAACAACTCAAGCAAGAGCGCCAACAGTTTTTAACTATCGCTCGCGAAAATGAGCTGATTCAACAAGCACTCTGGCTGTGGGCAGGCGACCTATTAGCCTATCAAGGTGCTGCCGAACACCTCGCTCGTTTTGCCTGCGATCGCTTACAAGTGCGCTATGGCTTACAAGAGGTACAGCTGCGCTTGTGGTGGGATGACTACCCCTATGCCACTCAAAGCACAGATACTGCCACCCAAGACCTCATCACCCATCAAACCAAACCCTATGCAGGTACCACTCAACATCCTGCGGCGCAGTGGTTCGAAGGCACATGGGCTTCAATGGCAGTTATCCCTCTGTATGCACCGAATGCTTCGCGGTCTATCGGCGCATTGGCGTTAGGGTCAGACATTGCCAACCGTTTTACTGCACGCATGGGGACGGATTTTTTAGAAATTATGGCCCAAGTCATTGTGGCGTCCTTGGCTCGGTTTTATGACTCCCACCCCTCGCACTCCTAATACTCGCCAAGCCATGCTGCAGTGGCTTCAGCACCTGAAAGCGGCGGGCGCGGCAGCAGACACGTTGGCTGCCTACGAGCGCGACCTAAAACACCTGATCGCGTGTTATGACTTACCCAGCCCCCAGCATTACGCCCGCAATCACTTGCAGTTTGCTTTAGGCGAATTGCAGGCGCAGGGCTTGCAGCCACGCAGCTTGGCACGACTGCTCTCCGCATGGCGTAATTTCTTTAATTGGTTTAGCGAACAATACCAAAGCGGCTATAACCCGTGCCTTGGCGTCCAAGCACCTAAGGGTCATTATCCTGATCCTAAAATTCTTTCGCTCACTCAGACCCAACAATTACTTGAGGCCTCCTCCCCAACCGAAGACAGTTCTGCTGTCGAGCTACGCGATCAAGCGCTTTTCGAGTTGCTGTATTCCAGTGGGTTACGTCTAAGCGAATTAATTTGGCTTGATGTTGAAGTCTGCGAGTCGCCCGCCTATACCTCTAAAGCATGGATAGACTGGGAAGAAAACGAAGTGGTGATTGCGGCCGCTTCAGAGCGTCAACGTCATGTGCCCATTGGCGGGCCCGCATTAACGGCATTAACGCGATGGCGCCAACGCCGTCATGAACTCTTACCCACAGCACTGGCCCAACAGCCAGAGCAAGACCCAGCGAATTATTTCTCGTTATTTTTAGGGGTCAGAGGGCAACGTATTAGTCCGCGCGTCATTCAAAAACAATTACAACTTCGAGCCCAACAAGCCGGCCTTAATCAGCGCGTTTTTCCGCACCGATTACGCAACAGTTTTGCTAACCATTTACTGGAGTCATCCAATGACGTGACGGGGGTGCAACAACTGATGGGGCATGCCATTTCTGATTCCACTGCCAGTCTAAAGCAACTTAACCCCGAGCAGCTAGCCGAATTCTTCAAAGCGCACCCACGCCACAACCCAAAAAAAGACGATTAACTACTTAGCGCTTTTAACAAGGCTTCTGCATTCCATCGCATGAGACCTAGATAATGGTCGGCAGGATGCGGGGCTTTAGCCAGTGCGTCTGAATACAAGGGCGCCCCTAATTGCGCACCAGTTTCGTTTGCAATTTGCTGCAGTAATTTTGGGTTAGAAATGTTTTCCACAAATACCGCTTTAACTTGGTTATCTCGCATGAAATCAATCAGGCCAGCCAGCTCTTTTGCCGACGGCTCAGCTTGGTTCGAAGCACCTAATAAGGATAGAAACTCAATATCGTAATCTTGGCCTAAATAGGCAAAGGCATCATGCGACGTCACCACGGTACGGCTTGTCTTAGGCAGCTGGTCGAACGCCGCTTGCATTTCAGTTTGCAACGCGCTGAGTTGTTTTTGGTAAGCCTCGGCTTGCTGCTGATAATAAGCTTTATGATCTGGGTCTGCCTCAATCAATGCGTTACGGATGTTTTTCACATAAAGCTGAGCGTGTTCTAGACTTTGCCACGCATGCGGATCGTAATCGCCATGATCATGCTCATGATGCTCATGGTCGTCATGATGACTGGTTTCTAGACTGTAGGTATGCCCTTCCTCTTCCTCTGCGTAGGCACGCAAAGGGACTCCCTCGATGGTTTCTATGACCTTGCCTTGATAACCCGCCGCCTCAATCAAACGCGGCAGCCACTCTTCGAATTGGGCCCCATTGATAAACAGTAGATCGGCATCTTGTAACGTTCTGGAATCGCTAGGGCGTGGCTCAAAGCTATGCGCGTCTCCTTCGGGCCCAACGATACTAAGTGAATCCACCTTATCGCCTCCTACCTGCTGCACCATATCGGCCAAGATAGAAAAACTACTGACTACCTTGAGTGGCGCAGCAAGCGCCAAAGGGCTGCCAACAAACCAGCTTAAAACGCTTATGGCGGTCGTTCTAATGAGAAGGTGTTTCATTTTTTCTCCCTTGAGCAATACGTTGGCGGTGATAAGCCGAGTGCTTTATGGCTTGCAAAATACCACCGTGCCGACCAAAAAATATAGAAATAAAATACGCCAGACCTGCCATTAAAATAATAGCGGGTGATGCCGGCACATCCACATGAAAGGACAACAATAGACCTAAATACGAGGTAAACGCCCCTAGTAGTCCTGCACATATCATTTGGCTGCTTGCTGAGTGCACCCAAAACCGAGCGGACGCAGCAGGCAGCATCATAATCCCTACCACCATGAGGGTGCCTAACACCTGAAAGCCGGCTACTAAGGTCATAACAAGCAGCACCAGAAACACAGCGTGTACCCAACCAGAACGCTTGCCTTGAGCACGTAAAAATAACGGATCTAAGCATTCCATCACTAATGGGCGGTAAATAGCCGCTAATACCAGTAATGCCACACTGGATGTGCTGGTGACTAAAAGCAGGGAGGCATCGTCAAGACCTAATACGGTGCCAAATAAGACGTGTAATAAATCCATATTAGAGCCGCGTAACGACACCAACAGTACCCCTAACCCCAGCGACACCAGATAAAAAGCAGCAAAACTAGCATCTTCGCGTAAAGGAGTAATACGGGATACTGCCCCCGCTAAAAGGGCGACGACTAAACCGGTGATCATGCCGCCCAGTGCCATGGCTCCTAAAGACAAACCCGCCGTTAAAAACCCTACTGCTACACCAGGTAAAATAGCGTGCGCCATGGCATCACCCATCAGGCTCATGCGGCGCAGAATTAAAAACACACCCAACGGCCCGGCTGCCATGGCTAAGGCAAACGAGCCCGCTAAGGCGCGACGCATAAAACCAAAGTCTAAAAACGGTTGAATCAGCCACTCGATGAGCATCACAGATAATCTCCAGCGCATAAATGACGCGCCATATGCAAATTTTCGGGTGTTAAAACCGTCGAGCTTGGTCCCCAAGCCACCAATTGACCACCAAGTAAAACGCTCGTAGGAAAATGATCTCGCACCATGTCTAGCTCATGTAACACGGCAATGATGGTACGACCCTGCTGATGCCACTGTAAAATTAATGCCAATAAGTCTTGAGTGGTTTCGGTGTCCACTGCTGCAAATGGCTCATCCAGTAAAATCACACTGGCGTCTTGCATTAATAACCGTGCAAAAAGAGCCCGTTGAAATTGGCCGCCCGATAATGTATTTATGCTGCGCTTAGCAAAACCAACTAGGCCCACTTGCTCTAGGGCATAGGTAATGCGTTGCCGTTCCGCCTGACTGACTCGGCCCCAATAGCCTATGCGTGACCAGGCACCCATAGCGACCAGATCATACACAGTAATTGGAAAGCTACGGTCAATGTCTGCTTGTTGTGGCAAAAAAGCCAGCTCAGTGGCATGATTAATATGTAGATGAATCTGTCCGTGTAAGGGTGCAATTTCCCCCATTAGCCCTTTTAACAAGGTAGACTTACCTGCACCATTTGGTCCTACCAAGGCATACAACCCACCCTGAAGAAACTGGCCACTAATATCACGGACGGCGACTTTGTCACGCCAGCCTAAGCTTAGGTGTTCTAATTCAATCAGCGCCGTGCTCATACCCACCCTAAGGCCCATGCACTAAGCAGCCACATGAGCACAATAACAATAACTGCCCCCAGCATTCGTTGCCCTGCTGAATACAGCAAAGCAGAGCCAGTATATAAACGCGCTGTTTTACGCATGGTTTTTCCAGTTAATAATTAGGTATCTCTTTTTTTGATATGTTATAACATAACTGTATTGTGTTGATCCAGACTTTATGCCTATTCATGTCCTTACCCCCCAAGCGATTGAGCAACAATTAGCGATTGCAGAACAACTATGCAAACAGCGACAAAAGCGCTTTACGCCCATCCGCAAACACGTCCTCAAGCTACTCATTAAAGCGCAACGCGGTCTTAAAGCCTATGAATTGCTTGACTTAGTCAAGCAAGAACAGCCAAATGCGGCGCCCCCCACGGTGTACCGTGCGTTAGACTTTCTGACCGAAGAAGGGCTAATTCACCGCTTAGATGCGATCAATGCGTGGACAGCGTGTGTCGATGTGGCAGGCGAGCCACACGATTTACTAGTGGTTTGTACTCAGTGCGGTACGGTTGCCGAGCTACGTGCCCCACGGTTAAGTCAACAAATTACTGATTGCATTGTGCAGGCAGGTTTCGCTTTATCTAGCCCCGAAACAGAATTACGCGCGCTTTGCTTGAACTGCTCTAAAGCGCCCCCATCTGTCTAAGCATATTTTTTGTTATTTGCGCTTCAGTCCTTGCTGTGCTGTAATCGCTTAAATTTCTCATAAAGGCTTCACTTATGACCATTGCTCTAGAAAAAATGGTGCCTGTCACTGTTTTAACCGGCTTTTTAGGGGCAGGAAAAACCACTTTACTCAAGCGCATTTTGTCCGAATACCACGGGCGTCGTATTGCGGTGATTGAAAATGAGTTTGGTCCTGAAAATATCGATAACGAGCTTCTTGTCCAAGAACAAGACGAAGAAATCATCGAGCTCAGCAATGGTTGTATCTGTTGTACAGTACGTGGCGACTTGATGCGTACGCTTAATGATCTACGTATAAAACGTGAAAACGGCGAGCTCACCTTTGAACGCGTCATTATCGAAACCACAGGCATGGCAAACCCAGGGCCGGTGTGTCAGACATTTTTTATGGATGATCATATTGCTGAATACTACCGTCTTGATGCGGTGGTGACGGTGGTCGATGCCAAGCACGGCATGGACACCCTCGACAAGCAAGACGAGTCTCAAAAGCAAATTGGCTTTGCTGACCGAATTCTGATTTCTAAAAAAGACTTAGTCAGCGATGATGAATACGAACGTTTACGTAAACGCATCATTCGTATTAATCCCCGTGCTACTATCACTGCTGTACATTTTGGTGAAACCGACTTAAAAGAAATTTTAGATATCAGTGGCTTTAATCTGAATGCCGTTTTAGACATTGACCCCGATTTCTTAGCGGTAGATGATGCGCCTCATGATCATGGTCATCATGACCACGACCACGCTTGTGACGCAACGTGTGATCACGATCATGCACATCATAATCATGCGCCTCACCAAGACAGTGTCAGTGCGTTTGTATTTAAGTCACGCCGACCTTTTGACCCAGACCGTCTAGAAGACTTTCTAAGCGGTGTGGTACAAATATACGGCCCTGACTTATTACGCTATAAAGGTATTATTTACCTGAAAGGGGCAAACCGTCGTATGCTTTTTCAGGGCGTACACATGATGATGGGAGCCGAACCCGGCAAACCGTGGCTAGGCAAAGAGAAGCCTGAAACCAAGCTCGTCTTTATTGGCCACAACCTGCCAAAAGACGTCTTCATGCAAGGTTTAGAGCAATGTCTAGTTTAATCTTTGTTTTTAGCCTAAACTTCCAAGGCTTAACATAGGCAGGAGCTTTAGCTCCACGATGATAAAAAGGGAACTATCATGGCAAGCAATGTCAGTACAAACCCAGATCAACTGTTAACAGTGGACGAACTCTTAGCAATGCCCGAATCCGACTATATGAATAGTCAGCAACTGGCATTTTTTGAAAATCGCTTACGCGAGCTAGAGCAAGAAATTCTCGCAAACGCCGGTGCCACTACCGAAAACTTGCGTGAAACCCAATTCGTTCCTGACCCTGCTGACCGCGCTACCATCGAGGAAGAGCACGCCTTAGAACTACGTACACGTGACCGTGAGCGTAAATTACTGAAAAAGGTACAGCAGTCCTTAACGCTTATTGAAACAGGCGAATACGGTTGGTGCGAAGAAACAGGCGAACCCATTGGTTTACAACGTTTACTTGCACGTCCTACGGCCAATCTATCTCTAGAGGCCCAAGAGCGTCGCGAAAAACGTCAAAAGCTGTATGGCGATTAAGTCTTAGCTCTAATGCTCGCTTTGCCATTTGAAAGCCACTCCTTGAGTGGCTTTCTGCATTGGTGCTCTTGAATTCAAATTGCTTGCCCCCACGTATAGAAAACACAACGCAAAGGATCACAATGGAACAATATCACGCCACTACTATTATTGCCGTACGTCGCGGCAACGAAGTCGCTATTGGCGGCGACGGTCAAGTTACTCTAGGCAACGTGGTCGTTAAAGGTACAGCTCGCAAAATTCGTCGTCTGTATCGCGATCAGGTTCTGGCCGGCTTTGCAGGTGCTACCGCCGATGCCTTTACGCTCCAGGAACGCTTTGAAGCCAAACTAGAAAAACACCATGGTCATTTATTACGCGCCGCTGTTGAGTTAACTCGTGATTGGCGTACTGACCGAGTTTTACGTCGGCTTGAAGCCATGCTTATTGTGGCAGACAAAGAGCACACCTTAATTCTGACAGGCAATGGCGATGTGTTAGAGCCCGAAGATGGCTTAGCTGCTATTGGCTCTGGTGGCTCTTACGCGCAATCAGCAGGTTTGGCTTTATTGCATAATACCGATTTAAGCCCTGCTGAAATCGTCAAAAAATCCTTAGAAATCGCCGGTGATTTGTGTATTTACACTAACCAGAATCACGTCATCGAAACTTTATAATTACTTAGTGTTAGGTTGTCTATATGTCAGCAACTACCATGACCCCCGCTGAAATCGTTTCCGAATTGGACAAAAATATTGTTGGCCAAAACAAAGCCAAACGCTCTGTAGCCGTTGCTTTACGCAACCGTTGGCGTCGGCAACAAGTTGCCGAACCGCTGCGCAACGAAATTGTTCCCAAAAACATCTTAATGATTGGGCCTACTGGCGTAGGAAAAACAGAAATTGCACGCCGACTAGCTAAATTAGCCAATGCGCCTTTTATTAAAGTCGAAGCCACCAAGTTCACCGAAGTGGGCTATGTAGGGCGTGACGTAGAGACCATCATCCGCGATTTGGTCGATGCCTCTGTCAAACAGACGCGTGAAATTGAAATGCGTCGGGTACGCACTCAAGCAGAAGACGCCGCCGAAGACCGTGTGCTCGATGCGCTTTTGCCTCCAGCGCGTAATGCGATCGGCGAGCCCGAGCGTGAAGAAAGCACCACGCGCCAAACCTTCCGTAAACGCTTACGCGAGGGCAAGCTAGACGATACTGAAATTGATATTGAGGTAGCTCAAGGCATGCCTCAAATGGAAATCATGGCGCCTCCCGGCATGGAGGAAATGACCGAGCAGTTGCGCAGTATGTTTGCTGGCCTAGGTCAAGACAAAACCAAAAGCAAAAAAATGAAAGTCAAAGAGGCCTACAAGCTTTTGGTCGAAGAAGAAGCCGCAAAACGGGTTAACGAAGAAGAACTTCGAACTGCTGCAGTGCGCAATGCTGAGCAAAATGGGATTGTCTTCTTAGATGAAATTGACAAAATCACTGCGCGTGAAGGCAATACCAGTGGTGAAGTATCACGCCAAGGTGTACAGCGCGATTTACTGCCTTTAGTAGAAGGCACGACCGTTAATACCAAGTACGGTGTGGTGCGCACCGATCATATTTTGTTTATTGCTTCGGGTGCCTTCCATTTATCACGCCCCTCCGATCTCATCCCCGAGCTCCAAGGGCGTTTTCCTATTCGTGTAGAACTGGATTCATTAACGGCTGATGATTTTGTTCAAATCCTTAATGACACCGACTCTTCATTAACCAAGCAATACGCTGCCCTCATGGCTACCGAGTCCGTCAACCTTGAGTTTAAAGAAGACGGGATCCGTCGCTTGGCTGAGCTGGCTTTTGAAGTGAACGAGCGTACAGAAAACATTGGAGCACGACGCTTGTATACCGTCATGGAAAAACTGCTTGAAGATTTGTCTTACGACGCTGGCTCTAAGGGCGAGATGGCAGTTACGGTTGATGCCGCGTATGTGAATGAACAACTCGAAGAAACGGCTGCAAGTCAGGACTTAGCACGTTATGTGTTATAAACCCACTATCTAAGCCAACACCAAGGACGCCGTTTGGCGTCCTTGTTGGTTAAAGGCAAATCACATGCTGTCAAACGGCAAACAGGCCGCCCCACCTATTTATTTATTTATTTTAATAATCACATACTGATCATTACGGCGCTCGGCGGTAAATTTCACTTTATCCCCAGGCTCTATGCCAGCTAATTGGTCCATTTGAATCAAGTACACCAATGTCATGGCAGGTAACTGCAAGGCCTCGATACTGCCGTGCTTTAATGTGATTTTTCCTGCTTCGGCATCAATACGCCGTACTTCGCCTGAGGCGCTGCCTTGTTGGGCCTGAGCAGAGCTGACCACGGCCATGGTACCAGCTAACACCAAGCCAACGGCCGCTACAGAACGAATAGATACTAAAGACATAGGTTTCCCCTTAAAATAAAGCTCAATTCATTTTACAACGAGGTTTTAGTGTGAACGAAGTATTTGGCAACTATGTATTGCGCGCCGCTACCCCTGATGATGTACCCCAAATTGTGAATCTCATGCGTGATATGGCTGAATTTGAAAAACTGCTGGATCAGTTTCAAGCCACCAACGAACTAGTACATCACAGCCTTTTTACTGCGGCACCTACCGCCCGTGCATTAGTTATCACCCCCAAAGACCAGCCTAACCACCTCGTCGCGTATATTTTTTGGTTTCATAATTACTCTACCTTTAAAGCTAAACGTGGTCTGTATTTGGAAGACATTTACATTGCGCCTGAACACCGCGGTCAAGGCTTAGGTGGTTTTGTGCTAAGACAATTGGCTCAAAAAGCCATCGAACTCGATTGTGGGCGGTTTGAGTGGGTCGTATTAGATTGGAACCAAAACGCCATTGATTTTTATGAGCATCATGGGGCTCAGGTATTACCCGACTGGCGTATTGTGCGCGTAGAAGATAAAGCACTTATCCAGTTAGCGCGTGCCTCTTAGCCATTTCCATCGCCTATTCACCCCGAGGTCGATGAACTCGACCTCTGCTTTATTTCCAATAAGCCCCAGTTTGATGCAACTGATTTTCTGCCGCATGCAGCCCACTTAAAGCCTTTTTTCCCGTCCGAGCTAAAATCTGCTCAATTAACCCTTCTACCAATGCCATAGCGGCAGTACTAGACGGAAAAAAAGAAGGCACTGAAGTATCAAATATCAACGTACATTCGGCTTCTAAAGCAATGGGTGCAACATGACTGTCACAGATCGCAATCACCTTGCAGCCACTTTCTATTGCCGCTTCATAGACACGTACACTTTCTTGTGAGTACGGCGCAAATGCCACTAGTACCACCACGTCACCCGCTTGAAAGTCACGCAGCTCCATCTCTAATGTTCCTGCCTCAGTACGAATCATGGTGACGCTGGAACGAAACAAACGATACAAATAATAAAAGCTAAAAGCGGCGGCATGTGAAGCACGGAAACCAGCCACATGTACCCGTTTCGCTTTCACTATGGTTTCAACTGCTGGTTTTAATGGTGCCGCGTTAGCGGTGGCTAAATGCTGTACATTTTGGGCCTGAGCCTGAATCACCCGATTAAACATGCTAGATGAGTTACGGCTGCGCATCACGGCTTCAGCTTGCTCGGTGTACGTCATGGGCGTTTGACGCAAAGACTGTACAAAGATTTCCTTTAACTCGGACCAACCTGCATAGCCAAGCGATTGAGCTAAACGTACCAGCGTAGCCGGTTGTACACCCGCCTGCGTAGCAATGGTGCGCATTGATGCAATGGGGACGTCGCCAGGCTTATCGATTAAGTAACGTGCCCCTATTTGAAACTGAGGTGGCATGGACGCATAGTCCGCCTGTAATAACTGAATTAAGCCCTCTAAATCCTGAGGTGTTCGTTTTTTCTTTCCCATTCTTTGACCCTATCGCCGCAGATGCGGCATTAAGACAACAAATCCAATGATTCATAGTGTTTCCTATGGCTCAACCTTTGATTTATTTGTTTCAGGCGCTATGCTATAAGAAACGAATGTATCTTATAAAAGCATTACGCAACACTTGATCCAGACCTTTTATAAAGTAGGTTGCCATGACACACGTATTCCATCGTAATCCAAATCATTCCTTGCCTACTGCCATAGCAGGCGAAGGGATCGAGCTCATTGACCAAAACGGCAAACGCTATATAGATGCCTCCGGTGGTGCGGCAGTCTCTTGCTTAGGTCATAGCCATCAAGACGTTATTCAAGCTATCCATCAGCAAATTGATGCGGTGGCGTATGCACACACTTCCTTTTTTACTAATGAAGCCGCCGAAGAGTTAGCAACCTTTTTAGCGGAGCGTGCTCCGGGCGACCTAAATCATGTGTATTACGTGTCCGGTGGCTCCGAAGCCGTAGAAGCCGCTCTAAAACTAGCGCGCCAGTACTTTGTCGAGTTAAATCAACCTTCCCGCCGACTCTTTATTGCCAGACGGCAGAGCTATCATGGCAATACCCTGGGCGCCTTAGCAATTGGTGGTAACGCGTGGCGTCGAGCGCCATTTTTACCCTTGCTGACGGAAGCGCATCACGTTTCCCCCTGTTATGCCTACCGCGATCAAGCAGAGTATGAAACGGAACAAGACTATGCATTACGTTTGGCAGCAGAGCTAGAGCAGAAAATCCTAGATTTAGGCCCCGATAACGTGGCGGCTTTTATTGCTGAGCCTATTGTAGGCGCTACAGCCGGGGTATTACCCCCAGTTCAAGGCTATTTGCAAGCAATCCGCGATGTGTGCGACAAATACGGCGTACTGTTGATCTTCGACGAAGTCATGTGTGGCATGGGCCGCACCGGTCACTTGTTTGCTTGCGCTGAAGACGGTGTTGCCCCAGACATTTTAACTATTGCCAAAGGGTTAGGCGCTGGCTATCAGCCTATAGGGGCCATGTTAGCGAGCAGTAAAATTTACCACACCATCGTCAATGGGTCGGGATTTTTTCAGCATGGTCATACCTATATGGGCCATGCAACCGCTTGCGCTGCTGCGCTCGCAGTACAAAAAGTCATTGAGCGCGATCATCTTTTGGCCAATGTGCAAGCACGTGGCGCCCAACTACGCCACGAACTGCACGAACAGCTTGATGCCCACCCCAATGTAGGCAATATTCGCGGCCGTGGTTTAATGGTAGGCATTGAATTAGTCGCTGACAAGTTTACTAAAACACCACTCGAGCACACCGCCAAAACGCATGCTAAGCTGCGTAAAGTCGCTATGGAAAAAGGGCTTTTACTTTATCCAATGGGCGGCACCGTAGACGGGGTGCATGGTGATCACATTTTACTGGCCCCGCCTTTTATTTGTGATGCTACCGATATCACTCGCATCGTCGAGCTTGTTAGCGCTACCATTCACGAGGTGTTGCCTTGTGTTGTTGAACCTGTCGCTCTTCGCGCATAACGTTGGGAAATTCACCATGGCTCGCTTGCCGTATGCAGACTTAAATAATCCCGCTATTCATGACCTCGTCACTCAAATTGAGGCCGAACGAGGCAGTGTGATCCATCTGTACCAAATGCTTTTGCACAGCCCGGCGGTGGCTCAAGGCTGGCTCAATCATCTCACGGGGATCCGTCTTAAAAGCCAAGTATCAGGTGACTTACGCGAACTCATTATTATGCGGGTCGCCATTATCAATCGAGCGCCTTACGAAGCAGACCAACACGCGCCTATTGCCCTAAAAGAAGGCGTCACCCAAGAGCAATTGGATGCACTCCCCAACTGGCAAGATCACACTGATTTGTTCTCTGATAAAGAACAAGCCGTATTGGCCTATACCGATGCCATGACCCGTGACATTCAAGTGCCCAATGCCGTGTATGAGGCAATTGCCACCCAGTTTGATGCGCAAACCGTAGTAGAGCTGACGGCAACTATCGCGACTTATAATATGGTATCGCGCTTTTTAGAGGCCTTACATATTCACAGTGATGACATCAATCACACACCTATTCCCTAGTTTTCTATTACTGCGGTTTAAGGGCGCTAAGCCGCTTTAATGATTAGGGTAAACATCTTGAGGCAAAGTGAACTGATCAACTCGACCGTCATAACGTATGCTTTGCTTCATCGCCCAAGTAGATAGCTCAAATAAAATAGGCAAAATACCGTAATCCGTTAGCACTTCGGCGGCGGCCTCCTCAAGCACCATAGCACGTTGATCCTCGTCTAAGGTGCGCATGGCTTGGCGAATGAGCTCATCCAAACGAGGGTTGCTGTAATGACTCCAGTTGGTAATGCCTTGGCCCAGTGCCGGGTCTGGCGTCATCGTTAATGCAATCAGCGGATTGCTCATTTCGCCCGTCACGGCAGACCAACCGGATAAATAACTGCTAAACGCATACTGGTCGCGCTGCTTGAAAAATAAGGCAGGCGTGAAAAGCTCGACTTGCACTTCCACCCCAATTTGAGCCCACATCTGGGCAATAGCTTGGGCTAATTGCTCGTCATTGCGGTAACGCCCTACTGGCGCCCCTAGCGATAACGTAAAACCACGAGGATACCCGGCTTGTTTTAATAGCTCTCGCGCTTGGTCTAGATCGGGTAAGGGCGCTAAAGCAAAGCGTTCGCTTGTGCCAAAATTGGGATAACTTAATAAATTGCCTGCGGCTTGAGCAATTCCTTGCATCACCGTTTGAACTAAGGCTTCACGATCAATAGCGAGTGACAAGGCTTTACGCACACGCTGATCAGAAAGTGGGTTTGCTCCATTCGTATTTTTCATGCCCTCTGGAAGATCCGGGCCTTGATTTAAACTAACGTATAACAAACGTAGTGAAGGCATCTTCTGAATGAAAATAGAAGGCATTTTTTCTAATCGTGCAATATCCGCCACAGGCGGCGCTTCGATTATATCCACCACTCCTGTTACTAATGCCTCAACACGTTTGTGCCCATCTGGAATAGGCCGAAATATAACCCGGCTCCACGGGGGCTCGTCAGCCCAATAATACGGATTACGAGTGAGTACGAGTTCAGTGCCTTTGTGCCAGTGATCAAGTTGATAAGGGCCCGTGCCCGCTAAGGTTTTGCGATGGTCTAAAGGTGCCTGACCTAGCTCTGCTAGCCCCTCCTGCTGAGCCAAGCGTTGCGATAGGATGGGGATCATGGCTAAGTTGGCTAACAAAACCGGAGCTGGCCCATCAGTTTCTATTTGGACGGTGTGCTCATCCACCGCCACCACGCTTTTTACCTGATTTAAATATAGCGCATAGGAAGAAGGGCTATTACGAATTTTAAACACACGCTCGTAACTGTAGACCACGTCAGCTGCGGTAAAAGGGGAGCCATCACTAAATTGCACATTAGGTCGCAAGTGAAAAGTCCAGATGTTTCCTTCCACCTGCCACGATTGAGCTAACGCAGGAACCGCAACAGATTGACTATTTTTTCTTATGAGCGGGTCGAATAAGGTGGCCGCCAACTGAACATTGGGCGTAAACGACTGATAATGAGGATCAATCGCAGTGGGCTCGTCTTGGAGAGCCACCGTCAGTGTTTGTGCATGCAGCGCTGAAACACTAAGCCCTAACACATAGATTAGGCGAATAACCCTCTGCTTAGTTTTGGTAAATAGCGCCATGGTGTCCTCCTGAAATGCTGTGCCGAGGCCTCTTCCCCTCTTACTAATAGTTGCATTGTAATCGTCCCGCCTTATTGCGTGTTTTTTTTCACAAAAAACCCCAAAGCAAGGCTTTGGGGTTTTTGCTGTGCAATGTCTAAACTTAGAGCATTTCGCGCCCTTCTCGCTTTGCAGCGCGAATGTCTCTAAATAAGGAAACCAGCAATAAGACCAATATCCCTGCTGACATGACTGGCCAAATTAAAATATAAACAGATAAGGCAGTTAAGCTCATGGAATACCTCTTAATTAGTTTTGGGGTTGCGTAATGTTCATGACGGCTTCTTGCTCCTCGTGGAAAGCCGTCACTCGCTCGGATAAGACAGAAAAATCAAAACGTTCTGTGCTTCTCCAGCTCATCAGCACACAAACAAATGCGCTCACGCCATAGGATGTTAATGAACCTAGCAACACCGTGTAGTCACGCAAAAACCCAACAAAATAGTACATCGACACAAAGGTGACTAAGGCGGCAACCACTACCGCCACAATACGTGGGAAGAAAGCAAATGCCATTAAGCCAGCCACTACACCAGCACCAATTGAGGCAGCCACCTCAAAAAACACCCCTATGGCTCCAGTTAAAGGTACGAGCTCAAAGCGGACTAAAGTAAATAAGAGCACGGCACTAACGACGGAAGTGGTGAAAGCACGGTTTGTCACGCGATCCCAGTAAAAGCTGACAATGACAGGGAACACAATCGCCCCCCATAAGGCTCCCACAAAAACCAGCATAACAAGAATATCCAAGCGTAAGCTTGCAAACACCACACCCAACATCGTGGCAATAATCATCGTAAAGCGCCCCCACCACAACATACGCTGTGGGTTGGGTTTGCCTTTAGCAACGTTCTTACCATAGATATCGGTCATGACAATCGCCGAAAGCGCACATAAGTCGGCATCAGCGGTAGAAGACAACGACCCCACGACTAAAATAAAAAACAGCGCAATACCCAAAGGCGGCAAGTACATGGATGCCATCTGCGGGATGATATTGTTCATGTCCCCATTCGCTGGCTGAATGCCTGCAAACAGAGCCAATAAACCCAACATACCTAAACCAATTACCACCGCCCCATAACCAATGGTAGCAGTCAAAAAGGTAGAGCGAATTAAGTCTTCTCTGACAGCAAATAAGCGCTGCGCAATCGTCTGATTACCAATGGCGTAGGCTAAGACAGCCACAAAATAAGGAGCCCCCTGTTCTAATATTGCAGTAGTAGAAAAGAAATTCGCTTGTTCTGCACTCAACCGCCACATGTTATCGGCAAGAAAATCCGTGCCGCCAGCGTTATAAAAAATCAAAGGAATGATGACTACAGCGGCCAAAATCATGGCAACAAGCTGCGCAAAATCAGTTAATACCGACGCTCTAAAACCAGACCATAAGGTATAGGACAGCACACCCAAGCCAGCAATTAAGACCCCTTGAATAAAGCTGAGTGGACTTAGGACTGACACCAGCGCCCCTGCAGCAGTGAAGTTGACCATCAAGCTGATACAACTACCAACCAGGTTTGAGCCTGCCATAATCAGTTGACTGGAACGACCGTGACGAGCATGAATAACCTCGGCAAGGGTATGTGCCTCGGGAGCGAGCTTTCTAAAGCGGCGTCCAAAGGGGTAAATAAACAAAATCATCAGAGCGCCCCAGAACCCATAATGAATGGGACCGGATAAGCCGTATTTAAACCCAGAGGTCGCGCTAGCATAAAAAGAAGCCGCCCATATCCACGTAGCAATCATGCTGGCAGCAGATAGACCAAACCCAACGGCGCTATTTGAGACCATATAACCATCTACGTTCTCATTACGACGACTGATCATTAGTGACATTAAAAATGTCAATACATAAAACCCAACCAGCAATAATAATGCGGTGGATGTTTTGAGCTGAAAAAACTCCGTTTCTCCCATTTTTCTTCTAACCCTTCTGCGTAAGCCACATCTTTTTTGGATTTATACATAGATGTTTGGCAACGCGCCGTTTGCGCATCAATACGATGGGCGGCACGAACCCCACGCTGAAGCACACACTGCACGCACCTTAGGTACGCAACTACACCCCTTCGAAAGAAGGAGAAGAATTACAAGACGCCATGACGTAAAGGCTATTGTCCAAGTAGGACAATTTTTAATTCGTCCACCTTTTCAGGGGCGGAGTGTTTTTGGAACGCTTCGAACGGATACCGTTACAAAGGTTAAGCGTGTGTTCAGCTCTAAGAGCCTAGTGACGTATGCCACTACAAATGAAGGTGAATAAGAAATGAAACCTATATAAAAACAAATTCATTTATTATGCACCTGCTCTTGGTCATAATCTGGCTAAAAACTAGCCAAGCTATGCAAAATACAGCCAAACCTTAGCATAGCCATTTAATCTTTGTCAAGAAAGGTGCCAAGCCGTAACTAGGTGGAAACAGCAGCTAAAACCTGCGTAACGCCCTGCTTTTTGACGAAATCGATGTGCTCTTTTTCTCGGACATAAATGACTCCTGCAAAGGAAAGCGCATTTAAAGAAATATCGTTGATGTGGTTTTGGCTGCGGGGCACAATTAAGAGCCAACCCTTTTGGATCAATAAATTTAACGGCGGCATAAAGCCTTGGGCGCACTGCTGCAGTTGCATCTGCTGACATATACGTTGATAGCCTTGGTAAAGGTCTCGGGCATACTCGTAGGGATCGGATGACGGTTCGATATATGTAAATGCATGAGGAAAAGGCCAATGCCGTTGTTGTTGGGCCTGGTATTCGAGCTCGGGGTCTAACTCTTTTACAAAGGGCATTAGACTGGCGTTCGTTGGCGCATCGGGTAGCCATTGCACGTGCAAATGATGTTGGCTAGCGCCGGCTTCGGGGCCACCATTAAAAAAGCCTAACCCACCGTATTCTGTCAGCAAGAGACTTAACGCTAAGAAGTCTTCGTACTGAAGACGACTACGCTGATCGGCGTAATCCACACGCGGTATGACTAGGTGTTGAGCGCACACTGGAAACTTATTGAGCACCGCATGATGGTAGTCACCGAGCTTGCCGACAGTTAAGGTAGGATCAGGGGGTAAAAACGGGTTAAAATTGGCATGCTGAGTGCCGCCCGGGAACCCTTTGGGTGCCCCATTTGCTTTGGTCGACAAAGCAGGTACCCAACAAATTTGAAAATTCACATCGTGAGTTGGGACTGCTTCGGCATGGAACTTAATAGGTTGTAATACACCGGCTTGTAAAGCGTGTTCCATGCATTCATTCATGCTCTGCATAAACGACGTCATCATGAGTGTCTCCAGTTTTACGGTCTGATTTAAAGGTAAACCACCTTTAATTTGATGAGGCCATTAGGTGTTTAACACTACGGTTTTGGGCCGTTTTGTCCTGGTCGCTTCTTCTTTTTATAGAGTTTTATTATGCTGCACTCTACGCAATTACACACATGGCTTAAACCCTTAGGTATTGCATTGGCTTGCTTTTTTCTCAACACGTCCAATGCCCAAGAAGCCCCTCCCGACGACGCTGAACCCAGTACTGCCTCTGTGCTCGATGCCTTCCCTGCCCCCCAGTCTGGCTACACGCGTCATGTCATTCATCTGCCCATTGGCAATTATGAAAACAATCTCAAAATAGAGCTCTTAGCAGGAAAAGTCCAAGAAACGGACTGCAACCCTAGCCATTACACCGGCCAATTTGAAGAAAAAATCCTAGAGGGCTGGGGCTACAACTATTACGAACTTAAAAACGTAGAGGGCCCTGCCAGCACTAAAATGGCCTGTCCCGATGACAAACAGTCTTTGCAGTTTGTTCCTGTCCAAAGTAACGGTTCATTATTACAATATAATAGCAATTTGCCCGTTGTGGTGTATTTACCCGAGGGGCTTGAATTACGTTGGCGGACTTGGGTCGCTACGCCTTATAACACCGCCTTAACTGAATAAATGGCTTTTATTATTGCTTTTATGACCCTGCTGCTGTTTCAGCTGGCAGGAGAGATGCTTGTGCACCTTTTTGCTATTCCTTTGCCTGGCCCATTAGCTGGCATGCTATTACTGTTGCTGGCTCTTATTATACGTAAGCGTGTACCGCCTGCTTTGGCCACCACATCGAGTTGGCTCGTTTCGCATTTAATGCTGCTTTTTATTCCGGCGGTAGCAGGTGTGATGGCGTCGTTTGGACAACTCAAAAAAGAATGGTTGCCTTTTATCGTAGCGGGGGTAGTAGGCACACTGATTACTCAGATAATCACTGCTTATTGTTTATCTTGGTTTTTAAAACGCCGCCGTTCTCATGAGTCCATCTAGTATTAGTTCCATCTGGAGTGCCTTACAAACTAGCCCATTGTTATGGCTAACTATCACGCTTGTGGTGTATATCATTAGCGTTAAACTGTATCAACGTCTCCGTCAGAATCCATTGGTTTTGCCTGTGTTTACATCCGTGTGTGTAATAGTTAGTTTATTACTCATCACTAAAACAGACTATGAGACCTATTTTTCTGGGGTACAGCTGCTTCACTTTTTAGTTGGACCCGCTACAGTAGGCTTGGCTATTCCGCTTTATCATCAATTACCTAAGCTAGTTGCTTTATGGCGTCCCTTAAGTATTAGCTTAATTATTGGCGCACTAACCGGGCTATTAAGCAGTGCTTTGCTTACCGTAAGTCTAGGCGCTAGCCCAGAACTTATCATCTCGCTACTACCCAAATCCACGACCATGCCTATTGCTATGGCGATTTCAGAGCACTTTGGTGGCAACCCGTCGTTGACTGCTGTATCTGTTGCCTTAACGGGCATTATTGGCAGTGTGATTGCACTACCCGTCTTTTACTTGCTGCGTATTGATGAACCCGCTGCTAGAGGGGTGGCAATGGGCGTCTCGGCGCATGCTATTGGCACCGCACGCTTAATTCAAGTTGACGAGGGCATGGGCGCTTTTTCTGCTTTAGCGATGAGTGTAACCGGGGTACTAACGGCATTATTTATGCCGTTTATCGTCCAAGCCTTGGCAGCGCTGCAGTGGTTTTGACATCCTCCCCCGCCTAAAGGCCGGGGATTCCTACAGCGCTCAAGGGAGGCATTGAGCCCCCAGAGTCGCTTCGGTGGGTTCCTGCTGCTGGCGGCATGACTGCACCGCTCACTTCACAGGCGAACTGGGCGTGTCCCGCCCTTAATACATTGATCGCACCAACCACATCGGCATGCTCCTCGAAACTGCATTGCACACAGGCGAAGGCCGCTTGCGTAAGGCGATTTGCTTTGCTGCAATGCCCACATTCAGGGCAGGTCTGACTGGTGTAGTGCGGTGGTACAGCGACAAGCCAACCTCCTACCCACGCCATTTTGTACTCTAGTTGACGGCGGAACTCGAACCACCCTTGATCCAAGATGGCTTTATTCAGACCGGACTTGGCCCGAACGTTTCGCCCCGGTGCATCTGCTGTGCCTGCTGCCGACTTGCTCATGTGGCGTACCTGCAAGTCCTCGATACACACCATCGCGTGGTTTTGGCTGATAGCGGTCGTGGCTTTATGTAGGTAGTCGCGGCGGGCGTTGCCGATGCGGGAGTGAATACGCTGGACGCGGGCTTTCGCCTTTTTCCAGTTGTGGCTGAATTTGATTTTGCGGCTTAATGCTTGCTGCGCTTTACGCAGGGCGGTTTCGTGCCGCTTGAAACGGTTGAGCGGTGCATAGTACGTGCCGTCTGAGAGCGTGGCAAACCGTGCCACACCCATATCGATGCCAACCGCTGACGTGCCCTGCGGAACCGGTGGCTCGACGTCACGTTCGGTCTGGATGCTGATGAACCATTTGCCCGCTTTATGACTTACCGTGACATTTTTCACCGTGCCCAGTACCTCGCGGCTGTTGCGGTAGCGTACCCAGCCCAGTTTCGGCAGAAAGATACGACTGTTTTCCTGATCGAGTTGGCATCCTTGCGGGTAGCGGAAACGGTCTGACTGGCCTTTTTTCTTGAAGCAGGGAAAAGCGGCGCGTTTGGCAAAGAAATTCTTGTAGGCACGCTCGAGGTCTTTAAGCGTTTGTTGCAAGCACTGGCTTGGCGCGTGTTTCAGCCACTCTGTTTCCTTATCCTTCTTCCAAGCGGGCAGGAAATTAGCCAGAACGGTATAGCTGAATTTCGTCGTGCTGTCGGCGGCATAACGGTCTTTTTGCCATGCCAACGCCCTATTGAACACGAAACGACACGCACCAGCAAAGCGGCGCATATCGCGTCGCTGAGCGCCGTTAGGCTTGAGTTCGTATTGATAGGCTTGCAATCGTTTCATGCTAAGAATTATACTTAGTCTATGAAGAAAAACAACGCCATTAGACGCGGTAGACACTGTGTTTTTAACATGCACGTTCACTTGGTCTTTGTGACAAAGTACCGCGGTGGTGTGTTCACCAAAGAAATTCTTGACGACTTGCGTGACCTCTTTGCGGGCGTCTGTTCGGACTTTGAGGCAGAATTGGTAGAGTTCGACGGTGAGGATGACCATGTTCACTTGTTGGTCAACTATCCCCCCCAGGTCGCCGTGTCGGCACGGGTAAATAGTTTGAAAGGCGTATCAAGCCGGATGATTCGCAAAAAGACGTATCCGAGCCTTCACAACAAACTCTGGGGTGGCGCCCTCTGGTCGCCGAGCTACTTTGCCGGAAGCTGTGGCGGTGCGCCTATCGAGATCGTCCGACAATACATTGAGCAACAACAGACGCCAAGCGGATACGAAGACGCTAGCGCGTCCGCGCTATTCATCTGCGCCCTGAACGGCGGGGTTTTCCGCGCGATTTGATAAAACTATTTCCAATCGTCTCTATACACAAACTGCGGCATTTGCCAGTTAAACCGTAGCGCTAAAAAGCGCAATACTAGCCCAATGCCCATAGGTACTAACATACTGGCTAATTCAGGTAGCTCATAATGAATAGCCGCCATATATAGCCCCCCTGTAACCATCGATACACTGGCGTACATTTCTTTGCGAAACAATAACGGGATGTCATTACATAAAATGTCGCGCAACACCCCTCCTGCACACCCTGTCAACATCCCGCTTAGTAAGATAATGGTCACGGGCAACCCCATATCTATACCAATTTGACAGCCCAATACGGTAAAAGTCACTAAGCCCAACGCGTCTAGCGCTAAAAATAACTTGTGTAAGTGCCGCATCATACGTGCCGTAAAAGCCGTAAATAAAGCGGCACCAGCAGTCATCCATAGGTATTCAGGGTGCGCCACCCAAACGAGCGGATAATGCCCTAGCAGTACATCACGTACAGAGCCCCCACCTAATGCGGTAATGCAAGCAATAACACAGACCCCCACCCAGTCCATGTCTCGTCGCCCAGCGGCTAAAGCCGCTGTCATGGCTTCTGCGGTAATAGCGATTAGATAGAAAATAAGGAGCATCATAACGTTTCGTGCTTATCCATAGAAATAATCGCGGCGCGTTTACTCCATAAAAGCCATAAGCCAGGTAGCGCCAACACCACGGTGACTAGGAAAAAAACAGGCCAACCTAATGATTCAACTAACGGCGGTGTTAATGGCCCCGCTAAATAAGTGCGCCCTACTGCAGATAAAGCCGAGAGTAAAGCAAACTGAGTCGCCGAAAACTGTTGATTACATAGCGCCATAAGCAACGCCACAAAGGCGGCGGTGCCCATTCCCCCACAGAGATTCTCTAGGGCAACAACAGCCCCCATCCAAAATAAGCTTTGATCGCTAATGGCTAAATACCAATAGCCTAGGTTGGATACGGCCTGCAATAGCCCAAACAGCATTAATGATCTAAATAAACCCAGACGATCCATGAGCGCACCGCCGATTAATGCGCCAATAATGGTGGCGGCCAAGCCAAATATTTTGTTAATGGTGCCAACTTCTGAGACACTGAAGCCTGCGCCACGGATCAAAAAAGTGGTGGATAACGCCCCCGCAAAGGCATCGCCTAGTTTATAAAGGACAATCAATACCAAAATGCTAAGGGCTTCGGGTCGTTTAAAAAACTCGACCAGCGGCTCGATGACCGCTAAACGTAAAGTCCGGGGCGGTGCTACGGTGACTTCGGGTTCGGGAGCTAATAGCGTAGCAAATACACAAACGGCCATGACTCCCCCCATCATCATGTACATGCCGTTCCAACCAAGCCATTGGTCAGCAATAACCAGAGCCAAGCCACTAGAAAAAATCATCGCTAAGCGATAGCCCAAGACTTTTACCGCCGCCCCCGCTGCCCGCTCATTGTTGCGGAGCACGTCAGTACTGTAGGCATCAAATGCAATGTCTTGGGTTGCTGACATAAAGGCGACGAACACCGCCACTAAGGCGATCCAACCTAATTGCTCTGAGGGATTAAACAAGCCCATCAAAAAAATGGACGCAGCCAATACAAGCTGACTCAGGGCAATCCAGCCGCGTCGGCGTCCTAATAAAGGAACGGCATACCGATCAATAAGCGGTGCCCATAAAAACTTTAATGTATAAGCCGACCCCACCAAGGTTAAAAAACCAATTTGCGTCAGTGGCGCATTGGCGACTGTGGCCCACGCTTGTAACGTGCCACTCGTCAGTGCCAGAGGTAATCCGCTGGCAAATCCGAGGATGAGTAAAGGGAAAACACGAGAGCTTAGATAGACATGGGACACAGCGGCACCGAGTTAAGAGTGAGCAAATGGCGACTCAAACCGATAAACGGCCAATGTCCCCCGTAAACTGGGTAACCAATTCACTTCATTTTTACCATTAAAGACGACTCGGTCAGTAATACGTAGCCCTAAAGCCTTAGCGAGATCTTCAAAATCGCGTAAGGTACATAAGTGAATATTGGGTGTGTTGTACCACTCGTAAGGCATTTCTTTAGAGACAGGCATGCGGCCTGCCAAGATAGACAGTCCGTGGCTCCAGTGGCCAAAGTTAGGAAAAGATACGATGCCGTAGCGAGCTACCCGTGCCATTTCACGTAAGATGTGCTCAGTATTAAGCATGGACTGCAAAGTTTTAGACAGCACAACTGTTTCAAAATGCTGGTTTTCAAACAAGGCTAAACCTTCTTCGAGGTTTTGCTGCACCACCGCTACCCCACGGCGTACACTGGCGACCACGGCTTCAGGGTCGCGCTCTATGCCCGTGCCATGCACCTGTTTTGTCTGCTGTAAGTAAGCAAGTAGTTTGCCATCGGCACAACCAAGATCTAACACATCGGATTTTGGTTGAATCCAACTGGCTATACGAATTAAGTCTGGACGTTGGGCTAAGCTTACTGCCGTCATGCCAATACTCCTGTTGTGCGTTGACGCGCACCCAACCCTAACTGTTCTGCAATTTGGTCGTAATACCCTTGAACCACGCCGTGATAGCGTCTGTCGTCAAGTAAAAAAGCATCGTGGCCATGCGGAGCATCAATCTCGGCATAGGTCACACTGGTTTTGTTTTTTAACAACGCCTGCACTATTTCCCTAGAGCGCTCGGGCGTAAAACGCCAATCTGTCGTGAACGACACCACTAAGAAACGCGCTGTGACCTGCGCTAGACTGCGAGCCAAGTCACCCCCCACATGACGTGCGGGATCGAAATAATCTAGAGCACGGGTAATAAGTAAATACGTATTCGCGTCAAAGTATTTAGAAAATTTTTCACCTTGGTAGCGCAAATAGGACTCTACCTCGAACTCCACATCGTAGTTGTAACGATACTGACCACTATCATTTGGGTTGCGCTGAGCACGACCGAATTTTTCAGCCATGACCTCATCGGATAAGTACGTGATATGGCCTAGCATGCGCGCTACGGATAGACCACGCTTAGGAACCGTTTGATACTTGTGGTAGTTGCCATCATAAAACTCGGGATCAGTAATAATGGCTCGACGCGCTACCTCGTTAAAAGCAATGTTTTGAGCACTTAATCGTGGTGTACTGGCAATCACAATGCAGTTTACTAGACGATCGGGACAAGTAATAGCCCAGCTTAGGGCTTGCATGCCGCCTAATGAGCCACCCATCACGGCGGCAAATTTCTTTATACCCAAGTAATCGGCTAAGCGGGCCTGAGCATGCACCCAGTCTTCTACCGTAAGCATTGGAAAACTGGCCCCCCAAGGCTCGCCGGTGACAGGGTTAATGGAGGCCGGCCCGGTTGAGCCAAAGCAAGAACCAATGTTGTTGACACCAATCACAAAAAAGCGATCGGTATCTAAGGCCTTGCCAGGCCCAACCATGTTATCCCACCAACCAATACTGTCAGGATTTTGCGCATCAAAGCCGGCCACATGATGAGAAGCATTAAGCGCGTGACAAATCAACACGGCATTGCTGCGGTCCGCATTGAGTTGACCATAGGTTTGAATAGCGAGCTCATACTGCGGTAAAACGTGTCCGCTTGATAAATGCAGCGGCTCATCAAATTGGATGAACTCAGAGTGCACTAGACCCACTGAGCCTTCGGGAATAGAAAAAGATGTATCAGTAGTAGATATTGAGACCATTTATGGACCTCTTTAGCTGGATTTATGGAGCGCCCGCAAGCGGATCAAGCAAATCGGCGCCAACAATAATAACTAATGAGTTTACCACCTTGAACGACAAAATACAGACGTAACTAGCAGCATTACGTCGGTGCTGCCTACTGTGACAACTACGTAAGGATTAATACTAGACCCAAAACACTTGAATAATTTGTAGAAAAACACAAACATTAGACACTATGAGAAAACTTTAGATACATTTTTACGATTTTTAGATTTAAGGATGCAATAAGATGAGAAAAAGACCCTTAAGCCCTAAAGAAAGAGAATGTTTGTACTGGGTTGCTTTAGGTAAAACCTCCGAGGAAATCAGCCACATCTTAGGACTAAGCCCTCATACTGTTAATTTTCATATTCGCAACTGCTTTATTAAGCTCAATGTCTCTAGCCGACCCGCAGCCATAGCTAAGGCACTGGCTCACTCTTTATTGGCTTTACCCGAATCCTCGCCAGTCGTCTCTAGACGTTCTTAACTCTAGTTTAATCAGCCCCTTACTCGCCATATAAAAAAGGGTTTTCATTGCAACTGATAACCCTTGTACCTGCCAGATGTCTTTCCCTTTATTCTCAATGCGCATTACAATCAACGGCATATTTAGCCAGTTATAAGCGAACTTAGGTAATGACATTAAGCCAGAATCACATAAAAAAATTAGCCTCTCATTTAACGCTACTCAGTGACATTCGTCGTGGGGTTGAAAAAGAAGGCTTACGTGTAGATACTCAGGCCTCTTTAAGTGCCACCCCTCACCCGCATTCATTAGGCTCTGCTTTATGCAACGATCACATCACAACGGATTATGCTGAAGCCTTACTCGAGCTCATTACTAGTCCCCGATCTTCGGTTGAAGGCCTACAGTCTGACTTGCTGCATGTGCATCAATTTGTCGCTAGACATATTGGTGACGAGGTCATGTGGAATCAATCCATGCCGGCTTACTTGCCCCCCGAATCAGATATACAAATTGGTTGGTACGGTACGTCTAACTCTGGCTTATTTAAAAACGTATATCGCCGCGGTCTGGCAGAACGCTATGGTAAACGCATGCAGTGTATTGCGGGCGTGCACTATAACTACTCCTTACCGGACAAGATGTGGTCGTTGTTGGAAATCGAAGGGCGTACCCTTCAAGAACAGCGCTCTAATGGCTACCTTGCATTAATTCGTAATTTCACACGTTTTTCGTGGTTACTGATGTACCTATTTGGTGCATCGCCTATTGTGTCCAAAGACTTTCTGCATGGACACGACCTTCCCTTAGAACAGCTCGGCCCTGATTCCTACTACCTACCGTGGGCAACTAGCTTACGCATGAGCAACTTAGGCTACCAAAACAAAGAAGCTCAAGCCGAGTTGCAGCTTTGTTATAACGATTTGGATACGTTTTTATTACGTATGCGCCGTGCTGCTACCACCCCGTGGCCTGCGTATGCGGCCATTGGTACGCACCGAAACGGCGAGTGGATTCAGCTCAATACCAATATCCTACAAATCGAAAACGAGTATTATTCAAACATCCGTCCTAAGCGTACGCCTAAAGCGGATGAACGTCCTGCTACTGCGCTAGCTAATCATGGCGTGGAATACATCGAAGTCCGTTGTCTTGATATTGACCCTTTTGACCCTATCGGCTTATCGGCAGCCTCATCACGCTTTTTAGATGCTTTTTTATTATTCTGTGCGGCAGAACCTAGCCCGATTTTTCCCGAGGGTGGGTTTTGCCAAGACAGCAAAAACAACTTTGCTTTGGTCGTTACCGAAGGCCGCAAGCCAGGCCTGCTGTTAAAAAACCAATACAAGCAAGATATCGAGCTAAAAAGCTGGGCTGAGGAAATACTGTTAGCCATGCAGCCTTATGTAGAGCTCTTCGATAAAGGCACGGGTCATACCCATTATCAAGATGCTCTCCAAGCACAATTTGCAAAGGT
This sequence comes from Paenalcaligenes hominis, assembly GCF_011927625.1. Taxonomy (GTDB): domain Bacteria; phylum Pseudomonadota; class Gammaproteobacteria; order Burkholderiales; family Burkholderiaceae_B; genus Paenalcaligenes; species Paenalcaligenes hominis. The sequence continues at coordinate 372,530 of NZ_JAATIZ010000002.1, forward strand.
ACAAGACGCCAGCCTATGCCCTTCGGCTCAGCTCTTGCAGCAAGTTAAAGAATCCGGGTTAAGTTTTGTCGACTTTACCTATGCTCAAAGCCAAGTACATAAAGCAACCTTGCTTAAGCAAGAAATCCCAGCCGACACATTGCAAGCGCTTACCCAAGCCGCCACCGAGTCCTTAACGCAGCAAGCACAGATCGAGGCCAAAGAAGCCAATCAAAGCTTTGAAAACTTTGTATTGGCTTTTGAGAAAAAGCTGGATTTGCCTAGAGGCTAGGCAAGCTTGTGTGGTTTTTGGCTTGATATTACCGTGCATCAACCGACAACAAAAAACCCGCTAACCGAGTATTGGTGCGGGTTCATTTTCGCTAACTCTTGTACTAACCTTGTACCAATACAGCCACACCAAAGACTAACTTTTACTACCTAAGCTACTAATCAAAGCACTGCGCTAATCTGCACTCTAGTCCCCTCAAGTTGCTATTGTCTATCAAAATGTCATTGAAATGATAAGCAACGCAACTTGTCTCTCAATTATAAGACTCAAAACCCGTTGTCTATCACTTTTTATAGATTTTGATAGACAACGCGGTTTGACTATCATATATTCACCTCAAACCACATTGACTATCATTTCAATGACATTTTGATAGACAACCGTTTTAGCTCTTATTGCTAAAAGGAAGAATTTATATGATGAACTTAGCCCTAGATGGAGCTGTACATTACCATTACGATAATTTCCCCCCTAAGCAACTAAACTATGAAAAATTGATGCCAATGTTGCTTAGAGCTACAGATGCAATAGCTAGATATGACCAAATGCTAAAAAACATGCACAACAGCGAAATACTGTTGGCTCCCTTACGTAACCAAGAGGCTGTTATTTCCTCAAGGATGGAGGGTACCGTAAGTACGATGGATGAAATTTTAAAATATGAAGCAGACCATCAAAATGGAGACTCAGACTCCACTGAAAATGTTAGATCAGAAGTTATTGAAACTATCCTCTATCAACGCTCTTTAAAGCTGGCGCAGCAAGCATTAATAGATGGCTACCCCATAAGTCAATCAATGATTAAGTCCTTACACCAAAGACTCTTGTCATTTGGCAGGGGTGCAGGGAAATCACCAGGGGAGTTTAAAATAGAACAAAACTATTTAGCCGATCGAGCTAAGCAAAAAATTTTATTTGTGCCTATTAGTCCTGAGAAACTTCAAGATGGATTAGATGAGTTATTTGCTTATATAAAAAGCTCTTCTGCACCAAGTCTCCTCAAGGCTGCTATTTCCCATCTTGAGTTTGAAGCCCTCCACCCTTTTAAAGATGGAAATGGGCGCATCGGCCGCATGTTAATCACACTGATGCTTTGGCAAGCAAAAACTATTTCCGAACCACATTTTTACATCAGTGCCTACTTTGAGGAAAATAAAGACCGATATATAGACACAATGAGAAAAGTCTCAGAAACAGGTGATTGGGACGAGTGGTGTTTATTTTTCTTAGAAGCAGTAGAAAACCAAGCCATTAGCAATTTATCAATAGCTGAGAATATACGTGCTCTCTATGAGGATATGAAAAAAACCTTCGCAGATATACTTTCATCCAAATGGAGTGTTACTGCTCTAGATTTTGTTTTTACAAATCCCATATTTAGAAATAACAAATTCACATCTCAAAGTGGGATACCTCAAGCTACTGCAGCTAGATTCACAAGAACAATGATTGACAATAACATTCTAATAACACTAGAAGAGGCTGCAGGAAGAAAACCTGCACTCTACTCCTTTGAGCCCCTTTTAAAACTGGTTAGGGTCTAAGCTTCCTCTATCACTGAAGCGCCAAGCAATCGCACGGCCTCCTATTTTATAGGCTTAGGGAAATGACCCTTTTTAACCCATTCATAAATGATTGTTCTTGATGCACCACCCATACGCTCTTGTACGGCAAATACCATTAACGGTAGTCGCTGATCTTGATCTAACGGGTCTATACCATCAGCCAATAGCCGCTTAGCGTCTTGGTGGGCTTGTCGGACGGCAACGGCGCTTAGTTTTGGCTTCATGACGGTATTTTTTTATCAAAATTATGAGATACCGTCTAAAGTACCGACTAAAGACGGTATATGTCACTTTACATTGCCGTGCATCAACCGACAACAAAAAACCCGCTAACCTAGTATTGGTGCGGGTTCATTTGACTTTAACGTACTGTAATTTATGCCGTTGTGGCGCGCCCGACAGGAATCGAACCTGTATCGAGAGCTTCGGAAACTCTAATTCTATCCATTGAACTACGGGCGCCTAATAAAGTATTTTAACTCGTATAATAGTTTTTGTTGAGCTATTTTTATTATAGACTGAATTTAGCCCTCTTAACCCTATCCCTATAGTACACTTAGTCCGCTATAATTACGGGTTAGTAACTCCCTTTTATTTTCGTGGCGACGTCCTAAACAGTAGTCAGCCCGCCCACTTTGTACGATTTCGCAGGATCCGACTATGAGCCTTACGGAACAACAATCTCACAACAACGCCATTAAACATACCGCAGAGGTCAAAAATCCAGCCCGTATTTTCTGGTTGTCTATTTTATTTTTGGTCGTTGTTGGTGCAGCCATGTATTACATTGACATCAACACCAATGACTTACGCACTGGTAAATCACGCTCTGATCACACCGAAAGCGTGTCTTCGCGTATTCAGCCAGTGGCTAAGTTTGCTTTGGCCGTCGTCGAGGGTGATCGCCCTTTAAAATCAGGCAAGGAAGTCTACGAAGCCACCTGTACGACGTGTCACGCAGCGGGTGTAGCCGGTGCACCTAAATTCGGCGATAACGCTGCTTGGGCGCCGTACATTGAAACAGGCTACGAGGCCATGCTCAAAGTGGCTTTAAACGGGAAAGGCGCGATGCCCGCTAAAGGTGGTAATCCTGCTCTCGAGGACATCGAAGTAGAGCGCGCTATGGTCTATATGGCGAATGCCGCCGGGGCTAACTTTGACGAGCCCACTGGGGCTGACGATGTCGTGGCTGAAAAAACAGATGCCACCGCAGACAAGGCTCCTACTGAAACCGCTGCTGCTCCAGCCACAGATGCTCCGGCCGCAGAGGCTGCGACCACAGACGCCTCCGCTGATACCGCTCAGGCCGCGGCTGGTGGCGCCGTTCCTGCAGCCACACCCGACCAGCTGGCTAATGGTAAAAAACTGTATGACGCCGCCTGTTTTGCTTGTCATGGCTCTGGCGTAGCCGGTGCTCCTAAATTTGGTGATAAAGCCAGCTGGGCCCCTTATATTGAGACAGGCCTAGACACCATGCTGCAAATTGCTATTGCCGGCAAGGGCGCCATGCCTCCTCGTGGGACCGCAATGAATGCCTCTGACGACGATTTACGCGATGCTATTTTGTACATGATCGAAGACGCTCGCTAAATCAGCTCCACCCCAACAAAAAACCGAATGGTAGATGCCATTCGGTTTTTTGTTTTCAATAAAGTCTACTTCTTACTTAGCGTGTGGTACGCAACGAGGTCGTTAACTGTACACGTCGTTGCAGCCATAGGCTTGGTCTATAGCGCATATCTCCTGTCACATGCTGCATCGACTGCAGTATTTCTAACACTAGGTCGGCTCCTACTGCATCACCCAAGGACAATGGCCCCCCATGTGGGTAACCTAAGCCCAAAGACACAGCGGTATCAATATCGGCTGGGGTCGCAATGCCTTGTTGCGCAATATCACAGGCCCCATTCACTATAGATGCCACTAAGCGCTGCGCTACAAAACCGGCCGAGTCCTCAATCAAACTGACTGGAGTTTGGTCATGGCTAAATAATGCAAGCGCCTTATGGCACCATTCTTCCGCCGTTAAAAGCGAACGCATTAAGACCCGCCGCTGTCCCGCCTCTAAACCAAACGCTGTATCTAAAGCAATTGTACGCTGAGCATCTAAGCCAAAATTAGCCACTACCGTGGCTACGTCCTCGCCATAAGGGGTAATTAAAATCAACGCGTCTTCTGGCGCTAAATCACTTTCATCGATGACGATTCCTAGACGTTCTAATAATTCGGTAGCACGCTCGTAACCCACTTCATGATGCGGCAGTACCCACACCTTAATCTCGTCATTTAACGGAGGAATCGGCATGGGCTCGGGCAACTGTTTTTTGCCATCCACATAGGTATAAAAGCCTTGGCCAGTTTTACGCCCATACATGCCTCCGGCATAGCGCACTGCAGTAATCGGAGAAGGTCTAAACCGCGGCTCCTCGTAAAACTGGTGGTAAATGGATTCCATAACAGGATGCGAGACATCTAACGCCGTTAAATCTAACAGCTCAAAGGGGCCCATTCTAAAGCCGGCCTGTTCGCGCATAATAGCGTCAACCGTGGCAAAGTCTGTGACTTGCTCCTGAGCAATTTTCAGGCCTTCTATATTCATTGGACGCCCGGCATGATTCACGATAAAACCGGGCATATCTTTAGCGCGTACTGGCGCATGACCCATGCGTTGCGCTACCTCAACCAAAGCCTGACATACCTCAGGTTTAGTACGCAGGCCTTCAATCACCTCTACCACTTTCATTAAGGGTACAGGGTTAAAAAAGTGGAATCCTGCTACACGCTCGGGGTGCTCACACGCCTGAGCAATAGCGGTAATGGATAAAGACGAGGTGTTGGACGCTAGAATACATGAGGCACTCACCACGGCTTCGAGTCGCTTAAAGACGTCTTGTTTTACCTCGAGGTTTTCCACAATCGCCTCGACTACTAAATCCACATCGGCTAACTCTTCTAACGCAGCACACGGGGTAATCTGAGCTTGAGCGGCTTTAACTTGCTCGACGCTCATGCGTCCGCGTTCGACTTGGCGCTCCCAAATGCTCGTTAACTGAGCCTGTGCTTTACTGATTGCAGCAGCACTTACATCAAATAAAAAGACGTGCAAATTGGCCTGAGCGGCAATTTGCGCAATCCCTTGCCCCATTGCTCCGGCACCAATGATGCCGATTTTTTGTATCCCAGACATACTGTCTCCTCTGGTATTAAAACTTAAACGATACGAATTAAAAGAATAATATCAAAAAATTGTAATATGTTTAGCCTTTAAAAAACCCACTGCACTTTTTGTACAGTGGGTTGAACACCTTTGCCTTTTAAGGTGTGCGTAATACATTCGGGTCGCCTTTACCGGCTACGGCGTCCTGTTCTTCGGTGGTTAAAAACTGGGTTAAATCTGTCTGCGCTAATTGTGCATACGCTGCAACCGCATGCGCCCAGGTGCATTGATTAGCAAATAACATACCAAAATCATCTAATGTGCCGCCCCTGTTTTTATAACCCAACACCTGTTGAGTTTGCATGTGAGGAAATAACATGGGCAAATGGCCCCTGAATACCTCGGGCCGGATATGAGTTAATGCCACGCTAAAGGCATATGAGCTGGGAAACAAAGCATCGCGGCGCGTTGGGCTGAGTAAAGCAGCGGCTTCGTACTCATCACGAGCTTGACGCAGACGCCCAGGCTCTTGCAAATAGACCAGTCGATACCCTACTCCTTGTTGATGTAAGCGTTGGGCTGCTAGCTCTAGTTGAGTCAACTGATAACTGCCATTCGCAATCAATAAAACAGGATGAGTTCCAGCGTGTTCAGCCACCACGATTGCCCCCTCTTCGGCAAGCTGCGCAGCTTGTGTGGCAGTAAAACGGGTTCGGTGATCACGCTTAGGCACCACCATACACACAATTTGCCCACGTGACTGGTAAATGCCCGGTAAAAGCGCTAACACGCTGTTGTAGTCGGCTGGAAAAACCACTTTAGACACATCACTCATTTCCCCGAGCAAGGCCTCGGCAAAGGTGGTGTCCTGATGAGATTGCTGATTTTTTCCATTTTCCCACGTATGCGAGGTCGCTATCACCGGCCAGCTTAGCCACTGCGCCGGGCGCCCTACTTCTTTTTGCTGACGTGCGAAAATGATTCGCTGACGCAGCGCCCCCAGCATCTTGACGCAAAAAGCTTCATAACTGGCGACCAAATTAAGCCCCGCTTGGTTTCCTATGCATGCAGACACTACTGCCTCTTCGTTTAACGCAGTAATGATGGCCCCTGTAACGGATTCACTTTCACTTTCAGGGTCAGAAACTCGATGCTTTAAGTGCTGTAGTACCGCTGTAAGACGGTTGCTGGCGAGCTCATCGGGGTTACCAACCCGAGCCCTTAGGCTGGGATTCAAACGTACGAGCTCAACAAAGAAACGATCCATAGCCGTCATGGGGCTTAGTGTGGTGCCTACTGGCTCGTAGGACAGCTCAGGCAAAACAGGGAGTGCAGGGCGGCGGGTTGCTAGCGCATTATCACGCTCGAGGACTCGATTTTGTTGGTGATGCGTTTGTAATGCCTGCACACTTTCAGCGAGCTCTTGCGGCTCGACCCACAATGGTTTGGTGTAGGTCGTAAATAAGTCGCGCGCGTGTTGATCCACGTGGGGATTTGCCGGTAAAGGTAAATTATGCGCACGGTTCTCATCTGCACCATAAAAACCAAAACCCTTAGTAGTATGAGCAATACCATAGGGAATTTTTACGGGATAATGCAATTGCCCTGCTTGAACTGCCTGAGCGCGTTGCGCCAAACGTTGCTCCATTTCCCATATCACATACACAAACATGGCTGGATCGCGTCCATCAAAAGCGATGGGGTCAAAACCGCACCCTTTTAAGTGCTCCATAAAACCACTTAAGCCTTCTAAGGTACCTAATTGAGTACGCTGCTCAATCCGCCGCCCATTGGCGATCATGATGGGCAAGGGCATTCCCGTGTCATGCGCACGCCACCATCGTGGAATCCAATCGCTGCCGCGCTGTTCTTCGGCAGCCCCATCGGACAAAAAGGTAACGAGCTTTTCACCTGGTAAAGGCATATGCACATATTGCAACTCGGCAAAGCCTAGATAACCGCCTTCAATTAAGCCGCCGGCTGTATGCGGGTTCACATGACTGCCTAATGGGGCCGCCGCAGAGCCATCGGCCGCCTGAGCATAACCATAAAAATCTTGGACTAATTGGGTTAAACCGGCCTCCCCCTGCCCGTAAGCCTCTTGTTGCTCGGGATGCATATTGCCTAACAAGACATTGATGGCGTCAATGGCTGCGACGCTATGCCCCTGACCCATCAGCCATGCCCTGGTTTCGCCCGTTAAAGCATTCAAGCTCATGTAGGCAGCATAAGCAGGCACCATATTTAGAGCGCCTCCGGTATGGCCTTCAGGTTGAATTTTAAAGTCCTCAGCCTCTAAAGGTTGACCATCCATGCGCACACGATTCGCATAGGTCATATGCACCACTAGCCACATTGCCGCAGCCGTTAACCGATCTAAGGCAATCATTTTTTCATAAAACGTCGTGATGTTAGGCTGCAAGCCTAATTCGACGAGGCGTTGCCCCATTTGATGAATAGCTTGGCTTGTTTCCTTACTGTGCTGAATGGGTCCGTAGCCTTGGCGCCATTTTTTTATAATTTGACTCATCACCTTTCCTCATTGTTAACACATACCTTTACTAAAATAGCGTATTTTGGCTTCGGCTTTTGTGCTGTTTACCAACAGACTAGGGTTTACCCTTGACTGAACCCTAGGGAAAACCCTATAATATGCGTACTGTCAGTTTCTAAATGACTTTCTAACTGAGGATTTACACATGGCAACGCTAAATGCTAATTTACAAGACACACGCTGGAGCGATTCGATTGAGCGTTCAATCATGGATCAAACTCTAAGCAATGGCGAAGCTGTATCCTTAAAAGATGTAGTGACAACCATTGGTGGCACGATCAAAAAAGTTGCTAAAGCTTTTGGCAATAAAATGATTGCTTTATCCGAGGCGGTCTACGAAGCACGTATGGAAGATGCTCGTATTCATTCTCGTTTGTTTTACTAAAGAGCTACAGCCTTTACCGGCTAGCCACACTTGGGACTATCTCGTTCTTAAGTAAGACTACCGTTATGCAACGGTATTCTGGATACCAAGCGCAAAGCACCACTTATTACTGTGGTGCTTTTATTTTTTCTATTTCAGCAATTCTTTTAATAGTGTTAAACGCTGCTTGGGTGTCATATGCGCCTGCGCCTCTTCAACAATGGCCGTTTCAGCTAAGCCCATCTCTGGAATAAAGCGTGATTTTTCTCTGACGGTGTATTCTTTAGCGCGACGTCGCCTTTTACACCAACTGATACGCAAACTGCGTTGTGCTCGCGTAATCCCTACATACATTAAACGCCGTTCTTCTTGGATACGTTGTGTCAGCACGAGTTCTTCTTGGCCGACAGGAATATCTTCATCGTCGCGCCCTAAATGAGGCAGCAAGCCTTCTTCCACCCCAATCAAAAACACATGCTTATACTCAAGACCTTTAGCCGCATGCAGCGTAGATAAATGCACGGCATCGACCTCATCGTCTTGCTCATTGCGTTCCAGCATGGTGATCAGTGCCACGTGTTGCGATAAGTCTAATAAGCTCATGTCATCTGACTCCGCTTTACCTTTTAACCAGTCGACTAACTCGAGTACGTTATGCCAGCGTGCTAGAGCCGGTTTATCATCAAACACATCGTACAAATACCCTTCGTAGTTAATGGCTGATAAGAGTTCGTCCACCACTGCAGCGCCCTCGCGTCCGGTTTGCTCGGCTTTATGGGTCAAGCGCAAAATAAACTCGCGGAACACTTGCAATGGTTTGTACTGCCGCTCGGGCAACTGTTCGGTTAAAGCAGCAACATCAATAGCCTCGAACATCGAGACCTGATGAGCGACCGCAATAGCGCCCAGCTGAGTCAAAGTAGTTTGGCCTATGCCGCGCCGAGGTGTGGTAGCAGCGCGGATGAAAGCTGGATCGTCATCATGGTTGGCAATTAAACGAATATAAGCCAACACATCTCGGATTTCTGCTTTATCAAAAAAACTTTGGCCTCCGCTCATGACATAGGGAATGCGTAGTTCACGAAGCTGCTGCTCGATTAAACGTGCCTGTTGATTGCTGCGGTAGAGCACGGCGAAGTCCCCCCACTTTGCTTTGCGCTCAAACTGTTCGGCCGAAAGGCTAATGCCTACCCACTGCGCCTCCGACTGCTCGTCGTCACAATCTTTGATCTGTATAGACTCACCCAAACCTAATTCCGACCACAACTTTTTGCCAAAAACGATAGGATTATGGCCAATGACATTGTTGGCGGCTTCGAGAATACGTTGTGAAGAGCGGTAGTTTTGCTCAAGCTTAATCAGCTTTAACTGCGGGTAATCCACGGTAAGCTGTTCTAGGTTTTCTACGGTGGCACCACGCCAGGCATAAATAGCTTGATCATCATCACCCACCGCCGTGAACATGGCACGCTCCCCAACCAAAGCTTGGACTAAGCGGTACTGGCACGTATTGGTGTCTTGGTATTCATCCACTAATAAATAGTGGACTTTTTTCTGCCAGCGCTGGCGAACCTCGAGGTTTTGTTCGAGTAATTCTGTAGGCAAACGAATTAAATCATCAAAATCGACGGCTTGATAAGCGCGTAGCGTCTCTTCATAACTACGATATACCTTTGCCGACTCGGCCTGACTCGGTGTTTGCACTGCTTGAGCCGCCGCATTAGGCCCCAGCAATGCGTTTTTCCATAACGAAATATCCTGTTGTACCGCACGCAAACGAGCTTTATCGGTGGTAGCTAAAATTTCCTGAATAATGCCTAAGGTATCGTTGGCATCCATAATAGAAAAGCGCGGCTTTAATCCGGCATGCACAGCTTCTTCGCGTAAAATTTTTAAGCCCAAGGAATGGAAAGTGCTAATCGTTAAGCCCCGAGTTAAGCGACGCTCTATGAGACCCTGCACACGTTCGGCCATCTCGCGGGCGGCTTTATTAGTAAACGTTAATGCCGTGATTTGCCTAGCACTATAACCACACTCGCCAATTAAATAAGCAATTTTTTGGGTAATAACACGGGTTTTACCACTCCCTGCCCCAGCCAAGACCAAAGCAGGACCATCTAAATATCGCACCGCCTCTGCCTGAGCCGGGTTTAATCCTAAAGCAGCACTCATTTATATTTCCTGGGGATCCACTTCTAGTGTAAATTTACATCGAAAATGCTTGGCTAACTCATCAAGCTGCGCCCCCCATGCCCATAAAAACGCCTGCAAAGCGGATCGCTTTTGGCTTTCTATAAGTAATTGAGCACGCTCGATGTTGGCGACCCTAACAATACGCAACGGCACCGCATCGTATAAAAAGACGTGCTCTGCCCCAGGCATGTCGGGGTGTTGTGCCCATTGTTTGGCATGTTTTAAAAAGCCCAGAGCCTGATCCAGCGTTTTGGCCTCTGCCGTAATTAGCGCTAAGTGCACATAGGGCGGCAAGCCTACAGCCTGACGTTGTTGTAGCTCGTGGTGGGCAAAGAGTGCATAGTCATGTTTGATAAGGGCTTGGTAAACGGCCTGGTCGGGGTAGTCCGTTTGCACTAAGACCTCTGCGCCCTCGTGGTGGCGCCCAGCGCGCCCAGCAACCTGCATTAACTGCGCAAATAAGCGCTCTGGGGCTCTAAAGTCTTGGGCAAACAGCATGGTATCGGCATTTAGTATGCCCACTAATGCCAATTGACTGAAATCATGCCCCTTAGAAACCATTTGGGTGCCAATGATAATATCGACTTCGCCAGCGTGAACCTGAGCAAACAAGCGCTCTGCACTACCTTTACGTCGGGTGGCATCGGCATCAATACGCACGATTCGTGCATTGGGAAAGCGGTTTGATAAAAACTCCTCGATACGCTGTGTGCCCTGCCCGACTGGTTTTAAGTCCACTTGCCCGCAATCAGGACAATGCCTGACCACAGGCTGCTGGGTACCGCAATGGTGACACTGCATATAATGCTTGTACCCTTTATGCAGTACCGCATAAGCCGAGCAATGAGGACATTGGCTTAACCACCCACAGGATCCACAGTGCAAGACGGGAGCATAGCCACGACGATTTAAAAAAATTAAGGATTGTTGCCCTTGGTCTAAGGTATGCTGCAACGCATCGAGTAACTGGGGCGACCAGCCTTGGTCTAGTTGCGCTCGACGCGTATCAATCAGCCGCACGCTAGGTAAAGCCACTGCTGTGGCCCGTTTGGTAAGCTGTAATAACTGATAGTGCCCTTGTTCCGCGTGACGCCAGCTTTCAAAAGAAGGCGTAGCCGAGCCTAAAATGACATGGATTCCTAACTGCTGGGCTCGCCATACCGCTAAGTCTCGTGCCGAATACCGTAAGCCATCTTGCTGTTTATACGAAGCATCGTGCTCCTCGTCGACAATAATTAAACCTAAATCGGGTAAGGGGCAAAATACTGCCATGCGTGTGCCAAGTAATACACGCGCGTCGCCCCGACTGGCGGCTAGCCACGAGGCTAAGCGTTTACCGTCTGCTAACCCACTATGCATTACAGCAATGGGGTAGGACACCCCGTCCACATCGACTAAGCGCTGCCGTAACGTCTTTTCAAACTGGGGCGTTAGATTAATTTCCGGCACCATGAAAAGCACTTGCTTGCCTTGGGCCAATACATTAAGAGCTAAACGCAAATAAGTTTCCGTCTTGCCGCTTCCTGTGACCCCATACAACAAAAAACGCGCAGGGTGTTGAGACTGTGTAACGCGGTCTACCACCACCTGTTGCTCGGTGTTCAGTTCGGGTGCCGGTTGCGGTGTGACCTTTTTGGCTGAGGTAATTTTTTTCTTTTGACGCGCCAGCAAGCGTGCCACCGGCCCACCTGCAGCATTTTTTCCTGTGTATGCCGCTGGCCGCCGCAATGGTGCAGGCAATACCGGCAAGACCACTTCGCCCAGAGGGCGTTGATAGTAACGCGCTGCAAATTGCGCCATAGCCAGCCAAGACGCTGGCATCGGAGGTAAATCGGCAAGTACCTGCTCGATATTTTTGACGCGATCTGCGTCAAAGCTAGGCTGCTGAGGGGTTTCTATTACCATTCCAACGAGCTGCCTACGCCCAAATCGAACTAAAACGCGTAACCCCACCGCCACCGGTTCGGTATGGTAATAATCGAATAGATCAGGCAGTGGTACGTCTAGTGCGACACGAAGCCAATAACGCGCTGTCATATTAAAAGCGCCATGTTAGCCCCAAGACTGGCCCTTTGTGGACCATTTTATAGTGGAAATGGTCTTGGCTATAGTTTACGCCTAGGGCTCTGTAGCCTAACTGTGCAGAAAGCCCAGTGTTTATTTTGTATCCTACCCCTGCTGCGATGTCCCAACTGAATTCTGCCCCACCTTTTCCAGCTAAAGCCCAACCCGTTGCATAGGTGTTATCTGTCAGATAGTACACAGCACGAAGCCCTGTTAAGGCATCAACCCATTTGCCGCCATCATGACGATGGATGGCCTTCGTATTTTTGGCGCGTAATGTGGCACTGACATCGACATCCCAATAACGCAATGCGCCGATCACATCCACATGGCCTTTTTTGTGATCCCAGACGGCATAACCCGCCCCAAGCATGGCTGCCAAGGCCGTAGCCCCTACGTTGATGTCTTGGAGGGGACTGGTCGCACTAAATGTAGTTCCTGCTGAGGCCTTGATATAGGTAAGATCAGCGAAAAAACCGAATCGATGTTTGCGTGCAGTGAATAAAGCCATGGCGGCAAAGTCTAGGTCTTTACGCAACGAGCTAAAATTAGACTTTACATGGGTTTTAGGAATACCCAAGGCAGCGGCGTCACCGGACAAACCGGCAGCCCATGCATAAGGGCTGAAAGTATAGGTCCACGAGCTTGCGTCAACCTTTTCCAGCGCCTGAGCATGGACAGAGCATGCCAATAAGCCTAACAGTGCAATAGCCGTCGATTTTTGAAGCAGGCCCATTTTTAGAGGTTCCTTGAGCTAGAAGGAGCAAGAGATAGAAAAGCGGCCGAAGCCGCTTTTAGGATTAAGCTTGATGCATTTTTGCGCTGTAGCTGTGGACTTCGTCCACTAATACTTTCACCATCTCAGGATCGGTAAACTGAGAAATGCCGTGGCCAAAGTTAAAGACATGCCCCCCTTTGCCCACCACACCAAAATCATCAATCACACGCCGAACCTCTTTGGTTACGGCTTCGGCACCACCAAACATAACCATTGGATCCATGTTGCCTTGGAAAGCAACCTGATCCTGTAAACGTTGACGTGCACGTGTTAGGTTAACTGTCCAGTCTACCCCTACGGCATCTGCACCGCACTGAACGATGTCCTCGAGCCACTGACCACCGCCTTTGGTGAAAACAATAACTGGCACACGACGGCCATCGTTATCACGAATAAGACCATCCACCACTTTTTTGGTGTAGGCCAACGAGAACTCTTGGAACAAAGTATCGGCCATAACACCACCCCAACTATCAAAAATCATGGCGGCTTGGGCGCCAGCTCGAATTTGCTCGTTAAGGTATTGGATGGTGGTTTGCGCGTTGATCTCGAGAATTTGGTGAACTAGATCAGGGCGACCATACATCATGCCTTTGATTTTGCGGTAATCAGCTGAACCACGGCCCTCTACCATATAGCAGGCAATAGTCCAGGGGCTACCAGCAAACCCAATGAGGGGGACTTTACCGTCTAATTCGCGACGGATTAAATTGACAGCATCAAAGACATACTGCAGTTTAGCCATATCCGGTACAGCTAAACGCTTTACGTCATCCTCGTCTTTAATGGGATGCGCGAACTGAGGGCCCTCGCCATGCACAAAATCTAGACCTAAGCCCATGGCATGCGGCACCGTTAAAATGTCAGAAAACAGAATCGCCGCATCTAAATCAAAACGACGTAAAGGCTGCAGTGTGACCTCGCATGCGTATTCCTTGTTTTGTGCTAGCCCCATAAAAGAACCGGCTTCGGCGCGTGTTGCACGGTATTCAGGCAGATAGCGACCGGCTTGACGCATTAGCCAGACAGGGGTGTAAGGCACAGGCTCGCGCAACAAAGAGCGCAACAAAATATCGTTTTTCAGTTGGGGTAATGACACGGCAATTCCTAATAAATCAATGCCTGCTTATTTTAACGAATTGATAGCTGTTCTGGGCAGGCAGACACCCGATAAATTTCAGCATCAATGTTATGTTTTCGCATGAGCTCCCAAAAGGAGCGTCTATGTTTTTGTGCGCTGCGCGCTGCTCGTGTGATGTTGCCTTGATTGCGCACCAAAATGGCGCGTATATAGGCCTTTTCAAAGCGCTGTATCACTGTGTTTTTAGCTTGTTGGAAAGGCTGACAATGGACAGCGTACCGAGTAGCTAATGCAGCCGTATAGGCCTCGAGCGAGCTAGGCTCGTGGGCTTCGGCATGGAGGGAGAGAGTTTCCTCTGGAGCGGATTCAATGCGGCTTACTCGTTTATGCAAACGTTGCTGCAAAATCTTAACACGAATAGAAAACTCGGAAATGAAGCGGTAATCCATAATGAAATCGACTGCCCCCACATCTAAGACATCTTGAATGGCAATTGGTTGCAAATCTTTCACTAGGGCGAGTACAGGCGTACGCAAGTAGGGACGAGCATAATAAAGCTGACTACGCACCCAAGCCACATTGCTAGGGCTGACTACGACAATGGCAAGATCGTAGTACAACAGATTGGTGGCTAAATGCCGCAACCCCTGTTCAGGAGTATCGCCCTGTAATAATGACTCGAAACTAAGCGGCTGCACACGCAATTGTTTGTAAGCCCCTGCATACGTTTGAGCCCAAGCACTGGCCTGATCCAATAATAAGACGCACTGCGTAATAGGTTTCATGGTGATCCCCTGTAAATAACAAAGTGCTTTCATCATAAAAAGCCCTAGGTGGAGTCACCATTCGTAATAAGCGCAAAAACTCGTTATTGTGGGAGCGTAGTAATACGTAGTGTTAAACCTGTAGTTAGCATTCACAAAATAGGCGCCTAAAGGCGCCTATTTAAGCAAATGCAACTCGACTTAGTGACGAGGTGCTTTGCGGAATTTGCGAGCAGCTAGAGCTTGAGCTGCTAACATAGCAAGTTCAGCTTCGACTACGGCGATATCGGCTTTGTCTTTGGTTTTGCTTAAGGTTTCTTCAGCTTGCTGACGAGCAGCAAGTGCTTTTTCCTCATCCAAATCCTCGGCACGAATCGCTGTATCTGATAAGACCGAAACCATACCGGGTTGAACCTCGAGAATACCGCCAGCAATGAAGATTACCTCTTCCGTGCCGTCGGTAAGTTCGATTTTCATGGTACCCGGACGAACGCGAGAAATCAAAGGCGTGTGGCCGGGTAGAATACCTAGCTCACCGGTTTCTCCGGGTAACACCACAAATTTGGCTTCACCGGAGAATAATGATTTTTCTGCGCTGACTACGTCAACTTGAAGCGTACCCATGATCAATCCTTATTATAGGGTTTTGGCTTTCTCGATGGCTTCGTCAATACCACCTACCATGTAGAAGGCTTGCTCAGGCAATGCATCGCACTCGCCGTCGACAATCATCTTGAAGCCACGTAAGGTTTCAGCTAAGGACACAAACTTACCTGGTGCTCCAGTAAAGACCTCAGCAACGTGGAAAGGCTGTGACAAGAAGCGTTGGATCTTACGTGCACGGGCCACAATAAGTTTGTCTTCGGGAGACAACTCGTCCATACCCAAAATAGCAATAATATCGCGTAGCTCTTTATAGCGCTGCAATGTCTGCTGTACGCCGCGTGCAATAGCATAGTGCTCTTCACCCACGATTTGGGGATCAAGCTGACGACTGGTGGAATCTAGCGGATCCACAGCAGGATAAATACCCAAAGCGGCAATATCACGAGACAATACAACAGTCGAGTCTAAGTGCAAGAAAGTCGTTGCTGGGGATGGGTCAGTCAAGTCATCCGCTGGTACGTAAACGGCTTGGATAGAGGTAATAGAACCGGTCTTGGTCGAAGTAATACGCTCTTGGAGCTTACCCATTTCCTCGGCCAATGTAGGCTGATAACCCACAGCAGAAGGCATACGACCTAGTAGCGCGGAAACCTCAGTACCGGCCAAGGTGTAACGATAGATGTTATCAACGAAAAATAGAACATCACGGCCTTCGTCACGGAATTTCTCAGCCATGGTTAGGCCAGAAAGCGCAACACGCAGACGGTTTCCAGGTGGCTCGTTCATCTGACCGAACACCATAGATACTTTGGACTCTTTCAGGTTGTCGAGTTGAATCACACCGGCTTCAGCCATCTCGTGGTAGAAGTCGTTACCCTCACGAGTACGCTCACCCACACCAGCAAACACAGATAAACCACTGTGCTGTTTCGCAATGTTGTTGATGAGTTCGAGCATGTTAACTGTTTTACCCACACCCGCACCACCGAACAGACCTACCTTACCACCTTTAGCAAAGGGGCAAACCAAGTCAATCACTTTAATACCGGTTTCGAGTAACTCAACAGAAGGAGACAGCTCGTCAAATTTAGGGGCTTCTTGGTGAATAGAGCGAGTCTCGTCTGACTCGATCGGGCCAACCTCATCAATAGGGCGGCCTAAAACGTCCATGATGCGACCTAAAGTGCCTGTACCTACAGGCACGGAAATAGGAGCACCTGTGTTGGATACGTCCATACCACGGCGTAAGCCATCGCTGGAACCCATAGCAATTGTGCGGACAATGCCGTCGCCTAATTGCTGTTGCACTTCAAATGTTAAGTCGTGCTCTGCAAATTTAGAATCTGCATCAACTAACTTAAGTGCATCATAAACTTTTGGAATGCTGTCGCGGGGGAACTGAATATCCACCACGGCGCCGATGCACTGAACGATGGTACCGTTGCTCATGTTTAGTCCTTGCTTAATAACGTATACGGTAAGCCTAGCGATAATTAAACCGCAGCGGCTCCCCCCACGATTTCAGAAATTTCTTTAGTAATAGCAGCTTGACGAGTTTTGTTGTAGACCAATTGCAACTCATCAATCACTTTTGCCGCGTTATCGGATGCGGATTTCATCGCAACCATACGCGCTGATTGTTCCGAGGCCATATTTTCGGCCACAGCTTGGTAAATTAAGCCTTCTACGTAACGCTGTAATAGATCATCAATTACAGCCTTAGGATTGGGCTCGTAGATGTAATCCCAGCCGTATTCGGACTTATTAGCTTTTTTTGCGGTATTGAGGGCGTCGTCTTCTTTGGACTGAAAAGGATCATTAAGATCGCTAGGCAGCGGTAAGAGACGAATAAAAGTGGGCTCTTGTTTCATGGTGTTTACAAACAAGCTAGTTGCTAGGTAAACGGCATCAATTTTGCCATCCATGTAATCATCAAGCTGCACTTTAATTGAGCCGATCAGACGGTTTAGATCTGGTTCGTCACCCAACTGCACCTCTTGTGAAACCAAGTTCGCACCAATACGTGCTAGCGTCGATGCACCTTTGCTACCGAAAGCTGTGGTCTGTACCTGAACATTTTGATCAGCAAAGTCGCGTAAGCGGCTTAAAACCAAACGTAAAATGTTGGTGTTCAATCCACCACACAAGCCTTTATCGGTGGTAACTACAATCACACCCACGTTTTTAAGCTCTTTGGCTTCAACCATGTAAGGATGAGAGTAGTCAGGATTAGCCTGCATCAAATGTGCAGCAATTTCGCGCACTTTTTCTGCGTAGGGGCGGCCAGCACGCATCCGTTCCTGCGCTTTACGCATTTTGGATGCCGCCACCATCTCCATGGCTTTGGTGATCTTGCTCGTATTTTGTACGCTCTTGATCTTTGTACGAATTTCCTTAATTCCGGCCATCACACTTTCCTGTAAAGGCATTGTTGAGCCTGACTAAGCAGGCTCATTCAATGTGCCTATGAGTTAGAATGCGCCGTTCTTTTTAAAGTCTTCGATAGCAGCAACTAATTCGGCTTCGTCTTCTTTACCGAGCTTGTTGGCTTCGGTAATACGTTGTACCAAATCAGCCTTCTGACTGCGCAAGAAGTCTTTAAGCGCTTTTTCAAATGACAAAATCTGCTCGACTTCGAGGTCATCAAAGTAGCCATTATTGATGGCAAAGAGAGAGACAGACATTTCCCATACTGGCAGTGTGACGTATTGAGGCTGCTTGAGTAGCTCTACAACACGACGACCACGTTCTAGCTGACGACGAGTTGCCTCGTCTAAGTCAGAAGCAAACTGAGCAAAAGCAGCTAACTCACGGTACTGAGCCAAGTCGGTACGAATACCACCGGACATTTTCTTCATGATGTTAGTTTGTGCTGCTCCACCCACGCGAGATACAGAAATACCCGCGTTAATTGCAGGACGAATACCTGCGTGGAACAAGTCTGTTTCCAAGAAGATCTGACCGTCTGTAATAGAAATTACGTTGGTTGGAACGAAAGCAGACACGTCACCCGCTTGGGTTTCAATAATGGGCAAAGCAGTGAGTGAACCTGTTTTACCTTTTACTGCGCCATTGGTGAATTTTTCTACGTATTCAGCGTTTACACGAGCAGAGCGCTCGAGTAGACGGGAGTGTAGGTAGAACACGTCACCGGGGTAAGCTTCACGCCCTGGAGGACGACGCAACAAGAGAGAAACCTGACGGTAAGCCCATGCTTGTTTAGTTAAGTCATCGTAAACGATCAGTGCGTCTTCGCCGCGATCGCGGAAGTACTCACCCATGGTACAACCCGCATAAGGAGCCAAGTACTGCATCGCAGCAGACTCAGACGCCGCAGCGGCAACCACGATGGTGTACTCAAGCGCACCGTGCTCTTCGAGCTTACGTACTACGTTGTTAATGGTAGAGGCTTTTTGGCCCACCGCAACGTAAATACATTTAACATTTTTACCTTTCTGGTTGATGATGGTGTCAATCGCTACCGCTGTTTTACCAGTTTGACGGTCACCAATAATCAACTCACGCTGGCCACGACCAATAGGTACCATGGCATCAATCGCCTTGATACCAGTTTGTAGAGGTTCATCAACAGACTGACGTGCAATTACCCCGGGGGCAACTTTTTCAATAA
Organism: Paenalcaligenes hominis; assembly: GCF_011927625.1. GTDB lineage: Bacteria > Pseudomonadota > Gammaproteobacteria > Burkholderiales > Burkholderiaceae_B > Paenalcaligenes > Paenalcaligenes hominis. The sequence continues at coordinate 391,558 of NZ_JAATIZ010000002.1, forward strand.
CGTCGGTCTCTTTTGCGTTGATAGGGCCTTTACCATCAATCGGGTTACCTAGCGTATCTACCACGCGGCCTAATAGCTCGGGGCCAACGGGAACTTCTAGAATGCGACCTGTTGTTTTAACGGGGTCGCCTTCGGAAATGCTGGTGTATTCACCTAGAATTACCGCACCAACGGAATCACGCTCTAAGTTTAGAGCTAGACCGAAAGTGTTATTTGGAAACTCTAGCATTTCGCCTTGCATCACATCGGATAGACCGTGGATGCGTGTAATACCGTCAGTAACGGCTACTACCGTACCTTGGGTGCGAACGTCTGTGGACACGCTTAAGCCTTCAATTCGGCTTTTTAGCAGTTCGCTGATCTCAGACGGGTTAAGTTGCATGTTCAGACTCCTGGAATCCTGTATTCTGGCCGGCGATCAAGCTGCCAGTGTGTCGCGCATGCGGGCCAGCTGGGCCTGCACGGAAGTGTCAAGTACTTGGTCACCAACCATTACGCGTACACCACCGATCAGAGCAGCGTCCACGGTCACCTCGGGTATAAGTTTCAAGCCAAACTTCTTTTCTAGAGCACTAACAAGTTTGTTAAGTTGCTCGGGGCTTAATTCAAAGGCGCTTGTAATTTGCGCCAACTCAGAGCCTTCGAGTTGGTGTTTCAATGCCTCGAATTCTTCGTAGATATTGGGTACTACAGTTAAACGCCCATTATCTATGAGTAATTCGAGAAAGTTCCGCGCTTTATCTGTAAGCGGGGTTTTCATCAGACCTGTAAACAGCTCGTAACGCTGTTGGTTAGTGATACCTGGTGTAGTCAGGACCTCGCTAACCTCTGGGTGACCGGCCACCTGAGCCATTTCGGACAACAGGGCCGACCACTGCTCCAGCGTACCCTCTGTGCGCACGGACGCAAAGAGAGCCTCAGCGTAAGGTCTGGCAATAGTCGATAGTTCAGCCATGGCCTGCCTTCAGATTAAAGTTCAGCCTCTAGCTGCTCAAGCAGCTGGGCATGCGCTTTGGAGTCAACTTCGCGTTGCAGGATCTGCTCAGCGCCTTTAACTGCCAATACCGCCACTTCGCTACGCAATGTATCACGTAAGCGTTGCACTTCTTGTGCGGCATCGAGTTGAGCTTGCGCAATAATGCGCGCTTTTTCCGCTTCTGCCTCATGGCGAGCCTGTTCGATTAGCGCAGCAGCTTGCTTTTCAGCTTCGACCAAGCGCGAATGGTTATCAGACTTTGCGGATGCTTCCATCAGACTAATACGTGCCTGAGCTTGTGCTAGGTCAGCTTTGCCTTTTTCGGCAGAGGCTAGACCATCAGCAATTTTCTGGCGACGATCATCGATTGCTTTTGTCAAAGGAGGCCATACGAATTTCATCGTAAACCATGCTAAGACGAAAAACACGATCATCTGAAAAAAGAGAGTCGCGTTTAAATTCACGGTCGTTTCCCTTATATACCACTCGTGTCCGGTACTATTGTGCTACCTGACACCATCTAATCAAGCCGCTTGCGGCGCGCTTATGAGCACCGCTCACGACTGCCTGTCCGCCTTAGGGGCAGCGGACCCGCGCCGCAATTAACCAACAAATGGGTTAGCGAACGCAAACAACATAGCAATACCAACACCGATTAGGAAGGCCGCATCAATTAGACCTGCTAAAAGGAACATTTTGGTTTGCAATGCGTTCATTAGCTCTGGCTGACGAGCAGAGGCTTCTAGGTACTTACCACCCATTAAGGCGATACCGATACTGGCACCAAACGCACCCAGACCGACGATAATACCGCAAGCAAGGGCAACGAAAGCAACGTTGGTCATGACAACTCCTTGGTTAAAAAGCTTATGAGTTCAAAATTACAAAAAAACGGCGTAGCAGAAGAATTCTGCATCCCGAGTCTCGGTGACCGACCAAGACCCGGAAACTGATTAATGGCTTTCGTGAGCTTGACCGATATAAACCAAAGTCAGCATCATGAAAATAAACGCCTGTAAAAGCACGATTAGGATGTGGAAGATAGCCCACACAGAACCCGCTAATACATGGCCAATACCCAAGCCTATGCTTGCGCCATTAAACCCTGTCCATGCACCACCCAATAAGGCGATCAACATGAAAACCAATTCACCAGCAAACATGTTGCCGAATAGTCGCATCCCTAGGGATACGGTCTTTGCTCCGTACTCAATGAGGTTCAAAAGTACGTTAAAGGGTGAAAGCAATACACCTGCAATCCCACCGAAAGAAAAGGGAGCAGTAAAGAGTTCTTTGACGAAACCACCTGGCTTCTTAATTTTAATGCTGTAGTACAAGGTGAGCAGCAATACACCTAGGGACATACCCATGGGTACGTTCAAATCAGCAGTAGGTAAAATGCGATGGTAGTACAGAGGATCGCCTGGCTCGGCACCTAGACCAGTGGTTGCTAAGGTCCAAGGCAGTAAATCAACAGGCAATAAGTCGAGCACGTTCATCAGAACGACCCAAAGAAAAACGGTTAAAGCGAGTGGAGCAACGAATTTGCGCGACTCAGCATTCAGCACAATAGATTTAGCCTGATCGTCTACCCAGCTAACAAGCATTTCAATAGCGGTTTGGAAGCGCCCTGGTACGCCTGGCGTCGCAGTGCGTGCAGCACGATACATAACATAGACAGCAATTAGGCCTGTCAATAACGACCAAAAAACGGAGTCATAGTTGATTATGCTGAAGTTAGCGAGTACATCCTGCTTGGCACCAGTACTATTTAAGTGCACAAGGTGGTGTTGGATGTAATCTGACTGAGGCGTATTAGTACTTGCGGCAGCCATCTGTTATTACCCTGTTATGTTAAAGGCCTAAGCCAAACTATTAAGGCAGCTTGCCCAACGCAAGCAGCACTACGTATCCTTTTAAAACACCTATCAAACCAAACAACAATGCGGGCCAAACTAACCAGTCGCTAAATTGCCATGCAGCCACACCTAAAATGGCTATAGCTGAACCCAATTTGAGTGCTTCGCCCCAAAAAAAGGACATAGCTGTCGCATTGGCTCCGCCCATCAGCCCTATTAGTAATCGCACGGCAAATAGAGAATTTGGTAAGAAATAAGCCCCAGCACCAACTAATGCTGATACTGCCGCTTCGTTACCACCCAGCCACCACGATATGACCACTACGACTAAAGCCAAAAATGCTTGCGCAGTTAATATCTTTACTATGCCTAATGAAGAGCGCTTTGCTAAACGAGCACGTTGCTCTGGCGTTAGTACGATGGCTTCAGTATCTGTTTGACTTTCAACTGTTGGCATCTGCTTTACAGTTTGAGTAGGTTTGTTGACCCGCTGCATATCTTAGTCGTTCCTAATAAAACTAGCAAAAAGCGTTTAAAATCACACCTTTTCGCGCTAAATAGGGAGTACCAGAAGACAGGCCGTCGGTGTCAAGCCCATGAAGTATAGCTTTATTTTTTTGATGTAAGCAAATCTGATTTCATTTTTGTATAACAAAAAACAACCAATTTAGCGTTACACACCAAGGTTTCCTGACTCAAACCCTACTAAAAAGCCTTAAAATCAAGGGCTTGAGCCAGAGTTTCAATTTATTTATTTTTAAACTGAGGTTGACGCTTTTCTACAAAAGCCGCCATGCCCTCTTTTTGATCTTCGGTGCCAAACAGCGCATGGAAATTGCGCCGCTCAAAATGTAGACCTTCTTCGAGGCTGCTCTCAAATGCACGGTTTACACATTCCTTGGCCATCATGACCGACGGCAACGACATGCCGGCAATGGTTTCAGCCAGTTGCATGGCTTCGTCCATCAGGGTTTCTGTTGCGACGACGCGCGACACTAAACCAAGGGCGTCCGCCTCTTCAGCATTTACCATGCGCCCTGTTAAAATTAAATCCATGGCTTTTGCCTTACCTAAGGCACGAGTTAACCGTTGTGTGCCTCCGTATCCAGGAATGACCCCTAATTTAATTTCAGGCTGACCAAAGCGTGCGTTCTCTGCAGCCACTATCAGGTCGCATTGCATCGCTAGCTCGCAACCTCCGCCCAGTGCATAGCCAGCGACAGCAGCTATCACGGGTTTGCGCAAGCGACGTAACGCCTGCCACGGCCCCCCTAAGTAGTCGTCATTATAGACATCGCTAAAATTCCACTGCGCCATCTTGCCTATATCGGCTCCGGCAGCGAATGCCTTCTCATTGCCTGTAATGATCATTACACTGATATTCGGATCAGCATCAAACTGAGCTGCCGCCTGAGCCAATTCGGCTATCAGATCATTACTAAGGGCATTCAAAGCCTGAGGACGGTTTAGTGTTAAAACGCCTACGCGGCCTCGAGTTTCAACTCGCACTAACGATTCACTCACATTGCCTCCAATTATTTACGTAAAATGAAATGATGGAACACGATCACATTCTTTATCGCTTACGCTTTGATGACCTTAACGGGCATCGCATTCATGTACGTTTACGTATTCCTCATCCCAACCCGACAGGTCAGACTCTTTTTCTGCCGGCTTGGATTCCTGGCAGTTACTTATTACGCGATTTTAGTCGCCAAATAGAAAACATTCAGGCTTTTTGTGGAAATCGTCCTCTAGACATACAGAAAGTCGCCAACCATGAATGGCGTTGCGAGCCCTGCTCGGGGGTTTTAGAGGTCGAGTATGTGATCTACGCGTGGGATTTGTCAGTACGCAGCGCCCACGTCGATGACAGCCATGCCTTTTTTAATGGTACAAGCGTTTTCTTGGGCGTAGCAGGTCAAGAATCGCAGCCCTGCTTTGTCCATCTTAGCCCCCCTCAAAATAAAAACGACTGGAAGGTTTACACCAGTCTACCCGAAGCCAAAGGTCACCCTGAAGCTGCACAACGTCATGGGTTTGGGTTGTACGTCGCACCAGACTATGATGCGCTGATTGATCATCCTTTCGAGTTAGGCACCCCCTACTACATTGCCTTTGACGCCTACGGTGTGACTCACGAACTGGTTTTTACTGGCTTCATACCCAACATTGATTTAAAACGTATTGCCGCTGACGTAAAACAAATTTGTGAAACCCAAATTGCCTTGTTTGAGCCCAGCACTCATGAAGTTCCTGTGCTAGATAGTTCAGACCGCTATGTGTTCATGACCTTAGTCACTGCAGATGGGTATGGGGGTCTAGAGCACCGTAGCTCTACGGCGCTTATGGCAGCGCGACACGACTTACCTACCTTGCATTGCGACACCAATACAAAGACCAAAGGCTATCAAGATTTCTTAGGGTTGGTCAGTCACGAGTACTTTCACACATGGAATGTGAAACGCATCAAACCGGCGGCTTTTGCCCCTTACGATTTACTACGCGAGAATCACACTCGACTTTTGTGGGTTTTTGAGGGCTTCACTTCTTATTACGATGAACTCATGCTGTGGCGTTCAGGAGTCATTGATCAAAACACTTTTTTAGAACGCCAAGCCCATGTGATTGGCCTTGTACATCGCACCGGGGGCAGACTGAAACAATCCACCGCAGAAAGTTCATTTGATACATGGACGCGGTTTTACAAGCAAGACGAAAACTCGCCCAATGCGCTAGTTAGCTATTACAGCAAAGGGGCGTTGGTTGCCTTAGCTTTAGATCTTTATATCCAACATCACAGTCAACGACAACACAGCCTAGATGATGTTATGCGCTTAATGTGGCAACGCTATGGGCGTGATTTTTACCGAGGCAAACCAGTAGGTGTTGCTGAAAATGCCATGCCAGAGCTAATCTTCGAGGCAACCGGCGTGGATGTCTCCGATCTCATTACGCGCTATGCGGAAGGCCGTGAGGATCCTCCTTTAGCAGAGCTCTTTGCGTTGCACAACATTGAGCTAAAAGCCGTTGTTAAAGACGCTACCCCCACCTTAAATGTGCGATTAAAAGACAGCGCTGCCGAAGTAAGCATTGCCACCGTGTACGAGTTTGGGGCAGCACATCAGGCGGGGCTTTCTGCTGGTGACGTGTTAATTGCCCTCGATCGTCTGCGTATCCGCTCATCGCAACAACTCCAGCAGCTACTTGCGCGCTACCAAGCCCAAGATACTGTAACGCTAACGGTTTTTCGTGGTGATGAACTCCGTCAATATGAAGTGACCTTAGCCGCACCGGTTGCCGATCATTTTGAACTTATCGCCCAATCATGACGTCACGTAAAACCGCCCTTGTTACTGGCGCCGCTAAGCGCTTGGGTCAACATATTGCATTAAGCCTGGCCGAAAACGGATGGGATATTGCGTTGCACTATCACCAATCGCAAACCGATGCTGAGCAAACGGCGGCGACCTTGCGCGACCTGGGTGTGCGCTGCGAACTATTCAACGCTGATCTGAACCAACCTCAGGCAGGTTTAACATTAATGCAGGCTGTGCACGAGCGCATGGGGCCTATCCAAGCACTTATTAATAATGCCGCCCGCTTTGAGTACGATCATGCGGCTGATTTCTCTGCGGCTTGCCTGCACGAGCATCTGGGGGCAAACCTCATTGCCCCATTAGAGCTGATCAATGCACTGGGCACACAAAAACCACAAAATGAGCCTGTGGTTGCAATAAACCTGTTAGATCAAAAGCTTTGGAGCTACAATCCTGATTTTTTCTCGTACACCTTATGCAAGGCTGCCTTGAAAGCGGCCACAACAATGATGGCCCAAGCGTTGGCTCCACATGTACGAGTGGTTGGCATTGCGCCGGGCCTAACCCTGCCAAGCCATTTACAAAGTGCTGAAGACTTTGAGCGCACCCATAAAATTTCCCCACTGGGCTATGGCAGTCGCGCCGAAGACATTTGCCGTACTGTACTCTATATTCTGCAAACCCCTAGTCTAACGGGCAGTTGTATTGTCGTTGACGCGGGCCAACACCTCTTAGGGCTACAGCAAGACTTCAGCCTGCTTTAATTTTGGAATTGTAGTTTTATGATTACCCCCCCTTTTATGCGTCGCATATTTATTGATCAGCTAGTTATTGCCGCACGCATCGGGATCCTAGAGCATGAGCTACGTGCTACGCAGCCTATCTATGTGAATGCAGAGTTTGATACGGTCGTGACGCAACCCAGTAATGACAAAGACATTGATAGCGTTTTAGACTATAGGCAACTGCGTCAAACCATTATTGATTGCTGTACCCATCAGCACGTCAATCTTTTAGAAACGCTTATCGAGCATACGGCTCAAACCATTTTGCAGCAATTCCCTAGTATTCGTCGCGTTCACCTACGCATCAGTAAACCCCAAGCCTTTTCCGACTGCGCCGGCGTCGGTATTGAACTTGAACTTACCCGCTAACTCTTATGGCTCCTACTCACGACTTCCCCACTAAAGCCGAACTCAAACAAAAGCACGAGAACAACAAACTAGAAAAACGCTTATTACGGGAAACCGGCCGCGCTATTGCTGACTTCAACATGATTGAAGACGGTGACAAGGTTATGGTTTGCTTATCCGGTGGTAAAGACTCGTATGGTCTATTGGATATTTTGCTTAAGCTAAAGGCCCGTGCACCGATCCATTTCGATATCGTGGCGGTAAACCTTGATCAAAAACAGCCCGGCTTTCCAGATGACGTGCTACCTAGCTACTTGGAAGGCATTGGTGTGCCCTACCATATTGAAACCCAAGACACCTACTCGATCGTGACCCGTGTGATACCCGAAGGCAAAACATACTGTTCGTTATGCTCGCGTCTTCGTCGCGGCATTTTGTATCGGGTTGCCGAAGAGCTAGGGGCGACAAAAATTGCTTTAGGTCATCATCGTGACGACATTTTAGCGACCTTTTTCCTCAACTTATTTTACGGTGGTCGCTTAAAAGCAATGCCACCCAAGTTGCAGTCCGATAATGGTCAACATATTGTGATTCGCCCCTTAGCATACGTAGCAGAAAAAGATTTAATTGCCTATGCCAAGTTACGTGAGTTCCCTATTATTCCCTGCAATTTATGTGGATCTCAAGAAAACTTAAAACGCCAAGAAGCCAACCGCATGATCGCAGAATGGGATCAAAAATTCCCCGGTCGTACTTGGAATGTCTTTGGTGCCTTAAACTCGGTAGTACCTTCTCACCTGATGGATCGAGAGTTGTTCGATTTTAGTGGCTTACGGGCTACTGGCACCCCAGACCCAACGGGTGATACCGCTTTTGACAGCCAAGACTTCACGCTGGACCCAGCCACACCTCGTTTTGGCGAGGACGAAGAGCAAAGCGAAGCCGTCTCTGCAGAAAGACCTGCGCCACGGGTGATTCCGCTAAGCCGAATTTGACTCCCCATTGCACCTAAAGTACGGGTAATAACATCACCAGTTTGCAATCACTACGCACAGCTAGCCTGAATGTAAACTGTTGATAGACCCGTCCCCCGTGGATGGGGTGATTAAATTCACGCACCCCTCCTTCGCGCTCGGTGACTTGCTGGCGTCCCCACCATTGAGCAAACACCTGACTTTGTTCTTGAAGTTCGGCTACAACGGCACGCAGCTCTGGCTCATCAACATGAGCCCCCACATCTGCGCGGAACTCAGCGACCACACGTTGAGCACGTCGCTCCCAATCGACCACTAAGTCTCGTGCAGCCGGATCAGTAAAGATATAGCGCAGTAAATTGGGTTTCTCGCTATTGTCTGGCCACCCATCGAACAATTCTAATAACGCCGTATTCCGTGCTAGGACATTCCAGCTCCGATCTAAAATATAAGCGGGTGCCACAATATGATCTACACAATCACTTAACCCCTGCGGTAAAGGCTTTAGCTCGGCGCGCCCAGCCTCGGGGTCAGTACACTCAGCGAGCTCGAACAAATAATGACGCTCAGCCCGCGATAGCTTGAGGGTTTTGGCTAAACGAGCGCAAACGGTCGAGGAAATGGATACATCACGCCCTTGTTCAATCCAGGTATACCACGTCACACTAATTGCGCATAACTGAGCGACCTCTTCGCGGCGCAGCCCGGGGGTACGACGACGCGTTCCCGTTGGTAACCCCCAATCTTGGGGTTGAACATGAGCGCGCGCTTCACGTAAAAAATTCCCCAATGTTTTTCTGCGCAGCGTGGCTGCGTTGGATGACGCCGTACTCATTCTATGGCCTTTTCCGCTAGTAAATTCATCGTGTTTGTGGATTGCTTAGTGTCGGATAATTTTAGCGTGTTTAACCTATCACATTCATGTGAGCAGTAAGAGCACAAAGTGTAGTAGAAAAACGCCCCGTATGAACCACCTGCATGCTGCGATCTGAAGCGCCACCTCGTTCTGTTTTGCCGCAATGCAGCAATTGAATTTTAGTGAGATGCTCAGTGAAATGTGCTTATTTTCAGGTTGAAATCCATTAAATCGTTTATGCTTAGTATCTAGCAGTGATAGCTGTAACGATTTCTCTTTTCAGACGTACTTTATTATGAGCCACACAACCTCAACCGATCCGTTTGTGATCGCAGGTAAAACCTACTCCTCCCGCTTACTCGTGGGCACAGGCAAATACAAAGATTTTGACGAGACGCGCAAGGCAATTGATGTCAGTGGCGCTGAAATTATTACGGTCGCCATCCGTCGTACTAATATTGGCCAAGACCCCAATCAGCCCAGTTTACTCGACTTTGTCCCCCCTTCTGAGTTCACTTTACTGCCTAATACAGCGGGCTGCTATACCGCCGACGACGCCGTTCGTACATTACGTCTCGCGCGTGAGCTCTTAGACGGTCATAACTTAGTTAAACTGGAAGTCCTCGGCGACCCTGACAACTTGTTTCCTAACATGCCTGAAACGTTGAAAGCAGCAAAAGTGCTGGTGGACGAAGGGTTTGATGTAATGGTTTACTGTGCCGATGATCCGATTCAATGCAAAATGCTAGAAGACATCGGCTGCATTGCTATTATGCCTTTAGCGTCGTTAATTGGTTCAGGCATGGGCATTATCAACCCGTGGAATTTACGTTTAATTATTGATCAATCTTCTGTGCCTGTTTTAGTGGACGCAGGGGTGGGTACCGCATCCGATGCTACCGTCGCTATGGAATTGGGTTGCGATGGCATCCTTATGAATACCGCCATTGCAGGGGCTAAAGATCCGATCTTAATGGCAGCGGCCATGAAACACGGTGTACTGGCTGGCCGTCAAGCGTATTTGGCAGGTCGCATCCCACGTAAATACTATGATGCCGATCCAAGCTCTCCTACCGAAGGTTTAATTCACTCTCGTTAACATGTCTACGATTATCCCTAATACTTTATCCATTGCCGGGGTTGACCCCTCTGGCGGGGCTGGCGTGTTAGCTGACATCAAAGCCATGAGCGCCGTTGGTGCCTATGGCACAGGTGTCGTTACCGCACTCACCGCACAAAACACACAAGGGGTTAAGGGCATTTATCCCATTGACCTAAGTTTTATCAAGCAACAAATCGATGTGCTGTTTGAGGACGTACGAATTGATGCGGTCAAAATTGGCATGCTAGGCCAAGAGGCCGTTATCACCACGGTAGTAGATTGCCTCAGCCGTTGGCAACCGCCTCATCTTGTTGTCGATCCGGTTATGGTCGCTAAAAGCGGCGATCATTTACTAGAAAAGGCCGCAACAGCCGCTATGCGCGAAGCCATGCTTCCTTTAGCCACCGTCATCACGCCTAATCTTCCAGAGGCCGGTGTACTGCTTGATATGCGTCCTGCTGAGACCCTAAAAGAAATGTATGGCGTAGCAGAAAAACTGCGTCGTTTAATGGCCGATAAAGGAGACCGTTGGGTTTTTCTTAAAGGCGGCCATCTGCCTGGCTCTGATTGTACCGATTTGTTCTACAACGGAGACCAAATGGTGGAAATGCCAGCCCATCGTATTCAAACCAAAAATACGCATGGTACGGGCTGCACCCTATCGGCGGCACTCGCTGGGCTACTACCCCAAACCGATAATGCCATTCAAGCCGCTAAAATAGCCAAAGAATACCTCTATAAGGCCATTGCGCGCTCAGGCGACCTAAGCGTTGGCTCAGGGCATGGTCCAGTTAATCATTTCCATGCTTGGTGGAAACCTAGCCTTTAATCCACCTAGCGACCACCTAAACAGGTGGTCACTTATTTTTTGTTTTTATCACAATGAGTCATCCCTTAACTGGCATTATTGTTGCCATGCAAGAAGAGCTTGAAGTGATCTTGCAATCGCTTGTTAATGAACGCACGGTCCACCGTGCAGGTATGGATTTTCATGTCGGTCATTACGCTGGCCGCCCGGTAGTCGCTGTCATTTGTGGTGTAGGCAAGGTCAATGCTGCCTTATGTTCCCAGATACTTATTTCTGAGTTTCACATTACGCAGCTGATTAACATAGGGGTAGCAGGCGGCCTAGGGCACGCCATTAAGCCAGGCGATCTTGTCATCGCGGATAGCCTCGTACAGCACGATATGGATCTTAGCCCTTTGGGTTTAGAGCGTGGTCAGCTATTCCGGTTAGACGTGTTTGACTTTAAAACAGACGAACGGTTGCTTGAGCTAGCACGCCAAGCAGCCATTCATATTGCCCAGCACGATCATTTCATCGGTAGAATCGTGACAGGTGATCAATTTATTGCCAATCCAGATCAAGCCAAGGCCCTGCATGAGCATTTTTCCGCCCTAGCCTGCGAAATGGAAAGCGCAAGCATTGCTCAAGTTTGTTATTTAAACCAAGTCCCTTTTATTTGTATTCGCTCGATTTCAGATAATGCAAACACGGGCGCCCATATGGATTTCACGCAATTCACTCCTATTGCGGTCGCTAATGTTAGTACCTTGTTACAGGTTATGATTCCTCTATGTGACCCAGTGTCCATAGTCGCCTAGATCAAGGCATAATACGTAGTATGACAGCTCGTTACGAACTGTCCTATTTTTGATTGTCCTGCTAATTATTAACTGCTATGAATATAAACGCGCTGTCTGAACTGGAACTTGCCCGCTATTACATGGTTGAGCAACAAATTCGCCCTTGGTACGTAGAAGATGAAAAGGTTTTGCAGGCACTTATGCAAACACCTCGTGAAAACTTCGTGCCTCCTGCTTATAAAGCCATGGCATTTGCTGATACTGAAGTGCCTTTGGTGATTGACTCTGTTGACACCAATGAATACATGCTCAAACCAGTTATCGAAGCCCGTTTAGCGCTTAGTCTTGAACTCAGCCCTAGCGACGGTGTGTTGGAAATTGGCACTGGCTCAGGCTATCAGGCCGCCCTCTTAGCTCAATTAGCTCAGCAAGTCACCTCGGTTGAAATCAATAGCACCCTAGCCGCGTTTGCCACTGACAACTTACAACGCCAACATATTCAAAATGTGATTGTTGAAACTGGTGATGCTCACGAAGGCTGGGGCACCACAGAGTACAATGCTATTTTGCTCACCGGCTCTGTGCCCACTGTACCGGATGCACTGAAATATCAACTTTGTATTGGTGGACGCTTGGTAGCCGTAGTAGGCACCAACCCCATCATGACCGCCATACGCATTACCCGCACCAGCGCAGCCAGTTTCGAGACCACCCCTTTATTCGATACGGTAATCAAGCCTTTGCGCGGCAGCCGTGTTTCTCGCTTTCATTTCTAATGCAATGATGCGGCTGCTTTGTGTTTTTACCTTGGCCTTGTGGACTACCCTTAGTGTTGCCGCGCCGTCACTCGACTTATGGCAGGCGTGGCAGTCTGCCCAGCATAGCGACCCCATCTATGCCGCCCAACAAGCACAAACTCTGGCATCTCAAGAGCAAATCAACCAAGCCAGGGCTCAGCTTCTTCCCTCGGTGGATGCCGTAACTAGCCTGCAACGCAACGATTTACGTCGTGCTAGTCGGTTAAACCAAGGCCAACAATCGAACGCTAATCAATGGCAACTGCGTCTTAGCCAGCCGCTGCTTGATCTATCAGCGGTCGCTCTGCTCGAGCGCTCTAAGTTGTTAGCAGCCAGTGCTGTGTTTGCGTTGGATAATGCCAAAAACGACCTAGTGCTGCGTTTAAGCACAGCCTATTTTGATGTGTTAGCAGCTCAAGACAGCCTGATCTCTTTACAAGCCCAACACGACGCCATTACTCAGCAGCTCCAGTCGGCACAACTGGCGTTTGAGTTAGGCGGGGCTACGATTACTGATACCTACGAAGCGCAGTCACGACTGGACTTAATTAATGCGCAATTGATTCAAACCCGTCAGCAATTAGAAAACAGACGTCAACACTTAGCGCGTATTACTGGCTTGCCTATTTATCAGCTAGCCCCACTACGCGACCCCATTCAGCTACCAAAACCCGAACCACAAAACGCGGACGCATGGGTGTATCAAGCCCAAAGCCACAATCTCGAACTCATACAGCGCCGCCTTGCGGTGCAAGCACAGCAGCACCAACTAGAAGCCAATCAACGTGAGCACTCCCCTACTATATCGCTGCAAGCACGCAGTGGTAGCCAAAACACCATGGGGGTCTATGGGCCAAATACCCGGCCACGTGCGCTAGACAGCAGCATAGGGATTGAACTGAGCATTCCGTTATATAAGGGTGGTGCGATTGACTCAAAAGTACGTGAAAACGCATCGCTATTACAACAACGCCTTTCCGAACAGGAAAATGCACGCCGTGCTGCCACAGAAGCCGCTCAGATCCACTACTCAGGGGTAGAAAGTGGGCTGCTAGCGGTGCAAGCCCTAGAAGCCGCAGAGCGCTCTAGCCTTCAATCCGTTCAAGCCAATCGAACCGCTTATGAAATAGGGGTACGCATCACCAGTGATGTGCTTAACGCGCAGCAACAGCTGTACGAAACCCAACGAGCTTTAGCCCAAGCACGCTATAACACCTTGCTACATGGGCTTAATTTAAAAAATGCGGCGGGTCTACTTCAGGAAAATGACCTGCTAGAGCTTAACCAACTTTTAGAGCCTACACCTTAGCTGGCGCGTATTTTTTGTACTAAGTCTGTTGTAGAGCGGTTGTGTTCGATGGGAATGGCTATCGCGTCACCCCCCCAGCTGCGAACTAAATGCGTTTCTGCTAGGGCTTCCATATCGTAGTCACCGCCCTTAACGATTAAATCAGGGCGTAGTAACGCAATCAGGGCTTCGGGTGTGTGTTCATTAAAAACAGTCACATACGTCGTAGAGCTTAAGGCAGCCAGTAAGGCGCAACGATCTTGCTCGCTATTAAGCGGCCGCTCTTTGCCTTTATTTAGCGTACGTACTGAGGAATCTGAGTTCACCGCAACCACTAAGCTTGCACCTAACTGTGCCGCTGCATCTAAATAGCTAACATGGCCCCGGTGCAAAATATCAAACACGCCATTTGTAAAGACTAAAGGGCGTGGCAGCTGCCCTGATTGGACGGCCGCCACTAATGCCTCTTGGGTGAGAATTTTTTTATCAAAGCAAGGCATATTAGGGAGTAACTATTTTGCGAGTCAGCTCTTTGCGATAACGGTTTAATGAGGCCGCAGACTCGAAGTCTTCACCCATTAACAATGACATGTTGTGCAAGATACGCGTGCTAACACGCCCTTCCCATTCTTTATCAAAGCAAATTTGATTGTCGAGCCAGTTTTCAAGCCAGCCTGGTGAAGGCAGCTTGGACTGAACGGTATCGTTAGGGAACATGGCCTTGTTGACGTGTAAGTTGGTGGGGTGAAGGGCTTGTGCGGTACGGTGCGCTGAAGCCATTAAGACCCCAATTTTAGAAAAAGCCAACCGTGTTTCCAGCTCGGACTGTTCGGTACCACCCAACTTTAAAGCACGACGCATATAACGTAAATAAGCGCCTGCATGACGGGCCTCGTCTTGGGCCACAATTTGGTAAATGGCTTTAATAACGGGCTCGGTGTGCCAATCGGCAGCACGTCTATACCAATGGTTTAAGCGAATCTCACCACAAAAGTGCAACATCAATGTTTCCATTGCAGGTGCTGGATCGAATTCGAAGCGTACTTTATGCAGCTCTTCTTCAGTGGGGACAAGCTCGGGTCTAAAACGACGCAAATATTCAATCAACACTAAAGAGTGTTTTTGTTCTTCAAAAAACCACACCGACATAAACGCACAAAAATCGCTATCGTCGCGGTTGTCGCGCATAAACATTTCTGTCGCTGGCAAAGCCGCCCATTCGGTAATGGCGTTCATCTTAATGGTGTAAGCTTGTTCGTCGGTTAGCTTACTACCATCAAACTCGTCCCAGGGAATATCATGTGCCATGTTCCATCGAACGGCTTCCATGGATTTAAAGAGTTCTGGGTAAAGCATAGTCATCCTTATGAATCTAGGCGTGGTAACAAGACACAATGCTTACACCACCGCATGACAAGTATTAGCTGCGGTCACCGAAATGTTGTAAATAGGTCTAATACTTGAGTTAATAACAAAGAAACTTGGCCGCCGTAACTGTGTTAGCGCACTAACGCCCACAGCCCAACGACTATTGCTACAGCAAGTACCCCACATAGCACCATCAAGACTTTATTTTGCTGCTGTTGCGCTAAGCGCAGTCGTTGAAGCTCTTGCTTTATATAGGGGGTATGGTCTGGGCGGCTTAAGTTTTCAAATACCAGTCGAGGCAATTGAGGGAGCATTTGCGACCACTGGCCTGCTTCTTGAGTTAGACGTTGTTTTAAACCGGGTAAACCAATACGTTGCCGCATCCAGTTTTCCAAATACGGTTTAGCGGTATCCCATAAATCTAACTCTGGGTCTAAGTCGCGCCCCATGCCTTCGACATTTAATAGGGTTTTTTGCAACAACACCAGTTGTGGCTGAATTTCCACATTAAAGCGTCTAGAGGTTTGGAACAAACGCAGAAGTACTTGCCCCAATGAGATTTGCGATAGGGGGCGGTCAAAGTACGGCTCGCAGACGGCTCGCACGGCCCCTTCTAGCTCTTCTTCCCGCGTGTCAGGCGGGACCCACCCTGATTCTATATGGAGTTGCGCCACACGTCTGTAATCGCGTTGGAAAAAAGCCAAAAAATTTTGCGCTAAGTAGTTTTTATCAAACTCGGATAAGGACCCAACTATACCAAAATCAAGCGCAATATAACGACCAAGCGTAGCAGGGTCATCAGAAACATAAATATTGCCTGGGTGCATATCGGCGTGAAAAAACCCGTCGCTAAACACCTGGCTAAAGAAAATTTCTACCCCTTTACGCGCGAGATCTTTTAGGTCTACACCGGCCTCGCGTAAACGTTCGACCTGACTGACGGGGATCCCTTTCATGCGCTGCATCGTTAAGACGTTAGTTGCGCAGTAATCCCAATAGACCTCGGGCACAATGAGCAGTTCGGCTCGGCCAGACTCAATAGAAAAATTGCGGCGCAGCTGACTGCAGTTGGAGGCTTCGCGGATGAGGTCAAGTTCGTCATGCAGATACTTTTCAAACTCGGCCACGACCTCGCGAGGTCGTAAGCGTCGCGCATCAGCCATTAAACGATGCGCCAAATTGGCAAAGGTGCGCATTAGCGCTAAGTCTTTAACGATGACCTCGCGCATGCCAGGACGTAACACCTTAACGGCGGCCTCGCGGCCGTCGTGCAAAATGGCAAAGTGAACCTGAGCAATAGACGCAGAAGCCACCGGATCGACTTCAAAATGCTTAAAAATAGTGTGGGGCGATGCGCCAAGCGCTTTCTCTACCGTTTGGGCGGCAAGCTGAGAAGAAAACGGAGGCACGCGGTCTTGCAGTAGAGCAAGCTCAATGGCTACATCGGCAGGAATTAAGTCACGCCGAGTAGAGAGCACCTGACCAAATTTTACAAATACAGGGCCTAATGACTCTAATGCCAAACGTAAGCGCACCCCACGGCTGTATTTAGGCCGGCGGCCCAAACGTACCCAACGTAATAAACGAGCCGCCAATGGATGACGAATGCTAGATAGCACAAGTTCATCAAGACGGTATTTAAACACGATGCACATAATAAAAAGGAAACGATTAATTCTGAGCATCGTCTATCCTTTTTGTTGAACGTTAAGCTGACTGGTACGCTGTTCAAGCAGAGCGAGCTTTTGGTCTAAATACTGCAATTGATCTTGCCAAATAACTAAATAATCGCGGCTGACTAACACACCACTTTCCTCGCCTAAAAACTCAGCCACATTACCCTCTAGTTGTTGAGCGGTACGTTGGCCTGATGTCATAAGGTGCTTAAGCGAAGCCACTATGCGTACCGCGAGAAGATCACCGGTAAAACGGGCAATTTCTGCCTCTGGATCGAAGCGCAATTGAGAAACAACCTGAGCCACCGCATTGGCTAGACCAGCATCCCCTTGGATATGCACTAAAGCAAGCACCGCGTCAGGGTCTGAACTAGCAAACGCAGCAGGAAGCTGACTAATATGAGAGGTAGGAATACGTAGTTCCACATCAGCCATTACGGCTGAGTCAGTCAAGTTAAGTTGACCCGCATGCGTGAAGCTTAATGATAAAGGCAGTGAGCCAAACGTGCATTTCAGCGTGCGGCCTGCATACTGAGCCAAGCGTTGCTGAGCCCATGGCTCGCGGCTTAAGACAGCATTAAGCGCCCGCACTACTAAAGCAGTGGGGCGCATAGCGGCTGGTAAAGGCAGTGAAGCAAATAGGGTTGGCAAAGACACAGTCCACCTATATGTTGGAATAAAGCCTTAGTTTAACCCGTAGACCTACACATTAGTTATTTGTGTCGATTTGCTGAATACCTGCCAACAACCAACCTGTATTATCTGCCTTGTAAAGATTCCAAACCTCTTCAAAACTGAAGGCTTCGGAGTTGGGGTCTTCACGCAACATACCTGAATAACGCACGCTAGCTAAATGCCCATCGGTGACTTTTTCAATGCCAAGCAATTCAGCATTTAGCAACACGATTTGTGTATGTTGGGCGCCTTCGCGAGCCAAGATCTCGGGCGTGAGCTCTTTAAGCAAGTCGTCGGTTAAGTATTCGCTTAGTGCGGCAGGGTTGCCCTGATCCCAGAGCTCTTGAATATGACGAAACTGTTGTTTTGAGTTGTTCAAGAAGCTAGTGATATCGAAGTCGGCAGGAATAAACCAAGACGGATCAATCGCCTGAACCGGTTCAGTAGCCGTGCCTAAATCGGCCATGGGCTCAGCTTGGAACGAAGCGTTTTGCGCTGACGCGTTGGCTGGCATTTGTGGCGTTGAGTCGCGGTACATGGGCGAGGCCTGCCCCGCAGACTGCGTAGCGGGTCGAGCGCTACCACCGCGTAAACGACGCACTACAAAGATGACAGCAAAGACAACCAATGCAATAAGGACAGCACTGGATAAGGCTTCGAGTAATGCCCCACCTAAACCTAGGCTAGATAGCAAAGCGGCAATACCCAAACCTGCCGCAATACCGGCGATCGGGCCTAAAAAGCGAGAAAACCCGCTTTTGGGCTGAGCAGCAGCACCACTACGTGCGGCATTGGCATTGGCCGGTGTGGCACTGCGATTGGTAGCAGCAGGCGGTTGCACCGCCTGACGTTGCTGCATCACATTGGACGATTGACGTCCAAAGCTCTTACCGCCTCCCATGCGACGTGCCTCGGCATCAAAGGATGCCGTCATCATCACAACGGTGGAAAAAGCCAAAACGGCTACAGCTGCAAAACGAGCTAGACGCTTAGAAATCATGGAAATCTCCTGTGGGCAAGTACTTTGCCCTAAACAGCGTAATAAAACTGACTATAAGCTGACAGATTAGCACAAGAACTGGGGCTTTAACCACCTTTATCTTTAAGTGTATACCTTAACTGCCTCATTTAATTAAATCAGCAACTAACAGGCCCGAGCCACCCCCTAAGCCTGGACCTGGGTGGGTGGATGCACCAATGTGATAGACGTTGGCGACTGGCGTGTGATGGCCTTTTACTTTGCCCTGCTTGGCAAAAGGTCTAAACCAAAAGAACTGATCTAAAGAACATGCGCCGGAATAAATATCGCCATCAACTAAATTGACATTTAACTGAGACAGATCGTAGGGCGATAAAACATGGCGCCCAATTATGGCTTCATCGAGATTAGGAATATGTTGCGCGAGTTGGTTAATAATACGGTTAGCCACGTGCTCCTTAACCTCAGGTGTCCAACCCTCTGCCCCTACAGCGATCTGATTCGCCGCATCCCCTTTTAGTTCTCTTGGCATGTCTTGAATTTGCAACCAGAGAATCCAGCCCCCTTCTGGTGCTCGACTCGGGTCTACCGCCACGGGTTGGCCTACGGCAATTGTGGATTGACGCGGGATTAGCCCGCACTCGGCTTCCATCACAGATAAAGACACCTGATCTAAGTCGGTGGCTAGATGCAGCAACGGCACATTGATCATCTCCGGATCTGCCCACTGGGGCTTTTCTTTCAAGGCCAAGTGGATCTGCATTGCTCCTCGTCCGTAGCGGTAAGTACTCGCCGCTTTTTGTGTCTCTAGCGGGGTATCGTGCAATAACACGCCATACAGTTGGGTGGGTGTCACATTACACACCACAGCCTTGGTGGCGTAATAAGCGTCTTGGCCACTTTGAACACCTATTGCACGACCGTTTTGAAGCAAAATACGTTCTACATTGACGTGGTTATAAAGCTCCCCACCGTGTTGTCGAATCAAGCGTACAAACCCGTCTACGAGTTTTTGACCACCCCCTTTTACTACTGGCATGCCACCCGCCACAACGGCGGCAAAGGTAAGCTTTCCTATCAATGCGGAGCCTGCGTCTTGAGGCCCAAGACCTGAATGCAGCACCCAAGGCGCCATCAGCGCGTTGGTTTGGGGGTGCTGTACGTACTGTTGGGACCACGTTCTAAATGGTGTAAGAGCGCCTTTCGCGAACCCCAATAAGTCATCCAGGCCTCGTTTGCGCCATTGCTGATATAACAACTTAAAGGTGCTCCATTTATAGGGAGAGTTCCCCAGCATTCCAAATAGCAATTCGGCGTTTTTCTCAAAAATCTCATTCACCATCGCGTTAAACGCCTGCCCGTCTCCTGGTGCAAATTGGTCGATGCGCTGAATCGTATCCGCGACATCTTGTTTTAGGACGAGGCTGTGTCCTGCCGGGGTAATGACACCGGTTGTGTAGCCATTGTTTAAAAACTCAACGCCTACACTTGCCAAATCACTTTGAATCCGTTGGTAGGCACCGCCACCTAAAAATAGGGGATACCACGACGCCATTAGCTCGTGGTGATACCCCGGAAAAAGCTCTGTTGTGTGAATACAGCCACCAAAGGAGGCTTTGCGCTCTAGTACCAAGGGCTTAATGCCTCGCTTCGCTAATAGCAAAGCGCACACCAATGAATTTAAGCCACTACCTATAATCACTACGTCATAGTTTTTGTTTTTCAATGTTCTTTACTCCTTTGGATTCGCGGTTTGATCTAACCAGTACCGTGGCCCTTTGCCTTGGTCGGGGCCTAATACCGAAAAGCCCCCATCCACAGGAATATCTACGCCTGTGATCCAACTGGCTTGTGGTGAAACCAAAAACCCAATCACAGCGGCAATTTCACTTGCATCAGCTACCCGTCCTAAAGGGTGCACCTGTGCGCCCACCTCATTAGCGAGTGAACGGTCTCCTTTCACCATCGAAGACAGGGCTGGCGACCACGTCCATGCGGGGGAAACAGCCACCACTCGTATACCTTGGGGCGCCAGCTCGGCCGCTAGGTTTTTAGTTATTTGCAATAATGCGGCTTTAGAGGCTGGATATAACAGTCGGCCTACGCCAGCAATTTTGCCGCCAATACTGCCTAAATTAATAATCACGCTGCCTGTCCGCATTAACGGCACCACTTTTTGGGTTAATAACGCAGCTGAAACTAAATTGACATCCAGAGTCTGATGCCATTGTGCGCGAGTAGAGGCTAAGCCGGCATCGTTATAGGAACAAGCGTTATTAATTAAATAATCCACTTGCCCAAACTGATGCTGAATACTGGCTAAAGCGTGGTCAACCGCGTTATCGTCGCAAATATTGACATGGAAAAAGTGGTAAGCCGAATCATTCAGCTCAACACCTAAGGCTTGGCCTGCTTCGAGGTCTCTATCTAAGACCATGACGTGAGCGCCTTCAAGTAAAAAATGCTGCACGACCGCAGCACCTATACCCTGAGTCCCACCTGACACCACAACCACTTTCTGAGTCATTGGCTTACCTTTTTATTCCAGTCGGCCGCGCTTAATTGCGGCACTACCTTGGCAATTAAGCGCATACTTTGTAAAGCGTTCGCATGGGCCTCGGGTGGCGCCCCGCATGCATCGGCGGCCACAATGACCTCAAACCCCATGTCTACGGCATGCCGTACGGTGCTTTCCACCACAGAGTGCGTGGCAACCCCACCGACAACTAATCGTTGCGCGTTCAACTTTCGTAGAATCACCTCAAGGTCAGACCCGTAAAACGCATTAATACGCTTATGGCTTACTACAAATTCTGCAGAGTGGTTTGCCAAAGGCTCTAGCCCAGTATAAAACTGCGCGCCCCAACTGCCATCCTGCATGGCTCCCATCTGCTTAACGGCTTCTAGAATAGGAGCATTACAGATTAAGTCTGCATAATCAGGACGATAGGCGACACGCACATGCACAATGGGTACATGTGCCTGCCTAGCTTGTGATAGTAGACTCGCTGCAGCGGTAATCACCCGTTGGCGATCAGGGCTATTTGCCTCGATACCTACACGTATTTTGCCTTCCTCGTGCAGCACTTCGTTTTGATAATGCAAAGCCAATAACACCGTACCCATGTGACTTCCTTGATACTTATAGATGGACTTCTAAGTTGCTGTGTACATCTTCACGATCGACTAAGTTGACCTGCTTTAGATAAATCTGCCATGTGTCTTGATGGGTTTTTAGCTTGTAAATGTAGGACCCGCCCAAAACACGCTGTTCTCCTTTGCGCCACTCAATCACTTGAAACGCCGCCTGAATCACTAAATAGCCGTGGGAGTCCTGACCCAACACAGACACATTGCTGATTAAGCGTGAAGAACGCGTAGGTGGTTGTTGCGACCAATTTCTGGCATTTTCCAAACGCTTCATACGCAGCTCACGCAGCATTTTGTTTTCCCAGAATAGGGAAATATGATCGTACGGGCTTGTTTGCTCAAAAGAATGAGGCGCCCAATACATGCCGTCTTCTGTCCATAAGTCTAGCCATTGCTCCCATTGGCGTTGATCCAAATAACGCGCCTCAGCGTAAAGAAATTGCTTAACTTGCTCTAGTTGTTCTAGGTTAAACGCCACGGGGCGTAAGTTGTCTATGCTGACATCAAAATCTATATCAAAAAGCATGGTTATTCCTCAAGCAGCATTTAGCATGTATTTTTTCCAAGCGCGGTATAAATTTCGAACGGGAAGTTCGCTGGTGCCATTTACGGCTTTATACCCCCCCTCAATGGCTTCATCGGTACCGTGATAGCGGTGCATGCTGATCCAATCTCCACCATCGGTCAGATTCCCTTGCTGGCAACGACCATAGAGCTCCACATCATCTGGCATGACATTAGAAGAAGGAGAGTTAATGAGATTGGCGTACATTAAGCCTCGATGAAACAGTTCTTCGGGGGCACCTTTTAGGCGGAACAACTGAATCTCTACTTCGGTTTCATCGACTGCCACAGGGCGAATAACACGAAACTGTTGGAAAACAGTATGAGGTGAGCCACTGCCATACAAGACCGTGTTGTGGCGATTTTCACTTAAGATAGCCAAAGCACGCTCTGCGCCATACGCCTCGCTTAAAAGTTCATAGTGACGTTTAGAGACGGGATCAGACTCGATAGAGCCAGGATCAAAAATACCTTCCATGTAACCATGGCCGTTATCAAATGCGTAAAGATCTAACTGTTCCCAGAAAGTATACGGCTCGCCATTCCCCGCCATAATGTGTAACTCTAACGGCATGTGCCCCTCTTTGGTGGCTTGTTCTTTAGCAGCAGCATGTGAGGACTCATGCGTCACTACGGCATGCATCGTATCGTGCAAGTTCTCGTAGAACACTTTCCAGTTCGAGGGCTGACGTACTTTAAAACTGCCACGCACTACCTCTACCTCGCCCACGGGGGAACGGTCGCATAAATTATCAATGGAGCTTAAAACACCACCTAGAAAATCCGCTAAGCTCTCACCCTCGGCGGCTTGGCTTGCAAACACAAAACCTCGGTAATTATCCACTCGGGCTAAACGACGCATAGAAAAATCAGGGTGTTTGGGATCAAAGCACGTTCCCTCAAAGCCGGCTCGCATAGGAGCTGCCAAATGTGCGCCATCTAACTTAAACGTCCAAGCATGATAAGGACAGCGGAAAAATTTCCCCGCATTACCACAACCTTTGGCTACCACTTGGGCCCCTTTATGAGGACAACGGTTATAGAGCACATGAACTTGCTTGTCACTGCCTCGCACCATAATGACGTCCTGGGTCCCGAGGGTAGTCGTAATGTAGTCTCCGACATTAGGTACTTGGCTTTCATGACCGACATACACCCAAATAGTGCCGTAAATGCGTTCCATTTCCATTTTGAAAATAGCGGGGTCAGTATAGAGACGTTTATGTACGCTTTCGTCTCGAACCATATTTGCTATGTCTTGTGTTGCAATCATTTTTGCCTCCTTACATACTGCAGTTTTTGTAGTAATGATCTTTGTAATCACTAAAGACTAAACCTAGCGTTTTGTTTTTAATTTCACCATCGCTATCTTTATATACTTCGCGCATATAGTAATTTTGAATGGGGTAATTATTGGTGTTAAATGCAAAATCGCCTCTTACCGAGTCAAACTCCGCCTTTTTAAGCTCTGCTCTTAACTTGTCTTTATCGCTAAGGTCACCCTTTAAATTTTGGACTGCGGCTCCTAATAAGCGCGCCGCATCGTAACCTTGGGCCGCATACATCGAAGGGATACGGCCATATTGTTTTTGGAAAGCCTCTACAAATTGTTTATTGGCTTCATTGTCCAAATCAGCAGACCATTGCGCGGCATTACGCATTCCTACCATAGGCTCTCCTACCGCCCGTATGGTGTCCTGATCGGCCGAAAAACCCGGTGTGTAAATAGCGATTTGCTGATTTAAGCCTGAACTCACTAATTGCTTAATGAAGCTAACCCCCATTCCTCCCGGTAAAAAGAAAAATACAGCATCGGCGCCAGAGGCTCGGATCTGTGCGATCTCGGTGGCGAAATCCAACTGCCCCAACTTCACATAGGTTTCGTCAGCAAGCTCTCCTGTGTATTCACGCTTGAACCCATCAATGGTTTCACGACCGCCTGGATAGTTGGGGGCAATGACAAAGACCTTTTTATAATTGGCCTCGCTCATGGACTTACCCATTGCAGCGGGGATATCTTCGTTTTGCCACGAGACAGTAAAAAAGTTAGGGTGACACTTCTCTCCAGCAAAGTCCGCCGGACCCGTATTAGTGGATAGATAAATGGTGTCATTACCTAAAATCCGCGGCATAACTGGCAACAGCACATTTGAAAACACCATGCCTGTCATGATGTCCACTTTGTCGCGCTTTAATAATCGCTCTGCTGCTTGACGCCCTTCATCGGGTTTTTGTTGGTCGTCTGCAATAAGCAAGGTGGTCTTTATGCCACCTAGTTGGTGATTACTTTGTAAAACAGCCAGCTCAAAGCCATCTTTAATTTCATTTCCTAAAGCAGCACCAGGACCTGAAAATGTAGAAAGCAAACCTATTTTTAACTCCTCTGCCATCGCTGCATGACAGGTCAATCCTCCTAAGCCCAGCAAAACGGCTATAGCGGTCTTTTTCATTGCTGTCTCCTTTAGTTAAGTAAAAACCCCGAGGGTTTTACACTCAGATTCTTTTTTTTTGCTTTAATTTTTATCTAAAATACTTCATATATAAAACAATCATAAGTAAGACATCCTGCCCTAACTAGCCATAATGGGCACGACCTATCCACTTTAGGTAAATAGTTGGAGACACGCTTTATGACCTCATGGCTTATGCATGGATTGCAAAATTTGTATGCGTTGCCTCCGGTTTTTGAGTCATCTGATCCGCATATGACTAAAACAGAAACCACCGAATTTCTAAAAGAGCATCGGCTAACTTGGCAAACAGGCACAGTTAACTCGGCCTTGCGGTGTACTACCGTCGGAGAGCTTTCTTTTTTAATGTTGCGTTACGGCGCAGCGGTTCATGTCGCACCGGGTGCGTTGCACGATTTTTATTTATTTCAGGTGCCCATTCGTGGTCAGTCACGTATTGGGGTAGGCAATCACCAAATTCATGCCAATTATTCCACCGGCACCATTATTTCCCCCGAGCTAAACGTGCGTTTAGATTGGGAAGAAGACTGTGAGCAGTTTTTAATTAAGATTCCAGCAGAGCGTTTAGTCGACGCCTGTAGCGCCCTCTTAGATACCACGCCCGAAGAAAAAATAGAGTTTCATCCTGAATTTGATCTGAGTCAGGCTCATGGCATGGCGTGGAAATATCAAGTGAATGCATTGCTGACGTACCTATCCACCTGTAGTCAGCCTCCGGCTCAATGGCTGAAAAGCCATGAGTCTTCGTTGCTACAACATCTATTACTGACGCAGCCGAATAATTTTTCTCATTATTTTCACGCGCCTAACGCGATAAGCGGTTCAAGGCGACTGCGCTTGGCCAGACGTTATATCCATGCCAACCTAAAAGCAGATCTCAGTCTCAGTCAAATTGCTGCCGCCTGCGACTCCAGTGTGCGTAGTATGACTCAGGCCTTTAGAGAACAACTCAACCTCAGCCCTCAGCTCTACATACGTCAAGCTCGGCTGCAAGCGGTACGCCATGCGTTACTGCATGCCTCGCCCACTGCTACAGTGACAGAAATAGCTACGTCCTGGGGCTTTAACCATTTAGGTCGATTTAGTGCGTGGTACAAAGAGCGCTACGAAGAGTCCCCTTCTGAGACCCTCAATAAATAGCAGAATTAAAAAAAGCCTGGTTCACCAGGCTTTTCTACTGCATCGACTTAAGCGAGTTTTATGCCTTCGTGTAAAGCACACACGCCAGCAGTTAAGTTGAAGTATTGCACGCGCTCAAAACCGACTTCCTGCATTAAGGTGGCTAAGCTAGCTTGGTCGGGATGCATACGGATGGATTCGGCCAAATACCGATAGCTGTCTTCGTCTTGGGCTACGACTTTCCCTATCTTTGGCAAGACATTAAATGAATACCAGTCGTATAGCGGCGCTAGAGGCTTGGCAACCTGGGAAAACTCAAGCACTAAGAGCTTGCCGCCAGGTTTTAACACTCTACGCATTTCCGCTAAGGCTTGATCTTTGTGTGTCATGTTACGTAACCCAAAGGCCACACTCACACGATCAAAATAATTCGATGGAAACGGTAGAAACTCAGCATCACACACCGCTACTGGCGTCAAGATACCCTGATCTAATAGACGGTCGCGACCGACACCCAACATAGAACTGTTAATATCAGTAAGCCAGACTTGACCCGTAGGGCCTGCCTTGCGGGCAAAGGCTTTAGATAAGTCGCCGGTACCGCCAGCAATATCCAGTACCTTCATGCCCGGACGCACCGCAGCACGCCCTATGGTGAATGACTTCCAGATACGATGCAGCCCAGCCGACATCAGGTCGTTCATGACGTCATAACGTTGTGCAACCGAGTGAAAAACCTCGGCGACCTTAGCGGCTTTTTCTGTTTCGGCCACGGTTTGGAAACCAAAGTGGGTAGTTTCCGTAGATTGAGTTGGGGATGTTTTATTTTCCATGATGTCGTAATCGTACCGTAAATAACGGGGAAAACCCATGTAAAAAAAGCAAATAACACACTATTTACTGGGTTGTTTTCACAAACCTGAAACATTAGCGCCATATTATGAAGTTATCTATTTAACTACGAGACGTATTTCACACTATGAGCACGACTATTCTTGTAATCGAAGATGAGCCAGCTATCCAAGAGCTGATAGCCGTGAACTTGTCGTTTGCTGGTCATAAGGTATTACGCGCTTATGACGCCGAACAAGCCCAGACCTTGATTCGAGCTGAACTGCCTGACCTTATTTTACTTGATTGGATGCTGCCAGGGGCCTCGGGCATTACTTTAGCCAAAAAACTTCGCTCCGATGAACGCACACGTCAGGTCCCTGTGATTATGTTAACCGCAAAAGGCGCTGAGGCCGATAAAATTGAAGGCTTAGAAGCCGGTGCGGACGATTACATTACCAAACCGTTCTCGCCCAAAGAGCTTTTAGCCCGAATTAAAGCTGTATTACGTCGTCGTGCCCCCCAGCTTACCGATGACCTTATCGAGATAGGAAGCTTACGTTTAGACCCAACAACGCATCGGGTGACGGGGGCAGAAAAAACTCTTACTATAGGCCCAACCGAGTTTAGATTATTGCATTTTTTTATGACTCACACGGAACGCGTATTTTCTAGAGCCCAGCTTCTCGATAAGGTCTGGGGAGACCATGTGTTCGTAGAGGAACGTACGGTAGATGTGCATATACGTCGTTTACGTAAAGCCCTAGAGCCTACCCAGCACGACGCACACATAGAAACGGTACGTGGTGCAGGCTACCGATTTGCGGCCTCTCTTCCTGATAACCTAACCAAATAACCTTCCATCATGAGCAAAACCCTCAGCACCCTTTTTTTTTGGGCCGTTTTGTCTGCCGCAATTGGATGGTGGCTAGGCCCAGCGACCGGTTGGGGTCTGTTTGCATTAGGTTTGCTGCTCTTGGTTCTAATTGGGGCATTTCAATTACAAAAAATTCAGCGTTGGGTGACTAATTTAGACGCCCCACCGCCCCCCTCGGTCGGACCTTGGGATGATATTTTGGCCCCCATTTATCGAAAACTAAAACAAAACCGCCTTTCTATCCACGATCAGAACCGGCACATAGAAAGCATGATGATGGCCGCAGAAGCTCTGCCTGATGGCGCAGTGACATTGAATAACGAGCTGCATGTGCAATGGTGCAATAAGTCTGCCAGCCAGCACTTGGGCTTGAACTTAGCCACTGACCGTCAACAAAGCATTTTTAATATTGTGCGCTCACCCGAGTTTGCCCACTATGCCCAAGGCCGCGATTGGGATCACAGCCTGACGCTACATACTCACCAAGGGGGCGAGGAAAAAACCCTAGCCCTCCACCTGACCCCCTACGGTTTGGGGCAGTTTTTGCTGGTTTCACGTGATATTACGCAAATGGAAAAACTGGAAACCACGCGCAAAGACTTTGTGGCTAATGTCTCGCACGAGCTGCGCACGCCTTTGACGGTATTGTTGGGTTTTTTGGAAACACTCCAAGACATGCCTGCGGACTCGTTAGGCATAGAGCAACGGGCCCGCTATGAACAAATGATGATTGAGCAAGCGCAACATATGCAAGCCATTGTGGCGGATTTGCTTACCCTTTCTACTTTAGAGTCATCTCCTACCGCTGACCAAAGCGCTATTGCTGTGACACACCTGATTGAACAAGCCTTAACACGTGCCCACGCGCTTTCAGAAGGTCAGCACGTCTTTGTCACCGCCTTAGATGACACCCTCTGGATCGAGGGTTCAGAAACAGAATTAAGCTCTGCGATTAGCAACTTGCTGACGAATGCGGTGCGTTACACCCCCAAAGACGGCACGATTACGACAAGTTGGTTCATTAATAACGATGGCACGGCTACTTTTTCTGTTCAAGACACAGGCATCGGCATTGCGCCCCAAGACATACCGCGACTGACAGAGCGGTTTTATCGTGCAGATAAAGGGCGCTCACGTGCTACGGGCGGTACAGGATTAGGTTTGGCCATCACCCGCCACGTAGTCTCTAGGCATCAAGCCGAGCTGGAAATTAAAAGCCGCTATGCAGCAGGCAGTACATTCAGTATTCATTTTCCAGTCGATAGAGTTCGCATTCACAGCAGTTAAGGCTATTATGACTGGATAACACTTATAACCGTTTACTCTGGAGTACAAGCTCATGGCTGACCACACCCCTATTCGTCCTTTTCACTTGGCCTTTCCCGTGCGCGATCTTGACGAGGCCCGTGCTTTTTATGGACAAAAAATGGGTTGCCCCGAGGGGCGTTCCTCTGACCAATGGATTGATTTTAATTTATTTGGTCACCAAATCGTTGCCCATTTAGCCCCCGAAGAATGCACGCCTGTTGCCACCAGCGATGTGGACGAACACAATGTGCCCGTGCGGCACTTTGGGGTGGTGCTTGATATGCCCACGTGGGAGGCTCTGGCTCAGCGTCTTAAAGACGACGGTACCGAATTCGTGATTGAGCCCTATATTCGCTTTAAAGGCCAGCCTGGCGAACAAGCCACCATGTTCTTTTTAGATCCCTCTGGCAATGCGCTCGAATTTAAAGCATTCCACTCGTTAGACTCACTTTTTGCCAAATAGAAAAAAGCCACCTTAAGGGTGGCTTTTATTTGAGGAAAACAAGAACTATAAAAATAGCTTGTAGACTGGGTTATCCGTTTCATTCCAATACGGATAGCCCAACTCACTTAAAAAGACTTTAAAGGCTTTTTTATCAGCGGGTGGCACCTGAATACCGACCAAAATGCGCCCGTAATCGTCACCCTGATTGCGGTAATGAAACAGGCTGATATTCCACTCGGGGTTCATACTGCTAAGGAAACGGCGCAAGGCTCCGGGACGTTCTGGAAACTCGAAACGATATAAGACCTCGTGCTGAGCTAAATCGGATTTCCCCCCCACCATGTAGCGCAAATGCGTTTTTGCCATTTCATTATGGGTTAGATTTAATGTGGGAAAACCTTTAGCCACAAAATGCTGCTCGAGCTTGTCTACCTCGTCAGCTGACTGCGTTTGGAGCCCAACAAATACATGGGCTGTGTCTGGGTCAGAGATACGATAATTAAACTCGGTCACAGAGCGATCACCTAGGGCTTCGCATAGGCGTAAAAAACTCCCGTGTTTTTCTGCTAGGGTAATGGCAAAGAGGGCTTCGCGGTCTAGTCCCACATCGGCCCGTTCGGCCACAAAACGTAACCGATCAAAATTCATGTTAGCGCCTGAGGTGACCGCAATTACCGTTTCACCATTAAGCTTGTGTTCTCGAATATATTTTTTTGCACCTGCCATTGCCAGGGCACCGGCTGGCTCTAAAACACTACGCGTGTCTTGGAAGACATCTTTAATGGCAGCACAAATGGCATCCGTATCCACCAATATAAAATCATCGGCGTATTTTTGGGTGAGTTTAAAGGTTTCTGACCCCACTTGTTTAACGGCGGTGCCGTCGGAAAATAGGCCCACATCATTTAATGCCAAGCGACGTTTTGCCTTGACACTGCGTTGCATTGCGGCGGAGTCTTCGGTTTGTACCCCAATGATTTTTATTTCTGGACGCAGTTGTTTTATATAAGCGGCCACCCCCGCAATGAGGCCACCACCACCAATCGGTACAAAAATGGCATGGATAGGCCCAGGATGCTGATGCAGAATTTCCATGCCTACCGTCCCTTGCCCGGCAATGACATCGGGGTCATCAAACGGGTGCACAAACGTTAAGCCCTGCTCTTGCATTAAGACCAATGCGTGTTCATACGCATCCGAATAGCTTTCCCCAGCCAGCACGACTTCTCCGCCCAAATTGCGCACGGCTTCTACTTTAAGCTGTGGCGTGGTGGTAGGCATGACAATCACAGCCCGAGTTCCTAAACGACGTGCAGAAAAAGCCACCCCTTGGGCATGGTTGCCTGCCGACGCTGCTATCACACCCCGTGCTAATTCCTCTTGGGTGAGCTGCGCCATTTTGTTGTAAGCGCCACGTAACTTAAAACTAAATACCGCCAATTGGTCTTCACGTTTGAGTAGAATACGGTTATTCAGTTTGGCAGAGGCTAAAGCAGCAAGCTCAAGAGGGGTCTCAGAGACCACATCATATACTTTAGATGTGAGGGTTCGTTTTAGATAGTCGTTGGACATAATGGGCTGATTACTTCACAAAATCTGACGCAGTAAAATCAAAAAGAATACCATACCCCCAAGACAAATAGGCGTCACACTACGCAATTAATCGCTATCAAATCAGGACATTTATGGAAGCTTGGACGCATGACACCGTTATGTGGTTACTCGAGATGTGGGCTTTGCCTAAGATCGGTCTCAGTGCCATTTTTATTATTAGCTTAGTTTCAGCGACCTTATTACCACTTGGTTCTGAGCCCGCCGTTTTAGCCTATGTGGCTCTAGAGCCCACTCACTTTTGGTACGCGGTTGTGGTGGCTACAATCGGCAACACCATTGGCGGCGCAATTAGCTACTGGATGGGTTTGGGTGCAGCCAAAACCTATATCACGTGGCGTAAAGCTCACCCTAACGAATCGTCTGACCAAGGTAATTACAGTCAAAAAGCAGGCGGGCGCTGGCATAAAACGGTGACGCTGTGGTTGCACCGTTTAGGCCCAAAAGCGTTGCTCTTGTCATGGTTGCCCTTGGTTGGCGACCCGCTGTGTGCCTTGGCCGGCTGGATGCGCCTTTCGTTTTGGCCCAGTGTGTTTTATATGGCAATAGGTAAGTTTTTACGCTATAGCCTCATGACCTCTGCCATCTTGTGGCTGTTGCCTTATTTAGGCTGGAATTAACGCTTTTTCGCTAAATCCACATAAAAACTACAATCAGCACACACCTTGCTGACGCGAATGATTTAAACTAAAGCGTTCCGTATTGAATACATACTAAACGCTTTAGTCTATCTACTATGAATGCTCCGGTCGCCAGCCAATTTCTAGCCGCGAACGCACCCGACTTAACCAGTCGCCTTCGCGAAATTCCCTATAACTATACCTCTTACTCTGACAGAGAAATTGTGCTGCGATTGCTGGGCACCGAGGCATGGGAAAAGCTCTCCGAGCTCCGCTCAGAACGCCGTACCGGCCGCTCCGCTCGGATGTTATTCGAAGTACTAGGCGATATTTGGGTGGTACGACGCAACCCATACCTGCAAGACGACTTACTTGCTAACCCAAAACGACAGCAACAACTCACTGATGCGCTATCGCACCGTTTAAATGAAATTAACGCACGTCGTGATACCGATGTGCCCGATCGCGACCAAAAAGTTCTTACGCTCTTAGCTGCAGCACGCCAAGCTGTGACCGATTTTGAGCGTGAGTTTCACGAGGTGCGCGATCTACGCCAACAGGTCTTAAAACGACTTACCCCGATTACCGCTAAACACAATATTAAATTTGATGGTCTATCCCGCGTTTCACATGTGACGGATGCAACCGACTGGCGCGTCGAATACCCCTTCGTGGTCTTAACCCCTGACACCGAAGACGAAATTGCCGCCCTAGTGCGTGCTTGTATCGAGCTCAAGCTCACCATCATCCCGCGTGGGGGTGGTACTGGCTACACAGGCGGCGCTATTCCTCTCAGCCCACGATCAGTCGTGATCAACACTGAAAAACTCGATGCAATCGGCCCCGTCGAGGCGATTCAACTGCCTGGACTAACCGAACCCACCCATACCATCTTGACAGGGGCAGGTGTGGTCACCCGCCGTGTCGACGAGGCAGCCCAAGCCGCAGGGCATGTGTTTGCTGTCGATCCTACATCTGCTGATGCCTCCTGTGTTGGTGGCAACGTCGCCATGAATGCGGGCGGTAAAAAGGCCGTCCTTTGGGGCACAGCCTTAGATAACCTTAGCTGGTGGCGTATGGTCGACCCCGATGGCAACTGGCTCGAGGTCACACGCATCAATCACAGCCTTGGCAAAATCCACGAGGTCGACGAGGCCGTGTTTGATTTGCGTTGGTACGACGGTGCGTTTGCGCCGGGGGCTCAACTACTACGGCAAGATACCTTGGTGATCGAAGGCCAACGTTTCAGAAAAGTCGGTTTAGGTAAAGACGTAACCGACAAGTTCTTAGCCGGCTTGCCAGGGGTACAAAAAGAAGGCTGTGACGGCATTATTACGGCGGCACGCTGGGTTTTACACCGTATGCCCGAGCATACCCGTACCGTGTGCCTAGAGTTCTTCGGCTCGGCACGCCATGCCGTGCCCTCCATTGTAGAAATCAAAAACTACCTCGACACCACGGGTCAGGCCATGGGGGCAGTCTTAGCGGGTCTTGAACATTTAGACGAGCGCTATTTACGTGCGGTTGGCTATGCCACCAAAAGCAAACGCAGCGGCTTACCCAAGATGGTTCTTATTGGCGATATTGTGGGTGACGATGAAAACGCCGTGGCCAAAGCGGCCAGCGAAGTCATCCGTCTTGCTAATACTCGTCATGGCGAAGGCTTTGTGGCAGTCAGTGCCGAGGCCCGTAAACGCTTCTGGCTTGACCGCGCACGTACGGCCGCTATCGCACGCCATACGAACGCCTTTAAAATTAACGAAGACGTCGTGATCCCCTTGCATCGTATGGGCGAATACACAGACGAAATTGAACGCATTAATATTGAACTCTCTACACGCAATAAATTGCGCTTGGTCGATGCGCTGGAGCACTTCCTAAAAGGGGATTTACCTATAGGTAAAATCACCGACCACGACGATGCGGATCACACTCGTGCCGAGGTTCTCGAAGAGCGCCGTCAAGACGCGTTGGCTACCCTACAACAGGTACGGCAGCGCTGGAGCTGGCTCTTACACCATCTTGACGCCCCCGTTAAAAGTGAAACCCACACCCTTAAGCAACTGGGCATTCAAGCGCTCACTCCGCTGGATGAGCGCCTTGCAGCACAACCCAATGTCACGGTCCTCGAGCTACTCCAAGACCATACCTTACGCACCTCGTGGAAAAATGAGATTCGTGCGGCGATGGAAAACCATTTTTCTGGGGCTCCATGTACCGCTATCTTGGCTGAAATTCAAGCCATTCACGATCGTATTTTACGCAGCCGTGTTTTTGTAGCCCTGCACATGCACGCCGGCGATGGCAACGTCCATACTAACTTGCCCGTTAACTCTGACGATTATGAAATGCTGCAAGAGGCCAATGAAACCGTGGCCCGCATTATGCAAATTGCCCGTCGCTTAGATGGCGTTATTTCTGGCGAACACGGTATTGGCCTGACCAAGTTTGAATACCTCACTGCCGAAGAACTGCAGCCCTTCCAAGACTACAAGCGTCGTATCGACCCCGAAGGTCGCTTTAATGCAGGCAAACTGATGCCGGGTGCTGATCTCAGCCAGGCGTGGACCCCTAGTTTTAATTTATTGGGCCACGAGTCCTTAATCATGCAGCGTAGTGAAATTGGCGCTATTTCCCATGCTATTAAAGACTGTTTACGCTGTGGTAAGTGTAAACCGGTGTGCGCAACCCACGTACCACGCGCCAATCTTCTGTACTCGCCTCGCAATAAAATTTTAGCTACGTCATTGTTAATCGAAGCCTTTCTTTACGAAGAGCAAACACGACGTGGTATTAGTCTTAAGCATTGGGAGGAATTCGAAGACGTTGGCGATCACTGTACGGTGTGCCACAAGTGCTACAACCCCTGCCCCGTGGATATTGATTTTGGTGATGTATCCATGGAAATGCGTCATCTATTACGCCGCATGGGTAAAAAGTCTGCCAACCCCGGTACCACGGCGGCCATGTTTTTCTTGAATGCTAAATCCCCTAAAGTGATCAATGCTTCGCGCAAAGTCATGGAGATCGGCTATAAGGCGCAACGTTTAGCTCATGATGTGCTTGCTGTGCCCGCACGTCAACAAACGCAGCATCCCCCGGCAACCGTAGGCAAGGCTCCTATCCGAGAGCAAGTCATTCACTTTGTGAACAAGAAAATGCCAGGCGGTTTACCCAAACAAACCGCCCGCAAGCTATTAGATATCGAAGACTCCAATTACGTGCCTATTATTCGAGACCCTAAACACACGCACACCGACTCCGAAGCCGTGTTTTATTTCCCCGGTTGTGGTTCTGAGCGTTTGTTTTCTCAGGTAGGGCTAGCGACTCAAGCCATGCTTTGGCATGCGGGTGTGCAAACGGTATTACCCCCTAGCTATTTATGCTGTGGCTATCCACAACGAGGGAACGGCGAGTTTGAAAAAGCCGAGCAAATGATTACCGACAACCGCGTTCTTTTCCATCGGATGGCAACCACCCTCAATTACTTAGATATTAAAACCGTAGTCGTTAGCTGTGGTACCTGTTATGACCAACTCGCAGGCTACGAGTTTGAAAAAATCTTCCCAGGTTGTCGCTTAATTGATATTCACGAGTTCTTACTTGAAAAAGGCATTACGTTAGAAAACAGTACTGGGGTACGTTATATGTACCACGACCCCTGCCACACCCCTATGAAACTCCAAGACCCCATGCGTACGGTCAAATCCCTAGTGGGTGAGACCACCATCAAGTCTGACCGCTGCTGCGGGGAATCCGGTACCTTAGCCGTATCACGCCCTGATATTTCTACGCAAATTCGGTTCCGTAAACTCGAAGAGTTACAAAAAAATCAGCAAACGCTTGCTGCTGATGGGTTTAGTGGCACAGTAAAAATGCTGACCTCGTGTCCGTCTTGCCTACAAGGGTTATCTCGCTACCAAGACGAT
Organism: Paenalcaligenes hominis; assembly: GCF_011927625.1. Taxonomy (GTDB): domain Bacteria; phylum Pseudomonadota; class Gammaproteobacteria; order Burkholderiales; family Burkholderiaceae_B; genus Paenalcaligenes; species Paenalcaligenes hominis. The sequence continues at coordinate 427,073 of NZ_JAATIZ010000002.1, forward strand.
ACCCAAGTCGAGCCTGATTACATTGTGGTGGAAATGGCTAAGCATATTTTGGGGGAAAACTGGATGCCTGATTATGTACAAAAAGCTAACCAGGGCGGTATAGAGCGTGTGCTGCTTTAGTTATTAATTTTGCACGGCTAAACACAACGCCTCCGGCTCCAAAACAACACTGCCCCCAACGACTTGGATACCTGTCCAACCTGTTGGGGGCAGTTCCTTGTTACTGCAGGCGTTTTTTAGTTGCGCGCTCTTTCTTGCATAAGTTGTTTTACTAACGGTAAGGAGTACCGAATAAAAATCACTAAGCTTAATGCCGTCATAAAGACCAATGCACTTAGCCCCCATGCCTGATACAAGTGACGTGTGACCTCAATGAGAACGGCATAAAACACCATGCCTAGCGTGGCAATAGCCGCCGCCACCGTGCCTTTGCTGACTGGGGAGGACATCAAGGCAAAGCGATACATGACCGCAAAGCTCAACCCCTCGCCAAAGGCAATTAAGCTCATGCCAAAAATCAATGCAAAAGCAAGGTGATGACTAAAGACAATACCCATTAAAAGGCTAAGCCATCCGCACAACACAAAAGGAAATCCAATTAAAACCGTCTTACCCAACGGCATGCGCTCTACCCATCGAGCCACCACCACGTTTCCTAAGATGAGGCCACCCAGTACAGGAATTTGACTAAGGGCATAGTCTATATTGCTTAGCCCTAAGTCCTGGACTAAGAACACCGGCGATAAGGCAATCCACAGCATGACAGGCAACGCTAACAACGGCCCCGACATGGCAAAAATGATAAAACGTCGGCAACTGAGCACCGACCGATAATCGATAATTACCTGCTTGATGTTTTTTGGAGTGCGCTCTTGGGCAGTTAAGGTTTCAGGCATATAACGCCATAACCCTAGCCATGCCAAACCCGCTAAGGCCGCAATGCCAATGAAGCCCCAATGCCACGATACATGCTCAATTAACAGCGCGCCTAGAATAGGCCCTAATAGCGGGGCCAATAAGGTGATGTTAGCGATCATCGCCGTCACACGCACGGCATGGCCCTCGGAATAGGCCTCTTGAATAGCCGCAAGCCCTACTGCGGTAATTAAGGTTAATGCCGTGCCTTGCAAAAAGCGCCACAGTAAAAATTGCTCGATCGTCTGCGTGAAAATAATTGCCACACATCCCACAACAAAAAATAACGCACCGCTTAAAAAAACACGGCGCCGCCCTAACTGATCAGAAATAGGCCCCCAAAAAACGGCCAATAACGCACCGCCCAACATATAAGCGGACATAGAGGTTGGCGTCCATTCTGCTCCCACGCCGAACTCTTGTGTGACCGCCAACATGGCGGGTTGAACTAAGTCATTACCTATATAGACAGCTGCCTCAAACAGGGCAAAGGCCAAAGGAAACAATAAGGCCCTGAATGTGAGGCTCTGATAAATCTGCATACAATACGTCTTTCGTTTTAGCTGATAACTAAAACATTGATTTAAATAAAAAAAATGGATTGTGATTCAATGACAGTTAGCGTTTGCCAAACACAAATACGCTGAGCCCGGCAATCATAATGAGGAGCCCTACGATCTTATTCCAGCTTATTTCTCGCACAGGCATGTGCAAAAGACCAAAGTGGTCAATTAACAAACCACAAATAATTTGCCCCAACACCATGAAAAAAAGCATGTTGGCTACGCCTAGCTTTGGTGCTAAAAAAATGCTGGTAAATACTAAACCCGCACCAATTACACCCCCCGTTAAGTACCACCAAGGTTGCTGTGGGATTTGACCCAATGCCTGAATGAACTGCCCGCGACCCATGATCGCTGACATGCATAACAACAGCAAAGTGCCCGTGACAAAAGACCAAAAAGCAGCATAAATGGGCTGAGCAAAAAGGGCTTTGCCAAGCTGAGAATTAATGGCGGCTTGCGTTGCCATTCCGGCGCCCGCAATAAAAGCCATGACGAAATACCACATAACACACATCCAATGAAGAAAAAGAAAGCAGCTTAAAAGCTGCTTTGTTGGATTAGGACTAAAGCGATTGATTCCCTGGGTCGTCCTCGTGAAAAGTACAAGCGGTAAATACTGATAGCCCTGTGTCGCGTACCGCCTGCGACCCACCTAAGTCAGGCAAATCAATAATGGCTGCTGCCTCGACGGTATTTGCCCCTAAGCGCTGTAATAAGCGCGATGCTGCGACCATCGTCCCGCCCGTAGCAATAAGGTCATCAATTAATAAGACGCGTTGCCCAGGTCGTACAGAGTCAGTATGAATTTCCACAGAGGCATTACCGTACTCGAGTGAGTAGTCTTCTGCAACAGTTTTAAAAGGAAGCTTGCCTTTTTTACGTACCGGGATGAAACCCAAATTAAGCTCGTAAGCCAGCACAGAACCAACAATAAAACCACGTGCATCGATCCCTGCTACCAAATCCAAACGTTGCTGCATGTAGCGATAAACAAAAAGATCAATTAAGACTCTAAATGCTTGCGGATCTTGTAATACAGGCGTGATGTCGCGAAACGTCACCCCAGGGTTGGGCCAATTTGGCACGCTACGTATGGTTTGACGAATATAATCAGCTGGATCAGTATGCATAACAAAAGTAACAACCACAAAAAAAGCCCAAGTGCCCCATGCACCTGCGGCAAACCTATAAGTTTACACAATCGTTGTTAAGTGCGTCTATGCACTAGGCGTAACGTGTTAAACGACCATTGAGAAGTTGATAACGATGTTGCACGACTCCGGCTGGAATCTGAGCATGCGTGACCATAATAACGGTACGGTTTTTAGCCAAATGATGCAAGTCTTTTAACCACGCCTCTGCGGTGGTTTTGTCTAGACCCGCTGTTGGTTCATCCAGCAACCAAACTGAAGCAGGTGTGAGCAAGGTGCGTGCGAGGCTGAGACGGCGTACCTGCCCAGTGGATAGAGTATTACCGCCTTCTCCTAGCCAAGTATCTAGGCCGCCAAGCTGCGCTACTTGTTCGTCTAAACGGACTTGTTTGAGCACCTCCCAGAGCGCTTCGTCAGAGGCATGGGGGTCGCCAAGCAATAAATTGTGGCGCACTGTACCCATAAAGACCGCGGAGTGTTGGGATAACAACGCAAAGCGTTGATAAAGCGTTGTTGGGTCTACCTGCGCTAAATCGACACCGCCATACTCAATACGACCCGTATCAAGCGGGTAAATGTGCATAATTGCTAATAACAATGTGGTTTTCCCACTACCACTGAGCCCTTCGATACTAATACGCTGCCCTTGTGGCACCACCAAATCAATGCCTTCCAACACCGTTGCTGCCGAGTCATAGCTTAGACTGACATGGACTAACTGTAGCGTTCCTTGCTCGGGCAGAGCGGAATAATGAACGACGGTAGACTCCGCTGGCAACGATGTGGAGGCATTGATCTCTTGTAGACGAGCAGCAGCAGCATGAACTGCGCCCAACCCTGCCGCCCCACGCATAATAGGGGCGATGACTTCAAATAAGCCCATCGCACCCAATAACAACCCAACCCAAATAGGGGCAGATAAAGAGTGTTGACTGTGAGCGGTTGCACCTAGCCACAGTAGCGCTAACACCAGTGCCCCTATCACGACTTGCTGTAGCCAATTCCCCAAACTGGTTGCGGCAGTTAGCCGCTTTTGCGCTTGAGCCAACTGTTGGGCGGCCTGCTCGAACTGCTGCTGAGCCTGATGGGTCACCGTAAATACCAATAAATCAGTGTGTGCGCTTAGTGCATCGTGGGTCCAGGCGCGTAGCTCTGCCTGGGCTAGCTGAACGGCCTCGCCGACTTGAGCAGTACGTCTGGCGACCCAATACGGTAAGACTCCAGCAGCCAAACACAGCACCACTAACAACACCCAGCCTAAGACAGGTAACGCCACTCCCATCAGCACACTGAACACCACGCCAGAAACCAGGGCCGTAAAGGCGGGCGCCACCAATAACAAGAAAAAGCTATCTAAGCGTTCAATGTCATTAATTAAACGTGTTATTAAATCGCCATCACGGTATTGGGCGAGTTGCGCCGGCTTTAGACTAGCAAGATGTGCAAAGCTTTGAGTACGAATTTCAGCTTGGAGATCGAGGGTGACGTGATGCCCCACGATGCGCTCGGCATACCGAGACGCAATTCGCCACATGGACAACCCCCGTACTAAGGCGGAAGGGGCAAATAAATTAAAGCTTAATGTGCCGCCCGCAAGAAAAGCACCCGTTAAAAACCATCCTGCTACTGACAATAAGCCAATGCCAGCAAAGACAGTAGATAAAACCAAACACAAGGCGAGCAGCACAAGACGCCAATGACCTCGCACCCAAGGACCCGCTAGCTGCCACCATAGCTTCATAAGACGTCTCGCTGCAGTAACTGTTGGTTTTCCATAAACCACACTTGACCTAACTGCGCTGCTACCTCGGCATCATGGGTAGCAATGATGAGGCAGCGATGTTGAGCAAAACCTAAAATTGCAGCTAACACCTGATCACGCGTCGTGCTGTCTAAATGAGCAGTAGGCTCATCTAATAAAATCACAGCAGGGTCAGTTAAAAATAAACGCGCCAAGGCAAGACGATGCACTTGACCGCCAGATAAGCCATGGCCTCGGGTGCCAATCTGGGTAGCTAGGCCCTTTGGCAAAGGGCGCACAAACGGCAACGCCTGAGCTTGCTCTAGGGCCCACCATAACTGCGCATCGGTGGCATCGGGTCGTGCCCGTCGTAAAAAATCAGCAATGGTACCGAGCCCAATAAAAGGCTGTGGGCCAATGAGGGCCACCTCGGTGGCAGCACAGCTAAACTGTATCCGCCCTTGGACTTGCGGGCGCAAGCCAATTAAGGCTTCTAAAAACGTGGTTTTTCCTAAGCCACTCGCCCCCATAAGGGCAACGTGTTGCCCACGATCCAAACTAAAGTCAGTGGCGTGAAGTAAAGGGACGCCGGTGGGCGACTTGAGTTGTAACTGCTCTACTTGGAGCAGGGGCTGCGCACCCGTCTCGTGAAACTGAACCACGGCAGACCTTGAAGGGGTAGGTAAATCGTTGCTTAACTGAGGAAGCTGTTCATACAGTTGATGGAGCTCATCAACCGCTACCTTTGCAGTGGCCCGGTCGTGATAGCTTGCCGCCATTTTGCGCAGTGGATTATAAACTTCGGGAGCCAACAGCAAACAAAAAAGCCCATGATGCAAACTGAAGCCCGTAAAGTGGCTGCCCAACATGCCGAGATAACTAAGACCGATATACACCGCAACCCCAGCTACCCCTAACGCCGCAAAGAGCTCAAGCACAGCCGAGGAAAGAAAAGCAATACGCAGCACTTTCATGGTGGTTTGGCTCAACGCCACACTGGCTGAACGCACCGATCGCACTTCGTCTGTGGTGCGCCCTAATAAAGCCAAGGTAAACAACCCACGAATTCGATCTGAAAAAACCCCAGATAAACGGCTGAGCACGCGTTGATGCTTTTGGTTAGCGGCCTCGGCTCGCATTCCAATTAATGCCATAAATAAGGGAATTAATGGTGCCGTAACTAAAAACAGAGCCGCCACTACCCAATCCACTGGCAACACAACCAATGCAATCGCAAAAGGAAGAATCACCGCACTAATGACGGCAGGTAAATAACGCTGCAAATAACCATCAAGCGCTTGTACCTGATCGATTAAGCTCACCGTCAAGGTACCGATCGGGTGTTGCTTTGACCACGCGGGGCCTTTGGCTAGCGTTAACGCAAAAAGCTGACGACGGATCTGCAACTTGATGGTTTCTGCTGCATGGCTAGCGGCTTGCTCGCCAGACCAGTTAATACTGGCACGTAAAATAATTAAGCCAGCAATGGTTGCCATTGCGCCGAGCAATTGCGCTGGCTCGATAGAAAGACGAATGGCTTGGTCCAAGGTGTTGGCCAAGAACCAAGCCTGTATGATCATAAAAGCCCCATCTAGAAGTGGCGCGCATACAGCCCAGAACATGGCTGTAGGTGCTTGGCGCCCCACCCCTGAAAGCCAACGGCGTTGCACCGCGGCTTTCGATGTAGATTGAGTTTTAGACATACACACAGATGAGTGGGTTAGGGTTTAGTCAATGCGTCTCGTTCTCTTTTGTTAACGACGCGTAGCTCGAACCACATCGCATTCAAAATAGAAAAAGCACACGCTAAACCTAAACCTAGAATCCAAGAAAAATACCACATAGCCTGCCTCCTTAATAAGAATGCGGAGCGGTTTCCACCGACTCCGGTGTTACCTTGCCGCGCATAATGCGGTAAACCCATGAGGTATACGCAATAATCAAAGGCAAGAACACCATCGTGACTAACAGCATGACCCACAACGTCCAATGACTGGCTGAGGCATCAAAGAGCGTTAAGCTCGAAGCGGGCTGTGTGGATGAAGGTAATAAAAACGGATAGGTGGAAAACCCGAAGGTGAAGATCACCCCCGCAATGCTGAGTGAGGACATAATAACGGCTAACAAACGGCCGCCACCTACCAGCGCTATAGCCCCTAGGGCACCTACTATCCCTACAACTGGAGCTATCCATGTTGCCGGAGCCAACTTGTAGTTTTGCATCCAGCCACCGCTTTGTAAGGTGACTTCTTTCACCGTTAGTAAGGGATTAGACACCGCGTTGCCATCGATAATGCCAGTATTAAGGCTGTAACCGGTGACAGAGGAAGCAATCCACACACCACCTAATACAAACACTGCAATAGCGGCAAGCCCTGCATAACGCGCCCATCGCGTGGCTAAACGTGCTACTTCACCTTCTGTTTTCCAACTTAAAACCACCCCACCTTGCATGAGCATAAGCAAAATACTGAGTACACCGCTTAGGAGGGCAAAAGGTTGAAATAACGCGAAGAAACTGCCTTCATAAATGGGACGCAGCGTATCGGACTCGAAGTAAAAAGGAACCCCTAACATCACGTTGCCCACGGCCACCCCAAACACCAAGGCACTGACTACACCCGAAGCACACCAAATGGCATCCCAATTTCGGCGCCATGCCACGCTTTCAATTTTGCTGCGGTATTTAATGGCGACTGGACGCACAATCAATGCAACCAAGAGCAGCATCATGGCTAAATAAAAGCCGGAAAAAGACAACGCGTATAGCAAAGGCCACGCAGCAAAAACGACGCCACCTGCAACGATGAGCCATACTTGGTTGCCCTCCCACACAGGGCCGATCACGTTATAAAGCACGCGACGCTCTGCATCGGTTTTAGCAACCAACGGTAAAAGCATGGCGATTCCTAAGTCGGCACCATCCATAATGGCAAAACCTACCAGCAATACGCCAAGTAAGAGCCACCAAATATGCCGCATGGTGACGTAATCAAGTAAGATCAGTGATTCCATCTTCGACTCCTTATTTGGCTAATGCAGCATCAGCCGCAAAATCAGTAGCAGGGGCAGCGGCCTCGTCATCGGGGCCATGCTTGATGGCTTTTAGCATCACTTTGGTGCCAACAATCGCCAAAATGGTATAGAGCACAATAAAGATGCTTAAGCTAATGGCGAGATCGACAACGCTTAAGCCAGAGGCAGCGTAATACGTAGGTAACACCCCTTCGATAGCCCAAGGTTGACGCCCAAATTCGGCGACAAACCATCCGCATTCAATAGCAATCCATGGCAACGGTATGCTGAATAAGGCAAACTTTAAGAACCGCGGTGAATGAGTGATCCGATCTTTAGAAGCCAAGTAAAACGCCACCAAGAAAAACGCGATCAAGTAAAAACCAATACCCACCATAATACGGAAGGCCCAGAATAACGGCCCAACCTGAGGAACGGTGTCCCAAGCGGCTTGAGCGATTTGTTCAGGCGTAGCATTGCGTATGTCTTGGGTATAGCGTTTCAATAACAGCGCATAACCTAAGTCTTTCCAGTGCTCATCAAACACGGCCTGAGCTTCGGCATCTTCTTTATTTGCACGTAATGTCTGCAAGGCATCGTAGGCAATTAAACCACGCTGGATCTGGTCTTCGGCCATACTAACCAGCTCGTTAATGCCCAACATAGGCTCTGTGACTGAGCGTGTACCGATTAAGCCCATTACCCATGGGATTTCGATGGCGAAGTCATTACGGCGTTCATTTTGATTGGGAATAGCAATCAGGTTGAAGTTAGCGGGGGCGGGTTCGGTCTCCCACATGGACTCTAAAGCAGCAATCTTCATTTTCTGGTGTTCGGTAGTGAGATAACCACTTTCATCCCCTAAGACAGCTACAGAAAGAGAACCTGCTAAACCAAAGCTGGCTGCCACGACCATTGAACGGCGTGCGAGCTCGAGATGGCGACCACGCATTACATACCAAGCGCTGACACCTAATACAAATACAGCGGCTAAGGTATAGCCCGAGCTGACTGTATGCACAAACTTGGCTTGGGCGACGGGGTTAAAAATCACATCCGCAAAGCTGTCTAGCTCCATACGCATCGTGTGCGGGTTGAAGTGAGCGCCGCTTGGGTTTTGCATCCAACCGTTTGCAATAAGAATCCATAAGGCGGAAAAGTTGGCCCCTATCGCTACCAACCACGTCACAATAAGGTGAGCAACTTTTGATAAACGGTTCCAGCCAAAAAAGAACACCCCAATAAAGGTGGCTTCCATAAAGAAGGCCATTAACCCTTCGATTGCCAGCGGCGCACCAAAGATATCGCCCACATAATGACTGTAGTAAGACCAGTTCATACCGAACTGGAACTCCATCACGACCCCAGTCGCCACCCCTACAGCAAAGTTAATACCAAACAGCTTGCCCCAGAACATGGTCATGCGACGCCAGATGTCTTTTCCAGTCATCACATAAACGCTTTCCATAATGGCAAGCAAAAAGGCTAAACCTAGCGTTAATGGTACAAATATAAAGTGAAACATCGCTGTCAAAGCAAACTGCAAGCGCGACAGTGTCACTACATCAAGATCTATCATTTGGATTCTCCTGAACCGATTGATTTGCGCACTCTACCCGCTACCCCTAACACTTTTTGTACCTTAGCACCTAATCGCATTAAGCCCTGTAAGGTTTCAGGGGGTAAATGATGAACCTCATCGAACCAGCCTGTGGCCAGTTCGATAAGCTCTAACATATCAGTAATACGTTGTTGCTCGTAGGCTTCTTCATCATTTTGAGGCTCTTCAAGTAATAAACCCCGCAACAACGTGAGTGTTGGATCAATTTCACGCTTGCGTTTTTCCTCGACCAGTACACGGAAAATATCCCAGACATCATCAGGTGCTTGAAAGTACTCTCGGCGATCGCTGGGCTTGTGCACCATCTGCACTAAACGCCAGGATTGGAGTTCTTTTAGGCTCATGGAAACATTAGAACGAGATATACCTAAAGTCTCTGCGATACTTTCTGCATTTAAGGGCTCGGGTGACAGAAATAACAATGCGTAAATTTGTCCTACAGTGCGGTTGACACCCCAACGACCGCCCATCTCACCAAAGTGAAGAACAAATCTCTCAGCTTGTGGGTCTAACTTCATAAATTTCCAATTTTCAGTAATTACTGAAATTACAATACATTCAGCATCATATAACTCTCCTTAAGGATTTTCAACATTTGCTTAAGATTAAGAAATGATGAGTCGGTTTTAGGATACGACGACTTAAAAAAACGACTTGACTAAGTAAAGGCATGTGGATTTTCCCCTCTAGATCTAATTGATTGTAAAATCTCAATACTTCAATCCTATATTGGCAATAGATGCCTACCAGCATGTTATGAGCTCTATCACCTTGTCTTCATTTACAGCGGATGCTGCATTAAGCTCTGCACAACGTACTTTTCACACAGAAATCAAAGCCCTAGCCGAGCTAGCAGCGCGGTTAGATCAAGACTTTTATTTAGTGGTGGATCGTATTTTGCATTGCAAAGGCCGTGTTGTTGTAACGGGAATTGGCAAATCGGGACACATAGGGCGTAAAGTGGCTGCTACGTTTGCCTCTACGGGTACGCCGGCTTTTTTTATGCATGCAGCAGAAGCCCTCCATGGTGATTTAGGCATGATCACAAAAGACGATGTGATTATTGCTATTTCGTATTCAGGGACAGCTAGCGAGTTGTTAACCGTTTTAACGACCACAAAACGGTTAGGTTGCCCCTTTATCGCCATAACAGGTCATCCGACATCCGATTTAGCCCAGAATGCAGATCTACATTTAGATGTACATGTGGCCCATGAAGCCTGTCCGTTAAACCTAGCCCCCACATCAAGTACTACTGCGACCCTGGTCTTGGGGGACGCATTGGCTGTGGCCTGTCTAGAAGCGCGAGGCTTTAGCCGTGAAGACTTTGCTCGCTCGCATCCGGGCGGGGCATTAGGTAGGCAGTTGCTTACGTATGTGGATGACATCATGCGTAAGGGCGATGCCTTGCCGTTAGTAAATGCTCAGACCCTGGTTACCGATGCGCTGGCTGAAATGTCAGCTAAAGGCATGGGTATGACTATTGTAATAGACGAAGATCGCCGCCCCATTGGCATTTTCACTGATGGTGATCTACGACGGCTCATTGCACGTTGGGGCGACATTCGCCATTTAACGGTCGAGCAAGGCATGACGCCTCACCCACATACCCTCCCTGCTACCGAGTTAGCTATTAAAGCCGCCAACACCATGGACCGCTTACGTTTAAATCAGGTCTTGATAACTGATGCAAACGGGCTATTATTAGGAGCTTTACATATGCATGATTTACTTGATGCGAAGGTCATATAATGAGTCAATCTACCTATATCCCTCATCCTGTTGAGTCACTATTGCTTGCACCCATTGCAGCGGAAACTCAAGAACGATTGCGCAAAGTGCGCTTAATGGTATTTGACGTTGACGGTGTGCTTACAGATGGTCGTTTATTTTATAACGAGGATGGTGAGTGCCTTAAAGCCTTTCATGCGCTTGATGGCTATGGGTTACGGCTGCTCCAAGAATGCGGTATTACCGTCGCTATGATCACCGGTCGTCAGGGCACAATCGTATCCCGTCGTGCTAGCGAACTAGGCATTAACGAAGTGCATCAGGGCATTCGGGACAAAGCCGCGGTGTTGCAGCAGCTGGCACAACAATACAGCCTAGACATGACGCAAATTGGTTTTATGGGCGATGACTTAATCGATTTAAGCGCCATGAAACGGGTGGGCTTTGTGGCCAGCGTACCGAATGCTCCGCAGTATATCCGTCAACTGGCGCATTGGGTATCAGATATCGAAGGCGGTTACGGGGCAGCTCGCAAATGCTGTGATTTAATTTTGGCGGCACAGGGACGCTTAGGGCATTACTTTACCCAAAGCCCTCCGGTTAGCCTCATAACGGGCAGCCCTCAATAATGCGTGAACGCCTTCCTTCTCTGGTTGCTTTATTCCTGTTGGCACTGCTTGTGCTTAGTACATGGTGGGCGGCAAACTACACGCTTAATACCGTCGCCTTAGATCCGCCACGGCGACAAACGCACGAGCCAGATACCTGGGCTCAAAATTTTGTTATGTTGCGTACTAACGAGGCGGGCATTGCCATCAATCGCTTGGAAGGCGCGTATATGCTGCATTATCCAGATGATGACTCTTATCATTTAGACGATGCTATCGTTACCCTAAACCAAGCCCAAAGCCCCATTATGACGGCGCAGTCCGATAACGCTATCATGGATGAAGACGGCACCCGTATCCAGCTGGTGGGCAATGCCTTATTGCAGCGCCAAGCCGATGTTAAGGGCGATGTGCTTTCGGTACGCAGCGAGCGTATCGTACTTTATCCAAATCAAGATACAATGGAAACGGACGAGCCTGCCGTGGTTAAGAACGGCTCAAATACCCTTCAGGGAACGGGCATGACGTATAACAACACCACTCGGCAACTGCACGTACATCGCAATTCTCACGTCATCATGACGCCTACTGCTGCGCCACCTACCGGCTCTACTCATGATTAAACCTTTACTGCTTTCTCTCACTTTCTTATTTAGCCTAGGTAGCACTACGGCTTGGGCTCAGGCGGCAGACCCTGACACCGTTATTTTATCTGACTCATTAGAATACGACGATATCAACCGTCTCAGTACCTTTGTGGGCAATGTCATCCTAACGCGCGGCAACTTAAACCTAAGGGCAGATAAAATAGTGGTGAATGAAACCGCAGACGGGGGGCAACACGCTATTGCTACCGTAGCCAATAGCCCAAAAGTGCTTGTCCGTCAGGAAAGCCCTGAAAAGTTTGAGATTATCAAAGGCGAAAGCCGTCAAGTCGAATACAACAGCGCTACGGAACAGCTCATCCTAGTCGGCAAGGCCGTCATTACGCGTTATGTCTGTGGTCAATCTATTGATAGTATTAGTGGCGATCGCGTCATCTACAACAAAAAGACCGACATGTACCAAGCCGTTAGTCAGGCCACCCCAGGTTCAGGTCAAAACCGAGTTCGGTCGGTCGCACGCCCCCGTGCGCACATTGACCGTGCTATTGCTGAGTGTCAACAAAAGTCTCATTAATTATGGCTAGCACCCCCCTTATCAAAGGCAGTTTACGTGCAGTGGGCTTGCGCAAAACCTATGGCAAACGCACCGTAGTGAAAGACGTCAGCCTACTCGTAGAAAGCGGCGAGGTGGTTGGTTTACTTGGGCCGAATGGCGCCGGTAAAACCACCAGTTTTTATATGATCGTAGGGATCGTACCCGTGGCCTCGGGCCGTATCGAAATTGATGGTACCAATATCACTACGATGCCCATGCACCAACGTGCTCATTTGGGGTTGTCGTACTTGCCTCAAGATGCCTCGGTGTTTAGACGACTAAATGTAGAAAATAATATACGCGCTGTCTTAGAGCTACAACGCGACAGTCAGGGTCGAAAATTAACGCGCCCTGAGATCCAAGAGCAGCTTGATCACCTTATTGACGAGCTACAAATTAATCATATTCGCCACAATACCGCCCTGTCTCTTTCTGGCGGAGAACGCCGTCGTGTGGAAATTGCCCGAGCGCTGGCGACTAATCCCCGTTTTATCTTGCTTGACGAGCCCTTTGCAGGGGTGGATCCCATCGCAGTCATTGAAATTCAACGTATTGTTCAGTTTTTAAAATCACGCCAAATTGGGGTGCTGATCACTGACCACAATGTGCGTGAAACGCTGGGCATTTGTGACCGTGCCTACATTATTAGTGACGGTACTGTGTTAACTAGCGGACACCCCAATGAAATTATTCATAACGAAGCCGTGCGCGAAGTTTACTTGGGTAAAAACTTTAAAATGTAAGCACATTGCATCGGCCTAATGACACAATTAAACAAGGTGTAATGGGCCTTTTTTGCTTGATTTTTCGCATAGCTTTTTAAAAGAATTTGGGTATACTGAAACTGTGTAAATAACAAAAAGGAGGTTTTATAAATCGACTTTTCTATGCGCTTTTTTGCGCTTTTGTTCACACACAGGAGAAACTATGATTCTGAATATCACCGGCCGCAACCTCGAAGTCACCCCCGCCATTCGTGACTATGTGCAAAGTAAAATCGGTAGACTTAATAAACACTTCGACACCGTCGTCGAGGCACAAATCATACTTTCAGTCGAACGTCTAAAGCACACTGCTGAAGTCACTCTGCCTGTCACAGGAAAAATTTTACACTGCTCTGATTCAGAAGAGTCCCTTTACGCTGCTATCGACTTGCTCACGGATAAGCTCGAGCGCCAGATCGTCAAATACAAAACCAAAAGCCAGTCTCATCCCCCACATCATGCCGCCCCCAAGCGACTTGAAAGTTCTTTAGCTTAACTATTATTACTTTTGCCCTTCTCTATAGGGTGATACACTCCTAATGAGCCCCGCAGCACCCTTGCACGGGGCTTTATTATTTCACTCACATCGTATTAAATGTCAGTGTATATTGCTAGTTAATTAATCACCCTATAATGGCAGCTATGAACTTACTGTCACGCATACTCCCCCCCTCCAATATTGTGCTTGATATTGCTGTTACGAGTAAAAAACGCGCTTTTGAACAAGCCAGTCTACTCTTTGAAAATCATCATGGCATTTCTCGCACCGCTATTTTTCAAAGCCTGATTGCACGCGAGCGTTTAGGCTCTACGGCATTAGGTCACGAGGTCGCTGTACCCCACGGCCGCATTAAAGACCTTAAAGACCCAATTGGTGCCTTTATGCGTTTGGCCGAGCCCATTCGCTTTGATGCCAGCGATGGGCGTAGCGCACGTTTGTTATTCTTTTTATTAGTTCCCGAGCACGCAACGCAAATTCATTTAGATTTACTCGCTGAAATTGCACGCCAAATGTCCGATAGCACATTGCGTCACGAGCTAGAAATCGAGTCCGACCCCGTTGTGATTCATCAGCTCTTAACGACCTCTGTAGGAAACGATTCGCATGCTGAGCATCCATGAGCTAGTTAACGATAACCAAGCTCGCCTTGATTTCCAGTGGTTAGCAGGCGAGCAAGCCGCGTTAACCATTGGACTAGACGCAGGTATGGCCTCAGCAGACTTAATCGGCCATCTCAATTTAATTCATCCTCGTCGCATTCAAGTCTTAGGCGTCGAGGAACTCAACTACTACCACAAGTTCGAACCAGCTAAACGGCAGTATTATCTTTCTGAACTCATCGAAGGCGGCGTGCCCGCCTTGATTGTCGCTGGCATTAGCCAAGCCCCTGCCGAGCTCATTGCGCATTGCACGCAGCACAATATCCCCCTACTGAATACACAACACGATGCCGCGGAACTCATTGATGTGTTGCGGGTCTATCTCACCAAGCGCTTGGCACCTTCTACCTTAATGCATGGCGTTTTTTTAGACGTGTTGGGCTTAGGTGTCATGATTACTGGCGAGTCAGGCCTAGGCAAAAGCGAGCTTGCACTCGAGCTAATTTCACGGGGCCATGGCCTGGTCGCCGATGATGCCGTCGAGCTTTTTCGTACCGCGCCACACATTATCGAGGGCCAGTGCCCGCCGTTAATTCAAAATCTTCTCGAGGTCAGGGGCTTAGGTTTACTGGATATTCGCACCATTTTTGGCGAAACGTCGGTACGACGCAAAATGTCGTTGCGTTTAATCGTCCATTTACTGCGTTCTAATGCAGACAACTTTGAACGCTTACCCATTCAACAGCAAACCCAAACGGTACTAGGGGTTGAAATCCGTCAGGTAATGCTTCAAGTCGCCGCAGGCCGTAACTTAGCCGTCCTTGTCGAGGCAGCGGTGCGTAACACCATATTAACGATCCGTGGCATCGACACCATGCAGGAATTTATGCAACGTCAAGCGCTTGCTATGATGGAGAATAGCCCCCCTTCGTCTTCCTCGTAAAATAGAGTTCTTATGTTAAAAGTTGTTTTAATTACTGGTATTTCTGGGTCGGGTAAATCCGTTGCACTCCGTCTACTCGAAGACACTGGCTATACCTGTGTAGATAATCTGCCCGTGCCTTATTTGCACGACTTTGTGGATCGTGCCATTCAAGTCGGGTTAGAACGCGTCGCCGTGGCGATTGATGTACGCGCTCCGGGCGATTTGCATCAGCTTCCCGATATTGTGCAAACATTACGCTCTCACGCTCACATTCAGCTTAGTGTTTTGTTTTTAGATGCCAATGACCACACACTCACCCAACGGTACTCTGAGTCACGCCGCCGCCACCCCCTGACTGATCGTTTACGTTCTGGCGGGCAATCCCCTTCGCTTCAAGCCTGTATTGATGCAGAGCGCAGCATGATGGCCTCGTTGCGTGAATCCGAACATACTATTGACACTAGCGACCTAACCCCCGGTCAGCTCCGCGCTTGGGTACGCGATTTAATTCAAATTGATCGCTCTCCTGTGGTTTTAACCTTTGAGTCCTTTGCCTACAAACGCGGCACCCCTGGCGATGCAGACCTTATTTTTGATGTGCGCTGCTTGCCTAACCCACACTATGACCCCGAGCTGCGCCCTATGACAGGTAAAGACGAGCCCGTGGCACGATGGCTCGCTCAATTTGGCAGTGTGGAAAACATGATTAACGACATTGCCAGCTTTGTAGAGCGATGGTTGCCCCTGTATATGCAAGATACGCGCAACTACCTCACTGTCGCTATTGGCTGCACCGGTGGGCAGCACCGTTCTGTATATGTCACAGAACAACTGGCATTGCGCTTTGCGCATCATCCTTCTTTATTGATACGACATCGAAATCAGCCCCCTGTTGATTTACCCCTATGACTTCGCGTTCCCTTGTTCTTTTTCTTTTGTGTGTGCTTTTCAGTGTGGCGTTTGTGGGCTGCTCTAGCGGCCCCAAAACAGGGCAAAAAAGCACCACCGGCGGCGGCTACTACAAAGACGATGGCCCGGGTTTAGCAATTCCTAAAAATTTACATGCTATCCCCAACGCCAAGCCACGTATTGAAAACCATGCCCCGGCCAATATGCGTCCGTACACGGTTTTAGGCCGAAGCTACACCCCCCTTTCCGCCGAGCAGCCATTTAGACAAACGGGCACGGCGTCTTGGTATGGTAAAAAATTTCATGGGCGCAAAACCGCTAATGGTGAAATCTACGACATGTACGCCATGACGGCCGCCCACCCTACCCTGCCGTTGCCCAGTTATGCCAAGGTGACTCGACCTCGCACCGGACAATCCGTCATTGTCAGAATTAATGACCGCGGCCCTTTCCACAGCAATCGCATTATTGATTTATCTTATGTGGCAGCAGCTAAACTTGGGTTAATTGCGCCCGGTAGTGGTTCGGTCATTGTCGAGGCCATTACTCACGACGATATTCGCGCTGGACGCTATGTCGATGACGCGACTCCCGAGCAAACGCCCGAGGACTTAGGGCAGTTTTTAGCTGAACTTTCCCCCAGCAAAACCGAATCTAATTTGGGGTTGGAAATACGCCCCCCTGCAGACCCAGCCACCCAACTGCGCCCGATTGCAGGCAATGGCTTACCTTTAGTCTTTTTGCAATTTGGGGCCTATCGTAACGCTCAAAGCGCTACCGAGCTTGCTGCTCAAATTAACAAAGACGTGGGCGCGTTAGATTACCGAGATGCGCACATTGAGCCAGCAGGCGACCTATTTCGTGTCCAAATGGGCCCCTATGCCAGTCGGGCCGAAGCCCTAACCGTAGCCCAAATCATTGAATCGGAAACCGGTCACAAGCCCACATTAGCCGTGCGCTAGGCTTTATGTTCCAGTACCCAGTCGTAAATACGATCACGCGGTAAACCCGTGGCTTTGACGGCCACTTTGACGGCGTCTCTAGGGGACACGTGTTCAAGTAATGCCTTGAGCCAGACTTGAGTGTCTGCGTCTAATTGAGTACTTGACTGCGTGCTGGTTTCGGCATGCAGTATTAACACAAACTCCCCTTGTTGATGATAGCTGTCTGACTGAAGCCATGACACGGCATCGGCAAGCGCACAGGTATGAACATGCTCGAAACGCTTGGTGAGCTCGCGCGCAAAGGTAATCTGGCGTTTAGGAAAAAGCTCAGCCATATCGTGCACAGAGGCATTAATGCGATGAGGGCTTTCAAACATCACCACTGGTGCAGCAGTTTGGCTCCAGTCTTGAAGCCATTTTTTTCGCGCTGTGCTTTTGTGTGGCACAAACCCAGCAAATAAAAAAGCGGGGTTTTCATCGCTCGTCACGCCACTGGCCATTAAAGCGGTAATGACCGCAGAGGCCCCCGGTATGGCTACCACGGCATACCCCGCCGCCCGCACAGCCCGTACAATACGTCCGCCTGGATCGCTGACGGCTGGAGCCCCTGCATCGGACACCAATGCGACGCGCTCTCCTTGAGCTAAGCGCGCCACAATTTGCTCGGCCATGTGCGCCTCGTTATGGCGGTGCGCAGCAATAAGCGGGGTCTGTATACCCCACGCCTCGAGCAACGGTCGCGTAGACCGCGTGTCTTCGGCAGCAATCACATCACACAACCCCAGACAATGCCATCCGCGTAGGGTGAAATCGCCCAGGTTCCCTATAGG
The DNA here is from genome assembly GCF_011927625.1 of Paenalcaligenes hominis. Taxonomy (GTDB): domain Bacteria; phylum Pseudomonadota; class Gammaproteobacteria; order Burkholderiales; family Burkholderiaceae_B; genus Paenalcaligenes; species Paenalcaligenes hominis. The sequence goes on from NZ_JAATIZ010000002.1 coordinate 445,094, forward strand.
CGTAGCCACCACATATAGCGTATGTTTAGGCCAGGCTTGGGATTGCACGCGCTCGGCAAGGCGTGCCAAAAGCTGTGTTCCTTGTTCTGTGGTTTGCATAGTACTGCTCATGAAAAAAAATCTTAGTCCAGAAGCGCTTGCTAAAGAAGCGCAGCGCCAACGTTTAGCGCGAGCCAAACGGACTCGACGCCCCCGCACCACGCGTCCACGCCTTTCCAAAAGTCAACAAATTGGTTTTGCTAAAGAAGACCAAGCCGCTGTTTTACTGGAACAGCATGGCCTTGTTATTTTGGAAAAAAACACACACTCTCGATACGGGGAAATTGATATTGTGGCACGATCTTTGACGACGTTGGTTTTTATTGAGGTCCGTTATCGCCGTGTTAATCACTATGGCGGAGCGCGTGACAGCGTTTCTTTAGCCAAACAGCAGCGCATTAAACGCTTAGCTCAGCACTTGCTGCCCCACTGGACCGATTTGTATTTTGAGGGACAAACCCCTTTTTGCCGATTTGATGTATTGGCCTTCGAGGGCGATACCGTGCATTGGATTCAAGATGCATTTAGGTAGCCTTCCACCTTCGCGCCGTTATTCATTACAATACAATTAAACGTAGTGTCTTTAGCATCGCCTTTTTACCAAATGAAAGTCTTGCGACCAGCTATATCGAGCACCCTATTACTTTTTACTACATGCCATAATTAGCCATGGACTTAACTGCCTTAATGCACTCGCACTTTCAAGACTCTGCCGCCACGATTCAAACCAGTGCCGCAGAGCTTGCCGAACCTTTAGCCGCCGCAGTAGAGCTCTTATTTGCTACGGTAGCCAACAATGGCAAGATTCTTGCTTGTGGGAATGGCGGCTCGGCAGCCGATGCCCAGCATTTTATTGCTGAGCTCGTTGGCCGTTTTGAACGCGACCGCTTGCCGCTAGCTGGCGTAGCCTTAAATACAGATACTTCTATCTTAACGGCTGTAGGCAATGATTATGGCTTTGATGCGGTGTTCGAGCGTCAAGTTGCCGCGCTAGGACAAACGGGCGATATTTTGGTGGCCATCAGCACCAGTGGCAACTCCGCCAATGTCATCCGTGCAATTCAAGTTGCCCACGAACGCGATATGGTTGTGATTGCCTTAACAGGAAAAGACGGCGGCCAGATTGGTGCCATGTTGGCAGACACCGACATTCATCTTTGCGTGCCTCACCCGCGCACCATGCGTATTCAAGAGGTCCATATTGTACTTTTACATGCTTTATGTGATGGCATTGATGCCTTACTGCTCGGAGAACCCTAGTGTTTTTAAATGCTCTACCACGCTCGCTTCGTTACGTCACTCAGCTTACCGCGCTTAGCCTTGTTGTCGTACAGCTTAGTGCTTGTGCTCCATTGGTATTGGGTGGCGCTGCGGCCACCACTGCAGTCGTTGCGACCGATAGACGAACTGCTGGCGAACAAGTAGACGACAAAACGATTGGTGTCAAAGCCAGTGTCGAGGCTAATCAAATTCTTGGCGATCGCCCGGGTCGTGTTAATGGTTCATCGTATGGTGGGCAGCTATTACTATTAGGCGATGTGCCTACCCCCGAGGACAGCCAAAAAATCGAAGCCGCTGTTAAAAAAATCGATAGCGTCAAAGAGGTCATTAATCGACTACGTGTCGGTGCGCCCACCGAGCTTAGCGTACGCACTAACGACAGCTGGATCACCACTAAAGTCACCACGGCCCTGATTAACGCCCAAGACGTACCCAGTCGCACCATTAGTGTCAGCACCGAGCGCGGTATAGTGTACTTGCAGGGTCGGGTGACTCAAGCCGAAGGCGAACGCGCTGCCAAAGCGGCATCTACCGTCAGTGGTGTTACCCAAGTTGTGAAACTTTTTGAATATGTGAGTGCCGAACGAGTATTGCTTCCTCAATCAGCGAACGAAGCAAATGCCTCTGTCACACCAGAGCCCAGCACCCCGAACCCCAGCCCGTCACCCAACGCGCCTGAGGTATTCACGATTAACTAACATGATCTTTCGCTTCCTTTTTATTAGTTTATTAGGCGTTAGCCTAGCCGCATGTAGTGACGCGTTGTCTTCTGCCCAAGCCCCTGAGTTCAGTGGTCAGTCGTTAAATGGCGACATCGTCAACTCAGACGCTCTGCAAGGCAAAGTAACGCTGGTAAAATTTTGGGCAACAGATTGCACGACGTGTGTGGCCCAAATGCCAGACAATATCGAATACTATAATCAGTATCACGATAAAGGTTTTGATATTATTGCTGTAGCCATGAAGCACGACCCTATCGAATACGTGCGCAACTTTACTGAAGCTCGTCAGTTGCCGTTTACCGTGGTCAGCGACAAGGACGGCGCCATTTCTCAAGCTTTTGGCGACATCCGCATGACACCTACCGCTTTTTTAATTGATAAAAAAGGCCGTGTGGTAAAACGCTATTTAGGCAATTATGACAAAACCGCTTTTATCCAAACCCTTGAAAAAGCGTTAGCCGGCTAACATCAAGGGCAGCCGTATCGAGACACTCCGGAGGCTATGGCCTCCGGATTTTTATTATTTGTTTATCGCACCCGAAATCGCCATGACACAAAACGCCGACCAACCTAGCTATTCCCCTACTGTAAAAGCCGATGTGCTTTCCGAAGCCCTTCCTTATATTCGTCGCTTCCACGGCAAAACCGTGGTGGTCAAATACGGCGGCAACGCCATGACCGAGGAACATCTACAGCGCAGTTTTGCGCACGATGTGGTCTTACTAAAGCTTGTTGGTTTAAAACCGGTGGTGGTTCATGGTGGTGGCCCTCAAATTAACGATGCCTTACGCCGTGTTGGCAAAGAAGGCACCTTCATCCAAGGCATGCGCGTTACCGACGCAGAAACTATGGAGGTAGTTGAGTGGGTGCTAGGCGGCCAAGTCCAACAAGATATCGTCATGATGATTAACGAGGCCGGTGGTAAAGCCGTTGGCCTTACTGGTAAAGACGGTCAGCTGATTCAAACCAAAAAGAAATACCTACCCGACGAAAATAACCCAGACAACCTCTTAGATATTGGTTTTGTGGGGGAAATTACGCGGGTTGAGCCAGCCGTGGTGAAAGCGCTTCAAGACGACGAATTCATTCCCGTTATTTCCTCTATTGGTTTTGGCGAAGACGGTCGTTCTTATAATATTAATGCCGACGTGGTGGCAGGCAAATTAGCCGAGGTTCTCGGCGCAGAAAAACTGATTATGCTCACCAACACCCCCGGCGTGCTAGATAAAAACGGTCAACTCCTGCGTCAGCTATCGGCCCAAACCATTGATGAACTATTCAAAGATGGCACTATATCCGGTGGCATGCTGCCCAAAATTTCCTCTGCCCTAGAGGCCGCGCGTCATGGCGTTAACTCTGTTCACGTCATTGATGGCCGTGTGCCGCATAGCTTGTTGCTGGAAATCCTGACAGACAAAGGCGTAGGCACCATGATTCGCTCGCACTAATGCACATGGCTGCTGCACACAAACAGCCAGACCTTGTTTGGCTGTTTGATTTAGACAATACGCTGCATAATGCATCCGCATTCATCTTCCCCACCATTGACGGGTTGATGACCCAAAGCATCGCCCAGCTTCTCGACGTTTCTACCTCTCAAGCCAATCAGCTACGTCACGATTATTGGCAACGCTATGGGGCAACCCTCATTGGCCTAATCAAACATCATGGCATTTGCCACAAGCAGTTCTTACATTTAAGTCATGATTTTGATGTGGTGGCGCAGGTTCTTAGTGAATCCGGCTTGGCACGTCATTTAAAGCGTTTACCAGGCCGTAAGGTGCTTTGCACCAATGCACCGGCCAATTACGCCCATCGAGTCGTCAATGAGCTAGGCATCCAGCCCCTGTTTGAACGTGTGTTTTCCATAGAAGATATGTTCTTACAGCAACGCTGCCATCCCAAACCCTCTAAACGCCTGATGCAGCAGCTGCTGGCACGTTTAGACGTGCCAGCGCATCGCGTTATTTTTGTGGATGACACCTTGCGCAATCTAAAAGCCGCGCATCAGCTCGGCATCCACACCGTGCATTTTGCCCACCCCAGCACCCCTTTCTCGTCAGGCTATGCCGGGCGTGCTCCCTACATTGATTTACGGGTTAGCTCAATTAAAGAGCTCAGCCAACGCTGCCCTTTTGGCTAGTATCGCCACAGCACATCAAAGCCCACAAAAAAACGCGCCGTAATGGCGCGTTAAACAGTAATAGTCTGCTGCGTAAACCGCCGACTAGCCCTGTTTTCTCAGAAACTGCACGGAGCGCTCTTGAGCCAATTGATCGGCCTCTGGCTGGTAATGCGCACCATTAGGGCGTGCAAACGCATGATCACAACCCGGATACACATAGGACTCCCAGCCGGGACGCTGCGCTACATCGGACTCGATGACACGACGCACCTCGGCAGGCACATAGCTGTCCAGTTCTGCAATATGTAAAAGTGTGGGGGCCGCGCTGGATTGAATCGTAGGCAAGGTGTTTTCTAGATTGACTCCATAGTAGCTGACCGCTGCTTTGATGGGACTGTGGTCGGCAAATAACACGACTAGACGGCCCCCCATGCAATAACCCACACTAACAATCTGCTCGTGCCCTAGCTTTTTAGCTAATTGGGCTCGCGCGCACTCCAGGTCAGACAAGGTGGTCTCTGTATCCATTTCCTGCATCAGCTCTACACCTAACTGGAATTGAGATTGATTCGTGGGATCAAGCTCTAAGCCCGGCTCGGAACGGAAAAACAAATCGGGGCACCACACATTAAAGCCTAAGGCGGCCCAGTCTTTTGCCAGTTGGCGCATGGATGAGTTCACACCAAAGATCTCTTGAATTAAGATCAAGCCCGGTGCGTTTTTGTCTTGAGCTAACACCTCGAAGGCCTTCATTTTTTGGCCATCAGCCGTAGTGATCGTTACATAACTCATTGTTGCTCCTTTAGGTAAACCAATCAGTAATTGTGCGGGTTATAAGCCTGCCCAAGCCGGCCCGTCTAGCTCTAGATCGAGATGTTCCAGCATGCGCACGACACTGTGATCAACGAGCTCGGTAATAGTCTGGGGCTGAAAATAAAAAGCAGGCAATGGGGGAAACACGACGGCTCCCATTTCTGTTACTGCCGTCATATTGCGTAAGTGGGCCAAGTTAAATGGGGTTTCGCGCACCACCATGACAAGACGTCGACGCTCTTTGAGCACCACATCGGCCGCACGGGTAATGAGATTGTCGGCTAAGCCATGCGCGACGGCGGCCAAGGTACGCATCGAGCACGGTACGATGATCATGCCATCTGTTTTAAAACTGCCACTGGCGACAGTAGCGCCAATGTCTTTAAAGTTATGCATGACATCGACCAACTCGAGCAAATCAGCACGTTGTAGGCTTAGCTCGTGCTGCAAGTTAAGCAAACCTGAAGGCGAAACAATGACATGCGTTTCTACGTCGGGCAATTGCTTTAGCTTGTGCAGCGTCCGAATGGCATAAAGGGCGCCTGTAGCGCCCGTTATTGCCACCACAATCCGTTTTTTTGGATTAGGCATCAATGAGACCGTGTTCGCGTAAGAGGGTTTCGAGCTCGCCGCTTTCGAACATCTCGGTCATGATGTCAGAACCACCCACAAACTCAGACTTGATGTAGAGCTGGGGAATGGTGGGCCAGCTTGAGTACTGTTTAATGCCTTCGCGCACTTCTTCGTCATCAAGCACGTTAATCGTAACCACTTGGGTTAAACCAACAGCACGCAGAATTTGAATAGCACGAGCGGAAAAGCCACACTGAGGCATTTGAGCCGTGCCTTTCATGAATAATACGACAGGGTGCTCAGTGACGGTTTCACGGATAAAATCTTGGACTTCACTCATAATGTTCCTCAGGAGTAAGCGCCGGTGACACGAGGAATACCGGCTAAATCAAAAATACTAGTCGGCTGACTAAAATCGGCCTGCGCGAGCAAATTACGTACCAGCACAGCCTGATCCCAACCATGCTCTATCCATATCGAGCCGGCTTCGGTTAAATAAGGATGTGCCCCGCGAATAATGGCACGGATATCAGCCAAACCATTTTGTTCGGCTCGTAAGGCCGTAATGGGTTCAAAACGCAAATCCCCTTGGTGTAGATGAGGATCATTGTCAGCAATATAAGGGGGGTTTGACACGATAATATCAAAGGGTGCCTGCCCTATTACAGCATCGTACCAACTCCCTTGTAAAAACTCGACTTTGGCACATAAATTGTGGGCATTTTGCTGGGCGATGGCTAAGGCATCTGAACTGAAGTCAGTCGCAACCACTACCGCGTCTGGCCTTGCCAACGCAATAGAAATTGCCACCGCGCCACTGCCCGTACCTAAATCTAAGACGCGCACGGTTGGCTTATCTTTAATTTGCTCGAGGGCATGCTCGACCAAAAGCTCGGTTTCAGGGCGAGGGATCAATACCGCAGGGCTAACCACGAACTCGTGCGCCATGAACTCGCGTTTGCCTAAAATATAAGCCATTGGCTCGCCATCTAAACGACGTTGCTCTAATAGCAAGTAACGTTGCACAGCATCTGGCGGTAACGGGTCGGTATCGTGCGCAATCAGCCACGAACGCGTTACCCCTAGCACATGCTCCCACAACATTTTTTGTTCTAAACGGGGTAGCTGACTTTGTGTAAAAGCTACCTTCAGCGTCAGCATAGTCTGCACACCTACTTATTCGTGAGCCAAAGCGGCCAACTGTTCTGCCTGATGCTCGGTTAATAACGCATTAATCAGCTCGTCTAAGTCACCATCCATGACGTAATTTAATTTATGCATGGTGAGGTTAATGCGGTGATCTGTAATACGCCCTTGGGGGTAATTATAAGTGCGGATACGCTCGGAGCGGTCGCCTGTGCCGACTAGGCTCTTGCGCTGCTCGGCTTCCTTGGCTTGCATGGCACGCAGCTGCTGGTCTTTTAGACGCGCTGCCAATACCTGCATGGCCTTGTCACGGTTGCGGTGCTGGGAACGGTCGTCTTGGCACTCGACCACTAAGCCCGTTGGCAAGTGCGTAATACGAACGGCCGAATCGGTTTTGTTAACGTGCTGACCGCCCGCCCCACTGGCACGAAACGTATCAACGCGCAGGTCGCTTGGGTTGATATTAATTTCCTCGGCTTCGTCAGCCTCGGGCATGATAGCAACCGTACAGGTTGACGTATGCACCCGACCTTGGGCCTCGGTTTCTGGTACGCGCTGGACCCGATGAGTGCCTGACTCAAATTTGAGCTTGCCATACACGCCATCCCCATCAATACGAGCGATGACTTCTTTGTAGCCTCCCATTTCCGAGGCATTGGTTGACATGAGCTCGACGCGCCAGCCTTGGTGCTCGGCATAACGCGTATACATGCGCAATAAATCACCCGAGAAAATAGCACTTTCATCGCCCCCTGCCCCAGCACGGATTTCCAAAAACACACTACGGCCGTCGTCGGGATCTTTGGGGAGTAACAAGAGCTCTAGGTCATCTTCGAGCTCAACAATGCGTGCTTTGGCGATTTGGTATTCTTCCTCGCCCATTTCTTTCATGTCTGGGTCACGCATCATGTCTTGGGCGGCTTGTAAGTCGCCTTCCGTGGCCACATAGGACTTAAAGGCCTCGACCACTGGTTCTAACTCAGCTCGTTCACGAGAAAGCTTGCGAAAGTTGTCCATATCCGTCGCAATTTCCGGCTCGGAAAGCATGGCATCGACTTCAATTAATCGGTGAGACAACTGCTCTAACCGATCTCGCATAGTGTCTTTCATAATTTATTCTTGATAAAAATTAAACAACTCTAGCCGAACGTGGCTTACAAAGCCACGCCAATGACACCGTAAAACGGGCTAACGGCTACGTGTTTGGGATGGGATCAAATGGGGAACTAATTGCAGTAGCTGCTGACGCTGGGCGCCCTCGCTATGATTCAACTGGGTTAACGGCCCATGCAAGTATTTTTGCTGCAGACTATGAGTGAGCCACTCGAGCACCTGCTCGGGGTTTTCACCGCGTGCGAGCATGCGCTTAGCACGGTCTAGCTCGTGATCAGAGACCTGTTGAGCGCGGTCTTGGAGACTAACAATAGTGGGCACGAGCTCGCGATTTTGCAGCCAGTGCATAAAATTTTGTACTCGAGTATCGATGATGGACTCGGCTTGAACTACAGCGGCCTGACGTGCATCGCTGGCTTTTTGAACCATACGACCTAAGTCATCGACAGAATACAAATAGGCATCAGACAGACGGGCTACCTCGGGCTCGATATCGCGAGGCACAGCTAAATCGACCATGACAATAGGACGATGACGACGCTGTTTAATGGCGCGTTCGATCATACCTAGACCCAATATGGGCAAGGTACTGGCCGTACAGGAAATAATGACGTCATAGTCAGCAATGCGCTCGGGCAGGTCAGCCAAACGCATGGTTTGCGCATTATCAAAACGCGCAGCCAGGTTTTCGGCGCGCTCTGCGCTACGGTTTGCCACCATAATATGTTTAGGCGATGTGGCGGCAAAATGGGCGGCACAGAGCTCGATCATCTCGCCGGCCCCAATAAAAAGAATATTGGTTTGAGATAAATCGCCATACACGCGCTGCGCTAAGCGTACCGATGCAGCGGCCATGGACACAGAATGCGCACCAATAGCCGTTTGCGTACGAACCTCTTTGGCGACGGCAAACGTGCGCTGAAACAGCTGATGCAATAACGTGCCTAACGCACCGGCCTCGTTCGCCACCCGGACGGCGTCTTTCATCTGCCCTAAAATTTGAGGCTCGCCCAATACCATTGAATCGAGCCCACTGGCCACGCGAAACGCATGCCGCACGGCCTCGTTGTGCTCGTAACGGTAAAGATGAGGGGTGAGATCATCGGAACGCAAACTATTAAAGTCGGCCATCCAGTTAGGAACGTGCTCGATAACATGTGGCTCGGCCGCACAGTACAGTTCGGTGCGATTACAGGTAGATAAGATGGCTGCCTCGCGCACCCCTGAACCAAATGTAGAGCGCAATGCCTCGAGCGCAGGACGCACCACATCCAAAGGAAACGTCACCCGCTCTCGCACAGAAACCGGTGCAGAGACATGATTTAGGCCAAAGGTGAGAACATCTATAGACATGGACACAAATAAAAAATTCAAGGGGGTAGCGTACTTGTAATTATATGATTATAATCCCCCAACGCTGATAACTGAAATTCAGAGTGGTTTCAGCTGGTTCTAGCTTGAAAAACTGTTGTTTTTACCGTTTTTTTAAATAACTAGACAAAATTAAAAATGTTGTGCTATAGTTATGTCTTTGGTGCAACACAAAGCCAAATGGCCTTGTAGCTCAGTCGGTAGAGCAGAGGATTGAAAATCCTTGTGTCGGTGGTTCGATTCCGCCCAAGGCCACCAAAAGATTCAAACAAAAAGCCCAGTCAAACGACTGGGCTTTTTGTTTCCCGAAATAACAATAAAAAACTTGTTTAGCTGATAACAACGCAACTGAGCGTCTATTTATCTATACACTCATAAAAAATAGAAAGGTTCTTCCTCTCCACTGTATTGTTTATGTGGAGACAAGATTCTTGTCTCCATAATAAGGATAGAAAAAATACTTTTTTCTCAAACTCAACTTGAGATCAAGCGTCATCTTGTCTCCATATAATGGGGTAAAGACAAAAGATTGATACCACCTCACAACATCAAGAGATTTCTATTAAGAACACCACCAGAGCTATCTCTTTGCTGCTGCTATGTATGCAATCCAAAACAACGCTGCGTACAAGACAGTAATTGGAATAAACGCAAGTAACATGGCCCCCCCCTTCCATCAAAAAATCAGCTTACCTACTTTTTTGTAGGCGTGCTAATGAACTATCTAGAATAGTTCTACTCACTTTAAAATGCTCTGCTACTTCTTTTTTCGTCATAACTGGATCTAACAGCATAGCAGCAGCTTTTTTAATGTCTGAGTGAGATAACTTTGGCTTACGACCACCTTTTCTTCCTCTAGCTCGCGCAGTCTGTAAGCCGGCTAACGTTCTTTCTCGGATCAAATTGTGCTCGAACTCAGCCAAAGCCCCAAAAATATGAAAAATAAGCCGACCACTAGAGCTTGTTGTATCAATGGCCTCGGTTAGCGATTTGAAACCAATATCACGCTCTTGGAGGTCATAAATAATAGCAACAAGATCTTTAAGCGACCTCGCTAGTCTATCTAGCTTCCAAACCACGAGTGTATCGCCTTTTCTTAAAGACCTTAGGCAAAGATTAAGCTTTGGACGCTCTCGATTAGTTCCAGTTATTTTCTCTTGAAAAATATCTTCACACCCAGCACTCCTCAACGCATCCAGCTGTAAGTCTGGAGTTTGATCCTGAGTACTTACTCGAGCATATCCAATTAACATAAAACGTACCTTTATTAGACATAGATTTTTGTACGTGATTTTTGGACATTAAACAAGCAAAAAAACCGCTTTTTGTAGAAGTTTTTTGAACGTCCAAAAAACGGTGGACAGTGCTAGGACAAGCTGTTAGCACCCTAACATCGAAGTACCTCATACGATGCCAAGGTGCAGCTCCATCTTTAACTCACTTCAGTACCGGGGGTCTTGCAACCGCCCACAATACAATGAGCAGGCTTTAGTAAGCCCAAAGTCCACCTCTATCGAGCAACTAAAAGGCTCTCAACTCGACCAAGCAGATGCTTCCCTTTGGTATCGATTGGTGCGTGCAGCCCTTGGGAAAGGCACTCTCGACGTATTCCAAAATCACTAGCTCGTCGTCTTAAAGAAGGCTGAGCTAAGCATTCTGAAGCCAGACCTACTTGCCCAAGGTCTTTATGCTTACATTTTATTCGTTGTAATCTACAATTACATCAATTATGATGTATTTTGCACTTACATCTTATTTGATGTATTTCGAGGCAACATCATTGAAGATGTGCTCATTCTTATTTGCGGCGAGACGTGACGATGAAATCGGTACTTTTATTAAAAGTGGAGCAACTTTCACCGCTTATCCGCTCTTTGAGAGAAGAAAAAGGATGGAGCCAGGCTAAGCTCGCTCTTGAGCTGAACACCTCTCAGCAAGCCATTTCTCGCATGGAAAAGGATGCCTCCGGCCTTGCCTTCGCAAGAGTTTATGAGGTTCTTTCCGTCCTAGATACTCAGCTGGTTGCCGAGCCTCGACGACCCTTCAAAGATTCTATCGAGGGCTGGTAATGGGTGTTCTTGATATTTGGATGAATGGTATCTTTGTGGGGAAGTGGCACCAAAAAGGCAGAACCGCTTCCCGCCTGGTGTATGACCCATCTTGGGTAGACCATCCACAAGGTAGACCTCTGTCACTCTCGTTGCCGATGACGGGAGCTGGTGACGGTCTGCGAGACGTTCCCGTCGACAATTACTTTGACAACCTCCTACCTGACAATGAAGCGATACGCCGTCGTATAGGTGCCCGATTCAAAGCCCCATCCCTAGACGCTTTTACCTTGCTACAGAGCATTGGCCGTGATGCTGCGGGCGCCGTACAGCTACTTCCAGAGGGTTCTCCGCCTCCGGATGTGAAATCCATTGACGGCAGAGCCTTAACTGAAGCAGAAGTGGCAGAGCACCTAAGACGCGTGATAATGACAACAGGAGATGACTCCAGTGATGACTTTCGCTTCTCATTAGCCGGCGCACAAGAGAAAACCGCCCTTCTTTGGCATAAAGGCTCTTGGCATGTGCCTCACGGTGCAACGCCAACTACTCACATTCTCAAGCTACCGCTCGGCTTAGCTGGGAACACGCGCTATGACCTACAGCACTCCGTAGAGAACGAATGGCTTTCGATGGAGCTATTGAGGGCCATGGGGCTGTCTATTGCGAAAACGGAGATGGCTCAGTTCGAGAACCAGCGGGTACTCATCGTTGAGCGATTTGACCGCGCTATTCATCCAGATGGTTGGATTGTTCGCCTCCCCCACGAGGACCTGCTGCAGGCACAAGGATTGCCATCACATCTCAAGTATGAGTCGGATGGCGGACCGGGTGTATCGGACATAATGGACCTTCTTCGCGGCTCTGCTAGCGCGAGAGATGACCGACAGACCTTCTTCAAGGCACTGCTGTACTTTTGGCTTCTTGCGGCTACCGACGGTCACGCCAAGAATTTCAGCTTAGCCATTGCTCCGGGTGGTACTTTCAAGTTAGCCCCGCTCTACGATGTTCTGTCCGCCTGGCCTTGGGTAGGAAGCAGCGCCAGACAGGTGCACCTGCGAAACGTCAAAATGGCCATGGCTTTGCGCACTAAAAATGCGCATTACCGTATGCGCGAAACTTACCGAAGGCATTGGCTTGCTGTGGGCGAACGATATATCGGCGTAGAGCCTACAACAACTATCCTAGAAGAGTTACCGGGTATCGTGGAAGGCGCAATCACCCTTGTGCAAGAGAAAATTCCGGAAGGATTCCCCGCTCATATAGTGGACACAATCGTTAACGGCATCAGAAGCAATCTAGCTCATCTTGCTCTGTAGTTCAGATTGTCGCCATGGCGATAGCTTTTTTTACCTAAAGATTGAAAGCTTCAGCTTATCGACGTTAGTTGGGGCAGCTGCACGGCCAAGGGGACGCTAGAGAATAAAAAGGCACCTACCACCCCTCCCAACACCACCACCAACCAAGGCGGGCAACGTAGCCAAGACAAGGCTACAAATGCCACGGCAGCGCCTAATAGATCGGGTAGGCCATGAATAGTACTGAGCCAAACAGGACGGTAAAAAGCCGCTAGCAGTAACCCCACCACCGCGGCATTCACTCCTATTAAAGCGGCTTGGGCGCGTGTGTTTTGACGCAATCGCCCCCAAAAAGGGATCGCCCCTATCACTAAAAGAAACGAGGGTAAAAAAATAGCAATGACTGCCACTACCCCCCCTACCCAGCCGTTGGGCGTGGTGGGCATGGCTGCGCCTAAAAAGGCTGCAAAAGTGAACAAAGGGCCAGGCACAGCTTGGGCAGCACCATAGCCTGCCAAAAAGGTATCCGGTGAAACCCAGCCAGTGGCTACCACTTCACTTTCTAATAATGGCAAGACCACATGACCGCCCCCAAAAACTAACGAACCTGCTCTAAAGAACGCATCAATTAGCGCAGCAGAGTGACCTGCAAAGTGCTGAGCTAACCAAGGCAGGCCCAGCAGCAACACAACAAAAGTTAGCAAAGCCACTTGTGCCATGCGCAGACTGACGGGAAGCGTTAAGGCATCGTTATGGTGTGAGGTAATGGGTTTAAATAGGAGTGTGCCTATTATTGCCGCCCCCATCATGATCAGCACCTGAGCCCCAACCCATGTAAAACTCAAGGCTAGAGCTGCAGCGGCAAACATGATTACGCTGCGTGCTACACCGCGACATAATTGCCTTGCCATGCCCCAAATGGCTTGGGCAACCACGGCCACTGCCACAAGCTGTAACCCATGAATAAATCCTGCATTGAGCCCTGCATCGCTCTGCTGCAACCCCAATGCAAAGACAATTAACAAAAGCGCGGATGGTAAAGTAAAGCCTAACCACGCTGCCAACGCCCCCGCATACCCCCCTCGTAGTAAACCTAAAGCCATGCCCACTTGGCTACTGGCTGGGCCTGGCAAGAACTGGCACAAAGCGATGAGCTCGGCGTAATTAGACTCAGACAACCAAGCCCGTCGCTTGACAAACTCATCCCTAAAAAACCCGAGATGGGCAACAGGGCCACCAAACGAGGTGAGACCTAAACGCAAGAAAATAAAAAAAATAGATCCAACACGTTGACCTGTGCTTGAGTTAGAGGACATACAGGGCGTCAATAAAAATCGTTATAAAGGAACAACCACATAAAAGCTCCATCATAGCCTAGCTTTATGTGGATTTTTTTGACGCAAGTGTTTCAAAAAACTTACTGTTTGAATCATTTAAAGTCCTACCGCTTACAATAGCGTTTTAATTCTATTTGGCGATACGCTTTTTATGGATGGAGTACGTATGAAACCACTAGGCACCCCACTACGCCATAGCGCTACCAAAGTGATGTTGCTAGGCGCTGGTGAGCTAGGTAAAGAGGTGATTATTGCGTTGCAGCGCTTAGGTGCTGAAACCATTGCTGTTGACCGCTATGACAACGCGCCTGGGCATCAGGTGGCGCATCATGCTTACACCATTAATATGAGTGACGAGCAAGCCCTGCGTGCCTTAATTGAAACGGTGCAACCGGACATTATCGTGCCGGAAATCGAAGCCATTGCGACCTCTGTCTTGGCGGAGTTCGAGCATGCGCAAAAACTACGCGTGATTCCTACTGCCCGTGCGACTCAGCTCACTATGGATCGCGAAGGCATTCGTCGCTTAGCAGCGGAAACGCTCGAGGTCCCGACTAGCCCCTATGCGTTTTGCAATAGCCTAGAGGAGTTAACCGAAGCCATTGAAAGTCGTATTGGCTATCCTTGCGTCATCAAACCGCTCATGAGCAGTTCTGGCAAAGGTCAAAGCAAAATCGCTTCAGCTGCCGATATCGAGACGGCCTGGCATTACGCTATGGACGGAGGCCGTGTTAGCCAGCAGCGTGTTATTGTCGAAGGTTTTATTGATTTCGATTACGAAATCACGTTGTTGACCGTACGCAGCCTTAGTCAAGGTCAGGTAGTGACGGATTTTTGTGCGCCTATTGGCCACCAACAAGTCGATGGCGATTATGTAGAAAGCTGGCAGCCTCAAGCCATGAGCACCGCCGCTCTTGAAAAAGCGCAGGCCATCGCTCAATCCGTTACCCAAAACTTAGGTGGTTTGGGTGTGTTTGGGGTCGAGCTCTTTGTGCGTGGCGACGAGGTCTGGTTTAGCGAGGTCAGCCCACGCCCTCATGACACCGGTATGGTCACCATGGCCACTCAAGCCCAAAGTGAATTCGAACTGCACGCGCGTGCTATTTTAGGTTTACCCGTCGACACTACATTGCGTTCGGCTGGCGCTAGCTCGGTCATTTATGGGGGTGTTGATACGGAAATTGTTATGTTCGAGTACGTGGCCCAAGCCCTGCTCGTTCCACAAAGTGATGTGCGTTTATTCGGCAAACCTCAAAGTTTTGAGCGTCGGCGCATGGGGGTGGCCTTGGCGGCCGCAGACGATGTCGAGACGGCTCGTCAACGTGCCAAGCAGGTCAGCTCGACGATTCAAGTCAAACCCGCCTAACTGGTCTATTGACTCTTTTCTGCGCAAAAAAAGGACGGCGATGCCGTCCACGCTATTTCTCGTCACTCTAAACAGCAGGGCTTTTTGCACAACAAAGAAAAAGAGCGTTTTAGCAGCGCTCTTTTTCTTAAATCGAATTACGAGTTTGCTGTTTTAGCCTCTGAAAACTCGTTAAAGGCAGCCATGGCATTGGCGGCATACATCATAGAAGGCCCGCCCCCCATATAGATAGCTACCCCTAGCATTTCTTGGATTTCAGCCTCGGTCACACCTAAATCCACTAACGCTTTGGTATGAAAACCTATACAAGGATCGCAGCGCATCGCCACCCCTAAAGCCAAAGCAATCAGCTCTTTAGTTTTAGTATCTAAGGCGCCTTCACTGTTCGCTGCCTTAGCCATAGCGCCAAAGCCCTGTATCACTTCCGGTATACCACTGCGTAGTGTAGCGAGATTACGATTAATGTCTTGGGTTAATTGGTGGTATTTCTGGGTCATGGTCAATCTCCATTATCAATATATTTATTTATATTATATAAACAATGATTTTAAGTCAAGCGTAACACCGACTCGTAACGAAACCATTCTCCACTTACTGGCACAGAAGCAGTCTTATACAATCATTAAAACTCGTACTTAAACTCACTTTGTAATCAAAATAACAATGACGATTAAAACGTTAAGCGCCGCAATAGGCGGAGCGCTTTTAGCTGGTGCCGGTGTCTATGCGTATTTGCATTATGCCGACGCCCCCAGCACATCCACGACGACTCACTACCCCGCTTTGCAGTTAAATCAGAAACAAGCCGGTGAAATTACCAGCCAAAGTCTGCTGAACCTAAGCAATGGCGTACGTAGCGCTGTGTACGACATTCAGCTTGAGGCCAACCAACTGGTAAAAGTTGAAGTTAAAGGCCCATTGCGCGCGCAAATCAGCGCCTTGCATCAAGACCAGCTCATTGAACGCGTCAGCGCCGAGGAAGCGTGTCTGGCTTGCTCTACGGATCAGGCAGCAACGGCTTTGCTTTTCAAGGCGCCTAGCGCTGGCACCTATCACATAGCTGTCAGTGGTCAGGACACGGCTTCATTTGGCCCATTTAGCTTGCGTGTCAGCGAGCTTCAACAATTTGCGGGCGATACCCTTACCGCAGATAGTGATCTGTATGACTGGGCACAAGGGGCTCCCGTCGCTTATCCACTACATATTGCTACCGATGGCCTCTATGTAATGGACCTCAAAGCAATGGCGCCTAACCTAGATCCGTTATTGGTTCTTAAAGCCAGTGATGGCACTGAAATAGCACAAGATGACGATGGTGGCGAGCAACTCAACGCCCGTCTTAGCCGTTATCTGACGCGTGGGGATTATCAACTACTGGCTACCTCGGCGACAGGTGATAACCAGTTCGCTGGCGGGTTTGCGCTACGCATCCAACACCAAGAGTTAAACCCCGAGTTAATACAGCTAAATAGGGATGGGGGTGAGTTGCCTGTAGATGGTCAACGCCGCTCTGGCTTGTATAGCAATCAGCCTATTCCTTTTACCTTGCATCTGGATGCGCCACAAATAGTCACCGTGCAATTACATAGCAATGCGTTTATGGGTAGCTTACAGCTGGGCCCCTATCGCAGCCGCAGTACACAAAATACCACACAGCAAATCCGTGCTTATTTGCCAGCAGGCACGCATACGCTTGAGTTGGACGGCGATAACCAGTCTGGACTGTATGAGCTATCTGCTTCGGGCGAAACCGTAAGTCCGGTACTTCCCCACAAGACGCTGCGTCCTAACCAAACCACGACCCACCGTCTTAGCGCCAATCTTGATGCTGACCTGTTTACCTTGGTGATTGCCGAGGCCGGCCAGTATGTAATTGAGATGGACGCAGAACGGTTTGATACCTATTTGCAGTTATTACAGAACAATCAGCTTATTGCCGAAGACGACGACAGTGGCGGGGATTTAAATGCAGCGCTTGCTATTTGGCTAGAGCCCGGTGAGTATCAGCTTTTAGCCACATCTTTTGATAGCCAAAGCCAAGCACAATCCTATCAAATCCGCATTTATGAAGACTAATCCACTCCGTCTTTTTTATTTCCCTATTTAAACGCTAAGGTGACACGATGGCTGTGCTAGATTTATATGAAGAACGTCTTGCTACGCCTTTGGGTGAGCTCATTGTTTTTACAGACCGTGCCGGTCGAGCTAGGGCGGTTGATTGGGCAGACTACCACGCGCGCATGCAACAGTTGCTAACGCGCCAGTATGCCAATACCGTCTGGTCGGTGCAGCCTGCATCCACGACAAGCTCTGTTACCCAGGCGTTAGCGCATTATTTTTCTGGTCAGTTAGACGCCCTAGAGGCGGTGCCTTGTGTGGTGCAAGGCACCCCTTTTCAAGAGCGAGTTTGGGCAGGTTTACGGCACATACCCTGCGGTACCACCTGGAGCTACAAACAGCTGGCTGAACACATTCAGCACCCCAAGGCACTACGTGCCGTCGGTACCGCCAATGGGGCCAACCCTATTAGTGTGATTATTCCGTGCCATCGCGTCGTGGGTACCCATCAACAACTCGGTGGCTACGCCGGCGGCCTTGAGCGCAAACGCTGGTTACTGCAGCATGAAGGCCTATCGTTTTAAAAATTAAACACAGCTTGAAGACCTTGGCCTACTTCGAGTGTGGCATTAGGTTCTGCATCATATAAAGCGGCATTTACTCCAAATGTGATGCCTTCGATGGTGCGTCTGCTATCACGCAAAGCCAGTGCAGGCTGTAGACCCATCACACCGTTGCTAGGATCCACATTCGGCATAGGACAACGCGTACAGTTTTTTAACTTAGCAAACTGTAGTGACGCGTTACCTAAGCTTAACAGGTGGTCCTCATCGTAAGCCTCTAAACCCTGAATCACAATATTGGGCCTAAATCGGTCCATGCCCACCGGCGCGGCGCCCTGCTCGTTAATCAGTATATTTAATTCTGTTAATGAGGCTTCATTACAAATCAAAAAAGGAAAACCATCTGCAAAACCAAACGTCGTTTGGGCTAAGCCTGCCGTATGAGCAGGGACCGTGTCTGCTTGCAACCACTTCCGAACCCATGTTTGATTAAGTCCACGCTGCGCCTGAGTATGAACACGTAGTAGACGACATGGCTGTTTTAGATAATGGGTCCACCAATCCGCTGCAGCCTCACCCTGATCTGCCCCCCACGTTACGTCATCCCAAATCTGCACGCGCGTCGCAGATGTATGCGGCATTGCCAAGCTTAAAGTTAGCTCTGGCATATGCGGAGCGTTTAAATGCAACCCCTGATCGCTTAGACTAGGCTGCACTAATACCATCTGCGGCAGCGTGCGCTGAGTTAGCATTTGCCCCAGCTCATCAACCACCACCCATTGTCTATCCCACTGTAAACCGTGGTAATCAATAGCACTGTGCTCTAGCTGAATACCCGCACACGACTTCACGGGATAAGTAATTAACTGTGTGATGGTGACGTTCACTGTTGACTCCGTAATAAGTAAAACTACGCGTTAAAATGGGTTGTAACACACGTGGATGGCCGACTGGTTTTACGTGTATAGGAACGCAAAGTGTATCTATCAACCCACGGCCATAAAATGTAAATGCAAAGCGACTAACCTACTTTTCTACAGAGGAGCTCTATTCCTCTTTTTTTAATTCGTAATCCATAGTACAAGTAAGTCACTACCCGTTGCCTAACTTGATCGAAGCGAGAGAATTTTGGCTCCGTCCTTTATCACGGCAGGCTGTTGCTCCTTTTCTTTACACTACGCCACCTATGAAAAAGTTTGTTTTAAAGAAAATAGCAGTTGCCACTACAGCAGCTGTACTTCTTGGTCCGGTTCAAAGCCTGTTTGCTTGTACCTCGTTGTTGTACACCGATGCCAACGGTGCTCACTATGCAGGTCGCACTTTAGAGTTGCCCTTGGAAATGCCGTACCAAGTACGGTTTACCCCACAAAATACAACATTTGGATCTGAGGCCGCTCATCACCATGCATTAGATTTCAAAAGCAAATATGCTTTTCTTTCTATTAACGTGCCCGATCCGCTAAATAAAGAGCTTAAAGTTGTTGATGGCATGAATGAAAAAGGCTTGAATTTTGGCATGCTGGCCTACGCGACCACGGACGGGCCAGCAGATCACTTTCAAACTAACCAAGCTGTATTAGCAGCGATCGATTTAGGGGCGTGGACGCTCGCTCAGTTTGCTACAGTTGCCGAGGTTAAAGAAGCATTAGAAGCCCAACCTGTACTGGTTACCGCGCTGCTACCCTTGGGGCTAATGAAAACCCCTTTTCATTACACGCTGCATGATGCAACAGGGGCATCTATTGTGGTGGAGTTCAGCAATGGTCAACAACACGTGTATGACAATCCCGTTGGGGTCATGACCAACAGTCCTTCATTGCCTTGGCATTTAACCAATTTAGGTAATTACACTTATCTGAACAATATGGATAAATCCACGGCCGAATTTAATGGTCAGCACTTCAGCCAGCCGGACTCAGGTATTGCTACTGAGGGTTTACCGTCCTCAAACACGTCGGTAGGCCGTTTTGTACGAGCTGTCTATTATTCTCAGTTCACCGAGAAAGTAAAAACACCTGAAAAAGCGGTGAATACACTCGCTCACATTATGAACAACTTTGATCGCCCCCGTGGCGCTACGGTGTATTCGCGTATCGGTGCAAGCGCTATGGATATGTTGGCTCCCTCTGTTGGTGACAACCCAGATCATATTTCTGAGTATACCTCTTGGATTACTCTTAGTGATTTGCAACAAGGTCATTACTACGTGCGCACTTACGCCGACCTAAACTACGGCCGATTGGATTTAGCTCCGCTCATAAAAAACGGTAAAACCAAGCAAATTGCACTCGATAAACTTGACCACACCAAAGGCTTAGATCTTACAGAGCAATTACTGCAGGCGTCCTAAACGCTAACACTCCATAAAAAAGGGTAGTCAGCATAATGCTGGCTACCCTTTTTTTAAGTTAATGCTCGATTACATTTTTTGGACTTCGGATTGCACCTCGTCAAATACGCGGGTCACACTGGCTGCCGGAGCAGGACTCAGTAAACTTACAACATAAATAGCCAACGCGCCCAAAACAAAGCCAGGGATAATTTCATATAAGCCAAACCAAGCGAAATGATTCCAAAGCAAGACCACAACAGCACCTACAACCATGCCCGCTAAAGCGCCGGATAAGGTCATACGACGCCAGACCAATGAAAGAATCACTACTGGACCAAACGCCGCCCCAAAGCCAGCCCATGCATAGCTGACCATGGACAGGACTCGACTCTCTGGATTCCAGGCTAATGCAATGGCTATTAAAGCGACTGCTAACACCATCAAACGTCCAAACCAAACGAGCTCTTTATCGCCAGCATCGCGACGTAAGAAAGTTTTATAGATGTCTTGGGTTAGCGAGCTGGAGCACACTAATAGCTGTGCAGAAAGAGTGCTCATCACTGCGGCTAAGATCGCTGCGAGTAAAATACCTGCTATCCATGGGTTAAATAACAAGATAGACAGTTCGATAAACACACGTTCTGCATTAGCCGTTACACCAGCGGCTTGTTCTGGGTGTGCTTCAAAATAAGCAATACCAAAAAAACCAACAGCTACCGCACCGGCCAAACACAAAATCATCCATGTCATGCCAATACGGCGTGCGCGAGGAATACTTTGTACGGAGTCGGCCGCCATAAACCGCACCAAAATATGAGGTTGACCAAAATAGCCTAAGCCCCATGCTAGAGCAGAAATAATCCCCACTTTAGATACATCTGATAATAGATCAGTACTACTGACGTTTAGAGCTTGCGCTGCACCCACGGCCTCGCCAAAACCACCGGCATGATGCATCACGATGAGCGGAGTCAAAATCAACGCCGTGAACATAAGAGAGGCTTGAATGGTGTCCGTCCAGCTGACCGCCAGAAAACCCCCAATAAACACATAAGCAATAGTACAAAACGCCCCAAGCCAAATTGCAGTGGTGTACGACATGCCAAACATGCTTTCAAATAAGCGCGCTCCGGCCACTACACCCGAGGCGCAGTACAAGGTGAAAAATACCAAAATTACTATGGCAGACACAATACGTAAGATATTTTTGTTGTCCTCAAACCGATTAGAAAAAAAGTCGGGCAGGGTTAAGGCATTGCCCGAACGTTCCGTATAAACACGTAAGCGAGCGGCGACAAACAGCCAGTTAAAATACGCACCGATGATTAACCCAATGGCGATCCATGAGGCAGAAATACCGGTGCTGTAGACCTCCCCAGGTAGGCCCATCAGTAACCAGCCGCTCATGTCTGAAGCACCCGCAGCTAAAGCCACTACAAATGGGCCTAACTTTCGGCCCCCTAAGATGTAGTCGGATAAGTCTTCGGTGGATCGATAACCTAGCCAGCCAATAAGCAGCATGGCCGCGATATAAATCACGAACATGACAATGACTGGAGTACTAATTACGTCCATTTTTTCACCCCTTTGTTTTATACGTAATAGTGCATTACGTTTGATGGACTAGGCGTAAGCCGCCTGCATAAAAATGTAATAACGCTTAAATCATAGCCATTAGCGTTGCGTTTCCTCCGGCAGCTGCCGTATTCACACTTAACGATCGCTCGACCAATAGCCGCTCTAATCGGTAGCTTTTCCCCTCCTCGAGTTCTGCCACGGTGCGTCCTTGTGGTTGAATAATAACTGCAGAATGTTCAGCTAATTGCTGGGCGACCACCAATAACTCGTCGCCGTCCCCTTCAAATAACGCCGCCCCTGGCGTCTGCTGTTTTACGGCCTGCTCTACGCTAGAGGCTTGAATTACAAAGGCTGCCACATCCTTAGGTAGCTGCTGCAACCAATGGCTCAGTCTTTGTTTATTATGGTCAAGTACAACAATGGGTTGGTTAGCTGTAGCCAAGCAACAAGCTAATTGAATTGTCGCCCCCCACTCGGTTTGCGGCATGCACAGCACTTGACCCCGTTGCTGCAAATGGTAGCTATTGTTTTCTCCGGTAGGCCCAGACAGCGCCATCTGTAGGCCATATAAACTCAAATCAACATTTTTTTGAATTTGAGTAAATTGATCTGCGCTGTACTGGGCTTTTACCCAATCAAAAAATGTCTGTTGTAAAGCCAGTGCAGGCCTTGCGTTGGGCATGTCCCCTAGCACAAGCTGTTCTGGGCTTGATGCCAACAAGCGCGGTACATACAAAGGCCCTCCTGCTTTAGGGCCAGTACCTGATAAACCCTGACCACCAAAAGGCTGCACACCTACAATCGCGCCAACAATATTGCGGTTTACGTATAAATTGCCAGCGCGCACTTGCTGAACAAGCTTGTCTATACTTTCATCAATACGAGAGTGCACGCCAAACGTTAAGCCATAACCGCTAGCATTGATTTGATCAATTAATTTGCTGACCTCTGAGCGTTTGTAACGTAGTACATGCAGCACTGGACCAAACACTTCGCGCTCCACGTCCGCAATTTCATTGATCTCAATAATAGTAGGAGCTACAAAGGTGCCATGAGCACAACTTTGGGCTAAGGTAAGCTGCTCTACAGCAAAACCTTTTTGACGCATGTGCGCAATATGACGTTGGATATTTTGCTGAGCTTCGGCATCAATAACAGGCCCCACATCTGTAGATAAACGATCTGGGTTCGTCACCTGTAACTCTTGCATGGCACCACGTAACATAGTCAACATGGTGTTTGCGACCTCGTCCTGTAAACACAAGATGCGCAACGCAGAACAACGCTGTCCAGCTGAATCAAATGCAGAAGTAATCACATCTGCAACCACCTGCTCTGCCAAAGCCGAGGAATCCACCACCATGGCATTTAATCCACCGGTCTCTGCCACCAAAGGTATAGGTTGACCGGCTTTATTTAAACGAGTGGACAATTGCTTAGCAATTAGTTGTGCAACCTCGGTAGAGCCCGTGAACATCACGCCCTGCACGCGTGCGTCCTGCACTAACGCAGCACCAACATCGCCAGCACCAGGAAGTAACTGCAACACCTCTTGTGGTACACCGGCCTCGTGTAAATAACGTACCCCTTGTTGTGCAATCAAATTAGTTTGCTCTGCAGGCTTGGCTAAGACCACATTTCCTGCGGCAAGAGCAGCTGAGACTTGACCCAGAAAAATAGCCAGAGGAAAGTTCCATGGGCTAATGCAAGCCACCGGGCCTAATGGGCGGTGTGTATCCGCCTCGAACTGCTGTGCTACCTGACGACCGTAGTAGCGCAAAAAATCCACTGCTTCACGAATTTCAGCCACCGCGTTGGTATAACTTTTACCTGCTTCGCGTACCGCCAAAGCAATAAGCTCGGGGGTATGGGACTCTAATAAATCAGCAGCACGCAATAAACATTGCGCACGCTCTAGGGCTGGTGTAGCTGCCCAGATGGGAGCGGCGCTCTCTGCTCGTTCTAAAGCTCGCTGTACTTCTGCAGCTTCGCTGAACACCACTTGCCCGACTACGTCGCGGTGATCCGCAGGGTTTAGCACATCCCTGTAACGACTGGCTGCCTCTTCGGATTCATCGACAGTAGCAGGCATCGCCAACCAGTCGCGGGTCGTACTTGCTAATAAGCCGGCAGATAATGAAGCCAGGCGGTGTTCATTTGATAAATCCAAGCCTTGTGAGTTTTGACGGTCTTCACCCTGATGACGGTATAAATCCACCGGCAAAGGAATAAGTGGGTGCGGCGCCCCAACTGGGTGCACTGCTAAACTTTGCTCTACCGGGTCTGCAATGAGCTCGTCAACAGGCACTTTTTCATCGGCGATACGGTTTACAAAAGAAGAGTTAGCGCCGTTTTCTAATAAGCGACGCACCAAATAGGCTAATAAGGTTTCGTGTGAGCCCACTGGCGCATAAATACGGCATGGACGTGCTAATTTACCAGCGCTTACTGCGCCTACTACTTCTTCATATAATGGCTCGCCCATGCCATGTAAGCATTGAAACTCGTAT
This sequence comes from Paenalcaligenes hominis, assembly GCF_011927625.1. Taxonomy (GTDB): domain Bacteria; phylum Pseudomonadota; class Gammaproteobacteria; order Burkholderiales; family Burkholderiaceae_B; genus Paenalcaligenes; species Paenalcaligenes hominis. Next base: position 469,367 of record NZ_JAATIZ010000002.1, read on the forward strand.
TGGCCCGCGTAATAGTTGGGGCCGGCCATGTAATAAATAGCCGCCACAGTGTGGGCATTATGGGTAGCAAATTGCGGGAAAATGGCATCCGGCGCAGTTAGCAGTTTGCGCGCACACGCCAAATACGACACATCCGTATGAATTTTTCGGGTGAAAACCGGGTAGCCCTCTAGGCCATCTACCTGAGCTCGTTTGATTTCCGTATCCCAATAGGCCCCTTTTACTAAGCGCACCATCAAGCGGTGATTGGTACGGCGGCCCAAATCAATTAAGTAGTCCAACACATAGGGGGCACGCTTTTGATAAGCTTGCACTACAAAGCCAATTCCATTCCAGCCTGCCAACTGCGGCTCTAAGCACAGTTTATCTAGCAGCTCTAAGGAAATTTCTAGGCGATCGGCTTCTTCGGCATCAATATTAATACCAATATCATAACTACGTGCAAGCACCGTTAGCTGTAATAAACGGGGGTACAACTCGTGTAGCACCCGCTCGTGTTGAGCACGGGAATACCGCGCATGCAACGCAGATAATTTAATGGAAATACCTGGCCCTTGATAGATACCTAAACCGGCTGCGTTTTTGCCAATAGCGTGGATAGCCTGCTCATACGCGGCATAATACACCAACGCATCGGCGTCCGTCATAGCGGCTTCACCCAGCATATCGTAGGAATACGTAAAACCCTTGTTAACCCAACTGCGGCTGTTTGCTAAGGCTCCAGCAATGGTTTCCCCACACACAAAATGCTCGCCCATTAAACGCATGGCTCGGTCTACGCCCTTGCGAATCAGCGGCTCGCCCCCTTTGCTAATCATACGTGTCAGTGCTGAAGACATACCACGTTCGCTATTGGTGGATACTAATTTGCCCGTAATCATTAGTCCCCATGTGGCGGCATTTACAAACAAAGAGCCAGAACTCATGTGAGACTGCCAATCGCCTTTACTAATTTTGTCGCGAATTAACGCATCACGAGTGGCTTTATCTGGAATACGAAGTAAGGCCTCCGCCAAGCACATTAAAGCAACGCCTTCTTGGCTAGATAACGAGTATTCGTGAATCAAGCCATCGACGCCGCTGCCTAGGCGCTTGCTGCGTAGGGCTTCGACTAGTTTGCGGGCTAAGGCCTTAACTTGTGGTTTCTGTGGACCTTGATCGGCCAAAGCAATAAGTAACGGCATGCATTCTGGTTCTGCACGGCGGTAAGCACTAGTAATAGCAGACTGTAGTACCGACTGAGGCGCTACTGATTGCGCAAAGTCCAAAAACGGCTGGACTTTTTCAGTTGTAGCTAGGCTAAGTCCGGCCTCTTCGAGGCTTTTAATATCACCCTGATCGGCGTCGACCAAATGCGCTAATGAAGGCGGCAATCGCCCTGCCTCGATATCCTCAAGAAAAGAGTAAATCGCTTGCTTAATAAACCAATGCTGAGTGCGTCCAATGCGCTCTGCTGCTGCTCGAATACGCGCCCGCAGGGCGGCATCCACTTTGACACCTAGGGTAGTAGAACTCATAACACTCATCCTTTTAGCTTTGGTTGCACCAAAGACAAACAAAGGTGCAACCCACATAAACCACGAGTTGAATTTTAGTACCCCAAAAGGTTGCACCCCATCAGTACATACCCTTAATGACTTAGCCCGAGTAAGACTACCCCGCCAACCAAAATAACACAGCCCAAAAGCCGTCCTAAACTAACACGCTCTTTGAGCCAAATAAAGCCGAATAAGGTTCCAATCATCATAGATAGCTCACGCGCTGGAGCCACCACACTGAGTGGCGCACCGAGGCCTAATGCATACAGTATCAAAATATAGGAAAGTGGCGACAACACACCAACTAATACAGCTAAGCCCCAATACCCCTGCATGTTCTTTAAAGTATTGCCTTTTAAAGCGTAGGGTGTGAGTAATACCGTGCGCAGAAAATTACTGCCAAAGTCTAAGACCAAAGGACTAATCAATAACACCTTGATACTGTAAGCGTCAAAAACGGTATAAATAGCAATACACAGACCCGTTTGTAAGCCCCATCGTAAGCCAGAACGCGCCTTTGGATGCAGCAAATACGCCAAGCGCCCATTAGAGGCAATCAACAAAATACCAGTTACTACTAAGGCCAACCCTACTGCGCCTAGCGCTGAAACAGGCTCATGGAGAAAAACCACCGCACCTAAGGTTGCAAGCAAGGGGCCTGTGCCTCTGGCAATAGGATAAACCACTGATAAATCTGCTTGCTGATAGCCCCGCTGCAAACTCAAGCTATACGCCAAGTGAATTAAGGCGCTTAGGCAAATAGCCCCTACCATCCACCCTGTCCAGTGCGCTACATTTGACCACAACAACCATATAGCAAACGGTGCATACACCAGAGTTGCAGCTAATGCATAAGCAAATACAAATACTGCACCAACTGCTGCCGCTTTTTTAGCTAGCAAGTTCCAGAGCGCATGCAATAAAGCGGCAAGAGCAATAAGAATCAAAGTGAAAAAAGTCACGCTTTTTTACCTTTAACGCAAATAAAAAACCCTCTGTGCTCGGATCAACACAGAGGGCTAAAGAAAAAAAAACGCAGTTATAGTTCTGTGTTTTCTTTTATCTCTGCTTGCACACCAATTACATGGGAACCCGTGCGTTTGAAAAAAATACGCTGCACTGCCACACGCTTGGTTTTCAGATTTAAGATTAGCGCATCTAGCTGCTGCGTAAACTCGGTTTGAGCTAAATCTGCAATTTCTAATAAAAACGGCCGCCCTGTCACATCCACCACATCAGCTAAGCTTACGCCTTTCAGATAGCGTTCAGCAGCATCAAACAATACATTGCCCTGCTCTAGATCCAACACGAGCACACGTAAACCTCTGAATTGAAATTCGCTAGTACGGTTTGCAAATTTACGCAATGCCCCTTCTGGATCTACGTCAAAGCTATACACAGCCTCGTTTAGCACGTTTTGTACCTGCTCTAAGGTAGGCGCTGCGGGAAAATACCCCACTGCCACCACAACCCCATCGACCAGTTCAAACGAGGTTAGCTTGGCATCCATGCCGCCGTCTGCAGGGTTATACCACTGATACTGCACTGTGCCTCGAGTTTGACTTTTAGCGCTTTCAATGATTTCTTTAAAAAATGGTCTTTGGTCAGTATCGGTTTGCTCTAATACGTTTTCACCTATAAGCGTAGCGGACCATCCTCCACTGGAGAGCAAAATGCCTTCCATATTTAAACTAAACACATACAGGTCTCTATCGACAAACTGCGCGTCTCGGTTAAAGTCATTGACCCCAACCACACCCTTGTTTTTTATGTGCTGCACCGCGCGTTGTAATAGCTGATGCGCGCGTTGTTCCACCGTAGGTTTAGTTTGCACCGCGGCTTCGGCTAACAAGAGCTCTTGGGCCGCGGCTGGCGGGGTGACTGCACCTAAAGCCGCCGCAACCATGGCGCCAGTGACTTGCTTGATATAAGACATTTTTTTCACATTAATACCCCATTAATCTGGGTAACCAGAGAGAAAGTGAGGGCACAAAAGCAATAATGAAAATAGCCACCACATAGGCCGCCACAAAGGGCAAGGCGCGCGCCACAATGCTTTCTACTGTAGCCCCACCAATACCGGAAGCCACAAACAGATTTTCACCTAACGGCGGGGTAACAAAGCCCACAGATAATGCACAGATGACCACAATACCCACATGGGTTGGGTCGATGCCAAACATGTACGTGACTGGTAAAAGCACCGGTACTAAAATCATGATGGCCGCTAAGGTCTCCATGAACATGCCCACAAACAACAAAAAGGCAATGAGCAGCGTCCAAATCACATACATATTGTCAGTCCAGCTAAGCAAAGACTCGGCAATCAGCGCTGGAATGCGTTGTTCCACTAACAAGCGTCCAAATACGGTAGCGGCAAATAAAATTAACAGTACCCGTCCGGTAATCCAGGTAGTCGTACGTAATGCATGAAAGGCTTTAGCAAAATTGAGCTCGCGGTGAATAAAAATACCCACGAACACGGTATAAAACACCGCCACCACAGCCGACTCGGTGGGTGTGAAAAAGCCAGCATAAATACCACCTAAAATAATAAGCGGCGCCAACACAGACCAAAAACCACGACGTAACGCATGCATAACTTCGGACACAGACCAACCTTCGTTGGTGCCCGCATAGCCTTCTTTGCGGGAAATAATATAGTTCAGAATCAATAAGCTACTGCTCATGACTAGCCCTGGCACCACCCCAGCAATAAACAATTTTGAGATGGACACCGAGCTAAACTGCCCATATTGCGCAACGGCTTCGGGTGGGGGCTGCAAACCTAAGGCGGAAATACCAAAAATCACCATCGGAATAGAAGGCGGAATAATAATACCCAAGCCGCCTGACGACGCCGTTAGCGCAGAAGCGTAGTCTAAAGAGTAATTACGCTTGGTCATGGCAGGGATCATTAGCATCCCCACTGCTGCCGTGGTGGCTGGACCCGAACCGGAAATCGCCCCAAAAAACAAACAGGCTAACACGGTGGCTACCCCTAAGCCCCCTGTAATGGGCCCGGCCAAGGTTTCTGCAATATCTACCAAACGCCGCGAAATACCCGCGGCCTCCATCAATGCGCCTGCCAGCACAAACGCAGGCAGAGCCATCAGTGGAAAACTCCCCACCGAGGTAAAAGCAATTTGTACAAAGGAAATGGGGTTTTTACCTAAGGTTAAAAACGCCACTAGGGCCGCACCAGCTAACGAAACCGTTATGGGGGCCCCAATCAATAGCAAAACAATAAAGCTGCCAAACAACAACGCCACAATATACTGTTCCATTATGCCGCTCCGTCTAGTTGCGAAGGAGTGCCTGTGGGGTTTTTAGCGGCTTGGGCTGTTTCTGTGATCTCTTGAAGCTCTTGAGTTTCTGGGTCCACAATTTCCACAGATTTAAAAAACAATAAATAGTTATTCCAAATAATACGAATGGACATCAATAAAAATGCGGCGGGTAATACCATAAAAAAGTACTTCATTGGAATACCCATAGTTTGCGATTTCCAAAACAGGTTCATACGATTAAATACAAAGTCATAACTTAGCCAAGTGAAGTACAAGTTAAAAGCGACCCACACGAGATCGGCAATGCCCTCACTGATTTTCTTTACAATCGGTGGAAACCAACGAAACTGAAACGTGACCCGATTATGGGCTGACATTTTGGCGGCTACCACGGCGCCTAAATACGCAAACCAGACAAACATGTAGGTAGCGAGTTCCTCTCCCCATGGGATGGAATAGCCCCAAAATTGTCGTAATAGAATCTGTACAAATAATAAGGTGACAAATACGGCGAGCAATAAGCCGCACACATATTCCTCAACATGATCCAGCACATGCAGTAATTTCGCTTTTACCGACATGACTACCTCCAGCTGCAGCGAATCAATAGAACCAACAGATACGAAAGCGCGAGCTGTTAATAACAGCTCGCGCTCAGTACGTTTAGGAACGGTTTAGACTTTTAATCACTTCATCTAGGCGCTCTTTACCGCCGACTACGTCATAAAATTTAGGCCAAACCTGACTGGTTGCTGCCTCGATCCATTCTTTCTCGTCGTTAGCTGGATCCACAATTTCCATACCGGCTGCCACTAGCTCTTCTTTAATTTTTTTCTCGGTTTCATTTAAGTAATTAAAGCTGTGCTCGGTGGCTTCTAGACCAGCATCCAGAATAATCTGCTGCATTTCTGGTGTTTGTGATTGGAATACCTGTTCGCTGATGATGAGAGGCTCTAGCGAGAACAAGTAGCGAATGTTGGTGATGTACTTTTGTACCTCATCAAACTTCATTGCCGCTACCGTGATGTAAGGGTTGTCTTGCCCATCAACCACACGCTGTTGCAATGCCGTAAAGGTTTCGGTCCAGGCCAATGGGTTAGGGTTTACACCCCAAGCATTGTAAGTAGAGACCATGATCTCGTTTTTAGGAACACGGATGACCAGACCTTTTAGGTCTTCGAGAGTTTTGACTGGACGTTTGGAGTTGGTCAGCACTCTAAAGCCTGAGTACGACCAGCCAATAATACGTACGCCTGCATCACGAATCGTATTCTTAGTGAGCTCTTGGCCTACTGGACCCAGTGTGAGCTCTTTGGCTTCGTCCACACTTTGAATCAAGTAAGGCAAGGTTAAAATGGCCACCGAGGGGGAAAACGGGGTGACGTTATTAATGGCTAAGACCGAAAAATCGAGTAAGCCCATGGCTGCGTCGTTGACGGTATCTTGCTCATCGCCCAACTGACTATTAGGGAATAAGTCGGCTTTGGCTTTGCCATCAGTTTTTTCGCTTAGCTTTTCAGCAAAAGCTTTGGCTAGCTCGTATTGGGTACCGCCTTGTGCATCGCCAATGGCCACTTTAAAGGTTTGAGCCGAGACCATGCTCGACATCAACAAGCCCATGCTTAGAGCAAAAGGCATTAATAGTTTTTGCTTCAGTTTCATGTTTGTCTCCTTCCTCTTTGTGTTTTTAAGAGGTATTTGTATGTAGGGGGGCTACTTCCGTAGCCCTTTTTTGAAACTACCACTTACAACTGTTCGTCTTTTAAGTGATACCAACGATATAAAAATCGTTGTCCTAAGCGTCTAAATGGCGCAAAGGCTTCGGACACCACCATTTCGCGCACATTAGGAAATGGCAAACGATCTTGGAAGATGGGCAAGTCTAGCTCTGCACCACGACCGGCAATACGTTGTGCCATACGACGTCCTGCTTGGGATGAATACATGACCCCGTTGCCACCATATCCCATCGCATAAAAAATACGCTCTTTAGGGTCAGGTTGGACGATGCGAGGCATCATGTCATGGCTTACATCTACCCAGCCCCACCACGAGTACTCCAGCTCGATACCGGCTATGGCTGGAAACTTGCGGGCAATGGCTTCACGCAGATTCTTTTCGTACTTGTCTTCAGGCGCTTGACGACCAGAAATGGCGCTGCGACTGCCGATTTGTAAGCGGTTATCAGGCAGTAAGCGATAGTAATTACGTAAAACACGTGTGTCTGTTAGGACTTGGTGGGTATGGAAATTACATGCTGCTATTTCTTGGGGTGTCAGTGGTCGGGTGACGACCGAGTTTGACAACACCGGCATCAAGCGATTTTTAAACTCTTTGTGTAAATGGTTGGAGGTATAACCACCAGTGGCTACAGCTACCGTTTTAGCACGAACTACGCCACCTGGGGTACGTAAATAATGGTAGCCGTCGCGTGTTTCCCAGCCCGCAACTGGGCTAGCCGGATGGACTTTTACCCCTAACGCACGGGCTTTTTTAATATAACCAAAGGCTAATTTGGCCGCGTGTACACCGATGCCTTCTGGTTCGTGCATCGCACCGTGGGCTTCTTGGTCGCCCACCCACTGCTCTTTCACTGTGCGTGCATCAAGGATTTGGGCGTTATAACCAAACGTGTCGCGTAATAGTTTGGCCTCTTCCTCTAGGGTAGGCATAACTCTAGCGCGGTGCGCAATGTATAAATGGCCGCCGGGCTGAGGATCGCAATCGATATCCTTAATCAGCTCTTTAAAGTTCTCCATGCCCTCGACACATTCACGGTGCATCTTCAACGCCGTATCTAAGCCCCAACGTTTAATCCACTGTGAACGCTTCAGGCGACCTGAAGCGCACTGTGCTTGGCCACCATTGCGCGTGCTACAGCCCCATGCGGTACGATTGGCTTCGAGAACAACGGACTGAATGCCGTATTCTTGCGCCAAGAAAATAGCCGTGGTTAAGCCGGTAAAGCCCGCCCCAATAATGGCAACCTCAACCTCGGTGTCGTGTTGAATGGGACCATCATCAGCGGGCGGTTCGCCTGCTGTGCCAATCCAATATGTAGGCGCATAATCTACGCCAGCACCTGGGGTGGCATCAAGCATTGGGTCATAGCCTGGCTCGTACGCAGAACGAGCCGCGGTGGCCTTAGTGCGTAATAGCTCCATGTTTGATGCGTTCATGACCCTTACTCACTTTTAAATGCAGGACGATTTTTTCTGTACGCGTCTTTGATGGCGATCTTTCCATCGCGGAAGGTAATTAAGTCGACCATTCGCGCTTCGGTACGCATGCCATCGGCGGTGGTGCCAGAGTACGTGGTGCTGTAAAAACCAAAGTCATCGACCACTTGTGCAATAAAGTCGGTCCATTGGGCATCGGGGCATGTTAGCCAAGCCTGTTCAAAAGCTTTTGCTACAGCGGCTTGACCAGTATGTGTGGTGCCACGTAGGCCATCACCGGCTACCGTATGAAAGACACAGTCTTCCGTCATCATGCTCATTAATGCATCCACATCGTGGCGGTTCCATGCAGCGGCAAATTCTTTCAAAAGGGCTAAGTTTTTTTCTGACATCATTGTCTCCGTGTGTAGCTAAATTTTATCCTTCCATCCAACATACTGAATGTGCTGCAGAGCTCGTAGAACCAACTGGCCACAATCGATTGGTCCAGATTAAATCGCCTTGGCATGCCGTGTTTCACCAAAGCCATAGAGCATGCGGATTACAGACGCTAATTGCCGAATTCCAGGCTCAATTTTTTGGCGTGATATAGAGGCAAACCCTAAGCGGAAAAAATGCTGATTTTCAGCGCTTTTAGTAAAAAAAACGTCGCCGACTTCAATAAGAACGCCTTGTTGTTCCGCTGCTTGTGCAAGGTCATGCGAATTCATAGAGGGTGGACACTCTACCCAACAGGCTGCCCCCCCACTGATGTACTGATAACGTAAAAAAGGAAGATGCTCGTCGAGGGCGCGCATTAAGACATCGGCTTTGTCACTAAGCAGAGCGGCGCGCTTGCGTAATACCGCATCGTAATGGCCTAATGATAAAAACTGCGCAAAAACACGCTGCATGTATGCCGTAGGATGCCGAATATTTAAACGGCGAATAGCGCGTAAACGTTGACTTAAAATCGGGTCAGCCGCCACATAACCCATACGAATACCCGGTGCCAGCACTTTGGACACACTGCTGATATAAATGACTCGGCCCGTTTGATCTAAACTTTTTAAGCTGGGTGAGGCTTCGTTGGTCAGGCAATTTTCACTTTCGTAGTCGTCTTCAATTACGATGAAATCGTGCTTTTGCGCCAAGCGTAAGAGCTCTTGTTTACGCTCTAAGCTCATCCGCACCGTGGTGGGGCTTTGGTGGCTGGGCGTCACGTAGACGTAGTCACAACGCGCTAAAGCGTCTTCATCAAGAATTAAGCCTTGATCGTCAATAGGCAACGGTTGCACCTGTTGAGTGCGACTTAAAAAAATATTGCGGGCATCCGGATAACCCGGGTCTTCGATACCTACTGTTTTGTCGAGCCCAACCAGCAAATCAGCCAATAAATACAACGCATGCTGAGCCCCTACAGTGATCACGAGTTCATTATCATTAACCCACACCCCACGACGCGGTAAAACACGTAAACGAAGCTGTTTAATCAAGCCTTCGTCATCGCGCAAGAACATGTCTTGCGCCCATTCTGAGACCTCAAGCGCACTGAGCGTTGCCATACAGCACGCGCGCCACGCCGCACTGGGGAAAGTTTCACTGTCGAACTGGCCATAAATGAAAGGATAGGGATAATGGCGCCAATTGGCTTTTTTGGTGATGTTGCGCTGGGCTTCGGGATCAAAACGAAACCGTTGGCTCCAGTTAGGTCGTTGAGCGGGATCAATGTCATGAGCTTGACGTGGTGCATGCCTAATTTGTTGCATGAGCGCGGGGTTGGCAAAATAACCGCGCCGTTCGTAAGCAATTAAATAGCCCTCATCCACTAAGTTTTGATAGGCAATGACTACGGTATTACGCGCTAAACCAAGGATCTCTGCCATTTCTCGGCTTGAAGGAATAGCCATGCTAGTAGGCCACTGCCCCTCTAGGACTACCCCTACTACCATCTGGCGCACCTGCGCTTGCAGGCTGAGTCCAAGGTTTGCATGGCGTAAGAACTGCTGTCGCCACATCACCCCACTTGACTCTTTATTCATTGTCCCTCTCCCTGTTGTATGAGCCAAATTGAAAAGTAACCGATCGTCAACCTTTTTCCTATTCGGTTTTTCCTTTAGCCCTCAACTTTTTAGTAACCCGGCTTTTGACCTGGATCCAAATAAAAAAGACCACATGCTTGATTAAGCCTGTGGTCTAAACCGTGCTCTATGTCGTAATGACGTATTCGGATTTTGTGTCTAGAGTTATTGCGCCACAGGTTGTGCCTGAGTATGAATTAATCCCGTTGTAGGGGAAGACGGCTCGGCTAGATAATGCTTTTTAGGCATACGACCCGCTAAATAGGCGTCGCGACCAGCTTGTACTGCACGGCGCATGGCGCGGGCCATCAGGATCGGGTTTTGGGCATAGGCTAGCGCTGAATTCATCAGCACCGCATCACACCCTAGCTCCATCCCTATCGTGGCGTCAGAAGCAGTACCTACACCCGCATCTAACAGCACAGGAACAGAGAGTTGTTCAAGTATGAGTTGTATATTCCATGGGTTTAAAACCCCCATGCCAGAGCCGATAATAGAGGCTAGCGGCATCACCGCTACACAGCCTAAGTCCTCGAGCATCTTGGCTTGTACAGGGTCATCTGAGCAATACACCATCACATCAAAGCCGTCTCGTACTAGCTCTTTGGTGGCCGCTAGGGTTTCAGGCATGTTGGGGTATAAATTGGATGGACTACCAAAAATCTCTAGCTTAACGAGTGAATGCCCATCTAAAAGTTCACGTGCTAAACGGCAGGTACGAATGGCGTCTTGAGCACTGTAGCAGCCTGCTGTGTTAGGTAAATACGTGAACTCATTGGGCGACACATAATCAAGCAAACTGGGCTCATTGGCGGTTTGACCTATATTAGTGCGTCGTATGGCAACAGTTACGATTTCGGCACCGCTTTCTAGAATGGCAGCGCGCGTTTCGTCGAAGTCTTTATATTTTCCTGTACCAACGAGCAAACGGGATTGATACGATTTTCCGGCTAAAACAAATGGGTCTGTGGCCATGAAATTTACTACCTCTACTTCTATTCAAAAAGCGCTGTAGGAGCACCAGGCTCCTACAGTGCAGCCAGTCATCTACAAAGACTTAGACGTAATCTTTGTATTTATCTAGCATACGTACAGGCTTGCGTAATGCATCACGGCGGAATGGATCGCCTAGCTCGCGTGTACACATGATTTCAATCACGCAGGTTTTGCCTTCGTTCATTTGCATGTCAATGGCACGTTTTAGTGCAGGACCCACGTCTTCTAGACGATCCACTACGATGCCTTCGGCACCCATGGACTCGGCAATGCCAGCAAACGATGGGCTTTCGAGCTCACCCGCTACAAAGCGACGATCGTAGAACTCGACTTGGTTTTTCTTCTCTGCACCCCACTGACGGTTGTGGAACACCACTGCCGTAACGGGAATGTCATGACGTACAGCAGTCATGATTTCCATCATGCTCATTGCCCATGCGCCATCGCCAGCGTAAGCAATAGCAGGACGATCTGGAGCAGCGGCTTTAGCGCCAATGATGGTAGGTAGTGCATAACCACAGTTACCAAAGCTCATCGGAGCAAAGAAACTACGTGGCTTTTCAAAACGCAGGTAGCTGTGTGCAACCGAGTTGATATTACCAATGTCTGTGGACACCATCACGTTCTCTGGCATGGCTTTTTCTAGCTCACGCAATACCTGACGTGGGTGCAAGTAATCGCCACCGTTGAAGGTTTTCTCTTTGGCGTTTTCTGCGATCATGTCTAGGCTGTATGGATCTTTTTCATGAGTCCAACCGTCTAGTTCGGCTTCCCACTCGGCTTTTTCAGCTGCCATTTTCTTGGCGCGCTCTTCTTTGGTTGCGTCACATGCCAAGGTTTCATCAGCTAAGCGCTTGGTCAATTCAGTTGCCACGGCTTTAGCATCACCACAAATACCAACGGAGATTTTTTTCACTAAGCCCAAGACTTTGTGATCGGCATCAATTTGAATGATTTTGGCGTCTTTAGGCCAGTAGTCCATGCCATACTGAGGCAAGGTACCAAATGGGCCTAAGCGTGAACCCAGTGCAATCACTACGTCTGCCTGAGAAATTAATTTCATGCCGGCTTTGGAACCTTGGTAACCCAATGGACCGCACCACTGTGGGTGGCTAGCAGGGAAGGAGTCGTTGTGCTGATAGCTGTTCACTACGGGCGCACCTAAACGCTCGGCTAGTGCAATACACTCTTCCACGGCGTCGCCCATGACCACACCACCGCCAGAAATAATGACGGGGAATTTAGCGTTACGTAAAAGCTCAATGGCTTCATTTAATGATTGCTCGCCACCGTGACCACGGTCTAGTACCTGAGGCTGAGGAATTTCACATGTGACTTCACCATAGAAGTAGTCACGTGGGATATTAAGTTGTGTAGGACCCATTTCGCTCTTCGCGCGGTCAAAACAACGGGCTGTGTATTCAGCCATACGGGCTGGATTGGTCACGTGCCCTTGGTACTTGGTGAACTCTTGGAACATAGGCAACTGATTACACTCTTGGAAACCGCCTAGACCCATGGTGTTGGTACCGGCTTCAGGTGTAATAATGACCACCGGGCTGTGGGCCCAGTACGCTGCGGCAATACCTGTCACGCAGTTACTGATACCTGGGCCGTTTTGCCCAATCACTACCCCGTGGCGACCGGACACGCGCGCATAGCCATCAGCCATATGCGCAGCACCTTGCTCGTGAACAACAGGAATTAAACGAATGCCAGCTGGAGCAAAGATATCCATTGCGTCCATAAATGCAGAACCCATGATCCCGAAAATATCGGTGGTGCCATTGGCAACCAAGGTCTCCACGAAGGCTTCGGAGGGGGTCATCTTGGTCACGCCGCTGACCACTTTACGGTTATCAACTACTTGGCTCATGTTATGAAGTCTCCAAATTTGGCGAGCTAAGCGTACCCGCCACACTAATTACAAATTCCAAGACAAGAAATACTTTAATTCGAGATTCTTAGTCATTTAGGGTTAAGCTAACACAAAAATACAAATAAATGAAATGATTTGTGTCGTTTTTTCTAATAATATATGATTAACCCTATGTATAAGCCCTAAAAATCACACTGTATAGGGGCTTTTTTGGAGACGAGAATGCAAACCTTACTTGAACAACCTACCCGTCAGGTTTCTGTACAAGAGCTATTTAATTTTGACAGCACCATGCACGTGATGGCATTTGAAGAGCCCACCGAGTACGTGCCTAAAATTGATGAGGCCTACTTATTTGACCCAGAAGTCACCCTGTCTCTTTTGGCGGGTTTTAACAACAACCGACGTGTACTTGTTCACGGACGTCACGGCACAGGTAAATCCACCCATATTGAACAAGTGGCTGCGCGCTTAAATTGGCCATGTATACGCGTTAATCTAGACGGCCATATCAGTCGTCTGGATTTGGTCGGCAAAGACACCATCCGTATTGAGGATGGCTTACAAGTGACCTCTTTTCAAGAGGGGGTTATTCCTTGGGCGCTACAACGCCCAGTGGCTTTAATTTTTGACGAGTACGATGCAGGTCGGCCTGATGTCATGTTTGTGATTCAGCAAATTCTAGAGCAAGACGGCCGTTTCACTATGTTGGATCAAAATAAGGTCTTAACACCGCACCCTTACTTTCGCATTTTTGCCACAGCCAATACCGTCGGGCTAGGCGACAGCACAGGGCTTTATCATGGCACCCACCAGCTCAACCACGCTCAAATGGACCGTTGGAATATTGTCGCAAACCTGAATTACATGGATCCAGAACAAGAGGTGGCTATTGTTTTAGGCCGTGTTCCCATTAAAAACACCACGCAAGGTGCTCAAGATATTCAGGCCATGGTCACTTTAGCGAACCTAACGCGTCAAGCCTTTGCTGCTGGCGATTTATCCACCTTAATGTCACCCCGTACCGTCATTACTTGGGCGGAAAACTGCACAATTTTCAAGGATAAACAACGTGCTTTTGCCGTATCGTATTTAAATAAATGTGATGATGCAGAAAAAGCGATGGTGGCAGAACTGTATCAGCGTTGTTTTAATGAAGAACTGATGTGGTAATGCTTTTGACCTCTGGAGGGCTCTTATTATGACGGCATCCACAGACGCCTTGCGCCAACAACGTCGCGTCCGCGAGCTCAGTGCTGCGGTGACTCGTGCTTTAGCTGCTGACCCCAGTATTCATTTACGGCAACAGCACTTTTTTAAAGGAAATCAGAGTCTGGCCTCGTATGCGCCTCATTTACGTTTGCAGCCCGAGGAACAGTTAGAGTTTTTGCGCGGGGTCGCTGATAGTTTGGCCATCCGTCTGCAATACAGTGACCAAACACTGCATCAATCCCATTTACCTGATGACCCCCTAGCCCGTCTGGTTTTTGATTGGTTAGAAAGCTTGCGCACTGAGTCCTTAACCCCCGACACCCTACCCGGGGTGAAAGCCAACTTAGAGAAACGCTTTTATTATTGGTCCGCTGGTTTCCATCATGCTGGTCATACACAATCCGCCTTGGGCATTTTGCTTTATACCGTGGCCCAGATGTGTTGGAGCCGCTTGATGGGGCGTCCCGTCTACGAGGAAACCGAAGACTTGATTGAGGCCACTCGGGCTTCTATCAATGCGGAACTAGGCACGGCTCTAGCCGGCCTGCGACGTGATCGCCATAATCAATCAAATTATATTCCTCATGCTTTAGCCATTGCTCACGTCGTAGCACGCAGTGTAGAGCAGGCCTTAGCTAACAAAAAAAAGCAAAATACCGATGAGGACGAAGACGAGGCCAGCCAAGACGCTTTTGCGTTATTGCTCGACCTGGATGCCGGTCAAGAAGGCGCAATTCATACCGTCGAATCAGCACAAAGTGAAGTATTTAGCGCCCTTAAAGAGCGTTATGCCATTTTTGACGACCAGTTTGACCGTGTCATTTACCCGGCTGACAGTGTGCGCCCAGAATTACTCGAAGAATACCGCGAACGTATTAATCAGCGTATTGCTGCACAGCATATTCCTTTTCCTTTGCTCGTACAGCGCATACGCCGTGCCTTAGAGCGACCGCTAGGAGAGCGCTGGGAATGGGATCAAGAAGAAGGACTGATTGATGGCCGTCGGCTGACGCAATTGATCAGTTCTCCCATGGAGCGGCGTTTATTCAAACGTCCCCAACCGCTTATCCAACATCAAACCAGTGTGAGTTTTTTAATTGACTGCTCAGGCTCGATGAAAGTCCATGCTGAAACCTTGACGATGATGGTGGACTTATTGTGTAAAGCCCTAGAGCGAGCAGGGGCTCAAACTGAAGTGCTTGGGTTTTCTACACAAGCCTGGAACGGTGGGCGACCTTATAGACGCTGGCGTGCCACGGGACGCAAGCCTCACCCTGGGCGATTGAACGAGGTGGAGCACCGTATTTTTAAAGAAGCGGACACCTCTTGGCAACATGCCAACCGTGCCATTATGGCGTTGTTGAAATTGGATTTGTATAGGGAGGGCATTGATGGCGAAGCAGTGCAGTGGGCCACTGAACGCCTCTTGGCTCAATCTAGCGCGCGCAGACTGCTGTATGTGGTGTCGGATGGCTCGCCGATGGACAGTGCCACCAACCTAGCCAATGACGATTTTTATATTGATAACCATCTGCAGCAAGTGCTTGGCCAGTCTCAAGCACTTGGTGTAGAGGTATGCGGCATTGGTATCGGTTTAGATTTAGGTCAACTGTATCAACACGCTCTTATTGCTGACTTACACAAAGGTTTAGACAATCATTTTATTGATGACTTTATCCAAAGCTTACGTGGGTCACGACGGTAGATTAGGACTCGCTCAGCTGGGCCTCGATTTGAGTTAATGCCTGTGCCGCACGTTGCAGTGCAGGCAAGGTTTCTAGCGCCTTGTCTGGTGTCATACGCATAATGGGGGCTTGGGTAGCAACCGCCATATTCGAGCGACTGCCATCGGGCCGTGGGACTAACACCGCCACACAAAACAAACCGGGCAAAAACTCTTCGTTATCAAACGCGTAACCCTGCTGTTTGACTTTCTCAAGCTCAACCTCAAACTCCTCTAGGCTTTGAATGGTGTTTTTTGTATAGACATCAAACGGCGCATTAGCTAAGAGTCGACGCCGTTGTGCGGGCGGCATTTGGGCTAGCAACACTTTACCACTGGCTGAGCAATGCACGGGTACTCGTGACCCGGGACGTAAATAAAACCGCAATGGCGCCTCGGTTTCCACCCGATCTAAATACAACACTTCGTTGCCGGCTAGGGCCGTTAAGTTACAGCTTTCACCTAGCTCATTGCCTAACGACTTTAAAACGGCATGGCGTGCCCCGTACCGGGTGTCGTTAAAGAGCAAGTCTTCGGCTAAACGGCGTAAACGCCCCCCCACACAGTAATGGCGCCCGTCCGTATCGCGCATTAACATGTCCGCGTTTTCAAGCTGCTGCAGCATTCTGTGTACGGTGGGCTTGGGTAAGTCGGTGTTATCGACTAAGTCCTGCAAAGCAAACTGTCGCTCTTGGGCGGCAATCAGCTCTAGCAGGCTAAACAAGCGCATCGCAGGTGTATCGCCTGCAATTTTTACGGACTCCAGATCCGCTGGGTTCACTTTATTGTTCATTCTGAGCACCTAAATTCTATTATCTAATACAAAATATACCAAAAAAAGTACAAAATCTTGACCTTAGCCTAATTTCTCGCTAAATTCTATAAAACAATAAACGATACCTAATGTACCAAAAAACGAGACCGAGGCGATATATGCAATTATTAAACCACCTGATCCATTCAGCTAAAAAGAACCCAGCACGAATAGTGGTTTGTGAAGCCGAAGACCCTCGAATCTTGACAGCGGCATGCCGAGCGCACCAACATGGCTTGGCCTATATGACGCTTGTAGGCAACACCGCAGCCATACACCAATTGGCTACGGAGCATTATCTTGATATTCAAGACCTGATTATTGAAGACCCTGCCACCTCAGAAAAAAGGACTGAATTGGAACAGGCTCTGCTTGCACGTCGTGCTCATAAAGGGATGACTGCTGAAAAAGCGCAACACGCTTTGGACGACCCGTTGTGTTTTGGCACTATGCTTACCCATTGTGGGTATGCCGATGGTGCGGTAGCAGGTGCTATTTATAGTACCGCAGATGTGGTGCGCAGTGCCCTACAACTTATAGGTAAAGCCCCTGAAGCGAGCCTTGTTTCAAGCTTTTTCCTTATGTTTTTGGATAAAGATCACCATCCCACACGCAGTGGCGTTATTTTCACAGATTGTGGTTTAGTGATTGACCCCAATGAAGAAGAACTTGCAGCCATTGCCATTGCAGCCGCTGAAAATGCCCGTTATTTGCTGAATGTTGAACCTCGCATTGCTATGCTCAGCTTTTCCTCGGGGGGCAGCGCCCAACATCCGGCCGTCACCAAAGTCATTCAGGCCGCACAGCGCGTTAAAGCCGCTCTGCCCGGCGTGGCTATTGACGAAGATGTACAATTTGATGCGGCTATTATTCCAGAAATTTCTGTCAAAAAGCTCAAAAACTCCCAAGTCAAAGGTCAGGCCAATGTCTTTGTGTTCCCGAATCTAGACGCGGGCAACATTGGCTATAAGATTGCAGAACGCTTGGGCGGCGCCACTGCTATTGGCCCACTGCTTCAGGGGCTGGCTAAACCCATCAACGATTTATCCCGGGGTTGTAGCACAGAAGACGTGTATTGCGTGATTGCAATCACCTCGCTACAAGCCCACATGAGAAAGAACACCACATGAGCTTTTTAACCTTATCTGTACTGCTTTTGGTCATTGCCATTGGTACGTATTTCCAAACGGTCACAGGCTTTGGCTTAGCCATGATTGTGATTGGACTAAGCAGTGGGCTAGAGCTGACCAGCGTGCCTTTTATTGCTACGGTTGTCAGTTTGATCAGTTTAGTTAACAGCGCAATTGCTTTGCCCAGACACCTTCATCATATTGACTGGCGCATTGCAAATACCACCTTGCTTGGCATTGTGCCTTCCAGTGTGATCGGGGTGGTGTTACTTAATTTTCTGAATGCCCAAGCAGCCAGTATCCTTGAGTTTTTATTAGGCCTCATTATTGTATATAGCGGCATTAGTTTTGCTCTGCGCCCTAAGCAGCGCACTAAGGAATCCAGCTTAAAATCTTTTTTTGGGATTGGCTTCATTTCCGGTCTATGCGGAGGCCTATTTGGTATGCCAGGCCCGCCCGTTATTTTTCACATGTACCGTCAGCCTATGGAAATGGCCGTCATCCGCAATATGCTGTTGCTGATGTTTGCCTGTACCGCTTTCACTCGCACGTTTTACGAAGTAATTACGGAAGGTTTACCCACTGAAACCTTAGTGACATCTGCGATTGCCATCCCCTGTGTCGCTATTTTCACTTTATTGGCTCAACGCTTTCCTCCGCCCGTCAGCCCCACCACCATGCGCCGTATCACCTTTATCAGCTTAGTGATCATAGGTTTAGGGCTTATGTACGGCAGCGTTAAATCCATGACCTTTATGTTTTAACTCTTTCTCCTTTGTGCCTCCTTAAGCGGTAACCCAAGCACGGGTTTACCGCTTTTTTTGTATAGATAACAAAGGGTTAATCCTGAGAGCGAGATATTGCGAATTAAAAACCTGACCAGTAAGATGAAATACCACTATATGAGACTAATAATTCCAATTCAGGAGACAATCGTGAAACCCGCTACCTACTTATCTGGCTTAATCGCTTTAGGCTTGCTTAGTCTTTCTTCGATCACCCACGCCGAATACACCGGACCAGCGCTTAAGTTTAAGCTGGCTCACACAGCGCCCCCCGGCAACCACATTACAGGGGCCTATCAAAAATTTGCCGAGCTAGTGGCAGAAAAATCCGATAAAAAAATTCAAGTTCAAGTCTTTCCTAACGCCGTGTTGGGTAGCGACCGAGTCCTCGTAGAAGGCGCACAACGCGGCTCCTTAGAAATTGGCGTCAGCTCAACCCCCAACTTAGCCAATTTCTCTAACCAATTTCAGGTGTTTGACCTGCCTTATATCACTAGCCCTGAAAAACAAGAACAGCTGTACGAGGCCATGAACCCAGGCGGTTCACTGCACACTTACTTTGAAGGGGTGGCAAATAAAATCGGCTTACACCCTATTATGTATGCCGAATATGGGTACCGCCATTTTGTATCTGCAAATAAACCCCTAAACAAAGCGGCCGATCTGGCGGGTTTAAAAATGCGTACTACCGACTCACCTGTTGAGGTCGAAGTAGCAAAAGCGTTGCATACGAACCCTGCCCCCATTGCTTGGGGCGAAGTCTATACCGCATTGCAGCAAGGCACCATTGATGCCGAAGGCAATACCTTCCCTCATCTAGCCGGTGCTAAGCACCATGAAACGCTGAAATATGCTATTACCTCTGCCCATAACTACGGCATGCAAGTCGCCATGGCCAATAAAAAGTGGTGGGATTCGCTAGACCCCGCCGTGCAAGCTGTGATTCAAGAAGCCGCTCTTGAGGCAGTGACGTATCAACGTGAAACCCTTTACCCCGCTAATGAGAAAAAAGCCCGCGCTGAGTTTGAAGAGCTAGGCATCAAAATTCATGACGCCACCCCCGAGGAAATTGAGGAATTCAAACAGTTAACCCAACCTGTTTTTGACACCTATGCCGCACAGCTCCCTGCTGAGCTAGTCAAAATGGTGCAAGACACACAGAAATAATAAGCGTTGATAACCCTCCTTGGTGCAAGCCCAGGAGGGTTTTTTAGAGCCTGACTATGACCACTTCTGCCCTCTCTCATCGCTTAAACCAAATTGAAAAGCCTTTTCTTTTTTTTGGTTTACTTTTGATGATCCTTATCATCAATTACCAGACCCTATTTCGCTATTCGCTTTCCTCTTTAACCCAACTAGCTTCTGATCCCAGTCATCGTGTCTGGTTGAGCCACCTCATACAACCCGAAACGCTATTGAACGCGTTACGAGCTAAAGTTGGTTGGGCTACGTGGACGGAGGAGCTAGCACGTTATATTTTTATTTGGATTTCTTATCTGGCTATACCCTTAGCTATTTTATCGAACAGCTCTATTCGAGTGGATCTCATTCACAATGCGCTCAGCCTAAAGCAGCGCAACATTGTCTGGGTCGCTATTCACTTATTAAGCCTCTTTTTAACTGCGGTGTTTCTAAAAATGGGGAGTGCTCACATTGCCATGCAATTGCAGTTCCCTCAGACCACACCCTCGTTAAAAATTAGCTATGCCATCCCTTATTTCATTTTGCCCTTGGCGTTTGGCTTAATGTGTATTCGCTCTTTACAGTGTTTGTTTGCGCTTAGAACACAACTTAGTTGGCGCGATTATGGGCTAGGTGCTGTGTTTGCCCTGTTGTTGCTTGCCCCGGCGTTTCTAACGCAGACCAGCTCGGCGGCCAGCATGCTGTTTGGGTATTTTTTTGTATTTATTCTTGTTGGGGTGCCTATTGCGTTTGCTTTAGGCTTAGCCAGTGTGCTGACTATTTTAAGCACCGGCGCGCTGCCCTTGGATTACACCGCCCAAATTGCTTTTGTGTCGATTGACTCTTTTCCCATTATGGCCATTCCCTTCTTTATTGCGGCCGGAGTCTTTATGGGTGCAGGGGGGCTATCCGAGCGGTTATTGGGCGTGGCAGATAAGTTAGTGGGCTCACTGCCTGGGGGCTTAGCGTTGGCGAGTGTGATGACTTGTATGTTTTTCTCTGCCATTAGTGGCTCGGGCCCCGCCACGGTGGCCGCGATCGGCGCTATCACGATTCCTGCGATGACCAAGCGCGGCTATAACACCTACTTTTCAGCTGCGCTTGTGGCGTGTGCAGGCGCGATTGGCGTCATTATTCCCCCCAGTAATCCTTTTGTGGTGTATGGGGTTTCTGCGCAAGCGTCGATTGGCAAGTTATTTATTGCCGGTATCTTACCGGGGCTATTAATGGGCAGCGCCTTAATGTTGGCGGCGTACTTTATCTCTAAAAAGCAAGGATGGCGTGGTGAGCCAGGCGATCGTTCCCTACGCGCTATTTTGCGCGCTATTTATGATGCGAAGTGGGCTTTACTGGTTCCCGTCATTATCTTAGGTGGGATCTATGGAGGTATTATGACGCCTACTGAGTCCGCTGCCGTGGCGGCTCTGTACGGTTTAATCATCGGGATGTTTGTTTATAAAGAACTGAGCTGGAGCAAGCTTTGGAGCGCGACCATCGAAGCAGCGGCCACCTCTTCCATTATTATCGTCCTCATGGCCATGGCCACCATTTTTGGCAACATCATGACCATCGAGCAAATTCCAGAAACCGTGGCTCAGTACGTACTGTCGCTGACGGAAAGTAAAACCATTATTCTGCTGTTAATCATTGCGCTATTGCTTGTGATTGGCGTTTTTATGGAGGCTTTAGCAGCCATTGTTATTATCACGCCCGTCTTGCTGCCACTTGCTACCAGCATTGGTATTAATCCCATTCACTTTGGGGTGATTATGGTGGTGGGTTTGGCGATTGGATTTATTACACCGCCCGTAGGGGTCAATTTATTTGTCGCCAGTAGTATTGCGAAAGTAGGTATAGAAAAAATAGCTAAAGCGGCTTTTCCTTTTCTGTTGATGATGATTGCTGTGTTATTAGTCATTACCTTTGTTCCCAGCATTTCTCTCTTTTTACTTTGATTATGACCGTTTTATTGACTGATTCTCTTTCTCAAGCGCTGGGCGAATGGCTGGTACAGCAGGCCCGCGCCGATGGCTTAGCGCCAGTGTGTATTGCACTAAGCCATCCAGACGGGGTATTGCATTATTTCTTACGAATGGACGGAGCGCCTGTGCGTACCGTTGCCATTGCCCAAGCAAAAGCCTATAGTTCTGCGCGCTTTGGTACCAGTACGCTTGCTTTACAACAGCGTTTACACCGCGAGTCCTTATTGCTTAGTGATTTTATGGATCCTAACCTTTGCGCTTTGCCCGGTGGGGTTCCATTAGAACTGGGCTCAACTCTAATCGGGGCCGTCGGAATTAGCGGGCGCACCTTGGCCGAGGATCATGCCTTAGCCCTGCAAGCTACTACCTTTCTGCAGCAATACACAAGTTAAAAAAAGCTCTTCCCTAGGGAAGAGCGAATGAGAACCACCTAATTATTATTTTTGGAGAGCGTTTTACCAAGCACCACTATAGAGCTGTACAGCTAAACTCGTTACCGCCACTGCTATCCACACC
The DNA here is from genome assembly GCF_011927625.1 of Paenalcaligenes hominis. Classification (GTDB taxonomy): domain Bacteria; phylum Pseudomonadota; class Gammaproteobacteria; order Burkholderiales; family Burkholderiaceae_B; genus Paenalcaligenes; species Paenalcaligenes hominis. The sequence continues at coordinate 491,653 of NZ_JAATIZ010000002.1, forward strand.
CCTAGGCCTAGGGCAACAGGACGCCAGCCAGTACGTGCCATTAAACGCATATTGCTCGATAAACCAATCGCAGCAAGCGCCAGCACCATTAAAAACTGTGCCACGATTTGCAATACGCTAAGCACCTCGGCAGGCAAGACACCTGTAGAGCGCACCATAGAAGCCACCACAAACCACACAATAAACCAAGGGATAAGACGCTGAATGCTAAACCCACCGCCTTGTTGTTGCTGGCGTCGCACCTCTAACACCACATAAAACAAACAAATAGGAATAATAAACGTCGCTCGGGTTAGTTTGACTACCGTGGCGTAATCGCCGGCTTCGGTGCTGTAACTGTAGGCAGCCGCTACAACGGAAGAGGTGTCATTGATTGCCGTGCCAGCCCATAAGCCAAAACCAATGTCTGACATATTTAAAGCATGCCCAAAGAAAGGGAACACCAGCACAGCCACTACGTTAAAAAGAAAAATCGTTGAAATAGCAAAAGCGGTTTCATGCTCTTCGGGTTTAATAATGGGCGCCACCGCTGCAATAGCGGAGCCACCACAAATTGCCGTTCCCGCCCCAATTAAGGTACGCAGTTTATCCGGTATGCCTAGCGCACGCCCTAATACAGCCGCCACAATAAACGCAGCCGCCATCGTGATTAGGGTTACCCACAGTGATTCAAAACCTGTTTGCACCACCTGCGTAAAACTTAGACCAAACCCTAAGGCAATAATGGACCACTGCAACACTTTTTTGGAAGCAAAAGCTAAGCCAGGCTGAAACACAGGCAGCATGCCTAAACTGTTTCGGATCACTAAACCCAATACGATGGCAAATACCGGCCCGCCCACCGTTGGTAACCAACGCCCTAATACGGTGGCGACTACCGCTAAGCCTGCGGCTAGAGCAATGCCCTGCCAAATAGACGGTTTGCGTGGTATGTCGGTCTGTTTTGTCTGAGGTCGATCCGACTTGTGCTGTGGCTCTGCCGTCGAAACGTGTACAGTGGTTGCTCCCATAACTCATCCTAATAATTAATCGGCATAGGCTTATTCTACGCCCAAAACAACAATAATCAAAATAAAATGTCTCGATTAATGAGAAATAAGCGTAAACCAGCACAAAAAAACCACCACACCTCGGGGCAACGAGCTGTGATGGTAAAAAAGCGTTAGTAATAAGGAAGTTAAGGCTGACGGCGATAGCGATGCTGCGGGTAATCAATGTCGGCACACACGCCTGGGTCTTCAACCTCTATAACGCGGCTTTGGGCAGCGTATTTTTTAAAGAGAGGTTTGGGGCCGTCAGCATGATGAACCTGAGCTAGCTCATCGGCGAGTGCCGCCGGGAACAACACAGGGTGACCGATTTGTTGTTGGTAGCTTGGTCGCACAATGCCGCCATAGGAGGCGTGCGCGGCTAATACGGCTTGATAAGTCGCTGGCTGAATAAAGGGCAAATCGCCTAGGGCCACCAACCAAAGTTGTTGGGGCTTTGTTTGCTGAATACCACACGCTAAGCTATGGCCCAGGCCTTGGTCAGCCTGAGGGCAGTACACATAACGGGGTTGTAAGGCGTTCAGCTCGGCCTCAATGCGCACACAGGGTGTGCGGAGTACCACAACCAGCTCATCCACATGCGGACGTAAGGCCGCACAACTGCTGTGCAACACACTGCCCCCATGCGCTAATGGGGTTAACAGTTTATTCTGTTGTCCGGTCGGATCAAAACGTGTGCCTTTTCCAGCCGCTAGCACTAAACCGGTACGTACTGGCTTTGTTCGCACTCATCAACTCCATCGGCCTGATCTTTAGCCCCTTGCACCGTTAATTGGTTGGGTACTGGGACATTGTTTTTATGCGCAATCACTTCGGCCATGATGCTCACGGCAATTTCCGCAGGCGTTTTGCTGCCTATGTAAATACCGATAGGCCCTTTTAAGTTGGCAAGGTCGTGTTCGGTTTGGTCGAGGTGTTCAATCATGCGAGCGCGACGCAAAGCGTGGTTTTTTCTAGAGCCAATCGCCCCCACATAAAAGGCCGGCGACGCCAAGGCCTCTAGCAAGGCCAAGTCATCTAATTTAGGATCATGGGTTAAGGCAATAATACATGAACGCGGATCGGGCCTAAATGTCATCACCTCGTCATCGGGCATACCTGTTACGAGGTGAACATTAGCCACCGACCAGCCCTGATGGTATTGACGACGTGGATCGCAGACCGTGACATCAAACCCGTTAAAAAGCGCCATGGTCGCTAGGTATTCACTTAACTGCCCTGCACCAATTAATAACATACGGTAACGCGGCCCAAAGCCCACATGGAGCCAATCTCCATCGCAGTACAGCGTCTCGGGCTGTACGCTGCGCTGCAAACGCACCGTGCCGGTTGCCAGGTGCAAAGAACGGATCATCAGCACACCCTCGTCTAATTGATGCAAAAGCTGACTGAGTTGATCGGCATTAGGATTGAATTCTAATAACAGTTCAATGGCCCCACCGCAAGGTAGTCCAAATCGATGCGCTTCCTCGGCACTGACCCCATAACGTAACCGCTGTGGGGATTGAGACGCTTGAGCCGCTAACGCACCGGTTTGACTAAATTGACGAATTAAATCGTCCTCTATACAGCCACCCGACACCGAGCCAACCACACGGCCGTCTTCACGAATAGCCATCATGGCCCCTACAGGGCGCGGCGACGAGCCCCATGTTTGCAAGACCGTTACTAATACTGCATGGTGTGACGCTTGACGCCATGCGGTTAACTGCCTAAGTACTAAGAGATCAATGCTTTCCATGCTGTGGTTGGGGTTAGAGGTGACCAGGTTGCTGGCGAATTTGTTGAACCCTGTCTAAGAGATTTGGCCAAGCAGGCGCTTCGGGAGCATAGTTTTTGCGTAAATACTGAACTAAATCCACCATTTGCTGATCGTTAAAGCTGTTTTTAAAGGCTGGCATATTGCCTAAGCCAGGAGCGGATGGTCGCGTAATGCCGTGCATAATCACTTGAATTAAATTGTCGGGCTTATCACTGTGCACGTTGGTATTTAATGCCAGAGACGGTCGCGAGCCAAATAGCGCCGGCCCAGACTGGCTATCATGACACACGGCACAGGCCCCATCATAAAGGGTTTTGCCTGGCATCAACCAGACGTCCACCTCATGCGTTTGTGTGGCTTGCTCGACCTGAGCCACGCTAACACTGGAAGACGTGACTGTATCGGGGGCGGTTTGCTTTTGCCCATCTAAATTCATGAGGTAATGCGACATAGCTCGCACATCGTACTCGGGCAGTTCTGCTAGGCCAGCAATAATAGGGCCCATTGGACCAGCGGCTACACCGTGCTGAGTCGATTGCCCTGTGCGTAAGTATTGGTATAGCTCGGCTTCGGTCCACGCCACCGGTGCTTTAGATAAGGCATTTAAAGCAGGTGCCTCCCAACCATCGGCCTCGCCCCCAGCTAAAAAGTATTGGCCACGTTTTTCCCCACCTAGCGCATTACGTGGCGAGTGACATGCTGCACAGTGGCCACTGCTATTTACCAGATAGGCTCCTCGGTTCCATAGCTGTGATTGGTCTTCTTGGTACTGATAGGCTTGGCGCTCTTTGTGGAACAAGGTGTTCCAACCTGCTAAAGCGGGTCTAAAGCTAAATGGGAATGGAAGCTCGTTGGTCTTGTTGGGGGCGTGTACGGGCTCTTGCACCATTAAATACGCATACAAAGACTGTAGGTCTTCATCGCTTAGCTGAGCATAAGAGGTATACGGAAAAGCAGGGTACAAATGCGAGCCATCGCGGTGAATGCCGTCGCGCATCGCACGCTCAAAGGCTTTATAGGACCACGTCCCGATCCCAGTCTCTTTGTCAGGCGTGATGTTCGTAGTGTAAATGGTACCAAAAGGGGTATCCAGACCTAAGCCCCCGGCATTGGTTTTACCGTCTTCAGTGGTGTGACACACCATGCAATCGCCGGCTAAGGCCACTAAACGCCCGCGCTCGATGGCTTGACTGGAAAAAATGCTGGTATCTACTTGGTTAACAGGCGGAATAGCCGGCCGCCATGGTGCAGCCACTAAGACAGCCCCGGTCAGGGCAGTCATCATGCCACCAGCCCAGGCCCATCGTTTTTTTGCTTTGTTAAGGCGAGCTTGGCGTCCAGTTAACCGCTGGGTGGCTAGGGTTAAATCCAAAGGCGCATGATAGAGCCGCACTTGGGTGGCGTCTTTGACGGCATTGGCAATAGCCGCTGCGGCCGGTAGCTCGACCGTTTTGCTCCATGCTAACGACTGCCCCACCACTGGGCTTTGATTAAAGACTTGAATATGGGCTAGATCCGTTGCTGCGCTCGTAGCCTCTGTGGCCGAGGGTTCAGTAGGGGCAGATTTTGTGCCCGCCGCCCCTAACAACTGCTGCGTCCATTGTGAAATGCGGTGCTTTATGTGCGTTTGTGCAGAGTCAACGGGCGCGCTGTGCTGATCGGTATCAAAAGCGACCGTGACCTTATTCAAATTTAACTGTTGCTCGGTGGCATCGTATTTGAGCTCGACGGCCCATGCCGACCAGACCTCTTGAGCAGGCTGCTGCTCGTAATCAAAGGCTTTTACATACGCAAAGCCATAGCCGTGGTCTGGCTTTTGTGGCGTATAGACGTCCCCGGTGGCATTGACCCAACCGGCTTGCGTCGCGGCACGTTGAATGAGCTGTTTACCACGCTCATCACTCATTTGTGCTAGGCGGGCTTGTAGCGGATCTTGCCCTTGGGCGCGTTGGTGCTCATCAAACTCGGACTCTGCCGCAAAGCTTAATGCCGCGGCATAGTCGGCCTGCTGACCGGTTGGTGCTACCCACTCTATGTGCTGCGCTACGGCGGTGTTGACGTAATCAGTACGAACCTCGACCCCAGCAGGTTGAGGTGCGCTCCACCCTAATAACCGTGCCGCAATAGAAGTGCCTAAGCCGGGATGCACATTAGCGTGCCACCTGGTATCGGAGCTATCGTTTAATGCCAAGCGCATCACCTGCAACTGCGACTGGGCTTGTCTATAAACAGGCCTATCTACCTCTAGGGCTAACAACGCTGCCTCGACAGCCACATCATAGGATTCGGTTAATGGGGTGGTGCTTTGGTAGAGATGAATGTGTTCTGGGCTTAAGCCCGTGACGACCGCAATTTCAGACTGCAATTGACGTGGATACGCGGTGCTTAGCCACAGGTGAAGCTGTTGATCCACGTAATGCGCCACCGCCCATGCCGCGGTATTGTCCACGCTGCTGTCCCAACTATAGGTATCCTGATAAGACCAAGTGGAAGCCGCAATGGTATGACCCCAGTCCACCTCTACCTTATCGCGTGCCTGATACGCGGCATGTTGTTGAACTGCCACCACCGCCAGAAAATGGTGGCGCTGAACGCATTTCACTACCCCTGGCACGTGTTGAGCGGCGGTCCAATCTACGGATGGGGTGTGGCTGGTTTCGGTCGCGGTGACTGCGGTTAGCACGTCAGCCGCCGGATAAATGACGGCGCCATATAAAAAATGGGCTGAGGTGGGTAGTGACGGTGCGGCGGCTAATTGGTGGTTAGTAAAATGAAGTGTGGCTAAAGAACGTGGACTCATTGCTTTCTCCTAGACCGATTGGGCAGCAGCGCGAGCCGCGGCGAGAATTTCTATGTGAGTGCCACATCGACATAAATTATTGCGTAGCTCGTTACGAATTTCTGCCTCGGAGGGATGCGGATTGCGTAACAATAAGGCTTGAACCGTCATAATCATGCCATTGAGACAATAACCGCATTGCGCGGCTTGGTGATCAATAAAGGCTTGTTGGACAGGATTAGGCTGCCCGTTGTGGGCTAGCCCCTCGAGGGTGGTGATGCAGTAGTCTTTGACTGCCCCACACGTCGTCACACACGAACGCGCGGCGACACCATCGACCAATACCGTACAGGCGCCGCATTCGCCTAGGCCACACCCAAATTTTGCACTCGTCAAACCGAGGTCATTACGCAACACATACAGCAATGGCGTATCTGGGCTAACCGTGACGGTTTTTTCCTGACCATTTACACTGAGTTTTATGGAAATAAGACTAGACATCAACCCACCAATTAAAAGCCTACACACTCTATTAAACTAGAACCTACAATCATACCCTTTAAATATAAACAATCTAAAAAGAAAAAAATATCACTATCAGCTAGGGGTTTATACTTAAAAAATGTCTGCCTTATATCAATAAAAAAATATTTCATATAACCTATATACAGCGCACACACTATTTAAAGCGTTTTAAAAAAGCGCTAAGCCAGTTAAGGAATTACCATGTTTGATCGCGCGCCACGCTCAACACAACAACGTCTTTTATCTCACCCCAACAGCCTGCTAATTGTGCGCGAGCCGAGCTTGCCACCCACGCCTGCACCGGGTCAACCGGGGGTGAATTCCACTTACCTTCAAGCTCACGATGATATTTTTGTGGCCATTACCGACGAAGGCATCTTTGCATTTAATGGTCACGTAGATTTGGGTACAGGCATTCAGACAGCGCTAGGGCAAATCGTGGCCGATGAACTAGACATACGACCCGATCAACTGCAAATGGTGCTAGGTCATACCGATGCGTCGCCTAACCAAGGGCCAACCATCGCCAGCGCCTCTATTCAAATTACAGCTGTGCCACTGCGTAAAGCCGCTGCGCAGGCTAAACAAATTTTACTGCAACATCAGAGCCAAGCTTGGCAAGTGAATGTAAAAGACCTGCATGCGGATCAGGGGGTTATTTACGGCCCGAATGGCTTAGCCATACGCTATGAAGACGCTGTTCAGGCTGTGCAATTGCGCGCCTACCTCGATAACGATACCGTCACTAAAACCCCAGCGCAGCTCAAACTCGTTGGTCAATCAGCGCCCCGCGTTGATATTCCTAAAAAAGCCGTGGGCGCCTTTACCTATGTGCACGATGTACAGGTACCTGGTATGTGGCATGCCCGTGTGGTGCGCCCCCCCTACTTAGGGCGGGATAGCGGCGACTTTATTGGACGCAGCCTCATTTCGGTGGACCCTCATTCCGTCAGCCATATTAGCCCCGATATCGAAGTGATACAGCAGGGCGATTTTGTTGCTGTGATTGCGCAACGCGAAGAGCACGCTGCTCAGGCCGCGCGCGAGCTAAGCGTCAGCTGGCACACGCCGCCAGATTTAATGGATTTGTCGTGTTTACGTGATGCAGTGGATGCCCATTTCTCTACACCCCGTCTGTTGAAAGACACGCCCTTAGAGAACCCCACGCCTGACGGTTGCATAGAGCTAGAAAATGAATACGTTTGGCCCTTTCAATTACATGGCTCGATTGGCCCCTCTTGCGCTGTCGCGATTTACGATCCCGCGCTTACGCAAATTTGGTCGGGTAGCCAAAACCCCCATATGCTGCGCGCTCAACTTAGTGAACTTTTTGACATTGATGAAGGCACGATCGAAATTATTCGTCACGAGGCATCAGGCTGCTATGGCCGCAACTGCGCCGATGATGTGTGCGCCGATGCCCTGCTCATCGCTAAACTAAGTCAACGACCGATACGAGTTCAGCTGACGCGCGAGCAAGAGCATGCATGGGAGCCCAAAGGCGCTGCGCAGCTTATGAAAAACAAAGCCCTAGTCAGCCCTGACGGCGAGCTATTACGTTATGAGTTTCAAACCCATTACCCTTCCAATGATGCCCCTTTATTAGCCGCGTTGTTAACGGGTCAGGTGTCTGCCCAGCCTCGTACCTTACAGATGGGCGATCGTACCGCAGTGCCTCCGTATGCGTATTCAAGTCAACATATTGTATGTAATGATATGGCACCGATTGTGCGAGCCTCGTGGCTGCGGGGCGTTTCTGCCTTGCCCAATTCGTTCGCTCATGAATGCATGATTGACGAGTTAGCGTATGCGGTGGGCCACGACCAAGTGGCTTTTCGGGTGAAACACCTTCATGAAGACCCACGCGCTCAAGACCTGCTGTTGGCGGTGGCCAAACAGGCACAGTGGCAGCCCAACCATGCTGGCTCACGTGGCGTCAGCGATGCAGACGGTTGGATGTACGGTCGCGGTGTTGGCTATGCCCGCTATATTCATAGTAAGTTTCCTGGCTTTGGCTCGGCCTGGTCAGCCTGGATCGTGGACTTAAAAGTGCATGAACGCACTGGCCAAGTGATTATCGAACACATCACCGTTGGTCAAGACACGGGGCAGATGATTAACCCCGCTGGCGTACGCCATCAAATTCATGGCAATGTGATCCAATCCCTAAGCCGCACCCTCTATGAATCCGTGCAGTTTGATGCACAAGGGGTCACCAGTTTGGAATGGGGCGCCTACCCTATCCTGAAATTTACCGACTTACCTCCCATTGATGTGGTGCTGGTAGAGCGCCCTGACGAGGCCCCGCTTGGTTCGGGCGAGTCTGGGTCGCTGCCCTGCGCTCCTGCTGTGGCGAACGCTTTGTTTGATGCCACGGCACGGCGGTTTTACGAAGCGCCTTTTAGCCCCACTCATGTCAAACACATTTTAACTACTCAACCCCCCGTTACTAGGAGATAAAGAGAATGAGTACCTTCTTATATGGCGGCAACGTACATGCCAATGGTATCCGTCAACACTACTTACGTTACGGCAAGCCAAACGATGCGGCCCAACAGCAACGTGATGCCATTATTCTGGTGCCTGGCATTACCAGCCCCGCTGTAACCTGGGGTTTTGTGGCAGAACGCTTAGGTCAGTATTTTGATACGTATGTACTGGATGTACGCGGGCGCGGCCTTAGTTCTGCGGAAGATGGCCTAGATTATGGTCTAACAGCCCAAGCGCATGACGTCATTGAATTCGCCAAGGCCATTGGCTTAACACGCTATGCCGTCGTGGGTCATTCCATGGGGGGCCGTATTGGTGCACGCGCTGCCGCTATGCACCCCGAAGGCCTCACCCGTCTGGTTATGGTGGACCCGCCCGTTTCTGGCCCAGGCCGTCGTCCTTATCCTGCTCAGTTACCTTGGTATGTGGATTCGATGGCGCTCGCACGAAAAGGCTGCACCGCAGAGCAAATGCGTGCTTTTTGCCCTACTTGGACCGAAGAGCAGCTACAACTGCGCGCTCAATGGCTTCATACATGTAATGAATCCGCCATTATCCAAAGTTTTAACGATTTCCAAAATGACGATGTACACCAAGACTTTGCTAAAGTCACTGTGCCTACCTTGCTCATGATTGCCGAGCGCGGCGATGTGATCCGTCCCGAAGAAGCAGAAGAAATCCAATCCCTTATTCCTAAGCTCAGCATTTCCCATGTTGCCGATGCCGGTCACATGATCCCATGGGACAACGAAGAAGGCTTTTATCAAGCCTTTGGCGAGTTCCTCGGCGCTGCGTTAAACCCTTAAGCTAAACCGGAGTTGTTTTATGGCCGTCAGCGACTATCAACTAATTAATGCTTGGCTCGAGGTACTTAGCCTCTCCAAACTGGAAAAAAACCAAACCGTTACGATTCTGACCGGTGCCTCTACGCACCCTCAAACCTTGCGTTGCGCCTTAACAGCTGTGCAAATGAAAGGGGCGATAGTGAATCGTTTGGATTTGCCCCCCGTCAATGCAGAAAAAGCCTTAAGTCGTGATTCGTTATCCTACTTAGGCACCACACCGATTACCAACAACCCTGCCGCCATTGCTGCATTAAAAGCCAGCGATTTGGTATTGGATTTGATGACATTACTTTTTTCACCCGAACAAGGTGAAATTTTAGCCAGCGGTACTAAGATTCTCTTGGCTGTTGAGCCACCAGAGATTTTGGTTCGTGCGCTTCCTAGTCAAGCCGACCGTACTCGCGTGTTAAATGCAGCTAAAAAAATCGAAAATGCCTCTGCCATGCGTATTAGCTCTGCGGCTGGCACCAACCTGTACTGCCCAATTGGCGATTTCCCCGCCATCAGCGAATACGGCTTTGTTGACGAACCCGGACGTTGGGACCACTGGCCAAGCGGCTTTGTGCTGACATGGCCTAACGAAGGTGGCGCGACAGGAACCATCGTCATTGATAAAGGCGATATTTTACTGCCTCAGAAAAAATACGTGTCCGAGCCCATTACGCTTACCGTAGAAAATGGCTACGCGACCAAAATTGAGGGTGGCATCGACGCTGAGCTCTTAGATGAGTATATGCAAACCTTTAACGACCCCGAAGGCTATGCCATTTCTCATATTGGCTGGGGTCTACAGCCTCGTACGCACTGGTCTACCTTAGATCATTACGATAAAGAGCAAACCATTGGTATGGATGCGCGTGCCTTTGAGGGGAATTTCCTCTTTTCCCTAGGGCCAAATAACGAGGCAGGGGGCGACCGCACCACCGCTTGTCATATTGATATCCCCTTACGCCGTTGCGATGTATTTTTAGATGATCTCTGCGTAGTGAAAGCAGGACGTGTTTTAGATGGAGCAAACAATGAGTGAAACTGCGGTTTACGCTAAACAAGGTTTTGGCGCACAACTGGAGCCTAAAGCCCCTTATGGCCTATTAATTATTGATTTAGTAAACGGCTTTGCTGATCCAGAGGTATTTGGTGGCGGTAATATTCCCGAAGCCATTGCAAACACCCAAGAACTGCTTGCTCTAGCCCGTGAAAAAAACTGGCCTGTGGCGCATACGCGCATTGTTTTTGCCGATGATCAGTCCGATAACAACATCTTTAGCATTAAAGTGCCAAGCATGTTGACCCTGCTAGAAGACAGCCACAACAGTCAAATCGTGCCCGAGCTAGCTCCAGCAGAAGGTGAGTTAGTCGTACGCAAAACAGTGCCCTCTGCCTTTTTTGGCACCTCATTAGCAGCATGGCTAACCCAACGTGGTGTGCAAACATTAGTGGTAGCCGGTGCCGTGACTAGTGGTTGTGTCCGGGCATCAGTGGTTGATGCCATGCAATTAGGCTTCCGCCCGTTAGTGGTGTCGGATTGCGTGGGCGACCGCGCTATTGCTCCACACGACGCGAACTTGTTTGATATGGAACAAAAATACGCCTACGTGGCCACGCTAGAACAAACCAAAGCCCTATTGGCTTAGGTGATTCAACCACACGCTCTCTGCCCCTAGCATGCTAGGGGTAAAAAAAAGCCTGAGCAATGCTCAGGCTTTTTTGTAGGTAGAACAAGCTGGATTAACGGTTTACTAGCTTGGCTGGGAAGGCCAGAGCCAAGAACGCGTTAAATACCAAACACGCGGCAAAGAACCACAAGGCGGCATGGCTTGTGCCGGTTAAATCAGTGGCGATCCCCATCAATGAGTTACTGACTAGACCTGCAATATTGGCTAATGAACACGCTAAGGCAAACCCAGTCGCTGCCGCCGTTCCTTTTAAGAAGGTAGCTGGCACACTGAAAAATACCGGTACGGCACCTAGCAATGCACACGAGGCAACGGTAAAGCACACCACCGTCATGACCAAGTTACCACCAAAAAACGTGCTAACGGTTAACGCGGCGGCACCAATGAGTAAAGGAATACATAAGTGCCAACGGCGCTCGCGGTGACGATCCGAGCTAGCCCCAACAAAAAGCATACCAAACACCCCAGCAATACTTGGGATAGCGGTTAGTAAGCCAATATGGAAGGTATCCATAACGCCAGCATTACGAATAAAGGTTGGCATCCAGAACCCAATTGCATAGGCTCCGAGCAAAATAGAGAAGTCGATACTGCCGAGCATCCAGACTTTTAAGTTAAAGAAACCGTCTTTAAAGCTGCTCTTGCTGTGCTTACCTTCTCGGTCATCGGCATCTAGGTCTTTTTTCAATAAGGCTTTTTCTTCGGCGCTTAACCATTTCGCTTTTTCGTAATGATCAGGTAATGCCCAAAACGTTAAAATACCTAGCAAAATACTGGGGATGGCTTCAAGGAAAAACAGCCATTGCCATCCGTGCCAACCATTTAAACCATGGAAATGACCCATGATCCAGCCAGAAATCGGGCCGCCAATTACGCTAGATAGGGGTAGACCTAGCATAAATAAAGCAATAATTTTGCCACGACGGTAGGTAGGGAACCAGGTCGTTAGGTAATACAACACACCGGGCAAGAACCCTGCCTCTGCGGCACCTAACAAAAAGCGCACAATATAAAACTGAGTGGGGGTGGTCACGAGCATGGTCAAGCCGGACAAAATGCCCCACGAGATCATAATACGGGCAATCCAAACGCGAGCCCCTACTTTTTCTAGTGCCAAGTTACTGGGCACTTCAAATAAGATATAGCCCACAAAGAACAACCCAGCACCTAGACCGTAAATGGTCTCGCTAAATTGTAAGTCTTCGAGCATTTGTAGCTTAGCAAAACCTACGTTAATACGATCCAAATAGGCTGCTAAATAACAAAAGCATAAAAATGGAATTAACTTCCAAACGATCTTCTTGTAAAGCTCTTGATTATGTCCACTAGCGTGCGGCGCGGACCCGAGAGCTGCCTGTGTTTGCATGATTGTCTCCTACTACCATAAAAGCGTTAACGCATTTATAAAAAATGCGTTAACTAAACTATCTGTCTGTACCTAAATTTTAGTTAGCGGCGGTAAGAGGCTCGGCATAAGCATCGTAGCCATATACCCAAGCTGGATCTTCTTGTTTTAACAAGAAGGTATTACCGTTGGAGACTGCTTGAACCTTAGTGGCACGGTCTTTACGTGTTCCTTCGTAAAGCGAGAAAGCCGTTTCGTAATCTTGTGTACCGGTTTCCTCTAAGCAACGCGCTAGAATTGCCGCATCTTCAATTGCCATGCAAGCCCCTTGAGCCATATGAGGTCTCATTGGATGACATGCATCACCCAACATCACTAAACGGCCACGGCTCCATAAAGGTAAGGGATTACGGTTTAACAACGGCCATTTCGTAATGTTTTCAGTAGAACGAATCAAGTTTTGTACGGTGGAGTGATACCCATCAAATGCCTCAAGCATTTCCTCTTGGCTACTGTCCACAAAAGGCCCTTGGAAGTCCCACGCATCATGGGGAACACCGGTGACAAAGTAGTATTCATCGCGCTTGCCTGTGGTGTAGTACACCATCATGTGGCTGTCTGGACGCCACCACTTCACACATGGCTCGAACTCATCAGCAAACTTTCTGAGGTTCTCGCCACGAATCAATGCCCGGTGTGCGACCCAACCGCTATAAGTCGGTACCTCTACACCAAGTAACGTTTCACGCACTTTAGAGTGGATGCCATCAGCACCAATCACTAAATCCGCATGCACTTCGCTGCCATCTTTAAACAACAAGCGCACATAGCCGTCTTCCTCTTGGAGGCTTTCTAAACGTTTGCCGTAATGCACGGTGCCGTCTTTCAAGCTGTTAATTTGCAACTCGTGCATATCGCCACGATGGATGGTGATGTAGGCCGCACCGTACTCTTTGCGAGCGAACTCACCTAAGGGAATGCGTGATAGGTAATCGCCTGTTTCCCCTTCGCGGCTAAACCAAAAATCAGGGTGGGAGCCCATTTGCTCTAGCTTTTCCTCTAAACCAATTTGACGGAAAATGCGCATTGCGTTTGGACCCACGTGAATCCCAGCGCCGAGTCGAGAAAAAGCATCTGCCTGCTCGAATAACTCAACATCAAAACCGGCTTTCTGTAACAGAGCAGCGGCAGCCGCCCCGCCAATCCCGGCGCCTACAACTGCTATACCGACTTTCTTAATCATTCGATCATTACTCCCTGAATCAATCTAAGCTTAAAACGTATTAGATTAAAGTGTACACACTGATAACGATCTAAGAAACAAGAAAATATTAGGGGTTTACGCTAATAAAGAACCGTTTTTTACAGCGCCTAGACTTTAAATCACCTGTGTACACACTGTGGTTTCACTAAAGGCTATACTGTAACCATTGTCTTAAAACTGCGTTAAGGAAGAAGGATGCAAATGACAGAAAAGCCCACCACTACGTTGCCCGAATACGATGTCACCGAACAGATTGGGCACTTATTACGTCGTGCTACCCAACGTCATACAGCGATTTTTCAGCAACATATTGGTGACAGTCAGTTAACCGCCATCCAGTTCGTTACCTTGTGCGCACTGTACGATAAAGGGCCAAGCTCACAAATTGAATTGGTTGCCGCTACGGCCGTTGACCAAGCCACGATTCGGGGCATTATTAATCGACTGAAATCACGTGGGTTGGTTTTACTTTCCACCAGTCTTGACGATAAACGCAAGGTCATCATTAGCCTCAGCCCCGAGGGCAAAGCCTTAATCGAGCAAACGATTCCCCGTGCGCAGCATATCAGTCAACTGACGCTTGGTAACCTCAACCCCGCCGAACAAATCGCGATTGTGTATTTATTAAAAAAAATGAGCGATGACAATGGCGTAGTGAGCTAAGACAAAAAAACCCCCTTTTTACTACCTAAAGGGGGCGGATTGAGTTAAACCTGTGCTTTAGCGCAATTGCAGCACAGCAAACTCTCTTTTGACGACACTGGCAATGCTTTGCGCCACGATCCATGAGCTTTTAGGGTTGGTGGGCGAGGGAAAATTACGAATTTCCATGCTCATTTTTCCAAACTGGCTTTGGACATGAATGCGATGCGTATTGCGCTCTAGGGCTGGGTCTACGATGACACGGACGGTAGTGCGCTCTAACCCCGGCCCAGCCAAAGCTAGGGTGGCGGCCACATTTAAATTTTTAGGGTAAAGACGCGCTGCCTCGGCGGCGTTGCCCTCAAACATCACATAGGGTTCGGTGATGGTGCTTGGGTCTATGCCCGCAGCGATAAGCTCGTTGGACCAAGCTTTGACGGGCTTTAAAGAGTCATACACCAGCGTTAGATCAGGTGCATCTTTTAACGATTGAATATAATCCAGCCCCCCTACTGCACCCGATGGCAAGATAATACGGCTGCCGTGTTGTTGACACAGCTGCTGTGCTGTTTCTAGGAGCCCCGGCTGGGTGAACGCCCCCACGGAAGACACGACTACCGTGGCTTGCGTAGCAAGACACATGGGTAAGTACTGCACGACCGCATCTTGAGAGGCCGCTTCAATAATAAATTGTGGCTTAAAGGCCAATAGCTCATCAATGTGCGTACACACCTGTACACCCGCTATCTGGGCCTCGTGTTGCCGCAGAACCATCACCTCTGCCTGTAGCTGTTCAATCAAGGGCTGCAAAGAACGCAACACATCCTGATTAATTGCCCCAAATCCAATCAAACCAATACGGTACGACATTTTTGTTCCTAAAATTTATTTCTATTTTATCAAGCGGCTTAATGAAGCCGTGCACCAACACTGTCAGTGTACCGAGTACGGCAAAATTGTAATACTAAGCCCCCAATGCGTAATCACCTACGATACATTCTGTTTCAAGCTCTAGTTAATTTTTGTTAAAGCACGGTATATTTTTTATTCTTAATATGTTTAGATTTTAACTTTTAGATTATTGCACTGCCTTTATGTATTTATATGAAGAAACTTAAAACACAGTAAAAAAAGCTATAACCACCTAACTCGAGCCTAAAAGGACAAATTTAAACTGGGTACAGCCCTTTTTATTTATAAAAAATAAATATTAAAAATTAAATTAATATCTATTTTTTATATTTTTTAGGCGTAATCGAACCTCACTTATTTTTAATTTACGTGCTCGCAGAGGACGACTTATGACCTCAAAAAAATCCCTTTCCCCTACGATTCTGATGCCTGTATTTGCGCCAGCCGTGATCATCATTGTTTTAATGGTGATTGGCACAATGAGTAATCCTGATTTAGCAGGCGAATTATTCTCTAGTGCTTTGGCATATCTCACCACCAACTTTGGTTGGTTTTATATGCTTTCAGTGGCTTTTTTCCTTATATTTTTGGTCTCCATCACATTTACAAAGTGGGGCAGCATTAAATTAGGACCAGATCATGCCGATCCGGAATACAGCTTTACCTCATGGTTTGCCATGCTGTTTTCGGCAGGTTATGGCATAGCCCTGTTATTTTTTGGTGTAGCCGAGCCCGTCTTACATTATGCTTCACCCCCGGCAGGTCCCGCCTTAACCGTAGACGCTGCTAAACAAGCTATGCAAATCGCCTTCTTTCATTGGGGTTTTCATATCTGGGCAATTTACGGCTTGGTGGGCCTTACTTTAGCGTATTTTACCTTTAGGCATGGTCTACCGCTTTCTATGCGTTCAGCTTTATACCCCATTATTGGCGACCGCATTTATGGGCCTATCGGCCACGTGGTCGACATTTTTGCTATTCTGGGCACACTGTTTGGCATTGCGACCACACTGGGGCTATCGGTTACACAGATAAATGTCGGGCTGAACTACCTATGGCCCAGTATTCCTGTCACCCACACAGTCCAAATTTTTACCATTATTTTGGTAACGGCTTTGACCTCGCTTTCCGTTGGTGCCGGTTTAGATAAAGGGGTAAAACGCCTTTCATTACTTAATATTTTTCTTGCCGTTGCCTTGATGGTGTTTGTTTTTGTAACAGGCCCTACTATCTTCATCTTAAATACCTTTATGCAAAACACAGGTAGCTACCTCAGTAACATTGTAGAGCGCACCTTTAATTTGCAGGCATACACCACAA
The DNA here is from genome assembly GCF_011927625.1 of Paenalcaligenes hominis. Classification (GTDB taxonomy): domain Bacteria; phylum Pseudomonadota; class Gammaproteobacteria; order Burkholderiales; family Burkholderiaceae_B; genus Paenalcaligenes; species Paenalcaligenes hominis. Next base: position 508,262 of record NZ_JAATIZ010000002.1, read on the forward strand.
GCGACTGGATCGGTAACTGGACCTTATTTATCTTTGGCTGGACTATTGCGTGGGCCCCTTTTGTAGGCCTGTTTATCGCTAAAATTAGCCGCGGCCGTACTATTCGCCAATTTATTGTGGGGGTCATGGTTGTACCCACTGTGTTTACCTTTTTATGGTTTTCCGTTTTTGGTGATACCGCTTTACATATGATTATGGTCGAAGGCTACACGGCTCTCATTGAGGAAGTGCAGGCAGACCATGCTATCGCATTATTTAAGCTGTTTGAACGCTTACCCTTAGCCAGTATTGTGTCTTTCGTAACGGTGATGTTAATTGGTCTGTTTTTTGTGACCTCGTCTGATTCTGGCTCGTTAGTGATTGACTCACTCGCTTCGGGCGGCGCGGCTTATACCCCTGTGTGGCAGCGCGTTTTTTGGGCATCCATGTCAGGTGTTGTTGCCATTGCGTTGCTGCTTGCAGGCGGCTTAAGCGCTCTTCAAGCCGCTTCGGTAATCAGTGCCTTACCCTTCGCCATCATTATGATTATCGCTGCAATTGGTATGTGGCGTGCACTGGTCATTGAGGAGCATCACGAAGCCAGCCTCCAAGGCTCTCTACAAAATCGTCCTGTGGGCGCACGTAACAATCGCAATTACTGGAAAAAACGTTTGGCTAATTTAGTGGATTTTCCTTCTCGTACTGATGTGGAAAACTTTATTCGCCATACCGTCATGTCTAGCATGCAGCGGGTAGAGCAAGAGCTTGAAGAACAAGGTTGGAATGCCGAAGTGATTTTTGATGAGCAAAATCACCGTGCACACTTCGAAGTGATCCAAGAAGGCAAGTTGGAGTTTATTTATGAAGTGCGCTTACGCGGCTATGAAATGCCCGATTTTGATCTGCCAGAGGATTCCAAAAATGGCGATAGCGCCGAAGAAAAATATTACCGTGCCGAAGTCTTTTTACGCCGTGGCGGTCAAGCTTATGACGTCTACGGCTACGAACAGTCGGATATTATTTCTGATATTTTGGATCAGTTTGAAAAATACATGCATTTCTTGCATGTGTCCCCTGGTATCTTGCCGTGGAACATGGAAGACCATGATGAAGACTTGATCCACGATGAGCATACCCCGACGACCGAGCCATCGCCTCGCCCTCAGTCTTAGTCGTATACAGGTCGCTGCGGCGACCTTTTTACTGAACTCTGCTGAGCTGCGAAGGACTCAAGCCATAGCGCTGTTTAAAACGACGTGAAAAGTGCGCTGTGCTGGCAAAGCCTACCTCGGCCGCTAAATGCTCGATGGAAAATACCGATGCCTTGTCCTGAGCCAGACGCCAATAGGCTCGCTGTAGACGTTGACTGACCACATAATGTTGTAGGCTGCTTTTTATGCATTGACTAAAGATACGTTGTAGATGGCGTTCTGAGACCCCAACTGCCGCCGCAATGCATGCATTGGTTAGACCGGGGTCGTCCAGACGCTCAGCGATGAACTGCTGTGCAGCAATCACATACATCAGGCTTAAGCTGCTTTGGCTGATTGATGATTGATCGGGGCCAAGCAAAGCTGTCATTAAGCTCACAACTTGCTCATGAAGTGCTAACACCTGGTGATGACAAGGCTGTGCCATAAAGCGGCGACAACAGTTTGCTAAGGTGCGCTGTAATAGGCGTTGCTGGGAAGTGGTAGCGCGCAAGCGCAAGGGTTGGTCTAAAACAGTGAGATTTAGGTGCTGTACTGTTTCACGCGGCAAATCAATAATAATTTGACGCATACTGCTTTTGAACCCAAATACATAAGGGTGGTCGGTACGATAAATTAGCATATCGTGCGGCTGAACATCGTAACACTGCTTGCCTTGATAAAAATAAGCCGCACTCATGAAATCAAAAGAAATAAACACGCTGTCTTTAGGGGTGCGCTGTATATGCGAGGCAGTGCGCTCAATACTATGCGAATTGCCACGAATCAAACTAAGGCCGACGTGTGGGCTCCACATATTTTGTTGTTCGGCCATTAAACCTTGGGGGTCGTAGGCGTTGCACCGCAAGTCGACCAGTTGATTAGAGCTATAGGACTCCCAATAGGCACAACGTTGTGTCAAGGGCAACGATGCCGTGGAAGCAGAAGTAAGACGCATGCTCATCACTCAACCCAATAATCAATGAGCTTTTTAGCTTAGCGACTCTGTGATCTCTGCACAGCAAGGGTTTATACCCAGTTTAGTCTGACTAAGAGGCGATTTCGTCTGATTTTATGTCTTTTAGAGTCAAAACAGGCCGGCTTCTTCTGTTTATACTCCTTGATAGAGAAATTAATTCTGGTTAGGAGACCATCATGACAACATCAGGAAATGAATTTTGGCGCAACATTGCCCCCATCGAAAACGTGTTTAAACCCGATGCGCTGCCTGAGGTATACATTGCGAACGCCCCCACCGATGATGCCTCTTTGTATGTGCCCTTTACGGATACCGTATCATCACGCCCCCTATGGATTTCGCCAAATGAAAACCGCTGGTGTGATATTTTGATGGCGACTGGCCCAGGTTTAGTCAATCGCCACTACCATCCACACGAGGTTTTTGCCTACACCATCTCGGGTAAATGGGGCTATTTAGAGCATGACTGGATCGCTACAGCGGGCGATTTTGTATATGAAACACCGGGCGAGGGTCACACACTCGTGGCTTATGAACACGAAGACCCGATGAAAGTCTTTTTCAATGTGAAAGGTCCGCTAATTTGGTTAGATGAAAAAGGCGAATCCTGTGGTTATTTTGATGTGCATGATTACATTGCTTTGTGTCGTGCTCACTATGAAAAAATTGGTTTAGGCGCCGATTACGTCGATACCCTGTTTCGCTAAGGTATAGAGGCTATACCCCGTAGCCTTGCATAAAGACCACCACGGCCTCATCAATAAACACATTGAGCTCATCTTGAGTCAGGGGAACTTCAATCATGGCTTTATGGGTGGGATAAAAGCTAATCATATCGTGAAACAAGGTCGCAGCTAAGAGAGGGTCCGCTTCTCTTAGCTGTTTTTTTTGCTGTAAATCATGAATAAATTTGGCCAGCACACGCCGCGATTGTTGAGGCCGACTTTCTAGCCACACTTTGCCTAAATCCTCGAAGCGACGGGCTTCGGCAATGATTAAGCGCTGAAAGGCCAAATGACGCTCGTCGAGAAGCTGGTTCAACAAGTTATGCGCAATATGACGCAACCCTTCCTCGGGCGTTTTATTGGTAATTTCTGTAGTGCGTAAATGCTCTAAAAATTCGGCAGCTAAGCTGCGCACTACCTCGATGAAAAGCCCTTTCTTACCACCAAAATGCCGATAGACGTTGGTTTTAGAGCCGCCTACTTTTTTTATAATTTCATCAACACTGACCGCTGCATAGCCTCTTTCCAGAAACCGATCGGTGGCCTCTGCAATAATTAATTCGCGTCGATCAATGCCTCGATAAGTACGTGCAGGTGGGGCGACTTCAAAACCAAAGTTGTATTCCATCGTATTGTTGCCTGTTAGGTCTGTCGCTTTGAGTTAGCGCATTAAGATACATCGATGCATCTTAACATTATTTTCTCAGTTTTTTCTAGTCTTTACTTATTTAGTCTGAGTTAAACCAAACCCGTTGCGACGGTGCTAGACGTAGCCCCACAAGAAACTCTTTGCACAACGCTTTTTTCCGCTATACTTATGACTGACAAAGGGGAGTAGCTTATATCCGTCGCATCGTCATCACGGTCAGACTATAGGGTCTCCCGGTGCACGGGTAACAAACGCTAGCGTTGCATGTGGCCTCAACCCACATCGTTACAAGCAAGACCTTGCCAATCAAAGGGCAAGGTGCGCGTACTCCATACAAAAAGCCTGCTCTTTTATTGGGATCAGGCTTTTTTTTATTTCTGGAGTGACTATGTTGGAATTTTTCCAAACACTGAGTTGGGCAGCTGTCTTTCAAATTATTTTGATTGATATTCTTTTAGGGGGCGATAATGCGGTCGTCATTGCGTTAGCATGTCGAAACCTCCCTAAAGAACAACGCTTAAAAGGCGTTTTGTGGGGTACAGCGGGCGCCATTATATTACGTGTCTTATTGATTGCATTTGCTTTAACACTTTTGGCGGTTCCCTACCTAAAATTAATCGGCGCCTTGTTATTAGCATGGGTGGCGTTAAAACTTTTGGTGCCCGAACACGACGAGCACGCCAATATACAGGCCAGCTCCAGTGTCTGGACAGCAGTAAAAACCATTATTATTGCTGACTTTGTGATGAGTCTAGACAACGTGATTGCGATTGCAGGGGCCGCCCAATTAGCCGACCCTGAACATCAGATGGGTTTGGTCATCTTTGGGCTAGTGGTTAGCATTCCTATTATTGTGTGGGGCAGCACCTTAATCCTAAAACTTATCGACCGCTTCCCTTCTATTGTAACCTTTGGGGCAGGCCTGCTAGGTTGGATCGCCGGTGGTTTGTTAGTCACTGATGTCGTGGTGATTCGACACTTTGGCGAGCCATCTGCTTTGGTGCATTACGGCGCAGCCGCTCTTGGGGCCATCTTAGTCGTGCTCCTTGGCAAATTTCTCGCTAATCGTAAAATGAAAAAACAGGCGTAATGCTGTGTGCAGAATCCCCCTCCTCGTAGGGGGATTTTTTCTATCTATTATTCGGAGACAACCATGAAAAAGTGGAAGCAATTTGTTGGCGCAGTCGTACTTGGCGCGGTAGCGGTTAGTGCTCACGCTGGACCTCGCCTTGATCGCATTCAAGAGTCCAAAACCTTACGTGTTGGCACACCGGGCGACTACCGGCCCTTTGCTATGAAGACCGATCAGGGTTACGAAGGCCATGATATTGATGTGATTGAAGCCATGGCCACTGAGTTAGGCTTGACCATTGAATACGTCCCCACTACTTGGCCTAACCTTATGCCCGACTTACAGGCTGATAAATTTGATATTGCAGTGGGTGGGATCACACGTACCCCAGCACGCATTGCAAAAATGGCAATGCTTCCTGGCTACGCCCCCTTTGGCAAAGTCGCTCTGGCTCGCACTGCCGATAAAAAGAAATACCAATCCATCGATGATTTAAATCAGGCATCAGTGCATGTGATCAAGAATCCAGGCGGCACCAATGAGCTATTTGTTTTAGAGCATTTAAAAAATGCTCAGGTTAGCACCCACGAAAAAAATGCAGAAATCCCTGCCCTCATTGCTGAAGGCAAGGGCGACATCATGATCACAGAAACCTACGAGGCGTTGCACTACAGTCATGCCGACCCACGTCTGAGTGCTTTATTTATTGATCAGCCGCTTACCCCTATTAACTACCTTGGGTTCATGTTAGCGGCAGACGATAATGATTATTTACGTATGATGCAGTTTGTGTGGGACTTAATGGACGAGCGAGATGTACTGGACCAAGCCGAGGAAAAATGGCTGAATTAATTACGAGCTGGACCGTACCCAACGCGTGAAAGGCGCTGGGTTCACCCCCGGCGGCACAAACCACACGCGTTGCACTGGATCCCAACGCGCACCTAATTCTTTAGCCTGGTCTTTTTCCGCAAAGGGCACACGTAAGTTAATACGTTGGGCGGCGATTTGGCTTGATGTGGTACTAAGCTGCCGCCCCACTGCGCTTTGCTGTAGATCGTGTAGACGTTGCTGGGTAGGCACATGCAGCTGTTCCAAACGCAACTCGTGCACGTATTCGCTAACTTGATGATCTGCCTGAGGCACAAACAAGCTCAACCGTTTTTGGGCACGTGTGATACCCACGTAAAATAAATTGCGCTCCATCTCTGCGTCCTGCTGCAACGACGGGAACTCGCCCATTTCTAAATAAGGCAGCAGCACATGCTCGTATTCTTTGCCTTTGGCTTGGGCCACACAGCTTAGCGTTACGGCGTGTGGCACAGCATGGGTACTGGGATCATGCTGAGCACACCACTGGTAAAAAGGCGCGACCCCTAAATTCAGTTGCTGCGCCATCGCCAAAAAAGCACTCATTGATTTCTGGATGACTTCAGCAGCATGATCAAACACATAAATACGCTTTGCGACATTGGCAACGTCCAAAGTCTGCATAAGATGCGCTAGCACCTCTGCCGCTGAGGTATCGGCTGAAACCTGCTCTAAATAACCTAGCGTTTCTTTAAAGCGCCATTGATCGTGCTCTGAGGCACGACGCATCATTTGCCCTTCGTAAAAAAACCGTAATAAGGCTGGGGTTTCAGCAATTTCTGCCGCGGCGGCCGCGATGTCGAGTTCGGTAAAGGACAGTTCGCTAAACAACGCTAATGCCCGCACCATACGCTCTCGGAGCGAGCTCTGCTGAATGGCAGCCAAGTCTCGCAGAGCCAGTGCCAGCCAAGCGCGTAAAAATAAGATCTCGTCGCGCTGTAAATAACTTTGCATGCCGTGCAAGGTATATGGCACACCGTGTGTTAGCAGCTGATTTTCTAAATGAATGGACTGATGCACATCACGGAATAACACCGCACATTGAGCCAGCCGCCCACCTTGACGTTGCCATTGCAACAAGGCCTGCACTACAGGCACTACAGCTTGATCTTGAGCATAACGATGCACATGAATCTGCGTGGCTAGCGGCAATAAGCTGTCGACTTTTTTCTGTTTGAACTGAGCTGTCGCATAGGCCAAATATGGCCCGTGCCTATAGGTATAGGTCAGCGGCAAACGCACTAACTGCTCGAAATAGGCTTCAAAACGCGCATGGAGGTAGGTGGCATCAGCAGCCAAATGCTTTTGAATCACCTGATCTTTATCGCCGGCTGCCACCACATATGTTTGAGGGCGTTGAGCCAATAAACGTAGAATTTGAAAAGCAGCCTCGTTGGCATCGTGCAGCTCATCGACTACGATCAAGCGGTACTCAGGCAGCAGCTCTAGCAAATCGGGTTGCTCAAGTAAGGTACTAGCTAAATCATAGGTCGCGTCCTGTGGCCCGCGAAATAGCACACCCTCGTAAGGGCTTTGACGCAAGATTTCGTAATGTTGAGTCCAGAGAAAATCGCTTAATGTCACCCCGAACTGCAACGCTTTTTCTGCTGCGCTTTCCTCTTCATTTAAAAACACAGCCAAGCTAGCTTTTAGACGGAGCTGGCTTTGAAAAAACTGACTTAAGGCCACGTGGTGCGTGCGGAATTCGAGCTCGTCACCGTATTGTGCAGTAGGGTGCTGGCTAAGGTGGTCGAGCGCCTCTAAGGCCATCGGCTTCAACTCGTGCAATGAGCTTAGACGCGGTGGGTTTTCCTCTTCCCAAAAGTGCAGAACATGGTGCGCAAAGTCTTCAACGGTATAAAGTGCTAATTTATTGACGATAAAAGGCGCCACACCCAGCGCTTTAAGGCGTTCGTGCAACACCTCTTTGGCCTCGTCGGTAAACACCAACGCCAAAATCTGCTCTGGCGCTAGGCCCCGCGCTAAAGCCTCGCCAATGCGCAATGCTAAGGTTGTCGTTTTTGCTGCCCCGGCATTGGCTTCGATTAAAGTGATGCGATGCTGCGAACACTGAATCGCTACCTGCTCTGAGGTAGGGGTGATCGAACGCGGAATAAAGCGCGGTGCAGAAGCCATGATTAGCCGCCTACGCGCTGCGCCAAGACATCTAAGTTACTGAGAGAGATGCGATGTTGCTCAATCAAAGATAACGTGCCGTTGTGATACATCTGAGCCAGCTCTGTATCGTCGAGTTGGTCGAGCTGAGCAAAATCTACCACCCACACCCCCGCCACACTCTGGGTTTGATCGTCTAGGGTTAAATTAATGCTTTGCTCTATCAGCAAACCTTTTTCCTTGAGACGCATGACCCATTGTTGAGTTTGCTCTAGCTCGCGCTCTAGGGTGTGCAAGGCATGCCCTAATTGCTCTAGGTAAGCGCTGGGTGCGCCCGCCTCGTAAAATGCCATGCCTTCGTCATGGCTTAGGCCTGGGTAATGGGCGTCCACCTGCACCACGGGCTGCTGCGTTGCGGTATCCCACTGCAATTGATAGGGATGACGTTGTGCATATGCCGGTATGTAGTAAGAGGCCTCCCAGCCGCCCTCGGGGCTAACAAAGAGGTTTTGTTCCGCCTGAAACCCAAATAAAACCACGGACTGTAAACGCGTGGCAGCGCTATCGGCCGCAATAAAAACAATAGGATAATATTTGCAAGCTAGCTCGTACTCGCTTTGTGCCAACGGCATAGCATTCATCGTTCGCGCAAAGCCAAAATGATGACTTTGAAGCTTAATTTTTAGTGTTGGATCGCTGCCATCTAAGGTCAGCCACTGATTATCCATCGTTTGGTTTGCCATAAATCCCCCAAGTAAATGTCCATTATATAAGCATAGCCAAGCCAACAGAAAATCCTCTATACTATACGAAGTAATAACTATTCTCATTTGTATTTATGATGGCAACTACCGCTACGCTTACGGCCTATAAACAGGTCTTAAGTCAGCGCTTCCTTATTCTTGCTGGCCTTCTGCTTGCCATTGCACTCAGTCTGATTGCCGATTTTATGTTGGGCCCTTCAGGGCTGGCTTGGTCTGAGCTATCTGCTGCCCTCTTTACGCCTAGTCAGGTGGATGCCACAACGCGCGTCATTGTTTGGGACATTCGTCTGCCGTATGCCTTAATGGCGATTGCTATTGGTATGGGCCTAGGTTTGTCGGGGGCTGAAATGCAAACCATTTTAAATAACCCCTTAGCCAGTCCATTTACCTTAGGCATTTCTTCAGCCGCTGCCTTTGGGGCGTCGTTGGCTTTAGTGCTGAACCTTTCTATTCCAGGCGTACCGCCGGCGTGGATGATTGCTATCAATGCGTTTTTATTTGCCATGATTTCCGCTTTACTACTGGATGCGGTGGCACGGTGGGGTGCGCTCAGCACCTCGTCCATTGTGCTGTTTGGCATTGCATTGGTGTTTTCATTTAATGCGCTGGTGTCCCTCATGCAGTTTGTCGCCAGTGCCGAAGCCTTACAGGGGCTGGTTTTTTGGACCTTAGGCAGCTTATCTCGTGCCACATGGGGCACCGTCGGGCTCATGTTTTTAACTGTGTTGGTCTTATTTCCTCTTTCCATGCGCGATGCGTGGAAAATGACGGCGTTGCGTCTAGGTGAAGAGCGTGCGCTTAGTTTTGGCATTAATGTACAACGCTTACGCCTGACCTCATTACTGCGCATTAGCTTTTTGGCCGCCATGGCCGTCTCCTTTGCAGGCACCATCGGCTTTATTGGCCTCATCGCCCCCCACATTGCGCGGCGTTTGTTTGGGGAAGATCATCGCTTTTATTTACCAGGCAGCGCTTTAGTTGGAGCCTTAATTCTCTCCTTAGCCTCTATTGCCTCCAAGAACATCGTGTCCGGAGTCATCGTGCCAGTAGGCATTGTGACATCGTTGGTAGGCGTGCCTTTTTTCTTATCCATTGTGCTTCGTCGCCAAGCCCATTAAGCGGTATTTGTGATGCTAGAAATTCAAGACCTTCACGTTGGTTACGGCAAAAAAACCATTCTGAGTCAGATTGATATCGAGCCGTTGGCCACTGGCCAAGTGGTCTCATTACTTGGTGCCAATGGCTGTGGTAAGTCGACGTTGTTAAAAAGCCTGGCAGGCTTAATCGCACCTAAAGCAGGCCGCATTTTGTTGGATGGCGTGGACTTACGCCAACAAAATTTTGAACAGCGAGCGCAACACGTCGTGTACTTGCCGCAATCCTTGCCGGCTGCGGTTCATTTACGGGTTTTTGAATCGGTACTGGTAGCAGCTAATGCCACCCTCACCCCTACGCAACACAGCAGCGCCGATGCCCAACAAATTATGGCGTTACTGGAGCGACTCAGCATTGAGCACTTAGCCATGCGTTTTTTAGATGAGCTCTCGGGTGGGCAAAAACAACTCGTGGGTTTAGCACAGGCTCTGATTCGCCGCCCCACCCTTTTATTGTTGGACGAGCCACTCTCTGCCTTGGACTTAAATTATCAGTATCACGTTATGGAATTACTTAAAGAGCAAACGCAACGCCATCAAATGTTAAGCGTTATTGTGCTGCATGACTTAAATGTGGCCTTACAACATAGTGATCAATGCCTTTTACTGAGCCAAGGTCAGGTCCACGCCCAAGGTCCAGTGGCCGAGGTCATCACCGCTCCGCATTTAGCGCACGCCTATGGTGTAGCCGCACGTATTGAAGCCTGCAGTCAACGCCAGCTTCATGTGTTTATTGATGGCTTAACCCCCCAAACAGAAGGCCTACTATGAAACGGTTGTTATTAAGTGTGCTGACGTGGTTTTGTGTGAGTCAGGTAATGGCTGCACCCATTGTGGTCACGGATGTCATGGGACGGGAAGTCACCCTAGAGCAGCCTGCACACCGCATTATTTTGACGCAGGCGCGCCATATGCCCGTTTTGGCTTTGCTGCACCCTGACCCCGTCAGTCTACTAGCAGGGTGGTCTGATGAGTTTAAGACCTCGTTCGCCAACGAGTACGAAGCTTACCAAGCCCATTTTCCCGCCATACGTGACATACCCGTGGTGGGCCGTCACACCGCTGACAGCTTTTCTGTAGAGCAAAGCTTGGCGCTGCGGCCTGATTTAGTGGTGTTGACCTCGCGGTTTGCTGGGCTCTTACCCGGCCAAGACCCAAACGAATCAGAACTGATCCGCCGTTTCGAGCGGGCTGGGGTACCGGTACTCATTGTGGATTTCTTTATGGACCCGCTAACAAATACCGTGCCTAGTCTGCAAGCTCTAGGCAGCGCTATTGGCGCTGAGACACGCACAGACGCTTTTATTGAGTTCTATCAGTCGCAGATGGCACAAGTGCAAACACGGCTACAAGACTTTGACCCCGCGTCTTTTCCTCCTGTCTTTGTGCATGCCCATGCTGGCAGCACGGATTGTTGCAGCTCGCCAGGAACCGGCACCTTTAATGACATGATCCGCTTTGCCGGAGGCCACAATATTGGGGCCGACCTGCTAAAAACCCCTACAGGTAACGTGAATTATGAATACATTAATGCGCGTAACCCCGCTGTTTACATTGCGACGGGCACGGGCGCCACACGACGCAATCAAGCCGGCGGGTTGGCTATTGGTACAGGCATCTCGGCTGATGCCGCGCGCCAAAGCCTAGCAAACCTAATTAAAGCCAATCGCCTCCAGCACATTGATGCGGTCCAACAGCAGAATGCTCATGGCATTTGGCATGCGTTTAATGACTCCCCTTTACATATGATTTTTATTCAGGCGTTAGCCACTTGGACTCACCCTGAGCGTATGCAGGGCATTTCGCCACAACGCACCTTAGAGGAAATCAATGAGCGCTTTCTGACTGTGCCCATGGAAGGCACCTATTTCATTGATTTGCACGACAAGGAACCGTAATGCGTCAGTGGCAATCGACCTTAATCTCTGCCACGCAACGCCCGTATTTGTGCAGACTATGGGTGCCGGAAAGCCCCGCGCCGACACAGGGCTTTCCTTTGCTTGTTATGTTGGACGGTGACTGGATCCAACACCATATAGAAAGTTTTGTAGAATGCCAACCACGTCCTATCAACTTTGCGATAGCTAGCATTGGTTTTAATGTAGCGCGTCAGGCTGCACGACAACGGCGCTCTTATGACTACACACCAGTGCCGCCCCCACCGCACGCGCCAGTTGATCCGCGCATGCCCGATTGGGCCGCTGGGGGGGCCGATGAGCTAGTGCAATTCATACGTACCCAGCTGCTGCCGCAACTGCAGCAACAGGTTTCACTTGATCTGAACCGTCTGGGGCTGTTTGGGCATTCCTATGGGGGACTCTTCACGCTTTATACGCTTTTGACGTACCCCAATTTATTTAAACATTACATTGCCGCCAGTCCCTCGCTGTGGTGGTATCACCCGTTTATGCAAAATCAGGCCGTGCACCTGCCTCCGTTGCAGCGCAGCACGCAATTGAATGTATTGATTGGTGACCAGGAACAGTGGCGCCCAAAACCGGCTGATCCCACCGCTCCGCGCCCTGCAGGTATTCCTACCTCACGTTTTTTGGATGCGTTTATGGATCAACTGCCCTACTGCAGTCAGTTAAAAACACAACGACATAGGTTCCCAGACGCTGACCACGGCGCCATGTTGGGCCTGGCGACGGCGTTTGCTTTACGAGAGTTCGCGGCGTAGTGATGGTAGAGCTGTATGTGCTCGATAGGCGACAGACTCCGTCCTTAGCACAGCTGCGCAGCGCTGTGACCGAGGCAGAATGGGTGCATGCCCAAGGTTTCCGTACCCACTTATTACAGACTCGCTACCTTGCCAGTCGCGCTTTTTTACGCCACCACATCGGGCAACGACTACAGATCGCGCCCTTGGCCGTTACCATCACGCTAGGGGCCTATCAAAAGCCGCTGTTAACGCACGCGCCTTGGCACTTTTCCCTAAGCCACAGTCGTGATATTACCGTGTTAGCGCTCGCCCCCCATGTCGTGGGCGTGGATATTGAGCACACCGATACCCCCTTTCCTGCGCCCCTTGCCCCCCTGCTGCTACACCCACACGAACTCCCTATAGCAAGCAATTCAGCCGAGCTGTATAGACACTGGTGCAGCAAAGAAGCCGTCCTCAAAGCCTATGGCACAGGGTTGCAGACTGACCCACGCCATATTCTGCTGACGCAGAGTCAAGCCAGCCTGTTTGAGCATACCTATTACCTCCACACCGAGCTTCTCATGGCCAACCTGCTCTGTGTTCTTGCGCAGCCACACCCGTTCACCTCATTAAAACGACACGATGGGTGTGCTATTCAATGCAGATCATGATACAGTAATACACTAAAACCAACTAATAATCATTCTCATTATCATGCCGAATCCAATTCCATTACAACAAGTCTGGCCGCCCGAGTTCGTCAAAAAATACACCGCAGCCGGTTACTGGGACGGTCAAACTTTTGGTGAATTACTGGCCGAACGTGCTCAACAGTATGCGCACCGTCCAGCCGTAATAGGAAGCGAACACCAATGGACGTATGCCGAGCTAAACCAAAAAGCCTCCGCGCTCGCTGCAGGGCTTCAATCCATTGGCCTCAAAAAAGGCGCCCGTGTATTGGTGCAGCTACCCAATATTCCTGAGTTTGTCAGTGTGGTGTTTGCTTTGTTTCGTGCAGGCATGATTCCTATTTATGCTTTGCCAGCACATCGTATTACCGAGCTGGAACACTTTGCTACCCACGCCCCCGCAGATGCGTATATTTGTGCAGACCAATTCGAGGGGTTTAATTACGTAGCGCAGGCTCGCGAACTCCAACAGCGCTGTCCTCAGGTTCAGCACATTGTGGTGGTGGGTGACGCGCACGAGTTTCATGCCCTCAGTGCTTTAGAACAGCATGATCAAGCCCATACCATCCCTTCGACGGTGTCCACGGCCGACGAAGTGGCTTTTTTACAAATTTCCGGTGGTAGCACCGGTTTGTCTAAGCTGATTCCGCGTACGCATAACGATTACATCTATACCTTACGTGAAAGCTGCAAAATTTGTGATGTCACCGCAGACTCGGTGTTTTTAGCCGCGTTGCCCATGGCCCATAATTTCCCCATGAGCTCGCCAGGTTTTTTAGGAACCTTGTACGCAGGCGGATGTGTGGTGCTTAGCACCAGCGCCGAGCCAGAGCGCTGTTTTGCCCTGATCGCCCAGCACCACGTTAGCTTTACCAGCCTGGTTCCGCCTCTACTGTTGATGTGGCTCGAGTTCGCGCCCCACAGTCACCATGACATCACTTCGCTGAAAACCATCCAAGTCGGTGGGGCAAAACTGATTCCCGAGGTAGCCCGTCGGGTGCGTCCGGTCTTGGGCATCCAACTCCAGCAGGTTTTTGGTATGGCAGAAGGGTTAGTGAACTACACCCGCTTGGATGACAGTGAGGACCTCGTTGTGGGCACCCAAGGCCGTCCGATTAGCCCAGATGATGAACTACGCATTGTGGATGATCACGATCAGCCGGTCGCCCCAGGCGCCACGGGTCATTTATTAACGCGTGGCCCCTATACCATCCGTGCTTATCACAATAACCCGACAGCCAATGCGCGTTCTTTTACCCAAGACGGCTTTTACCGCACTGGCGATATTGTGCAACGTACCGCAGACGGCTATTTAGTGGTGCAAGGGCGCGCCAATGACCATATCAACCGAGCCGGAGAAAAAATCTCTGCCGAAGAAATCGAAGATCACCTCTTAGCGCACCCAGCCGTTTTTGATGCGGCAGTGGTGTCCGTGCCCGATGACTATTTAGGTGAACGCAGTTGTGCTTTTATTATTATCAAAAAAGCGCACGCCGCACCACGCGCCATTGAGTTTAAACGCTGGATCCGTCAACGTGGTCTGGCCGACTTTAAAGTGCCTGATCAAGTTGTGTTTGTAGACAGCTTTGACATTACGGCAGCCGGCAAAGTCAGCCGCAAACAATTACGTCTTCAACTTAGTCAATCTTTATCCGCTTCCCATGACGCTTAACTCTACCCCTTTGCCCTTAACCTTAGACACGCTACGCGCTGATGTGGCGCAATTACTGCACGAAGACCCCAGTGCCATTCAAGATGATGACAATCTGATGGAATGGGGCTTGGACTCTATGCGTGCTATGAACTTAGCCGCGCGGTGGCGTCAAGCTGGCGCTGTTATTGAATTTGCTGATATGGCCGTTGAGCCTACCTTAGCGCACTGGTGGGCCGTCATTCAGCGCCACGCTGCTTAATTTCGTTTTTTGTTGGTTGTATGTCTACACACGCTGCTCTCTATGACCTCAGCTCTGCGCAGCAGGGCTTATGGTTCGCTCAAAACGTTGATCCGACGAACCCTATTTTTAATACGGCGCACTATACCGAGCTACGTCACGCCTTGAACGTGCCCCTTTTTATCGAGGCCGTGGACACGGTGCTGGCTCAAGCCGACGTGTTGACACTGCGTTTAGAAGACCAGGCGGGACACACCCAACAACGCTTTGATGTACCGACTCCGCGGGTCGAGCGGATCACGCATTTACGCAGTAAAGAGGCGGTCTTGCAGCATCTTCGTAGCGACCAACAAACCCCTGTAGATCTTTATCAAGATCCGTGTGCACGCTTTATTTTGTACGAGTTGCACCCCGAGCATTTCATTTTTTATAGCCGCATCCACCATTTGGCTGCCGATGGGTATGCCATGAATTTGCTTGAGGCGCGCTGCATTCAGCATTACCTAGCTCGGTGTCGTGGTCTTACGCCACCCCAAGCATTGGGTGCTATCGAAGCCACCCTAGCTGAAGATCAGGCCTATTTACACAGCCCAAAACACAATAAAGACCGCGCTTTTTGGTTAGAAAAACTCAGCACTTACGATGAAGTGTTGAGCCTAAGTCCCACGACGGCATTAACAGATCATCGTTTTTTATACGCTCAACAACATGTCAACCCAGCATTCAGCACTGCGCTGCTTGAGTTTGCTGCACGCCATGACTGCAGTTGGGCAGATGTGCTCACCCTGTTGACTGCTGCCTATATCGCACGTCATACCGGTCAATACGACTCCGTTTTCGGGGTACCGTACATGGGTCGGCTGGGTCAACGCAGCGCGTTGACTATTGCCACGGTAATGAATGTCGCCCCCTTGCCTCTATGTATCCAAGAACATCTGCCTGTGCACGAGTTCATCCAACAAGGGGCTAAAGCGCTTATGCTGACACGGCGCCATGGGCGTTATCGCAGCGAGCAGCTGCGACGTGATCTGGGGTTGCTCCATGGTATGCGCCGTTTGCATGGGCCGTTAATTAATATTTTGCCTTTTGACACCCCCTATGCGGGCACTGGTTTAGAGGCAAGCTCGCATGTGGTGTGTGCAGGTCCGGTCGAGGACATTAATTTTAGCTTTCGCTCTGACACCCAAGCCCACGGCATGCGCTTGGAAATTGAAGCAAACCCCACGCTTTATCAGTTGGATCAAATTCAAGCCCATATCCCCCGCTTGCTGCACTTTATTACGCATGCGTTACGCGCCGAACGGTTGGCTGATGTCCCTACCGTCACCGCTGCCGAACACGAGCTCGTTGTAAAGGGGTTTAATCAGACGGCCCACCCCGTGCCAGCGACCACATTGAGTCATCTGTGTGCCCAAACCGCACAGCAGTACGCAACGCTTCCCGCCATCAGTGATGATACGCAGCACCTTAGTTATACCGACTATCAGTCACGGGTAGAAAGCTTGGCAGTACAACTGCACGCAGCCGGTGTGCGCCGCGGTGATTGCGTTGCGGTAGCGTTAGAACGGCGGGTAGATATGGTGTTGGCTTTGCATGCCATTTTGCGTGCAGGCGCGGCCTATTTACCCCTTGATGGTACGCAACCCACGGCTCGTTTGCGGCGTGTGGTACAACAGGCCCAGCCCCGTTTGATCCTTAGCGACGCACACTTCCCAGCAATACATACGCTTTCAGTGCCTCATTATGAGTTAAATCAGTTACCAGAGCCTCTGCTTCAGCCCGCGGAATTAGCCTACCCCAGCCCTGGCGATCGCGCTTATCTCTTATTTACCTCCGGCTCGACAGGAGAACCCAAAGGGGTCGTGATCAGTCACCAAGCGATTGTGAACCGTTTGATGTGGATGCGTGACTTTTATGCCATCACCCCTTTAACGCATTTTATCCAAAAGACGCCTTACACCTTTGATGTGTCCGTCTGGGAGCTCTTTTTACCCTTTATCAGTGGGGCTCAGTTGTATGTGGCTCCTCCCGAGTCTCATAAAGACCCTCAATGGCTTGCGCAACTGATTCAGACGCAACAGATTGAAGTGATTCATTTTGTGCCTTCGATGCTCGACGCTTTTTTGGCCGACGCAACCAGTCAGGGCTTAACTATTCCTCTGGTATTTTGTAGTGGCGAAGCGCTGAGTGCGAGCTTACGTGATCGCTTTTATACGCGCATTCAGGGTGAACTGCACAATCTTTATGGCCCCACCGAGGCGGCTGTGGATGTCAGTTACTGGCACGCAGCACGTAATGACCACAGCCACCCGGTGCCCATTGGTTTTCCTGTATGGAATACCGCCTTATATGTACTAGATACCCAGTTACGCCCCTTGCCAGTTGGAGTGGCTGGCGATTTGTATCTAGGTGGAGTGCAATTAGCCGAAGGCTACTTGAACCGGCCCGACCTTACCGAGGCTAGCTTTTTGGCTAACCCGTTTGCCTCAGGACGGATGTACAAAACCGGCGATAAAGCCCGTTGGCGTGCCGATGGAGCCGTCGAATACCTAGGACGCGCCGACTTTCAAGTGAAATTGCGCGGCCTTCGCATTGAGCTGGGTGAAATTGAACAGGTATTAACTTTACACCCACAGGTACAACAAGCTGTTGCCCTCGTGCGCGAAGACCAACCCGGCCAACAACAACTGGTGGCCTATGTGCTCAGCCCTAACCCACACCTTGCTATTGAGCCATTATTTGCGCAATGTCGTGACAATTTGCCTGATTACATGGTACCTAACGCCATTAGTGTGCTGTCGGAATTTCCATTAAATAGCAGTGGCAAACTCGATAGAAAAGCCTTGCCCGCACCCCAGCGCAGCCATGCCATGGGTACCCTTCCACACACTGCGCTAGAGCGACAGGTCGCCATGCTATTTAGCCAGACCCTGCAATTAAGCACCCCTGTATATAGCGAAGACAATTTTTTTAGTCTAGGGGGGCATTCCTTGCTTGCAGCGCGTATGGTGGCGCACCTACGCGATCAAGGCTACGAGCTCAATTTGGGTGCAATCTTTGCTTACCCTACTGTTAGTCAGTTGGCGCAATACCTAGAAAATCAATCGGCACACGTTGCAGGGCCTAGCGCAGGTTTTGAGCGTTTACTGCTTTTGCATCAAGGGCGCGCACACACACCGGCTCTGTTTTGTATTCACCCTGCTGGTGGGCTCAGTTGGTGTTATGGCGCTTTGGCGCGATCTGATTTGGATCAGCGCTCTGTGTATGGTTTGCAATCTTCGACCTTTCATAACGAGACGCTTGAGCCTACAACGGTTGAGGCCATGGCCTATGCCTATGCGGATGCCATTCAAAGCGCCCAACCGCAGGGCCCGTATCATCTATTAGGCTGGTCAGTCGGCGGTATTTTAGCGCATGCGATTGCGGTGGAACTGCAGCACCGTCAGGCCGAGGTAGGCGTCGTGTGTTTAGTCGATGCCTATCCCAGTGCCGCCTGGCGCGCTCAGCCTGTGCCCGAGGCCAACGCCATCTATAAAGCCTTATTGCATATTGCTGGCTATGACCCTAACGAACTGCCTGACGTGGAGCTCGAGCGCCAAAGCGTGATTGATTTTTTACGGCAGCAGAACCACCCTTTAGGGGCATTAGCAGACACCCAGCTTAATGGGGTATTTAATGCGGTCGCTATCAATAACCAAGCCGTACGGGATCACAACGAGGCCGTTTTTAATGGACCGCTCTTGTATATCCACGCAGGATTAGACCATAAAGAGACCAACCTAAGTCCACACATGTGGCAACCGTGGGCGCACACCCTAACGGTGCACAGTTTTCCCTTTTTACATGCCCATTTAACTAGTCCCGAGGCCACCGCGCTTTGGGCGCCCGTATTACGTGCTGCGCTGACTGCAGTAGAACAACAACCTGTCATAACGGTAGACCTATGAGTCGTTTGTTTTTAGATATTAGCCCCTTACGACAAAGTCGTGCCTTTCGTTACGCCTACGCAGCACGCACGGCTACGGTGTTAGTGACTGGTATGCTGATGGTTGCCGCCAGCATTCAACTGTTTCAAATTACCGGTTCCAGCTTGGCAGTGGCCGGACTCAACGCCACCCTCGCCATCCCTATGGTGGTGGCGTTAATGATCGGGGGCGTGCTGTCTGACCGGATGGATAGACGTAAGCTCATGCTTTACTCACGCACTGTGTATGTGCTGAGTGTAGGGCTTTTTTTAATTAATGCGTTATTACCTAATCCATCCGTTTGGTTGATATATCTCGCAGCAGGGATAGGCGGCGCCGCTGGCGGCATTAGTGTTCCCGCCATGATGTCTGCCACGCCCGCCTTAGTAGGACGCGAGCATTTGGCGGCAGCGGCGGCTTTATCAGGGCTATCTATGCAAATTGGGGGCGTTATTGGCCCCTCGTTAGCGGGTTTACTGATTGCCGGGCCAGGTCTGATTTTTTGTTATGTCATCGTTCTGGCAGCGGTTATCACCACGCCCTTCTTTTTAAAGCAGTTACCTGCTTTGCCGCCCAAAGGCGCATCAACACAACACCCAGCCATGTTTCAATCCTTTGTGGATGGCTTTGTGTACATGGCAAAGCACCCTTTGTTACGCGCCTTGCTGCTGATTGACTTAACTGCCGTGGTGCTCGCTACCCCCTTGGCGCTGTTGCCTGAATGGGGCGAACACGTGCTTAACCAAGGGGCGCAAATCACTGGCCTACTGTATTCAGCGCCGGCTTTTGGGGCCACAGTCATGGCGCTTAGCTCTGGTTGGACTAAGCATCTTCGTTACCCTGGGCGCTTCATTATAGGTGCCGTCATGGTATGGGGGCTGGCTGTGTGGGCCTTGGCGCAGTGGATATGGCTGCCTTGGTCTTTGCTGTGTCTGGCTTGTATGGGCGCCGCCGACACCTTATCCAAAATACTGCGTATGGCCTTGGTACAAAAACACACACCGGATCATTTACTTGGTCGTATGTCCAGTTTGTGGATGACGCAATCCTCGCTAGGGACCGCTTTAGGCAATATGCAGATGGGCGTGGTGGCGCGTTGGTATTCCCCTAGCACGGCTTTCTTTATTGGTGGCGGTCTGTGTTTTATGTTGAGTTCTTTATTTGCTCTAAGCAATCGCAGTTTGCGCGATTTAACCCAATCTGACGACTCCCCCTTATGACGCTTCCTTCCTGTTTATCCCTTCTTTTTTTGTAAGGTCTGTAATGCAAATCAATCTCAGTATTAAAAACAAATCATGGCAGCGTTTAGGCTTGGGCCTCTCTGCTCTTGCATTAAGCGCAGCGGCTTGGGCTAACCCTATTTTTGATCAGCCCGACCCAAATTTTACGGGCACACTTGGTGTCTCAGGAGTGGTTTACCCGGGACAACAGGCGGAAGTCTGGGGGCGAGGTTTTACCCCTGGTCAAGAAGTACAGCTGATACGCAGCGGTAACGTGCTGAGCGGTACTAAACCCCTAGTGGCCGATGACAAAGGCGAAATTCGCACACAACTGACTATTCCCGCCGATGCCGCTATTGGTTTACACCCCATTGTGGCGCAGGTAGCTAAGCCCTCTGCTGCGACGGTATTTGATCTAAAGGTCTCACCGGTGGTGCCTGCCAAAGGAACCGAGTTATATGTGTTAGACCAAGCTCCTGTGACCAATGGTTTATACCAAGTGGCTTATAGCGCTAAAAACAATGCGCTGTACGTGACCTCATCTGTAGGTCGTCCACCGGTAAAACAATCTCAGCTCAGCCAACTGGATCCGACCACACTTAAAACCCTCAACGCTGTCACCCCTACCGCTGATACCGAGCGTGAAGGCCAGGTAATGGCGGTATACGGTGTGGCGGTGGATGACGAAGCCAATACGGTTTGGGTCACAAATACTCGTGCTGACACCGTATCGGTGTATGACCAAAAAGACCTTAAACTAGTCAAACAGTTTCCCCATGGCAGTGCGGTTCATGCCCGAGATGTGGTGGTAGATGGCACCCATCAACGGGCTTTTGCCTCGTCGCCTACCTCGAACCAACTCTATGTATTTGATACCAAAACCCTTAAGGCACTAGAGCCCATCACCTTAAATTCTAAGACACGTCAAGATTTCAGTTCAATGAGCCTGTCGTTGGATCCAAAAAATCATAAGCTCTACACCGTCAGTTTACGTACCAACGAATTAGCGGTGATTGACACCAAAACCTTACGTGTTGAACAGGTAATTGCTTTGCCAGGCATTAAAGGCGCCGCAGGGGTTTCGGTGGCGGCCGATAAAAATCGGGTTTTTGTCACGGGACAAGGCTCTGATAGCGTCGGCATTGTGGACGTAAATAAAGGCGAACTGATCCATGTGGTGCAAGTAGGCGCGGGATCATTAAATGTGCTGTGGGATGACGCAACCCAAGCCGCTTATGTGGCTAACCGTGGCTCTGACACCCTCAGCGTGCTTGATAGTGACGGCAACTTAATCGCCAATTTAGAAGTCGGCAGCTTTCCTAATCACATTGCAACCGATCACAACGGGCATGTGTTTTTTGTGAATAAAGCCCGCGGTCAAAACGATGACAGCGCCGATTTCATTACCCGTCTTCAACTGAAATAAGTTTCTGTGCTGGTGCCTTTTCTGTGCACCAGCCTGCTCTGACTATGAACATGCTTCATCATTACCAACCTAGCAGCCATCTTTTTGCTAGCCCTCAGGGCACGGTTATGGGCCACGGTTGCCTAGAGCGTGTGCACAGCTCAAACCAAGATCAACAGTTAAGAGGCAAGGCGCAGGATCTTTTGACACGGCACCCCCTGACTCCATTGGTGTTTGGGGTGATTCCTTTTCATACGGATCGTGCTGCGCAGCTTATTGTGCCTGAACGTATAGCGCAGTACCCCGCCACGCAGCGCCCAGACGCTGAGTCTCATTCTGACGCTAACCCCCTGCTCTCGTTACGTCCACAACCTAGCGCCGCCGAATTTGAACAATGGGTGCGTGAAGCCCTTCAGTGCTTAGCCCCACCTACGACGTTAAAAAAACTTGTGATGGCACGGCACTTAACGGCACAACTCAAACACGGCTTAGACCGCCGCGCTTTACTGAGTGAACTCTGGGCAAAAAACCCACATGGTTATACCTATAGTTTTGCCTTAGACGACGAAGCCGACCCAGCGACTTTTTTAGGTGCTAGTCCTGAGCTTTTGTTGCGTAAACAAGGGGGTACTGTGTATTTAAACCCGCTTGCTGGCACCGCTTTGCGCCATCTTGAAGACCACGCTACGGATCAGGCGCGTGCCCAACACCTCTTAGCCTCGGCCAAAGATCAGCGCGAACATGCTGTGGTAATAGAAAACATTGTGGCGGCGCTGCGTCCTTTTTGTGATGTGGTAGAAGCCGCTCCCACCCCTAGTTTGGTAGCAACCGCAACGCTTTGGCATCTTTCCACCGAGATTCATGCCCAACTTAAAGCCCCCTATGCGGATGCATTGCAACTTGCCTTAGCGGTTCACCCCACCCCAGCTGTCTGCGGCCATCCTACGCTAGAGGCTCGAGCAGAAATTGAACGTATTGAAGGCATAGATCGTGGCTTTTTCGCCGGTGCCGTAGGTTGGATGAACCAAGCCGGTGACGGCGAATGGGCGGTTGCCATCCGTTGCGCCCACTATGAACAGAATCATCTCACCCTATCGGCCGGAGCCGGTGTCGTCCTCGGTTCTGACCCCCAAGCAGAACGCATTGAAACAGGCAATAAATTACGCACCTTGCTTAATGCGTTACACACTGACCCCACTATGATCCAAGAAGGTATTACCGCATGAGTCTTTCTGAACGCACTATTGCTGCTTTGCCCAGTTATCCCATGCCTACAGACCCTGTGGCAAATCGAGTGAACTGGCAAGTGGTTCCGCAACGGGCGGCCTTGCTGATCCATGATATGCAGTATTATTTTTTAAAAAAATACGACATGGCGTTAGCGCCTATTCCCGCGCTTATTCGGCATACTCAGGCCATTTATGCTGCCTGCAAAGCGGCAGGCATTCCGGTGTATTACACGGCCCAGCCCAAAGTACAAAGTGCAACCGATCGCGCTTTATTAAACGACTTTTGGGGCTCAGGCGTTACAGCACCGAATTTTCAAGCAGAACAACCCATTATCGACGCCTTGCAGCCTGCCGACGATGACACTGTATTAACTAAATGGCGCTATAGCGCTTTTGTGCGCTCGCCGCTCGCCGAGCAATTACGCGCCGCACAACGTGACCAACTGATTATTACCGGTATTTATGCGCACATTGGGTGTATGACCACCGCGCTGGATGCGTTTATGCAAGACATCCAACCTTTTTTTATTACAGACGCGACAGCCGACTTTAGCGCTGAAGCGCATCACATGGCGATTCAGCATGTGTCGCAACGGTGTGGGGTATGTCTAAGCACAGAGCAGCTTTTAACTGCACTAACTGAGGCCAAGTAATGCAAAAAAATACGATTATTACTGGGGCAGCGGGAGGCATTGGTTTGGCGATTTGTGATGCATTATTGGCTCAACAGCACCAAGTTTGGGCGGTAGACATAGATATCGGCCCTTTACAAGAGCTAGCCATTCAATACCCTCAGCACTTACATAGGGTAGCGCTGGATGTGAGTGACTTTAAGGCGGTGAATGCGTGGCTTACGCCTGTGCTGGCTAGCCACCGTATTGATGAGCTGGTATGTGCAGCTGGTGTACTTCAAATGGGCTATGTGCATGAGCTCAGCCCAGCCGCATGGCAACGCACGTTTGCCATTAATACAGAAGGTGTATTTAATTTATGCCAGCCCCTTGCGGCCCATATGCGGGCTCAGCATCAAGGAGCCATTGTCATTATTAGTTCTAACGCTGCCGCCACCCCTCGCAGCAATATGAGTGCCTACGCAGCATCTAAGGCGGCAACCACACACTTTGCACGCTGTTTAGCGTTGGAGCTTGCGCCACTTGGCATTCGAGTGAATAGTGTATCGCCTGGTTCTACCGATACGCCGATGCAGCAATCCATGTGGCAGATGGGCAGCAGTAAAGACACCGTTATTTACGGTTCGGCAGCAGATTTTCGTCTGGGTATCCCTTTACAAAAAATCGCGACGCCAGCTGACATTGCCCAAGGGGTCTTATTTTTATTGAGTGATGCGGCGTCACACATTTGTATGCATGACTTACGCATTGATGGTGGTGCTACCTTAGATGCTTAATGATCTATATGGTGGCTAGCCCAAGCCAATAACAACCCATCTCGGGACAGTTCCATGGAGATCATGTTCCCGGCCACGTAACGAATTTCTAAGAACTGACTGAGACGGCGCTGCTCTGGCTTATCGACATCCACCACAAGCGTAGGCCAATGATGCTGCTTAGCATAGCCCAAGGCGTGGCTGATGCTTTGACTGCTATGACCACGAATTACCCCATCTGTCAGACGCCAAAAGCTAACCCCTTCAAAGCCCATCTCTGTCTTTAACATAGGCAACACACTTTTATCCTCGTAGCGCGCCCACACCGCCATGCCGTTTTGTTTTAACTTTTGGATAGCCGCTTTCAACAAGTTCACGTCCATCGTGGGGTCTATACTTTGGATAATAACGGTAAGTTGTTTTGCAATAGAGGCCTGCGCGTAGGTTTCGAGTTTGGTATGCTTTTGCAACAACATCGAAGCAGGCATACCTACGTAAATAGGAATGGTTACATCGTAGTCAATATCCCACGCCATTAGCTCGCGATTGAGTTTGACGATGGCCCAGCTACCTAACGCTTCAAGCAAGCCAAGAGCCTCAAGATGGGGCACTAGATGCTCAACACGGGTTTGTCGGCCTTCAGAATCTTTCCAAACCAATACCGCAAATGCCCCTACAATGCGGTCTTCTACCGTATCGCAAATAGGACTGTAAACAAACTCAAACCGGTCATTTTGAAGCTGTTCTTCAAACTGAGCACGACTCATTAATTCGGTTAGGTAAGCAGTTTGTGTTGGGTGGGGTTGCGACGCTTTTTCTAAAGCTTGGATTACATTGCTATCTTCGGTCAAGAGCAAACCCGTAAAACTATAGCCCCAACCATGTACAGACTTAATCGGCAAATGCAGATTTTTTTGCATCATTTTGCGGCGTAAGCGACTGATAAGCGAATCAATGGCGCGGCTATTTTGAGTCAGGGTGGAATTTTTTGCTAGTAGCTCTTCGCGACTTAATCGTTTGTCTACCTGGCCTGCAAAATGTTCGAGAAAAAACCGTTCACTGGATGTCAGATTAATGCCTACCCCTGACGGACTAATCAAGCGCCAACCGCCATCCGTTAAGCGCCAGATGACTTGCAGCTCGCTGACCGCATTGTGGACGGATTGATCAAACTCCTCTTTGCTTTCCGATCGAAGCTCTTGAAAGCGTAAAAAACCTTCTGCACGGCGTAATAAGACCGACTTCCACGCCAATAACTCGGTATGGGTCACTGTACCCCCCACCACCACGCTATCAGCACCAGCAAGTAATAAATCTGTGACTTGTTCAGGTTGATTGAAGCTGATGGCCACCACTAAGCCCCCCAAACCAACGAGGGTACGTAAATTCACTACGGTTAAGCTAAGCGGTAACTGAGGGGCATTGACAAAAAGCAACGGCACCTGATCTTGTTCCAGCAACGCAGGCAAGTCGCTGATGGACTCAACCAGTCGATAGGAAAGGATATGGTGTCGTTTCAGATCATCACAAACACGTGCACTGTCTGTGGCACTCTGAAACAAAACGATAGTTTGTTTGGCATATTTCATAGACAATAAGTATTCACCCTAGTTGCAACATTATGGCAACAGATATGCTACTTATTGTCACTGAAATAAAGCTGTTTTAATAGTTAAGCTTTGTAATTATTAACGTTCTTAACATTATTTTTTGGCAGCATTTTGTAGGCGCTGCTCGAGCTGTTCGGGGGGCAACCAACCGTTTGCCCTAGAGCCGTCTTCAAAAAATAGCGCAGGCGTGCCCTGCACACCTAATGACAAGCCCAACTGTAATAACTCATCAATAGGGTTGTCGCAGGTTTTCACTGTGGGCGTTTTGTTATCCACCATCCACGCACTCCACGCAGCAGCTGGGTCCTCGGCACATAATACGTGCTCGGACTTTGATTTTGAGTCAGGTGAAAGAATAGGATAGAGCAACGAGTACACGGTTAGGTTATCGATCTCGGCAAAGCTCTGGTGCAGTCTTTTGCAGTAAATACAATTGGGGTCTTCGAAAACCACTAATTGACGTGAACCGTCACCTTTTACTGTTTTAATGGCTTTATCGAGTGGCAAGCTAGAAAAATCGACCCGATTCAGTTGCTCGAGGCGCTGAGCCGTTAAATCAGTACGACTGGCCACATCAACCAATGACCCCTGCAAAATAAAATCCACAGATGAATTGGTATAAAGGACATCTTTGCCTAAACGTAGCTCTAGGATGCCATCAAACGGCGTAGCGGACACCTCATCAACCACTATACCGTCAAACTGAGACTCGAACCGTTCTTTGGCCTGAGTTAATACCTCGGGGGCTACTGAGACAGAAGTTTCAGCTGCCGTGGCTGCCCCACTAACCAATAGAGTAAATGCGGTCAGACTGGCCGCAATGCGCAATTTCATTTTATCTCCTGAGATGACGCCAAACCGTCACTACCACCTATAAAAAGTAAAAATTTAGCGTGAGAGACCTATTTGCCTGCAGCACGTTGGATAAGCTGACGCTTAATAAACGGCAATTTATCAACCAGTTTCATGCCTACATTACGTGCTAACGCAATGGGGGCTGCTTGGCTCACGAAAAGTTGGTGCAAGCCATGAGTCATTAAACGCATGGCCAAAATAGGCTCAAGCCGGGCGCGGCGATAACGCTCCAATACACGAAGCTCGCCAACGCGTTGATAACTGGGTTTGTCTGTTAAGACCTGGATAAGTTCCTGGATGTCGCCTAAACCCAAATTTAACCCTTGGCCTGCTAAAGGGTGCACGCGGTGCGCGGCATCGCCCACCAACGCCACGCGCGGGGCAATCATGGCACTGCGTTCTAGAGTTAAAGGAAAAGCAAAGGGCTGACTACGCAGCTGTAACTGCCCCAAACGGTGCTGAGTTAGGGCACCTAACACGCGTTGGACGTGATCCTGTTGCTGCGGCGCGTCTAAGGCCATAAACGCTTGCGCTTGCTGCGCTTGAACGGACCACACCATAGACACTTGAGGCCCTTGATCGGTATCAGGCATAGGTAACAACGCCAGCACGGAATCGCCGGTAAACCATTGATAGGCTCGGTTTTGATGGGGGAGCTCTGTGTGGAGGTGAGCCACTACCCCATCATGGTGATAGGGCTTTTGGTGATGCTCGATATGCGCCTTGGCGCGTACCAACGAACGCGCCCCGTCCGCCCCCACAATTAAGTCGGCAGATAAGACATCGCCACGCTGTGTTTTGAGTCCTGTGGCAGTGAGCTCAGCGAATAAATCATCATGCCACGGTACATTAAACACTTGTAAGGCTTGGTAAAGCGCATGCTCCATCTCGCCGGACTCGACAATCCAAGTTAAATTGGATTGCGCATTATGCCATGCATCAAGCTGTACGAACCCATCGCCATCCCCAAATAGCTCCATGCCCGTTACAGGGGTAATGCGCTCGGAGCGCATCAGCCTCCACACCCCTAATTGCTCTAGAAAGGCTTGGCTAGCGGCAGAAAGCGCATACACGCGGGGATGAAAATGATGAGGGGCTAAGGTCATGGCTTGGTAAGCAGGTGCTACTATGCGCACCGCAAACCCGGCTTTTTTTAACCCGAGGGCGGTGGCCATACCGGCCAAGCCACCCCCGCAGACCACAATAGATTCGTGTGTGTTCATCGTGCTGTAGGGGCTCCGGCGTCTTTAGGCCATAACAACCACATCTCACCATTTTGCTTCATGCGTCCGGCCTGGTTACCGGCTTGGTCCCCGGTTCCCCAGTAGAAATCCGTGCGTGCAGCGCCTTTAATGGCTGCACCGGTGTCTTGGGCAAACACCAATTTGCGTAATGGCGACTGCGAAGCGGGAAAAGAGGTTGCCAAATAAACTGGTGTGCCTAACGGCACAAAGGTGGGATCGATGGCCACAGCGCGCTCTGCGATTAAAGGAATGCCGTAGGCACCCTTGGGCCCCAGTTGCGGGTCTACGATGGTTTCCTCGTTGAAGAACACCATGGCTTTATTCACATTGAGCATTTCATTAACGCGATGCGGATTGGCTTTGGCCCATTGTTTAATGTTCTGCATAGACGTTTGAGCTAGGGGTAGCTCACCCTTGTCGGCCAGCCATTTACCTATAGAACTATAAGGGTGGCCGTTGTGGTCGCCATAAGCAAGGCGTACGGCTTTGCCATTATCTAAGACAGCACGGCCTGAGCCTTGAATTTGTAGAAAAAAGGCTTCCACTGGATCCGCAGCCCACACTAAAACTTTTGGTTGACGTTGGGGGTTGCTGGTTATTTCGCCGCGCGTATCATAAGGCACAACACGATTATCTGCCGTTAATTTACCGCGGATACGTTTACCCGCTAACTCGGGATATAGCCCGCCTAAGTCGACGGTTAATAAATCACTAGGCACCGCATATAACGGCCACTGGTAGACGCCGTGTTGACGTTTAGAAGCCTGTAATAGTGGCTCGTAGTAACCCGTTACGGTGTTTTTTGCGACGCGCCCTTTCTCGTCCAATAAACGCCAAGGCTGCAGGTGGGTTTCTAGAAACTGACGGATGGCTGCTGTGTCGGCGCTTTCTGTCCCCAGACCGCTGTTTTGAGCAGCTAAACAGACTGGCTGCCAAGCGCGGGGAGTAGCACGCGCTGGCATAGCGAGAGACCCGCTGACCGGGCGCATTAGCCCCTTGCAGTTATTAACAAACGCTTTCCACACATGGTCTAAGTTATCGTCTTTCCAACCCGGCAAAGCGCCCCATTGCACTGCTTGATATTTTGCAGCCAGAGAACGGGCAGGCGTTTCAGGTAATTGGTCTAGACTGGGCACCTGTAGCGGCTTTAACGCAACGTCTTCTTTTTTGGCTGGGACGGCGCTGTCTCCGGGTATGGGAGTGGCTACATGAGTGCCTGGTGCAGTGCATGCCGCAATAAAAGCGGTCATTACACCGAATCCTAAATATCGTAATGCAGTCATTACTACCCTCAAATTAATGTAAAGTTCGCGGCATAGATAACACAAACTCATCAATGCGCACATCAAAGGGCACGCCGTTTTCACCCACAAAATGAAAAGAGCCTTTCATCGTGCCAAACGGCGTGGGTAAGGGGCAGCCACTGCTGTACTCAAAAACCTCGCCTGGCCCAATTAGAGGTTGTTTGCCTACTACACCGAGGCCTTTTACCTCTTGGACGTTTTGCTCGGCATCGGTGATCACCCAGTGACGACTAATGAGTTGCGCCGCTTGGGCACTATTATTACGCACTTGGACGTGGTAGGAGAATAAATATCGGTGTTGATTTGGTTCCGACTGTTCGGGAAGGTAACTAGGTGTAACAACCACCACCATATCGTTAGACTGCATAGAAATAAGTTCGCTCCAGATCTAATAGCTGATTACAATGCCATTATGTATTACACCACAGCACTGAGAATTACTCACTTGTTGTGCGCATTGTACCCCCCATTCTTAGCTCTTATTGTTATGTCTCACAAACAACCTGCTCTTATTGCCCCTAGTATTTTGGCTGCTGATTTTGCCCGTCTAGGCGAAGAAGTACGCGATGTGATCGCGGCCGGCGCAGACTGGATTCATTTTGACGTGATGGACAATCATTATGTCCCTAACCTTAGCTTTGGCCCCATGGTGTGTGCTGCGCTACGCCCCCATACCCAAGCGCCTATTGATGTGCATTTGATGGTCGAGCCGGTAGACAGCTTGATCGAGCCTTTTGCTAAAGCGGGTGCCAACTTTATTAGCTTTCACCCCGAGGCCTCACGTCATATTGACCGCACGTTAGGTCTTATCAAGGAACACGGGTGCAAGGCTGGGTTGGTGTTTAACCCTGGCACACCGCTTAGCTATCTCGACTACGTCATGGATAAAATCGACTTGATTCTATTAATGTCGGTTAACCCCGGTTTTGGGGGGCAAAAATTCATCCCGGGCACACTCGATAAGCTACGCCATGCGCGCGCACGCATTGATCGCTGGATAGACCAAGGCGGCCACCCTATCCATCTTCAAGTCGATGGCGGGGTGACAGCCCAAAATATCCAAAGCATCCGTGCTGCGGGGGCTGATGCGTTTGTGGCTGGGTCCGCTATTTTTGGTAAAAGCGATTATGCTAATGAAATTCAGGCAATGCGGGCCGAAATCGCCACCGCTGATAGCTTATCCGCTTAGGCCGACCAACCCATTTCACATTCGCGCTTGGGGGTCGCCTGTGGGTATCCAAAGTAATACCCCTGAGCATGGCTTACCCCAAGCGCTTGCAATACATCAAGCTGACGCTTTTGCTCTACGCCTTCGGCAATCACATAGGTCTGATGCGCTTGGGCCACCTGACTAATGGCTTCGATCAGCTTTTGCTTAAACGGATGCCGATGTAGGTGCTGCGTAAAATAGCGGTCCAATTTCACAAACTCTGGCTGCAGCTCTGACCATAGGCGCAGCGATGCATAGCCTTCGCCTAAATCATCAATAGCAAAACGCACATTTTGACGGCGGCAACGCTCTGCCGCCATACGCAACTGCACATAGTCTCGACTGAGCTCTTGCTCACTGAGTTCGATCACCACACGAGGCTGCTGCGTTCCAGCACTACACCATGGCTTTTGATGCTCTTCCAATTGCGATAGCTCAATGAAAAGCTGCGGGCTGAGATTTAAAAATAACCATCCCTCTAGCCCCTGACGGCAAAACTCAGCAATCTGTAAGCGACAACATAACTGTTCTAATTCACGTTGCCTATTTAATTTTCGTGCTACCTTAAACAACACCAAAGGCGTAGCAAAATGACTGTCCTGAGGGCCACGAATCAGCGCCTCATACCCCACTAATTTTTGGTTTTGTATGTCTACTATAGGTTGAAACAAAGGAGTTAACCGCTGGTGGCGCAGTACATCTTCAAAAGCAGCCTTCATCATTATTTTACTTTGTGGAGCAGCAGGTTTTGTGAAAGGAAAAAGAATCGTCTACATTTATATAGGATTGTGACAATTTAAACAACTGTTGTCATAAAGGTATCATTCATTACAAGACGTACACCGTTCATTTCTCACGCTACACTTAGCCTTATTTACTCAGCCGGAGCACTTAAATGCGTTATAAAGCGGTTTTGTTTGACTTAGATGGTACCTTAGTTGATTCCATCCCTGATATTGCCCAAGGGGCGAATTTAATGCTGCACGATTTGGGCTTTGCTGCCTTATCTGTCGAGCAAATCAGCACGTTTGTAGGTAAAGGCACCCATCATCTGATTGATCTCTGCCTTAAAGAAGTCACCCAACAAGCCTCCATTGACCCCACACTTCAACAGCAAGCACGGCGTTTATTTGCTCACCATTACGACCATCAGACTAAACACAGCATTTCCAAGGTGTTCCCTGGGGTTACTGAAGGGTTAGACCGCTTTCAGCAAGCTGGCTGTCGCTTAGCCGTGGTCACAAATAAACCCATGCAATTTGTACCCGACCTACTGCGCCTTATGCACCTAGATCATTACTTTGATTTACTGGTGGGCGGCGACACCTGTGCAGAAAAAAAACCACACCCTATGCCTTTTCTGTATGCGTGTGAAAAACTGGGGGTTAGCCCAGCAGACGCCTTAGTTATTGGCGACTCGGGTAATGACAGTATTGCTGCGCGTCAGGCCGGAATTGATGTCTTGCTCGTACCTTACGGTTATAACGAAGGGAAAGATGTGCAAGATTTAGATTGTGATGGTATAGTTTTTAGTATTGTCGAGGCAGCTCAATGGGCAGCCCAACCGAATACGACTCATTAATACCCATACATTCATGCAAACGAACCGCAATTCTTATTCCATCTATGGCGCCTATTGGCGCTGGTGGCGTTTGGGTTCCGGGTCGTCTGTACTAAAGGCCGCCGTGTAACTGTACTTATAGTTTTCATTTACACGACGTGCACTAAAAGCCCGGAACTCTTCACAGAGCCGGGCTTTTTAGTTACCCAATCAGTCCGGCTCCTTGATCGCTTTATGGAATCAAAGGCCTCATACCATGACTGAAATTGAATTTAAAGCTCTTGCAGCACAGGGATTTAACCGCATTCCTCTGATTGTAGAAACCTATGCGGACTTAGACACCCCTCTTTCCATCTACCTGAAGCTGGCTCACACCAGTACCGCACACGGCGCCAATAGCTGCCTGATGGAGTCGGTTATCGGTGGCGAGCAGTTTGGACGGTATTCTTTTATTGGCTTGCCAGCAAAGACGATTATTCGTGCCACAGGCACCACAACGGAAGTCGTGCATGAAGGCAAAGTCGTTGAAACCCACGAAGGCAACCCCCTCGACTTTGTAGAAAGCTATCAAAAACGTTTTCATGTCGCCCTGCGTCCAGGCATGCCCCGTTTTTGTGGTGGTTTGGCGGGTTACTTTGGCTATGATACCGTCCGCCATATTGAGACCAGCTTAGGCCCAGCGGTGAACCCCTTTCCTGAAGGCCAAACCGGCACCCCCGATTTACTGCTGTTGCATATTGATGAGCTGGTGATTGTGGACAATTTAGCAGGTCGCACGTACTTGATTGTCTATGCCGACCCAAATATCGCTGAAAGCTTTACCCATGCACGCCGTCGTTTGCGCGAACTGCGAGAAAAACTGCGTCACCCGGTGACGATTCCCTACGCCTACGCTAGCATGGAAACCTTTGAGCAGCGTACCTTTGCTAAGGCGGACTACCTAGAGGCAGTGGCACAAGCCAAGCAATACATTACCGATGGCGAGATCATGCAGGTACAAATTGGTCAGGTCATCACGAAGCCGTTCCGAGATTCCCCTCTCTCGTTATACCGTGCGCTACGTTCGCTAAACCCCTCCCCTTACATGTACTACTGGAACTTTGATGATTTCCAAGTGGTTGGATCATCACCTGAAATTTTAGTCCGCCAAGAGCAGCAAACCGTTCACGGTGAAGACAAACACTATGTCACGATACGTCCTCTTGCGGGCACACGCCGCCGTGGTGCCACGCCTGAGGAAGACGAACTACTGGCTGCTGAGCTTAAAGCCGACCCCAAAGAATGCGCAGAACATGTCATGTTGATTGATTTAGCCCGCAACGACTTAGGACGCATCACTAAAGCCGGTACGGTCGAAGTCACTGACACCATGAGCATTGAGCGCTATTCGCATGTGCAGCATTTGGTGTCGAACGTGCGTGGTGAGCTTCAAGAGCAAATGAGCAGTATGGATGTATTGAAAGCCAGCTTTCCAGCCGGTACGTTAACGGGTGCACCCAAAGTGCGTGCAATGGAAATTATTGATGAACTCGAGCCAGTACGGCGTGGTATTTACGGTGGTGCCGCTGGCTACCTCAGCTACAGTGGTGAAATGGATTTAGCGATCGCCATTCGTACTGGTGTTATTCAAGACGGCCAGCTCTACGTCCAAGCCGCTGCGGGAATCGTGGCCGACTCCGTCCCCGAACTCGAGTGGCAAGAAACAGAGGCCAAAGCGCGCGCCATGTTGCGCGCTGCAGAACAAGTCCAATTTGGTTTGGATGAACCTATTTAGTCGCACTTTATTTTAATTTGTACGCGCTCTGTTTTTTAAAGGACCTCTCATGTTATTTATGCTCGACAACTACGATTCATTTACCTATAACTTGGTGCATTATTTCCAAGAGCTTGGTCAAAGCGTTGAGGTACGCCGCAATGATCAGTGCACGCTCGCCGATATTGAAGCCCTCAACCCGTCCTATATTTGTATTTCTCCTGGCCCTAGCAACCCAGACCATGCGGGCATTAGTCTGGATGTGATTACACACTTTGCAGGCAAAGTGCCTTTGCTAGGAGTGTGTTTGGGGCACCAAGCCATTGCTCAAGCTTTCGGCGGCAAGGTTGTGCATGCCAAGCAAATCATGCATGGCAAAGTGTCAGCCATTCGTCATGACGGATCCGATGTGTTTAAAGATCTACCTAATCCAATGAACGTCACGCGCTATCACTCCTTAGCCGTCGAAGCAGACAGCCTTCCCGACTGCCTTGCTATTACAGCGCAAACAGAGGATGGGGAAATTATGGGGTTACGCCATAAAACGTTGCCTATCAGCGCTGTGCAGTTTCACCCTGAATCCATTCTGAGCGAACATGGCCACCAACTATTAAAAAATTTTTTAGAAGCTTAAGAGACAACGATGAAAAAAGAACGCATGACCATTACGCCTAGCGAGGCCCTTGTACGCTGCATTGAGCACCGTGAAATTTTCCATGATGAAATGCTGCATTTAATGCGCATGTTAATGCGAGGCGAAATGTCACCCGTCATGGCAAGTGCGCTATTAATGGGGCTACGGGTAAAAAAAGAAACCATAGGGGAAATTGCCGCTGCGGCTGAGGTCATGCGTGAGTTTGCCACTCCGGTCATCACTCACAACCCAGACGAGTTGCTTGATATGTGTGGCACCGGAGGCGATGGCAGCAACACCTTTAATATCTCTACCGCCGCCATGTTCGTGGTGGCAGCCGCAGGCGTCAAAGTCGCAAAGCACGGTGGCCGTAGTGCGTCTTCCTCGTCAGGCAGTGCGGACGTCTTAGAGGCATTGGGCGCAAACTTAGACTTGCACCCCGAGCAAGTCGCTCAAAGCATTGAGGACATCAACATAGGGTTCATGTTTGCCCCCGCCCATCACAGTGCCATGAAAAACATTGCCGCTGTTCGTAAAGAGTTGGGCGTACGCACACTATTTAATATACTTGGGCCACTAACCAACCCTGCCGGCGCCGCAAATCAGCTCATGGGCGTGTTTCATGCTGACCTAGTGGGCATTCAGGTCCGAGCCATGCAACGGCTTGGCGCAAAACATGTTTTAATTGTGCACGGCAAGGATGGAATGGACGAGGCCTCGACAGGGGCTTCTACCTTAGTAGGCGAACTCAAAAACGATCAAGTCTTTGAGTACGAGATCCATCCCGAAGATTTCGGTATGACCATGAGCTCCAACCGCTCAATTCGCGTGGACTCCAAAGAAGAGTCCGCGTTAATGATCAAAGAAGCCCTGGATAACATCGAAGGCACCGCTCGCGACATTGTGGCGTTTAATGCGGGCCTAGCTATCTATGCTGGCAATGGCGCTGACTCGATTGAAAGCGGTTTGCGCATTGCATTTGATATGATTGCATCGGGCGCAGCACGCGCTAAGCTTGATGAATTTTGTACGTATACTCGGAAACTAACAGCATGAACGATATTCTCGCTAAAATTCTCCAAACCAAAAAAGAAGAAGTCGCCGCAGCGCGTCAGTTGCGCAGCGAAGCCGATTTATTACGCGAAGCTAAAAGTCGTAAAGATGTGCGTGGTTTTGTGCGTGCATTGAACTACAAAACTAGCCAAGGGCAACCCGCTGTCATTGCTGAGGTAAAAAAAGCCTCGCCCTCTAAAGGCGTAATCCGCGAAAACTTTAACCCCACTGAAATTGCCACCAGTTATGCAGCCCATGGCGCGGCCTGCTTATCGGTATTAACCGATATGCAGTATTTTCAAGGGGCCTACGACCATCTCCGCCAAGCCCGTGCGGCCTGCGCATTGCCTGTGCTGCGCAAAGACTTTATGGTGGACCCCTATCAGGTTATCCATGCGCGCGCCATTGGCGCCGATTGTATTTTGCTCATTGTGGCCGCCCTTAGCCTTAACCAGTTACTTGAACTGGAAGCCCTAGCCCACGAATTAGGCATGGACGTATTAGTCGAGGTTCATGACAAAGACGAGCTGGATACCGCCTTACAACTCAAAAGTTCTTTGCTTGGCATTAATAACCGCAACTTGCGTACCTTTGAAACCAGCTTGCAAAACACCATTGATTTACTTGATTTAATCCCCGAAGGCAAGCTGATCATCACAGAAAGTGGTATTCTTAATGCTGATGATGTGAAAACGATGCGCGATCATCAGGTAAACGCATTTTTAGTGGGCGAAGCGTTTATGCGCCAGCCCGACCCCGGGGTGGCGTTAGAGCAACTGTTTTTTAACTAAACACACCTATTTTTTATGCACATGCAACAACTAGGGCTGTTAGATCAGCCAGAAACGCTTAATCAATTAACTGGCTCTCTTCAGCCTTTGGTTGCGGCATTGTCTCCTGAATGGCAGTCTGTACTTCAACAAGAACCTCTACAAACCAAACTACAACTGCTTGATTACTGGCTAAAACAACGGCTCTCAGCAGGGGCTGTTATTTATCCATCCAATCCTTTTTATGCTTTAACTTTGTGTCAGCCGGCTGACATCAAGGTCATTATCTTAGGCCAAGACCCCTACCACGGCCCAGGCCAAGCTCAGGGCTTGGCCTTTTCGGTGCCCGACTATGTACCGTGTCCGCCTAGCTTGCGCAATATCTACGAAGAACTGCATTTGGAATACCCCGAGTACGCCAATTACCCGCCACGCCACGACCTTACCCCTTGGGTAGAGCAAGGGGTGCTGCTTTTAAATACTTCGCTTACCGTCGAAGACGGCAAGGCAGCGTCGCATGCCAACAAAGGCTGGGAGCACATCAGCGACGGCATCTTGCAGCATTTACTCACCTTAGACACACCCAAAGTCTTTATGCTGTGGGGCAATCATGCGCAAGCCAAAATCGAGCTGATCAACGCCCATAAAACGGGTCCAATTGAAATTCTACGCTCAAACCACCCCTCGCCTTTAGCTGCTAAACGAAAACCTACGCCCTTTATAGGCAGTGGGCAATTTAAGCAATGTAATGCTTGGCTCGAGGCTCATGGTCAAACCCCCATCCAATGGATTGCCCCCTCTTAGAAACAACAGAAAATAAAAAAGGGCCTATGGCCCTTTTTTAGTGGGTAGAGGCTTTGAGCCTAGGCCACACCAGCCGCCTCGGCCTGCTGATCGGCATGATAGGACGAGCGCACCATGGCACCAATCGCAGCATGGGTAAAACCCATTTCATAGGCTTTTTGCTCTAGCTCTTTGAACTCGTCCGGCGTGACGTAACGCAACACCGGTAAATGGTGTTCAGAAGGCTGCAAGTACTGACCAATGGTGAGCATATCGACGTTATGGGCTCGTAGATCGCGCATGACCTCGAGAATTTCCTCGTTGGTTTCACCTAGACCCACCATTAAGCCAGATTTAGTCGGCACAGTGGGGCAGCGCTCTTTAAATTGAGAAAGCAATTTTAATGAGTGCTCGTAGTCTGCACCAGGCCGCGCCTGCTTGTATAGGCGTGGAATGGTTTCAAGGTTGTGATTCATGACATCAGGCGGACTTTGCTCGAAAATATCTAAGGCACGATCTAAACGACCACGGAAATCAGGCACTAAGACCTCGATAGTCGTATGAGGTGAATGCTCGCGCACCTTGTCAATGCACTCCACAAAGTGAGCCGCCCCGCCATCGCGCAAATCGTCGCGGTCTACAGAGGTAACCACAACGTACGACAAACGCATCGCGCCGATGGCTTTGGCTAAATTAATGGGCTCGTCGGTATCGAGCGGGTCGGGGCGACCATGCCCCACATCGCAAAACGGACAGCGACGGGTACATTTATCGCCCATGATCATAAAGGTAGCCGTGCCTTTACCGAAACATTCGCCAATGTTAGGGCAGGAGGCTTCCTCGCACACCGTATAGAGATTGCGCTCGCGCAAAATGGTTTTAATGTCGTAAAAACGCGAGCTAGGCGCAGCAGCTTTAACACGAATCCAATCCGGTTTCTTCAAACGCTCGGTTTGAACGATCTTGATGGGCAAGCGTGAGGTTTTGTCTTCTGCTTTCTGCTTTTGCATCGGGTCGTATTCACGAGGACGCACTGTCGGTTTGGGAGTATTCACGTTATTCATAAGCTTTTTCAGTAGTAGCGCTAAATTGGTGTTTTAGCTGTAAAGACAAGACCTGACCTACCTGCTCCAGACTGACCGTCTGGCCACATGAGCGCATATCGGTGGTGCCTAGACCCGCATACCCACACGGATTGATACCATCGAAGGGGCGTAAGTCCATATCGACATTTAAAGACAAACCATGGTAACTGCGACCATTTCGTATTTTAACACCGAGGGCAGCAATCTTAACGAATTCATCAGGAGCATAATGGGTATTACGTACGGAATCGCCACGTACATACACCCCCGGTGCATTTTCTTTACGTTCGCTAGCAATGCCGAAATGCGCCAAAGTCTGAATAATGGCCGTTTCCAGTTTGGCCACGTACTCGCGTACGTATAGACCTTGACGGCGTAAATCAATTAAACAATAGGCAATAAGCTGACCCGGCCCGTGGTAGGTGACCTGCCCACCACGGTCTGTATTAACAATAGGAATAGCGTGGGCATTGAGGATATGTTCGGCTTTGCCAGCTTGACCCAACGTATAGACTGCAGGGTGCTCGAGTAACCAGATTTCGTCTGGGCTATCGGCATGCCGTGTATTGGTGTAGTCCTGCATGGCCTGCCAAATCAGCGTGTAATCGGGTTGGCCATTTAACCACCGCAACTGCATCGTCATCTACCACCTACCTGATTACAACACGATGGACACCAGAGGATGACCATGCAAGGCTTTGTACAACGCATCAAGCTGCTCGCGTGACACCGCATTAATGTGAAAGGTGAGCCCGGTGTAATTGCCTTTTTCGCTAGGACGGCTTACTAAGGTATCACGGTCGTAATCAGGATCGTGTTCTAGGACCACCTCAATTAATACCTCTTCGAACTCAGGGACGGCTTTACCCATGACCTTGATAGGAAACACACAGGGGTATTCAATTAGGGAATCTTCGGGTTTGATTTCCATGTTAGTGTCCTTCTAATTGCGCAATACGTTCATCGTACCCTGCTCTGAGCGCTTGGTAAATAGGCCCGGGCTGCCCATTGCCAACCGCTTTACCGTTGTACTGCAAAATAGGCAGCACTTCTTTGGTGGCAGAGGTAATTAAAAGCTCATCGGCATCAGCCACTTCTGCCTCTGAAATAGGGCGTGCTTCAAAGGGAATATTGGCACTGGCAGCAAGCTCTTCAAGCAAACGATAGCGGACGCCCTCAAGGATTAAGTGATTGCGTGGTGGCGCAAGCAATACGCCGTCTTTAACTACCCAGATATTGGTCGAAGACCCCTCGGTTAAAAAGCCGTCTCGGAACTGGATCACCTCGTCGACACCGGCTTCGACGGCCTGTTGACGCGCCAGCACATTACCCAATAACGAGATAGATTTAATGTGGCACATGAGCCAACGTAAATCCTGAGTCGCTACCGCCGTCAACCCCTTTTCACGTGCTTCGGTAGGACGCTCAAAAGGGTTCACCATACAAAAGATAGTAGGTGTACTGCCTTCAGGGAAAGGATGATCGCGTTTGGCCGCACCACGCGTTACGTGCAAATACACGAGGCAGTCGCGACCTCGCCCCACGCGCGCCAACATATCAAGCACTAATTGCTCCCAGTCTTGGCGCGTAAATGAAGTGTCAAGCTGAATCAACTTTAAGCTGCGCTCTAAACGCGCGAGATGCTCTTCAATACGGAACGGCTTGCCTTGATACACAGGCACCACATCGTAAATACCATCGCCAAAAATAAAACCGCGATCCAGCACAGAGATTTTGGCGTCAGCAATACGAACGTAATCGCCATTTAAGTAGACGATCGTGTCAGGATCTACGTTTGGAATCATGTCTGCCTCGTAACAACAATGATAAAAAAGTGAAAAGAGCGGTCAATTAGTTAAACCACATGCGAACCTTGTCGACCATACGCCCCACAAAGCCGGCTTGAGGCACATTTTCTAAGGCCAATAACGGCACATTAGCTAGTGTGTGATCCTCTAGGCTAAATGTGACATTGCCTACTTGCTGGTCTTGGGCGACGGGTGCCATTAACGGTTGAGCATAGTGTGCCGTGGGTTTGATGTCATTAGAGCGACCTCGTGGGACTGTTACCCATACCGACTGTTTTAAACCTAAACCCACGTTTTCGGTTTCGCCTTCCCAGATACGAGCATTCACAATCGGCTCGTTAGGCTTGTAAAGCTCTACCGTATCAAAGTTCTGATAGCTCCAATTTAAAAGCTTTAAGCTGTCTTCGGTACGAGCGGCATCATTGGCTGTGCCCGTCACCACCGTAATAATTCGACGACCGTCGCGTAAGGCAGTGGTCACTAAGCCATACCCCGCTGATTTCGTATGACCGGTCTTTAAGCCGTCTA
Source organism: Paenalcaligenes hominis (assembly GCF_011927625.1). Lineage (GTDB taxonomy): Bacteria > Pseudomonadota > Gammaproteobacteria > Burkholderiales > Burkholderiaceae_B > Paenalcaligenes > Paenalcaligenes hominis. The sequence goes on from NZ_JAATIZ010000002.1 coordinate 548,388, forward strand.
CAGTGGTATCTAACCATAACAAGCGATTGCGGTTTGGTTGATTGATTTTGTTATAGAGGTATTCTTTTTGGCTGTAATAATGCACATGCTGGGGAAAGCGGGTGACTAAATTTTTAGCCAAAATGCCTAAATCACGCACTGAGGTGAGGTGATCAGGGTGCGGTAAACCACTGCCATTTTCAAAATGCGTGTTGCTTAACCCTTGGCGCTTAGCCTCCTCGTTCATCAATGCAGCAAAGGCTTCCTCGCTACCAGAAATGGTTTCTGCTAACACCACCGTGGCGTCGTTACCCGACTGCACAATCATCCCTTGCAATAGCTCGTTGACAGTGACTTGTGTATTAGGATTTAAAAACATACGTGACCCTTCAGTACGCCACGCATTTTCAGATACCGTCACTTCTTGATCTAGACTTAATCGACCGGCTTCGATCGCATCAAAGACTAAATAGGCTGTCATGAGCTTGGTCAGTGAGGCTGGCTCAATACGCTCATCAATATTATGGGCCGCGATAATTTGCTCGCTATTTGCATCTAAGCTCAACCACGCCTTAGCGCCTAAGGTGGGAGCAGGAATCGTAGATAGCTCGCTGACAAGTGTGGGGTTTGAGGCTAGCTCTTGGGCTACCGAGAGCAAAGGCACAAAAGCTAGGCTTAGCGCCGCCACGTAGCGGCGTAAGGAAATTCGACCGTTGTTAAACATAATTCGACGTCATTAATAAGGAGCAAAAGAAAGTGTGTACCATTATAGGCACGGCATTCGGTGCTAAGAATGGCTAAAGAGGAATTGGTACGCTACGTTTTGTAACAAAACCCTACGACTCGGCACGCATCAAACCTAATTGCCATTGAGCCGCCACTAATTCGCGTAGCAAAATCAGTTTGCCATGGAAAAAATGCCCGGCAGCAGGAATAACAGTGACGGCTAAATCGTGGGTTTGGGCAAACTCCATGGCTTCGTCTACTGGTACGACCTCGTCATCGGCCCCATGCACTAGGTAGGTATGGGCCGGCACCTCGAGTGCATCCACAAACAGAAAACGCTTTACCGCACACCCAGCCAAAACCAAATGCAGTGGAGTGGCTAAGCCTGTCTGTTTTAATAAAGTATATAACTGTGCTGCTACCGAGGTTCCGAATGAAAACCCACCTAATAAGAAAGGGTGGCGTGCTATATCGGGAAATTGCGCTTGAAACTGCACGACTAGCTCGTACATATCCAGCGTTTCACCATGACCGTGATCAAAGGTGCCTTCAGAGGCGCCCACCCCTCGGAAATCAGGCCGTACTACAACTAAGCCTTGAGTCGTAGCGGCGCGGCTCATGGTGGTAATGACTTTATTATTCCGTGCGCCCCCGTGCAAAGGATGGGGATGCAATAACAAAACCCAACCTCGAATAGGTTGATGGGTTTCGGGCCAGTCCATTGCGCAATCAATGCGCCCTGCTTTGCCCTCGAACTGAATAGTCTGCATACGTTCCATGTCTAAAATGCCATAATAGGAGTAATGTGTTTTATTTTAACTAAATCTACGTATCGTGCCTGTGAACATCCGTTTACCCTCGAAGCCCTACCCTGCCGCTCTTGGTCTAGATGATCCCACTATGATCATTCAACAACTTCAAAGCTTGCTTCCTTTTTTCCCTACGCTACGCTGGGTCGAGCGTACTGATTCCACCAACGCAGATCTCTTAGAGCTAGCGCGTGCTGGCTCGGGCCAACTGATTCGCCCTTGGCTGCTTGGCGCCCATCTGCAAGACCGCGGCCGAGGCCGTGCCGGACGCACATGGGAAAACCGCCGTGGGGGGCACCTCATGTTTTCCTGTGCCTTTGATATTTTCTTGCCTGCACGGCAATTAGCCACCTTATCACCATTGGCTGGCGTCGCTGCTACCGAAGCACTTCGTGCTTTACTACCCATCCAAGACGCACACAAACTGACCATGAAATGGCCTAACGATATCTTGTGGCGCGGTGGCAAACTCGCTGGCATTTTGACCGAGGTCACCCGGGCGAGTACGTCTCCATTAAGCGCGGATCACCATGTAGTGATCATCGGCATTGGGGTTAATCTTAACGATGCCAAAGCGCTCAGTCATGCATTGAATCGACATGTGGCAGACTGGGCCGATGTGGTGAGTGAATCCCCCAGTCTAAAGGACATCAGCGCCGCCGAACTGGCGGCCTCGATTGCCAAAAGCTGGTATCAAGCTCTGAATGATGTCACCGCCTATGGGTTTAAGGATCTGCCCACCCGTTATAAGAAAGTGGATGGCTTATGGGACAAATCCTTGTCCATTATCGATAACGATCAAATTCTTCTCGAAGGGGTGGGGGCAGGCATCAACGAGTACGGTCAGTTGCTATTGCGGCGCTCGGGCCAAACTCATGCGATTTCTGTAGGTGAGGTTTCTGTGCGCCCCACTAAGCCTGAGTCGACGGTATGAATTTATTGATAGACATCGGTAACACACGCATTAAATTTGGTTATGCACTGGCTACTGGGGAACGCTGTGTACAGCATACCCTAGCCGTCATTCCCCAAGACCTAGATCAATTTGTGCCTTGGCTGCAACACCACGGCTTACAACCCAAGCGCGCCCTATTAATTTCTGTCGCCAAAGCCGATGTGGAACAACAAGTGCTTCAGGTGCTGCAGGGCATAGGGTGCGACATAATTTGGCTGGATGCCACCCAGCCCTGTGATCGCTTACGCAATGGCTACGATCAGCCTAGCCAGCTTGGTGCCGATCGGTGGCTATCACTGATTGGTGTCCTCGTACATCATCATGCTTTAGCGCGCCCCATCGTACATGCCAGCTTTGGTACGGCCACAACAGTAGATACCATTCGTGCCGCCACTTCGACCGAGTCCGCTCTTTTCCAAGGCGGTCTCATCTTGCCAGGCCCACAGCTCATGTACGAGGCACTGGCCACAAAAACAGCTAAACTGGGGCAAGGCTCAGGGGGGCTGTTAGATTTTCCGACCCATACCCGAGCCGCTATCAGCACAGGAATTGCCGCCGCTCAAGCGGGTGCCGTGCTACGGCAATGGCAACTCGCCTTAGACTTAGGTCTTGGTGTACCGTTATTGGTGTGCAGCGGGGGCGGTTGGGCGCTTATCCAAACAGAAATGGAACAAGCGTACCAGCAACGCCAACGCCAACTGCAACTGGCACCCGAAGCGCTGCGCTACCAACCCACTCCGGTCTTAGATGGTTTAGCCTATATGACAACGCAGTGCTAAAAAGGATCTCGTATGCGTACTTTTGCCCTATTTTTAGTCATCGTTAACCTGTTTTTACTGGCTTATGGTCAAGGTTTTTTTGGTGTTGCGCCTAGTGAATTAGGCCGTAGCCCATCACCTAAGCCTTTTTTTAATCATGCCAACATTCATATTGGCTCCTCTCAACCTTAACTCGGTCTTTTCGTATGAAACCTATTCGCAAAGCTGTTTTCCCCGTTGCTGGTTTAGGCACCCGCTTTCTTCCTGCTACCAAAGCCATGCCCAAGGAAATGCTGCCCATCGTGGATAAGCCCTTGATTCAATACGCGGTCGAAGAAGCCATTGCCGCCGGTGTCACTGAGTTGATTTTTGTGACAGGTCGCAATAAACGCGCAATTGAAGACCATTTTGACCGTATGCCAGAATTGGAAGCCGAGCTCGCTGCCAAGCAAAAGCACGCCCTGCTTGATATCGTTCGTAACGTACTTCCGCCTCACATTAGCTGTATTTATACACGCCAAGCCACACCTAAAGGCTTAGGCCACGCCGTTTTATGCGCTGCCCCCATCGTCGGCAACGAACCTTTTTTGGTATTATTAGCCGATGATTTAATCGACGCCGAGCCCTGTGTTTCGTTGCAAATGGTCGAGGCCGCACATCAAAACAATGGCAGTGTGATTGCGGTACAACAAGTGGCTTTAGAGCACACCGACAAGTACGGGATTGTGTCAGGCCAAGCGGTAAACGGACAGACCATGCGTTTGAATGGCATTGTTGAAAAACCAGCACCCGAGGTCGCACCAAGCCGCTCGGCAGTGGTGGGACGCTATGTATTAGAACCAGAAATTTTTGAACATTTACGCCAAACCACACCCGGCGTAGGTGGCGAAATTCAATTAACCGATGCGATTGCGAGCCTGCTAAAAGAACAACCGGTGTTTGGCTTCAACTACAACGGTACGCGCTACGATTGCGGGAGCAAAGAGGGCTTTTTTCAAGCTACGGTTGAGTTCGGCCGCAAATACCATCAACTCAAGGTCTAGTTATTCGTCGACGCGATTTTCTAAAATCAATCGACGCAATGTCGCTTTTAGCGCCTCCACATCTAACGGTTGGAGGCGTTCTATAACTTCGGATTCGTGTTTTTTAGCTTGTTCTATCAAGCCTGAAATCAGCACCCGTCCAGGCTCTGTAATTTCCACTAATGACACGCGCCTATCCCCATTATGTGCCACACGGTGCACATAACCTGCATTTACCATTTTATCTACTACTCGCGTCACCGTTGGCTGCTTGCTTGTGGCAATACGGGCTAATTGGCCTACGCTGACCACCCCTGCCCCAGACAAAATGGATAGCACACGCCATTCGGTAATCGATAATCCGTTTTTCTGCACCACTTGATGAAACTCAGTCGAAATGATTTGACTGGCTTGGGCCAGTAACGCTGGCAAGTAATTATCTACAAAAATCGCTTCGGTATTCACACGCACCCTAACTATCTAAAAATTGCTTATGCATAACTGTAAATTGGGTTCACTATACCTAAGCTACGCCTATTTCGCTCTTTTTTAAACAAAACGATGCGCCTAGGGAAAACCATTACTATTCATATGTTGAGAACTAAACATATTCATATGAAAATAATAGGTATCGAATCAGAAGCATTATGAGGAGGACAACATGGCTGAAAGATCATTTGTCGAGGAAGTCAAAAAACTGCGCCTAGGCGATGGCGAAGTCTTTAGTGGTGAAGGCATTTTGGCGGTGACCAAAGCCTTATTAGAGTCAGGCGTATCGTATGTGGCTGGCTATCAAGGTGCGCCCATTTCTCATCTTATGGATGTGTTGGCAGACGCCCAAGATATCTTGACCGAGCACGGTATTCGCTTTGAAAACAGCGCATCCGAAGCCACGGCAGCAGCCTCGTTGGCGGCCTCGGTCAACTACCCCTTGCGTGGTGCGGTCACCTTTAAGGCCACAGTAGGCACCAACGTGGCTTCTGATGCTTTAGCCAACTTGGCTTCGGGCGGCGTTAAAGGCGGCGCTTTGATCATCGTCGGTGAAGACTACGGCGAGGGGTCCTCCATCATGCAAGAGCGCAGCCATGCTTTTGCCATGAAATCCCAAATGTGGATGCTGGATCCGCGCCCTAACCTGCCTTGCATTGTGCAAGCAGTTAAAGATGGTTTCGATTTATCCGAAGCTAGCAACACTCCCGTTATGTTGCAACTACGCATTCGCGCTTGTCACGTTCATGGGCAGTTTGTGGCCTCCGACAATAAAGCAGCGAAATTCTCCCTTAAAGAAGCCATGGAGCACCCCGAACGCGATGTAGATCGTATTGTGTTGCCTCCGGCAAGCTTCCTACACGAAAAAGAAAAAGTCGAGCAACGTTGGCCTGCTGCGATTAAGTTCATTGAAGAGCGTCAGCTCAACGAATTTTTTGGCGATGAACACGATGACGTCGGCTTAATTATTCAAGGTGGTGGCTACAACAGCGCTATTCGCGCCCTAGAGCACCTGGACCTGGCCGATGTGTTTGGCGAGTCCAAAATCCCCCTTTACGTCATGAATGTGGCGTATCCGCTGATTGACTCCGAGCTCATTCGCTTCTGTGAGGGCAAACGCGCCGTGTTGGTCCTCGAAGAAGGCCAACCTAACTTCGTCGAGCAAAATATTGCGGCGATTTTAAATCGCACCGATTTAGAGGTAGCGCTACACGGTAAAGACTTTTTGCCCATGGCTGGCGAATACAACACCCAAACCATGTTGAAAGGGATTCGTGCTTTCTTAGAGCATTACGGCCGAATTGAACCAATCCCTGCACCCAAACCGCGTGTCGTGCCTCGCACCGAAGACACTGGTAGCACCGTTAAGGTAGAGGTAGCCCAGCTGAATGACGTGGTTGAAGCCGCTGAAGTCAAACCGATGGGTTCGCTCGATGAAAACGTGCATGCACGTCCGCCTGGGTTTTGTACAGGTTGCCCTGAACGCCCCATCTTTACGGCCATGAAGCTAGTAGAGCGCGAGCTTGGCGAGCATCACGTCAGTGCCGATATTGGTTGTCATCTCTTTTCTATTTTGCCTCCGTTTAATCTAGGCAACACCACGATGGGCTATGGCTTAGGTGGGGCCGCAGCGTCCGCATTAAATACGACTAGCAGTAAAAAACGGGCGATCTCTGTCATGGGCGATGGCGGTTTTTGGCATAACGGCTTAACCAGCGGCATTGCAAACTCGGTCTTTAATCAAAGCGACAACTTAACGATTGTGGTGGACAACAGTTACACCGCGGCCACAGGTGGTCAAGATATTTTGTCCTCTAAGGCTAAAAATGAAACGCGTAGCACGGGCCACTTAATTGAAAAAGCGGCTCGTGGGGTGGGGGTCAATTGGTTGCAAACGGTGAAACGCACCTACGACCTTAAAGCCATGACCAACACACTCCGAGAAGCCCTAACCACTTCGGTTAAAGGCCCCAAGGTAGTGATTGCCCAAAGTGAATGTATGTTGAACCGTCAACGTCGCGAGCGCGGCCAAGTCCGCAAAGCGGTGGCAGCCGGTGAGCGCGTCGTACGTGAGCGTTTTGGTGTGGATCCCGATACCTGTACTGGCGATCACTCTTGTATTCGTTTATCGGGTTGTCCTTCTTTGTCTATTCGCCCTAACCCCGATCCTTTACGTACCGATCCCGTGGCAACAGTAATGAATAGCTGTGTAGGCTGTGGGCTCTGTGGGGAAGTCTCGCATGCCGCCATCTTATGTCCGTCTTTTTACAGAGCGCAGATTATCAGCAATCCCACCTCTATGGATTCCTTCCGAGAGAAATGGCGTCGCCGTATTATCAGCTGGTTCCAGCGCCGTAGTGCCGCTAAGCGCGACCAATACGCTTTTTAAATCGCTAAAGGATGCATCATGCAAGTTAAACCCATCAAAATTGCTATTCTCGCCATGGGTGGCGAAGGCGGGGGCGTACTCGCCAACTGGATTGTTAGCCTAGGGGAAAACAATGGCTATATTGCGCAAACCACGTCCGTGCCGGGTGTCGCGCAACGCACGGGCGCTACTATTTACTATGTAGAGCTTTTCCCTAAAAGTTTGGCCAATACCCAAAAGGCTCCCGTCTTGGCGCTGATGCCGATGCCGGGTGATGTCGATGTGGTCTTAGCTTCCGAGCTTATGGAGGCCGGCCGTGCGGTTCAGCGTGGTCTAGTCACCCCAGATCGCACCACTCTGATCACCTCTACCCACCGTGTCTACTCTATTGCTGAAAAGATGGCGATGGGTGATGGGCGTGTCGATAGCGATAGCCTCATCCATCACACCCGTGCAGCGGCAAAACAATTTATCCATTTTGACATGGCTCAGGTGGCAGAAGACTCGGGTAGTGTGATTAGTGCGGTCCTATTTGGCTCGCTCTCGGCATCGGGCGTTTTGCCTTTTAGCCGCGAACAGTTCGAGCAAACCATCGAGCGAGGTGGTGTAGGGGTAAAGCCCAGCCTACGTGCTTTTGGCAACGCCTATGCGCATGTAGGTAATCGTGACCAAGCCGATAGCGTCGAAGACAATGCCTTGCCTAATATGGCGACGATTCAGCCCAAACACCCTCAAGTCGCGGCGTTGATTGATCGAGTACGCCAGCACTTTGCCCCAACCGTACAGCCCTTTGTGGCCGAAGGGGTACGACGTTTAATTGATTTCCAAGATATCGCCTACGCCGAGCTCTACGTCGACCGCCTTCTTAGCGTCCAACAAAAAGCCCATGCCGATGATCACAAGCTCATGCAAGAAACGGCGCGCTATTTGGCCTTGTGGATGTCATTTGAAGACGCGGTGCGCGTAGCCGAACTAAAAACCCGAGCCAGTCGCTTTGAGCGGGTGCAAAAGGAAGTCCGCTTGAATGAGGGTCAAATCCTCACCATCAATGAATACATGCATCCTCGTGTCGAGGAGATTAGCGAAATTATTCCTAATGTGCGTCTAGGTCGTTGGCTACTTAACTCAAAATCGTGGGGACATAAGCTGCTGCGCAAGTTCACCCAAGAAGGCCGGGTCATACAGACCAGTTCCTTACGTGGGTTTCTGCTTTTAAATACCTTGGGCGGCCTACGACGCTGGCGTCGTAAATCGCTGCGATACCAAGTAGAACAAGAGCGTATCAGCCAGTGGTTACAGCGCATTGAACAGCATGCCACTGCTCACCCCGCGTTAGCACTCGAAATTGCACGTACCCAGCGTTTAGTGAAAGGCTATGGCGACACGCACTTACGTGGGCTGAAAAACTTCCACACCGTCATGACGGCCCTAGACCAGCATCAAAGCCGGGTTTCACCTCAAATCTTAGAAACCTTACGTGATGCGGCATTGGCTGATGAGCACGGCAAAGCCTTAGAGAAGCAGCTGAATGCTTATGCATTAATCTAAGCAAAAGGCGATTTCTTATGGTTAACGATAGGGGTTTAATTGCTTCACTACTAAACTATTTATAGTAGAATACTTTTTAAACTTTCAGCATTGATCAGCGAAACGGAATGATTCCGTCACTACAGTTAACCGTCACAGATCGCCCACATGGCCTGTTGATGCAGAGGAACACTTAACCATGAAGCAAAATGCAGCGCACTACGACGAGGTCTTAGAACAAAATCACGACAGTGGCTACGAAGGCCGCTTAGGGCCTAAAGACCCGGCTAGTCTACGTTTGTGGCTACGTCTCATGACATGCACCAAACAAATAGAAGATGAAATTCGTCGTCGCTTACGCGTCAACTTCGACATCTCTTTAGCGCGCTTTGACTACATGGCTCAGCTCTACCGCTATCCAGATGGCTTAAAAATGGGTGAGTTATCTCGCTATTTAATGGTCACAGGCGGCAACGTTACCGGTCTGACCGATGAGCTCGCTCGCGAGGGGCTGGTGTCTCGCGAAAGCAGCCCTACCGACAGGCGGGCTTGGTTATTGCGACTTACCCCAAAGGGTAAAAGCACCTTTGAGCAAATGGCGAAACAGCACAATCAATGGGTTACCGAGCTCTTCGAAGGTCTGGACCACGATGCCGTTGAACACATCCATCAGCAACTGGCGCAGTTACGTGTGCATTTATTGTCTTTAATCAAATAAGACACCCTCTAATTCATGATAAAGCTTTGGTTTGGGTTTGCGCATCCCGTCTGTTTAACCCAAACCTTGATTAACTCACAGTGCGACACGCACATCTTGTTACGAAGGGACAAGCATGGGATCAAAGCTGTATACCAAAGAACATCGCATTCGGTTTTCTGAGTGCGATCCAGCAGGCATTGTGTTCTACCCTCAGTATTTCGTTATGTTTAACAACCTAATGGAACAGTGGGTCGATACGATGATTCCTGGTGGGTTTAATGGCTTAATTGCTAAACACAAAATCGGCATGCCTACTGTGCACCTAGAGGCCAACTTTCGTTCTATTAGCCAAATGGGCGACGATGTCACCCTAAGCCTAGGCGTTAAAAAAATTGGCAGTCGTTCATTGCATTTGCATTTGCAGTGTGTTGGTCATGACGGTGTATTGCGCATGGAGGTCAACCAAGTCATTGTGACGACCTCCCTTATCACCCACCAAGCCGCCCCTGTGCCCGAGTTTTTACGCGAGCCTATGCAAGCTTTCTTGCTACCTCAGGTCGCCGCAACTGCGGACTCATGTCAGGCTTAATTCAGGAGAACAGGTATATTTTTTGTGGTTTTTATTTACGCAATTAGTTTACCTGTATACTATTTATTAATAAATATACTTAGCTGAATTTGATTAGCTAAGTGTCATAACCATACGGAACAGTTATGAAAATCGTATGTATAGGTGGAGGCCCAGCAGGTCTGTATTTTGGCTTGCTGATGAAATTACAAAATCCTGATAACCACATTGTGGTGGTAGAGCGCAATCGCCCTTATGACACCTTTGGTTGGGGCGTGGTGTTCTCTGATGCCACGATGGAAAACTTGCGTGAAGCCGATCCGGTTTCAGCGCAAACCATTGGCGATGCATTCAACCATTGGGACGATATTGAAACCCATTTCAAAGGGCGCGCTATTCGCAGCAAAGGCCATGGTTTTATTGGCATTGGTCGTAAAAAGCTACTGAACATTTTGCAAGCACGTTGCGAAGAAGTGGGCGTTGAGCTCGTCTTTGAAACCAATGTGGAAGACGAACAAGACATAGCTCGCCGCTATCAAGCCGATCTTGTGATTGCCTCCGATGGTATTAACAGTCGCATTCGCAACAAACACCCCGAAAGCTTCAAACCCGATATTGACGAGCGTCACTGTCGCTTTGTATGGCTAGGGACTAAAAAGGTCTTTGATGCGTTTAATTTCATTTTTGTAGAAAACGAACACGGCTGGTTTCAAGCGCATGCTTATCGCTTTGAGGACGGCATGTCGACCTTTATTGTTGAAACCCCGCATGAAACCTGGGCCAAGGCCGGCATTGAAAACATGAGCCAAGAGGAAGGTATTAAATACTGCGAAGACCTCTTTGCCCCCTACCTAGATGGCAACCCATTAGTCAGTAACGCCACGCATTTACGTGGTTCAGCCATTTGGATTCGTTTCCCCCGCGTCATCTGCAACAACTGGGTGCATTGGGAAAACATAGATGGCAAGAATGTGCCCTTTGTTTTGATGGGTGACGCCGCCCATACTGCACACTTTTCCATTGGCTCTGGCACCAAGCTCGCTCTTGAAGACGCAATCACCTTAGCCAATCACCTCAAGCAAGACGAGTCCTTAGAGCAGGCGCTAGAACAGTACAGTGCAGAACGCAGCATTGATGTATTACGTATTCAAAATGCAGCGCGCAACTCCACGGAATGGTTTGAAAACGTGGCACGGTATGCCAATATGGCGCCCGAGCAGTTCACCTATTCCATGCTGACTCGCTCCCAACGCATTTCTCATGAAAACTTGCGTTTGCGCGACCCCGCAGGCATTACCGAATTTGAGCGTTGGTTTGCTACCCAAGCCGGTATGCAGCTCGGCGCGGATCAAACCCCACCGCCCCCTATGTTCACGCCCTTTAAACTGCGTGATCTGACACTGAAAAATCGCATTGTGTTTTCACCGACTTTAACTTACAGCGCTAAAGATGGCGTAGTTAATGATTTCCATGAAGTGCATTATGGCGCGCGCGCCTTGGGCGGAGCGGCGTTAGTGATGGCGGAGATGACCGCGGTGACCCCCGACGGGCGTGTTACCCCAGGCTGCGCCGGCTTGTGGAATGACGACCATACCACAGCGTGGTCTGACGTGGTCAAGGCGATTCACTCAGGTCAAGCCTTAGCGGGAATTCAACTGGGCCACGCCGGTCGTAGAGGTTCCACCCAAGTCGGTTGGGAACAAGCCAATCGACCCTTAGCCAGTGGCAATTGGGATCTGGTGTCTGCTTCGGCCTTACCGTACGACGCTAACAGCGCTTGTCCTACTGAAATCACGCGCGCCCAAATGGATACCATTCGCGATGCTTTTGTGGCGGCCACTCAACGGGCGGATGCCGCCGGTTTTGACTGCCTAGAGCTCCAAGCAGCGCATGGTTATTTGTTATCGAGCTTTATTTCTCCCTTAACGAATCAGCGTAGTGATGAGTACGGCGGTAGCCTAAGCAACCGTTTGGCTTACCCCCTTGAGGTCTTTAACGCCATGCGGGCCGTGTGGCCAGCTCACAAACCGTTGTTTGTGCGTATTTCTGCTACGGATTGGGCCGAAGGCGGCACGAGCGTCGACGAGGCAGTAGAGATTGCACGCTGCTTTAAAGCGGCCGGTGCTGATGTCGTGGACGTCTCTAGCGGTGAAGTTGTCAGCGAACAAAAACCCATTTATGGTCGTATGTATCAGACCCCGTTTGCAGACCGCGTTCGCAACGAAGTGGGTATAGCAAGTATGGCTGTCGGTGCTATCTTAGAGGCCGACCATGCCAACAGTATTATTGCAGCAGGACGCGCCGATTTGTGTGCGTTATCCCGCGCCTTTTTAGCCAACCCCAACTGGCCCTTACACGAGGCTGCTAAGCTCGGCTATCACGACATCCAGTGGCCAGCACAATATCAATGGGGTCAAGACTGGCTCGAAAGACAAGAAAATCGCCCTGTATTACAAGGCTAAGGAGACAAGTAATGACTCAAGATCGTTATGACATCTATAAAGAAGACGTGATCGGCCGCGCTAACGTAACCGATACGCCCGAACTGGTGCAGTATTACAAAGACCTCGAGCAATTTGAGGCCGGCGCGTTATGGAACGTTGCCAACAAAATTGAACCGTGGGAGCCCAAATCCCAGTCAGTGCCTGTGCTATGGCGCTACAGAGATTTACGTGACTACGTACTGCGTTCCGTCGATTTAGTCACCCCTGAACAAGCAGGTCGTCGCGTTATTTATTTAAACAACCCAGGCCGTCAGGATGTGTCTGCCGCAGTGGGCTGGTTGTACTCGGGCTTACAAGTGATGCATCCTGGCGAGGCCGCTTCCGCCCACTCTCACTCTTCTTCTGCCTTGCGCTTCATTATGGAAGGCTCTGGTGCTTACACTGTGGTCGACGGCCATAAAATGACCTTGGGTGCCAATGACTTTGTATTGACTCCCAATGGGGCATGGCACGAACATGGCGTTAGCGCCGAAGGCAGCACCTGCATTTGGCAAGACGGTTTGGATATTCCCTTGGTAAACGCCATGGAGGCCGGTTTTTATGCCGTGCACCCAGATCTATCGCAGGCAGTGACCTACCCCGTCAATGACGCGTCCCATATCTGGGGCGGGCCGGGGTTAAAGCCTACCTTGCACGACTGGCAGAAGCCCTACTCACCGCTTTTGAAATACGAGTGGGAACCTACCTACGAAGCCCTGTTGCGTTACTCTAAAGTCACTGATGGCAGCCCGTTTGATGGCATTATCATGGACTACACCAACCCCTTAACCGGCGGACCAGTCATGGCCACCATTGGGGCTAGCATGCAAATGCTGCGTCCTGGCGAGCACACTAAAGCCCACCGTCACACAGGTAGCATTATGTACCAAGTGGCCAAGGGCGAAGGCTACTCCATCATCAATGGCAAACGCTTTGATTGGCGCGAGCGAGATATTTTCTGCGTGCCCTCATGGATGTTCCACGAGCACGTCAACGGTTCTAGCAGCGAAGACGCTTGCTTGTTCTCATTCCATGACCTGCCTGTGATGCGCGCGCTTAATTTGTATTTCGAAGAAGCGCTTGTCGATAACAATGGTCACCAAATCATTACTGAATAACTACTGAATCTAACGCGCTGCCGCAACAGCGCGCCATGTACTAACGGAGATAAAAATGCGTCTTGTTACTTTCCGCAGCGATGTGACTGCTCCAGCTCGTTTAGGTGCTCTTGTCGACGACCTCGTTGTTGATCTATTTGAATTTGGTCTTGCTATTGGTCAGCCTCTGCCCGACAACATGTTGGACTTTATCGACATGGGTCCAGGTGCCGTTGCAACCACCAGCCAACTTCTGAAAGAGTATGCTGACGAGCTACCTTTAGGCGTAGCCGTACCCGTAGCAAACGTGAAGCTACTCGCACCTATCCCCCGTCCACGCAAAAACATCTTCGGTATTGGTTTGAACTACGTAGAGCACGTAGCTGAATCCAGCCGCACTCTAGATACCTCTAAAGAGCTACCCAAACAGCCGGTTATCTTCTCTAAGCCTCCTACCACTGTAGTAGGCCCCGATGATGCCATTGAGCACAACAAAAATATCACTCAGCAAATGGACTGGGAAGTCGAATTGGCTGTCATTATGGGCACACGTGCTAAACGCGTGAAAAAAGAGGACGCCCTCAACTACGTTTTCGGCTATAGCGTCATGCTAGACGTAAGCGCCCGCGACTGCCGTCGTGCGGGTCAGTGGATTTACTCTAAAGGTCAAGACACTTACGCCCCCTTTGGTCCCGTGATTGTCACCGCCGACGAGCTCGTTGATCCCCATAACCTTAACCTCAGCCTCACACTGAATGGCGTGACCAAGCAAAGCTCCAACACAAAACACATGCTATTTAATGTGAACGAGTTAGTGGCCGACATCAGTGCAGGTATTACCTTAGAACCAGGTGACATCATTGCCACCGGTACCCCCGAGGGTGTAGGCGCAGGTCGCGATCCCCAAGAATGGATGTGGCCAGGCGATGTCGTAGAAGCCACTGTCGAAGGCATTGGTACGCTACGCAACCCGATCGTTGACGTTACCCCTGCTAAATAAGGAGCAATGCGTGCTTGAATTACCTAAATTCAAAGCGGCCGCGGTTCAAACTGCGCCGGTGTTTTTAGACACCGACGCCACCATTGAAAAAGCATGCCGCTTTATTCATGAAGCTGCCGACAACGGGGCTCAGCTGGTTGCCTTCCCCGAGGTATTCGTATCAGCGTACCCCTACTGGAGCTGGGTCATGAACCCAGTCGAGGCCAGCCCTTGGTTTGAAAAACTGGTGCTTTCCGCCATCGAAGTGCCGGGCCCTGAAATTCAAAAAGTCGCACAAACAGCACGTCAACGTGGTGTCAACGTGGTCATTGGTGTGAACGAACGCAATCCCAACAGCTTTGCCACCATCTATAACACGCTGGTCACGATTAACCACGAGGGTCGTATTATTGGCCGCCATCGCAAGCTAGTGCCTACCTGGGCAGAAAAGCTAACTTGGGCGCCCGGTGATGCCTCCTCGATGCGGGTACACAAGACCAATATTGGCCCCTTGGGTTCCTTAGCTTGTGGTGAAAACACCAACACCTTGGCGCGGTTTAGTTTGTTAGCTCAGGGTGAAATGATCCACACCGCTAACTATATTGCCCTTCCTGTAGCCCCTAAAGACTACGACATGGCCGAAGCCATTCGTTTACGTGCAGCAGCGCATTGTTTTGAGGGCAAAGTCTTTACGGTCGTGTCTTGTTCTACCATTTCCGAAGAAATTGTAGAGCTCATGAGTGCGACGCACCCCGAAGCGCGCGAGCTACTTGCACGCAAAAACAGTGCGTTTTCTGGCACGATTGGCCCTGATGGTCGTACCGTAGGCGAAGCATTAATTGACGACGAAGGCATTGCCTATGCCGACATCGACCTAAACCGTTGTATTCAACCGCGTCAAATGCATGACATCACCGGTCACTACAACCGATTTGATGTGTTTGACTTAAAGGTCAATCGCCGTGCGCTTAGCGCAGCGACGTTTACCAACGATCAGTTTTGTGCCGATGAGCTCAACCCCGACGACGCAGATCCTACCTTTGGTCGTGACACTGACGTCTAACTAAAAATAAAGGGCGTGCGATGTACGCGCCCCTCTTTCCCTGCATCTAACATGACGAGGAGACTCCATGAGCAACGTTTTACACCTAATTACCCAAGCCCTAGACAACCAAGAAGTTAAAGTCATTGACCTTACCCACACACTTAACGAGTCGTTTCCGGCTTTGCAATTGCCCGAGCAATTTGGTCAAACCGTCGGTTTTTCCAAGCAGCGCATCAGCCATTACGATGAGCAAGGTCCAGGTTGGTACTGGAACAATTTCACCTGTGGTGAGCATACCGGTACGCACTTTGATGCACCGGCCCACTGGATTTCTGGGCGTGAGCATGCAGAAAACACCGTAGATACGATTCCAGCCGAACACTTTATTCGCCCTGCCGTCGTCATTGACGCCAGTGCAGAAGTGGCGCAAGACGACAACTGGATTCTCACGCCCGAGTTTCTCCAAGCGTGGGAAGCCAAGCATGGCAAAATTCCTGCGCGTTCCTGGGTGTTGTTACGTACCGATTGGTCCAAGCGCTTAGAGCAAAGCGCGGAAGCCTATGTCAACATGAAAGAAAACGGTCCTAACACCCCCGGCCCATCTCAAGAAGCCGTCGAATGGCTCATTAATGAAAGAGATGTGCATGGCTTTGGTGTGGAAACCATTAATACCGACGCGGGTCAGTCCTATGCCTGGCCCTTACCTTATCCGTGTCACTCATTAATGCATGGCGCCAACCGCTACGGCTTGCAGTGTTTAAAAAACCTGGATCAATTACCGGCTACGGGTGCTCTGATTCTCTCGGCCCCGTTAAAAATTGAAGACGGCTCTGGCAGCCCTTTACGGGTTTTGGCCTTAGTCACCGCCTAAATCACATCGCGTCATTTAACAGAACCCCTAACTAGGGGTTCTTTTTTTTGTCGATCAAAACCAAACCGCATCCAACTTTTCTTGCTATTGGCTTGCCTATAACGTGTGCATTCGTCCTAATGGTTTTCCATTATATTCCTGGGAATATATTGATTACTAAACTATTCATCAATAGAATAACTCACATATTAAGAACTATTTTGTGATGACCACACTGAACGCGCTCACTTTCATCCCAAGGCGAAGACCCGCTAGAGCGTTACCCCCATAATCCCTCATGGGTTCAAGCGCTTTGTCTATGTTGACGGATCAGTCTGTGTTCATTACACGCATACACGAGGCAAATTATGCAACCTTTTGAACTCATCGTCCGTGAAACAAAGCTCGTTTCCCCATTGATTCGTGAGCTAATCCTAGAGGCACCTAAGGCCGCGGCATTACCCGCTTTTACGGCAGGTTCACATGTAAAGGTCCATATTCCCGAGCTCAACGATCATCGCTGCTATTCCTTAATCGTGACTGACTCTGACTATGACTGGGCTCAGGCTCCTAACCAGTATCGCTTAGGCATACGTCTTGAAGAAGACGGCCAAGGTGGCTCCCAATTTATGCATCAGCTGCAAACAGGTGATGTTCTGCATGTAGAAGGCCCTGTTAATGATTTTCCCTTGCACGACGCGCAGCCCAACGAACCTGAACTGGTTCTGATTGCAGGCGGGATTGGTATTACACCTATTGCTAGCATGGCACAGCAGCTTCAACAGCAAGGTCGTGCGTTTAGTCTGCATTACAGCGCACGCACCAAAGATCAACTGGCTTTTGCCGACGAGCTCGGTGCTCTACTTAACTCACAGCTCGTTTGCTATACCAACGATCAAAATAACTTTGATCTGACTCAGCTGTTCCAGACCCTTACCCCCAATCAACCTCTGTATGTATGTGGCCCTCAGGGCATGATTGACGCCGTCATCGCGTTAGCCAAAGAAAAAGGATGGGAGCGCGAACACGTTCATTTCGAGCTGTTCATTACCGCGGCCCCTTTGGAAGGCGATCAACCGTTTGAAGTAGAACTACGTCAATCCGGGCTCAGCTTTACCGTCCCTGCCGACAAAACCATTGTGCAAGTCCTAGAGGAAGCCGGTGAAGACCCCATGTACGACTGTTTACGCGGCGAATGTGGCGTGTGTACGGTCGATGTGCTCGAAGGCACCCCTGACCACCGTGACTACTTTTTAACAGACAAAGAAAAGCAAAGCGGCAAGGTTATTCAAATCTGTATCTCCCGCTCTAAATCCCCAAAACTCGTGCTTGATATGTAATAAGGGACGCCATTATGAATCACTATCGGAATAACCCCACGGCTCTGCGCCAACTAGTACGCGAGACGGAAATCCACAAAGACCTCTATATTGATGAAGAGGTGTTCCAACTGGAAATGGAACAGCTATTTGCTAATACATGGGTTTACGTTGGCCACGCCAGCCAAATTCCCAATAAGGGCGACTACTACACCACCACCATAGGCACCGAAGCTGTCATTATGGTGCGCCATACCGACAACAGTATTAAAGTCCTTTATAATCGCTGCCCCCATAAAGGCGTGAAAGTAGCGGGGGAAACCTGTGGCAATACAGGTAAGTTTTTCCGTTGTCCCTATCATGCCTGGACTTTCCGTACCGATGGGCGTCTTTTAGCTATTCCACTGAAAAAAGGCTACGAAGACACCGGTTTTGAATGCTCTGAAGCCAGCCAAGGCATGGCTCCGGTAGAAAATGTGGAAGTCTATCGCGATTTTGTATTTTGTCGTCTCAGCCCCGAAGGGGAAAGCTTTAGCGATTTTTTCGGTGAATCGCTAAGCACTATCGACAACATGGTAGACCGCTCTCCCGAAGGCAAGCTGGAAGTCGCCGGTGGTGTCATGCGCTACATGCATCACTGCAACTGGAAAATGCTGGTAGATAACCAAACCGACACCTGTCACCCCATGGTGGCACACGAGTCCTCAGCCGGCACCGCCATTAAAGTATGGGAAGATGCGCCCGAGGGCACACCTAAGCCCATGGCCGTCGAGCTTTTCGCTCCTTTTATGTCGCCCTACGAGTTTTTTGAAAACATGGGCATTCGTGTTTGGGAAAATGGCCACGGTCATACGGGCGTCTCGGACTCCATTCATGCGGAATACTCCGATATTGATGGCTACTGGGATCAAATGGTCGCCGCCTATGGCGAGGAACGCACCAAAGAAATTCTCGGTGATGTGCGCCACAACACGGTCTACTTCCCTAACATCATGATCAAAGGGCCGATTCAAACTCTGCGTTTATTCAAACCCATTGCCGCCGATAAAACCTTAGTGGAATCATGGACTTTCCGCTTAGTCGGTGCGCCAGACAAACTCTTAGAGCGCACGCTGATGTACAACCGTCTGATTAACGCGCCCACCTCTGTCGTGGGGCACGACGATTTAGAAATGTACGAGCGCGCCCAAGAAGCCTTGCATAGTCGTGGTCGCGATTGGATGAATGTCGGTCGCCTTTATGACCCTGCCGAAAAAGACCAAAAAAATGTCGTGGTAAATGGCACCAGTGAGATGCAGATGCGTGCTCAATTCCGGGCTTGGTTGAAATACATGAGTATCGAGGCCTAGGGCCACCCTTTGTCTATACAGGATTCATTATGACTGCCATTACTGCACAAGACCTCGTTGACTTTGTTTACCACGAGGCACGTCTTCTTGATGAGCTTGATTTTGAACAGTGGTTAGCTCTTTTTACTGAAGACGGTTACTACTGGATGCCGCTGACACATAATCAAACGGACCCCATCCTTGAGGCCTCTTTAATGTACGAGGACAAGCTATTGCTACAAGTACGTATCGAGCGTTTAGCAGGTCAACGTACTTTTTCTCAACAGCCCAAAAGTCGTTGCCATCACTTACTGCAACAGCCGCATGTTATCAACTTTGATGCAAATGCCTCAGAGCATCAGGTTCGCACCGCCTTTCATTACACAGAAACCCGAGGTGATAAACAAACCATGTATGTGGGCTGGAGCACCCATCATCTAGTCGTAGAAAACGGGCAATTACGCCAGCGCTTAAAGCGTGTGGATCTACTTAATTGCGATGCCCCTTTAGGCAATATTCAGCTGTTCATGTAGGAGATTTAGATGGGTTCAACGATTTACAGTGCCTTCAAACAGACCGCCACACGCTGGCCTACCCATGACTTTATGATGGTGTTGCCAGAAACGGCTGCCGTCTACGGCATTGAAGCCACCACGCTTAGCTATGCCCAAGCGTTGCTCGAAATAGACCGCTTGTCTGCCTTATACGAGCAAGCCGGGTATGGGCATGGTCATCGTGTCGGCATGCTATTAGAAAACCGCCCTGTGTTTTTCTTGCATTGGCTCGCACTTAATCGTCTGGGCGTCTCCATTGTTCCAATCAACCCCGACCTACGGGCAGCAGAGCTTGAATACCTCATTGGGCATTCTGAGATGCTATTGGCCGTGGCAACACCAAATCGCCATGCGGACTTGGCCGCAGCGGCCGCTCAGGCACAGCAACCCCTGGCGTTAATCACGCCCGACCAAACCCCACCACTAGCAAGCCAAGCACCACGCTGTGCGGGGCAGACGCTTAGCTTGGCAACAGAATGCGCCCTGATGTATACCTCTGGCACCACTGGACGCCCTAAAGGCTGCATGCTACCGAATGAATACTTTCATGATGCCGGCGATTGGTACGCTAGCATTGGCGGCCTAGCCATATTGCACGAGGGCACCGAGCGCATGCTCACGCCGCTGCCCTTGTTTCATATGAATGCATTGGCTTTTTCCGCCATGGCTATGATCAAAACAGGCGGCTGTTTAATCGTGTTAGATCGCTTCCACCCTCGCACATGGTGGGATTCAGTACGCCTTTCCCAAGCAACCGTGGTGCATTATCTAGGGGTGATGCCTGCGATTTTAATGAAACTTGAAGCCAGCTCTGCTGACCTAGAGCATAGCGTGCGCTTTGGTTTTGGCGCAGGGGTAGATGGCAGCCTGCATCAGCCTTTCGAGCAACGCTTTGGTTTCCCACTACTCGAAGCGTGGGCCATGACCGAAACTGGCTCGGGAGCCTGTGTCATTGCCAACACAGAACCGCGTTTTATTGGCACGAACTGCTTTGGTAAAGAAAGCCCAGACGTAGCTATTCGTTTGGTAGACGATGCCGGCCAAGACGTAGGCCCCGGGGAAAGCGGCGAGCTATTAGTACGCCACGCTGGCCCGAATCCACGCCGCGGTTTTTTTGCTGGCTATTGGAAAGACCAGCCCGCCACTGACGAAGCCTGGGCTGATGGCTGGTTTCACACTGGCGACATCGTACAGCGCGATGCGAACGGCTATTTGCATTTTATTGACCGCAAACGCAATGTGATTCGCCGTAGCGGTGAAAACATTGCTGCCGTTGAGGTAGAAAACGTAATGCAACAGCACCCCGCCATTCGTTCCATTGCGGTAGCTGCCGTGCCAGACGCCATCCGTGGTGACGAAGTGATGGCTCTTATTGTGCCTCATCAAACGCCGGTTAGCTTCGAGCAAAAACAACAGCTGGCTCATGATATTGTTACTTGGGGCCTGACCCAGTTGGCTTATTTTAAAGTGCCGGGCTACGTGATGTTCATTGAAAACTTGCCCTTAACGTCTACCAATAAGATCCAACGTGGTGAACTCAAAACGCTTGCCCTAGAGCTGGTTGAGCACCCTGAGTGCATTAATACCAATGCATTAAAGAAAAGACAGGAAATCGCATGAAGCGTATCCCCTATACCGATGTGGTGCTTGTGTGCCCTGTCACGGTGGCTTACGAGCGTTTTTCTGAAAAAAGCGCACACCAATGGCTTGGCACCGCATTAAAGCAGCTATTACAACAAAGCGGTCTCTCAAAGCAGGACGTCGATGGCGTGTGTGTGTCGAGCTTTACCTTAGGATCTGACACGGCCGTGGGTGTGATGCAGCACTTTCAAATGAGCCCACGGTTTTTAGAACATATCCCAATGGGAGGCGCCAGCGGCATTGTGGCCTTACGTCGTGCCGCCCGTGCCGTGCAATGCGGTGACGCCAACGTTGTAGCGTGTTTGGCAGGCGATACCAATCACCGCAATTCATTTAAAAATACCGTAAGTGGTTTTTCACGGTTTTCCCAAGACGCCGTGTACCCGTATGGCGCTGCTGGCCCTAATGGGAGTTTTGCTCTACTGACGGACTATTACATGCAGCACTACGGAGCCACCCGTGCTGATTTTGGCAAACTGTGCGTGGCTCAGCGTGACAATGCCTTGCGTAATCCGCATGCGCTGATGAAAAAGCCCTTAACCCTAGAACAATACCTTGAGGCACGGCCTATTGCCGAGCCGATCCACCTGTTTGATTGTGTGATGCCTTGTGCCGGTGCCGAGGGGTATTTGGTGATGCGACGCGAACAGGCTCAAACCCTACAGCTACCTTATGTGGAAATCTTATCCACTATCGAGCGTCATAATGCATTTGTGGATGACCCGGTGCAATATCGAGGTGGCTGGGCCATGGATATCGACGAACTCTACGATATGGCCCACGTACGGCCCGAACATATTGATTTTTTAGAAACCTATGACGATTATCCGGTGATTAATGTCATGCAGTTTGAGGACTTAGGTTTTTGTAAAAAAGGCGAAGGCCCACAGTTTGTCCGCGATCACAGTTTTACCATCGAGGGCAGTTTTCCCTTTAATACCTCGGGAGGGCAGCTTTCTGTGGGGCAAGCCGGAGCTGCTGGCGGTTATTTGGGCTTAGTTCAAGCCTTACGTCAGCTCACGCTAAGCGCGGCTGACACCCAAGTGCCAAATGCCACCATCGGTATGGTGTCCGGCTTTGGCATGATTAATTACGACCGCGGTATTTGCACAGCCGCCACGATTCTAAAACGAGGTCAAGCATGAGTTCCTCACTTCCTCCCCACGCCCGTAGCCCTGCCGCCGCTGGTCTAACCCAAGCCGCTCAGGCCGGCGACTTTGCTCTGCAAGTCTGCTCAGCCTGCCACACGGTGCAGTACCCTCCGCGTGATGTGTGTGGGCACTGCTTGCACGATGACTTGCCGTGGCAAACCGTTGCTAACCACGGTGTAGTGGTGGCTTCCAGTACGTTGCATCATAGCAATGAGCCGTACTTTCAAGACCAACTACCTTGGCGTATTGGTACCGTGCATTTGGACTGTGGCCCCGTTGTGATTGCTCATTTAAAAGACGCGTTGCAAACCGGCGACCCGACCCAACTGCGTTTAGAACTTGACGCCGCAAACGTGGGTGTGCTGGTGGCTTATGCACCGTCTCTCCATCAAGGATAATTATGCAAACTGACTATACCGTTGTCATTACTGGCGGCAGCACTGGCATTGGTGCTGATCTCTGTCACCATTACATTGAGGCGGGTTATACCGTCATTTCTCTGGCTCGTAAAACCCTAGATTGGGAACACGAACGCCTTGTGCAAATGCAAGTGGACTTATTAGACGAGGCCGCTACTGCCGCCGCTGCCACTACCATTGCGGCCCATCATCAGGTGACTCACTTCATTCATAATGCTGGGGTGATTTGGCCTAACTTGCTCGAAGACGTCAGTCTTAGCGAGCTCCAAGGGCTCACGCAAATCCACTTAGGCGCGGCGATTCAACTGATGCAAGCCTTCGTGCCACACATGCGTAGTCGTCAATTTGGGCGTGTGGTGTTTATGTCCTCTCGCGGCGCATTGGGGCTAGAAACCCGCAGCGCTTACTCCGCCACCAAAGCTGGCATGATAGGCATGGCACGCACGTGGGCGCTAGAGCTCGCTGACCAAGGCATCACCGTGAACGTGGTCGCGCCCGGTCCGATTCAAACCCCCATGTTCCATGACGTCGTGGACGCCGGCAGTGAACGCGAACAACAACTGGCCCAAGCTATCCCCGTGAAACGCTTAGGTCGAGTCGATGACATCCGGCGTGCTGTCCATTTTTTTGCTGATCCAGACAATAGCTTTGTTACTGGGCAAACCCTGTATGTATGCGGCGGTGCCAGCATTGGTACATTAAAAATCTAAGCGATTTAAGGGTTTTTTTCTATTCACTTGAATTTATTAAGTCTTAAACTATTTAAAACAAAACATCTCAATGAAAAGGCGTGTAAGTACACGCCTTCTTTATCATAAAAACAACCCTGATGTCCTCGTACGGAGACCACATGGACAACGACTTAATCGGTATGCAGTTAAAACGCTCCCAAGGTGGCCTCATACGCCTTGTCGAGACTCTGCTTGATGCCCTATGTGCCACCCTTCTTGTGTTAATGACGGTGATCACCACGGTAGACGTGGTGGGACGCTATGTATTACATGCTCCTGTGCATGGTGCCTATGAAAGTAACGAGCTTTTGCTCGGTATTTTAGTTTTTGCTGCGTTGCCAAGGGTGACATGGCATCAACAGCATTTAGCCGTCACCGCTTTAGGCAGCGCCCTCAGTCCTACCCTGAAACGGCTCCAAGAAAAAACCCTTTCTTTAGTGTCTGCGGTCTGTTTAGCGGTGCTCAGCTACTTTTTATGGCAACACGGCACGCAGCTCGCCAGTTATGGTGACATGAGCAACGCCTTAAGCTTACCCCTCGCCCCCTTTGCTTATGCTATTGCCATTTTTACTGCGATTTCTGCTGCAGCGGCCTTAGTCCATGTATTTTTACCCACCTCGGCACACCCCTAACCCACTACGGTTGACGCATTATGTTTGTTTCTTTACTTGGCTTAATCGCATTATTAGCCTGTCTTTTTGTGGGCCTACCTATTGCTTGGGGCATGCTGCTAATCGGTGTGATCGGTTTTAGTTTTTACACTGGCCTAGAGGCCGCCTTTACTATGGCGGCTCAAACCGCTTACGACACGGGGATGAGCTACAGTTTTACCGTTCTACCGTTATTCATTTTGATGGGGAACTTGGTCAATGCCTCTGGCTTATCGCGCGACCTCTACACCGCTGCTAATGCGTTTATTGGGCATTTACGGGGCGGGCTCGCCATGGCGACCATTCTAGCCTGTGGCTCATTTAGTGCGCTGTCAGGGTCTAGTATGGCGACTACTGCCGCTATGAGCCGGGTGGCTATGCCATCAATGCGCAAATACAACTACGACGATCGCCTCGCCACCGGTAGCATTGCCGCTGGCGGTACCTTGGGTATTTTGATCCCGCCTAGCGTCATTATGGTAGTCTACGGCATTTTGACTGAAACCGATATTGGCAAGCTCTTTGCTGCTGGGTTTTTGCCAGGCTTTTTGGCTATTTTGATGTATTTGGCCACAGTCCTTATCCTAACCACTTTTAACCCTAAACTGGGCCAACCTGGTGTTAAAAGCTCATGGGCGCAACGTCTACATGCCACAAAGGGCGTCTTTGCTATTACCGTCCTGTTTGTGGTGATTATGGGGGGCATTTACGGTGGCGTCTTTACCCCCACCGAAGCCGCTGGGATTGGGGCGTTTTGTACGTTTCTTATTACCTTAAAGCGACGCGGTTGGCAGCCTAAAGTGTATCTTACCGTGCTGGTCGAGGCCGCTCAGACCACAGCGGTGATGTTTGCATTAGTGATTGGCGCCCTTATTTTCACCAACTTTTTAACCGTCGCCGGCTTACCGAATCAGCTACTGGATTTTATTAAGACGCTTGATATGTCACCTTTGATGGTGATTTTCATGATCTGCCTGATTTACTTAGTATTAGGCTGCTTTCTAGAAACCATGTCCATGGTGATGCTAACAGTACCTATTTTTTACCCCATTGTGGCTTCCATGGGGTTTGATCTGGTCTGGTTTGGCATTATTGTGGTGGTCGCAGCTGAAATTAGCCTGATCACTCCACCATTGGGTTTGAATATTTTTATGATTAAAAATGTCATGCCGGATATTCCTTTACGTACGGTCATTTATGGCGTAACGCCGTTCGTCATTACCGACATCATTCGACTTGCTGTCTTGGTGCTGGTGCCATGGATAGTCATGGTAATACCCAACAGCATGTGACCCCTTTCTTTGCTTGTTTTATTTGACCTCGTTCTAACTATAAAAACGGTTTTACCTACTTCCTATTGGAGACATCCTATGCAAATTTTAAAGCGTTTAAGTGCCTGTTTAGGCCTAAGCCTGGCTGCTATGCTGCCTTTCAGCAGTGCTCAAGCAGAAACACAAACCATTCGTTTTTCAAACTGGTTGCCCCCGGCGCACTACATTGTGAAAGAAATGCTAGAGCCTTGGGCTGCGCAAGTTAACGAGGTAACTGAAGGTCGAGTAAAGGTCGAATTCATTAACCCTCTGGGCAAACCGCAAGCCCATCTAGACTTGGTACGTAATGGCGTGGCGGACATGGGTATGTCGGTGCATAGCTATACGGCTAGCCGTTTTCCATTAATTGAGTTTGCTGAGCTTCCATTTACTACCGAAGATGGGGGCGTAAACTCGGTGGCCTACTGGCGCACCTACGAAAAATTCATGATGGACGCGGATGAACATCGTGGTGTGAAACTGATGGGTGTCTGGACAAGTCCTGCTACCGTCATCTTTACCAATAAAGAAGAAATTACAGGATTAGACCAATTAAATGGTCTTAAACTGCGTTCACCTAGCCCCCTATTCGATAATATCGGTAAAGCCATGGGCATTGTGACCGTTAACGCTCCCGCCTCTGAAAGCTACGAAATGCTGTCTCGTGGCGTTATCGATGGGTTGTACTTCCAATACGACCAAATCGAAAACTTTAAGCTAGATAAACTCATCAAAAGTGCTGTGGCGGTACCCGGTGGTTTTGGTAAAAGCAGTCAGTTCTTGTTCATGAATGAGCGCAAATGGAACGCCATCAGCGAAGCCGACCGCGCTGCTATCAGCAAGATCTCGGGCGAACACATTGCGCGCATGTTTGGTGAAAAATGGAACGAAGGCGAACAAAAAGCCATCGCTAACCTAACCGAAGCCGGCCTAAAAACCTACCATGTCGAGGGCGCTGAGCTCGAAAAACTCAAAGCCGACCTCGCTTTTATCGAACAAGACTGGATTAAAGCAGCGGAAAAGAAAAAAATCGATGGTCAAGCGGCTCTGGATTACTACCGTGCTCAAATCAAAGAACTAAGCCAGCCTTAATTACGCCTCTGGCTGGGCAGGCGTTTGGGGCTTTTCCTCAGAACGCCTGCATTCTCTACCACTCATGGCCTAATCGGCCCTTCTTAGATGAGTGTTTTCCCTAGAAATATCAATTCCTTGCGCTAAACGGATACCCCTAGCCAAAGCTGGATAGCTCTGCCTGAGCTGCCCCTCTACTATCCAAACCATTGACAACTAAATAATAAATCAATGCGATGGAGCAAACTATGAAAGGCTTAGAAAACAAAGTCATTATTGTGACAGGGGGAGCCACCCATATCGGTGCCGGCGTGGTGGCAACACTACGCAGTTATGGTGCACGCGTTGCGGTATTTGATATTGATGTAGCCGGGGGCCAGGCTGCTGTAGGCGGCCAACCAGAACACGCACGCTTTTGGGAAGTGGACATTACCGATGATAACGCCATCACGGCAGCCACTAAAGCGGTACACGCCCATTTCGGTCGTATTGACGGCTTAGTTAATTTGGCCTGCTCGTATTTGGATGAGGGCATGGTTTCCAGTCGCGATGACTGGCTCACCGCCCTCAATGTCAATGTGGTCAGCACCGTACAAATGAGCAAAGCGGTGTACCCCTACCTACAGCAACAAGAGGGCGGCGCCATCGTTAATTTCACGTCTATCTCCTCTTCGGTGGCTCAGACAGGACGTTGGCTTTACCCCGCTTCCAAAGCCGCCTTAGTGCAGGTGACACGCAGCTTAGCCATGGATTGGGCTGCAGACCGCATTCGGGTAAATTCCGTATCGCCAGGCTGGACTTGGTCCAAGGTCATGGACGAACTTACTGGAGGTAACCGCCCTAAAACGGATCAAGTCGCTGCTCCTTTCCATCTTTTAAAACGGGTAGGCAACCCGTCTGAAGTGGGCGAAGTGGTTGCTTTCTTGTTGTCGGATGCGGCGAGTTTTGTGACCGGTGCCGACTATGCCGTTGATGGCGGCTACTCTGCCATGGGTCCTGAACAGGCCGTTCCAGCCATTCCTCAGTTAGCCGAATAAGCCCACTTTTATTAGTTAAGGAAACCGACTATGCGTACTATTGCAATTATTGGTGGCGGCCAAGCGGGCATGCCCGTGGCCTTTGGCCTGTTAGCCCAAGGCTATGAGGTCACGCTGTATACCAATCGCACCCCTGAACAAATTCGTGCGGGCCGTGTGATGTCCAGTCAATGCATGTTTGCGAATGCCTTAGATGTAGAGCGCCGTCTAGGCATTAATTTCTGGGAAGACGAGTGCCCACCCGTGGAAGGCATTGGCTTTGCCCTGCCCCATCCCGAACAGCCTGACACCAAAGCCGTGGACTGGAGTGGCCGCTTAGACCGTATTGCCCAAGCGACGGATCAACGCATTAAAATGCCCGTGTGGATCGAAGAATTTGCCGAACGGGGTGGCCGTGTTGTGTTTGAGGATGTGGGTGTCGCCGAACTTGAACGCATCAGCACAGAGCATGAGCTGACTATTCTTGCTGCAGGTAAGGGCGAAGTGGTGCGTTTATTTGAACGCGACGCCTCTCGCTCTCCATTCGATAAGCCACAACGTGCGCTGGCTTTGACCTATGTTCATGGCTTAGAACCCACCCCCGATTACTCACGGGTTTCCTTCAACTTCATCCCTGGTGTGGGCGAATATTTTGTATTCCCCTCATTAACCTTATCAGGCCCATGCGATATCATGGTGTTTGAAGGCATTCCCAATGGTCCCTTAGATCGCTTTAAAGATGCTCAAGGCCCCCAAGACCATTTTGATCGTAGCATTAGCTTTCTCGAGGAGTTTTTGCCTTGGGAAGCCGACCGCGCCCGCAATTGTGAGCTCACTGATGCCCAGGGTTATCTAGCAGGTAGCTTCCCTCCCACAGTGCGCAAACCTGTCCTCACCTTGCCCTCTGGGAATATTGTCTTAGGAATGGGCGATGCGGTGGTAGTCAATGACCCCATCACGGGCCAAGGCTCTAACAATGCGGCCAAATGCGCTCAGGTCTATTTAGATCAAATTCTGGCACGAGGCGAGCGCAGTTTTGACCGCGAATGGATGGAAGCCACGTTTGAAACGTACTGGAATTATGCCCATCGCGTCGTCTCATGGACTAACTCTATGCTGTTGCCTCCTACTCCTCAAGCCTTTGCTTTATTATCGGGGGCGGCGCAACAGCCCAAACTGGCTCATTTCCTTGCGAACGCGTTTGATAATCCGCCTGTGCTTTATCCTGCATGGGATAACCTAGCAGAGGCGGAAAAACTGATTCAGATCACTGCTGACCTGCCCGTCACAGCTTAATTTGTAATACCTAGGAGTTTTTTCATGTCTACACAGGCCACTACGGAAACCGAAAATGCGCTGAATTTGTTCGACAGTCGAGCATTTAGACACGCCTTAGGCCACTTTCCCACAGGTGTGGCAATCGTCACAACACGCACACCAGAAGGGCGGCCTGTGGGCTTGACCATCAACTCATTCTCATCGTTATCACTCGAGCCTCCTCTTATTATGTGGAGCCTAGTCAATCATTCGCCTAGTCTCGCTATTTTTGAGCAGTGTAATTATTTTGCGATTAATGTGATCAGCCAACAACAAGTTGAGGCCGCGTTAGGCTTTGCAAATTCCCAAGTAGAGGATAAATTTGCATTGGTTTCCCATGTTGATGGCGAAGAAGGCGTGCCGCTACTTGATGATTGTGTGGCTACCTTTGTATGTGAAAACTATAAGCAACACGAAGGCGGTGATCACACGTTATTTATTGGGCGTGTGGTGCGCCACAGCGCCATCACCGAGCA
Source organism: Paenalcaligenes hominis (assembly GCF_011927625.1). Taxonomy (GTDB): domain Bacteria; phylum Pseudomonadota; class Gammaproteobacteria; order Burkholderiales; family Burkholderiaceae_B; genus Paenalcaligenes; species Paenalcaligenes hominis. Next base: position 577,726 of record NZ_JAATIZ010000002.1, read on the forward strand.
CGAACCCGCCGTATTCCATCGCGGCAAATTTACACGACTGGGCGACTAATCACCTCAGGAGACACCATGCAGCATCGCAGCGATGTAGTGATTATAGGCAGCGGCATTAACTCATTAAGCTGTGCCGCTTTGCTGGCCAATCGCGGCTTAAGCGTGACTGTATTAGAACGAAATCCTATTGCAGGCGGGTGCATACGCACCGAGGTCCTTTTCCCTGGGTTCACACACGATGTGTTCTCAAGCTGGTACCCGCTTTTTGTAGGTAGTGCCACCTATGCCGAGCTAAAAGACCCTCTAGCCACGGCTGGCGTGCAGTTTGTAAGCAGCCCTTATACAACTGGTTTAGCCATCCCCAACGGGGCGGGCGTAGCCTTACGTCAAGACATGGCCGACACGGTGCAACGACTCAATCACCTGGCTCCTCACGATGGGGATGCTATCAGTGCGGCGGCCTCACAGCTCTTTGGGAACGATGCCGCTTTGGTCTTTGGTTTAATGGGCGGCGCTCCTTATAGCTGGGAAACTACAAAGCTGCTGTTTAGCTCGTGGCGCCAACGTGGTGTAGATGGCATGATGGCATTTGCTAGTCATGCCCTAGAAAACTTCAGACGTTGGTCCGAACGCGAATTAAATCACGATCTAACGCGGGCCCTCATTGCGCCTTGGGTATTGCATAGCGGCTTAGGCCCCGACGAAGCCAGCTCCGCCTTAATCGGCAAGCTCACCTTCTGTGCTGTTACGGCAGGTGGTATGCCTGTAGTACAAGGGGGAAGCTACGAGCTTGTTAAAGCTTTTATATCGATAATCGAACAAGCAGGTGGTCAAGTTATCACCAACAAACATGTGGACCAGATTTTGGTTGAGAACAACACTGCTAAAGGGGTGCGCGTGGGTGACGAGCACTACTATGCCCAACACGCGGTAGTCGCTAATGTGACGCCAAATCAACTGTATGAGCAATTATTACCCAGCATTGATACAAGCTACCAAGCTCAGGCCAAAGCGTATCGTTATGGCCGAGGTGGCATGCAAATTCATTTTGCCCTTAATGCCAAACCAACTTGGTTACACGAAGAACTCATCCATGTGCCCTTAGTGCACGTAACAGAAAGTATGGAGCAAGTCTGTGCTTCAGTGGTCGAAGCCAATAATGGTTGGTTGCCGGCCAAGCCTACCTTAGGTGTAGGGCAGCCCGTGGCCGTAGACCCCACACGCGCCCCCGATGGCGGTTGGATTCTTTGGGTACAAATGCAAGAACTCCCTACGCATTTACGTGCCGACTGTGCCGGACAGATTGCGATTCCTGAAGATGGGCGTTGGAATGAGGCCGTCAAACAGGCCATGGTCGAACGCGTCAAACAGCGCTTAGAAACCGTTATGCCTAACTTTAGTCAGTTGATCGTTGGGGAAAAAGCCTACAGCCCCGCCGATCTAGAGCTCGCAAATATTAACCTAGTGGGGGGCGATCCGTATTCCGGTGTCTGCTCGCCAGATCAGTTTTTCTTCATGCGTCCTTTTGCGGGCTCATCCAAAACCCGAACAGGCCAAACGCCAATTGCCCGTTTGCATCATATCGGAGCATCCGTGCACCCTGGGCCAGGCTTAGGGGGACAATCGGGTTATTTAGCCGCCCAACGCATTAAAAAGTCGTAACTATTTCTTTTAGCTCAATTCCCATAAAACCACTATGCTACATTTTCCCTCATAGTGGTTTTTTCATTTTTGATCTATAACCACTTAGGCGTCGTCTACCGCACTCCAATAATAACCACAAGGAGAAGACTATGAACTCTGCCCTATTAGCCATTGGCGTTTTACTCCTGACATTGGGTCTTTTCATTTATGGCCGTTGGCGCCACGATGTGGTGGCTGTGATCGCACTCATACTCAGTAGCGTACTTGGCCTAGTCCCTACCGATGCTGTGTTCAGTGGTTTTAGTCATCCTGCTGTGGTCACTGTGGCTTGCGTATTAATTCTTAGTTACGCTTTGCAGCAAACCGGCGCCATCGATGTATTAGCGGAGCGTGTATTACCTAAAAAAAGTAATGTAACGGTATCACTGCTAGCTTTAACTGCTTTAGCCGCTTTTTTATCCGGTTTTATGAATAATGTAGGTGCCTTGGCGTTACTTATGCCCGTGTCGCTACAAGTGGCGCAACGCCACAACCTACCAGCCGGGCAAATTCTTATGCCCGTCTCTTTTGCGACCATCCTAGGAGGCATGACCACCCTGATTGGGACCCCTTCTAACTTGATTGTGTCCGGCTACCGTGCCGAGGCGATCGGCCAGCCCTTTAAAATGTTTGACTTCACGCCATTAGGGGTCAGCTTAGCCATTGCTGGGGTGTTGTTTATCTCCTTGATAGGATGGCGCTTAATCCCGGTACGTCAACGAGCCCATGCGGATGCATTTGAAACGGGCTCCTACTTAACCGAAGCCCGTGTGAGTGAGGACAGCAAAGCTATTGGCATGCGCCTTAGCGAAGTGCAAGAAATCCTCGCCACCACGGATAGCCAAGTTCTGGCTCTTATTCGAGAAAACACCACCATTCAAAGTCCAAGCCCTATTTTGCAGCTGCAGCAAAATGACATTTTATTGATTGAGTCCGATCCCGATGTATTAGCAAAAAACCTGGATGTGCTGAATCTGGTGTTTCATGAAGATCGGATTTTAGCTATGCCTACGGATGAGCCTGAGGCATCTCCCGCGCCTAGCTCTGAGCCCTCAGAAGACACGAAAAGCGCAGAAAAAAAACAACCACCTGTGCACACTGAACTGTCGGAGCTAGTGATCTTGCCCGGTTCCTCATTGATTGGACGCACTGCCTCTAACCTACGCTTACGCGCTTTATATCATGTCAATCTGTTAGCCATTTCACGCCAAGGCACACGCTCTAGAACTCGATTGCGCAATATGCCGTTACGCACTGGTGATGTGTTGTTGCTGCAAGGCCCTGAAGACCGGATTAGTAATTTTGCCTCAAATGGGGGCTGCGCCATTTTAGCGGCACGTGCCTTGCGCGTTCCCGATCGCCGCAAAATGCTGTTGGCAAACGGCATTATGGTGCTGTCAGTGGCCCTAGCGGCTTCAGGCTTGCTTTCAGCTGCTCTCAGCTTTATGTTGGGCGTGCTGCTGCTGTTACTTTTTAATGTGATTGCCTTACGCCAAATTTATAACGCCGTGGACTGGTCGGTCATTGTTTTGTTGGCCGCGTTAATTCCGGTGGCTCAAGCCCTAGAAAGTACGCAGGCAGCAGCGCAAATTGCCAACCTTTTGTTGGAATATGGGGCCCAAGGCAATGCTATCTTGGCATTAGCGCTGATTATGGTCACCACCATGCTGTTATCCGACTTAATGAACAACGCGGCCACTGCTACCGTAATGAGTCCAGTAGCATTAGGTACAGCCCAACAGTTGGATGTGAATCCCGACACCTTTTTAATGGCAATTGTGATTGGTGCATCGTGTGCGTTTTTAACCCCCATAGGCCATCAAAACAACACATTAATTTTAGGTCCGGGCGGTTTTAGATTTAATGATTATTGGCGTATGGGTTTACCGCTTGACCTACTAATTGTTGCGCTTACCCTGCCTTTGGTTTTGTATTTTTGGCCCCTATGAGGCGGTGCGGACACGGTGTTGAGTTTGACTTGGGCTTTCGCCAAAACGCCGTTTGTATTCAGCACTAAAGCGTCCTAAGTGCATAAAGCCCCAACGCAAAGCAATTTGCGTCACTGAGTCTGACCCAGGCTGGCACAGCTCGTGTCGCACTCGCTCTAAGCGAATCTGACGTAAGTACTGCATCGGGCTAATACCGCAATACTGCTGAAAACCAGCATGTAAGCTGCGTACACTAATCTGAGCCAAAGCGGCCAGCTCTTCGAGCCGAATTGGTTGGTCGGCATGCGCATGCAAATACTGTTCGACTAAGCGAATGGAGCGCGGCATCACGTGGTCAGAACGCCGAGGCACAGAGCTATCGAGAGGCGGATGCACATCTAAAAACGTGGTCACGACTAACTGTTCGAGTTGAGCCATCACCAGCGGCGAGCTTAATACGGATTCCGAGTGGCGGGCGCAATCTACCACGTGGCGCATCATTAAGCGCCAACTCATGTGTTGATGAGCTTGAAAACGCAAAGGAAACTTCAATGACGGTGACCAGTTAGGCTGCTCGAAATGAGGCGCCACTTGCTCGACCAGTGCGCGGTCAATTTTTAGCATCAGTTGTTCATTATTGGCGCGCCACACCATATCAATGTCGACGTTAGGGTTTAATACGGTAGCAACTTGAGGAGAAGAGTCTACTTGCTCGTTGCCACAGCGCACTGTGGCTTCTCCGTATTGAGGCAACTGAATAAGATAAAAGCCAGCGAGCTGTTCAGGCTGAATACGAACATCGGCGCCATACCCAAGCCGCATCACCCCTATCTGCCCTAACTGCACGAAACGTAAACGTGTGCGTAAAGGTTGAGTCGTGTTTTTAAGCGTAAGACGATGCGGTTTGATTAAGGTACCCACCGACGACTGCACAAGGTCTACGTCGGTAGAGACGAATTTTTGCCATGGGCTTAGGGATGTCATAACAAACCCTCTGGATAACAACACGATGGAAAGCAGCAACTGCTTCAGTGAATTGCCGATCTTTTATTTTAGTTGTAAAGTATATAGTTTATTATCGGGACATTCCCGAACACCTCGCTACCGCTTTCTGGGAAAAAACAGTGCAAGATCATTATCATACTTACGAGCCAAAGAACGGCCATGGTTTACGTCATGACCCAATTAGCTCGATTGTTGGTCCTCGTGTTATTGGCTGGATCGGCACACAAGACACCGCAGGGCAGCCCAATCTAGCGCCCTACAGCTTCTGTAATATATTTAACTACAAACCTGCGTTAATTGCCTTTTCTAGCGTGGGCTATAAAGATAGCGTGCGTAATGCTATTGAAACCGGCGTATTTACCTGGAATTTGGCGACGCGCCCCTTGGCAGAAGCCGTTAACCAAAGCAGCCTAGAGCAGCCTGTGAACGAGTTTGAACTCACCCAACTGACGCCATTAGCGGGTCAGCTTGTTGCCGCACCGCGTGTCGCTCAAAGCCCCGTTTCCATCGAGTGCAAAGTCACTCAACACTTTCAAATGACAGACCAACACCAGGACGCCCTGAACACGTGGATGGTCATTGGTGAAGTCGTTGCGGTTCATATTGACCCCGCCCTAATTAAAGACGGTATTTATCATTGCGCGGCGGCTCAACCGATATTACGAGGGGGCGGTCCGGCCGATTATTACGAGATCAGTGACCAGACCTTATTCCACATGTATAGACCTAAATAAAGCTATAGGTCGATATAACTATCGGCCTAAAAGCTTAGGCTGCCTTTTCAATCTGGGCAGCTATTGCTTTGCCCACCTCGGTGGTATTGGCTTGGCCGCCTAAATCAGCCGTACGCGGACCCTGCTCTAGGCTTTGCTCTATGGCTTGCATCATGGCGTCATAGGCGGCCTGATGCGTGGCGTCACCCGCACCTAGGAATTCCACCATAAGGGCAGCTGACCAGATCATTGCTACTGGGTTAGCAATATTTTTACCGGCAATATCGGGGGCAGAGCCATGCACCGGTTCGAACAGCGAAGGAAAATGGCGCTCGGGGTTTAAGTTGGCCGAAGGTGCAATACCCACTGTGCCAGTACACGCTGGCCCTAGATCAGACAAGATATCGCCAAATAAATTGGATGCCACCACCACATCAAACTGCTCGGGCTGCAAGACAAACCGTGCGGTCATAATATCAATGTGGTGTTTGTCCCAGCGCACGTCGGGATAGTGCTGTGCCATTTGCTCTAAACGCTCGTCCCAATACGGCATGCTAATCGCTAGACCATTGGATTTAGTCGCCGAGCTAAGGTGCTTTTTAGGGCGGCTTTGGGCTACGTCAAATGCATATTTCAAGACACGATCTACACCTATACGCGTAAATACAGACTCTTGAATCACCACCTCACGGTCCGTGCCTTCGAAAATTTTGCCTCCAAGATTGGTGTATTCGCCTTCGGTATTTTCACGTACTACGACAAAATCAATATCGCCTGGTTGTTTGTTGGCAAGCGGCCCCGGCACGCCAGGCATCAAGCGCACCGGTCGCATATTAATGTATTGATCAAATTCGCGACGAAATTTAAGTAATGAGCCCCATAAAGAGATATGGTCAGGCACAATATCAGGCCAACCCACCGCACCAAATAAAATCGCATCAAAATCTTTAATGGTTTCAAACCAATCGTCTGGCATCATTTGCCCATGCTTTTGATAGAACTCAGCACTAGACCAATCAAAATGTTTAAAATCAAACTGAATACCAAATGCTTGGCTTACCGCCTCTAGGGCTCTAAGGCCTTCGGGCATCACCTCTTTACCAATTCCATCCCCAGCAATGACTGCAATACGGTGCGTTTTCACTCACAACTCCTTTAACTTTTTTCACAATCTGTATTTAATTTACAAAGCTTTTTAAACTCAAGTACAGAATAATAAATGGTATTATTTTGATTTAAAAATCATTATTTTTTAAATTAAACCATTCACTTTCCTATTTATTTCAGCCCGTGGTCTAGTCTGTACGTGTAGGCCGCCTGTTAACTTTTTAGCTTATCTATTCTACCTTGAAGCCATCGTCTATTACTTCTTTACCCGCCTGGCCTACATTTAGCGCAGCTGCCCAACAGGCCGACCCTTTACACAATGAACTGCGTTTGATTGATGCTGCCGGTCTAACGCTAGACTTAAGCGGTCAGCGCTACAGCCCCGAGCTTGCCCAAGCGGGCCTAGATTTATTAGAACAGCGGCAATTCACCGAACAACGGGCGACGTTGTTGGGGGGTGGCATCGCTAATATTACTGAAAACAGAGCCGCTTGGCACAGCATGTTACGCCAGCCAGCCGCCATTCCAGAGGTCATGGCAGAACGAGAACGCCTCAATGCGTTTATTCGCGAATCCGATCTCGCTCGTCGTTGGCGTCATATTGTGCATATTGGTATCGGAGGCAGCGACTGGGGTATACGCTTAACTGTGGCTGCTTTTGGTTATACCAAACAGTGGCGCTCTGTTCGTTTTATTGCAAATATTGATGGGCATGCAGTGAAAGCAGGTCTTGCCGATTTAAATCCGCACGACACATTAATCGTGGTGGCCTCTAAATCTTTCACTACTGCTGAAACACTAAAAAATGCCTCGCGCGCAATTGAGTGGTTAACGGCGGCAAACGTACGCAACCCCCTAGAGCAAGTAGTAGCTATTACGGCTCGGCCTGAACAAGCCAAAAAATGGGGTATACCAGATAAACAAATCTTTAAGTTCTGGGACTGGGTGGGTGGGCGCTTTTCCTTATGGTCTAGTGTGAGCTTAACCACCGCCTTAAGCGTCAGCTCTGACGTTGTTGCTGGTATGCTTTCAGGCGCTGCCGCCATGGACAAGCACTTTGAAACCGCTCCTCTTGCCCTAAATGCGCCCGTACAAATGGCTCTGCATGGCTTAGTTAATCGTAGTGTATTAGGTATTAGCTCATTAAATTTAGCACCTTACGACTCCCGTTTAATGCATTTAGTGCCTTATTTACAGCAGCTAGAGATGGAATCGCTAGGCAAATCAGTAGATGTTTGCGGCGAGGCCGTACCCGTGCCAACCGGGCCCGTTGTTTGGGGCATGCCAGGCACCGATGCACAACACACATTTTTTCAGTGGTTACACCAAAGCAGCGATGGTGCTGCGGTGGATTTTATTGTGTGTCAGGAAGCCGAGCACCAGTGGCCTAGCCATCATCAAAGTCTGCTGGCTAATTGCTTGGCACAACGTGAGGCCATGCTACGCGGTAAAACCGAAGCCCAAGCCTATGAAGAATGCTTAAGTCAAGGTCATGAGCCCGAACAAGCACGTTGGTTGGCAAAACACCGTACCCATCAAGGCGGTCGCGCTAATAGTCTCATTGTGCTACCCCGCTTGTCCCCCTATCATTTAGGCGCTTTGATCGCGCTTTACGAGCACAAAGTATTTGTCCAAGCTGTGCTGTGGGGTATTAACCCCTTTGACCAATGGGGGGTGGAATACGGCAAAATTTTAGCCACTGACATCACTAACGAGCTGCAAAATCAGCCCTGTGCCAAAACCCATGATCCTTCCACTACGTATTGGATTGAACAATTCAAAGCGCGTGATCTATAACTAAGACACAGCCCAAAAAATGCGGCTGTTTAGGCCGCATTTTAAATTAAAGCATCTAGTCTTAAAATCGGTTACGCGTTTTTCAAGCCTCGCAGCACATATTGCATAATGCCACCATGGCGGTAATAATCTGCTTCGGAAGGGGTATCGATACGCACAATGGCTTCAAACTCAACATCGCCGGCTTTTACATGCACAGTTTTAGGGATTTGGCCTTGATTCAATACGCTAATACCGGTGATTTCAAATACCTCATCCCCTAACAAACCTAGACTTTGAGCCGTAGTACCAGTGGGAAACTGCAACGGTAGCACACCCATACCGAGTAAGTTAGAACGGTGAATGCGCTCGTATGACTCGGCTATTACAGCTCTCACGCCCAACAACACGGTGCCCTTAGCAGCCCAATCTCGGGATGAGCCAGAGCCATATTCTTTACCCGCCAAAATAACCAACGGCGTATTTGCAGCAAGATAATGACGTGACGCATCGTAAATCGTCGCAATAGGCGCCTCGGGCTGAGTAAAGTCACGAGTGTAGCCCCCTTCCGTACCCGGAGCCAACTGGTTGCGTAAGCGTACGTTGGCAAATGTACCGCGGATCATCACCTCGTGGTTACCACGACGCGAGCCATATGAGTTAAAGTCTTTGGGCTCGATACCGTGTTCTTTTAAATACATGGCCGCCGGCGTCATATCCATAATTGCACCCGCTGGGCTGATATGATCTGTGGTGACTGAATCGCCTAACTTAGCTAAAACTCGTGCACCATGAATGTCTGTTACTGGTGCAGGCTGCGCTGGCATGTTCTCAAAATAAGGCGGATGACGTACATAAGTAGACTGTGGGTCCCAAGCAAACTGTTGGCTACGCGGCGTAGATAAAGCCTGCCAACGTGCATCGCCGGCAAATACGTCTTCGTAGCCTTTGCTGTACATGTCTTTGGCGATGACCTGATCCATCACGGCCTGCACCTCTGCAGTACTTGGCCATAGGTCTTTCAAGTACACGTCTTGGCCGTTAGTGTCTTGTCCTAGCACCGCTTTTTGTAAATCAATATTCATCGTGCCCGCAATCGCATACGCCACCACTAAAGGCGGAGACATGAGGTAGTTCATTTTCACTTGGGGATGAATACGTCCCTCAAAGTTGCGGTTACCTGACAGCACCGACACCACCGTTAGGTCGTTTGCATCAATAGCATCGGCTACTTCGGGGATTAAGGGTCCGGAGTTACCAATACAGGTGGTGCAACCATACCCTACCAAGTTAAAGCCTAATGCATCTAAATAGGGAGTAAGACCGGCCCGCTCGTAATAATCCGTAACCACACGTGAGCCTGGCGCCAGACTGGTTTTAACCCACGGCTTGCGTGTTAGGCCTTTTTCATGCGCTTTTTTAGCCACCAGTGCGGCCGCAATCATAACGCTGGGGTTTGAAGTATTAGTACATGATGTAATGGCCGCAATCACCACAGCCCCATCATTTAATTCATACTGAGTACCATCACTTTGTGACACCACCACACAGCTTGCGGTTTTTTTAGGCTGCTCTAGGGAAGGTGCATCTGAAGCCGGAAAGGATTCTTTGGATGCCTCGTCGACCCCACTGCTATCCATATTTCCCTGTAATGCCCCCAGCTCTTTTCTAAACGCGGATTGAGCCGAAGTCAAAGGCACGCGGTCTTGGGGGCGCTTAGGCCCAGCAATTGAAGGCACAATAGTTGATAAATCTAGCTCTAAGTACTCAGAGTACTCGGGCTCGTGAGCTGGGTCGTGCCATAGCCCTTGAGCCTTAGCGTAGGCCTCGACCAAAGTCACCTGCTGCTCGCTGCGCCCGGTCAAACGCATGTAATTTAAGGTTTCCTCATCAATAGGAAACATAGAAACGGTGGAGCCATATTCTGGGCTCATATTACCGATCGTCGCGCGGTTAGCAAGCGGTACCGCACTCACCCCAGGCCCATAGAACTCGACAAATTTGCCCACCACACCGTGTTTACGCAGCATTTCGGTGATCGTTAAAACTAAGTCTGTGGCGGTTACGCCATCGGGTAAGCTACCTGTTAATTTAAACCCCACCACACGTGGAATCAACATAGAAATGGGCTGGCCTAGCATTGCGGCTTCGGCTTCAATTCCTCCTACACCCCACGCCACTACCCCGAGGCCATTTACCATAGGCGTATGTGAGTCAGTACCTACACAGGTATCTGGATAGGCCTGCATTACCCCGTCTTGGTCCTTAGTAAATACAACCCGAGACAAGTGTTCTAGGTTAACCTGATGCACAATCCCCGTTCCAGGTGGCACCACCTTGAAATTATCAAACGCATCTTGACCCCAACGTAAGAATTGATAGCGCTCTACGTTGCGTTGGTACTCGATCTCTACGTTACGTTGAAAGGATTGATTATGAGCAAAATCATCCACAATAACGGAGTGGTCAATCACTAGCTCTACGGGTACCAAAGGGTTGATCCGCTGGGGGTCGCCACCTAAGTTCGCCATGGCTTCGCGCATGGCCGCCAAATCCACCACCGCAGGTACACCAGTAAAATCTTGCAAAATAACACGAGCGGGGCTAAATGCAATCTCGTAGTCGGGCTCAGCCTGAGGGTCCCAACTGGCTAAAAAACGAATATGATTCGATGTGACGTTTACACCGTCTTCAGTACGAAGTAAGTTTTCTAAAAGGATTTTTAACCCATACGGTAGACGTTGAACGTCTAAACCTTGGTCTTGGAGCGCGGAAAGCTGGAAGATTTGATACTGATGCGTGCCCACCGACAATGACTGGCGAGCTTTGAAGCTATTGGGATGTGACATAAGAGACCTCCTTAAGCAAAAACAGACACTGGCCTCGGCCTACATGCCTACAACGCTAGCACTTGGGGAGGCTACAGCTAATTGAGTCGTTCTCTTTATCATACACGGATTAAAAAAAGCGACCACAACACCCCATGACTTCCTATGTTTTTCACCGCTCAACAGTAAAGCTGAGTTTATGCTGCTCATAAACTAAGCTTGCTGCTGCAATATCAGCAAGAGCGATACCCACAGCCTTATAAATCACTATGTTCTTTGGATCATAAGCTGAACCATTTTCTTGTAGTGTTTGTGTCATGGCCTCTATCTTACTTAAAAGTGCTTTTTTATCTGCATACAAATACAAGTCGCCTGTATCTTTTAAGGTTTGCTCGGGCCACTCAACCACAATCTTTTGTGCTCTGTCTATCAGATGAGGATCTAGCTCTTGAGCATGGGCTAAACAAGACCCGATAGCAGCCACAAAGGTGCCATCTTGTACCCATGAGCTTTGTAAAACGGGAGTAGTACTTCGAGTAGCCGTCACTATAATTTGACTTGAGCGAACCAGTTTTTCTGCTTCCACCTGATGCACCCTAATGCCTTTTTCTTTTAACTCAGCGTCTAAGTAAGCACTAGACACTTTAGGGTCACAAACCAAAACCCGAGAAATAGGAAAAGCCTTAATAAATTGACGTATATGTTCTATACCTAATGGCCCTAACCCTATGACGCCTAGACTGTGCGAACTTGGCTGAGCATACCGACGTGCTACTAAAAGGCTACTGGCTGCGGTGCGCATTGGTGTCAAAGCATCTGAGTCCAACAATGCTAAAGCCTGACCTGTACTGGTACTAAATAATAGTATTTTAAAACACAGTTTATTTTCATAAGAGCTGTATATTTTGCATCCCGCATAGCCGATGTCTTTAAGTACAGCCCCCATAGACACCAATTTAAAACCATCGACCTCTGTCCTAAATCGAGGCTGTATAGCTACTTTGTCAGGAAGCCAAGATAAGTACGCTTGCTGTAACACTTGCCCCAAACGGGATATATCTGTGACCCGACGCACATCATCATTAGTTATTACCAGCATATAACACCTCAAAAAGCCCACCTAACTAGGTGGGCTTAGATAGACTTTTACTGAGCACCTTGCTTCTGAATTAACTCAAGCAACATTTCCTCTTCCTCTCCTGTTAACTCACTAAGAGGAGGACGCACTGGTCCAGCACTGTGTCCTACTAAACGAGCACCCGCTTTAACAATGCTTACTCCGTATCCTTCCCCACGATTCCGTATTTTCACATAGGGGAGAAAGAAATCATCTAACAATCGGTTTTGCGTTTCTAGATCTCCACTGGCTATGGCGTTATAAAACTCCATAGCAGTGCGCGGAACAAAGTTGAAAGCAGCAGACGAATACACAGGTACACCTAAGGCTCGGTATGCGGCCGCATAGATTTCAGCAGTAGGTAAGCCACCTAGATAGGTTAGACGATCACCCATGCGACGACGAATACCTGCCATTAATTCAATCTTTCCAATCCCGTCTTTAAACCCAATTAAGTTAGGGTTTCGCTCTGCTAAATACTCCATATGGTCTGCATTTAACTCGCAAACATTACGGTTATAAACCACTACTCCAATCGAAAGTGCTCGACACACATGATCTACGTGATGCATAACACCATCTTGGCTAGCCTCAGTGAGATAATGAGGCATTAACATAACACCAGCTGCCCCACACTCTTGAGCAATTTTTCCCATTTGAATAGCTTGACGTGTGTTACCACCGATACCTGCCAGAATAGGGACCTTTCCTTTACATGTATCGACAGCTGTTCGGATTACATCGGCATATTCATCTAATGAAAGAGAAAAGCCCTCACCCGTACCTCCAGCAGCAAATAAAGCGCTCGCACCATAAGGGGCTAGCCACTCTAAACGCTGTATGTAAGAGTCACGATTAAATTCTAAGTTCTCATCAAAATCCGTGATGGGAAAAGATAGTAAACCAGAAGATAAAACGGTTTTTAACTCTTGAGGACTCATAATTAACTCCTAAATCTAAATAAAAGAAGCTCTGCACCAACTCATATGTCATCTTATGACTATAACTAAGGAGATAGATAAAAATTCCTGTTATGAGCTGTTCTGCTAACTAATCAATCTGCTTGAAAGTCACGCTAATGACTTTCAAGTTCGAAACTTACACATCTACACCGTATATATCTTTAGCTGTAGCTGTGGAAATATAACCATTACGTACATCATCGCGCACTTTTTGAGGATCACGATTTTTGACTGGCCCATAACCTCCCCCACCAGGTAGAGTCAAGACCACACGCTGCCCTGTTGGTACACGCACTCGTGACCCTTTTCCTTTGAGTTGTGTTCCGTCACTAAGTTGCACTCCACCCGCTAAACCAGCTTGCCCCTCTTCACGGCCCAAAGCGGGATTTAAAATACGGTCGAACATTGCGTTGAACGACATGGAATAGCCCTCAGCAGCAGATATTTCTACTACTTGACCTAACCCCCCACGGCATTGACCCGCACCACCAGAGTCTGGACGTAACTCTTTACGCCACACAACAATAGGTCCTACCTGCTCAGTGGCTTCAACGGGCATAGTGTGAATGCCACTTGGAAATGCCGTCGCATGCAAGCCATCATATTCGGGGCGTGCGCCTCCACCACCACTATTAAACATTAAGATCTGAGTAGATTCTTTTTTATCCAATCCTGCTTGCTCGGCATCTACTCCTATTTGGATATTCCAAGTAGTACCTGCGCCTTCAGCAGGAATACGATCTGGTAAAAACTTATGTAATGCTCCTAATACCACATCAGGAATAAAGTGCCCTAATACATGACGTACAGCTACTGGGCTAGGATGCTGAGCATTTAAAATGCAATTTTCTGGTGCCACTGCATCAAATGGTGCTAAAGAAGCCGCATTATTTGGAATTTCAGGAGCAATTGCACACTTCAGGCCATAACATGAGTAAGCCTTGGTATAAATCATAGGCACGTTAATACCGTACTCACTAACTCCTGTAGTCCCATCGTAATCAGCTACTACCATGTCATCACTAATCGTTAATTTCACACGCATAGTGATTTCTTTTTCGTAACCGTCTACCCGCATTTCATTACTGAAGCTGCCTTTAGGCAAAGCTGCTATTTTCGCCAAAGTTGCTATGCGGCTGTTTTCTAAAATGTACTCACCTAAAGAGTTCAAGTTATCCAAATGAAATTCATTCATCATCTCTTGAAGACGGCGATCACCAATCTCGTTACATGCAGCTAACGCATAAATATCGCCTACAACCTGATCCGCTTCACGCACGTTATTGCGCACGATATTTACTAAGTCGCGATTAACCTCTCCGCGTGTAGCAAAGCGCATGATAGGTATAAACAACCCCTCTTCATACACCTCGCGGCCATCAGGGCCAAAACCACGACCGCCAATGTCTACAACGTGTGCCGTGCAAGCAAAAAAGCCGATTAAGGTTTTGTTGCGAAAAACGGGCGAAACTACGGTGATATCGTGTAAATGCCCCGTGCCTTTCCACGGGTCATTGGTGATATACACGTCTCCTTCAGCCATCGTGTCCACACCTAAAGCACGCATAAAATGCCCTACCGCTTCAGACATAGCGTTTACATGCCCAGGTGTACCCGTTACGGCTTGAGCAAGCATACGCCCCTGCTCATCAAACACACCAGCTGATAAGTCGCCTGCTTCACGCACACTTGTACTAAAAGCAGTACGGATTAAAGTGAGAGCCTGCTCTTCAACCACCGAAATAAGGCGGTTCCACATAACTTGACTATGGATATGATTCATATTGACTGACATGGGCAACACCTATTTTGCTTGCTTATCGATTTCTACGAACAAGCACAAATCGGCTTGTACCGTGGCCACAAATTGAGATGGCACAATAGTTGCCGTCTCACGCTCTACAATGACTGCAGGCCCTATTACCTGATCCCCAACATTAAGCAGGTCACGGTTATAAATGCCTGACTCAACGAACTTCTCTAGTTTGGATTCAAAAACCAACCGTTGACTTTGTGGTTTCGCGACTTGGGTTTTCTTTACTTTATCGAGGCGCTCTACTACTGCAGGTGAGCTTGAAGCCCGTACAGACCAACTAACAATTTCGACATCCAACCCATCAATCGCTCGTCCGAAAAAGCGGATATACACTTTTTCAAACTCGTCTTTTAGGTACTGTTGATCGGCAGGCGTAAAATCACGCACTGGCACTGTTACAGGGATCTCCCAACCCTGACCGGCATAACGCATATATGCCACACGCTCTAAAACCGGGTCCACATCCTTTAAACCTTGGCGAGCAAAAGTGGTGGCCTCCTCTTCCATTGAAACCAACAACTGATTCACACGTTCGGCGTCAAAGACATTAAGTTTCATAAAACCACTACGGGCAGACTCAAAACCAAAGGGAGCCCGTAAGAAACCCAAAGCAGAGCCCACCCCCGCACCATACGGTACCAGAAAGCCATCAATTGCCATTTTTTCGCATAAACGCGCAGCATGTACAGGGCCTGCTCCACCAAAAGTAATCATGGTGAAGCCCGCTAGGTCATAACCGCTTTCAACTGCATGGACACGGCCCGCGTTCGCCATGTTTTCGTCAACGACTTCCAAAATGCCATAGGCAGCATTCTCTGTCGTTAAATTAAGGGGTGTTGCGATATCGTTATGAATGGCAGCCTTGGCTAAGTCCATGCTGAGTTGCATGGCACCGCCCGCAAAATAATCAGGGTCAAGTTTGCCTAGCACTAGATTTGCGTCTGTTACTGTCGGGCTTTCACCGCCTCTTTGGTAACACGCTGGCCCCGGCTCTGAGCCTGCGCTCCGAGGGCCGACTCGAATTTGGTTCATGCCATCTACAGAAGCAATGGAACCACCACCCGCTCCGATTTCAACCATTTCAACCACAGGAATGGAAATAGGCATCCCACTCCCTTTTTTGAAACGATACGTGCGAGCTACTTCAAAAGTTTTTGCTGTTTTTGGTGTGTAGTTCTCAATCAGACATACTTTAGCTGTAGTACCGCCCATATCAAAAGATAGAACAGAGTCTAGACCAAAGCGCTCGGCGATATGCGCAGCGAAAATGGCGCCACCAGCTGGGCCAGACTCTACTAAACGCACCGGAAACTCAGCGGCTGTTTGCACTGAAATAATGCCGCCACCTGAGTGCATCATAAAAACATCACACACCGCCCCTTGATTTTTTAACTCATCCACTAAACGTGCTAAATAGGACTTGATAAGTGGTTTAACATAAGCGTTGGCACATACGGTATTAAAACGCTCGTATTCTCGAATTTGTGGTGAAACTTCAGAAGATATAGACACACTTAGCGTAGGCAAACGTTTTAATAGCGCGTCGCGTACTTGTTTTTCATGTTTGCCATTGGCGTAACTATGTAAGAACCCAATTGCTACGCTCTCGTATCCTTTGGCTTCAATCTCATCAATTAAGGCCTCAACTTGGCTCATATCAGGCTCAACTAAAGTTCGGCCTTGAGCATCCATACGCTCAGAAATCACATAGCGGTGCTCCCGCTCTATTAAAGCAGGGGGCAAAACAATATTTAAATCGTACTGCTCAAAGCGGTTCTCGGTACGCATTTCAATTACATCTCTAAAACCCTCAGTTGTAATTAAAGCGGTGCTTACCCCACGACGCTCAATCAGTGCATTAGTTGCTAACGTTGTGCCATGAATAATGACATCAATATCAGAAAAATCACATTTTGCCTGATCTAAAATCTGCCCTAAGCCTTTCAATATAGCGCGCTCTGGGGCGGTGTAGTCAGTTAAGACTTTGGTAGTAAATAACTCTTTACCTACTTCTAGTGCTACATCAGTAAACGTGCCACCAATATCTACACCCACACGTACCGACTGTTTGTTTAAACTCATCTACGATCTCCACCATGTCAAAAAATAGCATTTTTTATAAGCTTGGTATGGTCAGACCCCCATCGGCCTGAATCACTGTCCCTGTTGCAAAAGCAAAGTTTCCACTGGCCAAAGACAAAGCAATATTTGCCATATCTTCACCTTCCCCCCATCGCCCGATAGGCACTAGTCCTTCTGCTATTAACTTGTCATAGCGAGACTCTACTGGTTTCGTCATGCCACTATGAGTAATGCCTGGACGCAAATCAAACACTGGAATATTCGCTGCAGCTAAGCGTAGCGCTACTAATTTAGTCATCATGCCTAAAGCTGACTTAGACATGCAGTACTCCACTCGTTCTATTGAAGCGACATCTACACTTATCGATGACACAGTAATAATGGCTCTTGGGTGAATCACCTCTTTCTGCTCTAACATATGAGCCATTACTTTTTGAGTTAAGAAAAAAGTTCCCTTTAAGTTCACATTCATTACGATATCGAATGCGTCTGGACTTAACTCAAGCATGTCAGCCCGACGTAACGCTCCCATGCCTGCGTTATTTATCAAGCAGTGAATTGGGCCTAATGCCTGTACGATTTTTTGTACCCATTCTTGGTGACGCTCTGTGTCAGATAAGTCGCCCTGAATACTTATTACTTGGGGAGCCCCTTCTGCGATAAGCTCAGCCTCTAATAGTGCTAACTGACTAGTATCAGCCTTGTCCATCAATGCAATTTTTGCTCCTTGTCGCGCAAATCGACGAGCAATCGCACTCCCTATCGTCCCAGCTGCACCGGTTATAAATACAGTTTGACCTGAGTGTGGATTAATATTTTGGGAGATTTCTGTGTTTATATTGTTCATAAATCATCCAGTTACTAACGAAATAAAGCTGGCAGCCACAGAGAGAACCACGGCACATAAGCCACTATTAATAAAACTACTGTGCTAGTTAGGTAATATGGCCAAATGGTTTTGAGGACTTCTCCTACTCCAATTTTCCCAATAGCGCACCCCACGAATAGTAAAGTCCCCACCGGAGGTGTATATAACCCAATGCCAGCGGCTAAAATCATAACGATCCCAAAATGCACAGGGTCAATACCAAAATTAATAGCTACTGGTAAAAAAATGGGAGTACAAATAATCACCATTGGTGAGAGGTCCATGAAGGTGCCCAGCAGCAGTAAAGTAATCAAGATCAGGGCCATAACAACAATTGGGCTCTCTGAAATAGCACTCATGGCATTAATAACTGAGGTAGGTACTTGCAAAAATGCCATGAACCAACCAAATGCAGCAGCCGATGCAATAATAAATAACACCATTGCTGTAGTTCGACTTGCAGCACTTACAGCTTCCATCAAAATGCGGAAAGAAGACCCTCTATATGTCAGTAACATCACTAGAAATACATAAATTACTGCTATACATGAGCTTTCTGTTGGCGTGAAAATGCCGAAGCGAACTCCACCAAAAATTACTACTATTAAAATAATGGCAGGAATAGCAGCAATTAAGGTTTTTAAGATCATGTAATACCCAGCAAATCGTTCTGCTGGATAACCTTTTCTAACTGCCTGAATATACGCAGTTATTAACAAGGCAAATGCCAGTAATAATCCTGGAAAAATACCAGCAGTAAATAAGTCTGCAATTGATATCCCACCCCCTCCAGCAATGGCATACAGAATTAAGTTTGGGGACGGTGGAATCATCAATGCGATGACGGCACTACTAATTGTGACGTTTACTGAATAACTGCGTGCGTACCCGCGTTGCACCATTTGTGGGATCATAATTCCGCCAATCGCTGACGCATCAGCAATAGGGGAACCGGAAATGCCGCTTAAAAACACTGAGGACATAATGTTGACTTGGCCCAGCCCCCCGCGTAAGTGGCCTACCAAACTACCTGCAAAATTAATCATGCGGTCAGCCACACCACCTCGCATCATTAATTCACCAGCAAAGATAAAAAGAGGAATGGCAATCATGGCGAAAGACCCGACCCCCTCGCTCATTTGCTGAAATACAATTAAAGGGGGTACTCCCATATACAACGCTGTGCTTAAAGCAGAAATAGCTAAAGAAAATGCTACCGGTACACCAATGGCCATTAATATAAGGAAGACACCAAATAAAACTATTTGCTCCATGTCGTCTCCCCAGCTTTGGCCTGCAAGCCTTCTACTACGTTTTCTAAACTAAAAAGAAAAATTAGCACCCCACTTACTGACAACGGTACATAATGCGCCCCCTGAGGCAAAAAGCTACCCGGCATAAGAACATTCCACGTACCGCGAATTAAATCGAGGCCAAAAACAAACATACCTATGCCAAACAACGCGACTAATAGATCCCCGCATAACACCACCCAACGCCTAACTGAAGCTGGCATCAGTAGTAATCCAACGGTAAAACCTAAGTGATCTCGATATCGAACTGCAGCTCCTGCCCCAACTAAAACAAACCAACCCATTAAAGATATGGAGGTGGTCTCACTCCAACTTGGTGACGCGTTTAATACATATCGAGCAAAAACCTGCCAGCCAATAATAATAGTCATCATTAATAAGCATAAGCGTGAGACCCATTGGGCTGTGTCACACAACAGCTGCAAAACCAAGCGAAATCCAGAGGACTTTGCTTCTTCTCTTACGTTTTGATTAATTAACGTATCCATACTTAAAACCCCTTAAGGGGCACTTATGCCTACTAAGACATAAGTGCATCGAACGTGTTATTACTCGACGGCTTGAATACGATCAAAAAGTGTTTTTAACCGTTCATTTTTTAAGTACTTTTCTTGCACCGGAGCTACTTTATCCATGAATAGTTGCTTATCAACCTCTGTAATAACGGCTCCCTTTTCCCGGACAATACGCTCTGACTCTTTTTCTCTGGCATCCCATAAGTCGCGCATTTTGTACTTAGCATCTTGGGCTGCCAAATGGACTGCTTTTTTCTGCTCTTCTGTTAGTTTGTCATAAGTTATCTTAGACATGACTAAAGCCTCTGGCAGCATTAAATGCTCTGTCAGGGAGTAGTATTTGGCGACTTCAACGTGGTTGGTTGACTCGTAGGTAGGCCAACTTTGCTCGGTACCATCAATTACGCCTGTTTGTAACCCCGAATACATTTCGTTAAAGCCCATTGGAACTGCGTTGGCTCCTAGCGTGTTAATCATGTCGAGGAAAATATCCGATGGTTGCACTCGAATTTTCAACCCTGCTAAATCACTGGGGGTTTTAACTTCATGCTTACTGTTGTAAATATTGCGCGAGCCCGCATCGAAAAAGGCTAAACCAATTAATCCATGAGGCTCTAGCGATGCAAGCATTTCGGCACCAATTTCGCTATCTACCACTTTACGCATATGCTCTTTAGATCTGAAAACATACGGTAAAGACAATACAACCGTATCCTCTACGAGATTATTAATTTCTCCTAAAGTAATACGATTCATATCGAGTACACCAAAACGCGTTTGCTCTAGGGTGGCTTTTTCATTCCCTAACTGCCCAGAGCCAAAGACTTTAATATCTAGATCCCCGTTAGTCATTTCTTTAAGTCTTTCGCTCATGTAATTGACTGATTCAACTGTGGGGTAATTATTTGGGTGCACATCGGCAGAACGTAAGGTTTTTGCATTTACGGCTCCTTGAGTTACCGCTAAACCCGCTGCTACCACTAAAGCGCTACATAACTGCCGCACGCCTGAATAACCGCTTAACCCTTTGCTACGCTTTTTTAATTCCATTTTTGTCTCCTAGGTTTGCATTTGCTTTTATAGTTACTACGTCGTACTAATTTTTATGCAACATATACTGTTTTTACAGAGGTATAGAACTCTTTTGCATAATTTGCCTGCTCACGAGGCCCATACGAGGAGGCTTTTCTACCCCCAAAAGGCACGTGATAATCCACACCTGCAGTAGGCAAATTAACCATAACCATCCCTACTTGAGCGTGTTGTTTAAAATGCTGGGCATACTTTAAAGACTGCGTGGCTATACCTGCCGCGAGACCAAATTCTGTGGCATTAGCCATAGCTAATGCTTCGTCATAGTCTTTGACTCTTAACAGACTTGCCATTGGGCCAAATATTTCTTCGGTACACACGCGCATATCGGGCTTACATTCAACGAATAAACCTGGCTTTTGGTAAAACCCCTTTTTTGCTAACTCTAAGCGCTGCCCACCATAAAGGTGTGCTCCTTCTTTCACTCCGATTTCAGCGTACTTCAAATTATTTTCTAATTGCTGAGCTGAAACTACAGGACCTATTTGGGTATTTGAATCTAATGCATCTCCTACCCGTAAAGAAAGTAATTTTTCTAATAATTTTTCTTTAAATGAGTCGTAAATTTTATCCGTTACAATTAAACGACTTGATGCTGTACAACGCTGACCAGTAGAAAAGTAAGCACTTTGCAAACTCAATTCTACGGCCTGATCTAAGTCAGCATCATCCAAAATCACTTGTGGGTTCTTGCCCCCCATTTCTAACTGTACTTTAGCTTGACGTTGTATGCATCGTTCAGCAATTGAGCGCCCTACCGTTACAGAACCCGTGAAACTGATCGCATCAACCTCTGGGGAATCTACAATACAGTTACCCACATTACGACCTGAGCCCATCACTAAATTAAAGACACCTGCAGGTAAACCTGCTCGTGAGATAATTTCTGTAAGTACCCAGGCACAACCAGGAGTTAAATCTGCTGGCTTAAAAACTACGCAATTACCATATGCCAATGCTGGTGCTATCTTCCAGGCTGGTATTGCGATAGGGAAGTTCCAAGGCGTAATTAATCCAACCACACCAACTGCTTCGCGAACGACCTCAACTTGTACACCTGAACGTACTGAGGGCAATGTTGTGCCGCTTAAACGCAAACACTCTCCCGCAAAATATTTAAAAATATTACCTGCTCTTGTTACCTCACCAATAGCCTCGGCTAAAACCTTACCTTCCTCACGAGCCAAAAGCTCACCTATTTCTTTATTGCGCTGCAAAATCTCAGATCCAATTTTGTCTAATGCGTCAGCACGCGCTTGGATGGAGGCAAAGGTCCATTGTTTGAATGCAGATCGTGCGGCCTGAACTGCCTCGTTAACTTGAGAAATACTTGCTTGAGCGTATTCCCCAATCACATCATCCAAATCTGAGGGATTGTAATTTGCTTTATATTCAGTGCTTGCAACCCATTCGCCATTAATAAAATTATCGAAGCGCGTCATTTTCGTCCTTTTTGATGTCTTGCCTTCAGCAAGGTAAAGCTTTTTTGCTAACCAACTTAAATGTCATCATACAACATAGAATTTTAAACGCACCTAGGGTAATCACTAAAAGAAGCCTATTATCAACAGTGTAAACTCAAATAATCCCGCTTTACTGGTTAAAGATGTTCTAAATAGGTATATGTCATATGATGACTAATGAGATAGCTTCTGTAGGAAAGCCTCCTGTAAACACTTTATTGCTTACAGGTGCAGCTGGTGGATTAGGTCAAGCTCTACGCACTAGGCTAGCCGCTTTATGTCACTGCCTTCGGCTTAGCGATATTATGCCCATTCGTTCTCTTGCCTTAAATGAAGAATTTAGGTTTGCTGATCTCAGCCAAGCTGATGACGTTTACTCAATTTGCGAGGGGGTTGATGCAATCATCCATTTAGGAGGCATTTCTTTAGACGCTCCATTTGAAGACATCCTTCAGGCAAATATCGTGGGCTCATATAATATTTACGAAGCCGCGAGACAACATAATATCCAACGCGTTATTTTTGCTAGTTCAAACCATGTCACTGGTTTTTATAAGCAAGGGGAGCGAATAACCATCAGATCTCCTAAGCGCCCCGATAGTTATTACGGTATATCTAAATCCTTCACGGAAGACTTAGCCTCTTTTTATTATGATCGCTATGGAATTGAGACATTAAGTATTCGTATTGGGTCTTCATTTCCAGAGCCTAAAGATCGCCGCATGCTCTCTACATGGTGTAGCTATGATGATTTAGCACAGCTAATTAAGTTGGGTTTAATCACTCCGCATATTCAACATCAAATTATTTATGGTGTGTCCGATAACCCCGAAACATGGTGGTCCTCAGCTCATACCGAGAGCATTCCTTTTAGGCCTCAAGATAGCAGCTCCACTTTTAGCTCCTTAATAGAGCAACAACCTTCTCTGGCTGTAGAGCACCCTCAGCGAAAATATCAAGGAGGGAATTTCACTTCTTTAGGCCCCTATCCTCTTCCCTACCCTCAATCAATTGAGGCAAAAGTTACAGTAAAAAATAAAAATATTTTAGGAGAAAGCCCCTTTTGGGCCTCACTCTCAGGGCAGCTGTACTGGGTTGATATTGAATTAGGCTATTTACATAGCTACCACCCTGTTACTAAAGAGCACCACTTTTGGCAGTCTGAGATAAAACTTACTGCTGTATTTGAAGATCGGAAGGAATCAAATAAGGTTTGGCTTTGCACAGAAAATAGTATCGCAACAGCCCAATTAGATTGGGGGAAACATACTCTTTCTGTAGAAACTATTGCTGCCTTCTCCGCACCAACATCTGGGATGAGGCTTAACGACGCCATTATGGACGCTAGAGGCCGAATTTGGGTAACTGCTATTTCCTTGACACAGCCACAAGTTGAGGACAAGCCAACTTTAGGCGGATTATATTGCTGGGACCCTCAAAAACCCCAGCACTTGACCCTTCATGTTCCATATCTGCGCATAGGAAATGGTCTAGCTCTTAACCCAGAGCAAAATCGCCTTTATCTCTCAGACTCTCATCCAAGTAAATGCGAAATATATACTTTTGATTACGATCTCACTCAAGGCCGCCTTAAAAATAAGCGTGTTTTTGCTACGCTCAAACCAGGGCAAGGACGGCCCGATGGCGCAGCTATTGATGCTTTAGGTGGTTACTGGATCTGTGGAATAGAGGCTGGAGTTATTCATCGCTTTTTACCATCAGGTCAATTAGAGCGATCTATTTATTTACCTACTCTAAACCCTACCAAAGCTTGCTTTGGGGGAGAGCATTTAAATACTTTATACATTACTCACAAAGGTACAGATCAAAATACAGCTGCCTTATATGAGTTATGCCCTGGAGTACAAGGTCTATACTGGAGCAAATTCAACTGACATGACTTCGCCATCTCCTCTACCTCGTCATATTGCTATTGCGATTATTCTCTGTTTAGGCAGCGGTTTTGCAGCAAACCATGTTTCTGCGCGTATTGCTTTTGATGCTGGAACTGGACTACTAACTGCTATACTTTTTAGGGCTGGCCTAAGTTTTATAACTTTGCTTTGGTACCTAGTCTGGACTAAACAACCACTGTCCTTACCGAAAAAATTCGCTAAATGGCAGCTTAGCTTAGGGGTTCTCATCTGTTTGCAAAGCTTGTGCATTTTCTCTGCGGTCGCTCGTATACCAGTAGCTATTGCGTTATTAGTAGCAAATTCTTTCCCTATTCTTCTGGCTCTTTTAACATGGGCTTTAGGTGGCGTAAAACCCACACGTCAATCTTTAATTATTATGGGCATCATTTTTTTTGGGCTCATCTGGGTGCTTGATTTACCATCATGGTTTCAACAAACCACCGTATTAGATCAAAACTGGTATACGGGTTTAAGCTTTGCTTTCGGCGCAGCATGTTGTTTTAGCCTCGCATTGTGGATTACTGAGCACAAACTTGGTCTGTTATCTGGGCCTGTGCGAAGTCTTTATACTATAGCTATTGTTTTGCTTATTATTATTGTGCTGGCTTTTAGTGGTGTCTTAGAAAATAGCGTTCAGCTTCCATATACCCAAAAAGGCTGGCTAGCTTTAACTTTAGTCGGTGTACTCTATACCTTATCTTTTATCGGACTTTTTGTATTTGCGCCAAAGCTCAACATGGCGATTAACTCTCCTGCCATGAATATAGAGCCTGTTACCTCTTTATTTCTTGCTTGGCTATTTTTAGATCAGGTATTCAGTCTAAATCAACTCTTTGGCGGGGCCATAGTTTTAGTCGGAATAGTAAGTCTAGCCTATCTTAATTCGATAAGTAAAAGAAAAATTAATTAAAATGTGAGTTACTTAAAAATACTTTATATATTGCCATGACCCAAAAATACAATGATTAATGAAAAGAGAAACGTTCGTCGTCGAACACAAAGCCTAACTCAAGAAGTTGCTCAAGAGCTGACTGAAATGATCCAATCAGGAAAGTTAAAGCGTGGAGACAGACTTCCTACCGAATCCGAACTAATAGAACAAATGCAAGTTAGCCGCACGGTGGTGAGAGAAGCCATTTCCCATTTACAAGCCCATGGTTTAATTGAAACACGTCATGGAATAGGCTCATTTGTACTCGACACGCCCACAAGTTTAAATTTTAGAATAGCGCCCGAATCACTGGAAACACTCCACGACATTATTGATGTTTTAGAGTTGCGTCAGAGCCTTGAGTCAGCAGCTGCTAGTATGGCGGCTCTACGTCGAACAGACCTAGATCTCGAGGTAATGAAGAAAGCTCTAGAAAATTTTCAGTTTGCCCTCTCAAAAAAAGAAAATACCGCCGATAGTGATTTCGAGTTTCATCTGGCTATTGCACAGGCAACTAAAAACAAATACTTCACAAAATTTATGTCGTACCTAGGTCAGGCTGTAATACCTAGAACGAGGATTAAAATCCAAAACAATAATCCAAAAATGATGAAAGATTATCTTAACCGTGTACATGATGAACATTTAAATATTTATCAGGCAATTCAATCGCAAGATCCTGTATTGGCAAGTAGTGCTATGCAAATTCATTTAAATAATAGTATTCAACGTCTAAAAGCTACCCTGTCTCAAAAGGAAAGTTAAAAAAAGCGACCACTCAGGTCGCTTAAAAGACGTTTCTTGTTCATTCTTTGTTTACTTTCACGTTTTCAAGAAATAAACGCAACGTCTGCCTCAAGACACTGAGGTGGTCACCGTTAAGCCCCTCAAGCATAGTGGCTTCGATGGCTTGGACACGTGTATCGCCTTTAGCCAGTAACTGGCGTCCGGCATGGCTTAAGGCTATTTGGACGACACGGTTATCTGCGGTATCAGGTTCGCGTGTGATCCAGCCTTTTATTTCCATAGAGAGCACCATTTCATGGGCGCTTTGAGGGGAAATCATGGCTAACTCAGCTAGACGGGCGTTGCTCATGGACTGGTGATCAGCCAAAAAAGACAATGCGGTATACTGGCTTACGGTTAGCCCCAAATCTTTTAGTTGTTCACGCATGATGCGTTTGAACACATGGTCGACTCGGCCAATTAAATAGGCAATTCCAACAGGTTTGGTCTCGCGTTGCACCTGGCTAGGCGTCGGTGTACTCAATGTACTCATACTGTTCCTGATGAGCTCGAGAGAACCCATCGTTAAGAGAATTAAATTAATGCCCAATCAAAATCGGCTTGCTCAATGGCAGTTCCTCCTGATTGAACAACCTGTGCCAGTGCATGAACAGTAGGTAGTTGATGGGTTGCGTAATACAGCCATAACTGTTGTACCCCTACACAGTATTCCTGTCCTTCGGCGGCTTGGGCACTTGCCTGATTCGCAAACACAGCGAGTTGGGCTAATTGCCACGCCGCGCTTAACACCCCCAGCAGCTCTAACAGCGGTACAGAGACCGCAAATAAACTGTACAAACTGCGTGAGGAAGTAAGTAGCGACTCGACACTGGCGCGGCCAGCGTCTACAGCACGTTGTAGAAGATCTGCTGTTGCTGCTAAAGATGGGTATTGGGTTAACGGGGCAATGCTGCGCTCGATATGCTGCAATAAAACCGCCAGACTTTGTCCTTTGTCTCGAAGTAATTTACGCCCTAAAAGGTCTTTTGCTTGAATACCCGTTGTGCCTTCAAAAATTGGCAAAATACGGGCATCGCGCATGACTTGGGCAATACCGGTTTCTTCTACGTATCCCATCCCTCCGAATACTTGCACGGCTAAGGCACTATTATAAGAGGCCTTTTCGGTACACCAACCTTTAGCAACAGGTAAAAGCACATCGACCAACTGTTCTAGCTGTTTTTTTTGTTTGGCGTCCGTTGTGTGTTCAAGTTGATCTACATAAGCGCCCAAGCTATAACATAACGCTCGCATGGCAAACGTGGTCGAGCGTAACTCTAACAACATACGTTTGACATCGGGGTGATGCATAATGGGCTGTACGGTGGCCGGGTCTTGGCCTACCACCGCCCCTTGCACTCGCTCACGCGCGAATTGCCGTGCCAGTTGATAGGCTTTTTCTGATACGCCTACGGCTTGCAAAGCCACCGCTTGACGCGCCTCATTCATCATCACAAACATCTGTGCTAGGCCTTGGTTAGGCGCTCCGACTAGATACGCCGTCGCCCCCTGATTATCACCATAGATCAGCGTACAAGTAGGGCTACCACGGATCCCGAGTTTATCCTCGATGGATACACACGCAATATCATTTTTTGCACCGAGTTGTCCTTGCTCGTCAACCAAATATTTAGGGGCTAAAAACAACGATAAACCGTGATGACCAGCAGGCGCATCAGGTAAACGCGCCAGCACCAAATGCACAATATTTTCTGCTAATTCGTGCTCACCAAAAGAGATATAAATTTTTTGCCCAAATAAGCGATAGGAGCCATCTGTTTGAGGCTCAGCACGCATCGTGGTGGCAGCTAAATCTGAACCCGCTTGAGGCTCGGTTAAATCCATCGTCGCTGCCCATTGGCCTGAGACGATTTTTTCTAACCACGGTTGGTGCCAACGGGGGTCAGCCGTTGCAATTAACGCTTCTGCTTGAGCCACGTTTAACTGGGGCAACATAGAAAAAGCCAAGTTCGTGCTGTACCACATTTCCCATACAGCACGTGCAAAACTACGCGGTAAACCCTGCCCACCTTGCGCTTCTGGTAAAGCCAAACCAATCCATCCACTCTCTATAAACTGTGTATAAAGTGGGTGCCACTCGGGCGTTGTGTGTACAGTGCCTTCGTGTAACTGGGCCCCAAACTCATCAGCAATGCGGTTACTAGGTTGCATCATTCCTTGGGCAAACCGATCCGCTTCGACCACAATGGCGTGAAACAAATCTAAATCAAACACGTCAGCTAAAGGCGGACACTGTTTGTCGGCATAGTGCTTAAGGTAATGCGCCATAAAACGCATGTCATGCAGAGGTGCTTGGTAGGCAGGCATTAGGTATTCCTCCTTATTCTACGAGTTCAAAGGTGCCGTTTTTAACTTGGACCACATAGCGAGCGCGTTCGTCGTGGCCAAAATGGTCTGTAGCGCTCATATTGTAAACACCATGCACGCCCTTCACTTCGGTGGTTTTTTCTAACGCATCACGCAGAGCCACTCTGAAGGCCTCGGTGCCTGGCTCGCCTGCCGCTTTGGCTTGTGGAACGGCCTGCTCTAACAATGCCCATGCATCATAAACATGACCTGCAAAGGTAGAAATACTCGTGGGTCCAAACGCATCGCTATAGCTCTGAATAAAAGCGGTAGCAGTGGCTTTGGTAGCAGCTTCCTCGGGCAGCAAATCGTTAATTAATAGGGGGCCGATCACAAATACCCCGCCTTCTACCGCTTTACCGCCTGCTTTCAAGAACTCTGCCCCAGCAGCACCGTGAGTTTGGTAAATTTGACCTGTAAAGCCACGTTCGCTGAGCGCAATATGCGGCAAGGCGGCCGGGGTGCCCGAGGCCAGAATCAACACCGCATCAGGCCGTGAAGCAATCAACTTCACTACTTGAGAGTTCACTGAGGTATCGCTACGGTTGTATTTTTCAATAGTGGTCAGCGCAATGTCGTGTTGTTGTGCACTGTCTTGAACTGCTTTAAGCCAGTCGTCACCATACGGATCGGCAAAACCAATTATCCCCAATCGCTTTACCCCTTTTGCTACCATGTGCTCAATCAGTGCGGCAGCCATTAAGGTGTTGTCCTGAGCCACTGGGAAAACCCATTGAGCCTTGGTGGCATCGGCCACTTTAGCGGGTGACATGCCAATTAAAGGCGTTTTGGCCTCGACAGCTATTTCGGTGATGGCCAATGCATTTGAAACGGTACTGCCCCCTAAAATGACATCGGCCTGACTTTCCACTAAATTCCGTGCATTACGGGATGCTACGTTCGGGTCAGAACCATCATCTAAAATAATCACTTTCACAGGCTCACCAGCAATGGTAGTTGGCATGATGCTAGCCGCATTGCGTTGCGGCGCACCCAACGCTGCCGCAGGCCCAGTCGCTGACACACTAACGCCCACAACTAGCTCAGCCGCAGCACTGAGGCTAAGGCTTAACAGCCCGGTTAAACCTAAGGTAATGAGTAGGTGTTTTGCTTTCATCCTTGTCTCCTTGTGGATCTTTTTTATGATTGGGCTCTTAGGTTTTAAGGCCTAAGTAGCTACTGACTACTTGGGGGTTGTGCAAAAGACCTTGTGCCTCCCCCTCTAGGACCACTCGTCCGGTTTCCAACACGTAGCCATAATCGGAAATCCGTAATGCCGCTCGAGCATTTTGCTCTACCAATAAGATGGACACCCCCGAATCGCGTAGTTTTTGCACAATCTCTAGAATTTCCACGACGATAAGGGGGGCCAAACCTAAACTGGGCTCATCTAACATTAATACGCTGGGCTTAGCCATTAAGGCACGCCCAATCGCTAACATCTGACGTTCACCCCCAGATAACGTATTGGCGTATTGGTGCCGACGCTCATACAAGCGTGGAAACCAGTCATACACCTCTTGCAAAGAGTGCGCTTGGTCACGATGACCTTGGGTGTAGCGACTGTAGGCGCCCAATACCAAGTTATCCTCTACCTTCATCTGTCCAAACAGCTCGCGCGTTTCTGGCACTAACACCACGCCATGCGCAACTAAGGTCTCTACGCGCCATTTTCGTTTACTGGGTACCAATGCGCTTTGAATAAGCCCTTGATAAGGCAGTAACCCCATCAACGTTGCCAATAAGGTGGATTTACCTGCCCCGTTTGAACCAATCACGCTGACAATTTGCCCGGCACCCAATCGCAAGCTCACTTCATGTAATGCCTCGACAGAGCCGTAGGAAACGGAGAGTTTATCCACCACTAACAAGGTATTGCTACTCATAGTTCGGCTCCTAAATAAGCCTCTAGGACTTTAGGATTGGCTTGGATTTCAGCTGGCGTGCCAGCAGCAAGCCATTGCCCAAACTCCATGACCACAACTTGGTCGGCAATACTCATTAAAAAATCCATATCGTGCTCGACAAGTAAGACGGCGACGCCATCGGCGCGTAGCTGGGTTAAGAGCTCGGCCAACTGCTGTTTTTCGTTGTGGCGCAACCCAGCAGCGGGCTCGTCGAGCATGAGCAAAATAGGGTCTGCACACAGCGCCCGCGCAATTTCAATAATGCGTTGCTGCCCTAACGCCACATCACCCGCTCGCATAGATTGATAGGGCGTCAAACCGCAGCGTTCAATTTGACGTTGTGCCTCGGCGAGTATTTGTTGTTCTTCGGCCCGATCTAAACGCCACGCGGACTGCACAAAGTTTTTATGGCCTCGCAAATGCGCACCCAAAGCCACGTTTTCAAGCACGGTCATGTCCAGATTTAAGCGTACGTGCTGAAAAGTGCGACTTAACCCTAGGGCAGCAATTTCTCTGGCACTTTTTTGCTGAATAGGTTGACCTAAGAATTCAATTTGCCCTTCTGTGGCGGACGATACCCCAGAAATGCAGTTGAACAGTGTACTTTTACCGGCTCCGTTAGGCCCAATCAGAGCGGTAATTTGACCCGCCTTTAGCGTAAGACTCATTTGGTTATTTGCTACCAGACCACCAAAGCGTTTGGTCACATTTTTTACGCGTAATAGTTCAGAACCAGCGGGGGGCAACGTACGTGTGGCTAATGCTGGCGCCTCGGCATGCACC
This sequence comes from Paenalcaligenes hominis, assembly GCF_011927625.1. Lineage (GTDB taxonomy): Bacteria > Pseudomonadota > Gammaproteobacteria > Burkholderiales > Burkholderiaceae_B > Paenalcaligenes > Paenalcaligenes hominis. The sequence goes on from NZ_JAATIZ010000002.1 coordinate 608,675, forward strand.
ACAATAGGTTTTTCTACCCAGCGTTTGGGTAAAAAGCGGGCGACAAAACTCCATAACCCAAAGCGTGCCTTATGCAGCAGCACCACTACCAGCACAGCAAATACCACGCCTTCGATATTACTTGTACTGCCCATTAAAGATGGCAGCCATTCCTGTAGCACCTGCTTTAACGACAGCACGACCCCTGCCCCAAGCACTGCGCCCCATACACTACCAATACCACCCAATACGGCCATGAATAAAAACTCAATGCCCGCATTTAATGAAAAGGGCGTAGGGCTTATAAAACGCTGCATATGCGCAAACAACCAGCCTGACACGCATGCCAACTGCGCCGCAATAAGGAACAGAACAATGCGGTAATACGAGGTTTTAATGCCCATCGCGGCACTCATCCCTGGATTAGCCAAGCTGCGCATCGCGCGGCCTTCACGCGAACGCAACATATTTTGACTGCACCAAATGGCCACAAGCAACACCGCCCAAATGACGGCTAAAAAAGAGCCAGGACTCCGTATCTCCCATTCAAAAAAAGGAATATTTGGGATACCCGCTATGCCACTGTGCGCCCCGAGCTTTTCGCTGCTACCAAATAAAAAGTAAATGCTAATCCCCCACGCCAAGGTTCCGAGCGGCAAGTATTGGCTAGATAAGCTCATGGTTACCCAACCTAAAAATAACGCTAAAGTGCTGACTAAAGTTAAAGCCACTAACAACGTTAGCCATGGTGAGGTGCCATATACGGTAGTCATATATGCCGTTGTATACGCCCCTAACCCCACAAAAGCAGCCTGCCCAAACGAGGTCATAGCACCTACCCCCGTTAACAGGACCAAGCCCACCGCAACGAGGGCAGCTAAACCAATGTAGTTCAGCATCGTAATTTGAAAATTTGTTAATACAGTTTGAAGTAGCAGCAAAGCTATAAAACCCAAACCATACGCTAATAGGCTTCGCATACTATCAATCCTCGTCGGAGTGGGTTGCTCCGATGGAGCGCACCAACAAAATAGGAATAATCAATGTGAATACAATGACCTCTTTATAGGCACTGGCCCAAAAAGCCCCGAATGTTTCCAAAAATGCGATCACCAACGCCCCCACTACAGCCAGTGGGAAACTCATTAGGCCACCAAAAATAGCCGCCACGAAGCCTTTTAAGCCCGCCAAAAAGCCACTGTCGTAGTAAATTAAAGTCAATGGCGAGGCCAAAATGCCGCCTAGCGCTCCGATAAAGGCAGCCACCCCAAACGCCAACTTGCCAGCCATTTCAGTAGGGATGCCAACCAACCGAGCCCCTAAACGGTTGACTGCCGTAGCACGTAAGGCTTTGCCATAAAAGCTTTTCTCAAAAAACACGTACAGCAGTACCATTACCAAAATCGTGACACTGATAATCCATAAGGCTTGGTACGACACAAAGGTACCTAGCATTTCCACCAGGCCATCGGTAAAGTTAGGCGTCCGATTGGCATCCGCGCCAAACATATACAAGCCCAAACTGAGAAAAGCAATATGGACGGCCATGGCTAAAATTAATAGAAATAGATTGGATTGATTAGCGACAGGCTGAAAGACGACGCGGTACAAATAAATGCCCATGGGAAAAGTAATGAGCAAGGACAGAAGGATCTGCACGACTAAAGCCAGTTGGTCGACGGCTGGAAAGAGCCAGAGCGCAACCAAAACCAACACCGGCGCACTGAAAGTCCAGGCCAGTCGTTTCAACAAGGTATCCATCTCGTCGTTACGCCAACAAGTGTGCACGTCGGCACAAGCACTTAGCACGGCTAGCCCCCACAGCAACCATACGGTAGCAGGGGTATGACCTGCTTGCAGGCCCATTAAGGTCAGGGCGCCAAACGCAACAAATTCCCCTTGGGGTAAGAAAATAACGCGGGTCACGGTAAAAACCAAAACCAGCGCTAACGCTAACAAGGCATAAATGGCAGCATTAGTTAGGGCGTCTACGCTTAACATCATAAAGACGTCGTAATTCATGCCATTTCCCCTAGAGGCGCCCTTACCCACTCGATGCGCTCTGCGTCGTCTTTGGCATAAAGGCGTGCAATCAGCTCTGCACGGCGCGCTAGAATAGCCCGCTGATTGAATGAGCCTTTATCTGTGAGTTCGTGGTGATCCAAGGACGGCGCCTCGTCCATTAAGCGAATAAAGCTGACGCGGCGAGAGCTACCTGCTACGCCCTGATTTAAACGCTGTAAAAAGTCATGAAAATACGCTTTAACCTCGGGCTGCACACACAGTTGGGCCAAAGATAATTTAGAGGTAGAGGCCGACAGCAGTTTTTGTGTCTCGTGTTCGCGTAGAAAAACCAATAACCCGATTTCATCTTGATTTAAGCCACAGACGGCTACATCCCAAATATACGGCGCACCCAATAAAATGGCGCGGCTGCGCAAAGGCCCTACACTCACAAACGTACCTGTGCTGAGCTTGAAGTCTTCGGCTAAGCGACCATCAAAACGTAACCCTAACTCGGGTTGCTGCGGGTCACAAAATGCTACGGCGTCGCCGGTGCAGTAGTAGCCTTCCTCGTCAAACACAGCCGCAGTGGCTTGGGGGTCACGCCAATACCCGGGCATCACATGCGGACCTTGAATGCGTATTTCTAGTTTATCTTCGTTAGGAACTAGCTTAATTTTGCATCCTGGCGCTGGTAAACCGATATACGCAGCGCCCACCATCGGGCCGGTAGTAAACACACTAGAAGGTGAGGTTTCTGTCATGCCTAAGCCTGACAACATACGAATGGCCCGCCCGCAATGCTGAGCACTAACACGGTCTAGCTTTTCCCAGACGGCATCAGACAACCCCGCACCCGCAAAATAAAAAAACTGCATATTTTTATAAAAACGCTCGCGCAACTGCTTATCGTGTTCCAACGCATCAGCCAATACATCCCAGCCTTTAGGGACTGTTAAATAGGTAGTGGGCGAAATGTCTTTTAAATTACGTAAGGTTCGCGCAAAGCCAGCTTCGGTAGGTAAGCCATCATCCAAATATAAGGTGCCTCCATTCGACATCACAATGCCCACATTATGACTGCCCCCAAAGGTATGGCTCCAAGGCAGCCAATCCACCAAAATTGGAGGCGTTGTGCCAAAGCAGGGAAAGGTTTGTAATAACATTTGCTGATTGGCACACAGCATTTGATGGGTGGTGGTCACGGCTTTAGGCGCACTGGTCGACCCCGAAGTAAACAGAAACTTAGCGATGGTATCGGGTTGAATTGCCTGATAATGCGCTGCCACGGCCTGGGTAATAGGGGTAGTCAGCAGCGTATCAAACCCATAGGTGCGACGCGTGCGCTGAAAGCTGCCTTGCGCAGAAATGAGTGCTACGTCATCGGCAACAACGGCTGCAATCGCGTTGCTATAGGCATTCGCGTCTGACACGAAGACTGCGCCCGGCGTAATGATTTGCATAATATGAGCGAGACGATCATAACGACGTGCCAGTAACGAGTAGGCTGTAGAAATTGGCGCATAAGGCACCCCCACATGCTGAGCCGCTAAGGCTAATTGCAAATGAGCAATGTCATTGCCAGACAAAATAGCCAGCGGGCGCTCTGCGCTGAGACCTAAATTAAGCAAAGCTTGGCCTAAATGCTGCACGGCCGAATACATGGCGCCATAACTGACTCGAATCCATGCATCGGTATCGGGACACCGCTCAGCCACAAAAGTACGATCGGGATGTTGGGTAGCCCCACGAACTAGCGCATCGGTAATGCGTCGATCATAGGGTGCTAGCGCTTGCTGTAAATGCATGCGCCACACCCCATTTTCCTCTTTATGTACCACAGGCTCTGATTGCAATATCTCCACCTGCCGGTAACGCTTACTATCCAGCGGTTTGATCGTACTCATTGTCATCCTCGTCTTTGGTTTTTAGTCTAGCGCGTTGTTTTTATTAGGAGCGCTTGTAGGCTTGTAAGCCGGGTTTAATGCTTTTCTCATCCAAAAACTGCTTGAGTCCTTCTTTGCGCCCTTGTTCTTGGTCACGGTAATTGGATTGGTCCGTTTTGGCGTAGAGGTAGTCTTCACCCTGTTCCCAAGTTAGTTCGCGGCAGCGCTTGAAGCCATGCTTTGCAATACGAAGTACCGTGGGATTTTTTTCCAGTAAAGACTGAGCTAAACGTATGACTTCGTCTTTTAACTGTGTAAGCGGCACACTTTTATTTACTAGCCCCATTTGTTCTGCTTGTTTGCCCGTCCATGTTTCCCCCGTCATGATGTAGTACAGCGCATTACGATGGCCCATGGTATCGGCAACGGCTTTGCTTACCAAGTTTCCTGGAGGAATGCCCCAGTTCACCTCAGATAAACCAAATACGGCCTCGTCGGCAGCGATCGCTAAATCACAGGCTACAAGAGGGGAAAAACCGCCCCCAAAACACCAACCATTCACCATAGCAATGGTTGGCTTGTTATAAAAACGCAATTGATGCCATTGCCAACGTGAACACTCCCGGCGAATGCGCTCTTGATACACGTCAGATTTGCCATCAGTTTCACGGAAATATTCTTTTAGGTCCATGCCTGCTGTCCAAGCGTCGCCCGCGCCCGTCAACACCACCACACCGACCTCATCGTCTAGCTCAAGTTCATCCAAGACCTCGGCCATTTCTCGGTTTAGCGTAGGACTCATGGCGTTGCGCTTTTCAGGACGGTTTAGTGTTACCCAACCAATTTTGTTTTCCACTGCTACATGGACCGTAGCCCAGCGATTTTCATAATTCGACATGCGTATCTCTCTTATATCAGGAAGCCTGAGAAAAAAATAAGATACCCTATTTATCAGGTAGCCTGATATAAGGGTTAATACCACAGCTCCTACGCTGAACCACAGCGGCTTTGAAGTAGTGCTACCCATAGCAAAGCAGAGCTTGTGTTTTGCCTACCAAGTAGTTAGACTGGGCTACCTATTTTTAAGAGATATGCTATGTCAAATCCATCCCCACCACCCTCTAGCGCCCGACATAAGCTTCTACAGGCTGCCGCCGAGCTGTTCTATAACGACGGGCTTGGAGCGAGCGGCATTGATGCCATTGTGAAGAAGGCAGGCGTAGCTAAAAAAAGCCTCTATAACAACTTTGAGTCAAAAAACGCATTAATTCTGGCGTATTTAGCACAGCGTCATGCCGAATGGTTAGCCTTATATGAGCACCGTTTAATCAATGCAGCGACTCCTACCGAGCGCGTGTTAGCCATCTTTGATGCTTATATTGACCATGCAGAATGGGGATATGAAAAGGGCTTTAGAGGCTGCGGTGCCTTAAATGCGGCAGCAGAATTAAGCACCAGCCACCTCGGCCGTGACACCGTCCGTCACCAAAAAGAAGCCATCCAAGCCCTACTGCATGAACACGTGACGGCATGTTTTCCTGCCGAAACAGAGCGCGTTGGTCTTCTTGCCCAGCACCTTGCTTTTTTACTCGAAGGCGCAGTAGTACGCGCTGGCCTTGAGGGGCGCAGCCGCTGTCTCTATGACGCTAAACGCATCGCTTCGGAGTTAATCAGCACATGGTCTCGTTAGGTCTCGCCCCAAAAACGCTGGGCATTCTCAGTATTATTTTTGCCTCTTTTTTATGGGGTACCACAGGGGTCTCTGCTACGTTTGCGCCCACAGTGAATGCGTTAGCTATCGGAGCGGCTGCGATGGGCATAGGGGGCTTACTTCAAGCTGTCTTAGCCTTGGGGTCTATACGACATCATCGCGCTCAGCTACAGGCCCAGCGTCGTTATTATTTAGTGGGCGCCCTTGGAGTTGCGATTTATCCCTTAGCTTTTTATAGTTCGATGCGCTTGGCCGGTGTCACTATTGGCACGGTGGTGTCCATTGGCGCTGCCCCTGTTTTATCGTTTGTGATTGAAATGGTCATGGAGCAAGCACAGTTAACACGACGCTGGGTCATAGCGACCGCACTAGGGCTAGCCGGCATTATCTGTTTATGTGTAGCAGACCGTGCTGCGCTGCCTATCAGCCCTTCGCAAGCCCAGCTTGCTCTCGGTATTGCCCTAGGATTAGTGGCTGCTTTTACCTACGCTATGTACTCATGGGCAGCGCGCCGTTTGATCCAACACGGCGTAGCCAGCCGCGCGGCGATGGGCGCGATTTTTGGACTAGGAGGCCTACTCTTAATGCCAGTGCTCTTGGTGACGGGGGCAGCGTTTTTAGACTCATGGCAAAACCTAACCGTAGGACTATACATGGCATGTATTCCCATGTTTTTAGGCTATTTATGCTTTGGTTATGGCTTGACCTATGTCCAAACCAGTACGGCCATTACCATTAGTCTCATTGAGCCCGTGGTAGCCGCTGTGCTCGCTGTGCTGCTGGTGGGCGAGCGCTTAGCGCTTTTTGGTTGGGTAGGTATTGGGTTGATCTGCTTTTGTTTAGTCTGTATTACGTGGCCCAGTCGTACCGCTAAGCCTCATAGGACCTAGGGGGTTTTGTGGGCGTAGAAAGCCAGTGGGTGTTCTACCTCGACCGGTAATGGGGTGGGCAGTTGAATGTCTGCCAGGGTATAGCGTTTTAATGTCTGGATAAAAGCCACTTTGGCTTCGTACAAAACGCGTTTTAATTGACAGCTCACTGTGATTGCACAGGTATTGTTCTTTCCAAAACACTCAACAATGTCTAGTGGCTCTAATACCTCGATGAGCTGGCCTAAGTTAATCAATGCAGGCGCTTTACTAAGGCGCAGCCCTCCATTCTTTCCACGAATCCCTTGTAAGTAGCCGGCTTGAGTCAACCCCGCTACCACTTTGGCTAAATGGGTGCGGGAAATGGAATAATAGTTGGCTATTTCGGTAATGTTCACCAAGCGGTCAGGGTGGGCGGCTGCGTAAAGCAACGTACGGATAGAGTAATCGGTGTACTGAGTGAGTTGCATGGCCGTCCAAATAAAGAAATGTATAACAATAAATATAACATTACTTTTAGAGTCATGTTATAACATGACTATTATATTCATCTTTAAGGAAGCCTCATGCTGACAGAGCCACAACGCGATATTATCAAAGCCACTGTTCCTGTATTAGAAAGCCAAGGCGAAGCCTTAACTCAGCACTTCTATCACATTATGCTTAGCGAGTACCCCGAAGTACGACCTTTATTTAACCAAGCAGCTCAAGCCTCTGGGCGTCAACCACGCGCTTTAGCTAACAGCTTGTTAATGTACGCCAAGCATATTGATGAGCTCGATCAATTAAAGGAATTGATCAGCATCGTCACGCACAAACACGCGTCGTTGCAAATTCAGCCAGACCAATATGCCATTGTCGGTGCGTGTTTAATTCGCGCTATTCAAGAAGTACTTGGGCCCGACTTAGCCACTGACGAGGTGATTACCGCCTGGGAACGTGCGTACGTGTCTTTGGCTAATCTCTTAAGCCAAACCGAAGAAAACCTGTATCAACGCACCGAACAAGCCCAAGGCGGCTGGCGTGGGGAGCGCCTTTTTATGTTGCAGACAAGGTACAAGAAAGCAGCATTATCACTTCTTTCTACCTAAAACCGGTAGACGGTCAACCCGTACTGCACCATCAGGCAGGGCAATATTTAGGCTTCAGATTTGTTTTCCCAGAGGGCGAGCAACGCCGCAACTATTCGCTGTCAGCCCCAGCCAATGGCGAGTCGTATCGTATTAGTGTAAAACGCGAGCCCGGTGGCTTGGTGTCAAACTATTTGCATGATACGGTTCAAGTAGGTGATGAGCTACGTGTCTTCCCACCGTTTGGGCAGTTCACCTTACAACGCCCACAGCGCCCTATTGTGTTGTTATCTGCCGGGGTGGGTATCACGCCAATGGTTCCTCTTTTAGAAGAGGCGCTTAGTACCGGTCAAGACGTGGTGTTCGTTCATGCTGCCCAAAATCATGAGGTGGATCCTTTTTATACTTGGTTGTATGAGCTGGCCGAGCAATACCCTCAACTCACTCTTTTCAAATGCTATGAAAACAATGATTCTGGCAAAGCGCACCACGAAGGCATGCTCAATGAAGCCTTATTAGGTTCACTGTTACCTCATACTGATATTGACGTGTATTACCTAGGGCCCACCCCATTTATGGCCTTTGTGCGCCGCACGTTGAAAAAGCTAGGCGTGCCTGATACGCAATGCTATTACGAGTTTTTTGGCCCAGCCGAAGCCCTCGACTAACGCCTTGTTCCACACGGTGTAATTTCTAAAGGAATGGTATGGAATCCCCCTCTAATCAAACGACGCTGTCCTTTTCTCCCTTTAAAACGGGTTTAGCCTTTAGACCGTTTTTCTGGCTAGGGTCGGCGTATTTGATCGTAGCCATGCTCGTGTGGCTTTCCTTTTGGCGTGGTAACGCACCTTTGCAACCGCTTGGAGGCATGGTGTGGTGGCATCAGCACGAGATGCTTTTTGGCTTTGTGTGTGCCATTGTGGCTGGCTTTTTGCTTACCGCTGTACAAACATGGACAGGCTTAGCTAGCGTCAAAGGGCTGGCCTTAGGGGGGGTGGTTAGTTTGTGGCTAGCCGCTCGCGTCTTGTTGGCTTTTCCTATGGGCATAGACCCTGGTTGGCTAGCAGTCCTTGATGTGGCGTTTTTACCGGTGGTCGCTTTGATTCTAGCTAATCGGGTTATCCGCGCTAAAAAATGGCGGAATTTAGTGTTTGTGCCTGTGCTATTTACCCTGGCGGGAGCAAACTTTGCGATGCATTGGGGGCAATGGCATGGCACCCCCTCGCTAGTAAAAGCCAGCGCACATTTAACTATTTGGTTAGTGGTGATGCTAATCGTGCTGTTAGGCGGCCGAGTCATTCCCTTTTTTACCTCACGAGCACTTAAAGTAACGCTAGACCCCGTTCCTAGCTATTATGAAAAACCTGCTTTAATTAGTACCGTACTTATCTGTCTGTTCATGCTGGCCCAATTGCTTGGCATGCCTAGCCCAACCGGCTTACTGAGCCTGCTATTAGGTGTGCTTATTATTGCTAACACAGCCCGACTCATCCGTTGGCAACCCCTGCGCTGTTGGCGCCACCCCTTGTTATGGGGCCTGCACTTAAGCTATGCCTTTATTATTGTGGGTGCGCTATTGTGGCTCTTTCATTTATGGCAAGCTGTTTCTTTAGATTTAGCTGTTCATGCTTTAACCATAGGTAGCATGTTGGCGATTATCCTAGCAATGATGGCTCGGGTCAGCCTAGGCCATACTGGGCGCCCTATGAAAGCGTTACCAGGCCTTAGTGCAGCACTGTTATGTGTGTTTGTGGCTGCGGTAGTACGCAGTTTATTGCCTATTTGGTGGCCCCAATGGACCTTAGCGGCGTATCAGCTAAGTTTGGCGTTGTGTTTGTTGGCGTTTAGTTGGTTTTTAGTTCACTACACGGTGCCGCTCTGGAGCCCCCGCGTCGATCAACGTCCCGGCTGATAAATCATAGACCTCGACCCGATTGCGACCCTGGCGTTTGGCTTTATAAAGCATTTCATCAGCACATTTTAAAACGGCTGGAATATCGTTTGAATCATGCGGCCACGAGGCCACCCCCAACGAAATAGTAATACCCCCCACTGAAGGGATAACAGTGGACTCGACTTTGATACGTAGACGTTCGGCAATTTGCGCAGCACCTTTGGCCGCTACCCCAGGTAGCACAAGTAAAAATTCCTCGCCCCCTACCCGACAGGGTAAGTCTGCCTCGCGCGACACTTCGCGCATCATTTGGGCCAAGCGCTGCAACACCACATCGCCCACATCGTGGCCAAACGTATCGTTCACCTGCTTAAAATGATCAATGTCCACAGAAATCACTGAAAAGACCATTTTTTTAGAATGCAAATAAAGCAGCGTGTTTTCTAAACTGCGCCGATTATGCAACCCAGTTAAAGGGTCTGTATTTACGTCTTTATTCAGTTTATCAATATTACTTTTAAATAAACTCATGCCTAAAAGCATGGCATTTTTTAGTTCTAGCGACTCAAAATACCATGATTTTACTTTTTTAATTTTCCCTTCAGTTTCTGCCACGTGCATACTACGCGCGTTTTCGGCTAGTAAGCGTAACGGAGCTGAAATTTGGCGGGCACACCACCACACGATGAGCAAAATCAACACCGCTGCCGGGATCGTTTTGTACATAACGCGCTGCATTAAGTCATCTAAAGGGGCAATAGCCGCCGCTAACGGGCGCTGGGCCACCACCCCCCACCCTGCGCTGGGAATATAGGCATAACCAGCGAGCATATCCACCCCTTGGCTATTAACGATAGCTTGGCGTCCGGACTCGCCATGCGTTACAGCATTAATTGCGGTGTTGGCGTTCACCACATCACCAATACGATTGGACTCTGGGTGATAAATTAACTGCTTGTCTTGGGTAACCACGTATAAATACGAACCATCGCGGTAGTAATGCGTACCCAGTAATCGATTTAAAATACTTGGCTGGCGCAGGTATAAGCTACCGCCCACTAAACCCAAGTACTCGCCCTGGGTATTAAAGACTGGCTGTGAAATAAAAATAATGAGATTACCCACAGCAGACAAATACGGTTTGCTAATTAACGGTTTTTGTTGCGCTAAAGCTTGCTGTACCCCGGGCGTTTGAATCTGATCGCCTACAATTTGCAAGGTTTCAGGCGAAGCAGCCAGGACTTTGGCGGTGTTATTAATAATGACCACCGAGTTAAAGCTATCTGTTTGGGTTCGTAAACGCTCTGCTTCTTTTTCTAATAACGCCGCATCGTTGTAAATATTGCCAATAAGCTGGGCGCTGACTTTTAATTGCTGCTGAGCCGCCTGTAAATAATCTTCGGTGCTTGACGCCAGTTTTTGGGCGTAGTTGTAATTGCTTTCTAAGGTGGCATCGACAAGCTGAGTACGCTGCACCTGATAGCTAGCGTAAAACACGTTCAGAAAAGTCACTACCCCGGTGGCTACGGTTACCATTAAAACCAAACGTAATAGATCTATATTTTTTTGTACTTTGGTTTTCATATATGTAGCCTTTACTTTTGCTGCTTGAATTACCTATATTTTTATATGGCTTAGCTATAACTACCAATAAATCTGTAACTTATTGTATGCCACTCCACTGACTATTTATTTTTTAGTATTTTTAGATACATTATCACACAGTTCTACCTAATCAGTGGGGTCCTTATTAGGCTTTTTAATTATTAATAATCCTCACCTTTCTTAACCTTAAGGCCTGCGATTTGTGACAAATCAATACTTAGGCTCGTACCAAGCGCTAGACTGAATGCTTTCACTCATCCCCATTAAGGTTACGCCTCATGCATGCAGATGTCATTATCATTGGTGCAGGTCCGACTGGCTTGTGTTTAGCAATAGCCTTAGCTCAAGCTGGCTTAAAAAGTATTGTGTTGGAACGCCTAGCGCTGACAGCTATTGCCCAGCCGGCGTTTGATGGCAGGGAAATTGCCCTCACCCATGAATCGCGTCATTTACTCCACCAATGGGGCATCTGGGATCGGATTCATCCTAACGATGTATCCGATCTTCGCCACGCTCAGGTCTTAGATGGCCCCGCCTCCAGTGGAATGACCATTCACGCTGAATTAGGCCAAAAAAAGCAATTGGGTTGGCTGGTGCCTAACCATGTATTACGGCAAGCCGCCTACGACAGTATGGCACAGCAAGATCGAGTCCAACTTATTACTGACGCCCTAATTGAACGCACCCAGGTGCATGCCAATTATGCAGAGGTAGGTTTAAGCAACGGGCAAACGCTTCGTGCCCCACTGTTGGTGGCCGCAGACAGTCGTTTTTCAGAGACACGCCGTGCAATGGGCATCCAGGCTCATGTGCGTGATTTTGGAAAAAGCATGATGGTGTTTCGCGTCAAGCACAGCCAACCTCACCATCATATTGCATGGGAATGGTTTGGTTATGGGCAGACACGGGCTTTATTACCGTTAAATGATCAAAGTGCCTCGGTGGTGCTTACGCTTAACCCTAGCTCAATGCAGCAGCTTCTTGCCCTACCTGCAGAGGAGTTTGATACGAATATCAGCGAACGTTATGAGTTCAGACTCGGTGCTATGCAGCGCATTAGCGAACGGTTTGTCTACCCTTTAGTGGGGGTGTATGCCACGCAATTTCATGCCCACCGTTTTGCGTTAATTGGGGATGCCGCCGTAGGCATGCACCCCGTCACAGCCCACGGCTTTAACCTAGGTGTAGGGAGTGTTGCCGGTTTGGCTCAACATGTGATTGCTGCTTATCGCGCAGGCCAAGACCTTGCAGACCCAAAGCGATTAGCCGCCTATACTCGCCAACACCACCAACGCTGCTTGCCGCTATTTGCCGCGACCAATTTGGTGGTGTCGCTGTATACCAATGACTTGCCTCCCGTTCGTGCCGTGCGCCAAGCTATCCTGAAAGCAGCCAATAGCTTGACGCCGTTTAAACGGTTTATTGCCACCCGGTTAACGGGTTAAATCTCGGGCGTAGGCGGAATGATTTCAGGGTTGCGCTGACGTTGAGCCAGCGCATCCACCATATGAATATTCGCTGGGGCCGAATTACCGTCTTTATCCCGTCCAAAATGCACCACCGTTTGGGGATAAGGGATTTCAATTCCAGCCGCATCAAAATGCTGTTTAAGCAAACGATTAAAGCTGCGCTGTACGGCCCACTGCATGCCTGGTGCCGTTTTAATTAAAACGCGAATCGTAGCACCAGCGCTGCCTAAGTTGGTTACCCCTGGAATGCTGATGTCTTCTAAGATGTACTCTGCCACCTCGGGATCGCGCTTTAGATCCGCAAAGGCAGCATGCATATGCTCTATCACATCATCGACCGACTCACGCAAGCTAATCAGATACTCACCATGATGGTAGCCGTAATCACGGGTGTGGTTTGCGACACAGTCAATGCTAGAAAACGGCACCAGATGGTAGCCGCCATCCAGGGTACGAATGACTACCGATCGAATGGTCAGTTTTTCTACCACACCAAATAACCCAGCCACTTCCACCACGTCATTTTGGTTCATGCCATTTTCAAGCTGAATAAATACGCCCGTGATGACGTCTTGAACCAATTTCTGCGCACCGAACCCAATGGCTAAACCCACCACCCCAGCCCCAGCAATCAGCGGGCCAATATCTATGCCGACTTGCGATAGCACAACCAACACCGTTAAGGTCACAATCACAATGGCAAGGGCATTTCTAAATAAAATCAATAAGGTTTTTTCGCGCTCGGTAGGCAGTTTAACGCCGGTGGCACGCGTTAGCCGATGCTCAATCATACTGGCCAGTAAGGTCCAGCTAAGCGCGGCAATCGTCAGTACTACCACTACACGAATGAACGTATTTAAAACAGTTTGACCGTGGGCAGAAAGTAACCATTGCTTTAAGTTAAATAGCTTCCACGCATCAAATACGCACAGCAGCATGCCAATTACAATGGCTAAACGTATTACCCGCAGTAAGGCTGGCACGTAGGAGTTCAGCCGTTCCTCTAATAATGGAAAGTTGTTGTGCCAGTACTCAGAAAGATGCAGACGGTGATTGGCTAAAATACTGACCACCAATGACAAAATACCGCCAATTAAAAATACCAATAAGGTTTGTGCGCTGGCTTGAGCCATAAAGACTAAAGCATTGTCATGCGTTACCTGAGTGACCACGAGCAATGCGGTGAAATACAGTATGGCTACCCACACCCAAAGCCGCGCCATGATTCGTAACACGGTTCCCATTACTGCGTTTTCTGTCCGATTTGCCTCATCCAAAAACGTCTGCGTCACAGAATGGCGCTTGGTCCATAACACACTGACGGCATAGGCATATACCGCTAAGGCTAAGAGGGTACCCACTACATTCGCCACGGCAGATGACAAGATAACGGTCAGTAAAGGCACCACCACACGTAACCCATAACCGCCTACGCTTACTACCATGCTGAACCAACGGTTCCAAAATTGGGCACTGGCAGAGCCAATTGGCAACAGGCGTAACTGCTCATAACGGGTAGAAAATACGGCACGGCTCAGGGATTTCACCCCTTCAACCACCACAAACGCCATTAAAAACTGCATGCTTAAAAACGCACTGGAAGAGCTAGGGTCGGCCCCGTTTAGGCTTACCACGCCGGCATAGCCAACCAAAGCCGCCACCACAATGGTCGCCCAATCCACCAATAAAGCGGCAGCAACCGCCATCAGCTTTCTAAAGCGTAACGAGCGCGTTAACACCCAGTGACCGGTGGTGGGCGGACGGTGTGCCCACTGATTAAGCCGAGCAAAAAGTGGCGTTGCCACGCGTCGTCCTATGCCATAGATCAGTAGACTTAGTACCACGACAATCAATAGACCCAACACAGGCGCACGCCAACGTTTAATTTGCTCTATTTTTTGTGGGTCTTGTGTTACCACCTGTTTGAGAACCGCCCATGAGGCTTTCAAATCCACATGGAGCTGATAAGCAAAATACTGCAATGCCGTCATCCATTGATTTGATTTTACGGTGGTTGGGGTATTTGTTTCGTTGAGTACCCCAAGGTCATTGGCAGCAGGCGTGGCAGCAGCAGCGGGTTCTGTTTGCGCTAGGTCGCGCAATTCCTGGATAAGTTGGCTGCGCAGCTCATCGTTATCTAGCACCTCAGCTAAGCCCTCATAACTGAGCCTTGGGTCAGCAGGGGTAGGCTCTACCGTTTGGGACCAAGCCGTGGTGTGTGTGAATAAAGTGCTACCAACTAATAAAAAAACGAGCATAAATGCTCGTAATAAAAACAGTTTGGCGCATCGTAACGTAGCGTTATCTGTCATAAAAGAATACCGGATTAGGTTAAATAATTATCAACACGGAGTCCCTTAACAGGGTAGCACTAATGAAATAAAAAGCCCACTTCCAATAAAAAAGGCCATTGAAAATCAATGACCTTTAGGGCGTAATAAAATATTTAACGTCTAACGACCAAATCGTTAATAACGCGGCTTACGCCTTTAGTAGAGCGAGCTACTTCGCCTGCCCGTGTTTTTTCACGCTCAGATTTTGCAAAACCAGAAAGTTGAACGACGCCACCATCAATGGTTTTTACATTGATGTTTGCCGCAGAGGTATCAGGATCATTCGCTAAACGTGCTTTTACTTCCGCTGTTACAGCAGCACCATCAACGTATTCGCCTACTGTTTCTTGATTCCGCACCACGGAACACCCTGCTGTTAAAGCAACGGATGAGCCCAACAATAAAGCTATCGCGATTTTTTTAGTTACGTTCATAGCTGTGTCCTTTTTAATAGAGAAAGAAATGGCTAACTACGCGTAAAACTACACACGACTACAACTGTGATTTCATCTTAAGGGAAAGAAGCAAAGCCTGTCTGTAACAAAAAACACCAAAACCTAACTAAACCATTACTTTTTCACCTACACCTTTGTACTCAAATCTAAGCGCGCCACCTCGCCAATAACAATGAGCGCCGGACGCTGAGCCGTCTGGGCTAATTGAGGTAATTCAGCTAATTGGCCTCGAGCTACGGTCTGGGTAGGCAAAGAACCTTGACTAATAATAGCCACTGGGGTGCTGCCTGCTTTGCCGTGAGCCATCAGTTCAGAGGTGATTTCAGTGGCCTTGATGGTTCCCATATAAATCACTAGAGTTTGGCGCTCTTGTGCTAAGCCAGCCCAATTCACCTCATGGCCTTCGGGGCGGCAGTGTCCGGTAACCATCACGACTGACTGGGCATAAGACCGATGGGTTAATGGAATGCCTGCTGCTGCCGTGGCGCCTAACGCCGCCGTTACGCCCGGAATCACCTGATAATCCACCCCTGCTGCTTTAAGCACTTCTACCTCTTCAGCACCTCGGCCAAAGACATACGGATCACCACCCTTTAAGCGCACCACCCTAAGCCCTTGTTGGGCGTAGTGCAACAACAAGCGATTAGTCTCTGCTTGCGACACACTGTCAAGGTGCGCCCGTTTGCCTACTGCAATACGTTGTGCATCACGCCGTATTAAATCCAGTACGCCCTCACCCACCAAGGCA
Source organism: Paenalcaligenes hominis (assembly GCF_011927625.1). Taxonomy (GTDB): domain Bacteria; phylum Pseudomonadota; class Gammaproteobacteria; order Burkholderiales; family Burkholderiaceae_B; genus Paenalcaligenes; species Paenalcaligenes hominis. The sequence goes on from NZ_JAATIZ010000002.1 coordinate 624,698, forward strand.
TCGTAAAGCACTACGTCGGCAGCCTGCAACGCTTGGTAGCCGTTAAGACTCAGCAAGCCAGCATCACCGGGGCCCGCCCCTACCAAGCTGACTAGCCCTCGAGGTGTGTGCTGAGACGCTTGGTCTAATTCGTTTACAAGGTAAGCCGATGCGGCATCCCACTGCGCTTGAGCCACCAAATGGGAAAAGGTAGGCTGAGTAAAAAGCCGCTCCCAAAACAAACGCCGGGCCAATAAGGTAGCCAGCCGTGTTTTGACCTCGGCACGAAAGCGCTGGGCAAGCTGTGCCATCGCACCTAAATGCTGTGGTAGCTCTTGTTCAAGTTTTTGACGAATTTGCCGGGCTAACACAGGAGCCGCCCCCCCAGTGGAAATCGCTATTTGCACCGGCGAGCGATCCACAATAGCGGGCACAATAAATTGACATAAAGCCGGATCATCCACCACATTCACTAAACGTAAATAGGCCTCTCCGGCCAAGGCGACTTGCTGATTTAGCTCTGCATCATTCGTTGCCGCAATGGTTAACACAGCGTGGTTTACATCATCAGCTTGAAAATCTTTTTTCCACCAACTTACCGCCCCTTCATCCACTAAGTGCTGCACCTCTGTGCTGAGGTGCTGGGCGATGATTTTGACCTGCGCCCCTGCTTGACGTAGCAATTCTATTTTTCTGCAAGCCACTTCGCCGGCTCCAACAACTAATACGGGGCGATTTCTTAATGAGGCGAAAATAGGAAAATAATTCATGCAAAACCTACGTGAAATGGGAAACGATTCATTTAGTGTAGGATGCGATCTGGTTAGGCTTTATATTAAAAATTTTTATCTATTTTATTATCTTAGTTATATCTAAATAGATAAAAAAATTTATTAAGTTATTTTTAAATTGCCATATTCATAGAACCAGAAAGTCGATGGTTCAGCGCTTGTGTCTACCTACAATGAATTTCTACTGATTCATTTGTTGAGCTATGACCATGACTCCTTTGGCCCCCGTTCATTTCTGGAAGATCCCGCCCAGCACTGCTGCCGACATGGCACGGTTACCTTCGTTGGTGGCTGACTTAGAGCACGATCTGACGCAGTGGGCGCATCAGTTTCATCGGCTAAGCCTTGCCCATAGCCTGGCAATCGAGGACGTCATTATTACCGATGCCTTAGTGCGCTTGGGATTAACGGTGGATGCGTTTGTGTTAAATACCGGCAAGCTACACCCCGAATCTCTGCATTACTTCACTCTTTTACGCGCTCAGTATGCAACGATTTCATGGTTGGAATACACACCTGATCTCAGTCAATTAGATCGCTTTGCTGACGAGTACGATTTCTCTGATATTTATCGTCACCTCGACGCCCGCAAGGCCTGCTGCTATGCCCGTAAGATCGCGCCCTTACAACGCGCCTTAGTGTCTTACGATGCGTGGCTTACGGGTCAACGGCGCGAACAAGCCACTACGCGTGCTCAGCTGCTTAAACACGAATGGGATGCGACGCATGGCCTAGCCAAACTCAACCCGTTGGCCGCCTGGACTCAACACGATATTTGGGCCTATGCCGCGCACTATGATCTTCCTCGTCACCCCTTGTATGCCCAAGGCATACCCAGCATAGGCTGTGAGCCGTGTACCAAACCCATTCGTCAGGACGAAGACTTACGTGCGGGACGCTGGTGGTGGGAAAGCCAAGACAGTAAAGAATGCGGTCTGCACACAACGTAATCCTTATTTACGCCCTCATTTTGTATTCCTAAGAGCTAATCCATGTCGTTACTTCATAACCACCATTTGAACTGGCTAGAAGCCGAGTCCATTTATATTATTCGTGAAACCATTGCCGAAGCACGGCGTCCTGCTTTGCTTTTCTCTGGGGGCAAAGACTCCGTTGTACTGTTAGCACTGGCTTGTAAGGCTTTTGAAGTCCCCGGTCACCCCTTGCAGCTGCCATTTAGTTTGCTGCATGTAGATACAGGACATAATTATCCAGAGGTGATTCATTTTAGAGACCACATCGTTGCGCAAACAGGCGCTGAACTAATCGTAGCGCATGTCGAGGACTCCATCCAACGCGGCTCTGTGGTGTTGCGCCATGCCAATGACTCACGTAATGCAGCGCAAGCGGTCACGCTACTTGAGGCCATTGAGGCCCATCAATTTGACGCCTTAATGGGCGGAGCGCGACGCGATGAGGAAAAATCGCGTGCCAAAGAGCGCATCTTTTCGTTTCGCGATGAATTTGGGCAGTGGGATCCAAAAAATCAGCGGCCAGAACTGTGGTCTCTCTATAACACGCGCTTACATCCTAATCAAAGTATGCGTGTGTTTCCCATTTCAAATTGGACTGAACTCGATGTGTGGCAATACATCGAGCGTGAACACCTGGCTCTTCCAAGTATTTATTTTGCTCACGAGCGTGAGGTGGTTGAGCGCAATGGGTTATTGGTTCCCGTCACCCCACTGACCCCCTTACAGGAAGGCGAGCAAAGCCAAGTGCGATCCGTGCGCTTTAGAACAGTAGGCGATATTAGCTGCACTTGCCCTGTCGCCAGCACCGCTCGCTCTACCCAAGCCATTATTTTGGAAACCGCTCAAAGCACGTTATCCGAGCGTCGTGCCACTCGTATGGACGATCGCCTCTCGGAATCTGCCATGGAAGAACGCAAACGTGCCGGTTACTTTTAATTCCTTCGACTCAGGATCCTCCATGACGCTAAACCCAAACCCCGTATTGCGTTTAATCACTGCGGGCAATGTCGATGACGGCAAGTCCACATTAATTGGACGCTTACTTTATGACAGCCAAGCCCTACTAAGCGATCAAATCGACCAGCTTCATCATCAGCAAAGCCCCACAGCGCTGCCCAACTTTGCAGCGCTTACCGATGGGCTCTCGGCAGAACGTGAGCAAGGCATCACCATTGACGTGGCTTACCGCTATTTCACTACCTCTAAAAGAAAATTTATCTTGGCCGATGCGCCGGGGCATGAACAATACACCCGTAATATGGTGACAGCCGCCTCTACCGCAGACGCGGCGATTGTGCTTATTGATGCAAGTCGTATCGACACGCAGCAACAACCCGTGCGCCTCTTGCCACAAACGCTGCGCCATACCGTACTGCTTAAGCAACTGAACTGCGCGCATATTGTGGTGGCTATCAATAAATTGGATTTACTTCATTATGATCAAACCGCTTATGACGCCATCGTCTCGGCCTATACTCATCTAGCGCAACGCTTGCAAATCGCATCGGTGCATTTTGTGCCGATTTCTGCGCTGCATGGTGACAACATTGTGCACCCAAGTCAGCATATGCCGTGGTACACCGGTCCCAGTCTATTAGCGTTACTGGCCGAGCTACCTAGCCAACGCCATCAATACACCTCTGCCACGCATACATATGGCTTATTTCCTGTCCAACGGGTCGCACGTCAGGGCGGCAGCCAACAAAACGATTTCAGAGGCTACCAAGGCCGTTTAGAACAAGGTCGCCTCAAGGTTGGACAACGTATTCGTGTCTTACCAAGCCAGCAAAGTAGCACCATCCGCGCCATATATGGGCTCCAAGGCGAGCAGTCTCAGGCTGAAGTCGGAGACGTGCTTACTCTGACCTTAGACGATGAACTAGATATTTCACGCGGCTCCACCCTAGTCGCCTTTGAGCATCCCATTCAAACTAGCCAACATCTTGAGGCGACTGTGTGTTGGTTTGATACGGCGGCTCTTAATCCCGATCGTAAATACTGGCTTAAGCACAGCACTCAAACCGTGTATGCCAAAGTGACTCAACTGCACGGGCGTTTGGACCTGACTGATTTAGAAGAAAAACCGGTGCAAGCCCCATTGCAAATGAATGATATTGCTCGTGTCAGCTTACGCTTACAACGCCCTATTGCTGCGCATCGTTATGTTGACCACCACGCGTCGGGCGCTTTTATCTTAATTGACGACGCCACACACCAAACGGTTGCGGCTGGCATGATTGAACACAGTGAAGGAGCGCCCGCATGATGGTTTCTGATGATCTATTAAACCGGGTTCATACACTAACAGATCATGAGCTGGCGTGGCTTTCTGGTTATTGTTGGGCACGCCTGCAAAACACCGCGCTGTTAAGTGGTTCTGATTCCGCTCAGCCTTTACCTATCGTTCACCCTGAAAGCGCAACCGCTGTGGTGACGCGTCAAGTCTTAATTTTGTCCGGTTCACAAACCGGTAATGCGCGTCGTATCGCTGAACAGCTACACGAACAGCTACAGGACTTGCACGCTAACCTGCGCCTAGAAAACTTGGGCGACTACAAAGCGCGTCAACTTGCCGAAGAAGATATCGTGTTGGTGGTATGTTCTACACAAGGTGAAGGGGACTACCCCGAGGAAGCCATTTCATTTGCTAAGTTTTTATTTGGTAAACGCGCGCCTGACTTAAGTCAGCTCAGTTTTGCGGTATTAGCCTTGGGCGACAGCTCTTATCCGCTGTACTGTGAGGCAGGCAGGCAACTGGACCAACGCTTCGCTGAATTGGGCGCCACGCGCTTATTTGAACGCATTGATTGCGACCTAAGCTACGAAGCCGAAGCCGCCCAATGGCGTCAAAATATTCGCGGCGTGTTGCACGAGCAGTTGACGTTGCGTCATGCCCCTTCTGTTGGGGCCAGTTCGTCTCCTGTCGCAGCAAGCGCTCCCTCTTACACTAAGGGCAAACCCTTTACGGCCACCTTGGTCACTAAACAGAAAATTACCGCCCGCACCGCGAATAAAAATGTCCAGCACCTGGAAATTGACTTAGGTGACTCCGGGATAAGCTATCAACCTGGCGATGCCTTGGGCGTTTATGTGCAGAATACACCCGATATCGTGCAGGCGTTTCTTGACGCGCTTCCTTTCACAGGTGAGGAAACGGTACAGTTGGGCACTGGACTAGAGTTAACACTTCAAGACGCCCTAAGTCAGCATCTTGAGCTCACGCAAAACTCTGCGGTAATGGTAAAAAAATGGGCTGAGCTCAGCCAAAACTCTGAGTTATTACAATGCATTACTGAACCAACGGCATTGGACACATTGGCTCGGCATACGCCATTGCTTGCACTCATACAGCGTTATCCTGCTGCAGCGCTTAGCGCTCAAGCATGGGTGGACTTTTTACGCCCTCTTACTCCGCGTATGTATTCCATTGCCTCATCCCAAGCCGAAGTGGGCCCAGAAGTCCATCTCACCCTCGGTCTGGTGCAATACACACATGAAAATCAGCCCTATGCAGGGGCGGCCTCAGCGTATTTAGGCTTGCAGTTAGAAGAAGGCGATGAACTTGAAGTCTTTGTAGAGCCTAACCCTCGTTTTAGGCTACCACCCGACCCAAGCACTCCCATCATTATGATTGGTTCTGGCACAGGTATTGCACCCTTTCGTGCTTTTATGCAGCAACGCGAAGCGGACGAAGCCAGTGGTGGCGCTTGGCTTATTTTTGGCAATCAGCGCTTTACTGACGATTTTCTTTATCAAAGTGAATGGCAACGCTGGCACAAACTAGGACTGCTACAACACACCCATTTTGCTTGGTCACGCCAAAATCCCAATGTTAAGACCTACGTCCAACATCGTGTTCAAGAGCAAGGCGCTACCCTCTGGCAATGGCTACAACAAGGCGCGCACGTGTATGTGTGTGGCGATGCAAACCACATGGCTAAAGACGTTGAAGCTGCCCTGATTGCTCTTATCCAAACGCATGGCGCACTGGATTCAGGAGACGCTGAAGCCTATCTCGATCAGCTGCGTGACGAGCGCCGTTATCAACGTGATGTTTATTAATAAGTGATGATTATGAGTAACTCGACTTCTTCCACCGATCCTCGTGCTCGCCTTCCCGATGCACCGTTGTCAGATAACGAACGTCTAAAACAGCAAAGCCAACATTTGCGGGGCAGCATTCGTCAGGACTTAAGCGATGAGTTAACCGGCGGTTTTACTGGCGATAACTTCCAACTCATCCGCTTTCATGGCATGTACGAACAAGATGACAGAGACGTGCGTACTGAACGGTTAGAGCAAAAGTTAGAGCCACTGAAAAACGTCATGCTACGGTGCCGATTACCGGGCGGCATTATTAGCCCCAAACAATGGCTAGGCATAGACCAATTTGCTAGCGAACATACCTTGTACGGCAGCATTCGTTTAACCAACCGTCAAACCTTTCAATTTCACGGCGTATTAAAAGACGATATCAAACCCATGCACCAATGGCTGCATCATTTAGGCTTGGACTCTATCGCCACAGCAGGCGATGTGAATCGTAATGTGTTGTGTACCTCGAACCCTATCGAGTCTTCACTACACCAAGAAGCCTATGAGTGGGCAAAAAAGATTTCTGAGCATCTGCTACCGCGCACCCGGGCTTATGCGGAAATTTGGCTTGATGGTGAAAAGCTACATAGCAGCGAAGACGAAGCCGAACCTATTTTAGGTGATACCTATTTACCTAGAAAGTTTAAAACTGCTGTCGCTATCCCCCCTCAAAACGATGTGGATATACACGCCAACGACCTTGTTTTTATTGCTATAGCTGAGGATGAGCAACTGGTTGGTTTTAACGTGTTAGTCGGCGGTGGCTTATCGATGGAGCATGGCAATGAAGCCACCTACCCTAACACCGCTAAAGAACTCGGTTTTGTGAGTCTAGACCATACGCTAGCAGTAGCGGAGGCTGTGGTAACCACCCAGCGCGATTGGGGTAATCGCAGCGATCGCAAAGCCTCTAAAACGCGTTATACCTTAGAGCGAGTGGGTGTGGATGTTTTTAAAGCCGAAGTCGAACAACGCATGGGTTGCCGCTTTGAACCTATTCGGCCATACACGTTTACAGAACGCGGTGACCGCATTGGTTGGCAACAAGACAGTGAGGGTCTGTGGCACTTAACCCTTTTTATCGAGAACGGACGCGTATTAGATTTTCCGGAGCGCCCTCTTAAGTCGGGTGTAGCCGCTATTGCCCGTATTCATCAAGGCGATTTTCGGTTAACCGCCAATCAAAATCTTATCGTGGCTCATGTTGCACCAGAACATAAAGCTCAAATAGAACAGCTTGCGATAGAGCATGGTCTGATGGACGCCCACCTACGTTCACAACGCCATGCTTCGATGGCTTGTGTATCACTTCCCACCTGCCCCCTTGCTATGGCTGAAGCAGAACGCGTTTTGCCCTCGTTTACTGATCAAATCGAAGCGCTATTAACCAAACATAAACTTGATAACGAAGCCATTGTTTTCCGTATTACGGGCTGTCCCAATGGCTGTGGGCGAGCAATGCTAGCAGAGATTGGGCTAGTTGGTAAAGCAATTGGCCGTTACAACCTACACCTTGGTGGCAACCGAATTGGCACACGTATCCCTCGTCTCTACAAAGAAAACATCAGCACAGAAGAAATACTGCAGCACTTGGATGAGCTGATCGGGCGCTGGTCGCGCGAACGGGTCGATGCCGAATGTTTTGGCGACTTTGTGGTTCGTGTTGGGGTAGTGGCTGCCGTGATCGACCCACCCCGGGACTTTTACTCTTCGCACTAACTCAGCTACAGGCCACACACCATCGTGCGTGGCCTTTTTACTATTTTACTTCTTCCATTTTTTGTACTTCGTTTTTATTAATGTGGACTTCTTTGCCGTCTTTTTTATAGCGAATAAAGTCGTCCTTGCTATTGACCTTGGGTTTGTCAGGGGCGACCACCGTACGGCCATCTGTAGTGGTAATTTCTGTTGGGGTGGAACAACCCGCTAGAACTAAAGCGCCTGTACAAACTAAGCCAATCCAGTATTTATTTCGCATACGATCTCTCCTTTTCAGACAGTGACCCTAATAGCTTAACCAGATGTAGTCTTTAACGTCTGTAAGCATACGCCTCGATTTATTTCACGGGGCTGAGTGGGCTGTCATGGGATCCGCAGAGGGCGGTGCAACGGTATACAAGGTTTGTGTGGGGAAAGCAAAGTCAGCCCCATGTTGATGAACGAGGGCAATAATTTTTAAATACACCTCTTGCTGTACCTCAAGCCACTCAGCCCATTCTGTGGTTTTAGTAAAGCAGTACACCATGATATTTAACGAGGAATCCGCAAAGGCATTGAAATAAACCAATGTGGTTTGAGTATGATCAAGCTGATCGTTTTGCGCTAACATGGTACGTATCGCTTGCACAATGGCCTCGATTTTATCAGCATCGTCATAACGCAAACCGATCGTAGCCGTAATGCGTCGATTCGTCATACGCCCCGGATTTTGTACACTGATCGAGGAAAATAAGGAATTAGGAACATACAAAGGGCGCTGATCAAAGGTTTGGATTTTCGTAATACGCCAACCAATTTCCTGTACCGTGCCCTCGATTTCTCGATCCGGCGAGCTGATCCAATCGCCAATATTAAACTGTCGATCATAAAACAGCATTACCCCCGAAAAGAAGTTGCTGAGCACATCTTTACTGGCCAAACCTAATGCAATACCACCAATGCCTCCGAACGCCATCAGGCCCGATAAACTAAGCCCAAAATGCTCGCCCAAGCTTAAAGCCATAATAAAAAACAGAATGATTTTTAGAATTCGAGAAATCAATCGAGCGGTGGTGGGATCATTGCCTTTGCTAATTTGATTTTTTTCCATCAAATTAATAAGTAAGAAAGCTAAGCGCAATACGGCAGTAGCGATCAGGATTAACGTGGCCCAATTAATAGGGTTCAATAGACTTTGATGAAGGTGGTAATCACTGACTGCATCTTGAACCAGCTTGCGGCCCGATAAGATAAGCAACACCAAAAAAGTGGTCTGCAAAGCATGCAGCGTTATTTTTCTGGTCATGCTTAGGTGCCGTTTATGCAAGCGCAGTCGTAGTACAGCCAGCGCAGCCAAACACAACAATGCTGCTATAACGGCAACAGCATATTTAAAAAGGAGATCTTCAGTCATAGGGGATGTTTTTATTATCGAATAATGCGGTCGAGTTAAGCATACGTTTGTGGAGAATAACACGCCCTTTTGAAGCTCACGCTTGACCTTAACCTTAGGTTAAGCTTTAGCCTATATAGAGAGTTATTGTACTGGTCTAAAAAAGCGTCGCTTTGCCCATGGACCGCGTCTGTCAGGAACCGATTATGTCTACTACCCCACACACTACCCTGCATTCCCATACATTACCCATCGAAGGCATGAGCTGCGCTTCGTGTGTAGGTCGAGTCGACAAAGCGTTACGTGGGGTCGCCGGTGTTCATGAGGTAACCGTAAACCTAGTCACTGAACAAGCGGTGGTGCAAACCACGCCTGACACCACCACCGCCGCCTTAATAGACGCCGTCACAGCAGCTGGCTATCCAGTCAAACCACAGCGTATCGAGCTTGCTATTGCCGATATGAGCTGTGCCTCGTGTGTGGGTCGGGTGGAACGGGCTTTAGCGGCGGTGCCCGGAGTGCTTGAGGTGAATGTGAACCTAGCCACTGAGCGGGCCACGATTCAGGGTGTAGCCTCTGCTGAAGCCCTAATTGCCGCAGCAGACAAAGCCGGTTATCCCGCGACGGCGATTACGGACACCACAACCGACGCGACTCAACATAAAAAAGAACAAGAAGCCCTTACCTTAAAGCGGCATTTGTTGATTGCTGCTGTGTTTACTTTGCCTGTGTTTTTCATTGAAATGGGGGCGCATGCTATTCCAGCCATCCATACATGGCTCAACCAACATCTAGGTCAACAGCTAAATTGGTATGTGCAGTTCGCTTTCACCACGGTGGTGTTGTTTTATCCCGGTCGCTCTTTTTATCAGTTGGGCCTACCAGCACTCAAACGCCTGACCCCCGATATGAATTCACTCGTCGCAGTGGGCACACTGGCAGCCTACGGCTACTCGGTGATTGCCACCTTTGTGCCTGCGCTCCTGCCCGCGCAAACTGTGCATGTGTACTACGAGGCAGCGGCCGTTATTGTGACCCTTATTTTGCTAGGACGCTACTTAGAAGCGCGTGCTAAAGGGCGTACCTCGGCGGCCATTCAACGCTTAGCCGGTCTTCAGGCCAAAACCGCTCGGGTATATCGCGATGGGCAAAGTCACGAAATAGCTATTGCAGAGGTACGCGTAGGCGATGTGATTGAGGTACGACCTGGTGAGCGTATTCCGGTAGACGGCGTTTTGACCGACGGCCATAGTTATGTGGATGAATCCATGATCTCTGGTGAACCGATTCCGGTCGAGAAAACCCAAGGCGCTGAGCTCATTGGTGGCACGGTCAACCAAACTGGCTCGTTCCAATTTACCGCACAGGCCGTAGGCAGTGCTACCGTTTTAGCCCAAATTATTCGCTTAGTGGAAGACGCTCAAAGCGCCAAATTGCCTATTCAAACCTTGGTCAACAAAGTGACCTTATGGTTTGTACCCGCCGTGATTACCTTGGCTTTGATCACCTTTGGCCTTTGGTGGTGGCTAGGGCCGACCCCTTCATTAACCTTTGCGCTAGTTAATGCTGTGGCTGTGTTAATTGTAGCTTGTCCGTGTGCGATGGGTCTGGCTACGCCCACGTCTATTATGGTGGGCACAGGGCGTGGTGCCGAAATGGGGATTCTCTTTCGTAAAGGCGATGCCTTACAACGTCTCCAAGAGGCGCGTATTGTCGCCGTCGATAAAACAGGAACACTAACTGCTGGACGCCCCGTCCTAACCGATTTCGAGCTACAACGGGGCTATGAACGGGCAGAGGTCTTAAGCTGGGTAGCGTCCATCGAAGCCCGCTCTGAACACCCCATTGCCAACGCCATCGTGGACGCGGCAACCCAGGAAGGGCTAAGTCTATTGCCGGTCGAGCACTTTGAGTCATTAACAGGGTTTGGGGTACGTGCTACCGTAGCACAGCGTCAATTAGAGATTGGGGCAGACCGTCTCATGCACCAATTAGGGCTAAATGTGATTGCGTTCGAGGCCACGGCAGAGCGCCTAGGGCGTGAGGGCAAATCCCCCATGTACGTGGCGGTTGATGGTCAGCTCGCCGCTATTTTAGCCGTCGCCGATCCGATTAAAGACAGCACACCTGCTGCCATCCAAGCGCTGCACCAACAGGGGCTAAAAGTCGCTATGATCACCGGCGATAACCGCCATACTGCACAGGCTATTGCCCAGCAGCTTGGCATTGACGAGGTGATGGCAGAAGTCTTGCCAGAGGGTAAGGTCCAAGCAATTGAAACCTTACGCCAACGTTATGGCACCTTGGCGTTTGTGGGTGATGGCATCAATGATGCGCCCGCCTTAGCCCATGCGGATGTTGGCATCGCTATCGGCACAGGCACCGATGTGGCCATGGAGGCTGCTGAAGTCGTGCTCATGTCGGGCGACTTGATGGGAGTACCTAAAGCCATCGCACTATCACAACGCACCTTACAAAACATCAAACAAAACTTATTTTGGGCCTTCGCCTATAACACCGCACTTATTCCCATTGCAGCGGGTGCTCTCTACCCCAGCTTTGGGCTGTTAATGTCACCTATTTTTGCTGCGGCAGCCATGGCGTTGTCGAGCGTATTTGTATTGGGCAACGCACTGCGTTTACGCCATACAACCTTAACAAAATAAAAACATGCCGTCGCGAGCTACCTGCACATGAGACGGTAGCTCGTCGGCATGGGTCTCTAGCCACTGATCCATTTCATGAGAAATATGAGTCAAATACACTTGCTCTATATCGAGCTCAGCACACATGGCTAGGGCCGAAGGCACATCATTGTGATTGCGGGGTGGGGTGGCTTGAGGCGGGTGCGTACAATCCACAATACAATAACGTAATGGCCGCTGCGCTAACCACGCCTGCGTTTCTGGCGCCAAACCCACCGTATCCGTTAAATACGCCACACGCCCTTTAGCACTTTCAAACACATAGCCCATACACGGTCGGGAATGTTGCAATGGCACCGCTGTAACAGTGACGTGGGCGATACGCCGCGACTCGAATGGCCGCCATGGTTGGGAAAAATCCAAAATGCCGGGGTGCTTGTATAAATCCGCAAAACCCACCTCGTCCACTGGCCCCCATACCGGCAATTGCATATTGACCCCCCAACGCAAATGCAGCAAACCTTGGGCATGGTCGGGATGATAATGCGTTTGGAGAATCCCTGTGAGCATCGGGGCAGGAAAGCGTTCCGCTAAATCCATACGCCCCCCATCGATCAGCCATTGCTGGCCAGCAATACGCACCACCGCACTACATGGCCGACGTCTAAAATGACTGTCTGCACGAGCCCGTCGGCAAGCCACACACAAGCAGTTGTACACAGGCACTTGCGCCGAATCACCGGTACCCAAAAACTCTAAACTTAACCCCATATGCGTTCTCGCTTTGTTGTTGGAATGGTTATTTTATGTGGATTTTTCAATTGATGCGGCAGGGTCTGTAGGTAGTGCTGTGGTCGCCACGCTTAGCGTATCGGTTTGATTAAAACGTTGAACCAGTGACGTGATATACACCGTAAAAATAGGTAATGTCGTCATCCCCACGACGGCTAGCGTAGTGGTAGCAAGCTTTCCTACCGCTGTCTGCGCAATAATGGTCGACCCCACAGTGGTAATGGTCATGGCTGCCCACCACAACACATCATAATAGCTTTGTACCTCTGTATTCACCCCTTTTTCAAAAATATAAAAAATCAAGGTTTGAAAGTAAAACACCGAGGCAAAAATAAACACATACGAGATAAATAAACCCGTGATTTTATTGCGTACTACCAGTTGGGTTAGGAACGACAACGCGACCCCACCCCTCACAATAGGCAGAAACTTCAGCATATACGTCATTTCTGCAGAAATAGGTATGGAAAACACATCCAAAAGATACGCATACGGAATAGAAAAAATAATTAACGGAAAATACCTTAAAAAAAACCGTTTTTTATCTTTAGACAGACAAAACAAAATAAAAAAATCGAAAAGAAAATAAATACAAATCCAAAACTCGATTTTGTTGTGGTGTGCTTGATTAAAACCGCTATCTGATCCCATGAAGGTTTGAATGGAAATCGAAACGACCAAAAAAATGGTCAACAGTACCGTTAAGGCGTTTAGCGTTTTTTCTGTGTTGATGTGTTTGCTTTTTATTAGGCTCATGAGAAGTGAATCCGCTATCCAAAATCTGTGAGATGGCTCCGTATTTTCCCTAGGCTTAGGAATAAACCATGCAATAGCATTGTAGGGTAGTATTAAACCAAGCTCATTTGTATATACATTGAAAGCAAGCAAAGCGTTATGGAGACTACGTTGCACTATATTCCTGCCTCAGACTTACACGCTACCCCCTGGAAAAATGGGGGTGGTAGCACCAAAGAAGTGTTCAGTTACCCGCCCCAGAGTGATTTTGAAACTTTCTCGTGGCGTATTAGTATTGCAGCCGTTGAACAAGCAGGGCCATTTTCGTCATTTCCTGGCATTGACCGGCATATTGTCTTGATCGCCGGGCAGGCTATGGTTTTGCATCACCTCAACGCCGAGCACTCTCATCGGTTGCTGCCGTTTCAGCCCCTTGCGTTTGCTGGGGAAGACGCCATCGAATGCGAATTGCCCACAGGGCCAACGTTTGACTTTAATTTAATGGTGCGACGCTCCGCCGGCCAAGGTGATGTGGTCTGTTGGCATCAGCCCCATCAAGAAAAATTACGTATGGGTCACTATGTATTTCACAGCGCTCAAGGCAATCACAGCTTAACGCTTGACCAACAACACATGCCACTAAAGACAGGCGATAGTGTCTATGTAACCGTATCATCCACCTCGTCTACGTTGCACTCCATACCACAAAGCACAGACAGTGCTTTAGTCGTTGCTCATATTCAGCCTCTTAATCCATAAAGGCCCAGTTATGTCTGTAACCCTTTGGAAAAACTGCACCTTAGCGCCAACTGCCCAGCCGGATGAGCTCATCACTCAAGCCTGCTTAGTGGTCGAGAAAGACCAAATTCAGTGGTTAGGCCCGCTTGATCAGCTTCCTGCTCAGTATCAAGATCCCGATCACACCCACGATTTACACGGCCGCTTCGTCACCCCTGGCTTGGTAGATTGTCACACGCACTTGGTGTATGGCAGTCACCGCGCCCGAGAGTTTGCATTGCGTTTAGCTGGCGCCACGTACACAGAAATTGCCCAACAAGGCGGTGGCATTATTTCTACAGTCAATGCCACACGTACGCTTAGCGAGGACACCCTTTACGATCAAGCATCACGACGCTTATCTGCTCTTATGCGCGAGGGCGTGACTGCTATTGAAATCAAGTCAGGCTATGGTTTAGATCTTAACAACGAGGCCAAGACCCTACGCGTAGCGCGTCGCTTAGCTAAGCACTACCCCATTACGATCCGCACCACCTTTTTAGGGGCCCATGCCCTGCCGCCCGAGTACGCGGGACGCGCCGATGCATACATCGATTACGTGTACACCACCATGATGCCGCAGTTAGCTGCCGAAGGCCTAATTGATGCTGTGGATGTGTTTTGTGAACACATTGCTTTTAACCTAGCGCAATCAGAACAAATTTTTAAAACCGCTCAATCGCTAGGCCTACCGGTAAAAATGCATGCTGAACAACTGTCGAATATGGGTGGCTCGGTGTTGGCCTCTCAATACCACGCCCTTTCTACTGATCATTTAGAGTATTTAGACGAAGCCGGCATTATTGCCATGAAAGCAGCCGGCACAGTCGCCGTGCTGTTGCCGGGGGCGTTTTACTTTTTACGTGAAACCCAGCTTCCCCCCATAGACCTGCTGCGCCACCATCAGGTGCCGATGGCGATTTCCACAGATAGTAACCCCGGCACCTCGCCTTGTACCTCGCTCTTGCTCACCATGAATATGGCTAGCACGCTTTTCAGGCTGTCGGTGCCAGAGGTATTAGCGGGCGTCACTCAACACGCCGCACGCGCTTTGGGTCATCCCGATGTAACAGGGCAACTAGCGGTAGGCCACAAAGCCGATTTTGTGGCATGGGATATCGATGATTTGGCTGAACTGGTGTATTGGCTAGGCTTAGAACGGTGCGCGCTGGTGGTACGCCACGGTGTAATCAGTATCGACAATCGGAGGCCCGCATGAGCCATCGTGTTATTGCGCCTTGGGCACGAATTGATCACGTGTGGCACCCCCATGTGCTCTTAGGGTGGGATCACAACGGTACCTTAACAGAGGTGAATCTTGCTCCTACTGCACAGGATCGCATCGCCCTACCTTATTTAGCCGGCCCAGTAATGCCTGGCATGCCAAATCTGCATTCGCATGCGTTTCAAAGTGCAATGGCAGGACTCACCGAATACCGTGGTCAAGCCCAAGACAGTTTTTGGAGCTGGCGTGATCTAATGTATCGGTTTGCTGCCAAACTGCAACCTGAACATATCGCCGCGATTGCACACTGGCTCTATATTCAAATGCTCAAGGCCGGTTATACCTCGGTGTGTGAATTTCATTATGTGCACCACCAAAGCGATGGCACCCCCTACGCTTGCTCTAGCACCCTAGCCCATGCCGTGATGCAAGCGGCGCAGCAAAGCGGCATCGGTATCACTCTACTGCCCGTGCTGTATCAATACAGCGGTTTTGGTGCTCAAGCGCCGCGTGCTGACCAAGAACGCTTTTTAAATAGCCCCGACCAACTGTTGCAGATTCTGCTTGAACTCCAAAAGGACTTTCCTGCGAATGCACAGCGTGCTTATGGCGTTGCTCCGCACTCGTTACGTGCTGTGTCCCCAGAAAGCTTGCAACAGATGGTGCAGTTAATGGATGCCCATTTCCCGAATAGCCCCATTCATATTCACATTGCCGAACAAATGGCTGAGGTCAACGCTTGCATGGCACAGCATCAGCAGCGCCCTGTGGAATGGTTATTGAATCAGTTTGACGTAGATCAGCGTTGGTGCTTGGTGCATGCTACCCATTTAAATAGCTCGGAAATTCGCCGTACCGCCGCCAGTGGTGCCGTGGCAGGCTTGTGTTTAACCACTGAGGCCAACCTCGGCGACGGCCTGTTCCCGGCTCAGGCTTATTTAGCTGCCCACGGTCGCATTGGGGTGGGTTCAGACAGTCATATTGCAGTGGATTGGCGCGCTGAGCTGCGCTTATTGGAATACGGTCAGCGATTAATTCATCAACAACGCAATGTGCTTTGCTCCGAACAGCAGCCTTCGGTCGCTGATTACCTGTTTGATGCCTGTGTCAGCGGCGGGGCTCAGGCCTCGGGTCGAGCCATTAACGGCTTGTATGTAGGACAACAGGCGGATTTTCTTGTGCTAAATACGGACGATGTGATTTTAGCAGAACACACACCTGAAACATGGCTCTCTGCACTGGTATTTAATGAGCGAGCCGGTAGCCTAGCCATTCGGGATGTGTACGTAGCAGGCTGCCCCGTCATCAAACAAGGGCGCCATGCGCATGAGGATGAAGCGTGGCACAACTACCGCAACAGCTTAAACCATTTACTGCAGAACGACTAAGACTAACGACTATGGAACATGCTCCCTTACTACACCAAGGCCAATCGCCCTTGTTAATTTCTATCCCTCATTTAGGCACTCATATTCCCGATGAGCTACTGGCTACGATGACCCCTGTAGCACGACGCCTAGACGACACAGATTGGCACTTAGACCGGCTCTATGACTTTGCAGAGGAGATGAACGCCTCTGTTTTAAAGCCCGTTTACTCGAGGTATGTGATTGACTTAAACCGCCCACCTACCGATCAAAATCTGTACCCAGGTCAGAACACCACTGGTCTGTTGCCCATTGACACCTTTGATGAAGAAACGCTTTATGTAACCGATCGTTTACCTAATGAGGCCGAAAAAGAACGCCGCCGTCACGCCTATTGGCAGCCCTATCATCAGGCCTTAAAAGATGAAATCGCACGGATTAAGCGTCAGCATGGTTATGTGTTGTTATGGGAAGCGCACTCGATTCGGGCCTATATTCCCCGCCTCTTCGAGGGACGTTTGCCTGATTTTAATTTTGGTACGGCTAACGATCACAGCGCGTTGCCTGGCTTGGCTGAAGAACTCGCTCAGTTAGCTGGTAAAGGCCCTTACAATGCCGTAGCCAACGGTCGTTTTCAAGGCGGCTATATTACTCGTCATTATGGGCAGCCTGATCAACATGTGCATGCGATACAGCTAGAGTTGACTCAGCTTAATTATATGGATGAGACCCCACCTTATGCCTATGATACGGCTCGTGCTGCGCAGCTCGCCCCAGTCATTAAGTCGTGTTTAACGCATGCCCTAAACCGTCTGGCTGATCACTATAGCTCGGCTACTTAAAGCATGAAAGGCAGCTTGCGCTGCCTTTTCTTTTGCGTGCAGAACAAGCCTACATACTGTGTAGGCTTTTTTAACTTACGCGAATACGTCCGCCACTGCCTCGACCAACTGATTAGAGACCACCAATTGATGCAACGCCTTAATATCCAAGGCCAAGTACCGGTCCTCATCATAAAAAGCCACTGACTGACGAATTAAACCATGCACTGTAGTGAGCAACGGCGAGCTTTTTAAAGGAGCGTGAAAATCCACCCCTTGGGCAGCACATAGCAATTCAATGGCCACAATTTGTGCGGTATTTTCTGCCATGTCCTCGAGACGACGCCCAGCAAAGGTCGCCATACTCACGTGGTCTTCTTGGTTAGCCGAGGTAGGCAAGCTGTCCACACTGGCAGGATGGGCAAAGGTTTTATTTTCTGACGCCAAAGCAGCTGCTGTAACGTGCGCGATCATAAAGCCGGAGTTAAGCCCTGCCGATGGCACTAAAAACGGAGGCAAACCTGAAATGCTGGCATCGATCAGCAATGCCACCCGACGCTCAGACAGCGCCCCAATTTCTGCAATGGCAAGCGCTAAGATATCGGCCGCAAACGCGACGGGCTCAGCGTGGAAGTTGCCCCCAGAAATCACTTGATCCGGTTTGCCGTCTTGCCCTTGGAACACCAAGGGGTTATCGGTGACGGCGTTTGCCTCGATTAACAAGGTCGTGCTGGCCTGTTGGATCAAATCATAGATAGCGCCCATGACCTGCGGCTGACAACGCAAACTATAGGGATCTTGAACTTTTTCATCATTTTCCACATGGGATTGACGAATAGCACTGCTTGCTAATAGTTCACGATACAGTTTTGCCGCATATATTTGACCGGGCTGCCCGCGAATTGCATGCACGCGCTCATCAAAAGGCCAATCACTGCCTTTGGCAGCGTCTACACTTAATGCTCCGGCCAGAACCGCGTTGTTAAATAAACGCTCGGCTTTAAATAGGCCATGCAAGGCCAATGCTGTGGAGACTTGGGTACCGTTAATTAAGGCTAAGCCTTCTTTTGCCGCCAGTACAATAGGTGTGATGCCGGCTTTAGCCATCGCAGCGGCCGCACTCATTAACTCGCCTTGGTAAAAAGCCTGCCCTTCACCAATGAGCGTTAAGGTCATGTGTGACAAGGGCGCCAAATCGCCCGAAGCCCCCACAGAGCCTTTAGCTGGGATATGCGGGGTCACCCCTGCATTCACCATATCCAATAAAGTCTGTACCACCCGAGGACGGATCCCAGAGTAACCACGTGCCAAACTTCCCACCTTTAACACCATGATCAATCGCACCACCGCTTCACTCATGGGCTCTCCTACACCCACTGAATGCGACAAAATCAGGTTCTTTTGTAGCTGCTCTAAGTCCTCGTCCGGAATGCGTTGTTGAGCCAACTTACCAAAGCCTGTATTAATACCATAGGCCGGGTCGCCTTTAGCAATGATGTTTTGCACAATATCCGATGACGCCTGCATAGCGGTTACCGCACTTTGGGGTAAGGCTAATTGGGGGGCGTTCTGCCAAACGTGACGAATTTCATCCAAAGTCATTTGACCAGGTTGAATTACTAGCTGTTGTTTCATGGGGGTCGCTCGCTATTTAATCATGGGGAGTTTTAAACCAAATTCTTTGGCGGTCTTGACGGCTAATTCATAACCCGCATCGGCATGGCGCATCACCCCCGTACCGCAATCGTTGACTAACACCCGCGCTAAGCGAGCATCTGCCTCTTTAGAGCCATCGGCCACGATCACTAAGCCAGAATGCTGACTATAGCCCATGCCGACCCCGCCACCATGGTGTAAAGACACCCAGCTAGCACCCGAAGCGGTATTTAGTAAGGCATTTAATAAAGGCCAATCCGACACTGCGTCGGTGCCGTCGCGCATGGATTCCGTTTCACGATTTGGGCTTGCCACTGAACCCGTATCAAGGTGATCACGACCAATTACAATCGGTGCTTTGAGCTCTCCGTTGCGCACCATTTCGTTAAAAGCCAAACCTGCTAAATGACGCTCGCCCAGCCCTAACCAGCAAATACGTGCGGGTAAGCCTTGAAAAGCAATACGGTCTTTTGCCATGTCCAACCAACGATGCACATGATGGTTATCAGGGAACAGCTCTTTAATTTTTTGATCTGTTTTGTAGATGTCCTCGGGGTCACCCGATAACGCCACCCAACGGAAAGGCCCCTTGCCCTCGCAAAATAAAGGACGAATATAAGCCGGCACAAAACCAGGGAAATCAAAGGCATTTTTCACGCCATGGTCATAAGCGACTTGGCGGATATTATTGCCATAGTCGACCACAGGTACACCCATTTCTTTGAAATCCAACATGGCTTGAACATGCTGCACACAAGACTGTGCCGCATCGTGCTGCAAACGAGCATGTTGACTCGGGTCAGCTTGCGCTGTGCGCCATTGTGCGACAGTCCAGCCCAATGGTAAATACCCGTTTACTAAATCGTGCGCAGACGTCTGATCGGTGACTAAATCGGGACAGAGCCCCCCCGCCTTAGCACGCCGAACTAGCTCAGGAAACACCTCGGCAGCATTGCCTAATAAACCAATAGAGACGGCTTCTTTACGCTCGGTGTGCTCACGAATTAACTCGATGGCATGATCCAAATCACGTGCTTGCTTATCCAAATAACGGGTACGTAAGCGGAAATCAATACTGCTTTGCTGACACTCTACATTTAACGAGACTGCCCCTGCAAAAGAAGCCGCTAATGGCTGAGCACCACCCATGCCCCCTAAGCCAGCGGTCAGAATCCAACGCCCTTCTAGGGTATCGTTGTAATGTTGGCGCCCCGCTTCTGCAAACGTTTCAAAGGTGCCTTGCACAATCCCTTGAGTTCCAATGTAAATCCAACTGCCTGCTGTCATTTGGCCATACATAAAAAGGCCCGCACGGTCTAACTCATGAAAATGCTCCCAATTCGCCCATTTAGGCACCAAATTTGAATTGGCAAGCAAGACACGGGGCGCATCAGCATGGGTGCGAAACACACCCACAGGCTTGCCGGACTGAATCAACAACGTCTCGTCATTTTCTAAGTCACGCAACGACTGCAAAATTTGGTCATAGCATTCCCAATTACGCGCCGCCCGACCAATGCCGCCATACACAACCAGGTGTTTTGGGTTTTCAGCTACATCCGGATCCAGGTTGTTCTGAATCATTCGATAGGCCGCTTCGGCAATCCAATTTTTACAATGAAGCGTGGCACCCGTTGGGGCATGAACCACACGACTCTCGTCATAACGAGGATCTTGACTCGGTACAATATCGGTTTGTTGCAACATGGTGCTCTCCTCCATAGGGTGTTTCTTATACGGCTTAGCGGTCAAAAAGCGTATCGGCTAGGGGGCCTAATGCACCAAATAACCGACAAAGGTAAAAATTTCTTGTAAGCTCATGGTTAATGTATAGGCATTTGTATAAATTGTCTATACATATCATGGAAAGCCCTGACACCAGTACTCTTACCCCAAGGAAATACGCCCGTCATGAACGTCGATCCCTCCCGTTCTATCTCTAACGAAGCTCAGCCGGCTTACCTGCAAATCAAGAACTTCGTTTTAAATAAAATACAAAGTGGTGAGTGGCAAGAAGGTCACTTAATCCCCACCGAATTAGCCCTGTGTGAACAATTCTCGGTATCCAGAATGACTGTTAATCGCGCTTTGCGAGAGCTAAGCAATGATGGTCTATTGGTTCGGATTAAAGGTTCAGGCACCTATGTTGCCCAACCTAAATACCAGTCCACGCTGATCGAAATTCGCAGTATTGCGCAAGACATCCGCGAACGCGGTCATACGCATCGTAGCCAAGTCATCAGCATGAATCGCTTAAAAGCCACCGCTAAACAGGCCAAAGCCTACGCCATTCCTACCGGTGCTACCCTGTTTCATTCGGTGATTGTGCACTTAGAAAACCAGATTCCGATCCAATACGAAGACCGTCTGGTTGATGCCTCGATGGCACCTGATTACCTAGAACAAGATTGGTCCCACACCACGCCCAATGAATACTTAACCCGAGTTGCCCCCCTACCTAAAGGTTTCTATACCATTGAGGTTCAAATACCGAATGCAGAAATTGCTCGAGCGCTGCAGATGAAAGCCAATGAACCCTGCTTAGTGTTAAATCGCACCACCTATTCCGGTGGTCACTTCACCTCGTTTGCACGCATGTGGCACCCGGGCGATCGTTATAAATTTGCCGGTCGTACCTAAAGCCAATCCACAACAAAAAAGCCGACTTGATAATTCAAGTCGGCGCAAGACTAGGCACTACACGGAACGCTACGATTCCATTTCAATCACTACCGCCCCTTTAGGCTTAGCACAGCAGATTAAGACCTTACCCACAGGCACCTCGTCCAGTGGCTCCTCAAAATACTCGACTTCGCCCTCGACCAGCGTGCACATGCAACTATTACAAATCCCCGATCGGCAATTGAAATTCGGCTGTAAGCCAGCGTCTTCAGCGGCCACGAGCAAGGATTCGTAATCGTCCTGCCATTGCGCTTGTCGACCATCGGGTAAAAAAGTCAGCGTGGTGCTATCGGTTGATACTGTGGCTGTAGCTGGCGCTGGAGCCAACACAGGCTGGGGCTCGGCAGCCGCCGTCAACACAGAGGCCGTTTGCGCCACTGCATCGATATCTGCTACGGTTTGCTCTAACACGGTAGCAGGGCCAAAAAACTCGTAATGTATACGCTCGGCGACTACGCCTAATTGGCGTAATAGCGCATAGTTAGCTTGCATAAAGCCACTGGGCCCGCATAAATAAAAGTCGTAATCGTCTAAGGGCAAATAACGTTGCAGCTGCTCTTTGGTTAGCAAACCCTCGGTAAATGACCAGGTTCTTGACGCATCATGCGCTAAAGCAGCGCGGTACCAAAATAACGCTTGTACATTAGGGCGGCGCGCCACCAACTCCATAACCTCAGCGCCAAATGCATGCACATCACCGTTTTCACAGGCATGCATAAAATGCACCTTGCGCTCTGACTGATTCACCAAACGGTGCAACATGGACAGCATAGGCGTTAAGCCGACCCCGCCACTCAGCAGCACCACGGGTCGCGCTGAGCTCTCGTCCAAGTAAAAATCACCCAAAGGGCCAGCTGCTTGTAGCACATCCCCCACTTGGACTTGGTAGTGCAAATAGCTGGAACCCAAGCCATCGGGCACCTCGGTTCCGGCCGGCGCGGTTTCATGTTTCACAGAAATGCGTAGCTGCCCTAATTGATCTGGATCACCCGATACACTGTAATTGCGCAGTACCGTTTGACCATCAATAGAAAAACGAAATACCAAATACTGGCCTGGTTTATAGGGCAAGAGAGGCATGCCATCGGTAGGTGCTAAAACAAAAGACGTAATAACGTGACTTTCTGCTTGTTTAGCTATTACCTTGTAGTCTCTAAAACGTCGTGCCTGACTGGCTGGGACTGGGCTCGCTATGCTCTCGATCATGGGACTCACCTCTTGTACTGTAACGGCGTTATCTACGTGCTCACTGGCTATGGGTCGAGCAATTCTAGGACGAAATCGCTTAGGTTCTGAATGAATAGAGCAACGATCTTTTATGGTTAAACCATTGTAATCTTAATTTAAATCAGCGAAATTTGATTTTTGATTAGAAAAACTAAACTTTTAGGCGCGCTTCACCTACTAAAAACGCGTCTTTATTAGACGCGTCGTTATAAGTAAAAACTAAGGTCAGTGAATGTGGGCTTAGGTTTCCTGTAGAGAAGGATCGGTAATGACTGCCGCCAACGACTGCACAAAGTATTCAAGGTTATCCTCGTTCAAGCCAGGTAAACTGATACGCCCCGAATCAATAATATACACACCATGTTTGCTACGTAACGCCTGCAGTTGTTTTGAATTTAAGCCCGTATAACAAAACATGCCTTGCTGTTTAATAAAATACGAACTATCGTAATTGGGCACTAATTCCTGTAACCGATCGTAGACTTTTTGGCGCAAGCTAACAATGCGTTCCCGCATTTGATCCACCTGTTGACGCCACGTTTGATAGAGATCTGGGTCTGCTAAAATCAAGGCAATGGCTTGGCCCCCATGGGAAGGCGGGTTGGAATAAATGCGACGCGCTACCGCTTTTAGCTGCCCAAGTACACGGCTGGCTTCCTCGGCACTTTGACATACCACCGATAACCCACCACAACGCTCGGAATAATACGAAAAGTTCTTAGAAAACGAGTTGGCAACCAAAAAAGTTAAACCGGCTTGGTCCATAGCCCGAATCGCATAAGCGTCCTCGTCCAAACTGCGCCCAAACCCTTGGTAAGCCATATCCACAAACGGAATCAGCTCACGTTCGCGTAAGAGCTCAATAACGGTTAGCCACTGTTCATCGTTTAAATCGACCCCGGTCGGGTTATGACAACACGGGTGCAACAGCACAATACTGTGTTTAGGTAATTGAGCTAGGGCCTCTACCATGCCCTCAAAATCGAGCCCCCGGGTGGCACTATCGTAATAACGGTAAGTATGAGTCGAAATCCCTGCACCGTTGAAAATCGCATGGTGATTGTCCCAAGCGGGGTCACTGATCCACATTTCACTGTCAGGGTAGGCCGCGTGCAGAAAATCCCCGCCTACTTTTAAAGCGCCCGTTCCGCCTAGGGTTTGGATGGTTGCCACGCGATTTTCTGCTAGAGCCGCACTGTGCTCACCAAAGACTAGCTTTTGCACCTGAGCCCGATAATCCGCAAGACCTTCAATGGGTAAATAGGCACGGGGTAATGCCTGATCCGCCCACTGTTGCTCGGCCTGACGCACTACGTCCAATAGAGGAAGCCGCCCTTGTTCGTCATAATATAAACCCACCGTTAGATTGACCTTTAAGTCACGGGGATCCGCATGAAATGCTTCTCCTAAGCTAAAAATGGGATCCCCATCAAACGCACGTAAATGTCCAAACATAATGACTCCCTCTGATGACAACGTGGCTTATACCACGGCTGCTGCCCGCTCGGTATTTTGGGTGCAGGTGCGCTCCCAAAATGCATTGCGTTCAAAATAATTTTCTAAAAACTGTGCTAAGCGTGGCTGAGCGCTTTGCGCGAAGACCTCTTGAGGCGAACCCGTGACCGCAATTTCCCCTTTATCAATAAAAACCACCGTATCAGCGACTTGGGCAGCAAAACCCATTTCATGGGTTACCACCACCATGGTCATGCCTTCGCGAGCTAAGTCTTTCATCACCTGCAAGACCTCACCGACTAGCTCGGGGTCTAAAGCGGAGGTGGGTTCGTCAAACAACATGATTTTTGGCTCCATCGCCAAAGCACGGGCAATGGCGACCCGTTGTTGTTGACCACCAGACAAATTCACTGGAAACGCATTCACTTTGTCGCCTAGACCTACCTTGGCGAGCATTAAGCGCGCTTTTTCTTCGGCCTCGGCTTTGGCCATGCCTTTCACGCGTAATAACGCCTCTTGGACATTGCCTAAGGCCGTCATATGCGGCCATAAATTAAACTGCTGGAACACCATACCCACATGACGGCGTGCCTGATTCAGCTCGTTACGGTTGGCCTTAACGCGGCGCCCATCAGGCTTGTCGACATAGCCCAACAACACGCCTTCGATTAATACCTCGCCTTGGTCGTATTCCTCGAGAAAAGCTAACGAACGTAACAACGTGCTCTTGCCTGACCCAGACGGGCCAATAATACAAGTCACTTCGGAACGACGTATTTCTAAGGAAATATCTTTTAAGACTTGGATCGAACCATAATTTTTATAAAGGTTTTGGACCTGAACCAGGGCGGGCTCGGTATAGGTTCCATTCATTTTCGCTTCCATCTTTGTCTCCTTTTCGGCCAGACGACTTAGCGCGCTAAGAAATGATTGCTGCGTGCCTCAGCCCAACGACCCACTCGTTCTGTTACGGCAACCAAAATTAAGTAAGCCACACATAGCAATAAGGTGGTTTCTAGGTGCGCAAATTGCTCGTTACCAATTTGAACCATGACGGCGGTTAACTCGGGTACGGTCACAATGGATAAAATAGCGGTTTCTTTACTTAGGATAATAATTAAGTTAACCAGAGCAGGGGTAATGATCACTAGCATTTGCGGCAGCTTTACGCGCCAAATCACATCGAATCGAGACAAGCCTAAAAACTCAGCCGCCTCAATTTGACCTTTAGGCACCGCCGCAAACCCCCCACGGAAAATTTCGGAAAAATACACACTTCCGTAAATCGTTAAGCTAAGAATACCGGCTTGCGTGGCAGATAAATCCAAGCCCACGCTGGGGCCACCATAATACAAAACGAATAACTGCACCAAAAATGGGGTGGTACGGATGGCTTCGATGTACACACGAATCACGGCACGTAACACAGGACCCCCATGCAGCTGCAACACAGCCACCACAAAGCCCAACATCATGCCCAATACCACAGCGACCAACCACGTATAGATGGTCATTAAAAAGCCCATGCCAATGGCTGGCCAGTAGGAGTTAAGTACACTGAAATCCACAGCCATTATGCCGTCCTCCCATAGTGACGCTCTGCCCAATAACCAATGACCGACAACACCCCATTAATTAAGAAATACACAAACGCGGCACCGAGGTAGGCTTCCATAGGTGAAAATGTGCTGGCGGCAATGTTTTGCGCCATACGTGTTAGCTCGGTTACGCCCACAATAGAAATCAATGATGAGGCTTTTACTAGCATGATCATTTCATTAATTAAAGCAGGCATCGTCAGACGTAAGGCTTGAGGTACCTGAATTCGAACTACTGTCGTGACGCGCGACATACCTAATAACTGGGTGGCTTCGAGTTGACCTTTGGGAATGCCCATAAAGCCACCTCGTAATATTTCACCGATATAGGCACCTTCGCACAATGAAATGGCCACCACAGCCGCCACTAAAGGCGGCACGTTAATTCCTATCACGGGGAAAAAATAAAACACCACCATCAACTGCACTAATAGTGGAATGCCTCTAAAGACAAACACATACCAACTGGTAATACGTCGCAGCAACAGTGAAGGCGACATGCTAGCCGCAGCCACGATAACAGCTATTACAAACCCGACCACTAATCCCACTGCTGACACAAACAGCGTCATTTTGGCTGCACTGAGCAATAAAGGGATAGACTCCAGCGCTACATGAAAATCAAACATGCTTTTTTACCTCAAGGCTCGCGCTTAGACTAATCAGCCTGACACGAGCATGACAGTCAACTGGGCCACAAAACCGAACCTGTGGCCCTGCAAAGACTTAAACCGCAGGCTCAAACTCGTCCGATGGCACATCCATTTCCATGCCAAACCACTTAGTTTGTAAGGCAGCTAAGGATCCATCGGCATGCATGGCTTGTAGCGCTTCATTAAAAGCATTGAGTAAAGAACGGCTGTCTTCGTCTTTACGCATGAAGTAAGCAAAATAGACTTTTTTACCAAAAGGCGGCTGAACGACTTCGAAGACATTAGGGCGCTGTTTGGCTACGTAGGCAATATTAGTGATGGAGTTAGCCACGGCCACCAGACGACCGGACACAATATCAGCATACGCTTGGTTGTTATCAATATACTCACGTACATCGACAGGCTTATCGAGTGTTGCCACAAAGTCTTTCAACTGCTCTAGCTGAGCCGAACCCTTACCCCCACCTACTGCAAAGCCTGCGATGTCTTCGGACTTTTGCAAGTCTTTATTTTTCGCGCTTTTTAATAGGGCGACCGAACCATCTGCAATCGGCAAGGTGAACGCGTAACGCTCTTTGCGAGCCTTGGTGACCAAGATAGGCCCGCCACCCATATCAAATTTCTTGGAGTCTAAGCCGGGCAGCACACTAGGCCAAGGGAGATCCAAAAAACGAACCTTTACGCCTATGCGTTTGCCTACCACCTCGAATAATTCTTTATTAAAGCCAGTTTGCTTACCATTTTCATGGAAATCGAACGGAGCAAACTGCATTTCCGTGCCGACCACTAACTCGCCCGATTTTTTGACTCTTTCTAATAAGTCCTCTGCATACACAGGAGCAGACAACACGCCTAAAGTAAGAAAGGCTGCACAGGCTTTACTTAACTGTTTGATCCACATTTTTGTCTCCTTTACAGGCACACATCAGGCTCTGTTGCAGCAAGCTAAATGTCTACCATTTATAGTGTTTTAAATAGACGTACTGTAGTGGATACCCTCCTTTGATTTCCACTACTGCTTTGTAAATGGTGTACAAACCGCTTGAAACCACCATTTAACGCTTTTTCTGGTCTGGATTTTTAGAAAAATTTACCGTACTGCTATCGAAAAGTATATACATACTAAAAGTGCTGTCAATTGGGAATCGAGAGCTTAACGGTTAGTTTTAGGGAAAACACTCAGAGCAGAGAGCTAGTGCCTACAGCAAAAAAAGCGACTATCCCCTGAAGCAATAGACGCTTTCTAAAACAAAGCCATGCGCTGCTAACTAATAAACGTATTTAATATGAATTAAATTCATATTAAACTGAAAAACTATCGTTTTCCTTTAGCGCTTAAAAAGCATATCATCTATCTATTGGCTTTTTCACTCGTGCCTAGGGCATGAGACAGTTTTTTAGAGGTATTACATGTCTTTATTCCGATCCTTGCCCCCTTTCCGTGCTGATGTGGTGGGCAGCTATTTACGTCCAGCCGCTCTAAAGCAAGCCCGTCAAGCCTTCGAAAAAGGCGAGCTCTCCGCCGGTGGGTTGCGTGAAGAAGAAGACAAAGCCATCCGTCAAAGCGTGCACAACCAATGCAACTGTGGCCTGCATGTAGTCACTGATGGCGAATTCCGTCGCACTTGGTGGCACTTCGACTTTTTTGATGGCCTAGAGGGCGTCGAGCGTTACGATACCGACGAAGGCATTCAATTCTCTGGTGTCCAAACCAAATCACACAACGTGCGTGTAGTGGGCAAAGTCAAGTTTGGTGATCACCCCATGCTTAAAGATTTCGAGTTTTTAAAATCGCTCGAATCCGGCGCTACCCCAAAAATGACGATTCCTAGCCCTAGCGTTTTGCACTTCCGTGGCGGCCGCAATGTGGTTAGCCCCGATGTCTACCCCGACCTAAACGAGTTTTTCGACGACTTAGTTCAAACCTACCGCGATGCGCTAGCTGCTTTCTATGCCGCAGGTTGTCGCTATTTGCAGTTGGACGATACCGTATGGGCTTACCTCTGCTCCGAAGAACAAAAACAAATTGTGCGTGATCGCGGCGACGACCCAGATCAGCTCGCTCAAACCTACGCTGATGTCTTAAACCGCATTCTCGAAGGCAAGCCCGACGACCTCGTTATCGGTTTGCATGTGTGTCGCGGCAACTTCCGCTCCACATGGATTTCTTCAGGTGGTTACGAGCCCGTTGCTGAATTGCTGTTTGGCACAGTCAATGTAGACGCTTTTTTCCTAGAATACGACAACGATCGCTCAGGCGACTTCCGTCCTCTACGCTTTGTCAAACCTGGGCACCAACAAGTCGTCTTGGGTCTAGTCACCACTAAAACTGGCGAGCTCGAAGACAAAGAGTTAATTAAAGCTCGTATTCAAGAGGCCACGCAATACGTGCCCCTAGAGCAAATTTGTCTCAGCCCTCAGTGTGGCTTCTCTTCCACCGAAGAAGGCAACAACATCACCGAAGCCGAACAAGACGCCAAGCTGCGTTTTGTGGTCGACATTGCTAACGAGGTTTGGGGCGCCCCCAACAACTAAGCCTCAACGCCTTACCCCTATTAGCTACATCAGAGCTCTTCGGAGCTCTTTTTTTACCCTTTTTCAACGCCACCCTGTTTAGTGCGGCATGAACTGCGCTGTGTCATGAACTCTTCAACCACCTCCTCCCCTGTCACCTTGCGTCAACATTTAGACGCTGCCTCCATGAGCGCTTTGCAGTGGCGTGCCATTGCACTGTGTTTTTTGATTAATGCCATCGATGGCATTGATGTATTAGTCATGGCGTTCACCGCCTCAGCCGTAACCAAAGACTGGGGCCTAAATAACGTCGTACTCGGCTGGTTACTGTCAGCGGGCATCATTGGTATGACCGTGGGTTCTGTGTTTTTAGCTCCACTATCAGACCGGTGGGGTCGTCGGCCTATGGTATTAGCCAGCTTGGCAGCAGCAGGGGCGTTTATGGTGGCAACTGAATGGGTTAATGACCCATGGACACTGGGCGTATTACGCTTTTTAACAGGCATAGGTATTGGCTGTAGCATTGTGAACGCTAACGTACTCACCAGCGAATACGCCAATGCCAAATGGCGCGCCCTAGCTATTGGATTGCAGTCCGTTGGCTTCGCGCTGGGTGCCACTTTAGGTGGCATGATGGCGGCCTACCTATTAAAAAATAATGCGTGGCAAGACGTGTTTGTATGGGGCGGCATCTTAACGTGGATCACTGCACTGTTGATTGCCATCGGCCTACCTGAATCGCTTGATCAGCTGTTACAAGGACGCCACCGCAACGATCAACAGCGTGCCCACCACTTACTCGAACGCATGGGACACGGTCATCTGCCCATCGACAGCCCTACTTCCAGCGTTAAACCGAACGCTTTACAGGCACTTCGGCTACTGTGGGCCCCTGGTGCTTTGCGCACTTGGTTACTGGGTGGTAGTTTTTTTGCGTTGATGTTTAGCTTTTACTTTGTGACCAGCTGGACGCCTAAACTGCTTGAACAAGCCGGCCTTTCCGCTGATAAAGGCGTAGCCGGTGGCGTACTGCTGCATGTAGGCGGCATGCTGGGCGCTTTGGCTTTAGGCGTATTAGCCAGTCGCTGGCACTTACAACGCGTGGCCCAATCCTTAATGGTATTAGGCGTCTTTACGTTGTGTGCCGTCATTCCAGCCACCAGCTGGTCACTTCCCGCTGCCATCGCATTGGGTATTGCCATTGGTTTTTTAATTAATGGTTCCATCGCTGGGCTGTATGCCACCACACCCCAAAGCTTTGAGGCGGCTACCCGCAGCTCGGGCGTAGGCATGGTGCTTGCCTTTGCGCGTTTAGGCGGCATGGCCTCTCCTGTTGTAGCAGGGCATTTATTGGAAGCCAACTGGTCTGTTAGTCATTTGTATTGGTTGTATGCAGGGGCGTTATTATTGGCTGCGACTTTTTTACAGCTCTTTTTAAAAACTCAGCACCGTCACGCTTAGGCCCCAACAACAAGCCCAGTCATTCAACTGGGCTTTTTAATAAGAGCAGACTCGATAGCAACCATTCTGCTGGCTTCAAACGACAAGTATTCCTGATTTACCTACACCCAAGCAGATCACTGAGTTAATCCGTATTTTTCTCTATTTTTTCTTTCACGTAATTATCTTCATCTGCACACGAACTGCACTGCATCTTACCCCCAAGCAAGTCAAACAACGCTAAATTATCTTCAACGGACGCCTTGGTCTGGTTAGATGTGTCTTCCGCGTACCCCTGATCGATGTACTTTTGTAGTTGAGCGTGTTGCTTGACTGATAACGTTTCATAACCAAAATCAATGGCTTGATTGACGATTTCCACGTCGTCCTTATGGATTTTCTCATTCGCAAGCAAATGCTCTAAAAGACGAATTTGTGATTTGTTCATAGCAGTCTCCATGCGGTTGGAAACCAAAATCATCTGCTTGGTGCTTTTATCAAATCGCGCGGAAAACCCCGCCGTTCAGGGCGCAGATGAATAGCGCGGACGCGCTAGCGTCTTCGTATCAGCTTGGCGTCTGTTGTTGCTTAATGTATTGTCGGACGATCTCGATAGGCGCACCGCCA
>NZ_JAATIZ010000003.1 GCF_011927625.1 Paenalcaligenes hominis
GCAGGCACAACCGAGCAACCGGGGCGAAACGTTCGGGCCAAGTCCGGTCTGAATAAAGCCATCTTGGATCAAGGCTGGTTCGAGTTCCGCCGTCAACTAGAGTACAAACTGGCGTGGACAGGGGGTTGGCTTGTCGCTGTACCCCCGCACTACACCAGCCAGACCTGCCCTGAATGTGGGCATTGCAGTCAAGAAAATCGCCCTACGCAAGCGCAATTTGTGTGCGTAGCATGTGGCGTTAAGGAAAACGCCGATGTGGTCGGTGCGATCAATGTATTAAGGGCGGGGCACGCCCGGTTCGCCTGTGAAGTGAGTGGTGCAGTCATGCCGCCAGCAGCAGGAACCCACCGAAGCGACTCTGGGACGGCTCAATGCCTCCCTTGAGCGCTGTAGGAATCCCCGGCCTTTAGGCGGGGGAGGATGTCAACACAACGATTGGCGTAGCAGTGCCACGGCAACTGTCTTAATTAGGTAAAGCCTTAGCACTCACCGACTGCATACAAAGTGAAAATAAAAACGAAAAAGGCCCCATGAAAGGACTAGTTAAATCCCTATTACATCGGCTATTTGATCGCCAATCGGCCATTAGCACAGTCGAACCCAAGCCAACCTCTCCAACAAATGCTACGGTTACTCTGCCACACGCGTCGAATAATGTTGCGCCGCTAAGCGCAGCTGACTGTGAGCGCGTTCTCAATTACTGGCTTGATACCGAACTGTTCGACTTACCCGAATGCCCATTTGATACCCGAAAAGGCATTATTAGTCAGCCTGCGGACGAGTTTAAGGCAACCTGGGGCCAAACCGCCATTGAACAAATAGCAGCACAACAGATACCCATCACGGATAAAAGCCGTTTGCTCATCATGTTTCAGTGTCATCGAGCCGGTTATTTAGCGCGTGATCACGAAAAGCATCCTAACTATATCGTGCCTCGTACCTATTTGGTTGCACAAGCCATGATTCCCCAATGGGACCCGGCAGAAAAAACGTTAACGTGGTTGCGTTCCGATGAGGATGAAGACATTACCCTTAATCTGGCTACCATGCGTACCCTCTACCGACGTTGTCGTAGCTCGGTACCCGCCCATATGAGCCTTCCTCAGTGGGTTGAGGCCAGAATCGCTAGTATTGAAACCAAGCTCCATAGCCACTTAGGCGGCCCAGATAGCCCACCACTAAGCAGCGAAGAGCTACAAACTCGTATTATCGAGATTAACCGAGAGCTAGCCGACGAATTTTGGCCCGACGAGCAAGCGCGCGACTATATGCTCCAACATTGCCAGCCACTTGAAAGCGGCTACATGGCCGAGCAAGATAAACCCCATCAACTATCGAGTGGTGCGATCACTTTCCGTTGGCGCTTTTGTTATTACCCTGATGAAATAGAAAGCAAACAATTAGGCCCTTTCTTTGTTAAAGACCTTGAGCACGCTATCAATTTGCTTTCATCTAACGGCTTTGACGGCTTGTCTCAGCCTTTAAGCCATTACTTAGCAGGGCAGCCTGAACAAGTTAAAGTGACTGCGGCAGTCAATCAGGGCGATTTTTTTGTACCGCATACGCGGGCTTTATTGCCCGGGCGTTGGCCCGAGAACCCGCGCTATGGGCTTAGCTTATTACAGGCATTTGCCGTGAACGTGGCGCGTCATAGCGACCACCCACCCCCCATCGTTGCAGTCAATGGCCCACCGGGTACAGGTAAAACTACGCTATTAAAAGATATTATTGCCGATCATTTCGTTGCGCGCACGCATGCATTAAGCCAAGTCTGTGACCAACCGGATTGGTTCAGCAACGCGACTCATCTTAACGTCATCATGCAACACAGCCTGTTAGTCGCGTCCAGCAACAATAAAGCCGTTGAAAATATTTCTAAAGAGCTGCCCGCTTTAGGTCAACTTGACGAACTCTTTGCCCAGCAAACGACTCATTTCCGTCACTTGACGCCCGATAGTGATTGGGGTTTATTTTGCGCAGTACTAGGCAACTCTAGTAATCGCAATGCATTTAAAGCCTTACTTAAAAAAGTCAGCGACCATATCAAATTCATCAACGATAGGTACAAGCTGAATCTTTTTTATAGCGAGCTTCAAAAAGCGGGTGCACAGAAAGCCCCACAAATCGTGACGCAATTTGTTCGTCAATGGCAGGAAAGAAATCAACTGCTTGATCTGACATCAGACATTCAACTGTGCCCTGCCTATCAGAAATACAATACATTTTTTGTGGCGTTCACTGACCACTTACAACAGATCGAAGCCCATAAGTTGACCCTTGAGTCATTTGCTTCCTCTTTTACCGATCTGGATGAAACACAGTGGGAGGAATCCCTCGCCGCTTTAGATGCTTTCAAACGGCAATGGTTTGCAAAAAAACTGTACCAACCTCATAGTGATAAAAAACTAAATACAGCAAAACACGACTTTCTCTCTCGCTATCAAGTTTTTAACGATCCTCAGGCGGAATCGGCTGCTTTTTGGGAGATGCATCCAGAACAAAACCTTATCTCTGCCCGCAGTTACGCCCCAAACCCTGACGAATCACCTGAAGCCGCCGAGCAGCGTTTACAGAAGAGCTCCCCTTTTGCCAGTGAAAAACTTAACCGGCACCGCAGCGAGATGTTTGCAAGCGCTTTACGTCTCAATGAAGCATTGTTAGAGCACAGCAGCACACAATTTTCTGCGCATTGGGAAAACTTGAATCAGCTGATTGATGGTCGTCTAGAAACCAACGAGACCGTGCCCCATCATCAACAGCTATGGGCGCTGTTATTCTTATTTTTTCCTGTTATCAGCAGCTCACTGTCCTCTATTGAAAACCAATTCAAATTAATGCAAAAAACCGGCGGTTTCGGCTTAGCCATGATTGATGAGGCAGGACAAGCCGTTAACTATCACGTAGTGGGCCTACTGCAGCGCTGTCGCCAGGCCATTTTTGTAGGTGACCCTATCCAACTCGAGCCAGTGGTAACCCTGCCGCCCTCTTTAGACCGCGCCATTGCGCGCGATTTTATTGCCGTCTCGGCTCAAGACGGCGTTCAAGAATGGGGCGACCCTTATTTAGTGAGCGCAAGCTCAGCCCAAAGCTTAGCCGACCGCGCCGGACGCTTTATGGCGCAAATTGGTGAACGCAACGTTGGGATCCCTTTGCTAGTGCACAGACGTTGCACAAACCCAATGTTCTCTATTGCTAACAAAATTGCCTACGACAACACCATGGTGATGGCTAGCCAGTCATTTAGCTGGCCTGCTCTACCCAGCGGCTGGATCCATGTAGAAGAATCCCCCGCCTCCATTAGCAAACCTGGCTACTCAAACACAGCTGAAGCCACCACCGCCTTAAAAATAGTAGAGTTTTTGGTTAAATCACACCCAAACATGGTCGCAGGCGGCGTATATGTGATTACCCCTTTTTCCAAAATGCGTACCGAGCTACAGACCCATGCCGAGAAGCTTTTACGCCAGCCAGAACATCAGCTCTGGATGCAGCAAGCACTAGGAACAGAACGCGCTGCAACAGCAGAGGCCAAGCATTTTGTACACGAAAACATAGGCACTGTGCATACTTTTCAAGGCAAAGAAGCCTCCACCGTCATTTTATGTCTGGCTGCGTCCAGCGTTCGTAAAAACACAGGGGGAATCAGCTGGGTAAATAGCAAACCCAACTTATTAAATGTGGCGGTCACACGCGCCAAACATCACTTGTTTGTAGTAGGTAATTATACAGACTGGGCTCAAGGCCCTTTATCTTCAGAACTACAAAATACTGGAATGCGGTACTTTGATGGCGTAGAAAAACTTATACAGCAGTAAGCAATATCGCTTTTACAGACCAAGCGGGATGCGATTACTACAACCATTGATGGCTTTGGGTATTGGTGTGGAGAAGGGTTTAGCGTATAAAGAGGTAGCTGGCCGCGGAGCAAAAATCTGTCTAGCCAAAACTCATGCTCCCTTACGCCAATCTCGGGGCGTTAAACCAAACTGACGGCGAAAGCATCGGCTAAAATAAGCACTGTCCTGAAAACCCATTTCGTAAGCAATTTGGGTTACGCTCAATGTAGGCTCGGTTTTTAATCGATCAGCAGCGCGACTTAAACGACTTTCTAAAATATAAGCAGAGGGCGTCGTCGACTCTAAAGAAAAAAGATGTTGCACTGTTCTTACAGAAACATGTAAATACTCGGCAATGCGTTGTGTGTTCAGTGCAGGATCAGTAAAGTTATTGGCCACAAATGTTTTTGCACGACGTAAGCTTTGTCGCTGTGTGTCCTGAGATAGCGTTGCAGCAGCACCATCAGAATACCGCATGGCCATCGCTAACAGGTCAAAAAACACCTCTGTCACTTCCTCGGCCCAGCCTGGTAAGTTTTCTGCGTACTCCCCATGTCGCCACATAGACAATAAAAACTCTTGCAAGATTTTTGCGCTTATTGCACTAGGAATTGGTTTCTCTAAGACCTCTTCCAGATCGGCTAGACGATGCCGTAGTGGTTCTAAAGGCATCTCAACCACCAGTAACTCGTGATCTTGCGACAACGACAAGTCATAGCCTATGTAAGGTGAGCTTATAACAAAATTGCCTGTATTTAACATGGCCTCGCCCCCCTTATGCTTAATCCCCCCCATACCTCGATTTAAAAAATGCAAGATTAGCCGCTGTGATGATTGAGCACAATTTTGTTTACGTTGAACTCGGGACGCATCCGAACGCGGCCTAAGCAATACCAAAGGCCCCACATTCCAACGCAGCATTTCTGCCCTAAACCCTGCCGAAGCACTGTCAATTCGAGTTCCAGACAACGTGCTATCACACAGAGAATTCCAAAAAGCTAACCGTTTTTGGGGCTGGATTTGAAATGTAGAGAATTGCTCAATTTGCTGCATCAAGGTCTCCTTGTCATTCCCCTATTTTTCTAGACTGTTATAGGCAGGAATAAGGGGGGCTCTGCCTGTTTATGCTTAGGATCGCCTCCCTAACACACTCAGTCGTTGATACGTAAAACAGCTTACCGAAAGAACGCCTTCCGCACACTCCGTCAAGACCCTATATGTTTTGCGCTCCTATCCCTATAGATCTCGTTTTTATCCAAGAAACAAAATAAAACACTCAATAGAATCGGAGTAATAATCAAAAAAGTAGGAGACTTGTATGACAACCGTATCGGATACACCCTCAGCATTAGCTGAGACCGCACCCCGCTCTTTTGGGCGCTATCAGTACACACTCATTGCCTTACTTAGCTTAAATTTCGGTATTGTTTTCTTCGACCGAAATGCGGTTAGCTTTTTAATGCCATTCATCCAACCTGAATTAGGAATTAGTCATACACAGGTCGGGATTCTAGTTAGTGCACTCTCTTTTAGCTGGGCTATTTCAGCCCTAGTAATAGGCAAGCTTTCTGACAGTCTAGGCAAAAGAAAACTACTACTCGTTCTTTCGACCATTGCTTTTTCGTTATGCTCTTTTCTCAGTGGTTTAGCCAGTTCTTTTGCCTTTCTGTTAGCAACACGACTGCTCATGGGTGTCGCGGAGGGTGGCGTTCTACCAATTAGCCATGCCATGGTGGCCTCTGAAGTACCAGCAGAGCGTCGAGGCTTAGCCCAAGGCATTACGCAAAACTTTGGTTCAAACCTACTGGGGTCTTTTGTCGCTCCTGTACTACTCGTCTCTTTTGCTAGCTACTTTGGTTGGCGTGAAGCCTTTTTTCTTGCTGGTATCCCAGGCCTAGTGTGTGCCGCACTCATGTGGTTTTACTTGGACGAGCCAGCCTCTCTAGCAAAATCACAAAAAGAAACCGCTTCTGTTAGCGTATTTAGCGTTTTAAAAGACCGTAACGTACAAATATGCGTTGCTCTTAGCATCTTGCTTGTGTCCTACCTCGTCGTTTGCTGGGTGTTTATGCCTCTCTACCTAACCCAAGTAAAAGGGGTGTCTCCAACCAGCATGGGGTGGTTAATGGGCACTCTAGGGGTCTCTGCCACATTGGGTAGTTTTATCATCACGGGCCTATCAGATCGCTTTGGACGACGCCCTCTTTTAATTCTCATGCCCTTAATTGGCGTGATCTTGCCACTCGGGGCTCTCTACTTTACTGGTTCTGTTTGGGTACTAGCCATTATTTTCTTCTTTGGCTGGGGCTTTAACGGCACACTGCCACTCTTTATGGCCACCGTTCCCTCTGAAAGTGTAGACCCTCGATTAGTAGCAACCGCCTTAGGACTGAGTATGGGGGCAGGTGAGCTAATAGGTGGCGTGCTCTCACCCTTTTTAACGGGCATGTTAGCCGACCAATTTGGTTTGCAATCCGCGCTTTGGCTAATGTTTGCCTTAGCTCTTCTCGCTAGCCTCTGTGCATGTGGTCTACGGGAAACCGCACCATCTCGCCTCAAGACCCTCACGCAAACTGCTTAAACACAGACTTACTTTTAACTACACAACAATGACTAAACTGGAGCAAATCATGAGTAAAGCTGCTACTGCAACAACCAAAAAAGACAAAGATAATGACTACCGTATCGTGCAAGTCCCCGAGTCCTTACCACACCGTATCGCTGAATGGGGCGTAGAAGGCAGTTACATCAACCGATCAGAAGAAGAAAGCCCTTGGATTCCTTTTGGCGACAATGCTGCCATCCGCCACTTGGCCTTTGATGTACGCAACAACGTGTACTGTAATATCTTGTGGATTAAGTCCCCGGGCATGATTGGTACCCATAAGCACCGTGGTATGGTTTGGGCAATTGGTCTAGAGGGTAGTTTCCGCTACCTAGAATACGACTGGGTCTGTGAACCAGGCGACTTCATCACGGAATTACCGGGTACAGCTCATACTTTAGTTACTGACCACCCCGATGGCATGAAAGCCTTATTTTGGATGCAGGGTGCCAATGAATTTTATGACTCTGAAGGTAATTTTTTAGAAACACTGGATGTGTTTTGGTTCATTGATCACTACCAAAGTTATTGCGAAAAACACGGCCTTCCTATCAATAAAAAACTATGGATTTAAGCACTCCTATGTCTTTTCTAGATATGTTTTCTATTAAAGGTCGTACAGCACTTGTGACCGGTGCAGCCTCGGGGCTGGGGCTGGCCTATGCGGAAGCACTCGCTGAGGCAGGTGCTAGCGTAACCTTAACTGACATTAACGAAGCAGCGTTGGTCCAAGAAAGCCAAAGGCTCTTACAAAACGGTTGGCAAGTGCGCTGGGCAGTACTCGATATCACTGATCGCCATCAAACACAGCAAGTTTTTGATGACCATCTACACCGCTATGGCGGACTAGATATTGTGTTTGCTAATGCTGGAATTGATACCGGACAGGGTTTCTGGAACCCCGAAGGCTATAGGAACGAGCAAGGACAAGTCGACACCTACGACCCAGAAACATGGGATAAAAGCATTCAGGTCAATTTAACTGGCCCCTATAACACCATACGTCAGGCCGTGCGCTGCATGAAAAGCACGGGTAAAGGTGGCTCGATTATAGTGACCTCCTCGAACGCAGCCGTAATGTGTGGGCCCATTGTCGGTCTACCCTATATGCCAGCCAAAGCCGGCCTAGCTCATATGGTACGTCAATTGGCCCTAGAGCTTGCCGAGTTCAATATTCGGGTCAATGCTATTGCCCCTGGTCCTTTTGTCACAAACATTGGGGGCGGTTGGCTTAAGAGCAATCCCCAAGCCCGCGAAGCCTGGGACTCTAAGGTCCCCTTAGGTCGTGTGGCAGAGCCTAAGCAAATTAAACCACTTGCGCTGTATCTTGCCTCTGATGCCTCTGATTACATGACAGGGGCTCACTTGGTCATTGATGGCGGCATGTCTTTGGGGAGTATTCTATGATGCAAGCAGCTATTTTTGAAGGCTTCGGCAAGCCATTGCGGGTAGAGAAAATCCCTGCCCCCACTCCTGCTAGCGATGAAGTCATTCTAGCCGTCAAACGCTGCGGTATCTGTGGCTCGGATTTACACATGACCGAAGACCCCACCTTTAACCTGCAGCCCGGTAGCGTATTAGGCCACGAGTTTGCAGGAGAGATCATCGCTCTAGGTAAAGACGTCACCCATCTAAAAATAGGGCAACAGGTGGCGGTTATGCCTTATCACAGTTGCGGCCACTGTGCTCAATGCCTGGCCCGTAATCCCGCCTGGTGCTCGGAAATGGCGCTAATGGGCGGCGGTTATGGCGAATTTGCCGCCGTCGCAGCCCGCCTTTGCATCCCCTTGCCCGCTGAGACCGACTTTGAGACGGGAGCTTTGGTGGAACCTCTGGCTATTGCTTTGCACGGCGTTAGAAAATCAGGCCTTCAGCCGGGGCAAGACATTATTGTCTACGGTGCTGGGCCAATCGGTTTAGCCGTCGTATTTTGGGCTCGCCGCTTTGGTGCCAGAAAAATCATCGTAGAAGACATCAAACCAGAGCGCGCAAACCAAGCGTTGGAACTAGGCGCCAACCATTTCGTTTGTGCCCCGCAATTGCCTACAGAAACCACTGCTGCCAAGCTTGGCAACCAAGGGGCTGATATTGTGTTTGACTGCGCTGGCGTCCCCGGCCTCATTGCACAAGCCATCCCCCTATTACGCCCCCAAGGCACCTTGCTTATTCTAGGCCTATGCACAAAACCTGACAGCTTTATCCCTTTTGAGGCCCTATCCAAAGAACTGCGCATTCAAACCGCCGTCTTTTTTAACCAGCAAGAATATGAATCAACATTAGATATGCTAACCGCTATGCCCGTTTTAATAGACATTTTTATTAATAAACGCACCTCTTTACACACCTTGCCCGCATTATTTGAAACACTTAAATCGAACTCCCCCTACTGCAAAGTCATGATTTGTCATGAGCATTAAATGGGGTGGGAGCGCCCCATAGGGGTGCTCCTACATCAGGAGCCCTTTTTCTGATCTTAATTACAAAATAATTCTTAAAGATGGTGACTACACACCGGTCTAGATTTATTTGTAGAAGAAGACCAAGCCTTCGACAATCCTTTGCCGCGAGCATCGCTCAACCCTACAAGGAAGCATAATCTGCTCCTATATATACCGTCTCTACCTTGCTAAAGCAGCTCACATTTTCTATCCTAGACAATGTCGTTAGAATCATAGAG
Source organism: Paenalcaligenes hominis (assembly GCF_011927625.1). Taxonomy (GTDB): domain Bacteria; phylum Pseudomonadota; class Gammaproteobacteria; order Burkholderiales; family Burkholderiaceae_B; genus Paenalcaligenes; species Paenalcaligenes hominis. The sequence continues at coordinate 9,119 of NZ_JAATIZ010000003.1, forward strand.
CTCGTCATTGGGCTCACAGTAACATTACAAATAGGCTGTGATAAAGCTAGCGGCTTACCTAATTTAAACAGATAATAAAGCTCATCGTGAGTAGACTCTTTTCCTGACTGCAGTACGCTAATTTCATGACGAGCGACCAACTTAACCTGTTTAACAGGCCAAACTTTTGTGATTTGCTTATCATCTGAATTTTTATTCTCTGCAAATGCCAAGCCTAAATAACGAATCTCAGTCACTACGCCATGCTTGAATCTGTCATTAAACGTCTTCTTGGGCATGTGATACCATTGTGCTAGCCCTTGTCTAAACTTATCGAAATAAGCGGGATCACGATCCTCTTCTTTCCCTAAAGCTGCCATCATAAGCAAATCAGGATATAAACTTTGCTTCATGCCATAGGCAGGAATACGAGCGGCTTCCTGCACGTAAATGCGCTCAGCAATTTCCGGTGACTCATACAACCCCCCATCCTTCTTCCTGCCCATCTGCTCATCTAAAAACCGTGCTAGCCATAATCGACCCGTGTGTTTATCGCTTCCCGCTTCATTTTTTTGCAAACTGGGCAATAACGCAAAAGCACCTATACCTACCTCGGCAATATCAGCTTGATAAGGATTCTCACTAGCCTCTTGATCAAAAAATCCTGGGTACAAAACAAAAGCTCCAAAGATAGGACGGCTTTTTTGCTTGCTCTTCTCGGTTTCCAAGTGTATTAAAGCATCTCGATAGCGATGCATTTGATTCAAAGCATCTTCGGGAGCCAAATCTACTTTTGAGCTATTAGGGCTCTTTCGTCCTTCCTCCATCCTATATTTGGCATCAAACAACCAAATAAACTGTTTGGCCTCCTGTAAACCAGTAGGTGGCAAAGTGACCTCTAAAACAATATCAGGTTTTTGATTCACCAAATAACTGCGAATCGGCTTACTCTGTTTACTAAAAACTGGCTCATGCACTAGCCTAGCCTTCACGCCATCAGCGCGCTCAAACTCAAAGGCACCCGCAAACCCATCTTCAAGCTGATACTCAAACAAACTATTTAACGACAGCTTCGCCATTTGACTGAGAATTATGCTAAAGCCTAGCTCGTATTCTAAAAGCTGCTTAATTTCTAAAAAACACCAAATTTCATAAATTTCGGCTACCGATTTCATCGAAATAGTCGACAGACCACCTAACGCATCCAAATAAAACTTCAGCTCCTGCCAAACTCTATAGACCGCGCTATAACCTGTTTTTTGCTGCAGCACCAAGGACTCTCGATTTGACCCTGTATAGGACCCTACCTCTGTTAAAAAGCTTTGACGTAGTAATTTTTGCAAAGGTTGCTGCCAAGCATGCAGCTCACTCAAAAATGCTTGTGAAAAACGTTGATTTTGGGGTGCCTCGTTATGACTGCGCAATTTTGCTTCAAATTTAGCAAGTTGATTTTTACTTTGTGTCACCACCATCTTAATAAAACGGTTTTCTGGTGTATTCACACTTAGACGTTTTTGCTCTACCGCATAGTGGCGTTCATGTAGCCCATTGGCCAAGTCCAATAAAACCCGCTCACTGAGCTTAGGCGATAAACGTCCTTTAAGCCTTGCCGCCTTAGTAGAAGTTGTAAAAGACACTAAGCGATTGTGTGGCGCAACACAAATCACCTTTAAGCCCTGCTCAAAACGTTGACGTAATGCAGTGAAATTAGCTAGCCACATTAAGGGAAAAGAGCCTTGCAGTCGACCTCGCTGTGCCTCTTGCGCTGTTTTTTGTATGAGACTAAAACGCCACAAAGGAAAGCTCTGATCAATAGTTTCATACATCGCCGGTAAATCTTGATGCAGTGCCATCTTAATAGGCAAAACCTCAAAAGCTAAGCTCTGGGTTTGAGCTTGACCCTTCAGCTCATAACATAAAGGTAAACTGAGCCAACCTACGTCATTTGCTGTCTGAATGGTCCCCATTAAACGTGCCGGTGTGTCACCACGTTTAGGAACAAACCTAAACGCCTCGTTAATCGCCCGGCTACGATGCGTTAAATAGGCATGGCTAACTGGTTGCAAAAACACCCATTCAAACTGATATAAGGTATTTTCAAAAAAAAGAGGCTGTGTCAGTAAAACATGAGAAGCCTCCTTCAAAGTCACCTTTTCCGCATCTCCCTTTTCTAGTGATAAAGGAGGAGTGCTTACCCAAAAAACCCCCTCCGCCAAAGGTGGATTAAATCGCAATACATGCTGGGGCGCCTCTATACCTCGCTTATTTAGTGTGGATTGATAACCTTCTGTTTGTTTAGTAATGTCATTAGCCCACACCGACAACTCAAAATCAGGTGTGTGTAACCGCAACAGCTCTGGCATCGTACCTCCTTGTTTGCTTTAAGCTCTCACAATTAATGGGCAAAGCTAGGGCCAAAAACTCGTAAATCCAGAGCTCTCTAGGCGCTTGCGCATCCACCCTAGCTTAGCTCGAGTACGACATGCTATGAGCACTTCAGACGAGGTCATCACAGAATCAGAGTCTGTGACTTTATATTCACGATATAAATCAGGACGTGTTGCTGACTCAGTAGAAGGACTCCATATGGAGTCTAGCTCTACAGGGAGCACCTCTTCTAGTTGTTCTAATAAGGAATGAGCGCCACCGAGCTTATCTATATCCCCTTCCAGACGAGGCAAGACTTTGCACATTAAAAAATCATCCCACACTGCTTGCAATGTGGCCTCATCCTTGGGTTGAGCACTCATCACAGCCAAAAGCAATTCATTGAGGGCTCTATATGCCAACTCAAATGGCGTCCCTTTTAGTACCTCATTCACTTTGCCTAAAAACTGAATACTAAGAGCGCCATCACTGTCTATGGTTGTACTTAAAGTAGAACGGTCGGCGTGCGATTGAGTCGGATACGTTAAAATTTTATTGAAAACAGCAGGTTCAAAAAACTGCTCAAAATTATTAGGAAAAAAATCGCCAAAATCAAAACTTAATGCTCGATCAATGACCTTACGGGAGAACCCATGCGTGGTCTCATCCATATTCACCGTACCTGCTACGATAAGATTAAATGGAATACCAATGCCCTCTTGCAAGAACAAATCCCATATATCCTTATCCAAAGGCAGCTCAAGATTTAAGCCTAAATCTTGAGCCAACAAATCAGAAGGCTTCAAGTCGTCATCAGTCATACCTACATCCAATGAACTGAAGACCGAACCTTTAATTAAAGGATCACAACTATAGCTATACGATGTGGCCTCAGACGGCTCAGCATAGGTCCAACTCCGTGTTTCCAATACAGATAAATAATCAGCAAAATACTGCTCTACCGGAGCCAGGTTCATTTCGTCTAAACACAACCAAAAAGGCCGAATCTGATCTAGATCTCGGCCTAGCCAACGCACTGGCCGTCCTTGATCATCTCGCTTCACAGACTCAATCACCTCTTGCCAAGCCCGCACCATAAAACGCAACACATCGGTAGCCACATACTGCGGTCGTTGGCCTAACCTAGACACGTACCCCATTAAATCGCTAGGTTCATGCCAATCAGGTCTCACTGACACCAGACAATAAGTTTCTAAACTAGCGTCCCATGCTTTAGCTTGTTCCCGGACAAAACGACTTTTACCTGTGCCAGAGATACCGGCTAGGAGGAGGAAGGGTTTAGGTAAAGTTATCTTATTGCTCACTATGTTCTTTTTCCTAACCAATTTTTCTGGATTTTTATTAAGAATAGATTCTTTGACCTTTTTATATAAATCTACCATTTCAACTAAATCGTAGATTAGTTCCTCATTAGAAGGAATAGAGTGTAAGCTATAAAACTTAGCAGCAATATTAAATTTCTCGTAAGATCTACTTAAATCTGTATTAGGTTTTAAATCTATTATTCTTTCAGGCCAAAAATTAATCTCAGGAATATCCCGTAAAATACGATCTTGAATAGCTTGTGCTCGTTTTTCAGCTTGCTGCTTTCCATAGGTTTTAGTAGGAATTGTAGTCCCTTGATTTAATGACAAATAAAATCCAGAGCCATCCGAGCAAAATAAGTAAACGGGATAGAGACCATCTTGAGTTGTTTCAGTAACAGCTGGGTCTAAAATCGAAATCCAAGCCACATCTGCCCATAGCCCAGCACCAACGCTTGCTTTTACCTGTAAAGCAGAGTTTTTCTCATGAACAAAATTTTCCAGATCATTCTTTAAATTATTTCTAAAAAAAATTGCAATTTTATTTTCTTTATATGACTTTTTTTTAGCGTCTACCCAGTTATTTAAAAAGTAAACAAACTTTGCTCTCAGATCCATATCATTTTCAAATTATTAATATAAAATATAATCTTAACAGAAATTGAAATCGGTCCATCCCTCCTCCTTCTACTGCTCTTATAATAAAACCCTCTATACACCGTAAAGAGTGTGCTGTGAGCTATATTCTTTACGTCGATTTTCCCTACTCAGACCATTGGGGCGATGCAATGACGCCTGCTATGCAAGAACTCGCTCAGTCTATTAGCCACGAACCATGTCTAATTTGGAAGATTTGAACAGAAAATTCAGAGGTAAATGAAGCGGGAAGCGTACTTGTTCATGCATAGTGCTCGTCTTAAACAATTTGGCCTCCCCCATGTCAACGTCAAACTCTTAGCTACTCAGGCACCACTCTCTCGTATTAACCACGGGCCTGTAGACAACTAAAACCCTAAAGCATTTTCCCTCTAGAAAGGTTGGGTGAATCCGCCACACCTTCTTTTGTCACTGGAGGGCTCAATTAACGGTGTAATTTATGCGACATGGATACAATATATGACTCCGCATGTACACAAATGACTAGCTGTGCACCTGCGGCAAGATCAGCCAGGGACGGAGGCATTCTTGGGTGAGCGGCTCAGCACGCAGCGTAACGAAGTGAAGCGAGCACTGCCTAGCGAGCCCATGAATGGTGCCGCCTCTAAAAGCAGACTGCGAACCATCCCTTGTAGACGGACAAAATAGTTCGGAACTCTATTTTTTTCTATTATCGACTAGTTAATTAGCTAGTCTATTTTCAATAACTAACATAATTCGGTTTTTGGTTTAGTTTGCTTGTCGCAGCACTTCTCCATTAAATATCCCACTAAACTCATCAATGCCGAAGTATTAGCACGATAGCGCTGAAACCGCCCTTCTTGCTCTACATAGACAAGACCAGCGTGTGTCAGAGTTTTTAGGTGAAAAGATAGATTAGTCGGAGGAATAGCCAACTGTAGGCTGATTTCTCCGGCCACTAAACCATCGTCACCAAACTGCACCAATAGCTTCACAATATCAAGCCTCAGCTCGGAAGCTAAGGCATCAAATTTACTGACCGCCTCTTTTTGATTCATACCTACCTAATCCATTCAATTTCAGGAAAAACGCTCTCGAAGCGAATAGAAGCTAAATACTACGCTGATTCACCCGCTTGGACAGCTCCTCGGCGCTTTCCTTTCTTTCACTATAGCGATCAACTAAATAGTCAGAGCATTCACGAGTCAGTAACGTAAATTTCATAAGCTCTTCCATCACATCCACAATGCGATCATAGTACGAGGACGGTTTCATCCGGCCATCTTCTTCAAACTCCAAATACGCTTTAGCCACAGAGGACTGATTAGGAATGGTAATCATCCGCATCCAACGTCCTAAAACCCGCATTTGGTTGACGGCGTTAAAGGACTGTGAGCCACCCGACACTTGCATCACCGCTAAAGTTTTACCTTGAGTAGGCCGTACAGCGCCTATTGACAAAGGAATCCAGTCAATTTGTGCCTTTAAAATACTCGTCATCGCCCCGTGGCGCTCTGGGGAAGTCCACACCATTCCCTCTGCCCAAAGCACTAAATCTCGTAACTCTTTCACCTTGGGGTGATCTTCCGTCGCCCCATCGGGCTGCGGTAAACCTCGAGGATCAAAAACTCGAGTCTCAGCGCCTAGCTTATTTAATATCTTAGCAGCTTCTTCCGTTACAAAACGGCTGTATGAACGCTCTCGAACAGACCCGTAAAGCAACACAATACGAGGTGAATGTAATGTGTGTTTTTTGGGAAATAGCCGATTTAAATCAGGGGTTTCTAATTGCTTTACATCAATATTCGGTAATTCATCTTTTAACAATTTTGCATCCTCTTTCATAAATGTCTAAGCGATTTTTTGCTTCAAGAAAAAGCACCTAAACGTAGAGCTAGTGCCACCAAAGTAATTAATAAGACAGGTGTGGTCAAAACCACCCCCACTCTAAAGTAATACCCCCAACTAATTGTGGTTCCTTTTTTTGCTAGCACATGCAACCACAACAAAGTAGCCAGACTGCCAATAGGGGTAAATTTCGGCCCTAGATCACTGCCAATCACATTCGCATACACCATGGCCTCTTTCACTGAACCACTCGCAGTCGAAGCATCTATAGAAAGCGCAGTTGTTAACACAGTAGGCATATTATTCATAACGGAAGACAACAAAGCAGACAGCACACCTGTACCGATAGCGGCTCCCCATATACCGCCTTCTGCAAATTTATTTAATAACAACGCAATGTAATCCGTTAAGCCGGCATTGCGTAAGCCATACACAACCAAGTACATACCTAGTGAAAAAACAACAATGTGCCAAGGTGCGCCTCGCAAAACTTTATTTAGACTAATCACCTTTCCACGGGCAGCGACCGCCAGTAACAATGCCGCCGCCATCGCTGCCACGGCACTAACAGGCACACCTAAAGGCTCTACCCCAAAAAAACCGATCAGCAATAGCACCAACACGACCCAACCGGCTTTAAAGGTTAACGGGTCTTTAATCGCCTTAGCCGGCTGTGGTAAATGTGCCGAGCTATAACTAATAGGTATATCGCGCTTGAAAAATACAATCAGCACACACAGACTGGCTAAGACAGACACCAAATTAACAGGCACCATAATTGCCGCATAGTCTGTAAAGCCAATAGAAAAGTAGTCCGCAGAGACTATATTGACCAAGTTAGACACCACCAATGGCAAACTAGCCGTATCTGCAATAAAACCTGCGGCCATGACAAAAGCCAACGTTGCTGCCGCAGAAAAGCCCATTGCCATCAACATCGCCATCACAATAGGCGTCAAAATTAAAGCGGCTCCATCATTAGCAAATAAAGCAGAAACGGCGGCACCTAACAAAACAGTTAACGCAAACAGTTTAATGCCACACCCCTTTCCCCAGCGCGCAACATGAAGTGCTGCCCATTCAAAAAAACCGGCCTCATCCAAGAGCAAACTAATAATAATGACAGCGATAAACGTTGCGGTGGCGTTCCAAACAATTCCCCAAACCACGGGAATATCCGTCCATTGCACCACCCCAAAAGCAAGAGCTACCGCTGCCCCGATTAACGCGCTCCAGCCAATACCCAAGCCACGGGGCTGCCAGATTACTAAGGTCAAGGTCAAAACAAAAATCAAAATAGCAACTAACACAACATATTCCTAAGGCATAGACTTTTAGGGGAAAAAAACACCATGGACAGAAAAAGAGCCAACTATAGCTCTGACAGTTCTCTTGCACTTTGCTGTAAATACGTGTGCTCTAGCTTTTCCTTAGGAAAGCTGCTGAGCAGCTCTAACCGACGTCGAATCATCAGCATCGTTTGGTTAAACGCCGCTAGTTTTTCCTCTTCTGAGTCGCCGAGATTAGAAGGATCGGAATAACCCCAATGCGCTGTAGCGGGATGACCCGGCCAAATAGGGCACACTTCACCGGCTGCGTTATCGCACACAGTAATAATCAAATCCATTGTTGGCGCCTCTGGACCAGAGAATGCATCCCAACTTTTACTGTATAACCCCTCGGTAGACACCCCCGCATGCTGCAATACACGTAACGCAAAAGGATTCGGTTGTTGATTTTCGCTAGGATTACTGCCAGCCGAGTATGCTTTGAAGCGCCCACGCCCAATGTCATTAAGCAAGGCCTCAGCCAAAATACTGCGGGCAGAATTGTGTGTACATAAAAACAAAACAGTCAAAGGGGATACCTGGGGCTCATTCATAAGAACTCCGTTAGTCAGTGGTTAACGATACCAGTTATTTTAATAGTACAAATATAGTTGAAATGATGTCAATGGGCACAAAAAAGCCTGATCTATAAAACCAGGCTCTTTCTTTAAAATAAGTGAGTTAACGAGATGCCGCCAATATTTTTTTAGGCTCGTTTGCCAGCTGTAGAATAATACGACGGGACGGCTTATTCAGGCCAATGAAGTGAATCCTCACCCCTTTGCGACTAAACTTAGTGTGTACCCTCTCTAACGCCTCAACTGCTGTTAAATCCCAAATATGCGCCTCAGAAAAATCAATGTGTACTGACTTGATAGGTTCATTTAAATCCAGGCTATCAACAAACTGCCCTGCTGACGCAAAAAACAGCTGCCCTTTAGCTTTATAAATACGACACGTCCCATCCTCGGAAAGATAATTATGCACACGCAAAATATCTACCACTTTGTGAGCAAAAAAGATTGCTGATAACAACACGCCCACAAGCACGCCTTTTGCTAGGTCATGCGTCCAAACAGTCACCACTACCGTAGCGATCATTACTACACTAGAGCTTCTGGGGTGAACCACCAAATTTTTAACCGATTGCCAATCAAACGTACTGATCGAAACCATAATCATCACTGCAACCAATGCAGCCATAGGAATCTGGCTAACCCAATCTCCTAAAAACACAATCAAAATCAGTAGAAAAATACCAGCACATAAGGTCGATAAACGACCTCGGCCACCCGCTTTCACATTAATCACCGACTGCCCAATCATGGCACAGCCTGCCATCCCACCCAAAAAACCTGTAGCCACGTTTGCTACACCTTGCCCCATACTTTCGCGGTTTTTATTACTAGGGGTATCGGTCATGTCATCAACGATGGAAGCCGTCATCAACGACTCCAATAAACCCACTACCGCTAAGGTCAAGGAGTAAGGAAGAATAATCTGTAAGGTTTCTAAATTAAAAGGGATATCGGGAATGAGAAAAATAGGTAGCGTATCTGGTAACTCCCCCATATCCCCTACTGTGCGCACGTCAATGCCAAACCACATCGTTATAGCCGTTAACACCACAATCGTCACCAAAGGCGAAGGAAGCACAGTTGTGATGCGCGGTAGTAGATAGATAATAGCCAAACCGGACGCAGTCAATGCATACACATGCCAAGTCACATTCGCTAACTCAGGCAGCTGGGCTAAGAAGATAAGAATAGCCAAAGCATTAACAAAACCCGTGACTACTGACTTAGACACAAAGCGCATCAAACCACCCAGTTTAATCATACCTGCTACGATTTGAATTAAGCCTGCCAAAATGGTAGCCGCTAACAGATACTGGAGACCATGGTCTTTAACTAAAGACACAATTACCAAAGCCATGGCTCCAGTCGCAGCCGAAATCATGCCTGGACGGCCACCTACAAACGCAATAATGGTGGCGATACTAAAAGAGGCATACAAGCCCACTTTAGGATCTACACCAGCAATAAGAGAAAAAGCAATCGCCTCGGGAATGAGTGCCAAGGCAACTAAGAGCCCCGAGATCATGTCTCGGCGCGTATTAAAAAACCATGTGGAATGTAAATGAAACATGCAGAAATCCAATTCTGCACAGCAGGCAGCTAGAGCCAACAACAAGGGACAAAATAGACGCCATGAGCCACCCACTGTGCTTTATTAAACAACAGAAAAACAAAGTGAAGAAAAGGGGGTAGCGATAAGTTACATGGGTTTGACATCCTCCCCGCCTAAAGGCCGGGGACTCCTACGGCGCTCAAGGGGGGCATTGAGCCGCCCCCAGAGTCGCTTCGGTGGGTTCCTGCTGCTGGCGGCCTGACTGCACCACTCACTTCACAGGCGAACTGGGCGTGTCCCGCCCTTAATATATTGATCGCACCCACCACCTCGGCATGCGCCTCGAAACGGCATTGCACACAGGCGAAGGCCGCTTGCGTAGGACGATTTGCGTTATGGCAATGCCCACATTCAGGGCAGGTCTGACTGGTGTAGTGCGGTGGTACAGCGACAAGCCAACCTCCTACCCACGCCAGTTTGTACTCTAGCTGACGGCGGAACTCGAACCAGCCTTGATCCAAGATGGCTTTATTCAGACCGGACTTGGCCCGAACGTTTCGCCCCGGTTGCTCGGTGGTGCCTGCTGCCGACTGGCTCATGTGGCTTACCTTTAAATCCTCGATACACACCATCGCGTGGTTTTGGCTGATTGTGGTCGTGGCTTTATGCAGGTAGTCGCGGCGGGCGTTGCCGATGCGGGAGTGAATACGCTGGACGCGGGTTTTTGCCTTTTTCCAGTTGTGGCTGAATTTGATCTTGCGGCTTAATGCCTGCTGCGCTTTACGCAGGGCGGCTTCGTGCCGCTTGAAACGGTTGAGCGGTGCATAGTACGTGCCGTCCGAGAGCGTAGCAAAACGCGCCACACCCATATCGACGCCAACCGCTGACGTGCCTTGTGGAACCGGTGGCTCGACGTCGCGTTCAGTCTGGATGCTGATGAACCACTTGCCTGCCTTATGACTTACGGTGACGTTTTTCACCGTGCCCAATACCTCGCGGCTGTTGCGGTAGCGTACCCAGCCCAGTTTGGGCAGAAAGATACGGCTGTTTTCCTGATCGAGTTGGCAGCCTTGCGGGTAGCGGAAACGGTCTTTTTGCCATGCCAACGCCCTATTGAACACGAAACGACACGCACCGGCAAAGCGGCGCATATCGCGTCGCTGAGCACCGTTAGGCTTGAGTTCGTATTGATAGGCTTGCAATCGTTTCATACTAACAATGATACGTGGCCTAGGGAGAAAAACAACGGCATTAGACGCGGTAGACACTGTGTTTTTAACATGCACGTTCACTTGGTCTTTGTGACAAAGTACCGCCGTGGTGTGTTCACAAAAGACGTGCTGGATGATTCGCAAAAAGAAGCATCCGAGTATTCACAACAAACTATGGGGCGGTGCTCTCTGGTCGCCGAGCTACTTTGCCGGAAGTTGTGGCGGTGCGCCTATCGAGATCGTCCGACAATACATTGAGCAACAACAGACGCCAAGGGGATACGAAAACGCTAGCGCGTCCGCACTATTATCTGCGCCCTGAACGGCGGGGTTTTCCGCGCGATTTGATAAAGAGAAAAGCATTTACTATTAATTGGGCTAAACTATAACATCTCTCAGCTCACCCCTCTAATAGTACAAATTCACCACCCCATCAGCCTCATGAATGGCTTTATTTGGTTATTCATTACTGCTTTTGCCTCCAAGAAAAGCAATCCACCCTCTACTCTTATTTATTATTACTGTCTGGGTTCAACAATCTGCCAATGAGCAGCGAGTTAACGAGTGAACGGTTCAGCGCGGAATGAGCGCAGCGAATGAGCACTGCCTAGTGAACGCGTTAACTCGCTGCGACTGACTCACTTTTTCTCGACCATAAACCATTTCCCCAGATGAAATTTAGATCGCAACAGCAGCAAATTATTTCGTCTGGGTGCAATCTATTTTGTCACTCTACAATCAGCAGCAAAAGCCCCCAAACCCCTACTCCACCGTCACGCTCTTTGCCAAGTTGCGGGGTTTATCGACATCGGTGCCGCGCGCTAGTGCGGTGTGATACGACAACAGCTGCAAGGTGATGGTGTGCAAGATGGGGGATAAGGCGCCGTAGTGTTCAGGCATGCGGATGACGTGGATGTGGTCCTCAGAGCGAATCAAGGTGTCGGCATCAGCGAATACATACAACTCGCCACCTCGGGCGTGCACCTCTTGGATATTGGATTTTAATTTTTCTAATAAGTCGTCTTTGGGGGCGATGGTAACCACAGGCATGTGCTCGGTGACCAATGCTAACGGGCCGTGTTTTAGTTCGCCGGCGGGGTAGCCTTCGGCGTGAATGTAGCTGATCTCTTTTAGCTTTAATGCGCCTTCAAGGGCGATGGGGTAATGCATGCCGCGGCCCAAAAACAAGGCGTTTTCTTTTCGGGAAAAGTGATCGGCCCAGTCCATAATTTGAGGCTCTAAAGCCAGCACAGCCCCAATGGCTACCGGTAAATGGCGTAATTTATTTAAGTAGTGGCTTTCTTGGGCGGCATCTAGCAATCCGTTGACTTTAGCTAGGCTTAATGCCAATAAAAATAAAGCGGTTAATTGGGTGGTAAAGGCTTTGGTCGAGGCCACCCCTATTTCCACTCCGGCACGCGTAATAAAATGCAGGGCGCATTCGCGTACCATGGCGCTGGTCGCTACATTACATACGGTCAGGGTGTGGTGCATGCCTAGGGATTGCGCATGTTTTAACGCCGCAAGGGTATCAGCGGTCTCACCAGACTGGGAAATGGTGACCACCAGCGTACTGTTAAAAGGTACGCTATCGCGATAGCGGTATTCACTGGCGATTTCTACGGCGACTGGTACCTGTGCGAACGACTCTATCCAGTACTTGGCCGTTAAGCCCGCATAAAAGCTAGTGCCACAGGCCAAAATCAACACACGATCAATAGACTGAAAAATAGCGGCCGCGTCAGCACCGAATAACTCGGGGCCTATGGACTCAATGTCTTGTAAGGTATCGGCAACGGCGCGTGGTTGCTCGAAAATTTCTTTTTGCATGTAATGCTGGTAGGGGCCTAAATCGGCCGCCGCCATCTGCGCTTGAACGGTGTGAATCGCTCGGTGTGTGGTTGTGCCACTTTTATCCACTATGCGCAGGTGGTCGCAACCCAAATCCACCAAATCACCGTCTTCGAGGTAGATGATTTGATCGGTTACCCCTGCAATTGCTAAGGCATCGGAGGCCAGAAAATTTTCTTGTTGGCCGACGCCAACCACCAAGGGCGAGCCAGAGCGGGCACCAACTAAACGTGTAGGTTCAGCTGTACACATTACCGCTAGCGCATAGGCACCTTGCAAGCGCTGACACACCTGCTGCAGCGTTGAAAACATATCGCCGTCATACAGATGGTCTAGCAAGTGAGCAATGGCTTCGGTATCGGTTTGGCTCTCGAACACATAACCGGCCTCGATCAGCTCTGCGCGTAATGACTCGTAGTTTTCAATGATGCCATTGTGAACCACCGCTATACGAGCCGGCTGCCCAGAGAAATGTGGGTGGGCATTCTGTGTGGCGGGCGCACCATGGGTTGCCCAGCGCGTATGTGAAATGCCCAACTGGCCGGCCAAGCCGTCTTGCTCGACGGCAGCAGCTAATTCAGCCACTCGTTGCGTGCTACGCGCTCGCACCAATTGCTGTTCCTTGAACACGGCTAAACCGCAGGAATCATACCCGCGATACTCTAAACGCTTGAGGCCCTCAAGCAAAAGAGGAACTATATTTCTTTGCGCTACCGCACCCACAATGCCGCACATAGCTTTAACCTTTATAAAAGAAAGTTAGTTTTCTATTTTGCAAAAAAAATGAAAAAAGAAAAAGTTAATTTTCGTAGTAAGACAGCATGCAGTATCGTGTGCACCACAGCAACAGGGTTGGAGCACGGCTCGCCCTAAACCGCACGGCTTTGCGTATTCGCTAAGTGAAAAAGCATCGTCACACCTAACGCGTCTAATTCGTCGTTAGGCGTGGTTCATCACGTATGTTTAGGTGCGCTTTCCTCTACCTCACTGACGGTGAACACCGGCTCAGATGCCAGTACAGGTTCAAGTGCTGGTTCAACCGCAGGCGGGTCTAGAGGCTCTGCGGATAAGTCCGTGCTTGGCTCGGGAGCTGCACGTAGACGTCCGTGGTATAGGTCGATATAGCTCTGGACCATGGTATCAACGCCATGCTCTTTTTGTACCCAGCGTAACGCCGTTAAAATTTGTTGGTTTCTGAACGCTTCGTCCTCAAGGATACGATCACAGGCGGCGGCAATGGCATTGAAATCGCCCACTTCGCAGGCAATGCCTCGCTCATCAGCCAATAACTCGGCTAAGCCCCCCGTCTGGGTTGCAACCACCGGGGCGGCGTACAAAAACGCATCCAAAACACTACTGCCTAACGCCTCAAAACGCGAGCTTAGTACAAACACATGCATTAACCGATACATGTCCTCTATACGACGCTCAAATCCCATCAATTTGTAGACATTCTCTAAGCCTAATTCGCTAATTAAGGCTCGCGCCGCCGGCGCCGCATCGCCCTCGGCACCAAAATGCAAGAACACAAAGTCTTGACGTTGTTGCCATAAGGCATGCACCGCTCGGATTGTGGTTTCTGGGTCTTTTTCTGAGGTTAAGGCTGCGACGGTGCCTAACACATAGCGTCCTCCGAGGTCATGCTGTTCGGTGAACGCAATAATATGATCGGTATCAGCAGGTACAAATTCGACAGCACTAGGGATAATGATAGGCTTAAAGCCAAGTTCCTGAGGGTCATGGGCCGCCGCTGCACTGATAGCAACGAACTCATCGACTTTGGACCACTTCCAACGCAATTTTTTTATGCGTTGTTGATAGTGCGTTTCGGTCTGCCCCTCACGACGCAAGGGAAACGCAGTACGCCGCGTAAACACGACTTTACCTTTTAACAAAAATTTTAAGCTAGCGAGCCAGGTTAAAGCGGCCGAGGTTTGCGCATGGTAGATGTCGTAGTGATCGCGTTGGCGTAGCAAATACCACAGCGCTTGGCGTGGCGATTTGCATTCAATCACAGGGATACCAAGAACAGCCAGACGTTGCGCCAGCGGCTCGCCTTGACGTGCTAACACGGTGGGTAGCAGCCCTTGTTCACTAAGACCTAGCGCAGTCAGCAGGGTTTGTCGTTCGCCCCCACGCCAACCTCGTTCAAAATTAATTAATAAAACACGCATAACAACACTTAAAAGTCAGGGTCCGAAGCGGGGTTTAAATGACGGGCAATATTAATGCCCAATGACATCAGTGCACAGCCAGTTGCCACCAATACACCTAGTATAGGGCCTTGAGCTGCCCCATACGCAAACGCGAGGGCGACCAAGGCTGTGCCAAAGCTTTGTCCGTAAACACGGGTAGTGGCCTGCATGCCCCCCGCAGCCGCGCTGCGGTGACGAGGAATACCGGCCAACATGGCACGGTTATTGGGTGTTTGAAACAAACCAAATCCAATGCCACCTAATAGCATGGAAGCCCATACCCAATAACTGGCAGATTGAGCGTCTAAAAACACCAGTAATAAGGTCGCGCTGGCCATGGTAGCGGCCCCTGTTGCGCAAAGCAGCGCAATGGGGACACGACTTGATAGCCAAGCCGCCATCGGTGCCATCGTACCGACACCCAGTGACCATATCCCTAACATTACACCGATTTCACTGTAGCTATAACCCATAATGCGCTGAAAATAAAACGGCAGCGCAACGACGGATGCCATTTGTGCAGCAAAAGAAAACGCAGAGGCAGCAACAGCATAAGCCACTGGCGTAACGCGCAAGAGATCAATGGGCACCAGTGGCTCATGCTGCCGTAAAGAATGTCGGATCAGCACCCAAGCACACAACGCCGCCACGGCTAAGCAGACCGACGCCCACACATACTGCGTCGCAATTAAGTCCAGCCCTAAAATTGAGAGTCCGAAAACCGGAAAACTCATGGCCGCTGCAAACCAGTCAAACCGACGCTGATTACGTGGCACTCTAGGCAAAAACCGCACCCCAAACCAAGCCGCAATACAAAAAGGAATATTCAAAAAGAAAATCCACCGCCATGAGCCCCAGTCTAAAATAAAAGCCCCTAAAGACGGCCCTAGCACCGCTGTTAATGAAACGGTCATGGCGTTGAGACTTAAGCCCATGGCTAAGCGACGCAGCGGATAAATATTACGTACTAGACCCCCAAATAAACACATCAGCATGGATGACCCAATACCTTGAGCAATGCGTGCCATGATGAGGGTGGCAAAATCATACGAAAACACCGCGGCAATAGAGGCGCTTAAAAAAACCCCTACTCCTAAGGTAAACAACCGCCCTAAGCCGATACGCTCTGCTAAGGCTGAGAACGGCAGTAGTGTCATGACAATGGTCAAGCTGTAGGCAATGGCCACCCACACCACGACCGCTGCATCAATGCCTAGCTCAAGCGCAATGACGGGTAAGGCCACATTAGACATACTGGCATCAAGCACCGTAATAACTAACGAAACCAAAAGCGTAAGCGCCGCATAAATGCGACGCGGCATAGGCAACCCATCAGGCAAATCTGCATGGGCAGTATAAGAATGGCTTGAGCTTGCCAATGTTATTTCACTTTTTTAGGACGCTGCCACTCTGCTTTGTAGTGTTGAGGTGTACGGGATAAAACCAAACCGTTGTCTTCAGTATCGCGTGTTACGGTAGTACCGGCTGCTACAGTGGTGTTTTTACCGATGACAACCGGAGCTACTAACTGCGAATCGGAGCCAATAAATGCATCGTCCCCAATAACCGTTTTAAATTTATTGGCGCCATCGTAGTTACACGTAATAACCCCTGCGCCAATATTAACGCGCTGGCCAACTTGCGCATCGCCGATATAGCTGAGATGACTGGCTTTAGCGTCTGTGTCGAATTGGCTGTTTTTGACTTCGACAAAATTACCGATATGTGCGCGCTCGCCTAACTGCGTGCCTGGACGTAACCGAGCAAAGGGGCCAATGGATGTGTGGGCGGCCGCGTGACTCTGGTCTAGGTGGCTAAATGGATGCACCACTGTACCTGCACCAAGATGGGTGTCTTTGATCACGCTGTGTGCTCCGATTTGTACCCCGTCTTTGAGCACCACATGGCCTTCGAACACACACCCCACATCAATAAACACGTCCCGTCCACACTCTAAAGTGCCGCGAATATCAATACGCTCTGGATCAGCCAACGTAACTCCGGCGTGCATTAAGCGCAAGGCTTGCTCGCGTTGCCAAGCTCGTTCTAATTGGGCTTGCTGCACACGACTATTTACCCCTAGTGTTTCCCAATCGTGTTCAGGATGCGCAGCGTTCACCTCGACGCCGTCTTCTACGGCAAAGCCAATGATGTCCGTCAAGTAAAACTCTTGTTGTGCGTTGTCGTTTTTTAACCGAGCCAGCCAGTCTTTAAGTTGGGCCGTAGGCGCGGCAATAATACCGGTATTCACTTCGGTAATGGCGCGCTCGGTCTCGGTGGCGTCTTTGTGTTCCACAATACGTTGGATACGCCCTTCGGCGTCGCGTACGATGCGGCCATAGCCAGTGGGGTCAGATAAAAACTCGGTTAAAACGGCCATGCCTTGACCTCGGGCCGCAATTAACGCCTGCATGGTCTGTGGCTGCACCATTGGTACATCCCCATACAGAATTAAAGTGGTGTCTTGTGGATCGGTGCCACCCTGCAAGGCTGGCACGGCTTGTTGCACGGCATGGCCGGTTCCCAATTGGGGCTGCTGCAAGACAAATTGCATTGCAGTATCGTGGTTAAATGTATTTTTTACTTGCTCTGCACCATGCCCCGTCACCACAATGACGGCATCAGGCTGCAGGGTTTGCGCACTTTGCATGACGTGTGCCAGCATGCTTTGACCCGCAATACGGTGTAGCACTTTAGGTAAATTTGATTGCATACGAGTGCCTTTACCCGCTGCAAGAATCACTACATTTAACATATACATCCCGTTCTTAGGTTAGGGCTAAGAGGTTTTTTTCGCCGCCTTAGCTGTCTTTTTGGCTGCTTTTTTAGCAGCGCTTTTAGACGTGGTTTTTGTGGTTTTGGTGGCGCTGGTCGTGTGGCCTGTTTTTTTGGCTGCCGCCGTTTGCGCCGCCTGTTTGGATTTAAAGGTGCTGTCAGCCGAAGGAGACGCCACACCAGCAGATAGGTTGTCTGCGACGCTTTGCGCTTGCTGCATCGACTGTGCCGTTGCTGTGGCTAGGGTTTCAAATTGATTTTGTAATAGATCCCACCAGGCTTGACCCGCTTGGCGCAGGCTGTCGTCGGCAGTGTCTTCAGTTTGCTCAGTGGTGTCTGGGTTTGCGTCGGTCGCTTTTTCATCGCTCTGAGCCATCATGCTGCTTAGTTCAGACATAGCCCCTAGGCCGCTTTTTGCCATGGCTTGCAAGGTAGTCAATGTACTGCGCTGAATTTCTAAGCCTTGAATGGTGCTAGATAACATAGACAAGTTAAGGCGTAACCAACTTTCCACTGCTTGCAATTCCTCGATACGCTTAGTGAGCTCTTCGATAGTGGGAATGGCACTGGTCGGCGTGGCCAAATCAAGGGGGTTTTTTGCCATATTGCCCCAAATTTGCTGCATCATATTTAAACTAGCTAGCAGCGGGTTGTCTTGGTTAACAGCAAAACCTGGAATATCAAATGGATTGTTTTTCATGATCAAGCGTCTCCTTTACGTCTAGTTACGTCTACCTAGATCTATTATGCCTGCATGAGCCGTAAACGCACACTATCTATAAGCACCATCTCGGCCTCAAGCGTAAATACACCGGTTTGCATCATTTCCCACCAGTCTGAAATAGTGAGCAACCGCGTTTCACTGACCTCGCCATCTTGGTTCTGAGGAATCACACCTGCCTCAAGCACACAATCACTAATAATAACGTCTTCGACCTGATAGCCCTCGGGCAACTGACGGTACATACGTAATAAGTGACGTAAAGGCTCACGCTGCCCTAAATGCTGTGGCAGCAGCCCGGCCTCTTCTTCGCTTTCACGCAACAACGAGGTGTCTAAATCCTCGAAAGCGACAGCTAACCCGCCCACCATCGTGTCCCATTTATTTGGATCCGTGGGTTTGGTGGCAGCGCGTTTTGCTACCCACAGCTTGCCGTCGTGGCTCCATGCGTTTAAATGCACAGCCTGTGTGACCAAACCGAGAGGACGCACAGCACCGCGTTCTATGGCTCCAACCACCTCGGTATTTGCCAACACATGCAAGAGTTCATCACGCCAAGCTTTGACTAAACCGGCTTGATCCAATTGCACAGCAATCTCTGCTAAGAGGGTATTCACAGCAGGACTGGGTGTTTGAGCCCAAGCAATATGCACCCCTGTTTCATTGACTTGAACGCCAGGTAATGCCGCAAGTACGGCAGTGGCCTCCGCTGTTGCCCACCCGCATAATCGATTGCACACCGTCACAGGACGACTCTGTGCTGTTGGCAAGTCATACGCCTGTTGAAGTAATTGTTGGTAGCGCTGATCTAAGTCAGCCAATGAGGGAAGTGTTTGAATAAGGGTCATGATTAAATTGTAATGGAATTACCTTTAAATCGGGCAGCCTCTAAGCTTAGCAGATAGTAACTGGTATTTACGTAGCCCCTACCCTCTTTGCTCCCTTTGTGAAGTCAGCGAAAAGCAGCGAGACGCCGATCAAACGGATACAATTACTGCTTTCTCTCCTTTTTCAGCCAAGGCCGCTTGCCTATGAAAGCCCACGACCTGCAGCAACTTTTTCTTCTCGCCGCTATCTGGGGCAGCTCGTTTCTTTTTATGCGTTTAGCCGTCGTAGACTTTGGTACGTGGCCCCTCATGTTGGTCCGCGTAGGTGTGGCGGCTATCACCATGCTCAGCGTCGTAGCGTGGCAAAGAAAATGGCACGCTCTGCGTCAATACCGTTGGGCTATTGCCTTTGTGGGGGTGGTCAATGCCGCGATCCCATTTAGTTTTTTTGTTTATGCTACTCAGTATTTACCTACGGGCACCATTGCCGTCATTAACGCCATGACCCCTTTATTTGGTGCCCTCATTGCGCGGCTCTGGCTTGGCGAACACCTAAGTGGGTCACGGCTTATTGGTCTTATTGTGGGCTTTAGTGGCATCGTTTTTCTCGTGTATGACAAGCTGTTCTTCCACGATCACCACCAAAGCTTAGCGGTGCTAGCCTCATTGGGTGCCACTATCAGTTATGGGATTGCCGCAAGCTTCAGCACTAAATACTTAAAGGGCGCAGACCCCATTGCCGTGACGGCGGGTAGCTTTAGTTCAGCTACCTTGTGTGTGTTGCCCTTAGCCATTTGGTTTTGGCCCCAACATCCCGTTTCTATGACCGCTTGGGGCTCCGCCCTCAGTTTAGCGTTACTGTGTACAGCGGTAGCCTACATTATCTTTTATCGTCTGGTTGCGTCCATCGGTGGGGCACGCAGTGTAACCGTTACCTTTTTAGTGCCACCATTTGGTATTATTTGGGGCGTCTTACTTTTAAATGAGCCTTTTGGTTTAAACGAGCTTTTTAGTACCGCTCTTGTTTTAGTTGGCACATTATTAGCCACGGGCTTTTTACGTCTACGCTTGAAAAGTACGCTATAAAGACTACACGCTGCCTTTTTTATTTTGTATTTATGACCTCTATGACCGACTCCGCCACCGTTTTGCACTTTGATGATGTCGCTTTAGGCTATGGGGACTTTACCGTCCTAAAACATATCAGTCTTAAGGTTCAAAAGGGCCAAGTGGTCGCGTTAATGGGCGGCTCTGGCTCGGGAAAGACCACCTTACTTCGCGCCGCAACAGGTCAAATCGTGGCGCAGACTGGCACCATCACGGCGTTTTCAAAAAATATTGCCCACCTTAACTCCCATGAACTGCAAGCCTTACGCAAGCGCATGGGGGTGCTTTTTCAGCACGGTGCCTTATTTACCGACCTCAACGTATTTGAAAACGTGGCTTTTCCACTACGCGAGCAAACAAATAAAACTGAGACCGAAATCACTCAAATTGTGCTCGACAAGCTCGAGGCCGTCGGTCTTAAAGCCGCGGCCCATTTATATATTTCTGAAATTTCCGGCGGCATGGCGCGCCGCGTTGCGCTGGCTCGTGCCATTGTGCTTGAACCCGAGCTGATTCTTTACGACGAGCCTTTTGCTGGACTGGACCCGATTTCATTAGGCATCACAGCGCAATTAATTCGTCGTTTATCTGATCAGCTCCATTGCGCCTCGGTGATTATCACCCACGACGTTCCCGAATCCTTTAAAATTGCCGACCATGTCTACATCGTGGGTCAAGGGAAACTCATTACCAGTGGCACGCCAGATCAGTTACTGGAATCCAACGATGAATACGTACAGCAGTTTTTAAACGGCAAGCCAGACGGCCCCATTGCCTTTAATTACCCTGTTACGCCGGCATTTGAAAATTGGCTCCAACAACGTAATAAATCATGACTTTTCTTACGACTCCGATTTCCGCTTTAGGCAGGCACGTGCGTCACAGTATTGTGGCTCTCGGTGCTTTCACACGCCTCTTTTTTGCTTTGTTGGCTCGTAGCAGTGTCATTTTTACGCGTCCACGCTTAGTCATCCAACAAATTCATTTTATTGGAAATTACTCGTTTTTAATTATTAGTGTCTCCGGGCTGTTTGTTGGTTTTGTACTAGGTCTACAAGGGTATTACACCTTGACACGGTACGGCTCCGAAGAAGCCATTGGCTTGCTGGTGGCGCTTTCTCTGACACGCGAATTAGGGCCGGTGGTCACCGCCTTACTGTTTGCTGGGCGCGCAGGCACTTCGTTAACCGCTGAAATTGGCTTGATGAAAGCCGGCGAACAAATTGCCGCCATGGAGGTCATGGCCGTCGATCCTATGCGTCGTATCTTAGTGCCGCGCCTTTGGGCTGGGATCATTGCGATGCCTGTGCTCGCTGCTGTGTTTTCTATGGTGGGGATTATCGGCGGTTGGGTCGTTGGCGTCTTAATGATTGGCATTGACCCAGGCGTGTTCTGGTCTCAAATGCAAGGGGGTGTCGATGTGATCAATGACGTCCTCAATGGGGTCATTAAAAGCGTGGTATTTGGGGTGGTGGTCACCATGATTGCTCTCTATACCGGTTGGACGACTAAGGCCACACCCGAAGGCGTGGCTCGTGCCACAACGCGCACCGTAATTAGCGGCTCTTTGGCCGTGCTCGGGCTGGATTTCTTGCTCACAGCTCTTATGTTTAGCAACTAATTTTGGAATAGGTTTATGTCAAACAACAAAAGCGATTTTTGGGTAGGACTCTTTGTCTTAATTGGCCTTCTCGCTCTGGTTTTTTTATCGCTACGAGCAGGCAATCTCAGTACGTTTTCTTTTGCGCCTACTTACAAACTGCATGCTTCTTTTGATAATATTGGAGGGCTTAAAGTACGAGCCCCAATTAAAAGTAGTGGCGTAGTGGTGGGGCGCGTGGTTGATATTGGGTTTGATACCACGGAATACCGTGCAACGGCTACCTTGGAAATCGACCAAAAGTTTCTCTTCCCCGATGACAGCTCAGCCTCCATATTGACCTCGGGCTTACTCGGAGAGCAATACATTGGGCTAACTCCTGGCGGCAGCGAGGACGACTTCAAAGACGGCAACAAAATCACTTATACCCAAAGTGCAGTTGTGCTTGAAGACCTCATCAGCAAGTTCCTCTACAGCAAAGCCAGCGATTAACGTTGGCCTTGTCTGAGCCCTCTCTTTCTTTTCGAGTTTGATCTTATGCCTACTACACCTGAGAGCCTTTCCAAAAACTCCCCCGCCTGGGGTCGTCTGGGTTTAGCCGCCACGTCTTTACTCGTCATTACAGGATGCGCCACCGTAGAGCATCCCAACCCCAATGACCCATGGGAAAGCTACAACCGCACCATGGACAAAATCAACTACAACGTTGATAACGCGTTGGTAAAACCCATTGCAAACACTTACAAAACGCTCACCCCGCAGCCCGTACAATCTTGTATACATAATATGTTCCGTAACGTAGGGGATGTCTGGTCAGCAGCCAACAGCTTCTTGCAGGGTCGGCCACATGATTTCTTTAACACCTTGGGGCGTGTTTTGTTTAACACCACGATGGGTGTAGGCGGTTGTTTTGATGTGGCCTCTAAAAACGGTGCGCAACGTATTCCTAATGATTTTGGAACAACCTTAGGGGTATGGGGCATTGGCTCTGGGCCTTATGTCGTGCTACCACTGATTGGCCCCAGCACAGTACGAGACAGCGCAGCCCTAGCAGGCGGTGTAGCCGTTGGCTTTAGCGAGTCTTCTCCTATTGTGGCAATTAAAAACGTGCCCGTTAGGAACTCGATCTTAGGTTTGTACTTTGTCGATTTACGTACAGGCTTATTGGATGCGGATGCGATGGTGAATGACATTGCATTAGATCGCTATAGCTTTATACGCGATGCGTATTTGCAACGTCGTCAATCACTCGTTAACCGAAAACTTCGTAGCCCAACGGATGATAGCTACGGCGATGATCTTCCTAACTACGAAGACTTTGACGATAACGAAGACACCACATCCACCACAAACTAATCCCTCAAAAAAGGATGTTTTATGTTGTTAGCCAAACACTATTTTTCTGCACTGTTAACGGCGCTTGCTTTGGTCTTAGGCATGTCTCACGCCCATGCACAAAATGTCGACCGCAAACAACCACCGGCCGAATTCGTCGATAAAATTGCAACTCAAGCCCTTGAGGCCGTAAAAGACGACGCTGCCGCACAAAAGGGTGATCGTGCTGCCATTAACTCGTTAGTGAATCAGTACGTACTGCCCTATGTGAATTTTGAGAAAACTACTCGTTTAGCTACCGGGCGCTATTGGCGACAAGCCAGCCCTGAGCAACGCAATGCGTTGGTCGAGGCCTTTAAAAACACCTTGATCCGTACCTATAGTGGTGCGTTGGCAAATGTCAACAAACTGTCTTCCATTCAAGTCGGCCCGTTCCGTGGCGACGCGAATGCGGATGACGTGGTCGTGCGCACCACTATTATCCAACGCGATGGCCCAGCAGTGGGTGTAGACTACCGCATGGAGCAATCCCCCGAGGGGTGGCTCATTTACGACCTTAACGTCGAAGGCATTTGGCTCATTCAAAACTACCGCAACCAGTTCGCTGAAGTCATTCAGCGCAATGGTATCGATGGCCTAATTGATAGCCTTAATAAACAAACCATGCCCGTGCAAAACCCTTAACACTTTAACGATACCGTTAGGGTTTTAACTCAGCTCCCTTATAATAGAAATCTGGCTCATGGTGGGCCAGATTTTTATTGTGTGCCTATGTCTGCAATCAAATTAGAAAACATCTCTAAAATTTTCCCCCCTGAAAAAAAGGGTCTGTTTAGTTTAGCAACAGGCTCAGGCTTTCAGGCGCTTCAAGACGTTAATCTCACGATTGAACAAGGTGAGTTCTTTGGTTTGCTCGGCCCCAATGGCGCGGGTAAAACCACCATGATTTCCATACTGGCTGGGCTTTCCAAGGCCACAACGGGCCGTGCTAGTATCTGTGGTTTTGATGTGGAAACCGATTACCGCAACTCGCGCCGCGCGTTGGGTGTAGTGCCGCAGGAAATCGTCTACGACCCGTTTTTTACTGTACGTGAAACCCTACAGCTGCAATCGGGATATTTTGGTTTACGCAACAATGACGACTGGATTGATGAAATTCTGCATCATCTTGGCCTCTCAGATAAAAGCCACACCAACATGCGTGCCTTGTCTGGCGGTATGAAACGACGCGTCTTGGTTGCTCAAGCCTTGGTGCACCGTCCGCCGGTCATTATCTTAGATGAGCCTACCGCTGGGGTAGACGTCGACTTGCGTCGTAGCTTATGGGAATTTATTTCCCGCTTGAACCGCGAAGGTCACACCATTCTCTTAACCACACACTACCTCGAGGAAGCCGAGGCGTTGTGTAGTCGTATTGCAATGCTTAAATCAGGTCAAATCGTCGCCCTAGACACCACTGCTGCGCTGCTTGAACGCGCTGGTACAGGCGATCTAGAAGAAGCCTTCGTTCGTATTATGCATTCTGAAAACAAACTATGACAGATTCCTCTACTACCAAGCATTGGGGCGTACCCAACTCTACTGAGCCCACGCCTGGTGCTACCCAACCACTTAAGCCCCAGCCTACTATGGGCTCAGGTTTTCCTACGCTATTTAAAAAAGAGCTTTTACGCTTTTACAAAGTGGCGTTTCAAACCGTGGCCGCGCCTGTTTTAACCGCACTTTTGTATCTGTTAATCTTCGCCCACGTGCTCGAGGATCGTGTTCGCGTATTCGATACCGTGCCTTATACCGCATTTCTGATCCCTGGCTTAATGATGATGAGCATGTTGCAAAACGCATTTGCTAACCCATCCTCATCATTAATTCAAAGCCGCATCACGGGGAATCTGGTGTTTATCCTTTTGCCGCCCCTGTCACACCGCGAAATTTTCTTTGCCTACATTTTAGCGGCGATTATCCGAGGGCTTACGGTAGGCGTCTGTATTTGGCTTGTTTCTTTATTTTTTGTGCGCTTGCCTGTTGCGAACCCGCTGTGGGTAATTAGCTTTGCCGTCTTATCTTGCGGTATTATGGCAACGTTAGGCGTTATTGCAGGGCTTTGGTCAGAAAAATTCGATCAACTCGCCGCTTTTCAAAACTTCTTAATCATGCCAGCTACTTTTTTATCTGGTGTGTTTTATTCCATTCACAGCTTGCCGCCTTTCTGGCAGGCCGTATCGCATTGGAACCCTATTTTCTACACCATTGACGGTTTTCGTTATGGGTTTTTTGCAGCCTCAGACGTTTCTCCGTGGCATAGTCTTGCCGTGGTTGGCACAGTCTTTGTAGTGCTTTGCTTTTTATCACTACGCCTGCTTGCTTCAGGCTACAAACTACGGAATTAATACTATGTTGCCCACCCCAGAACTTGTGCGTCAGTACATCAGTGACAACCTAGCGTGTGACCACATCGAGGTCCAAGGCGACGGCTCCCATTTCGAAGCCGTCATTGTTAGCTCTGCTTTTGAAGGCAAGAGCCGCATTCAACGTCACCAGATTGTCTACGCCGCGCTAGGCGATCGTATGAAAAGTGAAATTCACGCCCTTTCCATGCGCACTCTTACCCCCGACGAACACAAGGCTTAATCAATGGATAAACTACGCATCACCGGTGGCCAGAAACTGCACGGAGACATCACTATTTCTGGCGCCAAGAATGCGGCCTTACCTATTCTGTGCGCCAGTCTGTTGACTGCTGACGACTTAGTGCTCAGTAACGTACCGCGTTTACGTGACATCCGTACTGTATGTAACTTACTCGAGCAACTGGGCGCACGAGCGGCTGTCGATGGCGAACTCGTCACCCTTAATGCTGCCCAAATTACCAGTCTAGAGGCTCCTTACGAGCTGGTCAAAACCATGCGCGCTTCTATTTTGGTATTAGGCCCTTTACTAGCGCGTTTTGGCGAAGCCCGTGTTAGCTTGCCCGGCGGCTGCGCCATTGGTCAGCGTCCAGTAGACCAACATATTAAAGGCCTACGCGCCATGGGCGCTGACATTGAAATCGAACACGGTTTTGTGGTCGCCAAGGCCAAACGCCTAAAAGGCGCGTCAATTCGTACTGATATGGTTACGGTAACCGGTACGGAAAACCTGCTGATGGCAGCCACCCTTGCCCAGGGCGAAACCATACTGGAAAATGCCGCCCAAGAGCCTGAAATTGTTGATTTAGCCGAACTCTTAATCAAAATGGGCGCAAAAATCTCAGGGCACGGTACGGAACGTATTGTGATCCAAGGGGTAGAACGTTTACATGGTGCTGAACACGCCATCATGCCAGACCGCATTGAAACGGGTACGTTCTTGTGTGCTGTGGGCGCTACAGGTGGAGCTATCACCTTACACAATACGGCTCCGTACACCTTAGGTTCTACCTTGGAAAAACTCAAACAGGCCGGACTGGATATTCAGTGCGATGGCACACGTATTCATGGTCGTATGAATGCTCGCCCCTTGTCCGTCAGTTTTAGTACCGCAGAACACCCTGGTTTTCCTACCGACATGCAAGCCCAGCTGATGGCACTCAATGCCCTCGCCCAAGGCACGGCAGTTATTGTAGAAAATATTTTTGAAAATCGCTTTATGCATGTTCAAGAACTACAACGTCTAGGTGCTCACATTGAAACCGAAGGTCATACCGCTCATGTCAAAGGCGTAGAACGTCTACTCGGGGCACATGTGATGGCCACCGATTTACGTGCTTCAGCTAGTCTAGTTATTGCCGGCCTAGCAGCGGAAGGCGAAACCATCATTGATCGTATTTATCACTTAGATCGCGGCTACGACCGCATGGAAAACAAACTCGCCGCCGTAGGCGCTGTTATCGAACGCTTGCGTCAGGAATAATGCTATGAGCCCTGCTAATCCCAATCGCCCTTTAACCCTTGCTCTTTCCAAAGGGCGCATTTTCGACGAAACCATGCCTCTGTTAAATCAGGCTGGCATTGAAGTCCTTGAAAACCCAGAGACGTCACGCAAATTGATTTTGCCTACTAACTCGCCCGACATACAGATTATTATTGTGCGCGCTACCGACGTCCCCACTTATGTTCAATACGGTGCTGCTCATATTGGGATTGCAGGCAAAGATGTTTTGTACGAGCACATGGAAAGCCATCCTGGCGGTCTGTATCAACCGGTAGATTTAAATATCGCTCGTTGCCGCATGTCTGTTGCCGTGCCCGATGGCTTTGATTATCACAATGCCGTAAAGCAGGGTTCGCGCTTGCGGGTAGCCACCAAATACACACGTGCCGCACGCGAGCACTTTGCTAGCAAAGGCGTTTACATTGATCTCATTAAATTGTATGGGTCAATGGAGCTTGCACCGTTGGTGGGCCTAGCGGATGCTATCGTGGATTTAGTGTCTACTGGCGGCACACTACGGGCTAACCATCTGACTGAGGTCGAAGAAATCTCTCAGATTTCCTCGCGTCTTATTATTAATCAGGCCGCCATGAAAACGCGCCAAGCACAACTTCAGCCTTTAATTGATGCATTAATGCAAGCCGCTTTCGATCCAGCATCCCCAAACTAAGCGTTCCGATATACACTAAGCGTATAGATTATCGCTTTAGGAATATCTGGTTTATGTCTGTAATTCGTCGTTTGCAGTCCGATACTGCTCAGTTTAATGCTGAATTGCGTCAGCTATTAGCGTTTGAAGAAACGCAAGACGCTTCTATTGAAAATGCCTGTAGAGACATCCTGCATCACATCCGCCAACGCGGTGATGCAGCGCTCATCGAGTTCACCCATCGATTCGACGGGGTACAGGTTCAGCATGCTGCCGAACTTGAAATTCATCACGACGAACTTCATCATGCATTAACCACACTCGACCCCACCCAACGCGCTGCGTTAGAAACGGCTGCGCAACGGGTGCGTCAATATCACGAGCATCAACTAGGCAAAAGCTGGACCTACACCGAGGCCGACGGTACTCGCTTAGGACAACAAGTCACCCCGCTTGACCGCGTCGGCTTATACGTGCCAGGTGGCAAGGCCGCTTACCCGTCATCGGTGCTTATGAATGCCATTCCGGCCAAAGTCGCCGGGGTCAGCCAGCTCATCATGGTCACGCCCACCCCAAAAGGCGAGCGCAACCCCCTTGTGCTAGCGGCAGCAGCCCTTAGCGGCGTAGATAAAGTCTACGCCATCGGTGGTGCCCAAGCCGTTGGCGCACTTGCTTATGGTACCGATACCATCCAAGCCGTCGACAAAATTGTCGGCCCTGGCAATGCCTACGTGGCCGAAGCCAAACGTCGTGTTTTTGGTACAGTAGGTATCGATATGATCGCCGGCCCCAGCGAAATTTTAATTATTGCTGATGGCAGCGCACCAGCGGAATGGGTCGCTATGGACCTTTTCTCTCAGGCCGAGCACGACGAACTCGCTCAGTCCATCTTGCTGTGTCCCGATGCCGACTACTTACAGGCCGTCGAAAACGCCATCGAAAAATTGCTACCTACTATGCCACGTGCCGATATTATTCGCACAAGCCTAGCAGACCGAGGCGCCCTTATTTTGGTCAAAGACTTACACGAGGCCTGCGAAATTGCCAACTTTATTGCGCCCGAACACCTAGAGGTGTGTACCGATGCGCCTGAAACTTGGTTGCCTTATCTACGTCATGCCGGTGCGATCTTCCTTGGCCCTTATAGCTCCGAATCGCTTGGCGATTACTGCGCCGGCCCTAACCACGTTTTACCTACTTCTCGCACTGCGCGTTTTTCCTCGCCCCTAGGCGTGTATGATTTCCAAAAACGCAGCAGTATTATTCATGTCTCATCAACTGGCGCTCAATCGCTTGGGCCTATCGCCGCCACACTGGCCAAAGGCGAAGGGCTCTATGCCCATGCTGCCAGTGCCGAATACCGACTTAAAACTTCTTAATTTTTGTCATTACTATGCGTACTGCTGAAGTCACTCGTAACACCAGCGAAACCCGTATTCGCGTTTCTATTAATCTAGACGGTACAGGTCGCCAAAGCCTAAATAGCGGCGTGCCCTTCCTCGATCATATGCTCGACCAAATTGCTCGTCATGGCA
The DNA here is from genome assembly GCF_011927625.1 of Paenalcaligenes hominis. Lineage (GTDB taxonomy): Bacteria > Pseudomonadota > Gammaproteobacteria > Burkholderiales > Burkholderiaceae_B > Paenalcaligenes > Paenalcaligenes hominis. The sequence continues at coordinate 38,429 of NZ_JAATIZ010000003.1, forward strand.
TGATCGATCTCGATGTTCACTGCGATGGCGATACTCATATTGATGATCACCACACCGTTGAAGACATTGGTATTGCGTTAGGCCAAGCCATCGCTAAAGCCATCGGCAATAAAGCCGGTATTCGTCGTTATGGTCATGCCTATGTTCCCATGGACGAGTCTCTATCGCGTGTCGCCATGGACTTCTCCGGCCGTCCGGGTTTGTTCTATTTTGTTGATTATTCACGCGCGCGCATTGGTAGTTTTGATGTAGACTTAGCGCGTGAGTTCTTTCAAGGCTTTGTGAACCATGCACAAGCCACCGTTCATATTGATAACTTACGTGGCGAAAATGCCCACCATCAATGTGAATCCATTTTTAAAGCTTTTGGGCGTGCCATGCGCATGGCGCTTGAAAAGGATCCACGTAGTGAAAACGTGATTCCTTCCACCAAAGGTGTCTTATAACCTTTTTGCCATTTTCCTTTACGCATTTATTGGTTCTACATCATGTTACTCATTCCTGCCATCGACCTTAAAGACGGACGTTGTGTGCGCTTGCGCCAAGGTGCTTTAGATGACGTTACCGTATTTTCTGATGACCCTGCCGCCATGGCCGAACAATGGCTAGAACAAGGCGCACGTCGTCTACATCTGGTTGATTTGAACGGTGCTTTTGCTGGAAAACCTCTAAACAAAGAGGCTATCGCTGCTATTTTAGAAACGGTGAGTGATGAAATTCCTGTCCAAATCGGCGGAGGCATCCGCGATTTAGATACCATCGAAACCTACTTAGACATGGGCATGCGCTATGTCATTATCGGTACAGCTGCAGTGAAAAGCCCAGGTTTTTTACGTGATGCATGCAGTGCCTTTCCAGGAAGCATCATTGTAGGCCTCGATGCACGTGATGGAAAAGTGGCAACCGATGGTTGGAGCAAAATCTCCCGTCACGATGTATTAGATTTAGCTAAAAAATTCGAAGACTACGGCTGTGAGTCCATTATCTACACGGATATTGGACGCGACGGCATGCTGTCCGGTGTCAATATCGAAGCCACAGTACGCCTTGCTCAGCACGTCAACATCCCCGTGATTGCATCGGGTGGAGTCACTGACCTGAAAGACATCGATGCACTGTGTGCTGTAGAAAACGAAGGGGTAGAGGGCGTTATCTTAGGTCGTAGTATTTACGAAGGCACCTTGGACTTCGCCAAGGCGCAAACCTTTGCTGACGAGTACGAAGCATGAAATCTGAACAAGCTTGCCGTATTATCCCCTGCCTTGATGTCACAGCCGGTCGGGTTGTAAAAGGCGTCAACTTTGTTGACCTAGTTGATGCAGGGGATCCTGTTGAAATTGCTCGTCGTTACGACGAGCAAGGCGCTGATGAGCTCACTTTGCTTGATATCACCGCCACCACTGAAAACCGCGACGTTATTCTATCTATCGTGACTGAGGTCGCAAAAAACATTTCGATTCCTCTTACCGTAGGCGGTGGTGTGCGCGATTTGTCTGACGTACAACGCCTAATGGATGCCGGAGCCACCCGTGTTTCCATTAATAGCGCTGCCATCAGCAATCCAGACTTAGTACGCTCTGCTAGCGACCAGTTCGGTAAAGACAGTATTATTGTTGCTATCGATGCCCGCCAAACTACCACGGACGCCGGTCAATCCAGTTGGGAAATCTACACCCATGGTGGTAAACGGGCCACTGGCATTGATGCCATCGAATGGGCTCAACGCATGCAGGAAATGGGTGCTGGCGCGCTATTAGTGACCAGCATGGATAAAGACGGCACCAAATCCGGCTTTGACCTCGCTCTCACGCGCGCTATTTCCGATGCGGTATCCATTCCCGTTATTGCCTCGGGTGGCGTTGGTTCCCTACAAGACCTCGCTGATGGCGTACTTAAAGGCGGTGCCGCAGCGGTATTAGCTGCCAGCATCTTCCACTATGGCGAATACACCATTGCCGAAGCCAAAACCTATTTAGCTCAGCAAGGCATCAAGGTGCTATGAGCAAAAACTGGTTAGATCAGGTTCATTTCGATACGCAGGGGCTTATCCCTGCTATCGCCCAAGATCTTCATACTGGCCGCGTTCTTATGGTGGCATGGATGAACGCCGACGCTCTAACAGAAACCGTGGCAACCCAACGAGCCGTGTATTGGTCACGCTCTCGTAAAAAGCTTTGGCGCAAGGGCGAAGAATCCGGCCATTACCAATCCGTTCATGACATCCGTTTAGACTGCGACGGCGATGTTATTTTGCTTACCGTGGAACAAAAGGGTGACATTGCGTGTCATACGGGTCGTAATAGCTGCTTTTACTCACGCTTAGACTGCTCTGGCCCCACACCGCAGTGGGAAACCACTGATCCTGTCCTCAAAGACCCTGACAGCATATACTCATGAATGCCGATCTCGTTTTAACTGAATTAATGGCTGTATTGGCGGCGCGCTTGCCTAGTGCTGGTGGTGACCCCGATAGCTCCTATGTCGCAAAACTTTACGCTAAAGGCCCCGACGCATTTCTTAAAAAAATTGGCGAGGAAGCCACCGAAGTGGTGTTAGCGGCCAAAGACCAAGACCATCAAGGCCTCATTAGTGAAACCGCCGATTTATGGTTTCATTGTTTGGTTGCCTTAAATTATTATGGTGTAGATCCGGCGCAAGTGTTTGCCGAGCTGGCAAAACGCCAAGGTATCTCTGGCTTAGTGGAAAAAGCCAATCGAACTTAGTTCCAACAACGGCCCACAATACACTACAATAGTTAAGCACACACTTTATTTAAAAACGGTACCTACTCACACTGAACAGACATGAGTCAAGATTGTTTATTTTGCAAAATTATCGACGGCACCATTCCCTCGACTAAGGTTTACGAAGACGACGACTTTCTTGCCTTCAAAGACATCAACCCAGTCGCACCGGTACACCTTTTACTTATCCCTAAACACCATATTGTGTCGATGCAGCACGTCGCAGACACAGATGCAGACTGGCTAGGTAAAATGATGACCCTCGTGCCTCAGATTGCTTCAGCTAATGGCTGCAGACCGGGTGCCGAAGGCGGATATCGCATCGTCATTAATAGTGGCGAAGACGGTGGCCAAGAAATCGACCACCTGCACTTACATATTATTGGGGGCGAACGCCCTTGGAAAAACACAGCAACAGCTGTTGCATAACCGGAGTCCTACCATGGGTAGTTTTAGTATTTGGCATTGGCTTGTCGTTCTAGTCATTGTTGCTTTAGTTTTTGGCACCAAAAAACTTCGTAATATTGGCGAAGACCTAGGTGGTGCCGTAAAAGGGTTCAAAAAAGGCATCAAAGAAGCCGAGTCCGAAGACGACCTGCCACCTAAACAGGTCGCAGACCAACATACCGTAGACGTTCAAGCCACAGAAAAACAAGACGTCTCTAAACACTAATACGTCTCGTTTATCACTATGTTTGACATTAGCTTCAGCGAACTTTTACTCATCGGTGTTGTAGCATTAGTCGTTCTCGGCCCTGAACGCCTGCCACGTGTTGCTCGTACCGTAGGCCACATGTTTGGGCGTGCGCAACGCTACATGAACGAGGTTAAAACCGATATTCAACGTGAAATTGACTTGGACGAGATCAGCTCCATTAAAAAACAAATGGAAGACGCCTCCTCCTCGATCAAGCAGTCCGTCAATCAGTTCGGTAACCAAATTAAAGACCCCCTTGAGGAAGCGCGCAAGGCCGTCAACGAACTTGAACACGATACCGAAACGATGGCCAAGTCTTTGGCTGACTCAACCAAAGACACCTCTCAACCAGCTGCTTCAGATAACAGCGCTGATGGTAAAAAAGAATGAGCACGACTCCTGCTAGTGACACCTTTATTTCTCACTTGGTCGAGTTACGTAGCCGTCTTATGAAAGCGGTAGTTAGCGTACTGGCTGTGTTTGTGGTGTTGTTTCTTTATCCTGGGCCTTCCGTCATTTACGACTTCTTAGCCCAACCTATGCTGGCGTCTCTACCACAAGGCACTCGCATGATTGCCACAGGGGTGATTACGCCTTTTATGGTGCCCGTAAAGGTCACCTTATTGACCTCTTTTGTGATTGCATTGCCCATTGTGCTGTATCAGGCATGGGCTTTTATTGCGCCCGGTTTATATTCCCACGAAAAGAAACTGGCTATCCCCCTTATTTTTTCTAGTACGTTGCTCTTTATTTTGGGGATGAGCTTTTGTTATTTCGTGGTGTTTAAAACGGTCTTTCATTTCATTGCGTCATTTGCTCCCGATTCCATTACTCCTGCGCCAGATATCGAGGCTTACCTTAACTTTGTCATGACGATGTTCATTGCTTTTGGTATTACCTTCGAGGTCCCTATTGCAGTGGTTTTATTGGTTAAAACTGGTCTCACGACCGTTAAAAAACTTCGTGAGATCCGAGGCTATGTCATTGTTGGGGCTTTTGTTATTGCCGCAGTCGTTACGCCGCCCGATGTCATTAGCCAATTCCTGTTGGCTGGGCCGCTTTGTTTGTTATATGAAATTGGTATTATTTTCGCTAACTTGGTCAAAAAACCTGATGTTATCGAATACGACGCCGACCTTCAATAACACGAAAAACGATGTATATATTAAAAAACGAGCCAAACTGGCTCGTTTTTAGCGTTATATACTAGGGTAAAATCTCCTATATCTAAATAACAATAAGATCTAAACTACCCCCTCATATAACAATCAACTACTACACACAAGGTGCGTTATGAATTCAATTAACCACTCTCGTCGCAGTCTGCTTACAACTACAGGTGGTGCTATTGGTTTAGCTTCCATCGGGGCGATTGGTAGCCTTACCCCTGCCGCTAAAGCCTTAGCCGCAGCTCAAGACGAAAAAAAGAAAATCGATTTACCCGCCTACGCCAGCTGGAAAAATGCTGACAGCCTCATTATTCACAGTGCTAACACCATGGAAACCAAACGCAATGCGTTTGGTAGCGGTGTGATTACTCCTTTAGATCGTCTCTTTGTACGTAACAACATCTCTCCACCCAGCGAAGACATCGTTGCAGACCCAGATGTTTGGCAGCTACAAATCGAAGGCGTTAAAAACCCAGTTACTATCAGCGTAGCCGAGCTAAAAACGCTAGGTGTCACCACCGTCGCTATGGTGTTGCAGTGTTCCGGTAACGGTCGCGCTTACTTCCCAAGCAAACCTAGCGGTACACAGTGGACAGTCGGCGCTGCTGGTTGCGTTATGTTTACAGGTGTGCCTGTAAAAGCCGTACTTGAACACGTAGGCGGCATGAATGCCGACGCTAAATACATGACCGGTACCGGTGGCGAGCCCATCCCCGAGGGTCTAGATCCTAATACCATCCAAGTCGAACGCTCTGTTCCCCTCGAAGGCATTGAAAATGCATTGTTAGCATGGGAAATCAACGGCGAGCCACTACCTTTAGCTCACGGTGGTCCTTTACGCTTGATCGTTCCTGGCTACACGGGTGTTAACAACGTTAAATACATTAAACGTTTGGCTTTCACTACCGAGCAGTCTGCAGCTAACATCCAACAAACCGGCTACCGCCTAGCGCCTCAGGGCGAAAAAGGCGCCCCAACGCAAAAATCCGTTTGGGAAATGCCCGTTAAATCCTGGATCACGCATCCAGGCGAGCCCGATGCAAAACTCAAAGCCGGCAACCTTCAAATTCAAGGTTTAGCCATGGGTGGTACCTCCGAGGTCACCGGCGTCGAAGTCTCAGTGGATGGCGGTAAAACATGGAAAAAAGCCGAGTTCACTGGTCCAGACTTAGGTCCATTCGCTTGGCGTCAATTTGTGTTGCCTGTAAACCTCAAAGCAGGGACTTACACCTTAGCAAGTCGTGCTACTAACAAGGCTGGCGATGAACAGCCTGCCGAGCGTCTAGAGAATAACCGTGGTTATTTAAACAACAGCTGGAACGATCACGCGCTCACAATTACTGTTGCTTAATTTGCTTATTACTTTATGCTATTAGGCTGAGCTTAGGCTCAGCCTTTTATCCTTTTTTGTACGAAAAAAATATGTTGAAAACTACACTCAGCGTACTTAGCTCAGTAACTTTAGCCTTATTAAGCTCTACAGCTATTGCTGCAGACGCAGCTCAACTTGAACAAGGCAAAACCTTGTTTGCAGGTAGTGCACAGCCTATCGCCTGTGCCGTGTGTCATACACTTAAAGATGCAGATGCAGCAGGCACCATTGGGCCTGACTTAGACGAACTCAAACCCGATGCAGATCGTATTCGTAAAACCATGATGGAAGGAATGGGTGCTATGCCTTCGTTCTCCGCTATGGACGAAGCCGATCGCGAAGCCATTATTGCTTATGTGGTTGATGCAACTAACTAAGTCCTAACGACATTAGTTACGCCATCTGAATGCGGCACTAGACTTTATCGTTTAGTGCCGCATTTGTATTTATGCGATCAGATAGTATGATCCAGATAACCCAGCACTTTTGGCCAGATATCGCAGTGCGGGTCAATAATATAAAAATGGTCCAAGTTTGGAATTGGCCAGAACTCTGCCTTTGGGTTTTTTTCCTTTAATGCTTGGATATAGTCAATGGAATGCTGTAGAGGAACACGCTGATCGTCTTCACCATGCACGACCAGTATGGAGCGCTGACTGGGCAACTGATGAATAGGCGAAGCGGCTCTGGCGACCTCATCCAGCCGTGCCCCAAAAAAAGCTTGTGCCGCCGATTCACCTAAGTCTTCCTGCGCAGTACGGCTTACGTCCGTGACAGGCGCTAATGCAATCACGTAATCTTGCTCTTGTGCTGCCAGCAAAACGAGCTGCCCGCCTACCGAATGCCCTATTCCCACCAGCGGGCCACGTAGTTGGCGTTGTTGCATTTGTTGACGTACTGACTGAAAGCCTTGGAGCACATCCTCTAGGATATGAGGCCAATCACCACCGCAATTACCACGACGGTACTCTAGGTTGGCTACGGCCCACCCTTGCTCTAAAAAGAAATCCGTTAATGGGTGCATTTGTACCAACGTATGCGGTTGCCGCCAAAACCCTCCGTGCACCAGCACAATTACCCCTTTGGGCGGTACCTCTGCCAATGGCTCGTACCATTCGTAATGTTGTTCGGAATGACTTCCATACGCGATTGATGTAGCTGTTGTTTGCATAGCCTACCTTTTTAATGATCACAATTAGACTGCCATATACGTTAGGACTAAACTAGGGGTGTTCTCCCTATTCATTTTTGCATTAGCTATGTCGACCTCTATGACTCGTAACGAACTGGTTTCATGGCTGGATTCTTATCTAGAAACCCAGCGCTTTAAAGACTACTGCCCAAACGGCCTTCAAGTTGAAGGGGCTGAAACAGTACAACATATCGTCACTGGGGTGACGGCCTCCTTAGCTCTGCTCGAGGCAGCAGTAGAACGCGGTGCGGACACTGTACTGGTTCACCATGGGTGGTTTTGGAAAAACGAAGACGAACGCATTCGTGGCATGAAAAGAAAACGTATTGCGTATGCACTGCAACACAACCTGAATCTTATCGCCTACCATTTGCCACTCGATGCACACCCCGAAGTCGGCAACAATACCCAACTTGCTCGGCAGCTAGGCTTTAAGCACGATCTGGATGCAGAAGGCTTACCTAAAGGCATCGGCCCTAGCAACCTTATACAAACTGGTTATTTAGATATACCTGAAACCCTAGAGTCTCTCTCTGCAAAAATTAGCGATATTTTACAAAGAGACGCATTAACTGTAGGTAATCCACAACAACTTATTCAGCGTTTGGCATGGTGTACCGGAGGAGCGCAAGGCTTCATGAGCGAGGCCATCGAAGCCGGCGTAGACCTTTATATCAGTGGTGAAGCCTCCGAGCCTACCTACCATTATGCCTGCGAGACCTCAACGGCTTACATTGGGGCAGGCCACCATGCCACCGAGCGGTATGGTGTGAAAGCATTAGGCGAAAAAGTAGCCGAACACTTTAAGGTTCAAGTGGAATTTATCGACCTCAACAACCCTATCTAAAACAATAAAGCCCGTATTTCCACGGGCTTTATTGTACAATTAGCGCGATTCACTCATTAAGCATTCTTGTTTTTTAAAGCATCGCGGATTTCACGCAACAACACCACGTCTTCGGGCGTAGGGGCGGGCTTGGCAGGTGCAGTAGCTTCTTCGTGATGAACAGCCTGGCGCATACGGTTAATCATCTTAACCATCACAAAGACCACAAAAGCCAACAACATGAAGTTGATAAATATGGTCAAAAAGTTGCCCCATGCTAATACGACGGCTCCTGCAGCATTAAGCTCCTCTAAGGTGTATGCGCCCGTGTAGCCTTCGGGCACGCGTAAAACGGTAAATTTATTGGCAAAATCAACTTCGCCACCGAGTATAAAGCTAATAACTGGCATGATTACATCTCGGACTAGCGAATCAATAATTTTTCCGAATGCGCCGCCAATGATCACCCCTACTGCTAGGTCGATCATGTTGCCTTTCACGGCAAATTCGCGGAACTCTTTAAAAAAACTAGTGGTTTTACTCATATAAGCCTCTTAATGACATCACAGAAAATTTGCAAACGCTATAATAGATGGTTGCAATAACTATACCCAGACCAAGTCCATAATTTGTGCTAAGCCCAACTTGGGCAGGAATAAGGATACTAGAATGAGTCAGATTACGACACAGCCCAATGACAACGGAGCGGAAGAAAACGCCATTCTCCCGTCCGACCCTGCGCGCCGTTTTTGGGTCACTACCGCCTGTGCGGTCGGTGGTGTCGCCGGTGTGGCTACCGCTGTCCCTTTTGTGGGCTCGTTTGCCCCTTCGGCTAAAGCCCGTGCTGCGGGTGCTCCAGTAGAGGTAGATATTTCCACTCTCGCGCCCGGCGAAATGCGTACTGTCGAATGGCGTGGCAATCCAATTTGGATTCTACACCGTACCGAAAGTCAATTGGCCGCTTTAGCCTCAAATGACAGTGAGCTCGCTGATCCTAATTCAAACCGCCCTGGCTTCACGCCTGAGTATGCCCAAAACGAATACCGCTCACGTCGTCCTGAAATCTTCGTATGTATCGGCATTTGTACGCATTTAGGTTGTTCACCTACCCCTCGTCTCGAGAACGGTGCCCAGCCCGGGTTACCATCCAGCTGGAACGGAGGCTTCCTCTGCCCCTGCCATGGTTCTACCTTCGATCTTGCAGGTCGTGTCTTCAGCAACAAGCCTGCTCCCGATAACCTTGAAATTCCGCCTTACGAGTTCTCCGCCGATGGCACGCGTGTCATTATCGGTGTAGATGAAAACAACAAGGCTTAAGGTCATTACAGTCTCATTAAATATAAGATTAAAGGAGCCGTTTCATGGCTGACGACAAAACTGTTGAAACAACAGGTCTCTTAGGATGGGTCGATAAGCGCTTCCCGCTTACGAAACTCTACAAAGAGCACATGTCTGAATACTACGCCCCGAAGAATTTCAACTTTTGGTATTTCTTCGGTTCACTTGCCATGCTGGTGTTGGTTATTCAGATTGTTTCTGGGATTTTCCTCGTAATGAACTACAAACCGGATGCAGAGCTTGCTTTTGCTTCGGTCGAATACATCATGCGCGAGGTACCTGGGGGCTGGTTTATCCGCTACATGCACTCAACCGGTGCGTCCATGTTCTTCGTGGTGGTGTATTTACACATGCTACGTGGGTTGTTTTATGGCTCTTACCGCAAACCACGCGAACTCGTCTGGATTTTCGGGGTAGCTATTTTCCTCTGTCTTATGGCCGAAGCCTTCCTAGGCTATCTCTTGCCTTGGGGTCAAATGTCTTACTGGGGTGCTCAGGTTATTGTTAACTTGTTTGCTGCCATTCCCTTTGTTGGTCCAGAGCTGGCCATTTGGATTCGTGGTGATTACGTGGTGTCAGATGCCACTCTAAACCGCTTCTTTGCATTGCACGTGGTTGCTATTCCATTGGTGTTAATTGGCTTAGTAGTTGCCCACTTAATCGCTCTGCACGAAGTCGGCTCTAACAACCCAGACGGCGTTGAAATTAAACAAGGCCCAAAAGACGCAAAAGGTCGCCCATTAGATGGCATTCCTTTCCACCCTTACTACTCCGTGCACGATATCGTTGGGGTGGCAGGGTTCATGATTGTCTTTGCCGCCATTTTGTTTTTTGCCCCAGAAATGGGCGGGTATTTCCTCGAGTTCAACAACTTTATTCCTGCTGACTCCATGAAGACCCCACCGCACATTGCGCCAGTGTGGTATTTCACTCCGTTTTACTCCATGCTCCGTGCCACCACCGATGACTTTACATGGCTTCTAGCGGGTGCTTCAGTGCTGGCTGCCATTGTGTTCCTCATCAAAGGCCTACCTGGAAAGATGCGCATTATCGTGCCCGCAATCCTGATTGCTGTCGCTATTGCACTTAAAGTGTTCGACGCGAAGTTCTGGGGTGTAGTGGCTATGGGCGGTACGGTTGTGATTCTTTTCTTCCTACCCTGGTTAGATCACAGCCCAGTGAAATCCATCCGCTATCGTCCGACGTGGCATAAAGTTCTGTATGCGATTTTTATCGTGAACTTCTTGATGTTGGGCTATTTAGGTACACAACCACCTAGCGATCTCTACAACTTGCTCAGTCAGGTTGGCACGGTTATTTACCTTGCTTTCTTCTTCCTGATGCCTGTCTGGAGCCGTCTAGGTACCTTCAAGCCAGTTCCCGAGCGCGTAACTTTCCGCGCCCACTAAGGACGTTTTAACAACACGGAATGACCATGATTAAAAAAATCCTTGGCGCTCTGGCATTAGCTCTTAGTCTAGGCAGCGTAGCTCACGCTGCCGACGGAGCAATCGAACGCGCCCCTAATCGCATCAATGATTTGCCCGCCTTACAAAATGGCGCTAAGCTATTTGTTAACTACTGTTTAAACTGCCATAGCGCCAATGCTATGCGTTACAACAAGCTCACCGAAATCGGTCTAACCGAAGAAGAAATCAAGAAAAACTTGCTTTTCACTACGGACAAAGTCGGTGACACCATGTCTATTGCTATGCGTCCAGCAGACAGTAGCAAGTGGTTTGGTACCACGCCTCCTGATCTCTCCGTTATTGCTCGCGCAAAATCGGTTAACTTAGGCCCTAGCGGTACCGATTACATTTACAGCTATTTACGTACTTTCTACCGTGACGCAGCCCGTCCTACAGGTTGGGATAACGTCGTTTTCCCAAGCGTAGGTATGCCTCATGCCATGTGGGAACTCCAAGGCCCCGTTACGGCACAACGTACAAAAGTCGGTTTGACCAATGTAGATGGCAAGGAACAATGGGTGCGCACCGTCACTGATATTGATCAGTTTGGTTTTCATACCCAAAGCTCCGAAGTCTTAACCAATTACAACGGCGATGACTCTGAAACTGTGGTGGTGACCCCTGTTGATCCCGATCGTCAGGCTCAGTTTGATAATGATGTCGCTGACCTTAGCAACTTTCTTGCTTGGATGGCTGAACCGGTACAAACACTACGCAAACAAATTGGTGCTGGTGTCATGGTATTTCTTTTCTTGTTCTTCTTCGTCGCATGGCGTCTGAACAAAGAATACTGGAAAGACATCAAATAAACGCTTTGCTTGCTATTCGTTACGCGCGCCTGCCTTTCTACAAGGCAGGCCGCCTTTCTGTTTAAAGCCCTCGGCTTTTTTGCTTTTTTTTCACGACTGGAATCCATACTATGATGGTGCTCTACTCTGGAACTACTTGTCCCTTTTCACAACGCTGTCGTTTTGTGTTGTTCGAGAAAGGCATGGACTTCGAGGTTCGCGATATCGACTTGTACAACAAACCTGAAGATATTTCGGTCATGAACCCGTACGGCCAGGTACCTATTCTGGTCGAGCGTGAACTCATTTTGTACGAATCCAATATCATCAATGAATACATCGATGAGCGCTTCCCTCATCCGCAGCTAATGCCTGCTGATCCCACGATGCGTGCTCGTACCCGTTTATTTTTGTTTAATTTTGAGCGCGAGCTGTTTACCCAAGTGTCTTTACTTGAAGACCGCAACGAAACTGACCCCAAAGCCCAAGAACAAGCGCGTCAAAAAATTCGTGACGGGTTGGCACAACTTGCTCCTATCCTCACTAAAAACAAATACATGCTCGGCGAAGAATTCTCTATGTTAGATGTGGCTATTGCTCCGTTACTTTGGCGCTTAGACCACTACGGTATTGAATTGCCTAAATCTGCTGCACCGATTCAAAAATACGGTGAGCGTGTGTTCTCACGCCCTGCCTTTATCGAAGCCTTAACCCCTTCTGAAAAAGTAATGCGTCGTTAATATGTCAGCTAACGAAACCTCTACCAAACCCTATTTGCTACGCGCCTTGCACGACTGGTGTACCGATAACGGTTACACCCCACATATCGTGGTTCAAGTCGATGAAAATACGGTGGTGCCTCTAGCCCATGTTCAAGAAGGTCAAATCACTTTAAACATCGGGCTACTTGCTACTAACCAGCTCATACTAGGCAACGATTACATCGAATTCCAAGCCCGTTTTAACGGGGTGACCGAAGACATCTTTGTTCCGGTAGCAGCCGTTTCCGCTATTTTTGCACGCGAAACAGGGGCTGGAATGGGGTTTGAAATAAGCCCATCCGCACCGTATACCGACGAGGGCGCGCCAACAGAACCGCCTCACGATGACCCCGATCCCAAAGGGCCCGCCCCAGATCGAGGTCATCTACGTATCGTTAAATAATGAAAAAATGCCAATCCCTTTGGGTTGGCATTTTGCTTTTTGGTCGCTATATTTAAACTAAGAAACTAAAACCCGTACTTTTAGCTTCTTAAATGAAAAAAGCGCCGCGTTGCTATCGCTTATTGTCCACACTACGACTTCTGCCACCGCAGCACAGCATAAAGTCAAACTACTGATCGGGTTTATTGTGAAAATATTCAAGCAAACCAGTCTTAACCCCCCCGTCTTTTACTCAGCGGCTCTGCTGATTTTTTTGCTCGTGGGTCTTGCTATTTTTGCTCCTAGTTTCACTCAGCAGCTATTCGAAAATACCCAAAACTGGATACTCGGCAATGTCAGTTGGTTTTATATACTGACCGTCGCCATTATTTTGCTGTCTACAATCTTTTTAGCGATTAGCCGTTATGGTGATATTAAGCTAGGTCCTGACCACTCTGCCCCCGATTTTAAAGACATGACCTGGTTTGCCATGTTGTTCTCTACGGGCATGGGCATTGGGCTCATGTTCTTTGGCGTGGCAGAGCCGGTTATGCATTTTCTCAGCCCTCCGGTGGGCGATGGAGGCACCATAGAGGCGGCACGTAATGCCATGAGCATCACGTTCTTTCATTGGGGCCTACATGCGTGGTCTATTTATGCCATTGTGGGGCTAATTTTAGCTTTCTTCTCGTATCGACATGGCTTGCCCCTAAAGCTAAGCTCCGCGCTTTACCCTCTAATCGGCGACCATATTCATGGCAAGCCCGGTCAAGCAGTGGATACCTTTGCGGTTCTTGGTACGGTGTTCGGGGTTGCTACTTCATTGGGTTTTGGTGTGGCGCAAATCAATAGTGGTCTTAGCTACTTATTTGATTTCCCCTTTACCATCTACAGCCAGATTACCCTTATTATTATTGCCTGTGGTTTAGCCACGGTTTCCGTAGCAAGTGGTTTAGATCGGGGCATTAAAATCCTCTCAGAGCTCAACCTGGGCTTTGCGTTTTTGTTATTACTTTTCGTACTTATCTTAGGGCCAACCGTCTTTTTGCTCCAGACCTTTGTGCAAAACACGGGCTCCTATTTATCCGATCTAATCACCTCCACTTTTAACCTATATGCTTACGAGCCCAACGACTGGATCGGCGGTTGGACGTTATTTTATTGGGGGTGGTGGCTTGCCTGGTCACCCTTTGTCGGTTTGTTTATTGCTCGTATTTCTCGGGGCCGTACCATCCGTCAATTTGTTTCAGGTGTCCTACTCGTTCCGGCTGGTTTCACATTGCTTTGGATGACCGTTTTTGGCGATACCGCTATTTATTATATTTTGGTTGAAGGCCTGACCGACTTTGGTGTCGTCGTACAAGCCGATACCTCGCAAGCCCTTTTTGTCTTCCTAGAGGAAATGCCGCTGACTAGCATTACCTCTATTCTGGCGTTGATGATGGTCATTGTTTTCTTTGTCACCTCGGCTGACTCAGGGGCGTTGGTCATCGACCTATTAGCCTCAAAGGAAAACATGCCTTCACCCGTTTGGCAACGTATTTTCTGGTCAGCTCTCACAGGTTTAGTAGCCATTGCCCTGCTCTTAGCTGATGGCTTGCAAGCGCTGCAAACCGCCACTATTGCTACCGCTTTTCCTTTTTCCATTATTTTGTTGCTGTCTATTTTTGGCTTGTTTAAAGCCTTGCGCACCGATGCCACCAAACGCCAAATCCGCTACCAAACGGTGGCACGCACGCAAACAGGGGTGCCTGGTCAGCCGTGGCAAAAACGTTTACGCAACTTAATTGTTATGCCGCAACAGGACCAAGTGGTGCGCTTTATTAACCTTACGGCTGCGCCTGCCATGAAAGCCGTCAGCGAGGAACTGAGTAAAGCTGGTTTTGATGTCCAAGTTCAACAACAGCTTTCCGATGCGGGCGATGCCGAAGGGTGGTCGCTATGTGTGGCGCATCATGGCGAATACCAAGACTTTCAATATACGGTGCGACCTATTGCAGAATCTCGGCCTACGCTTACTCCGGCGGATGCTAAGCGCCCTGAAAACCAGATCTATTACCGCGCCGAGGTCCATTTAGCCGAAGGCGGTCAAGACTACGATATTATGGGTTGGGCCGAGGACGAAGTGATCAACGATATTCTTGATCAGTACGAGCGTCATCGTCACTTCCTTCACATGGTCCACGACACTGACCCTCTAACCAGCGAATAAATATTCTGGCTTTGTTAAAAAAGCATAGACTACAGGCCTCACTAAAAAGTGAGGTCTTTCTCCTTTAGCTAACCTGATAGATTAAAAGTTGCTTTTTTAAAAATCCGCCTTTATAATATCTTTTTTAGCCGGCTTAGCTCAGTTGGTAGAGCAGCGCACTTGTAATGCGAAGGTCGAGGGTTCAACTCCTTTAGCCGGCACCAGATACAAACAAAACGCCAATCCTTCGGGGTTGGCGTTTTGTTTTTCTAACCCATCGTAACCACGCGCATTTCAAAGCATTATGGATCTCAGTACTATCACACTCATTATTGCTGGCGCTGTTATTGCTGGTTTTGTCCAAGGGCTATCCGGCTTTGCGTTTAGCATGGTGGCCATGTCTTTTTGGGCTTGGGCTGTAGACCCGAAAATTGCAGCGGTTTTGGCCGTATTTGGCGCGTTAACCGGGCAAGTGTTAGCCGTCTTTTCTGTACGTCGGGAATTTAATCCTTCGTTACTGGCTCCTTTTGTAGTGGGTGGGTTGTGTGGCATTCCTTTAGGTGTGTGGGTATTACCGTTATTAGACAGCAACTGGTTTAAAGTTTTTATTGGCGCGCTATTAATACTATGGTGTCCAATTATGCTTTTTTCCAAAACCATTCCCACCCCCAAGCCCACTTACCCCCTAGTCAACGGGTTTATTGGCATTTTAGGTGGGGTCATGAGCGGTTTAGGCGGCTTTGCTGGAGCTATTCCTACCTTATGGTGTTATGTGCGGGGGTACGACCGCCATACTCAGCGTGCTGTTATTCAAAATTTTAACTTGGCTATTCTCAGCGTTACCATGGTGACGTATTTAGCTACCGGCTTGGTCACCGCCTCGGTCTTGCCGCTGTTAGCCATCGTTTTACCTGCGATGTTGATTCCTACTCTATTAGGCACGCGAATTTACAAATACATTAGCGATGCTGTTTTTAGAAAGGTGGTGCTTAGCTTGCTTATTGGTTCTGGCCTAGCGCTCCTTAGCTCGGCCATTCCTCAGCTGCTTTTCTGTTGACATCCTCCCCCGCTTAAAGGCCGGGGATTCCTACGGCGCTCAAGGGAGGCGTTGAGCCGTCCCAGAGTCGCTTCGGTGGGTTCCTGCTGCTGGCGGCATGACTGCACCGCTCACTTCACAGGCGAACTGGGCGTGTCCCGCCCTTAATACATTGATCGCACCAACCTCATCGGCGTTTTCCTCGACACCACACTCAACACATCGGAACTGCGCTTGCGTAAGGCGATTTGCTTTGCTGCAATGCCCACATTCAGGGCAGGTCTGGCTGGTGTAGTGCGGAGGCACAGCGACAAGCCACCCCTCTGCCCACGCCATTTTGTAGTCTAGCTGACGGCGGAACTCGAACCAGCCTTGATCCAAGATGGTTTTATTCAGACCGGACTTGGCCCGAACGTTTCGCCCCGGTTGCTCGGTGGTGCCTGCTGCCGACTGGCTCATGTGGCTTACCTTTAAATCCTCGATACACACCATCGCGTGGTTTCGGCAGAAAGATACGACTGTTTTCCTGATCGAGTTTGCAGCCTTGCGGGTAGCGGAAACGGTCTGACTGGCCTTTTTTCTTGAAGCGGGGAAAAGCCGCATGCTTTTCAAAGAAGTTTTTGTAGGCACGCTCGAGGTCTTTAAGCGTTTGTTGCAAGCACTGGCTTGGTGAGTGTTTCAGCCATTCGGTTTCCTTATCCTTCTTCCAAACGGGCAGGAAATTAGCCAGAACGGTATAGCTGAATTTCGTCGTGCTGTCGGCGGCATAACGGTCTTTTTGCCATGCCAACGCCCTATTGAACACGAAACGACACGCACCGGCAAAGCGGCGCATATCGCGTCGCTGAGCACCGTTGGGCTTGACGTCGTTTCATACTAACAATGATACGTGGCCTAGGGAGAAAAACAACGGCATTAGACGCGGTAGACACTGTGTTTTTAACATGCACGCTCACTTGGTCTTTGTGACAAAGTACCGCCGTGGTGTGTTCACCAAAGAAATTCTTGACGACTTGCGTGACCTCTTTGCGGGCGTCTGTTCGGACTTTGAGGCAGAATTGGTAGAGTTCGACGGTGAGGACGACCATGTTCACTTGTTGGTCAACTATCCCCCCCAGGTCGCCGTGTCGGCACGGGTAAATAGTTTGAAAGGCGTATCAAGCCGGATGATTCGCGAAAAGACGTATCCGAGCCTTCACAACAAACTATGGGGTGGCGCCCTCTGGTCGCCGAGCTACTTTGCCGGAAGCTGGGGCGGTGCGCCTATCGAGATCGTCCGACAATACATTAAGCAACAACAGACGCCAAGCGGATACGAAGACGCTAGCGCGTCCGCGCTATTCATCTCCGCCCTGAACCGCGGGGTTTTCCGCGCGATTTGATAAGTCAGCGGGTTGGCCTGTATTTTTATAGGGGCTCAGTGTCATAATAGGACTTCTTAATTCCTGTTTATGCTTTACCGTTTATGACCACTACCCCTAAAACCCGTCGTCGAGACCAGCACCTAGAGGCCGCTATTCTTGAGGCCACGTGGCAAGAGCTATTGCGCTCGGGTTATGCTGGGTTAACTATGGAGTCGGTGGCGACTGAAGCCGCTACCAGTCGATCCGTATTAGCAAGGCGTTGGGACACCAAAGCCGCTTTGGTTGCCGCCGCAGTACGTGCTCAAATTGAACAGCGTCCATATACGCTTCCTAATTTCAATGCATTACGTCCCGAGCTAGAAGACTACCTAAATCGCGTTTGCGAATTGGCTCCTGTTATTACGATTATCTTTTCGTTGTTGTCCGACTCAAAGTTCAGGGAAACCTACCCTTCGCCCTCTATGTTGCGCGACGCACTTAGCGCTGATCGCTGTGATAATCTTAAGCACATTTTGCAGCGCGCTGCCGATCGTGGCGACATTGCACACCATAAAATCACCCCACCGCTGGAAACCTTGCTGAGTGACCTGATCGGTCACTACATTTTAATCCACAACGAAGCCCCTCCAAAAGCACTGCAACGGGCATGGATTGATGACATTTTTCTGCCGCTTTTGGTTAGCGAATAGGCTGGGTGTGCGATGTGTCTGGGTACGGTTGAACCGTGAATGAAAACCCGAATTGTTGCATTAAAAGCAACAATATTTTGCTTTCAGCCCCTCTAATCAAAGTCTGCGCAATCCCTTAAACTGAAAGCATTAGGTCTTTAACTCAAGAGGTTGCACTATGAATCGCTCCGTAGAACACAGTATCCCTGGGCAAGCCACATCGGATGGAGCCGGCGTTAAGCTCACTCGGTTGTTGCAACACACATTGCAACAGCGTTTAGACCCTTTTTTAATGCTTGATGCCTTTGGCAGCGATAATCCCAATGATTATATTGCCGGGTTCCCTAATCACCCTCACCGCGGTTTTGAAACCATGACCTATATGCTCAAAGGTCGTATGCTGCATCAAGACAGCAGCGGTAACGAAGGGCTGCTTGAGGATGGGGGCATGCAATGGATGAGTGCAGCGCGTGGTGTGATCCACTCGGAAATCCCTCAACAAGAAAACGGCGTTATGGCGGGTTTTCAGCTTTGGGTTAATTTACCTGCGGCCCATAAAATGGATGACCCGTGGTATCGCGACTTTCAGCGCGACGATTTGCCTAGCTACAGCACTGAACACGGTGTAGAAGTGATTGTGTTAGCCGGACAAAGCCAAGACACAAACGGTGCGGTTACGCGTCCCATTACGCAGCCTTTAGTGCTCGACCTGCACCTACCTGCTCATGCCCCGTTTTCTCATCCTGTTCCCGTTACTCATAATGCTTTTTTGGTGGTTTACGAAGGCACGGTCACACTCAATGGTCAGGAGTTAACCCCTCACCACTTGGTCATTTTAGCTAATGACGGAGACCACGTGCAGTTACACGCATCCCAGGACGCAAAAGTGTTGCTGGTAGCGGGTCAGCCCCTTAACGAGCCCATTGTGCAATACGGGCCATTTGTCATGAACACCAATGAGCAAATCCAGCAAGCATTACACGACTTCAGAGCAGGTACGCTGACTCGTTAACTTCGGCTTGCTCCATAAAACCGACCCAGTGCTTGGCAGGGTTGATTTTTGGTTACACATTGAACTCTTTCTCTTTCCTGTTAGGCTAACTAGGTGAATTGATCTTCTTGTACTGATACTGTTGTCGCCTATGATTGACCCCAACGCCCCTAGCCCTACCGCCCAAGCCGCACTACAACAAAACGGCCCTGCTATTTTGCATTTTTTGCAGCAGTACCCGCCTTTTAACCAAATGGAAACACGTCATTTACTGCATTTGGTAGAACATGCTTGGCTACGGTTTTATCGTAAAGGCACGACCATTACCGACGCGAACAACGAGGCAGAACAATACTGGTTTCTGATTCGGCAAGGCTTAGTCCGAGGGGAACGGCCCAACACCCGTTATCCAGATAACACGGAACGCTTTTTACTTACCGTTGGAGACAGCTTTCCAATCGCGGCCATTCTAAGTCAACGCTCAACACGTACGACCTATACCGCCCATGAAGACTGTTTCTGCTTGGTATTAAATGCGGCTGACTTTGTGAAATTGCTACGTATTTCTGAGCCCTTACGCTCCTATGCGATACGGGGGTTTAGTAGCCTGCTTTCTGAACTACAGCAACAAGCTCAAGAGCGTGCTTCGGCCCATTTAGGCGCTGATTATTCTATTCACGATGCGTTGCACTCGTTAATTGTGCATCAGCCCATTAGCTGTTATGCCGATCAAAGCCTGCACGAAGTCCTACAAAGCATGCAACAACATCAAATTGGCAGCATGGTGATTGTGGATGCTGACCAAGCACCGCTTGGCATTTTTACCTTACGAGACTTACGTCGCGTCTTGGCAGCCGACCCAGACAACCTATTTGCGCCCATTGGCGATTTGATGGTGGCAGAGCCCTTAACCCTTCCCCCCAGTGCTAGCGCCTTTGACGCTGCCTTGTTAATGGCGCAGCACCATATTGGTCATCTTTGTGTGGTCGAGAACAAAAAGCTGATAGGTGTTGTGTCGGAGCGAGATTTATTTTCATTACAACGTGTTGATTTAGTGCATTTAGCCCGTTCATTACGTCAGGCACCCTCTATACGCGCCTTACAACAAATCCGCACTGATATTCACCATTTAGTGGATAGCATGTTGGCTCATGGTGCCGACGCTGACCAAATTACCCAGGTGATCACTCAGCTTAACGATCACACCACCTCACGCATTATTGAATTAGTTCTGCGCCAGCATGGCAACCCAGCGCTTGAGTTTAATTGGCTAGTTTTTGGTAGCGAGGCGCGCGGAGAACAAGCGTTAAGCACGGATCAAGACAATGGCATACTGTTTTTAGCCGATACTCCCGACCAAGCCGAACAACACCGTCAGACATTATTGCCTCTAGCCGCCGACATTAATCAGGCCCTAGACCAATGCGGTCTTAGTCTGTGTAAAGGCAATGTCATGGCCAGCAACCCCAAACTTTGTTTGTCCTTAGACGAGTGGCAGGAGCGCTTTGACAGTCTTCTTACCCACCCTGACCCTAAGCATTTGTTGCAAGCCTCGGTGTTTTTTGACCTGCGCCGTGTATGGGGGCCCGATCTAGGCTTCGAGTTATTTCATCAGCAGCTTTTAGCCAAAACAAAAAAAGACGCCCGTTTTTTACGTCGCTTAGCCAAAGCTGCCTTAAATTACCCTTCGGCACCCAGCCAACTACGCCGTTGGCTGGCTCGCACTGTAGGTGCCAGCACCGATACCCACCTTGAGTTAAAGCGGCATGGCTTGTCGCCATTTGTGGATGCAGCTCGGGTGCTCGCCTTATCCGCGCACATCTCCGAGGCCTCCACCCTGCTGCGTTTAGAGCGTTTGGCTGAAAAAGGAATTATCAGCGCTAAAGACGCCGAAGTCTGGTCTGATGCCTACAGATACCTGCAATTACTACGCCTACAATTGCATCAACGCCAAGAGGCTCATCAACAACCGCTAACAAACACCTTAGCTTTGGATGACTTAAACCAACTGCATAGTCGGATGCTACGGGAAGCGCTACGTCAGCTACGCTATCTACAAGCGTTTCTTACTTATCGTTATAGGCTGTAGTGATGCACTGCTCTTGGTGGCAATTCCTCAAGCGGTATTACACCGCCTTTCAATCACAACGCACTGGCTTTCACCCTGATCGCTATGCGCAACAAGTCTTGAATCAAGCCGCGCCGCTTATTCCTGCCGATCAGCCCCTTGGGCACCCCGCGATGGTCTTTGATTTAGAAACGACCGGATTAGACACGCGCACCGATACCGTCATTTCCATTGGGGCTGTGCGCTTAACGGAACAAGGTATTGCGCTGGGCAACAGTTTTTATCAAGTGTTAGACATACAGGTCGATTTACAGGGCGAAAGCCAATTGATTCATGGTTTAACCCAGAAAGACTTAGACAAAGGTTGTGATCCACGTCAAGCGCTATTTGATTTTTTTCACTACAGCCAAAATCACATCTGGCTCGCCTTTCATGCAGAGTTTGATCGACGTATGCTAAAAAATGCGGTGTTACAGCATTTAGGGCTTATTATTGACCCACAACCCATTGATATAGCGTATTTAGCGCCCTTGCTGTTTCCCGAGCTCGCCACCAGCCACAGCAACTTGGACGACTGGCTACAGGTGTTTAATTTGCCTATCTTAGCGCGCCACAATGCGGCTGCCGATGCCTTAGCCACCGCTGAGCTCCTTATGATATTGATAAATAAAGCCCAACAACTGGGCTTTAAAACAT
Source organism: Paenalcaligenes hominis (assembly GCF_011927625.1). Lineage (GTDB taxonomy): Bacteria > Pseudomonadota > Gammaproteobacteria > Burkholderiales > Burkholderiaceae_B > Paenalcaligenes > Paenalcaligenes hominis. The sequence continues at coordinate 60,181 of NZ_JAATIZ010000003.1, forward strand.
GGGGAGAACTACAAAATGCGTGCTTGCAACAACGACAGATCCAACGTTTTTTGAGCTAATCACTTAGGGTTTACATCCCCTAGCTAATCCTTTTATCCACGCTACCATAAAGAAGCAGTCTGTAGCAAAAGTTCATAGCCAATAAATGAATTACAAGGAAAAGGACATGCAACACATTAAAATCTCCCCTGGCAAAGCCTTAGCTGAACAAGCAGAAATCGGACACAATCGCTGGCATCCCGATATTCCCGAGCTCACTAGCGTGAAACCAGGCGAAGAAATTATTCTCGAATGTCTAGATTTTTTAGATGCACAAATTAAAGACAACGATAGCGCCAACGATGTGCGCGATGTCGACTTAACACGAGCTCACCCCCTTACAGGTCCTGTACACGTCGAAGGCGCCGAGCCCGGAGACATTCTCGTTGTTGATTTGCTCGATATTAATTATGTTACCCCCATTGGTTTTTCTGGCGTATTTGCCAAAAACAATGGGGGTTCTTTTTTAGTAGATCATTTTCCCGAAGCCGACAAAGCCATCTGGAATCTCAAGGGTAAATACGCCACTTCACGCCATATTCCAGGCGTGCGCATTGGTGCTATGTTGCACCCAGGGCTAATTGGCACGCTCCCCTCTCACGAGCTGCTGCGGGAATGGAACCGACGCGAAGACGTATTGGTAAAAAAAGGCCAAGCCAACCCTCCACACAAAGACACTGCCGTCCTACGTGGTGTATCAGGTGCCGACTTTGACCGTATGGCCTCAGAGGCTGCACGCACCGTACCGCCACGTGAACACGGCGGTAACCTTGATATTAAAAATCTCACGGTAGGCACGCGTATTTATTTCCCTGTGTATGTTAAAGGTGCAGGCCTTTCTTTAGGCGATCTGCACTTCTCACAGGGGGATGGCGAAATTTCATTCTGCGGTGCTATTGAAATGGACGGTGCAGCGCATTTAGGCTTTGACCTCATCAAAGGGGGAATGGCTAAATACGGTATTACTTCACCTATCTACGTGCCAGGCCGTCACGATGTGCGCTATGACCAGTGGCTAACCTTCACAGGCATTAGCGTAGAAAATGATGTAAACCATTATTTAGATGCTACGGTGGCTTACAAGCAAGCCTGCCTAGCGACGATTGATTACATTACTCGTGTCACTGAACTCAATGCTAGCCAAGCCTACATGCTGCTTACCGCAGCCCCCGTAGAAGGGCGTTACGGTGGGGTGGTTGACTTACCAAACGCCTCTGCTTCGCTGGCTTTGCCTACTGGCATTTTTGATACGAATATCTTGCCCCAAGGGGCATTGAACGAGGCGGCCCACTATGGTCGTCCTGGGGTGCGCTGCACACTAAGCTAACTTCTTTCTCCCTCAGGCCTGCCTAATAAGCAGGCCTAAGCTGTTTCATGCCCATTTACGATTATTTTTGTTCATCTTGTTTTGAAACTAGCAGCCGTTTTTTACCAATGGCACAACGACACGAGCCCAGCTCATGCCCGCATTGCACCAACGGTCAGCTCCAGCTACAAATTACGGCGCCTCGTAGTCTACAATTTAAAGACAGCCTTATGCGTGCGTTAACCCCTCAACAACAACTTGCTGGCACCCAAGCTCAGGGGCCTGGCATGCAATCAGGCATACGTAGCTCTGTACTACATAACTGCAAAGGTCCGTCCTGTTCAGTTTGCGCCACCGCCTAGCTTCCGACTCCTTTATAATTAATCCCAAATAAATAAAGGAGCGCCTATGTCTTTTGCTGCCGTACTGTTTGATTGCGATGGTGTGTTGGTTGATAGCGAGCCGATTAGTTTGGAAATCTTACGCAAAATGGTGGGCGATTTAGGGTGGCAGCTTAGCCCCAGTGAATGCAAACGCCTTTTTTTAGGTAAATCCACCAAAGAAGAAATTCAACTCATAGAAAACCATCTCAACATCAAAATCGATCACGAGTGGCAACAAGCCTTTATCTTGCGTCGCAACCAAGCCTTACGCCAGCACGTAGTCGCTACCCCAGGTATTTATGATTGCTTAAAAGCCATACGTAAACAGTGGCCATTACACGTCGCTTGTGTTTCCGCAGCAGAAAAAAACAAAATTATTCTTCAACTTGATAAAGTGGGCTTAACGGACTTTTTTGATGGGCATATTTTTAGCGGCACTCAAGTCCTACGCAATAAACCTTATCCCGATGTGTATATGGCTACAGCGCAGTCTTTAGGCGTAGAACCCAATCAATGCGCGATTATCGAAGACAGCGTCACAGGCATCACTGCTGGCATCAGTAGCGGTGCCACCGTATTTGCTTATTGCCCAGACGATGAAAACCCCACTCCCCTTCTCGAGGCTGGCGCTCAGCATTATTTTAGGGACATGCGGCTATTACCAGACATATTGCAGCACCACACTAGCAGTAACCCCTAAATAGCGTTTAAAATCTGCACTTTGATGCTTAGGCATTTTAACTAGCTCACGCTCATATCAGTGGCGTGGGCTTTTTTACTATTAAACAGGTCAGAAATGAGTCAGGGGTCCGTCCACTATCCGTGGTTTAAGCGTGAAGACATTGATGCTTTTTTTGCATTATTCCAAAACAACATTGCTAATTTCATTATTATTGCGCTGGCTATGCTTGGCATGGGCTTTAGCCAAGACATCGTCTTTGGTAAAGTCTTGCCGGGTGCAGCTGTCGCGGTCATGACAGGTAACTTTTACTACGCTTACATGGCTAAGCGTTTAGCGCAACGAGAACAACGTACGGATGTCACAGCGTTGTCATATGGGATTAGCACCCCCGTTATGTTCGTGTTTTTATTTGGCGTATTGCTACCAGCAAAAACCATTACGGGCGATGCAGACCTGGCTTGGAAAATCGCCGCTGGCGCTTGTTTTCTAAGCGGCATCATTGAAGTGCTGGTATCGTTAACCGGCCGTTGGATGCAACGAAATTTACCACGCGCAGCTATGTTAGGGGCTGTGGCAGGGGTCGCCATGACCTTTATTGGTGGTGAAATGCTCTTTAAGACGTTCGAAATGCCTCTTTTAGGGCTAGTGGTATTAGGCATTATTATCGTGGGCATTATCGGTCGTGTTGTTATGCCTTTTCGCCTATCCCCCACCTTTTTTGCCATTTTGATTGGTACCGTACTCGCCTATACCTTACGTCAGGCCGACCCCAATAATATTCACGAAGGTTTAGAGCACCTTGGCTTTTACCCACCCATGTTTACCATGGCTGCCTTTGAAGGTATGGGTTTACTCTTTACCAGTATGGTGGGCGTGCTTACCGTGGTCTTGCCTATCACTCTTTACAACGCCATCGAGACCATGAATAACGTGGAAACCATGAAAGTGTTGGGTGATGAGTATGATGTACGTGAGTGTCAGGCTGTAGACGGCATCGGTACGGCTTTGGGTGCTTTGTTTGGTGGCCTGTTCCCCACTACCGTCTATATTGCCTCAGCAAGCTCCAAGTGGATGAATGCTGGCCGAGGTTACAGTATTGCTAACGGCGTGGTTTACCTTTTAGCCACTACCTGTGGGTTAATTGCTGCGTTGGCTGCCATTATTCCTGTGGCCGTGGTGTCCCCGATTTTGGTTTTTGTGGGTATTTCCATGGTGGCAACGGCCTATCAAGCCAACGCCAAACGCTATTATCCCGCGGTGGCACTAGCGATGTTGCCTTATTTTGGTAACTACTTGATGACTCGTTTTGGCAATAAAGCCAGTGAGGTCGTAGAAGGCATTTCTTCAGGCATTGTGCCTTTAGGCCAAGGCGCTATGTTTACGGCCATGATGATTGGAGCCATGACGGTCTGCATTATTGATCACAACTTCCGTCGTGCCGCTGTGTTCAGTTTTATTACCGCTTTCTTGTCTTTTATCGGCTTAATTCATGCTCCGCACCTAGGGTGGAATGCCGCGCCTGACTTCACGCTAGGCTACATTATTCTTGGTGTGTTTTTCCTTTACTTTACGGTAGTTAAACCCACCATCTTGCCGGCCCCCCCTGCTCTCTTTAGTTTACGCAGTGACGATGATGACCACCCTCAAAGTTCGCCTCGTAAAGATTAATAGCTAATAAAAACGCCCTACTAGGGGCGTTTTTTGTGATGGCTTGAGTCACCACTAATCGGTTTCATCATCTAAATGCATCTTGTGCACGATCCGATGAATGAGTGGTGCAGCCACTACGCCGATAAGGGCAGCAAACAGCACCCCCACAAACAACCCATAAAAAGCAAAAAACAACTTGCCGCCGTAGCTTTCAGGGTGAAACGCTGTGCCCATACCCCCCATAATCATTGAGCTATTCAGCAGTGCATCGTGAAAGTGAATGCTTTCAAAATACATATGCCCTAAGGCCCCAATTACAATAGTAATAAAGCTAATTAAAAATGCGGCAGCGATATGCCAAAAGCAACGCATCATAAAGGCTTTCGTGCTGATAGGGGCTTCTTGTTTAGATTCGTACATGAGAAAAAAGAATGAAATACATCATAGACTAACGTTTACGTGTTTATACCCCACTACCCTCATGGGTTGAGGGCATGCTAACCGAGTGCGCCGACTCCGACGACGCTTGCTGCTCAAGCAGCGCGGCTAACTCATCAACAGCCAGCTCGCGGCGAGCGCTCGCTACGTGTTTATGATGCAGCGCCGACCATTCGGGAAAAGCCCGTGCTTGAGTTAGGACTTCGGGAAGCTCGCCAGAACGCCAATTAATGGGCGTAGCGTTTTTTTGTTCTGTAGCGTGTAAAGAGGTCTGTGCCCGAGAGATAGCAATGGGTGTTTGCGCTGCGTGACCGCGTTGGGCTAAGGCATTAATAAGGGCCGTTTCACGCAAGGCCAAAACGCGTATGACACTATCGTCTACCGTTAATTCAGACTCGCCACGCCATTTGTTAATTAGTCGTTGCCCCCATTTGTCTACCCCTTGCCATAACCCACCTGCTGCGGCCCCAATTAACGTGCCTGTGCCTAGGCTTAGCCCAGCAGTGAGTAAATCAAAGGTAGCACCCGCCATAGCGCCAGCAGCCACCCCTTTACCGACTTGGATGCCGAGCTCTTTCATGACCTCTGGGTGAAAAAGATCTGTTTCCCAACGGCAGCCCTCAAGAGCAATATCACTGGGTAGGTAATCACGCGTGGTGAAATTAAAGCGACGCAATAATGACTTCACACAGGCCTCTTCCCGCAAACGGATTGTTTCATGAAGGGCACGAACATTTTGTTCTAAGAGCTCACGTTGTGATGGGCTGACTAGACGTAGCGCCGTTACATCGATGAGAAGCTCAGCTAAAAGACGCCACGCGTCTTTGAGTCGTTGTTGACGTTGCTGCTCTACATCCGCACTTAGGCTATGCAATTGCTGACTGTGACGTGCGGGCACTAAAAGAGCGAGCTTTTCATACAACTGTGCTTCGCCGTTTAATGCGGGGGCTACGGTATCAAACTCTGCCAAAGCATGTAGGCCTAAGGCCGCTAAAGCCGCCCGCCACTCATCAATGCGTTGGTCGGGACTACGAGTAAAGTTCAGTACCGGCAAAATGGGCTTACCCGCCATCACTAAAATTTTCAGCTCATCTTTATGTTTAGCTAAAACCGGATCACGCACATCAACCACATACAACGCTACGTCGCTGTGCAGAAGCTGACGCAAAACACGGGCTTCTTGCTCAAAACGCTCTTGGGCTTCGGGAGCTTGCAAAAAACGCTCGATATACTGCGGCGGATCCATGCCGTCGTGCTCTAAGGCTAATCGCTGTAGATAATCAAACAACGCCATGCTGTCTTCCATGCCAGGCGTGTCAAAAAGCTCGATCAGCTCATTGGAAGACAATCGTAAGCGCACCCCTTCCACATGACGTGTGGTGCCAGGGCTATTACGTACCTCACCAAAATGCGTATCACGTGTGAGAGTACGTAGTAGCGAGGTTTTACCCGTATTCGTATGACCGACTACAGCGAGTCGAAGCGGAGCAAACTCAGGATTCATGGTGATTGTGTAACTCAAAGAACAACGTGTTTATGTCTGTGTACACCGATTCAAAATCTGCTTTTTGTAAACGGGTGCGCCAAGCGTCTAATCGATCAGGGCCTTGGTTTGCATTGATTAAATACACAGAGGCAAAGTCGCTATAACTGGCGAGCTCGGCTAACCATGCCATCACCCCTCGGTCAGGGGTTTGGGCGGCATCGACACATAACACCACATGGGCATAGTGATGATGCGTTAACTGGGTTAGCAACTGGGCGCGTTGTTCACGGCTATCAACCAAACCCGCATCCTCCCAACCACTAGGCAACTCAAAGGGTGGCCAAGGTTGATCAGAGGGCAGCTCTATACCTATAACCTGTGTTTTAGCTGTTAGAGCAGGGCGTTGGATGGGCTCGGGGGCAAGCGCCACCTGATCCGCCCCCGCCACGGCATCAACCCCTACATATTCAGCCACAGGCAATAAGCGTGGGCGTAACTCTATCAAGCCGACTTGATCCGTATGCACACGCACCTGCCGCAGGTTTTTGCTTAAGTACCCATAACAGACCCCCAGAGCGACTAGACGAGGCAGTACACCATATGCCACCACACACCCCACTAGCCAACTGGACCACTGCACCTGTACGGCACTAGGCACAACCTGTAAGCCATCGCTTAAACGAATCATCTCGGGGCTGGGTGTACTAAAGCCCAACCAACTAGGCAGCCAACCTAAAGCCTGTACCACTAAAACAAAACTATCGGCGCTTAGAAGTGTGGTTTCCCAGTTAAAGCTATAACGCTTTGCGGCGAGCAGCACCAACACCGTCGACAACATGGTCAATAAACCTAACACCCAAGCGGTGTGGTTGATTACGCTTAATAACCATTGTGCTAAACGCTGTTTGGTTAATACATTTAAATAGGCATTAAAAAGTAGTGCCTGGTCTGGGCCTTTGACAATACGCTGGCTCAGCCAAAGCCACAATTGACTGACCCCTATGCCTGCGCGCTGTTCTGATCGTGTGCTAAAAAGCAAAGCAACTAACCACACCACCAAACTAAAAGTGGGTAAGGCTAACAGTGTCACCATAGCCCAGAGCACATTGACGCGCCCATCTACTGCATTGAATGCACCAAATGCGGCGCCAGCCCCAAGCACCATAAAAAGGGCAAACACAAACCAGAGGCACCAACGCATAAAGCGCCAAAGGTGCTGCTGTTTTTGCGGCCATTGTTCGCGCTCACTTAATAGCTGTGCACGCAGCAGCATCCGGTCTTCGAGGCTACCGCCAGCCGCAATAACGCGCCGTACCTCGACTGCATCCTCAATAGGGCCCCATTGGCTTTCTTTTAAGCGCACAGCCTCTAACAGCCAATACGGCACTAAATCCGATGTTTTTTTCCACATAGTTACTTACATTATCACGGGCTCGTTGGGTAATACATTTTGGTCCGTATCTCCTAGGGGCGCGTGGGTTTTTAAAATCAGCTCTATCTCATCAACGGCAGCAAGTAAGCCTTCTATATAGTCACCTTGGGCAAAGCGGCGTTCTAAAGCGCTACAGACTTGATGCCAGGCGGCGTTGCTAGCACTAATGCCGCGGTCGGCAATAATTTCAATCGCACGCTGATCTAACGCAATGTAGAGTAATACCCCACTATTTAAGGGGGTATCCCATACACGTAATCGCCCATATACCTCTAGTGCACGTAAATGGGCATTAGGCTCGTGACTTGGCATCACGGCCTCAATGGCTAAAATTAGTTCGCCGGTGTGACTGGCCTCGCTATTTTTAATGCGTTCTGCCACATGTGCTAGGACCTCTTCGTCAAAATGACGCCGACGTAGCCATTGCCCCTCTAGGGCAGAATAACCCGTGATTTTTTTGAAGGTAGTTTTCATCGTTTATCCTTTTACCAACCACCAGAAGCGCCGCCGCCACCACTGCTACCACCGCCGCCGCCACCAAAGCCGCCACCACCAAAACCACCACCGCCGAAGCCACCACCACCGCGACCGCCCCCAAAGCCACCCAAGCCGCCGCCTAAGCCTCCTAAGGTTGCCCCACGTCTGGACGCACGGCCCGAGTTCCCTCGAGAACGTGGCCCCATAAATTTACCCACTAAGGACAACATAACAGCGGCCATCACACAAACCAATGAAATTAATACACTGCCAAACGCAAAGAAGGTAAAAATTCCCGTAATTAGTGCCGCTGCTAAAGGAGGTAATACCCATGCAAATAACACTAAGGGAAACAACACAAACAGTGGGGGTGAGTCCTCGTCGTCCCAGATGCCGTCTTGGGTAGGAGGCGGGGGCAAATCCTCGCCTTGAACCAAGGCAATGAGCTGGTCTACCCCTGCATTAATGCCCGCCACATAATCATTTTGTACAAAATAGGGGGTGATGTACTCACGAATGATGCGGCCTGCTTGCAAGTCAGTGACGGCGCCCTCTAGACCATACCCCACCTCTATGCGTAAACGCCTATCGTCTTTGGCGACCACCAATAAAATGCCGTCATCGACTTTTTTGCGCCCCACACGCCACGCATCGTAAACACGGCGCGTGTACTGATCGATGGCTTCGCCCTCGGTGGTGGGTACCATTAACACAAAAAGTTGCGCACCCTTGGTTTGCTCTAACTGTTGCAAGCGTTGGGTTAAGGCTTGTTTTTCCGCAGCAGAGAAAGTGCCTGTGGTATCTACCACCCAATTATCTAAGGTAGGGATAGATGGTGTTTGAGCCCAGGCCACACTGTTTACAAAAAAACAGCACACCAACATCCACAAAAACAGGCTGTGTTTAATGAACTGCTGTGCACGATTGCTTGGTAGATAATGACTCATACGCCCCTCTATGCCTGTGATAAGTACGTGTTACTGTGCAGGTTGACTTGTAGGTAAATCAAACCGTACCTCTGGGTTGCGAGTGATTTCCGATTCGCGATCTACCCCGTAGTTTTCCTTTACTTTATAGCCAAAAATTTTAGCGGTTATTAGCGTTGGGAACTGTCTTATGTACAAGTTGTATTCTTGAACGGCTTGAACAAAACGCCCGCGCTCGGTAGCAATACGGTTTTCTGTGCCCTCAAGCTGAGTCATTAAGTCACGCACTAGCCCATCGCTTTTTAGTTGGGGATAATTTTCCGACACCGCCATTAAACGCGATAAAGCAGAGGACAGCTCACCTTGCGCTTGAGAGAAACGACGCATTAACTCGGGGTTATCTAAATCGTCCACTTTCAAATTGATTTGACCCACTTTGGCTCTGGCCTCGGTCACATCTGTCAGTACCGTACGCTCGTTAATCATATAGGCATTGACAGAGCTAACTAGCTTTGGCACGAGGTCAGCACGACGCTCGTATTGGTTTAATGTTTGTGACCACGCCGCCTTTACTTGCTCATCAAGGCGTTGTATGTCGTTATAACCACAACCGGATAACAGCACCGCCGTGATGCTTAACCACAGCCAACGTAAGTAGGTTTTCATAATCGCTTCCTATAAAAACAGGCGTCTTTCTGACGCATATCATCAAAGTAGTGTTTAGATTAAACGCCTGACACAGGCTCATCAAGCCAAAAATTATTAAGATTATGTGAGTTTTTATCTAACTCTTAGCTATTTAACGCTATAATAGTTTTTTGCGTAACACACCAATCATTACGTTTCTCTAGCAGGTCTTACCCTGCATTGGCATCTTCGCCATCAACCTCATTCTGTCAGCCTAGATTGGTATTACCTTTTTAGTAATAGGCTAGTCGCTGGAAATACTTTGAACAACAACACTACTTTTGCCTCTTTAGCATTGGCAGAACCTTTATTGCGTGCCATTAAAGACAGCGGTTATACCACTCCTACTCCTATTCAAGCTCAAGCCATACCGCATGTGCTGCAGGGCGGTGATGTATTGGCTGCTGCGCAGACAGGAACCGGTAAAACAGCAGGTTTTACGCTTCCCATTTTGCACCAAATTTTAAGCAAACCCGTAAAAAAATTAGCGGCGGGTCGTCCTCGCGCTTTAATTCTAACGCCAACGCGTGAATTAGCTGCACAAGTCGAAGAATCCGTACGTTTGTATAGCCGTCACACCGCGGTCAGCTCATTGGTGTTATTTGGTGGGGTCAATATTAACCCCCAAACGAATGCTTTACGTAAGCCTATTGATATTGTCGTGGCAACCCCTGGCCGCTTATTAGACCACGTGGGTCAAAAAAACATTGATTTAAGCGGTGTCGAAACCATTGTGCTTGATGAAGCAGACCGCATGCTTGATATGGGGTTCATTCGTGACATTCGCCGCATTTTAAAACTCGTTCCTGAACAGCGCCAAAGCTTACTTTTCTCTGCAACGTTTTCTGACGAAATTCGCGCACTGGCTAAAAGCTCACTGCGCGATCCCGTTGAAATTTCTGTCACTCCACGTAACACTGCCTCTGAGCTCATCACCCAAGAAATGGTGCAAACAGAACAGCGTCATAAACGTGATTTGGTAAGCCACATTATTCGTCAAAGCGGTTGGCATCAGGTTTTAGTCTTTTGCCGCACTAAACACGGTGCAAACCGCTTAGCCGATAAACTCAGCAAAGACGGTTTAAGCGCGGCGGCGTTGCATGGCAACAAAAGCCAAGCTGCCCGTACGCGTGCCCTAGCTGGTTTTAAAAACGGCAAAGTCGCTGTGCTCGTGGCTACCGACATCGCCGCACGTGGTTTGGATATCGACCAGTTGCCCTATGTGATTAACTTTGAGTTACCCCAAGTGGCTGAGGATTACGTGCACCGTATTGGTCGTACAGGTCGTGCAGGCAGCGAAGGCCGTGCTATTTCATTGGTAGATACCTCTGAAACTCGTCTGCTTAAAGCCATTGAACGTTTAATTAAACGCCCTATTACGCCTATTACCATCGAGGGTTTCACCCCATCCAGTGAGCCCGAACCTGTTGCGCCTAGCCACCCTGCTGCCGACGCCACCCGTTCGCGTAACCGTCGCCCAAACACAGCCGGCACGTCCTCTAGAAGCAAATCTCGATCAGGCAATCGTTCAGCGCCTAAACGCAGCTCAAGCACTGCGCCTAGAAATTTACAGCCTATCGAATAACACCATTTATTTTGGTTACGCCTCATCCGTCATCACGGATGAGGCTTTTTTTTAGGCTGCCCGCTAAAAAGCCTAAGGCTTTTCCCTAAATTATCCCTTATTTTTCAATCACCTAAGGAAAAAGGCGGAGCTATTCACGCCATTTATCCTATATTGACGTCCGCCGATTGCCACTATTATCTCAGTGACTAAGTGTTGCTTTAGTATCCAACTGAATCAATTGAGGCGTCTTATGCGAGATCGGTTTCTTTTTGTAGCGTTGTGCTTTGTGCTTGGCACAAGCCATGCCGCCTCACCTTCTCAGACTGATTCCAGCAGCACCCCGACACTAACAGAAAAGAATCCACTGCCTACCGGCCCACAATCCCTTTTTGACGATCCGTTAAAAGGCATCTTGGTCAATCGTACTGTCACAGTACAAGGGCATGAGTTCTACCACTATTTTTCTATGTGGTGGCAGCACCATGATGCGGCGAGTCAGTATTCGCTATCTGTTTTTGAACGACCTTCAGCGCGCTGGGGAAGCGAGGTTTGGGTAGAACACAATCGCGTCATTATGTTTAAAACCTTTCTGCCTCCTGCTCGTTCACAAACCAAAAAAATTAGCGAACAAGCCGCTGCCATTGTGTTTGAAAACATTGAAAACAATGAGCTCGAAAAGAGCCTTTTTAGTAGCGATGATTTAGGACCGGAGGAGATGTAAATGAAGCGAAAGAGACACCTATATAGTGGGCTGGTAGCTGCCATAGCGAGCACGCTCTGTGTAGGCATTAGCCAAGGCAGTGAGCTCATCTATTACCCACTTAACCCTTCTTTTGGCGGTAGTCCATTAAATGGCGCTGTTCTTTTAAACTCTGCCCAAGCCACCAACAAACATAAAGATCCTGAGATGGATAAGGATCGCTATGGCATTGATGAAAAACCAGCCATTGATCAATTTAATGAAACGCTTGAGCGCACCATTATTTCTCGTTTGGCTGCTTCGGCCAGCTCTAAGATCGTGGACGAATTTGGTAATTTCATCCCGGGTACTATCGAAACACAAAACTTCACCATTAGTGTGTCAGACCCTGGCACCGGGTTATTGCAAATCACTACGACTGACCGTATTTCTGGCGGGATGACAGTCTTTGAGGTGAGTAAAAAATGACCTACCTCAGCCAACTAAAAACCGCCTCTCTCGCACGTTTCGTAGGATGCCTGTTTGCACTTTCTTTGGCTGGATGCGCTGTTGTCCAAGAGCCAGTTGAAGTGGACACCGCCGCTCAGTTAACCCCTCCTACTCCTTCTACTAACGACTTGCTTCGCATGCCACCGCCCAGAGGCAAAATTATTGCTGCCGTTTATGGGTTTAGGGATCAGACCGGCCAATACAAAGCCTCGCCTGATAGCTCTTTCTCGACCTTAGTCACCCAAGGGGCCACCTCTATGTTGATTAAAGCGCTGAAAGATTCAGGTTGGTATACGCCTGTAGAACGCGAAAGCCTACAAGAGCTGCTAACTGAACGGCGCATTGTACGTGCGTTAGATGGCTCTCAGCCTGATGAAGCCCCAGCTATTTACATCCCTCCGCTTACTCCAGCCTCAATTTTAATTGATGGAGGCATTATTTCTTATGAGAGTAATGTACGCACGGGGGGCGCCGGTGCACGCTTTTTAGGCATCGGACTCTCGACTCAATACCGTGTGGACCAAGTCACTATTAGTTTACGAAGCACCGATATCCGCACCGGACAAATTTTACAGTCTGTGTCCACCACTAAAACGATTTTTTCTTACGAAGTACGGCCTAGTGTTTTCAAATTCGTGAACTTTAAAGATTTACTTGAAATTGAAGCGGGACTAACGCGTAACGAGCCTGCCCAACTTGGTGTGAAAGAAGCCATTGAAGCGGCGGTGATTCATTTAACCGTTCAAGGGCTCAAAGACGGGAATTGGCAGCTCAATCAAGAAAAAGATTGGAGTTCCGATGTGATCCAGCGTTACCTCAAAAACGATGATGTTTATCCGCTGCAACCTATTTAACTGTTTATGTAGTACGCACCGTATGACGGAGACCATATGGTGCGCTTAATCTTAGTCTCTGCCTTAAGGAGATTCAAATGAAAATCAAACCTATTATTGCTGTATTAGGTCTAAGCGTTGCTTTCGGCTCTAGCGCATTTGCTACAACAACGGCTGAGGTGTTCCAAGACGGCACCAGTAACAATGCCTTTGTGGAACAAGTCAATAACCACAGTACGACGGCAACTATCGGTGTGAATGGGGTCAATAACAAAACCGATATTATGCAAGACCACAACACACGCGCTACAGGTAGTGCCTATGTGACTGGCTACGATAACAAAGCGTATATCACTCAGTCACGCAGCCATGGCGTTGATGGCACCATCTTGGTTGAGAACTGGGGCGCTGACAATAAAGCAGGAATCACTACCACTCAGGTTCAAAACGGTACGGCGAAGATTGTTATTACAGGCTTTGGTGATACCGCTTGGATTAAGCAAACCGATTACTACGGCAGCACATCTAGAAACCTAGATGCAGCCATCTATCAGAATTGGGGTGGCGATAATAACGCCTACATCAACCAACGTGGTCATAACCAAGACGCCACCATCGTGCAAGCCGGCTACAGCAATGATGCCAGTATTTCACAAAGCGGTCGTGGTCCAAAAAACGTAGCTAGCGTTAACCAAAATGGTTACTCAAACGAAGGCCACATTAAGCAACGCGGTAGCGATCTTCATGCATCTGTAACGCAACATGGTTCTAGCAACCATGCGTATGTGACTCAGCGCTAATACGTCTAAAACGCAGCAATGTACCTAGAGGGCGGCAGAGTTTGCCCTCTAGTATATGGCAGTTTCATGCTCTATGTTAAAAACCCTAAACCTTTGTTAATAAAGGTAAAATCAAATTTTAATCTATGGTATATTTTAGAAAAAAACTATTTAGTCATAAAGCCAATGCACCCCCTGTTTGTTTACTTATATTTCATAGCTCGTAAATACCCAAAGACATACCTAAATTATTCTTAAAAAAACTCAAAGATTTCACGCAGGTGAAATACCACCTAGAGGGGTTTGTTATGACCACGATTATCGTGCTTGATCCTCATCCTATCTTACGTTTGGGGTTAATCCAGTTCTTAAAAGAAAATTTCGAGGGGACAACAGTAAAAACAGACGACTACCATCTTCTTCCAGAACAAAAAAAAGCCTCGCCCTGCGATCTGATTGTTTACACCTTAGGTTCCGAAGCCAACCCCACTAACCAATTAACGCTGCTCTCTAAAACCTACACCCCACGTTTTATTCTTTTATTGACCGAAGGTCAGCCTAGTTTACCGCCCGGTACCTGCAAGACGTATCCTTTAGTACGCGGCCTTATCTGTAAAAACTCCACACCTGAAATTCTCCAAGCCTCTATTCGTCTCGTTTTAGCGGGGGGGACGTGTTTTCCTCATTTCAATCAAAGCGAATCTGCTGAATCAGTAATAGGCGAAAAAGTAGTGTGTACTAGCTCATGGGGTACACCGGCCCCTACTGCATTACCTTCTCAACTCTTACACAAAGAATCTCAACTTTTAGGGCTCACCATCAGGCAATACGAAGTCTTAGTGCTATTAGGCCAAGGCCTTCCTTTGAAAAGTATTGCTAAAGAGCTCGACATTTCAGTTGCCACAGCGAAGTCTCATACCGAAACCCTTTATCAACGTCTAAAGGTACACAATAGCAATGCTGCCGTTTATACTGCCATCGCTCGCGGCGCTACCCTGGGTTGGGGCCCCACCCAATAACCCTTCAGCGCTAAACCACTTCCCATCTTTTCCTTTTTTCATGCTCCCACTCGTTGGGAGCTTTATTTTTTCTAGCGTATAAAAATGTTTTTTGAAACATTTTTGTATCAATATATGACTATCGCGACAAAATTTCTAAATTATTGTTAACTTGTCCCGTTAACATACCTCTGTTTTATTAAAGCTTTTTTACAAGTATCAATTAAGAATGAAAAACCTATCTATACGTACAAAATTGGTGCTAGCGTCCATTTGTACCGTAGTTGTTGCAATGGCAGCCTTAGCTTTTGCAAATCACCAGTCAGCACAAAACGCTTTTATTAATGAAGCCCAAGATAAAACCAATTTGGTTATTGATGGTACGGTTCATCAAATTGACAGTTGGCTTCAAAACAAAAAAAATATTGTTAAAGCTTTAGCCCCAGCAGCCTCCAGCTATTATCCTTTAGCTGTTCTAGATCAAGCCCGGGAATCCGGTATGTTTATTTCTTCCTATATTGGTTGGGCTAATAAGCGTTTTGTCACGTCTCCTGCAACGCGTATGGATAGCAGTTATGATCCAACCAGTCGCCCTTGGTATTTAGATGCGGTAGCGGCTGAAACAGAAGTCCTCACTGATCCTTATGTCAACGCCAGTGATGACACCATTGTGGTCACTTTAGCGTCACCCATTAAAAACGACAAAGGCGAAATCGTTGCCGTAGCGGCTGCAGATATCGGCATGCAAGAAATTGTGGATCTAGTACGCACCACTCAGCCCACTCCCAATAGCTTTGCTATGCTAATAGATGGTCGTGGTCGCATCATTGCGCACCCAAACAATGCCCTCTCGTTGCAAACCTTTGCTGAGCATTACCCTAAAACCCATGACATAGGGCTAGGTAAGTTGGCCCAAGACCAGGTGTCGTTTCGAACCACAATCGATAATGTTCCTTTCTGGATTAATGCCCGTCAGGTTCCAGGCAGTAGCTGGAGCGTAGTGATAGCTACGCACCAAGGGGATGCCCTCGAAACCCTGAGCACCATGCGTAACCAAGCCATTTTGACTAGTTTGATTATGATTGCCTTGGCTGCGATATTGCTTTCCATAGTGACTCGTGTGCTATTACGCCGCTTAGGTCTGCTCCAAGAAGCTCTCGAAGACATTGCCTCAGGCGAAGGCGACTTAACGCGCCGTCTTGATGAAAGTGGTAACGATGAACTGGCTAAAGTGGGCCAATCTTTTAATGTTTTTGTGCGTAAGATCAGTGGGACCATCAGTAGTATCCGCATGACGGCTGAATCCGTTAATGTGGCTTCGGCGCAAATTGCCGCAGGCAACACCGACCTAGCCGCTCGCACTGAACAAGCCGCTGCAGCCATCCAAGAAACCGCCAGCTCCATGGAAGAGCTAGCAAGCACCGTACGTCAAACCGCTGACGCAGGTAATGTCGCCGATCAAATTGCGAATAACTCACGGGCTGCTGCCATCGAAGGGGGACAGTTGATGGTCGAGGTGGTCGATACCATGCAAGACATTAACAACAGCTCACAACGAATGAGCGACATTGTAGGCGTCATCGACTCGATTGCTTTCCAAACCAATATCCTGGCGTTAAATGCGGCGGTTGAGGCGGCTCGTGCTAACGAACATGGGCATGGTTTTGCGGTGGTCGCTGGCGAAGTGCGCTCACTGGCCCAACGCAGTGCGCAATCTGCCCGTGAAATTCGTGACCTCATTTTAGCTAACGTCGACCGCGTTAATGCCGGTAGCGAGCTAGTCCGTACCGCAGGGGGAGCAATGGATAAAATTGTGACTGAAGTCCAACATCTCTCTGACATTATTGGTGAAATCAAAGTCGCTGCAAATGAACAGAACTCGGGCATTAGTCAGGTGGGGGTAGCAATTAATCAGCTTGAAGTCACGACGCAACAAAACTCCGCTTTGGTAGCAGAGTCCGCTGCCGCCTCAGCCAGTTTAAGCGCACAAGCGAATGCGCTTTCTCAAGCCGTGTCTGGTTTTAGAACTGAATCCTAACCTCGCTTCCACTTTTGTTAGGGATTGAGTTCTGCCCAGTTTCTTCCCCCGAGGAAACTGGGCTTTTTCTTTGCCCTTGGCGTTGTCTTGCACAACTTACATTGTCAGGTGCGCTAATATCGGTGAAAATAGAGCGATTCAATTATTTTTAGCGCTCTGCTCGCTTATTTCATCTTTTTCACATATCCATGTCTAACGCCCTCATCACCAAAGAGGTGGCGAAACGCCGCACTTTTGCCATTATTTCTCACCCAGACGCGGGTAAAACCACACTTACAGAAAAACTCTTGTTGTTTGCGGGTGCGATTCAAATTGCAGGCAGCGTCAAGTCGCGTAAAGCCGAACGTCATGCGTCTTCTGACTGGATGGATATCGAAAAGCAACGCGGTATTTCTGTTGCTTCCTCTGTGATGCAAATGGAATACCGCGACTGCGTCATTAACTTGCTTGATACCCCAGGGCACCAAGACTTCTCTGAGGACACTTACCGTGTACTTACAGCAGTCGATGCGGCGCTCATGGTCATTGATGCAGCAAACGGGGTCGAGCCCCAAACCATTCGTTTATTACAGGTCTGTCGGGCGCGCAACACCCCCATTATCACCTTTATCAACAAGCTTGATCGCGAAGTTCAAGAGCCGCTCGATCTCTTAGCCGAAATCGAAGAACACTTAGGCATGGACGCCATCCCTTTCTCTTGGCCAGTTGGTATGGCACGTCGTTTTGCGGGTGTGTTTAATATTCCTAAAGACCAAATGCATGTGTTTGATAGTTCTGCTAAAGATCATCGTGCCGAAAACGAAGAGCTTATTCCGGGTCTGCACAACCCAGAAAATGAAGCACGTTTTGGTGCTGAGTTTAAAAAATCCCAAGAGGAAATTGAGCTTATCCAAGCCGCTACCCCGGACTTTGATCTCGATGCCTTTTTAGCAGGCAAGCAAACCCCTGTGTTTTTTGGTTCGGCCCTCAACAATTTTGGGGTCCAAGAGGTATTAGACGCACTGGTCGACATGGCACCCGCCCCTGGCCCACGCGAGTCTGTACAGCGCTTGGTACAGCCCACCGAGCCCAAATTCACCGGTATGGTGTTTAAAGTCCAAGCCAATATGGATCCGGCCCACCGCGACCGCGTCGCATTTGTGCGCGTTAGTTCAGGGCACTTTACACGAGGCATGCGTCTACGTGTGGCACGTACTAACAAAGAAATTCGCCCTAATAACGTGGTATCGTTTTTATCTCAGCGCCGCGACTTAGTGGATGAGGCTTTTGCTGGTGACATCATTGGTATTCCTAATCACGGCGTATTACAACTTGGCGATGTCTTAACTGAAGGCGAGGTGCTTCAATTTACTGGCTTGCCTTTTTTTGCCCCCGAACTGTTCCAAACAGTCGAAGTCAAAGACCCACTACGCACTAAACAGTTGCGCACGGGTTTAACTCAGCTCGGCGAAGAAGGTGCCATTCAGGTCTTTAGGCCTTATCTCACCAGTGGCAGCCTATTATTAGGTGCTGTCGGTCAGCTACAATTTGAAGTCGTCGCTGATCGCTTAAAACATGAATACGGTGTTGATGCACGCATGGCTTCGTCACGCTACAACTTAGCTCGCTGGGTTACCTCAACCAACCCTGCCGCATTGAAAAAGTTTATCGAGACTAATGCCGCTAATATTGCTTATGATGTGGTAGATGCCGTAGCATTTTTAGCCAGCTCACCCGCCCAATTACGGGTAGCCCAAGAACTGAATCCTGATGTAGAGTTTCATGACATGCGTGAACACAGCGGGCAACTCTTTGGCTAAAAAAAGTTACAAGACTTCCCAGCACTGTTGGATTCTGTCACATGCAACAGGACGCAATTCAGTACAATAGTCGTATTCATTTAATTTTCAGTACCAATCCCTATCTATGTCTTGGCGTATTCTTCTTGCCACCTTATTACTCGGTATAGCTGCCTCGGTGTGGGGTGGGTTTCAACTGGGTAACTGGCTTATTGAGCACGGTCCTCTTAAGTCCGACGTCTTTGACGCCTACAAAGACCTCTACACGGTGCCTACTCTGGATGCAGACGGTAAACCTTATGTGCCTTCTCCGCCGCAACCTTTGGTGAGTGGGCGTTTGGCCGTACCCGACGACATCACGCCTTTAGACTGGGAAATCAGCCAAGACACCAATTTGCTCTCCGAGCGCCCCCCTATTGCTTTAGCTACTGCCAACCAAGGATTTACTACGGGCAACTTTAACCGCACCGCCGTCAGTCCCAGTGGGCTTCAAGGCATCGCTCAAATCAATAACACGGGCTCTCAGCGCGGCCTAAGCAATAATCCCAACACCGATGTGCTGCAGCCCATTGATATGGATGCCCCGCCACCACCGCCATCTCAAGAGGTCCAAGTCAACAACCTGCCTGTGCAAAAAAACCCCAATTGGCAGGGGGACTTTCAACGCGAGTTGGCTATGTGCGACTCGAAAAGCTTTTTACAGACGCCTAGCTGTAAATGGGATGCACGTAATAAATACTGCGGCCCAAACAATGCATGGGGCAAGGTACCCAACTGCCCACCTAAAGCCTTTTAAAAACAAAAAACCCCAAAATAAATTTTTGGGGTTTTTTGATGGCAGCGCTTATTCGGAAGGGGTGCTGCTTTGACTTTGTAGGTAATTTTGCAAACCCATCTTTGCAACCAAGTCTTGTTGCGTTTCTAACCAATCGATGTGCTCTTCGGTGTCTTTTAGAATATGAAGCAGTAAATCGCGCGAGACAAAATCACCCACACTTTCACAATGTTTAATGCCTTCGACCACTGTATGGCGCGCCGCACTTTCTAGCGATAAATCACAAGCTAGAATTTCAGGTACGTCTTCGCCAATACGCAGTTTGTGTAGATCTTGGAGATTAGGCAGCCCATCAAGCATTAAAATGCGATCAATGAGTAAGTCGGCGTGTTTCATTTCGCCAATGGACTCGTCGTACTCGACCTTGCCAAGCTTATCAAAGCCCCAGTGATTCAGCATACGAGCATGCAAAAAATACTGGTTAATAGCCGTCAGTTCGTTTTTTAACTGCTGATTTAAATACGCTATGACCTGTTTATCGCCTTTCATGGTGACCTCCTTTGAACATAATTGACTCATTATAAAGCAGTCTAAAACACTACAAGCTAATGAGAACTAATATCAAGCGTTCTGGAGGTGTATTAGGCGACGATTACGAGTAAGCCACCGCGGCTGGTAACACTTGTGTGTCATTGGCAGCAGGCCGTTGCACGCGAGAAATCTCGGTAGCATGCAACACGTTGTCGCTAGCCATAGCAGGCAGTAAGCTCATTGCGCTTTCAGCACAACGGCCACAATTTGTTGCGACACCCAAATCAAACTGAAGGTCGGCAAGCGTGGTGGCCCCATTGGCTACTGCTTCTTTAATTTGACTGTCAGTAATTGCGTTACAGATACAAATATACATGAGAATCATTATCATTCATTCATCGAATCTCGACAATAGCACTTAATTTATCTATTTTCAAGCCCAAACCCATTTCCGCGCACTCTGGCTTAGAATAGGAGCTTTACTCCCAAATGTGAGGGTGAAAACACTACTGCTTTGCGTCGCATTTACCCTACAATAACCACTTCATTCATTCCAAGGCTTAGGTCAAAACCATGCAAAGTTTCTCCGTAGCTGATACTGACTCCAAAACTCATCACCCATTGCCTACGATTAAAGATCGAATCCACGTCCATAAAGCGGTCTTACGGCTTACCGCCCTTTATAAAGTGATTGCAATTAGTGTCTGTGCGGTCGTTGCCCTGGTTTGGTATGGCCTCGTACAACGCACGCTTACTTTTGGGGCCGAGCTCGATTATTCAGGTTTAGAAGCCTTGGGCTTAGACGGTGCTTTAATCAAGCAATACAATCCATTTTTCTGGTGGACCGTCATTGGCATTTGCTCGTTATTGGTGTTTTATTTGCTCTTTCATTTTGTGCAATACACCCGCCAACGAGCGAGCCAAAAGGTAGTTAGCGCCGATCAGCTTGAATCCCTTTTACAGCAACTTTCCCCCAGCGCTATTCATGTGTTGGGTTGGTGTTGGGAAAATCGGCGCTTTCCTATTACAGTCGGTGTTTTGCAACATACTCAACAACAACTTGCTGCAAA
Organism: Paenalcaligenes hominis; assembly: GCF_011927625.1. Taxonomy (GTDB): domain Bacteria; phylum Pseudomonadota; class Gammaproteobacteria; order Burkholderiales; family Burkholderiaceae_B; genus Paenalcaligenes; species Paenalcaligenes hominis. Next base: position 81,245 of record NZ_JAATIZ010000003.1, read on the forward strand.
CCGTTACTCGTTGATTTGTTTAGCAAAAGATCAGGAGCAGCAGTTACTTAAACCGCGTTCTAGTGCTCCAAGTAAAGCAGAGGCCTTGCATCATCTTTAATTTTGTGGTTTATTATCACTCATGTCTATTGCACGCACGCCCTCTCTTTGCAGTCTTTTAGCTGCCGGTTCACACCGTGGCATTTCTGCGCGTGCTTATGCAATCACTCTCTCTCTACTGCCACTTCTACTAGCGCCCGGTTGCCGGGCCTAGAGTCTAGTGGCAGTCCGGCAGCCATATACCCAGCCACCTATTTGAACGCCGTCACCGGCTTTTCAAGTGTTAATGTGGTTTAGGTGGCGGCGGAAAGTCTTACTTTTCTGTCCCACAGGTGTATACAATGATTTCAAACCCAGCCTCTAAATACGTGCCCTTTAGTCCTTTTACTAAAGACTTCTCTGAGCGCACTTGGCCCTCCAAACGTATTACCCACCCTCCTATCTGGATGAGCACCGACTTACGCGATGGCAACCAATCCTTGATTGAACCCATGAGTGTAGCGAGCAAATTACGTTTTTTTGATTTGCTTATCAAAATCGGCTTCAAAGAAATCGAAGTCGGTTTCCCCTCGGCTTCCCAGACTGACTTCGATTTTGTACGTAAACTGATTGATGAAAACCGCATCCCAGACGATGTCACCATCATTGGTTTGACTCAAGCTCGCCAAGATCTAATCGAGCGTACTGCCGAGGCCATGGCTGGCGCTAAAACCGCCATGATTCACTTGTATAACGCCTGCGCGCCTTCGTTTCGCCGCATTGTTTTTAATATGGAAAAAGACCAAATTAAAAACATTGCCGTGACCGGAACTCGCCTTGTAAAAGAGGCCATCAAAGCGTATCCAGAAACGAAATGGCGTTATCAGTATTCCCCCGAGGTCTTTAGCACCACCGAGCCCGAATTTGCTCTAGAGGTGTGTAATGCCGTAACAGCCGAATGGCAACCCACCCCCGAAGATCCGATCGTATTCAACTTGCCCGCCACCATCGAGGCCACCACACCCAATTTATATGCGGATCAAATTGAATGGATGCACAATAATCTCGATCGCCGTGACAGCATTATCTTAAGTTTGCACCCTCACAACGACCGTGGCACAGGTGTTGCCGCTGCTGAACTAGGGGTTATGGCCGGTGCAGATCGTGTCGAAGGATGTTTATTTGGCAATGGGGAACGCACAGGTAACGTCTGCTTGGTCACCTTAGCCCTCAATCTTTACACCCAAGGGGTGCATCCAGGCTTAGACTTTTCCGATATTGACGTCATCCGTCAAATTGCAGAGGAATGCAATCAGCTACCGGTCCACCCACGTCACCCTTATGCTGGCGATTTAGTCTTCACTGCGTTTTCCGGTTCTCATCAAGACGCCATCAAAAAAGGCTTTGCACAACGCAAGCCAGATACAGTTTGGGAAGTGCCTTACTTACCGATTGACCCCGCTGACTTAGGTCGTAGCTACGACGCCGTCATTCGTGTTAATAGCCAGTCAGGCAAAGGCGGGGTGTCGTACTTGCTAGAACAAGAACACGGCTTGGTGTTGCCGCGTCGTCTGCAAATTGAATTTAGCCGTGCCATTCAACGTGTCACCGATTCCACCGGCAAGGAAGTCAATCCAGAACAAGTGCACGATATTTTCGTTAAAGAATATTTGCAAACCGATGGCCCGTGGAAGCTAGTCAGCCATCAAATTACGAGCCAGCCTAAATCCGGCGATCAGGCCCAGCAGTTTGAGATCAGTATCAACATGACTAAAAACGGCGAGCCACAGCAGTTTACAGGAACAGGCGAAGGGGCGTTGGCCGCGTTTATTAGTGCGCTTGATTTACCTATTCGTATTATGGACTATACCGAACACGCGATCGGAAGCGGTACTGACACGCGTGCTGCCACCTACGTTGAAATGCGTATTGGTGAAAGCCCAAGTGGCTTCGGCGTGGGCATCCATCAGGACATTTTAACCTCGTCCTTTAAAGCGGTTCTTAGTGCATTAAACCGCCATGCCTTACAAAGCGAAGCCTAAAGGCTACGCATAGGCTGCCATGAAAACTGGGCGTAATGCCCAGTTTTTTTATCGGATAGCACGGAAAACCGCGCCGTTAAGGGTGGGGACGATGCCCTTGCTACCACGGTGAGTCTGCAGGCTCCCACATCACATCCACCCCTGCTTTTTCGGCCTCACGCAACATTTCAAATAAAGGAAAAGCCCGCTGTTTAAAGCCTACGGCTTGAACAATATTGAGCTTTTGTTTAGGCAGGTCTTCGTCCTCGCGCTCTTCAGGCTCGACCGCATTGTGCATGGCCTCTTTTAAATTCACTAGGGCTGCAGGTAGTTGAGCTACCGTAAAGACGCCCCGAGGCGGCACTTCATCATTATCAAAATGCTTACCCGCTGCAATAAGTACCGGTAATGCATCTTTAGCTAACATCAAAATTGAACCTGACGCTTTGGAAACAAATTTAATTAACATCTGGTTTCCCCTCTTAGATAATTAAAGCCTGATTGTGAATTTATACGCTTTTTCACTGGCACCATACCACTATAAATGAATAGTTGGCCCGAGAAAACGTATGCGCTATGTAATCTTACTACTGCTCGTCTTACCGCTCACCCTAATGGCCGAGCCCTTAAGCTGTAGCCCCCCGACATTACAATCCGTGTGCTCCACCCAAGATCTAAGCCCTGACTCGGGCTCTGGCTTGTTCAGCATGCCTTTGCTTGCTTTTAATCCTATCCACCTACGCGATGGCAACAAGTACCTAAAGGAAACCGATTATGTCCCCCACCCCGCTGCGCCCGACCTTGAATTAGTACGGTATTACGACTCAATGGCTACTCACTATAGCGCGTTCAGTAGCCACTGGCAGCTTTCTTATGATATTCGTTTAGTGGAGCATTCAGAGGCTCCCCACATCGTGCTGCCTAATGGCATGCGCCTCAATCTATCCTCTGCATCTGGGCGTTTGACTCAGGCAGGCCACCAACGTATTTGGCACACCTCCCATAACGAAACCTGGCATTTTGACCGATTTGGTTGGTTACAACGTATTCAGCGTCCTCATACGCCCCCTCTGCATATTTATCGCTATGCTCATGGCCCTCTGCTGCATCGCATTCACTTCATCGAGCAAAGCCAACAACGTTTAATTTTTAGCTATGACTCATCTCAGCCTGCTTTGGTTCAAAAGGTCCAAACACCTGTCGGCGTCATTCATTACGACTACCAGCCACTGCCTGACTCTACGCTTTATCAACTCTATCAGGTGCGTTTTCCCGATCAACGTCGTCTTTACTACCACTACGAAGCCCAATACCAAAGTCAAAATGCTGGCCTTATTACTGGGAAAAGCATTCAGCTCCATCCACATGCGCCGCCTCGTCGCGTTCGCAGCTGGGTCTACAACACGCGCAAGCAAGCTCATTTCATGATGGCTGAAACCCCGTCTCAGTGGATACGACTGCATTTTCCTAAGGCGACACACCCTCATAAAACCCATATTGATAGCCCTCAGGGCCGAACCACCGTGCATTTTTCCTCGCACGCTAGAGGCGAAATAGAACGTGTTACAGGGGCCTTATGTTGGGCTTGTCCCCCCACATTCACCCAACACCCTCACCAGATTCAATTGGCTCATGCTCGCTTTGACCGTCAACTCCGCTGGTGGGAGGGCAACCCGCTAGGGTGGCCACAGCTGCGCTTAGAGTACGATGCCCGCCACCGCTTAACCGCGTGGTCTAGTGCAACGCTTGGGCCTACTCAACTACGCTACGATAAACACGGGCGAGCTCAACAAATGCATTACCCAAATGGTGATCGTCAACAGGTGCATTACTCTCATAGTGGGGCCGTACAACGCATTGATTATTACTCAGGGCACGACACCATGCAGACCCATTTACGCCGTCCCCAACCGCATCATTTACAGCTGCAGCAACCTAATGAAAAGGAAAGCTTACATTATTTAGTGTCAGGGCAGCTGCAGCAGCGCCAAGTAGACCGTTTTTTTTACCCTCCTCACAGCACACAGCGCCACCATTGGCATTACAAGGATCAGTTTGATTACGATGCCAACCACCAATTGCGTAAACATCACCTACCCGAAGGCGGAGCCTTGTATTACGAATGGAAAGGCTCGACATTGCACCGTATCTACTGGCAGAACACGGCAGGCCAGCACCGATTAGTCGCCCAGGCCGTTGCAGGCGGTTTGGCTTACGGTAATGGTCTATTGCGCCTAGAGGTATCGACGCCACGCTTTCACTGGCTCAGCCATACCCACCCCGACGCCCTATGGTGGCAACAGCTGCTAGTTAAAAATCCGCACGGCCTAATCTCAGCGCAGCGTCTTCACGCCCCCGCTCACTCAACGGCTGCTCCTGTGCATCGGGTTTTTTCATATAATGCGCAGCACCAAATCCATCGTGATGAAACCACTTCCTTGCAGTGGCATGCCGATGGCAGCTTGTCCTCTTCATCTGTCATGCCATCACCCAAAATTCAACGGGATGCGTCCGGTTTAGCCACTCAATACCAAGATCAATCACGACACTACATACTGCGTTATAACCCCATGCGTAGACTAAATGTAGTACTTGAGCACAATAAAACTGTACAAAAAAACAGCTATAATTCGGCGGGTTTTAGGGTTTATACACAACATTATCCACAGGCGCTCCAACAGTTTTTTCTTTATCACGAAAAAAAACTGGTGGCCGAGTTTACGGCCCCCTTCGAGGCCAAACTCCCTGTACATGCGGCTCACCCTATCTCAAGACGTTACATCTATTGGCATGACCAGCCCGTGGGCTTAATCGACTACGATCTAAACCCCACCGGAGAGCTATTAGTTATGCACAGCGATCACCTCGGCGCAGTACACACGATCAGCGACCAAAAACAGCAGCTACGCTGGGCGGCCCAATACGACACCTTTGGCAGGCTGCAATCCAGTCAAGGGGATCTCAACTTACATTTACGCCGAGCCGGGCAATACTACGATCTCGCCACGGGGTGGCATGTGAACGGCGTACGCACTTACCTACCTCAACAGGGGCATTACCTCGAACCCGACCCGTTAGGCCCCAGCCCATTTAGCCAACTGTATGGGTATGCCAATCAGCAACCCCTTAACCACACGGATCCATGGGGACTCGTGCTGTTTGCATTTGATGGTACGCGCTACGATGAACGCAGTGGTGGTGTGATTCATCAGCTCCACACTCAAACCACCGAACCCAGCTTTTATGTAGGGGGTCCAGGCCAAGCCGATGAGCTCACATGGGACGCCATGGTGGCGTACTCAGCTGACCGCCTTATACAGCAACAATGGCAAAACCTACTCAACTACTTGAACTCTATCCCCCCTGCCACCGCCCCTATCCCCATCGATATTATTGGGTTTTCTCGGGGGGCAGCATTAGGACGGCATTTTGCGAACCAAATCATTCAGCACAGTCAAAATGGTTTTTTTAGTTATACCGATACCTATGGAATGCAGGTTCAAGCCTGCATTCAACCGCGGTTTATTGGGCTATTAGATAGTGTGGCGCAATTAGGTCTATTAGGTAGTCGCAATCATTTATATGAATTCAGTGTGGCGCCTATTTGGCAATGGGTGGTGCATGCGGTTGCTTTGCACGAATACCGCGCGCTTTTTCCTGCTTTATTGATGGGCTCTGGGGTAAATCGGCAGGAAATTGGTTTGGTGGGCGCGCACGGCGATCTGGGGGGTGGTTACGCTAACCCTTCCCCCGATACACTTCCCTTAAGTCAGATAAGTTTGGAATGGCTTTTATGGCACGCCCAGGCCCAAGGCTTGAGCTTTCGCCCACACCCCACCCCAAGCGCTGACTACAGTTACCTACACGACGAAAGCACCTTACTGTCCCAAGACCGTGCCGTGGAACATCACGACTTTGCTTTTACCCCTGACTTAGGGGTAGGCTATACGCAAGACTATCACCCCACGTTAGGGCGACGGGTGCGCCAAGAGGTCAAGGCTTTTCTCTCTTACGACCTAAGCCCCTCCGAGCGCCAATACAACCAAAGGGCTAAAGTCGACTTGCCGGCTTACTATCGTTGGTTAGATCAAACTTTAAACTGGTCTCCAGACTGACAATACGGCCAAAAAGAGAATTTCCCTGCATTTCACGTTATTATTAAGCCTTATTGTGTGGGCATCATTCCTGTGCACCAAGCCAGGCCTGCCCTAAATTTTCGCTTATCTTCACTCAAAATACTTATGCTTGCTCAGCAACAACAACAGCTCAGCGCCTTATTAACGGCTGCGGTTCAATCTATCCTTCCCGACGCGACGCCTACTATCACTCTAGAGCGCCCAAAGGTCGCTGCTCATGGTGACGTCGCAACAAACGTGGCGATGCAACTGGCTAAACCAGCTAAGCGCAACCCACGCGAGTTGGCCCAAGGCATTGTGGATTATATTTTGGCCGATAGCGCGGCACAGGCCCTGATTGAAAGTGCTGAAATTGCTGGCCCAGGCTTTATTAATTTTCGTTTAACTCACGCTGCGCACCAAGCCGTGTTGGCGCCCATTTTTACCGAGGGAGCTCAGTTTGGCGACACGTCTGCCAGTACCGAACCCCTTATGGTCGAGTTCGTCTCGGCCAACCCCACAGGGCCTCTGCATGTGGGGCATGCGCGTCAAGCAGCTTTAGGCGATGCGATTTGCCGTCTGTTTAGCAGCCAAGGCTATGCCGTTAGCCGCGAGTTCTATTACAACGATGCGGGTAATCAAATTGATAATCTCGCCATCAGTGTCCAAGCCCGTGCTAAAGGCCTAGACCCAGAGAGTCCCGATTTTCCTGCTGATGGCTACAAAGGCGACTATATTCTTGAAATCGCCAAAGACTTTTTGGCTAAAAAAACCGTAGCCGCTGCCGATGGCGACCCTGTCACCGCCACGGCGAATATCGACAGTCTTGATGACATTCGCCGTTTTGCTGTAGCCTATTTACGTAACGAGCAAGACCTAGACCTCAAAGCATTTAATCTTGTTTTTGATAACTACTACCTAGAAAGCTCGTTGTACACCGACGGTCGCGTTGACGACGTGGTCGCAGCCCTGACTGCTGCTGGGCACACCTATGAATCAGAAGGCGCCCTATGGCTACGCACGACAGAACTCAATACCGGAGACGATAAAGACCGCGTCATGCGTAAACGCGAAGGCGGCTATACCTATTTTGTACCCGATGTCGCGTATCACGTGTCGAAATGGCAGCGCGGTTTTAAGCACGCCATTAATATTCAAGGTACCGATCACCACGGCACCATTGCGCGTGTGCGCGCTGGCCTTCAAGGGCTAAACCTTGGCATTCCTGCCGACTATCCTGCGTATGTGTTACATAGCATGGTCAAAGTCATGCGGGGTGGCGAAGAGGTCAAAATCTCTAAACGAGCAGGCAGCTATGTGACGTTACGCGAGCTCGTCGATTGGGTCGGTTTGGACGCCGTCCGCTTTTTCTTAGTAAGCCGTCGTGCTGACTCTGAGTTTGTGTTTGATATTGATTTAGCCCTATCAAAAAGCGAAGAGAATCCGGTCTACTACATTCAGTACGCCCATGCCCGTACGCACTCCGTGCTTCGTCAGGTCGGCGCTACCCACGAACAACTTAGCCAAGCTGACTTTAATTTGTTAAACGCACCTAGCGAGCTCAAGCTGTTGCAACGTTTGGCTGAATACCCCGCTATGCTAAGCCAAGCCGCCAAAGACCTTGCCCCGCACCAGGTGGCTTTTTGGCTGCGTGACTGCGCTGCTGACTTCCACACCTGGTATAACAGCGAGCGCGTTATGGGCGATGACACACAGTTAAAACATGCTCGTGCCGCACTTGCCGCCGCTACGGCCCAAGTTATTGCTAACGGTCTAGCCAAGCTAGGGGTTAGCGCTCCCGATAAAATGTAGTGATAATCCTATGGCCACCCGACGTAAATCTTCTGCAAAATCAAAGCCCGGCGGCATGGTATCCGGCATTGTTATTGGTCTAGTCATTGGATTAGCTGCCGCGGTGGCTGTTGCCTTGTATGTTACTCAAGCGCCTATGCCCTTTATGGACAAGGCCAGCCGTGAAATAGAGCAAATTCTTTTGCCTGATGTGCAGCACGCCCCCGATCCTAATAGGGGGCTGTACGGCAGCGCCCCGGCACTCGAAGGGCCGTTATTTGGTGGCAAAGAAGCTCAAATTGCAGAACAGCTCGGCCCATTACGCGCTCCTACGGTACCGGCCCCCACCACCCCACAACCTACTACACCAGAGCCAGACTCGTTGGGCAGCCTAATTGCACAATTACCTAATCCCAATACGGCTCCGGCTCCCACTACAGCACCGCCTCTAGCTCCTCCTAAGCCTTCAGCACCGCAGGTCGCTGTCGCACCCACTACCTATTATTTACAGGCCGGAGCGTTTCGCTCTGCCAAGGATGCTGAGGCCATGCGCGCACGTATTCTGCTTTTAGGTATGGATGCCTCTGTTCAGTCTGCGCCTTATAATGACGGTACAATTAATCGTGTACGCGTGGGTCCTTTTTCTGGTGTAGACGATATGAATAAAGCACGCTCAGTGTTGGGGCGAGAAAAAATTGAAACTTCTGTAGTACGTCCCTAGTCATATAAAGACTTACTACTCGCAAGACAGGAACTCACTTATGTCGTATTTATCTTTTTTTGGTCGTTTAGCTGCTACGGCAACCTTAGCTGCTAGCGTTTTAATTAGTCCGCTGGCCTCCGCCCTAGAACCTGCCCCTAACTCCTACGTTACGTTAGGTCAGGCCGTGCCTTCTGATAGCGTCGGCAAGGTCGAGGTGCTCGAGTTTTTTGCGTATAGCTGCCCTCATTGTGCTGTCATGGAACCCTTAGTCGACAAATGGGCCTCTACTTTGGGTGATGATGTGGTGCTTAAACGGGTGCCCGTCGCGTTTAATGCTGGCATGGGAGACTTACAGCGTGCGTATTTTGTACTCGAGGCCTTAGATCGCCTTGATCTACACCCAAAACTCTTTGCCGCCATCCACCAAGAAAAACGTCCCGTCTTTGACAAAAAAGCGATTCGTAAGTGGGCAGAGTCAGAAGGTATAGAGGGTGCCGACTTTGACAGCGCTTTTGATTCATTTGGGGTGCAAACCAAAGCCAATCGTGCGAATGATTTAATTCGTCTTTATCAGATTCAAGGCACACCAAGCCTAGCCATTGGCGGAAAGTACGTCACATCGCCGGCCTATACCAATAGCTACGAAGACACGCTACGTGTAGCAGAGGCATTGATTAAACAAAGTCAAACCAACTAAGGCTATTTTTTAGATAGCATTCACACCAAAGCGGCTCGTAAAGCCGCTTTTTGTTTTTTTAGGCTGACAAAGCCCAAGCCTGGGTAAGATCAGCAATTAAATCTTCGGGCTGCTCTAAGCCGATATGCAAACGCACTAAGGGTGAGGTATGCCCTTGCCAATACGAATGATGCGTCAATGTTTTGGTGTCTACCAACTGCACTAAGCTTTCAAAACCACCCCAAGAAAAACCAATACCAAACAAACGCAGGCCATTCACAAAGCGCACAGCACGCTCTGGATCCGTCGCTAATTGCACAGACAGTACCCCATTAGAGCCGGTGGCATCACGCAACCAAAGGGCATGACCTGGGTCATTGGGCCATGCTGGATGATAAATTTGCTGCACCTCAGGCCATTGGGCTAAGGCTTCACAGACTTTGATTGCATTGGTGGCAGACTCGCGCATGCGAATCGGCAAGGTACGTACCCCCCGCAGCGCCAACCACACATCATCCGCACTGACTGAGTAACCCAACGCATAATGGCACTCTTGGAGATGAGCCACCAAGTCAGTACGAGCGGTTACCACTGCACCCATTAAAAAGTCAGAATGCCCGCCAATGTATTTAGTGGCTGAAATCACCGCCACATCAATACCTAAACGCAATGGCTGATAATGTAGACCTGAACCCCAGGTGTTGTCGGCTACGGTAATAAGTCCATGCTCTTTAGCGAATGCACTGAGTGCAGGCAGATCGAGCATCTGCAGTAACAAGGATCCAGGTGACTCGACATATAGCATCTTGGTATTAGAACGTAGCGCGGCCTGAAATGCCTCGACCGTGGGCTCACAATAACTAACCTCGACGCCTATTTTTTTCAAGTAACCACTGTCTAAGGCGCGCACCGGTGCATAAGCACTGTCAGCGACCAGAATGTGGTCACCGTGTTCAACAAAACTTAACACCCCTAAGCTAATAGCGGCCATACCTGAAGGCACTAAAAAAGCATGCTTACCGTCTTCGAGTTCACAAAATACGTCCTCGAGGGCGCGATGTGTGTCCATACCCGCACGGCCGTAAACTACGGAACGACCGCCCTGATGCTGATTACTCATCGCTTGCTCGAGATCAGCCAAAGACTTAAAACGCACGGTACTGGTACGCATTGAGGGCATGGCTACCGGGGCAGCGCCTGTGTTTGGATCAAAGTTTGCCTGACCGACATGCTGTAAAACGGTTTGTAAATGGTGTTTGTTCATGAGTTACCTAATTGTGGCATAAAATTTATACACCCCTTGACTGTCCACTTGACGCTGGAGCTGCCCCTGAAAGTAAAGGCAGTGCAAGTGGGCAATCGCCTCACCCATAGCAAAAGTGAGTTGATGCATATCTAACTGACGTTTAAATAATACGGGGATTAAATCGGCCGCGCTACAGCCATCGGGAGCTTGGCAAGCTGCTAGTGTCTCTGTTAGGCGTTCTGCATGGTGGTGATGCAAATACTGGACTCGTTCATGTAAGCCATAGAATGGCTTACCGTGTGATGGCAGTACGAGCGTATCAGAGGGCAAATCCAAGTAATACCCTAACGAGTCCAAATATAACGCAAGCGGATTAGCCTCAGGCTCATAAGCAAAGACACTTACATTAGTAGAAATGGTGGGCAACACCATATCACCTGACACTAAGCAATTTAACTCGGCACAATAAAGCGCTATATGCTCGGGCGCATGCCCCTGCCCAACAATACATCGCCAGGCTCTACCGCCGATCTGAATCACCTCATTATGCATAAGTCGATTGAACTGGGCAGGTAAGGGTAAAACCAGATCGCTGTAATAGCTGCTGCGTTGTTTTATTTGCGCTTGCGCATCAGGTGCAGTCAAGCCATGTCGCGCAAAATGCAAAGCAGCCGCCTCACCGCCGGTAGCACCAAGCGGCGTCTCTGCAGAGACCGGACGGCTCCATAAACAAGCCAACGCATAATCACTTAAGCTCATAAACAAAGGGGCCTGCCACCGCTCGCACAGCCACTGAGCTAGTCCCACATGGTCTGGATGCATGTGCGTCACCATCACCCGCAAAATGGGCAAGCCCTGTAACTGTTCAGCCTCAATGTGTCGCCATAGATGCTGTACTTCGGGACGAGCAATACCCGTATCCACCAGTGTCCAGCCTTTACGACCAGCGATCTCATCTTCAATTAACCAAAGGTTGATGTGATCAAGCGCAAAAGGCAAGGGCATGCGCAGCCAATACACACCGTCAGCGATGGCTTGCAACTGGCCCGGATCAGGCTTTACGTCGCCTAAGGGGTAGCTCACGTTATTCTTTGTTTTCATCTCCGTATTCTCCCTGCTTGTCGGATAAGGTTCGTCATGTTAGTTTACGTTAACGTCAACTACTTTTAAGCACTATGAGTCAAAGAACTTGGTCAATATCAGATTTAGCAAAAGAGTTTGATATTACCCCACGTACGCTGCGTTATTACGAGGATCACGGCATCCTTAGCCCCGAACGCATTGGCCTACAGCGGCTCTACCACCCCCGTGATAGAACTCGTTTAAAACTTGCATTACGCGGCAAGCGCATGGGCTTTAGTTTGGCCGATATCTGTACCCTTATTGATATGTACGATGGGCCCGGCAGCACCTACCCCCAGCTATTGCATTACCAAAAGGTGCTGACCTATTACCAAACTAAACTGCAAGACCAGCTTCAAGACCTACAACAGACCTTAGCAGAAATCGAAGTACAGCAGCAAAACTGTGAACATCTGCTGAACCAAACCCATTCCGATTAACACTTAGGCCTAGCTCACTTATCCTTTGCTAGCTCTCAATGGCTCAACTCATGCAGCCTTTTGGTTGGAGACGACTATGAATCTGCCCGGACTACACTTTGAATTCAGCGAAGAGCTGATTATGTTGCGCGATACGGTACGCCACTTTGCTGACAAGGAAATTGCTCCTTTGGCTCAGGAAGTCGACGCCTCAGATCAATTCCCCATGCAGCTTTGGCCAAAGCTTGGTGAACTGGGTGTTCTAGGCTTAACCGTCTCTGATGACTACGGTGGCGCTAATATGGGCTACTTGGCTCATATGATTGCCATGGAAGAAATTTCGCGTGCTAGCGCCTCGATTGGGCTGTCGTACGGTGCACACTCTAATCTTTGTGTTAACCAAATCTATCGCAACGGTACAGCCGAGCAAAAAGCCAAATACCTACCAGGCTTAATTGATGGCACCCAAATAGGGGCCTTAGCCATGAGTGAGACCGGGGCGGGCTCAGACGTGGTCAGCATGCGCCTACGTGCCGAAGACCACGGCGATCATTTTGTGCTTAATGGTCATAAAATGTGGATCACCAACGGCCCGGATGCCGACACCTTAGTGGTCTACGCCAAAACCGATCCCGAAGCGAATCAACGCGGCATTACCGCTTTTATTATTGAGAAAGGGTTTGAAGGGTTTTCCGTGGCTCAAAAACTCGACAAACTTGGTATGCGTGGTAGCCACACAGGCGAGCTGGTATTTGAAAACTGCAAGGTTCCCAAAGAAAACATCCTAGGAGAATTAAATGGGGGTGTGCGTGTTTTAATGAGCGGCCTTGATTATGAGCGCGCCGTTTTAGCGGGGGGCCCGTTGGGCATTATGCAAGCCGTGATGGAGGTGGTGACGCCCTATATCCATGAACGCAAACAATTTGGCCAAGCCATTGGCGAGTTTCAACTTATTCAAGCCAAAGTGGCCGATCTTTATACGATTCATCAAGCCAGTCGCGCGCTGTGCTATGCCGTTGGCAAACGCCTAGACGACCTCGGTTCTGATCACTTACGCTCTGTGCGTAAAGACTGCGCTGCGGCGATTTTATTCAGCGCTGAAAAAGCCACCTGGATGGCTGGGGAAGCCATTCAAATCTTAGGTGGCAACGGGTATATCAATGAATTTTCCACCGGCCGCCTCTGGCGTGATGCTAAGCTTTATGAGATTGGTGCTGGCACCAGCGAAATTCGCCGTATGTTAATTGGGCGCGAACTTTTCAATGAAACCGCTTAACTCATAAATCGCATGAAAACCATTCCTTTTGCCTCTGATCACTCTGTTATTGAACCCGTTTTACGGCCTACGCCTAGTGCAGAACATGTGGCTCAGTTAATTCTCCAAGGCTTCAACCGTCACTACGCCCTGTTTAGATACAGTGCGCAGCGTGCCAAAGTCTTGTTTGAGTCAGGCAATTGGGATGGTATTCAGCGTTTATCGCGCGAACGTATCGAGTATTACGACATGCGCGTACGCGAATGCGCGGCTATTTTACGCCCCACCTTAAAAAACACCACGCTCACCCCTAGTGCCGATGACAGTCAACTTAGCCCAGAACAGCAGCAATTTTGGCAACAAGTAAAAACGAAGTTTGCGCATGCGTTAGCTGGGCATAAGCAGCCCGAGTGTGCTGAAACGTTCTTTAACTCTGTATCGTGCCGTGTCTTAGCTCGTACGTACTTTAACAATGATTTTTTATTTGTACGTCCAGCAATTGCCACTGGTTACATCGACAGCGATCTGCCGTCTTACCGCTCGTATTATCCGCTCGAGTCCGGCCTCATTTCCACACTGACCAGTGTGATCGCTGATTTTGGTTTAGCTGCCCCCTTTGCCGACCTACCTAGCGATGTGCGTTTACTCGCCCGTCGTGTTGTCCAAGAGCTACGCAAACGCCTACCTAAAGACCCCGGCTTTCGTATTGGGCCAGACTGCCAAGTGCAGGTCTTAAACACCTTGTTTTTTCGTAACAAAGGCGCCTATATCGTGGGGCGATTCATTAATCACTCTACTATTCACCCGTTTTCTATTCCCTTAACGCATACGCCTAGTAATCACATTGAAATTGATGCGCTATTAGATAACATCGATGACATCAGTACGCTGTTCAGTTTTACACGTGCGTATTTTTTAGTGGATATGGATGTGCCTTCGGCCTATGTGCAGTTTCTGCAATCGTTATTACCACGCAAATCAGCGGCCGAGTTCTACAACGCCATTGGTCTACAAAAACAGGGGAAAAACCTGTTTTATCGTGATTTTCTGCATCATCTGGGGCACTCTTCCGATCAGTTTGAAATGGCTCCAGGCATAGAGGGAATGGTGATGACGGTTTTCGCGTTGCCGTCTTATCCCTATGTTTTTAAAATGATTCGTGATCACATCCGCAAAAAAGGCATGGATCACGCCACCGTTAAAAGTCGCTACCTGTTGGTAAAAAAACACGATCGTGCTGGTCGCATGGCGGACACCTGGGAGTATTCGCAAGTTGCGTTGCCTAAACGCCGCTTTTCACCGCAGCTGCTACAAGAGTTACGCACAGAGGTAGGGTCTCAGATCGAAGAAACAGGCGATCTCATTATCTTGCGCCATGTTTATATCGAACGACGCATGTTACCGCTTAATATATACCTAAGTCGTGCTTCCGAGCACAACGTAGAGGCAGCGATTAAACAGTATGGCGATGCCATCAAAGAGCTCGCTGCAAATAATATTTTTCCAGGGGATATGCTCTATAAAAACTTTGGGCTCACCCGTTTAGGCCGTTTGGTTTTTTATGATTACGATGAAATCCAAACCATGGCTGAAATGAATTTTCGTGTTATTCCGCCTGCCCCTAACGAAGAGGCAGAAATGGCAAGCGAGCCATGGTACCCCATTGCCGCAAACGATGTGTTTCCCGAAGAATTTCGTTGGTTTTTACTGGGTGACACACGAATCCGCACCGCTTTTATGAAGCACCACGCCGATTTACTTAGTGCCGACTGGTGGAACCAATGCAAACAGCGAGTCATTCAAGGTCGCCTAGAAAATATTTACCCTTATGATTTAACCAAACGTCTGCCCCACCGTCGGGTAGACCAATCCCTTACGGATTTACCGCATTAGGAGTCAAACATGTCAGATCCTGTTGTCATTCTGTCTGCTGTCCGTACCCCGATGGGTGCAATGACCGGCAGTCTCTCCGGTCTCGCGGCTCACGAGTTAGGTGCTGTTGCTATCAAGGCGGCATTAGAGCGTGCTGCCGTTAGCCCCGAGCTGGTTGACGAGGTGTTAATGGGTAACGTGCTTCAAGCCGGCCAAGGTCAAGCCCCTGCACGCCAAGCCGCCATTGGTGCTGGCTTACCCGCCAATGCCCCATGTACTACCGTACATAAAGTGTGTGGTTCGGGCCTAAAAGCTGCCATGCTTGCTCACGACATGCTTAAAGCTGGCAGTGCTCAAATCGTAGTAGCGGGCGGCCAAGAAAGCATGAGTAACGCCCCTTATTTGTTGCTAAAAGGGCGTCAAGGCTATCGCTACGGTCACTCCACCGTGTATGACCATATGGCATTAGACGGTCTCGAAGACGCATATCAAGGCACGGCGATGGGTGTGTTAGCGGAAAGCTGTGCTGAAAAATATGCTTTTACGCGCGAAGAGCAAGATGCATTTGCCTTGGAATCTTTACGACGCGCCCGCGAAGCCACAGAAAAAGGGCATTTCAAAGCAGAAATTGCACCGGTGACGATCAGCGGCCGTAAAGGCGATACCGTGGTGGACACAGACGAAGCCCCCACACGCGCGATGCCCGAAAAAATCCCAAGCTTGCGCCCCGCTTTTAAAAAAGACGGCACAATTACTGCGGCCAACGCGTCCTCGATTTCAGATGGTGCGGCGGCTTTGGTCATCACCTTGCAATCTGTGGCCGATGCCAACCAACTCAAGCCGATCGCTAAGATCGTGGGTCACACGCAATTTGCACACGAGCCAGAGTGGTTCACCACCGCCCCTGTCGGCGCCATGCAAACGCTCTTAGACAAACTCGGCTGGACAGTAGCTGACGTGGATCTATTTGAAATTAACGAAGCCTTTGCTGTGGTCACCATGGCCGCCATGAAAGAGCTCAATATTCCTCACGATAAAGTCAATATTTACGGCGGAGCCACTGCGTTGGGTCACCCCATTGGGGCCTCAGGGGCGCGTTTAGTGGCAACACTCATCAACGCACTGCAGCAAACCGGCGGCAAGCGTGGCATAGCTTCGCTATGTATTGGTGGCGGCGAAGCCGTCGCTTTAGCCGTAGAACTCGTCGACTAACTCTAGGTTGACGCTCTGTGTCATAGACCCGACAGGCCACAAGCCTGTCGGTACAAAATAGAATTAAATGGGGTGGCAACACAGACATGAGCATACTGAAAAGTAAAATCCAACCGCGTTCTGAGGGGTTCAAAGATAACGCACAATCTATGGCAGCGCTTATCCAAGAGCTACGCCATATCCGTCAGGAAATCGCCCAAGGAGGCAGTCCACAAGCACGCGAGCGCCATCAATCTCGTGGCAAACTACTACCTCGCGAACGCGTGGAACGCGTATTGGACCCAGGCAGTCCATTTCTAGAGCTTTCCCCTCTAGCCGCCTACAATCTCTATAACAACGAGGCTCCTGGTGCGGGGGTGATTACAGGTATCGGTCGTATCCATGGCAAGGAATGCATGATTGTGTGCAACGATGCCACCGTCAAAGGGGGCACCTACTACCCCATGACGGTAAAAAAGCACCTACGCGCCCAAGAAATAGCCCAAAAAAACCGCTTACCTTGTGTGTACTTAGTGGACTCAGGCGGCGCCAATCTCCCCAATCAGGACGAGGTCTTTCCCGACCGCGATCACTTTGGCCGTATTTTCTTTAATCAAGCCAACATGTCAGCCCAAGGTATTGCGCAAATTGCTGCTGTAATGGGTTCGTGTACGGCTGGGGGGGCATATGTGCCTGCCATGAGCGATGAGTCCATTATTGTGCGCGACCAAGGCACCATTTTTCTAGCCGGTCCGCCCTTGGTTAAAGCGGCGACGGGCGAAGAAGTCAGTGCGGAAGACTTAGGCGGCGGCGATGTCCATACACGACTTTCTGGCGTTGCCGACCATTTAGCGGAAAACGACGACCATGCGCTGCAGCTAGTCCGCGAAGCCGTCAGTCGCTTAACGCATCAAAAACAGTTTCCCTGGCCCCTTAAAGCCGTTAAAGAACCGCTTTATGATCCCGCTGAGCTCAATGGCATTATTCCCAATGACACGCGTAAACCCTACGATGTACGCGAAGTCATTGCGCGCTTGGTGGATGGGTCTGAGTTCGAGGAATTTAAAGCCCGTTTTGGCACAACCTTAGTCACTGGTTTTGCTCATTTACATGGTATGCCGATTGGCATTGTGGCCAATAACGGGGTGTTATTTTCCGAGGCAGCGCAAAAAGGCACGCACTTTATTGAGCTGTGTTGTCAGCGCAAAATTCCTCTGTTGTTTCTGCAAAACATCAGTGGCTTTATGGTGGGCAAAAAATACGAAAACGAAGGCATCGCTCGCCATGGCGCCAAAATGGTAACTGCTGTGTCTACTGCAGCCGTGCCTAAACTTACCGTTATTATTGGTGGCTCTTTTGGGGCGGGGAATTACGGTATGTGTGGTCGAGCTTACGACCCTCGCCTGCTCTTCATGTGGCCTAATGCACGCATTTCAGTCATGGGAGGCGAGCAAGCCGCTAGCGTTCTGGCCACTATCCGCCGTGACAACTTTGAAAAGTCGGGCCAACCCTGGTCAGCCGCAGAGGAAGAAGCCTTTAAGCAGCCAATACGAGATCAATACGAACACGAAGGCAGCCCCTACTATGCCTCAGCACGTTTATGGGACGATGGCATTATCGAGCCAGCCCAAACTCGACGTGTGCTTGCGTTAGCTTTATCTGCCACCTTGAACGCCCCCATCGAAGACACGCACTTCGGTGTGTTCCGTATGTAATCGGGAGCCTACCACCATGTTTGATACCGTTTTAATTGCTAACCGCGGCGAAATTGCCTGCCGTATCGCTGCCACGTGCCAGCGTTTGGGTATTCGTACCATCATGATTTACTCCAGCGCAGACGCAGAAGCCTTGCATGTCCAAGCGGGCGATGAGGCTATCTGGGTTGGAGAGGCCGAACCTCAACACAGTTATTTGAATATTGATGCCATTATTGCTGCAGCTAAACGCACGGGGGCGCAGGCCATTCATCCCGGCTATGGGTTTCTAGCAGAAAATGCTCAGTTTGCGCAGGCGTGTGCCGACAACAATATTGTGTTTATTGGCCCCTCTGCCGCTTCCATTACCGCTATGGGAAACAAGTCGGCGGCCAAAGCGCTCATGGAAGCCGCTCACGTGCCGCTGGTGCCAGGCTACCATGGCAACAATCAAGACCCAGCCTTTTTGCAAGCTGAAGCCGATGCCATGGGCTATCCCGTGCTCATTAAAGCCAGCGCTGGCGGCGGTGGTAAAGGCATGCGCATCGTGGAAAAGCCCGAGCAATTCCTAGAGGCCTTATCCTCATGCAAACGCGAAGCCAAAAGTAGCTTTAGCGATGACCATGTGCTCATCGAACGTTACTTACAAAAACCCCGCCATATTGAAATACAAGTTTTTGCAGACCAACAAGGTCAAACAGTGCATTTGTTTGAGCGTGATTGCTCAGTGCAACGTCGCCACCAGAAAGTCATCGAAGAAGCTCCTGCTCCCGGCATGACGCCCGAACGCCGTGCCGCCATGGGCGCTGCGGCTGTTGCCGCGGCCCAAGCCGTCAATTATGTCGGTGCAGGAACGGTAGAGTTCATCTGCGAAGGCGACGCGTTCTTCTTTATGGAGATGAATACGCGTCTCCAAGTCGAGCATCCCATTACAGAACTGATTACAGGTCATGACCTAGTTGAATGGCAGCTGCGTGTTGCTGCCGGACAGCCCTTGCCCGTACAACAAAATGACTTACACATCACGGGTCATGCCTTCGAGGCACGCATTTACGCCGAAAACCCAGAAAACCAATTTTTGCCCTCTATAGGACGCATTGAAAAACTCGTGTGGCCCGAGCACCAAAGTTTTACGCGCGCTGCCGTTCGGGTTGACAGTGGCATTCGGGAAGGCGACAGTATTAGCCCTTTTTATGACCCCATGATTGCCAAAGTCATTGTGCATGGGCCAACGCGCGCCGCTGCTCTGCAAAGCCTGCGCCAAGTGCTAGCCAAGTCTTATATTTCAGGGCTACACACTAACCTGCATTTCTTATATCGGTTGGCTAGTGATGCGGCATTTCAAGCCGGAGACGTCGATACTGGTTTTATTGAGCGACGTCACTCGCACTTGTTCCCAACCTCCACTACTGTGTCAGGCCACCATTTAGCCATTGGCCTCGCTGCTATATTGCATGGCTTTGGTCTTTCTCATAGCGAGCAGACCCCCTTGGCAGCCGACCCCTGGGCAGTGAACGATTACTGGCGTCAGAACGATCTGCTGGATCGTACTTTTGTATTCGAGGTCGATGGACGACCCTACACCGTACAGCTTCAACGCGAGCACAACACATGGCTTATGCAGCACGAAGGCGAGTCTGCTACGCTGCGCTGGCAAGCTCAACGCTTAGCTAATGGCACACTGGAGCTGAACGTCGTGTGGGGTGACCATAAAAAACAAGCCTACATCTACGGTCACTCTCCACAGTTCGAGATTCGTACTTCACAAGACCAGCTCTACCTTCACTATCAGGACCCTCTTGCATTAACTGAGCTTGAAAGTGAAGACCAAGGCGGCGGTCTCAGCGCACCGATGCCTGGCAAGGTATTATCCGTGGCCGTTGCACCGGGGGACACCGTTGCGGCAGGACAACTTCTGCTCGTATTAGAAGCGATGAAAATGGAGCATTCCATTACCGCTCCTTATGGGGGGGTTGTTACAGAGTTGTTTTTTAACTCCAACGATCAAGTCACTGAAGGGGCAGCGCTATTAGCCATCGAAAAAGACCCTAGCTAAATTTGCACCACGGCCTAAATCAGCGTAAAGTTGACTAAACCATTGGTAGGGTCATCGGTTGGCCGTGTATTTTTTTGATGGTAATACATTCATGTTTGATATTTTGGTTTACTTGTTTGAAACCTACTATACCCCTCAAGCTTGCCCCAAAGCAGAGGTTTTGGCCCACAAACTGGCTGCTGTCGGCTTTGAAGACGAGGAAATTAGCGAAGCCTTAAGCTGGTTACATGGTCTCAGTGAGTCCGCTGCATTGCACGAGCCACTGAACGAACCGCGTCATGCCCAGAGCACACGCATTTTTACCGAGTACGAACACCAAACCCTAGGCCAAGAAGCCATCGGTTTTATTTGTTTTCTAGACAATTCTGGTGTGCTACCCCCCGCGTTACGCGAGGTCATTATCGAGCGCGCCCAAGCGCTTAATGAGTCGCCGGTTTCGTTAACCAAAATTAAGATCGTTGCCTTAATGGTGTTATGGAACCACGAAGCAGAAATCGACCATTTAATTTTTGAAGAGTTAATCACCGACGACGAAGAACGCTGGTCCCATTAATTTCTACTTATTCCACTAGAGCGGCAGCCTTGCCGCTCTAGTGCGTTCTAAAACAAACTAAAACGGTTGAGCTTGCTCGTCTAATAGCTCATACAGCAAGGCATCAGCCTGTTTATTTACCTTAAACACCCCAAAACGTGCGTCCTCATAGATCTCGGCTTTGCCTTCAGGAAAAAACCACGCATCGACTCCGTTCGGTAACCAATTGCCATACTGATACTGTAAACGCAATGGCACGGCTTGTTCAGGAAGGTGCTCGGTCGATGTAGAGCGTACCCATGTCGACTGTGCTGCATCCCACGTCCACACATCGCCGTTAAGCGAGTTTTCAAGGCCTACAAGCTGCGCAGCGGCCTGAGGGTATGGCTGCACATAGGCAACCACCCGTGTAGCTGTCACATCCTCATTCTCTAGCATAAGGACTTCGCTTACCTGGTCACTTAGAGCAAAGCGCAAGGCCATGTAATCCCCTTGCATCAGTGAGCGTGGATCCACTGGGGCAAGCGCTAAAATAACGGTTTCCCCTTTAGCTAATAACTGCTCTTTGCGCACCACATCCGTGACAGTCACTGCCATAATAAGCAGCCAGCCTCCGTATAAAAACCAAGTACTCCATCGCGATGGCGTTAGCGTTGGCGCTGCCGGCGTCTCTGCCTGACCCGCTTGTTCGGAACGCACATTAAAAACTAATACCCCCGCGCCAATGGCGAGTAACGCCCCACCTCGAGCTAAATCCCACGCTTTCACTGTTAAGGGTAAAGAAAGCTGGTAGTAATGAAGACCTAATGCCGCGGCAAATAAAACTAACGCAAACCAAAACAGGCGGTTCTGTTTCCAGACGTAGCTGATTACCCAAAGGCTGAGCGCAAGATTAGCCATAGGGGCTTGTGGCAACCAATAGACACTGAGTACGGCGCTAGCTGCCATCACCATTACACAAAATAGTGTGGATTGAGTACGGTAGAGGCTTAGCCCCACACAAACAGGTACCCACCAGGCCACCGCTTGATTAAAGCCTGGTGCAACCGCCTCGATGGAAAAAATGCTAAGAATCAACCAAAATAACGTGGCCCACCACAAGGATTGCACCGCAGGTAACCAAGCGGGCTGCAGTAATAACGCCACGCTGCAAAGCACCCAGGCGCTGACTAACAACCAAAAAATAATGGCATCTTGCCCCCACCATACTAAGTCCAAATACCACATTAGGCCGTAAAGCGCGAACCCCCAGATGGCCACAGCGCAGCTTAATCGTACTAAATAATTGTCTTGGCTGACTCCATACAACATGGCCGATAACAGCGAGAACGCTACCACCCAAAACACGGTACTGCTTGGGTTCTCGACCAAAACAAGCCCCATGAATACGCAACAGCTTAGATATAAAAACAAAGGTAAGTCCCGCAGCCACACTGCGGCTTGAGGGCGACGTAACAATACCCCCATCACCACAAAGGCCACAGGGATAAACCCATACGCCAAAAGAGTCGGGTCAATGCTCCACGCGCCCAGTAATAGCCAAGCAAATAAGACCACTACGATAGCTTGCGCCAAAAGCACAAAACCTCGTAAAAACCAAGGCTCACGCCCCCGTTTCAACAAGGAAACCAATGACTCGTCCTGTGACGCTGACTCGGTATTTTGCGCTAGGCTGTGTTGCCACTGTTGGCGTAAATCACGAATTAATACGCCCGCAAGAATCAACATGGGCAAAAATAGCAGCTCGAGTACCCAGTCACTTTGCGTAAACGTCTCAATCAGCCAACCCAAAAATGATACAAAAAAAGCAGAGTAAAAAAGTGCTAGGCTCCATAAGGCGCGGCGTTGACGACTAAGATAACTGCTGACTCCCCACAGCAGCGTGGCCACTGTTAAAAACTCCCAACGGTAGGAGTTCTGTGTCATGCACCACACCACTGTGCTGCCCACAACCAAAAGCAAGCTCAGTCTAAAAATCAATTGGTGGGGGTCATCCATACGCGGTGAAAAAATACGGCTCACCCCTAACCAAAAAAGATTTAAGAGCACAAAGAAAAAGCCCACCCAATGCACGGCATACCAACGATACCAGTTCAAACCATAGGTCTCATCCATATACAAAAACAGAGCCAGGTTTGTCAAAAGCATGACAAGCAGTATGATAAATAAGGAACCAAGCCCAAAAGCCCATGGCACTAGCAAGAGCGCCCACAGCGCAAACAGCTGCCAAGGATCGGCTCCGGTTTGATAACTCTGCCCTATCAGAGCCAATAATCCGCCGACAGAGATGGCTGCTAATACATGGATTAGGCTTGATAAGCTATACGCTGACCGATACGGTTCTGGACGGTGCCACGCCAGCCACCCGGCACTGAGCACGAATACGGCTACAGTGACCTCTAATAAAGCAACACGCCCCGCTTTGGGCCAGCTAAGCCAGTTAGCAGCCACCGCCATAATCAGCGCACTGCCTAACAGCAAGGTGGCAACAATCATTGCACTACGCTGTAAAAACTGAGACCAGCTTGGCAGGCCAAGAATGGATGGATTTAACCCTTTTACTTGCATAAAGCCTCTTACCCCTCGTATGATCTGCGCTAAGAACGCAGACTTGCTATGACGGTACACTACATGACTAAAACTCTAATCATTGCCGAAAAACCCTCTGTAGCCCTAGATATTTCTAGAGCCTTAGGCGGCTTCACCCGTGAAGGGGATTTTTTTGAAAGCGAAAACTTTGTGCTTGCCGCCAGTATCGGCCACTTGCTTAGTTTAATCGCTCCTAATGACCCAGTGCGAGGTAAATGGAGTTTTACACACCTACCTGTCATTCCCGATCAGTTTGAGCTGAACCCATCGGATAAAAAATCAGCAGAACGCCTCAAGCTTTTAGTAAAACTGCTTAAGCGTAAAGACGTCAGCGCCGTCATCAACGCCTGTGATGCCGGACGTGAAGGGGAATTGATCTTCCGCTATATTATGCAGTTTGCGAAAGTTAACAAACCCGTAAAACGGTTGTGGCTTCGCTCCATGACCCGCGAAGCCATTCGCGAGGCGTTTAATAATTTGCGTGATGATGACGAGCTCAAGCCCCTAGAGGCAGCGGCTCGCTCGCGCGCCGAAGCGGACTGGTTGGTTGGCATCAATGGCACGCGTGCCATGACCGCTTTTAACAGCAAAGACGGTGGTTTTTTCAAAACACCAGTAGGCCGTGTGCAAACCCCTACCCTAACCATTGTGCACGAGCGTGAAGAAGCCATTCGTCAGTTTGTGTCACGTGATTACTGGGAGGTGCATGCCGATTTTGGCGCCGAAGCCGGCTCCTACAGCGGTCGGTGGTTCAATCCCCAATTCAAAAAAGACGAAGAGGATGCCGAAAAACGTGACTCGCGTGTTTGGACTGCTGCCGAGGCCGAAGCCATCGTGCAAGCATGTGCCCACCAGCCAGGCAGTGTTACCGAAGAATCCAAACCGTCTAAACAACAATCGCCAGCCCTATTTGATTTAACGACGCTGCAACGCGAGGCAAACTCACGTTTTGGTTTTTCAGCGAAAACCACACTATCACTTGCTCAAGCCCTGTACGAGCGTCATAAAGCCTTAACTTATCCACGTACTGACTCGCGCTATTTGCCCGAAGACTATTTGCAAACAGTCAAAGACACGATGCAAGCCTTAGCCGGAGCAGAAACCCCCGCGTGTGCCAGCGTACAACCTTTTGCTCAGCAGGTCGTAGCGCAAAGCTGGGTGAAACCCAACCGCCGTATTTTTGATGATAAAAAAGTATCTGATCACTTTGCCATCATTCCTACGCTGCAAATACCGCGTGAACTCAGTGATGCCGAATTCAAAATTTACGAATTAATCACACGACGCTTTTTAGCGATGTTCTTCCCCGCTGCCGAGTTTAGAGTCACCACACGTATTACTCAGGTGGGAGCGCATCACTTCAAAACCGAGGGCAAGGTATTAGTGAACCCGGGCTGGTTAAGCATTTATGGTCGTGAGGCGCAACAAGGCGATGACAGCCTAATTCCTGTGAGTCAAAACGAAACCGTCAGCACCGATGAGGTCGAGGCGCGCGCGCTAGCCACCAAGCCTCCTGCGCGCTTTACCGAGGCCACCTTACTATCAGCCATGGAAGGCGCCGGAAAACTCGTTGATGACGATGCGCTGCGAGAGGCGATGTCAGAGCGTGGTCTAGGTACCCCAGCAACGCGTGCAGCCATTATCGAGGGCTTGCTTAACGAGGGGTATCTACGTCGCGAAGGACGCGAGTTATTGCCTACTGCTAAAGCCAAGCAACTCATGACCTTGTTGTCGGGTTTAGGGGTCCACGAACTCACCTCGCCCGAGCTTACCGGCGAGTGGGAACACCGTCTCAAACAAATTGAACAAGGCCAGCTCGAACGCGAGGCCTTTATGTCCAAAATTCAAAGCATGACTGACACCATCGTTCGTCGTGCTAAAGAATACGAACGTGACACGGTGCCTGGCGACTACGTTACTCTACAGACTCCTTGTCCGGTCTGTGGAGGAGTAGTCAAAGAAAACTATCGTCGTTATGCTTGTACCGCGTGTGAGTTCTCTATTGGCAAGCACCCTGGTGGTAAAACATTAGAAATCCCAGAGGTAGAAGAACTGCTAGAGCACCGCACTATTGGGCCATTAACCGGCTTTATTAGCAAAATGGGGCGCCCTTTTGCCGCGATCCTCCGCATTAACGCTGAAAACAAGCTGGAGTTTGATTTTGGCCAAAATGACGACGAAGACGATGAGGAGGTCGACTTTAGCGGCCAAACGCCGGTCGGCCCTTGCCCTAAATGCCAAAGCGCTGTGTTTGAACACGGGATTCGTTACGTTTGTGAAAAAGCCGTGGGGCCAAATAAAGACTGTGACTTCCGCAGCAACAAAGTCATATTGCAACAAGAGATCGACCGCGAGCAAATGCAAAAGCTGCTTGTAGATGGCAAAACCGATTTACTTGAAAACTTTGTCTCCAACCGAACTAATCGCAAATTTAAAGCTTTTTTAACGCGCGACAACAAGGGCAAAGTGGCTTTTGAATTCGAGCCCAAGGCAACAAAATCGGCGAAAAAAGCTACCAAAAAAGTAGCAAAAAAAGCCGCTAAAGCGACCAAGGCAGCAAAGAAAACCACCAAAACAGCGGCGAAAAAAGCCGCGAAAAAGGCGGCAAAGAAAACTTCTTCTACCACCTCATCATAAAGGACACCCATGAGCCAAACACACAGCTCAGGCCCTTGGCACGAAGTGCGCCGTTCTAACTTACATGGGAACGGCGTCTTTGCTAAACGTTTTATTCCAAAGGGAACCTACATTTTGGAGTACGAGGGCGTACACCTCACCCCCGAAGAAGCGGACGCCCAAGAGCCCACTGATCCTAATGACCCCTTTCATACGTTCTTTTTTGCCATCAGCAGCGGCATGATCATTGATGGAGGCCAAGAGGGTAATGACTCACGGTTCATTAACCATTCGTGTGAGCCAAATTGCGAAGGCCATGAAAATGAGCAAGGCGATCGTGTCTTTATCGTGGCGCTGCGTGATCTTGAGGCCGGAGAGGAACTGCTGTATGACTATGCTTTAACCATTGATGACAAGATCACCAAAACCCTGCGCGAGCAGTATGCTTGCTTGTGTGGGGCGCCGTCTTGTCGTGGTACTATGCTTGCCTTGCCTAAAAAAACCAAAAAACAAAAGAAAAAAGCCAAGCTAAAAAAATGGATTAAGAAAACTATACGTAAAGAATTACGTAAAGAGTTGCGCAAAGCCCTCGCCGAAGAGCAACCAGACGCTTGATAATTTTACACTTTACGTAAAAAAACAAACCGCCTATGCAAAAGCCCCGTTTTCTAGCGAAAACGGGGCTTTTTTGTTGTTCATGGCTTATTGGAATGCGGTCTCAATAAAACTACGTAGTTTTCTTGAATGCAATCGTTCTGGCGGCATATCACGCACGAGTTCTAAGGCCCTAATCCCTATATGCAAGTGTTGCCCGACTTGAGTGCTATAAAATGCATTTGCCATACCAGGTAGTTTTAATTCCCCATGTAACGGCTTATCGGACACACATAATAAGGTGCCGTAGGGCACCCTAAACCTAAATCCATTGGCCGCAATCGTGGCTGACTCCATATCTAACGCAATAGCGCGAGATTGAGATAGTCGTTGCACTGGCTCGCTGTGATCCCGCAGCTCCCAATTTCTATTGTCAATTGACGCCACCGTGCCTGTACGCATGATCTTTTTTAGCTCCCACCCATCTAAGCCTGAAATGTCAGCGACGGCTTGCTCGAGCGCAACTTGAATTTCAGCCAAAGGAGGAATAGGTACCCAAGTGGGTAAATCTGCATCTAGCACTTTGTCATCACGCACATAGCCATGCGCCAACACATAATCCCCCAAGCGCTGCGTAGTGCGTAAACCAGCACAATGCCCCACCATAATCCAAGCGGAGGGACGCAATACGGCAATATGATCCGTAATGGTTTTAGCATTTGATGGGCCAACCCCGATGTTGATTAAGGTGATGCCACTGTGGTTTTCACGCAATAAATGGTAGGAGGGCATTTGCGGCAAACGATTCGGTGATGCCCCTGAAATATTTCCGGCCGTATCCGTGACCACGCTCCCTGGCTCTACCAGTGCGGTGTAGCCCCCTTTGCCTTCAGCCAACATTTGCTTGGCCCACTCACAAAACTCATCCACATAAAACTGATAGTTAGTAAACAATACATAGTTTTGAAAATGGGCGGGCTGTGTAGCGGTGTAGTGGCGTAATCGATGCAGAGAATAGTCCACCCGTGGGGCAGTAAAAGGCGCAAGCGGCAAGGCTTCGCTTTCTTTGGCCTGCCACGTTCCATTGACAATGGCATCATCCATATAGGCCAAATCCGGTACATCAAAATGATCGCGTAAGGTATGCCCAGTCGAGTCCGAATAATGCATCTTTTGGCCTTCTTTTTCCCCCAAGCAAAAATGCAAAGGAATCGGTTGGCTAGACTCGCCCACCTCTACCGCTACGCCATGGTTTTTAATCAGCAAACCTATTTGCTCAACAAAATATTCGAAAAACAAATCGGGTTGGGTCACAGTGGTAGCGTATAAACCTGGCTCAACAACGTGACCATAAGACAACCGACTGTCTACCTCTTGGTAGGTGCTGACCCGAATGCGTATGGCTGGGTAACACGCCCTAAAACGTTTATTTTCTGGAAAGCCCTGTTTTATACAAGCAAGAAACTGCTCTCGAATATAGGCTGTGTTTCTGAAATAGATCTCCATTAATCGCTCTGTGGCAGCCGTTGCGTCCATAAACCCTTCGTAAGGAATAGCGGGTGGTAAGCAAACCATGCTCTCTTTTTCGTTTAGCTCCTGCATATACTATCCTTTTTATGTGCAAACCTATAAAAACACAGATATATAAAACAAAAAGTTCTATTTTTTAAAAATTTAAACTTCACTCGATACTAAAAGTATGTTCTAAAGCAACCTAAATAGGTATTCAGCCCTTTGCTTTAGCTTGTCATAATAAATATAAAAAAAGCATAACAACACCGATTAATTATTTATAAATGAGAAAGGCAAACCATGACAAACCGTACGCAATGCCATCACCTCCAAGTCGATAACGAGCTCTACCAGTTTATTCAAAATGAAGCCCTCGTTGACTCTGGTTTAGACGCCGAAGCTTTTTGGGCTGGGTTCAGTGAACTGGTTCATGACCTCGCGCCTCAAAACCACGCCCTATTAGCCAAACGCGATCAACTTCAAGCTCAGCTAGATGACTGGCACAAAGCCAACCCGGGCCCTATCAGCGACATGCCAGCTTATAAAGCTTTTTTGAAAAAAATTGGTTATCTGGTTGATGCCCCTGAAACGGTTAAGGTAAACACTACTCATGTTGACTCTGCGATTACCGACCAAGCGGGCCCCCAGTTAGTCGTACCCATTACGAATGCACGGTATGCTTTGAACGCCGCCAATGCACGCTGGGGCAGCCTCTACGATGCGTTATATGGCACCGATGCCATTAGCGAAGACAATGGCGCTGAAAAAACCGCGCAATACAACCCTGTGCGTGGCCAACGCGTCATTGAGTTCGCACGCAACTTTTTAGACCAAAGCATTCCTTTGACAGAGGGCTCACACAACCAAAGCACCCATTATGCAATTCAAGGTAATGAGCTAGTTGTTAGCCTAGAAAACGGCCAACTGGCTCGATTACAAGACCCTGCTGCTTTACTTGGCTACAGAGGCTCAGCCGACCAGCCTGAAGCCTTGATTTTCAAACATCATGGCTTGCACTTTGAAATCCAAATTGACCCCAGCGACGCGATAGGAAAAACCGACCCTGCTGGGGTCAAAGATGTGCTGCTTGAGTCCGCCGTTACCACCATTATGGACTGCGAAGACTCGGTGGCTACTGTTGACGCTGCCGATAAAACCCATGCGTATCGCAACTGGCTCGGTCTTGTTACTGGCACCCTAACGGAAACCATTCAAAAAGGCGAGCACACGTTTACACGCAAACTGAATGCAGACCGCGAGTACACAGACCTTAACGGGCAAACTCAAAAACTGCCCGGCCGTTCGTTGATGTTTATCCGTAACGTAGGTCACTTAATGACCAATCCGGCTATTTTGGACCAACACGGCCAAGAAATTCCTGAGGGCATTTTAGATGCCGTCGTGACTAGTTTAATTGCCAAACGTGACTTAGATCTTAAGCTTAACTCGCAAAAAGGTTCTATTTACATTGTTAAGCCCAAAATGCACGGTCCCGAAGAAGCTGCCTTTGCTGACACGCTTTTTGCGCGCACCGAGGACCTGCTAAAGCTGCCCCGCAACACTCTAAAAATGGGCATTATGGATGAGGAGCGCCGCACCTCCATTAACCTTAAAGCCTCTATTGCAGCGGCCAACGAGCGCGTCGCTTTTATCAATACCGGTTTCTTGGATCGCACGGGCGATGAAATTCACTCATGCATGCATGCAGGGCCTGTGGTTCGTAAAAACGAGATGCGCAATTTATCGTGGCTACCAGCCTATGAGCGCAATAACGTTCAAGTGGGTTTAGCATGTGGCTTGCGGGGCAAAGCACAAATTGGTAAAGGCATGTGGGCCATGCCAGACCTGATGGCAGCTATGTTAGAACAAAAGATTAGTCACTTACAGGCTGGGGGTAATACCGCTTGGGTCCCCTCTCCTACGGCTGCTACTCTCCATGCTTTGCACTACCATCAACTTGATGTACAAGCCATTCAAAAAGGCCTAGAGCAAGAGCACGTTGAAGTCTTGGATGAGATCTTAACGATTCCTGTCGCCACTCAGACAAACTGGAGCGCCGAGGAAATCAAACAAGAACTCGATAACAACGTACAAGGCATTTTAGGCTATGTAGTACGCTGGATTGATCAGGGCGTTGGTTGCTCAAAAGTGCCAGATATTCATAACGTAGGCTTGATGGAAGATCGTGCCACCTTACGAATTTCCAGTCAGCACATTGCTAACTGGTTGCTGCATGGTGTGATTACCGCAGACCAAGTCGATGAAAGCCTACAGCGCATGGCCGCCATTGTTGATGGTCAAAACGCAGGAGATTCGCTTTACCAACCCATGGCTGGGCACTTTGATACGTCGTACGCATACAAAGCGGCACGAGACTTAATTTTCAAAGGCTTAGAACAACCAAATGGCTACACCGAGCCGCTCTTGCATCAGTGGCGTTTAGAGCTTAAGAAAACTCAATAATTGCGTGGCCGCTTGTCGGTGATTTGCCCCTAGGTTGCACCTAGGGGCTTTTTTTATTTCACAACTTTTGCGGGGAGCCAAGTGGAAAGTTCAGGTACTGCAGCAGTCAATACTAATACCGCACATACCGCTAGTAAAAAAGGAAAGACTGAGCGCACTAGAGAAGCCATTTTTACATTAGTTTGCCCCATTACTACAAATAAGCCGGGTCCTACTGGAGGCGTAATAACACCTATTGTGGTCGCAACTGCACAAATCACCCCAAATTGAATAGGATCTATGCCAAGTTGTGTAACTACGGGCATCAAGATAGGTACTAAAACGATTAGTACACTAATACTTTCTAAGAACAAGCCTAAAAAAATCATGAGACCGATTACTAATAGCATAAACACAAAAGGTGATTCGGTAATAGCTGTAATAGCTGCAACTAAGCGGTCAGGGATACCTTCAAAGGCCAACACCCAACTTAGAAAAGTCGCCACAGAAATTAATATGCTGATAGTTGCGGTCAATACACAAACAGACAGAAATATCTCGTATAAGTCACGAATTTTTATTTCTCTATAAATAAAACAAAGTAGAAAAGCAATTAGAGAGGCAACTGCTCCTGCTTCGGTTGGTGTCATTACACCAGCCGATATCCCTACTACTACCACTACTGGAATTAAGGCTGGCAAAATACCATCTAAAAGCGTTTTTATAACAGCTTGTCTGTGCTCTGAGGATGGCTTCGTAGTAGGCACCTTGTCACTTTTCAAAGTGTAAATAAACACCACAAAGCACAAAGCCAAAAAAATAGCTATGCCAGGCAAAATACCGGCAATAAATAAGGGCGCTATGGGTTGTACAGCGACTACCCCATAGATAATCATCAACATTGAAGGGGGAAAAATTGGCCCCAACAAACCACCTGAAACAGTGACAGCAGCAGAGAAGCTTTTGTCATAGCCTCTTTTTTCCATAGCTGGAACCATAATTCGGCTCATAACCCCAATCTGGGCAATAGCTGAACCTAAAATGGAAGCAGCCATGGCGTTAGTCAATAAGTTGGCATAGGCCATGCCGCCGCGCAACCGACCCACTAATAGCTCAGCAACAGCAATTAAGCGCTGTGTTAAGCCACCTTTATTCATGACCTCTCCAACTAATAAGAATAAAGGGATGGCTAATAAACTATTAATTTCTAGTGCTCCATAAAGCTGTAAAGGTATTGCATCAATTAAAATAGCTAAATCGCTACTTATCATAAAGATAATACCAGCAGCCAGTATCGCACCGAATATAGGGAAACCTGTTAACAATAAAATAAAGAAAAGAGCTACAGTAATCATGGCTATCCTTCTTTATTTTTATTAAAAAAACGATTGATTACTACGATAAATTGGTGCCAACATAAGCAGCTTAATGCCACAGGGAAAGCGGCATAGGTATACCAGCGCGGTAAACCTGTAGTGCCGCTTTTTTCCATCTGCACATCGGCTCTAAGCACCCACTCCCACGAATAAAAGCACAAACCTATCATTAAAATAAAAAACAAAATTCCTGTTATGATTTCTGCTATACGCTTTTTTTCACTTTTAATCTGAGAAAGCAAAAAATCAATACTAATATGCTGTTTTTGTTGCGTAATATATGAAATACCAAAAACCGTAATAAAAATAAGAAACTGTACCGATATTTCCTCGGCCCAAAAAATGGGCGAGCTAAAAAAATAGCGCAAAATAACTTGCGCGATCATAATGGTAGTCAAAGCTAAGCCGAAAAAAACTAGCAATGCTTTTTCTATACGAGAGATAAAGAAATCGATACGATTTAAGGCAGATAGCATTACTGCACCTCCTCGTTCACCTCGCCCCATTAAGGGGCGAGTTTATTGATAACACTACTGCTTTAATGCTTTAACTTGTTCATAAAACTGAGCACGCAGTTCATTGTCTTTTAAGTAATGTTGATTCACTTGTTCACCCACTTCCTTAAAGGGAGTCAGGTCAATTTCAATCACCTCTGCACCGTCCGCTTTGGCTATGGCTAAGTTTTCTTTATCAGCCTCAATAGCACGCTCAAAGCCCCACTCTTCTGCCTCTTTAATGGCTTCTAATAATAGGCTTTGCTTATCTTCATCTAAGCGATCCCAGTAGCGTTTTGAGACTACAATAACAGCAGGAAAAGCCATGTGGTTAGTAAAAGTCAAATAGGGGGCTTGTTGATGAAATTTCATCCCTACTAATGCATCCAAATCCACATCGACAGCATTTAGCAAATTAGTGGTTAAAGAAGGTGCCACCTCAGAAAGAGGCATTGCTGTAGGCGCGGCTCCATTTGCTGTCCACCAATCATTAAATATAGCGCTAGGGAAAGCGCGTATTTTTTGCCCCACTAAATCGCTAGGCGCTTTTACAGGCTTTGTCGAAAGAACATGACGCATCCCAGCAAATGCATAACCTACACCTATCATGCCATGGGCTTCTAGATTAGCTAACATTTGTTGTGCCGCCTCGAGTTGAGTTGCTTGGGTCGCATGTTTCACGTCATCAAACAGGTAAGGCATAGACCAACCGATTAATGTATCGTCACGATTAGTCAACGCGCCTAGCGTTAATACACCTATAGGCATTGCCCCAGACTGCAGCAGGTTAATCATTTGCGCTTCAGAACCCAGTTTGCTTAGAGGGCTCACTTCAACTTTCATTGAGCCGCCACTTTTTTCCTGTACATTTTGATTAATTCGTTCGGCTACTTGATGCCATACATGGCTAGGCGGTGTGACATGCCCTAGTTTTAATGTTTGTGCATGTGCAGGTGTTGTAAAAAATAAACTTGCACTTACCAAAGTAGCACTGAAAAAAGATAGTTTTTGTATAAATTGAATCATGTCTCCGTCCTTTAAACGTATTGATCTCATTGACTGATCACTGTGACAGTGTGCTAATCCAAACAACGTTCTGCTGTCCAGCCATATAACCACTCAAGCGAGTCATAAAACTGAGCCTGAGTTCTCCCTTGCCATAATGAGTTTCTTACTAAGCGCTCTACTCCTTTAGCATGATAAATACGCCCCATTTCCCGTGCAGAATACAATACACGGGCTGTACGCGGAATTCGTACTCGCTGGTAATCAGCAAATGCTTTTTCAAAATTAAAGTCGTGTTTGCGTACGGCGCGCCCAAGTGTCACCGCATCCTCTAGCGCCTGACAAGCACCTTGAGCTAAGTACTGGGTCATAGGGTGTGCCGCATCGCCTAAAATTGTGATTCGTCCCTGTCCCCAAGACTCAACTGGATCTCGATCAGCTGTGGCCCACCGGCGCCAAGAGTCAGGCTTATCGAGCATTTGACGCGGCAGCTCATGAATACCCTGAAAATATGACAAGACCTCTTCTTTACTGCCGTCTGTAACGCCCCATTGTTCTTGTTCTCGACTATGGAAAGTAACAACTAAGTTATATTGGCGTCCCCCGCGCAAAGGATAATGAACCAAATGGCAATGAGGACCAGCCCAAACAACAGGTGCATTTTGCTGTAGCGCAGTGGGCATGTTGTCTACATCCACCACAGCCCGATACACCACATGACCCGTTACTCGTACCGCATCCCCTAGGGTTTTGGCCCGCACAACAGAGCGCACCCCATCACAGCCAATCAAAGCAGCGGCATGGTGGGGTTTTCCGTGTTGGTCTATGGCTACGACACCGTTCTCATCCTGATAAATGTCACGCACTTCAGTAGAGGTTCTAAATGTGATATTAGGGTGGTTTTGTACCGCTTCCAAAATGGATAGATGAATGTCAGCACGATGAATAACCGCATACGGATTACCAAACCGCTCTCTGTAGGGAACACCCACATCAATCTCAGCGATAGGCTCTGTACTAATCGCATCCATTAGACGAAGCTGATCGGTAAAAACCGAGCGCGCTCGTGCTGTGTCTCCTACCCCTAATGCATCAAGTGCTGCAAACGCATTAGCGCCTAACTGAATTCCAGCGCCTATTTCTCCAATTTGACTGGCTTGTTCTAATACCTCGACCTGAAGCCCTTCAAGCGCTAAGGCTTGAGCTGCAGCTAAGCCACCAATGCCACCGCCAATGATCACTACCTTTTGATCTGTGCCGAATCTCATATGGCCTCCCTAGGTAATAAAATCAGGCTGCTCTTTAGGCTGAGCACGCTGAAACGCCTCATGCGTAATAGCCTGTTGATAAACAGATACTAAACGAGGAAAAGCGCTTAAATCACAACCCATGCGCTCGGCATTGGC
This sequence comes from Paenalcaligenes hominis, assembly GCF_011927625.1. GTDB lineage: Bacteria > Pseudomonadota > Gammaproteobacteria > Burkholderiales > Burkholderiaceae_B > Paenalcaligenes > Paenalcaligenes hominis. The sequence continues at coordinate 115,990 of NZ_JAATIZ010000003.1, forward strand.
TAACTGTGGCACTAAACAGCAATCAGCTAGAGTTGGCTGATTTCCAAAACACCAAATCCCATGCCCATGCGCTTCGAGTAAACGTTCTGCCATAGCTAAACCGTCTTGTACCCAATGGGCATACCACTCGTCTCTCTGTACGTCTGTGAGCTTTAACTCGCTTTGTAAGTAACGCAACACGCGTAAGTTATTAATAGGGTGGATATCACAGCTAATAACGGAGGCGAATTCAAGAATCCGGGCACGTTGTATTACATCATCAGGCAACAACCGATACGTATCCGGGTATTTTTGATCTAAGTAATCCAAAATAGCCATAGACTGCCCTAAAACAAAACCGGCGTCATCTAAGGCGGGCACTGCTGCTGATGGATTCACTTTTCTTACATATTCATCTGCACGATTTGCTAATGTTCGGATGTTGACACCCTCGTATGTGTATTCCAACCCTTTTAAAGCAAGAGCGATACGAACTCGATAAGAGGTAGAACTATTAAAAAAACTGTAGAGTTTCACGCTCTGTCTCCGTTTACTTAACATCTACAACTAAATTACCCAGCCCATCTACACCAACACGCATTTGCTGACCACGCTCTACAGGGCCAACCCCCTCTGGAGTACCGGTAAAAATTAAGTCACCTGGCTCAAGATGAAATAAGGTAGATAAATAAGCCACGGTTTCTGCTACAGACCAAATAAGTTTATTAATATCGCTACGTTGACGATCTACACCATCTACTGTTAGCCAAATTTCTCCTTGCTCTAAGTGACCAATCTCACTGGCTGGATAAATAGGGCCCATAGGTGCAGAGTGATCAAATGCTTTACCAATTTCCCATGGGCGTCCCATCTCGCGCATTTTCATTTGTAAGTCACGACGAGTCATGTCTAGACCAACGGCATATCCCCAGACATGGTCGAGCGCATCAGTCACAGCAATGTTGGATCCCGCCTTGCCGATAACCGCTACCAACTCGGCTTCATAATGCAAGTTTTTTGTTTCAGAGGGGTAAGGGAAAGCATAGCTCTCACCGTGTTGAACAGGAACAACGGCATCTGCCGGTTTACAAAAGAAAAAAGGCGGTTCACGGTTTGGATCAAAACCCATTTCAATCGCATGAGCAGCATAGTTTCGCCCAACACAATACACGCGGCGAACAGCTATTTTTTGATCGCTATTTACAACAGGAACGGCAACTACTGCTGGGGGAGTAAATACATAAGTCATTTTTTTCCTCTGTTTTAAATTTATTCACGCAACTCACGATGCAAATTCAAGGCTTGCTGTACAGGACGATCGGAATAACTAAAAAGCACAATGTCCTCTTGAGCCTCTAAGCGCACTGCGCTCCATGACGGCACCACAAATACATCACGCGGTGTAAATGAAAACACAGCATCATCGATATAGACCACGCCGGCTCCTTCCACCACAGTAAATACCGTGGCATCCGTACTTCTATAGGTGCGCCCTTTAAAGCCTTTAGGTAAATACTGCATAAAAGTTGCCATCGTAGGCATGGCAGAGCCCCCTGTAACAGGGTTGATATACTGCAACTTGGCACCATCCCAGTCATCCAGCGCTTCAAATCGGTATAACTGATCTAACGCCTCGCGTGTGCGGTCGTATGGATAACTAAAAATAGGAGAAGTTGGGTCAGAAGCCTGATGTCGCACAGGGGCCATGTTATGCCCAAACTGCGTAAAGCTGAGTCCCTCTGGACGCTCTATAGGTTGAGTAGCCTGTCCTAGATTCTCAGCAAAGCCAGCATCTAAGTGCATTAGTAAAGGAATATCTAACCCATCAAGCCAAACAACAGGTTCGCCTCCCTCTTCTAGACTAGGGTTGCCATGGTCATGCCACTTCCATGATGGCGTAATAATAAAATCGCCTGGGCTCATGGTAGTTCGTTCACCGTTTACCGCTGTCCATGCCCCCTTGCCTTCCATCACAAAACGTAACGCAGATTGGGTGTGGCGATGACTAGGCGCTATTTCACCAGGCAAAATAAGCTGCAAGCCTGCATAAAGTGTTGAGGTAATGCTGGACTTTCCAGTTAGACCTGGATTTTCTAAAACCAAAACGCGCCGTATGGCCTCTTCGGCTGTAATCAGTTCTCCGGCTTGCATTACATAGGGACGTAACGCTTCGTATTTCCACAACGTCGGTACTGCCTTGGAATGAGGCTGAGCAGGTACTAAATTGCTTAACGATAACCATAGAGGTGCCAAATTTTCTTTGGTTAGTAATTCATAATATTCCTGTCTAGATGTCATCATGCACCCCTCCTTATCGCCTTACGCTTACATTAAGTATGTCTTTATTTTTTATAGTATGCGTTGTTAGATATGACAGGTAAAATTATATTTTTAACACTGGTATAACATAATGATCATAGGTACAGATTGGACACAACGTTTACGATTACGCCATTTAGACATTATTTTGCACTTAGCACAGACAGGAAATATCAGTCACACAGCTCAGGCATTGAACATGACACAGCCCGGCATATCACGTTGGTTAAAAGAAATCGAAGAAGACATTGGCCTAGTATTGTTTGAGCGTCATGCTAGAGGCTTACGTCCTACAGAAAACGGGGCGGTGTTGGTTCAACATGCTCGACGTATTGTCGCCAACCTCAATTTAACTCGTGATGATTTACTAGCGCGTCAAAAAGAAGGAAGCGGACTCGTTAATGTCGGGAGTACAGGCGCAGCCACCGTAGAAACAGTGCCTATGGCTATCTTAGAGTTACTTACGACCTATCCTAAAACGCGTGTCTCTATTTTAGAAGGCACGATGGATCAACTTATTAAAAAATTGTATGCCGAAGAGCTAGATATCGTAGTAGGCCGCTCAGCTCCTGAACTAGTAAACGACGATATTGACTATGAAACACTATATATGGAGCCACTACAGTTTATTGCACGTCCACAGCACCCTCTAGCACAAAAAACCACCATACAATGGCAAGATGTCGCTCAGTACCGTTGGGTTATTTGGCCTAAAAATACGCCTATTCGACAAGACATAGAACGTGCTTTAGTCGCTGATAAGCAGTTTTTACCCCATGATTATCTTGAGTCTAATTCCACCTTGATGAATATCACTTTATTAAATAACAGTGATTACATTAGTGTGGCGTCAGCGCGTACAGCTAAACGACTCCACCATTTGAACGCCATTAGTATTCTCAACTTGCCACTTTCTGGTTTTGGATCGGTATCGATGTTTTGGCGTATTGACGCCACGAGTCGCCTTGCTGTTACTCAAACTATTCAAGCCCTACGCAATGTTAGTCAACAATACCAAGATCGACTCAACCTCAACCACAACACTTAAATGATTTGCCCCTAGGTTGCACCTAGGGGCTTTTTTTTATTTAATCCCATTAAAAAATGAGTTGCTCAAGCTCGTCTGGTTTTTCTAAGAGGGGAGCACTGGCTCCGTAATACACACTCTGACCTCGGTCTAGTACCAAGGCCTGCTCAGTAATAGATAAGGTCATCCGTGCATGTTGCTCTACCATAATGACGGTAAGCCCTTCTTCTTGGATAAGTCGTTTAATAACGGCCAGTAGCTCTTGGACGATAATTGGCGCTAGGCCTTCCATGGGTTCATCTAATAACAACAATGTCGGGTTGAGCATTAATGCCCGGGCAATAGCTACCATTTGCTGCTCGCCTCCAGACAGCTGATTCCCCATGTTTTGACTGCGTTCTTGCAAACGCGGAAATAACTGATAAATGGTAGATAGATTCCAACGCCCCGGTCGGGCAATCACCGTTAAATGTTCTTCAACAGTCAATGAAGGGAACATATAGCGTTCTTGAGGTACCCACCCTATGCCAAGCTCGGCCCGTTGATGTGTGGGTACATTTAACAGCGAACGGCCTTGCCAATGAATATGCCCTCCTTGATGAGTATTTAAACCCATTAGAGCTAAGAGTAAGGTAGATTTACCCACCCCATTGCGACCCAATAACGCCAAGCTTTGCCCTTCGGCTAGACTAAACGATACGCCCTCTAGAATACGGGACTGACCATAGCCGGCATACAATGACTCGACTTCCAGCCACGGCTTAGACATGACTTTCTCCTAGATAAACTTCTTTGACGCGGGGGTCGTTAGCAATTTGCTCTGGTGTGCCTTGGGCAAAGCACTGTCCCCCAACCAACACCGTAATAAAATCCGCAAACTGAAACACTAAGTTCATGTCGTGTTCGATAAACAATACCGTTACGTCCTTGGGCAAGGCTGCAATAACAGTAAAAAGTTCAGCGCTTTCCTGAGTAGGAATCCCAGCGGCGGGTTCATCTAATAAAAGGATTTTGGGTTTGGTGGCTAAGGCTAATGCGATTTCTAATAAACGCTGTTTACCATACGGCAGGGCTCGCGTTAGCTCATGGGCTTGCTGTGCTAACTGCAGGGTAGTTAATAACAGCATGGCCTCATCAAGCGCCGCATGATGAGCCGTGGCGGGCTTAAACCAATGACGGTACAACCCATCACGCTCGCTAATCACTAATAACACCGACTGCAAGACCGTTAAGCCCGCAAAGAGCGTGTTAATTTGAAAAGTGCGCGTCATGCCCAAGCGAACCCGTTGGTGCTGAGGCAATGCCGTAATATTTTGATCGCCTAAGAACACACTGCCAGTGGTAGGGCTTAAAACGCCGGTTAACAAGTTAATAAAGGTGGTCTTGCCTGCGCCGTTAGGGCCAATAATGGCGTGACGCGCCCCCGCATTAAAACGCAGGCTAAGGTTGGCATTCGCCTGAAACGTGCCCCATGTTTTACCTAAGTTTTCGGTATATAAATCGTGGCTCATCGTTGTTCCTTTGCCTTTTTAGCACGCCAGTTTTGATACACACCTATCATGCCGCCTCGTCCTACCATAACAATGATGACGAGCAATAAACCAATCCAAAACTGCCAATACACTGGGTTAATACTGGCCACTTTATCCTGGACCAAAACAAACACTCCAGCGCCTAATAATGCGCCATATAAATGCCCGGCTCCGCCTAAGACCAACATAATTAAGACATCGGCAGATCGATGAAAGCTAACGGCATCTAAGCCGACAAACTGAGTCGTTTGCGCCATTAATGCGCCAGCCAAACCAGCTAGGCCTGCACTGATGGTATAAACAGTGCGTAAGCGACGCTGGACTGACACCCCAATTGCGGGCATGCGGTTCACCCCTTCGCGGATGGCAATTAAGCTTAGGCCAAAGGTTGAGTTCACCAAACGCTGCAACAGCAAAAAACTGAGCAGTAACACCACATAGCTGTAGACAAATGCCGTTTTGCCTTCGAGATCAAACTCGAATAAGCCAAACAAAGGGCTCATGCTAATGCCCCATAAGCCATCAATGCCACCCGTAATACTGACGGCTTTGTTAGCAAACTCGTAAAGCATTAAACACATGCCTAAGGTAACCATCAGGCGAGTCAGGTCTTGACCTCGTACCACCAAAAAGCTGCTTATCCAGCCTGCCACAGCAGCTACCGCTACACCAATAGCCAGACCCGACAACGGTTCACCCCAGCCATGCATAGAAAGTAAGCCCGCACTGTAGGCACCCAGCCCAAAGAAGGCAGCATGACCTAAAGACACCACACCGGCATAGCCCAACAATAAGTCTAACGACAAGGCGAATAAGCCCAAAATCATGACTTGCACGGCTAATAGCAAATAGCCTGGTGCGAAAAAGAAAGCCAACCAAGGCAATAGCCAAAACACCACAGCCGCGACTTGACGCTGGGTACGAGGGCCGCGTAGAACGGATGCGTTTTTGAGAGAAGTGTTCATCTTAGCTCCGTCTTACAATCAACCCACGTGGGAATAACAACAATAAAACCACCATCAGGCCATAAATCATAAAGGCACCTATATTGGGTGCGTAGTATTTACCCGCCACGTCAAATATGCCCAATACCAAGGCCGCGACTAGGGGCCCACGTATTGTGCCTGCGCCACCGACAGCCACCACAATGAGAAAATACACCATATATTTCATTGGAAAACTTGGGTCTAATCCCAGCACATCTACCCCCAAGGCTCCGCCCAAACCGCCTAAACCAGAGCCCAAGGCAAAAGTTAGGCTAAAGACCTGATGCACATTAATACCTAAGCCTTTAGCTGCGACTTGGTTATCTACGGAAGCGCGTATTTTGGCGCCAAACCGCGTGCGTTCAATGAGCAGCCATAATGCCAAGGTGATCACGCACACCACCAGAATCAAAAAGACGCGGTACACCCCCACACTAAGCCCGGCTAGATGTAGCTGCCCCGTTAACCACTCGGGTAGCTGTACAGAGCGTTGGGTAGGCCCCCAGACAAAGGTAGCCATGGCAACAGCCATAAAGGTGAGCCCGATGGAAAACAGCACCTGATCTAAAGGGGTAGCCTGATAGAGACGCTGATACAGCGTGCGCTCCAATACCCAACCGATGGCTGCCGCAGCAATGAACACCAGAACCAATGCCAATAGAAAGGGCACCCCCAGCACACTCAATAGCTGAATAAACAGATAACCCCCGATCATGGCAAATGCCCCATGTGCTAAATTCACAAAGTTCATTAGCCCCATAGTGACCGATAGGCCCACACTCATTAAAAACAATAGGCTGCCGTAGGCAACCCCATCAAACAACACACCAGCCAAGTTCAACAGCATGGTTGAGCCTCTTTAGTATCAAAAACCATTATTATTTCTTTCATGCTCAGCACGAGTAGTAGGCGTCAAGACATCTACGCCTGCTACTCGTGTGTAGTGTTATCACTCTACGCCTGGGTCTTTAACCTGATCAATTTGGTCAAACTCAACGTTCCACACCTGATCGCCTACTTTCTCACCACGACGGATATAGACGTTTTGCACTACATCACGTGTTTCAGGATCGATAGAAATCGGACCGCGTACACTTTCCCATGACAAACCTTTCATGGCTTCTAACAAGGTAGGGCCTGTGCTGTCGCCTGCTGTTTTCTCTAGAGCTTGATAGATGAGGTGCATACCATCATAGGCGCCTACAGAATGGAAGTTAGGTCTGGATCCCCCTGTGAGCTCTTGGAACGCTTTCACATACTCTTTATTTTTTTCTGAATCATGAGCGGCTGAGTAGTGATGACTACTCACTACACCTAACGCGACCTCGCCAATGCTGCCCATTAAATCATCATCTAATACGTCTCCAGTACAGATGAGCTGGATACCGTCATCCGCTAGCCCACGCTCATGGAATTGTTTAATAAAAGCGGCACCTTCGCCAGAAGGAACAAAAACAAATAACACTTCGGGCTTGCTGTCTTTCACTCGCTTTAAAAAAGGCGAGTAATCGGGGTTCATTAAAGGGGCGCGTATACTTTCAAGAACCTCTCCACCTGATTCCACAAAATTCTTCACAAAGACCTTTTCTGCATCAATACCTGGACCATAATCGCTAACAAAGGTCATGGCTTTCTTTAACCCTTGTTGAGATGCCCATTCGCTTAAAGGTTGAGTAACCTGGGGTAAAGTGAAGCCAGTACGCACGACAAAAGGCGAACGCTCGACCACAGCCGAGGTGGCCGCGGCCATCACTACCATAGGCGTTTTCGACTGGGTCGCAATAGGCGCTGCAGCATAAGCCAATGGCGTTAACGCAAAACCAGCCAACACATCCACTTTGTCACGCGTTACCATTTCCTGAGCGATACGACGCGTGGCATCGGGGGCAACGCCGCCATCATCGCGTACAATCACTTGTACCTCACGCCCAGCAACGGTGGTGCCATGCTGTTTCTGGTACAGTTCAATCGCCGCAGCGACTTGCTTTCCTGTCGAAGCAAATTGCCCTGACATAGAAATAATGACCCCTACTTTCACGGGATCTTTAGAAGCAGCAAAGCTAGTGAACGGCAACATGCCGCTGGTTGCAGCTAGAGCCGCCCCTGTCAGCACAACTTGGCGTCTACGCTGATCAAACAATTTTGTCATGTGAGTCTCCTCTCCCCACGGGGATTTACAAATCTAAAACCAAATAAGCACTGCGGGCTCGCGAACAACACACAGCCATCTGATTATTCGCGGCTTTTTCTTCATCAGTCAAGTATACGTCTTGATGATTGATTTCCCCTTCTAATACACCTGTTAGGCATGTGCCGCAGACTCCCTCCTCACACGACACCGGTACAAAGACATCATGTGCCTCTAGAACCTGACTAATGGTCTGATCGGCCTCAACGATAAAACGCTGACCCGTGCTGGCAATACGTACCTCGAACGGCGCCGCGCCATGATCCAGCGCGACCTCATTGTTAAAGTATTCTCTGTGCACGCGCTCAGGCTCAATGTGAGCTAAGTCAGCCAGCTCAACGACTGCTTGGATCAATGAACTTGGCCCACACACATAGACATGAGTGGTCGTAGCAACTGACTGCAGTAATTGTGGTAATACTAAGGGCTTTTCTGCGTCATCGCTAAAATAAAAATGCACTTTCTCTGCAAAAGGACTAGCACATAACACATCATAAAAAGCCATGCGAGCCTGAGTACGCGCTACGTAATGCAAACTAAAATCGATGTGCTGTTGGTGCAAGTGTTGTGCCATCGCTAATAACGGGGTAATACCGATACCACCCGCAATCAACATAAACTGAGGCGCGTCCACCAACTCGAAATGATTACGTGGCGTACTAATTGTTAAGCGTTGCCCCTCTTGAATAAAGTGATGTACCCCCGCAGACCCACCTCTGGACGCTGGGTCTAACTGCACGGCTATCACATAGCGATGTGTTTCACGTGGATCATTCACCAAAGAGTATTGACGGACTATTTCCCCACCAGGCACATGCACATCAATATGCGCCCCCGCCGTAAAGGCAGGCAACGATTCTGTTTGAGCAGGATGTAGCTCTAGACAAAGGATGCCTTCGGCTTCGTGATAACGGCGGTGTACAACCACCTCTAGTGTTTCGCTCATTGCCGTTAACCTTGTGCCGATTGATTTTCTTGTTCAATTAATTTATCTAAAAGGCGGCGGGCTTGAACACCACCTGCATCAATATTAAGCATGAGCAACCGGCGTTCGGGGTGCTGTTCAAGGTTTTTTTGTTGTGCTTCGAGAATGGCTAAATCTTCGGCAAAAATTTTACCTTGACCGTCCCGGATACTGGCCGTGAGCTCTGCATCATCCGCTTTAAAATTACGTGCCATACCCCAAAAATACCAATGACTGTTTTCTGTTTCAGGTGTCATAAAATCGACCACGGTAGCGCGAACGCGTTGCTCAGCCGGTGCCTCTTGCTTTCCCGTTCCTGCTAAAGCCACGCCCACGTCAATTAACACATGAGCGGGCGCATGGAAGCAAGACACCTGCCATCGGTCTACTTTTTGATTAGGGTCTAAGCCTGCTGCTTCCATGGCTGCCTGCCAAAAAGGAGGAGCAATAATATCTTCCATGTAGCGACTGGTCTGCACCACCCCATCGACCACAGCAGTTTTCACTGGCGTTTCATCGATTTCCTCTTGACCAATACTGTCTGCATGCACATAGGTTTCATGGGTTAAGTCCATGAGGTTATCAATCATGAGACGATAGTTACTTTTTACATGGTATAGCCCGCCACCAAATGCCCAATCAGGGCTATTGGCCCAATGCAAATCAGGAATTAAGTCAGCATCAGCCAAGCTAGCATCGCCCGGCCAGACCCAAATAAAACCATGACGCTCGACCACAGGATAATGCTTAACACACGGAAACCCACCTACCCGCTGCATAGGCATAGAGACCACTTTGCCATCACAGCCCATGACCAAACCGTGGTAACCACAGACCAAATTACCGTCTTGGACGTAACCCATCGATAAGGCCGCCCCTCGATGCGGACAAAAATCCTCTACGGCAGCGACTACCCCTTCTTTGCCTCTGAAAAATGCTATTTTTTCATTACAAATCATGCGTCCAAGGGGGGAGTGCTCAATCTCGTCGGGTGTACAAGCCACATACCAGGTATTTTTAGGAAACATTTCTCGCCTCTTAATCTCATTAACACGTATTCAGCACACTCATGTTCAGCACACTGAATGTCTAAATAATAGCGTTATTCGGATTTTTGAAACCACTAAGGTTTACCCTTGAAAGATACCCACGAAAAAGCCTCGTTGCTCCGCAACGAGCAACGAGGCTTTAACTACTACCTATTAGGCAAAGAATCGCTTAAACCAGTAAAGGAGTGAGGAAAAAAGAGATCAATACCGCCGTGGTGATTCGCATAATCAAACCAATTACCGCTGCACCCATAGCTTCTTTTTCCGTGAGATCAGAGGCTTCCGCCCACACCACAGGAATTTGCCCAAAAATAGAAGAAAGCGGTAAACCCGATGAGGCCAACACAAACGACCCCACTACCAAGCGCGGATCCAAAGTGCTTGCTATGGCTTGTAATTTACCCATGGCTAAAGTAGGACTGACTAATACGGCTAATACCCCAGTCTCAGCGTGTATTCCCAGTACGGACAAGGTGCTTTGCAAAAACTGATCAATAGGCGCCCACACCCCCATATAGTCCAATAAACCGATAACACAGAACACCAAGGCAACGGCGGGAATGAGAATTAAAAATAACAGCTCTACCCCTTCACGTGCCGCTTTAAATAACATGGGCACGAACTCTGTATCCGGCGTGAACTTAGGAATAGCAATATCACTTAATGGTTTTACATCTTTGTAAACAAAGCGCGATAACAAGAATGGGGAAATTAATAAAGGCCCAAAAATAGCTACCATGACCACAGCAAAGACGTTGACCCCCGCAAATGATAGCGCCATCATACCCAACATAAAGGTGGAAAATGACTGCTGCGATTGCACCATAGTGGCGACTGCTATTTTTTGTTCCGCCTTGGTAGCCCCGGCTTTCTTTAACAGAGGGCCTGAGATGCGGCCTGCCGCATTGATATCCCCAAAAATGTTGTAAACGCTAGGCACAATGACGGCGGAGTTCACGCCTATCAGCCGCATGGAGGGTACAAAAATACGCATCATGGCGTCGGTAAACCCCAAGCGCTCTAACAGCCTGCCGATAATCACACTAATAATGACAGCAATGCCGACTTCACCCGTTAAAAACACATCAACTACAACAGGCTTAGTGGTCTTTAAGACTTTATCAAAAGCACCCGCTAAAGTGCCAGGGGAAATCAAAAGGGTTAATAAACCTAAAAGCAAAAAAAACAAACCTACTTTTTCTATGCGCGTATAAGCTCTACGGCTTTTAATTAACGCGGGGGATAGGACTCGGTTATGCATTATGTCTCCTCCTTGCCTATCAAAGACAGGCACTGATCAGGTTTCTACCCATCAGGTGCTCTTTTGAAAAGCGCTCAGCATAGTCTTGTAAGTGCTGATTACCTAAAGCACGCACGGGTGTGGATGTTACTCTATCTCTAAACACCACTACCTCTACGCCTTCTAATAATTGCTCTAAGGCGTAAGCCAAAGGCATGCCATTTTCAAGTATTTCCAATACATGGCTATTGCCCACTAAAAAATTCAGCCCTAAAGAGCGTGCTGCATCGATTAGCTCATGACCTGGATAAACACGACTAATTGACGCTAACACTGTATCCACATCCGGATTTTCTTTGATGGCTTGGTATAGGTTCTCTTTACTAAATCCAGTATGAGGAAATATGTGCAGCACTTTATTCACTGGACTATTTTCATTTCCAATGTGAATACGCCCTTTGGTTAACAAGCTCGCCTCATGAATATCGTCACACGCTTTCAAATCGCGCTCATAACTTAATAAGTCGTGTTCCAACTCTAGTCCCATATGGGCATCTAAACGACGCAGCATGTCGCCTAAGGTTTTCACCTCGGGAAACACCTCTCCCACAAACACCACATTGCCATGAACGCCTCCATAAGAAATATCACTCTTAACCACTTGGTGCCCATGCAAATAAGCAATTCCTGGATGCAAGCCATGAAACGCCTCGTGGCACTCTAAGGCAGAAATGCCATAAAGATCCAAGTAATCTTTTAAGGTCACGCCTCCACAACTAGCCGCATCAGCAATGGGGTGATGCGCGACGATAGCATCCACTCCGGTCGCGCCGGCTAACTCAATCCCCAACTCGGTCATCGTCATGCAAACAGCAATTTTTTTTATTTTTTGCTCTGGGTTCCCATGAATTAAACCGGGTATTTCCAGAATTTTTTTCCCATAAATGCCAGAGTCCTTCCACATCACAAAAGGATGGTTTTCTTGAGCCGCCTCCTCGACTGAATCCACCATTCGTCCACCTGTAATGACATTTAATGCCGCCATTAAATCATTTACTGTTGTCATTTCTGTCTCCAAAAAAAAACGCCGGTACTCCTTGGTTGAATAACCAAAGAAGTACCGGCGGATATAAGCTCTTTTTTATTAAGGCCTAAAAACCAGCCAACACATTAGGTATTGATTTAAGCTGTAATATAACTTTCAATACAGTCTTTTAGATAAATAACGGTTAATGAAAGCTCGGATCGAGTATCATAATCTTTAAATAAAGATAAAATATCAAACCCGTAATCATTTTCCAGCAATTTAATGAATTCTTTTTTAAAGGACTTTACCAAATAGTTATCAGCTAAATCACTAACAATAGCATTTTCTTTACTAAGATAATCAAGGGCTGCAACGCGCTTATGATTGGCAAGAATTAATATTTTATCTTGAACTATGTCTATTTTCAGACTAATTACACCACCTGAAAAAATAGCCATGTTTACGCGATTGTAGTCTCTTGTAAGAGCTTGTTTTAAAACACCTATACTAGAGAATCGATCCTCTTTCATAAAATATTACTCTTAGTTAATTTATACTTAAAACAAGCCACAGTCTCTTAACATCTCCTCCTATTGACTTATTTTAATTTTTTACAAAATTCTTGTAAGCCAAACCAGCAAGTACAATGTCTTCTAATGCCACTCCGACTGCTTTGTAAATCACCAATTCGTACGATTCACTTGGTAACATTTTATTTGCTAGCACCTCGCCAACCGTATGTAGCTTTTCGGAACTATGCACATGAGAAGATAAAATCAAATCGCCTGCTTCTTTTAGGCTTTGCTCTTTAGATTCCACCACAATCATGTCGGCTTTTTGAATTACCGAGTCACTCAGTTCACGCGTAGTCGGTAAGCTAGAACCTACAGCGGCAATAAATGTATTCGACTTTAACCCGTTGCCCATTATGAGCGGAGTAGTAGCTCGTGTAGCCGTAACGATAATATCGGCATCGACTATCGCTTGCTCTGCTGTAGACGAGATCACAGTAGTGCGCAACTGATCTTGTAGGCGTTCAATTTTTTCAGCATAAGGCTGTCGAGTCACAATCTCTATTTGCTCAAAGTTAAACGCCTCTGCCATTTGTATAACATGCTCTGTACCTTGTGTTCCTAGCCCAAACACAGCGAGCTTTTTGGGGTTTGCACAAGCAAACTGCTGCGCCATTAGTACTGAACAGGCTGCCGTGCGTTTTTTTGTAATTTGCTCGGCATCTAATACCGCAAGCACCGCGCCCGTTTCAGTAGAAAACAAGATAATGACAAAAGTGAACCTACCTTGGATAGTGGTATAAACCTTAGCCCCCGCCACGCCCTGATTAGGTAAAACTGCTGCTAAAGTAGACAGCTTTACCCCTTGCGCTTCGATCCGTTGCCGAGCTAACTGAGCCGCTTGCTGCTGCTCAAGCTCTATGAACGCAGTCGCTAATAGATGGCGATTCATGGCGTCATCAGCTAATAAGTGACGAATCTGGAGGTCGGTTAAGTGAATCATAAGCGCTAACTACCACTCCACCGTAATATTGCCATTTACAAAGGTTTGGCACGCCATTCTATAACCTTGTTCTATCTCCTCTGTGCTGAGGTGCTTTTTTTCTTTGCCTTTTAAGGCATCCGTGTTTTCCAACCCAGCCACAATATGGCATTTACATGTGCCACAAATGCCACCACCACATTTAAATGGAATACCGCCTCGTTCACGAATCGATACGCGCAACAGATTACTGTTTGCCGGAGCACTCACCTTAAAACCATCATTTGTTGCAAAGGTAATTTCAACCATTTTTTACTCTCACATTAAATCTGACAAGGAACCAGCTCGGCCTTTATTGAGCCAAATTTTGTCAGGCCTTCTAACTCTTTCAAGGCCTCTTGCTCGGTGTCGAACTTTTCCATTTGACGGGTGGGAATATTATTCACTGTGCCGCCTTCACCCTCTTCAGTAATAATGACGCGGGAATCGGGCTCAATACGCGCTATAGAAAAAATAGCTTTGGTTTGGTCGTAAAACTTATATTCATAAGCGCTTAATACCGTTGTTCCAGGCCCTGGTTCCGTTTTGTATTCACCCGGTTTACTTGTTAATACGATATACATGGCTTCTCCTAAACCAACTCATCCAGATCTTGTTCGATCTCAATGTCTTCGTTAATCCAAAGCTGGCACATCAAACGATATCCTTGCTCTAGACGCTCTTCACCTAACTGTTTTTTTTCTTTCCAGTTCGCTACAGGCAAGTGCTCTGCCCCGTTTACAATCCGGCAAGCGCATTTTGCACAGCGCCCCATACCGCAACCGTAACGTAGATGTGGAAAAGGGAACTGACGTATTCCCGCCCGGACAACTAAATTTGTGTTTTCTTTGACTTCGTCTTGAAAGACTTCGCCACCTTTATGAAACGTTACTAAGGGCATGAATTCACCTAAAATCAAAAATTCACTGGGTGGAGTTGACCGTCTTAACCCACGCTCGTGGCAGTTAACTGTTCAGCGTTTTAAACGTTTTCAGCTACCGCCTGTTCATGCTGAAACGTGAACGCATCAGCATAAATAAAATCACTCTCTGCCCCGATGGCTTTGAGCTTAGTTTGTGCATCCGCAATCATGGCTGGAGCCCCGCACAGATAAAAGGCAAACTCTGAACCATCAGGATGGTCGGCACATACGGCATCCTGTACATAACCTCTGCGTCCTGACCAACCCGCCTCGGGCTGTGACAGTACTGGAATAAAACTAAAGTCAGATAAACGCTCGGCCCATGCATTAAACTCATCTAGCTGATATAAATCATGCTCGGTACGCATCCCCCAATACAAATAAATAGGGGGGCAGTCAGCATCATCTAATAACGACTCCAAAATGGCGCGTATCGGTGCAATGCCTGTTCCTGTTGCCACAAACACCATGGGACGCCAATCACGAGCTCGGTAATAAAAGGTGCCTAAGGGCAGCTCAACCTGTAAGGACTGACCTACCGCTAGCTGTGGTAATTGGTGTTGGGTAAATACCCCTTGCTCGACTTCGCGAATAAAAAGTCGCAGCTCATTATTTTGCGCTGTAGCGGTTGCCATAGAAAAACTACGCGCCCGTCCATCCTCAAGCTGAATATTCAGATACTGCCCCGGCAAATACGTTGCACGGGCTAAGTCTTCACCATGCAAACGAAGCTCTCGTACTCCAGGACATAACTCACGCACTGAACTAACGCGTAACGATAGGGCATGAACTTCAGGCAAACTATCAATGTGGTTTGCCAAGCTAATTTTGAGATTAGAGCTCACTTGTGCCTGACAGGCGGCCGCAAAACCATCGGCGTGCTCCTCGTCACTTACACTCATCGGCAAAAAGTCATCCTCGTAATGCACTTGGCCTTCAACAACTTTTATTCGACACGTTCCACAGCCACCAAACTCGCAGTCGCTATAAATCCGTATGCCTTGACGAGAAGCGGCTTCAAGTAACTTTTCCTCAGGATTCACCTCAAACACGGCTCCTGTTTCGATTACCTCTACCTGATATGCCATGCCCTGCTCCTATTACTTTTTAATATCGGCTTGAACTAATACTTCAAAACCTTGGCTAGCTAACTCATCAGCTAATGCTTGCAAGCCGGCCACACCTGCCTTGGTATCTTGCTCTCCATTGCCACCACTTAGGCCTATGCCACCGATTACCTCGCCGTTCACCACAATTGGGTAACCCCCAACAAATGCGGCAAATTTGCCCTCAAAGCTTAGCTGTATCCCAAATGCCTCATTACCTGGTAGGGCTGGTCCATCAGGAGGAGTCGTGAACAAATGGGTAGAACGCTTATGAGCCGCGGCAGTAAAGGCTTTATTCCACGCAATTTGTGGTCCAGTAATACGAGCCCCATCCATGCGCTCCAACACAAGAGGGAACCCGCCTTCATCCACCACGCAAACCGTTTCTAACACACCAATTTCTTTAGACTTAGCAATTGCTGCGTCAACCATCAAACGTGCTTCTTTTTGCTCTAAACGTAAAATCTTTCTCATTGATTTATCCTTTTTTTAAGAGTTGGACCGCCATAGCGTGTGCTATTAAATACCTCGGTACACTGTTTTTATCTGGGTGTAAAACTCTAATCCGGCACGCCCTGATTCTCTAAAGGTAGACGTACTGGACTGTTTCAGCCCTCCAAACGGCGCATTAATTAAGTTGCCGGTTGTGGTTCGGTTAATCTTTACCGTGCCTGCCTCAATGTCATGCACAAATCGGTGTGCATATTTCGGGTTTTGCGTCACGATGGCCGCCGACAAACCGTATTCAGTGTCATTGGCTTTTGCCAGCGCATCCTCATAATCAGTGACTTCAATCACTGCCACGACGGGCCCAAAAATTTCTTCTTTGGCTATGCGCATGTCTTGCGTGACATCAGTGAAAACCGTGGGCAATACATAAAAGCCATTTTCAAATTCAGAACCTTCTGGGCAGGCTCCGCCACACAACAATGTCGCCTCTCGTTTACCTATCTCGATGTACTCTAAGATAGTGTTTAGTTGAGACTCTGTGGCAATAGGGCCTAAATCACGGTTTTCTATGCCTGGGCCTAGCGTTAAGGTGCGTACTTTTTCTACGAGTTTTTTAGTAAATTCCGCTTTGACTGCACTATGCACCAATACACGGCTCGTGCCTGTACAAGCTTGGCCGCTTAAATTAAAGCCACCCTGAACCACTAGGTTCACAGCCAGATCAAGATCAGCATCTTCCATCACAATCAGTGGGTTTTTGCCGCCTAGCTCCATTTGCAAACGTGTAGTCATCTTGGCGGCTTTAGCAATTTGCTCACCCGCTGCTGTAGAACCCGTGAACGAAATGGCTTTAACTGCGGGCGACTCGACTAAGGTGGGGCCGACAGCCGAAGCACGTCCTGTGATGAAATTTAAAACCCCAGGTGGTATGCCTGCCTCGTCAAAGGCTTTGGTTAAGTAATAACCAGTTAATGGTGTTTCAGAAGAAGGTTTAAACACCACGGTATTGCCTGTGATCAAAGCGGGGGCTATTTTTCTAGCTGGAATAGAAATAGGAAAATTCCAAGGCGCAATAACCGTAGCCACCCCTAATGGTTCACGTTGGGTGTAAACCATCATCTGCGCATCATCCTGAGGGAAAGTCTCACCGGTATAGGTTTGCCCCTCAATCGCATAAAATCGCAACGTTTGCGCAGAGCGTAAAACTTCGCCTTTACTTTGAGCTAAGGTTTTGCCCTCTTCACGGGTTAAACCTAGAGCTATTTCATCCACATGGGTCTCTAAATAGGCAGCGGCTTTTTCGATGATCTGTGCCCGTTTTGAAATAGGCGTGTTTTTCCAAGCTAAAAATGCGTTTTGTGCCGCCTGTACCGCCGCCGCTGCATCTTCAGCGGTCGAAGCTTGAAACTGCCCCACATTATCTGCGGTGTCTGCCGGGTTGCCATTCGGAGCCAAAGCCCCTGATTGACTGGCTACCCATGCCCCATTGATGTAATTGTGAAAGACTTGATCCGTAATTAAACTCACTCTACCCCCCCATCGAAGCTGTATAAATGCAGTAGGGTAGCCACCTACCCTACGTAGCTGGTCACTTAAGCCGCTACCTCTAACTCCTCGAGGCTGATGCTTTCTTTGGCATAGTCGTTATATAAAGCCGTGGTGTAAAGCAAGCGCATTTCGGCGCCAATTTCACAGATGCGTAAACAACGCTGTTGCAACTCGACCGTATTGGCATGCTCTAGCACGATTTGATAACCGCGCTCGCCGTGAATCTCATCGGACACAATATGTAAGTCAAAGAACTCGACTTCCTCATCCGTAAAGCCATAGGTTTCACGTAGGGTTGGGGTTTGTTTACGGTAAATAGAAGGCACTTGTGACTCTAAGCCCACCACTAAGCCTGCTACAGCCACGATCGGATCTTCACGCATAGCCACGCTATAGCACCACGCTTGCAAAGCACGAGTGGTGGGGCTCATGTTATCTGGGTTTTCAATGCGCTCTCGGGTGGTACCGCACGCCTCACCAAAGCGAATTAACAAATCGGTATGACGGTCGCCGCCTATTTCCTCTTCGTACATATTGGCTAGCAAGAAGTCTTTTGCTTCTTCGTACTCAGCCGGAGTACGAGCGTATAAATAGCCCAAGTAATCCGCAAACGGCCCTACATAGTGATAGTGGTTTTCAGCCCAACGCGCTAAATGTTCGCGGGTCAGTTTACCTGTGGCCCACGCAATACTAAAAGGAGACTTATTAGCACTTTTGCCCTGAATCGCTTTTTCTAGGGCTGCGCGAAACTCATCGCGATTTAATAATTTCTGTTCCATGACCATTCCTTATTTCTGTCGGTGTATAAGCAGATACTCCAAGCATTAATGATCTATACCTGAAGCATTGATTAAATTGTATACAATCTACAAAAATAAGAACTAGGTACTATCCCTAAAAAAATGGGACCATTCAGAGATGGTCCCATTTTGATTAAAAAACGAATTAACTAGATGATGTGATTTTTCACTAATGTAAAAACACAAGCGGGGCTTGGTCTATAAAAGCAAAGCCTGTGGCATTTACAGATCTATGCCATCAATTAATGTGCGTTTCACTGTGTGTAAATGCGTACGCATACACTCTGCTGCCTCTTGAGGAGCTCGTGCCTGAATTGCCTGCAAGATAGCTGCATGTTGTTCACTATAGAGCTGCTGATTTTTGGTGTTAAGCGTCTGCTGCCGCAGCCGCCCCCACTCTGTCTGAGAGCGAGCCACCGATAAAACACGGTAAAAGTATTGCAGCAATTGATTGTGCGTTGCATCGCCAATGCGCTGATGCAAGGCACTGTCCCAGTGCTCCCATTCGTGCGGGGTCTGCGCTTGACGACCACGTTCAATTAAATCCTGCATGCTATGGATATCTTGGGTCGAAGCATGCATGGCTGCAGTGGCGGCTATAGCAGGCTCAAGCACTAATCGCGCATTCATTAAGTCAATAGGACTACTACCTAAAATGACCGCATCAGGCACCGTAAAAGATTCTATTTGAGAAAGCGTTTTATCCTCTTGAGCTCGGGGTAGTTGGGGGGCGGGCTCCCCCCCAAGTGCACGGAGAGAACCCTGAAGAGAAGGATGATCTTGCACCACTGTGCCACGCCCAGGGGTACGCACAATGCGGCCTTGTGACTCTAGCTGATCCAGTGCATCTCTTATGACACGACGGCTTACTCCAAACTCGGCCGCTAGCTCACGCTCAGGCTTTAGTTTATCGCCCACAGGGGTTTGCGCTAGAAGCTCATTAAGTAGACCTAAGGCATAATCAGCGCGTCGAGGAGTTGAAGAGGAAGTTGTCATAAAAACCTAACGTAATGAAGTCTCAGTTAGAGCGCAGTAATCAACATATTTACCGCATTAAAAATTAAAAATCCTGCAAACGCATAGCGCAGGTATTTGGGATTAATCGTATGGGCAATTTTAGAGCCAATAGGAGCAAAATAACCCGTTACTGGGATAAGTATGGCAAACGCTAAAAGGTTGACGTAACCAATACTAAACGGAGGTAGATTGGGATCGCCAAACCCCGAAGCAAACGCCCCTATAGTGCCAGGCAATGCAATGATCAAACCTACCGCCGCCGCGGTTCCTACCGCACGACGAATAGGAAAACGGTAATAGGTCAACAAAGGCACACTAAGACTGCCACCACCAATGCCCATTATAGAAGACAAACTGGCAACAATAATGCCATATACGCCACGCAACACACCGCCAGGAAAGGTGGACTCAGAACCTTCTTCGTGTTGGGGCGAAAACAACATATATAAAGCTAACAAGAAAGTGACTGCTGAAAACACAAAAGTTAGGGTAAGGGATTTGATAGAACTAAAGAAAAGCATCCCTAAAATGGCACCAACAAACAACCAAGGTCCCCATCCTTTAAGCAGCTCGACATCCACAGCCCCTTTTTTATAATGCGCCCGTGAAGAAGACCAGGCCGTCACAATAATAGTAGACAACGAGGTACCAACTGCCAGATGCATTCGGACCTCGGGGCTCACATCCATGAGAGTAAAAAGATAAAACATGGCAGGAACCAGAACAATGCCGCCCCCGACCCCTAATAACCCTGCAATAATCCCTGCTATGACGCCTGCAACGAGCATCGATGCAGCAAATAACAAGGTGGTCTCCATCGTCATTTCCATTTGGTATCTCTGTATAGTTAAAAAACAAACCAATGATACCAAAAAGGATCAACGGAACCAACTATTTTTCTTTTGTCTCAAAATACGCCGCTGCAGCGTTGTGTACATGCTGCGTTGCTAAGAGATTCGCCAACTCGGCATTACCAGCAATAACGGCATTCAATATTTGGGCATGCTCTTCCCAGTTATTACGTACACGTTGAATATTGCTAGGGGCAAATAAAAGCGTCGTGCGGTCTCTGAAACTGTTCGTTAGCTCTGTGAGCACATGGTTCTGTGCCATCGTGCCTAAATGTTCGTGAAATAAAGTATTTAATTGTTTAAGTTCAGCCAAGTCTTCTTTAGCTAACGCATCTTGGCCACGTTGTAAAATGTCTTTAAGTGCGTCTATAGTGGCTTCGTCTCGGCGCATCGCTGCAAGACGTGCATTCAACCCCTCGAGAGCAGCACGCACCTCTGCCAAGTTTTTCGCTTGGTGATCGGACAAGACCGCTACCGAAGCACCTCGGCGCGGCTCGATAGTCACAATCCCTTCGGCAGAAAGTTCGCGAAGCGCTTCTCGAATAGGAATTCTTGAAACGCCTAAGTCTTCGGATAATTTGCCTTCAATTAAACGATCTCCGGGCCTATACACACCATTTAAAATGTCTTCACGAATGCGGTCGCGAACAACGGTAAATAAAGGAGCATGTTTTTGACCAAGTTTTATCACCGACGTGTTCATCATTATTTAATCCACCAAGCTTGAAGCCCTAGTCTTAATAGCCCAAGCAAAAATATCAGAGAAATTCTATTATAATACGTCTCATTTCTGTCTACTAAGTTAGCCACGCAATCAATGATTTCGCTATCAACATTACGCTGCTAATTCCACAAAACCATAATAAAAACAAGCGCACATTTTTAGGGCTTACTACATGCCTCGCTCGACCAGAAAGGTAAAACCCTAAAAACATGAAGGGCCACAAAACCAAACCTAACAATAAGTCTTTCCATGTAAAAAGCCCAGCCAAAGCTAAGCTAATAATCGAGAGAATTGACCCCACAAAGAGGGTACTGCCTAGCGAAGGACGCAGTTGTACGGGCTTTAGGCTTTGCATAGCGATAGCAATTGCAGGCGCTCCTACCGACGTCAATGTGCCCATCATGCCTGAAGCCACGCCTAAACCACAAACATTCACCGCATTGGCTCTTACTTTGATTCCTGAAGCGCTCAAGAGCACAGCAATAAAAATAAAACCGCCAAACCATAGGCCTAACCACTCTTTAGAGAGCTGCGTCATTCCTACTGCGGCTAAGACGGTACCAATGGTGCGACCAACTAGTGCCCAACTGACTACAGGTATGACGATTTCGTGCCGTTCTCGAATGGCGGCAAGAAAAGAAACGCTGCCTCCTAAGACCAATAAACAACCTGGTACCATCTCTGGCGCTAAAATTACCGCTATTGGCGCAGCGAGCATCGCAAAGCCTACGCCCCCTACCCCTTGTAAAAATGCGGCTGTCGCGATAACCACAGCCATGAATGCATAGTTAATCACATCCTCGCCCATCATCTGCATTAGTTCCATTTATCCGGATCCTTTAATCATAAATAAAAACCAAACCCAAAAAACGGTATGCATTCTATTGCAGGTTTTCCCTAGTTTTGGCTTAAATGACTTGGTCTCATTTCATATGACATATAGTATACAATCTACAACTAAAAAATATGAACTGTTTTCTGGAGTAGACAAATGCAAGCGGATGTCGTCTTAAATGCAGCCCACTGGGCTTATTTATTAGGCGTAGTGGTCATTATTATCACCATGATGCTACGTACTAATGTGGTCATTCCTTCAGTTATAGGGACGTTGGTCGTTATCACCGCCATCACAGGTAATCCTATCCAAGGCATTGTTGGCATTTTTTCTGCCAGTTTTGTTGCCGCTCAAGAGTTGTTTAATATTTTCCTCGTCATTACCTTCATGACAGCCTTATTGAACTCTTTAAAACGGATGGGAGCAGACGTCAAAATGGTGGCTCCTTTCAGAAAGGTCATGACGAATAGCCTGTCTTCATACATCATGATTGCTCTGGCTACTTATTTCATTTCCTTATTTTTCTGGCCTACGCCTGCCGTACCCCTTGTTTCTGCTATTTTACTGCCAGCCGCTATTGCAGCGGGCTTACCCCCTTTAACTGGAGCAATGGTAATCGCTATTTGCGGTCAAGGCATGGCGCTTTCCTCGGACTACATTATTGGTGTGGCCCCTGGTATTAGCGCTCGCTCAGCCGGTGCAGCTATTAGCGCTGCAGCCATTGCAGACAAAGCTCTTATTCTCTCCTGGATCACTGGCGCTACCGCTCTGCTTTTGGTCTATTTTTTAATGCGTAAGCATTTCAAAAAAGCAGACCCACAACTTTTAGATAATTGGATGACAACGGCTACAGGTACTTCCTTGGCCACGGAAGAGGAAAAAGTTTCTCATCAGGGCACACATCATAAAGCAGAAATAGCCCAGGGCACTTCAGCACCAGTTAAAGGCCAACATAGCCCTTTAACCACTCCAGAGGAAAAGAAGTCACGCATCTTAGCTGTGGTTACACCGATCGCTTTTCTCGCGACCATCGCCATTATGTTAGTCCCCCGCCTTATCCCAGGGCTCCCTACTCTGCAAGGTGGTGAAGCCGCTGGTTTAGTGGGAGGGGTGGCCTTTTTAGTAATGATGTTGGCTACCTACTTTGCCGTGGGTTGGAAACAAATGTTTGAGGTCTGTCCCGATCACCTAACTGATGGTTTTGTATTTGCTTTCCGCGCTATGGGCTCTGTGCTTCCTATTGCTGGTTTTTTCTTCTTGGGTGCGAGCGAGGCCACAGCCGCCATCTTAGGCATTCCTGCTAATGAAGCACCAAGCTTACTTTTTGAGCTTATTTCAGCAGGCCAAAACTACATCCCTGAAAACCATTTAATGGTTGCTTTTGGTGTGCTCTTGGTTGGTATGGTCTCTGGTATTGACGGTTCTGGTTTTTCAGGCTTGCCACTAACCGGCACACTATCTGGTGCCCTAGGCCCAGTGGTAGACATGCCTGTAGAAACCTTAGCTGCTATTGGTCAAATGGGGGCTATTTGGACAGGTGGCGGCACACTCATCGCTTGGTCTTCATTAATAGCCGTCGCTGGTTTTGCTCGGGTTCATATCCTTGACCTGGTACGAGGCCTGACTATACCTGTGCTTATTGGTTTAACGTTCTCCACTATCTGTGGTGTGCTCTTTCTCTAAGAAAAGAGGAAAAACACATGGTACATAGCAAAAAAGCATTAGGTAAACATTGGGCAGTCTCTACAGGCAATATGCTTGCTGCCCGCGCCGCACAAAAAATTCTTCTTAGAGGGGGAAGTGCCGTCGACGCAGCCATCACGGCGGATGCCGTAATGGGGGTGGTAGAACCCATGGCTACAAGTATCGGAGGTGATGTCTTAGCCATTATTACTCTGGCCGGAGAAGACCCAGTCGCTTATAACGGTACCGGTCGCTCACCTGCCCTACTTACGTCCAAGCTTGTTTCTGAGCTTCCCACTCAACGTATTCCCGAGCGACATCCATACAGCATTACTACCCCTGGCGCGGTAAAAGGGTGGCATGACTTACATCAGCGTTACGGTAAGCTAGATTGGGAAGATTTATTTATTGATGCCATCCACTATGCTCAGGAGGGCTTTGTGGTCGCCGAGGTAGCTGCCCGGGAATGGAAGCTATTCGACTTCGTTTTACACACCGATCCCCATTGCGCCCAACTTTATAAAGCAGGCCATGCTCCTCAAGCGGGGACAATTTTCAAAAACCCCGAGCTCGCTCGGACCTTGAGACGCATTGCTCATGAAGGCTGGCAAGCTTTTTATCAAGGTGAGATTCCACAGCGTACCGAGGTAGCCATGGTACAAGTCAACGGTTTATTACGAGCTGACGATTTTGAGCGCCATCAGGGCTATTTCTGTAAACCGCTCTGTTTAGCGCATGCTGATTATGCTTTTTACCAATGCCCACCTAATACCCATGGCTGTGCCATATTAGACGCATTAGCCAATACGTCTTGGCAGTCTAGCTCCTGTGCTACCTCTGATACGTTAGCGCTAATTGACGCGACTCAAGCCGCCTTGCGTGATGCAGCCAAAACAGTGCATGACAGTGGTGGTAACACCGTCTGTACTGTTATTGTCGATAATGATGGTAACGCTATCACTCTTATGTCTAGCATTTTTAAGCGATTTGGCTCGGGGTATGTGGTGCCAGGCGCTGGCTTTGTCCTCCAAAACCGTGGTTTTGGCTTTGCTGAAGTCGGACATATCAATGAAGCAGGCCCAAACAAACGCCCCTATCACACCGTAGTGCCAGGGGCAGTGACTAAGTCTGGTCTTTTTCATTTAGGGCTGGGCGTCGTGGGTGGCTTAATGCAGCCTCAAGGCCAAATACAAATTATGCACCAGCTTTTCAGAGAGGGAACCCCTTTAGATGAAGCTTTAGCTCATCCTCGTTGGCGCATTGAAGGCGATCACCTTGTCGCTTTAGAGCCCACCATGGATAGCTCGCTACAATTAAAAATTCGACAAGCCGGCTACAAAGAGCCACCTAAAGGTGTGGGTGACTTGGCTGGACGTAGCGATTTTGGTGGAGCCCAAGCCATCCAACGTTTAGCCAATAATGAGTTATGGGCGGTATCAGACCATAGAAAAGATGGCGCTGCCCTTGCTAACTAATTAAGCGTTTTTATACGCAAATAAGGAGCCAAATTGAAACAGACGGCGGATTTCTACTAACGAGGGGATATGTAATACTTTCATTTCTTTGCGTACTTGTTGACGCTGATCCATATAAACAGAAAGCATTTGACCAACCGTTACATTAGAACCGTACATTTCGTTCATGATAAACCTCATACAAACCGTGAAACATGTATTTAGTATACCAAAAAAGCAGATTGGTATCAGGGTTTCCCCTTGTTTGTTGTGATTAGTATACTTTTTAAGCGCTACAGATAATTTGTTTCACGTGAAGCAATAAAAAACCTCCGTATTACGGAGGTTTTTCTTGATACTAAGGGCTATTTCTTTGGAGGCTTAATTAATGGTGCTCGGCTTAAGGCGTTGTTAGCATCAACCATTTTTTGCAATAACACCATAAATTGCTGCGCTTCTTCGTTAGTTAAGCCTGTAAAAATACGGTTTTCTAAACGGTAGATGCCGTCTTTAGCCTGCTCTAAAAGATCTATACCCTCTGCGGTTAGATGTAACTTGCGTTGCCTACGATTCTCAGGGTCTATATGGCGTACAAGCAACCCTTTTTCCTCTAAGCGCAAAGCCACACTAGCCGCCGTAGAGGTATCTATGGCCACTAAACCAGCTAAAGTCACTTGATCAATACCACTATGCTCTTTAAGAATACGCAATACGGCATATTGAATAGGGGTAATGTGGTTACCTAGCTCATCATGAAAAATAGAAGCAGCGATTTGATGAGCACGACGAAGTAGGTGCCCTGGCTGCATATATAAATGAGTCAATTGATGACGCTCAATCTTTTCTTGGCTCATAATTACTCTAAAAAAAGCAGACTGACTAGCTAGTCAGTCTGCTATGACCTAGTTAGGCACGAACCTGAGCAATCAGCTCGTCAAGAATTTGCAAGCAAGTGTCTAAATCGGATTCGGATATATTAAGGGCTGGCATAAAGCGCAATAAGTTCGGACGGGGCGAGTTAAGCAACATGCCCTCTGGGTCTCGATCACGAGCAGCAGCCACGATAGCGGGACCATCCTCGTTATCTAAAATTAATGCACGAAGTAAGCCCTGACCGCGTTCGCCTTTGAAGCCCCATTTGTTACTTAGCGCAATTAGACCATCTGATAGCTGTTGAGCACGTTCGTTAACGGATTCCATAAAGCCGGGTGCGGTAAGCGTTTTCATCACCTCGACCCCTACTGCTGTCATCACGGGGTTGCCGTTGTACGTTCCGCCTTGGTCGCCATGCTCAAAACATGACACAGACTCTTTGGCACACAGCGCGGCCAATGGCACGCCCGCACCAATACCTTTTGCTAAGGTCATGATATCAGGCTCAATGCCAGAATGCTGGTAAGCGAACAATACGCCGGTACGCCCCATACCACTTTGTACCTCGTCCACTATCAGTAGAAGACCTTTTTCATCACACAATGCCCGTAAAGCTTGCATAAAAGCAGGGTCAGCAGGAATCACACCGCCTTCGCCTTGGATGGGCTCGAGCATAACCGCAACCGTCGTCTCATCAACTAGAGCACGGACGGAATCAATATCATTAAGTTTTGCCTTGGGAAAACCATCAACTTGTGGAGCAAAAATGGTATCCCAACCGGCTTTACCTGAGGCCGACATGGTCGCTAAAGTACGCCCATGAAAAGAATGGTCAAAAGTAATTATTTTAAATGCGCCCTTGCGGTTTTTTTGGCCCCACTTGCGGGCTAGCTTGATGGCGCCTTCGTTAGCCTCGCCCCCACTATTAGCAAAGAAAACCCGATCAAAACACGAGTTTTGAGTAATGAGCTTGGCCAGCTCCATCATGGGTGCGTTGTAAAACGCAGGTGAAGGGTTCATCAGTTCAGCGGCTTGTTTGCACATGGCCTCCACCACATTCTTGGGGCTGTGGCCCAACGTGTTAACCGCCCAACCTTGAATCATATCCAGGTATCGCTTGCCATTGTGATCTTCGAGCCAAGAACCCTGGCCGCGCACAAAAACCAAATCTGGACGAGAGGTAATTTCCATCAGTGCATTTGCACCAACCTGATCAAATTGCATAACAGCGAACCCTGTAAAAAAGAAAACGTACAAGCAGTAATGGCTTTATCAAATAATTTTAGCGCATCAGCTCTGCTTTTGTGTGCATCTACACCATTCCCTCTAAATTCAGCTGCTGAGGTGTGGTATCGAACACAAGACAATCGGCTTCGGCGATGAGTTTTGTAGCGCGCACCCCTACTAAGCGTAAGCGCCGATGACGGATATCGGTACGGCGCAAGTTTTGTCTAGCGGCGTGCAAAATCTCATCACTGTTTACCACGGGATGCTCTAGCGTGATGTCGCGCGTTAGTATCGTGAAATCATCGAAGCGAAGTTTAATCCCTATGGTTTGAGCCCTGAATGCTTTTTCGCGCAGGTCCTGCTCTAATTGCTGACAAATACGTTCTAAAAAAGCACTTAAGGTCTGGCGATCACGTTGTACGTGCAGATCTCGTTCGAACGTACGCTCTCGGCTCATGGATTTGGGATCAGCGCTTAGAATAACAGGTCGGTGATCAATGCCTTGAGCCACTTCTTTTAGCCACTGAGCATAACTAAGACCAAAGACTTCTTGTAATAGAGCCGGATCAGCACGAGCGATATCGCCAATGGTGTGAATGCCTAATTGAGTCAGCTTAACTTGTGACTTTGGGCCTATGCCATTCACCTTGGAAACCGGCAGAGGCCAGATCAACGCCTCGATGTCGCTCTCATCAATAATACAAAAACCATTCGGTTTATTTAAATCGGACGCTATTTTAGATAATAGTTTATTTGGGCTAATGCCTATGGAACACGTTAATTGGGTTGCCTCCCACACGGCTTTTTGTAATTGCTGCGCTAATTCATGGCTGCTTTGATTTAATTCCGTTAAATCGATATAGATTTCATCAATACCACGATTTTCTATTCGATTCGATAGCTGAGCCACCGCTTGTTTAAATAAGCGGGAATAATACCTATAGGCAGTAAAGTCTGCAGGCAACAAAATAGCATGGGGAGCCAGTTGGGCAGCCTTCATCAAGCCCATAGCGGAAAACACACCAAAGGCCCGCGCCTCGTAACTTGCGGTAGTCACAACGCCTCGGCCCGTGTAATCCCCTAAACGGGCATACTGCCATGTGCCATCCGCGCGTCGTTTAGGTGCGGGTATATTTCGTCCTCCCACCACTAATACCCTGCCACGTAATTCGGAATAACGTAACAAAGCAACGGACGCATAAAACGCATCCATATCTAGATGAGCAATTCGTCGAGGCATTTGACTATTTATTGATATTTCTAAGCTCCACTTTATTTTTATATCATCTATGCTTAAGATTGACGCCTATTCCAAGCCAAGGCACTATGAAAAAAACCACTCTCGCTTTAAAGGAGCAACCTTTATGCATAAAAAACTGATTATTGCAGCACTTACCGCCGCTTTATTTGTTCCTGCTTTAGGGCAGGCAAAAACACTGCGCTGGGCTAGCCAAGGGGACATTCTAACGCTAGACCCACACGCTCAAAACGAAGGCATGACCATTGCTGCGAGCAGTTATGTATACGAGCCCTTAGTCGACTACGACAAGGACTTTAATTTAGTGCCTTCGCTTGCCGTTGAATGGAAAGCCGACTCAGACACGGTTTGGCGCTTTAAGTTACGTGAAGGCGTAAAGTTCCATGATGGGGCAGACTTTACTGCCGATGACGTGGTCTTTTCCATTAACCGAGCCTTGGCACCGACCTCTAATTTTAAAGCCTATGTGAATGGTATCAAAGAGGTACGCAAAGTCGACGATCACACCGTAGAGATTGAAACCGAAGGGCCAAACCCGGTGTTATTGCGTCAGCTCACCAACGTTTTCATTATGAACAAAGCGTGGTCCGAAGCCAATAACGCCACCGCCCCCCAAGATTTTGCTAAGCAGCAAGAAACCTATTCTGCCCGTCACGCCAATGGTACTGGTGCTTATAAGTTAGATTCACGTGAAGTCGATATTCGTACTACTTATGTAGAAAACCCCGACTGGTGGGGCAAAGACGCCAAGCAAGGCAACGTAACCAAAATCGTCTACACCCCCATTAAACAAAACGCGACACGTACTGCGGCGCTCCTTTCTGGCGAAGTCGATTTTGTCCTTGATCCGCCCGCCCAAGATTTACAGCGCATTCAGCAGCAAGCCAAAGTGGTTGAAGGTAACGAGTACCGCACCATTTATATCGGGCTAGATCAAAAAAGCCCCGAGCTAAAATACAGCTCGGTAAAAGGTAAAAACCCTTTCGCTGACCAACGTGTGCGTGAGGCCCTTTATTTAGCCATTGACACAGAGGCCATCAAAAAAGCCGTTATGCGTGGCTCCTCCTCACCCACTGGCACGATGGTAGCGCCACAGGTACATGGTTGGACCGAAGAGCTGGCCAAGCGCCCTGCACCGGATCTAGAAAAAGCCAAAGCCCTCATTAAAGAAGCTGGCTACGAGCCAAACGAGATCAGCTTTACCCTCGACTGCCCGAATAACCGTTATATCAATGACGAAGCCATTTGTCAGGCTGTGGTGGGCATGTGGGCTCGAGCCGGGGTCAAAGCTTCCTTAAACGCCATGCCTCGCGCTACGTATTTTCCTAAAGTTCAATCGTATGACACCAGCGCTTACCTCTTTGGTTGGGGCGTACCTACCTTCGATGCCCTGTATACACTTCAAAGTCTAATGCACAGCAAAGGCGAAGGCGCTGACGGTTCGTTTAACTTTGGAAACTATGAAAACGCAGAAGTCGATGCGCTTATTGATCAAATCAAAACAGAAACTGACGAGGCCAAACGCACCGAAGCCATTCATAAAGTCTTAAAAATTCATGCCGATGAGGTAGGTCATTTACCTCTACACGACCAAGTTATCCCTTGGGCTATGGCTAAAAACGTGAACGTAGTGCACCGTGCAGACAACCGTCTCACCGCGCACTGGGTGACCATTGATTAATCACTAAAAGGATTGTGGGCTTAGGCTGATCGTCTAGGTCCACAAGTCGCCCCCATATGTTGGTATTTATTATTCGGCGCTTAGTTCAAGCTGTGCTGGTTATGCTAGCCGTCAGCTTATTAGCGTTTATTTTATTTAGGTATATTGGTGACCCTGTCACCATTATGTTGGGTCAAGACGCAACCGATGCCGATCGCGCTGCGTTGCGCACCAGTCTTGGTCTAGATCAATCGGCTTTTGTGCAGTTTTGGCATTTTGTACAAAATGCTGTACAGGGTGAGTTTGGGCTTTCCTTGCGCCAAGGACAAAGTGTATCTGAACTGCTCAAAGACCGCTTACCCGCAACGGTAGAGCTTTCTGTGGTGGCTGCCATCATGGCATTAGTGGTAGGTTTGCCTTTAGGGGTCTATACCGCTTTAAAACGAAATGGGTTTATTTCTCAAGCCATTCTTGCGTTCTCTTTACTGGGCATTTCTTTACCCACGTTTTTGATCGGAATTTTGCTCATACTCGTGATGTCGGTGCAACTGGGCTGGTTGCCTAGTTACGGGCGTGGCGAAGTCACCTATATAGGTTGGTGGAGCACCGGCTTATTCACCATTGATGGCTGGCGCCATCTTATTTTGCCCGCTATTACACTTTCACTGTTCCAGCTCACATTAATTCTGCGCTTAGTGCGTTCAGAAATGCTTGAGGTGCTACGTACCGATTACATTAAGTTTGCCCGAGCCCGCGGTCTCAGCCAACGCGCCATTCATTTTGGTCATGCGCTGAAAAATACGATGGTGCCTGTCATTACCATCACCGGTCTCCAGTTAGGCGGCATCATTGCGTTTGCCATCGTTACGGAAACGGTTTTCCAATGGCCCGGTATGGGTTTACTTTTTATCCAAGCCGTTCAGTTTGCGGATGTGCCCGTTATGGCTGCCTACCTTTGTTTAATTGCTTTGGTTTTTGTCTGTATTAACCTCATTGTGGACTTATTGTATTTTGCGGTCGACCCTCGTTTACGTATCAGCATGAACAGAGGAGCCCAATAATGAGCCGTTTAGCACAATTTTGGGATAGCGACTTGGCATGGTCATGGCGTCATTCACCGGTTGCCGTCTTTGCCACCTTAATGACCTTAGTACTGTTTGTCAGTGCATTTGGTGCGCCGTGGATTGCGCCACACAATCCGTTTGATTTGGCTTCAGTTAATCTTATCGATGCGCTGCTGCCTCCGGCTTGGGAGCAAAACGGTCTCAGTACCTATTTGCTTGGCACGGACAGTCAAGGGCGCGACCTATTCTCCTCGCTCATGTATGGCACCCGTATTTCTCTGATGATCGGGTTTGCTTCTGTCTTTTTATCGATGGTGGTGGGCATTGCACTAGGTCTTATTGCTGGCTATGCCGGTGGCCGTATCGATGCTTTTATTATGCGCGTTGCAGATGTGCAGCTCTCTTTTCCGGCCATCCTCATTGCGTTGCTTATTGATGGGGTTGCTCGTGCTGCCGTTCCCCAAAACCTATTAGATGTGATTGCTTTCCCCGTGTTGGTCGGGGCCATTGCGTTGGCCGGTTGGCCTCAATACGCCCGTACCGTTCGTGGTTCTACCTTAGTAGAAAAAAACAAAGAGTACGTCCAAGCCGCCAAGGTCATTGGGGTATCAGGCCCTAAAATCATGTTCAACCATGTTTTACCTAATGTATTGGGCCCGGTATTGGTACTGGCTACTGTGCATTTGGCTACCGCCATCATCACCGAAGCCACCTTATCCTTTTTAGGCGTTGGGGTACCACCCACTTCCCCTTCCTTAGGCACTCTTATACGAGTTGGCAATGACTTCCTTTTTTCTGGTGAATGGTGGATCACCATATTCCCCGGACTAGTGTTAATTCTGCTAGTTCTTTCTGTGAACTTACTCGGTGACTGGTTGCGCGATGCGCTCAACCCACGATTGAACTAATATGAGCGCCTTACTCGAAGTCAAACATCTAAACGTAGAGTTCCCCACCCGTCGTGGGGTACTGACGGCTTTAAACGACGTGTCTTTTCACATTAATAGCGGCGAGGTCTTAGGCGTAGTCGGCGAATCAGGCGCCGGCAAATCCCTAACAGGCAGCGCTATTATTCGCCTCCTTGACCCGCCAGGCCGTATTGCTGGTGGCGAAATTCACTTTAACGGCAAGCGCATTGATAATTTGCCCGAAGAGCAAATGCGTCAGCTACGAGGCAAAGAAATCGGAGCCATTTTCCAAGACCCTTTAACCTCGCTCAACCCTCTCTACACAGTAGGGCAGCAACTGGTGGAAACCATTCAAACCCACCTTAACCTCAGTCAAAAACAAGCTCAAGAACGTGCCATCGAGCTGCTTGAGTCCACTGGCATCCCTGCAGCCCGCGAACGTATTAACCACTATCCGCACCAGTTTTCTGGCGGCATGCGTCAGCGAGTAGTCATTGCATTGGCTTTAGCTGCCGAGCCAAAGCTTATTGTGGCGGATGAGCCCACTACGGCTTTAGACGTATCCATTCAAGCCCAAATCATTGACTTACTGAAAAAACTCTGCAAAGAACACGGTACCTCAGTGATGCTCATTACCCATGACATGGGTGTGATTGCAGAAACCGCAGATCGCGTCGCGGTCATGTATGCCGGTCGTATTATCGAGGTAGGCCCTGTACAAGACGTTATTCAGCGGCCCTTGCACCCTTATACCGCTGGGCTTATGCGTTCTATTCCCGACATTCACCGTAGCCTGTCACGTCTAGAGCAAATCCCCGGCAGCATGCCACGTTTACATGCCATTCCAGCTGGCTGTGCGTTTAATCCACGTTGCAAAGAAGTGATGCCACGCTGTAGGGTTGAACGCCCAGAGCTCATCACCATCAAAGATCGCCAAGTCGCCTGTTGGCTGCATGAAGGAGAGCCCGCATGAGCACCCCCTTAGTTGAAGTTAATGATGCTGCGCGCTATTTTGATGTATCGCCGTCTTGGTTAGACCGCGTTATTTATCGTAAACCGCGTGTGTTGCTGCATGCGGTAGATGGGGTAAGCTTCACTTTACATAAAGGCGAAACTTTAGCCCTTGTAGGTGAGTCCGGTTGTGGTAAATCCACCGTTGCGCGTCTGCTTGCTGGTTTATACGACTTAACGCGGGGTAGCATCCGTTTTGACGGTATGGACTTAACCTCCATGAATCCCAGTCAAAAGCAGGCTATGCGGCGTCGGCTTCAAATGATTTTCCAAGACCCCTATGCCAGTTTAAATCCCCGTTGGCGTGTAGGTCGAATTATTGCCGAGCCACTTAACACCCACACGCAACTTTCTGCTCCAGAGCAAGCCGACCGAGCTGGGCAGCTGCTTGAACAGGTTGGGTTAAACCCTTCGGATAAAAATCGCTATCCCCATCAATTTTCAGGCGGGCAGCGGCAACGTATTTCTATTGCTCGCGCCCTAGCACTTAATCCTGAATTTATTGTGTGCGATGAGCCTACCTCTGCCTTAGACGTATCGGTGCAGGCTCAGGTCTTAAACCTCATGAAAGACCTGCAAAGCACCTTAGGCCTTAGTTATTTATTTATTTCCCATAACTTAGCCGTTGTCCATCATGTAGCAGACCGCGTCGGTGTAATGTATTTAGGGCGCATTGTCGAAATAGCCGATCGTAATACCCTATTCACCACCCCACGGCACCCCTATACGCAAATGCTCTTGGGCGCTATTCCTGATATGACTGGCACAGGCAAAGCGCGCATTCCTGTGGCAGGCGAGGTACCCAACCCCTTAAATCCTCCCAGCGGTTGCACTTTTCATCCTCGCTGCCCTTTAGCTAATGATCGCTGTAGGCAGCAAAGACCCGAGCTGTTGCAGCAAGGCAAAACCCAAGTGGCTTGCCATGCT
The DNA here is from genome assembly GCF_011927625.1 of Paenalcaligenes hominis. Lineage (GTDB taxonomy): Bacteria > Pseudomonadota > Gammaproteobacteria > Burkholderiales > Burkholderiaceae_B > Paenalcaligenes > Paenalcaligenes hominis. Next base: position 150,152 of record NZ_JAATIZ010000003.1, read on the forward strand.
GTCGAAGAGGGACGCGATTAAAAAAAAGCACTATTGGAAATCCAATAGTGCTTTTTACATAGGTGGCTACGTAGCGATTACGAAGCAAACTGATTTAAATGGCACGACAAAATATCGGCTATGGCATGATCATTTAAGCCACGAGCACGTAAATCGGCAGCAAGGGCTTCTACATCTACATTGACGATTTGACGCTGCGCACCATTTGGGCGTTCTTCGCGTTTGATACGAAAATTATAAGGATGCTCTGGCGTTGCATACACCTGGTAGCTCATGACCTCGTCCACATTATTTTGCGCATCAAAGGTCAATACCACTGGCTCAATATCAAAGATTTGAGGGGTATCAATGTATTCGGTTGCACAAATAATGACTTGATCGCCTCGCTGACACGTACGTGCAGCCGCCCCATTTAAAATACAGCAACGAGAGCCAGGCTTGCCATAAATGACATAGGTAGAAATACGTGCACCGCTGTCTTTATTCCAAATATCCACGAACTCCATTGGCAAAATGCCCGCTTGTTCGCAAATTTCAGGGTCTAAGGTGATGGAGCCGTGATAATTTAAGTCAGCGCCGGTAATAGTAATACCGTGCAACTTGGCTCGAACAATTTTTTTCATGAAAAATACACTTAATAGATAAAAGCAGAATTTGCTTTAATTATACGAGCTTATGCAAACTCGACCTATGCTCGTTTAACTATTTCACCACATTCAGTCTGCGGCTTAGTTCTAAATAGTTAAACTGATTACCGTCCACCTCGTTGTTTTTAGCTCTATCCCCTATGACCCCTATACTTATCAGTGCCTGCCTAGTGGGCCAGCCTGTTCGCTACGATCACAGCCACAAACGGATTGATCATACGCTGCTTGAACGTTGGCGCGAAGAAGGCCGCTTAATTCCTATTTGCCCCGAGGTCGCTGCAGGCCTACCCACGCCACGCCCCCCTGCCGAAATACAAAACAAGCGCAGTGGCGAGGACATTTTGGCCTTTCAAGCACGCATTATAGATTCGCATCGCCACGATCTAACGGCGGAGTTTATAGCAGGGGCACAGTTAGCTCTTGAACTGGCTCAGCGCCATCAAGTGCCGTTAGCTATTCTTAAAGAGAATAGCCCTTCGTGTGGTAGCTCTCGTATTTACGATGGCTCATTTACAGGCACCACCCTTTCTGGCATGGGTGTAACCGCCGCTCTGTTAACTCGTCATCGTATTCGTGTGTTTAATGAAAACCAGCTTGAAGAAGCTGCCGCTTTTTTAGCCCATTACGACGCATAGAGTATTAGCTTGTTATATATGGGCTTACCGGAGGGCCTATGCCTGTCCATTCACAGGCAACAGCACCTACACGTGCCAACGCCTACGAATCGTTGCTTTTCAAAGGGTAAAAATGTACCCAATCATAGATTAGATATTTGCCTCTGTATCAAAAATAAAAGACACGCTATGCTTAGCAAATTGAATTTGGCTATTTTTATTGTATTAACCCCATGAATTACTTTGCACTTATTAATTATATTGCAGTGATGTCTGTAACCCCAGGGCCTAACAACCTTTTACTGACGGCTTCAGGGGTTAACTTTGGTTTAAGACGCACCTTGCCTATGTGTTTTGGGGTTAGCATAGGCTGTGCTATTCAATGCTTAATTGCCCTTAGCACCTTTCATCTTTTATTCAGCTGGATAGAAGAGCTTCGTTTTCCCTTAGCTCTCATTGGCTGCGGCTACTTATTATGGCTTTCTTGGGCTTTATATCGATCATCAACGACAGAAAGCAAATCTCAGCTGCAACAACCCATGGGCTTTTGGCAAATGGCCTTATTTCAGTGGGTCAACCCAAAGGCTTGGCTAATGGCTATTAATATTGCTATTTTGTTTAGCTCAACTACCGCTAGTTGGGGGCACTATGTCAGCATTGCCTTAATTAATGCTCTGGCCAACTTTCCATGTATCTTTATCTGGGCTGCACTGGGGTCCAAGCTAAAACGGTTTCTCCAAGAGCCTAAACGTCTGCAGCTTTTTAATGGTTGTATGGCGTTATTGATGACCTTTACCGCCCTGTGGCTGTTAGCTGATGAGGCCGTTTTCTTCCTCGACACTCACCCTATTATTGCAGCCAAGCTGGTTTATTAACGTCTTACTATGCCTAAAAGCAAAGCTTAATGCTTAGTTGATTCATCGGAATGTTCCATGTGAAACCTTGTTCTATAGCGCATATGACCCAAGAACAAGCCCGCTCTCACAATTAAAAACGGACCGCCTTTTAGCGGTCCGTTTTGTGTGTCTCTTTAATTCAAGCATCGAATTAATAGAGAAGTTCATCACAATTACACATCAATATTTCCAGCTTGCAGCGCATGCGTTTCAATAAAAGCACGACGTGGCTCGACATCATCGCCCATCAATGTAGTGAAAACTTGATCAGCAGCGATTGCGTCTTCAATTTGAACACGTAATAAACGGCGCACAGTAGGATCCATGGTGGTTTCCCAAAGCTGTTCAGGGTTCATTTCCCCCAAGCCTTTGTAACGCTGCTTGCTAACGCCACGCTCGGCCTCGGCACGTAACCAATGAACGGCATCACGGAAGTCCTCGATGGCTTGCTCTTTACGACGCTCGCCTTCGCCACGCATTACTTTAGCGCCCTCGCCTACTAAGCCTAAGAAGGTCTCGCCAGCACGCTTTAAGGCTAAGTAATCAGAGCTAAGAATAAAGGTTTTATCAAACACACTGACACGGATATTGCCATGATGCAATCGGCGCACTATAACTTGCCACGTTTCGGTGTTTTCGTTTAACTCTGCATCCACTTTTACCAGATGCGGATTGGCGGGATCCACCAAGACGTCGGCTAACGTCTGAGCCGATTGTTGAGCGGACTGCTCGGAGCTTAAGTCAATTTGTACCCCTTCGGCTACCGCTGATAAGGCCTCGCTATCAAATAAGCGCCCTAAACGGGCAATTACCTGATCCGCCAGCACATACTGACGAATTAATTCCTCTAGGGTTTCACCAGTGATGAGTTCTGCGCCCTCGCGTGGTAAAACTGCAGCGTCTTTGACGGCTAAGCCCAACATAAACTGAGCTTCTTCTGCATCGTCTTTAAGGTAGCGTTCATCGCGACCGACTTTGACTTTGTACAGAGGCGGTTGGGCAATGTAAATATAACCGCGCTCGACCAGCTCGGGCATTTGACGGTAGAACAAGGTCAATAAAAGTGTACGAATGTGCGCCCCATCTACGTCCGCATCCGTCATGATAATAATGCGGTGATAACGCAGTTTTTCTATATCGAAATCAGGACCAATACTGGTACCTAGCGCTGTAATCAACGTCGTAATTTGCTCACTTGCAATAAGGCGATCAAAACGGGCTTTTTCTACGTTTAACACCTTGCCGCGCAGGGGCAGGATGGCTTGAAACTTGCGGTCTCGGCCTTGTTTGGCTGAGCCACCCGCCGAGTCCCCTTCCACAATATAGAGTTCAGATTTAGCAGGATCTTTTTCCTGACAATCAGCAAGCTTGCCAGGCAAACCTGCACCTTCGAGCACACTTTTACGACGCGTGACCTCGCGCGCTTTACGAGCCGCCTCGCGAGCGCGAGCGGCCTCTACGATTTTATTACACACCGCACGTGCATCAGCGGGGTTTTCCAACAACCACGTTTCCAAAGTACGGCTTACGGCTTCTTCGACCGCAGGGCGAACCTCGCTAGAAACGAGCTTATCTTTAGTTTGGCTGCTGAATTTAGGCTCGGGCACTTTGACTGACAACACACATGCTAAGCCTTCGCGCATGTCGTCACCTGTGGTGTCGACTTTGGCACGTTTTGCAATGTCGTTGTCATTAATGTATTTGTTTAGCGCACGTGTCATGGCGGCACGTAGCCCTGTCAAGTGACTGCCCCCATCGCGTTGTGGAATGTTATTCGTAAAACACAGCACGTTTTCTGCGTAGCTGTCGTTCCATTGCATAGCAATCTCAACGCCAACTAAAGTACCACCTGCTTCGGACTCGGTTGTGACCGAGAATACATTCGGGTGCAAGACGGTTTTGCCTTTGTTGATGTATTCCACAAAGCCTTTTACACCGCCTAAAAAGGCAAAGTCTTCTTCTTTACCTTGGCGCTCATCGACTAAACGTACCTTAACGCCATTATTTAGAAAGGACAGTTCACGCAAGCGCTTAGCTAAAATTTCATAGTGATAATTAATATCAGTGAATATTTCGTAATCGGCTAAGTAACGTACCAATGTACCACTGTGATCGGTATCGCCGACCACAGCTAGAGGGGCCTCCCGCTCGCCCCGTACAAAGCGTAAAGAATGCTCTTTACCGTTGCGCCAAATCGTAAGCTCTAGCCACTCGGAAAGGGCGTTTACACATGAAACCCCTACCCCGTGCAGGCCACCAGACACCTTGTAGGAGTTTTGATCGAATTTCCCCCCTGCATGCAGTTCGGTCATTACGATCTCTGCGGCGCTACGCTGCTCTTCGTCATCACGGTGAATATCAGTAGGGATACCGCGACCATTATCACGTACAGAAATACTGTTATCCGCATGAATAGTGACCACAATATCATCACAATAGCCGGCTAACGCTTCGTCAATTGCGTTGTCAACGACCTCAAACACCATGTGATGTAAGCCAGTACCATCGGAGGTATCACCGATGTACATGCCGGGGCGTTTACGAACCGCCTCCAGCCCTTTAAGCATCTTAATTGAATCCGCACCGTAATCGGGTTGGTTCGTTGTAGTTTGATCTGACATGAATTTATATTACCTGTAGTGAGTCATGCAGCTAGAGCTGTTCTAGCTAAGCGTAGGCGTGTAAAGAAAACTTCTTTTTTAGATACGCATGGGCATAACTACATATTTGAAAGCATCTTCTTCGGGTAGAGTGACTAATACCGATGCATTAGAGTCTGGCTGTACTGACCAACGAATATCGGCTGTCTTTGTATTTGCCAGAACATCCAGTAAGTAACTGACGTTAAAGCCCACATCTAAGGACTCAAACGCGTAATCTACCTCGAGTTCTTCTCGAGCTTCTTCTTGCTCTGCATTCGATGCTGAAATTTTCATTTGGTTTTCACCTAACTGAATACGTACGCCACGTAATTTATCAGTGGTGAGAATGGCTGCGCGTTGTAGGCTGCCCTGTAAGGCTTCGCGATTTAGTACAAAATGGCGCGTATAAGAGGTGGGAATCACTCGGGTGTAATCAGGGAACTTGCCCTCGACCAGTTTGGTGATTAATTCGACCCCGTCAAAATTAAAGCGCATTTGACCGGCGGCAACTTCAACCTGTACAGGGGCATCGGTATCGTCAAGTAAGCGCTGCATTTCCAATACGGTTTTGCGCGGCACAATGACTTCGTGCTTGGCATCGATACTTTGCGCTTCGATGGCATGGTGAGCAAGGCGGTGGCCATCGGTAGCCACGGTACGTACCAAGCCAGGCTCAAACACAAAAAGCATACCATTTAAATAATAGCGGATATCTTGTTGTGCCATGGCAAAGTGCACAGAATTCAATAAATGCTTGAGTGACTTTTGCGCCAAAGCAAACGATACATCCCACTGATCAGGCTGAACAAGGGTAGGGAAATCATCCGCAGCCATAGTTTGTAAAGCAAAACGGCTACGCCCTGACTGCACTAAAAGCTTGTTGTCCTCTAGGGTTAAGGACACCTCACCACTGCCTGGCAAAGCACGCAAAATATCGAGTAGTTTACGTGCCGCCACTGTCGTTGAAAGCATAGCGTCGCCTACCCCAAAATCAGCATGGGTAGTAATTTGCACCTCGAGGTCTGTGGCAATAAAGGACACACGGTTGCCTTCTTTACGCAACAGGATATTTGCCAAAATAGGCAAGGTATGACGACGCTCAACAATGCCTACAACAGTGGTTAAAGGCTTAAGCAGCGCATCGCGCGAGGCTTTTACAAGTAGCATAGTTATCCTTTTAATGTTTGTTCTAACACATGAAGTGAGTGATTAAGTTCATTGTCTGAGCGACGCGCCTCAGCAATCTTACGCACAGCATGTAATACGGTGGTGTGGTCACGTCCACCAAACAAATCGCCAATTTCCGGTAAGCTTTTTTGGGTTAGCTCTTTAACCAAATACATTGCTATTTGTCTAGGTACGGCAATATTGGCTGGACGCCGTTTTGAATACATGTCCGAGACTTTTATTTTATAAAAATCGGCCACAGTCTTCTGAATATTTTCTACAGAGATCTGACCATTCGACATAGACAACAGATCTTTTAATGCGTCTTTACAAATGTCGACGGTTAACTCGGTTTGCTCATGGAAGCGAGCGTAAGCCGCTACGGTACGTAGAGCCCCTTCGAGTTCTCGTACATTGCTACGCAAATGCTTAGCAATAAAAAAGGCCACTTCCTTTGGCATAGTCATGCCGTCATTTTGAGCTTTACGTAAAAGGATGGCGACCCGCATTTCTAGCTCGGGAGGCTCGATGGCTACCGTTAAGCCCGAGTCAAAACGAGAAATCAAACGACTTTCTATATTAGAAAGCTCTTTGGGGTAGGTATCTGAGGTGATGATAATTTGCTTGCGTTGCGCCACCATGGCTTCGAACGCATAAAAGAATTCTTCTTGGGTGCGGTTTTTACCGGCAAAAAACTGAATATCATCAATCAACAGTAAGTCTAGCGAGTGATAGTACTGTTTAAACTCGTCAAACGCTTTGCGCTGGTAGGCTTTTACTACATCTGATACATATTGATCCGCATGCACATAACGGACTTTAACCCCTCGGCCTCGACTAATGAGGGCATTGCCTACCGCATGGATTAAATGCGTTTTGCCTAAGCCTACCCCGCCATACAAAAACAAAGGGTTATAAGACGTACCTGGGTTTTCAGCGACCTGGAGTGCTGCGGCGCGAGCCAACTGATTGGCTTTACCCGTGACAAAGTTATCAAAACTAAGATCGGGGTTTAAGCGCGATTGCTCAGAAGGCGCGGCATGCGACGGTGTAGTCACTGGACTAGGTGTAGTGTAAATAGTGGGGATCGCATTCTGTTGATCGAGCTCGACGCTGTGCTCGTGTTGTCGAGCCTGTTGTAAACCCTGCGCCGTCATCATAGGCTGAGGCGCGGCGGTAGACTGAGCAAGTTCGAGCTGAAGCTCTATAGGGCGTCCAAACCATTCGCTAGCGATGTCTTGAATACGATGTGAAAAATTTTTACGTACCCAATCCAGTTTAAAGCGATTAGGCGCAGACATCCGCAGCACGGCAGTATCCTCTTCGAACTCAATAGGCTCTAGAGGCTTAATCCACGCGCTGATTTGTTGAGGAGGGAGATCCTGCTCTAGACGTTGTACACAAGAAAGCCAAAAATCGTTCATTTTTTTCACTATAGTAAACCTTAATTCTACCCTTACTCCACAGACTTATCCACAACCCCTGTGTTTTTATCCACAGCCCCTAATATGTCTTCTTCCTCCGCAAATGTGTCGCTTTAAGGTAAAATGCGCACCAACCCTATTGTTTTGGCCTTTTACTATTGACTAATCTAGTAAAACTTGCTGAAATAATAGTCTTTTGTAGATTTTCTGTTGCCAGAAACCTAGTTTTGTCGTCAAACCGCTTTTAGATTGGCTTTTAAAGTATCTTTAAAGGTTTTACGCGAGGGGCTTAGGTTTGGTCTTTTAGGCGTTATCTGGCGGCACTTTTATTTGTGGACTAACCATGAAGCGCACATATCAACCATCAGTTACCCGTCGCAAACGCACGCACGGTTTTCGCTTACGTATGAAAACCCGTGGCGGCCGTGCCGTACTAAACGCTCGCCGTGCCAAAGGCCGCAAGCGTTTAGCTGTTTAATCGGCAGCAGGTGCCACTAGGCACATACTGGACAGGTCGCATCAACCTAAATGCGTACTGACTATCCAGCCTCTGCACGACTACATCGCCCCTCCGAATACGCCTCCGCCTTAAAAGGCAGACGTATAGCAAGAGGGGCTTTGTTTGTTGTCAACACACCACGTCAATCTTCAGCAAGCGCTGACTCTGCTCGGCTAGGTTTGATTATCCCTAAACGCCTTGCGACACGAGCTGTAACGCGTAACACCATTAAACGGGTAATACGCGAAGCCTTCCGTTTACAACGCCCTCTTTTACCTCCTAACGATTTTGTGGTTCGTTTGCACACTAAAGTGCCAGACGTATCATTAAGACAGCTACGTGTATTGGTGCGAACGGAAATAGACAGCTTGTTCCAAAAGGCCAGATAGTGAAAACCATCTTAATAGGTTGTGTACGTTTTTATCAAATAGCGATTAGCCCTTGGTTGGGCCGTAATTGCCGCTACTTGCCTACGTGTTCAGCCTATACTATCGAAGCCATTGAGGTACACGGTGTTGTACGTGGGGTTTGGTTAGGTATGAAACGTATTGGTTGCTGTCACCCTTGGGGTCGTAGTGGCTATGATCCTGTCCCACCGAAAAAACACTAACTCTATTCACCTTTACTTCCAAGCCCGCCTATAAAACTTGATTAACAGCGTTTTAAGTTTTTTGGCTCGCTTAACCTTTGTATAACAGGCGCTATGGACATTCGACGCACCATCCTCTGGATGATCTTTTCCTTTTCGCTCCTGCTACTTTGGAACAACTGGCAAGAGCACAACGGCAAACCTTCTTTATTTGCTAGCACTCCTGTTGACCAAGAGCAGTCGCAATCTACTACGGCCTCTACTGATATTTCTGTACCGCAAGCCGCGACACAGACCTCAGCCGCCCCCGAGTTGCCCGCTAGTCAACCTACGGCTTCTGAACTGATCACTGTTAGCTCAGACGTATTAAAGCTTGAGTTTGATACCGTAGGCGCACAGCTCGTGCATGCCGAACTACTCAAGTTTGCGGTTCCCGGAGAGCCTGATAAACATATGGTGCTGTTGGATGACTCCACGTCCTCAGTTTACCTAGCCCAAAGTGGCGTAATTGGTGCACCGGCAGGCCAAGCCTACCCCACTCACCTTACCCCATTTAGCTTACTGTCCCAGCAAAAGAATGCCTCTACCGGTGACCTAGAGATCGTATTCGAGGCTACCTCGGACGATGTACGTGTATTGAAAACCTACGTCATCACTCAGGGCAGTTATGACATCCGTGTGGCTACCCAAGTTGAAAACCTCGGTGCAACGGCTATCACCCCGTCCATTTATTTACAGCTGACTCGCGATGGTAACAACCCACCAGATACGTCCAGACTGTACCGTACCTTCACGGGCCCTGTGGTTTATTCTGAAGAAGACAAATTCCAAAAAATTGGTTTTTCAGATATCGATAAAAACAAAGCGAAATACACCACAGCCAGTCCTGATGGTTGGATTGGAATGGTTCAGCATTACTTTGCCACCGCTTGGGTACCCGCCCAGGGGGTTGAGCGCACCAACCAGGTGTTACGTGTAGCTGATAATCTTTATGCAGTCCGTACTATTTACCCCATCGGTACGATTGAGCCCCAGCAATCGGCAACAGTAGAAGCCGACCTATGGGTTGGTCCTCAAGACCAACAAGCCATGGCTCAAGTCGCTAAAGGTTTAGACCTCGTGGTTGACTATGGTTGGTTGACGATTTTATCCAAGCCTTTATTCGCTATTTTGACGTGGCTTCACGGCATTATTGGCAACTGGGGCTGGGCTATTGTGCTCTTAACGGTACTGATTAAGCTGGTGTTCTACCCCTTATCGGCTGCTAGCTACCGCTCAATGGCAAAAATGAAGCAAGTCACCCCACGTATGCAAGCCATTCGTGAAAAGTACAAAGAGGACCGGGTTAAGCAAAACACAGCCATGATGGAGCTCTACCGCAACGAGAAAATTAACCCTCTTGGCGGGTGTTTACCTATGGTGGTGCAGATCCCCGTATTTATCGCTCTCTATTGGGTGTTGTTAGGCAGTGTAGAGATGCGTGGTGCACCGTGGATCTTGTGGATTCATGACTTATCGGCTCGTGACCCATGGATGATCTTGCCAGCGATTATGATGCTTACTATGTTCTTGCAGATTCGCTTGAACCCTACGCCACCCGACCCCCTCCAAGCCAAGGTGATGATGCTCATGCCATTAGTGTTTGGTGGCATGATGTTCTTCTTCCCTGCCGGTCTGGTGTTGTACTGGGTAGTTAACAATGCGTTGTCCATTGCTCAGCAACAGTACATCACACGCAAAATAGCCAACGCCGCCGAAGAGAAAAAAATCGGCTAAGCGCATTTGCTGCATCAAAAAGCCTCTGTGTCTAAATCCAGCACAGAGGCTTTTTTTATGGCCTTGTTAACACTAAGGCTTCTGCTAAAAACACACCTAATGCTATGATGACGGTTCTTTACTCTTCCCGCTTTTTATGATGTAGGCTTAGGGTTTTGATAGCCACTACCGCCTCTTTCTTGCCTCTTTGATGTCTATGAGCAGCCCTTCTACTTCTACACCTATTGCCGCTATTACTACAGCCCCCGGTCGTGGCGGCATTGGCATTGTGCGCCTCTCTGGTTCCGACCTTAAGCCTTTTATACAGGCCTTTTTTCATCAAGACTTAAAGGCACGCCATGCGCACTACCTGCCCTTTAACGATGCTTCAGGCCAAGCCATCGACGAGGGCATTGCTTTGTTTTTCCCTGGGCCAAACTCATATACCGGTGAAGACGTACTTGAGCTACAAGGTCACGGCGGCACGGCAGTACTACGCCGAGTGCTAGCACGATGCTTTGAAGTGGGCAATGCACTGGGGCTACGTCATGCCACGCCCGGCGAATTTACCCAACGGGCTTTTCTTAACGACCGCCTCGACTTGGCTCAAGCCGAAGCGGTGGCAGACCTTATCGATGCCTCTTCCGAGGCCGCAGCCAAAGGGGCCATGGCCTCTTTAAGTGGCGCCTTTTCTCAGCAAATTAATGCATTAGCCGATCGCATTATTCACCTACGCATGTTGGTAGAGGCCACCTTAGATTTCCCCGAAGAGGAAATTGATTTTCTGGAAAAATACCAAGCAGCCGATCAATTACAAAGCATTAATGACGATTTGCAATTATTACGGCGCCAAGCAAAGCAGGGCCAAGTCATGCGAGACGGCATGCATGTAGTTTTAGCAGGGCAACCTAATGTGGGTAAATCCAGTCTTTTAAACGCTTTAGCAGGCGATGACATTGCCATTGTGACTGACATTGCCGGTACCACGCGCGATCGCGTGACGCAGCTGATTCATATCGAAGGCATCCCTATTCATATTGTGGATACCGCTGGGCTACGCGACACCGATGATACGGTAGAAAGTATTGGTATTCAGCGCAGTTGGCAAGAAATAGCCAAAGCGAATGTCATTCTGCATTTACTGGATGCGCGCCGACCAGACGACACCTCTGACCAGGCCATCATGTCCAAGCTACCCAGCACTACCCCTACCTTACAAATTCTTAATAAGACAGATTTACTGCCTGCCGAAGCCACGCAGCACAGTAATGATAATGAGAATCAATTACACATATCTGCGCATACTGGTCAAGGTCTAGATGAATTGCGTCAACGTTTATTACGTATAGCAGGTTGGTCTCCCCATACCGAATCACCATGGCTAGCACGTGAACGGCATCTTCATGCCTTAGAACGTTGCGATGCCCATCTCCAGATAGCCAGGTTTCACGCTCAACATGACGATCAAATTTTAGATTTGTTTGCAGAGGAGCTTCGTCTTGCTCATAATGAGCTTTGTGAAATCACAGGTGTTTTCACTAGCGATGACTTGCTTGGGGAAATATTTTCTAGCTTTTGCATAGGTAAATAAAAACAGCGTTCTGTTTCACGTGAAACACGTACCGCTGCACACACCGCACACACCATCAAACAAAAGCACGCTTTTGTACTGCTTTATTCGTGTTTACCCCTAGTCAAAAGAGTAATAAGGGTTTGCTGAACGAGAGCAACATGAATACGTTGCTCTTTACTAATGGCAAACACATCCACTTGCGTAATTGTTAAGGTACGCCCAGAGCGTATCACTTTACCTACTGCTTCTAAATAATCCCCTTGGGCAGGAGCCAGCAAGTTAATTTTAAACTCTACGGTCAACACTTCAGCCCCTTCCGGCATTAAGGTGTAGCCGGCATAACCGCCTGCCGAATCAGCCACAGCACTCGTGCCTCCAGCATGAAAATACCCATTTTGTTGCGTCACCTGTTGGCTAAATGGCATGTGTAAGATGACCTCGCCGGGTTTAACGTCAATTAACTCCACACTTAAATGGTGCATTAAACCTTGACGTTCAAAACTTTGTTTTACACGTTGGAAAAGTGGATTATCGTGAGCTAATGGCATAGGTCTCCCTTTTATTTATCTAATGACTCATTTTCTGAACGTACCACACATACTCTTTGCCGCGCACCGGGTCAAACCCCAATTCTTGGGTAATAAAAAAAGCGCACCGTTCGTGCGCTTCTGCAGATCAAAAAACCAAAACTAAACCACAGTTAACACCTCATCGACATCCAAACGAGGGTTTTGTGGAAAATTTCCTTCAGCTGGGTAACCTACTGCCACAAGCATCACAGGAATTTGATGAGGCCCTAAATCGAAAGCCTGAGTTACTAACTCTGGAACAAATCCACTCATTGGCCCTGATACTAAACCTTGTTCTTCTGCCGCTAGCATTAATGCCATTGCCGCCAGGGATGCAGAGCGAAAGGCTTCATTATGTTGTAGCGTTGGGTTGTTTTCATGTGAAGCCTCTACTTTAGATTTCCACACCGCGGCATTGTCCTCGCTTAGCCCGGCTTTGTCTTTGAGTACCTCTAATACCCGATCAAATTGCGTATGAGACTCTAGCTCACCGCAAATAATAAAAGTAACCGGCGCATCAAGCACTTTTTGTTGATGATAAGCAGCAGCATGAAGCTTTTGTTTTGCTTCCGGGCTTTGCACAGCAACAAAATGCCAATTTTGTAGGTTGAATGCCGTTGGCGCTAAGGTAGCCAGACGCACTAACTCTTGTATTTGCTCAGCGCTCAAAGTTTTATCAGGGTCAAAAAAATTGGTAGCGGCTCGGCGTTGTAGAGCTTCGGTGACAGTTAAACGCATTATTTCCTCGATTAAAAACAAAATAGCCAACTGTCATCATAAACCCAGTCTGCGCTCTGCCATGATTAACAACACAGAATTCTTAAGGCGGCAACAGGCGCGAATTGCGTTACTTTCACCACACGCCCCTTTAACTTTACCGTAAAAAGAATTATTCTCATTATCATTGCAAATCTTAATTACAAAAGCCGTTACTTATTATGCCCAACACATTTAGACCGCTGCCCTCACGTTCTTCTTTACTACTATTGCTGGTTTTAAACGCCTATACAACGATGGGCCTGGCTCAAGGGGTAACGAAATTAGAAACAGTAACGGTTAGCGCTGAGACCGAGTTAAAACAGGCCTTAGGGGCTTCAACTATTGACGCTAGCGATATTAGCAAAAGCCCACCTACCAATGATTTAGCTGATTTAATTCGTACCCAACCTGGTATTAACTTGACGGGCAACTCCAGTAGCGGCCAGCGTGGCAATAACAGACAAATTGATATTCGCGGCATGGGCCCAGAAAACACACTAATTCTGATTGACGGCAAGCCCGTTTCATCACGCAATGCGGTGCGGTTTGGTTGGCGCGGTGAACGCGATACCCGAGGCGATACGAATTGGGTTCCCGCCGAGCAGGTAGAGCGCATAGAAATTTTACGAGGCCCTTCTGCTGCTCGCTATGGCAATGGTGCCGCCGGTGGAGTGGTCAATATCATTACCAAACCCGTAACCGATGAGCTCACTGGTTCCGCTTCGGTTTATTATAAAAAACCGCAGCATCGTGACGAAGGGGCTACGCAACGCTTAGGCTTTAATCTATCTGGTCCTATTACAGAACAACTAGGGTTTAGACTCTACGGCAACCTAAATAAAACGAATGCCGATGCGTTTGATATCAATAAAAAATACGCATCAAGCCCTCGCTTAGGCTCCAATGCGGGGACCTATGCTGCAGGGCGCGAAGGCGTGCGTAACAAAGACCTAAGCGGCTTACTTTCATGGCAAGCCAACCCAGATCATCGTCTAGACCTAGAGGCTAATATAAGCCGCCAAGGCAACATTTATACGGGTGATACTCAAAACACCAACAACGATCGTGGCACAGCAGAACGTCCCGGTAAACAGCTAGTTGACTCACACCTCGGTGCAGAAACCAATCGTATTTATAGACAAAGCTATTCACTGACTCATCGCGGTAATTGGACTGACACAACAGATAGCCTGAGCTACATCCAATTTGAAAACACCCGCAACACGCGTTTAACTGAAGGTTTAGCGGGTGGAACAGAGGGGCTGTTTGATACAGGAAGCCATGCCAACATTGACCTAAAAACACTGACAGCCCACAGTGAAATAACGACGGAGGTCAACGCGTTTACTGTGCCACAGGTTGCTACCGTGGGACTAGAGTGGGTCAGCCAGCGTATCAATGATCAAGCCTCTGATTTAAAAAAGACCAACAACATCCAAGGACCTAATCCCACCTATAGCGGCAAAGAAAGCGCTCGTATTTTTTCTATTTTTGCTGAAAACAATATGTACGTGACCGATGACACAGTGCTGACTCCTGGCGTACGGTTTGATCACCACAGTAAACAAGGCACGAATATCAGCCCATCGCTGAACCTTTCTCAGGCTCTTTCGGATAATTGGACATTTAAAGCCGGTATAGCGCGCGCCTACAAGGCTCCTAACCTGTACCAGCTCAATGACGAATACACGCTCTACAGCCGTGGTTTAGGCTGCGCCGGCGGTGGTTCAGGCGGCGGGTGTTTTCTTATGGGTAACCCCAACTTAAAAGCGGAAAACAGCATCAATAAAGAGCTAGGCATTGAGTACCTAGCTGACTCAGGATTAAGCAGCAGCTTGACGTATTTCCGTAATGACTACAAAAACAAAGTAGAAGCCGGAAACACCCCTCTGCGCCAACACACCACCCAAGTAGGCGCCAATGCAGCCATTGCTGATGTATACCAATGGCAAAACGTGCCAAAAGCCGTTATTCAAGGTTTAGAGGGCAATGTGAGTGTGCCTTTTGGCGATGATGTCTGGTGGAATACAAACTTTACCTACATGCTAGAAAATAAAAACAAAAGACTGGTGATTACTTGTCAGTGATTCCGAAGTTTACGATTAACAGTAGTGTTGGCTGGCAAATCTCTTCGCAATGGTCTGTTTTGGGGCAGGTAACGGTATACGGTAAGCAAAAGCCTCAGAAGTACGACTATCAAGGCTTAGCCGTGACAGGCTCTGCTGCGGACCAGATCTCGCCTTATGCTCTATTTAATTTTAGTAGCCGCTATGTGGTCAACAAAAACCTTGAGTTCACTGCGGGGGTCGATAATCTATTTGATAAACGTTTATTCCGTGCAGGCAATGCTTCGGGTGTGAATACCAACCCAGGTAATCCCAATATGCTCGCTGGCGCAGGGGCCTACACCTACAATGAGCCCGGTCGAAGTTTCTTTATCGAGGCTCGTGCGCGCTTTTAAGCATTTATTAACTTAAGGTAATAAAAAAGGCAGAGGATTACTCTGCCTTTTTTTGCTTATATTTTGTGGCCCATGAGCTCACCTAACTGAATAGGTCGCTCTGGTTGCCAAGACGACTGAAATGCATAAGAGGCCTCGGGAAAAAGCATCACTACCGTAGAACCGAGTAAAAACTGCCCCATTTCTTGGCCCTGCTCTAAAACTAGGCTGCCGTCGTACTCCCATTTATGTACGCCATCTAAACGCGGATTATTTACCACGCCATGCCATGCGGTTTTCATGCTCCCTACGACCGTTGCACCCACTAACACCATAACAAAAGGACCACGCTCGCCTTCAAAAACACATACCACTCGTTCATTACGTGCAAAGAGCTGGTCAATAGTTCGAGCCGTTAAGGGATTAACTGAATACAGATCGCCAGGCACATATATCATTTTCTTCAAACGGCCCTGGCAGGGCATATGAATGCGATGATAGTCTTTAGGGCTTAAATAAAGCGTAGCAAATACACCATTTTCAAATTGACTGGCTAAAACAGAATCGCCACCTAATAATGCCGTTGTGGTAAAGGATTTGCCCTTGGCTTGAAATACTTGATCAACATTGATTGCGCCGAGTTGGCTAATAGCCCCATCAACCGGAGAAACCAAATCAGCACTAGCTATAGGGCGCACTGATTTTTTAATTTCTCGGGTAAAAAAATGATTAAATGAAGAATAGAAAGCAGGGTCTGATTCGACTGCTTCTGACATATTCACACCGTATCGTTTAATAAAGTATTTAATAAACGAGGTTGTTAAGCCACCACCTTTAGTATTGGCCAGTTTTCCTAAAAACTCTGTCAGCAAACGCTTAGGCATTGTGTGCTGAAAGAACATAAATAACTTATCTGACATAATTGGGCTCTAAATAAACCACCTGATCACGGCCGCTGTTTTTTGCTTGGTACAAGGCTTTATCGACGCGGCTAAGTGATAGGCTATAGTCAGGGTGACCATCAAATAAAGTCACCCCTATACTTGCTGTTAAATGCAGTTCTTTTTGATTTGCAGTCACAAACTTTTCTTCACGTATGGCGCGAGCAATATGGTTAGCCGTACGCAAAGCCCCTTCTTTATTCGTATCAACTAATAAAATTAAAAATTCTTCGCCACCTAAACGGAATACGTAATCCCCTGCTCTGCATCGGCTTAATAAGAGCTCGGATAATTGCTGCAAGACCAAATCGCCTGCCTCGTGGCCATAATTATCGTTAACACTTTTAAAATAATCTAAGTCAACAGCAACTAAAGCAAAACTACTGTTTCTTCTGCGTGCATAACCTACCTCTTTAGATAACACAACAGATAAATATTTTCGACTTAACAGACGCGTTAGCTCATCTCTACCGGCTTCAACTTCGTTATATTTATCAAATAAATGATTCATATTTATTTGAATATTTCTCGCTTCTGTTCGAATCCCCTTTAGCAATTCAATTTTATTATCCGTTTCATAAAATTGTGGCAAAATTTGCTCTATACGTCTCATGGCAGAAAATATAATCTCTGTCTCTGGCAAGCTCTCAAAAGCATGAGCCCCCTTATGAATAAACCATAAGCCAAAATCAGATTGTTTAATGCTTTGTAAGTTTTCAACGGGAGTACCAATTGTTAAATCAAACATGAGTTGGTTTTCCCAATCTAACAACGCTGATTTCTGCCGTCCTTTTTCCGCTGCAGCATTATGCACAGCCGAAAAAAGGCGATATGACTCCTCAGCACGAGACTTCCTATCATAGCTTTTCGCATAGGCTCGGCTCATGACTTCCATCGCGATATCAATAGAATCTGACACAAACTGAAACGCTTCTTTTGCAATGATGCAATCGACCCCTGGTTGGGCTTCCAGCAATAAAGCAAATTTCTTTTTTAAGGTGCGTGCACCTAGCAATACTAAATGTACAGGTAGGTCGATTCGTGCATGCACCTCGCCTACCCGGTGCTGCAACTCGACATTGGCCTCAAAATCCGTGGTCTCATCTACAGAAAAAACCTGTTGAATCCATTTCTGCATTGACCCCATTAAGCTAGTTTGCACCGCCTCATGTGATAAAAATAATTTAGCAGCGGGGTCAGTCAGCATCTGCTCATAGAAATAAGCCGCTAACTCTTGGGTATGAGTGAGCGCTAAGTGCTTAACTAGAGCACGGACCTCTATAGGAAACAACAATATAGAATTTCGCCATTCAGATGCTAAAAAAGCGATAGCAGAGTTCGGCATACAACCTCATATCAACGATTAGTTTGATGGCTTAGCAAACACTGCACAGTAAGCCATCCTAATTTTCTCATGGCTGGCTAAGCCTATTAGGTATTATAGGCGCCAGCGCACTTTTCGTACGGAATAAAACACGCATTCAACCTGCCCCCCCTCATAGAAAAAAAACAACAAATTCCTGAAGCCGTTTTTTCTCAGCCCTAAAAATATTTATCAAAAAAGAGGGTGCAAGGCTGTGGATAACATCTACGGCACGGGTTGTGGATAAACTGTGGATGCTTTCTGCATAACTTTGGGCTTATCCAAATCGGGAAAAGTTATCCACATTCCATACATTTCTACCCACATAGTTATCCAAAGGTTCAACTACTAGCTAAAACATTGATGCAACTAGGGTTTTTAGAGTTATCCCAGTTATCCACAGGCACCCATTACCAACAACAATAATATATATATAGTTATTAATAACAAGCTAACGACAACAGAGGGGTTTGGTTTTACCTACTTTGCAATTCGTTTCAACAAACCATGGGTTTTGTTAAACTAAAGCCGCATAGCGTTGTTTTAATCCTGTTTTCCTCTTTCTGCTTTTCTTTGACACAAGCAGCGAACTGTAGGACAATTTGGTTTATGCGTTTGCTATTATCTCTTTTTATTCGTTTAAAAAGTATGAATTCACCCGACTCAAAGCACTTTTATGTTTAACTTATCCACAATTTCAGACAAGCTTTAAAGGTTTTTTGTTGGTGTAAAGTTCCTTTTTAATCAATCACTTACGCATCTATTCTAGACTTTAGTTAAAAACTTAGCCTTATCGCGCTGCTTACTCCACAGAGTTATCCACAAGCCCTAGGTTTTTAACTCGTTCCATTTACCCGTCGCTGTGCGAAGAAAACGCTATTTATGGCGCATGCGCACTATAATAGTTTTTTTCGTTTTTTCTTAACTTAAACAATGAACTACACAGATTCGTTTGATGTAATCGTCGTAGGTGGTGGTCATGCTGGTACCGAAGCCGCTTTAGCTGCAGCACGTGCGGGTGCATCTACACTTTTGCTCACTCACAATATTGATACCCTAGGGCAAATGTCCTGCAATCCTTCTATTGGGGGTATTGGAAAGGGGCATTTGGTTAAAGAGATTGATGCCTTGGGTGGGGCAATGGCTTTAGCGACTGATCATGCTGGCATTCAATTCCGCATTCTTAATCAGTCTAAAGGCCCAGCAGTTCGTGCTACGCGTGCTCAAGCAGACCGCTCTTTGTATCGAGCAGCTATTCGACAAATTGTTCAACATCAACCAAATCTCACTGTATTTCAACAAGCTGTTGATGATCTTATTCTGGAAGGCGACCGAGTTGTCGGGGTAGTTACGCAAATAGGCTTACGTTTTGCTGCTAAAGCAGTAGTGTTAACGGTTGGTACCTTCCTTAATGGCCGTATTCATGTAGGGTTAGATAACTATTCAGGCGGCCGTGCAGGCGATCCTCCCTCCATTACCCTTGCTCAGCGTCTGAAAGAAATGGCACTGCCTCAAGGCCGTTTAAAAACGGGAACACCACCCCGTATCGACGCCAATACAATTGACTTCAGTCAGCTCGAAGAGCAACACGGTGATACGAATCCGGTTCCTGTTTTTTCCTATTTGGGGCGTGCTGCTATGCACCCCAAACAGTTGCCGTGTTGGATTACTCACACTAACGCCCGTACGCATGACATCATCCGTTCTGGCTTAGACCGTTCGCCTATGTACAGCGACCAAGGTACCATCGAGGGGGTAGGGCCGCGTTATTGTCCTTCTATTGAGGATAAAATCCATCGTTTTGCTGACAAAAGTAGTCATCAAGTATTTTTAGAGCCCGAGGGCTTAACTAGCACAGAGATCTATCCAAACGGCATCTCTACCAGTTTGCCCTACGATATTCAAATAGGTATTGTCCACAGCTTGCCAGGCTTGGAAAATGCTCGCATTGTTCGTCCAGGCTATGCGATTGAGTACGATTACTTTGATCCACGCGCACTTAAACCCACATTAGAAACCAAGTTTCTAAATGCTTTGTTTTTTGCGGGTCAGATTAACGGTACCACTGGCTATGAAGAGGCCGGCGCCCAGGGGTTACTCGCAGGGATTAACGCCGTCCGTTTAGTTCGAGATCAAGAGCAATGGTATCCAAAACGCAACGAAGCGTATTTGGGTGTATTAGTCGATGATTTAATCACTCGTGGTGTCACAGAGCCCTATCGCATGTTCACTTCACGTGCTGAATACCGATTATCACTACGAGAAGATAATGCCGATGTACGCTTAACAGAAATAGGGCGCCAGCTTGGCTTAGTGGATGATAAACGTTGGGATGCCTTTAATAGAAAACGCGATGCCGTAGAAGCAGAAATTGAACGATTAAAATCTACTTGGATAAATCCACGCCTTGTTTCACGTGAAACACAAGAAGCCGTATTAGGTCGAGGTATCGAGCGTGAATACCCTCTACATGACTTACTGAAACGCCCAGAAATTCATTATGAAGATCTTTTCAAACTGGTAAAAGCGGATGATAAAACACCGGTTTTAAGTGATCAAGGTCTGGATTCTGTCGTCACGGATCAAGTGGAAATAGAAGTCAAATACGCTGGATACGTAGCACGCCAACAGGTTGAAGTATCCAAACAGGCTGCACTCGAAGAAACCAAAATACCAGCTGGCTTTGATTATAGTAAGATATCGGGGTTGTCGAATGAGGTCGTGATCAAGCTCAAAGCCGCTGCACCAGAAACGGTGGGGCAAGCGAGCCGCATTTCTGGCGTGACGCCAGCAGCCACCTCTCTATTGCTTGTTTACTTAAAGCGTTTATCACCCCGAGGAAAGTAATGGACTTGAATAGCTATAGGCAGCGTTTGGTAAACGCTGCCCAAGCTTTAGGTGTGGAATTAACCTCTACTCAGGTAGAGGTTTTATTAAAATACCTACAGCAAATGCAGCGTTGGAATAAAACATATAATTTAACTGCTCTACGCGATCCTGAGCTAATGCTAGTTCAGCATATTTTTGACAGTTTAGCAGTCGTTCCTGCTATTCAAGCACTAGCACAAGCTAAGGCCGACTCAGCCTTAACCATTGTTGATGTAGGTTCAGGCGGTGGTTTACCAGGTGTTGTATTAGCGACGGCATGTTCCACGTGGAACATTCATTGTATTGACGCCGTAGAAAAGAAAATGGCTTTTGTACGACAAATGGCTGCCGTACTGACCCTGCCTAATTTAAAAGCGCATCATATCCGCATTGAGCAAGCAGAGAGTTTCAATGCAGATATTATTATTTCACGAGCATTTGCTTCATTGGTAGATTTTGTTAATTTGTCTGAAAAGCATTTAGCTGAGCAGGGGCAAATTATTGCTATGAAAGCAAAATACCCTGAAGAGGAAATACTAGATTTAGAGTCAAAAACAGACTGGCGTGTGGAATCTATATTAGAATTAACCGTGCCGGAATTAAATGCTGAACGTTGTCTAGTTTATTTAAAAAAAGGGTAGGGTATGAGCGCTAAAAAAGCCAGTCATGTGTTTTGTATTGCCAATCAAAAAGGCGGCGTAGGTAAGACCACCACTTCAGTCAACTTGGCTGCAGCCTTAAGTGCTTTAAAACAAAAAGTATTACTCATAGACCTAGACCCTCAAGGCAATGCCACCATGGGCAGTGGGGTAGATAAGCAAAATGTAGAGTTAAGTATTTATCAAGTCCTTATTGGGGCGAATACTATCGATGAATGCAAGCAGCGCTCTGAAGCTGGCGGTTACGATGTGCTTGCGGCAAACCGAGAGCTATCCGGTGCTGAAATCGACCTAATTCAAATGGATAGCCGAGAAATGCAATTAAAGCTAGCGCTAGAACAAAATGCTACCCATTACGACTTTGTATTAATTGACTGCCCACCCACTTTATCGCTACTAACGCTTAATGGTTTAGCCGCTGCTCAGGGGGTTATTATCCCCATGCAATGCGAGTACTTTGCGCTCGAGGGCTTATCTGACTTAGTTAATACTATCAAACGTGTCTATAGAAATATTAATAACGAATTAGAGCTAATCGGTTTGTTACGGGTCATGTTTGATCAACGCATTACATTGCAGCGCCAAGTTTCTGATCAAATTGAGCACCATTTTGGTGACAAAGTATTCGAAACAAAAATTCCCCGCAATGTTCGTCTTGCTGAGGCCCCTAGTCATGGGGTACCAGGTATTGTGTATGACAAAAATTCACGGGGTGCCAAAGCGTATATGGATTTTGGCCGTGAGTTAATCAAACGCTTGAAAGTGAAAAAGAAATAAAAAGGATCGGTTATGGCTACTACACGTAAACCTAAAGGATTAGGTCGCGGACTGGATGCACTGCTTGGCGAAGATGCAGATATCTTAGGGGACTTAGGCAAAGCCTCTGATATCCTCGAAGGGGTTAAACCCATTGCGATCAAACAAATTAAAGCCGGTAAATATCAGCCTCGCACGTTAATGGACGAGGGGGCTCTTAACGAGCTGGCCGACTCAATAAAAAGCCAAGGCTTAATGCAGCCTATCTTATTAAGACCAATAAAAAAAACCGGTCAGGTTAAATACGAAATCGTAGCAGGTGAACGCCGTTATCGTGCCGCACAAATTGCAGGCTTAAAAGAAATCTCTGCATTAGTACGCGATATTGAAGATAAAAATGCAGCGATTATGGCGCTCATAGAAAATATGCAGCGCGAAGACCTCAATCCTCTTGAGGAAGCCCAAGGGGTGAAGCGTTTAATCGATGAGTTCGGCTATACGCATGAACAGGCTGCCCAAGCCATAGGCCGTTCACGTTCAGCAACCAGTAATTTACTACGCTTAATTAATTTAGCTGAACCTGTACAAACCATGCTGTTAGCGGGTGATATTGATATGGGGCACGCTCGTGCTTTGCTAGCTGTTGAAGCCGCTGCGCAAATCATGCTGGCTAACGAAGTGATCGCGCGCCGTTTAACAGTACGTGAAACAGAACGTCTAGTGGCACGATTTTTAAATGGCGAGATTAACCTAGATAAAAATGCTGCGCCGCAGCAAAAAGAGAAAAACGCAGATGTTAAGCGCTTTGAAACCGTATTAGCGGATTACTTAGGTACATCGGTCAATATTAAAGCCAACGCAAAAAACAAAGGCTATTTGCAAATTGCTTTCCAGGATTGGGAGCATTTAAATGACTTACTTGAACGTCAAGGGTTATTAAAGCTCTTCGAGGAACAATAGCGCATTACCTATTAAAAAAACCTGCACGCGATAGCAGGTTTTTTTTAGCCTAAAAGTAGGGTAGATAAGCACAGCCTAATAAGAGCCAGTTAAGTTATATTATGCGCATCGGCACTACGCCGCAAAATACATTCAACCATAAAACAATGTAACTAAAAGTTACTTCAATTTTTCTTTGCTACCAGCTAAGAGGATGCGTATGTTTAAAGCAATAACTAATTTTTCTGTGCGCTTAGTCGAGCGTTATTTGCCGGACCCTTATATTTTTGTCATTTTACTAACGTTAATCGCAGGGGGAGCAGCGGCGTTTGTAGAACACAAAACGCCAATGGCGATTGTGAATATGTGGGGTGATGGCTTTTGGGGCTTGCTCGGCTTTACCATGCAAATGCTACTGGTGTTAGTTGCTGGCTATATGTTAGCCAGTACACCAGCGGTACGACGCATTTTGGCAGCCTTAGCGTCCTTACCCAAATCTGCGGGCGCTGCTATTATTTTGGTGACCCTAGTGGCCTTGGTGGCTGACTGGATCAACTGGGGCTTTGGTCTGGTTGTCAGCGCTTTATTTGCTAAAGAAATTGCCCGTAAAGTACGGGTAGACTATCGATTGCTCGTCGCTAGTGCCTATTCGGGTTTCATCGTTTGGCATGGTGGCTTGGCAGGCTCAGTGCCATTAACGATCGCGACCAAAGGCCATTTTCACGAAGATAAAATGGGCATCATTGGTACCGGTGATACGATTTTCTCTACATTTAACCTTTTACTAGTGGCTGCCATGTTTATTGTGGTGCCGTTAGTCAACCGGTTGATGATGCCTGACGAGAAAGACAGTGTATATATTGACCCTGCTTTATTAAAAGACCCTGAGCCAACCCGCTCTGATGCGGAACAAAACCGTCCTGCCGATAAACTTGAAAAAAGTTATGTGCTTTCCATGTTGATTGGGTTCGCAGGGCTCGCTTATTTGTTTAACTATTATATAGTGCGAGGGGCCGGTCTTAATCTAAACGTGATCAATTTTACCTTTTTGGTATTAGCGATTGTGCTGCATGGTAATGCACGTAACTTATTAAATGCTTTGGATGAAGCCATTAAAGGCGGCGCTGGGATTGTGATTCAATTCCCTTTTTACGCAGGCATTATGGCTATTATGGTGGACTCGGGTCTAGCGGCTACTTTATCTGATTGGCTTGTGTCATTCGCCACAGCACACACATTACCGTTTTGGACCTTTCTCAGCGCAGGCCTGGTTAATGTGTTTGTGCCATCAGGTGGCGGCCAGTGGGCAGTACAAAGTTCAGTGGTAATTTCAGCCGCCCAATCCTTGGATGCCGATGTGGCCCGAGTTGCCATGGCGGTTGCCTGGGGTGATGCATGGACAAACCTATTACAACCTTTCTGGGCACTGCCTGTGTTGGCCATTGCAGGCTTGAAAGCTAAAGACATCATGGGCTTTTGTTTAATCCAGCTTGTGGTGACTGGAATAATTATCTCTATAGGTTTAACTTACTTCTAAAAGCAGTAAACCCGATCACGTCGAAGCGGCTTAAAGCCGCTTCATTTTTTACTTGACACGGCTTTGAATTTTTGCAATAATCTATTTTTTGGTTGCTTTGAATATAGCAGCGACTAAATTTGCTTGACTAGTTCTTTTAACTCAAGCATAATCACAAATCTATATACGGTGGGATACCCAAGTGGCTAACGGGGGCAGACTGTAAATCTGTTGGCTTACGCCTACGTAGGTTCGAATCCTACTCCCACCACCAAATTCATATAGAGACACTGATTAGTGTTTCCGGGTAGAAGAATCGCCTGCGGGTGTAGCTCAATGGTAGAGCAGAAGCCTTCCAAGCTTAAGACGAGGGTTCGATTCCCTTCACCCGCTCCAAAATATATGTTGCCCATGTGGCTCAGGGGTAGAGCACTCCCTTGGTAAGGGAGAGGTCGCGCGTTCGATTCGCGCCATGGGCACCACACATCTCATTTCTTTCACGTCTTAATTCCTTTCAGGAGTCTGCCATGGCTAAAGGCAAGTTTGAACGGACGAAACCGCACGTCAACGTTGGTACTATTGGTCACGTTGATCACGGTAAAACCACATTAACCGCGGCTATTTGTACAGTTCTAGCCAAAGAATACGGCGGCGAAGCACGCGACTACGCACAAATTGACGCAGCTCCTGAAGAAAAAGCACGCGGTATCACTATTTCTACTTCACACGTAGAATACGAAACCCCTAACCGTCACTACGCACACGTAGACTGTCCTGGTCACGCTGACTATGTTAAAAACATGATCACCGGCGCAGCACAGATGGACGGCGCGATTTTGGTATGTTCCGCTGCTGATGGCCCCATGCCTCAGACACGCGAGCACATCTTGTTAAGCCGTCAGGTTGGCGTGCCTTACATTGTTGTGTTCTTGAACAAAG
Organism: Paenalcaligenes hominis; assembly: GCF_011927625.1. Classification (GTDB taxonomy): domain Bacteria; phylum Pseudomonadota; class Gammaproteobacteria; order Burkholderiales; family Burkholderiaceae_B; genus Paenalcaligenes; species Paenalcaligenes hominis. Next base: position 175,707 of record NZ_JAATIZ010000003.1, read on the forward strand.
CCGATATGGTTGACGATGAAGAGTTGCTCGAGTTGGTAGAAATGGAAGTGCGCGAGCTACTTTCCAGCTACGATTTCCCTGGCGACGACACCCCAATCATCAAAGGTTCTGCCAAGCTAGCGCTTGAAGGCGACATGGGTCCTTTGGGTCACCCCGCTGTATTGGAATTGGCTGCTGCACTAGACAGCTACATCCCAACACCCGAGCGTGCGGTTGACGGTACCTTCTTGATGCCTGTTGAAGACGTGTTCTCCATCTCCGGTCGCGGTACTGTAGTAACTGGTCGTATCGAGCGTGGTGTGGTGAAAGTCGGCGAGGAAATCGAAATCGTTGGTATTCGTGACACCGTTAAGTCCACATGTACTGGTGTAGAGATGTTCCGCAAGTTGCTTGACCAAGGTGAAGCTGGCGATAACGTGGGTGTACTACTACGTGGTACCAAACGTGAAGACGTTGAGCGTGGCCAGGTTCTAGCGGCTCCCGGTTCGATCAAGCCTCACACCGACTTTGCGGCCGAGGTGTACATTCTGTCCAAAGAAGAGGGTGGTCGTCACACCCCATTCTTTAAAGGCTACCGTCCTCAGTTCTACTTCCGTACGACTGACGTCACCGGTACCATTGAGCTACCTGAAGACAAAGAAATGGTTCTACCTGGCGACAACGTTGCCATGAACGTTTCCTTGATCGCTCCTATCGCTATGGAAGAAGGTCTACGTTTCGCGATTCGCGAAGGTGGCCGTACCGTTGGCGCTGGCGTGGTAGCTAAAATCATCAAATAAACTAATTTTTAGTTTATGATGCGCTAAAAAGGCTTGGTCTTAGGACTCAAGCCTTTTTTGTTATGTGTTTAAGTAAACGGCAAGGTAACTATGCTGGCTTTTTGGATGCTGAAGGCCGCGTGCAAGGGGCTCTAAAATAAAGTAGAGCAAAATATAAAAATATAGGGTAAAATACCTTTTATTGCAGCAGCAGTTGGTTTTTGCCAAAAATAAACCACATTATTAATTAAAAAAATCAAAAAAAGCCTTGCGTTTAGTAAAAGGTTTTTGTATAATCGTTTTTTGTACTTGAAAAGTGAGTCTTTTTTCACTTTTAGGGTTTTAGGGGTATAGCTCAATTGGCAGAGCGTCGGTCTCCAAAACCGAAGGTTGAGGGTTCGATTCCTTCTGCCCCTGCCACTTCAGTCAATCGTCACCTACTGTGGCGTCCAATCGTCGAACTATGTCGAATACCAACGTTGAAACCGTTAACCGCGGCCCGGATCGTGTAAAGCTGGGCTTGGCAATCGTAGTGCTTGCCGCAGGGATTGTTGGTTACTCTTTGCTCGAAACGCAACCCGGAATTGTCCGGGTAGGTGTGTTTTTGGCGTCTGTGATTGCTGCAGCTTTTATTGCTTGGACCTCTGAAACAGGTAAACGAGCAGTGGGATACCTCAAAGATTCCTACTACGAAGTAAAGCGCGTTCACTGGCCCTCTCGCAAAGAAACCACTCAAATGACTGCTATTGTCTTCGCTTTTGTGGCGGTCATGGCTGTATTGCTGTGGGTCATCGACCGAGGACTAGAGTGGGTTATCTATGGTCTATTACTAGGCTGGAAATAAAGGGCACACATGAGCAAACGCTGGTATGTCGTACACGTTTATTCTGGTATGGAAAAAAGCGTGCAAAGGGCTTTGATCGAGCGCATTGAACGTGCTGAATTAGAAGACTCCTTTGGTCAAATTTTGATTCCATCCGAAGAAGTCGTCGAAGTAAAAAACGGTAAAAAATCTATTTCCCAACGTAGAATCTTTCCAGGTTACGTGCTGGTCGAGATGGATCTTACTGATGAAACATGGCACTTAGTGCGTAGCACAAACCGTGTTACTGGTTTCTTGGGTGGTTCTGGCAACCGTCCTACCCCAATCTCTCAACGAGAAGTGAACGAGATTCTTTCCCAAATGGAAGAGGGTACCGAGAAACCACGTCCAAAAATTTTGTTCGAAGTGGGCGAGATGGTTCGTGTCAAAGAAGGTCCTTTTGCGGATTTCAATGGCAACATCGAAGAAGTCAACTACGAAAAATCCAAGGTGCGTGTATCAGTGACTATTTTTGGTCGCTCCACCCCTGTGGAACTTGATTTTGATCAGGTCGAAAAGACCTAATTACTAACCCCCGGGGAGCCTAATTCTTTTATTAGGCGCTAACCCGCAAGGAGTCTTATCATGGCGAAGAAAATCGTCGGTTTTATCAAGCTGCAAGTACCAGCTGGTAAAGCTAACCCTTCCCCACCCATTGGCCCAGCTTTGGGTCAACGTGGTCTAAACATCATGGAATTCTGTAAAGCGTTTAACGCTCAAACCCAAGGCATGGAGCCCGGTTTGCCAATTCCAGTTGTAATTACCGCCTACGCAGATAAAAGTTTCACTTTTATCATGAAAACACCACCTGCAACGATCTTAATCAAGAAAGCTGTAGGTATCCAAAGCGGTTCTGCTCGTCCAAACCTAGATAAAGTAGGTACATTGACACGCGCTCAAGCTGAAGAAATCGCCAAAACCAAAGAACCCGACCTAACTGCCGCCGATATGGATGCAGCGGTTCGTACTATTGCCGGTACTGCTCGCAGTATGGGTATTAACGTAGAAGGGGTTTAAGAGTCATGGCTAAACTAAGCAAACGCGCAGCAGCTATCGCCGCTAAAATCGACCGTAATACATTTTATCCTGTTACTGAAGCTCTAACACTCGTTAAAGAGACAGCAACAGCTAAATTTGACGAATCCATCGACGTTGCCGTTCAGCTCGGTATTGATCCTCGTAAATCCGACCAATTGGTTCGTGGTTCAGTGGTTCTACCTGCTGGTACAGGTAAAACAGTACGTGTTGCTGTTTTCGCTCAAGGCGAAAAAGCCGAAGAAGCACGTGCAGCGGGCGCCGATATCGTTGGTATGGAAGACCTAGCAGAACAAATCAAAGCCGGTCAAATGGACTTTGATATTGTGATTGCTTCGCCTGACACCATGCGTATTGTTGGTACTTTAGGTCAGGTTCTCGGTCCTCGTGGCCTCATGCCAAACCCTAAAGTCGGTACTGTGACTCCTGATGTAGTAACAGCTATCAACAACGCCAAAGCGGGTCAGGTTCAATACCGTACAGATAAAGCCGGTATTATCCATGCCACTATTGGTCGCGCCTCGTTCAACGTTGAACAGTTGCAAGAAAACTTAGTCGCATTGGTAGATGCTCTAGCTAAAGCTCGTCCAGCTGCTGCTAAAGGTGTTTACATGCGTAAAGTCGCAGTATCTTCCACCATGGGTGGCGGTGCTCGCGTAGATATCGCTTCTTTACAAGTTTAATTTGTAAAGAAAACTAGTTACTTTGGGCTGCAGTACAACGTGTGTGTACTGTTGCTGTCAAAGACCGTTGGAGCTAATTCATTAGCTTAATTAAAGCTTCGGCTTTATCCAACGTAGACGGCGCCCAGGAAGATTTTCTTTCCAGAATCTCGACCAGGTGCGCCGCATTCGGTTGATGTAAGGAATCAGCCTTACATCTAGAAAGGAGTGTTCAACCGTGAGTCTCAATCGTCAAGAGAAAGCGTTAGTTATCGAAGAGGTTGCTGGTCAAGTCAGCAATGCACAATCGATCGTTATCGCGGAATATCGTGGTTTGGACGTGGCCTCCGTTACCGTATTGCGCAAACAAGCGCGTGAGTCGGGCGTGTACCTACGTGTTCTTAAAAACACGTTAGTTCGTCGCGCTATTGCTGATACTTCTTTTGATGGCTTATCCGACCAACTCGTTGGTCCACTAATGTACGCCATCAGTGAAGATCCAGTAGCTGCTGCGAAAACCCTCGCTGATTTCGCTAAAACCAATCCAAGCCTAGTCATTAAAGGCGGTGCTATGCCTAATAGCATCCTTGACGAAGCTGGCGTCAAAGCGTTGGCATCTATGCCTTCCCGCGACGAACTATTGGCGAAATTGCTTGGCACGATGCAAGCTCCTATCGCTCAATTTGTGCGTACGCTTAACGAAGTACCAACTAAATTTGTACGTGGCTTGGCTGCTGTACGCGATCAAAAAGAAAGCGCGTAATTACAAACACATTGGTAATTCGTTGTATCGGGTACCATTCCCAAACCTGGCATAAAAACTTTTTTATCTGGAATTTTGAAAATGACTAAAGATCAAATCCTCGAAGCTATCGCAAGCATGACAGTGCTAGAGCTATCCGAGCTAATCACTGAAATGGAAGACAAATTCGGTGTTTCCGCTGCTGCAGCTGCTGTTGCTGTTGCTGCTCCTGCTGCTGGTGGTGCTGCTGCCGCTGCTGAAGAAAAAACCGAGTTCACTGTTCACCTAGCTGAAGTTGGCGACAAGAAAGTTAACGTAATTAAAGCTGTTCGTGAAATCACTGGTCTAGGCCTAAAAGAAGCCAAAGACTTGGTTGACGGCGCTCCTAAAGACGTTAAAGAAGGCGTTTCCAAAGACGAAGCCGAAGAAGCTAAGAAAAAGCTTGAAGAGGCTGGTGCTAAAGTCGAGCTTAAGTAATCTCGATTTGATTGCCCGGGAAGCGCTAAATTTGCCTTCCCGGGCTTTTGCGTCTCCAGAAAACCTATAGATTCAACCCGTTCAACACCATGAGTTAGGTTTTCTAGAGTCGTAAACCGGGGTCGTGGTTGACGGCCCGTGTAACCCTTGAGTCGGAGTGCTCATGCCTTATTCGTACACCGAAAAAAAGCGCATACGCAAGAGCTTCGCCAAACGTGAAGACGTACAGCAGGTTCCTTATTTATTGGCAACACAGCTGGAGTCTTTCAAGACGTTCCTTCAACGTGACGTCTTACCTTCGGAACGTAAAAACGAAGGTCTGCAAGAAGCTTTTAATTCCATTTTCCCCATTGTAAGTCATAACCAAATGGCACGGCTAGAGTTTGTTAGCTACGTGCTTGGTGAGCCTGTTTTTGACGTGAAAGAATGTCAATTACGCGGCCTGACATACGCTTCACCTTTGCGTGCTAAGGTACGCTTGGTCCTAATGGATCGCGAGGTAAGCAAACCTACCGTCAAGGAAGTCAAAGAACAAGAAGTCTACATGGGCGAAATGCCTTTAATGACTGAAAACGGTTCTTTTGTCATCAACGGTACAGAGCGTGTAATCGTATCGCAATTACACCGCTCACCAGGTGTGTTCTTTGAACATGACCGTGGTAAGACACACAGCTCGGGGAAATTGCTGTTTTCTGCGCGCGTAATTCCTTACCGTGGCTCGTGGCTCGATTTTGAGTTCGATCCAAAAGATATTCTCTTTTTCCGTATTGACCGTCGCCGCAAGATGCCTGTATCCATCTTGCTTAAAGCGATTGGTATGACACCTGAAGCCATCTTGGCACACTTCTTTGAGTTTGATCACATCGATCTTCAAGACGATGGCGGTCGCTTGCAGTTTGTGTCCAAACGCTGGCGTGGTGAAGTGGCGAGCTTTGATATTAAAGATCGTGACGGCAACATCATCGTTGAAAAAGACAAACGTATTAACGCGCGTCATATTCGTCTCTTAGACGAAGCCAAAATCGATTACATCTCTATCCCTGAAGACACCTTGGTAGGTCGCACTTTAGCTAAAGACGTGGTGAACCCTGAAACAGGGGAAGTCATTGCCAAAGCCAACGATGAGCTGACTGAAACGATGTTGGTCGAGATGCGTGCCGCTAATATTCGTGAGATTGAAACCCTTTATATCAACGATCTTGATCAAGGTGGTTATATTTCTCTCACATTGCGCACGGATGATACTGCTGACCAAATGGCAGCACGTATTGCTATCTATCGCATGATGCGTCCGGGTGAGCCCCCTACCGAAGAAGCGGTAGAAGCTTTATTCCAGCGTTTATTCTATAGCGAAGAAACCTACGACTTGTCTCGTGTGGGTCGCATGAAAGTCAACAGCCGTTTAGGCCGTGGTGAAGACACGTCTGGTCCTATGACTCTAACAGACGAAGACATTGTTGACACAATCAAGCTGCTCGTCGACTTGCGTAACGGTATTGGCCAGATTGATGATATTGATCATCTGGGTAATCGTCGTGTGCGTTGTGTGGGTGAGTTGGCTGAAAACCAGTTCCGCGCGGGTCTAGTGCGTGTTGAGCGCGCTGTTAAAGAGCGTTTGGGTCAAGCAGAAAGTGAAAACTTAATGCCGCATGACCTCATCAACTCACGTCCTATTTCTGCTGCCATCAAAGAGTTCTTTGGTTCCAGCCAGCTATCGCAGTTTATGGATCAGACCAACCCCTTGTCCGAAATCACGCACAAACGTCGTGTATCGGCATTAGGTCCAGGTGGTTTGACACGCGAGCGTGCGGGCTTTGAGGTACGTGACGTACACCCAACGCACTACGGTCGTGTGTGCCCAATTGAAACGCCAGAGGGTCCAAACATTGGTTTGATTAACTCCATGGCCTTGTTTGCCCGCTTGAACGAATACGGTTTCCTAGAAACTCCTTATCGTAAAGTGGAAAACAAACAGGTGACCGAGGAAATTGTTTACCTCTCTGCGATCGAAGAAAGCCACTACATCATTGCTCAGGCTAACGCCGAGCTTGATGAAGACCATCGTTTTGTTGATGATCTGGTCGCGTGTCGTGAAGCAGGCGAAACCCTGATGACGTCACCTGACAACGTGCAGTACATGGACGTTGCTCCTTCACAGATTGTGTCTGTTGCCGCGTCGTTGATTCCGTTCCTCGAGCACGATGATGCGAACCGAGCCTTGATGGGTGCCAACATGCAGCGCCAAGCGGTGCCATGTTTACGTCCTGAAAAGCCCTTGGTGGGTACCGGTATCGAGCGCACAGTTGCGGTCGACTCAGGCACGACAGTACAAGCACGTCGCGGCGGTATTGTGGATCACGTGGATGCTGAGCGTGTAGTGATTCGTGTTAACGATGACGAAAACGTAGCCGGCGAAGTGGGTGTAGATATCTACAACCTAACCAAGTACACACGTTCTAACCAAAACACGAATATCAACCAACGTCCTATCGTAAAACGTGGCGATTTGGTGGCTCGTGGTGATGTATTGGCGGATGGTGCTTCTACCGATTTAGGCGAACTCGCCTTAGGTCAGAACATGATGATCGCCTTTATGCCTTGGAATGGTTATAACTTTGAAGACTCGATTTTGATCTCGGAAAAAGTCGTAGCAGATGATCGCTATACGTCCGTTCATATCGAAGAGCTAACCGTTGTAGCCCGTGATACAAAGCTAGGTGCTGAGGAAATCACACGTGATATCAGCAACTTATCTGAAACCCAACTCAACCGTCTTGATGACTCTGGCATTGTGTACATTGGTGCCGAAGTCCGCGCGGATGATGTTCTGGTAGGTAAGGTTACACCTAAGGGTGAAACACAACTGACACCCGAGGAAAAACTTTTACGTGCTATTTTTGGCGAGAAAGCCTCTGATGTAAAAGACACTTCCTTACGTGTGCCGTCCGGTATGGTGGGTACAGTTATTGATGTTCAGGTCTTCACACGTGAAGGCATTGAGCGTGATAAACGTGCACAGTCCATTATCGATGACGAGCTGCGTCGTTACCGCCAAGACCTAAACGATCAGCTACGTATTGTTGAAGACGATGCATTTGATCGTATTGCCAAGTTCCTAGACGGTAAAGAAGTAAACGGTGGTCCACGTCGTTTAGCCAAAGGTTCAGAGGTTTCGGCTGAGTACTTGGAAAGTCTTGATGACCGTTGGCAGTGGTTTGATATTCGCCTAGCGGATGAAGAACACGCTTTAGTCCTAGAGCAAACCAAAGACTCCCTCGAACACAAACGTCATCAATTTGACTTAGCGTTCGAAGAAAAGCGCAAGAAACTTACCCAAGGCGACGAGTTGCCTCCAGGTGTACTGAAAATGGTTAAGGTTTACTTAGCTGTTAAACGTCGCTTGCAGCCGGGTGATAAGATGGCCGGTCGTCATGGTAACAAAGGTGTAGTGTCTCGCATCACTCCCGTTGAAGACATGCCACACATGGCTGATGGTACCCCTGTGGACATCGTATTGAACCCATTAGGTGTTCCGTCTCGAATGAACGTGGGTCAGGTACTAGAGGTTCACTTAGGTTGGGCAGCTAAAGGTATTGGTCATCGCATTAATGAAATGATCGAACAAGAGCAAGGTGCTCAAGTTGCCGAAATTCGTGCTTATCTAGACAAGGTTTACAACACCACCGGTAAAAAAGCAGCTATTGTTGATTTAACCGATGCTGAAATTCTAGAAATGGCACAAAACCTACGTGCTGGTTTGCCTTTGGCTACGCCTGTATTTGATGGCGCAACCGAAGAGGAAATCAAGGTAATGCTAGAGCTAGCGTACCCGGATCCTATCGCCGAGAAACTACAACTAAGCGATGACCGGACACAGATTACCTTGTACGATGGACGTACAGGCGAGCAATTCGAGCGCCCTGTAACAGTGGGTTATATGCACTTCTTGAAACTTCATCACTTAGTCGATGACAAGATGCATGCTCGTTCTACTGGTCCATACTCCTTAGTGACACAGCAGCCGCTAGGTGGTAAAGCACAGTTCGGTGGTCAGCGTTTTGGTGAGATGGAGGTCTGGGCTCTAGAAGCTTACGGCGCCGCTTACACGCTGCAAGAGATGCTCACAGTGAAATCTGATGACATCGCAGGCCGTACTAAAGTTTATGAGAACATCGTCAAGGGTGATCACGTGATTGATGCTGGTATGCCAGAGTCATTCAACGTATTGGTCAAAGAAATTCGATCCTTGTCCCTTGACATGGATTTGGAGCGTAAATAATGAAAGCTCTATTAAATCTCTTTAAGCAAGTCAATCAGGAAGAGCAATTCGATGCCATTCGCATCGGGATTGCTTCTCCCGAGAAGATTCGTTCTTGGTCTTACGGCGAAGTCCGTAAGCCAGAAACGATTAACTACCGTACATTCAAACCCGAGCGCGATGGTTTATTCTGCGCCAAGATCTTTGGTCCAACCAAAGACTACGAATGTCTGTGTGGTAAATACAAACGCTTAAAGCATCGCGGTGTAATCTGCGAAAAATGTGGTGTTGAGGTCACTGTCTCTAAAGTGCGTCGTGAACGTATGGCGCACATCGAGCTTGCATGTCCTGTTGCCCATATTTGGTTTTTGAAGAGTCTGCCGTCCCGTCTCGGGATGGTGCTAGATATGACACTGCGTGATATCGAGCGCGTGTTGTATTTCGAAGCATGGTGTGTCATTGATCCAGGCATGACGCCACTAAAACGTGGCCAAATCATGTCAGACGATGACTACCTGAGCAAAACAGAAGAATACGGTGACGACTTCCACGCTTTGATGGGTGCTGAAGCCGTCCGTGAACTGTTGCGCACCATTGATATCGACCGCGAGGTTGAAACACTGCGTGCCGAGCTCAAAGCCACAGGTTCTGATGCCAAGATCAAAAAAATCTCTAAGCGCCTAAAAGTGCTAGAGGGTTTCCAGAAATCAGGGATTAAGCCTGACTGGATGATCCTAGAGGTTTTACCCGTATTACCACCCGAGTTGCGCCCCTTGGTGCCGCTCGATGGCGGTCGCTTTGCTACGTCTGATCTGAACGACCTCTACCGTCGTGTGATTAACCGCAACAACCGTCTAAAGCGTTTGCTCGAGCTAAAAGCACCCGACATTATCTTGCGCAACGAAAAGCGTATGTTGCAAGAGTCCGTCGACTCCTTACTCGATAATGGTCGTCGTGGTAAAGCCATGACTGGCGCTAATAAACGTCAGCTTAAATCCTTGGCCGATATGATCAAGGGTAAAAGCGGTCGTTTCCGTCAAAACTTGCTTGGTAAGCGCGTTGACTATTCCGGTCGCTCTGTGATCGTGGTGGGTCCGCAACTTAAACTACACGAGTGTGGTTTACCCAAGCTGATGGCGTTAGAGCTTTTCAAACCCTTTATTTTCAATCGTTTGGAAATGATGGGCTTGGCTACCACCATTAAGGCGGCTAAAAAGCTAGTTGAAAACCAAGAACCCGTGGTGTGGGATATCTTGGAAGAGGTCATTCGTGAACATCCTGTCATGCTTAACCGTGCGCCTACATTGCACCGTTTAGGTATTCAGGCGTTCGAGCCAGTGCTGATTGAAGGTAAAGCCATTCAATTGCACCCACTGGTTTGTGCTGCGTTTAACGCTGACTTTGACGGTGACCAAATGGCGGTACACGTACCGTTATCACTCGAAGCCCAGCTCGAAGCACGCACCTTGATGTTAGCTTCTAATAACGTACTGTTCCCAGCGAACGGCGAGCCTTCTATTGTTCCTTCACAGGATATCGTTTTAGGTTTGTATTATGCTACTCGTGCTCGTGTAAACGGCAAGGGCGAGGGCATGTTCTTTGCGGATGTCAGCGAAGTCCAACGTGCCTACGACAGTCACGAAGTGGAATTGCAAACACGCATTACGGTGCGTGTAGATGAATACCAAAAAAATGAACAGGGCGAGTGGCAAGGCTCTAAAAAGCGTGTAGAGACCACAGTAGGTCGTGCATTGCTTTCCGAGATTCTGCCTCATGGTTTCCCGTTCGAGTTGTTAAACCAAGCGCTGAAGAAAAAAGAAATTTCACGCTTAATTAACCACTCTTTCCGTCGTTGCGGTTTACGCGCTACGGTTATTTTTGCGGATAAGCTCATGCAGTCCGGTTTCAGCCTGGCAACACGTGGCGGTATTTCGATTGGCATGAATGACATGCTAGTGCCAGCCGCTAAAGTTGAAATTCTCGACAAAGCCGCGCTTGAAGTTAAAGAAATCGACAAGCAGTACTCCTCTGGTTTGGTTACGGCCCAAGAACGCTACAACAACGTGGTAGACATTTGGGGCAAGGCCAGTGACCAGGTAGGTAAAGCCATGATGGAACAATTGGCAACCGAACCCGTCGTCGACCGTCACGGTAATGAAACACGCCAAGAGTCCTTTAACTCCATCTACATGATGGCAGATTCAGGTGCTCGAGGTTCTGCTGCGCAGATTCGTCAGTTGGCAGGTATGCGTGGTCTGATGGCTAAGCCAGATGGCTCCATTATTGAAACACCTATTACCGCGAACTTCCGCGAAGGTCTAAACGTACTTCAGTACTTTATTTCCACTCACGGTGCCCGTAAAGGTCTAGCTGATACGGCGTTGAAGACAGCTAACTCCGGTTACTTGACTCGTCGTCTGGTTGACGTAACACAAGACTTGGTGATTACGGAAAACGATTGTGGTACGACCAGTGGTTACACCATGAAAGCAGTGCTTGATGGTGGTGAGGTGATTGAGCCATTGCGTGACCGTATTCTAGGTCGTGTAGCTGCCATTGATATCGTGAATCCTGACACCCAAGAAAGTGTTGTGGTTGCTGGCACATTGCTGGATGAAGATACCGTTGACTTAATTGATCAGCTAGGTATTGACGAGGTGAAAATCCGCACTCCATTGACATGTGAAACACGTCATGGTTTATGTGCACATTGTTATGGTCGCGATCTAGGTCGTGGTTCTTTAGTTAACCGAGGTGAAGCCGTTGGTGTGATTGCTGCGCAGTCCATCGGTGAGCCAGGTACTCAGTTAACGATGCGTACGTTCCACATTGGTGGTGCGGCATCTCGTGCTGCAACAACCAGTACGGTAGAGACCAAAACAGCGGGTCAAGTGGGCTTTGCGCTTGGTTTACGTTATGTGACCAACGCCAAAGGCGAGTGCATCGCCATTTCTCGTTCTGGCGAAATTATCATTTATGATGATAACCGCCGTGAACGTGAGCGCCACAAGATCCCATACGGTGCGACCATTGCTGTGAATGATGGCGAGTCCGTCAAAGCCGGTCAACGTGTGGCAAGTTGGGATCCATTAACTCGTCCAATCGTGTCTGAGTACACAGGTACCGTTCGCTTCGAAAACATCGAAGAGGGCGTCACCGTGGCCAGCCAAGTGGATGAGGTAACTGGGTTAACCACTTTGGTGGTGATCACTCCGAAGACACGTGGTGGTAAAACCGTAACCCGTCCTCAAATTAAACTCTTAAACGAGAAAGGCGAGGAAATCAAAATTGCGGGTACCGACCATATGGTAAATATCTCGTTCCCAGTGGGTGCGTTGATTACCGTACGTGACGGTCAACAGGTATCGGTGGGTGAAATTCTGGCACGTATTCCTCAGGAATCTCAGAAAACACGTGATATTACCGGGGGTCTACCACGCGTGGCAGAGCTCTTCGAAGCACGCTCACCTAAAGATGCAGGTTTGCTCGCTGAGGTTACTGGTACTGTTTCTTTCGGCAAGGACACCAAAGGTAAACAACGTCTGGTCATTACTGACTTTGATGGGGTAAGCCATGAGTTCCTCATTCCTAAAGAAAAACAAGTTCTGGTGCATGACGGCCAAGTCGTGAATAAAGGCGAAACCATCGTTGATGGTCCACCCGATCCTCACGATATCTTACGTCTGAAAGGCATCGAGCAGTTAGCTAGCTATGTGGTTAACGAAGTTCAAGACGTTTACCGGCTCCAAGGTGTGAAGATTAACGATAAGCATATTGAAGTGATTGTGCGTCAGATGCTGCGTCGTGTGAATATCACCAATGCCGGTGATACCGACTTCATTACCGGCGAGCAGGTTGAGCGCTCCGAACTCTTAAATGAGAACGATCGCGTAGAAGGCCAGAAAGGGATTCCCGCCACATACGAAAACGTATTGTTGGGTATTACTAAAGCTTCTCTATCGACCGACTCCTTTATTTCGGCAGCTTCTTTCCAAGAAACAACACGTGTTCTTACTGAAGCGGCGATTATGGGCAAACGAGATGAGTTACGTGGTCTGAAAGAAAACGTAATTGTGGGTCGCTTAATTCCTGCTGGTACAGGAATGGCTTACCACCAAGCTCGTCATGCTAAAGAAGAGTTTGAGATTGCAGAACGTCGTGCTGCACGTGAACAGGAAAACCCGTTCATGGAGACACCGTCCACAGAGGACAGTGATACAGCAGAATAAGACTCATGTCTGCGAAAAAAGGGCCGCACCCATACGGGGCGGCCCTTTTTTTACCCTTTTTGAGCGAAAAAAACCGCTGTTTAGGCGAGAGTAAAAGCGTGCACGGCAGAGCCGTCCTTTGTTTTAGCTCGAAGGTTCTATAACGGATCAGTCTGTGATTAAAGCGGGGTCTCGGCAGGAATTTCTATCGTAAAAACGGTACCCATATCCTCTACGCTGGCCACAGTGATTTTTCCAAAATGTCGGGCAATAACAGTATGCACAAAAGCTAAGCCTAAACCGCTTCCAGCCGGGTCATCAGATCGATAAGAATGAGCGCGCTTAAATGCTTGGAAAATAGTGGGTAAGTCTTTAGCGGGAATTCCCCAGCCCTCGTCACTGACAGTAATAATAATGCTGTGCTCAACTTGAAAGAGGTCACAGCGCACAGTGGTATGGGTGGGGCTGTATTTAATTGCGTTATCGATCAAATTGGCTAAGGCCCGTTTGAATAGTTTGGGAGCAATCGGCGCCCACAGTGTGTCTTCCGGCTCATCAAAGCGTACGGTAATGTGTTTTGTTTTGGCTCGGATCCAAGCCTCGTCGCAGATCTCAGCAATGACATCGTTCAAGCAGGTGGTCTCATACGATAACTCCATGGCCTCAACACGAGCTAAGTCCATAAAATCATCCACCAAATCCAATGTGCTTTTGGAATAGGTTTCTACTTTGCTCAATAACGTGCCAACATCTAAGTCTAGCTCATTGGCGCGTTGCATTTTGATGAGAGAGAGAATGGAATTTTGAGGCGCACGCATATCATGAGAAATAAAGCGCAGCGTTTCTTCGCGGCGTTGTTGCGCCTCACGCAGTAATTCAATGGCTTTATGCAAATGCGCTAAACGTTCTGGCAGTGAGTTAGGCCCTGAGCTAGCTTGAATGGCTTGACTAAGCACAGGGTCTTGTTTGCGCATTTCATAGAGCTCTTTATTGACGTAACGAATGACGGTTTCTTGACTACGCCAATACCAGACCGGATACGCTAATAGGGTGCCAATAATGGCGGCTGAAGGTGCTACCCAGTAATTAAAGATATTAAGTAACACCCAACTGCCGATGAAAATCCATAGTAAAACAATCACCGTACCAAAAATAGCACCGCGTGGAGGTAGGGAACGTAATACATAACAAATAAATAAAACAGGTAACACACTTAATAGGGCACTTAGCAAAGCGCCTGGGGTCTGAACCCAATTATTGTTTAATGTGCTTTCAAGGATATTGGCAAGTACTTCTACACCAGACATACTGGTATGACTGTGAGAAGACAATGGGGTGGGGTAATAGTCACCTAGCCCGCTGCTCCATGCCCCAACGATTACGTATTTGTCTTCAAACACCTGAGGCGCTATCTTGCCACTTAACACATCATAAAAAGAATACGTCTCAAAGGACCCCGCTGGTCCAATAAAAGGAATAAGGCGGTTAGAGCCAATAGGGTTGTTGACTACCCGTTTTAAGATAGCGGTTTCGTCTGCGGCCTCGAGTAGAGCCAAGGTGAAATGATACGGAGAAGACGGGAGTGTATCCTTGTATAAAAGTGCATTGCGCACCACCCCATCACGGCCTGGATAGATATTGATATAGCCAATCGCTGCTGCCGCCTCTGCCAACGACTCAATTGGCAGATAAACGTGAGTTTGTGCGGTATTCACCGTGCTAGCTAAGGCCACCCGCCCATGCTGGGCAATGCTATAGCTTAAAAAAGCCTCATCCTCGGGGAACATCGGATTATGATCTTGGAAGATAATATCCAAGCCCACCGCCTTGGCTAAGGACAAGTAATCCAACACTCGGGCGTATTCGCTACGACGCCATGGCCAATGGCCCATTTTTTCTAGGCTGTAATCATCAATAATAATGAGCACAGTATGGGTGGTAGTGCGATCTGGAGCGACAGGGCTTTTAGCTACCGAGGACTGATAATCATAAAAAACTAAGTCAAGGCGTTGTAGAGCGGCCTCTGTTTTAAACAGCGATAGAATGATGGTGAAGATGACCAACAAAATAGTCGTCCACCACCAATCGCGTTTAATTTGCCCTGCCAACAGATAAGATCGTGCTCGATCCGCTTCAACGGCAGGAAAGCGCCTAAACATAGGTTAATAAGTATTCAACAGAATAGGACTACCAAAACCACTGGTTACACTTGACCCGTCCGAGCTCACTAAAGTCAGTTGCCCTGGAAAAGTGGTAGTAGCGTCAAGCCCCATTAAGCCGTCTTTATCCACAGCGCGGATAAACGCATAGTGGTCTCCGGCACCAGAAGAGAGCAGAGGGATAAACGTTTGCGTGGCCGGTACCTCGTAATGCTTGACTAGCTGTGAACCTTCGGGGTCCAAACTGATTTGGACCACATAGTATTGAGCGCCCACGATAGGATCAAGAGAAACTTGCCAACCTTGGCGTCCCTGTTCCGGTGCGGTAATAGACGGAGCTGTCAGCAAAGGAACGATTTGACTTGTACCATCGGCCTGAATGCTGACACCTTGAGTTGCTTTTAAGTTTAGGTGTTGCTGTGTACTGGTGTCGTAGTGGGCTTTGCCACTAAGTAATTCCGTCATCGCAATGCCATGCGCGGTGTGAATACGTAGATCAGTACCACGCACCCCTGTTACGCTTAATGGGGTATGAATTTCAAAGCGGCCCACACCGGTGTGTTCGGGGGCCACACGGCTTTCTACCGTGCCAGCTTGTAGTTCCAAAATGGCATCAGTTAAACGCGCACGTTCAAACGCATTAAGCTGACGGATATGCAGTTGGCTATTGTTAGGTAATGAAAGCGTGCTTTGGTCTTCGAGTTTAAGAGTGGCAAACCCATTGGCACCAGTACGAATACTATCGCCTGCTTTTAATAACTGGGCCCTAGATGTAGGGCGTTCATTTACCCAGACACTGCCTTGCGTATGAGTAAGCTCTGCACCGGTTGCCACCACAGGGATCAACGGAAAAGGTATCTGAAGTTGCTTTCCAATGGGCAGCGCTAACTCATCGTGAACATTATTAATCTTTTGTAACTGACGCCATACTTCTGAGCGCGTAGTATAACGTGTAGCGAGTTCAGAAAGCGTGTCGCCAGGTTCAACAATATAGATAAAATTGTTGCCTATGGCACCGGCTGGTTCGGCATGTGAGTAGTTTGCACCAAGCAAGCCTAGGCTAATCAGCAGAGCAAAAAAAATGCGCTTGATCATAGTTAAGATGTGACGTCGTCAAGTAAAGACTCTAAACGATAGCCCAGAGCATACGAAGCATTGAGTTTGACGCCATTTTCTGGACGTAACGCTAGCTTGCGGCGAATGTTAGAAAGATGAGTATCTAAGGTACGTGAAGTCGCTGGAATTTCTCGATTCCATACCGCTGTACTTAATACATCTCGTGAAAAAAGCCGACCTGGGTTCCTAAATAATAAGAGGGCGAGCTCGTATTCTTTAGGGGCAAGAATAACCTCTTGACCGCGTAATAGAATCTTATTGTTAAAAGGGTCTATATGATAGACGCCAAAGTCAAAAGGGGCATTGCTTTGAGTAATAGGATTGACGCGCCGTAACAGAGCTTGGACACGGGCAACTAGTTCGCCTTCGCGGATAGGTTTATTCATGTAATCGTCTGCGCCGGCTTGTAAACCTTGGACTAAGTCCACTTCGTCCGAACGATTAGTTAAGAATAAAACGGGTAAAGCATAGCCTAAGTTATCACGTACCCAATGCAATACATCTAACCCACTCACATCGGGGACTTCCCAGTCCAACAGAAGCATGTCGAACTGATGTGGTTTGGTTAAGGCGGATAGCAATGACTTTCCGCTTGAAAACACAGTGCAGCTATAACCCGCTTTCGTTAAACTTTTTTGAATGACTTCAGCTTGAACGGGATCATCTTCTAGAGAGGCTATATTCATGGCAACCTTTAAATGCTCTAAATAGAGCTGGCTATAAAAGTAAATATATAAAGGGAATGCGCATAGATTACACTTGTTGCGCCATTAGCACCTAACAGAACCGTTTTTGAACAAAGTAAAAACGTGGCTTAAACCCTGCAAAACCTTGACTAGCTTGATTATTTGCGGTAAATTAAATGGCTTACTTTCAAGGATACTTTGCTGGTTACCTGATAAGTAAATAACTCTTTTACATGCAGAGCTCTAGTATCTCATAATTAAGAGTTATTCTTTAATGCTCGAATCCGCTCTTTTACGTTTACAGACTTCGTGTGGGCGGATATCGTGTATTTATTCCTCCCCAACACAATATGTACACACATGTTGTGCGGATGTTTATATTGTACGTAAAGGATACGTCGAGGTTATGCCAACTATTAGTCAACTCGTGCGCAAGCCACGTGGTCTAGCTCGTCCGGGTAGCAAAAGCCCCGCGCTAGAAAACTGCCCTCAGCGCCGTGGTGTATGTACTCGTGTTTACACCACCACTCCTAAAAAACCAAACTCTGCGCTACGTAAAGTAGCTAAAGTGCGTCTAACTAACGGTTACGAAGTTATTTCGTACATCGGTGGTGAAGGTCACAACT
This sequence comes from Paenalcaligenes hominis, assembly GCF_011927625.1. Lineage (GTDB taxonomy): Bacteria > Pseudomonadota > Gammaproteobacteria > Burkholderiales > Burkholderiaceae_B > Paenalcaligenes > Paenalcaligenes hominis. Next base: position 193,296 of record NZ_JAATIZ010000003.1, read on the forward strand.
TGCAAGAGCACTCTGTAGTCCTAATCCGTGGCGGTCGTGTAAAAGACTTGCCTGGTGTGCGCTACCACATCGTTCGCGGTGCCCTTGACTTACAAGGTGTTAAAGACCGTAAACAAGCCCGTTCTAAATACGGTGCAAAACGCCCTAAATAATCATTTTTTAGTTTCCGCTGATCAATACGTGTATTGGTCACAGTCTGTGCAACCTGTGCACCATTAAAAGCCCAGGTATGTAAGCGATCACTTCTATACATAAGTGGTCAAGACCGTGAAACGGTTCAACTGAATAGTCACAAGGAAAATACAATGCCTCGCCGTCGCGAAGTACCCAAAAGAGAAATTCTACCTGACCCGAAATTTGGTAGCGTAGAGCTAGCTAAATTCATGAACGTGGTCATGTTATCCGGCAAAAAAGCTGTAGCCGAACGTATTGTTTACGGTGCATTCGATCATATCCAGGAAAAAACCGGCAAAGATCCGATCGAAGTATTTAATACAGCAATCAACAACATCAAGCCTGTCGTCGAAGTGAAAGGCCGCCGTGTTGGTGGTGCAAACTACCAGGTGCCTGTAGAAGTCCGCCCAGTACGTCGTTTGGCGTTAGCTATGCGCTGGTTGCGCGAAGCCGCTAAAAAGCGTAGCGAAAAATCCATGGATTTACGCTTAGCTGGCGAACTACTCGATGCTTTAGAAGGTCGTGGTGGTGCAATGAGAAAGCGTGAAGACACGCATCGAATGGCCGAAGCGAACAAAGCGTTTAGCCATTTCCGTTGGTAATCTAAGGACATAGATCATGGCCCGCAAAACCCCTATCGAGCGCTATCGTAATATTGGTATTTCAGCTCACATTGATGCTGGTAAAACCACTACGACTGAACGCATTTTGTTCTACACCGGTGTAAGCCATAAGCTAGGTGAAACCCACGAGGGTTCCGCCACTATGGACTGGATGGAACAAGAGCAAGAGCGCGGTATTACAATTACTTCGGCCGCTACTACTGCTTTCTGGAGCGGTATGGCTGGCAACTACCCAGAACACCGCGTCAATATTATTGACACTCCCGGGCACGTTGACTTTACCATCGAGGTAGAGCGCTCTATGCGTGTTCTCGACGGCGCGGTCATGGTGTACTGTTCTGTAGGTGGTGTTCAGCCTCAGTCTGAAACCGTATGGCGTCAAGCTAACAAATACAACGTACCCCGTTTGTTGTTCATCAACAAAATGGACCGTACGGGCGCTAACTTCTACAAAGTCGTAGAACAAGCCAAACTCCGCCTAAAAGCAAATCCTGTACCTGTAGTTCTACCTATCGGTGCCGAGGACCAGTTTAAAGGCGTGGTCGACTTGATCAAAATGAAAGCCATCATCTGGGAAGATGAAAACTATGGTATTAAATTTGAATACCAAGACATCCCAGCTGAGCTACAAGATGAAGCCGAAGAGTGGCGTGAAAAGCTAGTAGAAGCCGCAGCTGAAGCTAACGAAGAGCTCATGAACAAATACCTAGAGGAAGGCGAACTAACCGAAGCCGAAATCAACCAAGGTATTCGTTTACGTACCCTAGCTGGTGAAATTCAGCCAGTATTGTGTGGTACAGCCTTCAAAAACAAAGGTGTTCAGCGTATGCTTGACGCCGTTATCGACTACATGCCTTCTCCTGTAGATATTCCTGCAGTTCAAGGTCAAGACGACGACGGTAATGACATCTCACGCGAAGCCAGTGATGGTGCCCCAATGTCCGCATTAGCTTTCAAGCTAATGACTGACAACTTCGTGGGTCAGCTTACTTTCGTACGCGTGTACTCAGGCGTATTACGCTCTGGTGATACTGTTTATAACCCCATCAAAGGCAAACGCGAGCGTATTGGCCGTATTTTGCAGATGCACGCTAATAACCGCGCCGAGCTCAAAGAGCTAGTTGCAGGGGATATTGCTGCGGTAGTGGGTCTAAAAGACGTCACCACAGGTGAAACCCTATGTGATATGAGCAACCACATTGTTCTAGAGCGCATGGAGTTCCCAGAGCCTGTTATTTCTCAGGCTGTAGAACCAAAAACAAAATCCGACCAAGAAAAAATGGGTGTGGCCCTATCCCGTTTGGCACAAGAAGATCCGTCTTTCCGTGTGTCATCCGACGAAGAGTCTGGTCAAACCATTATTTCCGGTATGGGTGAGCTTCACCTCGAGGTTCTTGTTGACCGTATGCGTCGTGAGTTTGGTGTAGAAGCCAACATTGGTCAGCCACAAGTGGCTTACCGCGAGACCATTCGTTCTACATGTAACGAGGTTGAGGGTAAATTTGTACGTCAATCCGGTGGTCGCGGTCAGTACGGTCACGTTGTGCTCAAACTCGAGCCAATGGAACCCGGCAGTGGTTACCAGTTCGTTGATGAAATTAAAGGTGGTGTGGTTCCTCGTGAATACATCCCCGCCGTCGACAAAGGGATCCAAGAAACACTACACGCTGGTGTTTTAGCAGGTTACCCAGTTGTAGACGTTAAGGTTACGTTGTTCTTCGGTTCTTACCACGATGTGGACTCGAACGAGAACGCGTTCCGCATGGCTGCCTCAATGGGTTTCAAAGAGGGTATGCGTCGTGCAAACCCTGTCCTACTTGAGCCAACCATGGCCGTGGAAGTCGAAACACCTGAAGAATACGCCGGTACAGTGATGGGTGACCTATCATCTCGCCGTGGTATGGTTCAAGGTATGGAAGACATTCCAGGTGGTGGAAAAGTCATTAAAGCCGAGGTACCTTTGGCTGAGATGTTCGGTTACTCCACAAGCCTACGTTCACAAACACAAGGTCGCGCTACTTACAGCATGGAGTTCAAGCAATACGCTGAGACACCTAAGCACGTAGCAGACGAAGTCATTAGTGCTCGTAGCAAGTAAATCACAAACTATCTGCCCGTCAGATGATGGGCAGCTTTAAATTTTTTGTTTTCTGAAAACATTGATGGGATAAATCATGGCAAAAGGTAAGTTTGAACGGACTAAACCGCACGTCAACGTTGGTACCATTGGTCACGTTGACCACGGTAAAACTACATTAACTGCAGCTATTTGTACAGTTCTAGCCAAAGAATACGGCGGCGAAGCACGCGACTACGCACAAATTGACGCAGCTCCTGAAGAAAAAGCACGCGGTATCACTATTTCTACTTCACACGTAGAATACGAAACCCCTAACCGTCACTACGCACACGTAGACTGTCCTGGTCACGCTGACTATGTTAAAAACATGATCACCGGCGCAGCACAGATGGACGGCGCGATTTTGGTATGTTCCGCTGCTGATGGCCCCATGCCTCAGACACGCGAGCACATCTTGTTAAGCCGTCAGGTTGGCGTGCCTTACATTGTTGTGTTCTTGAACAAAGCCGATATGGTTGACGATGAAGAGTTGCTCGAGTTGGTAGAAATGGAAGTGCGCGAGCTACTTTCCAGCTACGATTTCCCTGGCGACGACACCCCAATCATCAAAGGTTCTGCCAAGCTAGCGCTTGAAGGCGACATGGGTCCTTTGGGTCACCCCGCTGTATTGGAATTGGCTGCTGCACTAGACAGCTACATCCCAACACCCGAGCGTGCGGTTGACGGTACCTTCTTGATGCCTGTTGAAGACGTGTTCTCCATCTCCGGTCGCGGTACTGTAGTAACTGGTCGTATCGAGCGTGGTGTGGTGAAAGTCGGCGAGGAAATCGAAATCGTTGGTATTCGTGACACCGTTAAGTCCACATGTACTGGTGTAGAGATGTTCCGCAAGTTGCTTGACCAAGGTGAAGCTGGCGATAACGTGGGTGTACTACTACGTGGTACCAAACGTGAAGACGTTGAGCGTGGCCAGGTTCTAGCGGCTCCCGGTTCGATCAAGCCTCACACCGACTTTGCGGCCGAGGTGTACATTCTGTCCAAAGAAGAGGGTGGTCGTCACACCCCATTCTTTAAAGGCTACCGTCCTCAGTTCTACTTCCGTACGACTGACGTCACCGGTACCATTGAGCTACCTGAAGACAAAGAAATGGTTCTACCTGGCGACAACGTTGCCATGAACGTTTCCTTGATCGCTCCTATCGCTATGGAAGAAGGTCTACGTTTCGCGATTCGCGAAGGTGGCCGTACCGTTGGCGCTGGCGTGGTAGCTAAAATCATCAAATAAACTAATTTTTAGTTTATGATGGCGGGGGGCTTTTCTCCCCCCGTTTATTTCGTTCTTTAGGAATCCACATGAAAAACCAGAAAATCCGCATTCGCTTAAAAGCGTTTGATTACAAACTCATCGATCAGTCCGCAGCCGAGATCGTGGATACGGCTAAGCGCACCGGTGCTGTAGTTCGTGGTCCTGTACCTCTACCTACACGTATTCGTCGCTACGACATTTTGAGCTCTCCTCACGTCAACAAAACAGCACGTGATCAGTTCGAAATTCGCACTCATCAGCGTCTAATGGACATCGTTGATCCAACTGATAAAACAGTTGATGCTTTGATGCGCTTAGATCTACCTGCTGGTGTAGATGTAGAAATCGCACTACAGTAAAAACATTTAACCGCGTAGTGATTACGAGGTTATTAAAAAACCGAATACTCAACAGTATTCGGTTTTTTTGCTTTCCTATGATTGAAGTAAGGTAGCAATTTCGGTTGCAGCCTGAGCCATAACAGGTCGATAGGAAAGAAGCTTACTTAAACTGGTCCGTGCGGTCACAGCATGGCAGGCAACGGTAGCTAATACTTTAGAAGAGTCTTTAGGATCATAAATAGGCACAGCAATAGCCGCCATGCCCGTCACAAACTCTTCATTATCTATTCCAAAACCCTGACGTTTACTGGTTTCGAGTTCGGTTTTTAAGACTGACACATCAGTGATCGAGTTTTTAGTAAACGCTTTTAATTCTAAACGATGCAAATACGCTTTTTGCTCTATCAAAGCAAGGTGCGCTAAAAAAAGCTTACCACTTGCCGTGCAGTGTAAGGGCACAGGCGTATTCGGTTGGACATACAGCTGGAGGCTCCAGGGCGCATCGCTTTCAACGCGCACTAAGTACCGAACAGAGTCCTCTGCCAAAATCGTTAAATTGCACGACTCATTGATCTTAGCAACAAGCTTTTTCAAAATAGCGCGTGCCGAACGACTAAAGCGTGTGGAATGCAGGGCGTTAGCACTGAGTCGTAAACTACGTGTTCCAATGGTATAGCCGAGCTGCTCAGGCAAGCGGATAATAAATTCAGCCTGACTCAGACTGTGTAAATGACGAATTAAACTACTTTTAGGAATACCGGTTGTGTGTATGAGTTCATTCAAGCTGAGCGGCTCGGAAGAGTTAGCTAAGGCCTCTACGATTAATAACGCACGTATGGGCCCATTATGGTGAAGCATGAGTCGTGTCTCCAATAGTTTTTATAATTGTCTCTAGCTTAACTTGAAAATGACACTGTTTTGAAACAGTTGGTTCCATTGATGGTTTTTTGCGCATAAACCCTATAGGTGTCAACCATCTAACTCCTTACATTAAAAATAATAATAAAGGAGACCGTTATGCAAGAGCAATACGATTACATTGTGGTGGGAGGCGGTTCGGCCGGGTGTGTGTTGGCCAATCGTTTAAGTGAAGATGGGCGCTTTTCAGTGTGCTTGATTGAGGCAGGCCCCGCCGATAAAAACATGTGGATTCATATCCCTATCGGTTATGGCAAAACCATGTTTAATAAAGATTTGAATTGGGGCTTTGAAACGGAAGCTGACCCGCATATGAATCAGCGTCAGTTTTACTGGCCTAGAGGTAAAACATTAGGCGGTTGTAGTTCCATCAACGGATTAATCTTTATCCGTGGTCAAAAGCAAGATTACGATCAGTGGGCAAGCTTGGGCAATCAAGGCTGGAGCTGGGAAGACTGCCTACCTTATTTTCGCAAATTAGAAAACAATGACTTACCAACCAGTGAAACGCGAGGCAAAGACGGCCCCTTAAGTGCGACTTCAATTCCTGCTAATCATGAATTAGTCGATGCGTTTATCGAGTCAGCTCAAATGGAGGGGATTCCTCGCGTTAACGATTTTAATTCAGGCGATCAGTTTGGCGTAGGGTATTACCAGCTCACAACTAAAAATGGCTTGCGCCAATCCACAGCGGTAGCGTATTTGCGCCCAGCACAGCAAAGACAAAACTTAACGATTAAAACGGAACACTTAGTGCACCGCGTATTGCTTGAAAATAATCGTGCAGTAGGTATTGAGCTAAGCCATAAAGGCAATGCAAAGCACACGATACGAGCCAAAAAAGAAGTGATTCTAAGCGCAGGGGCCATACAGAGTCCTCAGTTATTGTTGTTGTCTGGGATTGGGCCAGCCGAAGAGCTAATGAAAATGGGAATCCCTGTACAAAAAAACCTTAAAGGGGTGGCTGAAAACTTACAAGATCATTTGCAGTTGCGTCTGATTTATGAGGTAGCTAAACCCATCACCAATAACGATCAATTAAGAAACTTATGGGGCAAAAGCAAAATCGGCCTGCAATGGTTGTTGACACGATCTGGGCCATTAGCCATTGGCATTAACCAAGGGGGAGCTTTTTGTTATGCCTTGCCTGGTGAAGCAAAAACACCGGATGTGCAGTTTCATTTTGGCACACTTTCTGCCGATCAAGCCGGTGGCCAAGTTCATCCCTTTTCAGGTTGCACCATTTCGGTGTGCCAGCTTCGACCAGAGTCTCGAGGTTATATGCGTTTAAAGAGCACTGATCCGGCGCAGTCTATGGCCATTCACCCTAACTACCTCAGTACTGATCTCGACCGTAGAACAGCCATTGCCTCGGTGCGACTAGCGCGACGCATCGCCAGTACAGGGCCCTTAGGTGAGCTTTTAATTCGTGAGCACCGTCCAGGTTTAGACCAACAAAGTGACGAGGAGGTGTTGGAGTTTTGTCGTAATTATGGCGCTACGATTTTTCACCCCTCTGGCACGGCAAAGATGGGGTCAGCGCACGATGAAATGGCGGTGGTTGATGACAGGTTGCGAGTTCATGGCCTAGAGGGGTTACGCGTGGTGGATGCTTCCATTATGCCTACACTCGTCTCAGGTAATACCAACGTGCCTGTGGTGATGATTGCAGAAAAAGCCGCAACAATGATTTTAGAGGATCAAAAAAAACATCTTTCTCCTTCACCGGAATACAGCGCAGTAGCCTAATACAACACCTAGGAGACAAACCATGCAAGCAGAAAAGAAACAAGAGGTGCATCGCGTCATTCGCGCATCCGTCATTGGTGCCACCATCGAATGGTATGACTTTTTTCTATATGGAGTGATTGCAGGACTCGTTTTTAATAAGCTGTATTTTCCTTCGGATGATGCATTTGTTGGCACCATGTTGGCTTATGCCACTTTTGCGATTGGGTTTGTAGCAAGACCTCTAGGAGGTATTATCTTTGGCCATATTGGCGACCGTGTCAGTCGTAAGGGGGCCTTAATTGCTACGTTAATTTTGATGGGCACAGCCACGTTTGCGATTGGACTCATCCCTTCTTATGAAAGCATTGGGATTTGGGCGCCTATTTTATTACTTATATGTCGCATATTGCAGGGTATTGGGCTAGGGGGTGAGTGGGGCGGGGCTGTATTAATGGCCTATGAATACGCACCAAAAAATAAACGTGGCTTGTATGCTTCTTGGCCTCAGGTGGGTTTGGCCCTAGGTTTATGTTTGGCCTCTGGGGTAGTGGCGTTGTTGACTGCCCTGCTAAGTCCAGAAGATTTTTATGCTTGGGGTTGGCGCGTTGCCTTTTTACTTTCCGCTTTATTAGTTTTGCTAGGGCTTTATATCCGTGTCGCAGTAAAAGAAAGTCCAGAATTTGAAAAAATGAAGGCCAATAACGCAGAAAATAAACAGCCATTTTTAAGTATGCTGAAAAACTACCCGGGCAATATTTTACGCGGCATGGGGGCTCGTTATATTGATGGTGTGTTTTTCAATATTTTTGGTGTGTTTAGTATTAGCTATTTAAGTAATGATTTAGGCATGGATCGCACCACAGCATTAACAGGCGTATTAATTGCGTCCTTGGTGATGTGTTTTAGTATTCCATTGTTTGGCGCATTGTCCGATAAAGTCGGTCGTACTAAAACGTATTTTTGGGGTTCCCTAATTACCGGTGTCTCTGCTTTTCCTGCCCTGTATCTAATGACAGCAAATGTGGATAACATATTGATAGTTTGGTTATCCATTATTGTGCCTTTTGGCATCTTGTATGCGTCTGTGTATGGGCCAGAGGCAGCACTGTTTTGTGAACTGTTTGATACCGATGTGCGTTACACCGGTATTTCATTCGTGTATCAATTTTCGGGTATTTTTGCCTCTGGTATCACGCCGATGATTGCTACTGCACTATTGCACGCCAATGATAATCAACCTTGGTACGTTGCGGGCTATGTCAGCATCGTCGGTGTTATTTCCGCACTAAGCGCTTGGTCTATTAAACGTTCTAAAGATAAACAATCTATAGCACAAAGCGCCTATACTCAAAATCAACTGAAAGAAGCCTAAGTCATTGCTCAATCATAAAAAAACGAGGCTAATTGCCTCGTTTTTTGTCTAGGTTTAAAAAATTAGCCTTGATATAATTCGTGTGCGAATGAAATAAAATGCTTTGGCTTTTGCTAAAGAGAGCGCAATGCTTAATGATGTCGTTGATGCGCATACAAGGAGTTAGCATGGTCAGTCCAACACGAAATTATTTATTTTGTCATTTCAGGTGGGTGACACTAACTGTCTTGATAGGACTAGCGCTTTTTATAGGAAGATCGGCTCAGGCGGATACCACTTCCTCCGCGGTTTCTTTACCAACTTATGATTGCGGTACTGAACCGATTCGATTCGGTGATTTAGCGTGGGAAAGTGCCGCATTTTCCACATATTTGCTAACGACGATTCTAGAAAAAGGCTATGGGTGCCAGGTAGAGGTCGTACCAGGTAGTTCTGCAGCGCTAGAGGTGGCATTAACGCAAAACGACATTCAAGTGTTGGCTGAGCTCTGGGACGGTCGAACGGAAATCATCGAAAAAGGGATTAAGGCGGGACAAGTAAAAGTGGTGGGCGACACTCTGGAAGGGGGCGCTGAACAAGGGTGGTATGTACCTACGTACTTGATCCAAGGGGATGCGTCACAAGGCATAGAGCCAGTAGCGCCCGAGTTAAAAACGGTAGATCAACTAGTTGAATACGCCCCGCTTTTTAAAAGCCCTACTCAGTCAGATCAAGGGCGTTTTTACAACTGCCCCACAGGCTGGGTGTGTGAGACGACCAATACAGGCTTACTCAACGTACTTGGCCTCGACCACACCTATGAAAATTTTCGAGCAGGAACTGGCGCGGCTTTAGATGCGGCTATTAGTTCGGCCTACGAGCGTCGTGAGCCCATTTTATTTTATTACTGGCAGCCCGCAGGGTTAATGGCGAAATACGACTTCACCCGCCTAGAACAGTATCCCTTTGATCGCACATGTTGGGAAGCCATCGTAGCGCAGTCTGATCAGGCATGTAAGACTGACTTTTTAGTTTCTCATTTACGCATAGCGGTCTCCGAGCCATTTGTTCAAACGCACCCCTTATTAATCGATTTTTTTGAAAACTATTCATTGCCTGCTGCGACGGTGAACCAAGCCATATTAGATATGGCAGAACAAAAGTTAACCGGGCCTCAAGTGGCAGAGCGTTTTATGCAAGCGCACCCAGAGGTGTGGGCAGAATGGGTGCCCGATCCGGTTGCACAACGATTGCTCGCTCTCTATCACGATCCAATTGACACGGATCTCGCCATTGATGCCTCGTTTTTTCCTGATTGGTCCATGGCTAAATCAATTAATCATTACCTGACGGTGCTTGTGCGCAATACGGGTGATGCGTTTAGGTCGGTAAGTCATGTGTTATTGCAATCGGTGCTGCATCCCCTCGAGCGCTTATTTGTCAGTACGCCCCCCTGGTTAATGCTGGCCTTCATTGCCCTATTAAGCTGGCATGCCACACGTAAAGTGCAGATGGCACTGTTATTTAGTATGGGGTTTTTTCTGATAGGGGCGATGGGGTTATGGGGCAAACTACAGCAAACATTGGCGTTAGTGGTCGTGTCCACCGCCTTATCTATTGTCATAGGCATTCCCGTAGGCATTTTTGTGGCACGGGTACGAATCATACGACGCCTTGTGATGCCGTTACTCGACATGATGCAAACCATGCCCAGTTTCGTTTATTTGATACCCGTTCTTATGTTGTTTGGCTTAGGCAAAGTACCAGCGTTATTTGCAACCGTCATTTATGCGGTGCCTCCTCTCATCCGCCTAACTAGTTTAGGCATCCGACAAGTTGATCACGAACTGGTAGAGGCGGTGCAGTCATTTGGTGTCACACGCTGGCAGATGTTGACGCAGCTCAGTCTGCCTTTGGCTCGTCCCAGCATTATGGCTGGTATTAATCAAACAACCATGATGGCATTGTCTATGGTTGTGGTGGCTTCAATGATTGGTGCCCAAGGCTTAGGTGAAGATGTCTTAGCAGGAATTCAAACATTAGATATAGGACGGGGCTTACAAGCAGGTATAGCCATTGTGATTTTAGCCATCGTCATTGACCGCATTACCCAAGCGTATGGCAAACCGCACCGTGAACGTCGGCCTCAGACCAAGTAGGTAATCGCATGCAAAACAAAATTGAACTCCACCAGCTCATTAAAGTTTTTGGGCCCCAACCAGAAAAAGCCGTGCGTTTACTCGAACAAGGGCACAGCAAAACCGAGGTACAAGAGGCCACGGGGCTGAACATTGGCTTAGCAGGCGTAAGCGCTACGTTTAAGAAAGGTGAAATTTCTTGTGTTATGGGCCTGTCTGGTTCGGGCAAATCCACACTCGTGCGCCATATCAATCGTCTTATTGATCCCACCAAAGGCGAGGTGCGTGTCGATGGCGAAGACATCCTACAGTACTCACTAGAGCAATTACGCGAACTTCGACGTCAGAAAATGAGTATGGTTTTCCAAGGCTTTGCCTTATTGCCTCATTTAAATGTATTGCGCAATGTCGCACTGGGGTTAAAAGTCCGTCATGAGTCCAAACAAACCCAAGAGCAATTAGCTAAGCAGTGGGTAGATAAAGTGGGATTAGCCGGCTATGAATATCACTATCCCGATGAGTTATCCGGCGGTATGCGCCAACGTGTGGGTCTAGCTAGGGCATTAGCTACTGATAGCGAAATCGTGTTAATGGATGAGGCATTTTCTGCATTAGACCCACTAATCAAGCAGGAAATGCAAGATCAGTTAATAGACCTGCAGCAAAAGCTAAATAAAACCATTGTGTTTGTAACACATGACATTGATGAGGCCCTAAAGCTTGGACAGCATATTGTTATCTTGCGAGATGGTCGTGTTGAGCAGGCTGGCTCACCGCTAGATATTCAGCATTCGCCTGTAAACGACTATGTGGCGCATTTTTTGCCAAAACGTTAAGGTGGAAATACGGCCCTATTAATTTCGTAGTAATACTTTAAGCAAGCTATTACGCACAGATGTTAAATGCAGACGCATAGCCAAGGCGGCTTGCTCTGCATTACGGCTTTTAATCGCATCAATAATTTCCTGATGCTGGTGAATGTAATGAAGCCGTTTTTTTTCAGTCAATGTTTTCTTACGTAATTTACCCCATTCGGTAGACGTACGCGCATGCGTCAAGACATCGTAAAAGTGCTTAAGAATCGGGTTGTTGCTTGCCGCTCCTAAACTGTTGTGAAACAAAGCGTCCCATTTTTCCCATTCGGAATGCGTGGCTGCATCTAAGGTCTTATCAAAATATTGTTGAATACGAGCTAAGTCATACGGACTGGCATGGACCGCTGCCGCCGCGGCTAAAGCAGGCTCTAACATATAGCGTGCATCAAGAATTTCGAGTGGACTGGTGTGATGTAAAACACTCTGAATTAAAAACTCTTTGTTTTCTGGGTCGAGCACGATTGTGCCGCGACCAGGTACCCGTTCAATTTTCCCTTCTGACTCCAATACATACAGTGCCTCCCGTAATGCTCTACGGCTCGTATTTAGCATAAGGGCAAGTTCGCGCTCTGGTGTTAGCTTAGTACCGGGCGGATAGTCGGGACTTTCTAACAGGATGCGGAGAGTTTCGAGTACCTCTCCTGAGCGGCGAAGTGGGGAAGGCGGAGTATTCATATTTCAAAGTAATGACATCAAAGAGTACAGAGCAAAATGAGCGCTATAAACATCAGTTTAAGCTAAAGTTTTTAGCATTTGGTTTTGTAAAAACAAAAAAGATACCAATTTGGGCTTATGGTCTCAACGCCTGCGAAAAAACATAATGTTTTGTTTCGTTTTTAGGTGTTTTCACTGGTTTTTTGCCTTTTTTAGCAAAACCAGTTGTGTTGTTGGTTCGTAATGGTACGATTGGTTTGTTATCTAAAAATAAAATCAGGAGACAAGTTAATGAATCAATACAACCCTTATGGCGTATCTAGAGAACCTGTTTATGCCAATGGCGGCATGGTAGCAACCTCGCATCCCTTAGCGGCTGAGGCCGGTTTGGCTGTATTACGGCGTGGTGGAAATGCAATTGATGCTGCAATTGCGGCAGGGGCTGCTTTGGCTGTAGTTGAGCCTACGCAAAATGGGATTGGTGGCGATGCGTTTGCATTGGTTTGGGATGGTTCCAGTGTTCATGCCTTAAATGGTTCTGGTCGCTCATCCAGACACACCTCGTATGAAGCACTTGGTTTAAAGCACGGCGATACAGTAGGCCCCCTAGGATGGTCCGGAGTCACTGTCCCCGGTGGGCCAAGAGCCTGGGCAGCATTGCATGATCGCTTTGGTAAAACAGAGTTCCAAAGCTTATTTGACTCGGCCATTCATTATGCTCGTCACGGTTATCCTCTTTCTCCTGTTGTGGCCGAGTATTGGCGTCGTGCTAAAAAAATGATGGCAAATCGTACGGAGCCGCTTTATTCAGATTGGCATCGCACATTTCTACCCGAGGGGTTTGCGCCCGTGGCTGGGCAAATGTGGCGCCACGAAGGCTTGGCCCGTACGCTAGAGCGCTTGGCGCAGACAAAATGTGAAGATTTCTATGTGGGCGAGCTCGCACAAGCGATGACTTCGTTTGCTGAACAAACAGGGGGGCTAATTGATGCGGAGGATCTGGCTGCTTATCAGCCTGAATGGGTGGAACCGATTTCTGCTGAGTATCAAGGGTATACCGTTTGGGAGTTGCCTCCTAATAACCAAGCACTGGCAACGCTATTGGCGCTAACCATCTTAGATGAAATCGATTTAGGTGCACATAGAGAAGACGAGCGTGCTCTTCATTTGCAAATTGAAGCCATGAAGTTAGGGTTCATTGATGCCTTAGCACATGTGGGCGACGGCACAGACCCTTCTTTAGTACAGGCGCTTTTGGATAAGAATTACGCTACACAGAGGCGCGGTCTGATTACAGAGCAGGCCACTGAGCCTGTAGCGGGCTTGCCTGAACGAGGCAACACGGTTTATTTAGCCGTCGCCGACAAAGACGGGATGATGGTGAGTTTTATTCAATCCAACTATATGGGCTTTGGAAGTGGAATCGTTGTCCCTGATACAGGCATTGCTTTACATAACCGAGGACATAGTTTTAATACGACTCAAGGTCATCCTAACGAGGTCGGGCCGAATAAAAGACCCTATCACACGATCATGCCTGGCTTTTTGACTAAAGGGAAAGAAGCGGTAGGCCCCTTTGGTGTGATGGGGGCGTTTATGCAGCCTCAAGGCCATGTGCAAATGATTTTAAATACCATTCAACATCATATGCATCCTCAAGCGGCATTAGATGCACCGAGATGGCAATGGGTGAAAGGGAATACGGTACGTGTTGAGCAGTCCATGCCTAAACATGTAGTTCGTGCCTTATTGGCCCGTGGGCACGATATTGTGGTTGCGCCCGATGACACAGGGTTTGGACGAGGACAAATTATCTGGCGCATGAAGAATGGCGTTTATGTTGGAGGATCAGACGGCAGAGCAGATGGGCAAGTAGCAGCGTTTTAAGCAAACGAAATAACTCAAAACGGAGACATATCCAATGAAAAAAACGCATTCAAAAGGTTTAAGTTTTGCGGCAGCTGTTTTTTTAGCATATCAATGCATGAGTCCGGCCGTGGCGTCGGGGCCAATAGAACTGGTGGTGGCTTATTCTGCCGGCGGTGTGTCAGATTTAATGGGGCGAAATCTTGCTGTAAATGTTGAGTCTGGCTTAAATCAAAAAATGATTGTTCAAAACCGTCCTGGTGCAGCTGGTATGGTAGGCACCGACTTTGTATATAAAGCTAAGCCAGATGGTCAAACGGTTCTGTTAGCACGTATTGCAACCTTAGCTGTAGCACCTAACTTACAAAAAGTACCCTATGATCCCGCTGGGTTCACGCCATTAGGTTTGATTGCTACAGACCCTTTTGTGTGTGTAACAAGTGCACGTAAGGAGCTGAGCAACGTTGATGCGGTAAAAAAAGTGTTGGCAGAAAGACCTGGCACATTAACGTATAGCTCGTCAGGAGTGGGGTCGCTCAATCAATTTGCGGTGTTACGGTTTTTAGAGGCGCTGGGGGCGGAGCAACCTTTAAAGGCAGCCGCTCATATCCCTTCACAAGGTGAAGGACCTGCCTTAACCGCTGTTGCTGGAGGCCATATTGATCTGTTTTGCGGCAATGTGGGCCCGGTGATGCCGCAAGTACAAAGCGGAACAGTGAACGCTCTTTTTGTCACTTCCCAAGAGCGCATTCCGGGTTTAGATGACGTGCCCACTGCTCAAGAGATAGGTCTGGCCGAACTAGAAGAAATAGTTGGTTGGAGCGCCCTGATGGGGCCACCTAATATGGATGAGCAAACGGTGACTAAGTACGTCGCGGCTTTAGACAAAATGAAAAATGATGCGGCGTGGCAGCAGTTCATTAAGAAAATGGGGTCTGAACCCCGAGTTTTGAATCCTGCGGACACAGCCACTTTTATCTCGAATCAACAAGCACTTTATAAAGAGATGGCGTTAAGGATGGGTATAAAAAAATAAATCTAAAAAACCAAAATAGGAGGAGACCTATGAGAGATTTTTTAACCGGCTTATTTATTGGTGGGTTAGGGATTATGGCTTGGTTTTATGTAATCCCCGAAGGGGTGCAGCAATTTGCTGAACCCCCTAATCTTGCCTTATCTGCCACATTTTGGCCTTATGTTGTCGCTGCGTTATTCATCGGATTAGGGGGGAGCCTAGCCGTCCAAGGCGGTGTCAGCTTAAAACGGCAACGTTCTAATCCGACGTCGATGGTGCGCACCCCTTTGCCTAGAGACGTATTGTGGGCAGTTTTCTTTTTAGTGCCTTATTATTTTTTGGCTCAATCCATTGGGTTGCTCTTGGCATCCATGATTGCCTTTGCCGCTTATGCTTTATTAGCAGGTGAAAAAAGTTATAAAAAAGTTGCGTTGCTTTCCGTAGTGGTGCCCGCTTTTATCACCCTATTCTTTATTTACATCGCTCAAGTCCTGGTTCCGTTAGGTCCTATCGATGTGTTGTTTTCCTAAAGGAGAAAGCCAATGCAAGACATAGTCAGTGGACTCACTTTATTTGCAGACCCTTTTGGATTACTGGCTTTAGTGGTGGGGGTATTTATAGGAACAGTCATTGGCGCCATTCCTGGTTTAAGCACAGTCATGGCCATTTCCATTGCCTTACCTTTCACTTTTTCTCTAGAACCTATCGCTGGCTTGCTATTACTCGTTGGCGTTTACAAAGGAGGGATGTACGGAGGGGCGATCAGCGCAATTTTAATCAATACGCCAGGAACGCCTGCCGCTTCTTGCACCATGTTAGATGGTTATCCCATGGCGAAACAGGGGCGAGCACGTTCTGCCTTAGAGATGGCTTTATATGCTTCGTGCTTTGGAGACTTGGTCTCGACATTTGTTTTAATTTTAAGCGCGTCCTGGTTAGCAGGGTTTGCCTTAGATTTTGGCCCTTCAGAGTTATTCGCTTTAGTGGTGTTTGCTCTTGTTATTGTTGCTGGGGTGGCAGCGCAAGAAAAAGTGAAAGGCTTTTTGGCAATGGCAGTGGGCTTGGGGCTTGCTACTGTGGGCATGGATATGATTACAGGAGAGCAGCGTTTTGTCTTCAATGTCACCGAGTTAAATGCAGGCTTAAGCTTAGTTCCGGTGCTGATTGGCTTGTTTGCTTTACCTGAGGTTTTTGAAATGTATAGCGCTCAAGAAAAAAACAAACCCGCCGCTCCCCTAGGAGAGAACCGCTTAAGTGCAAAGGTGTTTTTTGGCTATTGGAAAACATTAGTGCGAAGCAGTGTGATTGGGGTGGTGTTAGGTGTGATTCCTGGTTTGGGCCCAACCCCAGCCGCCTTCTTTTCTTATGGCGAAGCCAAGCGTAAATCCAAAGACCCGGATAGTTTTGGTAAAGGCAATGTGGAAGGGGTTGCTGCAGCAGAAGCAGCAAATAGTGCGGTAGGTGGGGCGTCAATGGTGCCATTGCTGGCGTTGGGTATCCCTGCAGATGTCATCACCGCTGTCATCTTGGGCGCATTTATGATTCATGGGTTGCAGCCTGGGCCTCTTATGTTTCACACCAACATCAACATTATCTATGCCTTGTTTATGGGTATGTTAGTTGGGTCAATTTTGCTTTTTGTAATTGGCCGTTCCAGTATTCCTATCCTAGGTCGCCTCCTTAATATTAAGTCATCCCTGTTACTGCCTGGGGTCTTAGTGCTGTGTATGTTTGGCGCTTATGGGGTCAATAAAAGTATGTTTGATGTCATGGTGATGTTTGGGATGGGGGTACTCGGTTATGTAATGGTGCTCTTACGTTTTCCTCGTGCACCGCTACTAATAGGTTTTGTGCTTGGGCCACTCCTTGAAAACACATTCCGTCAGTCATTGTTGATGTCACATGGGCAATATGAGTTTTTTGTAAGCAGCCTCATTTCAAAAGTGTTCTGGGCATTTACAGCGCTCTACTTACTTTCTGCGCTTTATAAGCTTGTTAAACCTAAACCCAAGGCTTTAAGTGCAAATCTAAGCGTTGATACGCCAAGTCATTAAGACGTTGTATTTATGGGCGCTTGCTATGGTTTTTCTTGCTTGACTTTGCATAGACGTGTTATATTTATTAGCTTAACCAAGTTGCTGGTTAAAGTTAGAGTAGGTGTGCAATCTAATTTGCATGCGTAATCAAGTTAGCCCCGACCAATCGTAGTTGGGAATGGAGAATAAGATGTCGAACTCGACACCTGTGCCTGCCGCATGGCGGTTGGGCCTTGTTGGGCGCAAAGTCGGCATGACCCGTGTATTTACAGAAGACGGTGAATCCGTACCTGTAACTGTACTGGACGTGTCCAACAATCGCGTCACCCAAATCAAGACGCCCGAAGTCGATGGCTACGCTGCCGTACAGCTAGCTTATGGCTCTCGTCGTGCCTCCCGTGTGAACAAACCTGCTGCTGGTCATTATGCCAAAGCAGGCGTTGAAGCTGGAAGCATCCTTAAAGAATTCCGTCTAGATCCCGCTAAAGCAGCCGAACACAATCCTGGTGATGTGATCGCTATTGAAAGCGTATTCGAAGCCGGCCAAAAAGTTGACGTTACAGGTACCACCATTGGTAAAGGCTTTGCCGGTACTATCAAACGCCACCACTTCTCTGGTCAGCGTAACTCCCACGGTAACTCGATCTCCCACCGTGCCCCCGGTTCAATCGGTATGGCACAGGATCCAGGTCGTGTATTCCCTGGTAAAAAAATGGCCGGTCATTTGGGTGATGTTACCCGTACCGTTCAAAATCTAGATGTTGTGCGCGTTGACGTAGAACGTGGCCTTTTATTGGTTCGTGGCGCTGTCCCCGGTCATAAAAATGGCAACGTGGTTGTACGTCCCGCCATCAAAGGAGCCTAATCATGGAACTCAAGCTCCTGAATGATCAGGGTCAAGCTTCTACATTTGCTGCTTCAGACGTTGTCTTTGGCCGTGAATTCAACGAAGCCCTCGTTCACCAAATTGTTGTTGCTTACCAAGCAAACGCTCGTAGCGCAAACAGCAAGCAAAAAACACGTGCTGAAGTTAGCTACAGCACACGTAAGCCTTGGCGTCAAAAAGGCACTGGTCGCGCCCGTGCTGGTATGGCTTCCTCGCCCTTATGGCGTGGGGGTGGTCGTACATTCCCTAACTCGCCAGATCAAAATTACAGCCACAAAGTTAACAAAAAAATGTACCGCGCTGGTTTGCAGTCCATTTTTTCTCAGTTAGCTCGCGAAGGTCGTATTTCTGTAGTCGAGTCTTTCAACCTTGATGCACCTAAAACAAAATTAGCTGCAACCAAACTGAAAGATTTAGGCCTTGAGTCCGTGCTTATCATCACAGATAGCATTGATGAAAACGTCTACCTCGCTACACGTAACCTACCTCACGTAGCTGTGGTCGAACCGCGCGACGCCGATCCTTTATCTTTGATCCACTACAAAAATGTGTTGATCACTAAAGCGGCTGTTGCTCAAATCGAGGAGATGTTGGGATGAACGTCGAACGCTTATACCAAGTCATCCTAGCTCCAATCGTGACTGAAAAAGCCACGATGGTAGCGGAAAATAATCAGCAAATCGCTTTCCGCGTAGCACCTGATGCGACCAAACTTGAAGTTAAAGCAGCAGTTGAAATGTTGTTTAAAGTTGAAGTCGAGTCCGTGCAGGTTCTAAACCAAAACGGTAAAGCCAAGCGATTTGGTCGTTTCGAAGGTCGCCGCCGCAACGAGCGTAAAGCTTACGTTCGTATTAAAGACGGTCAGGAACTCGACTTTACGGAGATGAACTAATATGGCACTCGTAAAAGTTAAGCCCACGTCTGCAGGTCGTCGCGGCATGATTAAAGTAGTGCACTCCGAGCTCCATAAAGGCGCTCCGCATGCAGCACTACTAGAAAAGAAAAAGCGTAGCTCTGGCCGTAATAACAACGGTCATATCACCGTACGTCATCGTGGCGGTGGTCATAAACAGCACTATCGTATCGTTGATTTCCGTCGCAATAAAGATGGTATCCCAGCGAAAGTCGAGCGTTTAGAATACGATCCAAACCGTACAGCGCATATTGCATTATTGTGTTATGCAGACGGTGAGCGTCGTTACATTATCGCTCCTCGTGGTCTAGAAGTTGGTGCTACGCTCTTGTCCGGTCAGGATGCTCCTATCCGTGCTGGTAACACCTTACCTATTCGCAACATCCCAATCGGTGCAACTATTCACTGTATTGAAATGATGCCTGGTAAAGGTGCTCAACTAGCTCGTTCAGCAGGTACATCTGCCGTATTGCTAGCACGTGATGGTTCTTACGCTCAGGTACGTTTACGTTCTGGCGAAGTCCGTCGTGTTCATATTGACTGTCGTGCCACTATTGGTGCGGTCAGCAACGAAGATCACAGCTTGCGTCAAATTGGTAAAGCTGGTGCTATGCGCTGGCGCGGTGTCCGTCCAACTGTTCGTGGTGTAGCCATGAACCCGATCGATCACCCACACGGTGGTGGTGAGGGTAAAACAGGTGAAGGTCGTGAGCCCGTAAGTCCATGGGGTACACCTGCTAAAGGTTACCGCACACGTCGTAACAAACGCACAGACAATATGATTGTCTCGCGTCGCAAGCGTAAGTAAGGGGCGAACATAATGTCACGTTCGATTAAAAAAGGCCCATTTGTAGACGAGCACTTAATCAATAAGGTTGAGGCAGCTGTCGAGGGCAACGATAAACGTCCGATCAAAACTTGGTCGCGTCGTTCTACCATCCTGCCCGAATTCATCGGGCTGACGATTGCCGTGCACAATGGTCGTCAACATGTTCCCGTTTATATCAACGAGAACATGGTTGGCCACAAGCTCGGTGAATTCGCATTGACCCGCACCTTTAAGGGTCACATTGCGGACAAGAAGTCACGGAGATAAGCGATGGAAACCACAGCAAAAATTCGTGGAGTACGTATCTCTGCTCAGAAAGCACGCTTAGTCGCTGATATGATTCGCGGCAAGTCTGTAGAGCAGGCGTTAAATACGCTCACATTTACTCCCAAGAAAGCCGCTGGCATTATCAAAAAAGCGCTTGAGTCCGCTATTGCTAATGCTGAACATAACGATGGTGCCGACATCGATGAGTTGCGCGTTACTGCTATTCAAGTAGATAAAGCGCAATCTTTGAAACGTTTTTCCGCACGAGCCAAAGGCCGCGGTAACCGCATCGAAAAGCAAACCTGCCACATTGTGGTTAAGGTCGGCGCTTAAGGAGTCACAATGGGACAAAAAGTTAACCCAATTGGGTTCCGCCTCGCGGTTAACCGTAACTGGAATTCTCGCTGGTATGCTGATCACAACGATTTCAGCGGTATGCTAGCCGATGATATCCGCGTGCGTGAATACCTCAAAAAGAAGCTTAAAAATGCTTCTGTTGGTCGTATTGTCATCGAGCGTCCATCCAAAAACGCCCGCATTACTATTTACTCTGCCCGTCCAGGCGTCGTAATTGGTAAGCGTGGTGAGGATATCGAAAGCTTAAAAGTTGACCTACAGCGTTTAATGGGCGTGCCTGTGCACGTCAATATCGAAGAAATTCGTAAACCTGAAACCGATGCTCAGCTAATCGCTGACTCAATCGCTCAGCAGCTAGAAAAACGTATTATGTTCCGTCGCGCCATGAAACGTGCGATGCAAAACGCAATGCGTTTAGGTGCCCAAGGTATCAAAATTGCTAGCTCTGGTCGTTTGAATGGTATCGAGATTGCCCGTACCGAGTGGTACCGTGAAGGCCGTGTACCTCTACACACTTTGCGTGCTCACATCGATTACGCTACAGCAGAAGCTCACACCACATACGGTATTATCGGTATTAAAGTCTGGGTCTACAAAGGCGATATGTTGCCTAACGGCGAATTGCCTCAAGAGACAGCTGCCCCTGAAGAGCGTCGTCAGCGTCGCCCTCGCGGTGAGCGTCCTGAAGGCCGTCGCCCAGGTCGTGGTCGCGGTCCTCGCCGTGACGCAGCACCGGCGCCAGAAGGAGAATAATTATGTTGCAACCTTCTCGTAGAAAATATCGCAAAGAACACAAAGGTCGTAACACCGGTCTAGCGACTCGTGGTACTCAAGTGTCCTTTGGCGAATTTGGTTTGAAAGCGACAGGTCGTGGTCGTTTAACTGCTCGTCAGATCGAAGCAGCGCGTCGTGCGATTAACCGTCACATTAAACGTGGTGGCCGTATCTGGATTCGTGTCTTCCCTGACAAACCGATTTCCCAGAAACCTGCAGAGGTTCGTATGGGTAGTGGTAAGGGTAGTCCAGAGTTCTGGGTCGCTGAAATTCAACCCGGCAAAATGCTGTACGAAATGGAAGGCGTTAGCGAAGAACTCGCACGCGAAGCATTCCGTCTAGCTGCTGCCAAGTTACCATTTTCTACCACTTTCGTGGTACGAAACATTGGTGC
Organism: Paenalcaligenes hominis; assembly: GCF_011927625.1. GTDB lineage: Bacteria > Pseudomonadota > Gammaproteobacteria > Burkholderiales > Burkholderiaceae_B > Paenalcaligenes > Paenalcaligenes hominis. The sequence goes on from NZ_JAATIZ010000003.1 coordinate 214,824, forward strand.
TTAAGGAGATCACATGAAAGCCAGCGAACTCCGTTCTAAAGAAACCGCCGAGCTCAAAACTGAGCTTGAAAGTCTGCTGAAGGCTCAATTTAGCTTGCGTATGCAACAAGCCACTCAGCAGCTTTCCAACACCAGCCAGCTATCTAAAGTACGTCGCGACATCGCTCGCGTGCGCACCGTAATGGCTGAGAAAGCAGGAAAGTGATATGAGCGATACTCAAACTACACCCGTAGCAGAAAAGCGTCAGCGCCTATTACAGGGCCGCGTGGTCAGCACAAAAATGGATAAAACCGTTGTCGTTTACGTAGAACGTCACGTTAAGCATCCTTTGTATGGCAAGATCATCGTGCGCTCACGTAAATACCAAGCGCATGACGAGAATAACCAGTACAACGAAGGCGATATCGTAGAAATCGCTGAAGGCCGTCCAATCAGCCGTCACAAGTCATGGACTGTTGTGCGTTTGGTTACTCCTGCTCGCGTTATTTAATTCGTTAAATTAACGTTTTAGACTCCACGGGGTCTAAGCAAAAAACCCCAGCTGGTTCATCTAGCTGGGGTTTTTGTTTTGACTTTGTGTAGGCAAGCTAGTTACTGGGCTTGATGTTTTTTAAGTAGGCTTGCCATGTCAACAAAGCCTCTGGCCTCAGCGTGGTGTAAGGCGCTAATCCCATTTTTGTCTGGAATAGAGGCGTCCGCACCTGCCTCAAGCAAAGTCCTAACAATTTCAACTTGAGTAGGGCTGCCATCGCCTAAAATGACGGCTTCCATGAGTGCTGTCCACCCAAGACGATTGACGTGATTAATTGGGTAGTTAGGCGTATGAGCTAATAGCTTGACCACATCTAAATGGCCTTTTTCCGCGGCAGGGATAAGGGCTGTGCCCCCATACCGATTTAATACTGTAAAGTCGGCGCCATGACTTAATGCTTCGCGCACAATGGCAAGCATGCCTTCCGCGCCTGCATATAAAAAAGGGCTATTGGCTACGGCGTCTTGGGCGTTCACATCCGCCCCAGCTTGAATCAAAAGCAAAGCCAAATCGGTGTTGCCTTGGTAGACGGCGGCCATTAACGGCGTTTGTTGTTGTGCATTGCGCACTTCCAGATCAGGACGCTGATCTAGAATTTCTGTCACTGCTTTTTTGTTGTGCGTAGCGATGGCATCGAATAAAGGCATAGGCGTTTGTGCTGCACAGAGTAAAGGTAAGCTGATTAGCGCCCCGCCTATCCAGCGACGTGACGAAGTGACTCTAGATAACAAAGCAGGGCGCATGGTCAGACCTCGTTTAACGTTGAGTAATAAATTTGGTGACTAGGTAGCCATCAAAGGTTTCTGTACCGCCTTCGCTACCAATACCACTGTCTTTAATACCACCAAATGGGGTTTCTGCAATGGAAACACCAAAGTGGTTAATGCTTACCATGCCTGCTTGCAGTTCGTTAGACACGGTATGAGCCGTTTGTAGATTATTAGTAAATGCATAGGAGGCCAACCCAAAGGGGAGTGAGTTGGCGCGCTTTAATACGTCTGTGGTATCGCTAAACCGAGTTAATGGGGCAATAGGCCCGAATGGCTCTTCAGTCATAATCATGGCGTGATCCGGCACATCGGCAAGCACCGTCGGGCCATAAAAGTAACCTGTCCCTTCGGACTGGCTACCGCCTAATTCGAGACGACCCCCATGCGACAGTGCATCTTGAACAAAGTTATCCATGACGGCTAGACGTCTTTCATGAGCAAGCGGACCCATTTCGGTTTCAGCCTCTAGACCATTGCCGACATTCACGTTAGCTAGCACATTAATAAACGCATCTTTAAAGGGTTCGTAGATATCCTCATGAATATAAAAGCGAGTGGGCGAAATACATACCTGCCCTGCATTGCGGACCTTAAAGTAAGCCAACTGTTTAGCAACACGAGGAATATCAATATCTGGGAAAACCAAGACGGGTGAATGTCCACCTAGCTCCATCGTGACGGGTTTCATATGAGCGCCAGCCAGTGCAGCAAGTTGTTTGCCCACGGGTACGGAACCGGTAAAGGAAACCTTACGCACAATAGGAGAGCGAATCAGATAGTCAGACACCTCGGCGGGTACGCCCCACACCACATTTAAAACCCCTTTAGGTAAACCGGCTTCATGGAACATTTTTGCGATCGCCATGACCGCGCTGGGGGAGTCTTCGGGCCCTTTAATAATAATGGTGCAACCAGCGCCGATAGCGGCAGTAATTTTTCTGATGGCTTGGTTGAAAGGAAAGTTCCAAGGAGTAAACGCGGCACAGACACCGATAGGCTCGCGTACGACCATTTGACGTACTGCCGGGTTACGCGGTGGGATAATACGCCCGTAAATACGACGGCATTCCTCAGCATGCCAGTCAGCGTGTTCAGAGCAATTTATTACCTCGGCAACAGACTCAGCCAAAGGCTTTCCTTGATCAAGCGTAATATTTCTGCCGATTTCTTGAGCATTATCACGGCAAAGCTGTGCCACTTTACGTAAAATATCACTACGCTCGATAGGAGAGCTATGGCGCCACGACTCGAATGCCGTCTGAGCACTTTTTAGCGCTAAATCTAGGTCGTCTTGGGTAGCATGCGGTAGTTTGCCTAACTCTTCAAGTGTCGCTGGGTTTAAGACAGGTTCGGTTTTGCGACCTTGGCCTTCAATAAACTCGCCGTTAATAAAAAGGGAAAGGGTAGGGTACATCGTGGCGTCTCCTGTGTACTAAAAGCAGCAATTTAAAATAGCACTTCTTGCAAAAATAATTTTTCTAAACTGAGATTGTATTTAGCTAATTAAGCATACGTTGTTTAAATCATAAACCGTTACGATCTTTTCAGCATTAAGTCGGCGTTTAAATCTAATAGCTGTGCTAAGTAAACTGACAAAATCTATACTTTTTTATTCGCTGCTGCTAATGACCGTATAAAAAAATGAACAGACCTTTACTTAATCTTTCTTGGCGCGTGCCGTTAATTACTCCTATAAAAAGCACAGTGTAGTAGTTACTTAAAGGCGCTATAACGCTGGAGAATGACAAGATGGAGATCACTACTCAATAAGCTAGGCCAAAGCCTTTAATTTTTGACTGAGTTAATTGGTTAGGTAGTTCTATGTATTAGCTCTAAGCTTAGCTTTAGCATTTGTCAGATATATGTCGGCACTAATCCATTGATTTCTACAAGTCAGGTTAGCCACTGTTGCGAGTAAACAGTTAAAACACGTATAAGAGGGTTACACCCTAAGAATAAGTAAGGTTAAAACATGTCGTTATTAAAACAACTACTTATTAGTGTCAGTTTGGTTGTACTGATTATTTTAGGAGGCACAGTATGGCTAAATAGTAGCTCGGCCCAAGAGTACTTAAATACACAGCTTCAACACCAAACCGACTCAGCAGCCACGGCATTGGCTTTAGCTTTGGCTCAGCCTTCTAATCAAAATCCCATTGCACAAAAGATAGTGACTACGGCCTTATTTGATTCTGGCCAGTTTAAGCGTATTCAGTTGACCAGCCCCGAAGGCGCATCACAGATCTTGCATGAGGTCAGGGGATCGCAGGCTTTGCCAGACGTGCCGCAATGGTTTATGCGTTGGTTTCCTATAGTGGCAGCCGAGAGCTCAGCGCCAATTAATGATGGGCCGAGGCAAATTGGCCTGATCACATTACAAGCTGACGCGAACTATGCATGGGTTAGTTTGTGGCAAGGGCTTAGTCGACTAGCTATGATGATTTTAGTTGTTGGCATCGCGTGGGCTCTGTATGTATTTTATTTAATACGCCGATTACGCCGAGTTTTGCATAGCGAGGTGACGCAACCGCTTCATACGTTATCCCACGATACAGAAGCCGCTGTGGCACCGTTAAAAAAAGCTACGTTTGCAGAGCTATCAGAGGTAACCCGAGCGCTCGCGTCGGTACGTCAAAGCATCGCAGCAACCACAGAGGAACAGTCTGCGAAAATTGAATCGCTAGAAATAGAGTTAAACCAAGATACCGTTACGGGCCTAGTGAACCGTAAATACTTTATTAACGAGTTACGACGCCTCTTAGAAGATCAAAATGCTCAAGGAGGATGGCTGCTGTTATTTAGACAGCGTGACCTGGCTGACATTAATAAAGTCATGACACGAGCCAATGTCGATGAGTGGCTTTTAAGCCTAAGTCAACAATTACAAGACGTAATTGACCAAAGTGATTTGACCGCACCCATTACATTAGCGCGTTTAAATGGTTCAGATTTTGTGTTGTTAGTGCCGGACCCCGATGCAAGCGCATTACAGGCGTTAACCCAATCTGTTCAAGCCATCTTACGTCAACAGCGTATTCAGCTCCCCCATGGGGAATATTGTCGGTGGGCTTTAGCCCAAACTGACTATAGGCCAGGACAGTTTCTTACCCATGTGCTGGGGCGTCTTGATCAAGCGTTAATGCGAGCAGAAAGTGCAGGGCATGGCTCAATAGAAGTGCTCACAACCAGTCAAGCAGAGACCCTAGTGGACCAGCCCAAAGGTGGGGAAACGCAATGGCGAGCGTTATTACAAGATGCTTTAATAGAGCAACGATTAAGTCTGGAGTTAACAACGCTAGAGGGCGCAGCGTCACATTGGAAAAAAGCGGCGTTAGTGTTACATACCTCGACGACTACAGAGGAAACGCTTCAAGGCTATCAGTTTATGCCGGTGGCAACACGCTTGGGCTTGTCTGCAATGTGTGATGCCCGAGCCTTCGAGCTTGCTTTGCAACATATGAGCCAATACACGGCAGATCGCCTGATATTACGGGTCTCGTTGTCCTCCATCACACAGGCAGGGTTTAATAAGCAGATCGCTGCCAAGCTTGCGACTGTGCCTTTACAGCTTACCGAGCGCTTGGCCGTAGAGTTAGACGCCTATTCACTAACAAGTGAGCCAGTACAAGTTGGTGAGTTTTGTCACATGTTGGCGCAACACAACGTACACAGGGGCGTACGCCGCATTTTAATGCTTCCTAGAGTCGCTTTAATGCTGCGCGATTTGCATATTTCCTACGTGCATGTCGGTGCTAGCGATTGGCTCGAGCTTGAACGTAAAACAGGGGGTCTATTTATGTTGCGTAGCACTCTAGAAGTCTGTAGGGCTTTGGGTGTACTATTTGTTTTTGATGGGGATTTGACTCAGCTTTCCGAGTCAAGTCGCCAGATGTTGCAGGAATACGGCAAGTTAACATCAAGCCCCACATAAACACTTGCTTAATCTGTGTTTTTTGTTAAAATTGATGGCTTACTTGGCTTTTAATTAATAGAGCGAAGTAGACTAAACACATACGTTTTGTTTCTCGCAAGATTTCAACCCAGGGTTCGGCGCAAGCTACTACAACAATTGGTGTGGTTACCAACGTCGAATCTGACGGGCCCAAAACTGGTTGCGTTGCTTGGTAGGCTTTTTGTCCGTACCAGGTTGTGCAGTTAAGTTGGAACAGGAAAAATCATGATTCAAATGCAGACCACGCTGAATGTGGCCGACAACACTGGTGCGCGCTCCGTAATGTGCATCAAGGTGTTGGGTGGCTCCAAGCGCCGTTATGCCGCTATTGGTGACATCATCAAAGTCACCGTAAAAGAAGCGGCCCCGCGCGGACGCGTCAAAAAAGGCGAAATTTACAACGCTGTGGTAGTTCGCACTGCCAAGGGTGTTCGCCGCAAGGACGGTTCGCTAATTAAATTTGGTGGCAATGCCGCCGTTTTGCTTAACGCAAAACTAGAGCCAATTGGTACTCGTATTTTTGGACCCGTTACGCGTGAATTGCGTACCGAGAAGTTCATGAAGATCGTATCATTGGCACCTGAAGTGCTATAAGGAGCCTAGGATATGCAAAAAATCCGTAAAGGCGACGAAGTCATTGTGCTAGCCGGTCGCGATAAAACTCGCCGTGGCACCGTGTTAAACGTAGATGGCGACCGCGTTGTGGTTGAAGGCATCAATGTTGTTAAAAAACACGTGCGTCCAAACCCTATGGCTGGTGTACAAGGTGGCATCGTAGACAAAACCATGCCTATTCACATCTCTAACATAGCTTTGATTAACCCAGAAACCGATAAAGCTGATCGCGTTGGTTTTAGCGTTGTTGACGGTCGCAAAGTGCGTGTATATCGCTCCAACGGCAAAGTTGTGGGCGCTAAGGCATAAGGGACGAAATCATGGCACGTTTACAAGAATTCTACCGCGATAAAGTTGTAGCAGAATTACAAAAAGAATTCGGCTACGAAAGCATCATGCAAGTACCTCGCATCACCAAGATCACTTTGAACATGGGTGTATCCGAGGCAGTAGCAGATCGTAAAGTTATCGATCACGCGACTGAAGACATGGCGAAAATCGCAGGTCAAAAACCTATTATTACTAAAACACGCAAAGCGATTGCGGGTTTTAAAATCCGTGAAGACTACCCAATTGGCTGTAAAGTCACATTGCGTGGTCGCCGTATGTACGAGTTTTTGGATCGTCTCATCGCTGTGGCTCTCCCACGCGTTCGTGACTTCCGCGGTGTACCTGCTCGTGCGTTTGACGGCCACGGCAACTTCAACTTAGGCGTAAAAGAGCAAATCATTTTCCCTGAGATTGAATACGACAAAATTGATGCAGTTCGTGGTTTGAACATCAGTATTACCACTTCTGCCAAGACCGACGAAGAAGCCAAAGCGCTATTGAATGCGTTCAGCTTCCCGTTCCGTAACTAAGGGGCGATGACGTGGCAAAATTATCACTCATCAATCGCGATATCAAACGCGCAAAACTAGTCGAAAAATTTGCTGCTAAGCGTACTGCGCTAAAAGCAATCATTGACGACCAGTCTAAGTCCGACGAAGAACGTTATCAGGCACGCTTGGAACTACAAAAACTTCCACGTAATGCCAATCCAACACGTTTGCGTAATCGCTGCGTTGTTACAGGGCGTTCTCGCGGTGTATACAAACAATTCGGTTTAACTCGTCATAAGATCCGTGAAATGGCCCTAGCAGGCGAGATTCCCGGTATGACCAAGGCTAGCTGGTAGGAGAAAAAACATGAGCATGAGCGATCCAATCGCTGACATGTTGACCCGCGTTCGTAACGCACAAATGGTCAGCAAAAAGTCGGTATCCATGCCCTCCTCGAAGCTAAAAGCTGCGATTGCAGCTGTGCTAAAAGACGAAGGCTATATCGAAGATTTCCAAGTGTCCGGCGATAAAAAGCCAGAACTCGAAATCACTTTAAAATATTACGCTGGACAACCCGTAATCGAGCGTATCGATCGCGTGTCCCGTCCTGGTCTACGCATCTACAAAGGTAGCAACAGCATTCCTCAAGTCATGAACGGCTTGGGCGTAGCGATCGTATCCACCTCACGCGGTGTTATGACAGATCGTAAAGCACGTGCTGCTGGCGTGGGCGGCGAAGTCCTCTGCTACGTGGCATAAGGAGAACACAATGTCACGTATTGCTAAATACCCCGTCGCATTGCCAAATGGCGTTGAAACAACCATCGCTGAAGATCAAATCACTGTTAAAGGCCCCCGTGGTACTTTAGTGCAGCCTTTGACTGGCGATGTAACTATCGAGCTTAACGATGGTCAATTGACCTTTGTTGCAGCCAATGAAACCCGTCACGCTAATGCGATGTCTGGTACCGTACGTTCTTTAGTGAACAACATGGTAACTGGCGTTAGCACTGGCTTCACGCGCAAACTATTATTAGTTGGTGTGGGTTTCCGTGCTCAAGTACAAGGTAATGCTATCAAGCTTCAACTTGGTTTTTCTCATGACATCGTGCACGAGTTGCCCGCTGGTGTTACTGCCGAATGCCCAACCCCAACAGAAATTCTGTTGACTGGTGCAGACAAACAGGTAGTAGGTCAGTGTGCTGCTGAGATTCGCGCTTACCGTCGCCCAGAGCCTTACAAAGGCAAGGGTGTGCGTTACGCCGAAGAGCACGTGGCCTTGAAAGAAACCAAGAAGAAATAATCGCACAGGCAAGGACGAATTATGGACAAGAAACAATCTCGTTTGCGTCGTGCAGTGGCAACTCGCAAGAAAATTGCCGAGTTACGCGTACATCGCCTGGCGGTACACCGCACCAATCTGCACATTTACGCCAACATCATCTCGCCCGAAGGCGACCGCGTTTTGGTCAGCGCCTCCTCGGTGGAACCCGAAGTGCGCAAAGAGTTGGCCAATGGTGGCAACGTTGCTGCAGCGACGATTATCGGCAAACGTGTTGCCGAGAAAGCCAAAGCTGCTGGAATCGAAACAGTCGCTTTCGATCGTTCGGGCTTCCGTTATCATGGCCGCGTGAAAGCGTTGGCTGATGCCGCGCGTGAAGCCGGCTTGAAGTTCTAAGGAATGTCAAATGGCTAAAGCACAAGGCAGACAAAATGCCGAACAAGAGCGCGATGACGGCCTGCGTGAAAAAATGATCGCGGTTAACCGCGTCAGTAAAGTCGTCAAGGGTGGTCGCACCATGAGCTTCGCTGCACTAGCAGTAGTAGGCGACGGTGATGGCCGAATTGGTATGGGCAAAGGTAAAGCCCGTGAGGTACCCGTTGCTGTACAGAAAGCCATGGAACAAGCCCGTCGTGGTCTATTCCAAGTCGCTCTGAAAGACGGTACATTACATCACTCCGTAGTTGGTAAGCACGGTGCATCCACTGTTCTTATCTCCCCAGCAGCAGAAGGTACTGGTGTTATCGCCGGTGGTCCAATGCGTGCTATTTTCGAAGTAATGGGTGTACGTAACGTCGTAGCAAAGAGCTTAGGCTCCAGCAACCCGTACAACATGGTTCGCGCAACGTTAAACGGTTTGCGTGCTTGCTCCACACCGGCTGAAATTGCTGCTAAACGTGGCAAAACAGTTGAAGAAATTCTGGGGTAAATCATGGCACAGAAGCAAATCAAGGTAACACTCGTGCGCTCTGTTATCGGTACTAAGCAAGACCACCGCGATACTATTCGTGGTTTAGGTCTACGCCGTGTTAACAGCAGCCGCGTTCTGGTTGACACTCCCGAAGTACGTGGCATGATCCGTAAAGTGGATTATCTCGTCACCGTATCGGAAGCCTAAAGGAATCGGCATGTCGCAATTGCAATTAAACACCTTACAACCTGCAGCTGGCGCTAAACACGCTGCTCGCCGCGTTGGTCGCGGTTCGGGCTCCGGTTACGGCAAAACAGCAGGTCGTGGTCACAAAGGTCAGAAATCTCGTTCTGGTGGTTACCACAAAGTTGGCTTTGAAGGCGGTCAAATGCCTTTGCAGCGTCGTCTACCTAAGCGTGGTTTTACCGCTCCTGGTGGTCACTTGCACGCCGAAGTACGTTTATCCGACTTACAGCGTCTAGACGTTGAAGAAATCGATGTGAACGTATTAAAGCAGGCTGGCGTAGTTGGTCAGCTCGTGCGTTACGCAAAAGTCATTAAATCCGGCGAGCTGTCTCGTAAAGTCGTATTGAAAGGCTTGCGTGCAACAGCTGGTGCCCGTGCTGCTATTGAAGCCGCTGGCGGGTCTTTGGCTGAATAAAAGGGGTCACGGTGGCTAAAGCACAGGCAAAGGGTAAGACAGGTTCAGGTTACGCTGATTTAAAGCGGCGTATCGTATTCCTGCTGCTCGCGCTGGTTGTTTACCGCTTGGGTACACACATTCCCGTCCCAGGGATCAATCCAGACGCACTGTCTGAACTGTTCCAACAAAACCAGGGTGGTATTCTTGGTTTGTTCAACATGTTCTCCGGTGGTGCGTTGCAACGATTCTCCGTGTTTGCATTGGGGATCATGCCCTACATTTCTGCCTCTATTATTATGCAGTTAATGTCGGTGGTTGTGCCTACGCTCGAGGCAATCAAGAAAGAAGGTGAAGCGGGTCGTCGTAAGATCACCCAATACACTCGTTATGGCACAGTGTTTCTTGCACTATTCCAAGCTGTTGGAATCTCAGTTGCATTGGAATCCCAACCAGGGCTCGTCATTGATCCCGGTATGTTATTCCGATTCACTACAGTGGTGACACTAGTTACTGGAACAATGTTCCTAATGTGGCTAGGTGAACAAATCACTGAACGTGGTATAGGCAACGGTATTTCCATCATTATTTTTGCTGGGATTGTTGCAGGGCTACCAAGCGCTTTAGGCGGCTTGTTAGATCTAGTACGTACTGATTCAATGTCGATCATTTCTGCATTGTTCATTATTTTACTAGTCGCTGCAGTAACGTACTTTGTTGTATTTGTCGAGCGTGGACAGCGTCGTATCACGGTCAACTACGCGAAACGTCAGGTAGGTAACCGTATTTATGGCGGACAAAGCTCGCATTTGCCGCTGAAGCTTAATATGGCAGGGGTGATTCCTCCAATCTTCGCCTCCTCAATTATTTTGCTTCCAGCAACAATTGCCAGTTGGTTCTCCACTACACCGGGTCTGGGCTGGTTACGTGATTTGGAAGCTGCGCTTTCACCTCGTCAGCCTTTGTACATCACGCTGTTTTCAGCTTTGATTATATTGTTCTGTTTTTTCTACACCGCATTGGTTTTCAATAGCCGTGAAACAGCAGACAACTTGAAAAAAAGCGGTGCATTTGTACCTGGTATACGTCCCGGAGAGCAAACAGCTCGCTATATTGATCGGATCTTATCTCGCTTAACATTAGCAGGTTCTATCTACATCACTATAGTGTGTTTGGTTCCGGAGTTTCTGCAGATGCGCTGGAATGTACCGTTCTATTTTGGTGGTACTTCCTTGCTAATTATTGTTGTAGTTACGATGGACTTCATGTCACAAGCTCAGGCTTACGTGATGTCTCAACAATATGACTCGTTGCTTAAAAAGGCTAACTTTAAAGGCACGGGTTTGCCTATGCGATAAAAGAAAATGGCAAAGGACGACGTTATACAAATGCAAGGTGAGGTTGTAGAAAACCTCCCTAACGCAACTTTTCGTATCAAGCTAGAAAATGGCCATATGGTGTTAGGCTACGTTTCGGGCAAGATGCGTATGCATTACATCCGGATTCTGCCGGGCGACAAGGTCACAGTGGAGCTCACGCCCTATGATCTTAGCCGAGCTAGAATTGTATTCCGCTCTAAATAATAGCGGCCGGTTTAAGAAAACTAGGAGTCAACCATGAAGGTAATGGCATCAGTTAAGCGGATTTGCCGCAACTGCAAAATCATTAAACGTCATGGCGTGGTACGTGTAATCTGCACTGATCCCCGTCACAAGCAGCGTCAAGGCTGATACGCCGAAACGCAACCGATTTAACAAGGAACAACCATGGCCCGTATTGCTGGCATTAACATTCCGCCGCATCAACACGCCGAAATCGGTCTAACCGCGATTTTCGGTATCGGTCGTACTCGCGCTCGTCAAATTTGTGACGGTGCGGGCATTGAATACTCCAAAAAGATCAAAGATCTTACCGACGCCGAACTTGAAGTAATTCGCGAACAGATTTCGCAATTTAACGTTGAAGGCGATTTACGTCGTGAAGTCCAACTGTCAATCAAACGTTTGATCGACTTGGGCTGTTATCGTGGGATGCGCCACCGTCGCGGACTGCCTGTGCGCGGTCAGCGTACACGCACTAACGCACGTACCCGTAAGGGACCACGTCGCGCAGCGCAATCTCTGAAGAAATAATCGAGGAATAGAAGATGGCTAAAGCTTCTGGCGCATCGCGCGCTCGTAAGAGAATCAGAAAGAGCGTCTCCGACGGCATTGCGCACGTTCAGGCGACCTTTAACAACACAATCATCACTATCACCGATCGTCAAGGCAACACGTTGTCTTGGGCGACATCGGGTGGCGCAGGCTTTAAAGGCTCGCGTAAATCCACACCGTTTGCTGCACAGGTGGCTGCTGAACAAGCTGGCCGTACTGCAATGGAATACGGTATTAAAAACTTGGAAGTTCGCATCAAGGGCCCTGGCCCTGGCCGTGATTCGTCGGTTCGCGCGTTGAATGCATTAGGTATCAAAATTACCAGTATTGCAGACATTACGCCGATCCCACATAACGGCTGCCGTCCTCCCAAGCGTCGTCGCATCTAAGGGGAAGATAAGTGGCTCGTTATATTGGACCTAAATGTAAACTCTCACGTCGTGAGGGTACTGATCTATTCTTGAAAAGCGCTCGTCGCTCCTTGGACTCCAAATGTAAATTGGATTCACGTCCAGGTCAGCACGGTCGTACTTCAGGTGCTCGTACATCTGACTACGGTTTGCAGTTACGCGAAAAGCAAAAACTCAAACGTATGTACGGTGTACTAGAAAAACAATTCCGTCGTTACTTCGAAGAGGCTGAGCGCCGTCGTGGTAATACCGGTGAACTATTGATTCAATTGCTAGAATCACGTCTAGACAACGTGGTTTACCGCATGGGTTTTGGTTCCACACGTGCTGAAGCACGTCAGTTGGTAACTCACCGCGCAATTGAAATCAATGGTCGCACTGCCGACATCGCCTCCATGGCTGTTAAGCCTGGTGATGTGGTTGCCATCCGTGAAAAAGCACGTGGTCAGCTTCGCATTAAAGAAGCCCTAGACCTCGCTTCTAGCGTTGGTGTACCACAGTGGGTTGAAGTCGACGCCAGCAAACTAAGCGGTGTGTTCAAACAAGTCCCGGATCGCGCAGACGTGGCCCGTGATGTGAACGAATCCTTAGTTGTTGAGTTGTACTCACGCTAATTAACACGTACTCATCCAGTACTGGTTAAAACACACATGGTCCACTTTCAACCGAGAGTGGACCATGTTGTATTTCTATTGTTGTCTTATTCCATCAGCCTTATCGGTGTAACGAGCCGAGGGTATTGAAAAGGAAAAATCATGTCTCAAGCCTTTCTAAAGCCACGTTCCATTGAAGTCGAGGCCATCACTAAAAACCATGCTAAGGTCGTTATGGAGCCTTTCGAGCGCGGTTATGGTCACACACTAGGGAACGCATTGCGTCGCATTCTTTTGTCCTCCATGACAGGTTATGCGCCTACCGAAGTACAAATTACGGGTGTGGTACACGAGTACTCCACTATTTCCGGTGTGCGTGAAGACGTAGTTGACATCATGCTCAACCTAAAAGGCGTAATTTTTAAACTGCATGGCCGTGAAGAAGTTAACCTGACGGTAAACAAAACCGGCGCCGGTGAAGTGTTTGCTCGTGATATCGAGTTGCCTCATGATGTGGAAATCGTTAACCCCGATCACCACTTGGCCACACTAACCGAAGACGGCAAGCTAGAAATGCAAATTAAAGTCGAACAAGGTCGTGGTTATGTACCGGGTAACGTTCGTGCTTTGTCTGATGATCGTCAGCACACCATCGGTCGTATTATTCTTGATGCCTCTTTCAGTCCTGTACGTCGCGTTAGCTATGCCGTAGAAAACGCACGTGTAGAACAACGCACTGACTTGGATAAATTGGTTCTAGATATTGAAACCAATGGCGTTTTGACTCCCGAAGAAGCTGTGCGCCAAGCCGCACGTATTCTAATGGATCAAATCTCTGTGTTTGCTGCGTTAGAAAACGAAGAAGACACCTTCGAGACCACCGAACGTGCTGCGCCGCAAATTGATCCAGTTCTATTGCGTCCAGTAGACGATCTAGAGCTAACAGTTCGCTCTGCTAACTGCTTGAAAGCCGAAAATATTTACTACATTGGCGATCTCATTCAGCGCACAGAAAACGAATTGCTTAAAACTCCTAACTTGGGTCGTAAATCCCTCAATGAAATCAAAGAGGTATTGGCTGCACGCGGCTTGACGCTAGGTATGAAGCTAGAAAACTGGCCGCCTCTTGGTTTAGAGCGTCCATAATCCTGGTAGGCTGGCTGCAATCAGCCTATCTATGGACCTGTGTGCTCTGTTTTATTTTTCAGAGCGAAGAAGTTGGGTAGTGCATCGCTTTTTTGTGTTTTTCTCAACGCTGTCGAACGATTCAGCGCGGAGTGAACGAAGAGAGCGAGCACTGCCTAGTGAGACAGCGTTGACAAAAAACACAATTAGGAAGTCTGTTCCCGATTCGGTTTTGTACAACGCTTATCACCACTAATAACTAGTGGTTTTGCCAGAAATTCTGGTATAATTTTTTGTCTTTTGCCGCCGATTGGCCCGCAGCAATGCTGATAGAAGAGCCTAGGTGGGTGCGATATGCAGTTGTCGCACAACTAAGATTCATTTTTATTTATTAGGAAAAAATCATGCGTCATCGTAGTGGTTTACGTAAACTAAATCGTACCAGCAGCCATCGTTTGGCTATGTTCCGCAATATGTCTGTGTCTTTGATTGAGCACGAAGCCATCAAAACCACATTGCCTAAAGCCAAAGAGCTACGTCGTGTTATCGAGCCTTTGATCACTTTAGCCAAAGAGCCAACCGTTGCTAATCGTCGTCTTGCTTTTGCTCGTCTACGCGATCGTGATGCCGTAACGAAATTGTTCGACGTAATTGGCCCACGTTTCAAAGAGCGCAATGGTGGTTACACTCGCGTTCTAAAAATGGGTTTCCGTCAAGGTGACAACGCTCCTATGGCCTACATGGAACTCGTAGAGCGCACAGAGACAGAACAAGCTGCCGAGTAACTCTCGCCGTCTGCATAAAAAACCACTGCCTAGGCGGTGGTTTTTTTATTCTGCATAAAGCCAACTAGGATGAGTTATTGCAGAGGCCTAGTGGGCCTAATTAATGTAGGGCGGAAAGCGCTTGCATTAAATGCTGCTTGAACTGCTCAACGGCGGGGGCCAAGGTGCGTCCGTGTCGTTCATAGGTATAAAAACGTCGATACACCGCGGGGCTAAGCTCTTGCATAGTTAAACCGTAAACATCAACTAAAGACCGTGCATAGGGTAAACAAATAGTAAAGCCTAGCCCTGAGTTCACCATACTTAATGCCGTAGACATAAAGTTAACTTGAGCTGTAGGACGTAAATGAAACTCGGGGCCAAACTCTGTGCTGTCTAAATCACCAGAAAGTCGCTTTGTAAACTGACCTTGCAAGAGAATCAGAGGCTGATTCTCTAAGCATTGCCAGGTGATGGGCTGAGAGTGATCGAAAGAAGAGTTTTTTGGGCTAACCACACAAAATGCACTCTCAAATAAAAGAGTGGTCTCGATGTCAGCATGGTGATCACGCTCTGGGCTGATCCCTAAATCCACTTCATTTGACAGCACTTTGGTTTCCACTTGTTCTACACCACAATCAATAAGTTGCACGTGGATATCGGGATAACTCTGCTGAAATTCTGCAATACATTCAGGCAAAATAGTACAAGCAAGCAGTTGTGGGGCAGCGATACGCACCGTTCCTTTTTTAAGCGCTTTTAAGTTGGCGGCTTCGTCAAGCACGTTGCTTAAGTCAATTAAAATCTGATCAATATAGGGATACAGGTCTTGGCCCACATCGGATAACTTCACGTTGCGTGTGCTGCGGTCAAACAGTTGTAGCCCAAGGTTTAACTCCATTTGTTTAATTAAGCTGCTTAATGCAGACTGGGTAATAAACAGATTCTGTGCGGCTTGGGTAAAACTTTGCGTTTTCGCTAGCTCTACAAAAGCACGTAACTGTCGTAACCGTATTTTCATCCTGCGCCCCTTCATTTATTAATTTAATTAATAAATTAAACGAAAAAATCAATTTGAATAATAGATGGTTTTGGTTTGTAATGGGATGATTCGTTCTAATTTGTCGCAGCGATTGTCCGCTTTGCGACACTCAGCAAGGAGACAGCTGCCATGATTAGTAAAATTCATCACGTGGCATATCGCTGCAAAGATGCGTACGCTACAGCTAAATGGTACGAAAAAAACCTCGATATGAAATTGGTCTTAGCCATTGCCGAAGACCATGTGCCTTCTACCGGGGAATTCGATCCGTATATGCATATATTCTTGGATGCAGGCATGGGCAATGTCCTGGCTTTTTTCGAGCTACCTAATCAACCTGAAATGGGGCGTGATGAAAACACCCCTAAATGGACGCAACACTTAGCCTTGCAGGTTGACTCCATGGAAACGCTACTCGCTGCTAAAGAGCGTCTTACCGCAAATGGGGTCGAGGTATTAGGGCCAACCGATCATGCGCTGTTTCAGTCAATTTATTTCTTCGATCCAAATGGGCATCGCTTAGAGTTAGCCGTAAACACGCCTTTACCGGGTATGGATAAAGCGCTAGACGAAGTGAAGTGGGCCATGCTCGAGGAATGGAGTCAAACTAAACGAGCACCTACCCATGCAGCGTGGCTGCACGATGGTAGCTACAAGGAGATGTTTAAATGAAATTAGCCAGCTTAAAACAAGGCCGTGATGGCAGCTTGGTGGTTGTCAGCCGCGATTTAACCCGTTTTAAGGTGGTGGCAGACATTGCCCCAACCATGCAATACGCCTTAGACAATTGGGAACAGTGCGAGCCGCAGCTCAAAGCCGAATATGAAAAAATCAACGCGTCAGCCGACGACACGCAAGTCTTTGATGTAAACCTATTTCATTCTCCTTTGCCCCGCGCCTATCAATGGGTAGATGGGTCGGCCTACATTAACCACGTAGAGCTGGTCCGTAAAGCACGTAATGCCGAGGTACCCGAGTCTTTCTATCACGACCCGCTTATGTACCAAGGGGCGTCAGATTGCTTTATTGCGCCAACTGACGATGTGGTGGCGGATCCCGCGTGGGGTATCGACTTCGAGGCAGAGGTGGCGGTCATTACGGGCGACTTGCCGTTGGGCGCAACCGTAGAGCAAGCAGGCAAAGCCATTCGCTTAGTTATGTTGGTAAACGACGTTAGCATGCGTGGTTTGATTCCAGCCGAACTGGGCAAAGGGTTTGGTTTTCTACAAAGTAAACCAGCCAGTGCGTTTAGCCCCGTTGCCGTCACACCGGATGAGCTAGGCGATACATGGCAAGATCACAAAGTCCATTTGCCTTTATTGGTCGATTTAAACCACAAACCCTTTGGTAAGCCCAATGCCGGGGTAGACATGACGTTTAACTTTGCGCAGCTGGTGGCTCACGTAGCAAAAACCCGTACCGTGTGTGCAGGCACCATTGTTGGCTCGGGTACGGTTTCAAATAAACAAGGCAACTTGTGGGGCTCATCCATTGAAAACGGTGGGGTGGGGTATTGCTGCTTGGCCGAGGTGCGTATGTACGAAACCATCGAGCAAGGCAAGCCCGTAACGCCATTTATGCAGCCAGGCGATGTGATTCGCATAGAAATGAAAGACAAAAGTGGTGCAAGCGTTTTTGGGGTAATTGAAAATAAAATAAAGTTGTTTAAACCGTAGGCTACCTACGTTTATTTATAGGGTGGTGGAGACATGATTAAAAAAACGATACTCGCTCTAGCATGCGCCACAGCAGCGTTTACAGCCCATGCCGCAGAGACAGATAAATACGTATTAAAAGTCGCGCATTTTTGGCCATCGAGTGCATTGAGTCAACAAAAGGTTTTAGAGCCTTGGTGTGCCAAGCTTGCTCAGCAGTCTAACGACCGTTTGACATGTCAGATATATCCGGCCATGCAGTTAGGGGGTTCACCTCAACAGCTTATGCAGCAGGCGGCTGACGGAGTCGCTGATATTGTCTGGACCTTGCCGGGTTATACGGCAGGCCGCTTCCCTATTATTGAAGCGTTTGAATTACCCTTTATGACGCGTCAAGCCGAAGGCGCCAGTCGTGCTTTATGGGAATATTACGAACGCTATGCCCAAGATGAGTTTTCTTCGGTAAAGCCGTTAGCGTTTAATGTGCACGATGCTGGAATTATTCACAACAATAAACGTGAAATTAAAAAAATAGCAGACATGCGAGGGTTAAAAATGCGTGCGCCAACACGTCAAACTAACCTCATGCTAGCTAAATTGGGTGCCACACCTGTTTCTATTCCGCTGCCTCAAATGGCCGATGCTTTATCTAAAGGCGTGGTCGATGGCTATGTCTTGCCTTGGGAGGTCGTGCCAACCATGCGCTTGCACGAGCTAACCAAATACCACACGGAAATGAGCCCAGAGGCGCCAGCGTTCTATACCACCTTGTTTACGATTGCAATGAACAAGGATCGTTACAACAGCTTGCCTGCAGACTTACAAAAAGTCATTGACGACAATAGCGGTGCTGATTTTTCCGCATTCATCGGCAAGCAATGGGATGAGTCCGTAGGCCCTGCTCGCAAACAAGCCGAAGATCGGCAAAACACGTTTTATGCCATCCCTGCTGACCAAATGGCCGAATGGATTGCCGTAGGAGACAAAGTCGCCGAGGACTGGGTGAAAGACATGAACAAAAAAGGGCATAACGGGCAAGAAATGCTGGATACTGCCAAGTCGTTAATTGCTAAACATACTACAAACTAACTAGGCCTAGATCATGGCAGAAAGCGAATTGGAAGCCAGTGCTTGGGCTAAACCCACAGACCTGCTGGGTCGCTTTCTGTATGCGGTATCAGTAGGTCTAGCATTAGTCGGCGCTGCTATTTTGTTTATGGTGTGTGCATTATCTGCCTACAGCGTGCTTGGACGTTGGCTTTTTTCTGAGCCGGTGTTGGGCGACGTCGAGTTAGTGCAGATGGGCGCGGCACTTAGCATTGCAGCCTGTTTACCGTATGCGCAAATGCGCAATGCGCACATTATTGTCGACTTTTTTACACTGAAGGCACCCCCTGCCATCAAACGTGGCTTAGATATAGGGGCCGCCTTATTACTTGCTGTATGTGCCGCTGTTCTAGGGTGGCGCAGCGTGGTGGGCGGCATCGAGTCTTACCACTATGGGGAAAGCAGTATGATCCTAGCTTGGCCCTTGTGGTGGTCCTTTTTAATGCTTGGGCCCGGGTTTTTTCTCTTGAGTTTAACTTCGCTGTATACGGCAGGGCGATTAATCCACCCGCCAAAGGGGTCAGCATGAGCAGCGAGCTTTTAGGTTTTGTGGTGGGTGCCCTGGCGATAGGGCTGTTGGCTTTACGTGTGCATATTGGCATTGCGATGTTGGTTGCAGGCTCGTTGGGCTACGTGCTGCTGTCAGGTTGGACGCCTCTGCTTAGCACCTTTAAAAGCCTAGCCTATGCTCGGTTTTCTAGCTACGACCTGTCTGTGGTGCCTTTGTTTTTACTCATGGGTAATATTGCCTCGCATGGTGGGCTTTCACAGCGTCTTTTCCATGCAACCAGCACCTTTTTGGGCCATTACAAAGGCGGTCTAGCCATGAGCGCTATTGGGGCCTGTGCAGGCTTTGGCGCCATCTGTGGCTCATCGTTAGCGACGGCAGCCACAATGGGTCGTGTGGCGCTGCCTGAGCTGCGTAAACATAATTATTCATCTTCCTTAGCAACAGGAACCTTAGCGGCAGGGGGCACATTGGGTGTGCTTATTCCCCCTTCGGTAGCACTGGTCATCTACGCTATTTTGGCTGAGCAAAATGTGGCGGTAATGTTCATTGCCGCATTTGTGCCAGGTGTGATTGCGGTACTTGGCTATTTAATTGCTATTGCCTTGGTAGTACGACTCAAACCAGGCAGTGGGCCAGCCTCGGTACGCCAGCCTTGGCGCGTACGTTGGCACGCGCTTGGTCAGGTTTGGCCTATCTTAGCGGTCTTTGTAGTGGTGGTAGGCGGTATTTATGGCGGTGTGTTTACGCCAACCGAGGCGGCTGCGATAGGGGTGCTGGCAACGCTTGGTGTAGCGCTCATCTTAAAAGAGCTCAGCTTAAATGGGTTTATTACAGCAGTGCTTGGCGCAATGGAATCCACCGCGATGATCTTTCTGATTTTGATCGGGGCGGACGTGCTGAATTCTTTTTTGGCTTTATCTCAAATCTCGCAATTACTTGCTGAATTAGCCTTAACAAGTGGCTGGCCGCCGTTGGCGATTTTAGCGGCTATGATCATCACCTATGTGGTTTTAGGTTGCGTTATGGATAGCTTATCAATGATTTTGCTGACCATTCCTATTTTCTTTCCCATTATTATGGGCCTGGACTTTTGGGGGTTGGAATACACCGATAAGGCCGTCTGGTTTGGGATATTAGCGCTCATGGTCGTTGAAATAGGTTTAATTACGCCACCTGTGGGCATGAACGTTTTTATTATTAATAGTCTAGCTAAAGACATACCCATGAGCGAAACCTTTAAGGGGGTATTGCCCTTTTTAGGTTCTGATTTATTGCGTGTGGTGTTGCTGGTGTTCTTTCCTGGCTTAACTCTTTGGCTTGTGCACTGGCTTGGCTACTAAAAACCCACCGATTTACTAAAGGAAACAGAATGCAGTTATACACCTACTTTCGTAGTTCAGCCGCTTATCGTGTTCGTATTGTTTTAGGCTTAAAAGGGCTGGATTGGGAAGCCGTTCCTGTACACCTGCTACAGGATGGCGGCCAGCAACACAGTGCTGAGTACAAGACGGTGAACCCTGCAGGTTTAGTTCCAGCGTTTAAAGACGGCGAGGTCACGTTAAAACAGTCCTTAGCCATTATTGAGTACCTAGAGGAAACGTATCCGCAAGTGTCTGTTTTACCAGGCGATAACGTAGCGCGTGCTCATATTCGTGGCTTGGCTTATGACATTGCATGTGATATTCATCCAATCAATAACCTACGCATTTTAAAATACTTAGAAAATACCGTTGGTTTATCGGCCGAACAGCGTAAAGAGTGGTATTTACATTGGGTAGCATTGGGTCTAGAGGCTTTTGAGCAACAGCTAGTGGCGTATAATCAATCAGGGGTTTTTTGTTATGGCACCGTGCCTACCTTGGCAGATGCCTGTTTAATTCCCCAGGTCTTTAATGCACACCGATTTGGATACTGCACCGACCATTTACCGCGGGTGACTCAAGCGGTACAGGCTTGCTCGCAATTACCCGCTTTTATTCAAGCCGAGCCATCTAATCAACCTGATGCTGAATAATGCAATTTGAACCGTATTCTGATGAACAAATCGTTGTGGTCTTGTCTAATGCTCCAGATGAGTCCTTGGCAAAACGAATCGCTCACATCGTGGTCGAAGAAGGTTTAGCGGCGTGTGTGAACCTTGGGCGGCCTAGCTTGTCTATATACATGTGGCAAGGCACGCTCGAGGGGGCTGAAGAGATCCCTTTAACGTTTAAGACCACGGGTGCGCAGGTACTAGCGCTAATGGAGCGTATTAAATCTTTGCATCCGTATGATGTTCCCGAACTACTCGTACTGCCTGCAATTGCAGGCTTAGACTCGTATATTCAGTGGGTGAAAGAACAAACGTCAGCGTAGCCTTGGTTCAGTTCTAATCACTGTTAACCAAAGGATCGTCTATGTTGGGTACCTATCCCGCTCGCTCAGCCAAACACAGCTATTACGCGCTTGTGTTTGGGTTTTTTGTATTAGTATTGATGTGGTTTGGGGCCGCTGCAGCGCATGCTGAAGACGACTTCCTTGAACCCGAGCAAGCGTTTCAATTGCAGGTGGCCCAGCCTAGTCCTACTGAGCTCGATGTTTTTTTCGAGATTGCGCCTGCATATTATATGTACCAGGCGCGTTTTAGCTTTGCCCTGAACGGCACCCCTATTGCAAACGATCAAGTGCAATACCCCCCAGCCAAAGTTATTTTTGATCCTACCTTTGGTGAGGACATGGCGGTGTATCGCCAACAGGTCACGCTACGTGTCCCTTTGCCTGCAGGTCAGGGCGTTCCCGGTTTGCCTTTACAGTTTGACATCACTTACCAAGGCTGTGCAGATGCCGGACTGTGCTATTCACCTATTACGGAAACGGTGCCGTTAACTCCCGTAGCAGATGGCTACGAGGCCAAAGGGCAATGGGTGCAACCAGCGGTGCCTGCCCCATTAGATGATGTTATCGAGGTAAACAACGCCCAGTCGGTTAGCTTTACGGATGCGCTGCAGCTCAGTGATACCGGCATTGCCGGGTTTTTAGCCCAAGCCAGCTGGCCCCAAATGATGGCTTTGGCGTTTGTATTTGGGTTGTTTTTATCTTTCACTCCATGTGTGCTGCCCATGGTGCCGATTCTGCTTAGTATTATTGCAGGCCAACGCTCACAGACTGCGTTATCCAGGAAACGTGGCTTAGCATTGGCTGCGGTGTATGTGTTCGGCATGTCACTTGTGTATACCGCACTAGGGGTAGCGGCAGGCTTAGCGGGCGCCAGCTTAGCCGTATGGTTGCAAACGCCGTGGGTACTTAGTCTATTTGCCATTGTCTTAGCTGTCTTAGCTTTGTCTATGTTTGATGTCTACACCCTCCAAGTCCCCTCGACATGGCAATCCTCCTTACAAGGACGTTTAGCCAAAATCCCTGGTGGTAAATATGGGGGTGTTTTTGTGATGGGCATGGTATCGGCGCTGATTGTAGGCCCTTGTGTAGCAGCGCCTTTGGCGGGGGTATTGTTATTCATCTCTCAAACGGGGGATGTGGTGCTGGGTGGCGCAACATTGTTTGCCTTAGCGTGGGGTTCTGGAGCGCTCTTGTTGCTAGTGGGCGCCTCGTCTGGTGTGTTGCTTCCTAAAGCAGGGGGGTGGATGAATGGCATCAAGTACGCCTTTGGCATCCTACTTTTAGCGACAGCCTGGTGGATGGTGAACTCTGTTCTACCCACATGGGTACTCATGCTCGGTTGGGCGTTATTAGCTATGTGGAGCGCCGTGTTACTCGGTGCGTTTCGTGCGCTTGGGGGTGACAGCAGCGTATTGGCTCAATTTCTTAAAGCGGTGGGTGTATTAGTTGCTGTATGGGCGATTGCCTTAATTGTGGGGGTGGCTTCAGGCGGACGTAGCCTAACCCAACCGCTAGCCGGACTTGGTCTAGGGGCTACCACCACATCAACGGTGGCAGCGCCACGCTTTCAGGCAGTTACGTCTATGCAGCAGCTTGACGAGCTATTAGCCACCACAGATCGGCCTGTTATGCTGGATTTTTATGCGGACTGGTGTGTGTCTTGTATAGAAATGGAACAGTTCACGTTTACTCATCCTGATGTGGCCCAAAAGATGGAGCACATGCTTTTGTTACAGGCAGACGTAACCCAAAATACAGCGGCAGATCGTGAACTATTAAAACGATTTAATTTATTTGGGCCGCCCGGTATTATCTTTTTTAATGCGCAAGGCCAAGAGCAGCCCGACCCTCGGGTAGTTGGTTTTATGCCGGCAGAAGCTTTCGCTGCAGAGCTAGATAAAGTGTTGTAATCCTCCCTCCACGAAAAAGCCCTGCGTTTAAGGCAGGGCTTTTTGTATGGGTAGAAAGGGTTAGCTATTTGCTTTGAGCCATTTTGCGGCGTCAATAGCAAAATAGGTTAAGACCCCATCAGCGCCTGCGCGTTTAAAAGCAAGCAGGGCTTCCATCATGACTTTGTCGTGGTCAAGCCAACCATTTTGACTAGCGGCTTTAAGCATAGCGTATTCGCCACTGACCTGATAGGCAAAAGTCGGCATACCAAAAGCGTCTTTGACCTCGCGTACTACATCAAGGTAGGGCATACCAGGCTTTACCATTACCATGTCAGCGCCTTCGCGGATGTCTGCTGCGACCTCGCGTAAGGCCTCGAGACGGTTGGCCGGATCCATTTGATACGAGGCTTTGTCGGATTTGCCTAAATTAGAGGCTGAGCCAACGGCGTCACGGAAAGGACCATAGAAGGCGCTGGCGTATTTAGCTGAATACGCCATCAAGCGTGCATCAATAAATTGATTGTCATCCAGGACGCGACGAATTGCGCCCATGCGGCCGTCCATCATGTCGCTAGGTGCAATAATATCGACCCCAGCTTGGGCTTGCGTGAGAGCTTGTTTACACAACACCTCGACAGTGGGCTCGTTCAGCACATACCCGTTTTCATCAATGATGCCGTCTTGGCCGTGACTGGTGTAGGGGTCGAGCGCGACGTCAGTAAGAATACCGAGTTCAGGGAATTCTTTTTTGAGCAAAGCCACCGTGCGCGGTATCAGACCGTTAGGATTAGCGGCCTCTAGACCCTTAGGGCATTTCAGTTGAGCATCAATAGACGGAAACAGAGATAACACAGGAATGCCCAGTTTTACACACTCTTCGGCTATGGGAAGCAGCGTGTCGGGCGAGTAGCGATTGACGCCGGGCATGGAATCGACCGCCTCTTGGACGTTTTTACCATCACGAATAAAAACGGGGTAAATAAAGTCATTCACACTGACCGAGTTTTCACGAACCAGGCGACGAGTGAAATCATCGCGACGATTACGACGAGGACGGCTGTGCGGAAAATGAACGTCAGGTAGGAATTTTGTCATGGTACAAATTGTGGAGAAATCCAGTTCTCTATGTGTAGGGTGGCCTCTTCGAGACCGAGACGGTGCGTGGCAGAAAAGGGCAATGCATGAACTGCTCCGATTTCTTTAAGCTCTTTGCGAGCAGCAGCGACCGCTTGGATGCGTTTGCCATACGCGAACTTGTCGGCTTTAGTTAATAATACCAATACCGGACGCCCTGTGGGGGCAATCCAGTGCGCTAATTGCAGGTCAAGATCAGTCAACCCGCGGCGTATATCAATGACCAACACAATGCCCGCCAATGAAGTGCGTTCGCGTAAATAACTGCCTAACACCTGATCCCACTGTTGTTTTTCTTGGCGATTAACAGCTGCATAGCCGTAGCCGGGTAAATCGACTAAATACCCTAACTGACCGTCTTGGTCGAGTGGGTCAGGGATGCCAAATAGGTTAATTAAACGCGTGCGGCCAGGTGTTTTGCTGGAAAAAGCTAAGCGTCGTTGGTTTGTTAACACATTAATGGCAGAAGATTTTCCCGCGTTAGAGCGCCCTACAAAACACACCTCGGGTGGGCCTGATGGGGGTAATTGCGAAAGTTGCGCTGCTGAAATGGTGAAACGAGCGCGATGTAATATAGACATGGTGTAGCAATTTCCGTTTAATTTTGTAGCTCTATTGTATAATCACTGAGTTTAATACTGTATCGTCGTATTCTTAGCAAAAGATGCTTAGGTAGAATGCGACGGGTTTGGCGGCATAAGCCTCCATTGCTTATTCCAGTTGAATCGCGATTGTCGAGGACTACATGAAGCGCGTGCTATCAAAATTTATTATCACAAGCAGCCTAATAGCGGGTTGTTCCGTGCTGAATTTCGCTTATGCTGCCGAAGCAGCAAAGCCCGACTTACAAAAAGGCGAACAGCTTTATATTAATGGCAATATGTCTAAAGGTGTACTGGCCTGTGTAACGTGCCACGGCGAAGCCGGTAATAGTACCTTGAGTGCGAATCCTAACTTAGCCCATCAGCCTTTTGAGTATATCGTTAAACAACTTCACGATTTTAACTCCAGTAAAGAAGGTGTTCCGGCTCCGCGTTTAGGGGCAGGCGGTGCGCCTAGTGTTATGGCTAGCATTGCGGCTGGTATGACCGAGGAAGACATGCGTAACGTGGCCTTTTACCTAAGTCAACAAGACTTAGACCTAGAAAAAGCCGCCACAGCAACAAACCTAGAAAGCCTAGAGCGTGGCCAGAAAATTTGGCGCGGTGGGCTGCCCGAGCGCGGTGTGGCGGCCTGTGCGGCCTGTCATGCACCTAATGGTGCTGGTATTCCTGGTCAGTATCCTCGTCTTAGCGGACAGTTTCCTTCTTATATTGCCGAGCAATTGCGTTTATTCCGCAGTGGTGACCGCAATAACCAAGTCATGATGCACGAAATTGCTGACCGCATGAACGATAAAGACATCGATGCGGTAGCTGATTACGCAGCGGGTCTCCGTTAAAACGACAGCATAAACGGTTCAAGCTCATCTTGTTTTTTGTGCAAGATGAGCTTTGTTGTCTGTAAAAGTTAAGAAGGATGGAACTTTTGTCGCTGCTTGCTTTCTAACTCGGTTAGCGTTCCCTCTTCCTCATTTGTTTTAGAAGTTAATTTCGTGACTGAACCAATTACTCAACAACGAGCCAGTACCGCTGATATCACGGAACTGCTTGGTTCCATGCGCTTTGCGATTAGCCTGCTGGTTTTTATCTGTATCGCTAGCATTATTGGAACGGTCTTAGTTCAAAACGAGGCCCTCAATGTCTATACCGATCAATTTGGCCCTTTTTGGACCACATTATTCGATAAATTTACCATCTGGAACGTTTACAACAGTTGGTGGTTTCTCGTTATTATGGGCTTTTTGGTGGCCTCGACTACGCTATGCGTAATCCGTAATACGCCTAAGATGCTCCGCGAGTCGCGTACATTTCGTGAACATATTCGTGGTTCCAGTCTGCGCGCTTTCCCACATCGCATTGACATCAGCTCCAGCCACATACCCAAAGAAAATCTGCCAGCCATTGAGTCGTGGCTTAAAGCCCACAATTATGCTTTTAAAGTGCGAGAGGACGAGGACGGCAGTTACTTGGTGGCTGCTAAAAAAGGCGGCGCTAATCGCTTAGGCTATATTTTTGGTCATGTGGCTATCGTCGTAATTTGTATCGGCGGGATGCTAGATAGTGAGCTCCCGGTCCGTTTACAGGTTTGGTTTGGCAACAAGGCCGCTATTACAGAAAACATGTTTATTTCTGAGGTGCCGGAGTCTGGGCGCCTTAGTTTGGCTAATCCTAGCTTTCGCGCCAATATGTTGCTGCCAGACGACACGCGTTCTTCTAGCGCCATCATTAGCTATGGCGATGGGGTATTAATTCAACCCTTACCCTTTGTGTTGCATTTAAAACGCTTTTACATTGATTACTACTCTACAGGCATGCCCAGCAGCTTTAAGAGTGAGGTAGAAGTCATCGATGAAGAGCGCGGCGAGCGGTTTTCACAGTTAATTGAGGTGAACGAACCATTACGCTATCGTGGGGTAACGGTGTATCAGTCGGGGTTTGACGATGGGGGCAGTCGCTTGACCCTAAGCGCTTATCCTTTACAAGGCAAGGATTACGAGCCCGTACGTTTCAAAGCCACCGTAGGCGAAGGCCAATCTGTGATCTACAACAGCAGTGGCGAGAGCGTTAATGCGACGTTCACTGAGCTACGCGTCTTTAACGTCGAAGACTTAACCGACGGTGCGCCACAACCCAAAGCTTTCGTAGACCACGTTGCTGCCGTCTCTGGCAGTAATGTGCGACCTAAAGACAATCTCACAAACGTCGGGCCCAGTGTGCTCTACAGCCTAACCGATAAACAAGGGCAGTCGTTTGATTTTGTGAATTACATGGTCCCAATGACACTAGACGACTTCCCCGTGTTTTTATTAGGAATGCGTCGTAATCAGGCTGACTTCTTCCGTTACGTGCGTATCCCAGCCGATGCCAAAAACAGCATGGAAGAGTTCATGATGCTACGCGCTGCCACAGAAGACCCTGAAGCCTTGCGTTTGGCGGCCCAACGTTTTGCTCAGCGCAGTGGCCAGATTGAATCCAACTCGTTGATGGAAGTGGCCGCATTTAAAACCATTGAAACCTTTATGAAAAAAGGCTTTAACGGCATTATCGAGCCCGTACCCGAGCACGAGCGTGAACGCATTCTTAATTTAACTGTGCCTATGCTACAAATGACCTTGCTTGAGCTGCGCAACATTGCGCGCGAGAAACACGGTCTAGAGGCAGTGGATTACAGTGGTGAGCGGGGCGCTCATGAAGAGGAATGGGTGCAGTTAGCTTTGTTGGCTTTTGCCAATATGCCAGATTATCCGGCTCCTGTAGTATTTAAGTTAGATAGTTTTGATCAAGTGCAGGCCAGTGTGTTCCAGGTTTCACGCAGTCCTGGTATGTATATTGTGTATACCGGTAGCTTGTTCTTGGTAATCGGCGTTTTTGTGATGATTTATATACGCGATCGCCGTATTTGGGTGTGGGTCCGTCCAGGTGAAAAAGGCAGTTTGTTAACGGCTGCCATGACGTCGCAACGCCGAAATCTAGACTTCCAGCAGGAATTCCAACGCTTCCAACAGGCTTTTGAGCGCTTGTCCGAAAATAGAGGTAATGAACATGTCTAATCCAGCTGCTTCTTCTCCATCAATGTGGAGCGGGGATGACCAGCGCGCGCCAAGCGGGGACTCCCGGGGTGTACGAGGCCGTCCTACCATTAGTGATTTTATTTATTTCATCATCCTTGCGGTAGCGGCGGTGTATTGCTTAAACACCTACCCCGACCAAATGGATTATTACGAACGCATCATCTTAGTGGCTACTGTCCCTTTATTGGCATGGATGGGGTGGCTCTGGCGTCCTTTACGTACCATGACGATCGTAGTGGGTCTGGTTTCACTGTTTGCCATCTGGTTGTATGCGCCAGACGGTAATTTATTAAATGGTGATATTGACCGCTCTGAGTCGGTGTTTTTTTTACGTTATTTAATTTCTTCCCAATCTGCCATTTTATGGATGTGCGCCTTGTTTGTGTTGGCGACCATTATGTATTGGATAGGCATGGTCAGCCCAACAGCGGCCTGGATTGGTTCGGGCTTAACGTGGGCCGCGGTGTATGCCGGCGCCATTGGCTTATTGGTGCGCTGGCGCGAGGGCCATTTACTCGGCCCTGATATTGGCCACATACCGGTCAGTAATCTGTACGAGGTGTTTGTACTTTTTGCCTTAATGACGGCGTTGTTTTACCTGTATTACGAACGTCGCTACCACACTCGTGCTTTGGGTGGCTTTGTTTTGCTCGTTGTGTCATCGATTGTGGTGTTTTTGCTGTGGTATTCCTTTACACGCGATGCGCATCAAATCCAACCATTGGTGCCCGCACTCAAAAGCTGGTGGATGAAAATCCACGTGCCGGCTAATTTTATTGGATACGGTACCTTTTCCCTCGCAGCGATGGTGGGCTTAGCCTATTTAATCAAAGAAAATGGCGAGACACGGTCGTGGGCCAAGCTAAGCCCTGTGTTTATTTTAGGGGTGCTGTTATGCGCGGAACCCTTTATTTTTAGCTCTGGCAGATTCTCGGCCACGTGGATGATCTACTTTGGTATTAGCGCCATTATTGTGGGGCTGATCATGGCTTTCCGTGGCCCTATTTCCCGCCAGCTACCGTCACTAGAGATCCTCGATGACATTATGTACCGCGCCATTGCGGTCGGCTTTGCTTTCTTTACCATTGCGACTATTTTAGGGGCCTTGTGGGCTGCTGATGCGTGGGGCACCTATTGGCAGTGGGACCCTAAAGAAACCTGGGCTTTGATTGTCTGGTTAAACTACGCGGCTTGGTTGCATATGCGCTTTATGAAAGGCTTGCGTGGCACCTTTAGTGCGTACTGGGCATTGGTGGGCTTATTGATCACCAGTTTTGCTTTCTTGGGCGTCAATATGTTCTTGTCGGGTTTGCACTCGTACGGCGAGCTTTAAGAACGCAAAGCAGAAATAAAAAGGTGGCCTCAGAGCCACCTTTTTTCATGTTGCATCTCTTAGGTAAATCTTAGAGGCGGGGGTAGTCTTATTAAGGCGTTGGCTTAGCTAAAGAGAGGGGTAGTGGTTTTCGATAAAAGCCAGCGTATCCGTTCTGTTAATTAGCTCTATGACTGAACCCGCCTGAAGTATTTTTGTTGGGGAAACAGAGGGGCTAATCGCATAGCCCTGGGCATAATGCACACGCATAGCCGTTAAGATAGAGAGTGTTTCGGCGTCCTCAACCCATTCTGCTACGCATGACATACCCAAGTTATGCGCTAGCTCGACTAGCGTGCGCACAATCGCAATGTTGCTCTCTTTATGCAGCATGTCACGGATTAATGCGCCATCAATTTTAATCAGATTAGCAGGTAGCTCGCGTAGATAGCTAAATGACGTATAACCCGCCCCAAAGTCATCCAAAGCAATACGCACCCCTCTACTTTGTAGTTGAGACATAAACGCTCGAGTACGTGCTAAATCTTGTAGAGCAACCCCTTCAGTGATTTCGACACATAAGCGATTTAACTGCGCCTTGTATTGATCCAAAATAATGAATAAATCAGCAATAAATTTATCATTGTTCAAAGATGAACCGCTAAGATTAATCGTGACTAAATGCAGACTGTGCAGCTGATTTTGATGTTTGGCTAACCATTCTAAAGTCGTAACAAACACCCATTTATCAATAGTTGAAATCGTACCGTTTTCTTCAGCTGCTGTAATAAAACTGTGAATAGGAATGAGATCACCATTCCCACGACGTACTCGTAATAAAACCTCTACGTTGAGGCTATCTATGGGGTTGTTCAGGTTTAACAGGGGCTGCATTTCAATAAATAGCCCTTGGGTTAAGCCATTTTCTAAGCGCTGAAAAAGGGTAAGTTCTTCGGCATGGTATTGCATTTCTTTCGAGCCATGCTCATAAAGTACTAAGTCATTTTTAGTGCGACGCGCGGCGGTGCTGGCACTTTGAGCCATGCGTAATGCGGCGTGCTCATCCATATCTGAACCTAATTCAATTAAGCCCATGTAGACCTGCAATTTATAATGACGGGTCTCTGTTTCAATAGGTGTGTGGTTCAAGCTGTGAGTTAACTCTTGTGCAGTGGCATGCGCTTCCTCTGCTAGCGTATTTGGCATAATAAAAACGAAGTCATCATTACCAATACGTCCGAAAGCATAGCGATTGCGTAGCAAGGTATACAAGCGATCACTAATGCTATGTAAGAGCGCATCACTAGCAGCGTGACCGTGAGCACGGCTAACTTGGCTGATTTGACTAATTTCCAAATACGCCACAAAGCAAGGTTGGTGGTTGGATAAATGCGTCAGCGTGTAGTGCAAGGCTTTTTCTAAGCCATGCTGGTTTAACACCGTAGTTTGACGGGTCGTATGGGTATGGTCTACTTGTTCAGCCTGAGCCGCTAAGGGCTGAAGACTGACCAAAAAGTAAAAAGGGTGACGTTTAACAAAAAGCTGGAATGGATGGTGATAAAGGCGGTTCGGTGCAGACGGTAAGGGGGAGATTTCTATGGGCTTGCCTTGACGGGTACACTGCGCCAGAAATTTCCAGTTTTGCACAGGAAAAAGGTCTGTCCATTGGGTGGTTTGTGCTTGGATTAAATGCTGGCTAAGGCGCTGAAAGGCGCGATTGGCATACAAAATGAGGCCGTCTTGGTCGATACGAATCAGGGGTAAGGGGTATTGATGAAGTTGGCTATACAGTTCTGTATGCTGTTGTTTGTGTTGGCGTAAAAACTCTAAAAACCAAACCACCACCACGCTTTGACACAAAATAAAAAAGATAAAAGCTGTAAAAATACTAACTAATGGGTTTGCGCCTACTAACGCATTAAGCACATAAGCTAGCCCACCGCTTAACACAACACTGATTAATAAAACCTGCCACAGCAGCAATTGCCCAAGCTGACTGACTAAGCGCTGCAGGCTGAGCCATAGCGCTCCGCCTAGACCCAAGGGGATGGCAACGGTTATTAACGCGTTAAAAGGGCCCTGAAAAGGTAAGCAGGCTGCTATAAAGACGCTAATAGCGACCCCATTTAATAATCGATTCGTTAACGAGGCCGAGCTAAGACCAAGCGCAGTATGTAAAAGCTGGTGCGTCAGCAAAAAATACATGCCGATCGTTAGCTGATTAAAATAGTCTATGTGTTCAGGCGGTATGTACAGCTGCAGCCAAAACGCATCTTGGTGCAGAAAAATGCCCCCTAAGCGTAAGTTACACAGAACCCAAGCGCCCGACAATAAAAAGAAACTGTTGTGCTTATAAAACGCCAGCAGTGCAGCAAATAACGCCGTAGCCCATAAACCGCCCTCGATGAGGTGGTAATGATGGGAAGAAACGAGTGACCCGAAAAGTTCTTCTTGTAATGCCGGATTGGGGCTTAGAAAAAAAAGCCCAAGCAGTGACAGAAAGCCAATGAGACCCGGAATAAAACGAGTCGAAAGCTGATGGCTAATTGAGGCCAAAGACCATCGCTGAAAAAAAAGCACTGTCAAAGCGTACTACCCAAAAAAACAGCTCGGATTAGCTGCAGTTAATTCAAATCTTAAAGGAGTTAACATGCCCCCTATAGGGCTTAACGTTTATAACTGGATTTTCTTTAACGCGGGTTACGTAAAAACAGCCCATAATTGGGCTGTTTTTGGCTTAGTCGATTAAACGTTCGTGCTCGAACAAGCTGTGGAGCTCTTCACGAGGCCGGACCAGATGGACGGACTGGTTGTCTACGATGACCTCAGCCGCGCGGGGGCGTGTGTTGTATTGGCTGGCCATTGTAAAGGCGTAGGCACCTGCAGACATAACAGCGAGCAAATCATCTTGTTTTAACGCTAGGGCGCGGTCTTTGGCGAGCCAGTCGCCGCTTTCACAAATCGGGCCGACAATATCGTACTGGGCCGTTGCGGTACCGTCCGTGTGGGGACGTACCGATTCGACATCGTGCCAGGCATCGTAAAGCGTAGGACGAATGAGATCATTCATGGCCGCATCAACTACTGCGAAATGCTTGTCTTGGTTGGTTTTTAAGTATTCTACACGGGTAAGTAGTACACCGGCGTTACCTACCATAGAGCGACCTGGCTCAAGTACTAGTTGTAAATGCCCCAAATTTGCCTGGTCTAAAGCGCCAAATACAGCAGAAAGTAAATCAGAGGGGGTGGCTGGGGTTTCGTCGGTATAACGAATACCCAAGCCCCCACCGATGTCTAAATGGCTGAGCTCAATACCTTGGGCTTGTAGCTGATGTATGAGGGCAATGAGTTTATTGAGCGCGTCTAGATAAGGGCTAATTTCAGTGATTTGCGAACCGATGTGGCAGTCTAAACCCACAATGTTCAGGCTTGGCATTTGTTGTGCCTGGGCATAAATAGCCGGGGCAAGCGTAATATCTACCCCAAATTTATTGTCTTTAAGCCCTGTAGAAATATAGGGGTGAGTTTTTGCATCAACATCGGGATTGACGCGTAATGATATGGGCGCTTTTACCCCTTTTTCTGCGGCAATAGCGGCAATACGCTCGAGCTCGGCAACGGATTCCACATTAAAACATTTAATGTTGGCATCTAGCGCGGCCTCGATTTCCCAACGTTGTTTACCTACACCGGAAAAGACGACCTTGGCAGGATCGCCTTTTGCGGCAATGACTCGAGCTAATTCACCACCAGACACAATATCAAAGCCTGTGCCTAGACGAGCGAATTCATTCAAAATAGCCAGGTTGGAGTTTGCCTTCATGCCATAACAAACCAGCACATCTCTGCCTTGAGCGGCTTGGTGATAGCTATTCCATGCATCATGTAGCGCTTGGCGGGAATACACATACAGCGGAGTACCAAAGTCATGAGCAAGCTGCTCGAGCGATACGTTTTCAGCGTGCAAAACGCCGTCTTTATGTTGAAAATGCGTAGCTACAGTCATAGAAAGAAAAACATTCCATTAATTTTGTGAGACTGAGTCCGGCTTAGAAGGGGACTCAGGCAGGTACAGGGGGCCTTTATAGCCGCACCCTGCAGCCCCTACAAAAAGGGCAATCAATAATGATAAGGCGCTTAGCCGAGTTAGTACATAATTCATGATGGCGTTAAAAGGGGATTAGACCTGGCGTGTTAGACCGGTCAAGCGCTTCACCCCCTTGTTGAGGCTTTAGCTGCTGTAAGAGCTCGCCAATTTGGTCAGTGCCGCCTGCGGCATCATCGTTGTAGAGGCTGTCATCTAAAGCAGACGGTAGACCCACCCGCATAATAGCTTTGCTTGGGGGGAACTCGTTGTAATAGAAGTTACCATTGGATTGTTGCAGCCCAGACGGCACCGGGCCGAGCGGCTTTTGGGGTACGTCTTTTAGGGCGGTTTGCATGTAGTTGATCCAGATAGGCATAGAGAGGCCGCCTCCGGTTTCACCTGAGCCGAGGGAGCGTGGCTGGTCGAAGCCCATCCATGCAATACCGACTAGGTCAGGCGTATAGCCAGCAAACCACGCATCGTGCGAGTCATTCGTGGTACCGGTTTTACCCCCAATGTCATTACGCTTTAGCGTGGCAGAGGCACGTGCCCCTGTGCCAGAAGTGGCGACCCCGCGCAGCAGATTATTCATGAGGTAAGCGGTGCGTTCGTCAATAGCGCGTGCTTTACTATCGCCGGCAACCACTGGCTTGGCGCGCATAATGATTTCGTCTGAGCCATCGGTAATGTAATCAATCAGGTACGGTTGCACACGATAACCACCGTTCGCAAACACACTGTATGCGGAAGCCAGTTGTAATGGCGTGACGCTACCTGCCCCTAATGCCAAGGGTAGTACAGCAGGTTGACGTTCACGATCAAAACCAAATCGCACAATGTAATCCTGTACGTATTTGGGCCCAATGGCCTGCATGATGCGGATTGACACCATGTTTTTAGATCGATATAAGCCATTACGCAGGGTCAGCATGTTTTCATAGCGACCCCCGTAGTTTTTAGGATTCCAAGGCTTAGAGCCCGTTTGTGATGAAGACAGGCTAAAGGGTTGGTCAGAAATTAAGGTTTCCGGTGTTAAGCCTTTTTCCAATGCCGCTGCATAAATAAAGGGCTTGAAAGCAGAGCCGGGCTGACGCCAAGCTTGGGTGACGCGGTTGAATTTACCGTCAGAGAAGTGAAACCCGCCCACCATAGCGCGTATCGCCCCGTCTTGAGGACGCATGGAGACAAACGCGGCCTGAACGGCAGGCATGTTAATGACTTCCCAGTATTCGCCATTATTAAATAAATACACCACGGCACCACGATTGATGCGCTCTTTATCACTGGCATTGGCGGTAAGACCTCGAGCCACAATATTTAACGAACGTTTGTTGTCAATCACAATGGTTTCATCTGCGCTACGCACAGCAGTGATTTCAGTGGGGCTGGCTTTGAGCACCACCGCCGTGAGTAAGTCACCCAGATCAGGATGCTTGCGCTGAACCTCTGCCAAAATATCGCTTAGGGCTTCGGGGTCGTTTTCTACGCCTTCAGGCAGGTTAACGCGGCTTTCTGGGCCTGGGTAGCGGGCTCGGCGTGTGTATTGTAAAACAGCATCGCGTACGCTTTTGTAAGCGGCTTCTTGGTCTTTAGAGTTAATAGTGGTGTAGACATTAAACCCACGTGAGTAAATTCCGTCTTTATAAACACCATATAAAAGCTGACGGGCTAGTTCGGCGGCGTATTCGCCATGCACGCTGTAGCCGCCGGTAGGCATGCCTTCAGCAGTACGAATTTCAATGGTTTGCTCGAGGGCGGCCTGGTATTCGGGCTCGGTGATATAACCGAGACCAAGCATGCGGCGCAACACCACGACTTGTTGGCGTTTGGCTTCGTTGTAGTTAGCAATGGGGTTAAAACGCGAAGGAGCCCGAGGAATGCCTGCTAGCATTGCGGCTTCGGCCAAGGTAATCTCAGTAAGCGGTTTACCAAAATAAGCCCGTGAGGCTGCCGCAAACCCATATGCACGATGGCCTAAGAAAATCTGGTTCATGTAGAGATCAAGAATTTGATCTTTAGTGAGCATGGACTCGATTTTAAAGGTCAGCAGTAACTCGTAAAACTTGCGCGTATAGGTTTTCTCGGAGGATAAATAAAAGTTGCGTGCCAGTTGCATGGTGATGGTGCTGGCCCCTTGGCTTTTTGAGCCAGAGACAACGTTAGCCACAATAGCCCGGCCTATCCCTTTGATGTCGATACCGCTGTGTTGATAGAAGCGGTCGTCCTCGGCAGCTAAAAGTGCCGATTTCATGACATCTGGAATGTCCTCAAAGCGCATCACATTTCTGCGTTCCTCGCCGAACTCACCAATCAGAACTTTGTCTGCCGTGTAAATACGCAAAGGCACACGTGGTTTGTAGTCGGTCATTGCGCTAAGATCAGGAAGATTGGGCCAGGCTAATGCTAATGCTAAGGACACAACTAAGGCCCCACAGATGACTAAGCCTGTGCATAAAGCGGCGACTTTCATTAGAAAGCGGATGAGCCAAGAGCCAGCGACTGGCTTATTTGGTGAAGGTTGGGCAGTAGAACTCATTGTGGGGTATGGGTGCTAAATCGGAAAAGATTCAGGCATTGGGTTAAGAAAGCAAATAAATGGCAAACAAAAGCGAATAACTATACGTAGCTAATGAGATAATACACAAATGATAGACTTTTTATCCGCAGACCTCATGCAAAATGAAATTTTAACACCTCTTAGTCCTGAAGATTTACAGCAGCTAGTACAACCAGCCAACAAACCTATCTTTTTGGTTGGCATGATGGGTGCGGGCAAAACAACACTGGGTCGTCAACTCGCTCGTTATTTAAAACGTGACTTTTACGATTTAGACCAAGAGCTGATCGAACGGTGCGGAGTACCCGTAGCCACTATCTTTGACATAGAGGGTGAAGCCGGATTTCGCAAACGGGAAACCATGGAACTGGATATTTGTTCTCGTCGTCCTGCGACCGTGCTTGCTACCGGAGGCGGGGCGGTGTTGGCCGAAGCCAATCAAAACATGTTAAGCCAGCGCGGCACAGTCGTCTATTTACGCGCGAATGTGAATGAATTATATAGACGACTCGAGCGTGATAAAACCCGCCCATTATTACAAACTGCAAATCCACAACAGCGTATTGAAGAGCTATTACGACAGCGTGAGCCCATTTACGAGGCGCTTGCGGATGTCATTTTCGAGACGGGTTCTGCTCCTGTCCATACGGTTATTAAACAATTACTTAGTGTATTAAAAGAACAAGAGGTGATTTGAATGAGTGTAGTTCAGGTGCACACACCAGGGGGAAATTATCCTATTCACGTCGAGGCAGGGCGCTTAGACCAGTTACAGCAGTCTATTCCTGCAGATGCCACAACCTTAGCATTAATTACGAACCCCACGGTATTTGCGTTGTATGGGCAGCGAGTGTTAACTGCGCTTCAGGCCACTGGTAAAAAGGTAGTGCAAGTCCAAATACCTGATGGCGAAGCCTATAAAACGATGGCGACCCTCGAACAAATTTTTGACGCTTTGTTACAAAATCGTTTGGATCGCAAAGCCGTCATCGTAGCGTTAGGGGGTGGGGTAGTCGGCGACATCAGCGGTTTTGCTGCTGCCTGCTTTATGCGTGGGATTCGCTTTATTCAAGTGCCTACTACGTTGCTATCCCAGGTGGACTCCTCAGTCGGAGGCAAAACGGCAATTAACCACCCGCTAGGTAAAAATATGATTGGCGCGTTTTATCAGCCTATTGCCGTAGAAATAGACATCCATGTGCTAAAAACCTTACCAAAACGAGAAATTGCAGCCGGTCTAGCCGAAGTCATCAAGTACGGCATGATTACGGACGCGGATTTCTTGGATTGGTGTTTAGCGCATACAGAAGCACTAAACCAGTTGCGTGATGCCGAGCTACAGCAAGCTGTCAAACGCTCATGCGAGCTGAAAGCCTATGTGGTGTCGCAGGACGAGCGTGAGTCAGGTCTACGGGCCATTTTAAATTTTGGTCATACTTTCGGTCATGCGATTGAAGCCGGATTAGGGTATGGTGAATGGTTACACGGGGAAGCCGTAGGTTGTGGCATGGTGATGGCTGCCGAGCTTTCTGCCGAAGTCTGTGGTTTATCAGCCGAAAGCGTACAGAAAGTTCGCCAGTTGGTGCAAGCCATTGGCTGCCCAACCACGCCACCTCAGTGGGATCACGATAAGTGGATCGATTTAATGGGCTTAGACAAAAAAGCCGAAGGGGGGCAGTTACGCTTTGTGCTGTTGCCCGAGCTAGGCCGTAGTGTGGTTCAAGCCGTTGATGTGGCTACCGTGAAAAAGGTGTTAGCAAAATTCTAGGAGGTTTCTATGTTAGCCGCGTTTGCATGTCATGATGATCAAACCCAAGGACGTTTACATCCCGAGGCCGCTCCCGAGGGCCGAGGTCAGTTTCAACGTGATCGAGATCGTATTATTCATTGCAACGCGTTCAGGTTACTCGAATACAAAACCCAAGTATTTGTAAACCACGAGGGCGATTTATTTCGCACGCGTCTAACACATAGCCTAGAGGTCGCTCAGGTGGCGCGCTCCATTGCACGCCGCTTAGGTCTTAATGAGGATCTGATCGAAGCCATTTCCCTCGCGCACGATTTAGGGCACACGCCATTTGGTCATGTGGGCCAAGACGAGCTAAATGATTGCATGCACGAGCTAGCCCCCGAGGCAGGTGGCTTTGAACACAACCTGCAAAGCTTGCGCATTGTGGATCACATCGAAGAGCGCTACGCCGAGTTCAATGGTTTGAATTTGTGCTTTGAAACACGCGAAGGGATTTTAAAACACTGCAATGCTCGTCATGCTAGACAGCTAGGCGAGGTGGGGCGCCGTTTTATTGAGCGCACGCAGCCCTCATTAGAGGCGCAAATTGCTAACTTAGCGGACGAAATTGCCTATAACAATCACGATATCGACGATGGACTGCGCTCCGGTTTAATTCATATCGATCAATTGTTAGAGGTGACGGTATTTGCTCAGCATCACGAGCGTGTGCTAAAGCAGTACCCGCAGTTAGCCGCTAAGGGGGCAAGAAAGCGTTTAATTGGTGAAATCTTACGCCGCATGATTCATACCTTTGTGGTGGATTTAACCCAAGCCACCTTAGCAAATTTAGCGCAGCATAAACCGCGTTCTGTTGCTGAGTTGCGACAGTGTCCACGCATAGCGGCTTTTTCTCCTGAAATGCGGGCTCAAGCGGATGAGTTAAAGCGCTTTTTGCGTACGCATTTATATCAGCACCACAAGGTGCTGCGTATGTCCTTTAAAGCACGACGTACTGTACGCGAACTATTCCACGCTTTTTTATCCGACCCACGACTCTTGTCCGAGGAGCACCGACGCGACGATTTTAACGAGCAGGCTCGAGCTATTGCCGATTATGTATCGGGGATGACCGACCGCTACGCTATCAAAGAGCATCGCGAGCTCTATGCTGTCTAGGTCTAAACGATGGTTAAAGCGCCTAATTGGCTCTTTAACCTAATCCAAGTTAGACATGCTGTTTTAAGTAGTGCCCAGTGATACTGGCTGGGGCAGTGGCGATGGCCTCGGGGGTACCGGTGGCCACAATATGACCTCCTCGTGCTCCGCCCTCTGGGCCCACATCAATAATCCAGTCAGCAGTTTTAATCACATCAAGATTGTGTTCAATCACCACCACCGTATTGCCAGCATCCACCAACTGATTCAATACATTAAGCAACATAGCAATATCTTGAAAATGTAGGCCAGTGGTAGGCTCGTCTAAAATATAAAGCGTATTGCCGGTATTGCGTTTAGATAACTCTAAGGCAAGCTTAATACGCTGGGCTTCACCCCCAGACAGTGTCGTAGCGCTTTGGCCTAAACGAATATACGAAAGACCTACGTCCATCAATGTCTGTAGACGCCGCGCAATCTGTGGCACAGCTTGAAAGTAATCTAACGCTTGGCCTACCGTCAGATCCAACACTTCACTAATATTTTTGCCACGATAGTGAATTTCTAAGGTTTCGCGATTGTACCGACTGCCATGACACACATCACAGGGTACGTACACATCAGGTAAAAAGTGCATTTCTACTTTGATGACCCCATCGCCTTGGCAGGCCTCACAACGGCCACCTTTCACATTAAATGAAAAGCGTCCTGCATCGTAGCCCCGCACACGCGCCTCGGGTACCCCTGCAAACAGTTCACGGATTGGGCCAAACATGCCTGTATAGGTTGCTGGGTTGCTGCGCGGTGTACGTCCAATAGGACTTTGATCCACAGTAATGATTTTATCAATGTGCTCAAGCCCAGTTAAGCTTTCGTAAGGAGCGGGCTCACTCTGCGCCCGATGCAGCTGTTTTGCAATGGCTTTAGCCAGGGTGTGATTGATGAGCGTGGATTTCCCCGAGCCAGACACCCCGGTAATACACACAAAACGCTGCGTAGGAATCCGTAAGTTAACGTGTTTTAAGTTATTACCACTGGCGCCAAGTAATTCGATAGAGGGCTGGTCGTCCACAATAGGTCGACGTGGTGGAATAGGAATGGAAAGAGCGCCCGTTAAATACTGCCCTGTAGTGGATTTGGGGTCCGCCATAATATCAGCAGGTGTGCCCGACGCTATGACTTCGCCCCCAAGCTCGCCTGCACCGGGCCCCATATCAATAATAAAGTCAGCAAGACGAATCATGTCCTCGTCGTGCTCCACTACAATCACACTATTGCCTAAATCGCGTAACTGTTGCAGGGTTAAGATTAGCTTGTCGTTGTCGCGTTGGTGTAAACCAATAGAAGGCTCATCCAACACATACATGACACCCGTCAAGCCCGACCCAATTTGACTGGCTAGGCGTATGCGTTGGGCCTCGCCGCCAGAAATCGTATTCGCTCGCCGATCAAGAGATAAATAGCTTAGGCCCACGTTGTTCAGAAAGCGTAAGCGCGACTGAATTTCCTCGACAATACGGGCGGCAATTTCTTTTTTTGCACCGCTAAGCTCCAGCTGCTCGAACCACTCTAAACAGCCTTGGAGCGTAAAGTGCTCGACCTCATGGATGGCTTTAGCGTCGTTGTCGCCCAGCAACACATGGCGTGCAGCGGTATTTAAACGGGCGCCTTGGCAACTGGGGCACGTTTGAATGCGACGTAATTTGTTGAGCTCTTCTTTGACTGCACTGGAGTCTGTTTCTTCCCATCGACGCATTAAATTAGGAATCACCCCCTCAAACGGATGAAGCTTAGTGGTGGTTTGTCCTTTTTCAGTCAGATAGATAAAGGGAATAGCCTCGGTGCCAGAACCGTACAAGATCGCCTGTTGAATGTCTGCATCAAGAGATTCAAAACTGTCTTCAATATCAAAACCGTAATAGTTCGCCAGACTTTGCAGTAAATTAAAAGTGAATGCGTTGCGACGATCCCACCCTACAATTGCCCCACTGGCTAGGCTTAAGTCCGGTACGGCCACTACCAACTGAGGATCAAAGAATTCGGTTTCGCCCATGCCTGAGCAGGTTGGGCAGGCGCCTGCAGGATTATTAAAGCTAAATAAACGCGGCTCTAACTGTTCAATGTGATAGTCACAGAGCGGACACGCAAAATGCACACTAAAACTGGTGAGTTCCTCTGTGTCCATATTTAAGGCAAAGGCTTTGCCCTGGCTTTGGTGCGTGGCCGTTTCAAAGCTTTCAGCTAAACGCGCTGCGCTGTCAGGACGCACTCGCAGTCGATCAATCACCACTTCGAGGGACTGAATGGGCATATCCGTCAGTAGCGGTTCTCCGAGGTTGAGCATAACGCCATTGAGTCGAATACGCACAAACCCCTGAGATTGCAAGCTTTGTGCTATCTGGTTTAGGTCTTGGTGTTGCTCAAAGAAAATAGGCGCTAAAATAGCAATGCGTGTTTCGGCTGGCCAAGCCAAAACGGTATCTACCATTTGACTAATACTCTGTGCTTGCAGAGCTAACTGATGCGTAGGGCAGTGCGGCGTGCCCACCCGTGCATAGAGCAAACGTAGATAGTCATGAATTTCAGTGGTGGTGCCCACAGTAGAGCGTGGGTTGTGTCCGGCGGCTTTTTGCTCAATAGCAATAGCAGGCGACAAACCTTCAATTAAATCGACATCAGGCTTATCCATCAGTTGTAAAAACTGTCTGGCATAAGCAGATAAGCTCTCTACATAACGACGCTGGCCTTCGGCATACAACGTGTCAAAGGCTAAAGATGATTTACCCGAGCCGGACAAGCCAGTAATGACCACTAGCTTTTGTCGAGGTAAATCAATCGAAATGTTTTTTAAATTGTGCGTGCGCGCACCGCGAATACGTATTAGTTCCATTCGTTTTTTACGTGCTATGGTCTAGAGGCTAACCTACTACTATAGCGTGTACCGCCAATTAGTGCGCGGTTGAGTGGTCAGCTTTTTGTAAAGCGTTAACTATTGAGTCTTGCATGAGTTCGTCTAAAAATCAGGAAATGAGTAAAAAAATCGCCAAACGAGTGCAATTTACGCCTCAAGAACGCCGCTCTAGTGTTTTGCTAGCCATTTTGTTTTCCACACGCATGTTAGGGTTGTTTTTACTAACCCCTATTTTTGCGGTAGCAGCACAAAGTATTCCGGGCGGCAATAACGCCATGAAAGTTGGCATCGCTTTAGGCGCCTATGGGTTGACGCAAGCCATCATGCAAATACCGCTGGGGATGGCTTCAGATCGTTTTGGTCGCCGCCCCGTTATTGTGGCGGGTATGGTGCTGTTTATTATTGGGGGCGTGGTCAGTGCGCTAGCCCAGAGTGTAGATGGCATTATTGTAGGACGCGTGCTTCAGGGGTTAGGGGCTATTTCCGCTGCTATTACCGCCTGGGTGGCTGATGCAACGCGCCCCGAGGTGCGCACACGTGCGATGGCAATGGTGGGTTCTGCTATTGGTTTGTCCTTTGCTGTGTCATTGGTGCTGTCTCCCGTATTGGTGGGTCAATTTGGCTTGTCTGGCTTATTTTGGGCAATTAGCCTTTTAGGTTTTGTCTGTTTACTTATCGCTGCCTTTGGCATCGCGGAATACCCCAAAAGCGAAAGCCTTGTACAGGTATCAGCACGAGAAGTGCTGGGTCATAGCGATTTATTACGCTTAAATTTAGGTGTGTTTGCGTTGCACTTTATTTTAATGACCTTGTTTGTGGTCATTCCAACCACCTTATCTGAAGTCGGACAGTTAGATTCAGGCAGTCTATGGAAAGTCTATTTACCTGTGATCGTATTGTCTTTTGGTTTTATGATTCCTATGGTGATACGCACAGAGGTACGTAAAACACACACAAAAACCTTAACGCACTTGGTCTTTGCTTTGGCTTTAGTGATGACGGTAATGCCATGGGCAAGTCAGTCATTTTGGGGTGTCGTGGTTTGTTTGTTTTTATTCTTCTGTCTTTTTAATACCCTAGAAGCCCTACAGCCTTCACTCGTTTCACGCGTTGCTCCCGCTAATTACAAAGGCTTAGCCATGGGTTTTTATAACACGACGCAATCTTTAGGGGTGTTTGGTGGCGGGTTGGCGGGTGGGGTGATTGCTTCTACCGCAGGAATGCAATGGGCGCTTTGGTTAGGGGCAGCCCTAGCACTAGTGTGGTGGGGCAGTACTCGTCGCTTTACAGTGCAACTGTGAGTTAATTTCGTCAAGGCTAAAAGTAGCCACTAGGACTTCGTTTCTAAATCACCGATAATAGAACACATAGATATTTAAAGGAAAACAACATGGCCTCAGTAAACAAAGTAATTTTGGTAGGCAACTTGGGGCGCGACCCCGAGGTTCGCTATACCGCTAATGGCTCTGCAATGTGTAACCTCTCTATTGCGACTACATTTAATAGTCGTGATAGCCAAACCGGTGAGCGCCGTGAAGAAACCGAATGGCACCGCGTCGTTATGTTCAATCGACTGGCTGAAATTGCAGGCGAATACTTACGCAAAGGTCGTCCGGTTTATATCGAGGGTCGTCTACGTACCCGCAAATGGCAAGGCCAAGACGGCCAAGACCGCTACACCACAGAAATTCTTGCCGATCAAATGCAAATGCTAGGTGGGCGTGGCGATAGCGGCGGCGACTTTAGCGGTGGCGACTATGACAGCGACTTTAACCAATCCGCACCTCAACAGCAGCGCTCTGCCCCGGCACAACAACGTCCACCGCAGCAGCCAGCACCTCAACAACAGCGCTCTCAGCAAAACTATCAAGCATCGCCTATCGATAACATGGCGGATATGGATGACGATATCCCGTTTTAACTGCTCCACATAACGTGATACGTCCCTCGCTGAAACGACCAGATCTGCACTAAACAAAAAAGCCGCTTCCTTTGGGAAGACGGCTTTTTTGCTTTAGCGTGCGCGCATTGGCTTTACTGGCACTCGCTAGATATCAGGGGCAAGACGCTTTTTTGCCGTTAAGCCTACCGCTTACCAAAGCCGATTTTCTGCCAAGCGTTGCTTTTTCTGGGCTAAGGCTCTTTCAAATAGCTTCATGTACAACGGAGCTACCTGAGAAATATGATAGGACTGTCCTAATTCGGCGGCTGCCTTTCTGTAACGAATGCGCCGCTCCGTATCATTTTTCAATTCACGAATGGTGGCAATCCACTGGTCGTCGTCATCGGGCAGCAATACGCCATTGACATCGTTGGTAATGAGCTCTGGCACAAAGCCCCAGTTTGAGCCAATAACACAACTGCCTCGAGCTAATATTTCCATTAACCCCCAGTTGGCCACACCATATTTAAGCGGATAAAGGAACAGATCAACCTCTGAAATTGCTGCGCCAAATGCGTCATAAGGCAATTTGCCAGGGGCTTCGATCACACCGGCTGCCGCAGGGTAAACGCGCAATAAATGGTCTAAAAAGGTTTTGACTTTGGTTGGACTGTCTTCTGGCTCGTGTTGGTACTTGCGTTGTACCCATTGTTGTTCGTACCCGTAGGTAGAGGCGCTAGGGTCGCCGAGAGCCAAAAAACGCATGGCTTTGGCGTCGCCTTCGCGCACCAATCGATCAACTAAGCGTACAAAGGTTTCTAGTCCTTTAGAGCTTGATAAGTCACGCGCCGAAAAAGCCACCGTAAAGGGTCGATCGGGCGGCGGAGCAGTGACGGCCGTAGGCGGCGAGATATTAAACCCTTCAAACTGAACCGCGACACGATCCTGCAGGGCTTCAGGAAACATAGATCGCGCAAAGGCGCTGGGGGTAATGGTGAGATCACTGCATAACACTTGATGCATATTCAGCATTTCTGTATTGCGATCACCCATACGCTGTGCCGGATCCGGAGGATAAGCCGGGTCCCAACCATGCGTTCGATAGCTCGGAAATTCAATGTAGCTGACAATGGCAGCCTGTAGCTCACTATAGAGCCAATTGGGTGCGCCCCATAAAGAGTGACTGACCACAATATCAATCGGTCTACCTTGCTCTTTTTCAAATTGGTGTAGCGCTTTAATCAAGCCGCGTCCAATACGAGCCGATCGTTCGACTTTGCTT
Source organism: Paenalcaligenes hominis (assembly GCF_011927625.1). Classification (GTDB taxonomy): domain Bacteria; phylum Pseudomonadota; class Gammaproteobacteria; order Burkholderiales; family Burkholderiaceae_B; genus Paenalcaligenes; species Paenalcaligenes hominis. The sequence goes on from NZ_JAATIZ010000003.1 coordinate 259,700, forward strand.
GAGTAGTAATAACCAATTTGACCCACAATGGGGCCATCAGGCTGAAAAGCGCGTAAATAATCGTCTTCATGGGCATGTCTTTTTACATGGCCTGGCGTAGTAAAGAACCACGTTTCCGCTACGTCCATCTCGCGCAAGTGACGGCATAACAACGTGTATTGGCTCGGGTACACAGCGCTAACAAAGACAATAAGGGGTTTATCTTTCATGGTGAAATGAGTAGAAGGCTAGTGAAATAAAATAACCGAGTGGCATCGGGTTGTTTTAGGCTTTTTAACTCAACGCTTTCCAGATGAGGGGGCGTTAAGGCTAAGTTACCATTTTGCCCCCTCTGCAGCACCCCATATTGTTTTCAAAAAGTTGCTATTTTTTTCTATATCTTTCTGTTGAGGTAGCTCAATGAGCTGAGGCCGTTGACGCTGTGACGGCCACTACCCTACGCAGACGAAAAAAAAGCCTCAATACGAGGCTTTTTTATTGCGCTGAATTATTTATAGGTCAATGCGCATTAAATCGGTGGCCAAACGCAATTCGCCTTTGTAGCCCTTGCGGATGTCACGTGCGACCTCGTCAAGACGCTCTGGCCCCATTAGCTCAACGGGTAAATGCATCCCCGCCGCCCGTTTAATAACCGGGCTCGTCGAGTCAAAGTGACCAAAGTGGGTGGCCACTAAACTTTTTACATTCGCTTTGGTAGCAATTTCACCGAGTTGTAAGGGGCTGGTGTGAGCAAAGGTTCCTACGCCGGATTTCGCGCGGTGCTCTAAGAACGACTCAGGGAAGGTGCACTCATGAATGAGTAGGTCGGCGTCTTGGGCTAAGCGGATCATGGAGTCACAAGGAGCGGTATCGCCACTAAATGCGATGACTTTACCTTCTGCCTCGAAGCGAATACCAAAACAATCCGTGATTTCGGTAGGAATATGGTCCACGATATCGCAGTAGACTTTGACATCCTCATCTTCGTACATCAAGCCGGGTGAAACCTCTGTGACGTCTGGACGTACCGCATCAATGTTCTTTTGACGCGCAGGAAAATCAGCACGAGCACGAATATCGATTTTGTAGGCGCCATTTTCAAATGAGTGATCGACGAAATCTTGTATGCCTTTAGGCCCGTACACTTTGAGTTTGTCTTTACGGTTAAAGACCCAGCTAGAAAGTACAAAGAAAGGCAAGCCACAAACGTGATCGTAGTGCAGGTGGCTAACAAACACCCAAGGCACATCTGCTGGGTTAATGTTGGCTTTGACCATTTGGCGGGTCGTGCCTTCACCACAGTCAAACAAGTAATTCTTGCCATTATCTAAAGTAATTAAAATAGCAGACTGTGCTCGATCTGGATCAGGTAACGCTGCTGAAGTGCCTAACATGGTGATTTTCATTGTGTATCTCCTAATTCTTATAAAGCTTATAAAGAGTTATAGTACGGTTTTTAGTACTTTTCAAGTGAAATAAATAAATAAATTTATAGCTTCCATAAAGGGAAAGCTAAATTCAGGCCGTAATGAAAAACAGCAATAGCAAAAAATGTGGTGCCAGTAGCAAGCAATACGCTGTCTTTTAATGAGTTGTTACGGTCGCCCAGTGCAGTGATCATGATCAAGGTAAAGGTGGCTGGCGCTAGTCCGCCATAGTGTCCTAAAACAATAAAAGCCAGCATGCCGCCTATAATCGCAGACCAAGGACGCACATAAGCTCGCAGAGTAAAACGAGGCGCAGCAGGCGAGACTGAGGTTTCCGGTACTAGCAATACAATGCCACCCAACGCGCTCAAGATGAGGCCCAATACAAAAGGAAAATAACCGGCATTCATGGATGACAAACTGCCTAGGCCATATTCTGCGCTTAAGAATGAAGTGCTTAAACCCAAAATAATCATAAAGGCAGCGGCGATAAAACGATGATGTTTCATGATGGTTTAGGAGGCAGAAAGAGTTGGCTCGGAAACAGGGTGAGGTTGGCTTTTAGCGCGTAGATGTGCTTTATAAAAACTGAGGCCCACCCAAAGCAGCAGTGCCACAATAATGCCTAAAAAAGTAGCACTTAGAGGGCGCGTAATAAAGACGCTAAGGTCGCCGCGAGACAGTTCAAGAGCACGTCTAAAGTTCTCCTCTAAAAGAGGACCTAAAATAAAGCCTAAAAGCATGGGTGCGGGAGGAATATGCAAACGACTAAGGAAAAAGGCCACTACCCCTAATGACAACGCTAAGCCCACATCAAACATAGCGTTGGTGGAGGCATAGGCTGCAATACAGATAAGAAAAATAACAATAGGGAAAATGAATCGATACGGTGCACTAAGCATACGCACCCAAATCCCAATTAAGGGAATATTTAAAAGCAACAGCATAAGATTGCCTACCCAAAAACTAATTACTAAACCCCAAAATAATTCGGGATGCTGGGTAATGAGCAAAGGGCCAGGGGTAATATCATGAATCATCAGCGCACCCATCATGAGCGCCATGACGGCGCCACCAGGAATGCCTAAAGTCAAAGTAGGGATAAAACTGGTGATGTCAGCCGAGCTATTGGCGGCTTCTGGACCAGATACACCCTGAATGGCGCCGTGACCGAACTGTGCTGGGTTTTTGGAAACATTTTTTTCAGTGGCATATGAAATAAAGGCGGCGAGTGCCCCGCCCATACCTGGTATAGCACCAATAAACGCGCCCAGTAGTGAGCCTCGTGCCATGGCACCCGCAGATTCTTTCATGTCTTGACGCGTGGGGCGCACTTGGCCTTTAGTAATGGCGGTTTTTTCTTTGGCCTGGGAAGGCAATAAACCTGCAGTGGCTAATACATCAGATACACCAAAAAATGCAAGAGCTAGGGCAACCAGCGGTACTCCATCGGCTAAATCAGGCAGATCAAAAGTAAAGCGCCACACACCCGAGTTCGGGTCAGTGCCTACACAGCCAAAAATTAGCCCAATTACTACCGCTGCAATGGCTCGTACTGCAGAGCCGGAGCTGAGTGTAGAGGCGGCTAACAGCCCCATTGCCATCAGTGAAAAGTATTCAGCCGGCCCAAAGGAGAAAGCCACTTGAGCCAACCAGGGACTGAAAGCTGTCATAAAAAGGGTGCCGATAGAGACCCCAAGAAAGGATGCAAACATAGCCATAAAAATGGCGGGTCCAGCTCGGCCTTTCTTGGCAAGGGGGTGTCCATCTAAGCACACAACGGCATGAGAAACCGTACCTGGAATATTAAGCAAAATCGAGGTGGTCGCGCCTCCAAAGCTGGTGCCGTAATAAATGCCTGCTAGCATCATCAGCGACCCAGTTGGATCCAGCCCGTAGGTGATAGGTAGCAACATAGCAATAGCAGCTAAAGCCCCTATGCCAGGTAACACCCCAATTAGATTCCCAACAAACACCCCAATAAAAGCATAAAGCAGGTTGCTAAAAGTCAGGGCAACAGAAAAACCTAAGAGTAAATTGTCTAACATAATGATCCCACATAGAAGGTAGGAGGCCTCGTTTAGAGGCCTCCTCGTAGGTGGATTAGTTAATTTGGACGTCTAAGTCGGAAATGACTTTTTCCCAATAAGGACTTTCTGTTTTGATAAGATTTTGCAGCGTTTCGTCTTGGCCTTCGCGCCACGTAATAATGCCCATCTTGCGCAAGCGTTCTACCGTGTCGGGATCAGACAAAGCGGTAACAAACGCATTTTGTAAAGTGGTAATAACAGGATCAGGCGTGTCTTTGGGTGCCGTGACGCCCCACCAATTACTGGCTTTGATGTGCCCTAAACCAATTTCCTCAAAGGTAGGTACGTCAGGTAGCTCAGCAACACGCTCTTTGGCGCCAATGGCAATGGCTTTGAGTTGACCTGTTTTCACGTATTGGTCGCCTAGGCCAATGCCACCAAGATAAAACTGCACATCATTAGCCAATAGACCTAGCACAGCAGGGGCAGCCCCTTTATAAGAAATATGATGCAAATCCCATTGTTGGTCGCGGTTAATGAGCTCAGCAACTAAATGGGGAGTGGTGCCTATGCTAGGTGAACCGTAGTTGAATTCCCCTTTTTTCGCCTTGGCGAGTGCTGAAAAAGACTCAAAGTCATTGGCTTCAAGGCTGCCATTAATGTAGATCACCGAAGGCACATCACCAAGCACTGCTACGGGTTTTAAATCCGTGGCCGGGTCTAAGCGCATGCTGGGGTAAAGGTATTGATTGGCGGTGTAATTATTTGCAGCCCCTAAAAGCAGGGTGTAGCCATCGGGCTTTGCCTTAGCGACGTATGCACTGGCAATATTGCCGCCGGCGCCAGGCTTGTTTTCCACAATAATGGGTTGGCCGAGCTGTTCGGAAAGCTGATCGGAAATAAGACGAATTAAGTTATCTCCAGTTCCGCCTGCACTGTAAGCCACAATGACGTGAACAGGACGTTCGGGCCAGTCGGTGGTTGCAAAAGCCGGGGGTAGGCTGCAACAGGCCATAAGCATGAGCAATTTTTTCCACATGGTTGTCTCCTTTGTGGTGGGGCATAAGATGGGCCTAGATCTACTAGGTAAACCGCTAACGCAGTGAGCAAGAGGATCAAACGATGTTATCCCCTATACAACACACCTGTTTTTTATATAAAGAAAGAGAGCGGATTACATAAATAGCTAGTTAGTCATAAAGTACTGTTTTTAATACTTTATGACTAAAGTTTCCTGACGTCAATGCACACTCTATCAAGACTAACCCCTACAAAGGTAGAGGGTTAGCTCATTTTAATATCTTGTTCGATGTAGACGCACGAGGCGCGATAGTGCAGTTGCGCTGCATAAAGGATGCGGCCGTCAGGGTCTTTAGCAATACGAATGGCTTTGATAAGGGGGGTGCCAATGTCCATTTGCAAATGGCCTGCTACCACAGCATCACTGGACTGGATCGTTAGGACTTGACGGGCAGAGCTAAGCTGATCGGCAAAATGACGTTGTAGCACGGTTAAGACGGCTTCTTTTTCAAACTCATCTCGGTGGGCCTCGTAGAGAGATTGCGCCACATAAGCGGTATTAAAACTGTAGGGCAAGCCGTCTCGTACATTAATGCGCGAGGTCCACCAATAGATGTCTGCGGCAGTGCCATCGTTGAGATCGCTAGGTAGGGCACTGCTTCCGTCACCTAAGTAATGAAATTGAACGTGTAGCTGTTCGATTTGTGCGATGAGTGCATTCCAATCGCTGGGCAACATTAACCAATGTTGCTTGCTGATATCAGCAATAACAAAGGTGCCACGTCCGCGCGTGCGCTCGATAAGCCCTTCGCGCTCTAGTTCGTCTAGAGCGGTACGAATGGTGGCCCGAGACACACCGTATTGATCTACTAACTGCGGTAAAGTGGGAAGCTGAGTGCCAACAGGCCACTCTCCTTTTTCCATGCGCGCCCGCAAGGTGTATTTAACCTTTAAAGAAAGAGGCAGGCGAGACGGTTTTTTCAGAGTAGAGTTAATGGTTTCTTGCATAGGTAAAAAGAAAGATAGGCGATGTTGTAGTGAATTTTTACTTATGTTTTAGTTATGATATAGGAAATCACAAATAGTGGGTGTATGGTGGAAGTCATACCCCTAGTCTAACGGAGAGGGGCCAGTAGAAGACAAATCAATTCACGAGGAGAGTTCTTATGCGTTCCATTTTATTGTGGTTAATTGGCGTTCCTATTCCTATTATTTTGTTGCTCTGGCTTTTTTGGGGTTAACGTATACCTACAAAAACAACTGTCTATTTTTCACCATAGCTTTTAGCAATAGTACTTGCTTAAAGTCTGCATATATGCGTTAATAGTAGGCTTAGTCTTTTTTGGCTAAGTCTACTATCTACATTTACAGCAAAATCGTTTTGCTGTCTTGTCATCGCGTTTTCTGACCCCCAAGCCTGCGGCATCTATATTGCCTTACGATTAGGTTGATTGGTCGGCCCGATGCTTTCCAATTAATCTATCGTCTTAGTGCCTTTTACTGCTCTAGACGTGTCTCTTGCTGTGCGTACAGCAAAGGTATGTTATGTCTTTTGAAACCCTAGGTTTGGCTGCTCCTTTATTATCTGCTTTACAGAAAGCGGGCTTTTCCGAGCCTACCTCTGTTCAGTCTTCCTCTATTCCTAAAGCCCTAGAAGGCCATGATTTAATGGTGTCGGCACAAACAGGTAGTGGAAAAACAGCAGCATTTATGCTGCCAGCGCTGAACAAAATTTTGGCTAATCCACCTAAACAACGTGGTGTATCCGTGTTGGTATTGGCTCCTACACGCGAGCTCGCCATGCAGGTGGGTGAAGCCGCTAAAACCTATGCCTCACAGTGTCGCGATTTACGAGTGGCGGTAGTGGTAGGTGGGATGCCTTATGGTGCCCAACTTAAAGCCTTATCCCGTCGTGTTGACGTATTAGTCGCCACGCCAGGTCGCTTAATGGACCACATCCAAGCTAAGCGCGTTAAGCTCAACACCGTTCACACTTTAGTTCTTGACGAAGCCGATCGTATGCTTGATATGGGCTTTATCGAAGACATTGAAAGCATCGTAGCACGCACGCCTTCTGATCGTCAGACATTGTTGTTCTCTGCCACCCTCGATGGCACAGTAGCCGATTTAGCTAGCCAAATGATGAGCAACCCCTTGTCCATCGAGGTGTCAGGTCATCGTGAAAAACACGCCAATATTACTCAAGCGTTGCTGTACGCAGATAACGCTGAGCATAAAATGCGTTTACTTGATCATTTGTTGCGTGACTCAAGCTTGGGCCAAGCTATTGTGTTCACCGCCACTAAGCGTGGTGCAGATGACCTAGCCGAGCATTTAGCAGATGAAGGCTTTGCGGCGGGTGCATTGCATGGCGATATGAACCAACGCCAACGAACACGCACATTAAGTTTGCTTCAAAAGGGTCGTTTACGTGTGTTGGTTGCCACTGACGTAGCGGCACGCGGTATTGATGTGCAAGGCATTAGCCATGCGATTAACTTCGATTTGCCCATGCAAGCCGAAGACTATACCCACCGTATTGGCCGTACAGGTCGGGCCGGTAAAGACGGCTTAGCCTTTACTTTAGCAAATGTATCTGAGCGTCACAAAGTGCGTCGCATCGAGCATTTTATTGGGCAGCCTATTCCTGTGGAAACCATTCCCGGTTTAGAACCCACTCGTGTAGCGCGTCCTACCTATAAAGCACGTAAAAGTAATGGTGGTGGTCGTCGTCCAGCCTTTAACAATGGCGCGCCGAAGAAATTTGGTGATGGCGAGTCTCGTGACACCCGTCCAAGCCGTCCAGTCCGTGCCGGTGAAGGGCCAGCCGCAGGGCGTGGTGACCAAGACAGCCGTAAGCCACGTCGTGGTGATCGCAGTGGTAAACCTTCTGCTCGTCCTACCGGTCGTCCAGGTAATTTTTCCGGAAAACCGCGTTCAGGTGGTCGTAGCTCCAGTCGTGCTGCTGCTCACTAATTACTGTTAGTAACCAAAAGGCCTCGTTAATTAACGAGGCCTTTTTTGTTGGGTTAGCGTATTAAATTAGGCAAACCAACGGCGAGCCAAGGCACAGTGAAAACTAACACCAGCACAAGAATTTCGATGACTAGGAATGGAACGGCAGCACGATAAATCTGTGGAAGTCGTATTGAGCTGGGGGCTACGCTTTGCATCACAATCAAGAGCAAGCCAAAAGGAGGTGTGAGTAAGCCGATTTCTAGCGCAATCAGAATCATCACTCCTAACCAGACAGGTTCGACCCCTGCAGCATGGGCTAACGGCATAAAAAACGGCAGAGCAATCATCATCATGCTGACTTGATCCAACACCATACCTAGCACCAGCAAGATCAGCAGCATGCTAATAACCAAAATAGCCGGGTTTAGTCCCATACTTTTAACTAAACCTAAAAAGCCAGCGCTGGCGCCAGAAAAACTGAGCAGCTGTGCAAAGGTCGTAGAGGCAGCGAGTATGAACAAAATAACGACCGACACCTTGGCGGTTTCAATGAGGCTAGTCCATAGCGCTTTCCATGTGAGCGCACGGTAAAAACAGGTAGCAATCACTGAAGCGGTTACCCCTATTGCTGCGGATTCAGTAGGCGAGGCCCAGCCAGCCAGCATAGAGCCGACTACGGCAATAAAAATACCTAATAAGGGCACAACATCAGAGAAAAAAGGTTTCCATTTTTCCCAGCCCTGTACTGGGTTCTCGTCCTCAGGGGTAGAAGGCGCATCTTGAGGGCGCAGACGGCTTCTAATAATGACATAGCCTAAAAAGCCCGCCGCCATGATTAACCCAGGTAAGATCCCTCCGATCAGGAGCCGTTCAATTGAGATTCCCGCTAAGCTGCCTAGCATCACGGCTAAGGCTGAAGGTGGGATCAACATGGCAATTCCACCTACTGCCATGATAGGCCCCATGGACATAGTGGGGTGGTAACCGCGGCGCTGCATTTCTGGCATCATCACGCCCCCCATCATGGCGGTATTCGCGATAGAAGAGCCAGATAGCGTGGCAAAAGTCGTGCCACCTAAAATGCTGACAATAGATAACTTGCCCGGCACACGTGAAATTAAGCGCTCGATAGCATTAATGGCTTTAAAGGCCAACCCGGTATGAAACAGCACCTCTCCCATCAAGACAAATAAAGGAATGGGCGTCAGCGCAAAGCTAGTCACTGATGACGTCGTGTTTCGAACCCATTGGGCTAAACCGGCCTCCTGACCTAAAAACACCCAAGCGCCAATCAAATTGACTGCTAAAAAAGCAAAAACGACAGGTGTGCCCATGGCCATAAAAAAGAACAGAGCCCCGAGCATTAATAAGAGTGCAGATTGCCATTCCATAATTAGACGACCTCTTTGCGTGAAAAGTCGTTATAGAGACGACGTAAAAACTCTACTGTTAATAAGGCAGAGCCAATTAAAAGCGGGATGCTAAGCCACCACTCGGGAAAGATAAGCTCTTTAAACACGACGCTGCCTTGGTGGTGCGAATCTTGTAAAACACTCCACGATTGCCAAGCCAAAACAGCGCAGACAAAAAAGCCTAATGCATTGCAAAACACGGCTAAAACGCGTTGTATGGGAGGCGGAAAAAGGTTGGCGACTACATCAATACGGATATGGCCGCCCTGATAGAGTAGCCAAGGTGCTGCAATAAACGTTGCTACCATCAGCATATATTCAGTGATTTCTACACTGGCGGGGATGAGATCAATATCTAGATTGCGTAGCAGTACGTCTAAGGTCACCAATACACTCATTAGGCCAAAGGTGATAGCAGAAAACGCCCCACAACACGACATCAATACGTGATAGGGGCCCGCTGCTCGGGGCGCAGGAAGAGACATGCTTTGTCCTTTCGGTAGAGTAATAAAAGGTCAAAAGGCATCTGCGACGTCGAAGATGCCTTAAGTGGAGCGTGATGCCATACAGGACTTAGTCACGGCCAAACAGTTTTTCTATATCGGCGGCATTATTTGGGCTAACTTTATGAATATTTTCCCAACCGGCGGTATAGGCTTTATTGAGCAGGTCGGTAGCGGCTGCCTCAGAAAGAGAAATCACTTCAATGCCTGCGTCTTCTTGACGTTTTTTCTCTTTTTCACCGCGTTCAAGTTCAGGTTGATTTAAGGACTCTACCCATTCCACTTGTTTTTGCAGAAAGGATTTTTGCTCGTCATTCAGCTTTTCCCAGCTGTTTTTATTGATAAAAAAGCTGACCTCAACGTTATAAAAGCCGGGTTCGACCCGGTATTTGGTTTTTTCCTGCCAGCCAAGGTCTAATAAGCCCACCGATGGCCAACCGTAGCCATCTACTACCCCGCGCTCTAAGGCGGTGTAGGTTTCACCGGGGGAGATTTGTAAAGCGGTGGCGCCTAAATTGCGTAATAATGCTAAATAAACGGGTGTGCTGCGGATCTTAAACCCTTTTAAATCAGCCTTATCGATGGGTTTATTGACGTATAGGTGGTACTGCAAGCCGTCAGTGACACGAGCTAGCCAAATCATATTGGATTTGTCTGTATGGATTTGATTCATTAGGTCGTAGCCGCCATTGGCACGCAGCTCATCCATACGGCGATCCGTGAGCGTCATAGCTAAGGCTTCGGGTACAAGGTTGGCGTGAAACACAGCGCTAGTATTAGCAAAATCAACCACACCAGACCGCACTGCATTACCCACTTCAAAAGTGGGTATGGCCTCTGGGCCGCCGATGACTTGAATCTGTAAAAGGCCTTTGCCTTCTTCGTTCACTTTTTCTACAAACTGTTCGAAGCGCTCGTTAAAAAAAGTGTCTTTGCCGAAAGCGGATACGGCTTTAAGCGTGGTTTGTTCCGCATTAGCGCCCCAGGCGCCAAAACACAATGCCAAGCCTAATAGCAATTTAGAGGTCTGTTTAAGCATGTCTCATCCTAATGGGGTGTAGGGATAACTATTAAGGGTAATATATTTAGTCTTAAATATATTACCTTTTAACTAAAGCTTTTTCTGCATAGGGTTTATACGAACTACGTAGAGGGTGCGTCGATAGAGGTGAGTGAGAGCAGACACACTATAATAGGAGCCTTCTGTACAGGGAATGGACTGAACTTATGACTATTTTTTTGGTGACAGGGCTGGCTTTTTTATTAACGGGATGTCAGCGCGCACCGTCGTTTAGTATTGGAGGGGCTTATTTCCCTGCTTGGCTAGTGTTTGCACTGGCTTCCGTTGTCGTGACCTTAGTGGTGCGAGGGGTGTTAATACGGCTCGGTGTGGACGATGCCTTGCGCTATAAGCCAGTACTCTACATTGGGCTGATGGTCATGTTTTGCTTGGCAGCGTTATTACTTTTTTTTGTATACTAACTAACCTTTATGACCGATACCGATTTAACCCAAGCGCCTCATGCCGCTCAAAGTAAAAAAACACTAGCGCTCGTGCTTGTTGTGGTGGTGCTTATGGTGGTTGCTGTTTTAGCCTACATCAATTGGCAAAAAACCCACCTCAACCCCATGTCAGAAGACGCGACTATTACTACCGAAGGGGTGCAAATTGTCAGCGCTGTGCCAGGTCGTATCAACGAGTTGCTCATCGAAGAAGGGCAATATGTCGAAAAGGGGCAACTCTTGCTCACCCTTGATCCCGAGGTATATGAGCTGCGTGTAGCGCAAGCTAAAGCAGAGTTGGCGCTTGCAGAGGCATTACTTGATTCCAAGCAGCGTGTCGTGTTGGCGCAGTCGCATAATGCCACCATCACGAACGAGCAAATAGACCGCGCTCAAGCCAATTTAGCCTTGGCAAAGCAAACCCAAGCCCGCTTAGCTACCTTAGCCCCCAAAGGGTATGTACCCAAGCAGCAGTTAGACGAAGCCACAACGGTACGCCGCGATGCAGAGATTTCATTGCGCCAAGCCCTAGAGCAAGCAGATGCTGCCCAGGCGCTGGTAGACAACACGGATGCAGAATTGGCAATGGTGGAAATGCGCAAAGCAGGTCTAGCGATGGCAGAGCGTGCGCTACGCGATACCCGATTGTACGCACCCCATTCAGGTCGTGTAGTGGGGCTCAACATGATGACAGGCGAGCACTTAATGCCAGAAATGAGTGTGTTTACTCTCCTAAGCACCGAGCACTGGTATGCGGCGGCCATGTACAAAGAAAACACCTTATCGACCATCCAACCCGGTCAGTGTGCCGATGTGTATGTAATGAGTAATCCGCAGGTACGGATTCAAGGCAAAGTGCAAAGCATTGGTTGGGGCGTCACTGCCACCGATATGATTGAGTTACCCCGCCAAGTCCCTTATGTACAAAAATCCATGAACTGGGTACGCGTAGCACAGCGCTTTCCCGTGCGCATTCAACTAGAAATGACCCCCGAGCTCGAACCCTATGTACGTAAAGGGGTTTCGACGACTACCATTATTCATAGTGGATCGCAGTGTGAATAAGACAGAGACGCTTTGGCAACGGGTATGGCATGATTTGCAGCCGTACGAAGGGCGTTGGTCGCAAACGTGGCGTATTGCGTTGTTGTGTATGGTGACCGCAGCGGTCTCCATCACTTATGGCATTCCCGAGGCGTCAATCAGTTGTTATGTGCTGTTTTTTGTGATGAAGTCTGACGCTGCCGAGTCATCCGTCATGGCATTGGCTTTGGTCGTGTTGGTCAGTTTGATCGTGGCGGCATTGATTGGGTTAATTCAAATTACTATCGATTCGCCTGTAACACGTATCATTTGGCTGTTAGGTAGCTCGGTGGTTTTCATGTTTTTAGGGGTTAGCAGCGCACTGGGGCCATTGGGCGGCATCATCGCTTTAGTGATAGCTTTTGTGTTGACCCTGCTTTCCTATATCCCTATTGGCGAGCTAGCGACACGGGCCGTTTTGTATGCGTGGTTAATGGTAGCCATGCCGATGGGCTTACTGCTGATTGCATCGCTACTCATCGGTCGCAATCCGCGCACGTTGCTCTTGCAGGAAATGGCGACTCGCCTCGAGTACGCGGCGGAGATCTTGCAGCAGGGCAGCGCTTGCTCTGAACAAGCCCACGAAAACGTATTAACAGGCATTGCTCAACAACAAAAGCGCGTGCGGTGGGTGGCTTTGTTTCATTTAGCCCCTCGATATTGGCAGCCTTGGTATGCGCATGCGGTCCTACAAAGCTATGGCGTCTTGCTGGCCGCTTATCGTTGGGCTCAATCCCAACCCCAGCCCACTGAGCATACCCATCGTTTGGCACAGTCTTGTCGCCAAGCCGCCCAGCAGCTGCGCCAGCAACAGCGCCCCCATCAACTGGGCTTAACAGAGCTTGGGCCGTTTGCCTCTGCGCACCTTAATACCGTAAGTAATCTATTGCAGCAGCTTGCTGATACCGCAAGCCCAGAGCGCATTCCTAAAGACAAAACGTCTTTTTTTGTGGCGGATGCCTTTAGTAATCCGGCTTATGTGCGTATTGCGCTGCAAACCACTTTAGCGGCTTTATTGTGTTATTTGTTTTACAGCGCAGCACAGTGGGATGGCATTCATACAGCACTTATTACCTGTTATATCGTAGGCTTAAGCAACACGGGTGAAACCTTACATAAAATGCTCTTACGCATTATTGGGTGTTTAATTGGTGTAGCCATAACAGTCGTGTATTGGTACGTGTTTATCCCTCATATCACCTCCATCGGTGCCTTAATGCTTGCCGTGTTTTTGGTGTGTTTACTGGCGGCATGGGTGGTGTTAGGGTCAGAGCGCATTTCCTATGCAGGTCTACAAATTGCCTTTGCTTTTTTATTAATCAATTTGACTGCCGGTGGCCCCAGTGTGGATATGGACATGGCACGTGACCGAATTATAGGTATTTTGTTAGGCAATATCATGATGTACGGGTTTTTTACCTATCTGTGGCCAAATAGCATTATGCAGTTTGTGCAAAAAAATCTGAATCAAGCAAACGAAGCCTTGCAGCAGCAGGATCAGGCGCCAACGTTAACAGCGGCCATATGGCACGCTGCTAATGCGGCCCAAGCGCTTGAAACGGCGCGCTATCAACTGGATTTAGCGCATTTAGAACCTAAATCACTACGCGCTACCCCTGAAGAACTTCAAGCACAACGTGCACAGTGGCAAGCTACCCAACACCGGTTATTCAGCTAAGGCGTCGGCGCTTTCTATTTGCCCCATCATAAAAGCCAAATGAGAGGAAGCAATGAGTACGGCCGCATGTGCAGTGGCATGGGCTTGAGCCGCTTCAAGCAAGGCATTCGAGGTTTCTGTAGCTAACATCATGCTCGTTAAGCCCACCTCGTAAGATTCTTGAGCAGCGCTATGAGTTATTTGCGTGGCCTCAAGCAGCGCTTGCGAGGCCTCGTACGCTTCGATGGCTGTGCGTAGTGCATTAGCCGCAATATGAATTTCTCGCCAGGCTGCATGTTGCGTTTGCTCGAAAATATCCCGAGCTGCTTGGGCCTTAGATTGCGCAGCGTAAAGCCGTTGGCGACGTAAACCCCCATCATAGAGCGGCACAGTCATGCCCAAAAATACCGCATTGCCTTTGACTGTAGGGCTAGTTTGAAGCGCATTATTAAAATTTAATGATGCACTGCCTGTAGCGGCAACGGCAAGTAAGCCCACCGCTGGACGGTAATCGGCTTTGACTAACTCGACGCCCTGTTCCGCGGCACGCGCAGCGGCATCGGCGGCCAATAAATCAGGGCGGTAGGCTAACGCCGCCTGAAGTGCTTCCTCTGAAGGTAACTGTTTCAAAGCAGGCAAAGGGCGCTCAGCACTGCTTTGCACTTGAATGGATGTATTAGGCGGTAGCCCCATTGCCCCCAGTAGCGCATTGTAGTGATCGCGTTCAGCCCCTTGTTTTTGTACCCATAGCAAACGGGCTTGAGCCTGGAGTTGTTTGGCTTGTGCTATGTCAATGCGCGTTCCTACACCCGAATCAAAGCGAGCTTGCGCCGCCTCTACTAAGGCGCCTGATTGAGTAAAGTGGGCCTGAGCTAACCGTGTTTTTTGTCGAGCGGCATCGTATTCAAAATACGTGCGCGCCACATTGAAAATAATAAGCTGATGGGCGGTAGTAAATTTTGCATGTTGGGCTGCACTCAGCTCTACAGCTGCTTTGTGCGCGGCATCTCGTCGGCCAAAGTCAAACAATAGCCAAGACAGAGTCAGTGCCGGCACCACCCCATGAGCCGTGTTTTTAGATCGAGTTTCTATATCTAATAAATGCGCCAGCTCGATGTTGTGTTGGTTATGAAAAGATTGCCTACCCGCAATAACACTGGCGGTGATGCTAGGCAGGTACGTGGCCTTTACCATACCAGCAGCCAGGGCAGCCTGTTCGGCTTCTTGCCAAGCGACTCGAGTAGCTGGATTATGCAGTTGGGCTACATGGATGAGTTCAGCTAAGGTGTATTCATGGTGGGCATCAATGGCTTCAATAGGCCGAATCTGAGCAAATTGAGGGTGTGGAGCTTGGGTGATCTCAGGTGTAAGGGGAGCAACTGAGGCCCGGCTGGACGATGGGTTGTCGAGATGAGCACAGCCGGTAACCAAACCAATACCAAGTAGAAACAGAAGTTTTGGACCCATTGATAACGCCTTAAAATAAGAGCAACCAGACAGAAAATGCACATAAGCAGCGAGATGGCATTTTAGCTTAACAGTGTTGCCGACGGGCGTTCACCATAGCGTTGTTGGTAGTCTTTAGCAAATAGCCCCAAATGGCTAAAGCCGCACTGCATAGCTAACTGCGTGACGGTGTGCTGGGTGGGGTCGGCCTGTAACAGCAAAGCACGCACTTGTTCTAGACGGCGCTGTTTCACAAATTGCATGGGGCTTTGCCCCACATACTCGTTAAAGCCCGCATAGAGAGATCGAGTGCTCATACCTACCGCGGTGGCAATACGCGGCACAGTTAAGGGTTGCGCCAGATGCTCATCAATAAAGGCTTTGGCTTGCTTGATGGCTTGGGGAGTAATAGGGGCAAGAGAGAGCGGCTTAGGGGGCTGGTCGTGACCCCATAAATCAAGCAAATGGGCTAAGAAAATATCCTCTAAGCGCTGCGCGCTTGTGGGCTGATCAAACAACGAGCCTTGGCTGCTTTCCTGAAATAGCCATTGCATTAAATGCCAGATGCTTTGCCCGACTGGGGTGTTAAGGGCATGAAGCACAGTAAAGTGAAGCGCGCTCTGCAAGGGGCGTTGATAGTGGTGAAGATAAAACTGCTCTAAGCTGGGCTTGCAAATACGGATAAATAATTTATTGGCTTTTTGACTGTGCTCCATGCTGAACTCATCATCTGGGTTAAGCATCGAGGCGCAGTCTTGATGGGATTCAAACTGCTTTTTACCAAGCTGAATGCGCTCATGGCCTTGAATAGGGATTTGTAGTAAATAGAAGCCTTGCAAAGGCTCGGGGGCTATATGCACATCCGCCCCATAGCGCAACCGCCCGAACCCAAGGCGAGAGCTAGCGCGGTAATATAATTCGGTATTTAAACGCTGCTTGGCAGATAAATGAAGTTGGTGTGGGCAAAGAATGTGCGCAATATGCTGCTGTACCTGATCTAAATTAGTAGAACGAAGCTGGTCATACTGGTGAAGTAAATGCTGCATAACACGTCCAAAAACACAAATTCGGGGATTAGCGCTTTTTTATTATTCATTATTCCTGAGCTAATCAGCTTTAAGCATAAAACAGCCGAAGTCGCTTGCAGTACTCTGGTTTTCACTGATAAAAAAAACTGCAGTATTAAGATAGCGCTGCAGTATTGAGATAGCGGGGTCTACTGTGGCAAACCTAGAATAAGGCCATTATTCGTTTGCTATGCCACACCAAAAGGAGACAAAAATGAGACCCAACCGCTTACTGACCAGTAATCACTTTTTGCTAGGTACCTTTGCTTCTAACTGCGGGGGCGGCATGACCGTATCGCAGCTGCCTGATCGGTGGCAGGCTACATGGGAAAATAACTTGGCACTCGCACGTATGCTGGACGAGGCCGATATTGATTTTATGCTGCCTATTGCCCGGTGGGTCGGTTACCGAGGAGAAACCGACTTTCATGGCTATGTGCTTGAAACCATGACGTGGGCGGCAGCCTTATTAGCGCATACAAAGCAAATTAATGTGTTTGCCACGATTCACACCGTCGCCAATCACCCTGTGGTGGTAGCAAAACAAATTGCCACCTTAGCGCAGATAAGTCAAAACCGCGTAGGGCTAAATATTGTGGCGGGCTGGAATAAGCCAGAGTATGAGGCGTTGGGCTTAAGCTTGCCCGATGACCATGAAACCCGCTATGCCTATGCGCAAGAGTGGTTTGATGTGATCCGCCAGTTGTGGGATCATGAGGGGCGCTTTGATTGGCCGGGCACTTATTTTAAGCTGAAACAGGTGCATGGCACACCACGTCCTGATTTTCACCCACCCATTTTTAATGCTGCCGGGTCGGGACAAGGGCGCGAATTCGCTAGCCGCAATGCCAACTTTTTGTTTACGCCAGCCATGGAGCTAGAGCGCTCTCGTAAAGAGGTGCACGAGCTCAAAGCCCAAGCCACAGCGGCAGGCCGGAACGTGGATGTGATGACTTTCTCCCATGTCATTTGCAGGCCCACTCAAGCCGAAGCCGAAGCAGAATGGCAATATATCCTAGAGAATGCGGATAGGGGTGCAGTTGATAACTTAGTCAATTTGCAGTTTGCCCATGCCCATTCTTTTCCGCATGAACTCTTGGCTCAAATTCGAGAGCGCATGACGGTGGGGCATGGCGGTTTTCCGTTGGTGGGCACACCTGAAAAAGTCGCCGACTTAATTTGTGCTCTACACGAGGCAGGTTTTCGTGGTACAACGTTGTCGTTTTTTGATTATGTTAAAGAATTCCCTTACTTCAGAGATGAAGTATTGCCTCTGTTAAAAGCGCGGGGCATCCGTTAAATTTACCTGCTAGAGCCAAGCTCTAGCTTTATGAATCAACAGGTTGTTTATGAGCTCTACCCATTCACTGGCGGTAAGCAGTACTGATTATAAAAAAGCAATGCGTCATTTGGCGGGCACCCCTTGCATTATTACGGCCTCGCACCAAGGACAGCGCTCGGGTTTAACGGCTTCGTCGGTTACTTCTGTAGCCATTGACCCAGCCGAGCTTCTGGTCTGTATTAAACAAACGGCATCAGCATGGCCGCTAATAGAACAAAGCGGTTATTTTGGGGTCAGTATCTTAAATTACAGCCAACGACATGTAGCAGAACGCTTTGCGGGGGTGGGTGGACTGCGCGCCGAACAGCGTTACGACGGGTCAGAGTGGATTGAACACAACGGCGTGTGGCTCTTGGCACAGGCACCCGCCGCATTGGTCTGCAAAGTCTCTGAAATTATTGTGCGCCATAGCCATGCCATGGTATTGGGCGCCGTAGAGTATGTGCACTTAACCGATTCGACTGACCCCGCTTTGCTGTATTGGCAGGGTCAGTTCGTGTCATTACCGTGATAACCATTGCATCAGCTCTAGACTGAGCTGATCAGTGGCCTCACCAAAGGCTGCAACCAGTTGTACTGCCTCTTTGCCTTGGGCCGGGCGGGTGACGTGAAACCGTTGCGAACGCAAGATAGAGGCGGTGTTGCTATCCACCAATTTGGCATCAATCTGCACGTGGACTACAGGCTGACCGTTATCAAACTGCACCTGAAAGCGCTGAATATAGGTCTCAAGAGCCAAGTCTGATCGTAAAGCCGCATCACCACTAATCGCATCAAATAATTGCGTTTCAGTAAACGCATTGACCAACCGTTCGCGTAACAGCGTTGGCACGTTGTCAGCCCAAAGCGTACCTTTATAAATTTGAATCTCTGTGTGCTCGGGCTGAATTAAAATATAGTTACTGCTAATCAGTCGATTGCCCTGTGGCACGGCCACAAATAACACGCCCTTTTGTGCCGTCGTTGCCATAGAGAGCGCGGAGGAGGGTAGGTTGAACCGAGTTTGGGGGTCTGACTTGGGCAAAATAGAGCACCCTGACGTGAAACCCAACACCACCAAAGCGGCTCCTAGTAAATAGTGACGCCAGCGCTGCTTCATGGCTGAAACTCCTGTAGTTTTTCTCCACCTAAAAGATACTCAGTGGGGTTGTTTTGTAGTTCTTGCGTAATATGTTTGATATTTAAAAGCGTTTGACGCAGCTCGGTCATGGCTGGAGCCAACTGGGCAAAGCCTTGCGAACCTTGTGTGATTGAACCACTGTTTGACTGAATCAGGTCTTGAATTTGTTGAGCCGCTTGGGCGAGGTGATCAATAGCTTGGTTAGCCTTAGCAAAAGCCTGAGGACCATCAGTATTGATGAGTTTACGCGTATCCGCAATGATACCGCCTGCTTCGATGGTGGTTTTTTTGAGTTCCGCTAATAGGTCAGGTAGGTCATTAGAGCCCTCAGCTAAATGCTGCAACAAGCTTTCAAGCTCCGCTAAGCTGGAATTAATGCGTTTCGCATTATCGGAAGATAAAAATGCATTGGCATTAATTAATAGTTCCGAGATATTAGTCATCAGCTCTTCCCCGCCTGCCATTAGGCTCGCAATCGGTGAAGGTGTCGCATAAATAATAGCAGGCTGGGTGTCTGTGGACTCAAGCGGTTGGCTGTTAGGTGAGCCGGCTTGCAGCTCAATCACAGATGTACCGGTAATGCCCGTCAGAGCCAAACGGGCCTTGGTGTCCTCTTTGATAGGAATGGTTTCTTGGATACTGACGTCCACCAACACACGACGAATGTCGTTTGGGTCTAAGCTTAGTTTGGTGACCTCGCCAATGCGAATGCCATTGAACTGTACCGCACTACCACGGCTTAGACCGCGTACGGCTTCGGTAAACACAATGATGTAGTCTTTGGTTTTATTTTCGCTACCGGCCTTGGTCAGCCATAAAGAAAATAAAATAGCACAAGTGGCTACAACCAGAGTAAAAACGCCAATCAGAATATGATGCGCGCGCGGTTCCATTACGAATTCTCCTGACGTCGTGTTTGAGCTTGTTGGGCAGCACGCCCTCGGGGCCCTTGAAAATAGTCTTGAACCCACGGATCATCAAAGTGCTCTACCACTTCAATACGATCATTAATAATGACGCGCTTTTGAGAAAGCACGGCAACCCGATCACAGATAGTGTAGAGCGTATCTAAATCGTGAGTCACTAAAAATACAGTCAGCCCTAGTGCATCTCTGAGCGTTAAGATGAGCTCATCAAACTCGTTGGCGCCGATCGGGTCTAACCCGGCTGTGGGTTCATCTAAAAAAAGTATCTCTGGGTCCAAAGCTAAGGCTCGAGCCAAGGCAGCGCGTTTAATCATGCCACCAGATAGCTCAGAGGGGTATTTATCCGCTGCCAATGCCGGCAGGCCAGCCAGAGCAATCTTAATGCGAGCTAAGTCTTCGGCGTTACTGCGGTCCATTTTCATAATTTCAATGAGCGGTACCGCAATATTCTCGATCACAGTCAAAGAAGAAAACAACGCGCCTTGTTGAAATAAGACCCCAAAGCGACGCTCTACTAAGGAACGCTCATCGGAGTTCAATTCGGCGAGGTTTTGACCAAATACAGTGACTTGACCTGACGTAGGAGGGCGCAGACCTAAAATTGAGCGTAACAGGACGGATTTTCCTGTGCCGGAGCCACCGACTACCCCCACGATCTCGCCGCTGTATAAATCGAGGTCTAGGTGCTCGTGCACCACATGACTACCAAAACTGTTTTCTAAGTCGCGGACTTGAATAATAGGGTCGCCTTTTTGACGTTCCTGTTGTGCTTTGATACGAGCGTCGCGCGTTGTTTGGGTTGCGTTCGTCATTTTTACCAGCCCATTTCCATGTAATACAAAGCGGCAATGGCATCCAGCACAATCACAATGAAAATGGAATGCACCACAGCCGCCGTGGTGTGTTCCCCCACCGATTGAGCGCTGCCCGACACTTTAAACCCTTGTAAGCATCCAATGACGGCAATTAAAAATGCGAATAAAGGGGCTTTGGCCATGCCCACAAAAAAATTAGTAATAGTTAGGTCTTCTTGAAAGAGACTAAGAAACATAGTGGGTGAAATATTAAGCACCCAGTAACAGACGAGCGCGCCACCAATAATGCCGGACACCATACCGATAAATGTCAACAGGGGTAAGGAAATCAATAAGGCAAAAACACGAGGAATAACGAGGATGGTGATGGGATCTAGGCCTTGGGCACGCAAGGCATCGATTTCTTCGTTGGCCTTCATGGAGCCCAATTGGGCGGTAAAAGCACTCGCAGTTCGACCAGCCATTAAAATAGCCGTCAGCAATACGGCAAACTCGCGCATAAAAGAAAAGCCCACCAAGTCAACGGTGTACAACGTGGCGCCAAAATCTTTTAAAATGGTGGAGCCTAAAAAAGCAATAACGGCGCCCACTAAAAAAGTTAACAACGCAATAATAGGTACGGCATTTAAGCCGGTTTCCTCTACCTGTTGCACTAATGCATTCCAGCGCCATTGAGAAGGGTGTAAAGCAACCTTAGCCATGCTTTGTAGTGTCAGCCCGATAAACCCTAACAGCTCGACTGCATTTTTACCAAAGCTTTGAATTGACGAACCTATATTGCCGAAAAACTGAGCTAGCGTTGAGACTTTTTTCAGGATAGGTGGTGGCCCCGCTTCGATAATAGCGTTAGCGACGGTTTTTAACAGCGCCTTGCGCTCATCAGAAAGATGGTCCGCCTCGTCCAAAAGCTGGATTAAGGTGTCGGCTCCTACTAAGCGACATAGCTGCCCAGCACCTGCGGTATCAATGGACTGCAACTTAGAGAAGTCCAGTCGCTTGGTGGAGGTGACGGCATCTTGATGTTGACGGACGGCGTGTTGTAAATCGTTGTAATGGCGTAGCACCCATTCTCCCTCGATAGAGAGAGTCGTATCTGTGTCACGTAAATAAATGGAATGAGTCTGGGTCATGAAACCAAAGTCTACCCTAAAAAGAGTCAAACAACGATTGGCGTTAAGGGGTTTAAATTTACCGTAACTGGCAACTAGGCTGCAACACGAACTTGATTACGCCCTGATTGCTTGGCTGCATAAAGCATTTCATCTGCGACACGGAATACCGTTTCTGTGCTTTGCCCATGTAAAGGCCACGCTGCTACCCCACAAGAAATACTTAACTGGTTAATGGTAGGGAAAACATGCTCTTCAACCATTAAGCGCAAGCGTTCAGCAATAGCATAGGCTTCGTCCAAGCCACAGTTAGGCAGAAGGATGAGAAACTCTTCGCCGCCTAGCCGTATACAGTAATCATTGGATCGAGCATTCGAACGCATTAATGTGGCTAATTCTTTAAGCACTTGATCTCCTGCTTGATGCCCGTACGTGTCGTTAACTTCTTTAAAATGATCAATGTCGACGGCAACGAGAGAAAAAGGAGCTTCTTCGGTAGTGAGGTGACTAATAATGGCCTCGAGCGCACGACGATTGTTTAACCCTGTAAGCATATCTGTACGTGTATCGATGCGCAGTTGACCCACCTGCTCATGCACACTACGTAAGCCCATCAAAAACGCTTTTTTAAGCTCATTGGCCTCAAAATACCAAGTGTTGATTTTTTCCACGCGATTGACCGTTACGGTTTGTTTCATGTTTTTGGCTTGTGTAGCAAGCTGTCGCAAAGGATTCGAGATCAACCACGCCAACACCCAGATAACAATCAAAACCGTAAGAGTAATGGGTAGGCTTCTCACAAAGACCTTCAGCATTAAGCCTTCGTGCGCTTGAATGGCGCTTTTTAGGGGACGTTGTGACAACACGAGCCAATTGGCCACAGGAATAAAAGCAAAACCTCCCAGCATTTCCTTGCCCTGAGAGTTAACGAACCTCTGATTGCCATTTTTCTCAGCAAAGAAATGATCAATTAACGGATTTTTTGCGACCTGACCAATTAAATTTTCATTGGGGTGATATAAAAAACGCTTTTGACTATCGACCACGTAGGTAAAGGAATCATCTTTTTGATAATGAATGCCAAGTATGTTTTTGAGTAAGTAGTTGTCTTTTAAATGGATAGCGGCTGCGACAAAACCTAAATAGGTGTCTTTGGAATCAAAAATAGGGCTAGAAATAGTAATAATTAATTTATTCAGGGTGGACTCATACGGTGTGGTAATTACCGGCTTGCGAGATAGTAAAGAGGCCTGCATGCCGACCGAGTTAATCGTTTGGTTGGCCAACTCGATGACATTGTGCGAAGTCGCCCTGATCAGCCCATCGTCGTTAGCAATAATCACTGAGTTGAACGCATTGCTTTGCTCGGCTAGACGTTGTGCCTCTTGTTTAAGAAACTTAGGATTCAACCATTTTTTGCCTAATTGATCGGCAGAGTATTTCAATTCAGATTGAGCTCTATCTAAAAATAAGGTCGCACTGGCTGCTAATTTGGCCGCATAGGCTTGGTTGTTTTCAAGACTGCTATGAATTAAAGCTTCTTTTTGGACCTTTGAACCCACTAGAAACATATTAAATACGGAAATTAACGCGCTCAAAAAAGCTAAAACAATAATTAATTGTCGTAGGTTTGAACGGACTAAAAAGGGCATGTTATTAGGGTCCTTAGCCTTACTACTTGGTTTTTTTAAATTAATAATAATACAAAGCACTTAAAACTTAAAACGTCTGCTCTAGCTTTAACACATAACTGCGGGCTTTGCTTTATTTGCTTGAAACTAGGGTTTACACTGGCTGTCTACGACCTGTGCTTTTAAAGTGGTGGGTTTAAACTGTTTTGTACGTTTTGGACTTGGTTTTTCTCTTTTTGTTCTATAGGAACCCTCATGTTTGAACATGTAGCCCCCTACGCTGGCGACCCTATTTTCCGTATTGCTGCACAGTATCAGGCAGATCAACGTGAAAATAAAGTCAACCTTACCATTGGTTTGTATTTTGAAGACGATGGAAGCGTGCCCTTATTAGCGTGTACCCAAACTGCAGAGCAACGTTGGGCATCACAAAAGCAACCTCGCATTTATACGCCTATGGAAGGCCTAGCGTCATACCGCAATGCCGTGCAACGTCTCGTGTTCGGTGCAGAGCACGAAGCCTATCAAAGCCAACGCATTGCTACCATTCAAACGTTAGGGGGCACAGGTGCGTTGAAAGTAGGCGGTGACTTGCTGCACGAAGCGTATCCTGACAGTCAAATGTGGATCAGTGACCCCGCTTGGGACAACCACCACGCCATTTTTGGAGGCTGTGGCATTAAAACCAACAAATACCGGTATTTCGATGCTACCACGCAAGCGGTAGATTTCGAAGGCATGATGGACGACCTAAGTCAGTTGCCCGCACACAGTTTTGTCTTGTTGCACCCGTGCTGCCATAACCCGACAGGGGCTGATTTATCGCCCGCGCAGTGGCAAGCGCTAATTACCTTGATTAAGTCGCATCAACTTATTCCGTTTTTGGACATGGCGTATCAGGGCTTTGGACAGGGCTTAGACGAGGACGCCTATGCCGTACGGGCCATGGCCGAAGCCGGCGTGCATTTTTTAGTGGCTAACTCTTTTTCTAAAAACTTTTCCTATTATGCGGAACGCTGTGGTGCGTTGTCGATAGTTTGTGCAGACAAAACCGAGGCCGAACTCACCATCGGCAAGCTTAATGCATGGGTGCGTAAAAATTACTCTAATCCACCTATTCATGGGGCCGCAGCCATTGCTTTAGTCTTGACCGACCCCGAGCTATTTCAAAGTTGGGTAAATGATGTCGATGCTATGCGCGCTCGTATTCATGCTATGCGCCATGCGGTGCATCAGCATCTTGCTCGTTTAGCACCCCAGTACGATGCCGATTACATGATCAAGCAACAAGGAATGTTTAGCTATACAGGCCTCAGTCTAGAGCAAATTTTGCGTTTACGCGAAGAGTTTGGTGTGTATATGCTGGATTCCGGCCGTATTAGTGTACCGGGGCTTACCACAAAAAATGTAGCGTATTACGCCCAGTCCTTAGCTGCTGTGGTTAATCCCGATTAGTGCACACGCCCTTTATACTAATAACAACATAGCCCATTCACTTATTGCATGGTGTGGTTGGCTCAGGCCAGTTTGTAAAAAGGGCTGTTAAATTAGCCTAAGCCTACAAACTGGCTTTTTAGTTATCAGCTCAAGTGGCATGATTAGGCTCTAAAATTACCTTGGTAACGCAATGCGTTCTTGATTCATCGCAATGGACTAGGCTCAAGTCATCATGCCTAACGGCATGACTGGTCTAGCCGTTGCTCTTGGTCTAAGAGAAGACACATGAAGATTTCATATATTGGGTTTGGCGAGGCCGCACGGGCCTTTACAGATAGTTTGGTACAGCAGAACTTTAAGGGCTTTATCGCCGCGTACGATATACGTCAAGACGAGGAAATGCGTCAAGCGGCAGCACAACGTGGTCTCGCTTTTGAGGCCGACGTGGCACAGGCCGTAAAAGACGCGGATTGGATTATTAGCGCTGTTACCGCAGATCAAAGCTTGCACGCGGCAGAGGCGGCGCTCGATGCATTACAACCTGGTCAAGTATTTATTGATATTAATTCTGTGTCACCAGGCCGTAAGCAAAAAACAGCCGCGCTTGTGGCTGAAAAAGGTGCCCAATATTTAGATATGGCAGTGATGGCGCCTGTACACCCCAGAGGACACGCTACTCCGGTCTTGCTTGCCGGTGAACAGGCTCTTGCCATTGCGCCTATGTTGGAAAAACTCGGCTTTCAACTCGAAGTGGTAGGGGATCAGCCAGGTGAGGCCACTGCTATCAAAATGGTACGCTCTATGTTTGTTAAGGGTTTAGAAGCCTTAACTGTTGAGACAGCCCTAGCGGCCTCTGCGACGGGATGTTTTGATCGCGTAATTGGTTCTTTAGCCGATACGTTCCCAGGTTTAGGATGGCCTCAAAACGTGAACTACATGTTTGAACGTACCTTGCATCATGGTTTACGCCGTGCGGCCGAAATGCGTGAGGTCGCTGCTACCTATGACGAGCTAGGCTTTACCGGTGCCTTGGCCGATAAGATTGCTGACGTACAGGAAAAAATGGGCCAGTTGCCTGTAAACGATTTAAGCAATGCCCCTCTTGGCGAGGCAGTCAATCAAATTGTCGATTTACGTTTGAAAGAAAATTGATCTTTTAAAGGGGTAGCTTTCAACCTAAACGCTTAATCTGCCCCACCACAAAACGATGAAAATCACGCGCTTGAGCCTTGTTAAACACATGCGGTTGCCATGTCATCACATAGGGCCAATCTAGCTCCAAGCTCATGGCCTCAAACGGGGCGCACAATTGACCCGACTCGAGCTCAGCGCGTACATACGAATACTGAGCTAACGCCACCCCTAATCCTTGTCGGACAGCATGCAAGGCCTGGTGCGATAAGCTAAAGCTTTGCCAAGCGGGTGGGGTAAACGCGGCCACAGTGGGTGCATAGTGGGCAAACCAGTCGCGCCAGCCGGGGGGCGAGCTAAAACGTGGTTGCCAATCAACGGTAATCAACGGCATGTGTTGCAAGTCTTTGGGTTGTAGCACAGTAAAACGTTCTAAGAGTTGCGGGTGGCATACAGGCAACACCTTATCTGTGAACAGCTCTAAGGCATGCAGACTTTGCGGTACAGATTGCGCATAGGTGAAACGAAAATCAACGCGTTCACTCGCATAATCAGGTTCATGATGTGAGCCCTGAAAATGCATATTTACTAAAGACGCTTGTTGCTGCTGCCATGGTGCAATTCGTGGAATCAGCCACTCATTTAAAAAAGAGGGCAGTGCACTAATATGCAATGTTCTATTTTGTTGGTCTAGCAGCAATTGATTTTGAGCTTCGCGTAATAACTCAAAGGCTTCCGAGCAACGTTGATGAAAATCTAAGCCAGCCGCAGTCAGCCGTAAACGTCGACCCTCTTTAAAAAAAAGGGCCGCGTTTAATTCGCTTTCAAGCAATTGAAGTTGTTGGCTGACGGCTCCCGTACTGATCCCCAGGCGCTTAGCCGCATCTTGAATATTTTGGCTATGGCCGACCGTTTCAAAAATTTGTAAGGCGCGTAGCGGTGGTAAAGCACTCATTCACCGTCTCCTTTCAATAGCTTAGAAAAACTTAATGAAAAAGAAGATTACGTTAGTTAATCTTGTTTTACTATAAGTCTATCGTATCTTTTTTGGTGATGACTCTCATGTTCTTAGAAAATGCTTGGTATGTCGCCGCGCTTTCGGCTGACGTTAGTCGTACTCCTTTTGCCGTAAAGATGGTCAATCACGATGTGGTGCTGTATAGAAAGCAAGACGGCGACGTGGTGGCATTGGAAGACTCCTGTCCACACCGTCGTTTGCCCTTATCTAAAGGCCGTGTTGTAGATGACACCCTAGAGTGTGGTTATCATGGCTTACGCTTTGATTGTTCTGGCGCCTGTGTAGAGGCGCCTGGCACAAAGCATATCCCTATGGCTGCTGTAGTACGTCAGTATCCTGCAGTAGAAAAATACGGCATGGTTTGGGTATGGATGGGCGATAGCGCTTTAGCTAACACGGCTGACATAATTGAAATTAAAGAGTGGGATGATCCAAATTGGGGGGTAAACCGTGGTGATGCCATGGAGGTCGCCTGCAACTACCTGTATATTACCGATAACTTATTGGATCCATCCCATGTCACTTGGGTTCACCAAAGCTCCTTCGGTAGCAGTGATCTCGTCGGTATTCCTTTAGAGGTCACCGAGGCCGATAGCGGTATTACCGTGTGGCGCTGGTTACGTGATATTGAAGTTGCGCCGTTTTACAAAAAATTCGTTAAGTTCAGTGGCAACTGCGACCGTAAGCAACAGTACGAAATGCGCTACCCAGCGCATGCTGTCATCCGCGCTGTGTTTACCCCTGCAGGCACAGGCAGTGACGAGGGCGAGTTCCATCCAGATGTGTTTTTAATGGATTCGTATAATTTCCTTACCCCTATCGATGAAAAAACCACGCGCTACTTCTGGTTCCAACTACGTAACTTCAGCCCCAATGACGAAGCCGTTTCTCAGATCTTTAACGAAGACGTGCGTGCTGCATTTAATGAAGACAAAGAAATCCTAGAGGCAGTGCAAATCGGCATGGATGAGCATGGAACGAAATTGCATTTGGCAGCGGATAAAGGGTCGTTGTTGTTCAGACGTCGCATGAGCGCCAAGATTGAAGCAGAAAACGCAGCGAACGATGCCTAACTCCTGTGTAGTAGGGGTCTAAGATAGCCAAATGCCGTCTAATGGCGTTTGGCTATTCACGCTAAGCGCGTAATACTGTAATCTAGAGCATATCGTTGCTATCTATTGCTGTAATTACTCTTTTTATCAGGGTCATCGTCATATCATGGATTCTCATACCCCTTTTACTTTTTCCAATCGCGCTAATCAGCTTACTAGTTCGGCTATCCGAGAAATCCTAAAGGTCACTACTCGACCAGAAATTATTTCTTTTGCGGGTGGTTTGCCCTCAGCCGATGGCTTCCCTGTGGCAGAGTTGCGTCAGGCGTTTGATGTGGTCTTGGAAAAACAAGGGAAAGTGGGCCTACAGTACGGCCCTACCGAAGGCTACGGGCCCTTACGTGAATGGGTAGCCCGTCAAAAAAGCTCGGCCGATGTCACCATCAGTCCCAATGAAGTGCTTATCGTTTCAGGCTCTCAACAAGCCCTCGACATGCTAGGCAAACTTTTTATTGATCCTGGCAGCAAGGTCTTAGTCGAGTCTCCTTCTTATTTGGGTGCATTGCAGTCGTTTTCCATGTACGAGCCCACCTACGTTCCCATTGATACTGACGAGGGCGGCTTAATTCCTGCCGAGGTTTCCTCTGCTAAAGCCGAAGGCGCACGCTTTATTTATGCCTTACCCAACTTCCAAAACCCAACAGGGCGCACACTTAGCAATGAGCGTCGTCAAGATCTGGTCGAGCGTTGTGCCGCCGCCCATATTCCTGTGGTCGAAGACGATCCCTACGGCGAATTACGTTACGAAGGTAGCCCGCAACCCAGCTTATTGCACTTAGGCCGTAAAGCCGGTGCTACGGTTATCCATTTGGGTACTTTTTCTAAAGTATTGGCTCCCGGCCTACGCTTAGGTTATATCGTAGCACCGCCGGCCATTATCGATAAGCTCATCCAAATCAAACAAGCAACAGACTTACACTCATCTACCATTACCCAAATGGCTATTTACGAAGCCATTAAAGACAACTTCCTCGAAAAGCATCTGCCTATGGTGCGCGATCTCTACATGCGTCAGTGTCATTACATGCTTGATGCCATGCAAGAGTATTTCCCAGCCGAGGTCGAGTGGACACGACCCGAGGGCGGTATGTTCTTGTGGGTGACTTTGCCAAAACACATGGACGCCCAAGACCTACTCAGTAAAGCCATCGAGCGCAATGTTGCCTTTGTGCCTGGCGAGCCTTTTTACGCAACAAGCGATGCAAAAGCGAACACTTTCCGTCTTAGCTTTGTGACGGTCACCGAAGACCGCATTCGCGAAGGCATTGCTATCTTAGGCAAGCTCATTCGCGAACAAATGTAATGACGATGCGTTAACTCAACTTCTACAGCCGTGCGTGTCACGGCTGTTTGTCTTTACGTAATCCTTTCTTATGCAACATACCTCATCCACCACACGGCCAGATTTGACTGATATGCGCCCCGACGATTGGGTCGCTCGGTATTTACCTGATTCGTGGGGGCCGTATGCCCGTTTGTGCCGTTTAGATCGTCCTGTGGGTACATGGCTGACCCTGCTGCCCTGTATTGCTGCGCTTATCCAAGCAGCAGGGGGGTGGCCTGATGTCTGGCGCTTGTTGATTTTTTCATTTGGTGCCTTGTTAATGCGAGGCGTCGGCTGCTGCTTTAACGATATTTTTGATCGTGATTTTGATCATCAGGTCGAGCGCACCCGTTTTAGACCCTTGACCAGCGGGCAACTTAGCTTACGTAATGCATTGATCTTCGTCTTTGTGCAGCTCATGATTGGCGCATTGCTATTACTGGCTATAAATGAATTCAGTCGTTGGTTAGCCTTGCTGTTGGTGCCGTTTATCGTGGTGTATCCCTTATGTAAACGCTTTACGCACTGGCCCCAAGCCGTACTAGGCATTGCGTTTAATTGGGGTATGTTAATGGCATGGTCAGACACACAAAACGCCTTGCCTTTGGCTGCTATTGCCATGTGGTTAGGGGCGGTCACGTGGCAGATTGCTTACGATGCCATTTACGGTTATATCGACATGGAAGACGACCTCAAACTCGGGTTAAAGTCTGCCGCCATCCGCTTTGGTGACCAAGGCAAGCAATGGCTAGGGGGCTTTTATGCTGTCACGATGGTGCTCTGGCTTTGGGCGGGATACGCCATGGGCATGAGCTGGGCCTACTTTGTGGTCATGGCGGCCATTGGCATGCATTTAGCATGGCAAATTAAGCAATTCGATCCTCAAAGGCGCGAACTGGGGTTGCCTTTATTCAGAGCCAACATGACAGTAGGGGTTTTATTGGTTGTTGCCGCTTTAGGTGGCACATTACTGTAAAACTTGGCTTTAAAAGTAGGCGCAAACGCATAGACGTGTAAAATAGCGCCAGTTTTACTGTTTTAGCTGTGACATAAGAGTTAGATTTTCCGCTTACACTCTAAGCGTCATAAAAAAAGAAGGTAGATTATGCCAACCACAATGGAAATTCTTGCAACCGTTCTGTTTGCAATAGCTATTGTTCATACTTTTTCAGTGCCTGTGTTTGCCCGTTTAGCAAACAAAGGGGGGGCACATTCGGGTCTGTGGCATTTATTGTCCGAAGTCGAAGCCGTTTTCGGGGTATGGGCATTTGTTCTAGTCGTCTTGGTGGCGGCCTTTATTGGTTTAAATCAAGCCGTTGAATACATGGACACGCGCAATTTCACCGAGCCAGCCTTTGTGTTTGCAATTATGGTGGTAGCCGCTAGCCGTCCGATTTTGGAAATGGTGTCAAGCCTAGTCAAAGTCATTGCGCGCATCATGCCATTGCGCAACGAATACGCCATGTTTTTTGTCACCATGTCCTTTGTGCCTTTGGCCGGCTCGCTCATTACCGAACCCGCCGCCATGACCTTAGCGGCATTATTGCTTCGCGATCAATACTTTAAACGTAGTGGCCGAGCGGGCTTTAAATACCTTACGCTAGGTGTGCTGTTTGTTAATATTTCTATTGGTGGTGTGTTAACTGCCTATGCAGCGCCTCCCGTCTTGATGGTGGCTCAAACCTTTGGTTGGGATACCCCCTTTATGGCGACCCACTTTGGGTGGCGTGCTGCTGTGGCGGTATTTATCAATGCTGGGTTATTAACCCTAATCTGTCGTTGTGCCTTAACCGAAGCCCCAGAGTCAGTGCCCGAGCAAACAGCCAGCGCTCGCCCTAACGTTCCTTTAGTGGTGATGGCGATCCATTTAGTCTTTTTGTTATGTATTGTCTTGGCTTCGCACCATCCCATTATTTTCTTGGGCTTGCTCATGATGTTCATTGGGTACTCAACCGCCTATAGTCAGTATCAAAATCCATTAATGATCCGCGAAGGGCTGATGGTGGGTTTCTTCTTGGCTGGCTTAGTGGTGCTTGGTGGCTTACAAAAATGGTGGCTTCAAGACCTACTCGGTGGCCTGTCTCCCTACGCCTTGTTTGCGGGCTCGACCGCCTTAACAGCGATTACAGATAATGCCGCTCTAACGTACCTGGGTTCATTAGTCGAAGGAACGAGCGATCTATGGCGCTATATGTTGGTGGCTGGTGCCGTCACAGGGGGTGGGTTAACGGTTATTGCGAATGCGCCTAACCCGGCTGGCTTTTCCATCTTAAAAAGCACATTCCCCGATGGGGCCATTTCGCCTTTACGCTTGCTTTTAGCCGCTGCTGTCCCCACATTGATTGCAGCCGTTATGTTCTTATTACCCACCTCTTTTGTTTAAAAGACAGGGTTTGCGCGCCGTAACGCTATACGTAACGGGCGCAAACACGTTAAAATTAAAGAATGTGAGTTTGTTATATTAATTATTGATTTATAGGATTGATTAGGTCGTGCCTATTTATGCTTATAAATGCAGTGACTGTGGTCACGAGCAGGATGTTCTACAAAAGATGTCTGATCCTGTATTAACACAGTGTCCAACGTGTCATCAGCCTACTTACGAAAAACAAATCACTGCTGCCGGTTTTCAGCTTAAAGGCGACGGATGGTATGTGACCGATTTTCGCGATGGCCCCAAATCGTCAGGGGGTGCTGCATCGGGTTCTGCAGACTAATATCCAAGGGCGCTTAGCGCCCTTTTCATCCTATATATTTTTAACGTTTACTGGAGTCATCCTAGATGCGTACCTGCTACACCGGCGATTTAAACACCCAATACTTGGGTCAAACCGTCACATTATTTGGTTGGGTGCACCGCCGACGCGATCATGGTGGTGTGATTTTTATTGACTTAAGAGACCGTGCAGGGCTCGCACAAGTGGTGGTCAATCCGGAAAATGCCGACATGTTTGCAGCCGCTGAGCGCATTCGCAACGAATTCTGTTTGCGTATCACAGGCGAAGTACGCGAGCGTCCCGAAGGCACAGTGAACCCCGATTTGCCCTCAGGTCAGGTCGAAGTCGTTTGTACTGAAATCGAAATTCTTAATCCGTCAGTCACACCCGCGTTCCAGCTTGACGACGATAATTTGTCCGAAACCACACGTCTTACGCACCGTGTCTTAGACTTACGCCGCCCACAAATGCAAAAAAACCTGATGCTGCGTCATCAAGTTACTCGTGCTGTGCGTGGCTACCTCGATGACCTCGGTTTTATCGACGTAGAAACGCCTATGCTCACCAAAAGCACGCCCGAGGGTGCACGCGACTACCTCGTGCCATCCCGGGTGAATGCTGGCGAGTTCTTTGCTTTACCCCAATCCCCCCAGCTTTTTAAACAAATGCTGATGGTGTCTGGGTTTGATCGTTACTACCAAATCACAAAATGCTTTCGCGACGAAGACCTACGTGCTGACCGTCAGCCCGAGTTCACTCAAATCGATTGCGAGGTTTCCTTCCTAAATGAAGTTGAAATCCGTGCCATTTTCGAAGACATGGTTCGGCATGTGTTCAAAAATGTGCTTCAGGTAGAGCTTCCCAATCCATTTCCTACCATGACGTGGCAGGAAGCCATGCACCGTTTTGGCTCTGACAAGCCCGATTTACGCGTAAACCTAGAATTTACTGACGTGGCTGATTTAATGGCCGACGTGGATTTCAAAGTGTTTTCTGCACCGGCTAACGATCCTAATAGCCGCGTGGTTGCATTACGCGTACCTGGCGGTGGCGAGCTAACACGTAGCGAAATTGATGCCTACACGAAATTTGTAGGCATTTATGGCGCTAAAGGCTTAGCCTACATCAAAGTCAACGACCATACCGATATCCCTGGTGGCTTACAGTCGCCCATTGTGAAAAACATTCACGAAGCCGCCCTAAAGCAGCTTATCGAGCGTACTGGTGCTCAAGACGGCGATTTAATTTTCTTTGGCGCCGACAAGAAAAACGTAGTGAATGATGCCATTGGCGCATTACGCATTAAAATTGGTCACAGCGAACTCGGCCGTAAAAATGGCTTGTTCGAAGCCGGTTGGAAGCCCCTTTGGGTGGTTGACTTCCCCATGTTCGAATACGATGCCGAAGACAAACGTTACGTGGCAGCCCACCACCCATTTACCAGCCCCAAAGACGGGCATGAAGACCTACTTGAAACCGAACCACAGCGTGTTTTGGCCAAAGCCTATGATATGGTGTTAAATGGTTGGGAAATGGGGGGCGGTTCTGTACGTATTCACCGCGCCGATGTACAAAGCAAGGTATTTGCTGCGCTAGGTATTGATGCCGACGAGGCACGTGAAAAGTTTGGCTTCCTGCTTGACGCGTTGCAATACGGTGCGCCACCTCATGGTGGTGTTGCGTTTGGTTTAGACCGCATGGTTACCATGATGGCAGGGGCCGATTCCATTCGTGATGTCATTGCATTCCCTAAAACGCAGCGTGCCCAGTGCTTACTCACTCAAGCTCCATCCGCCGTAGATGAAAAACAGCTCAAAGAGTTGCATATTCGTTTACGTCCTACGGAGCCTAAACCTACCGTCTAAGGAGAGCGCGTGTCCATTGTTCGAGTAATCAGTTACAACATTCACAAGGGAAGGTCTGCCACAGGCAATCGCGAATCCCTTGCCGATCTAAAGCTCAGTTTATATAAACTAGCGCCCGATCTCTTGTTTCTCCAAGAGGTGCAGGGGCGTAACGAACTACGAGGAACACTGGACGCGCAGCACGAGTCCTTAGCTGCGGCCCTCAGCATGCAGCCTGTCTATGGCTGCAATGCGATCCGCGAACACACCGATCATGGCAATGCGTTGCTGTCGTGCTATCCCATTCTGAAATACGAAAACCAAGATGTCTCAGACCATCGTCTCGAGCAACGCGGCCTATTGCATGTAGTGGTTGAAATTAACAACCAAGCGGTGCATTGCATTGTGGTGCATTTAGGTCTGTTTGGCTCAGGCAGAACGCGTCAAACCCAAGCCTTATTAGAGCGCATCAAGGAAATGGTACCTAGCGATGCACCCTTGATTATCGCAGGCGACTTTAACGACTGGTCTAATAAATTAGCGCCTTTATTTGTCGAGCAACTGAACCTTTACGAGGTGTTTGCATTCTCGCCCGATGGCGATCAGCGCAAGCGCTTTAAATTAAAAAAACCATTAAATTGGATGCGTCAACAGGGCTTTGACAGTCATCAAACTGCGAGGCCTATTGTTCCAGAGATCAGCGCCACAGGTGGGGCACGTATGGTGCCGCCTCCGCGCACCTTTCCGGCTGTGTTTCCCTGGCTACGCCTTGATCGTATTTATCAACGTGGTTTTGCCGTGCGCAGTGCACGGGTACTTAGCGGCACGCCTTGGACTCAAATTTCAGACCATGCGCCTATCGTAGCCGAGCTAGAGCTGCCTTAACTACATCATCATTTAGCAAATCTAAACTATATAGTGATTTGTTTTGAGCGGTTGTTCGCTATGATGACAGCAACCCTAGGCTGTGTTGGTCTACAGCAAACAGCTATGGATGCTTGCTAGATTGACTATAAGCCTCTAGTTTCAGATAACACACAGTATGGGGACAATAAAAACACTAAAGCTAAGGCCTCTCTATTGTCAGCTTCGCCTGTGTTCTACCAAGGTTTTAATCGTAAAGCCTTGTGTAATAGGGGGGATAGTGCAGTGTACTAGACTGTACAGCCTACAATTTTAATTTATGAACGACAGTGCTAACACCACACTGTCGCTTTTGACGTTTACCACATGGGGGGATATATGATTAAAACCAAAGCAGCGGTTGCCTGGAAAGCGGGCGCGCCCTTAACAATTGAAGATGTCATGCTTGATGCGCCCAAGTTTGGCGAGGTAGTGGTCGAGGTAAAAGCAACCGGTCTCTGCCATACAGACTTGTATACATTGTCAGGGGCTGACCCTGAAGGCTTGTTCCCAGCTATTCTTGGCCACGAGGGGGCTGGGGTGGTGGTCGAGGTCGGACCAGGCGTCACCAACTTAAAGCCCGGCGATCATGTGATTCCTCTTTACACCCCCGAATGTCGTCAGTGTAAATCGTGCTTATCCCAAAAGACCAACTTGTGTACAGCCATTCGCGCTACCCAAGGTAAAGGGGTGATGCCTGACGGCACCTCACGCTTTAGTATTGATGGCCAACCTATTCACCATTACATGGGAACGTCTACCTTTGCTAACCACATCGTAGTGCCAGAAATTGCCCTAGCAAAAATTCGCGACGATGCTCCGTTCGACAAGGTCTGTTATATCGGCTGTGGGGTTACCACGGGTTTAGGTGCTGTTTTGTTCACCGCCAACGTAGAGGCAGGGGCAAACGTCGTCGTGTTTGGGTTAGGTGGGATTGGTCTAAACGTCATTCAGGGCGCCAAAATGGTTGGTGCAGACAAGATTATTGGTGTTGACCTTAACCCAGATCGCGAGGAAATGGCTCGCAAGTTTGGTATGACTCACTTTGTAAACCCCAACGAGGTGGAAAATGTGGTGGATCACATTATTCAGCTAACAGATGGTGGTGCCGATTACTCTTTCGAGTGTGTAGGTAATACCGATGTGATGCGTCAAGCCCTTGAGTGTTGTCACCGTGGTTGGGGTCAGTCCATTATTATTGGTGTGGCCGAAGCCGGCAAAGAAATCTCCACTCGTCCTTTCCAATTAGTCACAGGACGCGTTTGGAAAGGCTCTGCTTTTGGGGGCGCACGCGGCCGTACTGATGTACCGAAAATTGTAGATTGGTACATGGATGGCAAAATTAATATTGACGATTTAATCACGCACCACCTTCGCTTAGATCAAATCAACGAAGGCTTTGAAATGATGAAGCGCGGCGAGTCCATTCGTTCTGTGGTGATGTTCTAAGGAGGTTTTAATGACTGTGAGTTTAGAGTTAGTCAGCGAGCACCGTTGTCATGGTGGCTGGCAGCGCTATTACCAGCATCAATCTGAAACCATTGGGTTACCGATGAAGTTTTCGGTGTTTTTACCCGAACACACCGAAGCCACTTCGGCCAAGTCCGAGTCAGGGCAGCCAATGGGGGCCATTAAACGCCCCGTATTAATTTATTTGGCTGGCTTGACCTGCACCGAAGACACCTTTACAACCAAAGCGTGTGCGCAGCAATATGCTGCCGAGCATGGCCTGATTTTGGTTGCTCCCGATACCAGTCCTCGTGGTGCAGGCGCACCGGGCGAAGACGACAACTGGGATTTCGGTACCGGCGCAGGCTTTTATGTGGATGCGACCACGCCAGATTTCGCCCAGCATTATCGTATGGAGTCCTATGTCACAGACGAGCTATTTCGTATCGTCACGACGGAGCTTCCCGGTGATGCCGAACGGGTAGGTATTTTTGGTCACTCAATGGGTGGGCATGGGGCATTAGTTTTAGCTCTACGCCATCAGGATAAGTTCAAGTCAGTGTCTGCATTTGCACCGATTGCGGCGCCTACACAATGCCCTTGGGGTGAAAAAGCCTTCACAGGGTATTTGGGCACAGATCGAGAGCTCTGGAAAGAACACGATGCCAGCGACTTAATGCAAGCTCAGACTACAGTGCCATACCCACAAGGCATTTTAGTCGATCAAGGCTTAGCGGATCAGTTCCTCGAACGCGAATTGCATCCGCATTTGTTCGAGGCAGCTTGTGCTCAGGTAGGGCAGCCATTAACACTGCGCCGTCACGAGGGCTATGACCACGGGTACTTTTTCATTATGACCTTTATTAAAGATCATATTGAGCACCACGCCCAGCAGTTAATGGCCTAGTTACCTAGGTTTACCCATAAAGCCGAACCACTGGTTCGGCTTTTTTGTTCATAAAAAGCCACATGCATGCAAAATAACAAAAGATGTAAAAAAACATAAAATTTGGCTTAAAAGGGAACTTTATGCGCGTTTTTTGCTCAAATACAGTGTAAATTGGTTTTAGTAATGAGTATTAGCACTCACCACAATACAATGCTAAAATCGTAATGTTAGACAATTATTATTTGGTGTGTTATTTGAAATCAACTCATCATTTTATAGGAAACGATATGACCCAAGGTACAACCACATTGGCTCTACCGAATCAACAACTGGCAGCAGCGGTATCTAACCCCGGCGCGTTGGGTACCATCGAAGCCTATATTACGGCAGTAAATCAACAGCCCATGCTCAGCGCAGAGCTAGAACAAGACTTAGGCCGTCGTCTCCAAAAAGACGGCGACCTCGACGCGGCTCGCCAGCTGATCATGTCGCACTTACGTTTGGTGGTGTCAATTGCGCGTCAATACCTTGGATACGGCCTTCCCCATGCAGACCTCATCCAAGAGGGCAATATTGGCCTCATGAAAGCAGTTAAGCGTTTTGACCCAGATCGTGGTGTACGATTGGTGTCTTTTGCAGTGCACTGGATCAAAGCCGAAATTCACGAGTACGTCATTCGCAATTGGCGTTTAGTTAAAGTAGCAACCACTAAAGCCCAACGTAAACTGTTTTTTAACTTGCGTCGTATGTCGCCCGAAGACGGGCAAACGCTAGACCCTGAACAAGTCGATAGCATCGCACGCGAGCTAAACGTTCGACCCCAAGACGTAGCCGAAATGGAGCTACGCATGTCGGGTGCGGAAATGGCTCTCGAGGCCCCTTACGGCAATGACGATGACGATGCCGTTTTTGCCCCTATTTCTTACTTATCCGATGAAGGCGAACTCGAGCCTTCCAATGTCTTAGCACAACGCGCTCAAGTCCAATTACAAGGCCCAGGCCTAGAAACCGCCTTGGCTCGTCTAGACGATCGTTCTAAACATATTATTGAATCCCGCTGGCTTCAAGACGACCGCGGTCCTACCTTGCACGAGCTGGCTGCCGAATACGGGGTCTCAGCCGAGCGTATCCGACAAATTGAAACCGCTGCCCTGAAAAAGTTACGTGGTTTTCTCGAGGCCCAGGTTGCCTAATAAATGGCTTTACAAAGCGTTTCATTTCTTTTTTGGAACTCTTTTTATTTCCACTAGACTAATTACTACCGACTACTAGTTAAACCCCTTGTAGCTGTAAGCCTAGTAGTTGGTAGCCTGTCTTGGCTTCTCCTTACCCAAGAGTCAGGCGTTGAATGTGCCCCAACATTCAAAGATTTGCCCTCCCTCCCCGGGAGGGTTTTTTTTAGTGTATGTATTAGGCTTGGGCGCCTAATTGTTGCATGGCCTGAGCCACCAGATCATTTACCTCTGATAAAAGATGAGATTGGCGTGCGGGACTCAGTAAGGTTTCGCGGCTGTAAACTAAATACGGGTAGCCCGTCACCATCAAACCATGACGCAGTGGCGTTAATTCTTGGGCGTCACGCTGTTCTAACTGCAGTAAGGGTTCAGGGACATAGCCCCATCCTAGCCCATCGCGAATTGCATCCCTAACTAACTCAAAACTACTCAGGGCGATGCGCTCACTACCCACATGCTCCATATGAAAGCGTTCTTGATTAGAGCTATCCATATAGGTTATTTGCGCTAATGAACGTAAATCCCTGTCTGTTACGTGTTGCAAAAGGCTTAAGGGGTGATTATGCGCAATCATCATGCGCATGGTAATTCTGCCTACAATCCGTCTATATAGTCCTTCAGCCGGGTCGTAGAGGTTTTCTGTTAGGCCATAGGCAATGTCAAGCTGCTGTTGTCGTACCAGGTCGGGTAATTCATCGGAGGAGGCAAAACGCATGCTTAGACTTAAATGGGGATAGCGCTGGCGTAATTGCAGAATAATTTGCCGCCAAAAGGTTTCTGAAAGGGCATCGTCTCGACCAATGCGTAATTCTTGGCGCTGCGAGTGATCCCCAATTAAACAGCGTTGTTTTATTCCCAAATGCAGGCTAAGTAGACGGTGGCAATCCTCAAGAATACTTTCCCCTAGAGCGGATAATTCCAAACTGTTTCCAGTGCGATCAAACAACGCGACCCCAAGCTCGTCCTCTAGGGCGGCGATGGCCATGCTCACTGTGCTGCGCTGGCGCCCTAGGCTAGCAGCGGCTTTAACAATCGACCCCAACCGTGCTGTTTCTACAAAATATTCTATATGCTCAATACGCATAGCCTACCTTTAGTGACAATTTATTTGATGCTCAGAGATTTTATCAAATAATAAAAATCTTTTAGCATAGATATATGTTCATTTTATGGAGCGTTCTGTAGTCGGACGTTTTTTATGCATTGGGTCTTTTTGACGCTAGCTATTGTAGGTGAGGTCTTAGGCACCTCGTTAATGAAAGTTTTTAGTAGTGAAGGGCATGTCCTAATGGGTACCCTTATCGCTATGTCTACAGTAGGTATTTCTTACTTACTACTCAGTCAAGCCACACGACGGATCTCCGTTACCTTTGCTAATGCCGCCTGGGAAGGTCTAGGCATGGTACTTATCACTGGCGTTTCTTTTCTTTGGCTCCAAGAGCAAATTTCCCCCTTACAGTTAGTTGGCATTGTGCTGTCATTGATAGGCATTATGGTGGTGCACCATGGCTATCACCAAGCAGATGAGGCAGTACAGGAGGCGGTGTGAGTCTCTACGTTGCCTACTTGCTCGGCTCCGTCGTGCTCGATATTTTGGCTAATATGGCGTTAAGCGTCTCAGATGGCTTTAAGAAAAAGCGTTGGGGTGTGCTGGCTGTGGTGTTAATTATGGCCGCCTTTGCGTTTCTGGCGCTCGCTGTTCAGGGTATGCCTTTAATTGTGGCGTACACCGTGTGGGGGGTGTTGTCGATTGCTGGCACGGCGGTTGCGACCTGGTTTTTTTTAGGTCAACCTATGAATCGCACCATTGTATTGGGGCTGGCGATTTTGATTCTAGCTGTGGTGTTGATGCAGGCTTAACTCACTATAACCACAGGTACTCATGGTTTTAAGGTCTTTCTGTGCGTTAAGGGCTGGCCTGTATTAAAATACAGCTTGTTTTCATTAATGCGTATTGGTTAAGGGCCGCCCATGTCAACGTCTCAGCAAACCGCTTCGTGGTCTGAGCTATTTTCTGGTAAAAATGGTATTCGTGCCGTCGCTTTATGTGGCGGTGTGGTGGTGCATGCTATTAATGTGTATATCGTTACCACCATTATGCCTTCAGTCGTCCAAGACTTAGGTGGGCTTGAGTACTATGCATGGAATACCACGCTTTTCATAGCCGCCTCGATTTTAGGCTCAGCCTTGTCTTCAAGTGCTATTGCGCGCTTGGGCTTACGTAGTTCATACCTCAGCGCCATTTTAATTTTTATTCTTGGTTCGATGGGCGCAGCCATGACTCCCTCTATGACCTTACTGCTGGTTGCACGTACTATACAAGGTCTAGGTGGTGGGTTGTTATTAGGGCTTAGCTTTGCTTCCGTGCGTATGGTGTTCGCGCCGCGATTCTGGCCGCGCACCATGGCACTTATTTCCAGTATGTGGGGGGTAGCTACGTTGGCTGGCCCCGCAGTAGGGGGCATTTTTGCAGAAAGTGGGGCGTGGCGCTTGGCT
Organism: Paenalcaligenes hominis; assembly: GCF_011927625.1. Taxonomy (GTDB): domain Bacteria; phylum Pseudomonadota; class Gammaproteobacteria; order Burkholderiales; family Burkholderiaceae_B; genus Paenalcaligenes; species Paenalcaligenes hominis. The sequence continues at coordinate 300,283 of NZ_JAATIZ010000003.1, forward strand.
TTTTGGTCTACGGTTCCGGTAGCGGTGGGCGTGGCTTTACTGGTTAACTCACAACTCAAAACAAAGCAAGAGCAGCGTGAGTCGCGCCTTGTACAGACACCTATTTTAAAAATTGTATTACTTACCTTATCGGTGTTGGTGCTGTCCTTTGGCAGTTTAACGACCTCTTGGCCCTTGATGATGCTGTGCTTGGTGGTAGTCGTTAGCATTATATACGGCATCGCGCGCGATGATTTAAACGGCAATAACCCATTATTTCCTTCGGGCACCTACTCCTTAAAACAGCCGCTAGGTAGTTTATACGCGGGCATTGGCTTAATGAGTATCGGGGTCACTAGCGAAGTCTTTATTCCGTATTTTTTACAGCATATTCACGGTATTCGTCCCTTTGCGGCGGGCTACATGACAGCACTGATGTCAGCGGGGTGGACGACCGGCTCTATTTTAATGTCAGGCCGTAGTCGTCAGTTTGCGAACAAGTTGTTGATTATTTCGCCGCTGCTTTCCGCCTTATGTTTGGCTATCTTAGGGGTGCTAATGCCTTGGCAGGCGCTCAGCCTACATCACCATATGACATGGGTGATGTTCATTCCTTTATTTGGTGTGGGGCTAGGGGTGGGGATGATTTGGCCGCATCTATCGACCCGAGTTTTCTTATCTACCCAACCGGGGCAGGAAAACATGGCCTCAGCGGCCATCACCACATTGCAAATGTATGCCATGTCTATTGGTGCTGCTTTAGCTGGCATGATCACGACATCGGCAGGGTTTAATACCGGCACGCTAGCGGGTGCTCAGCGCTCGGCATCGTGGTTACTGTTGTGTTTTGCTTTAATGCCAATTATTTTTGTATGCGTGTCTAAAGCGGCCCGTCAGGCTGGACAGCCCACCGAGCCGCCTGCCGATGCCTAAAGCGCTTTAGGTAAACGAAACAGTTCAGGGTCAGGGCCCAAACGGCCTTGTTCCTGATCTAATGCGGCAATAGCAGCCATGTCGTGCGCATCCAAGCGAAAATTCAATACATCAAAATTACTACGGATGCGTTCAGGACTAACGCTTTTACTAATCACCATATTGCCCAGCTCTAGTTGCCAGCGCAGCATAATCTGGCCGACATTTCGTTGGTGCTTTTGGGCAATTTCCGTTAAAGTCGGGTTATCCCAGAGCGTACCTAATCCCATTGGGCTCCAGGCTTGTGTTTGAATTTGGTGACTCGCATTATATTCACGCATGGCGTGCTGTTGAAAACCAGGGTGTAACTCAATTTGGTTAACCACCGGTTTTTCACCCGTTTCTTTGATCAATGTATCTAAGTGATTAGCGTTGAAATTACACACACCAATGTGTTTAATTAACCCTTCATCACGCAGCTGCCTAAGTGTTTCCCATGTTTCTACGAACAGATTGTTTTTTGGCACGGGCCAGTGGATCAAATACATATCGACGTAGTCCAAATTCAGGCGCTCTAGGCTATTAAAAAAAGCAACGCGAGTCGCTTCAGAGCCATGGCTGTCGTTCCAGACTTTGGTGGTGACAAAATAGTCTTGTCTAGTCAGTCCACTCGTAGCTAGGCCAGCGCCCACGCCTTGTTCATTTTCATAAATCGCAGCGGTGTCAATTAAACGGTAGCCCGTTTCCAGCGCCGCTTGTACGGCATCCGCCGTTTGCTCGTTAGGAATTTGCCAAACACCAAAACCTAACTGAGGCGCAGAGTGACCGTTATAAAAGTGAACTAAAGGGCTAAGTTGCATAAAAAAGCTCCAGTTTGTTTTTTGTTTTCGTTTATTAAAGAGGGTTGGAATGAGTGTACATAGTGAAGTCAAACGCCGTAGCGTACCCGAACTTATGGCGTATAAGGGCAATAAAAAAATTGTTTGTTTAACCGCGTATATTGCCCCTATTGCGCGCTTGATTGATCCGGCTTTGGATTTGATTTTAGTCGGTGACTCGACCGCTATGGTCGGCTATGGCATGCCTGATACCTTAAGCATTACTCTACAACAAATGGCCGATCACGGTGCAGCAGTCGTGAATGCGACTCAGCAAGCCTGTGTCGTCATTGATATGCCCTTTGGCAGCTATCAGGTGTCACCACAGCAGGCATTTGAAAATGCAGCCTTTTTACTATCGCGCAGTAGAGCATCAGCAGTGAAAATAGAAGGGGGCATTGCTCTCGCTGATACGACGCGTTTCTTGGTTGAGCGCGGTGTACCGGTGCTAGCACACGTGGGGTTAATGCCTCAGTATGTGAACACGATGGGCGGGTTTAAAGCCCAAGGCATGAACGACGAGGCCGCGCAACGTATTTTAGACGATGCCAAAGCCCATCAGGCTGCAGGGGCTTTTGCTGTAGTACTTGAAGGGGTGGCCGAATCACTCGGACGCCGTATTACCGAAGAGTTAGAAATACCCACCATTGGCATTGGCGCATCGCCAGCGTGTGATGGTCAGGTGTTAGTAACCGAAGACATACTAGGGCTTAGTGGCGGGCGTATCCCACGTTTTGCAAAGCCCTACGCAGACGTAGGCGCTGTTATCCAAGAAGCCGCCCAGCGCTATGCCGACGAGGTGCGTGGGGGTCAGTTTCCTGGCCTAGAACATTGTTTTGGGGTAAAGCGCAACGCTTAAGATGACCCTGCCAGAACCGATTTCTGTACGGTTAAACGTATTTTTTGACATCCTCCCCGCCCTGAACGGCGGGGTTTTCCGCGCGATTTGATAAATCAACTGCACGGAAAAAGCAAAAAACTGCCTCAAGACTTTGTAAATCAAAGGGTTGAGGCAGTTTTTTTATTTTTTCTTGGGCGAAATGCATAGGGTAACTCCCCCGTTCGTTTCCGTAGTTAAGGTGTAATATTAAAACAACTTATAGTAAGACGGCGAAACTCGTCGCTACCCAAGGAGAACATAATGCGTAAATATTTTACCCAATACATGCGTGCTAAAGGCACAACCTTAACCCTAGGCGCTGCGCTATGTTCCATGATGTTGGCGCCTTTACCTGTCGCTGCCCAACAAAAATTTGTCAGTATTGGTACAGGGGGGGTAACCGGCGTTTACTATGCCGCCGGGGGCGCAATTTGTCGTCTAGTTAACAAAGACCGCGCCGACCATGGCGTGCGCTGCTCGGTCGAGTCCACGGGTGGCTCTGTTTTCAACGTCAACACCATCAAAGCTGGCGAGCTTGATCTGGGTGTAGTGCAATCCGATGTCGGTTACAACGCCTATAATGGCGAGGGTCAGTTTACGGACTCAGGAGCATACAAAAAATTACGTTCGGTGTTCTCTATCCATCCCGAGCCCTTTACAGTGGTGGCGGGTAAAGACAGTGGGGTAAAACAATTTACTGACCTAAAAGGCAAACGATTTAACGTGGGCAACCCCGGTTCGGGCACCCGCGCCTCTATGGAGCAGCTGTTAGCTGCTATGGGCACAGACAATAGTTTTTTCTCCTTGGCTTCCGAGCTACGCCCTGACGAGCACGGTCAGGCTCTGTGCGATGGCAAAATTGACGGGTTCTTTTATGGGGTAGGTCACCCATCGGCTAACATCCAAGACCCCACCACCACATGTGGCGCCAAAATTGTGCCATTAACAGGTGAAGCCGTGGATGGTCTTGTCGAAAAGTATCCCTATTACGCCAAAGTTGAAATTCCCGGTGGTTTGTACCCCGGCAATCCAGACAATGTTCCTACCTATGGGGTACTAGCTACTTTTGTTACATCCGAAGACGTTGACGATGCCGTGGTCTACGAGGTAGTTAAAGCTGTCTTTAATAACTTTGAAGACTTCAAACGTTTACACCCTGCGTTGAGTCACTTGGTCAAAGAAGACATGGTAAAAAATGGTTTGTCTGCGCCGTTACATCCTGGCGCCGAAAAATTCTACAAAGAGCAAGGTCTACTCTAATGCCATTTAGTGCGCGCTTTGGCATAGCCTTCTGCTAAAGCTTCAGCGCCAACCTCAAGTCGCTAGCGGGCTGCCCTAAAAAGGCAGCCCGTATTACCTAGCCGTGCGTCTAACTGTTTAAAGGATGTACTATGAGCACCACGCCTATCGAACACGAACTGCAACAGCTGGTCGAGGAAGTTGACCGCGGCGGCCGCACAACAACAGGTGTATTTGGCGCCATTGTTTTTGCTGTGGCGTTATGTTGGGCATTTTTTCAGTTGTGGTATGCATCTCCGCTTCCTTTTACTTTTCATTTCGCTATTTTTAACGATACCGAAGCCAGAGCACTGCATCTAGGTATCGCCATGTTTTTGGCTTACGTGGCTTTTCCTGCTAGTAAAAAATCCAATCGTGAACGCATTCCGATCTATGATTGGATTTTGGCTTTACTAGCAGGGTTTTGTGGTGCTTATTTATTCTTATTTTATAAAGATCTGGCCTTGCGCCCAGGTATTCCCACCACCACGGATGTAGTCACTGCCAGTATTGGGTTGATGTTGTTGCTCGAGGCCACTCGCCGCGCTTTGGGGGCACCTATGACGGCACTGGGTGCTGTGGTTATTTTATATGTGTTTTTGGGGCCGTGGTTACCCGACGCCTTGGCGCACCGCGGTGCATCGATAGAACGCTTGGCGTCGCATATGTGGCTAACCACCGAAGGGGTATTTGGCGTTGCACTGGGTGTCTCGGTGTCTTATATCTTTATTTTTGTCATGTTGGGCTCTCTGCTAGACCGTTGTGGGGCGGGTAACTACATGATGCAAGTCTCTTTTTCACTGTTGGGGCATTTACGTGGCGGGCCAGCAAAGGTGGCGGTCATGTCGTCAGCGGTTAACGGAATGGTGTCGGCTTCGTCAACCGCAAACGTAGTGACCACAGGTATTTTCACTATCCCCCTCATGAAACGTGCTGGCTATGGCGGGGTGCGAGCCGGCGCGATCGAAACAGCGGCATCGGCCGATGGTCAGATTATGCCTCCTGTCATGGGGGCTGCTGCTTTTTTGATGATTGAATACGTAGGCATTCCGTACACGGAAATTATTAAACATGCTTTGCTACCGGCTATGTTGTCGTACATCTCTCTGTTTTATATTGTGCACTTAGAGGCCTTAAAACTAGGGATACAGCCCATGCTAGGGGTAGCCAAAGAGCGCACCTTATTGCAAAAGATAAGTCGTATAGGTATGGGCGTTTCGGGTACAGCGATAGTTATTGCTTTGGTCTACTGGGTAGGGGTGGGAGCACAGCAGTTGGTACCACAGTATGCATTCGGTATTTTGGTTAGTTTGTTGGTGGTGCTGTATGTGGGTTTGGTAGGTATGGCTTCACGCTACGATGACTTACCTGAAACTGTCAGTGTGACGGATCCAGTGCGTCCCGAGGTATGGGCTACCGTGCGCACCGGTTTGTTTTTCTTGATCCCCATCGGGATTTTAGTATGGAGTCTTACCATCGAGCGCCTTTCGCCTGGCCTATCGGCATTTTGGGCGGTGGTCGCTATGATTGTGCTCATGTTCACACGCAAACCGCTACAGGCTTTTTTCCGTAAACAATCTATACGTGCCCCCTTAGTCGAAGGCTTCAAAGACACTTTTGGTGGTTTACAAGCAGGGGCCCGAAACATGATTGGTATTGCCCTAGCATGTGGTACTGCAGGGTTAATTGTGGGTGCTATTACCCTAACGGGGTTAGGGCTACGCATGACAGCTTTTGTCGAGCTGGTCTCCATGGGTAATGTGCTCATTATGCTGGGCTTTACGGCAGTAGTATGTTTGGTCTTAGGTTTAGGTATGCCGACCACCGCTAACTATATATTGATGGCGACTTTAATGGCGCCTGTAGTGGTCGAGCTAGGTGCGCAAAATGGGCTGGTTATTCCACTTATTGCCGTACATATGTTTGTGTTCTATTACGGCCTAATGGCCGATATTACGCCACCGGTGGGGTTGGCAACGTTTGCTGCAGCAGCCATTGCAGGCGAAGACCCCTTACGCATTGGCATACAGGGCTTTAAATACGCCATTCGTACCGCGGTGCTGCCCTTTATGTTTGTATTTAACCCATTACTCTTGTTGATAGGCATTGACGGCCCCTTCGAGTTAATTGTGGTGGTGGCGGGTGCTATTGTGGGTTCATTGGCTTTTGCTGCTGCCACTATGGGGTGGATGCGTGTACGCTCAACCGCTTTAGAAATTATTGTGTGTTTACTCGTCACCTTTATGATGTTTCGCCCCGATTGGTTTATGGATTATATTGCACCCAAATACACGGCAGTACCCGCTTCGCAGATCTATGAGGTAGCGGCAAATCTTAAACCAGGCGACCCCATAGTAGTTAAAATCGAGGGGATGAATATCGAGGGCGATGAGCTAAGTAAAACAGTAGCCGTACCGCTTGGGGCACTGCCTGGGGATGCTGCGGATTTACGTGGCCCTGAGGCCGGACGTAAACGCCTCTCTGATATGGGAGTGGGTATAATGACGTTGGGCGATAGGGTGCAAATTTCAAATGTTGGCTTTGGTAGCCAAGCACGTCGCTCAGGATGGGAACAAGGGTGGGATGTGGTCTCGGTACAAAAACCCAATCCTGATCGTCCTTCTGAGTATTTACTCTTTCTTCCGGCTTTATTCTTGATAGGCTTTGTTTGGTGGCGTCAGGGCATTCGTTTACGCACTGAACCCCAACCTATTTTACAGCCGGGACAGTCGGTGTAGTTAAATTGGGGCTGTATGAAAAACGCGGTAAAGCAAAACACAGAGGGGCTATTAGCCCCTCTGCCTATTAAAAACGGGGTAGCTCCAAGTCGCGTCTGGCTACCACTTGGTCAGTGGGCTACTATAGGCGCTTTTTTATTCGAGCGCTTTGCGCATGTCGCTGCTGCCGATTTGCGTCAACGCTTAGCACAAGGTGATATTGTCACAAGCTCGGGGCAGCCCGTCTGTGAGCACCATCCTTATCAAGCCAACCAGTGGTTATGGTATTACCGAGCCGTTCCCAACGAGGTCCTTGTTCCCTTTGAGATGCCTATTTTGTATGCCGACAAGCACCTTATTGCTGTGGATAAGCCGCATTTTTTAGCCTCTACGCCTGGTGGACAGTACCTAACACAGACAGCACTAGTCCGAGTCCGCCAGCACTTCAACGAGGCGCAGATTACGCCTTTGCATCGTCTAGATCGAGAAACAGCTGGGGTTTTATTATTTTGTCGTACGCCGAGTTTACGTGGGGCTTACCAACGTTTATTCCAAGAGCAAAAAATTTATAAGCAATACGAGGCAATTGCTGCTACCCATCCGACTTGGCAGTTTCCCCTGTGTTATCAAAGTCGGTTGATTGCTCCTAAAGGGCAGTTTTTAATGCAAGAGGCTAAAGGCCCCCCTAATAGTCAAACCCAAATTGCTGTAGCCCAGTCTTGGCACGACGAGCAAATAGGGCCGTTATCACACTATATTTTGCATCCTATGACGGGGCGCAAGCACCAACTACGTATGCATTTGCTAGGCATGGGTATCCCTATCTTGAATGATAGTTATTACCCTCCTGGCCAAGCTTTTTTGGCACCTGATGATTTCTCGCGGCCATTGCAATTGTTAGCGCGTTCTATTGCGTTTATTGATCCGGTTAGCCAGCAACAGCGTCAGTTTTGTAGTCAACAATGCTTAAGCTATTTACCCAAAACATGATGGCCCATTTTTCGTCATTCTTTTTCTTTAGGAGCTTGCTATGTCTAGCTTAAAACGCATTGCTATTGTGACTACAGGGGGCACGATTGCAGCGAGTGCATCTACCCAAACTACCTTAGGGGACTATCAGGTAGATCAGTCAGCCCAACAGTTGATTCGGGCCGTGCCCGAGCTAGAGCAGTTGGCGCATATCGAGGTACATGAGGTGTGTCATATCGATAGCCGTAATATGACTTTTGTGCTTCAGCACCAGCTCATCACTCAAGTGCAGCACGTAATAGCGCGTGATGACATAGATGGAGTGGTAATTACTCATGGTACCGATACCTTAGAGGAAACCGCGCTGCTATTGCAGTGGTGTTTAAAAAGCACCAAACCGGTGGTGATGACGGGGGCGATGCGCCCAGCATCGGCCCTAAGCGCCGACGGCGCATTAAACTTATTTAATGCAGTGCTTGTGGCTAGCCACCCCGAAGCCCATGGTGTTGGGGTCTTGGTGTTGTTAAATGACACCCTGCATAGTGCTCGCTTTGTCCAAAAAACCCATACTTCGGTGCCTGATGCATTTAGTTCGCCTGCAATGGGCCCCGTGGGCTTGGTCAGTCAAGGCAATGTATATATTAATGCCCTGCCATGTCGGCCATTTGGGGTTCAGAGCACGTTGCATCTACCGGCACAGCCTCAGTTACCTCAAGTCGATATTGTGATGGATTACGTGGGTGCCCAGCCTAGTCTGTACAAAGCCTGTGCACAAGGGGGAAGCCGGGCCGTGGTAATTGCTACCTTGGGGAATGGCAGCTTAAGTCCTGCCGCACGCGAGGGCGCGTTGTACTGTTATGAACACCATGTAGTATGTGTACGAGCTAGTCGTATTTTGAATGGTGCGGTTAGCCCTTCTGAGCAAGATGCACAGTTTCATACCTTGCCGGCGCACCAGTTGCACGCGGTAGCAGCGCGAACGCTTGTTGCATTGGCTTTGGCGCAGCAGGCTAGCCGAGATGAGCTAGCGTATTACTTGCGCTATTATTAAAACGCTATGATTGAGCAGGGTGTTAACCGCGTTTGTGCATAAGCTGGCGTTCAACCACATGCACAATAGCTAACAAACTGAAATTAATAGCCAAGTACAACAAACCTGCAATCACAAAGGTTTCAACAATGGCATAGTTTTGACTCATAATACGGCGAGCATAGCCGGTGAGCTCAAGCACCGCAATGGTCGAGGCCAAGCTCGTGCCTTTGATACAAATTACGATTTCATTGCTGTAGGCTGGCAAGGCTTGTCGAATTGCAAGAGGTAAACGAACGCGTTTAAAGCATTGCCAAGCGCTCATGCCAATGGCTTGGGCTGCCTCGATTTGGCCTTTAGGTACGGACTGAAAGCCACCGCGGAATACTTCGCCTACATAGGCCCCACTATTTAGGGCAATAGCCAAAATAGCAGTGCGGGTGCCATCACTAAATAGCCACCAGAGCCATGGAACGTGTTTAACCCAGCCAATCATGCCCACCCCGTAATACAGCAAAAAAAGCTGCACCAATAAAGGTGTGCCTCGAAAAATGGTACTGTAAACAAAGGCAAAGTTGGAAAAAAGACGATTAGGCGAAAGACGCATTAAGGCTAAGGTGACACCCACCAGTAAAGAGAGTCCAATGCCCCATAGACCGATATAAAGCGTCAGCCCAAAGCCTTTCCAAAGGACGCTAACCGTGTGACTGAATTCGTCCCAGCTCATCATACGACGGCCCTCATGCCTTTACCTGAATGGCGCTCAGCCACAACAAAGAGAGCTTGGCTACCTATACCAATCATAAAAAACAAAAAGCCAGCAATTAAATACATGGCAAGGGGTTCGCGCATAGCGGCAGCACCCAGTTGCGCGGCACGCATAATTTCAACTAAGCCGACTAATGAAATCAATGCGGTGTCCTTAAGTGCGGTTTGCCAGACGTTATTACACCCTGGCAAGGCATACCACACCATTTGCGGCAAGGTAATACGACGTAAACGCATGAAGGGAGACATACCAATGGCCTTGGCCGCCTCGATTTGGCCTTCGGGAATCGTTTGCAAAGCGCCGCGAAATACCTCTACGCTATACGAGCCTGCAATTAAGCCGATGGCTAAGATGCCAATGGCAGCCGGAAACCACTTGTTGATCAGGTCTTCGGCTTGAAGCCATGCACCCAAATCTGCCATCGAGTGCACTGAGCCAAAAAAAAGCAAATAAATAATAAGCAGTTCGGGGATACTACGCGTAATCGTCGTATAAAGGCTGACAAGCCCGCTAAGCCACCGCGGGCCGTACAGCTTGATGCTGGCACCGGCAACGCCGATGATGACACCTAACGCCATCCCAAAGACCGAAATAAATAAGGTCATGGAAAGGCCACGCAAAAACATCCATCCCCAGCCTTCGTTGAAGATGCGTAATAAGGTTTCCAGCATCGTAATGGGCTATTTAGTGATTATTTGCAAGCGTCGTAGTTGGTAATATCGATATCAAACCACTTTTGGCTAGCAGTTTTGATCGTGCCGTCTTCGATAAGTTTGCACAAAGCAGCATCGACTTTTTCTTTTAGGTCAGTTTTATCTTTGTGAATACCAATGGCAATACCATAGCCTAGAACCTCGGGGTCTGAGGAACCTTTAATGACTGTTTCTGTTAGAGCAAAGTCATTGTTATTCATTTGCTTTAGGAAGCGAGACTGAGAGGTAAGATCCGCAAACGTGCCGTCTAAACGACCCGCATCCAGGTCAATTTGCATTTGATCCAGTGTCTCGTAGTCTTTGATAGTGACTTTAGGGGCAACTTTGGCTAAAAATGCGCCGTGGGTAGTGCCGCCCTGAACACCAATGGTTTTGCCTTCGAGGCTATCGTAAATAGCATCGGCCGAACCAGCTTTGATACCGTCGGCGTCGTTTTTAAGGATAAAAATGGCGTCTTCTACGGCATAAGGCAAGCTGAAGTTGATGCGTTTGGCGCGCTCAGGGGTGTATGACATACCTGAGATAATTAAGTCAAAGCGGTTGGCGCTTAGCGAGGGGATAAGGCTGTCGAAGGACTGCACGGTAAACTGACAGTCAGCATCCAGTTGCTTACAGAGGGCTGCACCCACATCGGCGTCAAAACCAGTGACCGTACCCGCAGCATCCACCATAGACCAAGGGGGGTAGCCGCCTTCGGTACCAATTTTATAAGATGTGGCCGCCAAGGTCGCGACACTAAACAGGGCTAAACCTGCCCCGATTAGGGTTTTTTTGATATTCATTTAGATCTCCTAAACCTAAGCCAAAGGTTGTAAAAACTGTTGTAGACGCGCCGATTGAGGGTTGCCAAAGAGATCTGCAGGCGCACCAGTCTCTTCGCATATGCCGTTGTGCATAAAAATAGCATGGTTTGAGACCTCGCGAGCAAACTGCATCTCGTGGGTGACCAGAATCATGGTTCGGCCTTCTTCGGCAAGCTGACGAATCACGCGTAGCACCTCGCCCACCATTTCTGGATCCAGAGCAGAAGTGGGTTCGTCAAAGAGCATCACATCAGGATCCATCGCCAGCGCACGTGCAATAGCAACGCGCTGTTGTTGTCCACCGGAAAGTTCAGACGGATAGGCGTCGGCCTTGTGAGCAAGACCGACTTTAGCGAGTAGGTGTAAAGCGTATTCGGTAGCTTGAGCCTTGGCAATTTTTTTTACATGCACGGGGCCTTCGATCACATTGTGCAGTACAGAGCGATGCGACCAAAGATTAAAATTTTGAAACACCATGCCTAAACGGGCACGAACCTGCTCAAGAAGCTTTGGATCTGAGCTGACCATTTGGCCATTGCGCTTGGCGCGTGTACGTAAGACGTCTTTACCAATTTGGACCTCACCCTGATCTGGGATGACGAGATGATTGATACAGCGTAGTAGCGTGCTTTTTCCGGAACCGGAAGCACCAATAATAGAAAGCACATCTCCTTGGTGAGCATGAAACGAGATGCCTTTAAGGACCTCGACGTCGCCAAAGGCTTTATGGATATTACGTACCTGCACAGCGCAAGCAGCAGAATCAGTTGAAACGGTCACTGTTTTGGCCGCGGTTTAGAGTTAAAAGACACATTATAAACAGCTTTAGAACTAAAACCGCCTTCTTGTCGGGATTATCCCGACAAGAGGGCGGTTTTTGATGCGTTATGACGCAGTAGAGGGCTTAGGGGTATAAGCCACGTAGCTCACGAGCCTCTAGGATACGGCTACAGGCCGAAATAAAAGCGGCAGTGCGCAAGGTGACGTTGTGTTGTTTAGCAACGGCTGCGGTGGCTTGATAAGCCTCGCGCATCATTTTGCCCAAACGCTCGTTAATCACGTCTTCCTCCCAGAAATAACTGGAGAAGTTTTGCGCCCACTCGAAGTAGCTAACGGTCACACCACCGGCATTCGCAATCACATCGGGGATGACGAGGATGCCTTTGCTGGCCAGAATATCGTCCGCCTCGGGAGTAGTAGGGCCATTGGCACCCTCAATAACAATTTTTGTGCGTAAACGGTCGGCATTGTTTGCGGTGATTTGGTTTTCCAAAGCCGCAGGAATAAGAATGTCTGACTCTAATTCCCAGAATTCGTCTGCACTGATGATTTCGCCAGCATTACTGCCGACCAAACCAACTTTTGGGTTATTGCTCGCTAAAATGGTAGGAACATCTAGACCATTTTCAGCATAAATGCTGGCGGTGTGGTCTTGAAGGGCGATGACTTTAGCACCGGCTTCGTGGAATAAGAGCGCAGCAATGCCGCCCACATTACCACAGCCCTGAACAACAACGCGAGCACCGGTTAGATCCAAACCTAATTCACGCGCTGCTTCAACGCCTACTGTGAATACACCACGGCCTGTGGCTTCGACCCGACCTAGGCTGCCGCCTAAAGAAATCGGTTTGCCAGTAACAACGCCGGTGGCTAGGTGACCTGTCTTCATGGCATAGGTGTCCATCATCCATGCCATGGTTTGACCATTTGTATTAACATCTGGAGCTGGAATGTCCTGATCGGGTCCGATAATCAGACTTATTTCACTGATGTATCGGCGAGTGACACGTTCTAACTCCTTTTGAGAGTAGTTGCGAGGGTTGATACGAATACCACCTTTTGCGCCTCCGAAAGGCACATTTACGGCAGCACACTTAACAGACATCCAGGCAGATAAGGCCATGACTTCTGATAAGGTGACATCTTGGTGATAACGTACGCCCCCTTTTCCGGGACCGCGTGCCATATTGTGTTGGACGCGGTAACCTTCGAAATGAGCAATCGTTCCGTTATCGAGTTCTACGGGAACATCGACGGTCAAAATACGTTTAGGACGTTTAAGGGTTTCAACCCACTTCCCCAGCTTACCCAAATAGGGAGTCACACGCTCCACCTGTTCTAAATAAATGCCCCAAGGACCAAGATCGTCGGGGTTTAAGTAAGTAGGTAGATCGTGTTGAGTTGGCTGATTCATTAATCAATCCTCTTGCGGTTATGCGGAGGTCTACGGGAAGCAAAAAACAACCACGGCAATAAGACCCATTCAGCAAAGTTGGGTCTACGAGTTGTGTGGTGTATCGCCTTAAAGAGAATGCTGTTACTACTGAACAGCAAAAATAAATTTAACGTTAATTAAGCATGATTGTCACGTTTTATTGATACTTCAGGCCTAAAAAAACGCTATTTTTTTGTACATAAGGCGCAAATTGTAGTGTGTGTCGCTGTTATGTCAAGTTTGAGCATAACCTAAAAATGCCTGTAACACAGCAAATCTAGGGTTAAGCAGGTGTTAATCGTTTGGATGATCCCAAATGGGCTTAACGATCAGCAGGGCTTTGGTAAAATAGATGTTTTAGCTTTAGATAGGGCAGTCATGCAGCAGCAATTACAGGCGATTCAGCAGCGCATCGTACAGGCGTGTGATCAAGCCGGACGCGATGCTTCAACCGTCCGACTATTACCCGTCAGTAAAACCTTTAGTCATGACCGCGTACAGCAGGCCATCGATTTAGGTCTGCGCCGTTTTGGGGAAAGTCGCGCTCAAGACTTACGTGAACGCGTCAGCCACTTCACTCGCTCTGATGTAGATTGGGTAATGATTGGGCATGTTCAAACCAATAAAGCCAAAGAGATTGCGCGCTATGCCAGCGAACTACAGTCATTAGACCGGCTGGCTTTGGCTCAGGCCCTACAGCAACGGCTCGAGCTCGAGCAGCGTAGCTTAAGGGTCTTTATTCAAGTCAAAACAGCACGTGAGGCCAGCAAATCTGGGCTAGAGCCCGCTGAGCTATTGGGTTTTTTAACGCAAATTAAGTCATGCCATCGGCTGCAGCCGGTAGGTTTAATGACCATGGCCACCCAAACCAACGACGCGAACGAGGTACGACGTTGTTTTGCTCAGCTAAGGCAGCTCCGTGATCAGGCCTTGGCACAAGGACATGCTAATATCCAGCGCTTATCAATGGGTATGAGTAGCGATTTCGAGTTGGCTATTGCCGAAGGCGCCACAGATATACGTGTTGGCTCGGCTTTGTTTGGTGAACGCGATAACCCATAAGATAGTTAGATGTGACGCCGATGAGCTAAAGCTATTTGTGCAAACGCTACCTGTAGCTCGGGGCTTGCGCCCTGAAATACGATAGGGCGCCCGCGCTTAGTAAAACAAATTAAACGCTTTGAGAAAAAAAGTGGCACAAATTTGGCGAACTTTAGATCTTGCCAAAGTAGCTCGCGTTTAAGAATCCATTCCTGTTGGATGCCTGCCGTCGTAATAGTGGTTTGGCCTACTAGCATAAAATAAGCCACCACAATCATGCCACAAAAGGCGAGCACCACGCAGGCAATAATACTAGTGGCGACTTGATCGCCATAGTGCGTTGCAATAAAACCTAGACGCAGCCCGATCAGTGCAATAACTGCCCAAGCCATCAGTGCAATGGGTTTAGGCCAAGAACGCCCGCGTATAGGTAAATTGAGACTAAGTAAAAGCTGTTGCTGTTCAGGGCTTAGGGCTGGGTTCATAAACTAGGTGTTTTTTAAATATAATGCACGGCCTGCACGGCTGTTGGTGGGTTTGCCGATTTGTTCGGAAATCCAGGCACCTGTTTGTACCAAGTCGTCTAGGTTTATACCTGTGTGAATGCCCATACCGTGCAGCATGTAGACTACGTCTTCGGTGGCAACGTTGCCTGTGGCGCCTTTTGCATAAGGGCAGCCCCCCAAGCCTGCTACTGAGCTATGGAAAATATGGACGCCAACGTCAAGGGCGGCTAGGATATTGGCCAGCGCTTGACCATAGGTGTCATGAAAATGCCCAGCGATGCGATCTAAAGGGATAATTTCAGCGACCGCTTGCAGTAAACGCGCTGTTTTAAGAGGCGTGCCTACCCCAATGGTATCGGCAATGTCGAATTCCTGAACGCCTAAGTCTTGCATACGTTTTACGACATCTACTACTGTTGCAATGGCGGTTTCCCCCTGATAGGGGCACCCTAATGCGCAGCTGATACTACCACGCAATCGAATCTTTGCGGCGTGCGCGGCTTGGGCAACAGGAATAAAACGCTCGATGGACTCAGCAATACTGCAATTAATATTTCGCTGTGAAAAGGCTTCGCTAGCGGCACCAAAAATAACTACCTCGTTAGCGCCTGCCGCTAAGGCAGCCTCGAAGCCGCGCAGATTGGGAGTGAGCGCTGAATACACCACCCCATCAAGGCGCTCTATGCCTGCCATGACTTGGTCGCCATCTGCCATTTGGGGCACCCATTTAGGCGATACAAAAGAAGCCGCCTCTACGTTTTGAAAACCCGCGCGCGCCAAGCGATTGACGAGCTCTATTTTTGTGGCGGTGGGTACAAAATTTTTCTCGTTTTGAAGACCGTCGCGCGGCGCGACCTCGACAAGTTTAACGGCTTTGGGATAATGCATGGGGTCTCCTAGGTGCGTAAATAGCGTCCATCAGCCTGTGCAATGACCAGATCCATGAGCTCTAGCTGCACCAGAGCGCTAGCCACTAGCGTAGCGCTTAGACCGCTGCGCTGATGAATGACATCAAGGCTGGCTGGGTCAAACCCCATCGCTGTGAGCACTTGCTGCTGCTCTGGAGCAAGAGACTCAGGGAGAGGGCGGGTGGTGCTTTTCGCTAAAGGTTTTGATGGCGGACGTAGATGGTGTCCTAATTCTTCGAGTATATGTTCTGCTGATTCTACCAGTTTTGCCCCTTGTCGGATCAATTGGTGACAGCCCTTGTGTAGAGGGGAATGAATAGAACCAGGAATAGCAAAGACCTCGCGTCCTACCTCGCCTGCAAACCGTGCGGTAGTTAACGAGCCGCTTTTTAATGCGGCCTCGACCACAATAACGCCGCGAGAAAGGGCAGCCACTAAACGGTTACGACGCACAAAATGAAAGGGCAACGCTTTAGTAGTGAGGGGAAATTCAGAAACTAAGAGGCCTTGTTCTGCAATGAGGTGAGCCAGAGCACGGTTTCGAGCGGGGTAAACCAAGTCCATGCCCGTTCCCAATACCGCAATGGTACTGTTGGCTTGTTGCGCGGCCAAAGCGCCCCGATGGGCCGCCGTATCGATACCAGTCGCTAGCCCGCTGATAATGCACCAGCCTTGATCGGCCAAAAATTGGGCAAAGTGATACGCGTTTTCTAGACCAGGAGAAGTGGCATTGCGCGAGCCTACAATAGCCAAAGCTTGGTGATTAAGCTGACTGAGATTGCCTTTGGCATACAGGATAAGGGGTGGGTCGGCCAGTTCGAGCAAGGTCTTTGGGTAATGGGCATCCGCCAGACACAGAATATGTTGGTCTGAAGCCTGAGCCCATTCCAGTGTGGCTTGAATTTGGGCCTCGAGTTCGGCGCTGGGCGCACTTCGTAGCTGCGTGGCTAAGGAAGTGTCGATATAGCGACTAAGTGTGCTGATGGATTGGTGGTAAAGGTGGGGCGGCAAACCAAAATTAGCTAACAGCAGACGGGCTGTATGAGCAGTCAGGTTGGGCTCTAGGGATAGGCGTACCCACGCATAGAGTTCGGAGGGGGGGATTCGGGGCGTCGTCATAGTTAAATTGTACGATTGATTGGTTAAGCACGGGTAGCGTGACAAGTACGTATGAGCCATTCATCCCGTTTCTTTACGTATGGCTAAAGACCAAATCGCGGCTTTATCTCAATACACTCATTGTCGCTAAATGCCACGTTCAAGAGCGGGCATTTTTAGGCAAAGTCTACAGAGTGTATTAAAATGAAGGTATTCTTATTTATTTGGGGTGGTGTGGTGTTAGTTTTACTAAATAAGCCAAATCACTCAGGTTATTATGGCGCTATTACCTATACTTCAATACCCAGACGAGCGTTTGCACACGGTAGCTAAACCGGTGGAACAGGTAGACGACCGCATTCGTCAACTAGTCAAAGACATGGCAGAAACCATGTACGATGCCCCTGGGGTCGGCTTAGCCGCCACTCAGGTCGATGTGCACGAGCGGGTTGTAGTCATCGATGTATCCGAGCAGGGCGACGAGCTTTTAGTCCTCATTAACCCTGAAATCACATGGTACAGCGAGGAAACTAAAATCCACGAGGAAGGCTGTTTATCTGTCGCTGGCATTTACGACAAAGTAGAACGCGCCTCGGAAATTAAAGTCAAAGCTTTAAATGAAAAAGGCGAAAGCTACGAGTTTCATGCGGCAGGTTTATTAGCAGTGTGTGTACAGCATGAACTCGACCATCTTGATGGCAAAGTCTTTGTTGAGCACCTTTCCATCTTGAAACAAACCCGAATTTTAACGCGGTTACGTAAACAGCAGCGCGAGGCACGCAAGGCCGAAGCAAAGGTATCGGTATGACCTTAAAGGTGGTATTTGCGGGTACGCCCGAGTTTGCGCAGTTAGCGTTACAGGCCATTTTAACAGCGGGCTATACGGTGCCGTTGGTATTAACCCAACCCGATCGTCCTTCGGGGCGCGGCATGAAATTGCGTCCGTCGCCCGTAAAGCAGGCCGCCTTAGAGGCGGGCATCCCCGTGGCCCAACCCCTTAGTCTGCGTCTAGATGGCAAGCATCCCAACGATGCAGCGGCGGTACAGCAGCAATTACAGGCCATTCAGCCTGATATCATGGTGGTGGCCGCCTATGGGCTAATTTTGCCGCAGTGGGTACTCGATTTACCACGTCTTGGTTGTGTAAATATTCATGCCAGTCTTTTACCGCGCTGGCGTGGGGCGGCGCCCATTCAGCGTGCCATTGATGCTGGCGACGCCGAAACCGGCATTACGATTATGCAAATGGACGCGGGCTTAGACACCGGCGATATGTTGGCTGTACATACCTTAGCGATTACGGCTGACCACACCGGGGGAAGCTTACACGATGACTTAGCCCAGTTGGGGGCGCAGGCCATTGTACACGCCCTTAATAAGCTAGAAACCACCGGTTTAGCTGCCGTGCCACAGCCTTCACAAGGCGTGACCTACGCAGAAAAGCTGCATAAATCCGAATCAGCCCTCGATTTCAATTTGCCCGCTAGCCAGTTAGCACGTCGAGTGCGTGCGTTCAACCCGGTCCCTAGCTGTACGATGCTGCTGCCAGGCCTAGAACAACCCGTCAAAGTATGGCAGGCTCAGGCCCTAGACCAGCCTAGCACTGCTGTGCCGGGTACGGTTTTGGCGGTCAGCGTAGACGGCATAGACGTTGCCACAGGCAAGGGCGTATTACGCTTGCTCGAGCTTCAGCGCGCTGGTAGCCGTAGGCAGCCGGTAGCTACCTTCATTCAGGGGTGGCAACTGCCTGCTTAGCGCGTTGCTGTTGGCGCCACTCGATATAACCAATCGCGGCGCCACTGCCACCCACAATAGCAATACCTAGCCAGCTTAATGCATCGGGAAATTGCCCCCATACTAACCAGCCCAAGCCCGCAGCGCTAATAATCTGCGTGTAAACAAAGGGGGCTAATACCGAGGCAGGGGCGCGTTGATAGGCTTGGATTTGCAATAAATGCCCCAAAGCACCAAAGACGCCCGTGGCCATTAACACCGCCCATTCTTTGGGGCCAAAGGTCGCAAATATAGGCCACACCTCGGGCAAAATAAATGGCATTAATAACGAGGTCAAGACGGTGCCCACCGAGCCGCTCCAGATTAAGGTCGTGAATGCGTCTTCGGCCGCCAAACGACGCGTCACAATATACTGTGTCGCAAACAGGATGGCAGTAATCAACCCAAACATGACCCCAAGCGGATGTAAACCCGAGCTAGGACGAATAATAAGCAATACGCCTAAAAAGCCAACGCCTGCTGCCACCCAACGTGAAAGCCGTGAAGGCTCTTTGAGTAACCAGGGTGCAACTGACAGCACGAGCAAGGGCGCTAGGAAATTAATGGCCGTTGCCTCAGCCTGAGGCAAATAGCGTAAAGCAGAGAAAAAAGACAGCGTGGCAAACAACATAATCAGGCCACGTAAGACCTGATCGTGAGGGCGATGGGCTTTGAATACCTTGATGCCTCGCATGGGAAGCACCACGGCTAACACCAAAAACCAATGGATCATATAACGTGCCCAGCACATGACCAGCAAGGGCAGTCCAGCCGCCATAATCCACTTGCCACTAGCGTCTAATGACGACAGCGCCCAAGTAGAAAGAATTAATAGAACAATTCCAACAATAGGGCGCTGCGGCGTAGACATAAAAAATGCCTTAAAGAAAGGATTAAGAGTGAAGTAGGTGCTCGATAGTATGGCCTACATTCAGCAATTGTGCATCATGGTGGGCTGGAGCAGCGACCATTAGGCCGACTGGCGCTGTACCTTGGGTATGACAAGGAATGGACAACGCACACCCATCTAGAAAGTTAACTATAGCAGGGTTGCGTAAAATTAGACCATTAGCGCGGAAATAGGCTTCCTCATCTGCCAATTCGTCGATGGTGGGTGGCAGCAAAGGCGTCGTTGGCATAAGCATGGCATCATAAGGTGCTAACAGGCTTTCCATTTGGGCAATCCAGTGTTGCCGCGTTTGCTCGAGCTCAATGTAATCCGCCGCCGTTTGGCTTTTACCACGCAAAATGCGCGAGGCCACACGCGGATCGTACAGCGCTTCATCCGTTTCCATCTGTTTTTGATGGTAGAACCAAGCCTCTGCACACACCAAGCCGCCGGTGCGATTGATATAAGGTAATTGGTCTAGCTCTGGGATTTCTCGTTCATCGATGCTTACCCCGTGTTTTTTTAGCTTATCCAGTGCCGCAATAAAGTCGGTTTTGACCTTTTCATCGGCCTGACTCAACACGTAGTTAGTCGGTACCACAAAACGTAATTGGGTCGGGTCCATGCGGATGAGCTCGGGCTCGGGCTCGCCACTTAATACGGCATCGACTAGCGCACAACACTCTACCGACAAACCAAGCGGGCCGCTTGAGTCTAGAGAGTGCGACAAAGGCATCACACCTGCACTGGGAATACGCTCAGCAGTGGGTTTAAAGCCAGTAATACCGCAAAAAGCGGAAGGAATACGAATGGAGCCACCGGTATCTGTACCTATGGCAGCGACGGCCATGCCGTCTGCGACCGACACGCCTGCACCGGAAGAGGAACCGCCCGGAATACGGCCGTGCTCTCTGTCCCAGGGGGCACGGGGGGTTCCGTAGTGCGGGTTGATACCTAATCCGGAAAAAGCAAACTCTGTCATATTGGTGCGACCAATAATCACAGCGCCGGCTTCTTGGAGGCGGTGGACGAGTGTGGCGTTTTCTGTAGCGGCGGGCGCGTCTTTAAGTAGAGCAGAGGCCCCACGGGTGACGTCACCTTTGTAATCAAAAAGATCTTTGATAGAGATAGGGATGCCTTCTAGAGCCGAACGGCTTAGACCGGCTTCACGTAAAATGTCGGAAGCTTTAGCAGCTGCTAAGGCTTGTTCTTTATAGACAGAGATAAAGGTGGTTGCACCTTCGCCAGCTGGGTCGGCAATGCGTGATAGCGCCTGCTGGGTTAGCAAAACGGCTGTGGTTTCCCCGGCATCTAGAGCGTGTTGTAGCTCACGAATACGTGCAAAAGAGGTCGACATGATGGAATCCCTATGAGTAAACAATCTAATTAAGCGATTTCAGGCAAGAACTCAATATCGTACGTATGACGGATACTGCGCTCAAGCCGAGGATCGTAAAGCTCCATCGTAAACTGAGCCGCTGGACGAATTGAGCCGATAGTAGCGACTGTACCGCACGTCATAGCTGTTTGGTTTGGTAAATGATCCTGACCAAAATGCTTTTTAATTAAGTCGATGGGGTGCAATAAAGTAGCTACCGCACCGTCTTGATAGGCGACTTCTTGACCTTCTTCAAGGATCCAAGCACGTAGTATCAGCTCATCCCAATGAGCAGCCACATCGCTATAACGCCATGCCTGTTGGGCCGTAGGTTTTACACAAATTTGCTTAGACAGGGCAACGCTGTGTGCCTCTAGGGCGCGATCAGTATGATCAGAGGCCAGGCTAACGCATAACTCGTTGTTATGGTTAAACACCAGTACCTCGGCCTCGCCTGAGCTATGTGGGCCCACCACCTGAACACGTGAGCTCTGAACAAGTTGGTTTGTGGCAATACGATAGTACAACGGTACATCGCTAGGACGAGGCACACCCAATTCAGCGAGCTCTAAAATATGATGCTCAATTGCATCACGGTCGCGACCAGCCCAGCCAGCCACAATACAGTGGTCTACACTGACTTGAATGGACTCATTGCTACCATCTGCGCCGACAAGATCAAAATTTAACAACATGGAAAACTACCTTTAACCAAATATTTGCGGTAACCAAAGGGCGACGTCAGGGAATACCGCAAGGATAAACACCATTCCCAAGAGCATCAGTACAAAAGGCAGACTACCCAACATGACATCGTTCATGCTGCCCGTAGTGCGTAAGCTTTGAACCACAAACAAGTTCAAACCCACGGGTGGAGTGATTAAGGCCACTTCAACCAGAATAATAATGACAATGCCTAGCCAGACTGGATCAAAGCCCAATGCAATCATGACAGGTGCCACGATAGGAATGGTAGTGATCATCATGGATAAGGTTTCCATGAAACAGCCTAACACTAAGTAAAAGACGACTAACACTAAAAGCATCATCATGGGCGAAACGCCTAGCTCTGTGATGGCCTGAGTAATCGCATTAGTTAGACCAATACCCGACATGATGAAGTTTAAGAACGCGGCGCCAATGACGATTAGCATGATCATTGCTGTGGATTTCATTGTGCCTTCGAAGCACGTCAACAGCATTTTCACAGACAAGCGACGGCTAAACGCAGCAAGAATTAAGGCTCCGATCACGCCTAAGGCAGCGGCCTCGGTGGGGGTGGCTACCCCTGCATAGATTGAGCCGACCACTAAAAAGAAAATGAGCAGCGGCGGAATTAAATGCACCAAACTGGTTAGGCGTGCAGACCACGAAGCACTGATTTTTTTACCACCCCAAGCGGGTTTAACCATACATGCTAAAGCAATGACGGCCATAAATAGCAGCGCCATACCTAAACCCGGCACAATGCCAGCGAGGTAGAGCTTGGGTACAGAGGTATTCGTTAACACACCATAAATAACAAGGTTAATTGAAGGGGGAATTAAAATACCGAGCGTTCCACCTGCTGCCAAGCTACCTAAAAATAACGGCTCGTTGTAGTTTTGTTTTTTGACTTGAGGTAAGGCAACCGTACCTACCGTGGCAGCAGTGGCCACACTAGAGCCAGAAGTAGCAGCGAATAAGGCGCTTGCGCCAATATTAGCGTGCATTAAACCGCCGGGTAACCAAGACAACCATAGGCTCATTGCGTTGTACATGCGTTCAGCTAATCCCGAGCGCAGGAGAATCTCTCCCAACATAATGAATAAAGGTACCGCGACCAAAAGAAATTCATTGCTTGTACCCCATGCCACTTCACCCATAGCGCGGCTAAGAGGTAAAAACGAGTACAAAGGGTCAAGAATTAGGCCAAGTACGCCCAAGGCGGCGCCCACAGGAATGCTAACGCCAATTAAAACAAGCAGTAGGGTCAGAGAGGTGGCAATCATTGCTGCTCCATTTGCACAATACGTTTACCGGCTTCGGCTTCTTCGCTGGCTTCTTCTTTGGCGGTTCGCATGCCGCAGATAGCGCGGACTTGCTCAATGTCTCCGGTGACCAGAGCTAAGGAGGCACGTAACAGCATTAATGCCAACACCACACATAACCAAACTAAGCCGGCAACCCACAGCATTTGAGGGATCCAGAGTGGCGTGCCCAACAGCGTATTTGCTGTCGAGTGGCTATTCCATGACATACCCGCGACTTCGGCAGCGTAGCGAGTGAGGTACACAATAAACACCGCTAACACCACTAAGGCTAGCCAATCGCAAAAAGCGGCTAAACGGGCAGGTAGATGCTGATAAATCGCATCAATACGAATATTGGCACGATCCAGTGTGGCAAAAGATAGCGCCCATGAAATGCTAATGGCAAATGCGTAACCGGACAGTTCGTCAGAGCCACCTAAAGGCGCATTAAATAATTTACGGCTTAATACATCCGCCGTAATGTACAAAGCACTCAATAAGGTCAGAGAGCCTGCTACCCAAATGGCAAAACGAGACAACGTGGTAGCGCCATTGAGCAGTCGTCCCAACAAGGATGTAGGAGTAGGAGTCGTCATGGGTCACACCTAGGGAAAAGAGGCGTTTGACTTGATGAAATCAAACGCCCGGTTAGAGCTGAGTTACAGCCTAACCTTAAAAGAAGAACTAATTAGCTGCGTCAAACAACACCGGTGCAACTAGAACGTTAAAGCTTTCTACACAGTCAGTAGAGCAACGAGCTGCCCAAGCAGGAATCACGGTTTTATCCATGACTTCTTGCAGAACACGACGGTCCTCATCAGTAGGCTCAACTAATTTCATCTTGCCTTTAGGCTCTAGCGTACAAGCGTCTGCACCCGTATTACAGTCATACCCTTGTTGGGTTTCGGCTGCGGCTGCATCCCAAATGTTATCCACGAGAGTTTTTACGTTTTCTTCGAGGAAGGTTTGAACTTTGGGATCAAGTTTGTTCCAGAACGCTTTGTTAGCGACGATTAGCTGTTGGTTCCAGTTGATAGGTAAGGCGTACAGGTGATCGCTGACCTCGTACCATTTGGCTGAGTAACCGGATAATGAACCCGTGATCGCGCAATCCACCACACCGTTTTGCAATGCAGGCACCACTTCGCCGAATGGGATAGTCACACTGCTGCCACCAAAGGCTTGAACAAATTCGGCCTGAGTGCGGCTGCTGGTACGGACTTTCTTGCCTTTTAGGTCATTAAGACCAGTAAAACTGCCTTTGCAAAACAGAACCTGAGCCGGGTACGTAGAAATGCCTAACAACTTGGCATTGTTAGCATCATAGTGCTTTTCGTAAACGGGCAAAAAGGCTTCAGTTACCGCACGTGCGGTCTCAATATCGGGAGCTAAACCCGCCAAATCGATGGCTTCGTTAATGGGGTTGTCGGTTGCAAAGTAAGCAAGGGTGGCGCTACCAATCGGGATCACGCCTTGGCTGACTAGGCGTAATACCTCGGGGCCTTTTAGACCCATTTCGTTATAGCCCTTAATGTCTACAGTGATTTTACCGTCAGACAACTCAGGAATGGTTTTTGACCAGAAAGGGAGCTCGCCATTTTGGTACGCTGTTAGGTTGCTTAAGCCACCTACCACGTTCAATTTGGTTTGGGGGAGGTCGGTAACGACCTCTTGTGCCTGCGCGTTCAGTGCAGTAAAACCCATCAATAGGGATGCAGCGAATAAACGTTTCATACGGAGTCTCCTGTATATAAGCCCATAACTAAGCCATATAGAAACAATTGAATGTAATTAGACAGAATTGCACCGTATTCGCTGCCTACTGTCCAATTGTATGTTTAGATGCAGGGCTATAAGAAAATCTTATACTTAATAAGTAAAGTCCTCGGCGATATGTTGAGCTAAGCGTGCCACAGTACGAGCCGCATGACTGTCTGGTGACTTCAACCAATGCGCATAAAACTCTAACGCCGGAAGAGGCTGATCGACGTCCAAAAGACGCAGTTTCCCTTGGGATAATAGGTCTTCTACCAGCACTTTAGCGAGCAGGCTAACCCCCATTCCACGCGAGGTCATGTGGATAATTGTACTAAGTGAAGCGCTCCCATAAATGCGTGGTGACGGGACTTTTGCATCCCGCAAAATGTGGGTAACAATACGGTAGGGCAAACTCCCAACAGGATATGTGATTACAGGGTAAACCCCTAGGTCTGACATACGCAATTGACGCTTAGGTAGCTTCAAATTTGGGCTAGCTACCCAAGCCAAAGCGTACTCGCCAATAGGCATGTATTCAGTATTGTTATCCGTTTCTTTTCCTACAAAAAAAGCCAGATCTAGTTGATAGTTCAAGAGTTTTTCTTTCAGGACTTGGCTTGTATCCACATGAATTTCAATATTCAAAGCAGGATATTGCAAATAAAGCTGTTCAATTAACAAAGGAAGCCAAGTATGTACCAAGGTTTCAGCCACACCAAGGTGAAAGGTGCCTTGAATAACGCTAGTGCTTTGTGCCACATGCAGCATCTCATTGCGTTGATCTAGCAAGCGCTGTGCATGGGGCAGAAGTTCATGGCCTTTATCGGTTAGCTTGATACCACGCGCACCTCGGTCAAATACACGTGTTGATAGCTCGCGCTCAAAACTTGCAATGCGTTGGGAAATGGATGGCTGAGTGGTATTCAGTTTTTCAGCGGCAGCGCTGAAGCCACCTAATTCAGCGACCCAAATAAAGGCCTCAATTTGTTTAAAATCAATCATTAAGCGGCTTCTGCAAAAAGGAGTAAAAAAGAGCGGGGAGGCGAGAACAAAAACACAGTAAACATTCTACAAACAGAATAACTAGCAATCAGTGTGAGTTGAGTTACTATAGCTCTACAAAAAAGCGAGCGTTATTTAGGCCCACCCAAGATAAACGGTTATGAGTAAAAAAATATTAATAGTACGCACGTCTTCGTTAGGGGACTTAGTGCATATGTTGCCTGCTATTACGGACATAAAAACGAGGTTCCCTGACGCGCAAATCGATTGGGTTGTCGAAGAGTCTTTTGCCCAAATCCCAGCGTGGCACCCTGCCATACACGAGGTCATACCGGTCGCACATCGACGTTGGCGTAAACAGTGGTGGTCCGCTCAATCTAAAAAAGAACGTCACGCTTTCAAAGAACGCCTAACTCAAACGCAGTATGATGTTGTGTTAGACATGCAGGCCTTGTTAAAGACAGTATGGATCACGCGGCTAGCAAAAGGGGTAAAACATGGTTTAGACTGGAAGTCAGCACGAGAACCTTTGTGTTCCTTGTTTTATGACGTAAAACACCGCGTCGAGTTCTGGCAACCCGCCATCACACGGCAACGTTTATTAGCCTCCTTGGCGTTTGATTACCCCTGCACGGGGGCGCCAAACTATGGTTTACAAGGTATCACCCATGCCGTCGCGGTAGAACCTGTAGCGATGATTATGCCATCAGCCAGCCGTGATGATAAATTGTGGCCCGAAACGTCTTGGCACCAAGTGTTTGATTTTTTACAAAAAAGTGGTCTGGGTTTACGTCTCCTAGCCGGAAATGAGCACGAGGCTGAGCGCGCTCGACAACTACTAATAGGCCGTGAAAATGCGGTGGTTTTACCACGAATGGGGTTAACCGAAGTCGCGCATGAGCTTGCTAAAGCTCGCATTATGGTAGGCTTAGATAGTGGACTGACGCATTTATCAGCCGCACTAGAGCGTCCCACTATTGGCATTTATAAAGCTTCTACGCCTGTTCGCACACCTTTAATAAGCAGCGCCTATACCGCTAGCTTAGGGGACAGAGGCCAAGAACCCAGTGCTGAAGTTGTGCTAAGCGCAATCCAACAAGCTTTTAGCTTGGGATAACAGTACAATATATGTTTGTTGTTTGAAGGTTTTGTACGTTTGAGTCGTTTTATATATACCGTGTTGCTGCGTTTGATTTCACCCATTTTATTAGGGTGGATGTATTTACGCGCGCGTCGGTCTGGGGGGCAGTGGCAGGTATTTAGCCCACTACGGTTTGGTTACTATGGTAAAACCCCCAGCCCAACCCAACCTGTAATTGTTGTGCATGCTGTCAGTTTAGGTGAAATGAGAGCCGCTCAACCACTAGTACAAGCCCTATTAGACGCAGGACACCAGGTCTTATTAACGCATTTGACGTATACCGGCTATGCCGAAGGGCAACGTGCATTTAATAAAGCCTTGGCCGAAGGCCACTTGCAACAACAATGGCTGCCTTACGATTTCCCCGGTGCCGCCCGTCGCTTTTACGCACACTATCAGCCCAAGCTATTCATCGTCATTGAACGCGAAGTCTGGCCTAACCTTATGCATCAGGCGTATCGCGCCGATATCCCTTCCTTTCTCGTCAGCGCCCGATTCTCGGCGCGCTCTTTACGTAAATCTCTACGTATAGGCCTGCTGATGCGTCAAACATTAGGTTATTTCACTGCTATTTATGCACAGACCTACCAAGACGCTGTGCGTCTTGAACTTGCTGGGGGTAAAGGCGTACGCGTATCGGGCAATTTCAAGTTTGATGTGCAGCTCTCCCAAGACCAAGTAGAGCGCGGCAAACAATTCGCCAACTCACTAGGACGCAAGATAGTTGTCATTGCCAGTACCCGCGAAGGGGAAGATCAGCTATTTATTGATGCCATGCGTCGCTATATTCGCCGTGAACACAGCATGGATCTAGATAGTCAGCAGCGCACTTTGTTTTACTTAATCCCGCGCCATCCTCAGCGCTTCGAATCGGCTGCCATTTTACTTGAAGCCGAAGGCTGGAATGTGATTCGTCGCACAGAGTTGATGACCACTGGCGATTGCACGAGCAGTTCATTAGCTTGTTGTAAAAATGCTGACGTCGTCTTGGGGGACTCATTAGGTGAAATGCCGTGGTATTACGCCCAAGCTCAAGTGGCTATTATTGGCGGCAGCTTTGCGCAGTTAGGCGGCCAAAATTTTATTGAAGCCTGCGCCTTAGGCGTACCGGTTATTGTAGGCCCACATACCCGAAATTTTGAGCAAGCTGTTAACGATGCCCTAAGTGAAGGGGCGGCAGTGCGTGTGACCAATGCAGAGGCTGCGCTAAAACAAGCTATGCATTTACTTGATGACAGCAATCAACGCCAAACTATGTCAGATGCTGCGTCTTTTTGGGTACGTAAACACACTGGGTCGGTGGATCGCGTAATGACGGGTGTAAAAGAGGTATTAAAAAAGCAGTACGTGCGCAACGACCACCGTTAAATCAAACGCTTTACCCTGCGATAGACAACAAAAAACCCGCCTAAGCGGGTTTTTTGACTCGTGCAAAAATTAAACTTTTTGTACGGATTTAGCTTGTGGACCTTTTTGGCCTTGGGCTGGCTCGAAAGAAACACGTTGGTTTTCTTCTAGAGATTTGTAGCCTGAACCAAGAATGTCGGAGTGGTGAACGAAAAGATCTTTGCCGCCGTTTTCAGGAGAAATGAAGCCAAAGCCTTTTTCGTTGTTGAACCATTTTACGGTGCCGTATTCTGTTTGCATGATATGCGATTCCTTAAATAAATGAGCAATGTGCCCTAAGTAACAGATTTTCAAGGGACAAAATTATGCAATCCAATTTACTAAGACAGCAAACAGTATTGAGCGAACTTCGACGAACTTGATAACCTACGCCTATACTTTAGACTGTTTTATATCATGACGTCAAGATAATTTATTAAGGGTTTATGCTAGGGTAATAAGTTTATATTTATTGGAATTAAGGCCAGAGAAGGTTACAAAATATAAGAAGATATTTTTTTGGCGGCATTAATTAAATAAGGGATGACTTCAGCCTCGTATTTTTTTCTGTCCAAGGAGTAAGCAGGGTGACTAACGGACAGAACATAAGGGATAGAGCCATTGAAAGGGTGGATAATAGGGGACGCACTAGCAACCATTGTATTTTTAAATTGTTGCCAGCTCGTCAAGGATTCTGAGTTTCTGGCTTTTTCAACTTTAAGCAATAATTCATCCAAATTCTTAGGCGTACTTTCTGAAAAGAGTTTCCATTCCTTAACTGTCTTATATCGTTCTATTATTTCATTATTATTTAAACCAGATAATAAAAATTGTCCAATAACCGTAGCGTGGGCAGGCCAACGAGTACCTATCAAAATATTAGAGGTGAAAGCCCCTAGAGCTTGAATATTTTGAATATAAACAATGTCAGTTTGATCCAACACAGATAGATGCACAGCCGTATGCGTTTGGTCGCGTAGCTGTTTCATAATTGGTACAGCCTGTTCTGTAATGTCGATGCTAGCTAAGGCACTGTAGCCAAGCTGCAAGGCTTTGATATTAAGCGTGTAGGTTTTTTGCTCATTGCGATTGAGATAGCCGCAATATTCTAAAGTTTGTACCAAACGAAATGCGCTTGAGCGATTGATTTCTAGAGATTGAGCAATTTCTGACAGGGCTAGTTCGGTTTTTGTTGGGCTGAATAACTCTAGGATCTTTAGGCCACGGATTAAGGCGGGTACAAGATATTTTTCGTTTTCGTTTGTACTCATTTTGATGCAGCTCACCTTTTAATTACCAAATAGATACAGCATTAATGAATCCCATTATAGCGGTCTTTTGTTCCCTAAAAATTCCACTTCGTATGCCTTTATACGCCGTGGTTCTGACGCCATAGTCCACACGATTCTCTTGCTCTTGTGTTGTATAGACCCCTACTTACCCCTCTTAAGTAGGGGTTTTTTCCTATGTGCAAGATAAATAATCCAAGCTTAAATGAAGTTGTTTTGTATATTAAACTATGTTTTGCAGGTAAAACAAGGGGGTTGGGATGAATTGGTTTAAGGTGTGTGGGATTCATGAAGTCTCGGAAGATATGCCCAAAGCCATTGAAATAAAAGGCAACCAAGTGGGAATTTTTAAGGTTGATGAGGATTTCTTTGCTATAGAAAACGTTTGTCCTCACGCCTTTGCCCTCTTAACCGATGGTTTTATTGAAGATGAGAAAGTGGAGTGTCCCTTACATGAAGCTATTTTCGATATCAAAACGGGTGTGCTTGAAAGTGGGCCAGGATGCAGAAATTTGCATATTTATCCCACTAAAGTAGAAGGCGAAGAGATTTTGATTCAGTGCGAAACAAACTAAAGAGGCAAAGAAATGGAATACAACACAAAACTTCAGTCTTGGGTTCATGCGATTCCCAGCACTGAAGCAGGGATCAACAACATTCAAAAACCTGGAGTAGTAGAGCACATTGTTTGGCAAAACCGCTCACATGCGCCTACCGAGTATGAAAAGCAGCTTGCAGATCATTTAATAAAAGCGTTTAAGCAGGGTGCAACAGAGTTAGATGACATTGTGAGTTGTTTAAACGAGCAAGGTTTATTGCTAGAGACGGGAGAAAAGTGGACAACGGCTAACTTTCAGGCAGAAATGGCTCGACTCGGTTATTAAAAGAGGGATGAAATGAAAGATTTTACTTCAGCAGATGAGTATCTAGAGTATGGGTTACGAGATTTGTGGTACCCCGTTTTAGCAAGTTGGGAGGTAGCCTCTAACCCAGTGGGTATTACTCGCTTAGGGGAAAATATTGTCGTTTGGCGTGATAGCCAAGGCAAGGTTCATGCCTTAGAAGACCGATGTCCACATCGTGGGGCGCGCCTTTCATTGGGGTGGAATTTAGGGGACCGAGTAGCGTGTTGGTACCACGGGGTCGAAGTAGGCGGCGATGGAGTGGTTGCCGATGTGCCTGCTGTTGAGTCCTGTCCCTTAGAAGGCATGAAATGTGTGAAGTCCTATCATGCACAAGAGCTAAATGGAGCCATTTTTCTTTGGTTTGGCGTCAATGCCGATCAAGAGCCCACACCTCTACAGCTTCCTGAGCAATTAAGCAGTGATGAGTGGAGCAGTTTTTTGTGTAGAGCGGATTGGGGCGTGAATTATATGTACGCCGTTGATAATGTGATGGATCCTATGCATGGCACCTATTTGCACAGTCAGTCTCACTCAATGTATCAAGGTGACCGTGTTGCGAATATGAGCTTACGTCCTACTGAAGAGGGGTTTGTATTTGAGAAAGAAGGCCAGGCGCGCATCAACTTTGACTGGGTTGAATACGGTCAAACAGGCGGTGCTTGGCTGCGCCTATCCATTCCTTATCAGCAGCAGTTTGGGCCTGGCGGCGACTTTTTCATTATTGGTTTTGCTACGCCCATCGATAAAGACAACACCCGCGTGTTTTTTTGGCGCTGTCGAAAAGTGAGTGGTTGGCAACGTCATGTATGGCGCTTTATGTACCGGACTCATTTAGAGAAATTGCATTGGGATGTGCTTGAACAAGACCGCATCATATTAGAAAACATGGCACCCAATGCCAAAGAGCATGAGTTCTTGTACCAACATGATGTGGGTTTAGCACGGTTGCGTAGACAGTTTAAAAAAGCGGCTCAAACTCAGTTTAAAACCCTGCAAGAGCAAAAAACCGTTGCCGAGGCTTAACGCAGGGGGTGTCAATGAGTTCAATTAGCACGCTACTTTCTAATAAAAAAATAGTCATTACCGGTGCTGCACGCGGCTTAGGGGCTGATTTTGCCCAAGCCGCTTTGGCTGCAGGGGCTGAGGTTTTATTAGCGGATATTTTAACTGACCGCTTAATGGCATTCGTTCAAGAGCTTCGCCAACAAGGCCTAAATGCTCATGGTCTTTCCGTAGATATTAGTCAACAGGAGTCCATTGCGGGCTTAGGGCACTGGATACAGGAGCACTGGGGGCATGTGGATGGGCTAGTGAACTGTGCCGCTTTGGCTACGGGAGTGGGCGGTAAAACCTTAGAGCACTACTCCCCCGACCTGTGGGACCAAGTCATGTTGGTAAACG
Organism: Paenalcaligenes hominis; assembly: GCF_011927625.1. Classification (GTDB taxonomy): domain Bacteria; phylum Pseudomonadota; class Gammaproteobacteria; order Burkholderiales; family Burkholderiaceae_B; genus Paenalcaligenes; species Paenalcaligenes hominis. The sequence goes on from NZ_JAATIZ010000003.1 coordinate 331,913, forward strand.
TCAAAGGAACTTGGTTAGTGACGCAAGCGGTACTGCCTTATATGAAGCAAGCAGATCAAGGCAGCATCGTGAACATAGCCTCAGATACTGCTTTGTGGGGTGCCCCCAAACTCATGGCGTATGTGGCAAGCAAAGGAGCCATTGTTGCCATGACACGCTCTATGGCCCGAGAACTAGGCGAGCACAACATTCGTGTTAATACGATTTCACCCGGCTTAACGCTAGTAGAGGCCACAGAGTATGTGCCTGAAGAACGTCACCATCAATATGTATCAGGTCGAGCCTTACAGCGGGCTCAATATCCGAACGATATTAATGGCACCGCTTTGTACTTATTGTCTGATCTCTCGTCGTTTGTTTCAGGTCAAAACATACCTGTAAATGGCGGTTTCGTCTTTAACTAACCGCTTGAGTAAGGTTATTTAGCATGATTAATGGACTCAAAAACTTAACTTTTGGCGTAGAAGACTTAAATAAAGCCAAAGACTATTTGTTTGATTTTGGTTTGGATGCTGCTGCAGAGCAATACGCCGACTCGTTACATTATGCCTTGCCTAACGGCAGCACAGTGCAGGTGTTTGAGTCTGATCATCCTGATTTACCTCCTGCTTTTGAAAGCGGGTCCACATTACGAGAGGTGACTTGGGCAGTAAACCGACCTCAGGATTTGCAGCAATTAGCACTTAATCTACAAGGTCAGCCGGGATACGCCTTCGATGGCACTGTGCTGCGTTGCATAGACCCGAATGGAATGAGCTTGCGGTTTGAGGTGGCCCAATTGGGCATAGCAACTCAGGCTTTAAGCCCAGCAATAAACCAATATGGCCACATACAACGGGTAAATGAAGCCAGTCCGGTTTATGAAAAAGCCAATCCAGTGGCCATAGGACATGTGGTGTTTTTTACCCCTGACTTAGAAGCAGTACAAGCGTTTTATGAAGAAAAACTAGGTTTTTATTTATCAGATGCCTATACAGATCGTGGAGCGTTCTTGCGCTGTAGCGCTCAAGGATGGCACCACGACCTATTTTTACTGAAGCTGCCTAATCGAGAGCAAGCAGGATTAAATCATGTGGCCTTTGTGGTGCGTGATATCCATGAGGTTATTGGGGGCGGGCTCAATATGAACAAAAACCGGTGGGATTCGTTTATTGGGCCGGGACGTCATCCTGTTTCTTCAGCCTATTTTTGGTATATCCATTCTCCTCTAGGCGGTGCATTTGAATACTACACCAACGATGATTATCTCACCGCAGCCTGGCAGCCTCGACACTTTGATTATGCCTTAGAGCTCTTTACAGAATGGGCGATTGATAAAGGTATTGATCCCACTACTCGACGTCAGATTAGCTCACAGTAAAGGAGAGGCCATGGAAACTATTGTGGTTATTGGTGGAGGGCAAGCTGCAGCAGTAGCGGCTTTTACCTTAAGGCAAGAGGGCTATCGCGGTGCTTTGCATATTATTTCGGATGAGAAAAATATATTTTACGAACGCCCACCGCTTTCAAAGCAAAACCTGTTAGCCCCCACAGAGCTAAGCGCCATCCAATTTTATACCCCCGATGTGATAGCTGGGTTAATGATTGATTGGCATTTGGGGCGTAGAGCAGTAGACCTAAATACCCAAGCTAAAGTGGTACGTCTTTGTAATGGCGATCAGTTGGCTTATGACAAGCTATTACTAGCAACTGGTAGCAGTGCGCGGATTATTAATCCGGCTTGGCTGCAACTCGAAAATGTGCATGAGCTGCGCTCTTTTCTACATAGCCATCGACTACGTGAGTGTTTGGAACAAAGCCAACGCTTAGTAGTAATTGGTGGAGGGTGGATTGGCTTAGAGGTAGCGGCCTCAGCACGCCAGCGTGGCTTAGCAGTGACGGTCTTAGAGCGTGGTGAACAAGTGTGCGGGCGTAGCGTGACATCAGAGGTTGCGCAGTTTTTGCAAAATCTACACCAAAGTGAAGGCGTTGAAATCCTAACGCATTGCGGAGCCATTGAATTAGCCCAAGGCGACTCCCAAACAGTGCAAGTGTTTATAGAGAACGAGCTTTATTCTACGGCGGATGCCGTATTGATTGCTGCAGGAGCTCAATTAAACACGGAGCTGGCTTGTGTTGCAGGTCTTGAGGTCCAAGGAGCAGTAGTGGTCAATGAGTATTGCCAAACCTCCGAACCAGATATCTATGCCGCAGGCGATGTGGCTATTCATCCTGCTTTGGGGATCAGCATGCAGTCATGGGCCCATGCTCAGAACCAAGGGGCAACCGCCGCTAAGCATATGGTAGGCAAAGAAGAGCCTTATCAAGACATTCCTTGGTTATGGTCTGACCAATATGACTGCAATATCCAGATGTTAGGTACACCTTCTCCTTCCTTGTCTTGCGTTATGCGCGAAAGCGGCGCACGCCAAAAAACATTCTTCTATTTTGATGAAAATAAAGTGCTTCGTTACGTCGTTGCCGTTAACGATGCCAAAAATATCAAAATAGCTAAACGCTGGATGCAACGTCAGGTAACCGTTACGCCTGAGCAAGTGGCAGATCTAAACATCAATTTAATGACAATAAAGTAAAAGCACCTTGAGGAGTCAGGAGACATGGAGACAGTGAATACAGGCTTAGCCCACAGTGCACCGCCTAAAAGTATGGTTAAGCATTGGACACCAGCAGTGGTGCTCATGTTTTGTGTGGTATTGGCTTTTTTTGACAAGATTAGTATCGCAGTGCTGTTTGCCGACCCAACCTTCCAAAACACAATGGGCATAGCTCAGGATAGAGCCAAAGCAGGGTGGTTGATGACAAGCTTTCTATTAGCTTATGGGTTTTCATCAATTTTCCTTAGCTTTTTGGGCGATATTTTTAACCCTAAACGGGTGTTGTTTTGGAGCGTAGTGAGCTGGGGCGTATTAATGCTCATTATGGGGGTCACCTATACCTACGAGGGAATGCTTATAAATCGCATACTGTTAGGTATAGCAGAAGGTCCTTTATTTGCTTTGTGCTATAGCATCGTAAAGCAGCGATTTACAGAAAAAGAGCAAGCGCGAGCTTCGACGATGTTTATTTTAGGAACACCAATAGGGGCAGCACTAGGTTTCCCAATTACCGCATATGTCTTACAAAATCACGACTGGCACACAACCTTTTATGTAATGGGTGTGTTGACCTTAATCATGGCAATTTTTGTAGTGATTGGCCTTAAAGACGTAGTAATTACAAAAGACCGTCGTCAGCAAAAAGCAGATCATAAAACCAACTTTAAAGTGCTTGCCTCTAACCCTGGCTTTTGGATTATCTGTATTTTCAACATCTCCCTAATGACTTATCTGTGGGGCTTGAATAGCTGGATTCCTACCTATCTTATTGAAGAGAAAAATTTCAATCTGAAATCCTTCGGCATGCTGTCGTCTATTCCCTTTATCAGCATGCTTGTAGGGGAAGTAGTTGGTGCTTTTTATTCCGACAAGGTGTTTCATCAGTCCCGTGCCAAACAAGTTTTTCTCGGGCTGTTTGTAGCTGGCATTGCTATGTATGTGATGACCTTGGCAAGTGGCGTTTGGATGGTGATTTTAGCCATGTCTGTTAGCTCCATGTTCTGGGGAGTCGCCGTTTCCGCCGTCTTCCCCTTATTAGGTCAAGTAAGCACCAAAGAAGCAGCAACGACGGCAGGCGGAATTTTTAATGGCTTAGGAAATTTCGGTAGTGCTTTGGCACCCGTATTGATTGGTTACATCGTCACGTTTACTGGTGACTTCAACAACGGCATTTACTTTTTAGCTTTAGTTGCTGTGGTTGGTTCACTGATGTTGGTGGCTTTGATTAAACGTTATTAATTCATCGTTTGTATAGTAAAGGAGTGCTGTTATGAGTCATACATTTCCAGGTTGGGTCCGCAAAGAATCCCAGTCATTAGAAGACTGGATGGCTACACGTATTGCTCGATTTGAAACGCGTCGTTATGACTTTGATGCATTAAAGTTTCAGGCTGATTTTGATCCTAAGTACCGCCGTGCCCAGATGCGTTATATGGGAACAGGAGCAACAGGAGTAGCAACCGACTCCAATACCGTCCCAGCAGAAAACTTTACTTTTTCTACTATGGTCTTGCCTGCTCAATGCGAAGGCCCATTGCATATCCATAACGATGTAGAAGAAGTGTTTTTTATGTTGCGAGGTTCTATTGAGCTGACTTTAGAGGACAACGGAGAAACCTACACTACCGTCTTGAAAGAGCGGGATTTGATTTCAATTCCTCCCGGTATTTATCGTGGTTTATATAACCCCACACAAGAAGATGCATTGATGTGTGTGATGCTAGGTACCAATAAGCCAGAAATACCTACGTATCCTGAAACGCACCCGCTTTCTAAAGTAAAGCGCAACGCTTAGCTGTATTGGAGTGAGTAAAGCCGATGTTAGACCAAATCGAATCCCTATATAGACAATCCAATCATGGCTTAAGTTATATCGATAATCAGGCCGAAGCAGACGTTTATGTATTACTGCATGGGATTAGCTCTGGGGCAAAGTCTTGGGTCAAGCAGTTTGTGACCTTAAAAAAATCCTGTCGGCTTATTGCTTGGGATGCACCTGGCTATGGCAAAAGTGCTGGGTTATTAACCAGCACGCCTACTGCACAGGATTATGCGCTACAGATTAAGCAGCTGTTGGATGAGCTAGAGATTCGCACACCTGTCACAGTAGTGGGGCACTCATTGGGGGCTATGATGGCCGCAGCTTTTGCCAAGCTGTACCCAGAGCAAACTAAAAAACTCGTTTTAGTGAATCCGGCTCAAGGCTATGGGGGCCATGCCAGTACAGACCAAGAACGGGTGTACCGTATGCGCCCAGAGCTACTTAAACGCTTAGGGCCAGCAGGCATGGCTAAAGAGCGCGGGCCACGTTTACTGGCTCAACCTACGCCCCTTAATTTAGAGGTGGTGCAGGCGGTTTCTGCCGGGCTAACGCAACAGGGTCTAACTCAGGCGTCGTACTTACTCGCTTATGACAGCATTGATTGGTATTTGAATTCTTTATCAATGCCTATCCCACTTTGTTACGGAGAAAAAGACAGCATCACTCCTCCTGAGGGTATGTTTGATTTAAAGCAGAAATACTCAAATTTAGAGTTAATTCCTCTCGCCGCAGCGGGACATTTGGCCTATTTGGATCAACCAGCGCTTTTTAATCAACAGGTATTTCAAATCTAAACAGTAGCAAACAGAGAGTGTTAACTATGGGTTTTTTAGTTCGTAATCAAGTGGCTATTGTCACGGGCGGCTCATCGGGTATTGGCTTAGAAACAGTTAAGTTGCTTTTAGCTCAGGGCGCAAAAGTGGCGTGGTGTGGGCGTAATCCAGAACGACTACAACAATCCTTAGAGCAAATGCAAAAGCTCTACCCCGAGGCCGAATGCTTTACAGCTGTTTGTGATGTGCTCAAGCGCGAAGAAGTCCAACAGTTTGTTACCCAAGTCAACGAGCATTTTGGTCAAATCGATATGCTTATCAATAATGCAGGACAGGGCTTAGTTTCCAACTTTGACAGTACGGCAGACGAGCAATGGATTACAGAAGTGGAGTTGAAATATTTTAGTGTTTTGAACCCAATTAAAGCGGCTTTACCTTTTTTGAAAAAGTCAGCGAACGGTTCCATAACAAATATTAATTCCTTGTTGGCGCTTAAACCAGAACCTCATATGATCGCCACTTCTGCTGCGCGCGCCGGACTACTAAATCTAACCAAATCCTTAGCAAAAGAGTTTGCTAGTCAAACCATACGGGTGAATTCAGTGCTGATAGGTATGGTGGAGTCAGGGCAATGGCGTCGGCGTTACGAGCAGCGTTCAGACCGATCTAAAACATGGGAACAATGGATTCAGGGCATAGCGAATGATCGAGGCATTCCCATGGGACGCTTAGGCTTACCTCATGAGGCGGCTCAGGCTTTGGTGTTTTTAGCCTCGCCGCTAGCTTCTTATACCACGGGTGCGGTAGTAGATGTATCCGGCGGTTTTAGCCAAGAAATTTAAAGGGGTGTTATGAAAACAGTAGTTTTTATTGGCTATGGCGCGATGGCCCAAACCGTGCATCGGTTATTACCGCAAGGCGTTCGATTGGGTGGGGTGGTTGTGCCTTCTGCTGCGGTAGCAGAGATAAAAAATAAGCTTGATACCAGTGTCGAAGTCGTAAGTGCGATAGCAGAGCTTCAGCTTGAGCCTGACTTAGTGGTAGAGATGGCAGGGCAAGCAGGACTAAAAGAGCATGCAGGCGCGGTGTTAGAGCGATGCTGGCGTTTAGCGGTGATCTCTGTGGGCGCATTAGCTGATGCAGATTTGCTGGACTCATTACAACGCGTAGCCGAACAACACCAAGCACAAATACAGTTATTACCAGGGGCCGTGGCAGGTATGGACGGCTTGAGGGCAGCCCGAGCTTTAGGTTTAGAGCAGGTCACCTATCAAGGGCGCAAACCCCCAACGGGTTGGAAAGGTAGCTATGCCGAACAACAAGTGGATTTAGATACCCTAACCGAAGCGACTGTATTTTTTACCGGTACAGCACGGGAAGCGGCACAGTTGTTCCCTGCCAATGCCAATGTAGCCGCCACTATTGGTTTAGCTGGGATAGGCATGGATGCGACGCAGGTTCAGCTTATTGCTGACCCAGCGGTGCAGCGTAATACCCACACCATTTATGCCAAAGGCGATTTTGGTGAAATGACCGTGCAGATGAAAGGTATTGCTTTGGCCGATAACCCTAAAACCTCCACTCTAGCAGCGTTAAGCATTGTACGTGCCATTGAACAGATCAATCAGGTGTGGGTGATTTAGCTATACCAAAGGGAAAGTATGAAAAAGATTTTTTTAGCCGGAGAGTGGGTGTTAGGACAGGGAAAGCCTACGGTAAGTTATTTCCCCGCGGATGGCACTAAAAATGATGAGTTCTCCACCGCTAGCGTAGAGCAAGTGGATGAGGCGGTGCGTAAAGCGCATCAAGCTTGGCAGCAGCCTGAGTGGCGCTTTAGTTTGCCGTCACAACGGGCTCGCGTGTTATGGAAAGTGGCCGAGCTGATCGAGGCACGTGTTGAGGAGTTAGCAGCATTACAAACCCGAGACAACGGCAAGCCATTGAGTGAAACTAGAGGCTTAGTCATGAGTGCGGCCCAAACAGCACGTTATATGGCCTCTGTATTGGATACATTAGATGAGGAGTTAACGAATCAGCGCGCTAGCGATACGTTAACGCTAAGTGTTTACGAGCCTTTAGGGGTGGTGGCAGCCATTACCCCATGGAATTCGCCAATCGCGTCAGAGATGCAAAAAATTGCTCCTGCCCTAGCTGGTGGTAACGCCATTGTATTAAAGCCAGCCGAACTGACCTCCTTAGTCGCTTTGCGATTAGCAGAGTTATTCGAAGAAGCTGGCTTACCCAAAGGCTTGCTGAGCATATTGCCTGGCAAAGGCTCAGTGGTCGGTAATGCATTAGTTCAGCACCACTTGGTACGCAAAATTTCTTTTACTGGAGGCACCAATACGGGTAAGCAGCTTGCCCATGTTGCCGCCGAGCGTCTGATTAGCACTTCGTTAGAGTTGGGCGGCAAATCACCTACAGTGGTTTTGGAAGATGCCGACCTAGAGCTGGCAGTAAACGGCGTTATTTATGGCATTTTTAGCTCGGCAGGTCAGGCGTGTATTGCTGGATCGCGTTTATTTGTGCATCAGTCTCGCTATGACGAGTTTGTAGCTCGCTTGGTAGAAAAAACAAACCGTTTACGCGTGGGTCATCCTGAAGACCCTGCGACTCAAGTGGGCCCGCTCATTGATGAAAACCACTTACGCGGTGTGGACGCCTATGTACAGCAAGCCAAAGCAGAAGGGGGGCAGGTAGTAACCGGAGGGCACCGTGTAACAGGCAATGGCTTAGACCAAGGTAGTTATTACGCCCCAACAGTTATTACGGGTTTATCCAATAGCGCTACGGTTTGCCAAGAGGAAATTTTTGGTCCGGTATTAGTGGTGATGCCCTTTGAGTCTGAACAAGAGCTGGTAAGTGTAGCGAACCAGAGTGTCTATGGCTTAGCAGCAGGTATATGGACAGAAAATTACCGTAAAGCTTGGCAGCTAGCACGCTTACTAGATGTGGGTACTGTGTGGATTAACACCTATAAGAAATTTTCTATTTCTACCCCCTTTGGTGGCTTCAAACAAAGTGGTGTAGGCAGAGAAAAAGGCCGGCACAGTATTTTGTCCTATATGCAGCAAAAAAGTATTTATATTGGTTTAGACAGTACCCCCAACCCATGGTGTGAAGGGTAATCAAGGAGAAAAAGATGACTAAAGTCACTGTTGGAGAGGCAATCGTACGCGTGCTAGAGGCACATCAGGTAAAAAATATGCATGGCGTGATTTCCATTCATAACTTACCTATTGCCGATGCGGTGGGACGCCGTGAAAAAATGCATTTTGTTTGCGCCCGCGGTGAAGCGGGGGCAGTGTCAATGGCCGATGCAGAAGCACGTTTTACAGGTTTGGGGGTGGCTTTAACCAGTACCGGCGCAGGCGCTGGCAATGCGGTGGGTTCGTTAATTGAAGCCTTTAATGCCAGTAGCCCCGTTTTGCATTTAACCGGTCAGGTAGAACGAGAATACTTAGACCGCGACGTGAGCTTCATTCATGAGGCCAAGGATCAATTGAATTTTTTACGAGCTGCTAGCAAAGCGGCATTTCGTGTTATGAGTCCTGAGCATGCAGTGGGTGTAGTACGTGAAGCCATACGTGTCGCCACTACTGTACCAATGGGGCCTGTCAGTGTAGAGATCCCCATCGATGTGCAGGCGGCCGAAATAGATCTGCCTAGAGATTTAACCCCGGTGGCTCCATTAGCATTGCCTCAGCCTTCAGCAGCAGAGATCACAGCTTTAGTGGAGGCGCTAAAAGCCGCCAAACGACCTATATTTTGGGTGGGAGGGGGCGCCTTGGGCGCAGGCGCAGAGGTGCAAGCTTTTGCTGATTTGGGCATACCTGTTGTGTCCTCAACGCACGGCAGAGGCATCTTGGACGATGCTCATCCACGCAGTTTGGGGGCATTTCATAACTCAGAGCAGGTAGAGCGTTTATTGGCTGAGGCTGATCTCTTGGTTATCGTAGGCTCTAGATTACGCAGTAATGAAACCAAAACCTACAGTATCGAATTGGCACCGCATCGAATCCAAATAGATGCTACCCCGATGGCGCAACAGCGTAATTACCCAGTGAGCCATTTTATTTGTGCAGACAGTCAGTACTTATTGCACCAAGCCCTAACACAACTTGAGGGGCACACATGGGTAGACGCGCAGTACGATCAACAGATTAGCGCGGCAAAGCAAGATGCGGTTCGTGCGTTAAGCGAGCAAATAGGCGTCTATGCAGATCTATGCTTTGCTTTACGAGAGGCGTTGCCTTCGGACAGTATTTTAGTACGCGATATCACCATGTCTGGCAGCACTTGGGGCAGCCGACTTTTCCCTGTAAGCAAGCCTTTACAAAACATTCACTCCTTAGCCGGTGCTATTGGCTTGGGGCTAGCTCATGGCATAGGTACAGCTATAGCAAACCCCGATAAAAAAGTGGTTGCTTTAGTGGGTGATGGGGGGCTGATGCTAGGTTTAGGCGAAATAGCCACGTTAGTTCAAGAAAAAAGCAATATGATATTGTTAGTAATGAATGACGGCGGCTATGGGGTAATGCGAGGCATTCAACGTCGCTATTTTGATGACCGACAATACTTTAATGAGCTACATACACCTAGTTATAAAAAAATAGGCGAGGCGATGCAATGCCCAAGTTTTGAAGTAAAAAGCCTAGATGAATTTAAAGCAGTAATTGCTGAGGCGGTAGCCATCAATGGGCCTGCTGTTATTGAGGTTGACATGGCAGCGTTAGGACCTTTAAATTTTTCTGGGCCACCTCAGAAAAAGTTGTATTAAGCCTATTTTTAAACTAAATAACCCTCAACAACAGTTTGAGGGTTATTTGTTTGTTAAATAGTCAAAAAGCAACTTGGCGCTAACAGACAAATCTTTTTTAGTTCGGATCCCTATCGCTAGTTGTCGTTGCGCCCAATCGTCTTTTAGTTCAATAAAATGCGTATCGGGTATCTGAAAAATTTGGGTGCTTTGCCTAGGCATTACGCCAATTCCCATACCTGCATTGACCAATAGTGCCATGGTTTCGTAACTATCAATCTCGGCACGCACCTTTATGTGTTGATTGACTTCCATTGCCGCTTTGGTAATTTGGTAATTAATTTGCGTACCACTACGTAATACAATTTGCTCATAATCTAAGCACTGTTTGAAATATAAACTGTTGTATTGAGTTAATGGATGGTTAGTTGGCACTAATAAACCCAACACGTCTTTTCTGAAAAAATAGCTCTCTATTTTTGCATCGTGCGGCAGGGCGGAATAAATGCCAATGTCAGCTTTGCCTTTCTCTATATCGTAAACAATATTCTGGCTGTTTTTTTCTTCTATTTTTAAATGAATAGTGGGGTACTTTTGTATAAAGTCAGATAATAAGTCGGGCAGGTTTTGGGAAAGAGCAGAGATATTGGCCAGAATATGAATATGGCTTTGGCGTTCTTGGGAAAAATCATGCAGGTGATCTTTTAAAGCCTGGGCATTTTGTAATAGGTTACGAGCCCGATACAGCAGCTCAAGACCCGCTTCGGTGGGGGCGACCCCTTTATTAGTGCGATGTAATAGCTGAATATTCAGTTGGGTTTCGAGCTCGCTGATACGGCGGCTGACAGCCGCCGAGGCAATGTGCTCTTTATGGGCGGCTTGGCTAATCGTACCTTCTTCTATTACTCGTACAAATAGTTTTAAGCTCATTAAGTCTAAGGTCATAGCGGTCTTCAGAGATTGCCTAGTGATATGTTTTCGCCTTGAATGACCAGGCGCTGCGCGCATTTTAGTTAATTATATACCGTAGCGTAGGGTGAGCTCATACCCTACTACGCATACAAAAAAGCGGCCTTTAAAAGGCCGCTTTGCGAACGCACTAGCTGATAACTAGGCTTAGATGCTGGTTTTGCCAGACAACAAGAAGCCGGCGTCAGGCACACGAGTTTCCAGCCCCAATGTTTTCAACATTTGGTATACGGTGGCAACAGAGGCGGATAAAACCGGTTTACCAATCATGTCTTCAGCACGTTGAATAGCTGGCAAGGAAGGCATTTGTACACACGCGGATAACACCACGGCGTCGACGCCCTCGTGATCCAAGCGCTGAACGTGCTCAAGCAGATTTTCTGGGTTAAGCAGACCGACCTCTAGGTTGTCAGAAACCTCTAGGCTGATGGAGTCTTTGACCTCGATGCCTTCGGCTTCGATGTATTCGACAACGCGCTGGGTTAATGGCTTCATGTAGGGGGTGATAACTGACACTTTTTTAATGCCAAACTCTTTCATGCTGTCGACCAATGCACCCGCTGAGCTAAGTACAGGAATATCCACGCCTGTGGATTTCACAGCCGCCTCTAGGCGTTCCTGAGACTGACGGTGGTAACCATTACCCTGAGCCATAATGGCGACTAAGCAGGCGTAGGCCATGACGTCACAGCGTGCATCGGCGAGTTCCACCACACAACGGTCGCTGGCGGCATCCATGGCTTTAAGCTCTTCGGGTGTCACATTCATCATGCGCATGCGTGAGGAGTGAAACGTAAAGCGATCAGCAGGGTTAGCAGCCATGCGTGCATTAAGCATCGCTGGGATTTCGGTTTCCATAGTTGTGTTAGAACTAGGAACGATTTGACCAATGCGGTAAGTTTTCATGTCTCCACCTACAAAAATAAAGAATAACGATAGTTTAATCCATGTACAGCAATGCGTAAAATGCTGATTGATCATACTGCCATCGCATTTTGCGATGGCTAGGGTTTGTTGTTAATAAAGCCTTTGACTACCGTTAGAGCAATAATTTTCAGGTCAAGCCATAATGACCAGTTATTGATATACCACAGATCGTATTCCACCCGTTTCTCCATTTTCTCTAGGGTGTCGGTCTCGCCGCGCAAGCCATTAATTTGCGCCCAACCTGTGATACCGGGCTTAACCTTATGCCGACGCATATAGGTTTCAATCATGTCTTTGTAGTATTCATTATGGGCAAGTGCATGAGGGCGGGGCCCAACAATAGACATACGACCTTGCAGTACATTGTAAAACTGGGGCAGTTCGTCCAGACTGGTTTTACGTAAAAACGCCCCCAAGCGAGTGATACGAGGGTCATTCGCAGAGGCTTGGGTTACGGTACCGTCTTGTTCGTTATGCACTTCCATCGAGCGGAATTTATAGACTTTAAAAGGTTTGCCATTAATACCGGTACGCTGCTGTTTAAACAATACTGGGCCGGGCGAGGTGAGACGGATTGCTAAATAAATCAGCAAGCACACTGGCAAAATGATCAGGCCAATCAGAGAGCTCATGACAATGTCGAAGCCGCGTTTAATTAAACGATGGCCTCCATCCATGGGGCTGCAGCTGATATCAATGCTATAAAGCCCTGCTATATGACTAATTCGGTGATTAAGTAATGCCAGATTAGTCAGATCAGGAAAGAAACGAATATCAGCGGTTTGATGCCTACAGGTGTGCAAAATGGCAGTGATTTTGTCGGCTTCGGCTAACGAGAGACAAATCCAGATCTCGTGAGGTGGATGAGCGCTAATGGTTTGTTGAATGTCAGCGAGAAAATCCGCGTTATTGGCTGTGCTAATGGTTGAACGGATAGAGTAGCCAGCGCGGGGTAAATTGTCTGAGGTATTAAAAATAGGATGACGACTTTGGTCATCACTGATCACTAAGACATTTTTCTGGTTACGACCCCGAGCACGTATTTGCCCAAGTGCAAAATACACCAGCAGTCTAAAGATAAAAAGAAACCCAAAACTGATAAACAGCGTGGAGGACATCCACTGTCTAGAAAAATAATGAGCTAGTTGCGTACCAATCGCAATAAAAGACAGCACAAGCAAGGCCGATAGCCATGCCATGGTTAATCGTTTAAACGGTTGCCAGAAGGTTTGTCCACGCCATGAACTATAAGCGCGGGTGACGATTTGGCTCAAAATAATGAGAAGCGCAAAGACCAACGAAGCCAATAAATAAGAATCATTCATGGACCACGTACCAAAGCGCCACCAATAACTGAGGTAAGCGGCGCCCAGCAGCAGGGCTAAATCCATTAACCCTGCAGCGAAAGCCACAGGATAACGCTCTGCAAAAATAGAGGGCGGCTGGTTATAGTTATGCAAATTCGTTCTCAACGATCAAAGCAGAGGGAACTACGGTTCGATATCGTTAGGGCTAACGGTGTCGTAGGGGTTAAATTCAGTTAACAGCTCTTCGTAGTCATGCAGTATTTGTTCCCATGTGAACTGCTCTGCATGACGGAGTCGGGCGGCTTTTTTCATGGCTTGGGCACGCTCGGGGTTAGCTAATAGCTCGGAAAGTAACTGCGCAAAGCCAGTGGTGTCTTTGAAAAACACAGCGGCTTCGGAGCCAGTGACCCAACGGTTAAAGTCATTGTCATGGGCAATCACGGGGTTGCCAGCAGCTAGCGCTTCGACCAAAGAAGGGTTCGTGCCCCCGACTTGGTGGCCGTGTATATATAAATAGCTATGATAGCGTAGAGCGGCAAGTGTCGATTTGTCATAGATTGCACCTAAAAATTGCACCTCGGCACTGCCTGAAGCCAACACGCGCTGGTGGTAGGGGTTATCGGCTTTAAAATCGCCTAATACCACCAAGCGATGTCCGCGTGGTTCTCGGCTAAACCCTTGGACAATTTCCAAAATCGAGTTTTCAGGCTCGGGGCGCGCAATAACCGTGGAAAACTTTCCCGGTTCTAGCCCTAGCTCGCGAATAGGTGCTGCGCTGGCATCTATTAACGCATCAGCGCCGTAAGGGATGACAGTAATGTCAGACTCTTTGGCCGAGCGCTGGGCTAAATGCGCAGCAATGGCTGGGTGATCGGCAATAAGATGCGTGCCTGACCAACACGCAATGCGCTCGTTGATACGTAGCCACAACTTGGCAAAAGGCCCCCATTTGGCGCGCTCGTATTCAATACCATCCATATTGAATAAATTAGGCTTGCCGCGCACACGTTGTACTAAATTAAATAGGGCACTGTTATAGCCTAAGGTTAAGCCAAGAGCGGGCTGTTTACGGGCATGGAGTGCGGCTTTTAAGTCAAAAATTAAGGTGCCCAGCGGGCCGGCTTGTTTTACAGGAATATGAACACGACGCACACGGCCCCACATCGTTTCATAGGGCACCGTACGATTCCAGTCCTCTTGGCAGTAAACGGTAACGCTCCACCCTTTTTGAACTAAATGGGTGGACAGTTTCTCAGCAAAGGTCTCAAAGCCACCATGTTGAGCAGGAACCCCGCGAGTTCCTAAGATTAAAAGTCGTTTATGCATAGGACAGGAAAAGTTATTTATAAAAAAAACGCTGTAGATTAAGTTTTAGCTTGCGCCACACCACAGCAAAAAAGCTGACTGGCTGCTGTAAATAGTGCGCTGCGGCTTGGCTACGTCGGCTAATCGCTACCAATTGAGTGAGCTTGCGTCTGGCATACGCATAGTTAAACGAATGAGCCGCCTCTACATTACGCCCGTGTTGTCTATACAGCACGGTAGGTTCGGCTAAGGCGACCGCATGCCCAGACTGACTGACTGCAATCGCAATCCAATGATCATGAAAGAGTTTCAAGTGCACGGGAATAGGTAAAACAGCTGTAACCGCGGCACGGTTTATCAAAATCGTACAGCCTGTAACCATATTTTGCACTAATAGATCGCGCCAGTCATTGATCCAAGTCGGGTTTAGCTTTTGTAATGCCCAAAATGAGTCCGCAATCAGGTTGAGCTCAGCGTCAACGACGCGCAAATCGCTACAAACAAGGAAAGGAGCCGGGCTAAACTGGCGCTCTAAAGACTGCATAGCCACTAATTGGATACGTAACTTATGGGCTAGCCAGATATCGTCCTGATCAGCCAACGCCACATAAGGGGCAGTGCTTAATGCCAAAAGTTGGGCAAAGTTTTCGGTCACATTGCCTTTGCCTTCGGTGCGTTCAAATAAATCAATATGACGCCGAGCGGGCAGCGGCTGGGTCATTAGCTGCTGGACGATGGCTACGGTCGCGTCGGTAGAACCATCGTCTCGAACCAGAATACGAATGGGCCCTGCGTAATCCTGCTCTAGGATGGATTCGATCTGCGCTTTAATATAGCGCTCGCCATTAAAGGCGGCCAAAACCACGTCAATAGCAGGGTAGTCTTTGGGCATGGATTAAATGCGTTCTAAGCGATAGTTGCCACTGAGCACGTCTTGCCACCAAGTTTCGTTATCGAGGTACCATTGCACGGTTTTGCGTAAGCCGGACTCGAAAGTTTCGGCAGGGCGCCAACCCAGTTCACGTTCAATTTTGGCCGCATCAATGGCATACCGCACATCGTGGCCAGGGCGGTCTGTGACAAAAGTGATGAGGTCGGCGTAATGACGGGTTTGCCCGTTTTCTGTCCAAGGATGCAGCTCGTCTAACAGTGCACAGATTTCCTTGACCACATCAATATTGGCTTTTTCATTGTGACCACCAATGTTGTAGGTTTCCCCCACGACGCCTTCGGTGGCGACTTTTACCAGTGCGCGTGCGTGGTCTTCTACATAGAGCCAGTCGCGAATCTGTTGCCCATTGCCATACACGGGTAATGGCTTGTGGGCCAAAGCGCTTAAGATCATGTGTGGAATGAGTTTTTCTGGGAAGTGGTAGGGGCCGTAGTTGTTGGAGCAGTTTGTAATGACCACTGGCAAGCCATAGGTACGGTTCCAGGCGCGAACTAGGTGGTCAGAGCTGGCTTTGGATGCCGAGTAAGGCGAGCTAGGCGCATAGGGGGTGGTTTCAGTAAACAAGTCATCTGTACCGTCTAAATCGCCATAGACCTCATCGGTGGAAATATGGTGAAAGCGGAAGGCGTCTTTTTTGGTGGCATCTAGACCAGACCAATAGGCCCGTGCTGCCTCGAGCAATTGGTAGGTGCCTACAATATTGGTCTGAATAAACTCGCCAGGGCCATGAATAGAGCGGTCTACATGGGACTCCGCTGCTAAATGCATAACAATATCAGGTTGAAACTCATTGAAAATACTTTTTAATGCATCGGAATCACAAATAGTATGATGATAGAATTGGTAGCGCTCGGATTTTGACGCATCACCGAGCGAGGCTAAATTGCCTGCATAGCTTAAAACATCAAGGTTTGCGACCTGAAAAGAGGTGTCGTAAATAAGATGGCGTATTACTGCTGAACCAATAAATCCGGCCCCGCCGGTAACAAGTATGCGCATAGAAAATCCAATGTTGTTTAAGATGCAAACAGATGAATCGTACCAAAACCTGCGTGGTATACTGAACAGCTTTTTGATACAAATAGATAATTGCGTAAAATCGTTACGCGTGTTTTAGGTTAAATAATGAAGCCTACCCGTCGAACAGAGCTGGCACAGGTCGTTTTCCAGTTTAGAAAAACCTTTTACAGCTTAGCCGCCTTTAGTTGCGTTATTAACGTTCTTGGCTTAACCCCATCATTATATATGCTCCAAGTCTATGATCGGGTATTAACCAGTCGTAATGAAACGACGCTGTTAATGTTGACCTTGTTGGTTGCGGGCTTGTATCTGCTTTCTGCCGCGCTCGAGTTTGCACGTTCATCGGTGTTGATTCGCGTGGGCAATCGCCTCGATATGATGCTGAATCAACGCGTGTTTAATGCCGCCTTCGAGCGCAATTTAAAAATGGCGGGGGGCAACCCCTCGCAGGCCTTAAACGATCTCACCAATGTGCGTCAATTCCTGACGGGCAACGCCTTATTTGCCTTTTTTGACACCCCCTGGACCCCTATTTACATGGCGGTGGGCTTTATGGTTCACCCCCTGCTGGGCGGTATTATGCTGGGCGGTTCGGTGGTGTTGGTGTTTTTGGCTTACTTAAATAATATCAGCACCCAAAAACCATTGGCCGAGGCCAACAAAGCGGCTATTGGTGCAGCCCATTTTGCCGACAACCATTTACGCAACGCCGAGGTCATCGAGTCCATGGGCATGCTGCCGGGGTTGCGAGCACGGTGGATGAAGCAGCACGAGCGCGTCCTCTCTTTGCAAACTCTGGCTTCAGATCGTGGCGCTCGACTCAGCACATTGACGCGTTTTGTGCGTATGTTTTTACAGTCGCTTATTTTAGGTGCAGGGGCCTTATTGGTTATTGCAGGCGATATTACTGCTGGCATGATGATTGTGTGTTCAATCTTGATGGGTAAAGCACTTAGCCCCGTGGAACAGGTCATCGGGTCATGGAAAACCATGCTGTCTGCCAAAGAGTCTTACGCGCGCCTAGAAGAAATGCTTGGAAACGCACCACCCCGTGGCGAAACCTTAAGTTTACCTAAGCCCAATGGCCAGGTCGTGGTTGAAAACTTAATTGCCGGGGCGCCTGGTCAACAGGTGGCTATTTTGCGCGGTGTTAATTTCACAGCCAATGCGGGTGATGTGGTGGGCGTCATTGGCCCTTCTGCTTCGGGTAAATCGACTTTAGCTCGGCTATTGGTTGGGGTGTGGGGCGCGCGCGCCGGCAGTGTGCGGCTCGACGGTGCCGACATTTATCAGTGGAATAAAGACGAGCTTGGCCCGCATATGGGGTACTTGCCCCAAGACATCGAGCTGTTCGATGGCACCATTGCGGAAAATATTGCGCGCTTTGGCGAGTTGGATTCGGCCAAAATCATTCAGGCCGCTCAAAGTGCTGGGGTGCACGAGATGATTCTACGGTTCCCCCAGGGCTATGACACCCCCTTAGGTATAGGCGGTATCGCTTTGTCAGGCGGTCAAAAGCAGCGTATTGGCTTGGCACGAGCCATCTATGGCAATCCCGCTTTAGTGGTGCTGGACGAGCCCAATTCCAACTTAGACGATGTAGGGGAAGCCGCATTGGTGGCGACCATCAATCAGTTAAAGCAGCAGGGCACCACCGTTATTCTTATTACGCATCGCATGAATATTTTGCAGGTAGTGGACAAGCTTTTGGTTATGCGCGAAGGGTCGGTCACTCTGTTTGGCCCTCGTAAAGATGTGCTATTGGCGTTACAGCAACAGCAGACTCAAGCTCAGTCTCCCAAACAAGTCCACTAGTAGAAGGCACACCCAAAATGATGAAATGGCTCAAGCAAAAAACCTCTACCCCCGATGAGTCCACATTAGGCGTAGATACCAATGCACGTTCCCCATTGCGTTGGGGGTTGATGGTGTTATTAATTGGTTTTGGTGGCTTTGCGCTATGGGCCGCTTTTGCGCCGTTAGACGCAGGGGTAACGGCCGAGGCTCAGGTACAGGTATTTGGTAACCGTAAAGCCGTGCAACACCTAGAGGGTGGAACCATTGATGAAATCCTCGTCAAAGAGGGCGACAAGGTCGAGTCAGGGCAACCGTTAATCCGCCTTAATCGAACCCGTGCTGTCTCTGAGCAAGCCATCGTCAGCACTCAGTACATTATGGCCAAAACCATCGAGGCCCGTTTAGTTGCCGAACGCGATCACGAGCCCTCAATACACTATGCGCCCGAACTTGTTGGTTTGTATGGCAATGACCCGCGCTTTCTTGACGCAAAACGCGTACAAGACCAATTGTTTGAAACGCGGCGCAACGCACTCAAAGGCGAAATTGAAATCTTGCGCGAGAATTTACGCGGTGCTGAGCAACAGCTACGTGGGTTAAACGAGGTTCAAAAAAACCGCCAAGCCCAAATTAGCTTTGTGAACCAAGAGCTAAACGGGGTGCGCGAGCTAGCCAAAGAGGGCTACTTGCCTCGTAACCGCATGCTCAACCTAGAGCGTGATGCGGCTCAATTGCAGGCCGCTCTGTCTAATGATGTGGTCGAAGCCGGTCGTGCGCGTAACCAAATCGCAGAACTAAAATTACGCATATTACAGCGCGAACAAGACTTCCAAAAAGAAGTCCAGTCGCAGTTGTCAGAGGTACAAAAAGAGGCCACGTCCTTGGGCGAACGTCTAGAGGCCTTAAATTACACCGTTCGAGAAACGGAAATACGCGCTCCCATTGCGGGCTTTGTGCAAAATGTCACCGTGCATACGATTGGCGGCGTAATTGGGTCGGGTACGCAGTTGATGGAAATTGTGCCCGAGGACGAGCGCTTTATTATTCAAGCTCAGATTCCGGTGTTCAGTATTGATAAAGTCACACCGGGGCTCGAGGTGGAAATCACCTTTCCTGCCTTTAATCATGCGCGCACCCCCAATATCCCTGGCCGCGTCCTCACCGTCTCTGCGGACCGCATTACCGATCAGCACACGGGAATGCCGTATTATTTAGCCCAAATAGAGGTCACGGACGAGGGCATGGAGCTCTTGCGTTTTAATAATATTCGTCCAGGTATGCCCGCTGCGGTATTAATTCGCACCGGCGAGCGCACCATGCTGAGCTATCTGCTCAAGCCATTTCTCGAGCGTTTAGATAAATCCTTTACCGAAGAGTAATCCTATGATGTGGCGGCAGCTATCGACTTTCTTCTTTGTCATGAGCGCTTCTGTAGCCTCCGCGCAACCCATTAGTCTGGCCAGCGCATGGCAAGCCGCGCAAACGCAAGACCCAACGCTCCAAGCCGCTATCTCAGAGCGCGAAGCGGGCCAAACCGAGCGGGCACTGGGTCGAGCTGCCCTGTTGCCCCAGATTAGCGCCAACTTAGGGCGTACACGTATTCATGGTCATCTGGAAACACCCGATGCGCAAGACAACATCGTGCGCCAAGACCTCGATTACACCTCGAAAGTGAATGAAATTAATCTACAACAGAGCCTCTTTGACTGGGGGCGTATCACGGGTTACAGACAAGGCCATGCCAGAGCAGATCAGGCTTTAGCCACTTTTGATGTGCAGGCTAATGACGCCTCAGAGCGTTTAATCAATCGGTATTTTCAGCTTTTATTGGCTCAGCAGCAGCTCAGCCTTTCTGCCCAAAATGTACAAGCCAGTGATCAACATATAGAAATCGCTCAGCATCATTTCCGCAGTGGCGAAGGCACCATTACCGAAGTACACGAAGCCCAAGCGCGACGTGATATTGCTTATGCTCAATGGCTCAATGCCCAAGACAACCTAACTGTAGCTCGACGTGAGCTACAGGAAATGATTGGTGTAGAACCAGAGCAAGTACTGGGGCTACACGAAAAAATTAATCCTGTAGGCCTCGAGCCTCATGACTTAGCCAGTTGGATGCAAATGGCCTTAACACGCAATGCGCAAATTCGTGTCGCGACAGAAAATTTGCGTGTCAGTGCTTTGGAAATCCAACGGGCTTTCAGTGGTCATTTACCTACTGCAACCTTGACCGGTAGCTTGCGTAAAACCACCGCTGAAAGCATTTCAACACGCAATCAAGACTCATCCACGCGCTCTCTAGGTATTTCCATCCAAGTGCCCGTATTTGCTGGTGGGGCAACCCAGGCCCAAGTGCGCCAAGCTCAATATGGGCGTGATCGCTCTTCTCACGAACTCGATGCCACCCGCGAGGAAATTGCCGTAGAGGTAACGCGCCAATACCAAGGCGTACTCAGCGGTGCGCAAAAAATAAACGCCTATCAAAAAGCAGTGCAGTCTAACGAATTAGCGCTTAAGGCCGCCGAACGGGGGTATCAAGGCGGCGTCCGTAGCATCAGTGATATTTTAGATGCCCAAGATCGCTTGTATCAGTCACAGCTTGACCTGACACGGACACGACTTGAATACGTGATGGCACGCTTGATGCTTGCTGCAGTGGCTGATGGGCTGACTGGCTCGTTGATTGAACAAACCACCCAGCAGTTTTTTAGCCACAAGCCCATCCCGGTAAAACTGTAACGTTTCAGCTGCTCGTTTATCGGATTGCGCGGAAAACCCCGCCGTTCAGGGCGGGGATAGAGAGCGCGGACACGCTAGGGGCCTGTTCATTTTTTTGCCGTTGTCGTCCATTCCTTAAAAGACATGGCGGCTTGATCTTTAGCCGATAACTTGGGTTCAGCGCCGTTTAGGTGCCAATCAATGCCTAAATCGGGGTCATCCCACGCAATAGAGCACTCAAACTGCGGCGCATAGTAGTCGGTGGTTTTATAAAGAAACTCTGCACTGTCAGACAGCACCACAAAACCGTGGGCCAGACCTTCGGGCACCCAAAGTTGGTGTTTATTTTCAGCCGATAAGATCGCGCCGACCCACTGACCGTAGGTGGGCGAATCGGGACGCGTATCCACGGCCACATCAAACACCTCGCCCTGCACCACGCGCACCAGTTTGCCTTGGGCTTGTTGGGTTTGCAGATGCAAACCACGCAGTACATGTTGGGCCGACTTAGAGTGGTTGTCTTGGACAAATTGCACTGAACGCCCAATGGCTTGTTCAAACTGTTGATGATTAAAGCTTTCAAAGAAAAAGCCGCGTTCATCACCAAATACGGTGGGCTCAATTAAAAAGACGTCAGGAATAGCTAAAGCGGTCGCTTTCATAATAAAACCTTCAAATAGATCAATGCAGAGCAAGGGCAGCACCATCATGCTGCCCCTAACTAATTAGAGTAGGTCGAGCAAATATTGCCCATAGCCATTTTTAGCTAAAGGCTCAGCCAACCGTTGCAGCTGCTCTTTGTTAATCCAACCTTGGCGGAAGGCGATTTCCTCGGGACAGGACACTTTTAAACCCTGACGACTTTCAATCGTAGCAATAAACTGACTGGCATCCAGTAACGAGTCGTGCGTACCCGTATCTAGCCATGCGTACCCACGCCCCATACGTTCTACGTGTAATTGGTCTTGGGCGAGGTAGAGTTTGTTGAGGTCAGTGATTTCAAGCTCGCCACGGGCGGAAGGTTTTAAATCACGCACGAGATCAACCACCTGATTATCGTAAAAATACAAACCGGTGACCGCATAATGGGATTTAGGCTGAGCAGGCTTTTCCTCGAGAGACAGCACCTTGCCGTGGGTGTCAAACTCGGCCACACCATAGCGTTCTGGGTCGTGCACATGGTAGGCAAACACCGTTGCCCCTTGAGTGCGTTGTTTTGCGCTATCTAAAAGCTGATGGAACTGATGACCATAAAAAATGTTGTCACCCAATACCAGCGCCGAAGGGTTATTGCCGACGAAGTCAGCGCCAATGGTGTAAGCCTGTGCCAAACCGTCTGGGCTAGGTTGTACCGCATAATTAAGATTGAGCCCCCACTGACTGCCATCGCCTAAAAGCTGTTCAAAACGTGGCGTGTCTTGGGGGGTAGAGATAATTAAGATGTCTTTTATGCCCGCTAACATTAAGGTAGAAAGGGGATAATAGATCATGGGCTTGTCATACACTGGCAACAGCTGTTTGCTGATGGCTAGCGTAGCAGGATGCAGACGAGTTCCTGAACCGCCTGCTAAAATAATACCTTTGTATGTCATGTTTTTGCTTTGAATAGGTAACGATTATAAGTGAGCTAACTGAGCCAGTTGTGCGACGGCGCGCTTGGCATGCAGCGGCCATGCCGGCAGCTCGATAGCTAAGGCACGCTCGATTTTAGAACTATCTAAATAGGAAAAAGCAGGCCGTTTTGCGGGGGTGGGGTACTGGGCGCTGGGTATTGCCAAGACCTGCTCTGGTTTGACGCGCACAGGAATGCCTTGTGCGACCATTTGCTCGACAATAAACTGGGCAAAACCATGCCAACTGGTCTGATCTTTAGCCGTTAAATGATACAGGCCCGATTCCAGTTGCGACCGCTGATGCGCCCAAATAGCCAAGGCCGTTAGATCGGCCAGCATTTCTGCCGAGGTAGGGGTGCCAAATTGGTCATCGACCACGGTCAGCTGGTCGCGTTGCTGCGCCAGACGCATCATCGTGCGCATGAAGTTATTGCCATGACCGGCATACACCCAACTAGTACGAAAAATTAAATGATCGCAACCGCTTTCCATAATATGGGTTTCACCAGCCAGTTTGCTGTGCCCATAGACGTTTTGGGGGTTGGGTTGGTCGGTTTCTTGGTAGGGCTGTGACTGGTCACCCGCAAACACGTAATCAGTGGAATAGTGCACTAACAGCGCATCATGGTTTTTGGCGTAACCCGCCATGACCTCGACGGCTTTAGCGTTCACACAAAAAGCGCGCTCGGAGTCGGTCTCGGCCTTGTCCACGGCCGTATAGGCCGCTGCGTTCACGATTATTTTTGGTTTGACTTGCTTTAGGGTGTGGTGAATTTGCTCAAGCTGGCCCAAGTCAGCTTGGCTGCGATTGACCGCATGCAGAGAAGCCAAAGGCAGCAAACTACGCTGAAGCTCGGTACCGACTTGGCCATCTTTACCAAAAATTAATACAGAAGCCATTGTTTACCACTCCAAGAAGAGAAATCACGGTTAATTTTAGCTTATTTTAATCCACCCTACGCGCACGGGCATGGTGTGAGCATACAACATGGCCGTACGTTTGGCTTTGGTATTTAGGTAGTAGCGCCTAAGTGGCGGTGGTATGATGGCTTCTTTGCTTAATTTGTCTCTTATCCGCTCGCCTTTATGCGCTCCCATCGTTTGGTTGATCAATTCTTACGTCCTTTGGTGGCAAAACGTGTCGTAAACCTTTTGCTATGCCTTGGCGTAGCAACCGGTGTTACCGCCCACGCTGCATCGTCTCAGGTACAACGAGTGGGTGCTCATCTTGGAACGCAATTAACCACTAAGGCGTCTAGCGTTGAAATACTGGACCTGTACAGCGTATGGCTATTAGGTTTCACGCGTTCCCCCTACGCCAAAATAGCGCTTAGCCGTTATGCAGAGCACCAAGAACAACGCGCCATTAGCCGTGCTGGTTTGTTGCCTGCTATGAATGCCAGCTACAGCCGCAGTCGAGTCCATGGCTGGCGCCAATACCCTGGGCGTTTTGGGCAAGTGTCTCGGTCTGATTTGCGCTACGACTCAAGCAGTTTTTCTATGCAGTTGCAGCAACCGCTATTGAATTACGCCAGCTACGCCGAATACCAACGGGGTAAAGCTGTGGCGGAATTTGGGGCCACACAGTTGGGGGTAGACCAAGAAAAGCTCAGCCTGCAATTAACGCAAATCTATTTTAAAACGCTATTGGCTTACGAGGACTGGCGCATGCAACACGAGCGCCTTCAGTTTTTAACGGAACGCCTCGACACTTTTAAAGCCTTGGCGCGTCTAGATAATGCAACGCAATTAGAGGTCGAGGAAACCGCTGCACGCTTGGCCGTAGCCGAGGCAGAGCTTCTCGTCGCTGCCGATACGTTACGGGAAAATACCTTACAACTGGCTTCCTATTTAGGCTCATGGCCCCAATGGTTGCGGCAATTGCAGCCCACTTGGCATTATGCACCGCTTGAACAAACTAGAGCGCAGCTGCTAGAGCAAGGTAGGCAACACAATCGATCCGTACAGTTAGTGCAAAAAGAGATTGCTATTTACCAAGCTCGCTTAGAGGCAGCCCGAAGCCAGTATTTTCCTACTGTTAGTCTGGGCCTTAGCTTCAATAAAGCCAATAGCGAAGACCTGGCTACCCTAAGCCAACGCACCAATACGGTAGCGGTAGGCCTCAATGTGGCTATTCCATTATTTAGTGGCGGCTATACCCGTGCTGCGACCAGCCAAGCGCGTTTCCAGTTAACTAGCGTAGAAAATCGTTATCGAGCCGTGCTAGCAAAAACAGAAGCCGACATTCAAAAGCAATTTGGCTTATACACCAGCGGTGCGGCTCGGGTGGCTTCATTACAAAAAGCCGTGGAGTCAAGCCGACTGAGCTTAGATTCCATGCTTAAAAGCTTTAGCGTGGGTGCAGCCAATAACCTAGATGTATTGAATGCCCAAGACCAGCTGGTAGCTACCCATTACGAGTATTACCAAGCACGACTAGACGTGTTGCTGGCCCAACTGCAACTGCAGGCGTTAGTGGGCGAACCGTTGCACCAAGCGGTACAAACGATGTCGAATCAGTATTTTGACGGCGAGGTAGTCGCCTTGCCTAACCCCTTGCGCTTTGAGGCCGAGACGACGCGGGCCTGGACCCTAACCCCGCCGCGGGCACCGACAGGGGGGTAGGGGTACGCCTAATTATCGCCTAGCGTAAGAAACGACGAATTTTTGCCTTTAGCTCGGGGGAAAGGGTGCGTTGCGCCCATGCATTAAGACGAGGGTATTTATGCAAAATAGCGGCGACCTGAGCATGGCGAGCGCTGACTTGGGGCTGAGTATCCAACGCAGCGGGTGCCACGGCAGCACGTTTTCCTAGCCACTCTTGAAAACCGGGGTCGGAATAAGGCGTAGGAAAGCGTTTTGGTAAATCGGCCTCTTCGCGGTACTGGTGACGCCAAGGACGCTCGATACGGCTGCCGTCCGCAAAAAAATCATACGGGCTAGGACGCTTGCCCAAGCGCTCTTGACCATTGCGAGCTTGTTCCGCTACGTACCAATTGCTCATGTCCCGTAAAACAGGGTCATTCGGCGCGTGTTTTTGCAACATGAGCTCGTGCGTACCAATGTCAAAGCCTGAGAAATGGAAAAAACGCAGGGGCTGATCGCCATTGACCCAATAGTTCTGTTGGGCGTCGCGGCTAATTTGGCGATAGTATAAGTTCCACGTTGCCATGTTGTAGCCCGGATGGCGCAACACATGCATATCAGTAAAGAAACACGGCGCTAAATCGACCCAGCGTTGGTCAGTAAATAGACCTTTAGGCCCGTCGTCATAGCACCAGTCTAAACAGCGTGCGCCCCACCAATCAATGAACTCCAAGCCCTGACCATAGGTGGCAATGCCTAAAAAGCCTAAATTAAATACCCCATGACGCAACGAGCCAAGCATTTCGCCATCTAACAAATCATCCGTATCCGTTGCTGGCACCGTGACGTGCGGTGTCACCACCACAGGTTGAGTTTTAAGGATCTCGTAGAGCTCCTCCATGGGGCTATACAACACCGTATCAGGATCCAGGTACACCACCGTTTCTGGCTGGTGTTTGGCAATAATATGTTTAAACGCCCACGGCTTCACAGCCGTACACAGCTCAACCACGGCGTGCTTGAAAATCCAGCTTTCTAAGGACGCGACGGGTAAGTTTAAATCGGCAATCGTCAGCACCTCATCAAATGCCGAGTAATCAATATCTGCGGCTTTGTCGTCCGACAGCATACAGGTGACATGCGCCTGATCGCCATAAACACGGCGAATAGATTGAGCCAAAGTGATCGCTTTGGGAAGATAAGCGTTATTTACTGAGGTGAGAAAATAGTACATGCCGAAAAAGTAAAAGAAGAGAGTTAACGACCTAGTTTACGCCGTATTTTGCGTAAAAAACCACCTACACCTAAGGTATCGGCCCAATGAATCAAATGCTGACGTAGGTGATAAGTAGAGCGTTGTAGCTGGCCTTGTTTTAAAAGTTCAATTTCTTTGCGTAGCGCAGACACCTCTGCCATGAGCTTAATGTTTTGCTCTTTGAGCATAACGGGGTCTGTGGTGCTCCACTGTGAAGACATGGCTTGTACATGCTGTTGGTAGTACAAGTCTTCTTCGGTTTGAACTGTCGTGTCTACATACCAAGGCAAATGGTGCGCACTAAGCGGCGGTGCCGTGCGAATAGAACGCCACCATTTGGGGTCATCCGGAGTAATTCCCGGCTTGTAATACGCAAAAGTGGTATCAATAGCCGCCTCGAATAACGTGCCGTCCTCGAGGGGGTGCTCCCAGAAAGGCGTTTCCCATTCGATCACTTGTTGCTTGTGGGCATAATGCGCAGGCAAGTCATCAATATGCAACGACAACCCGACCTTAGTGAAATTTTTATAGCGCGCCAAAATAGCGGCTAAACGCTCGACCACATCGGCTGGGCAGTTTTTGCTAGGTAGCACATCGCAGTCATTCAGCACAAAAGGTTGATGCTGAATAATGTGATCAAACTGGCCTGATTTCCACAAGACTAAATGCCCATGATTTTCTTGCATCGTATGCACATGATGCGGGCTTGCTGCCAAATAATCTAATAAAGGGGGATAGGTGGACGCGTTATCAATAAGGTGTATGTTTTTATAGCCAGCTTGCTCTAGCCAGCTCACCACAGGGCGCAAGGCCTCGAGGCGATTGAATACAATGATAAATATAGGCGTTTGAAAAAAGTCGATGGAAGCCACAGCCTATTGTCCTGATAGTGTTAAGCCATACGATTGAACCAGAGCCCCAAAAACGCGCTCAAGCTGATGTTCTAAGGTGTTTTCCACCTCGGCTTGATCGGTGGGGCTAAAGTCATCGAACGTAATACCCGCATCAATAAAGCGCTGTAGCACTTGACCTCGAATCCAAAACATGGTGCCTCCGAAAAACTCGGGGTGCGTGGCAATGTGCAGACGTTGACACAAAGCCGCATAGGCGTTTCGATTGGCGTCCGGTGCCGAGCATAAGAATTGACGTGCGCCAATCATACCCAACTCTGGGTCAGAAATAAATCGGCGTAATGTCTGCTCTGTAATCGTCGCGTTGCCTGCAATAGGAGCAATAAGCTTACGACGCCAGTCATCGCCATCCACAATATCGTTTCCAAATAGCTGACGGATCACGGCCAAATAACTGGCGGCATTCTGGCTGCGCTTGGTATGAAGTTTCAACACCACATCGTAGCTAGGCAAATTGAACTGATGAATGACCTCGATGAACGGGCCCACATCTTTGCCTTGATTCGGAAGTTGAATCACCTCGATACGGGCTAGATGGCCTAGGTACTCGTGAGCCAACGCACGCAGAGCCGTAGGCTCGTGTGGCGTCGTGATAAAGACCTCGGCCTGAGCCGGCAGGGTAGCGGCCGCTTGTAGCAACTCGGGCGCAATGTCTTCGTAATACACATGCAAATGCGCGGCAACACGTAAGTCATCCATAGACGGTTTAATGGGCGCACAGGCGGCCACAGCAGATGGTGGCATAGTCGGGTTTGGCAGACTTTGGGTTGATTGGCGCCGTTTCCACCAACGCCAGGCGCGCATGGCAAGATAAAGCGGTGAAAAACGTAATCGATGCAGATCACGTTGTGCATGATGGAGCATGGAGCGCGTTTGATGCAGCTCCAACCGAGTCTGTTCAAGTGTCTCGAGTGTGGCGCCCAATTCGGCATGCGTGGCATCGTAGGCTTTAGAGGTGTTTTCATAGGCGTTTAAGGCCTGTTGCCACCCCGCATGGGCTTTATGTACCTCTGGCTCCCAGGCGGCGTCGCGTGCAGCGGCAATCTGCGTCACCTGTTGTTGGCGGATCAGTTTGTAATGGCGACGTAAGCCCGCCAAGGCAGCCGCAGGCACGCCATGAGCCGTCTGCAAACTGCGTAACACCAGATGGTTGGCTTCGATGGCGGAAACGGGCAAACCACCCAAGATGGTATTTTTGCCGTGTAGGCGGTATTCCCACAGCACCCAATCAAAGCGCCACTGAAACGCCTTTGGGTTAGCTAAATAGGCCCGCAACACATAATCCCAATCCATGTTGTAGCGTAAAGGCCGAATAGGGCCAAGAGCGTCAAACAGGGTTTTTCTAAAAAAGAAATTGCTGGTGGAAACCGTAACATTGCGCTCAAGTAACGCCGCCCATAGCCCGTCGCTTTGGGCTCGCGACACCATGCGTTGGTATTCAAGCAACCACGGGTCGTCTGTAATGGGTTGGCTGTCGGCATCAATTAAACGCAAACCCGTAGCAATAAAATCGACGTGTTCCGTAGTCGCCAGCTCGACCAAACGAGCTAAACGTTCGGGTACGTAGCGATCATCGGAATTTAAAATACACAGAAACTCCCCTTGGGCTAGGGCCAGCCCTCGGTTAATCGCGGCATGGGCACCTTGATTGGCTTGGTGATACGCACGAATGCGTGAATCGTTGGCGGCTGCCGCCTGAATCATGGCCCACGAGTCATCTTTGGAGCCATCATCAATAATAATGAGCTCTAAATTCGAGTACGTTTGACCCAGCACGCTTTGGATGGTTTGCGGCAAAAAACGACCGTGATTATACGAAGGAATAATAACGCTAACTAAAGGGCGCATGGTCATATTAAGAGCTCGTTCCGCGTAGACGCTGTTGAACCCGCTGCCATAAGGACGGGCTAGGCGTGTCATCGATCACAACGGGCCGTTTGGCACGCATAATAATTTGATACGGCTGGCCTGGCGTATTGTGCTGAAAAAGGGTGTAGATCTCGGGGGGGAGCTGTTCCCAGTATTTAGCAAACTCGGGGTGAAAAGGCCCCGTATCAATGGTTTCTATGTGATCGACCTCTAGGCCGACGCGCTCCAGCATACGTTGTAGGGTAGCGGCAGTAAAAAAGTGAATATGGGTACGGTCTAACAATCCGGTTTCGGCATAATTAAACTCGCCACACCATAGCTGGGCTAACACCCCATTATGAGCAATATTGGGTACAGACACCACCACATGGCCGGTTGGGCTTAGGTAATGCAGCGCCTCGCGCAAGCGGGCTTCGGGATCACGCAAATGCTCGAGCACATCCGCAAAGACCAGCACCTCAAAGGACTGATCCAACGCACGGAGGCTATCGGCTTGGTCTAAGTCGGTAATCACCACCTCTTTACAAAAAGCACGCGCTAATTGGGCTGCGTCGGGATTGAACTCTACCCCTGTCACCGTACAGTGGTAGTGGTGCGCCAAGACCTTAGACATAGCGCCGGCAGCGCAGCCTAGCTCTAGCACCTGCTTGTGCTCACCCACTAGGCGACAGACACGGGCTGCCGTGCTGTCATCGTTAGGGTCAAAAGCGTAGTCATACTTGAGTGCGTCTGTCATGCTTGAACTCGTAATTCAATGTGGCGCATTGGAATTCCCACCAACCCGGTGGCGTGGGCGCTGCTATGGGATTGAAACAGCAACGCATCATGAATCCAGTGATGTTGAACGTGATCTTCTTGGGTGCCGTCTGCGATGGCAACGGCAATCGAGTAATCGCCTTGGGGCAAAATTGGCATAGGGAACTCGAACACCGCCTGCAAAAGCTGGCCTTCGGCCACGGCCTTAGGCTGATCGCGGTAACTAATATAGGTATTGTCGCCAAATAGCGTTTGACCGAGTCTATCTTTGACATAAAAGCCCACAATAGGGCGATCCAAATCGTGCGAGACTTGAATCTGAACAACCAAACGCACCGCTTCGCCTCCGACCACCCAATGCAAAGCCTGCCCGGTCAGGTCTTCAAGGTGGACCTCGGCGATACGGGCTGAGCCCTGCCCAAAACCGGCCTGATTCGCATCAAAACGAAAAATTTCCAAATCATTACGCAATTGGCTGTGATTAATGAGATCGCGGCGTTGGTCTATCCACTCCTCGACCGGCACAATGGGGGCCAAGGCGCGCGGTTCGTTCGAGTTTTGGCTGCCAAACAACATGGCTAAGTAATCCTCGCAAACGGACTTGGCATCGCCTACCGCACGCATTTCGCCTTGGTGTAACCACACAGCGCGATCGCATAGATTGGTCACGGCTGCGCTGTCATGGCTGACAAATAAAATAGTGCCGTGTTCTTTAAACTGCCGTAAAAAACGCATGCATTTTTGCGTAAAAAGCGCGTCTCCTACTGCTAGTGCCTCGTCAATAATCAAAATATCGGCATCGACGTGCGCAATCACGGCAAAGGCCAACCGCACATACATACCCGACGAATAGGTTTTAACCGGCTGATCAATAAACGCCCCAATTTCCGCAAAGGCTAAAATGGCCTCTAGGCGGGCATCCATCTCGGCGGTGGATAAACCCAAAATCGCCCCATTTAAATACACGTTTTCGCGGCCCGTAAACTCGGGATTAAAGCCGGCGCCTAACTCTAATAGCGCAGCAACCCGACCGTGCACCTGAATTTCACCAGCAGATGGCGCTAAGGTACCGCAAATCATTTGCAATAAGGTGGACTTCCCCGACCCATTGCGCCCAATAATGCCCACGGTTTCCCCGCGCTTGACGGTGAAATCAATATCGCGCAGGGCATCAAAAGGGGTGTAGTAAGTTTTTTTTCTAAACAACGCTTGCAGTAATCGGTCTTTAGGACGTTTAAACAATCGAAACTGCTTGCTTACGTTTTTGACTTCAATAGCCAGATCAGAGCACATCAGCAAACCCTTTACGCATTTTTTGGAAAGCCCAGATACCTAAGGCACCTATTGCGAGTGCGCCTACTGTATAGAGGCCTAATAAGCCCCAGTTGGGGGCGAGGCCGTCTAATAGTACAGCACGACTTTGCTCAATAATCAGTGTCAGAGGGTTAACCATAAAAACGGTTTGTAAGCGCTCGGGCAGCATCGAGGCCGGGTAAAAAACCGGCGATAAAAACAAGAGCAAAGTGGTGACTAAGCCCATGATCTGACCAATATCGCGCAAATACACGCCTAGCCCCGCTAATAAATAACTAATGCCCGCCAAGAACACAATATAGGGCGCCACGATAAACGGCAGGTACAGCAAACCCACCACAGGCAGGCTTTTTTTCACCACACTATAAAACACCACCAGCACTAATAAACTAATAGCAAAGTGGAATAGGGCAGAAAGCAGGTTGACCAATGGCAGTACCTGCAAAGGGAACACCACCCGTTTGACATAACTGGCATTGCTAGCAATTAAAACAGGGGCACGGTTTAAGCACTCGGCTGCTACGCCGTGAATGGTTAAGCCCACAAACAACTGCAGGGCGTACTCAACGGGGCCGCCTGTTTGACCCCAGCGCGCTTGGAAAATACCGCTAAACACAGCGGTATAGACTGACAACAACAGAATAGGAGTAATCAACGCCCACAACAGCCCGCCCGCCGAGCCTTTATAGCGCGTTAAAATATCACGCCACGCTAAACGCTGGATAAGCGAACGGTGTACCCAAAGAGACCGCAAAGTAAACAGCATGGATCGGAAGTGCTCCAAAGTAAAAGTGTATCTGCGTCAGTAAAGCGCCAGTTTAAAGTGCTTTGGGGCTTTTGCCCAGTGTAGCGCATCGGCTATTTTGTTGTGTAGGAGCTACAGAAAATCCGTCAAATGCGCGCGGAACCCCACTGTCATAAAAGTTGGTAAAGAATGTGCGGTATGGTAAGAAGATGTTGGTAAGTAAGGCCCGTTTCCCGTCATTTTTATTGACAAGACCCGGGTGGTCGCTTATTCTTGCCACCAATGTTACTGATAGCCGGACGCCGACGGAAACAGACGCGCGTCAGACGACCCAGGCTCATAGAGGCATCAGCAACATCCATCGATGGGTGTAATCCCGTAACATTAAAGGAAGACAATTTCATGGCAAACGCATTTTTTAACGCCAACTATTATTTGGCTAAAAACCCTGACCTAGTTCGTGCTGGTCTACACACTGAAGAGCAGTTGTGGAGCCACTACGTAAACTACGGCGCTCAAGAAAACTTTGAGAATAAAAACGCAGACCGTAATCCTAACGCATGGTTCGATGTGAACTACTACTTGGGTAGCTATCCAGACCTAGTCGCTGCTGGCGTAACCGCAGCTCAGGCATTGGATCACTATTTCACCTACGGTATTAACGAAGGTCGTCAGTTTAGCGCGGATGTCCGTACTTCTGAGTTTAATGCTGACACTTACGCTGCTGCAAACGCCGACGTACGCGAAGCCCTAGGCATCGAAGAAGACGCCGAGCTAACCGCTCAAGACAAAGCAAACTTGCTTAAACACTACTTGGCATGGGGCTATGCCGAAAACCGCGAAGGCGCTGGTAATATTGCAGGTGAAGTGAATGCTTTGAATAATGTGACTGTAGAAGATAAAGTTACAAAAGGCACGATCGGTAACGACCTGTTTGTAGTTAAGCAAGATCTTGCTGCTGATGCTGTAATTGATGGTTTAGGCGGCGCTGATACTGTTCAATTTACTGCTGATGTAACAGAAAAGATTGGGGAAGATGGCAAGGATCAGTCTTTAACCTTGCGTAATGTAGAAAACGTTGTAGTGAAAGGTAAGACTGTAACAGCTACCGTAGAGTCCAAGCTAGACAGCTTGAAACTCGAAGGTGAGGCTAACGCAACCCTAAACTTTGCCGCTGCAGCTGTAGCTGGTTCTGATGACGTACTAAACGTATCAGCTAAAGACACTGGTGCAGAGCTAACCGTAAACGGTTTCGAGACTGTAAACGTGGCTTTGGGTGGCGAGTTTGATGGCATCTTTAATTTAAACGCTAACAAATCAGCCGGTTCTAGCCAGACAGTTAAACTAACTGGTGGTGGCAAAGAAGGTACTGTTAGCTTGAGTTTTGAGAATACGAATTCTAGCAAATTAACAGACCTAACCATTGATGGTTCTGGTTTAGCTACTGGTTTAAGTGGTGTAACACTAGGCGAACAAGCTGAAGGCATTAAAAACGTAGTAGTTAAAGGCAGTACTTCTGCTGCAAACAACTTCGACGTAACAGTTAATGCTGAAAAACAGTCTCTAACTGTTATCGGCGGCGACAAAGATGATACGTTCAACGCTACTGACGCTATTGAAACTTTCACTGGTGGTAAAGGTGATGACACCTTTAAATTTGACGCTGGCTCATCAGTAGTAACTAAGAAAACAGTAGACAACAAAGCAGTCATCAACGGTGTTGACACCATTACTGACTTCAAGAAAGGCGATGCGCTAGATTTAGGTGGGGCAGCATTCAGCAAGCTAACTCTAGAAACTGGTGAAGAAGCTGGTCTGAAAACGCTAGAAGATTGGGTATTAAGAGCTGATACTGCTAGCTTTAACTTCGGCGGTGATGCTTATATCGTTGTAGCTGCAGCTACAGGTGACGATGCTACTACAGCTTCTTTAGTAAAACTAGCCGGTGTTGATGTGAATAAGTTAGGTGTAGATGCTGACACAGGTGCGATTGCTTTTGCCTAAGCAACACCTCTAATTAGCTTCTAACTAGCTATTAAAACCCCCGATTTATCGGGGGTTTTTTGTTGCCTACTCAAAATGGCCTTTTGCTTCAATACGGGTTTTTGCCCCGCGTAATTGTGTAGTTGTGCTGTTTTTGTCCTAGCTCTAGTATGTGCAGACGCCCTTTATATCAGCTATTTTTGGAGGATTGTGATGAGCGTTCATCCTTTTTTTCATGCGTCGTATTATTTGGCTTCTCATGTTGATTTAGTCGTAGCGGGACTGCATAGCCCAGAGCAATTATGGCAGCACTATGTGGACTACGGTGCCCACGAGCAACGTAAACCCAATGCATGGTTTGATGCCGACTATTATCTGCAACACAACCCCGATTTGGTTGCCGCCGGCTTAACGGGGCATCAGGCGCTGCAGCATTTTTATAGCTATGGCTTGTATGAAAGCAGTCGCCTCAATACCTTTAGCCGTAGTATCAAGCAGCAAGACTTCACGGCCAGCGACTACGCTGCCGAGCCCAGCAATGCCGATCTATTAACTGCTTTTGCCATTGATGACCCTACCCAGCTGAGTGCGCTGCAAACCGCTCAGCTATTTGGGCATTATTTGGCGTGGGGGTTTGCCGAAGGGCGTTTAGGCGCTGGCCCTATTGCAGAGCAGGTGAAAAAAGTGAATGTGTTGCCGTTTGCCAGCGAGGGCACGGTGTTTGACGACGAGATCCATTGGTCTTATGCCCACATGGGTTTGTGGAACGCGGGTCTAATTAACGGCCTAGGCGGGTGGGATACGTTGGTGTTAGGCCCCGGCGTCATCACTCACACCCATGAAAACGCGCTACAGGTGACCCATATTGAACAGATCACCATCGAGGGCAGTGTAGAACAAGAGTTCTATCAATTGGGGGCATTTATCTACAGTCACACCCCTGTGCAACGCATCAGTCTGCAGCCAGCGGCAGGGCAACAAGGCACTGATTTTCCTGTGCAGTTACGTGTCGATGCACAGGCCGTAGCGCAGGCCCATGACACCTTAGTTTTGGACATCACCAACCCTGGTCAACATCAGGGTATTAGCTTCAGTACCCACGGCTACGAGCAGCTCACAGTGCACCTAGGCGATCAGGTGCAACAACTAGCCGTTTTACAGGTAGATCGTACCCAGGGCGACACCTTTAGTGTGCACTTTAGTGGGGGCAGTGCGGCAGGGGTAGACGTAGGCTTAATTACCAACCAAGCCTCGCCCACTGTACAGCAGTTAATCATTGATTTTTATGATCTGCAGGGCTTGCTACGCGTAGGGCAATGGGACGAGCTGCATCATGTGCAATCTGTGCAGGTACAAGGCAGCCATACCGTCGCCAATGACTTTGCAGGGCTGGGGCTAACGCTGACCGCACAGCACGACCTAACGCTAGTGGGCGGCAAGGCTAACGATGTATTGACGGCGACGGTGGCTCTGGATCGGTTAACAGGTCAGGGTGGGCAGGATATTTTCGACTTTAGCGTACCGGGTACTGCCACAGTGCGCGTGAGTAACCACCTGGATCAAACTCAAATTCAGGCCATAGACACCATTACCGATTTTAAAAAAGGCGACGGTTTACGCGTAGAGCAGTTACAGTTGCTCACCCTCAAAACAGGCGAGGAGGCCGCCCTCAGCACCCTCGAGGACTGGGTGGGAATGGCGCGCCACCAAGGGGATGCGTTCAATTACAACGGCGATGCCTATGTGGTGCTGCGCCCAGCGCAGTCAGCGGATCTCGACCAGTTAGAGCTGGTGAAATTAGCCGGCGTGAACGTAATGCGTTTCTTTGATGCGCAGGACAATGCGGCGTGGGATGAGTCCTTGCAAGCCTTTACATGGGTAACCTAATCCCACTTTTTCCATACGTTTTGCAATGGTATTGCAGAATTTTTCTTAATGTCGGAAGTCGTTAGAAGGGGTAAAGCCTTGTAAAAGTGCTCGTCGGCACTCAATGGATTCGCTACGGTGTAAATGTCTTTCTTTACAAGGGTCCTTCTGTCGCTGACGCGCGGGACAGAAGGACTGACATTACCCGTTTTATTGAAGAGGAATGTGATATGGCTATTAATCCATTTTTTAATGCTGAGTTATATTTAAGCCGTAACCCTGACTTAATCCGAGCAGGTTTGCATACCGATGAGCAATTATGGGATCACTATGTGCAGTATGGTGCATTCGAGAGTACAGCTAGCGATGTCCGTGCACCCAATAGTTGGTTCGATGTGAACTACTACCTCGCTAACTACCCCGATCTAGGTGAAAATGGCGTCACCGCTGCGACCGCCCTAGACCATTACCGTCATTACGGTGTGAATGAAGGCCGCAGTTTTAACCCTAACCCTATGTTGGCTCCCGATAACTTTGATGCGGATGGTTATGCTGCAGCGAATAAGGATTTACGTGAAGCCTTTGGCATCGAAGAAGACAGCGAGCTAACCGACCAACAAAAATCGGATCTGCTTGCTCACTTTTTAGCCTACGGCTACAAAGAAGACCGCCCCGGTGTGAACGAGAACTTTGCTGACCACGTGTTGGCGGATAATGCCGTTGATGTGGATGCTTACTTTGCCGATAACGCGAACGCCAAAGCCGTGCAAGGCACAATTGGTGATGACTCCTTTACCGTTAATGGCGATGTGGCAGGTAAAACCATTGATGGCCTAGGTGGCGATGATACCGTACACCTACACAAGGACGCTACCACGGGCACCGTAGAGGGTGATGACGCACTACACCTACGTAATGTGGAAAACGTCATGGTACATGGCGAGGCAGAAATTCATTCCGAGCAACTGCTTGATATTGAGCTAGCCAAAGGCGCAACCCGCCTAAACGTTGACTTTGCTGCCGATGCGGTAGCCGGTAGCGACGATGAGCTAGACGTTAAGGTGGCAGCTAACGAGGCTGCGCTTACCGTTAACGGCATTGAAAATCTCGACATTACTGCAACAGGGGCTGTCTCGGCGCTGACGGTAACAGCGAACGAGGCACGGGGGCAGACCATGGAGGTCGAGCTAGAGGGCGGCAGTAAAGATGGCTTTGCTTTCACCTTTGAAACAGCGGGTTCCGCCGCATTGACCGAGCTAACGATTGACGGTTCTGGCTTGAACGGCGCACTGGACTTAAGCTTTGGCGGCGACCAAGAAGTGCTAAATGTGAAAAACCTCGTGGTAAAAGGTAGCTCTACTGCTGCTGAGCAGGATTTTACTGGTCTAGCTGCCGCAGTGACAGGCACGGCTGCGAATGGTTTTGCGGTCACTGTCGAAGGGGGCGAGGGGAACGATACCTTTGCAGCGTCCACAGCCATTGACCACTTCACCGGTGGTAAGGGTGAAAACACCTTTACGTTTAGCGCAGGTAATTCGGCTGTTCAGGTCAGCAATGGCAAAGTACAAGCCATGGATACCATCACTGACTTTGGTGCCAAAGACACCCTAGAGGGCGTGGCTGGTTTAAACATTGTGACCGAGACCGGCACTACGCCTGAGGGCATTACCCTCGAGGAGCTAGCCACTACTCTAGATACAGGTAGCGTCTTTGACTTTAATGATGACACCTATGTTCTAGTAAATGGCGATGCCGATCTAGCGAACGTAGAGTTGGTGAAGCTTGCTGGTGTAGATGTAGAGAAACTGCAAGTCGGTGAGAATGGCGAGCTTGCCTTTGCCTAATTGGCGGTTTTTTTAGCCTCAGAAACCCACTGCTACAGTGGGTTTCTGTGTTTTTAGCGCACCCATAACAGCAGGAAAAACCGGCTAAAACTTTGCCGTAATTTGCTGCTTTCCCAGCTACGCATTTAGCGTTACTCTTATAGACAGTTCACTTGATTCATTTTTAAAGGTCTTCGCATGTCATCTGCTATTTTTCCAGTCAGTATTTCACGTCATCAGTCCTTAGCCTGGGGCAATTTTAGCTCGTATGAGTTCGCCGCAGCAGACACGGTATGTCCGGTAGTGATGGCCGAAATGGCAAAAGCGGCTTGCGAGTTACCCCTAGCATTTATTGCCCGCGACGACGGCTTTATGCCCGTGGCAGTGTTGGGCTTAACCGCTGACAAAAATGCCTTTGTGGGCGCCAACGGCCTGTGGGAAGGCTCCTATGTGCCTGCACAATACCGTGGCTATCCTTTTTTAATTGCTCGCTCCGCCGAAGGCGAGCAGTTGTTCTGTGTAGACGAACAAAGCGGCTTGGTGGGCGCTCAGCTGGATCAAGCTTTTTTTGATCAAGACAACAACCTCAGCCCCGAGCTGCAACGCATTTTCGATTTTTGGGCCCGCCTAGAGGCCGATCGAATTCAAACTCTACGCTTAACCGCCGTCCTACAGCAATACGAGTTAATCGAGCCGTGGGAAATTACGGTGGAAAACGAGGAAGGCGGCAGCTACCAATTAACAGGTTTATACCGCATTAATGAAACGCGCTTAAACGAGCTGTCCGACGAGCTCTTTGCCCAAGTCCGTGCGCAGGGTGCCTTGCCAATGATTTACTGCCAATTGTTTTCTATGCAGCATCTACAGTCCGTGGCTCGAAAAGCCGCACAGCGTCTAAGCGAGGGCGAGTCTCAAGTCAGCCTAACCGATGCCAAAGGCGAGCTAGATTTAGAGTTTCTAAATCAAGATAGCACCATTAATTTTGGTGGGCTCTAAGTTAAAAGAATGGGTTTATTTTTAAACCCATTCTTTTTATGCGCATTTTGCTTTTTTAGTTTATGTTTGGATCCGTTATGAGTTCTAGTTATCCGTTAAGCCATCAAATTTCCATTGCATTTAGCGAGCTAGAGGATCGGCTCGTGATTCGATCCCAAAACACCAATGGGCAAATGGTGTGGTTGTTGCTAACTCGGCGCATGACCTTGGTTTTATTAAAACAACTTTTAGAGCAGTTGCATCGCATCAGCCATTTAGAACAAACCCCAGCGCAATATTGGCTTGAGACTCTACAGATGGATCACAGTCAAGCCATGCAAGCTAAACGCGAGACCGATGAAAAAGCCTTAGCGTACAGTGGCCCTTTACCCGCCAAATCAACGCTGAATCCCAGCCAGAAACCTCCTCAAGACCCGGCTAAGGCGGCCACGCCTAGTGCGACGTCTGGACAACGTCAATTGTTTTTAGCCAGTCATTTACAGTTAGAAAAATACCCAAAATACGTATTGTTGGCCTTTAAGGGGCTTGCCATGCCCCAAGCCATGGTCACCCCCAGCCGTCATGTGCCGGTGTTTGCATTACGTTTAGATCGCGATCATTTACACCAGTTAATTCGATTGCTTATTGCCAAAGCACAAGAGGCACATTGGCATTTGCCCGTGGAAATTCCGTGGCTCAAAGCGCCCGAAGCACAAGAAACCAGCTTAGCGTTACAGTTATTGCATTAATACGACAGCATTCAAAAAGCATGGATTCGAGTTTGAGTGAGGTATAGTATTGCTTTGCTTTGTTCTGTCACTACTTTGAGCTGAGAAAACGTTGAGTGTAAAGCTATCTCCCACTGGCAAAACGCATCCTAAATACCGGCCAGACATTGATGGTTTACGAACTATCGCGGTTGTAAGTGTTTTAATTTTCCACGGCTTTCCCGAATTCCTTCCTGGGGGGTTTGTGGGGGTAGATATTTTCTTTGTCATTAGTGGTTTTTTAATCAGCTCGATTATTATTCGCAGCCTACAGCTTGGGCAATTTAGTATTTGGCATTTTTACGAACGCCGTATTCGTCGTTTATTTCCCGTCTTACTCGTTGTATTGGTATTTAGCTTGGGTTTAGGGTGGTTGGTGCTGTCCCCCCTAGAGCTGCAATCGTTAGCAAAGCACACCGTTGGGGGCGCGGCATTTGTTTCTAATCTTTTATTAGCCGCAGACAGCGGGTATTTTAGTGATGTGAGCGATACCAACCCGCTTTTGCATTTATGGTCATTAGGCATAGAGGAACAATTTTATTTGCTTTGGCCATTGGTGCTTTGGTTTTTTTATTGGCGTAAATGGCCATTATGGTTAGCCATTATTCTTTGTATTAGCACTTCGTTTGCTTATAGTCATTATCTGACTTTAGGCAATCTTAAACTCGCTTTTTATAATCCCTTTTCACGTTTCTGGGAAATGTTAGCCGGTGCTGCTTTAGCCTGGTGGTCTATTAAGAAAACGCAAAATCAATTATCAACAGCTGCTGCAACGCATTGGCGTCATCAGGTGCTGTCCTTTGCCGGTCTTGTTTTTTTTCTTATTGCCTTAGCTAATTTAAATCCACAAAGTGTGTTTCCCGGATGGCGAGCTATTTGGCCTGTGCTTTCTGCTATGTGTTTTATTGCAGCGGGTCCGTATGCTTTTTTTAACCGCTATGTGTTATCTAGACCGTTGATGGTTTGGATTGGGTTAATTAGTTATCCCTTGTATTTGTGGCACTGGCCCCTGTTAGCGTATTTTCATAATTTCAGCTATTTAGTCGAGGCCCATTGGCATCCATTATTTATTAGCGGGTTGTTAGGGTTAAGCGTCGTTCTGGCATGGCTCTCTTATCGTTTTGTAGAGGAGCCTTTGCGCGGGGGTCACTCTGGCCGCCTCAAGTTAATCGCTTTGTGCGGCGCAATGATTGCCATCGCGGTAGTGGCCAGCGGTATTTGGTTAGCCAAAGGCATGCCAAAGCGCTTTGCGCCCGAGGTACGTGATGTAGTGTCTATGGACTTGCGCACTCCCGAATGGTTAAGCTCATTGCGCGAGGGTCAATGCCATAATATGGTCTATCGCGATCCTCAACTGAATGCTGAGCAATGTTTAACTGATGTCTCTGCGAGTGTGGTGTTGTGGGGGGACTCACAAGCTGCCTCGCTTTATCAGGCTTTGCAAGAGTGGGGGCAAACGCAGGGTGTACAAATCGGTCAATTAACCGTAGATGCGACTGCTCCGTATTTCAATGCGGATCGCAAAAATAATATGGGTTGGGATTACAACAGTATATCTGAGCGGGCATTAGAGCAGCTCAGGCAGCGACCGCCAGCAATACTGATGTTGCATGCGTTTTGGGTAGCTCATAGTGGGACGCCCGAGGTCATGCAGCAGCAGCTGCAGACTACCATAGAAAAAATTCGCCATGATTTACCCAAAACAGAGATTGTTATCCTCGGTCCGGTGCCCAATTGGAAAAAACCTACGGGCCAAAATACCTTTAATTATTTTGCGCTTCGGGGCAGTGTAGTCCCCCCGTTTACAAGTTTTGGCTTATTAAGCAGCGCGCAGTTTTTTGATGGGCGTATTCGAGATCATTGGAAAGAACAACCACGCGTGCATTACATTTCTGCTACCGACTACCTTTGTGATACAGAACAGGGTTGTTTGATCCGCTTGCCCGATCAAAACTTTAAGCCAGATGCCATGGCCTATGTGGATGATTCTCATCTATCTACGGCAGCGGCACGGTTTTTAGTACAAAAAATAGCGCCTCAGTTAGAAGCGCTGTTGCCTTAGTTTAAACACCAAAGGCATGGTGCTTTAGGTGGGCTTAATCGCTTAGTTTCACCAAGCCTGTCTTAAATGCCTGCCCGCGTTCAATATATGTTTGCGCGTTTTTTTGCATCGCGGCCAGGTCGTCCTCAGTCAAGGTGCGCACCGCCTTTGCTGGGCTACCTAAAATCAGAGAGCGGGGCGGGAATACTTTGTTTTCTGTGACTAAAGCACCCGCACCCACAAGGGACTCAGCCCCAATCACGGCACCATTTAGTACTACCGCTTGGATTCCAATTAAGCAGTTGTCCTCGATCGTACAACCATGCAGCATGGCTTGGTGTCCAATGGTGACATTTTTACCGACGGTTAAGGGGTAGCCTGGGTCGGTATGAAAGACGGCGCCCTCTTGGGCATTGCTGCCGTCGCCTAAAACGATGGGCTCGTTATCACCGCGCAATATTGCACCAGGCCAAACACTGGTGTGTTGCCCTAGGTGTACGTCGCCAATGACTACGGCTTCGGGGGCCACGTAGGCGGAATCAGCGATGGTAGGTTTTTTATTTTGAAATTGATAAATAGTCATTGTTCCTCCTTCATAAGATCAATCCATCATACCGCGTATTGAAAACGGCACGAAGTCTGTCGTTATGCGCAACACAGTAACAACTTGCTTAGCTTTAAGGGTGCAGCGCTAAACTTGCTTACATAAAGTAAGCTTAGGAATATGTACAGTTGGGGCAGTTTTTCTTATGATGAAAGAGTAGTCTTTTTTTGTTGACTAGGAGGTTATATATGTTCGCGAAATTCACTTTTGCCGCTGCTTTAGCCGTTGCCAGTGTACCGGCTGCGATGGCAGCTGATTGCAGCTTCGATCTCGAAGGCAATGATGCGATGCAGTTTAGCGCTCAGGAAATTATCGTAGATAAAACATGCGATGAGTTCACCATTAACCTAAAACACACGGGTACCTTGCCCGTCGCCAGTATGGGCCACAACGTAGTTATTTCTAAAAAAGCCGACGAGCAAGCCATTGCTAATGATGGGATTGCCGCGGGCTTGGACAATGACTATGTCAAGCCTGATGACGAGCGTGTCGTGGCTCATTCAGATGTAATTGGTGGGGGCGAAGACACCTCTGTTACGTTCAAGGTTGCCGATTTAAAAGAGGGTGAGGACTACGGTTTCTTCTGCTCTTTCCCTGGTCATTTGGCCTTGATGAAAGGCGACCTTAAAGTCCAATAACCTGTTTTATTGGGTGTGTTCAAGCCGACTTGGGCCGATGTACCGGCTCAAGTCGGTTTTTTGTATGCGCCATGCAGGCTATAGGCTCAGTATTTGCTAGGGGATGCATAGGTCGAATCACTAAAGGAGTCTGTTATGCCTGCTGTTTCTAAAGCCCAACAAAAAGCTGCCGGAGCCGCGTTATCAGCCAAACGCAAAGAAACCAAAGTCAGTGAGCTCAAAGGGGCGGCTAAATCCATGTATGAATCCATGACAGAAAAAGAGCTAGAGGATTTTGCTGCTACGTCTCGTAAGAAGCTGCCTGAACACAAGGACAGTGAGTAAATTTTTTATTGAGTCCAACGGCTAATTGACAGTAAAATCAGCCAATTAGCTTTAGCGGTAGGTGGCCATTTAGGTATTAATGGGGCTGCGCTCTAGTCGCAGCATCAACACAGTCTACCGATGCAAAGCGTTATAGCTGTCCAAGGACTCCGGATGAAAGAAATTATTGAAGGCTTTTTAAAGTTTCAAAAAGAAGCCTATCCCCAGCGCGAGCATTTGTTTAAAAATCTTGCTACCAATCAAAACCCCCGTGCGTTGTTTATTTCCTGTTCTGATAGCCGTATCGTGCCAGAGCTCGTTACACAACGCGAGCCAGGTGATATTTTCGTTAT
Source organism: Paenalcaligenes hominis (assembly GCF_011927625.1). Classification (GTDB taxonomy): domain Bacteria; phylum Pseudomonadota; class Gammaproteobacteria; order Burkholderiales; family Burkholderiaceae_B; genus Paenalcaligenes; species Paenalcaligenes hominis. The sequence continues at coordinate 375,258 of NZ_JAATIZ010000003.1, forward strand.
CCGTAACGCAGGCAATATAGTGCCTTCGTATGGCCCAGAGCCAGGCGGGGTGTCTGCCTCGGTAGAGTACGCTGTTTCCAAGCTAGGTGTGCGTGATTTAGTGATTTGTGGTCACTCTGATTGTGGCGCTATGACGGCTATTGCGGCGTGCCAGTGCCTAGATCACATGCCTGCAGTTAAACATTGGCTACGTTACGCGGATTCGGCCCGCCTGGTCAACGAGGCGCGCCCTCATGCCAATGAACAAGAGCGTATTGCTTCGATGGTACGAGAAAATGTGATTGCACAATTAGCCAATGTGCAAACGCACCCATCGGTACGTTTGGCTTTAGCTGAAAATAAACTCAGCCTGCATGGCTGGGTATTTGATATTGAATCAGGCACGATCGAAGCCTATGATGGCGCAACGCGTCGCTTTGTGCCGTTGGCTGCATCCCCCGATGTGGTAGCCGCTCCCGTGGTTTGGTAGTTCAACGGCTTATTTGACTGGTTGTGTTTACAACGTAGAGTCATAAAAAAAGAGTCCTGTATTTGCAGGACTCTTTTTGTTGCCTGTGGAGGTTAGGCAAGTTGCAGTTGTTGCTTGGTTTGTGCCAAGGAACGCTCGCTTTGAGCATGATAAAGCGCTTGCTCATCATGCACTTTACAGCCTAGGTCACGCTCGAATACCTGTTGATTCGATAGTTGAGCATATTCTGTTGTGGTGCCATCGCCTAAGTTCGATTGAAAAATGCCTGCTGCACTAACAGGTAGGAAGTCTTCGTACACAATGCCATCAATACGCACATCGCCATTTGCAATCAGCATGTCTAGCGTGGTGTTGACTGGAAACTGACCGGCCTTGGCTAAGCCCTGTTCGGTGGGGCTGTAGGTAACATGAATTAAGCCCTGTTGGTACAAGCTGAGTAAATCATCGGGAAAAGCCTCAAAATGGCGCTCTAAGACCTCGTAGTAGTGATCTGCATTGGCCTCGGTAGTGGGGCCGTTCATTTCAGCCCGTGCCGCTTGCAACAGCTGGTCGTACAGGTCGCGTCCTTTAGGGGTAAGCGCTGTACCGCGTTGTTCGATTTCCCCAAAGCGAGCGGTATGGCTACCCCGCTCTGTGTCGTGCTGGTCGCTGTAGCGCACGCTTTCCTCGAGTGCTTTAAAGCTGGTTTGGCGCAATAAAATCGGTTGTTGACGACGCGGTGGCCCTTCAATAACCGCTTTAGGGCTAATGCCACGTTTAGGCATTTCCGCTTGGGCCGCATCAATGTCTAGGGTACGTGGTGTCAGGTGGTTAATATGTGGGCCTTTAAAGGCCACCACATCGGCAATTAGACGGTGCTGGTCGTGCAAGCTTTGGTATTGGGCGCTGCTAACTGTGGCTTCGCTGTGCCATCTAAAGGTTTCCAGGGCTTCGGTCACAAACTGCTCGGCTTGCTCGGCGGTTAAACCACCGTTTTTTTCATGCTGTTCAATCAGCTCAAGTGCGGCCGGAGTGAAAATTTGACGGCGAGCTAGGATCTCGTTGGCCTCGTCACGCAAGGTGGGGTTGTCAATAAGCTCTAGGCGTAACAACGAGGTGAAAACGCGAAACGGGCTTTGACGTAAATCGGCCTCGTGCAAAGCACGGAATGCGGTGGAGTGCACCGGTACCCCAGCAGGAGCAAGATCGTAATACCCCACTGGCTCCATTCCCATGACCGCAAACAGGCGGCGCAGGGTATGAAGCTCGTGCGCCGTGCCCACGCGGATAGCGCCATGACGCTCTTCATCCAGTCGCTCTAGCTCGTGCGTGGTACGCAAGTGCTGTTCGAGCTGAGGGTCTTGTTCTAAGCAGTGCTGATTCACCTGTGCAACGAGATCAAGCAGCTCACCATAGAGAGGCACCTCGTTTTTGTACATGGTCGACATGGCCGCAGAGAATAAGGCTCGGATTTGGCTTGGAGCCATAAAGGGGGTAGATGCCATCAACTGTCTCCTATTTTCTGGCTTGGGAGTAATAGTGCTGTTGCAACACATGCAACGGATGTTTGATTGTGAGCTGGCTAAAGCGCTGAACCTGACTGCGACAGGAGTAACCGGTAGCCAGTAAGCGTCCACTGCCGCCATGACGCGCCACAATGCGCTGCCATGACTGACCATAAATAGTGGCAGAGGTGGCTTGGTGTTGGGTTTCATGCCCATACGTGCCTGCCATACCGCAGCAACCACTGGCGACATTGACTAAGTTCAAACCCAGCAAAGCAAAGACGTCTTTCCATAACGCGGCGGCTTTAGGAGCGGTGGTTTTTTCTGTGCAATGGCCGACTAAATAATAGGTATTGTCCAGGGTGGTGTCGTTTTGGACATGACTTAGGTCTTGGTGTTGGAGCCACTGGTGTAGCCATTCCTGAGGTAACAGCACGTTAGGTGCTGTCATATCGGGTTCGAGGGCTTGGCGGTACTCCTGACGGTAAACTAAGGTCATGGCGGGGTCTAAACCCACTAATGGCACCCCTTCGACGCTTAGCTCGTTAAGCAGTTGGGCGTGACGCTGGGCTTGCTGCTTAAACCGGTTTAAAAAGCCGTGGACTTGAAGCGGTTTGCCATTGGGCATAAAGGGCACAATATAAACCTGCACCTGTAAATGCTGCAGTAAGGCAAGCCATTCTTCCCACAGTGGGGTTTCAAAGTAGCGCGTAAAGGCGTCTTGCACCAAAATCAGACTGTTTTGTTTTTGCGCGGGGCTAAGCGCCTTTAAGGCCTCTGGCGTAGCGACCTGCACCCCGTAGCGCTCTAGCAAAGGCTGCCACGCTGTGGCGCTAAGCAAAGGGATATCGCTTAGGCCTACGGTTTTGCTGACAAGGCTTTGAATTGGTTTAAGACGCATGAGGCCGTTGTACAGCGCTGGCACTTTGGCTGCATGGGGCAACACATATTCCAAAGAGCCCACCGCATAGTCTTTTAGTGGACGTACATAACGGCTGTGATACAAGTATAAAAATCTAGCCTTAAAGTCGGGAACGTTCACTTTGACGGGGCATTGGCCCGCACAGGATTTACACGATAAGCAGCCCTCTAGAGCCTCGTACACCTGATGGGAGTAGTCGTCTTTTTTACTACGGGGGTGTTGCAAGCTGGATTGCAGCTTGTGGAAGCCCTGTTTAATATGTGCCAACACGCCGCTGGGGGCCTGGTAGGTGCTAAGGTCTAGCCCTTGGTTGTTTTGCAAGCGTAGCCATTCGCGTACTGCCGAGGCACGGCCTTTGGGTGAATGCAGGCGATCGCGGGTGGCTTTCCACGAGGGGCACATGGCGTCGTCCGTATCGTAGTTATAACAAGCCCCATTGCCATTACAGTAGACGGCGCTATTGAATAGTTTCCAATCAGAAAAGCGTATTTGGCGATCAAAGTCGCCACGGAAATCCACCTGATCGACGGCTAAGAGCTGCGCATTGGGGGTGGTGCTGGGGGTTGCAATTTTGCCTGGGTTGAGCTGATTGTAGGGGTCAAACAGGGCTTTGATTTGCTGCAGTACCGGGTATAAATCACCAAAAAATTTGGGTGCGTAGCCCGAGCGTAGACCTTTACCGTGCTCGCCCCATAATACGCCCCCGTATTTATGCACTAGCTCTACGACTTTGTCGGTAATAGGGCGGATCATCGCGGCTTGGGCAGGGTCTTTCATATCAAGTGCTGGGCGTACATGCAGCACACCAGCGTCTACGTGACCAAACATGCCATACGATAAATTGGCCTCGTCTAATACCGCACGGAACTCAGCAATAAAATCTGCCAAATTTTCGGGTGGTACGGCGGTGTCCTCGACAAAAGGTTGGGGACGTATTTCGCCATCTACGTTGCCCAGCAAGCCCACGGAGCGTTTGCGCATACCGTATACGGTGTTAACGGCCTTGGCGCCGTAAGCGACGGTATGCCCTAGGCGCACTACACTGGTGTCGCTTTCCAAGTGTTTAATAAAAGCTGCCACTGTATGCTGCAGCGCATCGATATCGTTACCGGCAAACTCAATTAGATTAATACCCAAGGTGGGCGTACCGTCGGCGTTGTCAGGGAAGTACTCTGCCACACTGTGCCAAATGATGTCATTTTGTGCCAAGCCCAAGACCTTGGAGTCTACGGTTTCAATAGAAAGTGGCTTTAATGCCATTAAGGCTTTGGCATCACGTAAAGCAGCCTCGAAGTCGGCATAGCGCACATTGACCAAAATCTGTTCGGTAGGGATGGGCAGCACATTGAGTTTGGCCTCGGCAATAAAGCCGAGCGAGCCTTCGGCACCACAAAGTAGGTTGTTTAGGTTGAACGAATCGCCCTCTTTGATGTGGGGTAAGTCGTAACCTGTTAAGCAACGGTTTAAGGGTGGAAATGTGTCTTGAATAGCTTGAGCATGAGTGGTGACCAGCTCGTCGATAGTCTGATACAGCGGGCCAACCAATGGGTCGGCTTTAAAGGCTGGTAGCTCGTCAATAGACAGTGGGTGGGTATCCAATACCTGCCCACCTAGCAGCACGGTTTTAAGCCCTAGCACGTGATCGCGGGTTTTACCGTAAGTGCAACTGCCTTGCCCACTGGCATCGGTGTTGATCATGCCGCCGATAGTGGCTCGGTTTGAGGTAGAGAGCTCGGGGGCAAAAAACAAACCATAGGGCTTCAGCGCCGCATTCAGCTGATCTTTCACTACGCCGGGCTGCACCACGGCGGTGCGGGCGCGCGCATCAATATGAAGAATCTGATTCATATGACGCGACATGTCGACAATAATGCCGTCAGTGAGTGACTGCCCATTGGTGCCTGTACCACCGCCTCGTGCGGTCAGCACAATACTGCGGTATTTATCGCTGCCCGCTAACCGGCTAATACAAATCAAGTCCTCGGTATGACGAGGAAACACACAGGCCTGGGGCAAGCGCTGATAGACCGAGTTATCGGTGGCAAAAACAACACGTTTGGCTAAGTCGCGTTCGATATCGCCTTGGAAGCCTTGGGCGGCTAAAGCGGCTAAAAACTCGTTATATAACGAATTTTCTTGAACTCGGTGTACGGGCAAAAAAGCAATGTGTTCCATCGTGTCCTGGCAGTTAGCAAGCAGAGTAAAAAGCACCCTGCAAAATAAATTGGCATGGGTAAAAACCCATCAAGCAGCATGCGCGATGCGCCTACCCTCCATCAAAACAAACTTTGCGTAGGGAATCAAGCGAATAAAAACCCGTAACGCATTCCATTTGGTCATGTATGCAGCCGCTGAGCGTCGTAAAGAGCAGACATTTTTTTCCCATTAAGGGTACATGATGGGCTTTGTTTACGCCGAGAAAACGGTCGTCAATAAAAAAAAGGAGTCAGCCTAAGACCTTGATACAACGTTGGGTTAGCCGTTTTAGCTAAGAGGCTAATTCCTATAAAAGCGTAAATAATGATACAGTTTATGTTGCTGCCCTTTTTGGCTTTTTTTGGCTCATTTTTTCATGTCTACCGCATCTCAGCCTGCTTTAGCTCAGGTTTTATTGGCCTCTGCTCGTCATATTCACGAGGTTCTTACCGGCTCGTCATTAACAGACTGTTTGGCACGCACACCCTCGACTGTGCGCGCTGCCGCCCAAGCCCATAGTTTTTATACGCTGCGCCATTTGGGTTTGGCCCAAGAGCTACGTCGTTTATTGGTGCCGCGTCAGCCTAAAGACCCCATCGCAGACGCCTTATTGATGCAAGCCTTGTTGCTCGTCGATGTGGCGGTGCGTTTTCAGGCCGACCGCGAGGCGTTTATTGATCGCCCTGAAACCCCTATTTATTCAGTGCATACGGTGGTCGATCAAGCCGTAGAGGCCGCGCAATCACAGCGTCAGTTGCGCCCCTTTAAAAACCTATTAAACGCTGTACTGCGTCGCTTTATCCGCGAGCGCGAGACCTTGCTTGAGCAAGCATTAAAAGCCCCGGTGGCTCGTTGGAATCATCCTACGTGGTGGGTTCAGCGGTTAAAAAAGGCGTATCCCTCCGACTGGCAGCGTATTTTGGAAACAGCAGCCATTCCCGCGCCCTTAACCTTACGTGTGAATCAACGTCGGTGTTCCGTGGCACGTTTACTGGCTTTATTAGAACAAGCGCAGATTTCGGCTTGGTCCCCGGGTCATGAGACCGTTATTCTTGAACAAGCCCGACCTGTGCAGCACATTCCTGCTTTTGATTTGGGGTGGTGGTCTGTCCAAGACAGTTCAGCACAAATAGCCGGACGCTTATTGCCTGTGACAGATGGGATGCGGGTGTTAGACGCGTGCGCTGCGCCTGGGGGTAAAACTGCCCATCTGCTCGAGCGTGCTGATATTCATTTAGTGGCTTTAGATGTAGACGCTAAACGACTCGAACGCGTCAGTGAAAATATCCAGCGTTTGGGTCTAGATGGTGACCATGTGCACCTTCGTGCGGCACCGGCCCAAGACCTTGATACGTGGTGGGATGGCGTACCGTTTGACGCCATTTTAGCTGATGTGCCATGTACGGCAGCTGGGATTGTACGCCGTCATCCCGACATTCGGTGGTTACGACGCGAGTCCGATATCCACGCTACGTCGGCGCTGCAACAGCAGATCCTTAAGGCATTGTGGGGCACGTTAAAGCCCGAGGGCCATTTGCTGTATGTGACGTGCTCGATTTTCCCCGAAGAAGGTCAACAGCAACTGGATCAATTTTTGACAGAGCATGCGGATGCAGTACTATTACCCGAGTCCCCCCTTCAAGTGTTGTCGTCTCTAGAGACACGTGACCACCCCGGGGGCGATGGGTTTTTCTACGCGCTGCTCCAAAAAAGTGCTCACTAAGGTAAACCAACAATGCGCGAATTACGTTTTTCTATACACGTGATAGTGGCTTGTTTTATCGTTTTGATGACAGGGTTCACGGTAGCAAATGCGGATGACACAACCCAGCTTGGTGGGGCCGAGCAGGTCATTGTGGTCGAGCCGTATATCGAGGACGGCAAGCTATATATTAATGCTGATATCGATTTTGAACTTTCAGACGACTTACGTCAGGCCGCTTTAAAAGGGGTGCCTTTACACTTTACTGCCGATGTGGAAATTAATCGGGCACGTTGGTGGTGGTTTGATAAGACGGAAATTAAAGAAAGCCAAACTTGGCGTGTGGTGTATAACGCCTTAACGCGCCAATGGCGTGTGGGGGCTGGCGATTTGCTTTGGCCCGAGTCGTCTTTAAAAGATGCGCTGTATCCTATGCAACATATTCGGCAATGGCCGGTGGCTTATGCCATTGATTTAGATCCTACTAAAACATACGAGGGGCGCTTGCGTTTGCGCCTAGATACTTCTCTTTTAACCCGTCCGCTTCAGGTTGATGCTTTGAATGGGCGCTCGTGGTCCTTAGCAACCCCATGGAAAAATTTCAGTTTCTCCGTCGACGCGCTCCAGCCGTAGTACGCTGGTCGCTGCGCTTCGCTTTAGTTGTTGCCGTTGTCAGTGCCATTGCTTTGTTGGGCATGCTGGTTTGGTCCACGGTGAATGCGTCCCGTTTTGCGCAGTATTACGAGGTGTTGTTGGGGTTAAATATCGTCTTAGCGCTGGCGCTCATCTTTTGGGTGTTGATCCTAACGGTACGCCTCTGGCGTCAAATACGCCGTCGCCAGTTCGGGGCAAAAATGACGGCGCGCTTTGCCTGGTATTTCACCTTGATTGGTATTATTCCTGGGGCGTTAATTTACGTTTTATCCGTTCATTTTTTATCTAAATCCATCGAATCCTGGTTTAATGTGCGTGTGGATTCAGCCCTAGAGTCTGGGCTAAATTTAGGTCGAGCCGCCCTAGACCAGCAATTAGATGAAGTCAAAAAACAAGCCAATCAACTGGTGGCAGGCTTAGATGAATCACCCAATGGCAGTGCAATGGTATTGAGCACCCTGCGTCAAAATTATGACCTGAACGAGGTCATGGTATTTACCTCTGGTGGGCGCTTGTTGGCCTTTTCCAGTTCGGATTACGCGTTGCTGCTGCCCGATTTACCGCCGCCTCAAGTTATTAATCAATTACGGGTAGGGCATGAGTACGCGGCGGTCGAGGTCGATGAAGCCAGCCCTGATGAAATGGGTCTACGCTTGCGTGTTATTTTGCCGCTGATCTCTAATGAAAGTAGTTTAACGCAATACGGGGTGAACCCAGACAAACGCTGGTTGCAGGTAATTCAGCCTGTGCCAGAAAAATTAGCGCGTCATGCCAATTTAATTCAACAAGGCTACAACGACTACCAAGAGCTCGGCCTGTCTCGCGTGGGCTTACGCAAGCTCTATAGCCTGACTTTGACCTTGGCCTTGGTGTTGGCGGTGTTTGCAGCGGTAGTGACTGCTTTTGCGTTGTCGCGCCGCCTGGTACGCCCCTTGCTGACTTTGGCAGGGGGCACCCAAGCTGTTGGGGTGGGGGACTACCGCCCCTTGCCGGAAATGGCGTCTTCCGCCGACGAGGTAGGGCAATTGACGCGTTCTTTTAACGCCATGACGCGCCAGCTCGAAGAGGCGCGGCGCATGGTGGAAAATAACAAGCGCCAGCTGGAGCGCTCCAATGTGTATTTGGAGTCGGTGCTAAGCCATCTTTCGACTGGAGTGTTGGTGTTTGATGAGAACTTTAGCCTAACTCGCTTTAACGAAGGCGCACAGCGTATTTTGCAAATTGATTTGCTCGATCTGATGGGGCACCGTCTTGATGAGTTTGAGCCAATTCAAGCATTTGCCACCCACATTCGGAATGCATTTGCATCCCATGTGGCGGTCGAGTCTGAGCGTGAACATTGGCAGCAGCAGTTTGAAATCGAGCTACGCACGGCCTACGATGTAGAGCCCACTATTATTACACTGTTAGCACGAGGTACAGCTTTGGTAGTGGATGGGCAACGCAATGGCTATTTGGTAGTATTTGATGACATTAGTGATGTGATTTCTGTGAATCGCTTAGCCGCATGGGGCGAAGTGGCTCGTCGTTTGGCTCATGAAATAAAAAATCCTTTAACGCCCATTCAGCTTTCGGCTGAACGTCTCGCTTTAAAATTAGTCGATAAGCTAGATGAAAAAGATGCGGCAATGCTAACCCGAGCTACCAACACCATTGTGAACCAAGTGGCCTCGCTTAAACAGATGGTCGAGGACTTCCGCGAATACGCTCGTACTCCACCAGCTCAAATGCAGCCTATTGATTTAAATGCATTAATTTCTGAAATAGCCAGTTTGTATGGCTGGGACCCGGTCACACAAACTAGCGTTGACCCGCAACGTATTCCTTTGCAGATTAGCTTGTACGAGGGCTTGCCCTTGCTCGAAGGCGATCCAACGCAACTACGCCAAATCATCCATAATTTGCTTAGTAACGCTACAGATGCACTGGAACACGATAAATCGCAAGAAAATCCCTGTATAGTAGTGCGTACTAGCCTTGCCCACGTAGATAACAATCAATCTCAACCCGCAGTACGATTAGTGATGACCGACAATGGCCCTGGTTTTGACGATGCGATTTTGGCTCGGGTGTTCGAACCTTACATTACCACCAAATCCACGGGCACCGGCCTAGGGCTTGCTATAGTAAAGAAAATTATTGAAGAACATGGCGGTAAAATAGATTTAGCGAATCGCCAAGAAGGCGGCGCACGAATTTCAATGTTATTTATGCGCCTAGCCAATACGACGCAAACATTGCATAATAAATCCGACGGCAATCATAATGCCTAAAAAGAACGTTAGGGACGGTTTATGGCCAGAATTCTGGTAGTTGATGACGAAATCGGTATCCGTGAACTCTTATCGGAAATCTTATACGACGAGGGTCACTCCGTAGAGGTGGCAGAAAACGCAGCTCAAGCACGAGAAGCGCGTTTACGGGCTCGCCCAGATTTAGTGTTACTTGATATCTGGATGCCCGACACCGACGGAGTCAGCTTACTCAAAGAGTGGGCAGCCCGCGGCTTATTAGATATGCCGGTAATTATGATGAGTGGTCATGCCACTGTCGATACCGCCATGGAAGCCACCCGTATTGGGGCGGTGGACTTCTTGGAAAAACCCATTGCAATGCAAAAGCTACTCGAGGCCGTGGCTTCGGGGCTAGAGCGCACTGTGGTGGTTCCCAAAAATGTGGTGCAAAACGCCGCTCGCACTAGCGCCACGACACCCGCCATGGCTCAGGCTGCACCCGCTCAGCCTCAAGATGAGTCCTATCTGGGTTCCATTTCGCTCGATTTACCGTTACGCGAAGCCCGTGATGAATTCGAACGCATTTATTTTGAATACCATTTGGCCCGCGAAAACTACAGCATGACCCGAGTTTCTGAACGCACTGGTCTCGAGCGCACGCATTTATATCGCAAACTAAAACAACTGGGTATAGACGCGTCGGCACGACGCCGTCAGCAGTCGTCTTAGGGTTTGCGTTTAATACTGCTAAGCGGTATGCGCACTTCGTTGCCATGCTGCTGGGCAGTGGTTCGCCATGCATGGCCATAGGCGACTTCGACGGTTAAATGGATTTTGCCATCCATTTGCCGCTGGCTTTCTAGTGCTTGAATCAAGCGTTGCAGTGCCGCCCGTGTCACAGGGCGCCGTTGGGGGTGGGGGTTGCCCCCCAGATGGTACACGTCTTTAAGCAATTTCTGCGCAGACCCATACGTTAGGGTCAGGGTTTCTTGGTCCATGACTGGGTCAGTAAAACCGTGCTGCAACAGCATATCGCCATAATCATGCATATCCACAAAATCAAGCAGGGCCGTGTTTAGCTCGGCCTGAGCCACTGCCTGTCTAAGCTCAATAAAACTGGCGGGCCCAAAGGTAGAAAACATCAATAAGCGTTCCGGACGTAAAAGTCGGCGCCATTCATTGATGACCTGTTCTGGGTCGGGGTGCCAGTGCAAAGCCAAATTAGACCAAATTAAATCAAAGGAAGCCGGGGCTAGGTGGGTTTGAGCCAGGTCGGCTTCTACGAATACAGGGGCATTGGACTCTTTTTTTCGGAGCCGCTGCCATAAACTAGGGCTTTGGCCATGGCGCTGCGTTGCCGTGGCTAATAAGGCTGGGCTGTGATCCACCCCTATGTATTTCATATCCACGTATTTCGCCCGTAATGGGTCTATAGCATGACCTGCGCCACACCCTGCATCTAAAATGTCAGTGGGTTGTAATGTCATGTAGCTAAGCCGTGACAGCATACGTTGGGCAACTTCGCCGTATAAAAACTGCGCGGCATCGAGCGGCGCACGTCGGTTGAATTGCAGTTGAACGTGACGGGCATTGATAGGGCGAGACGGGGTCATGAAAAGCAGTACCTAGGAAAATTTACAGCCAGTATGTCTGTCTATTATGGCTGATTTCCCTATAGGAGGCGACTGCATGCTGCGCATGACCTACACCCACACGTTGCGTTTACTGTGTCAAACCCGCTGTTTGCTTTGCACTTTACCGTTAGGCGGATCCGGCCACGGGCTTAGGCGACCGCGTAGTTTGTGTGCAGATTGCCGCACGGATTGGCTAGGCGGTCACAAAGCCGTGCGCTGGCGCTGCCAACGGTGTAAAGTAGCGGTTTTGGGCGAAGGTGTGCCATTGCAGTTAGACTGCACGGCGTGTCGAGATCGGCCTTTAGCGCTCACGCATTTAGCCGTGGCTTTTGATTATGCTGCCCCCGTTGACAGTCTGGTGTGGCGATTAAAAAGTTTACGGCAGTTTCGTCTTGCCCCTTTTTTGGCCGAGCTCATGCTAGAAATAGTTAGGGCTGAAGCCTGGGCTTTGCCTGCCGATACCTGGGTGGCGGCGATTCCATCGCGGCGCCAAGCGCTGTGCAAACGAGGGTTTAATCCCGCGGCCGAGCTAGCGCGCTATGTGGCCTTAGGCCTAGGGCTGCGTTGGTGTCCTACTGTTATGGCATTGGCGCAGGCGGAACAGGTTCAGGCGCAAAAACACCGTACCCAACTTCAGCGTTGGCAGTATGCCCAACGTGCTTTTCAGTGGTGCTCTACGACCACACCTAAGACTTTGCTTGTCGTTGATGATGTGTTGACCACCGGTAGCACGTTGCATGGGGCAGCCTTATGCGCACAGGCGCAGGGCGTACGCCAAGTCTATGGTTTGGCCTTGGCACGAACCCCGTGGCTTAACAACTAAAAATCATGTTTCATATCGTTCTGGTTTCACCCGAAATTCCTCCCAATACGGGCAATATCATCCGTCTTGCTGCGAACACTGGCGCTCATTTGCATTTAGTCGAGCCGCTTGGTTTCAGGCTAGAGGACAGCAAACTAAAACGCGCTGGGCTCGACTATCACGAGTGGGCACACATGCAAATCCACCCCGACTTAGCTACAGCGTTAGCGCAAATTGGTGCCGCGCCAGAGCGGTGCTTTGCGATGACCACCAAAGGGTCCAGCTTAATTGGCCATCATTCCTTTTTGCCGGGTGACGTGTTTGTGTTTGGTTGTGAAACCGCCGGATTAAAGCCAGAGCAGGTAGCGCTGTTTGATGTAGGTCAACGATTGCGTCTGCCAATGATGCCAGGGCAGCGCAGCCTGAACTTGTCGAATGCAGTGGCTGTGACCGTGTTCGAGGCATGGCGCCAAAGTGACTACGCAGGCGGCGGTTAAGCCTTATCACCATGCTTTGCAAGGCGCTATTTTTTGGTGTGCGCAAGCCCATTATGACCCAATAACGCAAAGCGCTATGAAAACGCATAACTGTTAGTACATTTATAGAGTTTTTCCTTTAGTTTTTTTTGCAGACAATGAAGCCATCTATCTATATCACTGCAATTCTGTAGCGGAGGAAAACATGCGTACGCAAGTCGCTATTATTGGAGCCGGTCCGTCTGGCTTGTTGCTTGGTCAAATTTTGTCCAGAAATGGTATCGACAACATTATTTTAGAGCGTCAAACAGGCGAGTACGTATTAGGTCGTATTCGCGCTGGCGTGCTTGAGAGCGTCACTATTGATGGCTTAAAGCGTGCTGGTGTGACCGAGAACCTAGAAAAGCACGGTTTGATTCATGACGGGTGCGAACTGGTGTTCAACGATGTGTCTTACCGCGTGGACTTTGAGAAACAGGTCGGCCGCCATGTTGTGGTGTATGGACAAACCGAAGTCACCCGCGACCTAATGGCCGCACGTGAAGCCATTGGGGCCACCACCATTTATGAAGCCAAAGACGTAGCTTTGCACGATGTAGACACAGCGAAGCCATATGTCACTTACACCAAAGATGGCCAAGAGCACCGTCTAGACTGCGATTACGTGGCCGGCTGTGATGGCTTCCACGGCGTTTCACGCAAAACCATCCCTGCTGATATTTTAAAAACCTACGAGCGTGTGTATCCATTTGGTTGGTTAGGCTTGATGGCTGATACACCACCTGTGTCTGATGAGTTGATTTATCTAAAACACGAGCGTGGTTTTGTGCTGTGTAGCCAGCGCTCTAAAACACGCAGTCGCTATTACTTGCAGGTACCGCTGACCGACAAAGTAGAAGACTGGAGCGATGAGCGTTTCTGGGACGAGTTGCGCACTCGTCTTGGGCCAGAGCGTTCGGCTAACCTCGTCACAGGGCCAAGCATCGAAAAAAGCATTGCCCCATTACGCAGTTTTGTGGCCGAGCCCATGCGCTACCATAACTTGTTCCTAGCAGGAGATGCTGCGCACATCGTGCCACCAACGGGTGCTAAAGGGCTTAACTTAGCCGCTAGCGACGTCTTGTACTTATCCGATGCATTAATCGATTTCTATAAAAATAACGATACTACCGGTATCGAGGGCTACTCTGAGCGCTGTTTAAAACGTATTTGGGGCGCTGAGCGGTTCTCTTGGTATATGACCAATATGCTGCACACTTTCCCTGACCACGATGCTTGGGACAAAAAAATGCAAAAAGCCGAGTTCATGCAGTTATTAAACTCGGAAAATGGGGCGCGCTTATTAGCTGAGAATTATGTAGGGTTACCTTACTAATTTAGCGCTAGTTCGACTCATAATAAGGGCAGGGAGCTCGGTCAGTTGGCTTGGCTCCCTCTTACTCTATTAGACTCCTACACGGAGCATAGACTTTGCTCTTGTTGCTAAGGCCGTAAAAACAGGTCGCAGCAAGGGCTAGGCAAGACACCATAGTATGCTCAAGACACGTATTATGGCTTTGAGGTGGTCAATAGCGGGCTAGCCATAGCTAGCCCATTTATTATTGATGTTGGGTGATGAACTCAAAGTAAACGGGAGATAAACTGTGAACACAGTAAAGTTACTCATTGATGGTCAAATGCGTGATGCCGTCGATCAAAAGACATTTACGCGTATGAACCCCATTACCGGCGAGGTAGCCACCGTGGCGGCAGCGGCACAGCCCGCCGATGTCCAAGCTGCCATCGAGTCGGCAGAAAAAGCCTTTCCTATTTGGTCTAAATTAGGGCCTACAGAGCGTCGCAAACGTTTACTTAAAGCGGCAGACCTTATGGATCAGCGCGCCCAAGAGTTTGTGCTGACCGCGCGTCAGGAAACGGGGTCCACCAACTCGTGGTATGGCTTTAACGTGCACCTGTCAGCAAATATTCTGCGCGAAGCCGCTGCGATGACCACTCAAATTGATGGTTCGATTATTCCATCTGATTTACCCGGCAGCTTGTCCATGGGCTTTCGTGTTCCATGTGGCGTGATCTTAAGTATTGCACCGTGGAACGCCCCAGTTATCTTAGCCACCCGTGCTATTGCTATGCCATTGGCTTGCGGCAATACTGTGATTCTTAAAGCCTCCGAGCTGTGTCCTGCTACCCAGACCCTAATTGGCGAGGTGTTAAATGATGCAGGCATTGGCGCTGGGGTCGTTAATGTGATTACCAATGCCCCCGAAGACGCCCCCGCTGTAGTCGAGCAATTGATTGCGCACCCAGCGGTCAAACGCGTCAATTTCACCGGCTCCACCAAAGTCGGTCGAATCATTGCCGGAACGGCCGCTAAATACTTAAAACCGGTATTGCTTGAGCTAGGTGGAAAAGCACCTGTGATTGTGTGCGAGGATGCCGATTTAGATCAAGCTGTCGAAGGGGTCGCTTTTGGTGCCTTCTTTAACCAGGGGCAGATTTGTATGTCCACAGAGCGTCTTTTGGTGCATCAGAACATTGCCGATGCATTCCTAGAAAAGCTTGTGGCCAAAATTCAGCGCATTAAAGTGGGCTCGCCAGACCTCGAGGACACAACCTTTGCTTACCTAGAAAGCCCACAGTCTGTACAACGCATTACTGCTCTGGTCGAAGACGCGGTGTCTAAGGGGGCTACGTTGCCGGTACCATTACAAACGGACGGTGCGCTCATGCACCCGCTGATTGTGAATGGTATTACCCCCGACATGAAGCTGTACGCCGAGGAATCCTTTGGCCCAGTAGCGACCATGACCACCTTTGCCTCTGACGAGGAAGCGATACGCTTAGCCAATGACACGGTGTACGGCTTGTCTGCGGCCGTTTTCACCCAAAATATCAATAAAGGCCTAGAGTTAGCCAAGCAAATTGACAGTGGTATTTGTCATATTAACGGGCCCACCGTCCATGATGAGGCCCAAGCCCCATTTGGTGGCTCTAAAGACAGTGGCTATGGCCGTTTTGGTAGCAAGTCTGCCATCAATGAGTTCACTGAAATGCGTTGGGTAACTATCCAAACTACCCCACGCCAGTACCCCATCTAAGCGCTGGTGTTACCCCACGACACCCGTGGGGTAATTTTTAGAAAAGTGTTGGTCGCATAGCTGAATCAATATATCGACCAGCTTGCGTTGCAGTTTGGTTTGTAGACGTTTGGATGAATACGCCAAGTATAACCGGTTCACTAAACAAGGGTTTTCAATAGGCACAGCCCTTAATAAACTGCGGTCAGGGATAAAATCTAAGACTGAGCGCGATAAAATAGCCGCCCCCATTCCTACCCCTAAAAGCTGCGTAATCACCCCCACACTGTTAATTTCCAACTCGATTTGGGGTTTTAAATCCAGTTTGAGCATTTCCTGCTCTAGCAACGAGCGAAACGTATTGGAGTCGCTGGGCATAATCAGCGGAATATCAGCCAGCTCTCGTAACGAAATCGACTCACGACCTTGGATATACGGACTGTGTTTATCGCAAATTAAATACAGGGCCTCTTTGGCGAGTAAACGCGTTTCTAGGTTTTCTGTTGAAGTCGGGTTGTAGAGTAAGCCAATATTTAAACGACCTAGGTGCAGCCCTTCTTCGATATTAAACGTGAGTGCCTCGGTAAGAGTAAGCCGCGCATCGGGGAAGTCGCGTTTAAAAATACGCACTAAGTCCAAGGAAATAGTACGAGCCACGGTGGGCGGCAGACCTAAATTAATATGACCGGTGAGTTTGCCTTCAGATAGGCTTAGGTCTTCTTGGGCTTGGTCCAGTTGTTGCAAGATAATGCGGCTGTGCGCTAAGAGCGTGCGACCAGCATCGGTAAGCACCACGCCGCGGCCATGACGAATAAGCAGGTTTTGGTGCAGCTCTGTTTCGAGTTTACGAATCTGACGGCTTAGCACAGGTTGGGCGACATGCGTGACCTCGGCGGCTCGCGTATAGCTACCCAACTCTGCGACTTGAGTAAAGTATTTAAGCTGTTTGAGATCCATGGTGTAGTCCTGTAGTGGCTTTAAGCCGTTATGCTGATTTGACATAGCTAATAGATGGATTTGGTG
This sequence comes from Paenalcaligenes hominis, assembly GCF_011927625.1. Lineage (GTDB taxonomy): Bacteria > Pseudomonadota > Gammaproteobacteria > Burkholderiales > Burkholderiaceae_B > Paenalcaligenes > Paenalcaligenes hominis. The sequence goes on from NZ_JAATIZ010000003.1 coordinate 391,928, forward strand.
CTTTTATCTTTTAGATTGCTTACTACAATAGCTAAATAAACAATAAGTTAGACTAAAAGACAACGGGTTGCGTGTCTTAGGGTCAGTACACGACGGAGTAATCTATGGCTAGTCAAACAGGCATTCCTTGTATTGTGATGCGAGGCGGAACGTCTAAAGGGCCGTTCTTTTATGCAAAGGATTTACCCCAAGACACCCACACTCGAGATCAAGTGCTGCTTTCTATTTTGGGGTCGCCGCATCGACGTCAAATTGATGGCATTGGGGGCGCGCATGCATTGACTAGCAAAGTAGGCATTGTCGACATTTGTGAAACGGGCGAGGCCGATCTGACCTTTTTGTTTGCGCAGTTGCAGCCAGAAAAGGACACGGTAGATACCACACCAAACTGCGGCAATATGTTGGCCGCCGTGGTGCCTTTTGCCCTAGAAAAAGGCTTGATTACTCCCCAAGGAGATACTACCACAGTCAAAGTCTTAACTCTAAATACCAACATGGTCAGCGAGATCGAGGTACAAACCCCCAACGGTGAAATCACTTACGAGGGTGACGCAACGATTAACGGCGCACCGGGCAGTAGTGCGCCCATTACCATTAACTTTTTAGATGTGGCTGGCTCGGTATGTGGTGCGTTGTTGCCTACCGGCAATGTGGTGGACGAGTTCACCATTGATGGGTTTGGTACGCTGCAGGCAACGTGCATTGACAACGGTATGCCCATGATTCTAGTGCGCGCCGAAGACGTGCATCGTACTGCCTACGAGTCCGTCGACGAGCTGAACCAAGACACCGAGCTCAAAGACCTGGTTGAAAAGCTGCGCCTAGAGGCCTCAAAAAAGATGGGCTTGGGCGATGTCAGCGCTAAAAATTTCCCCAAAATGTGTTTGTTGAATCGGCCTGTGCATGGCGGCGCTATTCATACCCGTTGTTATATTCCTCATGTGTGTCATGAGTCCATCGGGGTATTGGCTGCGGTGACAGTCGCCACTGCCTGTGTGTTGCCGGGTACCGTGGCCGATGGTCTCACCCAAAAAGGCTCAGGCTTAAAACAAACCCTTTCTATCGAACACCCTAGCGGCGAATTCTCGGTGGCGCTAGAGCTCAACCCGGAAAACCCAACCGAGGTGGTTAAATCCGCTTTATTGCGTACCGCTCGAGCGTTGATGGCGGGCGAGGCCTACGTGCCCAGCGCCATTCTTAAGTAGCCATTACCTCATTACTTTTAGTCCTCGACCGCCATCTTTGGCCATCGAGGCGTTATTTAGTGCCAGAATGTCAGGAACCCTGATGTGCTAAGGGTTTGTATGCCATTTTGGCATAGCTCATATATAGCAAATCGACTGTTTTAAACAAAAAGCGATAGCGATAATAGTTGAAATGCGTCAATGTCATTACAGTAACTACAAGGGAATAGGCATGAGTTTAATTATCGATTGTCACGGCCATTACACCACAGCTCCCCAAGCGCTAGAAGACTGGCGAAACAAGCAAATTGCAGCCTTTGATGGCAAAGGCCCCAAGCCCAGTGCTTCGGATTTAGCCATCAGTGACGATGAAATTCGTGAGTCTATAGAAAACAATCAATTGCGTTTAATGAACGAGCGCGGCATTGATTTAACTTTATTCTCACCCCGAGCCAGCTTTATGGCCCATCATATTGGTGATTTCGAAGTCTCTGCCGCCTGGACCGCCATTTGTAATGAGATGTGCTATCGCGTTTCTCAGTTGTTCCCAGACCGCTTTGTACCCGTCGCTATGTTGCCACAGTCGCCGGGTGTGGCCATTGAAACGTGTATTCCCGAGCTAGAGCGTTGCGTGAATGAGTTTGGCAACGTAGGTGTAAACCTAAATCCTGACCCCTCTGGTGGTCATTGGACTTCGCCCCCATTAACCGATCGTTATTGGTATCCCCTATACGAAAAACTGGTCGAGTACGACTTACCGGCGATGGTACACGTTAGCACCAGCTGCAAAGAGTGTTTCCACACCACGGGCGATCATTACTTAAACGCTGACACCACTGCTTTTATGCAGTTGCTAAAGGGCGATTTGTTTAAGGATTTCCCCGAGCTACGTTTGATTGTGCCACATGGTGGCGGTGCTGCCCCTTACCACTGGGGACGTTTCCGTGGCTTGGCCATGATGTTGAAAAAGCCCGAGCTAGAGCAGCATTTATTAAACAACATCTTCTTTGACACATGCGTGTATCATCAGCCTGGTATTGATTTGCTATTAGATGTGATTCCGCATGACAACGTGCTGTTTGCGTCAGAGATGATTGGTGCGGTACGTACTATCGACCCCACCACAGGGTTTTATTTTGACGACACCAAGCGCTATATCGAAGCCAGTGCTTTGTCTGCGCAGCAACGTCACAACGTATACGAGGGCAATGCCCGTCGCGTATTCCCACGTTTAGATCAGCAACTCAAACAACAAGGACGCTAGGCATGACGCAGTTAAACGAGCTAGGTATAGTAAAACAATCCATCGAACGCGCTGATGCCGATGCGGTGGCACGCTTGTCTAAATTTGGTGTGGCAACCATCCACGAGGCCATGGGTCGCGTAGGCTTAATGAAGCCCTACATGCGTCCTATTTACTCGGGTGCTAAAATGTGTGGTACTGCTGTGACGGTCTTATTGCAACCCGGCGATAACTGGATGATGCATGTGGTGGCCGAACAGCTACAGCCCGGCGATGTGGTTATTGCAGCGTGCACCAGCGAGTGCACAGACGGTTTTTTTGGCGACCTTCTTGCGACCTCTTTCATGGCGCGTGGTGCCAAAGGTCTGATTATTGATGGCGGTGTGCGCGACGTAGAAGACCTCCAGAAAATGGGTTTCCCTGTTTTTAGCAAAGCCATTTCAGCTAAAGGTACGATTAAAGCTACCCTAGGCTCAGTCAATATTCCTGTTGTATGTGCTGGTGCAGCCGTCACACCGGGCGATGTGGTGATTGCCGATGCAGATGGTGTGGTGGTGGTGCCCAAAGCCGTGGCGGCATTGGTAGCCGATGCGGCCCAAAAGCGCGAAGACAACGAAGGTGAAAAACGTCAAAAACTGGCCGATGGCGTATTGGGTTTAGACATGTATAACATGCGTGAACCCTTAGCTAAAGCCGGCTTGAAATACATCGACTAAAATAAAAAACAGGTAGGTGCAACATGGAATTTGAAGTGACTCCAGGCTGGTTGGCGTTTTACCCTAACCCTAGCAAACCAAAATTTGTCATGCCAGCCGGTGCAGTGGATGCTCACTGTCATGTGTTTGGCCCAGGGGCGCAGTTTCCTTATGCGCCCGAACGTAAATACACCCCGTGTGATGCCAGCAAAGAGCAATTATTTGCCTTGCGTGATCACCTAGGTTTTAGTCGAAATGTCATAGTACAAGCGACTTGTCATGGTAAAGACAACCGCGCATTGGTTGATGCGTTGTTGTCCTCCAATGGCATGGCGCGCGGAGTGGTTACGTTGTCCTCTGACGTGACCGAGGCCGAGCTACAACAGTTACACGAGGCCGGCGTGCGTGGCGTTCGGTTTAACTTTGTAAAACGCTTGGTCGATTTCACTCCCAAAGAGGAACTGCTAAAGGTCGCACAGAAAATTGCGCCTTTAGGGTGGCATGTGGTGGTGTACTTCGAGGCACAAGATTTACCTGAACTTTGGGATTTCTTCACCGAGCTCCCAACCACCGTGGTAGTGGATCACATGGGGCGTCCTGATGTATCCAAACCCGTAGACGGTGAAGAGTTCAATTTGTTTGTGCGCTTAATGCAAGAACACCCCAACATCTGGTCAAAGCTTTCATGCCCCGAGCGTTTAAGCAAAACAGGGCCAGCGGCATTAAATGGTGAGCAACATGCGTACCAAGACGTCGTGCCTTTTGCACGTCGTCTGATGCAAGAATTCCCGGATCGTGTGCTGTTCGGCACCGATTGGCCGCATCCTAACCTTAAAGACCATATGCCTGATGATGGACTATTGGTTGATTATGTCGTTCAGATCGCGCCAACTGCAGACGAGCAGCAGGCATTGCTGGTGGATAACCCCATGCGTCTGTATTGGCCCGAAGAATTACGTTCAGAATAAAGGAGAGCATAGTGGCACTGGATAAACCCTATAAAGACATTCCAGGAACGATTATTTTTGATGCCGAGCAATCGCGTAAAGGCTATCACTTAAATCAGTTCTGCATGTCTTTGATGAAAGCGGAAAACCGCGAGCGCTTTAAAGCGGATGAAGTGGCTTACTTAAACGAGTGGCCCATGACCCCTGAACAAAAGCAGGCGGTCTTAGATCGTGACCTAAACCGTTGTATGGAATTAGGTGGCAACATTTACTTTCTGGCCAAAATCGGTGCAACCGATGGCAAGTCGTTCCAGCAAATGGCTGGCAGCATGACCGGTATGACCGAAGAAGCTTACCGCGACATGATGGTCAATGGTGGCCGATCACCAGACGGTAATCGCTATTTACACGAACAAAGTGACAAAAAATAAGGGTTGAGTCATGGCAAAAATTAAACATTCTGTTTATACCTCCCATGTTCCTGCGATTGGGGCCGCACTGGATTTAGGCAAAGACCAAGAGCCGTATTGGAAAAAGGTTTTTGATGGTTATGAGTTTTCCAAGCAGTGGGAAAAAGAGAATAAGCCGGATGTCATCATTTTGGTTTATAACGATCATGCCAATAACTTTAGCTTGGATTTAATCCCTACCTTTGCGTTGGGTACGGGTGCATGGTTTGAGACCAGCGACGAAGGTTGGGGCAAACGTCCTGTGCCAGATGTAGAAGGGCATCCCGAGCTAGCCGCTCATATTGCCCATTCCGTCATTCAAGATGGCTTTGATTTAACCCTATGCAACAAAATGGAAGTGGACCACGGTTTAACGGTTCCCCTTTCCCTTATGTTTGGTCAGCCCGAGCAGTGGCCATGCCCTGTGATCCCTCTGCATGTCAACGTGGTGCAGTATCCTGTGCCTTCTGGGCAGCGTTGTTTGGATCTAGGCCGAGCCATTCGCCGCGCGGTGGACTCATTTGATCAAGACCTGAACGTACAAATTTGGGGCACAGGTGGCATGAGTCACCAGCTTCAAGGTCCTCGTGCCGGTTTGATCAACGCCGAATGGGATAACCAGTTTTTAGACCGTCTAGTCGAGGAGCCCGAAGAGTTAGCCCAGGTATCCCACGTCGAGTACGTGCGCGAGGCCGGTTCCGAGGGCATCGAGCTCGTCATGTGGCTGATTGCACGCGGTGCTATGGATGCAGATGTCGATGTATTACACCGTTTCTATCATGTTCCCGCTTCAAATACAGCCGTTGGCCATTTGATTCTAGAAAACAAAGACTAAGGCCTTGGGCCGTGTTTTTCTAACTCCAAATTGAAATGGAACACGTATGAAAAAAGTTAAAATTGCTCTAGTCGGTGCGGGTGCATTCGGGATTAAACACTTAGATGGGTTGGCGCGTATTCCCGAGGCCGAGGTCACCTATGTGGTGTCTAGCTCCAAGGAAAAAGCCCAAGAGGTCGCCGATAAGTACGGCGTACCTAATGCATCTGGCAACCTCGAAGACGCCCTAAATAGCGTCGATGTGGACGCTGTTATTTTGTGTACACCAACGCAAATGCACGCTTCGCAAACCTTGGCTTGCTTGAAAGCCGGCAAGCACGTGCAGGTTGAAATTCCTTTGGCAGACAATTTAGCTGATGCCGAAGAGGTGGTGGCTTTACAAAAGGAAACGGGCTTGGTTGCGATGGTAGGGCATACGCGTCGCTTTAACCCCAGTCACCAATGGGTGCACAACAAAATTAAAGCAGGCGAGCTTGCTATCCAACAAATGGATGTGCAAACGTATTTTTTCCGTCGCACCAATACCAATGCGCTAGGCAAGCCACGTTCGTGGACTGACCATTTGCTGTGGCACCATGCCGCACACACTGTGGATTTATTCCAGTACCAAACGGGTTCAAAAGTGGTAAAGGCTAATGCGATCCAAGGCCCTATTCACCCCGAGCTCGGTATTGCAATGGACATGTCCATTCAGTTGTTGACGGAAAGTGGGGCGGTATGTACGTTATCCTTGTCTTTCAATAACGAGGGGCCGTTTGGCACGTTCTTCCGTTATATTTGTGATAATGGTACATATTTAGCGCGTTACGACGATTTGTTCACCGGCAAAGACGAAGCCATTGATGTGTCTAAAGTAGACGTCTCTATGGACGGTATCGAGCTACAAGACCGTGAGTTCATTGCTGCCATCCTCGAAGGGCGCGAGCCCAACTCTAGTGTGGCATCTGTGTTTGAGTGTTATCGCACTTTGCACGACCTAGAGCAGCAATTAGTGTAATTCCCTTGTTCCCCTAGTTCTGAACTGAGCTAGGGGAATGCCGTTAACGGAGTCAATCAATGACCAGAACCATTGCCAATGAATCGGTGTTTCCTATTGGGCTAGGTTGTATGAACCTAAGCCATGCCTATGGCGAGCCGCTGTCTGAGGACGCTGGTGTGCGTTTGCTACAAAAAGCCCTAGAGCTAGGCATCAATCATTTTGATACAGCAACATTATATGGTTTTGGTAAAAACGAACGCCTAGTCGGCTCCGTGCTCAAGTCACACCGCCAACAGATTTTTTTAGCGAGTAAATGCGGGATGGCAGGGGTAGACGGCAAACGAGTGATTGATGGCCGTCCAGAAACCATCAAGGCCCAATGCGAGGCCTCATTACAGCGATTACAAACCGACGTGATCGACTTGTATTACTTGCATCGTTGGGATAAATCCGTGCCCATTGAAGACAGTGTGGGCGCGTTGGCTGATTTAGTGGCAGAGGGGAAAATCCGTTTTATTGGGTTGTCTGAAGTCTCGGGTGCCACCATTCGTAAAGCCCACCAGGTCCATCCTATTACAGCAGTACAAAACGAATACTCCTTATGGTCACGCAATGCCGAGCACGGTGCTTTAGCGGCATGTGAAGACATTGGTGCTAATCTAGTGGCTTTTAGTCCGTTAGCACGAGGTTTTTTAACTGGCAAATTACGTCACCTTGATGCCTTGGTTAAAAATGACATTCGACTAAATATGCCACGTTTTCAAGAGCCTAACTTTAGTCATAACTTGAAAGCGTTGCAGGAATTTGAGGCTTTGGCGCTTCAGGTTGGCTGTACGCCTGCCCAATTAGCCTTAGCCTGGTTGCTTGCCCAAAGCCCGAACGTAATACCTATTCCGGGCACTCGTTCTGTTGACCACTTAACTGAAAATAGTCAGGCTGCGCACGTGCAGCTCAGCAGTACAGTGGTGGCTCAGGCTGGAAGACTGATCAACCAGCACACCATTGCTGGAAATCGTTATCCTGAGGCAACCCTGAAAGAGATCGATACTGAGGAAATCTAATCGATAAATCGTGGTTTATATGTATCAAAATATGAGCAATGTATGTGTTCATACACAAGCTCAACTGTTGCCTTATCACTCTTTTTGACCCTTTCATTAACCTTAGGTATTTAGTTATAAAAATACTTTTGGAGACTAAAGCTATGCGAGTTAAACCTATTTTATCTGCTTTGTTTGTAGCAGCAGCGTCTTTGTCCGCACTAAGCGTTCAAGCCGAAACCATCACTTTGAAAGTGGCTCACTTTTTGCCCCCAAGCGCGCCTGGTCACACCAAGTTTATTGCGCCGTGGTGTGAAAAAATCGAGCAAGAATCCAAAGGTGAGCTTAAGTGTCAGATTTATCCTGCTATGCAGCTAGGTGGCACGCCTCCCCAGCTTTTCAACCAGGCCCGTGATGGCGTCGCTGATATCGTTTGGACCTTGCCAGGTTACACCGCCGGTCGTTTCCCTGTGACAGAGATTTTTGAATTACCGTTCATGACGACAACGCATTCTCCTTCATCCATGGCGATGTGGGATTTTGTGAGTGAAAACGCTATGGACGAATACAAGGGCGTAAAATTGATTGGTGCATGGGTAAACGGTGCCAACCAACTGCATATGCGCGATAAACCTATTCGTACCTTGGATGACTTAAAAGGCCTAAAAGTCCGTGCGCCATCCCGTTTAGGAAACCGCCTTTTAGCTACCTTGGGCGCTACACCCGTTGGTATGCCTGTGCCTCAAATGGCAGAAAGCTTATCTAAGGGTGTGATTGACGGTGCTTTAGTGCCTTGGGAGGTTTTACCTGCCACCAAAGCACATGAATTGACCAAATACCACACAGACACTGCTCCTGGCCGCGCCATGACCACAGCTACGATGGTGTACGTGATGAACGAAAAACGTTACAACAGCTTGCCAGATCACCTTAAAAAAGTGATTGATGACAACAGCGGTCGTGAGGTGTCAGGTTGGATTGCATCTCAGTACCAAGCCGCTGACGCTGCCGGTCGTGAAGCCGCTGAAAGCCGTGGTAACGAAGTGATTGTGCTATCTGCTGATGAAACCGCAAAATGGGAGGCTGCCTCCACATCCGTTGTTGATGAGTGGGTAAAAGACATCACAAGCAAAGGAAAAGACGGTCAGAAGATGGTTGATGAAGCGCGTGCTTTAGTTAAGAAATACACTGAAGCGGCGAATTAATTCCTTTAACCTTATATCGCATTGGATCTTGGGCGTGGTTGCCCAAGGTCTGCGTGACTAGCATTATTATGTCGACTTCAGAAACCCACACCGCTCCAGGCCCAGTTGGGGCCTTTATAGACCGCCTCTGTATTGTTTTAGCCTATATCGGGGGGGCTCTTTTTATTACCGAAGCCGTCATGTCGGTGATTAGCGTAATAGGGCGTACCTTTTTTTCTATGCCTATTCCTGGTGACTACGAACTGATTCAAGTGCTCTCTGCAGTAGGTATCACGATGTGCATGCCTTATTGTCAATTACGCCATGGTCATGTTTTTGTCGACTTCTTTACGCTTTGGGCGCCTCAGACTTTAAAGCGCTATTTGGATTCATTTGCCTGTCTGCTTTTGGCCTTATGTGCCTTTTTATTAGCATGGCGTAGCTGGGAAGGCATGATGGATATGCATGAGTATCAAGAAAGCTCCATGGTGCTTGGCTTGCCTATTTGGTGGGGCTATTTACCTATTGTTCCTTCGTTTATTATTTTTGGCATTGCAGCTCTTTACACCATGACATTTGGTTGGCAAAAGAACGCCTCTGACGAAGAGGTATTGGTATGACAGGTACTACCATTGGGCTCATCATCACTGGGCTCTTATTGTTTCTTTTAGTGATTCGCGTCCACATCGGTGTCGCCATGTTTTTGGCTGGCGCGATTGGCTACGCCTGGGTCAGCGGCTTAGATCCCCTGATGGCTCACTTAAAACATGCCGTTTACGGACGTTTTTCTGTTTACGACTTGTCAGTCGTACCCTTATTTTTACTGATGGGGCAATTTGCAACACAGGGTGGTTTGTCACGCGCTTTATTTAATGCCGCTAATTCATTTATTGGGCATTGGCGAGGCGGGATGGCCATGGCAGGTATTGCCTCATGTGCCGGCTTTGGTGCAATCAGTGGCTCGTCTTTAGCCACCGCTGCTACTATGTCACACGTTGTCTTACCCGAATTACGACGCCATAACTACGCGCCCAGCCTAGCTGGGGCCTCGTTAGCCGTAGGGGGCACGCTGGGTATGTTAATTCCTCCTTCGGTGCCATTGGTTATTTATGCCATTTTGGCGCAACAAAATATTGCCAAGCTCTTTATGGCCGCATTTTTGCCCGGCATTATTGCGGTAGTTGGGTATATTGTGGTGGTGGGGTTGGTCTGTTGGATACGTCCTGATCTGGCCGGCCCACGTGTAGAGCGGCATACCTGGGGGCGTCGACTAAAAACCCTCGCATCGACTTGGCCTGTGCTGCTTATTTTTGGTGTGGTCATTTTCGGTATTTATGCGGGCTTATTCACCCCTACCGAGGCCGCCGCAGTGGGCGCAGTCGCAACAGGAGTCACCGCCTGGCGTTCTGGTGGGCTACGCAATGGTGGGCTACAGCGCAGTATTTTAGGTACTGCTGTTGGCACCGGCATGATGTTTTTGATCCTGGTCGGCGCTGACATGCTGAATGCATTTTTAGCTGTAAGCCAAATTCCAGCGAATTTTGTGATTTGGGTCGAGTCATTAGGCCTAAGCCCCCTAAGCGTTTTGTTCGCTATTATTGTTGTGTATATTTTGTTGGGCTGTGTCATGGACAGTTTGTCTATGATCCTGCTCACTATCCCGATTTTCTTGCCTTTAATTTTAGGTATGGATTTCTGGGGCTTAGGGATGGATGAAAAAGCCATTTGGTTTGGTGTGCTGGCCTTAGTGGTAATGGAAATCGGCTTAATTACACCGCCCGTTGGAATGAACGTCTTTATTATTCATAATATTGCGCGTGATATTTCAGCAGGTACGATTTTCCGTGGTGTGATGCCTTTCTTGACGTGGGATGTTCTACGTATCGTATTGTTGGCCTTATTCCCTAGCTTATCCTTGGTTCTTGTACGTACTTTCGGAGGCTAATTGCTAACGTTTGTCCGTCATCGGCCTTGAAACCCCTCTGCATTGGCATGAGGGGTTTTTTTATGGCGATTGTAGTTAGGGGGTAAACAGATTTTTTGCTGCGCTTTCATAATCAGCCACTCGCTAGGCAGTGCTCACTCGCTGAACCGCTCATAGCTGGTTATGATGCACGTCTAAGAGAGGATGTGGCTTAGCATAAAACTTAATTTCTGCTGGTGGTATCCAGTTATCTTTACAAACACCCACCTTAAAGCAGTCATCTCTAAAGCAACTAAATCTAAAGCCATCGTCTTAATCCGCCTTAACTGATTTCAGCCTAGCTCAGCATCACGATCGAACGGTTCAGCGCGGAGCGAACGCCAGTGAGCGAGCACTGCCTAGTGAGAGCGTGATGCTGAGGGGGGCTGCGGGAGCAACTAAGCGCTTTGTGCTGAGGGAATGCAGGAGTAACTAAGCGTCTTGTGCTAAAGGGAAATGCAGGAGTAACAAAAAACGTACTTTGCCTTTGAAAAATGCGATCATGGATTAAAACGTATTCTTTTGGACGCGCTTTCATAATCAGCCATTCGCTAGGCAGTGCTCACTCGCTGGCGCTCGCTCCGCGCTGAATCGCTCATAGCTGGTTATGACGCGCGTCTAAGAGAGGATGCGGGTTAGGCTGGGTGTCTTTTACCTGCTTTCATAGCACACAAAAAGAGCCACAACAATGGTGGTTGTGGCTCAGTGACCTTTGGCGTAGCTAAGCAGGCATAGAACGTTTAATCTAGTGTTAGATTTAGACGCTCAATCACGGCATCCCAGCGTTCTTTTTCAGATTCGATCAAACCGGTCATGTCTTCAGGGCTAGAAGAAACCGGGGTGAAGTATAAAGCACGGATTTTTTCTTGAACATCAGGGCGTGCAATAACTTCTTGGGTTAATTGATTTAGACGCTGGACGATCTCATCAGGGGTGCCGGTGGGAACAAAAAGTGCATCCCAGGAAATCGCCTCAAAGCCTTTGTATTTCTCGTCGGCGGCAATCGGAGCCAGGCCAGGGATTAAATCACTTTCCTCTAGGCTAGTGACAGCCAAAGCGCGAATTTTGCCAGAGTTAACTTGGGGCATGGCGATGCCAGGTACCATGAAAGCAGCGTCAATATCGCCTGCAATGACCCCTGCAATAATTTGAGGGAAACCGCTATAAGGAATGTGCGCAAGCTCGATATCGGCCTCATGTTCAAGCATAGCCATGCTTAAATGAGAAGCACTACCTGCCCCGACAGAGCCGTAATTTAACTTACCTTTTTCTTTCTTAGCTAAATCAATGAATTGATCAATGTTTTCAGCGGGAGAGTTAGCGGGCACGATCAATACATTAGGGCTAGTGCCAACCAAGGAAATAGGTTGTAGATCTTTAAGTGGATCGTAGCCAAGCGTGTTTTTGTATAAAGTGGGCGCGGTAACCATGGGGCCATTGATAGTTAAAAGCAGAGTGTAACCATCTGGTTTAGCTTGGCTCACATAACGCGTGCCGATATTGCCCCCTGCACCGGGTTTGTTCTCGATGATGATGGTTTGACCCAGCTCTTTAGACATTGGCTCGGCCAACGTGCGTGCCAAAATGTCAGGCGAAGAACCTGCTGGGAAAGGCACCACCATTTGAATGGTTTTAGTCGGCCAGTCGGCTGCAGTCGCTACGGAATTTAGCGATAAACAAAGCATAGCGCTGCCCAGTACGGCCAGCATTTTTTTAGGTAAGTGAGTAAGCATATTTAATTTTTTTACAGTGAGGTTTCTAAACGAGGATCGCGCGCAAGGAGTTGCTGCACTGCTTGGTATGGAGCTAAACCATTAAATAGTACATCACAAACAGCCGATGTGATGGGGGCTTGTATTTGGTGGTGTAAAGCCAGTGTATGTGCAGCTTGAGCACAGCGCACGCCTTCAGCGGTTAACCCAGAGGCTAAAATCGCATCCAGAGACTGCCCTTGAGCTAAAGCTAAACCCACCTGACGGTTTCTAGAGAGGTCGCCTGTGGTCGTAAGGACCAAGTCTCCTAGACCCGTTAAGCCGGTAAACGTTGCTGCTTCGCCACCTAAAGCGACCCCTAAACGCTGCATTTCGGCTAGGCCACGTGTGATGAGCGCTGCCCGTGCATTCGTACCTAGCTGAAGTCCATCTGCTATACCACACGCAATAGCAATAATGTTTTTTAACGCGCCACCAATTTCCACGCCCATCAAATCCGTGCTGCTGTAGATGCGGGCGCTGTGACCATGAAAAATGTCTACGGTCGTTTGACACAAGACGTGTGAGTGACTGGCTACCGTCAACCCAAAGGGCAGCCCTTTAGCCACCTCTAGAGCAAAAGACGGGCCCGACAGCGTGCCAGTGTGCAGCCACGGGGCGTTACGAAGATGGTGATCGGTAATCTGATGAGGCAGCTGCCCTGTTACAGGATCAAAGCCCTTGCTTGTGCGTAAAAGAAAAAGCGGATGACGACGTGTTGCCGGTAGGGTAGCGTTGATGCGTTGACAAAGCTCTGCTAGACCAGCTAGGGGCACACCTAAAATAATTAAGCCAGCTTGCGTGTCGTTTCCTAATGCGTGGGCTAGGGCTTGCTCAAAATCGATTGTTGCCTGTAACTGCGTAGGCAGGTGAATGCCAGGTAAGTAGTGCGGAAGTTGATGCTGTTCGTTAATTTGTGCGGCGCTATGAGCACTGCGTGCCCAAATTGTTGTTGAGGCACGCTGACTGGCGAGCGCCGCTAAAGCGGTGCCCCAACTGCCTGCGCCAAGTACGGATACGGGTACAGAAGATAGGGCAGGCGCTGGCATTACTGAACCTGTTCGGTTGCGGCCGTACCGGCTTGTTCCGCAGCACGTTGCTCGTACAGGGCTTGGAAGTTAACTTCGCTTAGGTGCAGAGCTGGCAAGGAGGTGCGGTTGATCGCATCAGCAATGGTGGCACGCAGGTAGGGGTACAACATAGTTGGACACACAATACCAATAAGCGGATCCATTTGCTCGGCAGGAATATTGTCGATTTCAAAAATACCGGCTTGAGTGGCTTCAACCAAGTAAAGCACTTTGTCTTCAATGCGGGTGGTAACGGTAGCGGTGACGGCGGACTCGAAGACAGTTTGTGCTAAACGCTGAGCGCTAACGTTAATTTCTACTGATACAGTAGGGGCCTCTTGCTCTAGAAAAATTTCAGGTGCGTTGGGCATTTCTAGCGATAGGTCTTTAACGTAGGTGCGCTGTAAGCTGAATACGGGCGAGGCGTTTTGTTCTGTAGAGCCTGCGTTTTGGTTTTCTTGGTTCTCTGCCATGAGACATTCCTTTAGGGGTAGAAAGTGATAAGGTTAACTAGGCCGTTATGCTGAAAGCAGGGGGACTAGGCCACCTGCTTGATCTAATGCGGCTAAATCGTCGTAACCACCAATATGTTTATCATCTATGTAAATTTGTGGCACGGTACGACGCTTGGTGCGCTCCATCATAATGTCACGCTGAGCAGGATCTTTATCAATAAAGATTTTTTCGATCTCTGTCACACCACGTTGTTTTAACAACATTTCTGCACGGGTGCAAAAGGGGCAAACCACAGTGCAATACATTGTAACTTTAGCCATGAGTCATGCCTTTTAGTGAGTAAAGTTATGATTTTTTAAGAGGTAAGCCGGCTTGAGTCCAAGCCATAAGGCCGCCCTCTAGAACGGAAACATCATTAAAGCCTTGTTTGCGCAATGTCGCCACTTGACGAGAGGCATTGCGTCCAGAATCGCACACTAAGATAATGGGCTTATCTTTAGCAATTTTTTCGGTCTTGCTGACGAGGTCGGCCGCCGTAATATGACGTGATTGCGCAATGTGACCTGCTTTATAACTGTCGCCTGCGCGTATATCGATTAAAATTGCATTTTGCTGATTAATTTTTTGAGTCGCTTGGCTTGGAGATAGAAACTGGCCTCCGCGTTTAGAGAGGCTAGGGAACATCAACATCATGCCGGAAATAAAGGCCACCACGAGTATCAGCAGATTGTTGGTATCGGTTAAAAAGTCCACGATGCGTCCTGTGTAAAACTTAGTTTAGATTAAAAGTGTTAAAGGGCTGTTTCGACTAATTATAATGGACAAAAATTTTGCAACCTAAAGGCTATTTTTACCATGTATAAACTTGTATTGATGCGCCACGGCGAGAGCCAGTGGAACCTAGAAAATCGTTTCACCGGCTGGACAGATGTTGATTTGACCGAAGCGGGTCGTGAACAAGCCAAACAAGCCGGAGAGCTCTTAAAAGCCAACGGGTTTTCTTTTGATATCGCATTTAGCTCCGTATTAAAACGTGCAATCCGTACATTATGGATTGTTTTAGATACCATGGATAGCGTTCATATCCCTGTAGGCAAAACCTGGCGCTTAAACGAGCGTCATTATGGTACTTTACAAGGCTTAAATAAAGCAGAAACCGCAGAAAAGTATGGTGACGAGCAAGTCATGATCTGGCGTCGTGCCTATGCCATTGGCCCTGACCCAGTCGCTGAAGACGATCCACGTCACCCCAAGAACGACCCACGCTATGCCAACTTAAAGCCCGAGCAACTGCCTGCTACCGAGTGCCTAGAGCAAACGGTTGAGCGCGTCGTCCCTTTCTGGAACGATAGCATTGCTCCAGCCATTCGCTCAGGCCGCAATGTCTTAATTACAGCACATGGTAATAGCTTGCGTGCGTTGATCAAACATTTGGATAACATCTCCGAAGAAGACATTGTGCATTTGAACCTGCCTACTGGTCAGCCCTTGGTATACGAGTTAGATGAAAACTTAAAACCCATTCGCCATTACTTTTTAGGCGATGAGGACGCGATCAAGGCCCAAATGGCCGCAGTCGCTAATCAAGGCAAGGCCAAATAAACAAAACCATGAAAAAAATGATGCGTGTTGGGTTGGCATGTGTGCTGATGGTCTGTGGCCAGAGCTTGCTATGGGCCCAAGCCAACCTAAGCGCGCAGCAAGCTGAAGCTCAAAAGCAACGTGCTGAGCTTCAGCAGCGTATTAACCAATTGCAAAAGCATATTGAGTCCACGCAAACCAACAAGAAAGACGCCACGCATGCATTACGAGATGTAGAGACGCGTATTTCCAGCACCGACCGCGAGCTCAACGCCTTACAGCAGCGTCAAAAACAAGTGCAAACACATTTGGCTGATTTGCAAGCTCAAATTACCGCGCAGCAGCAGCAACAAAACGAGGGGCAGGCCCAACTAGCAGAGCAGTTACGTAGC
The DNA here is from genome assembly GCF_011927625.1 of Paenalcaligenes hominis. Taxonomy (GTDB): domain Bacteria; phylum Pseudomonadota; class Gammaproteobacteria; order Burkholderiales; family Burkholderiaceae_B; genus Paenalcaligenes; species Paenalcaligenes hominis. The sequence goes on from NZ_JAATIZ010000003.1 coordinate 407,697, forward strand.
CAGTATGCAAACGGCTTATCCCCTTGGACGGCATTACTCTCAGGCAATGACCCCCAAGAAATTCAGCGCGAGCTGGGATATTTGGGGTATGTAAATCAAGCTCAAGCCAATCAGGTACGGCAACTCCAAAAAGGCCTCGAGCGTTTGCAGCAGCTGAAGGCGGCTGTACAGAAAAACGAAACAGAACTCGTGCAGCTAACGCAAAAAACTGAAGCACAAAAACAACAGTTGCAAAGTCAACAGGCCGAGCGAGAGCAGGTCTTAAAAAACATTGAGACCGAGCTGGCTGCCCAACAAAAACAGGCTCAGCACTTAGCCACTAACGACGCTCGACTAGGTCAGTTGATCACCGGCTTAGAAAAAGAAATTGCGCGTCAGGCCGAGTTACGCCGTTTAGCCGAAGAGCGCCGACGCGCCGAGGAAGCGCGCCGTAAAGCCGAAGAGGCGCGTCGTTTGGCCGAACAAAAGCGTCTTGCTGAGGCACAACGACAGCAAGCGCTGAAAGCAGAGCAGCAGCGCATTGCGGAAGCAAAAGCACAGGCTGAACAATTGCGTCAGCAGCAGGAACAAGCGCAACAATCTCAAAACGAGACCGATTTGGTCGCTTTACGCCAAGCACAGCTCAAGCGCGATAAACAACTGGCTGCAGAGCGTGAGGCCGCCCGCAAAGAAGAAGCGCGTTGGCATGCTCTAGCCCACACGCCCGCGCAACCAGCAGAGCCCGAGCCAAAGCCGGTTCGAGTAGAGCCAAAAGTACAAGCCCCCACCGAGCCCCCAAATGGCTTTAAGGGCTTAAAAAAAGGTGCGCCACCGCCTGTGCGTGGCGAGCAACTCGGCATGTTTGGTGGCGAGCGTCCCGACGGTGGTACTTGGCGCGGTATTGTATTGCGCGCTGCCGCGGGCACTCCGGTTAAAGCCATTGCCCCAGGACGTGTGGTTTTTGCTAATTGGATGTCAGGATTTGGTAACTTATTAATTGTGGATCACGGCGAAGGTTTCCTAAGTGTTTATGGTAATAACCAAAGCGTGTTAAAACAGGTAGGGGATATCGTCTCGACTGGCGACGCAATTGCTAGAGTAGGGGCAACGGGTGGACAGGTCGATCCGGGCGTTTATATTGAAATACGCCATCATGGTCAACCGGTAAACCCACAACTTTGGCTACGCAATTAAAGAGCGAACTGTCTATAATTCCGCTATAGTGCGCTATATAGGCGTGATTTCAATTTAGATAAATAGGACTTTGTGCATGGGCACTCGTAGGCTAAACCGTATAGGATTACTAGTACTTGGTGGAGTAGGTGGCGTATTAGCGAGCTTAGCGATCAATGCTGTCGCTCAACGAGGCGAGCCTTTACCCTTGCGTGAACTGCAGCAGTTTGCCAATGTGTATTCTGCAATTAAAAGCAGCTACGTCGAGCCACTGGGTGACGAAGCGTTAATTAACGAAGCCATTAAAGGCCTATTTAACGAGCTAGACCCTCATTCGTCTTATCTTGACGCTGATGCGTTTAAAGACATGGAGTCCATGACCCAAGGCGGTTTTGGCGGGTTAGGTATTGAAATTGGTCATGAAAATGGCTATCCCACGGTTATTTCACCTATCGAAGACACACCAGCTGCCAAGGCCGGTATTCTGGCTGGGGACGTGATCGTAGGCATAGACGGCAAATCCACCAAAGACATGCCATTAAACGATGCGGTCAAAATGATGCGTGGTCAGCCTAACACCTCAATCGAACTGGAAATCCAGCGTGGCGACCAAAAGCCGTTTAAAGTAACTATTGTGCGTGACCACATTAAAGTACAAAGTGTACGTGGCAAGCGCTTAGATGACGATTTGCTCTATGTGCGTATTTCCCAATTCCAAGAGCGCACAGCTGCCGATTTAGTGCGTCAGCTTCAAACCCTAAGCAATGGTCAAGCCCCTCGCGGCTTGGTGCTCGACTTGCGTAACGACCCCGGTGGATTGCTAGATAGCGCTATTGGCGTGTCCTCGGCTTTCTTAAACAGTGGCGATTTGGTGGTTTCAACCAAGGGTCGTATTCCTTCATCCAATCGTGAGTACTACGTTAAGCCCATCACTCAGGTTCTAGGCAGCAACGATCGTCAAATGCTCGAGCAAATGGATTGGCTCAAACAGATTCCGATTGTGGTGTTAATTAATGCGGGTTCGGCATCGGCTTCTGAAATTGTTGCTGGCGCGCTACAGGATCACGGTCGTGCCACGGTAATGGGTACACGCAGTTTTGGTAAGGGCTCTGTACAAAGCGTGTTGCCGCTTAGTGCCGAGGCAGGCATTAAGCTGACCACAGCACTCTATTACACACCCAGTGGTAAATCCATCCAGGTCACTGGGGTCGAGCCCGATGTCTATGTAGATGATACGCCTAATGGCAACTTGTTCCGTATTCCGCGCGAGGCAGACCTACAGCGTCACTTAAACAATGCGGTGGTCGAGGACGAATCTACCCTTGGTGCAGATGAGACCTACGTTAAAGACCCAAAAATGTTTGAGTTTGGGGGCGAGGACGACTTCCAACTGCGTCAGGCTATCAACCACCTAGAGGGACGGCCTGTTAAAAAAACAGACCCCACTCTGGTTCAAGCGGATTCAGAAAACGCGACAGCACAGTCAGCAGAGGCTGAAAAAAAAAGCCCAGTAAAAGCGACTAATACCCAAGAGGTACAGCGTTTCCGTATCACTCCTGAAGGTGTGCAACCGATTCAAAAATAAAAGGCCGTATGTCGTTAGATGATGCACAACTCATGCGCTATGCTCGTCATATTTTATTGGACGAGTATGGCATTGAGGCTCAAGAAAAAGTGTCAGCTGCCAAAGTTCTCATCGTAGGCGCTGGCGGCTTAGGTTCTCCTGCTGCGTATTATTTAGCTGCTGCGGGGGTGGGTCACATCACCCTCGTCGATGATGATGAGGTCGATCTCAGTAATTTACAGCGTCAAATATTGCATAATTCCGAACGGGTTGGGGTAAACAAGGCGCAGTCGGGGCAGCAAACTTTGCAGGCGTTAAATCCGCTAATCATCATCGAGCCATTGGCGCAGCGGTTGTCTGATGCCGATCTGGATCGCTTAATGCCGCAGCACGATGTGGTGCTGGACTGCACAGATAATTTCGCTACGCGCCATGCGATTAATCGCGCTGCCGTTCGTCATCGTGTACCCATTGTTTCGGGCGCGGGTATTCGTTTTGCGGGGCAAATCAGTGTGTACGACCTGCGTGACGACCAGGCGCCTTGCTATCACTGCCTTTTTCCAGAGGCTGATGATGTTCAAGAGCTGCGTTGCGCTACCACCGGGGTGTTAGGGCCATTAGTGGGCATGGTGGGCTGCATTCAAGCCGCCGAGGCATTAAAAGTGATTGGCGGCTTCGGAGAACCGCTCGTAGGGCGCCTATTAAGCGTTGATGCGTTGACAATGCAGTGGCATACCGTGCGTTTCCGTAAAGACCCAAAGTGCAGCGTGTGTGGGTCTACTACTTAGTTTTTAAATAGATAATTAGTGAAACGGCTGCGATGCAATGAGATCACGGCCGTTTTTTTGTGCATGCTGAACCTGATGGTGTTAGAACCACCCGCCACGCTTAGGCTTTTTTCAGAAACTCGGACTTTAACTCGTAGGGGGTGCCGTTAATGCGACAGGCAATATCGTGGTCGCCTTCAATAATACGAATGCCGCGTACTTTGGTGCCTTTTTTGAGATTAGTGGATGAGCCTTTTACTTTTAAGTCTTTGATAAGCAACACATCGTCACCGTCTTGAAGCGGAGTGCCATTGCTATCACGCACTATCGGTGAGTCTTCTGCCTGAGTTTCAGCCTGCATTGGCCATTCGTGAGCACAATCGGGACAAATGTAATGGTCTTGGTCGGGGTAGGTGTGTTCCATACCGCATTGAGGGCAAGCAGGAATTGTATTCATAGGTACCTTTTGGCTTTTAAGCGAAATTAGATGTAATTAAATAAAAAATCGCATCAATTCTACTCTTTTTTTGAACTAGAGGCGAAATCAGGCTGACGCCGAGGCAAGCGTTTAAAAGAGAAAAAAGATAAAGCCGTTAATAGCCCCATGACGATAAACCCCCAAAACAAATCATTTTGATTTACGCTGATGTTACCGTGCAGCTGCATACTGATATTTAATGTGATGGCTGCGCAAGCCACTCCTAAACTGATACCTAGCTGTTGGGCCATGGCTGCAAACGAGCTAGCACGGCTCATGGCATTTTGGCTAAGGTCAACATAAGTCAGGGTATTGACGGCAGTAAATTGCAGAGACCTAAATAAACCACCTATAGCCAAGACCAATGAAATCACCCATAAAGATGTTTGCTCGTTAAATACGGCACAAACTGCGATAAAAAGCCCCGTCAGCAAAGCGTTATACATCAGCACAGTGCGATAGCCAAAACGGCGAATAATGGCTGGCGCTAGCGGCTTGATGACTAATGCCCCGACAGCGCTGGTAAATGTGACCAAACCGGCGGTCATGGGGCTTAGCCCAAAACCTAACTGCAATAAAATAGCTAGCATAAAGGGTACTGACCCCAAGGCAAAGCGACATAAGTTGCCCCCTAGAATTGAGACCGCAAAGCTGCGCGTTTTTAGTAGGGACAGGTCTAAAATGGGAAAAGCGGTATGGCGTGCATGCCAGATATACCACAGCGCAGTTATGAGGCCAGTGCTAAGCAATAAGGCAAGCTGACGCGGCGTGAATTCGCTGTGTCCAAAAGACTCAAAGCTAATCACTAAGCAAGCCAGAGCCGTAGCACTAAGAATAAAACCAAACCAATCCAACGGTGGCTTGTCGGCAATGACGTCTACGCGTATAAATTTTAAAATAAGGAAAATGCCCAGTATGCCTACGGGAACATTCATTAAGAAGATCCAGTGCCAGCTCATGTAGGTAACAAAAAAACCACCTACTGGTGGCCCAATAATTGGCCCAAGTAACGCCGGCAGACTTAACACAGCCATTGCCCCCAGCAGTTCGTCTTTAGGCACACGGCGCAGCATAATAATGCGTCCAACCGGCACCATCATGGCACCAGCGACCCCCTGCACAATGCGTGCGGCAATCAGTTGCGGTAGTGTTTGTGACGCCGCGCAAGCCACAGAGCTAAGCGTAAAGAGTAAAACAGCGGCAATAAAAACCCGTCGCGCCCCAAAACGATCTGCGGCCCAGCCACTGATAGGAACAAATACCGCCACCGCCAATAAATAACTGGTGATAATGGTGTTCATGCGCACTACATCGGTGCCTAAAGCTTGGGCCATCATGGGCAGCGCAGTGGCGACCACTGTTGCATCAAGCATTTGCATAAATAAGGCACAGCCAACGATATACGGAATAATACGTATGGCTTGGCGTTCACGGGCAGATAATTGGGAGATAGATTGTGAGGGAAGCTGTTCGGTTGGCATAGGATTGCAGTACACTGTGCGTATGTTCAATTTTTTCTTTACACCCCATTATGGCAAAGAATTACGAATCTGATATCACCCAGTTCCTAAACAATTTCAAAAAGCAGCATCCCGAGACCGATGCAAAGCAACGCGAGGGACGGGGCCGTTTATGGGACAAACCCATTGATCAAGAGGCTCAAGCCGACTACAAAGCTGCTAATGTGCCCCAAGATCCTTATGTGTATTACCAAAATCCCTAAGCTCAACGTGTTTTAAGGGGTGGACGATCTTTTGGACACCTCAGTGCTAGAACCCGAGACTTCCTTAGCGCCTAAGGAAGCGTTTGCGCGTTTGTATGGCGAGCCATTATTTAGTCTCCCGCACGACCTCTATATCCCCCCTCAGGCCTTAGAAGTCATTTTACATAGCTTCGAAGGGCCACTTGATCTCTTGCTGTATTTAATTCGCAAGCAGAACTTAGATGTGCTGGATATTCCCATGGCGCAGGTCACAGAGCAATACCTCAGTTATGTCGAGCAAATTCGTCAAACGAATCTAGAGTTAGCGGGCGAGTATTTATTAATGGCGGCGCTCTTAATTGAGATTAAGTCGCGCATGTTGCTGCCTGTTAAAAAGGCGGATACCGGCGAGGAAGTGGAAGACCCACGGGCCGAGTTAGTGCGCCGCTTGCTGGCCTACGAGCAAATGAAGCGAGCCGCTCTAGCACTGGAAGACCTGCCACGGGTAGAGCGTGATTTCGAACTCAGTGCTGTACAGGTTGATTTGCACATCGAAGAGGTGTTCCCCGATGTGTGTGCCGACGATTTGCGTGAAGCTTGGTTAGGTATTTTGCAACGCGCTAAACTTCATCAATCTCATACGATCACCCGCGAGCAGCTTTCTGTGCGCGATCACATGAGTCAAATTTTACGCCGCTTGTCTAACCATGAGTTTTTAGAGTTTAATCAGTTGTTTGATGATGTCTTAGGGCAAGCAATTACCGACGCAGCGGCGGTAGTGGTTGTGCACTTTTTAGCTATGCTAGAGCTAGCAAAAGAGTCTCTGGTTGCACTCACCCAAGCCGAGCCCTATGCGCCCATTTACTTACGGTTAGCGTATACGCAACCTACTGTTACCGCTTAATTTTTTCCATCGGAGTTCCGAGTGAAGGTTGTACATACTATTCAAGAGTTACGTGATCAGTTACAAGGACAGTCGCGAATTGCCTTTGTGCCCACTATGGGAAATTTGCACGAGGGTCATTTAGCTCTGATGAAGTTGGCCCGTCAGCACGGCGATCCCGTCGTTGCCAGTATCTTTGTAAACCCATTACAGTTTGGGCCTAACGAAGACTTTGCCGAGTACCCCCGCACATTGGCTCAAGACATAGAAAAAATGGAAAAAGCACGGGACGTGTATGTATTGTTTGCGCCGTCTGAAAAGGAAATGTACCCCGAGCCGCAAAGCTTTACGATGCAACCTCCTACCGATTTAGGTAACATTTTAGAGGGTAAGGTGCGCCCTGGGTTTTTTGATGGGGTCAGTACCGTCGTCATGAAACTGTTTTCCTGTGTGCAGCCTCGGGTGGCGGTATTTGGGAAAAAAGATTACCAACAATTAATGGTAGTGCGTAAGATGTGCCGTCAGTTTCAACTGCCCGTTGAAATTTTAGCGCACGAAACGGTACGAGAAACTGACGGCTTAGCCATGTCATCCCGCAACCGCTACCTCAGTGCCCAAGAGCGTGCTCAAGCCCCCGAGCTCTATGCATGTTTACAGGCTGTGCGTGCCCAAATTTTAGCGGGGCAAACGGATATTGCCGCCATTGAGGCCGATGCAGTCAAACAGCTCGAACAGCAAGGCTGGTCAGTCGATTACCTGTCGTTACGTCGCCAAAGTGATTTATTAAGCCCAACTGTCACTCAGGTAGTCGAGGGCGAGCCACTCGTCGCCTTAGGTGCAGCCCGTCTTGGGCAAACACGCTTAATCGATAATTTAGAGGTCTAAGCGCGAGCTATCCTTCAATACGGGTTTATACGCCCTAATAATTGGGGGCTTACCAATAAAAAAACTCCTCCTTAAAATACCCAATGCTAGGGATTAAGGAGGAGTTTTTTATGTTTGCCGCTGTTTTAGTGAGTGCTCTTACCCCAATGGAAAAGCAGGTATCCACTGAAATTGTGTTGGGTAAAGCAAATAAACGCATTGCTGGTGATTTATTTGTTTCGCAACGTACAGTGGAAGCGCATCGCGCAAACTTATTTCAAAAGCTTCGCGTGCGCAATGCGCTAGAGCTAGTGCAGTTGCTTGAGGTCAGTCGCTCGCGGCTAGATCAAGGGCGACAGGCAGGGCCGGTCTGGTTCTGTAGCTCGTCAATGCCGTCAATATCTTGTTGTCTGCTTAAGTGAGTCTCTAGGGTAGGGGTTACGTAGTTAAACACATTAACGCGCAACTGCTGGTCGTGGACAAAACTGAGGTCAGCTAAGACGGTTTGCTGTTGGGTTTCTAAAAGAATCCGTGTTGGTTCCCTGCCTATTTGGTGCCAACAGCCTTGGGCTACTGCAGCGTTAGGTGTGGTGGCAGAAATTTCCGTGGCCCGCATGCGCCACATACCGCTGGGGCTGAGTGTGACCGTAAATTGGACGGGTGAACAGTTAACCTGTGTGGCCGCGCACGAAATGGTACCTAAAAAGGTTTTGGCTTCGTACAGTTCACGAATGCCGCCTTTAGGCAAGGCAGCGGCGTGTGTTACCCCCCCTTTGTCGCCAAAGCCAATGGCGACTTGAGACGAGCCTTTGTTTTTAGAGCCATCACGTTGACCCCGTGCTTTTTCTTGGGCATCGCTAAGGGTGCTAGCGCGTCCTGAATGCTCTTGAACAGGGGTTTGGGCACAGCCGGCAACAAGCCCTATCAGCAACACAGCAGAAAGCGTAGCCAGAGGACGAGTGATGCGTAGTTTCATCAGAAAGCTCCTTGGGGAACAAAAGGGTAAAGTATGTATTTCAATGCATTATATATTGGCTTAGGAACCTTGCTACTGACGCATATGTCTTTGACGGTCATTCCGTATTATGCAGCTCAGGTTCACGCTGGCGCCTGGGCTGACGAAACGCTATGGTGGCATTGCGTACACCATGCGCCTACTCCAGTCATTACTGTCCAGTATATAGGCACTGCTTTAGGTTTTGGGTTGTTTTGGGCCTTGTCTTATCTACACCTACTTCAAATTAACGGGGTGTGGTCTTATTCCATTCATGATTTATTCATCTGGCTTGGCTTATTGTGGTTGCTGGCTCGTACGGATCACGCCTGTTTGTTGTTACCTGATGTATTTACCCAGGCCTTATTATGGTGGGGTTTAATTCAGCTCAGCGTAAAAACGCCCGAGCTGCTTAGCTCTACTCTCTGGGCGATGGCTGGCGTGTATTTGTGCGGTCGTTTGATTCAGTTCTTTGGAAAATTATGGTTTGCTTTGCCCCTAGTTGGGCTGGGTAATGTTAAATTATTGGTTGCAATCACACCTTGGCTAGGCAGCAGTGCGCTGTTATATGTGCTGTGTCTAGCGTGTGTCCTATGTTTTTTAAGTCAAGCCTACCAGCAGCGCTCTTGGCGTCCTAAAGGCGCTTGTGCGTTTGGCCCCTATTTGGTTAGTGCGGCTTGGTTGGTGTGGTGGTGTCCGCATCCATTTGTTTTATAACGATTTTACATCTATGACTCAGAAACGACTAAAAGTCGGCCTAACGGGGGGTATTGGCTCAGGCAAGTCTTTTGTGGCGACGCTACTAGAACAATGGGGCGCCACCACGGTAGATACCGATCTAATTGCTCATCAAATAACCGCGCCTCAGGGGGCGGCCATTGAGCCCATTCGTCAGCACTTTGGCGATCAGTTTATTACTGAAAAAGGGGCGATGTGTCGCGACCAAATGCGCGAGTTGGTTTTTAGTCAGCCTGAACAACGCGAAGTCTTGCAGGCGATTTTGCACCCTTTGATTAGAGATCTTACATTTAGACAAGTACAGCAAGCTCAAGGTTGTTATGTTGTAGTGGTTATACCTTTACTTGTCGAGTCTAAGCACTGGATCTCTCAGCTGGATCGGGTTTGTGTCGTCGATTGCGACGAGGCCACCCAAATTGCTCGGGTTCAGCAACGTAGTGGGCTGACGGTGGCTCAAATCAAGCGTATCATGGACGCTCAGGCCACCAGAACGCAGCGTCTTGCTGTGGCAGATGATGTCATCCTGAATGACGCGCACACCACACTTGCGCAACTTACCGAACGTACCCAATTAAAGCATCAGCTATGGCTCGGCTTGTAAGCTAATTTTGCCAAACAAAACATGAATCAATTTAGGGTTTTTATTGCGTGATTTTATACGAATACCCCTGTAACGAACGAGTACGCACTTTTTTACGTGTCGAGTCTTTATTTAAACGTTTGTTTTACTTCACCGAAGGTGCAGACAGTTATATGCACCAGGTTGCCATTGCTACGTTGTTTGACTTGTTGGATGTGACCGAACGCTCTGACTTGCGTGGTATGGTTCTACAAGATCTCGAGCGTCAGCGTGCGGCCTTAGCCGCATTGCGCGAGCACCCCCAAGTATCGGCTGACATGCTAGATAAAATGCTAGCTGAAATTCACGATATTTCTAGTGCTTTAGCCAGTCAAGGTCGCAGTGGCCAAGAGCTACGAAATAACGAATGGTTATCTAGCTTACGTGGCCGATTAGTGGTGCCCGGTGGATACTCGCCAGTAGACATGCCATCTTTTTATGGTTGGCAAATGCAAAGTGTGGCCAAACGTCAGTCCGATATTGCGGGCTGGTCGGCGTGCTTTATGCCGTTGTTTAACGCCCTCAGCCTAATTTTGCGTATTTTACGTGGGGCGGGTGACACGACCGAGCAAGTAGCCACCGATGGCTCGTATCAAGAAATGCTAGGCGGCAAAAGCTTTCAGCTTTTACGCGTCTGGGTAAATGAAAAATACGAAGTGTTTCCAGAAATGAGCGCCAATAAGTATGTGATTTTAGTGCGCTTTTCTCGTCATGACGGTGAACAAAAGCCCTTGACCGTCAAAGAAAACATTTCCTTTACTATTGCACGTTGTAATGTGGGCTAATTATGGCTGGAGAATTCATACATGACAGAAAAAAATGACCACGTTTCCCCAAAGCCAGCACGACGCTGGCTTTGGGTTTTGGTAGTTGTAGTAGTGGTCGCAGGTTGGTATGGATGGTCGCAGTATAAATCAACAGACTCTAGCTCAAACGCCCGTGCAGCCGTAACGCTGCGCGGTCAAAAAACCCCTGTCCGTACGGCTGATGTCAGTATGGGTGTGGTCGAGGAACGTCTCCAAGCCGTCGGCACGGTCCAAGCCTTTAATACCGTGGTCGTGCGCAGTCGTGTCGAAGGCGAGCTGATAAAACTGAATTTTAAAGACGGTCAGTTTGTCCAAGCTGGGGCAGTGTTAGCTGAAATTGATCCACGACCGTATCAGGCTAAGCTTGATCAGGCGCAGGGCCAATTGCGCCAAATTCAAGCGCAATTAACGCAAGCTAAATCCGATTTAGCTCGTTACACTCAGCTTGAAAAACAGCAGTCCATTGCCAAACAACAAGTCGATTCACAGCGGGCTTTAGTCAATCAGCTCGAAGGGTCTGTGACCTCGGCCCAAGCTGCCGTAGACGATGCACAGTTGCAGTTAGGCTATACCCAAATGACGGCCCCGATTAACGGTCGTTTAGGCTTACGTAATCTGGACGAGGGCAATTTAATTTCTGCAGCCAATACAGATGGGCTTGTGGTTATCACACAAACCCAACCCATTGCGGTCAGTTTTGCCCTACCCGAAAACGACTTACAGCGCTTACTCGAACGCTTACAGCTTGAGAGTGAGCTAAGCGTTTATGTTAGCGATCGCCAAAACAAATTGGTCAGTTCAGGCTCTATTTTGGCAGTAGACAATCAAATTAATCTTGATACCGGTACGATTCGTGTTAAAGCCTCAATGCCTAATCTAGATAACCGATTATTTCCTAATCAGTTTGTGAGTGTCAGTGTGCTATTAGCTAACCACAACGGTTTAGTCGTACCTAGCGAGGCCATCCAAACGGGTTCGATTGGCGATTTTGTGTACGTGGTATCTGATGACAATCAGGTCGCCATTCGCAAAGTCACGGTAGGGCTCACCACCGATGAACGTAGCCTTATTACTGCAGGGCTAGAACAAGGTGAAAAAGTCGTTGTCGAAGGCACCGATCGTTTGCGTGAGGGCAGCCAAGTCGAGCCCATTAACGGTACAGTCAACGGTCGGAACGGGGGTGGTAGCGGCCGCACTCCTAGCGCTTCTTAAGCATAAGGTACTGCAGCGGTGACGATTTCTAGGATATTTATTCTGCGACCTGTGGCGACCACCCTGGCGATGGTAGCCCTCTTGTTAGCGGGTTTACTGGGTTATAAAAGCTTACCTGTGGCAGCCTTGCCGCAGGTCGATTACCCCACTATCCAGGTTGTCACCTTATACCCAGGTGCCAGCCCTAGTGTCATGGCCTCTTTGGTGACCTCGCCGCTAGAGCGACAATTCGGACAAATGCCCGGCCTAGCGCAAATGAGCTCAAGCAGCTCGGGCGGGGCGTCACGCATTACCTTGCAGTTTGATCTGGGTTTGTCATTGGCGATTGCCGAGCAAGAAGTCCAAGCGGCTATTAATGCGGCATCGACTATGTTGCCCTCTGATTTACCGTCACCACCGCTGTACAACAAGGTGAACCCTGCCGATCAACCGGTCATTAGTTTGGCTGTTACGTCGCCGACTCTGCCTCTACCTCAAGTCCGTGATCTTATTGATTTGCGTGTGGCCCAAAAGCTGTCTCAAGTGTCGGGGGTGGGTTTGGTGAGTATAGCGGGAGGGCAGCGCCCCGCCGTGCGCATTCAAGTCAATCCCGAAGCCCTAGCGGCACGAAATGTGGCGTTGTCTGCGGTACGACAGGCTGTAATAGGGGCAAACGTCAATCAGCCCAAAGGCAGTTTAGATGGGCCCAAACGATCCACTACCATCAGTGCTAACGAACAGTTGCGTTCTGTTGAGGACTACGAAAATTTAATTATTCAGTACGTGAACGAGGCACCACTGCGTTTAGGTGATATTGCTACGGTGGTTCAAGACGCCGAAGACTTACGCCAAGCAGCATGGATAGGTACTGAGCCCGCTATTTTGTTAAATATTCAACGTCAGCCCGGTGCGAACGTCATTGAGGTGGCTGAAAGCATTAAACAACAACTCGATAGCTTGCAACGTTCATTGCCGACGGGGGTGGATATTCAAGTCGCCACAGATCGCACCCTCACGATCCGAGACTCCGTAAAACAAGTGCAAATTGAAATGCTGATGGCTATCGCCCTAGTGGTGTTGGTGACTTTCGTCTTTTTACGTACTTGGACTGCGACCTTTATTCCCTCTGTGGTGGTGCCTTTATCCATTGCTGGTACCTTTGCGATTATGTTTTTGTGGGGGTTCAGCATTAATAACCTAACCCTCATGGCCTTAACCATAGCCACAGGGTTTGTGGTTGACGATGCCATTGTGATGATTGAAAACATTGCGCGCTACATCGAAGAAGGAATGCAGCCTTTGCAGGCGGCGCTAAAAGGGGCGCAGCAAATCACTTTCACATTGATTTCATTAACGGTGTCGTTAATTGCGGTGTTGATCCCGTTGCTTTTTATGTCCGATGTCATTGGGCGTTTATTCCAAGAGTTCGCCATTACATTGGCCATTGCTATTTCATTGTCGTTGTTTATTTCGCTAAGCCTAACACCGATGATGTGCGCGCTGTATTTACGCGCTCCCGCCGACCAACCCCAACAGCAAGGGCGATTCGTTCAGTGGTCTGACCGTACAATGCACGCTTTAACTCGCTCGTACGAGCGCGGCTTGCAGTGGGTATTAAAGCGTCAAACCTTAACGTTGTGGGTGGCCGTAGCCACCTTAGTGTTAACGGGCGGTATGTACTTGCTGGTGCCTAAAGGGTTTTTCCCACAGCAAGACACGGGCATGATTCAAGCCATTACTGAAGGGCCTCAGGCGGCGTCTTTTAGTGCTATGTCACGGTTGCAAACTCAGGCAGCGGAAACCATTCTGACCCACCCCGACGTAGCAGCCGTCACGTCGTTTATTGGGGTGGACGGCAGCAATGCCACCCTCAATACAGGGCGTATGCAAATTGCCTTAAAACCGCATGCGCAGCGTCGCTTGGTGGCCTCGGCCGTCATCGAGCAGCTTGCTGCCAGTTTCGCACCGCAACCTGACTTTCGGCTCTATTTTCAACCCGTACAAGAGCTAACCGTTGATGATCAAATTAGTCGCACCGCCTATCAAATGGCGTTGTCGGATCCCGATCCAACAGTATTAAATGAATGGACCCCTTTGTGGGCCGAGCAACTGCAACAATTACCGCAGTTGGCGGAGGTAGCCACCGATTTACAAATGCGTGGTCAACAAGTCATTGTGAATGTGGATCGTGACGCTGCCGCCCGCTTAGGGATCAGCAAAGCCACCATTGATGATGTATTGTATGACGCATTTGGTCAGCGCCTGATCTCTACCATTTATACTCAATCGGCTCAATATCGTGTGGTGCTCGAGGTAGCCCCCGAATTTAGGCAGTCGCCAGATAGCTTGCAGTCTATTTATTTACCTACGCGCAGTGGTCAAGTGGTGCCATTGGCTACGGTAGCGCGCATGCAGTTAGCTCCTGTCGAGCTTTCTATTGATCGTTTGGATCAGTTCCCTGCGACTCAATTGTCGTTTAATGTGGCGTCAGGCTACTCCCTTTCTGATGCGGTAGATGCGATTCAGCAAAGTGCTATCGAGGCGCAGTTGCCCGAGTCCTCCGAGTTGCGCTTTTTAGGGGCGGCGCAGGCTTTTGAGGCGTCTCTATCCAGTACCTTATGGTTGATGTTAGCGGCGGTGCTCACCATGTATATTGTGTTGGGCGTTTTATATGAAAGCTATATTCATCCCGTCACTATTTTGTCGACGTTGCCTTCGGCTACCATTGGAGCCCTAGCCGCTTTGCTTTTAACCGGACGCGAGCTCGACATGGTGGGCGTAATTGGCATTATTTTGCTGATTGGTATTGTCAAGAAAAACGCCATTATGATGATTGACTTTGCTTTAGTGGCACAACGTCAAGACAAGCTGCCCGCCCATACAGCTATTTATCAAGCGGCCCTTTTGCGTTTTCGTCCTATTTTAATGACCACGTTTGCTGCTTTATTTAGCGCCATCCCTTTGATGCTCGCGACCGGAGCCGGTGCAGAGATGCGTCAACCGCTAGGCTTAGTGATGGTAGGTGGTTTAATTTGTAGTCAGTTGCTGACGTTATTTACTACCCCTGTGATCTATTTGTTTTTTGATCGCTGGGCGCAGCGCTGGCAGGCCTATAAGCAGAGCCGAGCATGAAACGCTGGTTAACGCTTTTTATTATGCGTCCTGTAGCAACCACGTTGTTGTGTATTGCTATGGTGTTCAGCGGTCTTTTAGCGCTCAGTCAGCTGCCTGTGGCTCCCTTGCCGCAAATGGATTTCCCTATGATTTCGGTCAGCGCTAATTTGCCTGGGGCGAGTCCAGAAACCATGGCATCAAGTGTGGCTACCCCCTTAGAGCAGGCGCTGGGGGCGATCTCGGGGCTTAGCGAAATGAGCTCCCGTAGCTCAGAAGGCTCTACACGTATTACTTTGATGTTTGATCTAGAGCGCGACATTAACGAGGCCGCTCGCGATGTGCAAGGGGCCATTAATCAAGCCATGCCCATGATGCCTTCGGGCATGCGTGGCGTACCTTCTTACTTTAAAGTGAATCCCAGCGCAGCGCCCATCATGGTCTTAGCCATGACCTCGCCTGTTGCTACACAAGGGCAGCTTTACGATATGGCTACCACCATCGTAGCCCAGAAATTGGCACAAGTGCGCGGGGTAGGTCAGGTAGATGTAGGTGGTGGTTCCTTACCCGCGGTGCGTATTAGTGTGAATCCTCAGGCCTTAGCAGTAGCTGGTCTGGCCTTAGATGACATACGTACGGCTCTAAATGGGGCTAACCCATTGCGGCCTAATGGCTATGTAGAAAATGACGATGAACAATGGTGGCTCAGCACCAATCGGCAAATGAACCAAGCACAGCAAATCGCGCCATTAATTATCGGATGGAACGAGGACAGTGCAATTCGCTTACAGGATGTCGCGACGGTTGAGGATTCGGTCGAAGACATTAATAACTTAGGTTATGTGAACAATCAAGAAGCCGTTTTGTTAATTGTGCGGCGTCAAGCCGATGCCAATATTATTGAAACAGTGGAAGACATTCGCGCACGTATTCCACAGCTCGAGGCCATGCTGCCTTCAGATGTACGTTTACAGGTGGCTCAAGATCGTACCCCCAGTATTCGTGCTACCTTAACCGAAGCGCAAACCACCTTATTCATTGCCGTCGGGCTCGTGGTGCTGGTAGTACTTCTGTTTTTACGAGACTGGCGCGCCGCGTTAATTCCTGCTGTGGCGGTGCCGGCCTCGTTGATTAGTACCTTTGCGTTAATGTATTTTTTTGGTTTTACCTTAAATACCATTTCGTTGATGGCGTTGATTGTGGCAACGGGTTTTGTGGTGGACGATGCTATTGTGGTGTTGGAAAGCATTATGCGCTACTTAGAGCAAGGTCTTAGCCCATTGCGGGCCGCTGCGCGTGGCGTACGTACGGTCGGATTTACTGTTACCGCCATGAGCCTCTCATTAGTGGCGGTGTTTATCCCGTTGTGGTTAGTGGGCGGCTTAGTAGGGCGGTTATTTAAAGAGTTTGCTGTGACCTTATCGGTAGCGGTCATGATTTCATGGTTGATTTCGCTTATGCTGACGCCCATGATGGCCGCTAGGCTTTTGCGTTCGCGTCCGCATGGGGTGGCTGACCGTGCCACCTATGCCTTAGAGCGGGTCTTGCTTCGATGCGGAGCCTACTGCAGTGCCGTGTATAAAATCACTTTAACGTGGGCATTACGTTACCGCTTTTTGACCCTATTATCTTTATTGGCAACCATTGCTTTAAATGGCTATTTATACGCTACGGTACCCAAAGGCTTGTTTCCCCAGCAAGACACCGGCCAGCTCATGGGGTTCTTTAGAACGGACCGAGGCATGTCCTTTGAGGCCATGAAGCCCAAGCTGGATGCGTTTCGTCAAATTATTCAGGCGGATCCCGCTGTACAAAACGTTGCTGTGTTTGCAGGTGGGCGGGGCGGAAGCAATTCCTCGACGATTCTGGTCGAGCTTGTGCCGTTAGATCAGCGTGATGTGAGCGCCCTTGAGGTTGTTGCGCGGTTACGCAACCAGCTTCAGTCCGAGCCAGGTGCGCGCTTATTTCTGACGCCTCAGCAAGATATTTTTGTGGGGGGTGGCCTTGGGCGCTCTGGTTCCTATAGCTATAGCTTATTAGGCAGTGAGCTATCGGTGCTCAAAGAGTGGCAGCCCAAGGTGCAACGAGCAATGGCGGCTTTGCCCGAGCTAACGGACGTAGATGCAGACTCTGAAGACAAAGGGGCGCGCATCGAGCTGGTGATTGATAGGGAAAAGGCCACCTCGTTAGGTATTGATATGGCGTTGGTAGCGTCCACGTTAAACAGCGCTTTTAGTCAGCGCCAAGTAGGAGTCGTGTATGGGCGCTTAAACCAATATTACATTGTGATGGGGGTAGAGAAACGGTTTTCTCAAGATATCGAGGCGCTACAGCAGCTCGAGGTCGTAACGCACGAAGGCAAGCGTATCCCGTTGTCTGTCTTCACTCATTTTGAGCACGGTAATGCACCGCTCAGTGTGAGTCACCAAGGTCTATTCATTGCAGAAAGTGTGTCATTTGGTCTTGCCGATGGGGTGTCGTTGGATCAGGCCGTACGTGCGATTGATGAGGCCATGGCGCGCATTAGCTTACCTACTCATCAGATTCAGGCGGGTTACGAAGGCTCGGCACGAATGATGCAACAAGCTATTGCGCAACAGCCCATGCTGATCTTGGCCGCTTTAGCCGTGATGTACATTGTTTTGGGGATGCTGTATGAGAGCTATATGCACCCTCTGACCATTCTTTCTACCTTGCCATCTGCCGGAATTGGGGCGTTATTAGCCTTAAAGCTCGTTAATGAAGAGTTCTCTATTATTGCCATGATTGGTGTGTTTTTATTGATTGGTATCGTCAAGAAAAACGCCATTATGATGGTGGATTATGCGTTGCATGCACAGCGAGACAAAGGCTTAGCTGTGACCGAGGCGGCTTTTGAAGCCTGCATGGTGCGTTTTCGCCCCATTATGATGACCACTATTTCAGCCATTTTAGGTGCGGTGCCATTAATTATTGCCACCGGGCCAGGGGTGGAAATGCGTCAACCTTTAGGCCTAACCATTGTGGGGGGGTTGATCGTCAGCCAGCTTCTTACGCTTTACACCACGCCGGTGGTGTATATCTATCTAGAGCGCATTGCGCAGTTTTTCCGACCAACAAAAAAGGCCACAGTATGAAAAAATGGGCAGGGGTGTTGTTAAGTCTGGGTGCGATAACAGGGTGTGCTGTCGGTCCTGATTATCAAACCATTGAGACGCCTTTAAGCGTAGATTATGCCTATCGCGAGCAGGCTACAGATAGCGCATGGTTTCAAATCGACCCCAAGCACATTCCCGTCTCACAACCGTGGTGGCAACTTTTTCAGGAACCCACGCTTAATATCTGGATGACCCAGTTACACAGCGCAAACCTCGATTTAGCACAAGCTGAAGCGCGGTATAGGCAAGCCCAAGCCGCTTTGCAACAGACACAGGCGGGGTTTTTTCCGACGGTGGGCTCTCAAGCCTCCTCACAACGTTCAGGTTCAGGGCAAACCAGCCCGACTGACCAATATTCCCTCAGTGCTAATGTCAGCTGGGAGCTAGACGTGTGGGGGCGTGTTCGTCGCTCGGTCGAGGCCGGCACGGCACAACAACAAGCCAGTGCGGCAGATACCGATGCGGTACGCCTGAGTCTCGAGTCCACTTTGGCGCAAAGCTACTTTCAAGCTAAAAATATCCGTGCTAGCCAACAGCTTTACGAACAAACCCTTGCCGCCTATGAACGTAGCTTGCAAATGACGCGAAATCGTTTAGAGGCAGGCTTAATTTCGCCTGCGGATGTGGCGGCGGCGGAAACGCAATTAGAAAATGCACGTACCCAAGCCTTAGCACTAGAGCGCCAGTGGTTTTTATTACGAAACGCGATGGCTGTGTTGGTAGGAAAGGCTCCGGCCGAGTTTGAGCTGAGCGCTGAGGCGGATTTGGGGGTACTGCCATCTGTGCCGGTAGGGTTGCCTGCTCAGTTACTGGTGCGCCGCCCCGATGTGATAGCGGCTGAACGCCGTGTTGCGGCGGCTAATGCACAAATCGGCGTGGCAACCGCGGCTTGGTTCCCTAACCTTACCCTTTCGGCTCAGGGCGGGTATCGCAGTGGTTCTTGGTCGGATTGGATCAGTGCGCCAGCGCGATTTTGGTCCTTAGGTCCGGCTTTGGCTTTGACCTTATTTGATGGGGGCGCGCGTTCGGCTCGCATTCGCGAGGCCGAAGCCACTTACGATGTTCAAGCGGCCACCTATAAGAAAACGGCCTTAGATGCTTTGCGCGAGGTAGAGGATGCGCTGGTGCAGACACACGGGTTACGCCAAGAGGTGCAAAGCCAAGAGCGTGTTGTGGCCGCCGCACAGCAGTCCTTGCAACTGACGCGCAATCAATACGAGGCGGGGCTCATTGATTATTTGTCTGTGGTTCAAGTTGAAACCAATGCCTTATCTGCTCAGCGCGCCTTATTAAACCTCCAAAGTGAGCTTTATATCAGCGCCATACGCTTAATCACCGCCCTAGGTGGTCGTTGGGATTAAGGAGTTTTCCTAGTTTTTATTTCGTTGTATTTGCTCTATTGTATTCACGTGTATCTTTTTACACCTAAAAGCTTTAGTTTTAAAGCTTATACAACTAAATAATATGGAGACTGCTTTATCATGCCAATTAAAGCACTACGCTTAAGCATGGGACTAACGGTGTCGGCGATCGCAATGAGCTTGCTTGCAGGGTGTGCGACCCCCACGACGTCAGTACAAAAAGACGTAACAATTAAACGGGATCAGTACGGGGTACCGCATGTGTACGCAGCCGATACCTATGGCGTGTTTTATGGGTATGGCTATGCCATTGCAACCGATCGTTTATTTCAGATGGAAATGGCAAAGCGCACGGGGTGGGGCACGGTAGCCGAGGTATTAGGACCTGATTACCTAGAAACAGATAAGGCCACCCATAGCCGCTTTGACCCGGCGGATATTCAGCGTCAAGTTCAAGCCTTGTCTCCAGAAGATTACGCTATTTTTTCAGGCTACGCAGCGGGCTTTAGTCAGCGCGTAAAAGAAGTATTAACCAAACCTAATCAGTTGTTGCCGCAGGAATTCAGCGAGTATGGCTTCTTGCCTTCTGAGTGGGTCGCCGAAGATATTGCTATGGTGTGGGTGGGCTTAATTTTAAATCGTTTTTTTGCATCCAGCTCCGAAGTGACCAATTTGCAGTTATTGCAGCAGTTGCAGCACGATCAGGGCGCAAAGCGAGGGCAACAGCTTTATGACCAATTGAAGTGGTTAAATGACCCGGCTGCCCCAGTGATTATTCCAGAGCGTCTGCACAGTGCAGCCCAGCCCACCGCCGTGGATTATTTACAGCCATTATCAGAACAGGGTGCTACGCATTATCACCACGCCGCCCGCTTAGCGCTGGGCGATGGCGTGATGAACGGCGTGCCAACCGCAAGCAATGCATGGGTTATGAGTGCAGCTAAAACCCAAGAGGCAGTGCCAGTGCTCTACAATGGCCCGCAACAGGGGTGGTACACGCCTGCGATAACCTATGGAATTGGTTTGCATGGGGCAGGTTATGATCTTACTGGCATCACAGCTGTAGGTCTTCCTGCTATTTTATTTGGTACCAATGGCCAAATTGCTTGGGGTTCTACCGTTGGCTCTTTAGATACCAATGATGTGTATCAATTGCAATTAAACCCCGATAATCCGCTAGAGTACTGGTACAAAGGGGCGTACAGGCCACTAGAACATAAGGCAATACGTATTGCAGTGAAAGGCCAAGATCCCGTAGAGCTTGATGTGTACAAAAGCGAGCAGGGCTATGTCAGTGCATGGGATACAGCGAACCATACCGCGTATGCTAATAGACGCAGCTGGGAAGGGGTTGAAATAGAGACCTTGTTAGGGTGGGCCGAGGCCGCTAAAGCCAGTAATTGGGATGAGTTCATGCAACAGGCCCAGCGCGTTGCCGCGTCCATTACGTGGTTTTATGCCGATGCTAATAATACGATTGGCGCAGCGGGATTAGGTCGTTTACCTATTCGTCCTGAAACCCAGTCTATTCAATTTCCGGCTAAAGGCGATGGCTCGATGGAATGGCTAGGCTTTCACCCCTTTAGTCAAAATCCAAAAACCTTGAACCCAAGTCAAGGATTCATTGCCAGTTGGAATAATAAAATTTCTGCTGATTTACTGGCGGACTCGTCCAATTTTTCGGCTGTAGACCGAGTCAATGAGCTGTTAGCGCCATTAACGGCCCGAGCTCAGTTGAGCCAAGAGGAAATTTGGGCTGTAAATCAACAAGGCGCCTGGGCTGATTTGCATGCGCGGTATTTTATGCCTTATATCGTAGCAGCGGCACAGCAACCCCAAGCCAGTCAGCGTGTGAAGCAATTAGCTTCGGAATTAGCCGCTTGGAACTACACTTTAAAACCCAATGCCCAACAAACGCACTACGAGGGTGTAGCACCCGCCGTATTACGTGCTTGGCTAGAGCAGTTAACGGAATTAGTTTTAGCTCCTAATCTGCCTGCTTCTGTTTTACGTACGTATCAAGTCCCGTTTTATGTGGGCGCTAATGACCCACGTAGTGCCCAGCCTGCCGCTGCCAGCAAGTTGCTTTGGAATGCACTACAACAAGACCAAAGCTCCGTGCCCCAAACCATTGATTTCTTACGAGGACGTTCTGCCTCTGAGGTGTCATTGCAGGCTTTAGAGCGCGCCGTGCAGCAGCTCAGTGCTAAGCACGGCACAAACTCTGATCAATGGCGTGTACCGGTACCGACCATGCTGTTTTCCCATAAAAATGCGGTGGGGGTGCCATGGGGATCTGCCACACATGAACAATCCATTCCTGTGTATGGCAACAGCGGCAGTGCGAATTTCATGGTGATATTAGATAAAGCACAGTTCCGTATGTGCTCTGTGATTGCGCCAGGGCAAAGTGGCTTTGTGCATCCAGATGGGCAAGTAGACCCCCATTACGCCGATCAGTTGGCGCTGTATGCAAACTATCAATGCAAAAACGATGCCGTGGGGCCTGATCAAATTGAACAAGCCACTACGAGTATCACCACATTAAGTTATTAATCAGGTAGGCGTGCAAGGCGATTTAGTCGCCTTGCATCCATAGCTCTAAGCCTTCGACCCACTCGGCAGCGGGCAACCCGTAAGCCATGGTGATTTGGGTGGCGCGCTCGTAAAGCGCTTCAAAGTCAACCGAAGGGGCCTCTTTAAAGGCAATGGCCACAATATTGCCATCGTGCGATTCTGGCAGCCAGGCTACCGCAGCAAAAGTTTGCTGTAATAAATGCACATGACGAGCATGCACGTATTGGTTGCCTAATAGATTAATCGTTAAGATCCCTTGTTCTGATAGCACACGGGCACAAGACTGATAAAAAGCAAGGCTTTCAATAGCAGGGTGATCGGCCTGCGCGCTGTACAAATCAACTTGTAAAATATCAATAGATGCCCCCTTCGTTTGGGATAACTGTTGATGGGCATCATTCACTATCACATGTAATCGATCGTTGTCATCAGGTAGATGAAATAGTTCCCTACAGGCGCGTACTACATCAGGATTCAGCTCTACGGCACTCACCAAACTATATGGATAATGCTGATAACAAAATTTAGTGAGTGAACCGGCGCCCAGTCCTAGCTGCATAATGTGCTCGGGCTGATCCATAAACAGTTGCCACATCATCATTTGCTGAATATAAAGCAACTCTAACTGGTCGGGTTGATCCAGACGCATAGCGCCCTGAACCCAAGGTGATCCTAAGTGCAAATAGCGCACCCCTTCGTGTTCGGAAATTGTGACTTTATCCATTATGAGTTACTGTTTTCAAACAAGTTGCCGAATGCCTGCAATACCTTGCGCGCCATGGTGTTGGGCGGTGGCTAAGGTAGTGGGGTTTTGTCCACCAATTGCATAAACAGGTCGGCCTGCTAGCGCTGCTAGCTGAGTAAATGTGTTCCATCCTAATGCAGCTTGGTTCGGATGGGAAGGCGTAGGAAGCACATGGCCCAACACCACAAAGTCCGTATTGAGCTGTTGAGCGAGCTCCATGTCGGTAGCAGAATGAGTGGACATGGCCAAAAGCTGGTCGGCGCGCACTAAAGCGCTACGGTGTTGGGCCACTAAGCGTTGTGCATCATGGCTGCGTAAATGCAGTCCGTCGGTATAGGGCAGCCAATCGATACTGTGTACGCTATTTAATAAACAGCGCGCTTGGTAGCGTTTACATAAAGCCACGGTCTGTTTTAAGGCGTGCAGTAAATCTAGGGATTGCGGGCGATGCTGCTCCCATTCTGGCTCGCGAAACTGCACCAATTTAACGCCTTGTTCTAGCGCCCGCTCTAGGCGGCTTAACCAAGCATCCACCCCTAAGGCTGAGCCAATTTGGCTTAATAAATAGTGGGTAGGCAGCGTTAGCCACTTTAAAACAGGAAACGTAGCAGGAAGAATGGGGCCAACACCTAACGGGATAGCAGCAGAGGGGTCACACCAAGCTAAATGTTGATTTTCTTGGGGAATAGGGGTGCCTTCCCATTGGGTTACCAAACAAAAATGCAGTTCCACGGTAGACCGCGGGTAGTGATGAATATAACGCACCCATGGGCGGACTTTGGTCGCGGTAATACCTATTTCCTCTTGCAGTTCGCGTACTAGCGCATCGTGTACGCTTTCCTCGGGCTCAATTTTACCGCCAGGTAATTCCCACCAATGGGGCCAAGGTTTGTCTGCTGGACGGCTACCTAATAAGACAGCGCCACACGGTTGCACAATGACCCCTACGGCTACCCGTACATAGGGTTTAGTTGACATGATTAGCTACCCAGTCTCTGGCAAATTGTTGGGCGACTCGACCAGAGCGCGAGCCACGATGCAATGCCCACTGCAAGGCTTCACGGCGTGCATTTTCCACTTGATCTGAAGGGCAACCTAAGGCTTTGAGCCAGTAGTACACAATATCCAAATAGTCGTCTTGTTTAAACTGATAAAACGATAACCAAATACCAAAGCGTTCAGACAATGACACCTTTTCTTCGACGGCTTCGCCATAATGGAGCTCGCCAGTCGCTGGGGTAGTGGTGGCTAAATTGTCTGCGGCGTATTCAGGCATAAGATGACGGCGATTCGATGTGGCATAGATTAATAGGTTATCGCTAGGCGCGGCAATGGAGCCATCAAGCACGGACTTTAATGCTTTATAGCCTGCTTCGCCATCCTCGAAAGACAAATCATCACTAAATACAATAAAACGTTCGGGACGATCTGCGATCAAAGCAATGATATCCGGTAAGTCACCCATGTCGGCTTTATCGATTTCAATGAGCCGCAGACCTTGATCCGCAAATTGATTCAGCATGGCTTTAACAAGCGAGCTTTTGCCGGTGCCGCGCGCGCCCGTCATGAGCACGTTATTGGCTGGTTTGCCTGCTATAAAATGGGCGGTGTTGCGCAGCAACGTATTTTTTTGTTGTTCTATGTGCTGTAAGTCGTCGGGGTGAATAGTGGCAATGTGCTGTACCGCGTCTAACCAACCCCGCGCCCCACGACGACGCCATATAAACGCAGAGGCATTCCAGTCAATACTTGGCGGAGCAGGGGGTAAGTAAGCTTCAAGCTGCTCTAATACACGTTCGGCACGTTGTAATAACTGGGTTAAATCGTAATTCAAAATCTTCTCCACTGGGTAAACTCTAGATGTATTATTAAAGGTTGCGTGGTTTTTATGTCGTCAGCGGGTTTAGTTTAGTGACAAATTCGGCTTAAACGCCACAACACCGTATAATTATCCCTTTAGCCTTGGATTTTTTCCAAGCAGGAATTTTTTTCGTTCGGAATACGCTTTGAATCTCCCAAATCTAATGAGCCCCATCGCTGATGATATGAAAGCCCTGGATCAGGTAATCCGGGGTCGTCTGAATTCAGAGGTTGTTTTAATACGTACCATTGGGGAATATATTGTGGGCGCGGGTGGCAAAAGAATGCGACCCGCTTTGTTATTACTTGTTGCTAAAGCCTTAGGGTACCAAGGCAATTACCACCATACCTTAGCCGGTGTGGTCGAGTTTATTCATACGGCTACCTTATTGCATGATGATGTGGTGGACGAATCCGACCTACGTCGTGGTCGCAGTACGGCTAATGCGGTATTTGGTAATGCCGCCAGTGTACTCGTTGGCGATTACCTCTACTCACGCTCTTTTGAAATGATGGTGGAAACCAACTCCATGCGCGCTATGGCAGTGCTGTCCGAGGCCACGACCGTCATTGCCGAAGGCGAGGTCTTGCAACTGCTAAATGTCCATGATCCTGATGTCTCCGAAGACCGCTACATGCAAGTCGTGCGCTACAAAACGGCCAAGCTCTTCGAGGCTGCGGCACAGGTAGGGGCTATTTTGGCACAGGCCGAGCCTGCACTAGAGGACGCAGCAGCGGCTTTCGGGCGTCATTTGGGTACGGCCTTTCAGTTGATTGATGACGTGCTCGATTACAGCGGCGATGCCGAAGCCCTAGGGAAAAATGTGGGCGACGACTTACGCGAAGGCAAACCAACCCTGCCCTTAATTCGTGTCATGCAAGTAGGCACCCCCGAAGAACAACAGTTAATTAAATCAGCAATTGAAACGGGCGATGCGGATTTTTCCAAGGTAGCGGCTGCTATTGCGAATACGGATGCCGTCGCCTATACCCGTCAGGTGGCTGATGCAGAAATCGATCTGGCGCTTTCTGCTATTCACGCTTTTCCCGACAGCGAGTTCAAACAAACCTTAGTGGGTTTTTGTACCGCCGCTGTACAGCGTGATCATTAATTTTTTTCATTATTATGCAGCGAGTCTTCGGTATTGTTGGGCGATCAGGCAGTGGGAAAACCACCCTGATCGAAGCCATGATCCCTTGGTTTAAACAACAAGGGCTACACGTGGCGGTTATTAAACACAGTCATCATAATCTTCAATTCGAGCCCCCTCACAAAGACAGTTCTCGTTTTCGCTCTGCCGGGGCACTCGAGGTAGTGGTGGCATCGCCATACCATTACGCTCTCTTTCACAATCTTGAACACCAAGATGAGCCCATGCTGCGCGACCTCGTTGCACGCCTGCAACCCGATGTAGATGTGGTGTTAGTCGAAGGCTATCGACAAGCCGCCATTCCCCGTCTAGAGGTGTATCGACCTTCACGCGGCATAGAGCCTGTTTATCCTCATACCGAGCAAGTCGTAGCGTTGGTTAGTGACGAAGACCTGTCCGCTCATGACTTGCCTTGTTTAGATTTAAACCAGCCGCAACGCGTGGCGGAATTTATATTGCATTTTCTACAGCCTCAATCCTTGCCTGCGCTAGATAAGTAAAGCGATTGCTTTTTACAAAGTCTTACTAAATAGCCCCTGAACCACCTTGAGTCTGCACCGAGAGTAGGCGATATATGGATGAACCCAACGCTAGATTATTTGCGGTTTTCCCCTATAATTGACCCCTTTTAAAACAAAAACTTACCTAGGTGTCTTATGCTTATAGAGCTAGATATTGCACAAACGGTCGGTGTGGCTGCCGTATTTTTAGTGATTGGTGAGCTAATCAAAAGAAACGTTCCGCTACTCGAGCGTTATTTTATTCCCAGCCCCATTATCGGCGGCTTAGTGTTTTCACTCATCACGCTGTATGGCTATCAAACGCAAAGCTTTTCTATCGAGCTTTACGACAACATGCGTGCGTTTTTGCTCATGGCCTTTTTTACTACGATTGGTTTTTCAGCCAGTTTTGAAATGTTAAAAAAAGGCGGAGTGGCAGTCGCCATTTTTTTATTCACAGCGGTGCTTTTACTCAGCATACAGAATCTGGTCGGCGTCAGTCTTGCTTCATTAATGGGTGAAAGCCCTTTGCTTGGTTTGATTGCTGGGTCAATTACCTTAACAGGCGGTCATGGCACCGCGGCTGCCTTTGCGCCACTCTTAGAACAAAAAGGGGTGGTCGGCGCCATGCCAGCGGCTATTGCCGCAGCGACGTGGGGTTTGGTTGCCGGTTGCGTGATCGGTGGCCCCTTAGGCTCTCGGTTAATGAAACGCCATCACCTCAAAGGGCGTCCTTTTACTTCTACTCATCCGGCTCACGACCTAGAACCTGATCCCGTCACCGTTAGCTCTGATCCTACCGTCCACACCAACTCTAAACCTTTGCTTCCTATATCATTGTATTCCGTGGTGTTATTAACCGTATCAATGGGCTTGGGTGCGTCGATTATTGATTGGTTACAAGACAGTGGTATTACCTTGCCAGGGTATTTAGGGGCCATGGTCATTGCGGCCATTATTCGTAATGTGATTGATTGGAAAGGGTTTCGCTTTCCTGAGCAAGAGTTTGACATCATTGGCTCGATCTCTTTGGGCTTTTTCCTAGTGATGGCGTTGATGTCCATGAAGCTTTGGGAACTAGCCGATGTGGCGGGGCCGCTGTTAGTTATTTTAGTGGCACAGACAGCCTTGATGTTTTTCTTTGCGATGTTTGTGACTTTCCGTTTGATGGGTAAAGACTACGATGCGGCAGTCATCGCTACAGGGCATTGTGGTTTTGGCATGGGGGCAACACCAAACGCTATGGCGAACATGCAATCGTTTACTGCAGTAAATGGCCCATCGCCTAAAGCTTTCTTTGTGATCCCCTTGGTTGGTTCGCTATTCATTGATTTCTTTAACGCGGTCATTATCACGGTTTTTATGAGCATTTTCTCTTAAGAACTGTCTCTAAAAGCTCGACACCTCTACCCCAAAAGTACGCTGTGCTTTTGGGGTTTTGTTTATCTATATCAAAGAATCAAAATAGCTTGAGGCATAAAATAAGTCCATTGTGTGTCACTTGTAATTTTTGCTTAACGAAAATGTAAGTGTTTTATGTAGTGGTTTTATTTTGTATAAGGTAGGCGGGTTATGTTTAACCGTTTTAGTTTGACGCGGCGCTTTTGGCTGATTGCGCTGGTGTATTGGGTTGTGTTTGCGCTGACTATCGTGGTGGCGAGTAAAGGACTCATGCAAGCGCGTGACAGTCTGCATCACATTCACGATGAGCGCATGACGGCGGTCGAAGCCCTAAACTCCATGAAGCATAATTTGCTGCAAACCCGTCTTAATATTTTACTGGGGTTTCAACACGACCCTGATAGTGCATTGTATGAATTGCATGATCATCCTGTGACAATGCATTTGGACGACATTAAGAAAAATATGGCGGCGAATAAATCAAGCCGAGAAGATCTATATAACCGTACCGTGTCTATTGATGAACAAGCGGTATTAAACCGCCTTTTTACTGCGCAAGATGCGTGGCGTACTGTATTAGTTCAAACAATCGAGCAGGTTGAGCAAGGTGATTTTAGCCCTCAGGTGATGCAGCAGTTTTTACTGGCAGGTCGCACGCAGGGGGCAGAAGTCGTTCATCAAATTAATGCCGCTATCGAATATCAGACGGCGCAAGCCAATCAAGAAGCCCAACTGGCCGACCAGCGCTATTTTTACGCCAAGCTGCTATTTGCCCTGATTATAGTAGTGGGGGTGTTGCCTATTACCTGGTTTATGGTGTTGACCTTACGTCGTATGATGCGAGGGTTTGGCATAGCAAATCAAACCGCTCAGGCAATTGCTAGCGGTAATCTAACCCAGTCGATTCATGCTGATGGTGCCGATGAAATTACCGAGCTATTAACTCAAATGGAGCAAATGCAGCGTCAGTTACGGCAGTTGCTCTCTGGCATTAATGACAACGTGAGCACCATTGTGGATGTAGCCAACCAAGTGGCTGATGGCTCGTTGCAATTGTCATCGCGTACCGATCAACAAGCGGCCTCTCTAGAGCAAACCTCGGCCGCCACCGAGGAGCTAAACAGCACGGTGCATCAAAATGCGGCCAATGCACGCGAGGCCGAGATGATGGCAGATCAAGCCGAGCAGGTGGCACGCCGCGGAGGTCAAGCTGTTAGTAATGTGGTGCAGACCATGAGTGAAATTAATCAGGCGTCACAACGTATTGTGGAAATCGTAGGCATTATTGATAGCATCGCGTTTCAGACCAATATTTTGGCCTTAAATGCAGCGGTTGAGGCCGCACGGGCGGGCGAACAAGGTCGAGGCTTTGCAGTGGTGGCCTCTGAGGTACGGGCATTAGCGCAACGGTCGGCCTCTGCCGCACAAGAGGTGCGCACCTTAATTGATAGTTCGGTGCAGATTGTGGATAGTGGCAATGTTCAGGTGTCTGAAGCGGGTGCGACGATGCAAGAAATCGTTGCCAATAACGAACGCATGATGGTACTGATTCGCGAGATTGCTGCTGCCAGCCAAGAGCAGTCCGTCGGCCTAAATCAAATTAATCAAGCGATTAACTTAATGGACGACGCAACCCATCAAAACGTCACGCTGGTAGAACAAACTACCAGCGCGTCGCATGTGTTGCGGGTTCAGGCCGATGAGTTAGCCACCGGGGTCGCTGCGTTTAGACTAGAAGACGCACTCCAGATGCCTACAAATCGAACACTTTCCCTGGGTTAAGGATGCCGTTTGGGTCTAAGGTGCGCTTTAACGAGCGCATCAAGGCCAATTCACTTTCTGTGCGGCTGTAATGCAACCAAGGCTTTTTATGTAAGCCAATACCGTGTTCAGCCGACACCGAGCCCTGATAACGCTGAGCGATTTCATAGCACTGTTTTTCAATCGCGTATTCGATCGCCTTGTCATTGTTGGGAACTGGGCCCACCGATAGGTGGATATTGCCATCGCCAACGTGACCAAAAAATAAGGCATTTACGTCGGGATAAGACACGCTTAATGCCTGCTTTAGCTCCTCGACAGCCTGACCAATACGAGAAATAGGGAATGAGATGTCAAAATTAATAATAGGGGCGTAGTGTGGCAAGAGCTCTGATACGGCATCACGTAAAGCCCATAAGTCATTGGTATCGCCTTGCGACTGAGCAATCACCGCATCCCATACCCAACCCTCCGTAAAGGCATGTTCTAAGACCGCTTCGAATTGCGCCTCGGTGGCTTGGGGGTCGGCGGATTGCATGTCCATTAACACATAGATTGGGTAGGTCGCGGGTAAGGGTGCGCGCTTGCCCCCTACCGTGGTGGCGGCGCTATAGTAGTCTTGCCACATGACTTCAAACGCGCTGACTAAACCGGAAAGCGCTTGTTGGCTGTAGCGTAATAATTGCGTCACTGCATTAAAGTCGGACAAGGCCAGCAGGGCCGTATTGGCGCCGTTTACTTTGGGGTGCAATTTGACGACGACCTTCGTAATTACCCCTAATGTGCCTTCGGATCCAATAAATAAATGCTTAAGATCAAAGGCGGCATTGTTTTTAGCCATTTTGTTAAGCATAGAGAGCACAGTACCGTCTGCTTGGACGACCTCTAGCCCCAAGACTAAATCCCGAGCCATACCATAACGAATCACACGGTTACCGCCTGCGTTGGTGGCGACGTTGCCACCAATCTGGCACGAGCCACGTGCCCCAAGGTCTAAAGCAAATAAAAAGCCGGCGTCATCGGCAACGGTCTGTAAGACTTCCAATGGGGTACCAGCCCAAGCAGTAAGGGTGGCAGAGTCTGCATCCAGCTCGATGACACCATTTAAATGATCTAGGGATAAGGCCACGGCAGTGCCGCGTACGGTGGCTCCACCCGCTAAGCCAGTCATGCCCCCTTGTGGCACCACCGCACAGCCTAAGCGGTTACACAGAGCCAGAATCTGACTGACTTCTTCGGTGGTTTTAGGCCGTAACACGGCAATAGGCAAGTCGCCTGCCTCGCCACTCCAGTCAGTGGCATAGGTATGACACACATCGCGATCGGTGATGATTTGATTGGGTGCCAAAAACGTAGCAAGTTCGTGTAGAAGTGTGGTGTCTGCCATGATGCTAGATTGCCTTATAGGTACAAGTAATTAACGAGGAGTTAAATCATAATCCACGACTAAGGGCGCGTGGTCACTGTAACGTTCTTCTTTATACACCCAGGCTTCTTTGGCTTTAGCTGCTATGCCTGGCGTAGCGATTTGATAATCAATCCGCCAACCTGTGTTATTAGCCCAAGCTTGGCCGCGGTTGCTCCACCAGGTATAGCATTCATGGGTGTGATCGGGGTAGAGCGAACGGTAAACGTCTACCCAACCCATTTCGTCCAGTATCTTGGTCATCCAAGCGCGTTCTTCGGGTAGGAAGCCAGAGTTTTTTTGATTACCGCGCCAATTTTTTAAATCGATTTCCTGGTGTGCAATATTCCAATCGCCACAAATAACGTATTCGCGACCCGTCGCACGGTGATCGTCCATATACGTCTGCAGCCAGTGCTCGAAACGTGCTAGGAACCGATACTTGGCGTCTTGGCGGGCGTCGCCGCTAGTGCCAGAGGGCAAATAAGCACTAATCACCGTTAGGTCGTCGTAGTCGGCACGGATAATGCGACCCTCGGGGTCAAACTCGTCGCACTCCATACCCAAGTGCACCGTGTGGGGTGCTTCTTTTACATACAGGCCTACGCCACTGTAGCCGGCTTTTTGGGCAAGGTTAAAGTGGCCCGTATAGCCCTCAGGGTGACGCATGGGCTCTTTTAGGTCTTTGTCTTGAATGCGCACCTCTTGTAAGCACACAAGATCAGGTTGATGGGTGGAAAGCCACTCGGCAAAGCCTTTACGGTAGGCCGCGCGGATCCCATTCATGTTTAAGCTACAAATACGGAACACAGATCAAACTCTTTGATAATGAATAAACACAGGCTAGGTGTGATTTAGCCAAAACGATAACTGGCATTCATAATACCTGTAGGACTGCGACTAGACAAAATACGTGTGACGGCATCGTGCTCGTCACTTGCCCCCAGTACAACAAATAACGGCACGAGGTGATCTTCACGGGCGTGCGCAATACGGGCGGCAGGAGCCAAGCTCCATTGCTCTATATGGTGTAGTCGATCGGCATAATCCGGTGTCTGCACTAAGGCTTGTTCTAACCAGTTATCAAAGGCAACCGATGGCGCGGCTCCTTCAGTGCCCATCAAGCGCAAATTGTGATAGCTTGCGCCGCTGCCTAGAATTAATACCCCTTGCTCGCGCAAGGAACGCAGCGCTTGTCCCAATTGCACATGCAAGGCTGGGTCATAGCTGGCATCAATAGAAAGCTGGATCATCGGGACGGTTGCGTCGGGATACATAACAAAAGCCGGCACAAAGGCCCCGTGATCGAAACCGCGTTCCGTATCTAATTGCGCCTGACCGCCAGCATCAAGGATCAATTTTTTTACGTGTTGGGCTAAATCAGGATTTCCTGGAGCAGGATAGCGCACTTGATAGGTATGCTCTGGAAAATTGTAGTAGTCATAGTACATGTCTGGGTTAGGGTTGGCTTGTACTAAAAAGGTACTGTTCTCACTTTCCCAGTGCGCCGACACCATCAGAATAGCCGTCGGGGTAGTAGGAAGCTGTTGCGGTAATTCTTGGAGGCAGCGCAACAGGGCCGTATCGTAACGGGTGCTGCCTTCCATCCATGGCCAGGGGCCGCCGCCATGTGAAAGATAAAAAACGGGCATTTTCATAATAAAAACCTATAGATAGAATAATGAGTACGACAACTAACAGCGCAAACGCTTTGCTTTCATGAAATAATAGTCACGTTTATTTTGGCTAGATATTGGAATTAGATTATGTCCTCACAACGTCATGAATTTGTACGCTTTGCTCTAGAACAAGGCGTGTTGCGCTTTGGTGAATTCAAAGTCAAATCGGGTCGCATTAGCCCCTATTTTTTTAATGCAGGTTTATTTAATAGTGGTGCCTCGGTGGGGGCGCTGGCTCAGTTTTATGCCCAAGCCCTTATCGATTCGGGCGTCGAGTTCGACATGCTATTTGGGCCAGCTTATAAAGGGATTCCCCTGTCTACGGCCACTGCCATCGCCTTGGCCCAACACCCTGATTTAGCCAAAGACGATGTGCCTTTTGCCTTTAACCGCAAAGAGGCCAAAGCCCATGGCGAAGGCGGTACGCTGGTGGGGGCACCGTTGCAGGGTAAGGTCATTATTATTGATGACGTCATCACTGCAGGCACTTCTGTACGGGAGTCAGTGGAAATCATTCGAGCCGCTGGCGCAGAGCCTGCTGGTGTACTGATTGCACTTGATCGCATGGAACGCGCAGGGGCTGACGACCAACTGTCTGCACTGTCTGCGGTACAAGAGGTAAGTAACACCTACAACATGCCGGTAATTAGTATCGCATCGCTTAACGATATTATGGCGTATTTAGCGGACAATTCAGAATTAGCCGCGCATCAACAATCAGTGGCCGCCTATCGCCATCAATATGGGATTTAGACGTAAACAGCTGTTGCATATGCCTTTAGGTTATTAGCTTATGTCATTGTCAAGACGTCTTGTTCATGTCAATGACAGTTAAGTAACATTCTGTATTTTTTAGCTAGGCTCGTGTATCTGTTTGTGACAAAACCTGCTGTGATAGCCGGTTTGGGTGTTAATATATAAGTAGCAGTGTCTATTGACTTATTCGTCTCACCCTTTCTACGGGTGCCTAGTGGTGCAAAGCCCTCCAGTCAATAGACGCGCTAAGACTACACACAGACTTTCAGCTATTCACAGGTAGCTGAAAACATTACCTAAATACAGAACATAAAGGTGAATCATATGGCAAAAGGTCTTCCTATGACACGACGCCAGCTATTGTCTATGATCGGTTACGCAGCGGGTGCTTCCGTTATGTACCAATCCATGACGAGCTTAGGTTATGCAGCAGAGTCCTCCTATACAGGCCCTGTACAACTCAAAGGAAAGCCTAAAAAAGGCACATCCGTAGTGGTGCTAGGTGCAGGTTTGGCCGGTATGGTTGCAGCGCTAGAGCTACGCAACGCGGGCTATAACGTAAAGATTTTGGAATACCAAAATCGCGCTGGCGGCCGTAATATTTCGTGGCGCCGTGGCGTGGAACACGTCGAGCTGGGCGGCGAAAAGCAGGTATGTGAGTTTGACGAGGGTCAATACTTCAACCCCGGCCCATGGCGTATTCCTTTCCATCATCATGCCGTGCTTGATTACTGTAAACGTCTCGGCGTGAAAATGGAGCCGTTCCTCGAGTTAAACTTCAACTCGCTTTTACACTCGACTACTGCGTTCGACGGCAAGCCACAAAAGTATTCCCATATTTTGTCTGACTACCGCGGCGGTGTTACCGAGCTACTTGCGAAAGCGGTTAACGCAGGCGCCCTAGACCAAGAAGTCACTACCGAAGACAAAGAGGTCCTATTGGCCTCCTTGAAAAACCACGGTGCATTAGACAGTGAATACCGTTACGTTAAAGGCCCAGACACCAGCTTACGTCGTGGCTACAAAAAAGCCCCAGGGGGCGGTTTAGATGCTCGCCCCGAGTACTCCGAGCCCATCAAGTTCAGCGATGTAGTGAACTCAAAACTTTGGGCTAATATGGAAGTCCACTTCCTCGAGGAATTCCAAAGCACCATGTTCCAGCCCGTAGGTGGTATGGATCAAATCGGCCAAGCTTTCTACCGCGAATTAAAAGACATCGTTCAGTTAAATGCTAAAGTCGTCGAAATTAAACAAGACGACACCGGCGTTACCGTTCACTACACCGATACCAATGGTGGCGATGAGGTGAAAACAGAGCGTGCTGATTTCTGCGTGAACACCATTCCCTTGTCAGTGCTTAGCCAAATCCCAATGAATGTCGGTCGCCCTATGCAAGACGCGATCAACGCTGTGCCTTATGGCCCTTCCATCAAGGTAGGTACACAGTACAAGCGTCGTTTCTGGGAACAAGACGAACACATCTATGGCGGGATCAGCTACACCGATTTACCCATTACCCAAATTTCCTACCCAAGCGCTGGTGCAGATCTCTTCAGCGATGGCAAAGGCGTCTTGTTGAACGGGTATATGTTCGGCTTAGATGCATTGAAATTTGGCTCTATGCCCGTCAAAGAGCGTATTGCTAAAGCGCTCGAGTACAGTGCTCAGTTGCACCCCCAAATCAAAGAAGAAGCCGAAACCAGTATGGTTATGTCCTGGAGCCGCGTGCCTTGGACCTTAGGTTGCTTTGGTGTATGGACCGACAAAAAACGCGAACAGCACTACGACAACCTATGCCGTATGGATGGTCGTATCGTCCTGGCTGGTGAGCACGCTTCTTATATTCCTGCATGGCAGGAAGGTGCTGTGCTTTCTGGTATTGCTGCGATCGAGCAGCTCCATGAAAAAGCAATGGCGAAATAAGGAGTCTCACCATGAAAAAAACACTAGTATCTTTAGCAGCAGCTGCGGCCCTGTCCGTAGTGTCTGCCGTTAGTTTTGCTGATAGCGCCGTGATGACTGATGTCACCGAAGGCGCTCAAATGAAAACAGGTAAAGAAATCTACACTCAAATCTGTGCCGCGTGTCACATGGCAGACGGCTCGGGTGGCGAGGGCGCAGGTAAATTTCCTGCTTTCAAAAACAATATGCGTTTGATAGCTGCTCAATACCCCATGCACATTGTGCTTTATGGTCAAAAAGGGATGCCAGGTTTTGGTAAATACTTCTCCGACGAGCAAGTCGCAGAGGTAGTTAATTACTTACGCACCAATTTCGGCAACCAATTCGAAGCCGATGTAAAACCTGAAGATGTAGCTAAACTACGCAGTGATGATGTCGCTGATTACGGTGATTTGTTCTAAGGAGATTTTTATGCGCTTTGCGTTGAAAACCGCAGGTTTAGTCGTTGGAGCTTTATTAGCCCTAAATGTAAATGCCGAAGAAATCAAACGCGTGCCTGCGCCTAACGATTTCCCTATTGCGACGTCGGTTTCATTGCCTGCAGAGGTAAAGCTTCACTACCTTAGTGGAACTGTACCTAGCAAAGGCGAGGACGGCACCTACGGTGACACCCAAGCTCAAACTGAAAGCGTCTTAAAAAGCATCGAAGCCAATCTCAAATCCATGGGCTTAACCATGGGTGATGTGGTGAAGATGCAGGTTTTTCTTGTTGCCGACCCAAACAAAGGCAACAAAATGGACTTTGACGGTTTTATGAAGGGTTACAGCAAGTTTTTTGGTACCGAGGCTCAGCCTAACCTACCTACACGCT
Organism: Paenalcaligenes hominis; assembly: GCF_011927625.1. Taxonomy (GTDB): domain Bacteria; phylum Pseudomonadota; class Gammaproteobacteria; order Burkholderiales; family Burkholderiaceae_B; genus Paenalcaligenes; species Paenalcaligenes hominis. The sequence goes on from NZ_JAATIZ010000003.1 coordinate 443,672, forward strand.
CCGCGATGCAGGTAGCAGGTCTAGTCTTGCCCGAATGGCTAGTTGAAATTGAGGTCGTCGCAGCAACTACCAAGTAATTGAGGTTTACCTCATCACATGGGTAGTCTAGCTGCCCTAAACAAAACCCCCGCTACCTAGCACTAGGAGCGGGGGTTTTGCATTGGCTCGGGTCAAGACGATTAGTCGAGTTTGGCCTTGAGCATGTCGGTGACTTGCTGCGGGTTGGCCTTGCCGCGAGCTGCTTTCATGACTTGGCCCACTAGAGAATTAAAGGCTTTGTCACGACCGGCTCGATACTGCTCAACAATCGCTGGGTTGGCGGCAATTACCTCATCTACCATTGCTTCGATAGCGCCTGTGTCGCTAATTTGTTTTAAGCCGCGCTTTTCAATGATTTGGTCTGCATCGGCCTCGTGCTCACCGTCCCACATGGCCGCAAAAACCTCTCGTGCCATTTTGTTGGAAATGGTGTTGTCTGCAATACGCGCAATCAGTTTAGCCAATTGCTGAGGTTGGATTTTTGATTGGGTGATGTCGAGTTCTTCGCGGTTTAGCACAGCGTTAAGATCGGTGATGATCCAGTTAGCTGCTAGCTTGGCGTGCTGATGATTGAGTGCTGCCACGGTGTTTTCAAAAAACGTAGCAATTTCACGCGATACAGTCAGTTGATTGGCATCATAAGCCCCTAAACCTAGCTCGCTTTCAAAACGCGCCCGTTTTTGCGCAGGCAGTTCGGGCATATCGGCTTTGACTTGGGCAATCCAGTCGGGGCCAATGTATAAAGGCGCTTGGTCGGGGTCAGAGAAGTAACGGTAATCGTTTGCGTCTTCTTTGGTGCGCATACTACGTGTTTCATCCAGATCGGCATCGTATAGACGCGTTTCTTGAGTGACTTTACCGCCGTCTTCGATCAGCTCAATCTGACGGCGTGCCTCGTAGTTAATGGCACGCTCGAGGAAGCGGAACGAGTTAATGTTTTTAAGCTCACAACGTGTACCGAGTTCTGTTTGGCCTTTAGGACGTACAGACACGTTTGCATCACAACGGAAAGAGCCTTCTTGCATGTTGCCATCGCAAATGCCTAGCCACACCACTAAGGAATGGAGGGCGCGAGCATACGCTACAGCCTCGGCAGCCGAGCGCATCTCTGGTTCGGAAACGATTTCAAGCAACGGTGTGCCAGCACGGTTCAAATCAATACCGGTTGAGGATTCCCCATGCGGCCCAGTGAAGTTTTCATGCAACGACTTGCCCGCGTCTTCCTCGAGGTGGGCACGGGTAAGGTTAACGGTGTGCTCGGTTTCACCCACAAAAAAGTGAATTTTACCGCCCTGAACCACAGGCAAATCAAATTGACTAGTTTGGTAGTTTTTGGGTAGGTCGGGGTAAAAGTAGTTTTTACGCGCAAACACAGAGTAAGGGGTGATGGTGGCGTCTACCGCTAAAGCAAAGCGAATGGCCTTATCTGCGGCAGCACCATTAAATACCGGTAGTGTGCCTGGCAAAGCCATATCAATGGCAGACGCTTGCGTATTGGGTTCGGCACCAAAAGCCGTACTACTGGCTGAAAAAATTTTTGATTTTGTTGATAGTTGGGCGTGAGTTTCCAGCCCAATCACAATTTCCCATTCCATTATTTTGTTCCTGCAATGCGTTGATGCCAATCGCTGTGTTGTTGAAAGCGATCTGCGATAGCGAGAAGCTGACCTTCGTTAAAATAATTGCCAATCAGTTGCAAGCCAATCGGAAGGTGTTGAGCTGTAAAGCCGCATGGGTGCGACATGGCAGGGAGCCCCGCTAAATTAGCGCACAAAGTAAAAACGTCTTCGCGCCAATCGGCAGTCGGGTCAGCGTCTTGGTGGTCTAAAGACTGCGCTGGCTTGGTAGTCACCGGACCCATGATGACATCGCACTGCTCGAAAGCAGATTGAAAATCGTTAGCAATTAAGCGGCGTACACGTTGTGCTTGGAGATAGTAGGCGTCGTAATAACCTTCGCAAAGCACATAGGTGCCGGTCAAAATGCGGCGCACGACCTCGGGACCAAAGGCTTCGGTACGACTATTGCTGATCATGCTTTGTAGATCGTGATAGGTGTCAGAACGATGACCAAAACGAACGCCATCAAAGCGTGATAGGTTGCTTGAGGCCTCGGCGGGCGTGATAACGTAATACGCGGGTACCGCCTGCTGAGTGCGTGGTAACGAAACCTCTACGCGTGTGGCACCCAAGGATTCGTAAAGAGCTAGCGCGCTTTCAATGGCGGCGATGCTATCCGCATCGGACAGTCTGGTGAAAAACTCGGTAGGCACGCCAATACGTAGGCCTTTTAAGGGCTGGTCGCCGTGAGCATCGAACTGATCACTATGAGCCGTGAATTGATCACGTACGCGGACGCCAGTATTTTTTTGCTTGCCGCACTGCTCGAGGCTGGTGGGGTCGTTGGTATCAAAGCCTGACATTACCTCTAAGAGAGCCAGTGCGTCTTTAGCGCTACGTGCTAAGGGGCCGGCCTGATCCATACTAGAAGCGTAGGCAATGACGCCATAGCGTGACACCGTGCCATACGTGGGCTTGATGCCAGTAATACCACAATGGGCTGCGGGTTGACGAATGGAGCCGCCTGTATCCGAGCCGGTTGCTGCCATAATTAAACCCGCGGCCACTGCGGCCGCTGACCCACCCGATGAGCCACCCGGGGTACGGGACAGATTCCATGGGTTTTTTGTTGGACCGAAATACGAGCTGGTACTGTCAGAGCCCATGGCAAACTCGTCACAGTTGAGTTTACCTAAAGAGACGGCACCGGCTTGCTGTAACTGGGTCACTAGGGTGGCATCAAAGGGGCTAACGTAATTCGCCAACATTTTACTGGCTGCTGTCGTACGCCAGTGCTGCGTCACAATGACATCTTTGTGAGCAATAGGAATACCGGTTAAGGGCGTGGCTTTACCGGATTGGAGTAACGCATCCGCGTGGTCGGCTTGGGCTAGACTGAGGTCGGCATCGACTTGAATAAATGCATTGAGCTGGCTTTGAGCAATAGCATTAAGCGCGTCTTGAGTCAGCTCGCGTGCGCTGGTTTTACCAGCACGTAATGCCGCTCCCATCGTGGCAATGTCAGAAAACTGGGTAAAGAAAGACATAATTGGGTACTTATTCGATAACAGTGGGAACGAGGAAAAGCCCATCGGAGAGGGCGGGAGCGTTGCTCATGAGCGCATCGCGCTCTGCCGTGGTATTGGTAGGAGCAGGCTCGTCAGCGCGTAAGCGCAAATGCAGGTCTTGAATGACGGCCAAAGGCTGTACCAAAGGCTCTATGCCCGCTGTATCAACGTCTTGAAGTTCATGAATAAGCTCAAGAATTTGGGTGAAGTCTTGTTCGGCTTGGGCTGTTTGCTCTGGTGTTAGCGCAATATGTGCGAGCTGTGCAATATGTGCGACATCTTGCTGTGTGATTGCCATAAAAAGGTCCCAGTGTCAGTATCAATATAAAAAAATCGTGTGATAGCCCCATTTTGGAGCTATTTTATTTAAAAATATAGCCTAACAGATGTTTTAGGCTGTAAAACTGTCTGAATAGACTTAAATTATAAGTTATCATTGACTGTTTCATTGTTAGGTTGTTGTGAGTTCGCTAGCAGGGATGTTTTTAGCCCGGTTTCTGGTTACAAAACGCGGCGTCGAACCGACACCTGTTTATACCAATTCTTCATAGACACATTGCGCACCCATGTTCGGATTCCTACGCAGTTATTTCTCTAGCGACATGGCTATTGATCTAGGTACAGCTAACACCCTGATTTATGTGCGGGGCAAAGGCATTGTACTGGACGAGCCATCTGTTGTAGCCATTCGCCACGATGGCGGGTCAAATGGCAAAAAAATTATCCAAGCGGTTGGTCACGAGGCCAAACAAATGCTTGGTCGTGTGCCTGGCAACATCGAAGCCATTCGCCCCATGAAAGACGGGGTCATTGCCGATTTCACGGTCACGGAACAAATGCTTAAGCAATTTATCCGGATGGTGCATCCGCGCAGTATGTTTGCACCTAGCCCCCGTATTATTGTGTGTGTGCCATGTGGCTCAACGCAGGTGGAACGTCGCGCAATTCGTGAGTCTGCGCTGGGTGCAGGGGCAAGTCAGGTATACCTTATCGAAGAGCCCATGGCGGCGGCTATTGGCGCAGGGTTGGCGGTGTCCGATGCAAGTGGATCTATGGTGGTAGACATTGGTGGCGGTACCACAGAAGTCGCAGTCATTTCCCTAGGTGGAATGGTCTATAAAGGCTCGGTGCGCGTGGGTGGCGATAAATTTGACGAAGCAATTATCAACTATATTCGTCGTAATTACGGTATGCTTATCGGTGAGCCTACTGCCGAGCGCATTAAAAAGGAAATTGGTTCTGCTTTCCCGGGTACAGAAATTCGCGAAATTGAAGTCAAGGGCCGCAACCTATCCGAAGGGGTGCCACGCAGCTTTACGGTTTCCTCCAATGAAATTCTCGAGTCCCTCACCGATCCGCTGAACCAAATCGTATCAGCCGTTAAAACCGGCCTAGAGCAAACCCCTCCTGAATTGGGTGCCGATATCACCGAAAAAGGGATTGCCCTGACAGGTGGCGGGGCGTTAGTCCACGACTTAGACCGTTTGCTCCAAGAGGAAACCGGTTTGCCTGTGGTAGTGGCCGACGATCCACTCACCTGCGTAGTACGTGGGTGTGGCGAGGCGCTTGAACATCTAGAGAAATTAGGCGCAGTTTTTATTCACGATTAATCCTTGCTTCCAGCTTAACTAGTGCCAGCTTTGGTCCTTTGAGCTGGCGCTGCTTATGACCATTCATGCAAGAGCAACGTACCCTAAGGCTATTTAAACGAGGTCCGGCTGCGGAGGTTCGTTTGGCCCTTTTTGTCTTATTATCAGTGGTCTTATTGATTACTGATGCCCGTTGGACGGTACTCGAGCCAGCGCGCCAAGCCTTGTCTTTAGTGATTTACCCTTTTCAACGTGCTGTGATGGCTCCCGCTAATGTGGTGCAATACGTTGACACGTGGATGAATGCGACGGCCCTCGTACACAGCGAAAAAGAAGCCCTGCAACGCCAGCGTATAGAGCTGGCGCAGTTATCCACGCATGCGGCTCAGCTCGCTGCAGAAAATGAACAGTTGCGTCGTTTATTACAAGTGGCTGATACCGTTACTCAACCAGCCGTCGCGGTCGAGGTGTTTTACGAGCCGCCCAATGCATTCAATCGCCGCTTAGTGTTTAACAAGGGCTCAGCCCAAGGCATTCGTGCAGGTATGCCTGTTATTGACGAAGGCGGCGTGGTCGGCCAAGTCGTGCGGGTCACACCGTATACGGCCGAGGCAGCACTCATTACGGATGATAAAGTCTCTATTCCTGTTCAGGTGCTACGTAATGGCTTACGTTTGGTGGCATTTGGGGGTCATGCTGCGTCAAAAATTGAAGCGCGTTATTTGACTAACGAAGTCGATTTGCAAGTGGGTGACATTCTCATTACCAGTGGTATTGGTGGGTTATTTCCGGCAGGGCTACCGGTGGCCGAGGTGGAAAGCTTAGAGTTTGACCCCGCCACGGGGTTTGCCGTCGCGGTGGGGCAGCCCTTGTCGCATCCCGAGCGCTATCAGCATTTTCTTGTTCTTTTAGTCGAAGAGCCCAACCTACAGCTCCAAGACAGCGCTTTACTTCATGAATAATAAACCGTATTACTCTCGTACGACCCAAGCGTTTGAACGCAACCGTTCTCTAAGCTCGCTGCAACCGATTGATAGCTCGCCATTCAAACCTGTCTCAAGCCTATGGATGGTGTGGGGCACTATTTTTTTGATGTGGTTAGCTTCGCTGTTACCGTGGCGTCTTTGGCCGATGGCGCCCGATTTACTGCTGTTAGTGTTGTGTTTTTGGGCGCTGCATGAGCCGCGTCGGGTATCGATGATAACGGGGTTTTTATTAGGCCTGCTGCTTGATGTGCACGGCGGAGCCCTTTTGGGCGAGCATGCGTTAAGTTATGTATTAGCTATGTATGGCATTGGGGTATTGCAGCGCCGTCTATTAATGTTTAATCCTTTAGTGCAGCTGGTACATTTATTTCCTATTTGGTTGGTTGCTTTGGCTATTCCTCGCTTTGCGCACGCCTGGTTTGTGGGTGAGTGGGCAGGGTGGGAATGGGTCTGGTCAGCGGTCTTAATGGCGGCACTCTGGCCCATCGTGGATTTTCTTTTATTATTGCCCCATCGTCGTTTAGATGATGCGGATGAAAGCAGCACATAGCGTGTATTAGTATGTTTGAGTTTAAAAAGACATCACAACTGTTGCGTCGTCGTACATTTGTGCGCTCGGCAGTAGCAGGCGTAGCTGTCATTTTGCTCTTAAGTGTATTGATGGGGCGCTTGTGGTATTTGCAGGTGGTGCGCTACGAAGGTTTAGCGGCTCGTGCCGATCAAAACCGAATTGCTGTCGTACCGATTCCCCCACGACGTGGTGAGGTTTCCGATCGTAACGGAGTGGTGCTAGCACGCAATTATCGCGATTACACCTTGATGGTTACCCCCGCTCAAGTCGAAGGCCCTATCGACGAGCTGCTTGATGAACTCTCTGCGTTAATTTATATCTCTCCGCGGGAGCGCCGCCGTTTTTTACAAACCATTGGACAAAGCAGTCGCTATACCCCGACGCTGTTGCGTAATAGCTTAAATGAAATCGAAGCCTCTTGGTTTGCGGCCCATTCATTTAAATTTCCCGGTGTGAAGCTTCAGGCGCGTTGGGTAAGAGAATACCCCCAAGGCGAGTCAGCAGCGCATGTAATTGGTTATGTCGGTCGTATTTCCCAGGCCGATGAGCAACAACTTGAAGAGGAGGGCCGTCTGGGCAATTACCGTGGCACCGCTATCATCGGTAAAAAAGGCATAGAAAAAACGTGGGAAGATGTTCTGCACGGTCAGACCGGAGTCGAGGAGGTCGAGGTTACAGCATCAGGACGACCTGTACGGGTATTAAGCCGTGTAGACCCAGTGCCAGGGGCGGATTTACAGCTTTCTATTGATATTGAATTGCAAAAGGTAGCAGAGGCACAGTTTAAAAACCGGCGTGGTGCGCTAGTTGCTATCGAGCCCAAGACAGGCGACGTATTGGCTTTTGTCTCTGCACCTTCGTTTGATCCTAATTTATTTGTAGATGGTATTGACGTAGAAAACTGGCGCAAGCTTAACGAGTCGCCGGATCACCCCTTAATTAACCGTCCTTTATTCGGCACCTATCCTATTGGCTCCACCTATAAGCCCTTTGTGGCTTTAGCCGCGCTAGAAATGGGAAAACGAACCGCCAAGGAAAAGCTCCCTGATCCTGGTTATTTTGAGTTTGGTGGTCAACGTTTCCGTAATGCCGGCGGAGCCGCCTACGGTTGGACCGATATGCATCGTGCGTTAGTGGTGTCTTCCGATACCTATTTTTATTCACTAGGCCCTGAAATTGGGGTTGATGCACTGCATGATTTCAGTAAGCAGTTTGGCTTTGGTCAGCTTACCGGCATTGACCTCGAAGGCGAGCGGCGTGGCATTTTGCCTTCACGCGAATGGAAGCGTAAAGCTTATAAAAACCCGTCTCAGCAACGTTGGTACGCGGGCGAAACGGTGTCGGTCGTGGTTGGTCAAGGCTACAACTCCTTTACACTTCTACAATTAGCCCAAGCCACCGCTGTGTTAGCTAACGATGGCGTGTATATGAAACCGCATTTGGTTAGCCAAATTATTGATCCTGCTTCTGGGGCGAAAACACCTACCGTGACGGCTCCTTCGCATGTGATTCCTTTAAAACAAGACAATATTGATGTGGTGAAAAAAGCGCTGATTGATGTCACGCGCAGTGGCACGGCGCGCCGCGCATTCACTGACGCCGCCTACCAAGCCGCTGGTAAGACGGGAACAGCCCAGGTCTTTAGCTTACGCGGCGCTAAATACAATGCCAGTGCCATTGACGAGCGTTTACGTGATCATGCTTTGTTTATGGCGTATGCACCCGCGGACGACCCTAAAATTGCCATTGGTTTAATTGTAGAAAACGCGGGCTGGGGGGCGACCATCGCTGCACCCGTTGCGCGCTCTGTGTTTGATTATTGGCTTGTCGACAGAGGGCATATTTACCCATGAAACTTATTTGGCAGGGCGTTCTTAAGGCCTTTAACTCTCTCGATTGGCCATTATTAATTCTTCTTAGCTTGATGGCCATCCTAGGCTTAACGGTCATGCACTCAGCGGTAGGGAGCACCGACTGGCGCTTCGCCGAGCAGTCCAAGCACTTTTTCGTCGCCTTCATCATTATGTGGGCGGTGGCTTGTATCCCACCCCCGTGGATCATGCGCTTAGCCCCTTATGTGTATGTGTTGGCACTGGTGTTGCTGCTTGGGGTGGAGTTTTTTGGTGAAACAAGCAAAGGGGCAACCCGCTGGCTAAATTTAGGTTTTACGCGCATTCAGCCATCAGAAATGCTGAAGATTACGGTGCCTATTACCTTGGCTTGGTACTTTCATAAGCGTCAAAGTACCCACTTAGGCTTTTTAGACTTTATTGTGGCGGCTTTGTTATTAGCCATTCCGTTTCTATTGATTGTGCGTCAGCCCGATCTGGGTACGGCATTACTGGTATTAGCTGCCGGTTTCTTTGTCATGTATTTTGCGGGGCTGTCATTTAAGTTGCTTGTGCCGGCCACGCTCTTGGTCTTGATTGGCTTAGGGTTGATTCTTTACTACGAAGATACCTTGTGTGCGCCTGATTTTGACTGGGTAGTATTGCGTGACTACCAAAAACACCGCGTATGCACCTTACTAAACCCCGGCTTGGATCCTCTAGGCAAAGGCTTTCACACCATCCAATCCATGATAGCGGTAGGCTCGGGCGGTATTTATGGCAAAGGCTATATGTTGGGCACGCAGTCGCGGTTAGATTTTATTCCCGAGCGCACCACTGACTTTATCTTTGCCGTGTTTGCCGAGGAGTTTGGGCTGTACGGTGGCATTATGCTTTTGGTTTTGTATGCACTGATTATTTTGCGTGGTCTGGCCATTGCCATGCATGCAAAAAGCCAGTACAGCCGATTGGTAGCCGGCTCTTTGTCGCTCATGCTATTTACCTATGTGTTTGTGAATGTAGGCATGGTGACAGGCGTCTTACCTGTGGTGGGGGTGCCACTGCCTTTTATGAGCTATGGTGGCACAGCCTTGCTGACTTTAGGTGTGGCATGCGGCATGTTGATGGGCATTAGCCGTTATCGCCCATCACAGAAAAGCGGTCATGCCTAGTAGCGCCCATTATGGCTTAGGGTGTGAAATCAAAAGCCAAAGCCGCTAGTAGCTTGCTGACAGGGGCTGGTAGCGCCGCCGTCGCCAGTTGTTCGCTTGCTAACCAACGCTCGTCTGGCTTGGGCTCATAGAAAGCCATCGGTTTGTGCACTAACCACGGCGTAATATGCAATTTAAAATGACTGAACACATGCGTTAGCTCAGCCATCTTTTGGGCTTGCTGCAACGATGTGCCATGGTGTGTCAAAAACTGCGCTAAATCAGCCTCTGTTTCAAATTGAGGTAGGCTTAGCATGCCACCCCAGATGCCTTGGTCTGGGCGTTGCTCAACCAGTATTTGGTTCCCTTGTTGCCAGATCAGCATATGACACGAACGTTCGGCTTGTTGGGTACGTGGTTTGGGGGTGGGTAGTTCGCCTTGGGCTTGATGCGCTAAGGCATAGCACCCTTGCTGTAACGGGCAGCGCTGGCAGTCAGGCTGGCCTCGGGTACAAATTTGTGCACCTAAATCCATTTGGCCTTGGGTGTAGGCGCGCATATTTAGCTTAGCTGGTGCCTGTTCGAGCGCTTGGTGCGCTAAATGCCATAGCTGTTTTTCCGTCGCGCGCAGATGCGTAGGCCCATATACCCCAAAGTAACGACAAAATACTCGCTTGACATTGCCATCCATAATGGCCGCGCGCTCGCCAACAGAAAATGCCGCAATGGCTGCTGCGGTAGAGGGGCCAATGCCAGGCAAGGTGACTAATACACGGCTGTCCGTAGGAAACTGGCCGTCATGGTGCTGCTGTATCGTTTGGGCGCACCGATGCAAATTACGGGCTCGTGCATAGTACCCCAACCCAGCCCAATAAGGCATCACCTCGTCTTGGTGCGCAGCGGCTAAATCCTGCACCGTAGGAAATCGGGTTAAAAACCGTTCATAGTAATCAAGCACCGTACTCACTTGTGTTTGCTGCAGCATAATTTCTGACAGCCAAATTCGGTAGGGGTCCGTCGTGTTTTGCCAAGGTAAATGGTGACGGCCATGAGACACTTGCCAGTCAACGATGCGTTGCGCAAAAGTAGAAAGTAAATCAGACATTAAAACGTAGAGTGACGGGTGACAGACCAGCGCGCTGCTGTGGCGGTAATCACCATAATAAGTAAACTGACAAAAAGTAAGTCGGCGGCATCAGGTAGAGCCAGGTAAACCTGCGTATCGTAACTGAGTGCTAAGCGATTGAGGGCCGTCGCCAGTGGGCTAATTGCAATACGCGCCAAGGCGATGGCCAGTAAACAAGAAAGCCCACCACTAATGGCGCCTACATATAAAAAAGGACGACGTACAAAACTCTCTGTGGCACCGACAAGGCGCGCCACCGCAATTTCTTGGCGCTGGTTCAATGCTTGTAAACGAATGGTATTAAAGACCGTAGCCACTACAATAATGACCACACTTAAACTTAATACCAGCAGGGCTAAACGCCCAAAATTAAGCAAAGCCTCTAGGCGATTGAGCCAGTCCGTGTCTAACTGTATTTGATCTACCCCCTCTAGGGTTTTTAATTCGCTGGCTAATTGCGTAGCGGTAGCCGTTTGTGTGGGGCTAGCAGCCAGACGAATAACAAAACTATCAGGCAACGGATTGTGAGGTAAGGCCGATAGCGCATCGGCCCACGCTGGGTCTTTTTTTAGGCGTGTGGCGGCCTGATCTTTGGTGATAAATTGTAATTGTTCAATCTGTGCGCTGTGATTATTTTCAATCGCAGAGCGCAGCTGCTGAACCTGGTCTTCCTTTAGCTCTGGCTTGAGATATACCGTCATTTCAGTGGCTAAAGGAATAGAGGCGACGACAGGTTGCGCAGAGACAAGAATCGCCCAGCTAATAATAGGTAGACAAAGCGCTAACGCTACGACAGTAATATTGCTAAACGACGAGAAGGGCTGCGTCAAAAGACGTAGCAGGGCCACTCTAAAAGCGTATTGATGTTGTCTAAGCCAGCTTTTCATAAAGATGTAGTTATCGTAGAAAGGTTAGAGTGGGGTGCCTGCTAGATCGGTAAAGCGCCCAGACTCAAGCAAAAGAGTGCGTTGGGCATAGTGTGACATCAGTTGCCTATCGTGCGAGGCAATTAATGTGGTGACCCCGACTCGGTTAAAATCTTTAAATACGTCCATAATGCGTTTTGCACTTTCGGCATCTAAATTAGCCGTGGGCTCGTCAGCAATAACAATGGCTGGTTTGTTAACGATAGCGCGGGCAATAGCCAAACGTTGTTGTTCGCCCCCCGACATTTCAATAGGAAACTGGTCTTCTTTTCCAGCTAAGCCGACTTTTTCCATGGCGGCTCGCGCCCGACGAAAAGCAATAGAGCGCTCTAGGCCTAGGACCTCTAGGGGCAGCATAACATTATGAATCGCCCGACGATCGTGCAATAAATGCACGTCTTGAAGAATTAAACCAATAGCGCGTCGAATATAAGGGTGCGCCCGCGCAGGGAGTTGGTCAATGCGGTTGCCTTTTACATGCACAGCACCTCGGGTAGGGTGTTCCAGTGCCCCGATTAACCGCAATAAGGTGGATTTTCCTGCGCCCGATGCACCGGATACAAACACAAATTCACCGGGTTGGATATGGAAGTTAATGTCGGCTAAGATATTTGGCCCGCGACCATATGACTTAAAGACGTGTTTAAATTCAATCATAGAATTTGCGTGAAAAATGGGTGCGAAGAAGTCTTCCTATTATGCCGCAAAGCGTAGGCCTAAGGCATTTTCTCTGTGCAAAAGAAGCAAAAAACAGTATCTCAGACTATGATATAAGCAGGTTCAGTGCAAACGTATTGTTAACATTTGTGAAAAGCCTCGCAAACAAAAGAATCTGTAACAATAAATCGGCGCTGATGCCCACGACATCGGTTACATTTTAGTGGTTCGCTAAACTACAAGGAGTTGCATTATGAATATGCTAAAACTAACAAAAATGGCTGCTAGTGTAGGTGTGGTCGCCATGTTGGCTGGGTGTGTTACCACTGATTCTCAGGGTGGTCGTGCTGCAATTGGTACAGGCGCAGGCGCTGCACTAGGTGCTGGTTTAGGTGTGCTTATTGGCGATAGCAGCAAAGCCGCTGCTATTGGGGCGGGTATTGGCGCCGTAGCAGGTGGTATTGTGGGCTACAACTGGAAAGGCATCAAAGAGGACGTCCAACAGTCGGGTGCAACCAGTCTTGGTGTAGACGTCACTGAAATGCCAGACGGAAGCCTACGCGTTAATATCCCAAGCAACGTCTCGTTTGATTCCAATAAAGCCGTGTTAAAGCCAGAGCTATTGCCTGTGTTAGATAGTGTGGCTCGTGCCTTGGTTCAGCATCCAGAGCTGCGTGCTAAAGCGGTAGGTCATACCGACAGTACAGGCGGAGCCGATTTAAATCAGCGTCTGTCTAATGAGCGAGCCTATGCCGTCACCAACTACCTAAGCCAGCGTGGGGTACAGGGCAGTCATTTAATGGCCGAAGGTCGTGGTCCTAATGCACCTATCGCAGACAACAGCACGCCAGCTGGCCGTGCGATGAACCGTCGTGTCGAGTTGTATTTATACGCTGTTCAGCAGTAATTAATAGACGACTGCTAGCGCAAAAGAAAAGACTAAGTGTGATTAAACACTTAGTCTTTTTTTGTGGCTTGTTTTGAAACAGGTACCGTGGATAACCTAGTTAGCGTTAGGCTTCATGGTAAAGCTTAGCGCCCGTTTTCACAAACTCGATGGATTTTTCCTCCATGCCTTTTTGTAAGGCAGAGCTTTCGTCTAAGCCGTGTTCTTTAGCGTAGTCGCGCACGTCTTGCGAGATCTTCATGCTGCAGAATTTAGGCCCACACATAGAGCAGAAATGCGCGACTTTCATGGAGTCTTTAGGTAAGGTTTCGTCATGGAAAGCACGTGCTGTATCGGGATCTAAGCCTAGATTGAACTGGTCTTCCCAACGGAACTCGAAGCGAGCTTTGGACAAGGCATTATCACGGATCGCTGCCGCCGGATGGCCTTTGGCTAAGTCTGCCGCATGCGCGGCAATTTTGTAGGTGATAATTCCGTCTTTAACGTCTTTTTTGTTGGGTAGGCCTAGGTGTTCCTTAGGGGTGACATAACACAGCATAGCCGTACCATACCAACCGATCATGGCGGCGCCAATGCCCGAGGTAATGTGATCGTACCCAGGAGCAATGTCTGTAGTCAGCGGGCCTAAGGTATAAAAGGGCGCTTCGTGACAGTGCTTGAGCTGCATGTCCATGTTTTCTTTGATGAGGTGCATAGGAACGTGGCCGGGGCCTTCGATCATGACCTGTACATCGTGTTTCCATGCAATTTGTGTTAGTTCGCCTAGGGTTTTAAGTTCGGCAAACTGGGCTTCATCGTTCGCGTCATAGCCAGAACCCGGGCGTAGACCGTCCCCTAACGAGAAGCTCACGTCATAGGCTTTCATGATTTCACAGATTTCCTCAAAGTGTTCATAGAGGAAACTTTCTTTGTGATGTGCTAAACACCATTTAGCCATAATCGAGCCACCGCGCGACACAATACCTGTCATTCGGTTGGCTGTCATGGGTACATAAGCCAAACGCACCCCAGCATGAATAGTAAAGTAATCCACGCCTTGTTCCGCTTGCTCGATTAAGGTGTCGCGGAAGATTTCCCAAGTGAGGTCTTCGGCTACGCCATTCACTTTCTCTAGGGCTTGATAAATGGGGACGGTTCCTACCGGTACAGGTGAGTTACGGACGATCCATTCACGCGTTTCATGGATGTTTTTGCCCGTGGACAAATCCATAATGGTATCGCCACCCCAACGAATGGCCCACGTCATTTTTTCCACTTCGTCGTGAATAGTAGAGCCTAGTGCGGAGTTACCGATATTTGCGTTAATTTTGACCAAGAAATTGCGCCCAATAATCATGGGTTCAATTTCAGGGTGGTTGATGTTGGCCGGTAAGATGGCGCGGCCTTCAGCAATTTCTTTGCGCACAAACTCGGGCGTAATCACGTCTGGTATGTTTGCACCAAAGCCTTGTCCGGGGTGCGAACGCGTCAGGCGTGCCGCCATGCGTTCACCCTCGGGGCCGCTATTGCGTAAGGTCTTGATGTAGTGCTCGCGACGCAAGTTTTCACGGATTGCCACAAATTCCATTTCTGGCGTAATAATGCCTTGGCGGGCATAGTGCATCTGCGTGACATTTTTACCTGCTTTAGCGCGGCGAGGCTGACGATTTAGCTCGAAGCGCATGGCCTCTAGGGCCTCGTCAGTTTGACGCGCACGACCGTATTCACTGCTTAAGCCAGTGAGGACTTCGGTGTCGTTACGCTCGTCAATCCATTGGGCACGCAGCGCTGGCAGACCTTTGCGAATGTCAATTTGGCTGGTGGGATCGGTATAAGGACCACTGGTGTCGTAGACGGTAATAGGCGGATTTTTTTCATCGCCAAAAATACCGCCGGTGTCACTTTGAGAGATTTCACGAAATGGCACACGAATATCAGGTCGGGAACCGACTTCGTAGACTTTGCGTGAATTAGGTAAGGGTTTAACAGCTGCAGCATCAACCGTTGCGGTGTGTGCTGAGAATTCTGGGTTTTTAGTCAAGATTCGCTCCAAAATAAATCAATGGAGCCGAAGGGGAGGAATGTGAAGTCGCCTAGATACTAGGCTGTGACACGCTCCCAGCATCGGCATTATCCGTACTGGTACGAAGGGTTTATCTCAACCGAATGCCCGAACGTAAAATATCGTCAGGCAGGCAGTACCCCCGCGTGCAAACAAGTATATAGGATTTAACTGAGTCTTTTAGATAACCTAGGGATAACCCTCTTAAACGCAAACCAGTGCTTATTTATTTTTTTCTGGCGACCACGATAGCAAAAGTGCTCTGATGACATTTTCTACCGTGTTAAGCTGGGCTTCAGAAAGTTGCAACAATTCATCAGGACTTACCCCTGAAAACGGCCAACTATGGCTGTAATTAGCTGCTGCTTCTTGTAGAGTAGAGAAGATAGGCCCAGTGCCTTGCTCTAGCCATGCAGGGCTAACTTTTAATACCTTTGCAAGCTGCAGTAAATTGCGAGCATGCAGACGCGTCCCAGTTTCATAGCTAGCAATCGTGCTCTGAGACAAGCCGCATAGCGTTGCTAATTTACTTTGGGTATGGCCGCGTAATTGGCGAGCATAAAGGAGACGTTCAGCAAAGGTATTCACGCCTCTATTGAACGATCTATTCACACTACATTGGTAATAATCATTATCCCTTTTGTGATGATAGAATAGCGGTTAGTTATCGATGTAACAGCGTCGTTCTTTTCGTAATAAAAGGATAGGAAATGCTTGCACAATCCGCCCCCACTATTATTTGGTACCAACCGCTGCAATCTGCGCGTAGTTCTGTGCTCCAAAGTCGCCAAGGCGAGCTACGCACTGCCGGCTTCGAGGTAATTACCTGTACTGAGCCTAGATCGTTTTATCCTGCTGCCACAAAAGCTTTCCTTTCAGCGCGTGCTCAAGAACCAGTCCTATTCATGATTTCAGGTTTAGAAAGTGAAAGTTTGGCAGCCATTTCGCGTTTACGCATGCACAGTGGCTATTTGCCCATCATGATCGAGCTACCTGCGTTTAATGAAGAGCAGGCTCTACACGCGCTCTATAGCGGAGCCGATGACTATTGCGTTAATGAAACCAGCACGGCACTGTGGGTAGCAAAAATAGAATGCTTATTACGGCGAGTCCGTTTGCCCCAAAGCCAAACAGAAACGTATCCCGTTCCTACGCCTACGCATCCCATTACGGAAAGCAAGACAGTACAATGGAGCCTAACAGATGACGGCTGGACATTAGTGAGTCCAGAGGGGTTAAAATTGGTATTAACCACCACAGAACGCCAGTTTTTATCTACGTTGTGTAGCCAGCCTGATCGGCGCGCTAGCCACGATCAATTACTCGAATCCATCAGTGAAAAAAATCCACCCGAATCAGACGCTGTATCGGGACATAACCGATTAGGCGTGGTGATCAGTCGCTTAAAGCGTAAAGCGACCTCTGAAGGTCTCACCTTGCCTATTCGTTCTATTTATAAATGGGGCTATATGTTTGGCGCCCCAATTCAAGTGCTTTAACGGCTATTGATAACGGCTTAAATTTAGGTCGTCAACGCGTATTTCTGGCTCGTTGCCAGAGATAATATCTGCAATTAAACGTGCACTGCCTGTGCTCATGGTCCAGCCTAATGTGCCATGACCTGTGTTTAAGTACAAATTTTTTGCCGGGCCTTTACCAATAATAGGCACACTATCAGGGGTTTTAGGGCGTAAACCAGTCCAGAAATTCACATCGGTTTTCTCGTGACTGGCTTTAGGAAAGAGGTCGTTTAATACCATCAATAGGGTAGCTTGGCGTTTTGGGTTTAAGGTTTTATCAAAACCAGCCACTTCGGCCATGCCGCCTACTCGGATACGGTTATCAAAACGAGTCAATGCGATTTTATAACTTTCATCAAGCAGTGTAGATTGCGGAGCAAAATCAGGGTCGGCAATGGGTACGGTAATGGAATAGCCTTTTAGGGGGTAAACCGGAATGGGGGCAATATTACGTAATAACGGTCTAGACCAAGACCCTAAACAAACCAAATACGCATCGGCGGTAATCAGCTGATTATTACTTATTACACCTGTAATACTATCGCCTTGGCGTTGAATTTGCTGAATGGACTCATTAAACCTGAACTCAACCCCCAGCTCTTCAGCCATTTTGGTTAGGGCAAGGGTAAATAAACGACAATCACCCGTTTCATCATCGGGCGAGCGCAGGCCGCCAACGAATTTTTCTTTGACTAGCTCTAGTGCGGGCTCGGCACTGGAAAGCTGGTCGCGACCTAACAGCTGAAAGGCTACCCCCATTTCTTGCAGTACACGCATGTCTGCTTCGGACGCTGCCATTTGTTCGTCAGTACGAAACAGTTGTAAGGTGCCTTTTTGCCGTGCTTCGTATTGAATGTGTGTGTCTTCCCGTAGCTTAGCTAAGCATTTGCGACTGTAGTCAGCCACACGAACCATGCGTTCCTTGTTGATTTTGTAATGAGCCGGCGTACAGTTTGCCCACATTTTTAGCATCCATTGCAGCTGATACAGACTACCATCGGGTTTGAAGCTAAAAGGGGGATGTTCAGCAAATAACCATTTTGCTGCTTTCAACGGGATACCTGGGGCTGCCCAGGGTGAGGCATAACCAAAGGAAACCTGCCCAGCATTGCCAAAGCTGGTTTCCATGGCAGAGCCTTCTAAACGATCGATAACGGTGACGCTGTGGCCTTGTTTGGCTAAATAGTAGGCGCTACAGACCCCTGCAACGCCAGCGCCTAGCACAAGCACTTTCATGATTTTTCCTTAGTGATAAGGCTTTACTTTGAGTAGTTGACGACCATGTTGTCGCGATGAATAAGTTCGGCATCTGACATAGAGCCAAGCAAGTCAGCAATGGCATGACTGGGTGACCCCATGATGCGCCGTGTATCTGCACTGGAATAATTAATGAGACCACGGCTATGTTCTACGCCGGCTTCATCAATACATGCTACAACATCCCCTCGGTTGAAGTCACCTATGACGTCAGTGACACCAATAGCCAGAAGGCTTTTATGGTCTTCTTTGAGCGCTTTCACTGCCCCTGCATCTAAACGGACTTTGCCGCGTACACGCAAATGGCTTGAGAGCCATCGTTGACGCGCACTTTGAACGGGTAGTTCGGCACGTAGCTCGGTGCCTATGCATTCGCCTTTGGCCAAACGCACTAAGACGTTGGGTTCATGGCCGGACGCAATCACCGTATCACCACCACTATTTGCAGCACGCTTTGCAGCCAGAACTTTGGTGATCATGCCACCGGTGCCAATGCTTGACCCTGCGCCACCTGCCATTTCCTCGAGGGCAGGATCACCCGCTTGGGCGTGCGAGATGAATTGAGCATCAGGATTTGAACGCGGATCGGCACTATACAACCCAGACTGGTCGGTAAGGATAATTAGCGAGTCGCCTTCGATAAGATTAGTCACCAAAGCACCTAAGGTGTCATTGTCGCCCAAGCGAATTTCATCCGTAATGACCGTATCGTTTTCATTCACAATGGGTACCACGCCTAAGTTTAGAAGCGTATACAGCGTACTACGTGCATTGAGATAACGGGTGCGGTCTGCCAGGTCTTCGTGAGTGAGTAACACCTGTGCGGTACGGATACCGTGCTCAGCAAAAGCCACCTCGTAGGCTTGGATTAAACCCATTTGTCCCACGGCCGCCGCCGCTTGCAGTTCGTGCATGGCCTTGGGGCGACGCGGCCAACCTAAACGCACAATCCCTTCGGCAATGGCGCCACTGGAAACCAAAACCACTTGTTTGCCTTGTTGATGCAATTGTGCAATTTGTGCAGACCATTCTTTGACTGCTGTCCGGTCAATGCCTTTACCTTGGTTGGTAACCAAAGAGGAGCCGACTTTTACTACTAAGCGTTGGGAGTCAGCAACTACCGATGTTGTCGCGTGAGACATAAATGAACCATTAAAAGTAAAGCGAGATCAATGTATGAGTTAAACCTCTATGATAATCCCGCTTTTTCATATTGTGCTGAGCTTTTACTCGCTTTGGTCAATGTTTTGACGATTTGGTTTAAACCGAGGGTCGTCAGGCTCGAAATCGGCGTGGGCCTCGTCCAATAAACGCTGCTCTTCAGCTTGTTGTTGATCAAGCCAGCTTTGAATTTTTAATACCAAAGCCTGAGTGCCTTGACCGGTGAGGGCAGACATTTCAAAGACAGGGCCTGTCCAGTTAAGCCGTTCGCATAGAACTGCTTTAAATGCACTGGGGTCTTCGAGCATGTCGATTTTATTTAGCGCTAACCAGCGCGGCTTTTTATAGAGGTCGGGGTTGTAGAGACGTAATTCCTCGACGATAGTTTCAATTTCCTCGACAGCTTTTTCGACCACATCGACCTCAGGGTCTAGATTGCTGACATCAACTATGTGCAATAGCAGACGTGTGCGTGACAGGTGTCTGAGAAACAGATGACCTAAACCGGCACCCTCGGATGCGCCTGAGATCAGCCCGGGCAAATCCGCAATGACAAAACTGTGCGCGGCTGAGCTACGCACCACACCTAAGTTAGGATGCAGGGTAGTAAACGGGTAGTCAGCAATACGAGGGCGCGCATTGGAAACCTGACTAATAAAAGTGGATTTTCCGGCATTCGGTAAGCCAAGCAGACCCACGTCAGCTAACACTTTAAGCTCGAGACGGAGCTTGCGTTGTTCCCCTTCAGTACCGTTGGTGTATTGCCGTGGCGCACGGTTAATACTGCTTTTGAAGTGCAAGTTACCCAGACCACCTTGACCGCCCTGTGCCAGCGTCACTTGCTGGTCGTGATGGTCTAAGTCAAACAGAAGCTCGCCAGTATCGGCATCATAAATGGTAGTCCCTACTGGAAAGCGCAGCACAATGTCTTCCCCTGCTGCACCGTACTGGTCAGAGCCACGACCGTGCTCACCGTTGCGGCCTTTATGAAGGCGCGCATAACGGTAATCAATCAGTGTGTTGACGTTACGATCAGCAATCGCAAAGACTGACCCACCTCGACCGCCATCGCCGCCATCTGGGCCGCCTTTAGGAATAAATTTTTCGCGTCTAAAAGAAGCAGCACCGTTGCCTCCTTTTCCGCCCTGTACTTCAATGGTGGCTTCGTCTACAAATTTCATATTCTTTCCATTAATAGTCGCTGGTGCTGACGGTTGAGCTATGGGCCAACACGTGAGCAATAAAGCGTTCATTTTGTAAGTCTAATACCGCCCCATCGAATTCTCTAAAGCATAAGGTAGCCACGTGGTCGCCAGCTAACCAACCCCCTAAGATCATATTGGGACGATCCGCGACCTGATATGGTGGGCAGTATTGTTGATACACCATGGGCTCTGCGCCATAGTGACCGTCTGTTTGTGTCACCACAGTTTGGTTTTGCACAATTTGGATATTTTGACTTAGTCTACCAATAACTGGCTTAACCACGTAATCTAAGTGGTGGGTAATAAAATAATCGGGACTGAGTTCGGTATGTAAATGAGGCACATGAGCCCAACGCTCAGCAAAATCTGGGTCTTCGGCAAATAAAAAACTGGCCCACGCCATTAGCCCTTTATGCGACATAAACCAACGCCATGCCGGCTCAAAAAAGGACACGTTTTTATACCAGTGGGGCCAATGAGCTAATACATCGCGGCCTGAGGTCCACATTTCCTCCCATGGCAACAACATAAACACAGCGTCAGGAGGGGTTGCAACACCATCAATACGAAAGGGTTTTTCAATATCTAATAAGGTGTGGTTTAGGCTTTCAATGGTAGTGAAATAGACCTGCGCGCCGACTGCGTCAAAGACTTGAGCAATGGTTTCTGATGTGGTGCTGTCTTCAATATAACTCACATCACACACGACGGCGACGGTTTTACCCGCCAAGGCACGAAAGCGACCTTGCGTCATGTCCCACCAATCATTGGCTTGATGCTCGGCTTGGCCCAGTCCGGTCGCAATCGTATTTTGTAAGTTAATGGACTCGAACAGCATGACCGGTGTATCACCATTCAATTCATACACCCCCAGTACATCGCCTGTGGCGGGGTCGACGACGGCGTCTAAACGTCCATAGATGGCGCTTGAGGCAGGAGCAAAGGCCGCTACGTTTTGGTTGTGGTCCACAAAAGTGGCCTTGGCATAATCCACAAAGGCCCCAAAGCCCACGTCACGAGCCGCCGAACAGTCAAACCAATACCGTAACTGATCAATGGGCAAGTCAAAAGCGTGTTTGAGCGCATCCTTTAGCATTTGGTGGTACTGGCTAAGCTCGTGTTGAATGGACTCAGCCTTGTCTGTTTGCACCACATAGACAGGAAGATGGGCTTGGTTTTCTATAAAGAAAGAAAAGCATTCTTTCATGTCTTGGTGTAGCTCATCCTGATGGTTATAGAGCGTTTGACAAAAAGGAAGCTCAGACGCAATCAGTTCATCTAGCTGTAGAGGGACGGCTGCGTAAGTAAGGGAAATAGCGCTCATCACATATCAAAAAGAATTAACCGCCGTTGCTGTAACCACTAGAGCGTACGCCTGAGCTATTAAAAGTGCCCCCCTGGCTTTGCCCAACGGGCGGGCGCGCGTTAGCAGGACTGCGGTTTAAGGTGTTGGTGTTCGATGGGGTTCGACGTAACTGTTGTGCGCGTGTTGCACTGTTGGCTCGATATGCTGAGCTTTGCATGCGCTTTTCGCGCTCGTGGGCTTCGCGTGTCATTTGGGTGCTTTTGCCAGCACCTGAAAACGCGTTGCTAAGCAAGTAGCCAGCCAGCATTCCACCTAGCATAGGGGCAATGGCAGAGCTCCAATCAAAACCGGATGAGGCTTCTGGGTTGTCTGCTTTTGCTTTGGCCTCGGCCTCTTGCATGGTGGTGTTGATCACGTCGGCGGGGGCTTCCCATGTTTCAATGAGGCCTGATTCGGTGACGCGCGAGACCACCATCGTGCGTTGCTGATTTTCATCGAGCTTAAAATACACATCGATCACACTGGGATCGGTGCTTTTTAGTTTTTCAAGCAAAATACGCGTGGTTTCTTGTTCAGCATTAAGCTGATCAAGCACCTGTTTAGCAGCCTCGGTATCTTGGGCAATCGCAGGAAGCGGCGTGGCACTAAGCCAAGCGCTAGTGGCAATAAGACCTAATAAAGCGGGTTTTTTAAACATAGTTGCTCGTACTTTACAATAAAAAAACTGCACCTCTGATACGGAACCAAGTCCCACAGATGAGTGCAGTTTTTAGTTTCGGTAAAAACCGAAGGGCTTATTCAGCGGCGACTACAGAAACTGTACGCTTTTTTAGCGCGCCTTGGATGCTGAATTTAACGTGACCGTCTACTAGGGAGTAGAGTGTGTGGTCTTTACCCATGCCCACGTTCGTGCCGGGGTGGAATTCAGTACCACGCTGACGCACGATGATGGAGCCTGCATTGATGGCTTGGCCACCGTAAACTTTGACGCCTAGACGTTTAGCCTGTGAGTCGCGTCCGTTTCGCGTAGAGCCGCCGCCTTTCTTCTGTGCCATGTTATTGCACTCCTATTGGTTATACCCGTCGTACCAATTAAGCGTTAACTGCTTCGATACGGATTTCGGTGTAGTTTTGACGATGACCTTGGGTGCGACGATAGCCCTTGCGACGGCGCATTTTGAAGATCTTGATCTTGTCGTGACGGCCTTGCGCAAGAACAGTAGCAGTAACCTTGGCACCATCAACGAAAGGAACACCAATTTTAAGGGTGTCGCCTTCGCCTACGGATAGAACCTGGTCTAGCGAAATTTCTTGCCCAATGTCTGCCGGTATCTGTTCTATTTTCAATTTTTGGCCAACGGCAACACGATACTGTTTGCCGCCGGTTTTTATAACCGCGTACATAGGGATTTCCTATAAAAAACGATAAATCGTCAATTAATTAAATAGTCAAAATTAGCCTAAATAAAGATAGACTAACAAAGCATTATAAAGCGTTCAAAACAAGTAAAGCAAGCCTAGCGCGGGCTTTACGCACAAATACCAACACTACCAGAGATCGTCACTAGAGACGTTTAGATGTAACCGATTGAATCGGCGTAAGCCTTAAAACTGGCTATTTACCTAGCCAACGTACGTTTTGATTACATTTGCAATGATTTTGCCATGGTTATTTTGAGAGATGTGCGTAAGGTAGAAACTGTGATCAAAACCAATGAAAACCAAGTTGGCTCAGTTTTATACACACCGCAGTAGGAGTGATTATGAATAAAGATATCTTGGAAGGTAAGTGGAAACAACTCAAGGGTAAAGCCCAAGAGAAATGGGGCAAAATCACCCACGATGAGTTGGATCAAGTGAATGGAAATTTACGGCAGTTAGCTGGCTTGGTGCAAGAGCGCTATGGTAAGACCCGCGAGGCCGCTGAAGATGAAGTAAAGCGTTTTTACGATGATAATCCTTAAGGATCTACGCGGTTAGAAATAATTCACATTTAAGCAATTCCCAACCGTCCGCCTACAGGCGTTCTACCTAGGAGAGAAATTATGTTGCATTACGCTTTAATATTTTTTATTGTCGCTATTATTGCCGCTGTTTTAGGTTTTGGTGGTATTGCCGCCGGTGCAGCGTCCATAGCCAAGGTGCTATTTTTCGTCTTTATTGTGCTGGCAGTGCTCAGTTTACTGCGTGGCTTAATGAGTAAGTAGCAGTCGGTTGTCTCCGTAGTTTTGAGAGTGATGTAGGTATTTATAGCCCGCCTTTGGCGGGTTTTTTTTGTGTATCACTACCGTTATTCAGCTAACTCACACCCTAAACGGGGCGTGAAAGACTAAAAGGGATTGGAGCGCAATGTCCCAATCCCCTGGCTTTAGGCTAACCAACGTTTACGGCGTCGATAATGTTTGACGTTGTGGTAGTCCACCCGATCTGATCCCCCCAGATAAAACTCTTGGACGTCGGGGTTTTCTTTAAGCACCGCGGCCTCGCCGCTCATCACCACATGACCATTTTCAATGAGATAAGCGTGATCCACAAATTCCAGCGCGGCGGCGGCGTTTTGTTCGACTAACAGCACACTCATCTTGTTTTCTTGGTTGATCTTACGAATAATGCCAAAAATTTCTTGGACTAAACGTGGCGATAAGCCTAGGCTGGGCTCATCTAACATAAGCAGTTTGGGCTCGGTCATCAAAGCCCGCCCAATAGCCAGCATTTGTTGCTCTCCCCCAGACAAATAGCCGGCTTTGGTTTTTTGAAATTGGGTAAGACGCGGGAAATAGTCATACACCATATCGCGCAATTGCTGAAGACGTGCCCGAGAGCCTCCGCTGCGGTAGGCGGCTAATAAATTATCATCCGGTGTTAAATGGCCAAAGATACGGCGTCCTTCCATGACATGGACTAAACCCATTCCAACACGCTTGGGGGCACCATAAGGCAGGATGTTCTCGCCTAAAAACTCGATGGAACCCCGAGTAACCTCACCACGCTCTGGGGCAAGCAGCCCACTGATGGATTTGAGCGTGGTGCTTTTACCTGCGCCGTTAGAGCCGAGTAGGGCAATCATGCCCCCTTCGGCCACATGAAGTGAGACACCGCGAATGGCTAAGAACACTTTGTCATATACCACTTCGACGTTGCTCAGTTTTAGCATCAGCGACCCTCCTTAAAGGCAGCTGCATCTTGGCGAATGGATTCCCATACAATGTCTTGGTAGGGGTTACCCCAGTCGTTTAAGGGCGCCCACTTTTCGCCATCCCAGTGCGAAACCCGACCAAAGCCACCGCCTTGGTGATCTTCGGTGCTAAAGCTTAGCGGTGGGAGTAAACCTTTGGCGTCATAGTCTTTAATCATTTCAAAGCCTTGACGTAGTTTGTCACCGTCTAAAGGTGGGCCAAATTTCTCTAGGGCTAAACGAGCGGCCTCGACAGAAACAGCCATGGTGGCAACCCCTACGTTGTAATAGGTGCGGCCAACGTTTTCTTTAGGTCCAGAACCATGACCAGGTTCAATCACTTTGGTGATGATTTCTTGGATTAGCTCAGAGTCTGTGCCGCTTGCTGTTCCTTCAAATTTGCGAATCCCTTTAGCGGTATCTTTACCCACAGACTCCATATCGGCTTCAGCAAGCCAAACGACTGAGTGAATTTTTTCTGGCGCAATACCATTGCGAATGGCTTCGCGAACGGATACCGCTTGACCACCGCCTGCGCCCCAAATAATGACTTGATCAGGACGGAAGCGGCGTACCTCTGACCACGTGGACGACTGCTCGTTGCCTGGGCTGGCATAAGGGAAGGTGCGCAGGGTGAAGTCCAGTTTTCCGGCTAATTTTTCTAAGACGGGAATGGGCTCACGACCAAAGGGGGAGTCAATATAAACATGCGCGACTTTTTTGCCTTTTAGCCCGCCTTCGTGTTGTTCCATATAGTCAATTAAGGTGGCAGCTTGAGACCAATACGTTGACATCACAGGAAAGACATAGGGGAAGGTCTCGCCATCGCTGGCGTCGCCACGACCGTGGAAAGCGGTGATCATGACCACCTTGTCATCCAAGACCCGATTCACCATAGCGCGCGCAACAGGGGTGCTTAGGAAGTCAAATAAAATGGCACCATCACGCTGTGCACGGTTGTAGGCTTCAATTCCGCGCTGAGGTTGGTTTCCTGTGTCTGAGGAGGTGTATTCGATTTTCTGCCCTTCAATGCCCCCTGCATCGTTAATCATGCGTAAGTAGTCTTTTTGCCCTTGGGCGTACTCATTGGTTAAGAAGGTATAGACCGCCGTGTAATCAAGAGGTGCTGCGAACTTGATGGCGTCATTAGCATGGGCAACCCCAAAACTCATGGCGCTAGCGACTAAAGCGGCACCAAAGGCCAATTTGCGCATGGAATGTCTCATCGTAGTCTCCTAAATAGAGTGGTATGACTGTTTATGATTACAGCTTAGAGTGACGGAAAGGCCAGACCAACAGATAGTTTCTGATGTTGTCGTAAATCTTTCCTAAACCCAGAGGTTCAAACAACAAGAATCCAACAATTAATGCCCCGTAAATCATGAGAGGAATATGAGCTAATAAATTGGTGGACACATCAAGCCAGCCCATGCCGGACAGCATAATGACGGCGTTGGTTAATAAAATAGGAACAAGCAGTACAAAGCCTGCGCCTAAGTAGGCGCCCAGCACACTACCTAAACCACCCACTAACACCATGGCGACAAGCTGAACCGAAATGTTGAAGTTAAATTGCTCGGGTGTCACGGCTTGGTAATAGCAAAAGGCCAAAATGGCACCGGTGACCCCACCTAAAAAAGAACTCGTGAAAAAGGCAACTAGTTTAAAGCGCACTACGTTGATGCCGATGACAGCGGCCGCATAGTCCTTGTCACGTACGGCAACTAAAGCGCGCCCGATACTGGAGCGTTTAATATTAAGAATTAATAAGGTAATAAACACTACCCAAAGTAAGGCTAAGTAATACCGAGCCATGTCGGACTTGAGGGCCACAAATAAAAAAGTAGTGGCTGGGGTTTGCAACGTAGCCTGAGCGCCTCCGCTAATGATGGGAACGTTAACAATGGTCCAGTCCACTAGGTACTGCATGGCCAAGGTGGCCATGACGAGGTATAAGCCTTTAACACGCAAGGCGGCTGCCCCAAAGATACTACCGATCAAGGCTGACATAAAACCCGCACCCAATAACGCCAGTTCTAACGGTACGCCGGCACGGGTGAGGTGAATACTCGTATAAGCCCCAATCGCCATCACCGAAGCAAAACCAAAGTGCAGTTGACCTGCTATGCCCATCAACAACGTTAATGAAAGCGCGGCGGCACTGAGGATAAGCCACGGCATAATGTAGCTAGAAAGATAAAAGTTGCTAAAAATGAAAGGGGCGGCTAAGCCTAGGACTAGCAGAAAGTAGATCTGATACCGATCTGCCGGAATAGGCCACAATTGACGGGCGGTTTGGTAACGTGTGTGATAAATACCAGATAAGCGATAAAACATAGTTACACCCTCTCGATGTCTTCACGGCCCAAAATGCCATAAGGACGGAACATAATAGTGAATAGGATAATGAGTGAGGTCACTACATCTCGTGTGCCACCACCGGCAAATTCATCAATATAGCCAGGGATTACACTGCCTAAGATACCCACAATCAGACCACCGATAAGTACACCTAAGACACTATCAAGCCCGCCTAAAATCACCACCGCAATGGCAGGGAAAAGTAATTCAGAGAGGGTCCAGTCCACGCCTTGTACAGACCCCCACACCACACCTGCCGCTAAGGCCGAAATGCCAGCGATCCCCCAGGAAATCCCAATGGCGCGTTCTACAGAAATGCCCACGGACCAGCTAGAAATGTGGTCATCCGACACAGCGCGGAGCTTGGTGCCTAAACGGGTGCGGAAAAATAACCCCGATGCTGCAATGAGCAACAGGGCAATAATGCCGCCTAGTAAGTAAACACGGTTAATAAAAACGTCGCCAATAATAATAGGCGCT
Organism: Paenalcaligenes hominis; assembly: GCF_011927625.1. Classification (GTDB taxonomy): domain Bacteria; phylum Pseudomonadota; class Gammaproteobacteria; order Burkholderiales; family Burkholderiaceae_B; genus Paenalcaligenes; species Paenalcaligenes hominis. The sequence continues at coordinate 471,086 of NZ_JAATIZ010000003.1, forward strand.
AGTGACAGGCCAATATCGAGTTGTTTAGGGGCAGCGCCTAAAAAACCTGGGCCAAAGCCACGTAAAAAAATTTCTAATCCTAGGGTTAACATCACAATCATGATGATGGGTTGCCCTACCATTTTGCGTAATAGGAAACGTTCGGCCAGCATGCCGAATGCAAACATAACGACAGCGCCCAGCACAATAGCAAGGGCCATGGGAACCCCGTTGCTGTTCAGGATCCAGACCACATAGGCGGCTGACATGACCATTGCACCTTGCGCTAAGTTAGGCACCCCAGCGGACTTGTAAATGAGAACCACACCCAAGGCGACTAAGCTATACATCAAACCCGTTAGTGCGCCATTAATAAACAGTTCGAGGAAATATGCCATGCTTAATTCCTTTTTTCAGTGGTGTTATGAATACGTAATGTGCGTTTGAGCACACCTGTTTCACCGGTTTCATACACAATAGGGGCTTCGAAGTCGATGTCATCGTGATTGTTATACATGGCTTCAATAATGGCGCCGTAGGTTTGATCAATCACATTACGACGTAGCTTGCGGGTGCGAGTGACCTCGCCATCGTTGGCATCAAATTCTTTGTGTAGGTTAACAAAGCGCTGGATGCGCAAGGGCTCGGGTAAAAGTTGATTCACTTTTTCAATTTGTTCGCGGATCATTTCGTAGGTTTTGGGGTGCTGAGACAGCTCGGCATAGGACGAGTAAGGCACATTGTTTTCTGTAGCCCAATGGCCTACCGCCTGAAAATCAATACAAATAATGACGTTTAAGTGATCACGGTCTTTACCCAATATGCAAGCGTCTTTAATGTAATGACTAAACTGCAAACGGTTTTCAATATAGGTGGGAATAAAGCGTTCCCTTTGCGCGGTATAAACCACCTCTGAAACACGCCCCAATACAACCAGTTGGCCGTCGTCCTCTAGGTAACCGGCATCGCCTGTGTGCATCCAACCATCACGTAAAGTTTCAGCGGTGTCTTCGGGCTTGTTGTAGTAGCCATCAAAGACATTATCGCCACGCATCAGGATTTCCCCGTCATCATTAATTTTGATCTCAACCCCTGGGAAAGGACGGCCCACCGCATGCAGTTTGACTTCATCAGCGGACTGCGCCGCCGCTAAGGCGCAGTTTTCTGTTTGCCCATAGAACTGTCTAAGATTGAGGCCCAATGCACGGAAAAATAAGAAGACTTCTTCGCCAATGGCTTCGCCTGCGGTATACGGGCGCTCTACACGTGACAAGCCTAGACGGTCTTTGATGGGGTTATAAATAAGTTGGCTACCCACCCAATACCACATTTTTTGGCCTACAGAGGGGTGTTTGCCCTGCAAGCGTTGTCGTTCCAGCTGTAAGGCAAAATCCATGAAGTGATGGTAGATTTTTTGCTTGAACGGCGACGATTCATCAATCCCTACTTGAATACGGGTAAGCATCGTAGACCAAGCGCGGGGCGAGCAGAAATAAAGCGTCGGCGCAATTTCACGTAAATCATTTTGTGAGGTTTCTTGGCGTTCAGGAATATTCACCACAAATCGCAAGGCTAAAGCGGCACCAATAGAGAAAATAAAATCCCCTACCCACGCTATAGGCAAGTAGGCCATATGCACCTCGCCTTCAGTGAAATAGCCCGCATTGGCCGCGTTACGCACCCCATATAAGATATGGCCATGCTTTAACGGAATGCCTTTGGGCACACCCGTTGTGCCTGATGAGTGCAGTAAGGCCGCCACATCGTGAATGGAAGGGCGTGCCAAAAGTTCGGCGTGTAGATTTGGCGTTTGCGCTAAACGGCTTTGCCCCATTTCTACTACATCGTCAAACGCAATCGTTAAGGGATGCGCTTGTTGATCTAAACCACGCCGATCGTCGTAAATGACTTTTGCTATGGACGAGTTAAGCCCCTGCAGTTCGACCACATGCAGCAGTTTATCCACCTGCTCTTGATCCTCGGCCACCGCAAAGCGAATGCTTTCACGCTGAATTTGACCTGATAGTTCTTCGGGAGTGGTATCGGGATAGGCGGGCGATGGAATAGCACCAACAGCAATGGCGCCCAGCATGGCAAAATACAAAGCAGGGCGGTTGTCGCCCAAAATAAGAATTAAGTCATCCGCTTGCACCCCAAGCTGCTCTAGGCCAGCTGCAAAGCCCAGCACGTGATCTAAGTACTGCTGCCAGGTGTATTCCTGCCAAATTCCATGGTCGCGCTCACGCATAGCGACTTGATTGGGGTAATGGTTGGCGTTGTACGCCAACAAGGTAAGGAGGTTGTCTTCGTCTTGCCAATGCGGATGAAGCTGACGGGATTGTTCACGGGCATTAAGCGCTTGCATGGTCTACCCTCCCAATATAGGCGGCTACAACGGTGGGGTCACTAATTGCCTCAAGGGGCAAGCCTTCTTTGATTTTTTCACCGTTATTCAGTACGACTAAGCGGTCACAGATAGCAGTGACCACATCCATGTGATGCTCAATCAGCAAGATCGTCAGGCCCAAGGCCTCTTTGGCATCTAAAATAAAGCGAACCATGTACTCTTTTTCTTCTTGGTTCATGCCTGCCATCGGCTCGTCGAGAATTAAAAACGTGGGTTCTGCCACTAAAGCACGTGCTAATTCCACGCGTTTTTGGGTGCCCAGTGGAATGACATCGACGAGTTCATCGCGCACGTCTTCAAGCTGGAGCAAATCAATAATTTCTTCGACTTTATGGCGGTTTAGGATTTCTTCTTTTTGAGCTAAGCCCCAATAAAACATCGCGCTAATAATGCTGGGCTTCATAAAGTTATGGCGGCCTAGCAAAATATTGTCGAGCACGCTCATTCCCTTAAAGAGCGCCACGTTTTGAAAGGTACGTGCTATGCCCAACTGCGCAATTTCATGGGGCCGCATACGTTGTATCGGTTGCCCCCGATACATGATTTCCCCTTCTTGAGGTGGAAAAAAACCCGTAATGGCATTCACGGTAGTGGTTTTACCCGAACCGTTAGGGCCGACCAGACCGAGGGTTTCTCCTTTGCGTATTTCCATCGTCACATGTTTGACGGCATGCAAGCCCCCAAACCAGCGGCTAATGTTATGGCACGCTAAAACTACCTCGTCTGGATTCGGCGTTGACGTTAACGTTGACGTTAAGCCCATGTTGTCTCCCTATAAGCAGTGCTTTAAGGCGCACTGTCTAGTCGTTGATATCGTTTATAGACCGAGTTTTATGATGGCATCTGCGACAAGCAGTTCTTTGGTTGATTGATGTTCTGCGCTAGGAAAGTCGGTATAGCACAGGACATAACGCGGAATTTTGTAATGCGCGATTTGACCCTGGCAGTACTGACGTAAGCGGTCCGCATCTAGGCTGTGACCGTCTTGTAGGCGCACGGCCACGCAGAGCTCTTGGCCCATGCGTTGATCGGGTACACCAAAGAGAATGAGTTCATCTATGGCTGGGTGATGGCGTAAAAAGCTGTGGACTTCAGCCAAATAAATATTTTCCCCGCCCCGGATAATCATGTCTTTTATATTGCCAACGATTTGACAGTAGCCTTGGTCATCGAATTGAGCCAGATCACCTGTATAGAGCCAACCGTCTTTGATGACCTGTTGTGTTAGGTCGTCGCGTTGCCAGTAACCGGCCATGACGTGATAACCACGCACACAAAGTTGACCCACGGTGCCGATAGGCACGATGTCATCGTGTTCATCAAGCAACTGTGCCTCGATATGGGGTTGAACCTGGCCTACGGTGCTGACGCGCAGCTGAAGCGGGTCGGAACGAGCCGTCATAAACGAAATAGGGGATGATTCGGTCATGCCGTAACCAATAAGCACCTCGGGCATATGCAGTTCTGTGGTGACACGCTGCATGACATCAATTGGGCAAGGAGCGCCCGCCATAATACCCGTGCGCAAGGAACTGACATCGGTTGTAGCACGCTGAGGGTGGTCAAGCAGACTGAGAAACATAGCGGGAACGCCATATAAGGCGGTGCACCGTTGGGACTGGATAGCAGCTAGAACCCGCGCTGGGTCAAAGGCCTCGTCGGGGTAAATCATAGTGGCCCCATGGGCAATACATGCCATATTGCCCATGACCATACCAAAACAATGGAAAAGCGGTACGGGAATGCAAACCCTATCGTTGGGCGTGTACTGCATTTGTTGACCAATAAAAAAACCATTATTCAGTAAATTGAAATGCGTCAGGGTAACGGGGGCGGCAAAGGTGCCCAGTGCGCTACTGAATTGAATGTTGCACGGGTCGTGGGCCTGAATCTGGCTTTGAGCTTGTGCGAGCCGTTCGGGGTTGAGCTGTGTGCCTTTGGCTTTTAGTTGGGCAAAGCTGAGCATGCCGCTGGGGGCTGGGTCTTCGATTTGAATAAGGTAGCGCAAGCTAGGAATGGCTTGAGCATGGAGTTCGGAGGCATGATGATGCGCAAGCTCGGGTAAAAGGGCTTGCAGCATTTCAGTGTAATGACTGCTTTTGAATTGAGTTTGAAATACCAAGCCTTTGGCTTGTACCGCATTGAGCTGTTCGGTGAGCTCTGAAGGGCGGGCAGAAGGATTGATGTTAACGAGAATAATGCCGGTTTTAGCACAGGCCAGCTGTGTTACTAGCCATGTGCTACTGGTATTTGCCCAGATTGCTAGGCGATCGCCGGGCTCTAGTCCTATAGCCAATAGCCCGGCTGCGGCCTGTTCAACTTGTGTATGAAGTTCTTGCCAGGTCCAGTGAATGGTTTCCGCACAACTAACAAGAGCATCGTGATTCGCGTGGGTTTTTACGACTCGGTCAAAATAATCACCAATGGTTTCATGGGTGAGTGCAACTTCGGTACTGCCGCGTACATAGCTCTTGCGACTCATTCGTCTCCTCCTGCTACAAATACTACGGGTAGGGAATTGCAGTCTTCCCTACCGCGTTTGGCACTAGGGAAGCCTATTTAGTTAAGTCTTTAGGGTATCAAGTTATTTCATTATTGGTAAAAGGGGATAATACTGATGGGGTTTAAGCCTGTTGACAATTAAGAACGGTAGTCTGCATTAATAGATACATAGTCATGAGAAAAGTCGCAGGTATAGACCGTTTCCGTATGTTCGCCTCGTCCTAAGGAAACACGAACTAGAATTTCGCTTTGCTCCATCACACGTTTGCCGTCTGCCTCGAGGTAATCAGGGTTACGTCCGCCATCAATGGCCACCAAGACATCACCTAACCACAAGCGAATTAGGTTCACATCTAAGTCGTGCACCCCAGCATAACCAATCGCTGCCAAGATACGCCCTAGGTTGGGGTCTGAGGCATAAAAAGCGGTTTTAACTAGCGGAGAGTGCGCAATCGAATAAGCCACTTTACGGGCTTCTTCGGAGCTACGAGCGGCCTCGACGGTAATGGTCATGAACTTGGTGGCGCCTTCGCCATCACGGACAATTTTCTGCGCGAGATCAATAGCGGCTTCGCGTAGAGCATTAAATACAGGCGTGTAATGGGGGCTGGCAACGCTATCGATATGCAGCCCGCTTTGACCTGTGGCCGCAATAATGAATGAGTCATTGGTTGAGGTGTCGCCATCAATCGTGATGCGGTTAAAAGACTTGTTTGCTATTTCACGCGTCATGTCTTGAAGCAGCTCGGGGGCAATGCCTACATCAGTCGCAAGAAAACCAAGCATAGTCGCCATGTTGGGGCGGATCATACCCGCGCCTTTGCTGATGCCGGTAATCGTAATGGTTTTGTTTGCTAGGTTAAGCTGTTGGGAATGCAGTTTTGGCTGGGTATCGGTGGTCATGATACTGTGCGCCGCATTAAACCAGTTGTTGTCTTGAAGGTCGCTAACGGCGGCAGGCAAGGCAGCCAGCAGCTTAGGCATAGGTAGGGGCTCAAGAATAACACCCGTCGAAAAGGGCAGAATTTGAGCTGGGCGTAGATGTAAGAGCTTGGCCAGCTCGTTGCACGTTTGATTGGCATCAGCCAAGCCAGGTTCGCCTGTGCCTGCATTGGCATTGCCTGTATTGATAACAAGCGCGCGTACATCGGACTCGGTGGCAAGGTGCGCCTCGCAAACCTGAACTGGGGCGGCTTTAAAGCGATTAGTGGTAAATACCCCAGCAATGGAAGTATTAGGAACAAAAGTAAAGACCGTTAGGTCTTTGTTGCCTGCTTTACGAATTCCAGCTGAGGCGATACCAATTTGGACGCCTTGAACAGCATGAATATCGGATTGAGCCGGAATAGTAAGATTAACAGCCATAAGCACACCTAATTGGAAGCGTTAAAGATGATGTAAATTCTTATATTACCGTGCTTTTGCTGGATTGATTAGTGGCTAGGCTGGCTAAAGTCTTGTGAGTGTTTTTTTAGTTCTTCAAGCGAGCTCATCATGGCGTCAATTTGGGCCTCGGACAATTTGCCAAAGACAGAACAGACCCATTCATTGTGCGCGTTGCTCAGGGCTTGTAGGTGCTTTTGACCTTTAGAGGTTAGCTTTAACAATGCACTACGGCGATCACGGGGTAGTTGCACACGTTGTACTAGACCCTCTTTAACGAGCTGGTCAGCAATGCCAGTGATATTGCCGTTTGTTACCATCATATGGCGTGATAAATCACTCATTTTGATGCCCTGAGGAAATTGCTCTAGCTGAGCCATGACTTCGTAGCGCGGCAAGGTGGTGTTGAACTCGCGCCGTAAGCGGCTGCGAATTTCATTCTCTATGAGGCGTCCGCAGCTAAGGTAACGCAACCAAGTGCGCAAATGATGGCAAGCGCTTGGTTTAAGACGGCCTTCCAGATCGGGTAGATCAGGTTGGGTCGATGCAAAAGGTAAATCGTTTAGTAACATAGCAATGCCCTAAGAGGATTTGAATAGACATAATCAGGGTCTATTTGATTCTAGGTGGGCATGCTATGTCGTGCTTTGCGAATAATCAAAGATTAAAGCAATGCTAGTTTTTCACTTTCTTAAAGGCGCGGTCAGCGGCCTCGAGGGTGGCTTGGATGATGTCATCGGTATGCGCACCCGAGGTGAAAGAGGCCTCGAAAGCAGAAGGCGCCCAATACACGCCCTCGTCAAGCATGGCATGGAAAAACTGCTTGAACAGGTCGATACGGCTAGCAGCCACCTCTGTATACGTAGTGGGTACAGAAGCGCTGAAATAGAGACCTAGCATGCCACCTACCGAGTCAGTACAGAAAGGGATAGCGTGGTGGCGTGCTACCTCTTGAAGGCCATCAGCCAGTTTTTTGGTTTGTTGGGCTAACTGAGTATAAAACGCGTCGTTATCCAATAGCTTTAAGGTTACTAACCCAGCTGCTACGGCGACGGGGTTGCCAGATAACGTACCGGCCTGATAAACATTTCCTAGCGGCGCAATGCAATCCATGATGTCGGCGCGGCCACCAAAAGCCCCTACGGGCATGCCGCCCCCAATGACTTTAGCCAGTGTGGTTAAGTCGGGGGTGATGCCACTAAGGCCTTGTACACCTTGGGGGCCTGCTCTGAAACCGGTCATGACCTCGTCAAAGATCAAGACAGCATCATGCGCCGTGCATACTTCGCGCAAGCCTTCGAGAAAACCAGATACCGGTTTAATTAGGTTCATATTACCGGCAATAGGCTCGACAATCACACAGGCAATGTCGTCACCGTGCTCGGCAAATGCCGCTTTCACGGCGTCTAGGTTATTAAAGTCCAATACGAGCGTATGACGAATAAAGTCCTCGGGCACACCGGCCGAAGTGGGGTTGCCAAAGGTCAACAGCCCAGAGCCAGCTTTCACTAAAAGACTGTCAGCGTGACCGTGGTAACACCCTTCAAATTTAATGATTTTATTGCGGCCGGTATAGCCACGTGCTAAGCGAATAGCGCTCATAGTGGCTTCGGTGCCAGAGCTGACCAAGCGTACTTTTTCCATTGAGGGGAGGCGTTGGCTGATGAGCTCGGCCAGTTCAATTTCGCCTTCGGTAGGAGCGCCAAAAGACAAACCATTGACGGCTGCGTCTTGGACGGCTTTCACCACCTCGGGGTGTGCATGGCCTAAAATGGCAGGGCCCCAGGAGCCCACGTAATCAATATACTGTTTACCTTCGGCGTCCCAGACGTAGGCCCCTTGGGCGCGCGCAATAAAACGGGGCGTGCCGCCAACTGACCCAAAAGCGCGCACGGGGGAGTTAACTCCGCCAGGGATATGTTGGGATGCACGAGCAAATAGCTCTTGATTATTAGACATAAAAAATCCTGTGAATCATAAAGTAAAAAGACGGCTGAAGGCACGCGCTTCGGCATACACATCGGGCGCTTCGAATAGACTGCTAATAACAGCAATACTATCTACGCCAGCATCAATAAGGGGGGCAGCGTTGCTGGAGGTGATGCCACCGATGGCGACTACGGCAGCGCGCGTGTAGTCGCCATAGTGTTCGCATAAAGCACGGCCTTGACGCAAGATATCGAGGGTGGCACGCGGTGCGTGTGGCTTCACTAAAGAGGGGTAAACCGCCCCAAATGCCACATAGTCCACCCCAAGTTGCAAGGCTTTTTCGGCTAAGGCGGGTTGGTCATAGCAGGTACTGCCAAGCCACTGGTTAGTATGTAGGCCAGCTTTAGCAGCGTTTAGTTCCCCGTCATCTTTGCCTAGATGGGCACCGGCGGCATGTAAATCGCGCGCAACCTGCCAATCGTCGTTAATAATTAAAGGGAGTTCCAATTGCGCACATACACGTTGTACGGCGTGGCGTTGGGCCTGATGCTGTTCTGCATCTGCGAGTTTACGGCGCCACTGTAATACCACCATGCCCCCCTCGTGGGCGGCTTGGATAGCATCTAATAAGCGTGGCGTGTCATCCCATTCAGGAGTAATGCCATATAAACCGCGTGGAAAACGTAAAGGTAAGCTCATCGTGTTCTCGGTTAGGATACGACGTGTCGTAGGATACGACTACCCATCCCGGCTTGAAATGCGTGCTCGGCGGCCTTATCTGTATAAATGATGGCGTTGGCACAAGCACTGCGAGTGTCTAGCCCTTGGGCTAAATACGCACTAATCAGTGTACTCAGTAGCCCTTCTGTGTCTTGAAGACGCGCAGGCGCTACAGGGCTTTGCCACTCGTGCAGTAAGCCGTCTTGGCTATAAAGCTGATGCGTCACATAGCCTGGGTCGGTAGCCGGCGAGGTGTAAAACACCGTCTCTGCACCGAAGTCTAGCAGACTGCTAATGGGGTTATCGGTTTCTGCGAGTAAGCCATCGGCTTGCCATTGTGCCAGTAAAGTATGATCTGCTACGACGACTTGGGTTTGCGGCAGCACAAGCTGAAAAATAGCATCAGCAATTTCATCGGTTTCAGCATCGTTACTAAGAATGTCCTCGTCGGGAATAGACTGCAGGTGTAAGACCAGCGGTAATTCCGTATAATCAGCAGCGATTTGTGCTAAAACACTGGCAGCGTCAATGGAATACAATGGACCTGCCTTGATGCTGTGGACGCTCATGTCTTCGAGCAGACAGCGCATCTGGTCATACATGACGTCGGGTGCGCTGAGTGTGATCAGTTCGGTATGGGTCGTGTCTTGCACATGAGTTGCCGTTACAATGCTTAGCGCATGGCAGCCCACGGCAGCACAGCTGACAGCATCAGCAGGTAAATACATAGAGCCAGTAGGATCTAACGGAGCAAAAACCAAGACTACAGGCGGTGGGGTTGCGGTCATAGCGGCAGTGTCAAAGAAAAAATGCGAGACAATATGTCGTAAATGGATAAATGAACAGGTGTTAAATTCTGTTTATTTTCAGTAATATCAACCCATTTTAATAGATTGCTCGCCCTAAAGGGCAATCGTGGTTTTTTTAGTGAGTATTTTATGAGTACATGGATGTGTTTAATTTGTGGTTGGATCTATGACGAGGAAGCAGGTTTGCCCGAAGAAGGCATTGCTCCTGGTACAAAATGGGAAGACGTGCCGCCTAACTGGGTCTGTCCAGAATGCGGTGCACGTAAAGAAGATTTTGAAATGATCGAGGTATAACCCGAAGCCATGTCTCTAGTGATTGGGTTCCCACTTTGCCTAACAACTCAAGGAGATTCTGATGACTACACTTACCCCTAACGCATCCCAAGCCCCGCGAGTTGACTTTACCAATCAGTTATTGATTGCCATGCCGGGCATGGTGGGTGGAAGTTTAGCGGATACGGTTATTTATATCTGCGAACACAACGAGCAGGGCGCATTGGGCGTTGTGATCAACCGCCCTACCGATCTCACTCTAGGGGATCTATTGCAGCGTATTGATTTAGACCTGTCCTTAGAAATAGGGGTGCGCCAAAATGCGCCCGTGTTCTTTGGCGGTCCAGTACAAACGGATCGTGGCTTTGTGTTGCATACACCCGTTGGCGATTACAGCTCAAGCATTAGTATGGGCTCCGAGGTGGCGCTAACGACATCACGCGATGTGCTCCAAGAGGTAGCGATTGGTAGTGGTCCAGATCAATTATTGGTCACTTTGGGCTACGCAGGGTGGTCAGCCGGGCAGCTCGAAGAGGAAATGGCTGGTGGGGCTTGGCTTCATGTCGATGCTAATCTCGACATTTTATTCTCTACGCCTGCCGCCGAGCGTTATCAGGCTGCCTTAGGCCAATTAGGGATTGATCCCATTATGCTGACCGGAGCCTCCGGTCATGCCTGATGCAGATCACACCTTGCTTTGCTTTGATTACGGCTTAAAAAAGATTGGGGTGGCGATTGGCAACACTTTAACCGGTCTGGCACGTCCCTTGACTATTTTACGACCTGTGACCAAAGCAGAGCGCTTTACTCAAATCGAAGCCTTACTTAACGAGTGGCAGCCCGATGCGCTAGTTGTGGGCTTGCCTTTGACGCTGACAGGCGAAGAACAATATGCCTCGTTACGCTGTCGCCGTTTTGCTAATCAGCTGCACGGCCGTTACGCGCTAACAGTGCATTTAGTGGATGAGCGCGGCTCTAGTCTCGAGGCACAAGCGCTATTGGCCAATAATGACGATGATGATGCCGTTGCGGCAGCCGTGATCTTACAACGTTGGCTAGATCACCACGAATGAGAAGCCTGCTTCGTTTTAGTTGGCGTGCGCTAGCGCTGAGTCTATGGGTGCTTTTAGGGCTAGTGATTTTGGGCTTGCTATTTCCTCTGTGGACGCAAGCGCGTCGTCAAACTGTTCATGCATGGTGGTCTAAGTGGTTACTCGTGTGGTGCGGTGTACAGGTTGACTATATGGGCCAGCCCGAGCTTCATCAACCCATCTTGTTTGTTATAAACCATGTGTCTTGGTTAGATATTTTTGTTGTTAACCAAAAACGTGCCACTTCTTTTATTGCTAAAAGTGACATACGAAGCTGGCCCTTTGTGGGGTGGTTAGTCACAGGGGCTGGCACGCTCTATATAGAACGGGGCCAGCGTCATGCAATCAAACACGTAGCAGCACAAATGCAACAGCGCTTTGCGCAGCAACAGGCAGTCGGCCTATTTCCCGAGGGCACAACCTCTGACGGCTTCACCGTCAGGCCTTTTCACGCCAGCTTATTTGAAACGGCTCTTAGAACCCAAGTTGATATTCAACCCGTCGCTTTGCGCTTTTTTGATGGGAATCACCGTAGTGATCGGGTTGCCTTTGTGGGTGAGCAAAGTTTATGGCGCAACGGCTGGTTGTTATTATCGCAGCCAGGCGTGCGCATCGAATGTGTGTTTTTGCCGCCACTGCGCCATACGCAGAATCAAGCGCAAGGCCGAGCCGCCACCGCGCAGCAGGCCTATGATTTGTTATTGGCTCAGGTCGAAAAAGGGCTTAATGCGCCATCTCGATTTTCTACTTGAACCAATTTGCGATCACGCAAACGCATCGCCGTTAATTGCCCGCCCCAGAGGCAACCCGTGTCAAGCCCGACCACGTCGGCTTGCATATATAAGCCTAACGTCGACCAATGACCAAAGACCACAGGGGTTTCAATGCAACGTGCTGGCATCGCAAACCAAGGTGTTAGGTCAGTGGTATTGGGGGCGCCAGAGTATTTACTTAGCCCGCCATGCGCATCAAAGAAACGCAAGCGTGTCAGAATATTCACGACTAAACGCTCTGTATCTGTATCAGACAAATCAGTACGCCACTGGTTGGGCTCATTTCCAAATAAGGTCTGAATATGCTGCTGCCAATCGGGGGCTTGTAAGCGCTGCTCGATACGTTTAGCTAAGGCTAAGGTTTGGTTAAGCGTCCACGTGGGATGCAACCCCGCATGCACAATGACATGCCCCACTTGGTGCAAGGCTAAAGGTTGATGCCGTAACCAGTCAATTAACGCGGGCCCAGAAGGCGATTCAAGAATAGGGGTTAAGGTGTCGTGAGTGCCCTGTTTACGTACCCCAGCGGCAACGGCTAGCAGGTGAATATCATGATTACCTAGAACCACTTGAGCGCGGTCACCTAAGTCATGAACGAGTGTGAGCACCTCGAGTGAACCTGGCCCACGGTTGACCAGATCCCCAACAAAAATATAGTGCGCATCAGGCTGTTGTAGCTCGGGTTGAGCGAGCAGGTGCTGCAAACTGCGAATGCAGCCTTGGACATCGCCAATAACCCAGTAGTCAGGCGTGGACATTAGGCCTCCCTATGAAAATGGCGTGCCCAGCGGTGGGCGTTTTCAATGATCAGCAAGGCCCCAAGCGCCACAATTAACGCAAAAACGCTAGGCAATAGTGCCGTGAGCCAAGGCTGCCAGTTAGTCAGCATGCCCAGGTTGAGGGCGAGCTGGTTTGCCATAAAAAAACCTACCCCAATTAAAATACCCAAAAAGATTTTAGTCCCTACACCGCCATGGCGTGTCTGCATAAAGCTAATGGGCGCGGCAATGGTAATCATCACTAACAAGGTAAAGGGGTAAGCCAACTTACGCCATAGTGCTACGGTTTGCCGTTCCGTTTCCAGTTGATTGGCTTTTAAGTACGCAATGTAGTCAATAAGATCTGTGGCGGCCATGCGCTCTGGTGTCAACACGCGCACTAAAAGACGTTCTGCGCTTAAACTGGTTTCTAGTTCAAGTTGATCCGTATGTTCAAGGGTGATGATGGGGGCAGAAGGAGTTGTGCCGGCTTCTAGGGCTTGGAGCGCATCGGGGTTGATAACAGACCGTTGCACTTCCTTAAGCAATAGGTGGTTGGGTGTGAATTCGCCCATGGCCGCTTGGGTATAGCTTTGTAAATGTTGGTCGGCATCAAACTCGTAGACGTGCACTTGCTCTACCTGAGACGTGCCTCGTAAGTGCGTAATATTAATAAGACGCGTTTGATCATTAGCCCCATTTTCTTTAAACCAATAGCCGCTATTTAAACGGCCACCGCCTGCCTTGCCCAACAGTTTTAGACTGCTTTCACTGGCTTGGATTTCAGCGCGTGGTGTGATGTATTCAGAAAGTACAAGCGCCCCTATCATTAAAGGTATGGTGATGATCCATAGGCTGACTAAAAGCTGTAAACCACTGACGCCTGATACACGTAAAATAACCAGTTCGTTACGTTGCGCTAAACCTGCTAAAGCCAGTACGGCGCCGATTAATAGACCAATCGGTAGTAACTCGTAAAGTTGGGTAGGTAGGTTAAGTAATTGTAAATACAATAAACTGCCCAAGCTTAGGCTGGCACTGAGTTTATCTAGCTCTTCGATTAGGTTAAAAAAGCTAAACAAGCCTAATAAGGCCAACAGCACAACAGCGCTAGAGCGATAAATTTCAGTGGCTAAGTAGCGACGAGCAAGGCGCATAAATGTAAATATTAAGGGGCATTCACCAAACGCATGCGCTGCACAATGGTATGAGTACGGCGCTGTAAGTACGAGGTGTTGCCTTTTTTGTCATAAAAAACAGGGTTAGGCAGCATGGCTGCAAGACGAGCGGCTTGGGCAGGGCTGAGTTGCTTAGCGGAGCGCTTAAAATAGCGCTGTGCAGCGGCTTGAGCCCCAAACTCGGAACTACCCCACTGCGCCACATTTAAATATAACTCGAGAATACGTTGTTTAGACATGACTTGCTCAAGCATAACGCTAATAATAAGTTCTTGGCCTTTACGTGTGTAACTGCGTTTATTGGATAAAAATAAGTTTTTTGCAAGTTGCTGCGTAATGGTTGACCCCCCACGGCGTCGCTCTGAGCCTTGCGCAGCTTGCTGTTGATTGTAATGCCACGCTTTACGAATGGCTTCCCATTCCACGCCCCTGTGGACGAGAAAATTGGCGTCCTCTGAGCTGATGACAGCTCGTTTTAAGTTCGAGCTGATCTGATCGTAATCGAGCCACGTGTACTGCAGCTGGGCATCTGGATTTTCTCGTTTGAGGTCTCTTAAGGTTTCGCGCATGACAGCAGTGGAGCTGGGGTTATAAAAGTTAAACCACACCACACGCACCAAAAAGCTGAACTGATACAAAAAAACGAGCAGCAGACTCACCGCGATGACGATGAGTACGCGCTTGAACATGTGGGGAGCTTGCCGTTTTATAGCCACTGTTAGCGTAAGCTAGCCAGCACTGGCTCTAACTCGGGTTCGTATCCATGCCAAATAAAAAAACTAGCGGCCGCTTGACCCACGAGCATGCCAAGTCCATCAGCACAGTGGCTCGCGCCAGCTTGTTGGCATTGCTGTAGGAATGGGGTGGGCTCATTGCCATAAACCATATCGTACGCCAACCCATTGTCGCTAAACACAGGAGCTGTGTGCAGTGGACTTTGTTGGTGTAGGCCACTGGAAGTGGCGTTAATGACAATATCCCAAGTGCCTTCGATGTGGTTCAAGTCGCCGCTATCGATACGCGTGGTCGTCGCCAATGGCTCGGGTTGTGCGGCCAGCTCATGCACGACATCTAGCGCTTTTTGCGTTGTGCGATTAATGATGCGTAAGTGAGAGGGCTGTGCTGAAAGTAAGGGAAGCACTACACCGCGTGCTGCGCCGCCAGCCCCTATTAATAAGATGCGTTTATTTTTTGGGTCAAACCCTAAGCGAATTAAATCGTTAAGCAAGCCAACACCGTCGGTATTGCAGCCATGCAAGACATGGTTGTCCATCCAAAGGGTATTGACTGCGCCGGCTAACTCGGCACGGGGGCTGCGCACCTGCGCCATGGAAAAGGCAAGCTCTTTAAAGGGAACGGTAATGTTTAGCCCCTTACCACCTTGGGCAAAAAAACCGCGTACATGATCACTAAAATCATTGGGATCCGCCAAAATACGATCATAATGCAACGCTAAATCACATTGCTTTGCAAAAGCCTGATGAATTTCAGGGGAGCGACTATGGGCGATAGGGTTGCCTACCACAGCGCAACGAATAAGTGTATTGGAAGTCATAGTAGTCAGTCGGTTTTTAAATTGCCTTTGGTGAAACGCCAGCTTCGCGTGATCGCTAAAATATCGGTTTGAGCACGCATTTCAGCAGAAAAAGCAGGGTAAGGGGCCGCTAATCGTACTATACGTTGAGCAGCGACGTTAAATATTGGGTTTTGTGCAGGCTGGTGAATGTCTATTTTGACTAGATTGCCTGTTTGATCAATGTACACCGTCATTTGCAAGGCGTCAGATAACTGGCCTTTGGCTTGGTCGGGGTAGTGTTCTGTACCCAAGTGTTCTATTTTGGCACGCCAAGCTTCGACGTAGGCGGCAAAAGCAGAAGCCTTAGCGGATGGCGCTTCAAAGTGAACCCGCGGTTTGGCATTGTACTGATTCAGCTTATCTTTTAACGCATGAAGCTCAAGAGCTAGCTGCAATTGCTCGGTCGATGGCTCTTGGTCGAATTCAGCATTTGGACTTTGGTCGGCCTTAGGAATGGCCTGTTGCGCTTGCCATTCCGCCTCGAGCTGCATCAGACGTTGCTGCTGCTCTGCTTCGGCTTGGCGTAGACGCTCTTGCAAAGCATGCAGCACTAGTGAGTCAGGGCTAGGCACCGCTTGACCCGTAAAAGGGGCAGAGGTGACTTGATCGTCGTCGGCGCTGCCGCCACCTACCGCATGCCACTGCGCCAATAGCACAGCTTCAAGGTCTGTGGCCTCGGTTTGGTAATTAATTAAGGTAATTTCTGGTTCGAGGGTTTCAGAACGAACAGTAGGCGCCTCAGGCCAAAAATACACCAGAGCAAGCCCGTGCAGCAGCAGTGATAAAAACACCGCTAGCCACAAGTGATCGTTACGAGATAAAAAACGGGGCTTGCTCATGGGATTAAACGCTTGGGCTGGTGGCTTCCTCGTTAGGGGTCACAACGTCTCGGAGGCGAGCCTCTATAGTTAGCTCTAGTTCATTAAAACTCAAGAGGTCAATAATAAGTTTTTGGCCGCGCTCAAATTCGCCGATGCCGGGTAAGCGCATCACAAAAGGAGCCAGGTCAAAACGGACCAGATCCTCTTTGATAAGCGTCACTGGCATTTGAGTAATGCCTTGTTGTTGCAACCAACGTAGCACCCAATAGCGCTCAATTTGATTTTGGAAATCATTCCATGTGCTGTACTGAGCTTCAAAAGCACTAATGATACTGTACAGATCGGACTCTTTAGGCTTGAAGGGCGCAACCAACCGCGCAGACACCCCATGTTCGGCAGCAGCAAGGATTTGCCATTGATTCACTAAGTCCACATAGCGGCGCAAAGGAGAGGTAGACCAAGCGTACTGAGGCACCCCAATGCTGTCGTGGGGCAAGGCGTGAGTCGACATGCGGGTACGCATATTTTGTTGTGAGCGATAAATGCCCGGCACATCGTGTTGAGCTAATAACCCGCCCCAGATGTTATTGGCCAAGATCATCATTTCTGCTGTGATCAGGCCCACAGGGGCATTGCGTACGCGTGGAATTAAGCTCACGATGCTATCCGGGTCATCGGGCGCTCCGGCGAGCTCGAACAAAAACTCAACACGATTATTATTTTCTGGCTTGCCGCGCACCTGTTCACGTTGTTGGCTTAAAAATTGGCTGACCTGCCACAAAGGGCGTAACCAACCCCCATAGGGCAATGCGATGCTTGGGTCATTGAGCGCTTCTACTGTGACGAATGGATCAAGCTGATGTTGACGTAGATTTTCTTTGACACAAATACGCTCTAGGACGGTACGCGTGTGTGTAATGGTTTGGGATTGCAGATCGACATCAACATATAGGGATAAGGCAGGACGCTCGATGCCCTCGTCTAAGGAAAAAGCACGGATGACGGCTTCGGGCAACATGGGAACTTTCTGCCCAGGGGTGTATAAGGTGGATAAGCGCTTACGTGCAATCGCGTCGAGTTCATTGTCACGCTGTACGGCTAAACCCGGCGTGGCAATATGCACACCTACCCGCCACTGATGCGGAGCAAGCTCTTGGATAGATAAGGCATCATCGATTTCTGTAGTGCCTGCATCATCAATGGAGTAGGCCGTGACGGCAGCAACCGGTAAATCAGTACCCCACTCAGTGCCTAACTCAATATCTGGAAAATCCGTACCGCGGGGGAAATGCTGCGAGAAAAACCGATGGCGGTGCAAAGCCAAGGGACTGGACCATGCATTGAGATCCAGTAATAGCTGTTCAGGGCTGCAGTTAAGCTCTTTCACAGCGGCGTCAAAGGCTTTCCATTCGAGGCTGTTTTTATCCGGATTGCTTAATAAACTATTGGCAGCAGCGGCAATTGGGGCCGGCAGTTCGCCAGCTATCATGGCCGCGGTCCATTGTTCTTGCTGTGCGGCTTGTTCACGCTTTTTTTCTATCGCCGCTAAGGCCGCCTCGAGGATTTCAGGTGGTGCACTACGATACAGTCCTTTACCTCGACGGTGAAAGTATGCAGGCGCCCCGTGTAACGCTAGAATCAAGGCCGTCTTTTCTACTGCGCTAGGCGGATGTCCAAAGTAATCCTCAGCAAAATCCACCGCGTTGAACTCGTCCTGAGGGGCACATTCCCATAAGAACTGAATATCCAGGTCGGCAGCGAGCTGTTCGGCTTGCTCTAACAAAGCAGCCGGCTCTGGTTGCGCGAATTCGAAAAACACGTTGTTTTTACGAATTTTGCTGCGTTTTCCTGTTGCGGATTCAACCTGCATGGTGGTGTCTGCATCAGAAAATATTTTTTCAGCTTTAAATTTACCGCTGTCTTCAAAAAGGACGTACATAAGAGTTCTTGAGGTAAAACAAATAATGAGAGGTGGGCTTAGGCGTTAATAAAGTGTAAAACAGGCGCTAGATAAAGTTCAAAATCGGCCATGCCGTGATCGCTACCAAAAATAAGCAAACCTTGGCTGCCTTCATAAAATGCCACCATTTCGTGGCTATTTAGCACTTCGTCATCCCGAGACGCGATTAAAAAATAGCGCTGCGGTTGAGTGCAGGAAGAAGGGGCCATGGCGTGTAGCTCGTCGACATACTCAGGTAGAAATTCGAAGGGCTGATCTGAATGATACATGGTGTGTGAACCGACTTGGGTAGCCAGGTCGCGAGCAGCGTGCACAGCAGGATTAAGCACCACGGCTTTACACTGCCATTGCTCTGCTAAAACATGGGCATAATACCCCCCTAGCGATGAGCCAATAATAACGAGCTCAGTAGAGGGATCATTAAGCTGGGCAGCTTGAATGAGTTCATTACATAGCGCAATGGCGGCAGCGGGGCTGGCGGGCAATTGCGGGCAGCACCACCGCGAGGCTAACTGATGCTCAGCCACGACACGCTCAAGCACTTGTGCTTTAAATGAACGGGGCGATGACTTAAAGCCATGCAAATACAGAATCATGCGTGCTCCACATTAAAGCGTTGGGCTAAGCCACGTAAAATATGCTCGTGAATGCCCCCAAAGCTACCATTGCTCATGACGACAATGTGATCATTAGGCTGAGCAAATTGCACAATGGCTTGGGTGAGCTCAGTGAGGTCATCTTTAATCGTGATGGCCTCGGCTAAGGGGGCAAAGGTGCGTTGGGCATCCCACGTCAGAGCATGTTTGCCACTGGGTTCACTGTAGCAGAAAGTGTGGTGTGCTTGGCGTAATGCTTCGGGCAAGCGAGCGGCCATCGCACCCATTTTCATGGTGTTTGAGCGCGGCTCCAGCACGGCTAGGATGCGCTCGTTTTGGGGTAAATGTTTAGCTAGCCCCTCTAAGGTCAAGGCAATTGCCGTCGGGTGATGCGCAAAATCATCATAAACGTGAATACCTGCACGCGTACCGCGTAGCTCCATGCGTCGTTTAATGCCTTTAAAGGCACTGAGCGCAGCACAACTCTGCGCTGGGGTAACTCCTACATGCTGAGCCGCCGCAATCGCGGCCAAAGCGTTTAAGCGATTGTGTTCACCGCTTAGGCCCCAGTGAATATCACCCTGGTGGGTGCTTTGATAGTAAACAGAGAGCTGTCCGGGTGCGTTTTGGGTAGCATGCCAACCCGAGGAGTCTTCTAGGGTTTGCACGGGCGTCCAACAACCGCGCTCTAGTACGCGATCTAAAGCGTCTGCGTGATGAGGACGAATCACCAGGCCATTGGCGGGAATAGTACGAACGAGGTGGTGAAACTGGGTTTCTATGGCGGTTAAATCGGCAAAAATATCAGCGTGATCAAACTCTAGGTTGTTCAAAATAGCAGTACGGGGGCGGTAATGCACAAATTTGGAACGCTTATCAAAAAAAGCCGTGTCGTATTCATCAGCCTCGATAACAAATAAAGAGTGCTCGGCATTAAATCGTGCCGACACGCCTAGATCCGGTGCGACGCCACCAATTAAAAAGTTAGGTTGGCGTTGGTTGTATTCCAAGATCCAAGCTAGCATTGAGCTGGTAGAGGTTTTACCATGCGTACCGGCTACGGCTAACACATGTTGGGAGCGCAAAATGGATTCACCCAACCACTGGGGGCCAGACGTGTAAGGTAGCCCTTGGTCCAAAATGGCTTCCATCAAGGGATTCCCACGGCTAACCACATTGCCGACGACAAATAAATCGGGCTTCAGCGCTAGTTGCTCTACTCCGTAGCCCTCGATGAGCTCAATACCTTGCTCCTCAAGCTGAGTGCTCATAGGAGGGTAAACACCGGTATCACACCCGGTAACGGTATGACCGGCCGCCCGGGCAATGAGGGCGAGCCCGCCCATAAATGTTCCACAAATACCTAAGATATGAATGTGCATAAATCCTCCAGTTGCCCTCATTTTAGACAAGATTTGCGTTCATGCTGCAAAAAAGGAACCATTTGCGCATGGTAGGCTTCTAAAATAAAGAGTCATTGCACAAAGAGGAAAGAATGAAATTGCGTCAAATGGGGTTAGCGGGCTTATTTGGGCTGATAGGTTGGGTTGGCTCAGCGTGGGCCGAACCCCAAGTGTTTGCCATTGAAGCCGACGACTTAACAGGGCAAACTATAAATCTCGCCCCTTACCAAGGCAAAGCGTTAGTGCTTAATTTCTGGGCGACATGGTGTCCGCCATGTGTCAAAGAAATGCCCGAGCTCGAGGCTCTGAGTCAGGCGCATCCCGAGGTGCAATTTGTGGGCTTAGCCATTGATACGCAGCGTAACGTTAAACGTTTTCTAGAAAAAGTACCGGTTAACTACGCCATTTATGTCACCGGACATCGTGGGGTGCAAATCATGAAGAATTTAGGTAACAAGGCCGGTGGCATTCCCTTTACTCTGGTTTTGAATGCTGATGGCTCAATCGCCGAACAGGTGTTGGGGCAAATCGATTCTGCTCAACTTGATCAAATTTTAATCAAGTTGAAAAATTAAGTGTGGGTAACAGCAATAGCGTCTATTTTCGATTAAACTAAGTCACCTTATGCCTTATTTTATTGCGAAGCGCCTTGTTTTTATGGACAAACAGGGCGTTTTGGCGTAAAAAGGCGGTCTAGAATCATAATTTTATTTAGCAATGGCACGTAACATTCTGGTTATACATGGCCCTAACTTGAACTTGCTTGGTACGCGCGAGCCTCATATTTATGGTGCGCAGACACTCGATGATGTAAATCAGCATTTAGTGCAACTGGCTACCCAGCTGAAAGTGAAATGTGATACCTATCAAAACAACTCTGAGGGGAAGCTCGTGGATAGAATTCACGCCGCAGCCCAAGAGCAGGTTGATTACATTATCATCAACGCCGGCGCCTATACCCATACCAGTGTTGCTATTCGTGATGCGCTCGCGGGCGTCGCTATCCCTTTCATCGAAGTACATCTTTCCAATGTGCATCGTCGAGAGCCCTTTCGTCATCATTCGTATTTGTCTGATATAGCGCAAGGGGTGGTGGTAGGACTAGGCGCTTACGGCTATGAAGTAGCATTACGTTACGCCGTCGCTGCTTAATTTTTATCCAATTTTAACAACACCCAAGCCCGTATTTATTTAAAGACGGCAGCGGTGTGGCAGGAAACATGCATGGATCTGAGAAAACTTAAAACCTTAATTGACCTCGTCGCAGAGTCTGATATTTCTGAACTCGAAGTCACCGAGGGGGATGGCAAGGTCAGAATTGTTAAGTCGGCACCTGCTGCACCTCAACAAATGGTATATGCCGCAGCTCCCGTTGGCACTGCACCTGCCGCTGCTCCCGTAGCGGCTGCTGCCCCCGCAGCAGAGGAAACCCCTGCAGTGCCAAATGGCCATGTGGTGACAGCCCCCATGGTAGGTACTTTCTATCGTGCTCCTAATCCGGGCGCGGCTCCGTTTGTAGAGGTAGGCCAAAGCGTTGCCGAAGGCGATGCGCTATGTATTATCGAAGCGATGAAGCTGCTAAACGAAATCGAAGCAGATAAAGCGGGCGTCATCAAAGAAATTCTTGTTGAAAATGGCGCTCCCGTTGAATACGGTCAGCCTTTGTTTGTGATTGGCTAATTTCATGTTTGAAAAGATCCTTATCGCTAACCGGGGAGAAATTGCCCTACGCATCCAGCGCGCTTGTCGCGAAATGGGTATTAAAACCGTAGTCGTGCATTCCGAGGCAGATCGCGACGCTAAATACGTACGTTTGGCTGACGAGTCCGTCTGCATCGGTCCTGCCAATCCCCGTGAAAGTTACTTAAATATGCCTGCTATTATCGCAGCCGCCGAAGTCACCGATGCCGAGGCTATTCACCCTGGCTACGGGTTCTTGGCGGAAAATGCGGATTTTGCAGATCGTGTCGAAAAAAGTGGTTTTGTGTTTATCGGGCCTCGCGCCGAGACCATTCGCCTCATGGGCGATAAGGTCACCGCTAAAAAAACCATGATCGAAGCGGGGGTGCCAGTGGTGCCAGGGTCAGCCGGTGCACTGCCTGATAATCCCGAGGAAATTCTTCAAATTGCACGCGATGTTGGCTACCCCGTTATTGTGAAAGCATCGGGTGGCGGTGGCGGTCGAGGCATGCGCGTGGTGTATGCCGAAGGTGCGTTGCTTAATGCCGTGGCCATGACGCGTGCCGAGGCAGAGGTGGCTTTTGGCAACCCAGACCTCTACATGGAAAAATACCTCCAAAACCCCCGTCACATTGAAATTCAGGTTTTAGCGGATGGCGATCGTCACGCTGTATGGCTAGGCGAACGCGATTGCTCTATGCAACGTCGCCACCAAAAGGTCATCGAAGAAGCCCCCGCGCCAGGTATCCCCCGTAAGCAGCTCGATCGTATTGGCGAGCGTTGTGTCGAGGCATGTCGCAAACTCAAATACCGCGGTGCAGGTACTTTCGAGTTCTTATATGAAAACGGCGAGTTTTATTTCATTGAAATGAACACCCGTATTCAGGTGGAACACACCATTACCGAAATGATCACCGGTATCGACTTGATTCAACAGCAAATTCTTATTGCTGCGGGCGAAAAGTTCACGTTGCGTCAAAAAGACATTGAGTTCCGAGGTCATTCTATCGAATGCCGTATTAACGCCGAAGACCCCTATAAATTTATTCCTAGTCCTGGCTTGGTGTCGAAATGGCATACGCCTGGTGGTCCTGGGGTACGTATTGATTCCCATGTGTTTGCCGGCTATGTGGTGCCATCGAATTACGACTCCATGATTGGTAAACTCATCACCTACGGTGCGACCCGCGAGCAAGCCATTGCACGTATGGATATTGCCTTGTCAGAAATGGTGGTCGAGGGCATTAACACCAATGTCTTGCTGCACCGCGAGCTTATGCAAGATGCCGTATTCAAAGAAGGCGGTTTCAGTATTCACTATCTGGAAGAAAAACTTGCAAAACGCCCTTAAGCGTTAAGTCACGGTAAAATAAAAAGCAGGGGGGAACCTCTGCTTTTATTTTTTGGAAATCACTATGCGTGAAATTGTATTTTTATGTGCTGAGCAACAAGCTGAGCACTTATCCGATGTGTTGTTAGATTTGGGTGTGTTGTCGGTGTCAGTCGAGGATGCAAATGAAAACACAGAGCAAGAGCGCCCTTTGTACGGCGAGCCAGGGCTAGAACCTGAAGTCTTAGCCTGGGATCGTAATCGGGTTGTGGCCTTATTGCCTGAACAGATGCAGCCAGAGCAGTTGGTTCAAGACTTACGAGACCAACAACTCATTACCCTAGAGGATACGGATTGGTCT
The DNA here is from genome assembly GCF_011927625.1 of Paenalcaligenes hominis. Classification (GTDB taxonomy): domain Bacteria; phylum Pseudomonadota; class Gammaproteobacteria; order Burkholderiales; family Burkholderiaceae_B; genus Paenalcaligenes; species Paenalcaligenes hominis. The sequence goes on from NZ_JAATIZ010000003.1 coordinate 494,615, forward strand.
GTGCGCGAGGTACCCGATAACGATTGGGTACGTTTAACACAGTCTCAGTTTGGCCCGATTGAGGTCGGCCACAAAGTGCTGATTGTTCCTAGTTGGCATGCCGAGGATGACATCATTCATCAAGCCCACGATCAAAACAAAGTGTGCATTCAATTAGATCCGGGCTTGGCCTTTGGTACAGGTAGTCACCCCACAACGCACTTATGCTTAGAGTGGTTGGCCGACCATTTGCAAGCAGGGCAAACCGTGTTGGATTACGGTTGCGGTTCAGGTATTTTAGCTATTGCTGCGCAAAAACTCGGCTCAGCACGTACCGATGCGGTCGACGTAGACGAGCAAGCCGTGTTGTCAACACGTTCTAATGCCACCAATAACCAGGTTTCAGTCAATGCGTTATTACCAAATCAATTAAGCGAAGGCCAGTACGATGTGGTGGTAGCCAATATTCTTTCTAATCCACTGAAAATGCTCGCCCCGATGCTAGCGGCCCGAGTAAAATCAGGTGGGTATTTGGTGTTGGCGGGCATTTTTGAATGGCAAATCGACGAAATGCGCGATGCGTACAGCGACTACTTAAGCCTACAGCCTTGGCGAGACCGTGAAGGTTGGGTTTGCTTAGTTGCTCATAAAACTAACTAATCCAGCTCCTAGGTGAATGTGATGATTGAGCTAACGACCCAGTGTCCTCAATGTCAGCATCAGTTCGATGTGACCTTAGAGCAGTTGCAGCAACGCAAAGGCTTGCTGCGTTGCCCTCGTTGTGCGCAAATTTTTGATGCCTATGAATGTGCTGTGGCTAAAGCTCAAACAGCGCCTTCTGTGTCTTCCATTACTGAACCGGTTATTCCGGCTCCAACGCCTAGCCCTACACCTGGTTCATCAAAACCCCCCTCATTTTCTATTTCTGCTGCTACGAGTGACAGTGAAAGTGAGTCTCAATCACATTTTATTAGCCAGCCTGTCTCTGCACCGATTGCAGAAGGGCCACAGATAAAAACCCGAGCGCAAACGGCGGCGGCTATACGTAGCTCACAACCTATTCAAAGTGCGGCCGAGTCCGATGAGGACATACGCGTTTATTTAAACCGAGACGGACGTTCAGAGCCGCGTTGGCAAGTGCAACCTGATACGACTGTACCCCATTTTTCTGCTGAGCCACGTCGGGTTGTGGCCCTAGACGAGTCTTCCAGCACCGATTACGGGTGGTCGCGTCCTCTTTGGGTTTTGTTGGTGTGGGTGCTCGTGGTGATGACAGCGCTGCAATTGTTGTATGTGTATCGTGCCCAAATAGCCAATACCGTTAGTTTTACGCGGCCTGTATTGCAACGGTTATGTGATGGTCTTGGGTGTAGCATTCCTTATATGCGAACCGTAGAGGCCATAGAAATTAGACAGTCTTCGTTGCAACAACAGCCTAATTTTGAACAAAAAGGGCAATACGCGTATTTATTGCAATTACAGCTTAAAAATACCTTGGCGTGGGCCCAAGAGTGGCCGACATTGGTTGTCAGTTTTACGGATGCGTCGGCGGCGGCGTTGGCCACCTTGCCCATCGAGCCCCAGCAGTATTTAGCCCCAAGCCAGCGTCAGCGCCCCTTTGAGCCAGGTGCACAGCTGACGATTCGTCTGCCGGTATTATTACCCAATAAAAAAATCAACGGTTTTACCGTAGAGAAATACTATCCCTAAAAAGGTGTTTTCATGTCTAAACGTATTTTAGTCTGTGGTTCGGTTGCCTTTGACTATATTGCAGTCTTTGAGGGTAATTTCAAAGACCACATTCTAATCGATAAAGAACGCTCGCTAAGCGTGTCTTTTTTTACGCCGTCACTTAATAAGTTTTATGGGGGCTGTGCGGGAAATATTGCCTACAACCTCAACCTGTTGGGTAGTCATGCTGTACCCGTCGTGACGCTAGGCAGTGACGGCACGGATTATCTCCAGCGCTTTCACGAGCTAGGTATTGATACCAGCGCCGTCAAGGTGCTTGACGATTACTTGTCAGCACAATGCTTTATCACGACCGATCTTGAAAGTAATCAGGTCACTTCTTTTCACCCTGGCGCCATGATTAAATCCGCGGACAACGACATTTCGGGTATGGAGGCGGTGTATGGCATTGTGGCGCCGGATGCAAAAGAAGCCATGTTTGCGCATGCCGAGCGCTTGCATGCTCAAGGCATTCCGTTTATTTTTGACTTAGGTCAGGCTATGCCGTTATTTGAAAAAGAAGACTTAGAGCGCATGATTGACATGTGCACGATTCTGACCTCAAATGACTACGAGGCCAGCGTAATCAGTCAACGCGTTGGCGCCGACCTTTCAAGCTTGGCAGCTCAAGTGCAAGCGTTGATTGTCACCGAAGGTGAAAAAGGGGCCACCCTTTATACCGACGGGCAAACGCATTCCATCGCCGCCTTACCCGCCGCCGAAGTGGTGGATCCCACTGGCTGCGGTGATGCGCACCGCGCTGGGTTGTTACACGGCCTTACACAAGGATGGTCAATTTACGAGTCTGCGTGTTTAGGAAGCGTGATGGGTGGGATTAAAATTGCGTATCAGGGTACGCAAACTCACGCCCCCACAAAACAAGATATTCAGCAGCTGCTAGCAAAACATTATGGTGTAAACAAAACCATTTAATGGTGGTGTAGGCTGAGGTATTAACGGAGTCACTATGAAAACAATTACTCAATTCAACGCATGTAGATTGGCCTTAACGAGTATTGCGGTTGCCTCAGCCGTACTTATTACCGGTTGTGCAGGTCAGTCCGCATCCAGCTCAGTCTATAGTTATGGACAGGCTCAAAATGAACAAATTGTTCGTTTAGGTACGGTTCAATCCGTTCGCTACGTCACGATTCAATCTGACAAAGCATCGGGCTTTGGTGCGGCTTCTGGGGCTGCTTTGGGTGGTGTCGCAGGCAGCACCATTGGCGGTGGCCGTGGTAATGTACTAGCGACCATCGGAGGGGTGATCTTAGGCGGTTTAGCAGGCAACGCCATAGAAAATCAAACCGATAAAAAACAAGGTCTAGAAATCACCGTCCAAATGGACAACGGTGAAACACGCGCTATCGCCCAAGAGGCGGATGTGATGTTTAGTGCAGGCCAACGAGTACGAGTACTCAGTGGTAATGGTCCTACACGCGTCACCCCCCTCTAAGCCATAGCGGCTAGCCAATGAAAATGCCCTGGGTGTTTATAAAACACCCAGGGCATTTCTGTGTAACGCACTTAAAGGTAAATGATGCTTTTTAAAAAGCAATGAGAGCAAAATTAAGGCGCTGCACCACCATATTTAATACTTGGATAATTAACAGTACCAATAACGGCGAAAAGTCGATGGCACCCGTATTGGGTAAGCGTTTGCGAACGGGCTCCATAATAGGACGAGTAAGCGCTAGCAAAAGCGGCATAGCAGGGGCGTTGGGGTTAACCCATGACAAAATGACTTGAATTAAAATCAGCCATAAGGTGATATTTAATGCCCATTTAATGACGGTAAGTAGCGCAGCCAAAGCCAGTTTAGGTAATAGCTCTAGCGGTAAACCGACGCCAGCCAAAAGCAACCAACCCCCAAGCAATGAGACAAAAGCGCATAGCCACGCAGCAATGAGGCTTGAGCTATCGATATGGCGACTATTTTTTACTAGCTTGTGTATAGGGAGCACAGCCCAGTCAGTGACACGAAAGATAGCCTGAGAGTAAGGGTTAAACGGTGGCATGCGAATAAAAAACAACCACGCTCGAAGCAAAAATGCAGCACCCAGTAGTGACAGGCCAACTTGCAAAATAAAAGATAAGATATCTGTAAACATAGAGCGGTTAAGTGGCTATTGTTCGTCTGCGTTATCGTAGGGGTAAGGCCAGTTACCGGCAGGGTTCGGTTCTGTATGGATGGGTTGAGCAGGCTGGGTGGCAGTAAAAGCCATAATTCATATCCTTAGTTAAGCAAACAATAAAGGCATGGGCCTAGCGCCCATGCCTAAAAGTCTAACCCAAGCCCAGCAGGCTGCAAAGCCTTGATATTTAATTAAGAAATACGCCTTTAGCAATAAGCTGGGCCTGTTCTTTGCGTGCTTGTTCAACTGCAGCGTGCTTAACGGGGCCAAAGCCACGGATACGTTGGGGGATTTTCACATACTGCAACGCCAGGTCAAAGTGATCAGCGGTTAAATGGTGGCTTAGCAACTCGAGCTGGTGCATGAACTGGTCGCGTAATTCGCGTTCCATTTTACGCTCGGCTTGATACCCAAATAGGTCAAATGCTGTACCACGAAGGGCTTTGCCCTTAGCTAAGCCAGGCATAAATTTAAGCATCCAGCCACCCAGTTGGCGTTTTAAAGGGCGTCCCGTACTACCTAAACGGCTGATCCAGGGCGGCGCCATATGAAAGTTCACCTCAAAGCCTGCTTCAAATTGCTGTTGCAATTGCTCCATAAAAGCCGGCTCGCTGTAGAGACGTGCCACTTCGTATTCATCTTTATACGCCATCAGTTTATATAAGCTGTGGGCGGCTTCTAGGCTGAGCTGTTCAGAGCCGGGCTGTAGGCGTTGCTCTGCTTGGCTCAGTTTTTGAATCAGTTGCGTGAACTGTTTGGCATAAGCAGCATTCTGATAAGCCGTTAAGCGCGGCACATACACCTCTAAGGCGGCATGCAAGCTTTGTGGGCGTTGTGTGGTGGGACGTTGATGTTGGGCAATTAAGGCAGTGATTTTTTCTGGTGCCGCCATCCAGACCCGCCCGGCATCAAAAGCTAATTGGTTCGCCGTAACAGCGACGCCATTTAACTCGATAGCACGATACAAAGCGGTCAAGCTAATGGGAATGGCCCCCTGTTGCCATGCCATACCAAGCATCATCATATTAGAAAGAATGCTGTCACCGAATAGTTGCTCTGCCAGATAATGGGCGTCCACATGATGGCTATTTTGCTGTCCACTGGTGCCAACTAATTGCTCCACTAATGCTGCACGCGGCAGTTTCACATCGGGTTGACGTGTAAATTCAGAGGTCGGAGCAAGGTATTCATTAATAAAGACCTGAGTCTTTTGGGGGGCAATACACTGGGCTGCGGCTGCATTACTGGCCGCAACACTATCACAGAGAATAGCCACGTCAGCTTGGTGCGTATCAATACGAACGGTGCCAGCACTTTGCGAGTCTGCAGAAAGACGAACATGGCTGATCACGGTGCCGCCTTTTTGCGCTAAGCCGGTCATATCTAATACTGACGAACCGCGGTTTTCTAAGTGCGCAGCCATGGCGACGATGGCGCCAATGGTAATAACTCCTGTGCCGCCAATGCCAGCCACAATTAAATTACAGGCGGTGGGAGCCCCTTGGCTACGCACTGTATTCTGCAAGGCCTCAGCAAAATGCTTTTGCAAGGTTGTGCTGTCAAGGCCAGCCGCTTTTTTGGGCTCGGCACCCAGTACAGAAACAAAACTAGGGCAGAACCCTTCTACACAGCTAAAGTCTTTATTACAGCTGGATTGATCAATAGCGCGTTTACGACCGAGTTCCGTTTCGAGCGGCACAATAGACAAGCAGTTCGACTGCACACCACAGTCGCCACATCCCTCACAGACTTCTGGGTTAATGAAAATGCGCCGCTGTGGGTTGGGAAAGTCGTTTTTCTTGCGACGTCGGCGTTTTTCCGCTGCACAGGTCTGATCGTGAATTAAGACAGTCACCCCGGGTATATCTCGCAGTTCCCGTTGCACTCGATCCAGCTCACGGCGGTGCAAAACCTCAATGCCTGCGGGTAAGCTAACCCCTTTGTAGCGTTCGGGCTCATCCGTTGTGATCACGACTTTCTTCACCCCCTCGCCGAGGACTTGTTGGCAAATCCGAGGAACTGAAATAGGCCCGTCTACTGGCTGGCCTCCTGTCATGGCAACCGCATCATTAAATAAGATTTTATAGGTGATGTTGGCTTGGGCAGCTACCGCTTGACGTATGGCCAAATAACCCGAGTGAAAATACGTGCCTTCACCCATATTTTGGAAAATATGGGCTTGATTCATGAAGGCAGAAGCGCCGATCCAGTCGGTGCCTTCACCCCCCATTTGAGTAAGCCCTTGTGTATCTCGGTCCATCCACGATGCCATGTAGTGGCAGCCCACGCCGGCGAGCGCTTTGCTGCCTTCAGGCACTTTAGTAGAACTGTTGTGGGGACAGCCAGAACAAAAATAAGGACGACGGGTTAGGCCAAAACTATCTAACGCCTTGACTGTAGGTAAAACACAGGGGGTGGCAGAAGGAACAGCGGAGAGCAGGTTAAGGTCGTTAAGCCAGCTTAGCAGCGCTTGTTCTATAGCGGATGGGCTAAGCTGACCATAGCGTGAAATTAGCTCATGGTGTTGGCTGTTCTTCTTGCCTTGCACCCCAATAGTTAACCCGGCATCAAACAGCAAATTTTTGATTTGGGCTTCGACAAAGTCGTCTTTTTCCTCGATGACTAATAAATAATCCAAGTCACGGGCAAAGGCCAGAAAGCCTTCGGTTTCAATTGGCCAGATTAAGCCTAGCTTATAGTGGCGTATTGCCGGTAAGGCTTGTATTTTTTGGGCGTTTTCTATGGCTTCAAGCGTATCTACCGTGCTTTTTCCAGTCGTCACAATGCCTATTTTAGCTTGGGGGGCAGGGTCAATGAGTTTATCTAAGGGGTAGACACGAGCGAACTCGTGTACGGCCACCAAACGACTTTCTATGTTGTTTTCAATATGCGGCGTTAGAAAGGGCTTGGCATCGTAACTGCGTGCATGGGGTGACGGGGTCAACGCCAAGTCAAATTGAGGCACATCCATAATAGTAAAAGCTCGACCACTTTCTACCGTTTCTGTGATGGCCTTAAAGCCGACCCAAGCACCCGAATAACGCGATAGGGCCCAGCCCCATAAGCCAAAGTACTCGTATTCTTCTACAGAGCTAGGGTGAATGATAGGCATACGCAAATGACGTAACGCATGCTCACTGCTGTGGGGAATGGACGACGAAACCCCCACGTGGTCATCGCCCACTACCACCAGTACCCCACCTTTATGACTTGCTCCGGCCGCATGACCATGGTGCAAAGCATCACAGGCTCGGTCTACCCCTGGACCCTTGCCATACCACATGCCAAATACCCCATCGACCTCTTTGTTGGGATGCGTGTCTAACTGCTGGGTTCCCATCATCATGGTTGCAGCCAGGTCTTCGTTAATTGCGGGCTGAAAACGGATACGCGCTTTTTCCAGTTCCTTAGCATGGCGCCACATCGTCGAGTCCACGCCGCCTAATGGGGAGCCTCGATAGCCGGACACAAAGCCAGCGGTATTTAAGCCCGCCGCTTGATCGCGACGCGCCTGGCTTAAGAGCATGCGTAGTAACGCCTGAGTGCCAGTAAGAAAAATACGGCCTGACTCAGCGCTAATATTGTCGTTAAGTTGGTAATCTAAATTTAAATTATTACGCATGATAAAACCTCCATGATGATAGCTACCATCTTAAGTAGAAACCCGGGGTTTTTCTTTGCGTTGTTATTGCGTAAATTCCCCTATAAACGAAATAAACATTTCAATATGGGTGAATAATGGACGCAATTAATTTAAAAATACTAGATCATCTGCAAAAAGAGGGGCGAGCCTCAGCACAACAGGTCTCTGAGCAAGTCGGGTTATCCGTAGCACCTGTATGGCGGCGTATCAAAGCCTTAGAGGAACAAAAGGTGATTACCGGCTATCACGCCGTGGTGGATCGTAATAAAGTCGGCTTGCAAAGCTGCATGTTTGCACAAATTAGTTTAGATAGGCATTCGGCCACTATGGTGGATAATTTCATTCAAGCAGTACGTGAAACCCCTGAAATTATGGCGTGTTATGCCGTAACTGGAGACGCTGACTTTTTGTTAAAAATTGTGGTGTCGAGCCCAGAAAGCTACGACGACTTTATGCATCGTTTTTTCTTTAATTTACCCGGCGTTAGGCAAACCCGTACGATAGTGGTGTTGAAGGAGATCAAAAATCAATTACAGTTACCTTTGTTTTAGATTAACTGCATAGAGCGATGAAAAGCTAGGGTAAAATCGCTGGTACTTAATACATTTTACGAGGACATGCTGTATGAAGCCGTTTCGTTTTTGGCGAGTGATCGGGGTGATGGTTTTAGGTAGTGGTTTGGCTGCGTGTACCTCCTTTCCTCCCCCGCCTGCCGCCCCTGAGCCCCAAAAAAAACCTGTTTGTGAGTCGGTTTCAGCTGAAGACCCGTTGGTAGGCAACTGGCTCAGCAAACGTCAAGAAAAAGGGGTAGCTGGCGAGCTCCGGACCTTATTCACTTTACAAGCAGATGGGCGTATGTTGTATACCGAACAAATCAAACGCCCCAGACAGCCTTCGCAGGGGCTCAGTGAAAGTGGTTGTTGGTGGCGCGATGGTGACCAGCTGGTATTGAAAACCCTCGAGTCCAATGGCTCGCCTGTAGACACCGATGACCCTATTTATGAAAACCGTTACAGTGTGTCGCACAGCAGTACAGACAAGCTACGGTTACAAGGCGCTGATGGGGTGCAGCACAATACCACTCGAACATCGCCGGGGTATCGCCTGCCGTTTTAATCGAAAGTAAATGCCTTTAGGGGCGCGTCGGCCTGAGCTCGACGCGCCGGTATTACACAAGCCTAGTCAAGTTGTGCCAAACGGCTTAGCACTGTGTTTTTGCCTAACAAGGCCAATACGGCATCGATAGCGGGGGTTTGTTTTTGCCCTGTTACCGCTACGCGTAGTGGAATACCTAATTGCGGCATTTTGGCTTGGTGTGCCCCAAGTGTTTCTTTAATGACAGCACTAAGCGTCGCGGTGTTCCAGTCGTCAAGCTGTGCCGCACGCTGAGCAAAATCCTGCACTAAAGCCCGGGCGCTGTCCGTCAGGACTTCGTCTTGCAGTTCGGCAGGCGCTGCCTGGAATTCACTGCAAAACATCATGGCGCCTTGGGCTAAGTCATTTAGCGTTTCGGCACGGCCTTTTAGTAGCTCCATGACGGCACTTAGGTCGGTGGCACTTGGGTTACCGCCTAATTTTTTAATGCGTGGTGCAACCCGTTCGGCTAGGTCCGCATTATCACGTTGCTTGATGTAATGGGCGTTGACCCAATTGAGTTTTTTAGGATCCCATTGTGAGGCTGAGCGGCTGAGGTTTTTGGTATCAAACCATTCGACAAACTGCTCGACTGAGAAAATCTCGTCATCGCCGTGGCTCCAGCCAAGGCGAGCTAAATAATTCAGCATGGCCTCGGGTAAATAGCCCTGCAGGTCGTAATCCAGAATGCTCACGGCACCGTGACGTTTAGACAGTTTTTCCCCATCGGGCCCTAGGATCATAGGTACGTGGCCATACACAGGAACCGTTGCCCCTAAGGCTTCGAGAATGACAATTTGGCGCGGGGTATTGTTCACATGGTCGTCGCCCCGAATCACGTGGGTAATGGCCATATCCCAGTCGTCCACAACCACACAAAAGTTATAGGTAGGGGTGCCGTCGGCGCGAGCAATAATGAGATCATCGAGTTCATCGTTAGCGATCGTAATACGACCTTTAACCATATCATCCCAGCTTGTTACACCGGTTTGTGGGCTTTTAAAACGCACCACAGGTTGGCGATCAGTAGGGATAGCAGGCAGCGTTTTACCTTGTTCAGGACGCCATGTGCCGTCATAACGGGGTTTTAAACCTAATGCGCGTGCTTTTTCGCGCATGGCCTCGACCTCTTGGGGGGTACTGTAGCAGTAATAGGCGTGACCTGACTCCAGGAGTTGTGCTATCACTTCTTTATGACGCGCATTGCGCTGCATTTGATAAAACGGGCCTTCGTCGGCCTGCATCCCTAGCCAATCCATGCCCTCTAAAATAGCTTGTACTGCCTCGGGGGTAGAGCGTTCTAGATCGGTGTCTTCAATACGCAGTACAAAAACACCGTTGTGATGACGTGCGAATGCCCATGAAAACAATGCGGTACGAGCCCCACCTAAATGCAAATAGCCGGTTGGTGAGGGAGCAAAGCGGGTACGGATAGTAGTAGTCATAAACTCATAGCAATCAAAAGAAGAGAATGCCCGTTAACGCGGACAAATTTCCTTTATTTTAATAGACTGAACGTAATTGCGCAGAACAAACTGAAAAAGAAAATCACCCCGAGGTTGCCAAGATGATAGTACGCCATCGTTTAGCCGCTTTATTTGAGCCCCAATCCGTCATTACCGTCGTCAGCCCTGATGCCCGATGTCATTTGCAGTTTGATGCGACAGTGACCTTGCACCATGTGGTCTATGATCCCCATCAAGCGTGGCCCAGTAAAGATGGGGGAGAGACGCGATGGGATTTAGCGGTGGTATGCGTACCGGCGGATCAACTGCTCGATGTGCTCCAGCATTTGTCTGCATGGCGTCCTCGCGCTTTGAGTTTATTGACCCACTCCTCTAGTCAACCCTATGACGCGCAGCTTATTGCTTCACTAACAACCTGGGCTCAGGCACAGCACTGCTTAGTATTAGGGCCACGTTCATTTGGTTTAATGCGTCCAGGGGGAAAACTAAATGCCAGTATTCATCCTGTCGCCCCTCAAGCAGGCAAAATTGCTGTGGTGTCGCAGTCGCGCACCATTGCCACCGCTCTGCTCGATTGGAATGAAAATGCCCAAGTGGGGTTTTCAACTGTGGTGGATTTGGGCGAGGAAATGGATGTGGATTTGGCGGCTGTGTTGGATTATTTAGCCGTTGATGCCCAAACCGATAGTATTGTGTTGTATTTACACAGCCACCCTATGGCTAGGCGGTTTGCCAGTGCGATTTATGCGGCGTCCGCCGCCAAACCAATTATTGTATTGAAAGCGGGCGGTATCCATGAAGGGCCAGCGTTGCGCGCACGCGAGGAAGTCTTCAGTGCCTTAATGCGTCGGGTGGGCGCCATCCGCGTCCGTTATCTGATGCAGCTCTATGCGGCCCTTAAAGTATTAAGTCTAAAACGTCGCGTTAAAGGTTCACGCATTGCTATTGTTTCCAATGGCGATGGGGTGGCGCAACTGGCTGTCGATATTATGCGTCATGGCACGATCGTAGAACTCGCCACGCTCAGCACCAAAACCCGCCATGCTCTAGAGCGTATGGCCTTGCCCACAGACCGTTTGCAAAATCCGATTGCTCGCTATGCGCCATGGACAACGGACTACATAGAGCAAGTCATCGAAAGTTTAGCGGTAGACGAGCAAGTAGATGGTATTTTGGTATTGATCGCCCCCGATCCTTATGCCGATCTCAGCCAAATTGCTGACTCTATTTTGAAAATGAGTACCACGCTTTATAAGCCGTTAATGAGCTGCTTTGTGGGTGAGGCCTCAATGCGACCTTTACGTCACCGTTTAGAGCAGGCGGGTATACCCGCCATGCGCACACCGGATGCCGCCATCGACGCGATTAATACGTTGGCTTCCTACTACCATAACCAACGCCTAGCTCAGCAAATATTGCCCGCCGAATCATTAGGTCGTCCGGCACAGCTGCGTGCCGCCCGAGCCTTAATTACGGCCTTACAGCAACAAGGGGTGCGTTATATGGACGAGGCAGATTGCGCACAACTATTGGGGTATTTTCAAATTCCTATACAAACGCAGGCGCTACCCCAAACCTTGCCCAGTCTGGCCCCCACCAGTGTGCATAGTTATACCGATGAACACTATGGGCCATATATTGTTTTTGGGGCGGCTCAAAGCCAATTACAGTTTCTCAATAGCCGCACGTCTGTTGCTTTGCCACCATTAAACCGGTACCTGGCGCGTCATTTGATTGAGCGGGCTCCAATCTGGCAAGAGCGTCTTGGTGCTGAGGCGGGCGGCGCTATTTATGCCCAACTGCAACAAGCCCTAGAGCGTTTATCTGAATTAGTCAGCGAAATCCCCGCTGTGAAAGGCGTGCATATAGACCCACTTTGGCTTAGTCCTAGCGGCTTGTATGCCTCGCAGTTAGTGATTGAGCTGCATGCACAGGCCGTCACTACAATGCCTGAGCACACCGGTTACTCACATATGGCTATTCATCCATATCCGCGTTATTTGGTGCAGCAGCATCACTTTAGTTCTGGGCAAAGATGGGCGCTACGTCCTATACGCCCCGAAGACGCCCAAGCCTTACAAGAATTCGTACGCAATCTGTCCGAAGAGAGCCGCTATATGCGTTTTGTGTCGATGATGCGCGAACTTTCTGCCTCTATGCTAAGTCGCTACACACGTATTGATTACGATCGTGAGCTTGCTTTAGTGGCTACGATTCCACATCACACTTCAAACAAAGACGAGGGCGATCAAGTCATTGCCTTTGCCCATTATTTACGCAACCGAGACGGCGTAGGGGCAGAATATGCATTGGTAGTAGCGGATGATTGGCAGCGCCATGGGCTAGGCGTACAAATGATGCGGGCATTAATTCAGGCCGCTACGCATCAAGGGCTGAGTTATATAGACGGTTATGTGCTTGCTTCAAACTATGCCATGCTTGGGCTATTAAAGCATTTAGGCTTTAAAGACGACATGGATAAATACGACCCAAGCCTGCGCCGTGTGTGGTTAGAGCTGCCGCAACAAGCTAGTTAGCTTTTGCGGCGGCCTATTATTTCACCAACACTTTTTTCAAAAAATCACCTATCGCACTGACCTCGTCGGGGTGCACAGAATGAGGCATAGGATAGGTGTGCCACTCAATGTCGTAACCCAATTCACCCAATAGCGCCTTGGATTCCTGCGCACGTTCGATGGGGACCACTGGGTCTTGTGTGCCATGGGCCATGAAAATAGGCGTGGTGGCATTAGCGGGATGGCGTTCGGTGCTGGTCTTGCCCGCCAAGGGTAAATAGCCCGATAGACACACCATGCCGGCTAATTGTTCCTCTAGGCGTAAGCCTGTTTGCAACGTCATCGCACTGCCCTGAGAGAAGCCTGCCAACACAATACGTTCAGTCGGAATACCGCGCGCATTTTCGCGGGCAATTAAGGCCTGAACTAAAAGTTGAGAGTCCCGTAGCCCTTTTTCATCCTCGTGTCGTACCAAGTCCATCATGTAAATGTCGTACCAAGCTCGCATTGCCATGCCATTGTTAATAGTAATAGGCATGACGGGGGCGTGAGGGAAAATAAAGCGAATAGGGATATCATCTATACCTAGCTCAGGAACAATAGGGGCAAAATCATTACCATCTGCCCCTAAACCATGTAACCAAATAACGGCAAACTGCGGGTTGGTTGAGGTTGAAATCTCAATGCATTCTAATTCTGTGCTCATGAACGGTCTGATTGCTCCACAATAGATTTAATGGCTTGAAAAAGTTGGCGGTACTGCTTGCGCTGAGGCTCTTTGCCTTCGGGAAGCTGCTCGTTTTGTTGGCTTTCCTTGCGAGCGCTACGAACCAGACTACGAAACGCCTGAGGGTCGGCGGGGTTAAATTCCTCAAAAAATAAGGTCAAGGCAGCATCGTCGCGCATCAGCACATCGCGCAAGGCCTCGAGTCGGTGCATGGCTTTAGCTTGTTCCTTAGAGCCGTTCTCCCAAATGTCTAGTTGGTGGCGAATGGCATCGGCGTCTTCAAAGCGCATGAGCTTGCCCACATATTGGAGTTGACGGCGTTTACCTTCACGTGCGGTAATACGTTGAGCTTCTTTGATGGCGGCTAACAGGGTATCGTTTAGGTTGAGCTTGTTTAGTTTGTCATTAGAAAGCTCTACCAATTGCTTGCCTAGATCCTGCAAGGCATGCATATCGCGCTTTACTTGTGACTTGCTAGGGCCGGAATAGCCGTTTTCATCGGGTTCTAAGTAATTTTCGGTCATAATAAATAGAGTATCAGCGGTGTAGTTCGCTTCATTTTAAAGAGTATCCATGAGTCAGTCTTCTATTTCTTCTTTGCCCATATCGGAAAACCAATCGCGATTTTGTCAGTTGGTGGATGATGTATTAAAACATGCCAAGCAGTTAGGTGCGTCAGACGCCGCCGTAGAAATTGCAGAAAATCAGGGCTTATCAGTCGCTGTGCGGCAGCAAGACGTGGAAACCATAGAACAAACTCGTGATCGTTCTTTAAGTGTAACGGTTTTTGCAGGCAACAAACGCGGCTCTGCCTCTACCTCGGATTTTTCAGTTAAAGCACTCCAAGACACGGTAGCAGCCGCTTGGCATATTGCTCGTTACACAGCAGAAGACGCGATGGCAGACCTTCCTGATACGGACGATTTAGCACTGCATTATCCTGATTTGGCCTTGTATAGCCCATGGCCCATTGATGCTCAGCATGCTGCGCGCCTCGCCTTACGCGCTGAACGCGCGGCCTTGCATTACAGTCCGTTAATCACCAATAGTGATGGCGCCGCCTTGGACACAAATGTTGGCCATTTTGTCTTGGCAAATAGTCGAGGGTTTTTAGGTGGCTACCCCTACAGTCGCTATAGTATTTCCGCCAGTCCCATTGCGGGCGAGGGCAACGCCATGCAGCGCGATTATTGGTATAGTGTCGCTCGTAAGCCACGGCTATTAGCCAGCCCCGAGGAAGTAGGGCGTATTGCCGCTCAAAAAACCTTAGCACGTTTGCATGCCAAACGTATTAAAACAGGTCATTACCCTGTGCTATTTGATGCCACACTAGCCGCTGGGTTGCTCGGTTCTTTTGTGCGTGCAGCCAGCGGTGGGGCATTGTATAGAAAAACATCATTTTTACTTGATCAATTAGGCCAATCCGTCTTTGCGCCGCATATCCAAATTATAGAAAAGCCGCATATTTTAGCTGGCTTAGGCAGTGCGCCCTTTGATGCAGAAGGCGTAAAAACAACCGATCGCGTTGTGGTGGATCAAGGGGTGTTAAACGGTTATTTTCTGTCTACGTATACGGCCCGAAAATTGGGCATGCGCACCACAGGGAATGCCGGCGGTGCGCATAACCTCACGTTACGCTCGAGCCAAACCGATACCACGGATGACCTAACACAAATGCTAAAAAAACTAGGTACCGGTCTGTATGTGACCGAGCTTATTGGCCAAGGCATTAATTACGTAAGCGGCGACTATTCACGCGGGGCCTTTGGATTTTGGGTAGAAAATGGTGAAATTCAACATGCCGTAGAGGAAATCACCATTGCTGGTAACTTAGCGCACATGTTCAAGCACATGGTGGCAGTGGGCGCAGATGAAGTGATCCGCGGGGGTAAACGGACTGGCTCTATTTTGATAGAAAATATGGCGGTGGCGGGCAGCTAGCACAGTGGGGCTGATAATGCTCAGCCTTCTGGCTATTCCTAATAACACTCTGAATACCTGCGGTGTATGATATGGTTGCGACCAGTATATTTTGGTCATCTTTTTAATTGAACGTCATGGAGGTTCCACGCGATGCAGCGTCGTTCATTTTTGAAAAAAGCCGGTTTGACTGCTGTGGCGGGTTCTGCTGTCGTTGCAGCCCCAGCAATTGCTGAAAGCCTGCCAAAGCTAAATTGGAAAATGACGTCCACTTACGGGCCGTCATTACCAGCACTCTTTTCCACGGCAGAGCTTTTCGTCAAGATGCTAACTGAAATCTCTGACGGAAACTTCAATGTGCGTCTATACCCTGTAGGCGAAATTGTGCCGGGTTTCGAGGTCATGGACGCCGTAGAAAACCGCACCGTAGAAATGGGGCAAACTGCTTCTTACTACTTTTATGGTAAAGATCCGTCGTTCAGTTTTGATACAGCTGTTCCTTTTGGTTTAAACTCACGCCAAATGAATGCCTGGATGTACGAGGGCGATGGCATGAAGCTCATGCGCGAGCTCTTTGCGACGCGTAATATTGTTAACTTCCCCTTTGGTAATACGGGTACCCAAATGGGCGGCTGGTATCGCAAGGAAATTAACTCCGTCGACGACCTAAAAGGTTTGAAAATGCGCACAGCTGGCTTTGCTGGCGAAGTCTTAGCGCGTATGGGCGTCGTGCCTCAACAGGTTCCCCCCGGGGACATCTACCCCTCTTTAGAAAAGGGTACCTTGGATGCTGTCGAGTTCGTTGGTCCAGTAGACGACGAAAAGCTCGGCCTGCAGAAAGTCGCCAAGTATTACTATTATCCTGGTTGGTGGGAAGGGTCTGCTCAGGTATCGCTATACGTCAACCAAGACGCATTTAACGAGCTACCTAAAGCTTAT
This sequence comes from Paenalcaligenes hominis, assembly GCF_011927625.1. Classification (GTDB taxonomy): domain Bacteria; phylum Pseudomonadota; class Gammaproteobacteria; order Burkholderiales; family Burkholderiaceae_B; genus Paenalcaligenes; species Paenalcaligenes hominis. The sequence continues at coordinate 510,805 of NZ_JAATIZ010000003.1, forward strand.
CAAAACATGGTGGCGACAGCGGCACGTGCCGCATCCGATAATATGTTAGCCATTTACGACTCCCAAAGCCCAGGGGCGCTGCGTCGTTTAATTGCAGGGGGCGCGGTACTAAAAGCCTTCCCCCGAGACGTTATGGATGCCTCCTTCAAAACCTCTAACGAACTCTACAAAGAGTTCTGCGAGAAAGACGAGCGCTTCAAGCGCATCCACGACAACTACATGGCCTTCCGTGACGAGCTAGTACCTTGGTTCCGTGTGGCCGAAGGTTCCTACGACAATTACCTAGGTATTGCCCTAGCAAACCGCGGTAAATAAGCCTATTTGTCGCATAAAAGCCCCCTTTGCTTGGCTTTGGGGGCTTTTTTTCTTTGAAAAAAAGGCATTTGTGGTAGAATCTTAGGGTTTAGTCTATTTGTTATTAGTACGGGCGAAAAATAACGCCTTGGCTTATAGGCTAATTTTTATTTTATGGCGAATAGCCTTTTTATTTAGGAACCTATCATGAAGACCTTTGTGGCCAAGCCGCATGAAGTCCGTCGTGAGTGGTTTGTGATTGATGCCAAGGACAAAGTCCTCGGTCGTGTGGCCAGCGAAGTTGCACGCCGCCTACGTGGTAAACACAAACCCGAATACACTCCGCACGTTGACACTGGCGATTACATTGTTGTTATTAACGCAGCTGATATCCGCGTTACCGGTAACAAACTCCAAGACAAAAAATACTACCGTCATACAGGTTATGTAGGTGGTATTAAAGAGACCAACTTTGAAACCATGCAACAGCGTTTCCCTGGCCGTGCTTTAGAAAAAGCCGTCAAAGGTATGCTCCCTAAAGGCCCATTGGGTTACGCCATGGCCAAGAAACTCAAGGTTTACGCTGGCGAAGAGCATCCGCACTCCGCCCAACAGCCTAAACCACTGGAAATCTAAGGACAGGTCATGATCGGTAATTGGAATTACGGTACCGGCCGCCGCAAATCTTCGGTGGCACGTGTATTTATCAAAAAAGGTACGGGCGCTATTGTTGTTAATGGCAAGCCTGTAGACGAATACTTCGCTCGTGAAACAGGCCGCATGATTGTGCGTCAGCCTTTGGCTCTCACCGAGCACCTCGAGTCATTTGATATCAAGGTAAACGTACACGGCGGCGGCGAAAGCGGCCAAGCAGGTGCGGTACGCCACGGTATCACTCGTGCTTTGATCGACTTCGACGAAACACTTAAGCCCGCGCTAAAACAAGCCGGTCTAGTGACTCGCGATGCTCGTGAAGTCGAGCGTAAGAAAGTGGGTTTCCACAAAGCGCGTCGTCGCAAACAGTTCAGCAAACGCTAATTGTTTTGCGTCACCCTTGTGGTGCCTCAAAAACCCCCAGCTACGGCTGGGGGTTTTTTTATTCGTATGAACTCGTCCTAATTCCCACAAAAAACGCTATTTCATTTATGATAAGTAGATTCTTATCTTGTTTTTTTGCTACACATAAAGGGGCCTTATGTCTACGTCAACACATGCCAAGCCAATTCGAGTCGGTATTGTGGGTGCAACCGGTTACACCGGTGTGGAATTACTGCGGTTACTCGCTCAACACCCACAGGCGCAAGTCGTGGCCGTTACCTCGCGTCAGGAATCCGGTATGCCCGTAGCCGACATGTTTCCTAGTTTGCGTGGTCATGTGGATGCGGTTTTTCAAACGCCCGACGAGGCTCAGCTTGACCAGTGCGATGTGGTTTTCTTTGCTACACCGCACGGCGTGGCCATGAACGAGGCCCAGGCCTTATTAGACAAAGGTGTCAAGGTCATTGATTTGGCCGCTGATTTTCGCTTGCAGGACACAAAGGTGTTCGAAAAATGGTACAAAATGCCCCACGCCTGCCCCGACATCTTGGCGCAATCGGTGTACGGTTTGGTCGAAATCAATCGTGAAAAAATCGCCAAGGCTCAGGTAGTGGGCAACCCCGGCTGTTATCCTGTTACCGTGTTACTAGGTACAGCGCCATTATGGGGCCACAGCACGCCACTAGTAGAAGCCCGTGTGGTAGCGGATTGTAAATCCGGTGTGTCGGGTGCCGGCCGCAAAGCCGCTGTGGGCAGCTTATTTTCCGAGGCCAGCGATAATTTTAAAGCCTATGGTGTAGGTGGGCATCGTCATCACCCCGAAATTTCTGCCCAACTTAAACTCTTAAACCAAGGTCAGGATATCGACCTCACTTTTGTGCCGCATTTAGTCCCCATGATTCGCGGTATGTTCTCTACCTTGTATGTGCGTATTACTCCCGAAGGCATGGACACAGACTTTCAGGCCCTCTACGAGCAGTTTTACGCTAATGAATACTTTGTGGATGTATTGCCTGCAGGGGTTATACCTGAAACCCGTTCAGTACGTGCTTCTAATAAAATCCGTATTGCTATCCAACGCCATGGCGACCAACTCATCATCATGGCTGCCCAAGACAATTTGGTAAAGGGTGCGTCGGGGCAGGCGGTGCAAAATATGAATTTAATGTTTGGTTTACCCGAACAAACTGGGCTCGAACACGTCGCGATTTTGCCTTAATTGTGTAACAACACCAAAAAGAGGGAACTGGTTTTTATTTATTTTGTCAAATAAATATGACAACACCTACCTCTACACCCACATTACGTTGGGGTTGGCTGCTCATAGCGGTGCTGGTGGGCCTGCTCATTGGGGCGGGCTCTGCTTGGTATTGGCAGCAGCAGCGCTTAGATTCTCTTAGACAGGTCCATAGCCAATGGCTAGGTGCCCAAGAGCAACTGCAGCAGGCGCAGTTGCAAAACCAAAGCCTGCACACCCAGCTGACCTTAGAGCAAGCCACCCAAGACGCATTGCAGCAACGCCTCACGGAAAACCAACGCGAGCTAGGCCGTCTTCAAGAACAACTAGCTTTTTACGAGCATCTGTTACCTTTATCCGGTGCAGGCCCTGTCCAGGTGCGTGGTCTAGATCTAGAGCCCCAGGCCGAGACCTTACGATACAAGCTGCTTTTACAGCGTCCTGCAGCACTGCCGCGCTTTAATGGGCACATACAATTTACGGCTCATGGGCATCTAAACGGAGATTCAGTTAACATAGTGTTAACTACTGCCGGCGAGGAACCCAGCACAACGGCTGATATTGAGTTTGATCAGTTTTTACGCACAACGGGTTTATTAGCGGTTCCAGATGGCCTGCGCATCGAGGCGGTCACTTTACATATCTACCAAGGCAAGCAGTTGCGTGCCACCCACAAAATTGATCTAGTGCCTAGTTCTGCTGCGGCAGCAGATGATTAAGGCTTAAACTACTAGAGTTACCTATTTATTCGTTGTAGGAGTTTCTTATGAATACCCTAACTGAAACGGTCGATCTACAGGCTCCGCCAGCTCCCTTGAGCTTTACTGATCCCGCTGTTGAAAAAGTACGCGAGCTATTGCTCGAGGAAGGCAATCCCGATCTAAAACTACGTGTTTTCGTACAAGGCGGTGGTTGTTCCGGTTTCCAGTATGGTTTTACTTTTGATGACGTCACGGATGATGACGATACCGTTATTGAAAAAGGCGGGGTGCAGTTACTGGTTGACCCCATGAGCTTTCAATATCTGGTTGGCGCGGAAATTGACTTTAAAGATGACCTAGAAGGCGCTCAGTTTGTTATCCGTAATCCAAATGCTAGCACCACATGTGGTTGCGGCTCATCTTTTACGGTGTAACCACTACGCTTTATACCAAGCCCCAAGCAAGCGGCTATGGGTAGCCCCCGTTACCGCTGGGTGGCTAGCAGGAATATCATGCTGATACGCATAGGCCAGCCAAGCAAACGCAGCGGCTTCGACCTCTTGGGCGCCAATCCCAAACCCGTCACTGATGTAGACGGGTTTTTTTATTTCTTGAGCCAATAGGTCAAGTAAATGGCAATTATAGGCGCCACCCCCACACACAATCAGTTCAGTGCTGTCGGCAGCATAGTCACGAATCGCGTATGCAATACTACGGGCAGTAAACAAGGCTAATGTGGCTTGTACCGTAGCAGGGCTAAGGTCAGGATAATAAGCCAGATGTTGGGCGAGCCAAGCCGAATTAAATAAATCACGTCCTGTAGACTTAGGCGGTGGCTGATGCAGCCAGCTTTCACTTAATAGGCGGTCAAGCAAACCCGAATGAGGGCGGGCTGAGGCGGCCCATTGGCCTGCAGCGTCATAACGTTGACCTAAATGGGTATCAATCCATTCATCCATTAGTGCATTGGCAGGGCCTGTATCAAACCCGATTGCGGGTTGGCCGGGCCGTAGAATGCTGATATTAGCCATGCCGCCCAGATTCAGCACCACGCGAGCTTGAGCGCTGCTAAAGATAGCCTGATGGAAAAGGGGGACTAAAGGCGCACCTTGGCCCCCAGCGGCTAAGTCTCGACTACGAAAATCAGCAATCACATCAATCCCAGTGAGCTCTGCCAATAAGGCCGGGGCATTTAATTGCCAACTATAGCCGAGCTCTGGTGCATGCCGCACCGTTTGACCATGGACCCCAATGGCTTGAATCGCCGCTGGGGTTAAGCCGTTTTCTTGTAATAGCTTTGTGCAGCTTGTGGCGTATAGACGCACCAAAGCTTGGGCAGCCAAGGCCGCCCGATGCAGTTCGTTGTGGCCCGCCCTATTTAGCGCTAACAGTTCAGCACGTAATGAGGCGGGCATACTTAATGCAGTATGTGCGAGTACCTTTACCGAGTTCACCGCAGAGATACGGCACAGGGCGGCATCTACACCATCGGTACTGGTACCGGACATTAAGCCGATATACAGCATGTTTAGCTAGAGGTAGGATTAGTCATCTAAGGAGGCGACTAACGGTTGGTCTAGCCCTTTAAGTAAAGCCAGTTGGGAGCGGTATTGCAGTGCAGTGGCCTTGAAAGCGGCTTGCTGCTTGGCATCTAATACGCGCGCAACGGGTAGCTCTACGGAAAGCGGATCGACTGGCTTGTTATTAATGCGAAACTCGTAATGCAAATGCGGCCCGGTTGCCCAACCCGTTGACCCGACATGGCCAATTAATTGACCTTGGGAAACGGTGTCACCGCGTTTTAAGCCCGCTGCAAATTTACTTTGGTGGGCATATAACGTGCTGAAACCACTGTGATGCTCGATCACGATGGTTTTACCGTAGCCGTTTTGATTACCAATAAAGGTAACGACACCGTCGCCGGTAGCATGAATGGGGGTGCCGGTGGGGGCCGCATAGTCAACACCATTATGGTTGCGCCAGTTGCCATGAATGGGATGACGGCGACCACCAAAAGTGGAGCTGATACGAGTAAATTTCAACGCGTTGCGTAAAAACGTACCTTGGGAGCTTTGACCAGTAAAATCATAGTAAGAGCCGGACTGGCCGTCTGGGGTGAACCATAAGGCGTCATGCGTTTTACCCTGATTTTCAAACTCTAAAGCTAGAATTTTTCCTGCGCCGACTTGTTGACCGTTGTAGCTGTGGGTCTCGTACACCAGTCTAAAGCGATCACCTTTGCGTAGGTCTTTCATGAAGTCCATTTTAGAGCTTAGGATCTCTGGGATTTGCAGCGCAATAGAGTCTGGGATATTTGCGGCATCTGTGGCCCCAAATAACGAGGAGTTAATGGTGCCCTCTGCCATTTGAATGTGAGTCGAGGTAGCCATGGACTGCTCGGTAGCGATATAGCTACCTTGGCCGTCTGGGCGCACCTCAAGCCATTTGGAAACGGCTTGCCCTTTGTCATTGTCAGTGGGAGTGTGATGATAGCGAAGCCACAGTAAGTCGTTGTCATCCGTTAAGGCGACTTGAAGGCTGCGTCCGGGGTAGAGCTTATAAATAGAACGAGCATTTTTATCATGAGTAAGAAATGCTTGTAGACCGGGAGCAGTGACTTGAAGCCGTTGTAGTAACGCCGCGAGGGTATCACCACGACGAATGCGTGTTTCTTGGATGTAAGGCTCAGTGTTCTTTAGACCCAGGGGCGTAACGCCTGCAGGCAACTCAAGAGCTTGAGTAGCCTGAAAAATAGTGGGTTCTTCGGTGGGTTCAACCACGGCAATTGCCGCGGCCCCTGCAAATAAACCGAAGGCAAGAACCAGTAGAGTCTTTGTTACGATTCGACTTTTCTTTGGGCTGGTGTGCTGGGGAGCGGTAGACGTGCCGTCATTCCCTTTGTTAAGCATGTGACCAAAACCTTGTACGATGTTAGGTTTAGATTGACCTTTCCGTGTAGGAATACACAGAACGGTTTACAATCTAAACGGATAAGCCAAAAATGAGAAAAAACGTTTCTAGGCAGAAGCTGTATTCTGCGCAAACGTTTTTGATAAGATGCGTGTTGAGCCAGAGGCGCACGAAGGTGCAGTTTTTGGGCCCAAGCGTTATCCTAGCTTATTTACGCCGGTTTTTCGACCCTTTTAAGAAAAGTTTTAATCAGGTCTACTTATGTCAGTACAAGACGCTCCCATTACTCCAGCAGTAGAGGCCGATTTAGCCATCGTTAAACGTGGCTGCGACGAGCTACTCGTGGAGTCTGAGTTTGCTCGTAAACTCGCACGTAGCCATGCTACAGGCCAGCCTTTACGCATTAAATTAGGCTTAGATCCTACGGCGCCCGATATTCATTTGGGTCATACCGTAGTACTAAATAAAATGCGTCAGCTCCAAGACTTAGGTCATCAAGTTGTTTTTTTAATTGGTGATTTCACGTCCACTATTGGTGATCCTAGCGGTCGCAACACAACGCGTCCCCCTTTGACGCCCGAGCAAGTCAAGGCCAATGCCCAAACGTATTGTGATCAGGCAAGTTTGATTTTGGATCAGTCCAAGACCGAGGTGCTTTATAACTCTGCATGGCTAGACCAATTAGGCTCCCGTGGCTTAATCCAACTCGCATCACGTTATACCGTAGCACGCATGATGGAGCGCGACGACTTTACCAAGCGCTTTAGCTCTAACACGCCCATTTCTGTGCACGAGTTTATTTATCCCTTGCTTCAAGGCTATGACTCGGTGCAGTTAAAAGCCGACCTAGAGCTCGGTGGAACTGATCAAAAATTTAACTTGCTTGTAGGGCGTGAGCTTCAAAAAGAATACGGCCAAGAACCTCAATGCATTTTGACCATGCCTTTATTGGTAGGTTTAGATGGCACAGAGAAAATGTCTAAGTCCAAGGGCAACTACATTGGGGTTACTGAAACGGCTGATTCCATGTTCGGTAAAATCATGTCGATTTCCGATACGCTGATGTGGTCGTACTTCGAGCTCTTGTCGTTCCGCAGCTTGGCTGAAATCCAAAATTTCAAAGACGCTATTGCAGCGGGCCAAAACCCACGCAATATAAAAGTCGCTCTAGCCCAAGAAATCGTTGCGCGCTTCCATAGCCAACGCGATGCTGACGAAGCTCTCCAACGCTTCGAGGCACGCTTTAAACACGGCGAGATCCCCGAGGACATTCCCGAGGTTACCTTAGCGGGTGCGCCACTAGGCATTATTTCGGTATTGCGCGAGGCCGGTTTAGTGGCATCAGGCAGCGAAGCCCAGCGTAACCTTACTCAAGGCGGCGTTCGTGTAGACGGCACCCGTATCGAAGACCGCGCCATTAAGCTGGCTGCCGGTACCTACGTCGTCCAGGTTGGTAAACGCCGCTTTGCTCGTGTAACCTTAACCTAACGATTTTACTCAAGGAGCAAGTGATGAAACTGCATAGTGATTCTTTTTCCGACCAAGCCGTTATTCCAGTGCGTTATGCGTTTGGGAAATACGATGCTCAGAACAAAGTGGCTCTGGCAGATAATATCAATCCACACCTGGCCTGGAGCCAAGCTCCCGAGCCAACTCAATCCTTTGTGATTTTATGTGTAGATTCGGATGTACCTACGCAGCCGGATGATGTGAATCAGCCCGACCGCGAGGTGCCTTCCGACTTGCCCCGTACTGACTTTTACCATTGGGTGTTAGTAGACGTGGCGCCCAATATTCGGGAAATTGCCGAGGGCAGCTATGCACAGGGCATCACCCCCCGTGGTAAATCGGGTCCTCTGTCCCTAGATGGCACGCGCCAAGGCTTAAATGACTTCACGCAATGGTTTGCACATGACCATGATATGAACGGCGATTATTTCGGTTACGACGGGCCGTGCCCGCCATGGAACGACTCCCTCATTCATCATTATCGCTTCACGGTGTATGCGCTAGACATCGACCGTGTCCCCCTCGAGGGCAAGTTTAACGGCGCCCAAGTCCTGAAGGCCATTACTCCGCATATTCTGGCTCAGGCCAGTATTACTGGTACCTATACCTTAAACCCACGTCTAGGCGCGGCGTAAAATCCACTGATTTCACACCCATGAAAACAATAGCGCTTAATTACCGTTAAAATTGGCTTTTAGGGTTTTTTTGCACAGAAGCCGTTTTTTTCAGCTTAAAACCTACTAAAGCGGTAAAATGCTGACTTTATGCCCTCTTTTTAGTTAGGATCTTTCATGTTTGATCGTTCTCATACTCTCGATATTGCTGACCCAGAACTTTGGGCAGCCATGCAAAAAGAAGACGTGCGCCAAGAGCAGCATATCGAACTTATTGCCTCTGAAAACTACACTAGCCCTGCTGTCATGCAAGCCCAAGGCTCTCAGCTGACAAATAAATACGCAGAAGGCTATCCTGGTCGTCGCTATTATGGCGGTTGTGAATTCGTAGATATCGTAGAGCAGCTTGCTATTGATCGTCTCAAACAAATTTTTGGTGCTGAGGCCGCTAACGTGCAACCTAACTCTGGCTCACAAGCCAATCAGGGTGTGTACATGGCTGTGCTCAAGCCTGGCGATACCGTTCTGGGTATGAGTCTAGCCGAAGGGGGGCACCTCACCCATGGTTCCCCAGTCAATGCGTCTGGAAAACTGTACAACTTCATTTCTTATGGTCTTGATGAAAATGAAGTGCTTAATTACGACCAACTCGAGGCCCTCGCTAAAGAGCACAAACCAAAACTTATTGTTGCAGGGGCTTCCGCGTACTCCTTACATATCGACTTCGAGCGCATTGCCCGTATCGCTAAGGAAAACAACGCGTTGTTTATGGTAGATATTGCCCACTATGCTGGCTTGGTGGCCGGTGGCCAATACCCCAACCCTGTACCACACGCCGACTTCGTGACTTCTACCACGCACAAATCCTTACGTGGTCCACGTGGTGGCGTCATTATGATGAAAGCCGAGCACGAGAAAATCATTAACTCTGCTATTTTCCCCGGCATTCAAGGTGGTCCTCTAATGCATGTCATTGCAGGTAAAGCGGTTGCCTTCAAAGAAGCCCTAGAGCCCAGCTTCAAAGACTACGCCGCCCAAATCATTAAAAATGCCGATGCCTTAGCCCGTACCTTGGTAGAGCGTGGTTTACGTATTGTGTCAAATGGCACCCAAAGTCACTTGATGTTGGTCGATTTACGTTCCAAAGGTCTAACCGGTAAACAAGCCGAGGAAGCCCTAGGCAAAGCCCATATCACCGTCAACAAAAACTCTATTCCTAACGATCCCGAGTCACCCTTTGTGACCAGTGGCGTGCGTTTAGGAACGCCAGCTGTAACGACGCGTGGTTTTACTGAAGACGATTGTGTATTAACGGCTCATCTTATTGCCGATGTCTTAGATAATCCTAATGACGAAGAAAACTTGGCAAACGTACGCAGCCGTGTACATGAATTAACTTCACGCTTGCCCGTGTACCGTTAATTTTTACGCCCTTAGCAGGGCGCACTGCTTATGAAATGTCCGTTCTGTAGTTATGATGACACTCAAGTCGTAGACTCACGCGTATCAGAAGACGGCGGCGCCATCCGGCGGCGGCGTCGCTGTGCAAAATGCGAGCGTCGGTTTACCACCTACGAACGGGCAGATCTCATGATGCCAGCAGTAGTCAAGCGCAGCGGAAGTCGCATGGAGTTTGATGTGAACCGCTTGCGCGCTAGTATGGATCTCGCACTACGTAAACGCTCGGTGCCTACGCCCGAGGTCGATGCCGCTGTAGCTCGGATTACTGAAGGTTTACTTATTAGTGGCGAGCGCGAAGTCACTACCGAACAGATCGGCGAACTCGTCATGGAACAATTAAAAAAATTAGACCAAGTCGCCTATGTCCGCTTTGCCTCGGTATACAAAAGTTTTAATGACATCCGCGAGTTTGTTGAAGCCATTGACGCGATGCAAGATGGGGATAGCGAAAAAGCGTGATGCATTCGTTTTTCATGCAACAAGCCCTACAGGCTGCGCGCACCGCCTTGTATGTGACCAGTCCTAATCCGCGCGTTGGTTGCGTCATTGTTATTGATAATACAGTAGTGGCAACGGGCGCGACTCAACCAGCAGGCGGAGCACACGCGGAAGTCATGGCCCTACGGGCCGCCCGACAGGCGGGTTATTCTTTAGCACAGGCGACGGTGTATGTCACACTTGAGCCGTGTTCCCATTATGGTCGCACTCCGCCGTGTGTACAGGCACTGATTCAAGCTCGCCCTAAGGCCGTTGTCATTGCAATGGCTGACCCCAACCCTCAGGTCGCTGGTCAAGGCATTGCCGCACTAAAGCAGGCGGGCATAGAGGTTCTTGTCGGTATAGAGCAAGAAGCCGCTTTTGAGTTGAATATTGGTTTTGTCGCACGCATGGTACGTGGTAGGCCGTGGCTATGGTTAAAAACGGCTTCTTCTTTAGATGGGCAGACCGCTTTGACCTCAGGGCAGTCAAAATGGATCACTGGCCCAGAGGCGCGCCAAGATGGGCAACATTTTCGGGCGCGCAGTTGCTTGGTATTAACGGGGATAGGCACATGCTTAGCCGATAACCCATTATTAAATGTGCGTGATATACCTACCTCTCGTCAGCCTATTCGTGCCGTGGTCGATAGCCAATTGCGTATTTCACCTGATGCAGCGCTGTTTAATGGGGATCCGGTTTGGGTATTTACGACTCAGTCAAATGCCCAGTTAGCAGCGCAACTGGCAGATAAAAATGCCCAGCTCATCACCCTGCCTGCCACCCCAGACGGTCAGGTGGACTTGGTTTATTTGATGCATTGGCTAGGCAAGCAGCAAATTAACGAGGTGCACACCGAAGCAGGTGCTCAACTGAATGGCGCTTTGTGGCAAGCAGGGCAAGTAGATGCCATCCTCAGCTATATTGCCCCTGTCGTATTGGGACCAGGTCGCCCTTTGATGTACCTAGATCCTTTACCCGATTTAGCTCACGCCAGACGAATGGAAATGGTGGAAACCCAGCTTGTTGGCGCTGATGTTCGAATACAAATGCGTCATGCACAGCATTGGCAGCAGCTTTACACGCAAATACAGATTGAGGAGCAGTAAATGTTTACAGGAATTGTGAGTGCCGTTGGGCAAATCACCCACGTACAGCCCCTAGCTACCCACGATAACGAGGCCGGCTTACGTTTACGTATTGAAACCGCTGACTTTGATTTACAACGGTGTAAGTTAGGGGATTCAATTGCTATCCAAGGCGCCTGCATGACGGTGGTCGAGTTAGAGCCGCAGGCATTTAGCATTGAGATTTCGCGAGAAAGCTTGAACCGTACAGCGGGATTGGATCAAATCGGCGCGGTCAATTTAGAACATGCTATGCGGCTTGGAGATACCTTAGATGGTCATATGGTGCTTGGGCATGTCGATGGGGTAGGGCACGTGTCACGTATGGCACCCGTAGGTGAATCTTACGAGCTGCGTATTATTGCCCCCACTGAGCTAGCCAAATACTTGGCCTATAAAGGTAGCGTAACGGTAAATGGGGTCAGTCTGACGGTGAACGAAGTGGTAGATCTAGACCAAGGCTGTGAAATAAGTATTAATTTGATCCCCCATACTGTCGAGGTCACCACATTAAAACACTTACAAAAAGGTTCTAGGGTCAACTTAGAAGTGGATGCGATTGCGCGCTATGTAGAGCGTATGATGTCTTTACAAAACAAATAACCCTTGCTTTTTAAGGCAGAAGACTTATAATACTATTCTTTGCCGAATGCAAAAGGACAGGTGACCGAGTGGTTGAAGGTGCACGCCTGGAAAGCGTGTGTACGTTTACGCGTACCGAGGGTTCGAATCCCTCTCTGTCCGCCAAAGATTTTAAAAGCCCGCCTATTTTTAGGCGGGCTTTTTTGCGTTTGGGTGTGGTGACATCCGCTGATACTTGATCGCCTGGGGCTGTTATTCGAGACCATGGGATTGTTCTCGATTGAAAGAAAAACCGTATTAGCCTTTAGGCGCTAAAAATCGACTGGCGCCAGCACTTAGGCATAAGGTAACTAAAACAGGCAGCACCCATCCTAAGCCTAGTGATGCGCCAGGCAAGGCGTGTAGCCAATGTGGTAAAAAGTCTCCTATATCCGCCGCTCGTAATCCGTCCATTAAGCCGAACAAAGCCGCTACGCCTAGTGTAGGAATAAAGACGCTAGGTGGATGACGCCAACACGACATGGCTAGACACAGCAGCACCAATGCAATAGCAATGGGGTACAGCGTCAATAAGACGGGTACAGCAATGGCGATCAGTTGAGTCAGGCCTTGGTTGGCAATGAGCATGCTAATCAGGCTTAATAGCACTACTGCTTTGGGATAAGAAATACGCAGTAATTGGCTAAAGTACAAACCACAGGCTGAAATTAAGCCAATCGCTGTGGTTAGGCAGGCTAAAACAATCACTAAGGCCAACAGTAGATTGCCTAATGGGCCAAAACTGTGGTTGACGAACGCGTTCAATATAGGCGCTCCAGTGGGCGCATTCGGCGCGAGCACGCCACTGCTGGCCCCAAGCCAAATTAACGATACATAGACCAAAGCTAAGCCAATGGCGGCAATAAGACCTGCAATAATGGTGTAGCGTGTTAAAAGACGCGTATCTGTAATGCCTTTATCGCTGATGGCTTTAATAATGACTATGCCAAACACCAAGGCGGCTAACGCATCCATGGTCTGATAACCCTGAGTAAAGCCTTCTGCAAACGCATGCTCTGTATAGGGACCTGAAGGCAACGTAACACTACCTACAGGCCAGAAAACGGCGGCGATAGCTAACGCACTAAGTCCTAAGATCAAAATAGGGGTAATGAGCTTTCCTACTGTATCCAATAATCGCCCTGGGTAAAGTGAAATCAGCATCACAATAAGAAAAAACACGGCACTGTAAATGGCTAACGCCAACTCACTCTCACCAACAAAAGGCACAAACCCAATTGAATAAGACACTGTCGCGGTGCGAGGTGTAGCAAAGAGTGGGCCTATAGTCAGGTAAATTAAGGTGCCAAAAACAGCACCTGCTACCTTGCCAATGGGCTGAGTGACGGTATTTAGGCCACCACCTATGCGCGCCAAGGCGACTACCGCCAATAAGGGCAGCCCTACGCCTGTTAGCAAAAAACCTAACGCTGCAGACCAAATGGTGTTACCCGCTAGTTGTCCGACTTGGGGCGGAAATATAATATTGCCTGCACCTAAAAAAAGCGCAAACGTCATGAAGCCCAAGCCAAGTAAGTCTCGGGAGTTAAGAGAGGCATTCATAGAAAATACACATGTGTGATACAGAAGGGAGCCGTGGCTCAAATGCAGCTAATGATACCGTAAATCAAGCACTGGGTTGTGCTTTTACGCACAATTCAGCAACTGCTGCTATAGTATATGTTGCAGTGCAATATCAACGCGTACAGGCAGAGCTTTAGCTCCAATCTCATCGTTGCCTAGCTAGAAGCTCATTGCCTATTCCGTCTTTTTCTGCGTCGTCTTCCTTTCAAGGAGTAGCACATGTGGACCGAATTAGGCCGTCAGGCTTTAGATTACATGCTGGATGTACAGCAACGCTCATGGCTGTATTTAGATGTAATGCGTCAAGCGAGCGATCAGTATATTGAGCACACAAGCGAAGGTAGTCCCCCCGTGTTGGTGTTTGAGCATGAGTTAATTGCGGATGGGCTCGATTTACCTCAACCGGTCAATTATGGCTTGTTGCGTATCTGCGCACCCGAGCACAGCCCCACTGATCCCACCAAACGACCTTTTGTAGTGATTGACCCGCGTGCAGGTCATGGCCCAGGTGTAGCTGGCTCTAAAGTTCATTCTGAGGTGGGGCTAGCTTTAGAAAAAGGGCATGCGTGTTATTTTGTGACCTTTGCACCGTATCCCGAGCCCAAGCAATCTATTGCTGATGTGCTGAAAGCAGAAAAGTATTTTTTAGAGGTGGTAGCGCAACGTCACCCTCCAGCCACGTGTGGTAAACCTTTTGTGGTGGGTAATTGTCAGGGGGGCTGGGCATTATTTATGTTAGCCAGTGCTGCGCCCGAATTGGTGGGTCCTATTATGTTGGCAGGCTCGCCTTTGTCTTACTGGGCAGGACGGACTGGTGCCCAAAACCCAATGCGTTACACCGGCGGTATGCTAGGAGGCTCTTGGCTTAGCTCTTTAGCTAGTGATTTGGGACAGGGTGTATTTGATGGGGCCTATTTAATTGATAACTTTGAAAATCTAAACCCAGCCAATACGTTTTGGACTAAACCCTACCGTCTTTTTTCTCAAATCGACACCGAGGCCGAACGTTACTTGGAGTTTGATCGCTGGTGGTCTGCACCTTTTTACATGACTCGCCAAGAAATGGATTGGATTGTACAGAACCTCTTTGTGGGCAACCGGCTCTCCAGGGCAGAGCTGCCCGACCCCACCACAGACGGTTTAATTAACCCCAGAAACATACGCAGTCCTATCGTGGTGTTTGCTTCAGCGGGCGATAACATTACCCCTCCTGCTCAAGCGCTCAATTGGATTCTGGATTTATACAAAGACGAAGAAGACTTACGCCTGCACGAGCAAGTGATTGTCTATAACATCCATCAAAGCACAGGCCATTTGGGCATTTTTGTGTCGGCCACTGTTGCCAATCGAGAGCATAGCACTTTATTTAATGTGCTGGACTTAATTGAGTTGTTACCGCCAGGCCTGTACGAGGCATGTATTGAAGACTTACATCCAGACATGCCTTTTGTTGAACTTGTTGAAGGGCGTCATACCATTCGATTTGAGTCTCGCAGTTTTGAGGATTTACGTGCTTTCGACGATGGTCGCGAGGATGAGAAAGCCTTTGAGGTGGTAGAGCGAGTATCGCAAGTGAATCAGCATGTCTATGATCTGGCTGTTTCGCCTTTGGTTAGGCAGGTTTCTACAGCGTGGTCTGCTCAGGCATTACGGCTTTTGCACCCAAAACGTGTTAGCCGTTATAGTTGGTCTAGCTTAAATCCAGTGGCCTTAGCGGTGATGCCGCTCGCCGCACAGGCCAAGGCACAGCGCCAACCGATCCTTGGTCCTAATCTCTTTAGTGATATGGAACAATGGTTTAGTGAGAGCATGGTTCGTGGTTGGGATACATACAGAGATATACGCGACCAAAGTATTGAGGTGGCTTTTCAGCAGATCTACGGCGCACCATGGCTACGCGCCTTGCTTGGTTTGGACAATAGCCACATGCCATCACAGTATTTACTTGATCGTGATGTGGCGCTACAAAATGAGCTAAAAGCTTTGCGCAAACAGGTCAGTTACTTGCAGATTAACCAGGGCGATAGCGCAGCTGCTTTAGCGCGCATATTGATTTATATGGCGGAGAAAAGCAGTTTTGTGGATGAGCGAGCCTTTAACTTATTAAAACGCTTAAGTCAGGAGCAGGTGCAAGGATGCCAATTACCTAGTCTGGATAAACTAAAAGCCACCTTGCGTGAGCAATGGAGTGTGATGCAGCAATATCCAGAGGAAGCCATAGCCGCCATTCCCAAGCTAGTTCCATCTGCGCAACAACGTCAGCTTATTTGGAATGCGGTAGCTGAAATTGCAGAGTTACACGATTTAAACAATGCCTCCGAGGCGATACAGACGCGCTTTGCTACTATCGCTTGCGCCTTAGGTTTATGCAGCGCTTGGCAACCAACAAAGAAAAAAGCGACAAAACGTCGTCGCTCAGTCAAATAATGGGGGTAGGTAATGGTGCGGCGCAGGCCGCACCTTTAGTTTTTATCAGATTGCGCGGAAAACTCCGCCGTTCAGGGCGGGGATGAATAGCGCGGACGCGCTAGCGTCTTCGTATCCGCTTGGCGTCTGTTGTTGCTCAATGTGTTGTCGGACGATCTCAATAGGCGCACCGCCACAGCTTCCAGCAAAGTAACTAGGCGACCAGAGAGCACCACCCCATAGTTTGTTGTGAATGCTCGGATACTTCTTTTTGCGAATCATCCGGCAAAGACCAAGTGAACGTGCATGTTAAAAACACAGTGTCTACCGTGTCGAATGTCGTTGTTTTTCTTCATAGGGCAAGTATCATTATTAGTATGAAACGATTGCAAGCCTATCAATACGAACTCAAGCCCAACGGTGCTCAGCGACGCGATATGCGCCGCTTTGCCGGTGCGTGCCGTTTCGTGTTTAACAAGGCGTTGGCGTGGCAAAAAGACCGTTATGCCACCGACAATACGACTCGATTCAGCTATACCGTTCTGGCTAATTTCCTGCCTGCTTGGAAGGTAGACAAGGAAACAGAATGGCTGAAACACTCGCCAAGCCAGAGCTTACAGCAAGCGTTAAAAGACCTAGAGCGCGCCTACAAAAACTTCTTTGCCCAACGCGCTGATTTTCCACGCTTCAAGAAAAAAGGGCAATCGGATAGCTTCCGCTATCCACAAGGTTGCAAGCTCGATCAGGAGAACAGCCGTGTTTTTCTGCCGAAACTGGGCTGGGTACGCTATCGCAACAGCCGCGACGTGTTGGGTACGGTGAAGAACGTCACGGTAAGTCATAAAGCGGGTAAATGGTTCATCAGTATTCAGACCGAACGGGACGTCGAGCCACCGGTTCCACAAGGCACGTCAGCGGTTGGTATCGATATGGGTGTGGCGCGCTTTGCCACGCTCTCGGACGGCACGTACTATGCGCCGCTCAATAGTTTTAAGAAGCACGAGGTTGCGTTGCGCAAAGCGCAGCAAGCATTAAGCCGTAAAGTAAAATTCAGCCACAACTGGAAGAAGGCGAAAGTCCGCGTCCAGCGTATTCACTCCCGCATCGGTAACGCCCGCCGCGACTATCTGCACAAGTGCTCCACCACGATCAGCCAAAACCACGCGATGGTGTGTATAGAGGACCTGCAGGTACGGAATATGTCTAGATCGGCAGCGGGTACGGCAGGTGAGCCGGGGCGAAACGTTCGGGCGAAGTCCGGCCTAAATAGAGCCATTCTGGATCAAGGGTGGTTCGAGTTCCGTCGTCAGTTGGATTACAAGTTGGCGTGGGCAGGGGGGTGGCTGGTGGCGGTGCCGCCGCACTACACTAGCCAGACCTGCCCTGAGTGTGGGCATTGCAGTAAAGAAAATCGCTCTACGCAAGCGGCTTTTGCTTGTGTGCAATGCCGTTTTGAGGAACACGCCGATGTGGTCGGCGCGATCAATGTATTAAGGGCGGGACACGCCCAGTTCGCCTGTGAAGTGAGCGGTGCAGTCAGGCCGCCAGCAGCAGGAACCCACCGAAGCGACTCAGAGGCGGCTCAATGCCGCGCCTGAGCGCCGTAGGAATCCTTGCCCTTTAGGGCGGGGAGGATGTCAAAGTAAACCGGGCTGACCTAAGGCGGGGTCATTGGCACGTGCTTGTTGAGCCTCCGCAACTGTCATGCCTAGTGCGGCTGCTACGCCTTCACCATAAGCGGGGTCACATAAATAACAGTTACGAATGTGACGGTATTTAATAAAATCTAATGCGTCGCCCATTGCGTTTGCGGTGTTGGTAAAAAGTACCTGTTGTTGTTCGGGTGTCATCAGGTGAAAAAGAGCACGAGGCTGGCTGAAATAATCGTCATCGTCCTGACGGAAGTCCCAGTGATCAGCAGCTCCCTCTATATTTTGGGCTGGCTCAGCAAAATGGGGCTGCTGCTGCCATTGACCAAAGCTATTGGGCTCGTAATGGGGTCGACTGCCGAAATTATCGTCTACACGCATTTGACCATCACGATGATTACTAAATACCGGGCATTGGGCTTGATTTACAGGAATCAGAGAGTGATTAACCCCCAAACGATAACGTTGTGCATCAGCGTAGTTAAATAAACGCGCTTGCAACATACGGTCTGGCGAAAAGCTAATGCCTGGGACAAGGTTGCTTGGAGCAAAAGCCGCTTGTTCAACCTGAGCAAAATAATTATCTGGATTACGGTTTAATTCGAATTCGCCGACCTCAATTAATGGGTAGTCGCCTTTAGGCCAGACTTTGGTTAAATCAAAAGGGTGATAGGGTACTGTTTTGGCTTCGTGTTCAGGCATGATTTGTACATACAGGGTCCATTTAGGATAGCTGCCTTGCTCGATGCTGTCATACAGATCACGTTGGAAGCTTTCTCTGTCTGTGGCCACAGTAGCTGCTGCCTCGGTATCGGTTTGGTTTTTAATGCCTTGTTGAGTGCGGAAATGAAACTTGACCCAAAAACGCTCTTGGTTAGCGTTAATAAAGCTATAGGTGTGAGAGCCAAATCCATGCATATGGCGATACGAAGCAGGAATACCGCGATCACTCATTAAAATAGTGAGCTGGTGCATGGACTCAGGCAGTAGCGTCCAGAAGTCCCAGTTATTAGTGGCGGAGCGCATATTAGTGCGCGGATCACGTTTTACGGCTTTGTTTAGGTCTGGAAACTTAAGCGGGTCGCGCATAAAAAAAACGGGGGTGTTGTTGCCCACCATATCCCAGTTGCCTTCTTCTGTATAAAACTTTAGCGCAAAGCCACGAATATCGCGCTCAGCATCGGCCGCACCACGCTCGCCAGCTACAGTAGAAAAGCGAGCAAACATAGGGGTTTTTTTCCCAATCTCGCTAAAAATAGACGCACGCGTGTAGGCGGTAATGT
This sequence comes from Paenalcaligenes hominis, assembly GCF_011927625.1. GTDB lineage: Bacteria > Pseudomonadota > Gammaproteobacteria > Burkholderiales > Burkholderiaceae_B > Paenalcaligenes > Paenalcaligenes hominis. Next base: position 529,716 of record NZ_JAATIZ010000003.1, read on the forward strand.
CATGGGTAACGGTAAACGTTCCGAAGGCCCCAGAGCCTTTGGCGTGCATACGGCGCTCGGGAATGACCTCACGCACAAAATTGGCTAGCTTTTCATTCAGCCACAAATCTTGGGCTAACAGTGGACCACGTGGCCCTGCGGTAAGGCTGTCTTGGTTGTTGGGAACGGGGGCTCCGCCGGCGGTGGTTAAATGACTGAACGGACATTTAGACATACTTGCTCTCCTTTGACGTCATCGATGAGATATAGCCTTAACTATATAATTAAATTTTAGCTATGGGAATATGATTATTCATTGTATTTTTTAATGGAGTACATAAGTAAAACCAAACGCCCCTATTGTGTAATAAGGGCGCGATCATCTATTTCACTCTTTAACGGGCCGCCTCCATTTGGGCCTGCTTTAACCAGTCCTGTAGGGCCAAAGGCGGATTTGATTGATAAATACGTTTCATCACAGGCTGCAGCAAATCCCAACCTGAGTTGCCAGGCCAACGATAAGGGCTAACCAAAGTCCATTCGTCATTTAGGTTTTGTTCTGCAACCACAAAACGAAAATTGCTGAGACCCATGGCTGCGCCCAGACGAATATCTGTAACTACTAATAAATCATCCACAGGGTCAAAACGTACCCAGTCGCCAGTAAACCAGCGCAAACGTTCAACCTGATCAGATTGAGGCAGAGCTTGGGTTAAATAATGATTATGCTCTACGCACACAAACTCGCTTGGCGTACGATCTAAAAGGCTTATTACCATCTCACAGTGCTGGTGGTCATCTCGCGTTAGTACTCGCCATAGCAAGCTATTAAATGGCATCGCAGCACTCCAATGTTCCGCCGTGGGTGCGCCGTTGGCGTGTAGTTGTGCTAAAGCGCGATATTCAGCCCAGTGCTTAGCCCCTACTGTCCAGGCTAAATACAGCGAACTAAGAATAAGGCCCCAGTTTAACCAGCGTTGGGTTCGTGCGCCCACGCCAAATAGCAAGGCAGCCAATGCACCTAAAGTCAGGGGTAGGGTATAGAGGGGATCAATAATAAAAATGCTTGACCACGAGGCAGGCGTTGGGGTCAAAGGCCACCATAGCTGTGTGCCGAAAGAAGTAAAAGCATCGAGCAGTGGGTGCGTAACAAGAGTTAACCAGAGCGCGCTCCATAACCATAAAAACCCATATCGTTTATCAGGTTTAACACCACGCCAAAGCGCTGCTAACAGCAAGCTAAACGCAGTCAACACGATAAGAGAATGAGAAAAGCCTCGATGATAGGTCATGGAGCTGATGGGGTCAGCATAACGAATAAACACATCGAGGTCAGGCAGGGTAGCCAGCACAGCACCCGCTACGACCGCTTTTCTACCGTGAAAGCGACCGAGCATAGCGCCACTAATACTGGCTCCTAAAACGGCTTGAGTTAATGAATCCATATCTTATGGTAGCGTGCAGAGGTGAAAACACAACATAAACAGGGTCAACCTAAGGATGACGGTAAGTTATTTTGCGGGAGCGCAAAGGTTTTACTGCGTAAAAGGAGTATTCTAAAGCCCTAAGGAGTAAGATAATGGGTTTATCCCCATTTGCTTACTGAGCAATTTGTTTTTAAAAAAGTGAAGCATGGCTAAATATCTTGTTGCCGCCCTCTACCATTTTGTAGAGTTGGACGATTATGAATCTTTACAGCAACCCTTAATCGATTTTTGTGAACAGCGCGACATTATCGGCACGCTGCTTTTAGCGCGTGAAGGCATCAATGGCACCGTAGCGGGGCCAGAGCAAGGTGTGCGCGAGCTTTTAGATTATCTACGTTCAGATGCTCGTTTGGCTAATCTTGTTCACAAAGAGGCCTGGACTGACGTTCTTGCTTTTTATCGATTAAAAATAAAGCTCAAAAAAGAAATTGTCACTTTAGGTGTGCCCGATCTAAAAACAGCTGAAATGGTAGGCGAGTACGTAGCACCCGAAGACTGGAACGACTTAATTACCCAACCGGATGTCGTGCTGATAGATACACGTAACGACTACGAAGTGGGTATTGGAACGTTTAAAAACGCGATTAATCCCAAAACAGACAGTTTTTCTCAGCTGCCTGAATGGGTCGAAGAACAGCGTAAGCCGGGCGGTGTCTTACATGGAAACCCACGCGTTGCCATGTTTTGTACAGGTGGCATTCGCTGCGAAAAATCTACCGCTTATATGCGTTCGCAGGGGTTTGATCAGGTCTATCATCTGCAGGGTGGCATCTTACGTTACCTCGAGGAAATTCCCGCCGAGCAAAGCACCTGGATAGGCGAATGCTTTGTGTTTGACGAGCGGGTGTCTGTGGGTCATGGCCTAGCACGTGGTGATTACCAGTTTTGCCGTGCTTGTCGTATGCCTCTTAGCGCCGAAGAACGAGCCACGCCTCAGTACGAAGAGGGCGTTAGCTGCCCGTATTGTCATGGTTCGTGGGGCCCTGAAAAAATGCAGAGCTTGCGTGAGCGCCAAAAGCAAATGCAGTTAGCCCAAGAGCGTGACGAGCGTCACGTCGGCGCCCCAATGCAAAGCATGAAAGAGCAAAAACGCCAGCGCAAGGCTGAGCTGGCCGAGCTTTCTCGTCAGGCACAAAAACAACGGGAAGCCAAAGACAAAGGCCAAGACCAACCGATGGCGTGTTAGCCTTCATGCCTTAGCTAAAAGCCAGCCGTAATTTTTAGGTTGGCTTTTTTAATGGGATCACCCTGCGCTTACCTGTCTATGTTAGAACAACAGCAAAGGGATGCGTTACACTACGAGGTATGACTACTGAATCCTTACCTATTCTTTATTCGTTTAGGCGGTGTCCCTATGCGATGCGGGCACGTTTAGCTATTGCTGCCGCAGGCCTTCAGGTGCAATTGCGCGAAATTGTACTGCGCAACAAGCCCGCCCATTTGCTAGCGATCTCGCCTAAAGGTACGGTGCCGGTTTTGATGGTGTCAGAGCACCATGTCATTGAACAAAGCCTAGACATCATGTATTGGGCGCTAGGGCAATCCGACCCTCAGCGGCTTTTACCCTCCGATACTGCTGTGCTAACCGCACTGATCGAGGCCAATGACGGCCCTTTTAAAACGCACCTAGATCGCTATAAATACCCACCCCGCTACCCAGAGGAACATGGCGACCTAAGCCCCGAAGCTTTTTCAGCTTTGCATCGGCAGAAAGGGGCTCAGCATTTACTAAACCTAGAGCAGCGCTTGGCTCAACACGATTATTTACTGGGCTCAACGCTCAGTATGGCAGACTTCGCTTTGGCGCCTTTTGTACGCCAATTTGCTCATACCGATTTAGACTGGTTTAAGGCGCAAGACTGGCCACACCTGTGGCAATGGCTGCAAGGGTTTTTAAACTCTAAACCGTTTGCGCAGGTGATGCATAAATACCCAGCATGGCAAGAGCAAGACGAGGTAACGTTGTTTCCTCCGCCCATTCACTAAACCAAAAAACAGAGCTCGTAGTGAGCTCTGTTTTCAAGTGAAGCAGTATGGGTGTAGAGGGTTACTCGTACATGCCAGGGGTAACACAGTTAAACCCAGCATCCACGTGTGTGATTTCACCCGTAATGCCCGCTGCTAAGTCAGATAGTAGGAAAGCGGCCGTATTGCCTACGTCTTCAATAGTGACATTACGACGTAACGGTGCATTTTGCTCGACAAACTTTAAAATATGACCGAAGTCTTTGATGCCACTGGCTGCCAAGGTTTTAATCGGCCCAGCTGAAATACCATTGGCACGAATGCCATGTGCACCCAGTGATACCGCTAAATAGCGTACAGAGGCCTCGAGAGCAGCTTTGGCTACACCCATGGTGTTGTAGTTGGGCACGGCTTTTTCTGCGCCTAAGTACGTTAAGGTTAAAACAGAACTAGAACGACCTTTCAGCATAGGCAGTGCTGCTTTAGCGAGTGCAGGAAAACTATAAGCTGAAATATCATGGGCGATGGCAAACGCTTCGCGCGATAGGCCATCAAGAAAATCACCTGCAATGGCTTCGCGGGGTGCAAAACCAATCGCATGCACTAAACCATCTAGGCTATCCCAGTGTGTTTGTAAGGTAGTGATGGCATCAGTGATTTGCTGGTCTTCTGCGACATCTAGGGGAATAACAATGTCTGAGCCGAGCTCTGCCGCCAAGCTGGCCACGCGTTCTTTAAAGCGCTCGCCTACATAGGTAAGAGCAATTTCTGCGCCTTGCGCTTTACAGGCTTGGGCGATACCGTAAGCAATGGACCGGTTTGAAATAACGCCAGTAATTAATATGCGTTTACCGCTTAGAAAAGCCATACTAAAAATTCCTTTTATACTCGTCAATCGTTAATTAGCCACGCGTAGGGCCAGGCAAGCGCAGGCGCGCCCCAGGGGCAAGTCGGCTCGATTTTAGATTATTTAGCTGCTGTAGTGTAGAAACCGTTGTGTTGTAGCGGCGGGCGATGCTGTAGAGGGTTTCGCCTTTCTTTACCGTGTGGCTTCGGGTTGCAGCGGTATTGGCTTGAGTGGTGGCGCGTGAACGTTCTGCAGCAGTGGGTGTAATCGTGGTGGGTAAAGCAGGGGTTTCGTTAAGCGCTGCAATTTGAGTGCCGAGCGGATCGGCTTGAATAGCGTCTTGGGCAGCGACCAACAAGGTTTGAGTTGCTTTAACTGTGGATTGTTTAGCACTGATACCATTAATAGAGCGCAGTTGGCTTAGGCTCATGCCATAGCGTTTTGCAATCGTGGCATAGGTTTCACCCGGTTTAGGGTTGTAAATGTCCCATTTGCTTAGTCGGCCTTGGTAACGCTTGATGTTTTCCTGAAAGATATCGGCTTTATTAGCGGGTAATAATAGCGTGACATTGGTAGTGGGCGTGGTGCTGCGATTATAAGCGGGGTTAAGGAAGCGAAAGTCATCCAAAGACATTTCCGCCAGCTCGGCGGCAACCTCGAGATCAATTTGTTGCGAGTGCGCAATTGCAGTGAAATAGGGCTCGTTTTGCACTAAAGGCAAAGCAATATTGTACTGTTGGGGATTAGTAATAATGTTTTTAATGGCTTGCAGTTTTGGTACGTAGTTGCGAGTTTCATCGGGCATACGTAAAGCTAAGTAATCCGTGCCTAGGCCTTCTTTGGTGTTTTTGTCTACCGCGCGTAAGACAGAACCTTGACCCCAGTTATACGAAGCCAATGCCAAGTACCAGTCGCCTTGCAGTTCGTATAAGTATTGTAGATAGTCCAGCGCTGCATTGGTGGATGCCACGGGGTCTCGGCGTTGATCTAGCCACCAGTTTTGCTCGAGATTGAAATCTTTGGCTGTGCCAGGGACAAACTGCCATAACCCGGACGCATGCGCTTTAGAGTAGGCTTCAGGGTTGTAGGCGCTTTCTACAAAGGGCAACAGGGCCAGTTCCGTAGGCATACCACGGCGCTCTAGTTCATCTACGATATGGTAGAGGTATTTGCTGGCGCGCTCGCTCATGACAGTGACAGAGCGGGCATTGTTGGCGTAATAGTTTGTCCAGTAATCGACCAGATCCGTGCGTAAGTTGGGAATGGCATAGCCACGACGGATGCGATCCCACATGTCTTTTGGGGGATGGGTTAAGTCGATAGTACGGGATGTATCGGCAGCAATTTGAGGGCCTGCTGGGGACCGAGCTTGTTGGTTATTAGTGGCGCAGCCGGCTAACACCATCAACAAGCTTACTAGTAAAAGGCGTAGTAAGTTCATGGCTTTAAGCGTTATTTTTCCATTCTCGTAGTTGCGCAAATACCTCCGTATCGGTCGATGCACGACGAGAACCGTATTGAGATGCGCTTAATTGTACCGCTGGAATATGAGTGCGTAAAAAGGGATTAATACGTAATTCTAGGCCAATAGAGCTAGGCAATGTAGGCTGGTGGTTGGCACGTTGTGCTGCCGCCTGTGTGTAATAGGCGTGCAACGCTGAGTTATCTGGCTCCACCTCTAGGGCCCAGTTTAAGTTAGCTAAGGTGTATTCGTGAGCACAGCATACCAAAGTCTGGGGGGGTAAAGCTGTAATTTTGTTTAACGAACCTAGCATCTGAGCTGCTGTGCCTTCAAAAAGCCGTCCGCATCCCCCTGAAAAAAGGGTATCACCACAAAATAAAAATGGTTCGTTGGTATCGCTGTAACCAAAGTAGGCCACATGACCTTTAGTGTGGCCCGGTACCGTCAGCACGCGCAGCTCTACGCCTAGCTCTGATAAATAAATGGGATCTTGATCGTGCACCGCCTGAGTCCGCTGCGGTATGGTTTCATTAGCAGGCCCATACACAGGGAGATCAGGATAGGCCTGTACGAGCTCTGTAATGCCGCCCACATGATCGTGGTGATGGTGAGTAATCAGTAATGCCGTTAACTGTAATGAATGTTGCTTTAGATAGGAAAGCACTGGCTGGGCGTCGCCTGGGTCAACCGCGACCGCGTATTGTTGGTTGTGGAGTAGCCAAATATAGTTATCATTAAATGCGGGGATGGCTTTAAGCTGTAAGTCTGAGGATTGGGAAAATTGATAGGTCATGGCAAGGAGTAAAAAAAGTGATTGAACACGAAGAACTGGCTGACTTAAACCAATGGCTATGGAGTGAGTCAGGTCGGTATGTACGTTCGTGGGAGCAGCGCTATATTAGCCGACTGCTACGTCAGGTGTTTGGGTACCATGCAGTGCAAATAGGCCTACCCGAATGGGATTTCATGCGCCATAACCGTATTTTGCATAAGTGGTCTAGTACCCAACACGAACCGTGTCAGCCTACGACTTATGCCATGGTGATGTGTGCCGCAGAACACCTGCCTTTTGCTAATGAAAGCCTAGACCTTTTAGTTTTACCTCATACGCTAGAAACATCAAGTGATCCTCATCAGGTTTTACGCGAAGTCGAACGAGTTTTAGTGCCCGAAGGCTCGGTGGTAATCAGTGGTTTTAACCCGTGGAGCATCTGGAGCCTAGCAGATCGCTTGCCGGGCCTAGAACAGCATTTGCCTATCCAGCCATCGCTGCATTTATCGCCGTGGCGTGTGGCCGACTGGTTAGAGCTTTTGTCTTTTGAGATGACCGATCAAGTATTTGGCGGTTACGGTCCTTTATGTGGACAACGAAAATGGATACGCCGTTGGTACTTTATGGAAAAATGGGGTGCTAGAATGTGGCCGGTGCTTGGTGGTTTATATGTATTTAAAGCAAAAAAACGGGTCAATCAAATAACGATGGTGGGTTTAGATTGGTCTAAAGCACGTCACGGCATAATGCGTCCTAACGTAGCCGTCACCAAACCACAAATGAATCAATCAAAATCAACACAACTAAAACCATGAAAGACGTTTCAATTTGGACTGACGGGGCTTGTAAAGGTAACCCGGGTGTAGGTGGCTGGGGTGCACTGCTTATTTATGGCAAGCATCGTAAAGAAATTTATGGCGGCGAGCCAAACACCACGAACAACAGAATGGAGTTAACGGCGGTGATCGAAGCCTTAGCTTTACTAAAACAGCCTTGCGTGGTTCATGTGTATACCGATTCAGTCTATGTACAAAAGGGCATGAAAGAATGGATTCATGGTTGGAAGCAACGCCAATGGCGTACGGCTTCAAAGCAACCGGTGAAAAATGCCGATCTCTGGCAGCAATTAGATCAGTTAAGTCAGCAACACCAATTACAATGGCATTGGGTCAAAGGCCATGCGGGTGATGCTGGCAATGAGCGTGCAGATCAGCTGGCAAATTTAGGTGTAGAACAAATAACGGCATAATGGGGATGGTATGAAAAAGAGGCTGTGGTGGGTGCTGGTGGTTTTGGCAATAGGGCTAGGGCTTATTTATTGGGGAGCCCGGTATTTAGCGGCTGACTTAACATCCGCTCCCAGCACAGCCGCCCAAGCCGCGACGCCAGCACAAGCTGAGCGCGTCCAAGTCGAGGTCGCGCCAGTGCGTACACAACGCTTAGCTCAACAGGTCACGGCTGTGGGCTCGTTACTTGCAAAAAATGCGGTGGTTTTACGTGCTGAAACCTCGGGACGTATTGCTCACATTCAATTCGAGGAAGGCAGCCCTACAAAAAAAGGAACAGTACTGGTGCAGCTTGACACGGATTTATTACAGGCTGAACTCCAACAGGCCCAAGCCAATTTACAGTTGGCACAAAGCCGAGCTCGCCGTGCTCAGCAATTAAGCCGCGAAGGGTTTATTAGTGCTCAGGCTTTGGATGAATCTACTAGCGAACACAGTGTTGCTTTAGCGCAGGCCAATATCATTAAAACGAAAATTGAAAAAAGCCAAATCATGGCTCCTTTTGACGGGGTGCTAGGCTTACGCCATGTATCGGTAGGTGATTACGTCAATATGGGTACAGAAATTGTGGCCTTAGCTTCTATCGAAGATCTACAGGTGGATTTTCGCGTTCCCGAGCAGTACCTGTCTCAAATTCAAGTGGGCACGCCCATTCATTTGCGTTTAGATGCTCAGCCTGATACCCAGTTCTTAGGCCAAGTCAATGCGATCAGCCCGATGATTGATGAACAAGGGCGTGCCGTGGTGTTACGGGCTCATGTGCCTAATCCCGAACTAAAAATGCGGCCTGGGCAGTTTGCCCGCTTAACGATTGATCTTGCCGAGGAGGAGGCCTTAATGGTGCCAGAAACGGGGCTGTCTCCGTCTGGGCAGGCTCAATATGTGTACCGTTTGCATGGTGATGACGCCGTAGAGCGTGTCGAGGTGGTTGTAGGCACCCGCAAAGACGGTTGGGTTCAAGTCCAAGGTCTAGAGCCTACCGATGTGGTGTTGACCTCTGGCTTACAAAAAGTACAAACGGGAACATTGGTGCGTTACGACACCAAGCCCGTCCAACCCTAAGAAACGATCATGCGCATTTCCCATTTTTGCATCCGTCGTCCGGTATTTGCCACGGTGCTGTCGCTATTAATTGTATTGGTAGGCTTGATTTCCTACGAACGCTTAAGTGTGCGCGAGTACCCAGCCATTGACGAGCCTGTTGTTTCCGTTATTACTAATTATAAGGGGGCTTCGCCCGAGGTAATTGAGTCACAAGTGACCAAACCCCTCGAAGATCAGTTATCGGGGATTGAAGGGGTAGATGTGATGACCTCACGCAGCCGTTCTGAACGCAGCTTAATTAATATTAAATTTAATCTAAGCCGTAGTCCGGATGCGGCAGCAGCAGATGTACGAGACAAAGTCTCACGAGCGCGTCGTTTTTTACCTGATGAGGTAGACGAACCCGTCATTAACAAAGTCGAGGCCGACTCGACGCCTATTATTTATATTGGCGTCAATATGGGGCAGCTGTCACCCATTGATGCCTCTGATTATATTAATCGTTATATTAAAACGCGTTTATCCGTATTGCCTGGTGCTGCCGAAATACGTGTCTTTGGCGAGCGGTTGCCAGCGATGCGTATCAATATTGATCGGGCACGTTTAGCAGGGCTTAATTTAACGGTCCAAGACATCGAAGAGGCCTTACGTAAACAAAACGTCTTGATTCCCGCCGGGCGTATTGAGTCGCAACTGCGTGAGTTTTCTGTTGTTTCCTCTACAGACCTTCAAACCGTTGAGCAGTTTCAACAGATCATCGTAGCGCACCGCAATGGTTTTCCAGTACGACTGGGTGATATGGCCACCATTGGCATTGCCGCAGCAGAGGAGCGCGTATTGGCCCGTTTTAACGGGGGCGATAGCTTAACCATAGGGGTAACCAAACAGTCCACGGCTAACCCCTTAAATTTATCTAAAGCGGTACGCGCCGAAGTCGAGCAAATCAACCAAAATTTGCCGGGTGGCATGACGTTAAGCATTTCGTATGACAGCTCAATTTTTATTCAAAAGTCGATTGATGCTGTGTACAAGACCATCATCGAGGCCACGCTACTTGTGACCTTGGTCATTTTGTTTTTTTTACGCAATATACGTGCCAGCTTAATTCCTATTGTCACCATTCCCGTTTCCTTGATTGGCGGCCTAGGCATTATGTATGCGTTTGGCTTTTCGATTAACACCTTAACCTTATTGGCAATGGTATTGGCGATTGGTTTGGTGGTAGATGATGCCATTGTGGTGTTAGAAAACGTATTTAGGCATATAGAAAATGGCATGGGGCGTGTGCAAGCCTCTTTTTTAGGGATCCAAGAAATCGGTGGTGCGGTCATTGCCATGACGTTAACCCTCGTCGCTGTCTTTGCGCCGTTGGCATTTGCTACGGGCCGGACAGGGCGTTTGTTTATCGAATTTGCGCTCACCTTAGCCGGTGCCGTGTTTGTCTCTGGTTTTGTAGCGTTGACGTTAACACCGATGATGTGCGCTGTATTGCTGCGTCCTCATCATCGGCCAGGGCGTCTTTACTTGCTGATTGAAGGGTGGTTAAACAAGTTAACATTCGCCTACCGACGTGCGTTAATCGCAGCATTACGCTATCGCAGCTGGGTGCTGATTTTTGGCTTAGCAGTGGCGGTAGGCAGTGGTTTTTTCTTTAGTATTATCAAAGGCGAGTTGGCCCCTGTCGAAGACCGCGGCGTCATTTTTGGCATAGTAAGCGCCCCTGAAGGCGCCACCTTGGAATACACCTTGCAAAGCGTCAAGCAAATCGAAGGCATGTACGCCCAGTTGTCCGAAGCGGAAGGCTATCAAGCGGTGATTGGTTTTCCTACCGTCACCGATTCCTTTGCTATTTTACGTTTAAAGCCTTGGGAAGAACGCGAGCGTAGTCAACAACAGATTGCCCGCGCCTTACAGCCTCAGTTTTCATCACTGCCTGGGGTGCGTGCTTTCCCCACCAACCCGCCGTCGTTTGGACAGCGCGCTACCTCTAAGCCCGTAGAGTTTGTCATTATGAGCCAAATGCCCTATGCGGAATTAGCTCAAGTGGTCGATACCTTTACACAACAACTGCGTAACTACCCCGGCTTACAAAATATTGATACGGATTTACGCTTAAATACGCCCGAGCTACGTGTAGAGATGGACCGCGACAAAATGGCCGATTTAGGTTTAGATGTGAGTACCGTGGGGCGCACTTTAGAATCGTTATTGGGTGGTCGCCAAGTCACTCGTTTTGAAGACGAGGGTGAGCAATACGATGTCATCGTACAGGTCGACAAGCCATTTCGCTCTCGTCCTGATGATATTTTAGATATCTACGTACGCAGTGATACGGGGGAAATGGTGCCGTTGGGGGCCTTTTTAAGCGTCCATGAAAGCGTTTCGCCCCAATCCTTAAACCACTTTAATCGTTTGCGTGCCGTTATTGTTCAAGCCGCAGTTGCACCAGGTTATGCATTAGGCGAGGTCTTGGACCACATGCAGCAAGTGGCTGCAGATACGCTTCCTCCCACAGTGCAAACCGATTTAGATGGGCAGTCGCGCGAGTTCCGCGACTCTTCTGGCAGCATGTATTTTATTTTCGTGATGGCCTTAGTATTTATTTACTTAGTGCTTGCCGCGCAGTTTGAAAGTTGGCGCAATCCTTTTATTATTATGTTGTCCGTTCCTTTGTCCATGACAGGGGCTTTATTTGCTTTATGGCTGAGCGGCGGTACTTTATCTATTTACAGCCAAATTGGCTTAGTGACATTGGTTGGCTTAATCACCAAACATGGTATTTTAATTGTCGAGTTCTCTACCCAACTCCGTGATCAGGGCATGAGCCTTTATCACGCCGTGGTACGCGCCTGCGAAATGCGATTGCGTCCTATTTTAATGACGACGGGTGCGATGGTGCTAGGTGTGATCCCATTAGCTTTTTCCACGGGGGCGGGCTCAGAGAGTCGCCAACAAATTGGCTGGGTGTTAGTAGGCGGCCTCAGTTTCGGAACGCTTTTAACCTTATTCGTTGTGCCTGCCGCCTATACCTTAATTGCGGCAAAAGCCAAACCGCGCCAATCCTCCTCTTAGACATTCACCGATTAATTATGCGACAAATAGTTTTAGATACAGAAACCACAGGCTTAGACCCCGATGATGGCCACCGTTTAGTGGAAATTGCTGGCGTGGAAATCGCCAATCGGCAGCTAACAGGCAGTCATTTGCATTTATATGTAAATCCTGGTCGTGATTCCGACCCAGAGGCCTTAGCTGTACATGGTTTAACTACCCAATTTTTGGCCGACTACCCCCCCGTTGAAGACGTGATTGATCAAATTATTCAGTATGTATCAGGCGCTGAAGTCATTATTCATAATGCACCGTTTGATACGAAATTTCTGAATGCGGAATTTGTCCGGTTTGGCTACAAGCCTTTTACCGATTACTGCGGCAAGATTACGGACTCATTAGTGCATGCCCGAGAGCTGCATCCAGGGAAACGTAATAATCTTGATGCATTATGTGATCGCTATGGTATTTCTAACGAGCACCGTGTATTGCACGGGGCTTTACTTGACTCGGAGCTTTTAGCCGATGTGTGGCTAGCCATGACACGCGGCCAAGAAAGCCTATTGATGAGCTTTGGCGGCAGCAATGAGAACCAGACCGACGATACCGAACACCTAAGCTTTGACGCGAGCTCGTTGCCTGTTATTTATGCCAGCGAACACGATTTGACCGAGCATAAACACTATCTGGATAACCTAAGTGCCAGCAATAAGGCGCCCACCTTGTGGACGACCTTAGAGCAAAAAGACTAGCGTTCTGGCACCACAGCAGTGGCTTCTATTTCAATGCGAAAGTCAGGCAAAGCCAGTTGGCTGACGCCAAGCAGTGTATTGGCAGCAGGGGTATGGCCTGCGTAAAAGTCGTTAAGCAATGCACTGAGACCCATTACGTCTTCGGTGGTGTGGTTAACCAAATACGTACGTAAACGCACAATATCAGCTGGTGTTGCCCCGACCTCGGCAAGCACCGCTTTAAGGTTCGCTAACACATAGGGGGCTTGCCCCAAAATAGAATCGCCTCCTTGAACTACATACTGAGCATCCCACGCCACTTGTCCTGCTAGGTGGACGGTGTTGCCGCCACGTTGCAGCACCGCATGGGAAAAGCCGAAAGAGGTGGAGTTATAAAGCTGTGCGGGGTTAATGGGGGTAGTTGTATGCGTCATAACACATCTCGTTATAAGAGTTAAAGCTCGGTGCGCAGGCTCCAAAGCTCGGGAAATAGCACCACATCTAGCATTTTACTGAGGTAATCCACACCTGAAGTGCCCCCTGTGCCACGTTTAAAACCAATAATGCGCTCCACTGTGGTGAGATGACGAAAACGCCATTGACGAAAAGCATCTTCAATATCGGTCAGCTTTTCCCCCATCTGATAAATATCCCAGTATTTTTGCGGGTCACGATAGGCAACTAGCCACGCCTCTTGGACGACAGCATTCGCCTGATAAGGTTGGGTCCAATCGCGCTCTAGGTAGTCATGTGGAATCGTTAAGCCTTGGCGCTGCATATAACGCAACGTTTCGTCATATAACGAGGGGCTTTCATAAACGTGTTTTACCGCCTCGTAGAGATCAGCGCGATGAGCATGGGGCTTAAGCATAGCGGCGTTTTTATTGCCCAACATAAATTCAATTTGCCGGTATTGAAAGCTTTGAAAGCCGCTTGAGCGTGCTAAGTAGGGCCGTAGCGCGCTGTACTCAGGGGGTGTCATGGTTGCTAATACAGCCCAAGCGTGCACGAGTTGCTCCATGATACGGCTGACACGAGCTAACATTTTAAATACGGTAGGCAGATCATCGTGGCGTAAGTGCTCTACCGCCGCTTGCATTTCATGCAGCATGAGCTTCATCCAAAGCTCGCTGGTTTGATGCTGAATAATAAACAGCATTTCATTGTGGTCGGGCGATAGCGGATGCTGAGCGGTCAAGATCTCGTCTAAATGTAAATAACCACCGTACGTCATGTCTTTTGAAAAATCGAGCTGAGCGCCTTCGGCATGCACAATGTCTTCAGGTTTGTTAGGTGTGGAACTCATAATACAACTCGGTAGAGAATTAAAGGCGACGCAAAATAGCACGAACTGGGCTGGCGTCGGCGTCGATTAGCTTTAAAGGCAGCGCGATAAGCTCGTAGTCGCCGGGATCAACATCGGTTAGAACAAGGTTTTCCAACACACGCATGTCATAGCTCAAAATACGCTGGTGGCTTTCCAGTTGCTTGCTGCTTGCTGGATCGATGCTAGGCGTATCGATACCAATTAGCGTCACACCCTGCGCGTGCAGTAAGTCGATGGTTTCCGGTGCATAGGCAGCAAATTGGTCCTGCCACTGGGTGGGAGGGGCTGCACGATAGGTACGCACTAAAACGCGGGGCGGAATGTCAGCTAACGCATGCTCGATATCGTGCGGACGAATTAAATCGGTGCCGTCCAAGACATGGATGACCCGACAGGGCCCTAAAAAAGGAGCAAGCGCCATTTCCCCGGCACTGGGTTGGTTAGGTGCATAGTGTAATGGGGCATCGGCATGAGCCCCTACATGCGGTGACATGCTAATACTACTGACATTAACCGGACATTGCTCACTAAGTGTCCACGTCCATTGTTGACGATACGGTGTATCGCCAGGAAAAACAGGACTATGGTGGCTAATAGGGGGAGAAATATCCCAAAGTGTTTGGCTCATACTTAGGTTCCTGAGGTTAAGTCACCGCATTTTTTTCTAAGGTGGTGTCGTAGCGTTGATGATCTAGGATGTCTTTAAGGATGGCTACGGCGCGCCATACATCAGAAAATGATGTATAGAGTGGGGTAAAACCAAATCGCATAATATGCGGCTCGCGGTAATCACCCACTACACCGCGCTCGATAAGGGCTTGAACAATGGCATAGCCATGTGGGTGCGCAATACTGACTTGGCTACCACGGTGTGCATGATGGCGTGGGGTTTCTAACTGAAGGGGATGGCCGCTGCATTGTTCTTCGATAAGCTGAATAAAGAGATCCGTTAGGGCAAGGGATTTAGCTCGGATTTTTGCCATCGTCGTGCGCTTAAACACGTCTAAACCTGCAGATACCAACGATAAGGAAATAATAGGTTGGGTACCGCATAGAGCGGCCCGAATATCGCCAGCCCCCTGAAAGTGGGTTTGCATTTCAAAGGGCGACTGATGCGCCCACCACCCTGTTAAGGGTTGAGTGAAATGAGGCTGATGTTTTTCAGGCACCCAAATAAAAGCGGGCGCACCCGGGCCACCATTCAGGTATTTATAGGTACACCCCACGGCAAAGTCAGCGTTAGCAGCATGCAAGTCCACTGGCACTGCGCCGGCAGAGTGACAGAGGTCCCAAAGAATGAGGGCGCCTTGTTGATGCGTATAAGTGGTGAGGGCAGCCATATCCACCATATAACCGGTACGGTAGTTAACGTGCGTTAACAAAACCAGAGCCACATCGTGATCAATGGCAGCGTTAAGTTGATCGGGATGATCCACCAAACGCAATTCGTAGCCATCATTCAAAAAGTGCGTTAACCCCTGAAGTATGTAGATATCCGTTGGGAAGTTGCTGCGCTCGGTGACAATAACACGACGCTGGGCAGTCGTAGCCTGAGAGCGTTGCAAATGTAAGGCCGCTGCCGCCGCTTTAAATATATTGACTGAGGTCGAGTCTGTCACAGCCACCTCGTTAGGCTTGGCCCCAATTAATGGAGCCAGCTCGTTGCCTAGCTGTAACGGGCGCTGAAACCAACCGGCTTTGTTCCAGCTTTGAATTAGGTCGTTGCCCCATTCGTGCCGAATAATATGCTGGGCCTGTTCCAGCGCCGCATGGGGCTGTGCCCCCAATGAGTTGCCATCTAGATAGATCGTATTGGGGGGTAATGCAAATAGGTCTCGCAATGTGGCGAGCTCATCGCTTTGATCTAATTCGGTGCAGTATGCTTCGGTAATCATAAAAGCCCTAGAAAAATATATGCTTATAAGTATATATTTATTATCTAAAGCTTTATGAGTAAAGGCTATTGCTGTTTATGCGTAGAGCTAGCTGTTCTGAGGCTGTTGTGCTTGCTCTAAATAATAGCCAATGCGCCAGATATGGTGCGCGTTACGCTCTAACCAGCGGTAATTATCCGTTTCCAATAAAATGGCACGGTTTGATGCGGTTTGCCCTGGGGCTTGCAGCAAACTTGTACGGGCTTCATTAGAAATATCTTTCAGTTTTTTAGCTTGGGTCTTGAGCTTTTTGACCCAGTCTTCGGGGGATTGATGACGTAGTCCCGAGTCTAATAAGCGCAATTGCTCTAAAGCCACCACTACCCCTTCTTCGAAAGCACGCTGATTAATTTGATGGGATTCATCAATAAAATAATATTGCCGTGCCGCTAGACGAATAAGGTGGTCAATGGCGTGCAGTTGTGCCACTTGAATCTGATTCATTTTTTTATCATCAGTATCGACTTGGATACGCGTCACAAAATCAAACGCGCTTTCTAATGCCGTGTTTTTGCGCTGTAAAAGGCTGAGCGGTACTGGACCACTGTTACTGACCAAGGCCTGATGAATATCAGTGATTTGCTGGGTCAGCTGCACGATGGTGCGTTGAGACGCGTCCAGCGCTAGCTCTGGCATGGTAAGTAAGCTGCTATCTAAATGCGGCGTTAAATCGTCTTTCTTTTCTGGTAGTAGTCGTTCTACTAACAAGGCAAAGCGATCAATAAACGGAAAAAACAGTAACGAACCTAATAAAATAAATAAAGTATGAAAAAGGGCTAAGCTGACTGCGCCCGGCGTCACATGGAAATACTGGGCCCCTTTGTGTAATAAATACAAATAAGCCGGCAATAAAAGAATCGCAATAAGCCCAGTGACTAAATTAAACAAGACATGGGCTAGGGCAGTGCGTTTTGCCGCATTGGTAGAGCCAATGGTGACCAAAGCACTGGTAATAGTGGTTCCAATGGCGGCTCCAACAATGACTGAGCCGGCTTGGTCTAAACTAATCGCACCGGCATGCACGGCGGTTAAGGTGGTCGCAATCGCGGCTGTGGATGACTGCAGCAACGCTGTCATTGCCAAGCCAATCAACATAATAATTAAATGCGCTCCCAAGCCGCCGACTGGCAATGCCGCTAAGTCAAATTGGCCTGTTAACCCGGTCATGGCGTCTTGCAGTGTACGCAAACCTAAAAACATCACGCCAAAACCCGCCATGGCCATGCCCAGGTCAGCAAGACGACCCTTGGAAAGCAGTTTGCAAATAGCCCCGATGCCAATCAGCGGCAAGGTGTAAAAGCTTAGGTTCACTTTTAGCGCAATACCCGACACCACCCAACTGGCTGCGGTGTTGCCTAGACTCGCCCCCATCACCACACCTACAGCATGGTTAAACGACACCAATCCTGCACTGACAAAACCGATCAAGGTGACCGTGGTCGCGGTGGAGGACTGCATCATGGCGGTTAACACCGCCCCAGAACTATAGGCTTTAAGGGGAGTACCGGTAAAACGGATCAAAGCTTTACGTAAAGTTTGACCTGAAAAAGCGACTAAGCCACGAGAAAGCAGCATCATGCCAATTAAAAATAGGCCCACCCCCCCAAGAAAAGGGAACAGCACATCAATCATAGGTGATTCCAAAAGCGTCTACGGACGAGAAAATAAGTGAATTGTTGCATTGTTGTTGATAGTTTATTTCACATCGATATATATGCAGTAATACAACGCTTGTGCGCTGATAATAGTTTCTATCATGTTCTTATTGGCTGCCCTGTAGTTAAGGGCTTAGTTATGCCTTGTATTCGTAGGTCACGGGTTTTTATTCACTTATATAACGGCATACATAGTAGATGGTTACAGTGCTTAAGTGAAAACTATGAAAATAACATGCAATATTTAACTGTGCAGCCTGATAGGGAAAAGGGCTACTTTAGGCGTAGCGGCCATTATGGTGGCAGTATTGGCTTTAGGCAATGCGCAAGCTAACGGTTTTGTGGTGTGAGGTTTAAAAACGAACAGGCCTTTTCGGGATGGCTTGTCAATTGAAGCTGGGGTGCGTAACCTAGAAGATAAAAAATACGAGTACAAAGAAGATTGCCTCATGGCAAACCGTGTTTGGTGTGCTAGGGGCATTTGTCGTTTTTAAAGGCTTATTATGAACCGTCGTGCTTTATTAAAAGCATTAGGTTGTTCAATGTTGCTATCAGGGGGCTGGGCGCCCCCTGCTGCTTTAGCTCAGGCATTGACGCAGCCTCATGTTACCTCTCCCTTGTTTCATGTTTTTGGGCAGCTGCCCGAGCCCGTTGAGGTGAAACGCGTGTTTGCTGCAGGGGCTCCGGCTGCGGTGATGCTTAATAGCGTTGCACCGGCTCAATTGCTTGGTTGGCCTTCATCTGTTTCAAAGGCTAGCCAACAATGGCTCTCTGAAACCAGCCGCCAATTACCCGTAGTAGGGCGCTTAGCGGGTCGTGGGAGTACGATTTCTTCAGAGCAATTAATAACACTAAACCCCGATGTAATAGTCGATGTCGGCGATGTGAACGAGCATTATTTATCCATTGCGAAAGAGTTCTCTGAAAAAACAGGGATTCCCTATATTCTTATCCAAGGAGCCATCGAAGATACGCCAGAGCAACTAGAAATACTGGGTGCTCTGCTAGGACAACAGCGTCACGGTCAGCAACTGGCTCAAGCCGCCCAAGACGTCTTGGACTACGTGGCAGCTAAACGGGAAACATCGACATTTAAAGCCCCTCGTATTTATTTGGCGCGCTCTGCTACGGGCCTAGAAACCGGTGCAGCGCAATCCATACACAGTGAAATAGTTCGCTTAGTGGGCGCTACGAATGTGGCAGAAGACCTAGACAGCACAGGGCTGGTTCAGGTGTCGATGGAACAGGTTTTGGTCTGGGATCCAGAGGTCATCTTGACCCAAGACAAATCGTTTTATCAAAACGTTTATGACAACCCTCTGTGGCAAGATGTGCCGGCCGTGCGCAATAAGCAAGTTTTGTTTGTGCCTAGCGTACCGTTTGGGTGGCTAGATATTCCCCCAAGCATCAATCGCTTGTTAGGTGCCTTATGGCTCACCGCCTGGATTCACAAGGAAAATGAACAGGTCTTACTGGAAAAGGTGCGTCATTTGTTTGTGATGTTTTATCAAAACGACCCAGGCCCAGAAAAATTAAAGCAACTGCTTGTAGACCCAGTCCAATTTGCTGATTAAAACTAAGCGGCGGGTAGTGGAGTACGGGTTGGCGGGCCCAACGTTTTTAATCTTAGTTAGGATTTTTACCCCGCCGCAGTATAGGCTAGTACTCTTTTATTGACATCCTCCCCGCCCTGAACGGCGGGGTTTTCCGCGCAATCTGATAAATACATTTGGCCACTACTCTGTGGTGGTTAATTATCTAGGTGTACGCGATGAATGCCCTCTTTTTGGCCGAGCTCTTGGGCTAATTGCGACAGAGGCAAAACGCGTTGAGCTGTGCCATGTATGGTGAGCGATGTGTATCGATTTTGCCCCTCGTGCCTAAGTGTACTTTGGGCTTTAGATACGGAGACACCTGAGTGACGCAAGTATTGATATACGGGCGACTTCATGCTTTGGATGGCCTGGCTTGAGCCCACGATGGTTAAGCGATATGGGGCAAGAGAAAGCTTGGGTTGCGAGCCACCACTAAGGCAGCGTAAAAATTGAGCGAAACGCATAGTAGTTCCTTTGGGCAGAATACTAAATAGCGTATCGCAACACAACACACAAAAGTGGTGTAAAAAAGATTAAAAGGCGATACGCGCGGTACGAGTTTGACTACTTTCGTCTGTATCCACGGTTAAACCTATCTGATGAAAAAAGATAGTCATATTATACACTTAAAACATTTACAAATCGAAAATGAAACAGTAAGCACGGCCCGCTGCTCTTAGCGTGTCATTTTTCCGTACCATTTGGTTGTTTATGAGCAAAAAAAAGCATAGCGTCTCCGTCAAGCTGCGCATGATTAAGGTGTGTTTTGATCCCAACAAATTTATTGGCTCCTAGAGGGGAAAAAGCTTCTATACCCTAACCCTTAGGATAAAAATATCAACAAACCCGACGCGAGCGTTTACAATATCTAGCCGCTGCACTACAGCAAGAGTTAGACAATAGATTTTTGGGTGTATATATTTTGACTACAAGACGAGCGAAACGTTGGGACGGTGAGCTTTCATCGTTGTCAGTAGATTATTTAAAAGACGTTCTAGAAAAAATACAGGCTTATGGCGTAGCTGTTCAGTTTGAGTTTCCTGGACATGCCAAAATGCCGATTTATCAAGTCATTAACCACCGTGGTTATAAAATGGGTTTTGATGGCAAGCATTTATTGCATAGCCTCAATGAAAATGGCAATGTAAGCGATCAGCTGTCGGCTGAATTCTCTATAGAGCAAGTTCAACAAGCCATGCAGGCACCAGTGGCTGCACCACGTGCTCGTAAAAGCGCTGGTACTCGGGCTCGCAAACAGGCCCAACCCGAACAAGTTGAAGTAGACAAATACAACTACTTCCGCGAAAACCGAGACTGGTTGCCGGATGATATTCAATATTATTCCGATGAAATCAGCACCATGATGCGCGGTGGGATGACAGCAGAGCAGGCCTTTGGTAGTATTTTGGACGAACACTACGAATAAGCCAGGGCAGCCTACGGGCTGCTTTTTTTATGCTTTATCCCAACTTTTTGCCTAAAACTACAGTAAGCTTTGGCATGATGAGGAGGACGCCATGCTTGAGACAGCACTTGTTGCGGCGCGCGATCGTGCCCGCTTAGCCGAAGTGGCTGGAATTTTAATCAGCTTCGGGCTTGATGGATTAGTTGCGCAGTTAGGGCTTCATACTTTGCTACCTAATCCAAAACAGGTTGAACGGGCCCATAAAAATAAATCTGTGCCAGAGCGACTACGGCATGCCATCGAAGCCTTAGGGCCTACGTATGTAAAATTGGGTCAGATTCTTGCTACACGCCATGATTTGCTAGGCCCCGAGTGGACCAGTGAATTAGAAAAATTACATAACCATGTTGCTCCCGTGCCGTGGGACGACATTGAGCCGCAGTTAATTGAAGACCTAGGTGCCAACCCTTATGACGTCTTTGCGGAGTTTTGCCCCGAACCCATTGCCGCGGCCTCCATAGCACAAATCTATAAGGCGACCTTAAAAACCGGTCAAGAAGTGGTCTTAAAAGTGCGTAGACCTCAACTGCGACCCAAAATAGAGGCGGATTTACGTCTATTAAGGCATTTGGCCTCGCTGCTCGAGCAAGCCAGCCCCGATTGGGCGCGGTTTAAACCTGAAAGCATGGTGACTTATCTAGCGAGTGCTATGCGTGACGAGTTGGACTTTGTGCGCGAAGCCCATAACTGTGAACAGCTTGCCGCAGGCTTTGAAGCTAACCCTTATATTGTCTTTCCACGTATCTATTGGCCATGGACCTCAGAGCGTTTACTCGTCCAAGATTTTATTCCTGGCGTAAATGCCACTCGACGCGATGCCCTAGCTCAGGCCAATATTGACCCTAAGGTCATCGCCCAACGCGGCACACTGGCTGTGTTGCAAATGATCTTTCAAGATGGGGTCTTTCATGCGGATCCGCATCCAGGAAATTTGTTAGCCTTGTCAGGTAATCAAGTCGGGTTTATTGATTTTGGTCTGGTTGGGCATGTGTCGGCACGACGAAAAATCCAGTTGCTGGCTATCTTTCAAGCGTTACTGGATGGGCGTAGCGACCGAGTAACAGGTATGCTGCTAGCGTGGTCTGCTCAATACGATGCAGACCCCAATCATATTGATATGGCTGTCGAGCGTTTTTTGGCTCAGCACAGCGTAGGTCGGTTGCGTATCAGTCAAGCCTTAATGGACTTTATGGCATTAGCACGGCAACAAAAAATCACTTTACCCGCAGATTTAAGCTTGCTGTTTAAAGCCTTAATGACAGCGGATGGCGTCTTAACGCAAGTTGACCCGCAGTTGGATGTCGTACGCTTAGCAGAGCCAATGGTTCGAGAGCAGATTCAAGCCTATTACTCAATCAATGCAGTGCAAGAACGGGCCAAGCACGTTACCGCTGAGCTCTATGAGTTAAGCGACGAAATTCCCAATACAATTCGTTTGCTTTTGCACCGTTTGCGTCATGGTCGCGTAGGTGTAGACATGGAGCTACGTCAATTAGACCGTTTGGTACAGATATTTGAGTTGTCGGCTATCCGACTGTGCATGGCTCTGGTGACGGCGGCTTTTGTGCTGGGTTTAGCGCCCCGTTTGTTTGAATATGGCCCAGTCATCGCAGGCATCCCGTTATTTGCCTGGTTTGGGTTGGCTGCTACGGCGGCAGGCTGTGGCCTGTTAGCGTTTTGGTTATTTAAACCGAAATAACCCTATGCCAAGCCGCGATCGCGGGCAATTTGTTTGCGTTCTTCGGCCATAATAAAGTTTTGAATGCGAATGAGCTGGGAGGCGTTGGTGTCTTTAAAGGCGCAGCCCACCAAAGGCAGTTTTTTTCCTGCATTTAAAGTTTGGGTTTGGCTACGCATAAGATGCAAATTGACTTTGGCTCGACCCACCTGAGGCAGATGGAGCTCACACCCTGTTAATGTGGTGTGGACAAGCTCGGAGAGGCGTTCGTCAGGATCAATCAGTGCGAGACCGCTTGCGCTAATATCATGAATATCAAAACGATGACTTTGATCGTCTAGCGTAATGGAACATTGAGCGGCGCTTTCAAAGGTAGGCCGAATCCTGAAGTTTTCACGGCGTTGAATGCGATAGAGAAAAGCGGGCAGGGGCCCAGCTAAAGCAGGACGGCCTTCAAAAGCAGTGCTGTATAATGCAGAGACCTGAAATTTAATGCTGACGCTATCCAAAATAGCATCAAAGAACGCCACTTCGTTAGCAATTAGTTGAGCATTAATCGTTTGTTGAGCCGCGCTATCAATAAGGATGGTGTCATTCGTAAAGTCTAGATGCACCAGGGTAGTAATGACGGCATGCTGAGGGTTACCGCTATGCATACGCAAAAGTACGCCTTGGTCTAGGAGCTGCTGTAAGATCTTATCGACTTCGGGCAAAGAGTCGATACGATAGGGGTCGTAGCTGGCAGTATCTAAGATTTGCGACATAGCGAAACACAATTGAAAAACAAAGTAACAAATTTTATTAATTTTACCTTGTTTAGTTAACGATGCATATCTTTTAAACTAAGGGCTTAAACCCTTATTTATTTTTAACCCTTTTTTGCAAGAGCATCGCATGAGTTTTTTAAATTCCATGTTATCTATGGCTGCTTCGTTTAGCGGCGATCAAAAAAAACAAGATCAAGCCAGCGTATTAAGCGCCTTAGTACAGGTAACAAACCAGTATCCTGGTGGCTTGCCTGCCTTGTTTGAGCAGTTCAAGCAAGGCGGCTTAGAAACGGTATTGAAATCTTGGATGAGCCAACATACCGAATCTATTCCTGTGCAGCCTCAGCAACTAGAGCATGCCATGGGTTCCTCGTTAATTAATGACCTAGCGGTTAAAAGTGGTTTAAATCAACAAGTGGTAGTACAGTATTTAGTGCAGTTATTGCCGTTGTTAATTAATACGCTCGCTAAAAAGGGCATTATTTCAGAAACAGCTATTCCTGAAAAACTTGATACTGAGTCGATAATGACGGCGGCATTAAGTTTATTAAACAGAAATAAATAAAAAAGGGCCCTAATGAATAAAAAGGGCCTTTTTTAATTATGATTGGCTGGCCTCAAGGGCTTGTTCGATATCAGCCAAAATGTCATCAATATGCTCAATCCCAATGGATAGCCGCACCATATCTAAACTGACCCCTGCTTTTTCTAGCTCTTGTTCGTTGAGCTGACGATGGGTAGTGGTAGCCGGGTGGCAGGCCAGTGATTTGGTGTCGCCAATATTGACTAACCGTAAAATGAGCTGGAGGGCATCAATAAATTTTGCACCGGCTTCGCGACCACCTTTGATACCAAAGCTTAGAATCGCAGCGGGCTTGCCGTCAAAATAGGTTTGAGCTAACTCGTAGTCAGCATGGGAACGCAGACCGGCGTAGTGCACCCAGTTAACATGGGGGTGCTTTTCCAAGTATTCAGCAACTTTAAGCGCATTGTCAGTATGACGTTCCATGCGCAGAGACAGCGTTTCAATGCCTTGAAGAATTTGGAAGGCGTTAAATGGCGAGAGGGCAGCACCAGTATTGCGCAAAGGCACAACGCGACAGCGACCAATAAATGCCGCTGGGCCAAAGGCTTCGGTGTAGACTACACCATGATAAGACGGGTCTGGCTCATTTAAAATAGGAAAGCGATCTTTATGCTTAACCCAATCAAACTTGCCCGAGTCCACGACAGCACCTGCAATGGTTGTGCCATGCCCGCCCATGTATTTAGTTAGGGAGTGCACCACAATGGCTGCGCCGTGTTCAAAGGGACGACACAAGGCAGGCGAGGCAACGGTATTGTCTACAATAACCGGAACCCCATGACGCTCGGCAGCAGCACACAATGCTTTAAGGTCAATAATATTGCCAGAGGGGTTACCAATCGTTTCGCAGAAAATAGCCCGTGTTTTAGCATCAATTAAGGCTTCTAAGGCGGCAATGTCGTCATGGGATGCAAATTTTACCTCAATGCCTTGACGCGGCAGGGTGTGGGCAAATAGGTTATAGGTACCGCCGTATAGCTTACTTACCGAAACAATGTTGTCACCAGCCTGTGCAAGGGTTTGGATAGCATAAGTGATTGCTGCCATACCTGAAGCAACGGCTAAAGCGGCTACCCCACCCTCGAGCGCAGCAACGCGCTCTTCGAGCACGGCATTGGTTGGGTTCATGATGCGGGTATAAATGTTACCGGGGACTTTAAGGTCAAACAGGTCAGCGCCATGCTGAGTGTTATCGAAAGCATAGGAAGTGGTTTGATAAATAGGTACGGCTACCGCCTTGGTAGTCGGATCAGGCTGGTAGCCCGCATGAACGGCTAAAGTTTCAAATTTCATGGCAATAGTAAGAGTAGAGATTGAAAAGTATGCAGATTGAAGGTTTAGGTACTACAGAGCAATATAAACTATCAATGTGCATTTTTAGTTATATGTAAATGAAGCGGACACGCTGTATTTACTTGTTCACCTAAGCATCTAAGATGCTTATATAGTAGCTGTTTTAGGATTTGATACCTAGATGAAAAAATGGTTTAAACGAGGGCTATTCACTTTAGTGGTCTTAGTAATCGTTGCCTTAGTTGGGGCAGCGGTTTTTTTACTCACTTTTGATCCGAATGCGTATAAGAATAAAGTTGAGCAGCTCGTTTACGAGCGCTACCAGCGTCATTTGACCATCGAGGGCGATATTGAGTTGTCGCTATTTCCCCGCATAGGGCTTGCGGTCGAGCATGTGTCTTTATCCAATCACAACAACGAATCTACCTTTGCATCGGTGGATAGTGCGCGCTTTGCTATTGCGGTATGGCCGTTATTGTGGAATCGCTTGGTAGTAGATCATGTGGCGGTCAGCGGCTTTAAGGTGTGGGTACAACGTGATAACGCAGGCAATTTTAATTTTTCTGATTTACTGCGCAAGCCAGCCCCGCTCACTAAACAGGCAAGCAGCTCACTCAACCCCATTCCGCCTGCTCAGGCCAAAACACCATCATTGGTGCCAGATGCGACCCAAGCAGAGTTCCAAATCGACATTGCTGGTTTAGATCTAAAAGAAGGGGAAATCCACTTTTACGATCAAGACACTACGACGCAAATGCGCTTGGTAAATCTAGAGCTCAATACAGGCCGTATGACGTTTGCCCAGCCTTTTGATGTGATTTTCAAAGGGAATTTACAGGGTGAACAGCCCATTGCCCAAGCCACACTCGAAGGTCAAGCCCTTGTTCAGCTTGAGCCCCATCTACATCGCTACAGTGCACAGAAAATCAATATGAATTTGGTGGGTAAGGTCGGCGCATACACAGCACAAAGCGCTACGTTGCGTGGCGCTCTCGAGGCCTTAACCCATACCGAAGACTTACGAGCACGCCAGCTTGAGCTAGTAACCCAAGGTAAATGGCAAGACGAAACCCAAGAGCTACAAAAAGTTCAGGTCAATTTGAATGCGGCTCAACTGAATCTAAAGCGTAATTTACAGTTGTTGCATACCCAAAAAATGCAGTTGCGGGCTTCCGCCTTTCTTCCTGTGTCCGAGGGGGCGGTAGAGCACAAGCTTGAGCTAGCTTTTGACGCGCCAAAAGTCAACGTGGATACGGACCAAGTTAGTGCAGACCCCGTGGCTTTTTCCTTTAAGCAAAACCAAGGCCAACACATGTTTGGCATTAACATCCGTAGTAAACAGCTTGAGGGCAGTCTAGATCAGTTTACAGCGCAAGGCTTACAAATCGACGTGGCAGGTAAAGACGGGCAGCGCGCCTGGAAACTCGACATGCTGAGCGCCTTAACCTGGGCGCAATCGTCCAAAACGCTTTTCTGGTCTGATTTAGTCGCTAATCTGGTACTCGAGGACGAAAACTTAACTCCTAATCCTGCTCAAGCAAAGCTGACGGGTGCCGGTTCCTGGGCCATCCCCGAGCAACATCTGGCTTTTGAAGGCCAATGGCAAAGTGCGAACACACAAGCCGTGGTGCAATCCACGTTAACTCATAAGCAAGACTGGCTCTTACAGCTTGATGTCAATGCAAACGAGTTAGATTTCAATCCCTGGTTGCGCCAACCTGGCGCCAGCTCTAAACCGACTACTGCCTCTACGCCGTCCGTTCAGACTAAGCTCTTACCCAGTTATTTTGACTGGGCAGGTTTGCACACCAAGCTAACACTACAGGCCGAGGCCTTACGCTATCGGCACTTACAAGCTCAAAACGTGACAGCACAACTCGAACAACGGGATAGGACTTGGCATTTACTGCCCTCTACAGCACAGGTTTGGGGTGGGGCAGCACAAGCCGAGGGCAGTTGGCGCCATAGCGATGGGCATGCCCAGCTTCGTGTCGCAGCACAAGACATCCACTTAGCTGCTTTTACCGAACAGCTCAGTCCCCGTTTACGTCTATCAGGTCAAGGCGATCTGAAGGCAGACTTAAGTACGCACGGTTTTACGCCCTTAGCCCGGCGTGCTTATTTAGATGGCACCCTAGACTTAAATGCTACCTCGGGGCAGCTCATTGGATGGAATCCATGGCAAACCTTAGAGCAGTCTCACGACGCTGTACGCAACGTATTCAGTGGCCAAGTCATACGTCCTACAGAGCATAGCGATGCGCAATCCAGCATGGCGTTTAATGCATTACAGTTAGCTTTAGAGTGGCAACAAGGCCAAGCTTTAATTAAAAAGGGTCTGCTTCAGGCCGATGGTTTAACCCTGAACACACAAGCCCCTTCGTATTTTGATACGGTAAACCAACAGCTAGATGTGGCTCTGCAATTGCAACTGGATGCCAAAGCGTTACCGGAAAGTAAACAGCGACTGCACGAACTAAGCTCGCATCCTTTTTATGTTCGTCTGAGCGGGGCGTGGCAGCAGCCTCTGGTACGAGTTCAATGGCAACGCTTAGAGCAACCGATTATTACTGATGCCATGGATCATGGTTTACTTAGTTTATTAGGTCGTCCTGATCCAAATGGTATGCCTCTTGGCCTAAAAGAGGCCGCCCCTACGCCAGAGCTTAAAACCTTAGGGGACACCTTAAAAAGCTTACTGAAAAACTAAAGGAAAAAAGATGGTAAGTCCTATCTTATTTGGCCCGACAATAGCGCTCGACAAGCGCTATAGCAATCAATGGTTTTTAACAGATGGAAAAGGCAAGGCGCTAACCGCATCCGATTGCGCTGCACTCACCCAACTCGAGCTACGCACTAAGCTGGGGTACTTACAAGTCCGCGCACCAGGCATGCTGCTATTAGAACTCGCACTGGATGTATTAGAAGACGATGATAGCGTCAGGCTACAGGCGAGTGCTGACGATGGGACGCCAATAGCAGCTATTGATGAGGGAGTGTTAGCGGCGACGTGGTTTAGTCATGTAATAGGGCAGCCTTGTCTTTTATTGAAAAAAGACCCTGGCCACCCAGACAGCCCCGATTTAGCTTAAGCCGCCTGTTAGACGTTTGTACTTCACTAGTAGCTGCTCTTGGCTTTCTTGGTGATCGGGGTGGACTTCAATGCACTCGACAGGACAAAACACAATACATTGAGGCTCGTCGTGGTGACCCACACACTCGGTACACAGATCAGGGTTAATTTCATAGATCTCTGCGCCCATGTAAATAGCGGTGTTAGGGCATTGGGGCTCGCACACGTCGCAGTTGATGCATTCTTCGGTAATAAATAAGGCCATGATAATAAACGCTTAAAGCCTAAAAGGGATAGACTTCAGTGTAAACCCTTTTAGGCATAAAAGCGAAGTTAGCCTTTGTTCTGGCGGTAGTAAGCTGACTTGGTCACCAACCAACGCTCAACCGATGGAAAGACAAACTTGCTGACGTCGCCACCTAGTAACGCAATTTCGCGCACGAAGGTGCCGGAGATAAATTGGTATTGCTCGGAAGGGGTCATAAACAAGGTTTCGACCTCGGGTAACAAATTACGGTTCATGCCCGCCATTTGGAACTCGTACTCGAAATCAGACACTGCACGTAAACCACGCACAATCACGCGTGCGTTTTGTTCGCGCACAAAGTCTTTTAATAACCCCCCAAAGCTTTTAACCTCTACATTCGAGTAATGGCTAAGGACTTCTTGGGCAATTTCCACCCGTTCTTCTACAGAGAAAAAGGGGTGTTTGTTTGGACTATGTGCCACAGCGACCACTAGGTGATCAAACAAATTCGCTGCACGGCGAACTAAGTCTTCATGACCTCGAGTCAGTGGATCAAACGTTCCAGGGTAAACAGCAGTAATCATAGTGAATTCAAGGAGAGAGTTGGGTTGTCGTTTTGTTGTTATTAAAGAGGGTGTCACAGAATGGGGAGGGTATTGTCCGCATTATTGTCTGTTTTTGGATTCACAGCAAACTCTAAGAGTTGAAAGTGAACATGTCCTGCCTTTTGTTGGCGTAAACTGCTAAAGTTTGATGGGATAGGAATAGGGGCTTCACTTTCTACATAGATTAAAGCATCTGCTTGTAAAATAGTAGGAAGATGTGCCCAAATAGCCTCTAGCCAGTCCTGATGAAAAGGGGGGTCTAAAAAGACCAGGTCGTACGGTTTATCGGCACGTTCTAGCACATGCATCGCATCGCCATTATGAATGCGAACCTGATGGGCTTGTAATTTATTACGTAACGCACGTAATGCCGTCACTGCGTCGGGGTTTTTTTCTACCATTTGCACGAATTCGACACCGTGCGAGGCAGCTTCAAAACCCAAGGCTCCCGTACCTGCAAATAGGTCGAGCACACGTTTTGAGCTAAAGTCATCACCCCAAAAGTAGCGTAACCAATTAAACAACGTTTCGCGTACACGATCCGGTGTAGGACGTAAGCTGAGAGCATCGATGACGGGAATAGGAGTGCGGCGATATTGACCGCCCACGATGCGAATAGTATTTTTTTTCATGCCAAATAAGAGCGTGATCTAACAAATTAGGTTTAGTGTAAAGCCATGTTTAGTTTTTTTAAAAGACGTAAAGCGAAAAAAGAGCAAGAACAACAAGAACGCGAGCTACGCGAACAAGACGTCGCTGCAACAGAAACGGCGCCTCCAGAGCCAGCGCCGACGGATGGCGATGCGCTTGCCGTGATACCAGAGATAACGCAGCCGGCGCCTGCCGTGTTACCTTCTGCATCCGAAATTAAGTCGCCTGCAGTGCCAAGTCCTGCGGTAGCCGAGACCGAGTCTAAACAGCATTTGCTTGACACAGCCGACCTCACCATCACAGATTCGATTTTTATCGAGAAAAAGCGTGAGCCAACTGAACCTGTGGTAGAAGTACAACCGGTGACAGAGGTCTTGACACCCCCCACAGAAATAAATGTACCCTCGTTGCCAGAGCCAGAGCCAGAGCCAGAGCCAGAGCCAGAGCCAGAGCCAGAGCCAGAGCCAGAGCCAGAGCCAGAGCCAGAGCCAGAGCCAGAGCCAGAGCCGGCTCTTGGGGTGGCTTCGACACAAGAAAAACCCACTAAAGGCTCGTGGTTATCACGTCTACGTCAAGGTTTATCGCGTACGGGCCAAAGCCTAACCACTCTATTTGTAGGGGTGAAAGTAGATGAGGACCTTTTTGAAGAGCTCGAAACGGCTCTTATTATGGCGGATGCCGGTGTAGAGGCAACCGATTCCTTATTAACCGAACTGCGCGCCCGAGTCCGAAAAGAAAAAATTACCGATGCGGCTGAGGTAAAAAGGGTATTGCGCGATGCCTTAACACAGCATTTAACACCGCTTGAGAAAAATTTTGCTCTAGATGCAGCCAAGCCCTTGGTCGTCATGATTGCTGGTGTCAATGGCGCAGGCAAAACCACATCAATTGGTAAATTAGCCCATACGTTTCAACAGCAGCAAGCCAGTGTGTTGTTAGCAGCCGGGGATACATTCCGCGCGGCAGCGCGAGAGCAACTGGTGGAATGGGGCAACCGTAACCACGTGCAGGTCATCGCCCAAGAGGGCGGCAACCCAGGGGCAGTTGCTTTTAATGCGGTGGCAGCTGGTAAATCCAGAGGGGCTGATATTGTAATGGTGGATACGGCTGGACGCTTACCTACCCAATTGCATCTTATGGAAGAACTAAAAAAAGTAAAACGTGCTATTGCAAAAGCCGATGCGGGCGCACCGCACGAGTGCTTATTGGTTATAGATGGCAATACCGGACAAAATGCACTCGCACAAATCAAAGCTTTTGATGCGGCAGTAGGCTTAACAGGTTTGGTCGTCACTAAACTGGATGGCACGGCAAAAGGCGGTATTCTTGCGGCCGTGGCCGCAGGTAGTAACGGCGTACGCCCCATCCCTGTGTATTGGATTGGCGTGGGCGAGGGCATGCATGATTTGCAGCCCTTCGTCGCCAGTGAATTTGCCGGCGCGTTACTAGGGGATTAATTCTCTTGCTGTAACTTAAGACGTTGCGCTTGCAATGAGTGCAGCGTCTTTTTGCATTTAGCCTGGTATTTATGTATCTTTTTTTGCAGCCAATCTAAGGCAAACTGCTTTTGTTCGGGCGTCGCGGCTTGCTCGCTGTACCAATCTTGGGCGACATACGCATCGCATAAGTCGCCTAAGTGATCCTGGGCCTTGGCTAAATAGACATACAGTTTTGTGCTTTCATCATAGCCGAGTGCTTCTAGGTTATAGCGCAAGCGTTTAATTTGATTGCGTAGATAATGGTGATCGACTGGCTCTAGGCTTTCAAATTGTGTGCACAACGTTTGAATACCTGTCCAGCTTTGTTCTAGACGTCGTGCCAAACGAGCGTTGTTCTCTGGTTTAATTGCCTGTTTTTTTAAGCCTTTCTCTAATACAAGACATTTTAAGTTATCTAATAGCAGTAACTGAAACGCTGAATCAGCTGCTAATCGTCTTGGATTACGTTTGACCCGCTTGGGTGGGGCAAGTTTTTTGGCAGCTGGCAAACCGGCCGCAATAATTTTGGGTTGTAGCTCAAGCCACAACATATCTTTATCACGCCAACGGCCAAATTTACGGTAGTGCTTCAGCAGCAACGTAGCGTGTTTTTTCTCAGACTTACGCAACCAAGGCTGAAAAAGCTGGCGGCATGAACGCAAGCGGCGCATGCCTACCCGCATTAAGGTTAGATAATCGGCTTGGAGTGTTTCGGAAACGTGGATTTCATCCACGCCAGCTAAAAAGGCCGCGTTACGTATAATTTGTGCTAAAAAACGCTGACTGGATTGATGGTAAAGGGGGCTTAATTCAATCTGAGACACCGTCGGAGTTTGCCCTAGACGGTAGGGCTGCCCAGCAATAGCACGTGCTGCTTCAGCCCCACTTAATGAAGGCATATCAAAAGACGTGTTTTCATAGAGTGCATCACCGCGCTCAGACTTAGAGCGTAGTTCAATCAGTAAGGGCAATACCTTTAACCATTGAGCACCTAATTGAAAAATGGCTTTGACATCCCCTGATTTAAGCTCAAATTCCACTTCACTAATAGGCAGACTATGATTTTTCGCCTGAATTTGGCCCACGTCCCACGCAATTTCAATCGTTGAGCCTTGGTGGTTCACTAGCGCAGTCGTACGTAAGACCTCTGTTTGATAGCGTAGGTCTAAAGGCGTAGTTAAGGCGACAAATAATGCCTCTGCTGCCGTACCGTGATAGAGATTTAAATCCAAGACGGGCTCTGGGCGTACATGGTTAAATTCAATCACACTTAACTCATCTTGCGCCCTGAGCTTTAATGTTTGCACCCATTGCTCGCCTTCACGTCGCAAGCGCAGCGCCGCGTGTTGGCGTGCTAAATCGCGCTGAGGCGTATCAAAGTAACGCGCAGCTAAGCGTTCAGGTGCCTGATTCTTTATCAACGTCATCAATTGATTGACGGCTGCCTGTTGCGCAGTGGGGACATAGAGTTTAAGTTCGCGTTCTAGCACGGTAGTAATAATTAAGTAGGGCTATAGCCTAAAGCTGAAGAAATTTTATGGGCGCAAGTCGTAATGGCTTGGGCAATGGGGCCATCTAAGCTGACATCGAACACGGCAGTAGGTCCAATGCTAGTTAAGGCAAGCACAATATTACCGGAATGATCAAACACAGGCACAGAAATTGCGTCAATACCGGGCAACGGATTACCCAGTGCCTGAGCCGCACCTTGGGTACGAACATCGTTAAGCAAGGCTTGAAAATCGTGCTCTTCGTATTCCAAATGGGTGCTACGTAGCACAGCGCTATCAGCAAACTCACGGTCTAGGTAGTGTTGAGCTACCTTCGGTGCTAACCAGGCGGCAAAGACATGCCCTGTGGCCGTATAACGCATTGACATGACAGTGCCTGCGCGCATGTTCACGTGAACGGGGTAGCTGGCTTCACATAAGTGCACAATAGTGGGCCCGTGCGACCCCAATACCGCTGTCGCCAAGGTATGACCGATTTCTGCAGCGGTTTCGGTGACGATGGAGTGAGCCGTACGCAACGGGGTCGAGTGGTGTAGGCTGACTAACCCCATTTGCATAGCAAAAGGCCCTAATTCATAATGGCCAGTAATAGCATCTTGACGTACCAAACCTACATTAATAAAACTAACTAAATACGGATGGGCTTTGGCTGAGGTCATCTCAGCGGCAGCAGCGAGCTCGCCTAAAGGTAGAGGGTGAGCGGCTTGAACTAAGGCCGCTAGCAGACGATGACCGGTTTCAACGGATTGAATACGACGTCGTCCTGCATCGGTAAAAGAGGAGGCAGTGCTCATAAAAAGGGGCTTTACTAAAGGCGATAAAAAATTAGTGGAGTATTTACTATAGAAATTGTACCTAATTGCGTAGCAGAGGCTAAAATAGGCCTAAATTAATCTGGCAGGGCAATTATGAATCAGCAAACAAACACAACGCACAGCGGCGTATACGATATTTCTCCTATTACTGACATTGTGGCCGAGCTTCGTGCTGGGCGTATGGTCATTCTAGTTGATGAAGAAGACCGAGAAAACGAGGGCGATCTGGTCATGGCGGCCGAGTTCGTCACACCCGAAGCCATTAATTTCATGGTGACGCATGGACGTGGTTTAGTTTGTCTGACCCTAACCGAAGAACGCTGTCAGCAGCTAGATCTACCTTTAATGGCGGTGCGTAATGGCACTCGTTTTGGTACGAATTTTACGGTTTCCATCGAGGCCGCTGAAGGGGTAGAAACCGGTATCTCCGCGGCGGATCGTGCTAAAACTGTACGCGCCGCCGTGGCACGTGATGCACGGCCCTCAGACTTGGTTCAGCCTGGGCACATTTTTCCACTAAAAGCTGAAAATGGGGGCGTGTTGGTCCGTGCCGGTCACACCGAAGCCGGCTGCGACCTCACTCGAATGGCTGGCTTAACCCCTGCTGCAGTCATCTGCGAGATCCTCAACGCTGATGGGACCATGGCGCGTTTACCACAGTTAATTGAATTTGCTCA
The DNA here is from genome assembly GCF_011927625.1 of Paenalcaligenes hominis. Lineage (GTDB taxonomy): Bacteria > Pseudomonadota > Gammaproteobacteria > Burkholderiales > Burkholderiaceae_B > Paenalcaligenes > Paenalcaligenes hominis. The sequence continues at coordinate 563,697 of NZ_JAATIZ010000003.1, forward strand.
GCAACATAACTTAAAAATCGGTACTATTGCCGATCTTATTCAATACCGTAGTGCCCACGAGTCAATGGTCGAGCGTTTATTCGAACAAGACATGACAACGCCGTGGGGGCGTTTCCGTGCTATTGGTTATAAAGATCTGGCTTCGGGGGCGCCGCACCTTGCTTTGGTGCATGGCGACATCGACCCAAACACAGAAACATTGGTTCGAGTACACGAGCCCACCACTGTGCTGGATTTACTCTGTGCCGATAGCGATGATCACAGCTGGAGCATTCCTGATGCCTTAGCAACCATCTCAAAAGCTGAGTCAGGTGTGGTGGTAATGCTAAACTGTCAGGGCGCAGAAGATAAAATCTTCGAGCAATTTACTCTGCGCAGTCCAGAACAAACCGAAGCGCTTGCGCGCGCTGCCGAGCATCGTTATGACTTGCGCACTTACGGCATTGGTGCACAGATATTGCGTGACCTAGACGTGGGCCAAGCCCGTTTGCTAGCACGCCCCCGTAAAATGCCAAGTATGACTGGTTTTGCCCTTACCATAACGGGCTACTTGACCGAACCCACCGCTTAATTTTGTTTGGAGTCTACCTATGAAGCCCTATTTTGTTGAACCGGATTTAAATGGCGAAGGCCTACACATTGGTATCGTGCGTGCACGATTTAACGAGGAAATTGGCCTAGCCCAACAAGAGGCATGTATAGCAGAGCTCATCCGTTTAGGGGTGGATCCTCAAGACATCACTGTATTTAGCGTGCCTGGTGCCCTAGAGGTTGGTGTGGCTGTCATTCAAATGGCTGAAACCACCGAGTTCGATGCGCTTATTGCATTAGGGGCAGTAGTACGTGGTGAAACCTATCACTTCGAGGTGGTCAGCAATGAAAGCGCTGCTGCCATTGCTCGTGTATCCATTGGTACCGGTTTGCCTATTGCAAATGGCATTCTCACTGTAGAAAACGAAGAACAAGCCAATGTACGTGCCGCAGAAAAAGGCCGTGATTGTGCTCAAGCCGCTATTGAAATGGCTAACTTACTGTCGTTGCTTGAACCAAGCGACGATGATTTTGACGACGAGGACGAAGATTTTGACGATGAAAACTAATTCTGTTGATTTTGAACAGGATGAACTAAGCGGTACACCTCGTCACCGCGCGCGTGCTTTTGCCGTGCAGGGCATCTATGCTTGGCTTATCCGTGGTGCTGATGGCCTGCAAGAGTCAGGGGCTATTGATGCGCATATCCGCGGTGAAAAAGGCTTTGATACGTGCGATACCGAATGGTATCGCACCATCTTGTTTGGTGTAATGCGTGATTCAGCGGTACTCCAAGACCAGTTCAAACCTTTTGTAGATCGCGGCATCGAAGAGCTCTCCCCCATAGAACATGCAGTCCTGTTACTGGGTACCTACGAGCTCATGCACCACATCGAGGTGCCTTATCGCGCCACTATCAACGAGGCCGTCGAGCTAGCAAAATCGTTTGGTGGTACGGATGGTTTCAAGTTCGTTAATGGCGTACTCGACCGTGTCGCGGCTCAAGTGCGCCCAGCCGAGTTCAAAAAGTATCAAGCCAGTCGCTCAAAAAAACGATCTTAGGGGGCTTTATGGCAGCTTTGAGTGAATTTAGTTTAATTAAAACCTATTTTAATCAAGCTGCCCCCGAGGGGTATTTAGGCATTGGCGATGATTGCGCTCTGTTTGGGGTGCAGCCAGGCTATCAACTGGCCGTTAGTACCGATACGCTCATCGAAGGGCGTCATTTTTTTTCTGATGTAGACCCGTATCAGTTGGGTCACAAAGCACTTGCTGTCAATCTGTCTGATTTAGCCGCCATGGGCGCAAAACCAACGGGGTGTGTGTTGGCGCTGGCTTTGCCTTCTGTCCAAGAAAGCTGGCTACAGGCATTTAGTGCCGGGTTCTATGACCTAGCCAAACAAGCGCACTGTCCTTTAATCGGCGGTGACACCACCCGTAGCCATGCTGACATAGTCTTAACTGTGACGGTTTTTGGTCAGGTTCCTATGGCGCAGGCACTGCGTCGAGACGTGGCACGAGTGGGCGATGACATCTGGCTCACCGGCACCTTAGGGGCGCCTGATCTAGCATTGCGGTATTTATCTCAACACTTAGCGCATGATCCGCAGCGCCTGGCTTCCAGTCGGCCGCTGCTTGAGCAACCCAATCCACCTATTCATTTTGCTCCTCAATTGCTTGGCTATGCCCATGCTGCCATTGATATTTCAGATGGTTTGCTCCAAGACTTAGGGCATGTCTTAACTGCCAGCCACTGTGGGGCAGAGCTCGACTGGGAACGTCTTCCCATACATAGCGCTTTACAGGGGCTAAGCCCCGAGCTGCAGCAGCAGTGCGTGCTGACTGGCGGGGATGTCTTTCAGCTTTGCTTTACCGCTCCTGCTGAACACCGTGCGTATTTGCTCGAGCTCGCAACGCAATGTTCGATTCAATTAAGCCGTATAGGTCACATCACCCATCAACAAACAGGTTTAGTGGTCTACCACCAAGGCAAAGCCCTAGACCTGCCTCAACGTGCGGGTTTTGATCATTTTTTATTATGATAGCTAAAACAGCAAAACGACCCAGTTTAGCGTGGGTATGCGCAAAACCTTGGCGCTTTTTTGCCTTTGGCATGGGGTCAGGTGTGATTTATCCAGGGCCCGGCACGTGGGGCACGGTATGGGGCTGGCTTATTTGGTTAGCCGCCTTACAGTTTATGCCATTAATTTGGGTTCCCTTTTTTTTACTGGGCAGCTTTTTGCTTGGTATTTGGCTGTGTCAAAAAACAGGAGACGAGCTAGGGGTATCCGATCACGGTGGGATGAACTGGGACGAAGCCGTGGCCATTTGGCTGGTATTATGGGCTATGCCATTTAATACCTGGTGGATGCAGGTCTTCGCTTTTGTGTCATTCCGATTCTTTGATGTAATAAAACCCACCCCTATCCGTTGGTTTGATCAACGTGTAGGCGGTGGCTTTGGCGTCATGCTAGACGATATTATTGCCGCTCTGTACAGTCTACTTGTGATGTATGGGGTCGCCTATTTCTTATAGGAGCAGCAAACCATGTTTTCGTCCTCTATTAATCAGGCGGTACACAATTTGGCGCAACGCCTGCTTGCTGAGCAGGTTTATATCACTACAGCCGAGTCCTGCACGGGCGGCTTAATTGCAGCCGCTTTTACAACGTTGAGTGGTTCTAGTGCCTGGTTCGAGCGTGGCTATGTCACGTATAGCAATAGCGCTAAACAAGAGGACTTAGGGGTCTTGATTGACACCCTGGAACGCTACGGGGCCGTTAGCGAGCAAACCGCTATGGAAATGGCTAAAGGGGCACTGGAAATGGCGGCTCAAGCTGATGTGGCTCTTGCTACGACCGGTATCGCCGGACCCACCGGTGCGACACCCGGCAAGCCGGTAGGCATGGTGTGTTTTGGTTTTGCACGTCGTACCGACACTGGCATTGTGGCCCACGCGTTAACACAGGTTTTTACGGGCGATAGAGACCACGTGCGTGAACAAGCGGTATTATTTGCCGTTACCCAAGCCATTGATGTGGTGACACCCCATTTGGTACCACCACAGCCTAGTGTAGAGCGAACCGGTTTTGTGGACTAACGCGCCGCATTAATCGCGTCGCGTGTTTGCTTGGCGACCCGTGCCGCAGCGTCTTGCCAGTCGTTGCCGGCACTGGCATATAAAATAGCACGCGATGAGTTAATCATCATTCCAGCGCCTTGGCTGTCAAGGCCAGCATTTACGGTAGCAGGGATGTCTCCCCCTTGGGCACCGATACCGGGTACTAACAAGGGCAAATCACCTACTACTGCACGCACCTTGGCGATTTCGTCAGGAAATGTGGCGCCGACAACCAAGGCACATTGACCTGTGTGTGCATTCCATTGCTCAGCTACCAATTTAGCCACATGTAAATAAAGTGGCATGCCATCTACCTGTAGAAACTGCAAATCCGAGCCGCCGGGATTAGACGTACGACACAGTACGATCACGCCTTTATCTTTCCACTCAAAGTAGGGCTCGACCGAATCATGACCCATATACGGGCTAACTGTGATGGCATCAGCCCCATAACGCTCGAAGGCTTCAAGTGCATAGTGCCGCGCCGTAGAACCGATGTCCCCCCGTTTTGAGTCCATGATGATGGGAAGGTGAGGGTGGTGTTGTTTGATGTAGGCGCAGATACGCTCAAGTTGGTCTTCGGCTTTAATGGAAGCGAAATAGGCAAATTGCGGCTTAAACGCACTGACATAGGGCGCGCAAGCGTCCACCATTCCTGTGCAGAAATCATAAACGCCGGTAGCGGAACCTTTTAGGGCTTCAGGTAAACGGTTTAAATCGGGATCTAATCCCAACGTTAGCAAAGAGTTTTGCTGGGCCCAGGCGGTGCGTAATAGAGAAGTAAAAGTCATAACAAGGCAGAGTCTATAGTAATAGCGTCTATTATACGTGCCTACAAAAAAAGCCTCTGTTTAAAACAGAGGCTTTTTGGGAGGGCGAAGGTGCGGTGTGCACCTTCAGGGGTAGACTGAGCTTAGAAGCCCATGCCACCCATACCGCCCATGCCGCCCATACCACCCATGTCGGGCATACCAGCTTCTGGCTTGTCTTCGGCAATCTCAGCCACAGCGACTTCAGTTGTAAGCAATAGGCTTGCAACGGAAGCAGCGTTTTGCAGTGCTGTGCGAGTTACTTTAGTTGGATCAAGAACACCTTGCTCTACTAAGTCACCGTACTCACCCGTTGCTGCGTTGTAGCCGTAGTTACCTTCGCCTTGTGCAACTTGGTTTACGACTACGCTGGCTTCTTCGCCTGCGTTGCTAACGATAGTGCGTAGAGGCGCTTCGATAGCACGTAGTACCAACTTGATACCGGCTTCTTGGTCAATGTTTTCAGCTGTCAATGCTGCAACGGCTCGGCGAGCGCGGATTAGGGCAACACCACCACCAGGAACAATACCTTCTTCAACGGCAGCACGAGTCGCGTGTAACGCATCTTCTACACGTGCTTTTTTCTCTTTCATTTCTACTTCAGTGGCCGCACCAACACGGATCACAGCAACACCGCCAGCGAGTTTAGCCACACGCTCTTGCAGTTTTTCACGATCGTAGTCGGAAGAGGCTTCTTCGATTTGCGCACGAATTTGTTTTACGCGGGCTTCGATAGAAACGTTATCACCGGCGCCATCAATGATGGTGGTGTTTTCTTTGCCTACTTCAACGCGTACAGCTTGACCTAGGTGGGTTACGTCAGCATTTTCTAGAGACATGCCAGTTTCTTCGGAAATGACGGTACCGTTGGTGAGTACGGCAATGTCTTCCAACATGGCTTTACGACGGTCACCAAAACCAGGAGCTTTTACAGCTGTGGCTTTTAGAATACCGCGGATGTTGTTAACTACGAGTGTCGCTAGGGCTTCGCCTTCTACATCTTCTGCAATAATCAACAAAGGACGACCATCTTTAGCCACTTGCTCTAAGATAGGTAGTAAATCACGAATATTGCTGATTTTTTTGTCGAAAATCAAGATGTATGGGTTCTCTAGAACCGCAACTTGTTTTTCAGTATTGGTGATGAAGTAAGGAGAGAGGTAACCACGGTCGAACTGCATACCTTCAACCACGTCAAGTTCGTTGTCTAGAGACTTGCCGTCTTCAACAGTGATCACACCTTCTTTACCTACTTTGTCCATTGCGTCGGCAATGATCTTACCAATAGAGGCGTCGCTGTTAGCAGAAATAGAACCTACTTGAGCGATTTCTTTGGTGGTGGTGCAAGGACGGGATAGAGCGCGTAGCTCGTCAACCGTAACCGCTACAGCACGGTCAATACCACGCTTGAGGTCCATTGGGTTAATACCAGCCGCAACGTATTTCAAACCTTCTTCTACGATAGCTTGAGCTAATACGGTGGCGGTTGTGGTACCGTCACCTGCATTGTCAGAGGTTTTGGAGGCAACTTCTTTAACAAGCTGAGCACCAATGTTTTCGAATTTGTCTTTGAGTTCAATTTCTTTAGCAACGGACACACCATCTTTGGTTACGGTAGGTGCGCCAAAAGCACGATCTAGAACCACGTTGCGACCTTTAGGGCCCATAGTGGTTTTAACAGCGTTTGCTAGAGTGTTTACACCACGAACAATACGGGTGCGGGCGTCATCGCCAAAGTACACTTGCTTTGCAGCCATGATAATTCCTTAAATTTGGTAATGTTGAAAACGTATGAACGGGAGGTCTTATTCAAAAACAGCGAGTACTTCTTCTTCGCGAATGACGAGAACTTCTTCGCCGTCGACTTTAACGCTTTGCCCTGCGTACTTACCAAACAATACTTTGTCGCCAACTTTTAGTTCCAAAGCATGAACGGTACCGTCATCGGAGCGTTTGCCAGGGCCTACTGCAACCACAGTACCTTGATCTGGTTTTTCGGTGGCACTTTCAGGGATAACAATACCAGACGCTGTTTGACGCTCGTTGTCCAAACGCTTGACGATCACACGGTCGCCTAAAGGACGTAATTTCATGAGATGAACTCCTGTTCTAAAACAAGTTGGTCAATTGAAAATTGATGTATTTTAAGTAGTTTAAGAGTGAGTGTTAGCACTCTACCCCTCTGAGTGCTAATTATAAGGGCGACTTTTGTTATTTCAAGGGCAAGCGCCTAAATTATTTTTTATCTTTGAGTTTTAGCAGGGTGAAGGTAGCTAGGGGGACTCTGGCACACAGGCCCTTAGCAGGTGAACCAGCCGATCAAGAGGTATATCATGAGTGAAACACTTATTGTAGTGAATGCAGGCAGCTCCAGCTTGAAGTTTAACGTCTACCAATTACCCGTGGCGCAAACGGCTGATGTAGACGAACTTACGTTTTTGTACGGGGGGCAGGTCTCAGGCATCGGTACAGAGCGAGCTCACTTTGCCGTCAAGGGGGCAGTAGGACAACTGCTAGAAGATCAAGCGCTGACGCAAAACCAAGGTCAAAGTCTGCATGCAGCCCAAGACCTGCTGACCCGTTGGTTAAAACAGCACTTATCCAAGCCGCCCCTCGCCGTAGGCCATCGTATCGTTCATGGTGGCGCCCACCTAAAAGAAAGTGTGGTAATTGACGATGACGTGCTAAGGTATCTAGCAGACTTGGCGCCTTTAGCTCCTTTGCACCAAGAAAATAACTTAGCCCCCGTGCGCGTGGTACGCACGCATTGGCCAAATTTGACTCAGGTCGCCTGTTTAGACACAGCCTTTCATGCCGATCAGCCAACTTTGCATAAATACTATGCGTTGCCCCAAGCTTATTTTGATTTGGGTGTACGGCGTTATGGCTTTCATGGGTTATCTTACCAATACATTTCTGAATACTTAGCTCAGCATCTTCCCGATGCGTATTTAGGCCGCACACTGGTGGCTCATTTAGGTTCAGGGTGTTCAGCGTGTATGATGCAACAAGGTCAAAGTGTCACCAGCACGATGGGGTTTACCGCGTTAGATGGCTTACCCATGAGCACTCGGCCAGGTCAGCTCGATGCAGGGGTGGTATTGTGGTGGATGCAAGAACAGAAAAAAGATGGCGCCGCGATTCAAGACCTGCTGTATAACCAGTCTGGGCTTAAAGGCTTATCCGGTCTAAGTGGTGATATGCGAACGTTATTAGCCAGTCATCTAGAGTCCGCTCAGTTAGCCATTGACTACTTTGCCTTGCGTACCGCAGAAAGCCTAGTTAGCCTCGCTGTATCGACACAAGGCATGGATAATATTGTCTTTACTGCTGGGGTCGGCGAAAACAGTCCAGAGATACGAGCTAGAATTTGTCACCATTTAAGCTGGTTAGGGGTTAAAATAGATCCAGAGCTAAATACTGAAAATGCAAAGAAAATTTCAGCTCCAGACAGTGCTATAGGGGTTTGGGTTATTCCCACTAACGAAGAGCTCGTCATTGCACGTGAAACATTACGGCGTTATCACGAGACGCACCCCTAACCTAGCCAGTTAACCTTTAGTTTAAAGGGTTTATTTTGTCACTTAGCCCTGCTACTCTTTTTGTGCTGATTGGTTTTCTTATGCTTGGTTTATAGTTAAAAGCTATCGAATCAATAAAATTAATCAATTTTACAAATTGATAGTGAATTTCTATAATGAAATCACTGTCACAAATTAACCAAAAACGGGAGATTACAGATGTCTTTGATCAATACACAGATCCTACCTTTTAAAGCTATGGCTTACCACAATGGTGAGTTTAAAGAGTACACCAACGAAAGCATTGCCGGTAAATGGTCTGTTTTCGTATTCTACCCAGCCGACTTCACTTTTGTATGCCCAACCGAATTGGAAGACCTAGCAGATAACTACGCTGAATTCCAAAAATACGGTGTTGAAGTGTTTTCCGTGTCCACCGACACGCACTTTGCACACAAGGCATGGCATGACACTTCCGAAGCCATCGGTAAAGTGAACTACCCAATGCTAGCTGACCCAACACATCAGTTGTCCCGCAACTTCCAAGTGCTAATCGAAGAAGAAGGTCTAGCACTACGCGGTACATTTATCGTAAACCCCGAAGGTCAAATCAAGACCATGGAAGTTCACGACAACGGTATTGGTCGCGATGCAAAAGAGTTGCTACGTAAAGTGAAAGCCGCTCAGTACATTGCTAAGAACCCCAACGAAGTTTGCCCAGCCAAATGGGAAGAAGGCGCGAAAACATTGGCTCCTTCTCTAGACCTAGTCGGCAAGATCTAATCGGGATCTGCTTAGAGATGGTGCAACTACCATCTCTTAAAGGCGCCCGATCAGCTCGGGCGCTTTTTTTGCCCAAAATTCTCTCATGCCCTCATTACTATCGAAAAGGAAGCCATCATTATGTTAGATGCAGGTTTAAAAACACAGCTTAAAGCGTATTTGGAAAACATCACGCACCCAATCGAGCTAATTGCGTCACTCGATGAAGGCGCCAAGTCAGTCGAGTTGCGCGAGTTACTGCAAGAAATAGCAGAACTTAGCCCTGCTAAGGTTTCATTCAGTGAAAACGGAAATAATGCGCGCAAACCGTCTTTTAAAATTCAACGACTAGAAAGTGATGTGGCAGTGGATTTTGCTGGCATTCCTTTGGGTCATGAATTCACGTCGTTAGTCTTGGCATTGCTACAAGTCGGTGGCCACCCCATCAAGATGGATGAGATGGTGGCAAATCAAATCCGTGGTTTAGATCAAGACTTGGTGTTTGAAACCTATTACTCATTAAGCTGCCAAAACTGCCCAGATGTGGTCCAAGCACTCAACGCAATGGCCGTGTTAAACCCACGTATCAAACATACTTCCATTGATGGCGCCTTATTCCAAGACGAGGTGAAAGAGCGTGAGGTCATGTCCGTACCTGCCGTATTTTTAAACGGAGCAGAGTTTCATTACGGTCGCGCTAATGCCGAAGAGCTATTGGCCAAATTAGGTACAGGCAACAGTGAAGAACAAATTGCAGCACTGAATGAAAAAGAGGCTTTTGATGTGCTGATTGTGGGTGGTGGTCCTGCTGGTGCGGCAGCCGCTATTTATGCTGCGCGTAAAGGTATTCGCACGGGTGTGGTAGCCGAACGATTTGGCGGTCAGGTACTAGACACCATGTCTATCGAGAACTATATCTCAGTGCAATATACTGAAGGCCCACAATTTGCAGCAGCACTCGAAGCGCATGTCCGTGACTACGACGTAGATATCATGAATGTGCAGCGTGCGGAAAAACTCATCCCTGGCAAGGAAATTCAGTTGCAGCTTGAAAATGGCGCGACCTTGAAAACCAAGTCTCTGATTTTGGCTACTGGCGCACGTTGGCGCGAGCTAGGTGTGCCCGGCGAGGCAGAATACCGTAACAAAGGGGTCGCTTACTGCCCACATTGCGATGGCCCGCTGTACAAAGGCAAAGACGTAGCGGTTATTGGTGGTGGTAATTCAGGCGTAGAGGCCGCTATCGATTTAGCTGGCTTAGTGAATCATGTCACATTGATTGAGTTTGGTGATGCGTTGCGTGCTGACGAGGTGTTACAGCGTAAATTGCACAGCCTACCTAACGTAACCGTCATTAAAAAAGCGCAAACCACCGAAGTGCTGGGCGATGGTTCTAAAGTCACTGCCTTACGCTATGTAGATCGCGACACGCAGCAAAGTCATGACGTGGCATTAGATGGCATATTTGTGCAAATTGGACTCGTTCCTAATAATGAATGGTTAGGCGATGTCATAGAGCGCAGCCCACATGGTGAAATCGTTATCGATGACCGAGGCCAAACCTCGATTCCCGGTGTATTTGCTGCCGGCGACGCCACCACTGTTCCTTATAAACAGATTATCATTGCAGCAGGCCAAGGCGCTACAGCCGCTTTAAGTGCTTTTGATTATTTAATTCGATCATCTGTCGAGTAATTCAATCGATTCGCTTCGGCTGAACAACCCACCCTTAACGGGTGGGTTTTTTTATCAAATCGCGCGGAAAACCCCGCGGTTCAGGGCGGAGATGAATAGCGCGGACGCGCTAGCGTCTTCGTATCCCCTTGGCGTCTGTTGTTGCTTAATGTCTTGTCGGACGATCTCGATAGTCGCACCGCCACAACTTCCGGCAAAGTAGCTCGGCGACCAGAGAGCACCGCCCCATAGTTTGTTGTGAATACTCGGATGCTTCTTTTTGCGAATCA
>NZ_JAATIZ010000004.1 GCF_011927625.1 Paenalcaligenes hominis
GCACGGGCGCATCGCCCAGCCACGGCGTTTCATCGCCATTGCGCCAGGCCGTCAGGTGCTTGGCCATTGCCACGTAGCCGATGAACTTGCCGCCGACTTCATGGTTGGCCTTTTGCATCGCCAGCGCCTTGTTATAGACGAAACGGCAGGAACCAGCGAAACGCGCCATCTGGCGCGCTTGCTGGCCGTCTGGCCGAAGTTCGTATTTGAAGGCTTGGATGCGTTGCATGTGAATAGTATAGGGTGGTCTATGAGTAACGACAACGACATTCGCCACGGCAGACATTGCGTTTTCCTGATGCACGTTCACTTGGTCTTTGTCACCAAGTATCGGCGCAGCGTCTTCACCAAAGTGATACTGGACGACTTGCGTGGCATCTTCGCCAACTTCGAGGCGCAGCTGTCTGAGTTCGATGGCGAGGATGACCATGTTCACCTGCTGGTGAACTCTCCGCCCACGCTATCCTTCCCCACCCTGAAGGGCGAGGTTTGCCGCGCACTGGATCAATACGAAGATAGCACCAACAAAAACAACCCATGCAATGAGGCAATGCAAACACAAATCGACGCTTATCGTTGTCTTACCGTATCCAATCGGATACAATAGCCCATATGAACTCAATCAACAGAACGGAAAAATTCAGCCAATGGCTGACCGCTCTTAAAGATGTAAAGGCAAAAGCCAAAATAATCACTCGCATTAGGCAAGCGTCACTAGGCAATTTCGGCGATACCAAACCTCTAAGTGATGGCGTATCTGAAATGCGTATTCATTTTGGCCCCGGCTACCGTGTGTACTACGCCCGTGAAGGCCGAACCGTTTACCTCTTGCTTAGCGGTGGCGATAAGTCTAGTCAAGACAAAGACATCAAATCAGCCATAGCAATGTGGAAACGAATCCAAAAGGAACTACCATGACAACTATTAATACCGCACCTTTCGATGCCGCTGAGTACCTAGACAGCGAAGAAGCTATTGCCGCTTACCTTTCTGCCGCCCTAGAGGAAGATGATCCAGCGCTATTTTTAGCTGCCCTAGCTGATGTTGCCAAAGCTCGCGGCATGACTCAAATGGCCAAAGACGCTGGCGTAGGCCGTGAAAGCCTATACAAGGCATTAGCCCCTGGCGCTAAGCCTCGCTATGACACCGTACTAAAACTAGCTAAAGCGGCTGGGGTTAAGTTTACGGTTGAGCCCGCTCATACCTAACTAAGGCAACAGAAAGCCCCTCAATCGAGGGGCTTGGTGTTCTTGTTGGTAGTGGTACTAAGGAATTAAATAAACGCATATACAAGCAAGTTATGTATAAAGCGTATTAATGCTCCGCATCTTCAAAGCGGTTGACTCTTCTTAAGGGCTTAAATCGCCAAGTCATGCCGGCCACCACTAACAAAGTGCAGACTCCACCAAAAACCGCAGCAGGTACCGCACCTAGTAATGCGGCGCTGCTTCCGGCACGGAAGCTACCTAACTCGTTTGATGAGCTTATAAACAGCATATTAACGGCGTTAACGCGACCACGTAAATAATCAGGAGTAGAAAACTGCACTAAGGCGGAGCGAATATACACACTAATCATATCGGCAGCACCCGCCACTACCAGTGCCGCAAAGGACAACCAAAAACTGGTCGAAAAGGCAAACACCAGATTAGCGAAGCCAAAAATAGCAACTGCGCTAAACATGACTTTACCCACGTGTTGATTAAAGGGACGGCGGCTAAGGTAGAGCCCCATTGCAATTTCCCCAATGGCCATCGCGCTACGTAATAAGCCTAAACCACTGGAATCCACATGCAGGACTTCTTGAGCATAAATAGGGAGTAATGCGACGACGCCACCTAAAAGTACGGCAAATAAGTCCAAACTAATGGTGCCAAGAATAATTGGGTTTTTCCAAATAAAGCGCAGCCCTTCAGAGAAACGTTGCAATACGCCTGTGGTATCTTGCGCCGGCCCCTCGTACTGGCTACTGTATAAAACAGGCACGAAGCAGAGCAACACAATGCCTAATGCAAAGCATATGCAACACACGGCATACGTCATTCCCCCTACATAGGCATAAAGAAAGCCACCAGAAATAGGCCCTGTGATCACAGCAATTTTCATCAGCATGCTGTTAGTTGCTAGGGCTTGAGCCAGATTATCGCGTGGCACAATTTGGGGAAGCAGGCTCTGTAATGCGGGCCCAGAAAAAGCCCGAGCGGCACCATAAACCATCAAGACTACATAGTATCCGATCAAATTGTTACTGCCTTGATAAGATAGCCAAAGCAATAAACCACTACAAATGGCCGATACCACCCAGCTAAGTGTCAAAACGGTTTTACGATTAAAGCGGTCAATAATATCCCCAGCAGATGGCAAAAAAAGCACCATGGGAATAAATTGCGCTAAACCAACGTAGGCAAGCGCCATGGGATCTCGTGTGAGATCGTAAATCTGCCACCCCACTACGATGGCCTGAATTTGCATAGCAAAAACAGAAAATAAGCGTGCGAACAGAAAGGGTAAAAAACCTGGAGAGGTATAAATATTCATTGACTGCAATAGTGCGCTCAGTAAATCGAATGATTCTTATTTTTAGTAAGCAGCTACCATATCAGTTTTGAAACATTTATGCTAAAAAAAACGGATGCGCTGTGCTAGTGGCATCGGATTAAAACAAAAAGACTGAGTTCGATAAAGCACTAAACCCAGTCTTTAGGAATTTGTTGATGAGTTATATAGGCAGCAAGATGTACCAAACGACCTCTTTGTACAGCGAGTTGAGGCCCTATAGCTTAACAATTGCCCTTTTTGGCTTGCCCTGGTGGACAGAAGTCGCCTCGGCCATGCCCTCGGTCTGGGTCAACAATAACGGATCCGCCTGGCGTATGAACGGCACAGGCACTTAAAGTAATAAGTGTAATGATGGCTGCTAGGTATCGCATGCTGGACCTCTATTAGTTTAAGAATTAAGTACAACTATCTTACTGTACTCAACCACACAGACTGTTTATCACCCAGTAGAAATCGTTACTAAAGATTAAATACATTTAGTTTGCCAAAATAAGCACTGGGCTTATCACCTTGGCCTGCGGGTATGCCCCAATCATCATTAATTTGTTTATAAATTATGTGTCCTTTTTCTGGTAACTAGCTTATATGCTTTACATAATATATAATATTTATGCGCATAATAAGCTATTTATGCATTATGGATGGGGCTACTGTTGAGAGCCCGTAAATTCGCTAAGCATCTGCAACAGCGACACTTTAATCATCTCGCCATGACCATACTGAGGATAAGCGCGGTAACTAATTGACCAAGAAGCTTTTTGTAGCAAGGCTAAACGCTGCATTAATGGATTCACACTTGGATCGTTCAACAACGACGCAGTGGGTTCTTCACTCCTTCCCCGCGTGCCTACGTGTACAGATAATGTACGCCCTTTCAGGCGACTAACGGAATCATCCCATGTTTTAATTAGCGCCTGCTCGTACCACCACAAAGAAGGGTCTGCTGCAATGTAATGCTGAAACGGGCTATGAGCTTGAGCCGAAGCATACATGGCGAACAACCCCCCGTATGAATGCCCCCACAACGTACGTTGAGACGCATCCAATGCAGTACGAGTTTGGACTAAAGGAATCACGGCATCATTAATAAAAGATAAAAAACGGTCTGCCCCACCACCAATGCGACCTCGCACTACTGGCTGTTCTACACGTTGCCCTTGCTCGAACACGGGCGGGGTATAATCATAAGATCGAGCGATGACATCATTTCGAGTTGCAATGTCATAGCCTATTGCTATCAGTACGGGTGGGTTTGTTAACTGACTGAGCGGGATCAAATCGTCTGCGGTTAAGGTTGCCATGACCGCATTGCCATCCAACATATAGATGCTAGGACGGCCTGACTCAGGCGCAGGGCTTGTAGGCAAAGCCAAATAAACACGATAGCGGCGTTGCTGATCAACAGAATGCAAATAATGCGTTTCAAACTCGTAACCTTTAACCTTTTGATCAGCGACGGTCTGAGTTACTGTCTGGTCGGCTAAGGTTCTAGACGAAGGCTCTTGAGCCACAGCCAACGTAGTCATTATTACACTACATACCGCTGCTAGGGTTATCCATTCCCGCATACGCCATCACCTATTTCAATGCATGGAGCTGATCGCTCCGTTTAAAGCGACTATTGTATTGAGAATCATTCTCTTTTAAAAGCACGGTATAGTACAAAAGCGTAACCATTCCTCTATCTCGATCTAAAATCACCCCTATAACAGTCAATGTTGTATTAAAAGGAGACTTAAGATGACGACAAATCAACGCCCACCTTGTCCACCCTTTACATTAGAGACAGCCATACAAAAAGTACGCTTAGCCGAAGACGGCTGGAACGGACGCGACCCAGAAAAAGTGGCATTGGCCTATAGCCAAGATACACGCTGGCGTAATCGTGCTGAGTTCATCCATAATCGTGACGAAGTCCACCAATTTTTAGAGCGCAAGTGGCGCAAAGAGCTGGAATATCGTCTGATTAAAGAAATTTGGGCAGTCATGGATAATCGCATTGCCGTCCGCTATGCCTACGAATGGCATGATGATTCAGGCAACTGGTTTCGTTCTTATGGCAACGAAAACTGGGAGTTCAATGAAGACGGGCTGATGGTGAATAGATATGCCAGTATTAATGACTTGCCTATCGCTGAGTCGGAGCGCAAGTTTTTTTGGCCATTAGGTCGCCGTCCTGATGATCACCCCGGCTTAACTGAATTAGGGCTTTAAACTCTTGCCGTATCCATCGCCAAATTTTATTTAGCAAATTAAACCAAAGCCTATGCAAAGATGCATAGGCTTTTTTACGCATGTGGTTTAAAGGCCGTGCTGAAAAGCAAGTATTGACCTGTATTTCAACCAAACTATATACTGTATAAATATACAGCCAAGTAAAAGTGACTGCTTTTTTATCTACTTAAAGGCCCAATACCGTGTATAAAATCTCTCTCGAAGACGGCCCCTCAGACTTAACCGACCAAGCCCGACACCATGCCGAGGCAAAATTTCAACGTATCCTAGAACGCTCCCTTGGCGCCCCCACCGATGTTTTGCATTTGTATCGAGTCTGGCAATCCGTCATGGAAGCCGACGAATCAGAAATTTCTACCACTGATAAAACACTCGCACAAAAATGGGCAGAAACCGTGTATCAAGCTCAACTCGCTGGCCTAAGCGATTTGGGTGAATGTGAGGCCTATTTTGACATTCACATTGAAAAATAAGTCATTTTTGTGGGCTTAATTTTAAATTTTTCACCCACCGGGTATAAACGCAACGCAACATAGCATGCATAGGGGGCAAGTAGCGTGGTGTGTCATTTACAATGGCTTGCTTTGTACTGACGTATTTGTTCCCTGCTGCTTGCTCTTTTTCCAGCTCGTTGCCGTTGCTCTCCACCGAGACTGTTATCAATAAAGGCGTCATTTCCAGGTGAAACTGCATAGCTATGTGCTTATCATCAATCACATAGGCTTGGTTAACGCATGCCTCACTGCTTAGTAAAAGCTCGGCTCCCTCAGGCAGGCTAAATGTATCGCCATGCCATTGAAAAACGAAACACGGTTCTGCAAAGGCTCCAAACCAATCCTGCACTTTATCCAAAGCAACTGCGTTTATCGGCTGCCAGCCAATTTCTTTATACGCGTTTTTTTTGATTTGAGCCCCCAGAGCTTTGGACATAATTTGCGATCCTAGACAATGACCGGCAATAGGAATGTCTTGAGCACGTGCCTGTTGTACTAAATCCATTTCTGTACGAATCCACTCTAGATCATCGTTAGCACTCATTCTTCCGCCCATCAGAATCAACCCACTATAGGGCGTGATAGCTGTGGGCAAGGTGTCCCCTTGGTTCAGTGCCACCAAATCCCACGTCACATTTAGTTCATCTAAGATCGATAAAACAGCACCGGGATGACCAACGGCGGTGTGTTGAATAATCAAGACCGGTTTTGAGCTAGTAGCCATAATGTGTCTCAAGTTGATAAACGCAGACCCAGATAATTACTCAGTATCTCTGGGTTTTCTGCTAGATATTGGCTGGATTCCGCTAAGACCACACGCCCCTTTTCTATGACGATGGCTTGCTCGGTAATAGATAAAGTTAAGATGGGTTGTTGCTCGACGACAATGCATGGCAACCCCTCTAAAGCCATGTTTTTAATTGCTTGGGCTAACTCAGAAACAATAACAGGCGCTAACCCCTCCATGGGCTCATCTAACAACAACAAGTCTGGGTTGGTCATTAGAGCCCGTGCAATCGCCAACATTTGCTGCTCGCCCCCAGAAAGCTGGTCGCCGAAGTTTTTTTGGCGTTCTTTTAAGCGAGGAAATAAGGCGTAGATGCGTGTTAAGTCCCAAGGGCCTGCTCGGTGCACAACGCGCAAGTTGTCTTCCACCGTTAATGACACAAAAGCGCCTCGCTCTTGAGGCACCCACCCTAGACCAAGCCGTGCTCGTTGATAGGGGGGTAAATGGTGTAAGGGTTGCCCTTTAAAATAGATCTCTCCTGCCGATAGCTGGGTGTTCCCCATCAAGGTCTCTAGTAACGTGGTCTTACCTACTCCGTTTCGTCCTAACAAGGCTACGCTTTGTCCTTGTTCCATACTGAAGCTAATGCCGTTTAGCACCACCGCTTTGCCGTACCCGGCGCGCACCTCATTCATTTGCAGTAAGTGACTCATAGGCTTTTTCCTTTAGCACAAAAGTCTGCCCCCAGGTAGGCTTCCCTAACCTGTGGATGATCGATAATTTCGTTAGCTGTTCCGTCAACAATAATTTTCCCAGCGACTAACACAGCAATGCGTTGCGCAAAATGGAAAACCAAATCCATGTCATGCTCGATAAATACCACGCTCATAGTGGTGGGTAATTGCTCTATTACATGAAACACCTCATCGCTTTCACCTTCAGGAATACCTGCTGCGGGCTCATCCAGTAATAACACTTTAGGTTTTAACGCTAGTGCTAGCGCAATTTCTAACAGTCGTTGCTTGCCGTAAGCCAGCTCACCCACCAGATGATGCTCTACGCCTTGCAAGCCCACTTGAGTTAAAAGCTGCATGGCCTCCATGCGCAACGCATCGAACTGGTACATTGGTTTCCACCAAACCATTCCTTTACGTTCGCGCTCCATCAAAGTCATCAGCAACGTATCTAAAGGGGTCATGCCTAAGCAAAGTGTGTTTAGCTGGAAAGTACGCACTAAGCCTTTGCGTACACGTGCATCAAATGAAAGTGCGTTGATGTTTTCCCCAGCCAGAAAAATATCGCCTGTACTAGGCTTATACACGCCCGTAAGCAAGTTAATAAGACTGGTTTTTCCAGCCCCGTTTGGCCCAATTAAGGCTTGGCGTTGACCGGGCATCAAACTGAGCGTGATGCCACTGACAGCTGCAAATGCTCCAAAATTAATGCCTAAATTCGAAGTATGAAGTAGTGCTTGACTCATGACTGCTCCTTGCGAAAACGCCATGTGTCTATCCAGGTCATGATGCCGCCCTTGCCTACACTCACAATCAGAATTAAAAACAGGCCTAACCAGAACATCCAGTACTCAGGACTCATGTCTGCAAACACATCATGCAAAATCATGTAAATGACCGCGCCAATTAGGCCTCCGTACAAACGCCCTGCGCCCCCTAATACCAAAATAATGAGAATTTGCGCAGAGAGGTCAAAACTGACGGTTTCAATCCCAACAAATTGGTTAGTTTGTGCTAGCAGCGCCCCTGCCACACCCGCTACTAAAGCGGATATGGCATAAGCCCAACGCAAGCGCTGCGTAATGGGTGTACCCATGGCAAGCATACGGGTTGGATTTTCATGGATGCCTCGGACGCTATACCCAAACGGAGAACGCACCAAACGGCGCACCCACAAAAACAGCGCTAAGGTCACGACATACGTGTAGACAAAGCTCAACTTACCGTCGAAATCAAACTCAAAAAGCGAAAACAAGGGGTCTATGGTGATGCCTAACAACCCATCTGTGCCGCCTGTCACCTGAGAAAAACGCCGAATTACCTCGCCAAAAATGACAACGGTGCCAATCGTGATCATTAAGCGCGATAAGTCTGAGCCGCGCACAATTAAAAAGCTCAACAGATAGCCAGCCAAAAGCGAGACAATGGCAGCCACCACCAAACCAGTTAAAGGCTCTGCACTACCATAAATAGAAAACAATCCGGCCGCATAGGCGCCCAAACCAAAAAAGGCAGCATGGCCTACCGTCAAAATACCGGCATAGCCCAATGCAATGTCGAGCGCTAAAGCAAACAAGCCGTAAATCAGAATCAAGGTCAAAAAAGGCAAATGGTTAGGAAACATCCATGCTGCTAGGATAAAAGCGCCCCAGAACACAAAATCGAATCCAGATAGCCTTGCATAGTTATCGTTTTTCATGATGTTTACCTATTTTCTTTTTAAGGTGACGAGGCCATCTGGTTTCCAAAGCAACAGCAAGATCATGACCAAGTAAATTAAAAATGAACCTAAGGTGGGGAAATAGTACTTGCCAGCCACATCAATAATGCCCACCACCATAGCGGCAATAAAAGGCCCACTAATGGTTCCAGCGCCCCCCACACACACCACCATTAAGAAAAACACGAGGTATTTAATAGGAAAGGTTGGCTCAAGTGCTAAAACACCTAGACTCAAGGCGCCGCCAAAACCCGCCAATGCACACCCGAAGGCAAAGGTAGCAGAAAACAAAAGCGACACGTTCATCCCTAAACCTTGCGCAATCTTTTGATCATCCACGGCAGCTCTGATCATTGCGCCATAAAGGGTCTTGCGAATTAAAAAACTCAAAAACACAAAAACAGCGACCCCTACAGCAATTAAAAATAATCGATACGCCCCAACACCCATACCAAAGAGCTTGACTTGACCGCGCAGCCCGCTAGGAGGGTTAAATGATTGAATACCAGGCCCAAATAGGTAGGTCACGGCCGCAATAGCGACAAAAACCACCCCCAGTGAGACCAACACCTGGTCTAAGGGGTGACGTCTATAAAAGTATTTAAATAGATACCGCTCTAAAACCCAGCCTAAAAGCCCGCTTCCTAATGCAGCGATCAGTAAGCTCAGCCAATAGGACTGGGTTCCGTTCAGCGTCATCACACCTAGGTATCCCCCAGCCATAGCAAATACACCATGACTAAGATTAACAAACCGCATTAACCCCATCGTGACCGATAACCCGACACCGATAAGGAACAACAGCATTCCATAGGCAATCCCATCAAAGAGAACAATGGCCATTCTTTCACCTGTTATTAAGACTAAGCGCTTGTCGCGTACAGCAGCCAAGCGCTTAGTTATTTTTAGTTATTTCTCTTTAGCTGGGTCTTTGACTTGATCAAATTGGTCGAACTCCACACTCACTAGCTCTCCTTCTCTCTGTTCGACCTTACGGATATAAACGGTCTGGATAATATCGCGCGTTTCCGGATCGATAGTAATGGGGCCTCGTGGACTCATCAGCTCCATTCCCTTTAATTGCGTTAACAACGCATCGCCCTCGGCATTGCCCTGCGTAGCAGTTAGTGCTTTATCCAACGCCGCCATGGTGTCATACGCCGTGATGGCAAAGTAATTCAATCTGTCTTTAGTGCCAAACTTTTTTCTATAGGCCTCAACAAACTGTTGGTTCTCAGGGGAAGGATGGGCATAGGAGTAATGGTGACTGGTAATAAGACCTAAGGCCGCGTCGCCGGTGGCTTCGATGTAGCTGTCATCCGTGGCTTCGCCTGTGGCATACAACTTAATTCCCGCTTCCTCCATGCCTCGCTCTTGCCAGGCTTTCAAAAAGGATAAGGGCATTACGCCAGAAGGGAAGAAAATAAATACCCCCTCAGGTTGGCTGTCTTTAATGCGTTGGATATAGGCCGAAAAGTCAGGGTTATTCATGGGAGTACGCACCGAGCCCACCACCTGACCTCCTTTTGCTTCAAAGGCTTTTTTAAACGCTTCTTCGGCATCTACGCCTGAAGCATAATCCGCCACCACCGTATATATTTTCTTGACGTTATTCGCCGCTAGCCACTCGGCCATGGGTGCAGAAACCTGTTGGACGGTGAACGAAAGGCGGGCAATGTAGGGAGAAGCCTCTGTAATGGCCGATGAGGCCGCATTCATCACCAAGGTAGGGACCTTGGCACGGTTAATAACCGGAGCGATGGCATAGACGTTAGGACTGAAATCCAAGCCTGAAATAATATCAACTTTGTCACGGCTGATTAGCTCTTGAGCAAAACGACGAGCATTATCTGGGGCTGCGCCGCCGGTGTCTTTACGTATGATCTCTACAGATCGTCCTCCCAACTTACCTTCGTTTTGCTCCAGGTAAATGTTCATGCCAGCATCAAATTGCTTGCCATAATCGGCGTACGGGCCAGAATACGTCGCGATAATGCCTATTTTTAATGGATCTTGGTTTTGAGCATAGGTGGGGCTTAGAGTCAAAACCCCAAGCGCTAAGGTACAGCTAACGGCTAACACATGCTTTTTCATTGTTTGTCTCCTCAGAAAAGCAATAAAACGACTCAAGCTTCACTATCTATTTAGCGTTCTGTTGGCTAATGTAGTCTTTTAAATTAATGGAATCGTCGTTCAGTATAGGGGGGTCTATCGCTATTTTTTCATGAACTAGCCGTCTTGCTAGCATATGCTCTGCAGGGCGGTTAACGGATTGCACGGCACCAACCACACCGTCTGGGCGTAAATGAAATACACTAAATCGAGTTGAGTCTGGCTGCCCACGAATTACTAAACGATCGTCTGGTAAAGCCAAACCCACCATTTGCAGTTTAAGATCGTATTGATCGCTCCAAAACCAAGGCGCTGTCTCAAAAGGCTCGGACTGCCCAGCCACTACTGCCCCCGCGGCTTTACCTAGCTCATTGGCCGCATTGACGGACTCTAAGCGTAACCATCGGTGGGGGTGGTCGACATGGAGCTCAACACAAGCACAGTCACCGGCTGCCAACACATGCGGCACTATTGTTTTGGCTTCGCTAGTGACTCTGACCCCTTGAGTACCCGTCGGATCAAGAGCAGGCACCAGCTGAGTATTCGGTTTTGCACCAATCCCCACCACGACCAAATCTGCCTCAAGCACTCGACCATCAGCCAATACCACCCCCTCAACCGCTTGACGATGCGTAAACCCCACCACTTGGGACGCTAAACAAATACGCACGTTTTGTTTTTCATGTCTGGTTTGTAGATAGCTCGATAAATAAGGGGATACCACGCGACCGGCCAACTGGTGGCCCCGCTCAATCACTGTGGTGTGTACGCCTTGTGTGGCTAAAGTGCTGGCAATCTCTAAACCAATGAAGCCGCCCCCTATAACTACCGCCTTTCGGGCTGTGCTAATAGCGGCTTTTAACTGCTGGGCATCAGCTAGGTCTCTTAGGTGGTATACCCCTTTTAAAGGGTTTTCTTGCCATGGAAGTGGTAAAGCACTTGCCCCTGTCGCTAACAATACAGAATCATAATAAAAAGGTGACTGAGTATTCGTACGTAAACTTTTTTGCTCTAGGTTGAGCTCTGTGACGGCTTCACCCAATGCCAACTCGATATCATGTTGTTGGTAAAACGCCTCTGAACGTAGCCAAAGTCGAGAAATAGGCATCTCTGACGATAAAAAGGCTTTTGATAAGGGGGGACGGTGGTAGGGAAGCTGCTTTTCTGCACTAAATACAACGATGCGCCCGTCATACCCATGTTGTCGTGCAGAAATGGCTGCTTGAACGGCAGCATAAGAGCCTCCAACGATCGCAAAAGTGTTCAATACTGTGCCTCCGGAATGGCCACGGTGATAGTCGTATGTTGATCAGTCAGTACTAACTGACAGCTTAATCGACTGCTGCTTTTGCGCTCACAGGCAACGCCCTCTAACAGCTCGTCTTCCATTGCATCGGGTGCGTCAAATAAGGCTTGATCGGCGTCTGCCACATACACATGGCAGGTTGCACAAGAACACGACCCACCGCACTCGGCTTCAATACCCGCTATGTTATTAAAGATGGCCGTTTGCATAATGGACTGCCCAACTTCGGCCTCTACCTCATGCTTTTCCCCTGACGCAGTTATATAAATCACCTTGGGCATGCTTCGTTCCTTTTAAAATAAATTAAAGTATTCTTTTTGCTCCCATTCGGAAACTGTAAGATTAAAACGGCTTAACTCGGCTTCTTTGATAAAACAGTAGTAGTTAATAAAGCCTTGTCCAAACTTATCGCACAACAAAGGATCGGCCCTTAGCGCATCCAATGCATCGGCCAATGAACGAGGTAATGCCTTGTTTTCGCAAGTATAAGGGGTATCGGCGGAGGGGCCCGGTTGCCATTGATGCTGGATGCCATCCATGCCAGAGAACAACTGCGAAGCCATGTAAAGATACGGATTGGCCGCAGGTTCGCCAATGCGATTTTCAATGCGTGAGGCCTCTTGGCCTACTCCACCTAAGACGCGCAGCATAGCCGCCCGGTTATCATGAGCCCAACTGGCTCGGTCTGGCGCCAAGGAAAAAGGCCGATAACGTCTGTAGCCATTAATGGTGGGTGTGGCAAAGGCCGCGGTGGCGGTGGCGTGCCTTAATAAGCCTGCTAGGTAATGTGTGCCCACTGGGCTTAATACATCGCCTTTTTCAGTCGGCATAAATACATTTTTGCCGGTTTTTATGCATTTTAATGATTGGTGTAAATGCCAGCCACTGGACATTACATTGGGAATTTTGGGTCGACACATAAATGTGGCGTGCAAGCCTTGTCTGCGACACAGTTGCTTAATAGCGCTACGAACCAAAATCATCATATCAGCGGCTTCTAAAGCAGGGGTTGGCGCAAAGGTAATTTCAAACTGACTGGGCCCGAACTCAACCTCTAGGGTGCGTAGCGGTAAACCCAGTGCTTGCAAGTGCGTGCGGATGAGCTGCATGACGTCATCCACTTGATCAAACCGGTGCTCGGTTAGGTACTGATAGCCGTGCGTCAGCAATGCGACCTCAGGTGCCTCGCCGGGCTGACCTGATTGATCTAGACCCATTTTTGGATCAAGCATTTTAAAGACATGAAACTCGACCTCTAAGCCTGCCAACATCTCATAGCCGCTTGCTTTTGCTTGGGCTACCGCATTACGTAAGATGTGACGCGTCGATAATGGCGAGGCTTGGCCAGTAGGCATATAAGCATCACACAATAACCACCCCGTCCGTGGCGCCCAGGGTAATGATTTAAAGCTCAGTGGGTCTGCCACAATGGTGAAATCTGACGCCCCTCCCATCCCTTCAAACTCAAAGCCGCCATTTCCTGTCGTAAAAACGGGAAATACCGTTAAGTGTGAGGTGTCTTTTGCTAATAACGTGGTGGTTAAATTCACCCCACTTTGCATCGCATCATAAGCGGCCTCTGCCACGACGGTTTTGCCTCGTAAAATGCCGTGTTGATCAGGAAATGAAAACCGGATCGTATCAAACTCGCCACTTTCAAAGCGCTTTTTTAACACGTGAGCGGCATCCACTTGCTCAGGTGTCCAAAGATGGTGACGCTCAACAAATGCGCTCATACCGCCCCCTTAGTTGTTGCCAACCGATGCCGCCCAAGAGCTAGACCGGCGCCGCTCTTGATCTGCATGGACTAAATAGTCCTCTGGGATGTGAGAGGCGGTCACCCCATCGATGGCGATTGGGCCGGTAATGGATTGAGCCGCATGGGAATCATGGCGCATCGGTAGCGCATCCATCTGTCCATCTAAACAGGCTTTAATGGCACGGATTAAAATACGTCTGTAGAGAATGATGCCTTTATCGGTCGTGCCTAAATGCTCTTTAGTGCGGTCTTGGATGCTGCCCAGCGATTCGACAGCCCACTGATCATGGACATTGATGTCATGCCCCATCCCTAAATACGTACTTTTTTGTTGTTCTACTGGGTCAAAACCGTAGTTATTTGAGCGGTTGCGACGTGAAATATAATCCGGGAGCTCGTAGAGCTCTAAGCGCTGCGCACGCATTTGCTCTTTATCAACTGGATCGGTGAAACTTGTAAATATGGCGTACCAATAACAATTATGATCATCCACAGGCACGTGCCACTGTGAGATCGTCATGGTGCTGCTCATTGGTATGACAATCGCTTGAGGAAACACCATATTGGTAATGCGCACATGACGCTGATTATTGCTAAGCTCGCGTACAGCGGTCAGCCGCATACCTACCTCTGACTCTTCCACATGTAGATCGGGGCGGTCATACTCGCGCAAGACTTTAGTTACAGGCAGATCAGAATCGGCGGAAGTACTACGGAATTGCTTGCCGTAGCTTGTCTCGTCTGCCTCGTCTTCAAAGAACCGATGTAAATAAGACGCATGAGCTGGGTCAATACCTACCTCTAAGGCCTGCAGCCAATTGCATTCTATTAAGCCTTTAAAAGCAAACACATGCGTATCGGGCGCCACAAAACAGTCTAAATGAGGAAAGGCCGGTGCGTCGCCTTCCCCAAAATACCCAAATACAATGCCAGACTTTTCCACAACAGGATACGCCCCTTGCTGGATTCGGGTACAAAGCTGGCTGCCCTCTGGCTCGGCGGGGGTTTCCAAACAGTTGCCCTTGGCATCAAAAAGCCACCCATGAAAAGGACAACGAATACCACCGTCTTCAATACGCCCGTAGCTTAGATCTGCGCCCCGATGTGGGCAGTGTTTATCTAGCAGCCCGAGGCGGCCGTCTTCTTGTTTAAATAAAACAAAGTCTTGGCCTAAGACGCGGATAGCTTTGACTTGATGGACTCCAGCTATTTCATCACTCAATGCAATGGGCTGCCAATACTGACGCAGCAGTTTGCCGGCTGGTTCTGTCGGCCCTACTCGAGTAATAAAATCGTTTTGTTCTTGGCTCATCATAATGCGGTCTCCTCAGCAGTGATGCCAATGATGTATTCATTGATTTATTTATTGCATACAATAACCGCAAAGAAAACAAACAGCAATTCAGGCTTATGACCAGACAAAAAACATAATCTCTTTTAAATCAACAAGATAATGAAAAATCAATTATATCGAGCAAGGGTAAACAACTATAAAAAATTATTCTTGCATACAGCTGAACTCAACGTTCGGACTTTAAGGTAAAATCAAGCTGTTTACCTACAATCAGAACCGACTGAAATCTTCAGGAGCAAGTATGTCTAGTCTTGGCGACTCTCATTCGCAGCAATCGCGTGCGTTACTCTTATTACGAGACTTAATCCTTAAGGGAACGTTTGCACCCGGAGAGCGCTTAGCCGAAATTCCTCTTGCCGAGCGGCTTAATACCTCACGTACACCTATTCGTTTAGCCCTCACTGCTCTTGAACACGAGGGACTGGTTGAACCACTCGAAGGGGGCGGATACCGAATGCGTGGTTTTACACCCCAGGAAACCACCGATGCAATCCGTATGCGCGGTTTACTCGAAGGCTATGCAGCCCGGCATTTAGCCGAAAATGGCATCACAAAGCGTTTAGAGCAACAATTGCGCGATTGTCTGGCCGAGGCAGACGCGGCAGTATTTAAATTAGAAATGTCGATGGATGACTATGCCACGTACGCAGAGGTCAACACCCGTTTTCATGATCTTATTTTATTAAACTGCAATAATCGGGTGATCCAGCGGCAAATGGATAGCTTACTTAGCCAACCCTTTACGGCGCCTAGCGCGATGCTGCCTATGCAATCATCCATAGAGGAAGGGCCACGCTGGATGCAGCATGCCCAACAGCAACATCACGCGCTGGTGCAGGCTATTGTTAACGGTCAAGGCAGTCGAGCGCAGGCCTTAGGTGAAGAGCATGTGGAAATTGCCTGTTTAAACTTAGAGTACGCCGAACAAAACCCTGAAATTGCTCGCCAGATCTGGCCCGCCCTAAGAATCATGCAGGCCAGCAGCGGCACCTAGGCGCTGATGGCCCGCCGGTTAATTCGTGGGTTGGTTAGAGACCACATTTTGAATATCAAACCCTTGCTCGCCGGCATACTCGAGTAGCTCTTGAACGATGGCTGGGTCCGCGTTTTTTTCTCTAGATAATACCCACAAATAATCTCGGTCGGGCGTGCCAACTAACGAGTACTCGTAGTCGCCGGCGATACGCATGATCCAATAGTCGCCCCATACAGTGGGCAACCAAGACAACCATTTGGGTGCAAAACGCACCTCTAAAATAGCGTTATTGATGGGTTTTTGGTCGGCTTGTGGTCGCGCCTGCCCTTCGGCTTTCGTTAACTCGCCGTCTTTGGTGACACATTGATTCGTTACGGCAACCGTGCCATCGGCTAAGCGCTCGTAATGTGCAGCAACGTCTGCGGCACATTTTTTCTGAAAACGGTTTGGCAAACGCACTTGCTCGTGCCACGTTCCCATGTACTGATTAAGATCCACATCGGTTTGTACCACTAGCGTATTTTGTGAGGCACAGCCTGCTAAGACCATAACACCGCATAAACCAACAAGTATTTTTTTCATCACCGCTCCTTTAGATGCAATTATTCAGCTTTGCTTATGTCTATAGTATTGATGAGAAAAACAGTAGCATCATGACTGAATGCTACTGTTTTATGCTTTTTAGAACGCCGCGCTCGAATCTGAATAAGCGATTAAATCAGCAATAGCCAAAAGCGGCAATGCATGATGGTGCGCATAGTTTATTAATTGATCGCCACGCATCATTGTGCCATCGGGATTCATTAGCTCACACAATACCGCCATAGGCCCTAACCCAGCTAATTGAGCTAAATGTATTGCCCCTTCGGTATGTCCTTGACGCGCATCCAACCCTTGGGGATGAGCACGTAATGGGAATACATGCCCGGGGCTTACAATATCAGTAGCCTGAGCCTGAGGATGAATGGCAGCGCGGATAGTGTTAACGCGGTCTTGAGCACTAACCCCTGTGCTTACGCCGTTTTTGGCTTCGATAGATACGGTAAATGCAGTTTGGTTCTGACTTTGATTATTGGTCACCATCTGCGGCAGCTTCAAATGATCCAGTGTAGAGTCAGTTAAACATAAACAGACAATACCACTACCATCTCTAATCATTTGGGCCATGATATGTGGAGTGATTTTTTCTGCGGCAACAATTAAATCCGCCTCATTTTCTCGATCATAGTCATCAAGTAAAATGACAGGAAGGCCTTGCTGAATAGCAGCAATAGCAGTTTGAATACGCTGCTTGATGCTGCGTTGTAAAGTCAAAGTAAAAGACATAAAACGCTCCTCTAGAGTCAGTGAGAAGTCGTTTTCGGGGCAAACGAAAGGACGCACTGGTGCAAAGCAACGTGCGTTAAGACATTCGTGATCTTCTTTCATCCGGACTTTAACCGTCGGCTCTGGACTTGAACCAGATCTGCTGACCCCATTCACACATGGGCGCTCGCGGGCTTATACAAAGTATGTACCGCCGGTGGGGAGTTTCACCCCGCCCTGAAGACGCTTACGAGCCTTCAGTATACTCCCTCGTTCGCATTAAAGACATTCCTAGCAAGAAAGTCCTTATGCAGCTAAGTATTTTTCTTCAGACCGAATTACAGTTCAGCCCGATGCTGCCAGGCTTCCCAAGCCAGCTTAGACCGTACACCCATATCCAATAAAGGACGTGGCGGTAACTGCGTGGGCAAGCCCAATGCAGCAATATCCTCTAATAATGGGTTATCACGTTGTGTCATTAAGTCAGCCGCCAACATACCCGAAATGGTTCCGCTAGTTAAGCCTATACCGTTATGACATACCGCACTAAACACGTTGGGCATCAGCTCGCCAAAACCGGGTGCCATGTTGGCTGAGACGCACATAATTCCCTTCCAAGTGTGCTGAATCGTGACATTGGGCAGCATAGGAAAGCGTTCAGAAAACAAGCGTTGGTGCTGTTGAGCTACGGTGGCTTTGTGCTGCCCATCAGAGTGTAGGTCGGGCGCGTACGCCATGTTCTGGCGTATTAGTATGCGTTGATCAGGTGTGCGACGCATTGTAATTCCCACAAAGGCATTAGCGGGCGTAATCCCCCATGTTTTTAGACCTTGCAAGGCTTGCTGTTCAGGCTCTGTTAATGGACGCGTCAAGCTCGCATGCGCCGCAATGGGAATTAATCGATTTTTTAGTACACCGAACTGCTCAGCAAAAGCATTAACCGCAATAACCACCTGATGAGCCATCACACTACCTGCTGGGGTTTGTGCTTTGGTCTGAGCCGTGCCGTAAGTAATGCTTGTAATAGGTGAGTTCTCATAGACATCAACATTTGCTGGCAAGTTATCGACTAGACCCTGAGTTAAAGCGCGCGGATTAAGTAGCACAGTGCCAGGCGTATAGATCGCTGCATGAAAATGATTAAAACCGACTTTTTTTTCTAATGTAGAGCGATCTAACCATTCATAAGGCTCGTGCAATACATCTAGTAACTTCTGAGTCGGACGTAATATCGTCTCTACCCCTTGTGGGGACACAGCAGCATGAAACTTGCCTGCTTGCTCCCACTCACAATTAATACCATATGCTTTGACTTGTTGCTCTAAAAAATCAATGGCAGCACGAGCTAAACGTAGATGCCTCTGTGCATGCGCTTGATCTAACAGCATAGAGCTAGTGTTATGTGGCACATCAATAGCAAAGCCCGAATTGCGCGCATGTGTGCCCTCGCCGACCCGCTCTGCATCAACCAATGCAATACACGCATCAGGTCTGTTTTCAGCCAATCGTCGCGCTGCAGCTAATCCTGCTAGCCCAGCCCCTATTACCAAAAAATCCACTGTGATTTCTTGTTGTAATGTGGATGCTAAGCGCCTCTTATCATTTAAGCCTCGCCAACCAATAGAATGGTCGTTATTAGGAAAAATATGTATGGTTTTCATGCTGTCTCCTTTTCTATGGGTTTGACGCAAAATACCTAGCGCTGCGTGGGCTTATGCTTGTTTAGTGAGTTATTTATCGGCTTGTTTTTGTTCTGTTATGTGCTCTAAGATGTCTTGCACCCACACACGGCTCTCAAACCATATTTGATTAAGTATAGCCACCTCTTCTGGGCTTAGCTGGTTCATATTACCCTGCTCAAAGCTTTCTATCATGCCAAGCAGGCGGCCATATTTGCCTTGACGTAACTCCAGCTGTTGAATGATTTCAAACGGCAACGATAAATGATGTAAGAGCTCACCATAGGGCACATCAAATATCACATGGATTTTTGACAACAGCCCAACCACAAATGCTGTATGAGTATCAATGCCATGAAGCTCTGCCATGTGCTCACACATAGCGGCTCGAGTTAAAACTTGAGGCAACAATAAATGACTGCCTGCAGCCGAGCTTGTAAAAATCTGTGTTGCCACAATGGCACGTAGACGACGTAAGCCTAAGGTTTGTATAGCATGAGCAACAGAGGTAGTTTTATTATGCAGCGCATAATAAGCACTATTAGCGTGCTTTAAAATAATATAAGTTAGCTGAGGATCCAAAAGAATAAGCTCTTCAATATAGGCATAATCTACATTTTCGTGCTGCAACTCAGCCAACAGCCTAAGCTGAGCATGCCGATTAGATACTCGCTCGTGAACAGACTCGGGGTGTACTAGTGGTTTTGCATAAAAGTAACCTTGAAAATAATCAAAACCCATTTGCACTAAAAACTCAAAATCTTCTTTAGTTTCCACTTTTTCTGCCAGCAGTTTTAGTTTTCTCGCTTTGTAATAAGCAAGATCTTCTGTGGAAACTGTTTGCCAAGTGTCGATTTTCACTATATCGGCATAATTCAGTAGTAAATCGGTTTTTTCGTTTAAAACAAAGTCATCCAGTGCAATCAAATACCCTTTATTTTTAATTACTTCTAGTGCCTCTAATACCTCGGGTTCTGCAATAACAGTTTCCAACACCTCTATGACAATTTGTCTTGGCCTAGGAGGCAATAACTCTGGCTTTAAAAGCCACTCTTTAGGCGCATTCAAAAATACCATGCGCTTACCGACTAACTGCTCTAGCCCTATTTCATAAAAAGCTATATTACTGGCTCGGGCTGTTGCCACCATTGCATCACTGAACTTTGCACTTTTGTCTTTTGCATTAGAGCGATATAGCAACTCATCGCCTATATGATTTAAGTGCCGATCACAAATAGGCTGTAAAGCAATACAATAACTATTACTCATAAAGGCTGCGCTCAATATCAAATATGAATTCGTATTTTTTATTTTGCATTTTATATTAAATACGTCATAAAAGAAAAAAACCGTTAATTCTATAAAAATTAACGGTTTTTTTATGCTATAGAAGCGTTTATAACATTCCTAATTGCAATCGAGCTGATTCACTCATCATTTCACGGCTCCAAGGTGGATCCCAGACCAAATTTACCTCGGCTTTGCTCACGCCTTGGATAGTTAGCACCTTAAAGCGGGCTTCTTCGGCAATAATGGGCCCCATACCACATCCTGGTGCAGTCAACGTCATATCCAGTAGCACTGAAAAATTATCTGGTCCTTCTTGAGTCACATGACATTTATAGACCAAACCTAAATTGACAATATCAACAGGAATCTCGGGGTCAAATACCTCGGCCAAAACAACCCAACATGCCTCTTCGATGGTTTTTTCCGTCGCAGGCTGCTCAGGAACAAAAATCTCTTCTTCCTTGGCTTCTTGGCCAATGGCATCGCCATCAATTCCTTCGATGCGATACATATTACCTTCAACAATCACCGTAAAGCTATTACCTAACTTTTGGGTAATTGTCGCACTACAGCCTTTTTCAATGGTGACTGGTGAACCATAGGGGATGGTCACTGCAGGGCAATCACGTGTGACAATGACCTCTTCGCGCTCAAAATAACTCATTATTTATACAGCCTTTACTCTGTTTTAGCGACGTCATCAGATTGGTGAATCGCGTTATCTAAAGTGTGCCATGCTAAGGAGGCACATTTAACTCGCGCAGGGAACTCTTTAACCCCCGACAACACCTCGAGCTTTCCTAAATCACGATCGGGGTGCTCGGTGGTCAACATGGCATGCATGTCTTTAAAAAGTTGCTCTACCTCGGCCATGGTTTTGCCTTTGCAGGCCTCGGTCATTAACGACGCTGAGGCTTTTGAAATGGCACAGCCTTGACCAATAAAACTGACTTTCTCTACCACATTATCTTTGACATGGGCGTAAACACGTAACTGATCTCCACACAGCGGATTATGACCATCGGCTTTGTGGGTCGCGTCTTCCATGTGATTAAAATTACGTGGATTGCGATTGTGATCAAAGATTACTTCTTGGTAGAGCTCTCGTAGTCCGCCAAAATCCTCACTCATCTGAGACTCCAAATAGTTTTTGCGCTTTTTTCAAACTGGCTACCAAAGCATCTACATCCTCGAAAGTGTTATAGAGAGCAAAAGAGGCGCGCGCGGTGCCAGGTATTCCAAAACGGGTCATTAACGGCATGGCACAATGATGGCCAGCTCGTATCGCTACACCATCCATATCAAGAATGGTACCTAAGTCGTGAGGATGAATGTCCTCTACTAAGAAGGATAATACACCCGCTTTGTGTGCTGCGGTACCCACTAGTTGGATACCTTTTATGGCAGAAAGCTGAGCCGTGGCGTACTGCAACAAGGCTTCTTCGTGCTGCGCAATTTGCTCGAGTCCGATTGATTCCACATAGCGCAAAGCAGCGGCTAGCACAATCACCCCAGCAATATTTGGAGTGCCTGCCTCGAAACGCTGTGGCACGGGTGCAAAAGTGCTTTCCTCGAAGCTAACGGTATGGATCATATCGCCCCCACCGCGCCAGGGTGACATCGCATCTAAGATATCGTATTTAGCGTACAAAACCCCTGTGCCAGTTGGCCCATAGATTTTATGGCCTGAAAACACATAAAAATCACAATCCAAAGCTTGGACATCGACTTTTTGATGCGCTACGGCTTGAGCCCCATCAATGAGCACCTTAGCCCCAACTTGATGGGCTTGCTGGATCATTTCTGCAACGGGGTTAACAGTGCCTAACGCGTTAGAGACATGCACAATACCCACTAATTTAGTTTTAGCGCTGAGTAGACGCTGATACGCCTCGAGGTCCAGTTCGCCGTTATCTAGCACCGGCACCACTTTAATCACTGCCCCCGTTTTTTTGGCTATGAGTTGCCACGGCACAATATTTGAATGGTGTTCCAGCCCAGTTAACAGAATCTCGTCACCGGCGTGTAAATGATCCAAACCCCAGGCATATGCCACTAAGTTGATGCTGTCGGTTGTACCACTTGTAAAAACAATTTCTTCTACCCGAGCCGCATTAAGAAACTGTTGGGTAACAACACGCGCCTCATCGTATTCATCGGTGGCGTACTGGGAGAGCCAATGCACACCGCGATGAATGTTGGCATTATGCTTTTCATAAAAGTCTTTTTCTGCCTGAATAACTGCAGCAGGCTTTTGCGTGGTCGCGCCGTTATCCAAATAAACAAGGCGCTGCCCACGAATAGGCTGCGCCAAGATTGGAAAATCGGCACGCCGATCGAGCTGCAATGCAGGTTGAGTGATCGGCTGTGACATATTAGATTTGCTCTCCGATTTTTTTACCACCAGGCAATAAGTTTTGAATGCCTTTGGTAGCACGTTGACGTAAGCTTTCTGACTGAATTCGTTCTAAAACCTGTGCTGCGAACGCGTAAATGAGTACATCGTAAGCTTCTTCGTGGCTTAGTCCTCGTGAACGTAGATAAAACATACTGTCTTTATCTAGTTGACCTACCGTTGCCCCGTGCGCACATTTCACATCATCAGCGTAGATCTCAAGCTCGGGCTTGGTATCGGCACGGGCAAGCTTTGATAGCAGCAAGCTATCAGAACGCTGAATAGCATCGGTACCGTCTGCACCCTCGTACACAATAATACGACCTGAAAACACACCGCGACCGCGATCAGCCATCACACCACGGTAATACTCGTGGCTAGTACAGTTAGGCTGCTCGTGGTGAATCTGGGTAAAGTGATCCACATGACGGCGGTCATTGACGTAATACAAACCATTTAACAAGGCATGACACTGCTGCCCTTTAAAGTGAGTCTCAATGCCTGTGCGAGCTAATTGTGCACCAAATGACAAAGAATGGGACTCGTAATGTGAGGCTTGTTCTTGCTCGGCATCCACAGCAGCCAAATGCACGGATTTTTCACTTTGGTTTTGCAGCTTGAGGTGAGTCAGATTGGCATCTCGGTCTGTCCAAATACGGGTGACTGAATTGGTTAGTCCCGCATAGTCATCAGTACTAAGGTAATGCTCAACAACCGTAGCATGCGCACCGGCCTCTAGCGCAATAAAGCTACGCGTAAAGGTGGCAGACTGCGTATCCGTATTGATATATACCAAATGGATAGGCTTAGCAATTTGTACCCCTTGCGCTACGCGCACATAAGCACCGTCTTGTGCTAGAGCAAGGTTTAATGCCTCTGGGCTTGAGCCCATATCAACGTTGCCATAGATGGCTTCTAGCGTATCGCTTTCGTCACGCAACAACTGCGCTACAGAAGCCAAACGTAAGCCGGATTCTGTACCCATAACCGTCGATGCATCCGCATCAAACTGACCGTTTACAAAAGTCAGCCAATAACCGTCCTCTTCGTTTTTACAGGCGCGGACCAACGCATCGGCAGCGGCTGTGCTCTGAGCTAGCTCGTAGCTTTTTTGCTCCATGATGGCCAAAGAGGTATGACGCCATGCTTCGAGGCGGCTGGTGGGCCATCCCTCTGCGGCAAAACGCGCTAAAGCCTGTTGACGTAGCTCGCTAAGCCAACCGGGGGTACCAGTTTGCTCTGCCGCCTTGGCAACAAATGGATTAACCCAAGTGGGCAATGAGGTCATACCGCTACTCCTTTGGCGTCAACGCCAGCCTGCTCAAGTACCCACCCATACCCACGCTCTTCGAGCTCTTTGGCTAATGAAGCATCACCGCTGCGGACAATGCGACCACCGGCGAGGACGTGGACAAAATCAGGCACAATATAATCTAACAAACGTTGGTAGTGAGTGATTACCACCATGGAACGATCGGGCGAGCGCAAACGATTTACGCCATCGGACACAACGCGCAACGCATCAATATCCAAGCCTGAATCGGTTTCATCCAAAATCGCTAATTTCGGCTCGAGTAAGCTCATTTGCAAGACTTCATTGCGTTTTTTCTCGCCGCCAGAGAAGCCTTCATTCACTGAGCGGTGTAAGAACTCTTCACGCATGCCTACGTCTTTCATTTCCTGCTTAACCAGTTTTAAAAAGTCGATGGCATCGAGCTCGGGCTTACCCTGTTCGCGACGCACTGCGTTGACGGCCGTGCGTAGAAAATACGCGTTAGACACACCTGGGATCTCGATGGGGTATTGAAAAGCAAGGAATAAACCAGAGCGAGCGCGCTCTTCTACGTTCATGTCCAGTAGATCTTGACCTAACCATTCGACTGAACCGGAGTCAACGGTGTAGTCTTCACGGCCAGCCAATACCTGAGATAGCGTACTTTTACCTGAACCATTAGGCCCCATGATTGCGTGCACTTCGCCTGGTTTTACATCTAAGCTTAGGCCTCGTAGAATTTGTTTGCCTTCTACTGAAGCGTATAAATCGTTAATCTTTAGCATTTCTATTATTCCTTAACCAACACTGCCTTCGAGGCTAACACCAAGCAAGTTTTGAGCTTCGACAGCAAACTCCATGGGTAGTTCTTTAATTACGTCTTTACAGAATCCGTTCACAATCATTGATACCGCGTCTTCGGCGGAAATACCGCGCTGCATGGCATAAAACAACTGATCTTCACCAATACGTGATGCGGTGGCCTCGTGCTCTACGCTAGCGGTAGGGTTTTGTACCTCGACCACAGGGAAGGTATGCGCCGAACAGGTTTTACCAATCAACAACGAGTCGCACTGTGTGTAGTTACGTGCATTATCTGCACCGGGGGTGATACGCACTAGGCCACGATATGTATTCAACCCATGCCCTGCTGAAATCCCTTTAGAGATAATCGTGCTGGTGGTGTTTTTACCCATGTGAATCATTTTGGTGCCCGTATCGGCTTGTTGGCGGTGATTGCTAAGAGCTACCGAGTAAAATTCGCCAACTGAGTCGTCTCCGCGCAAGATCACACTGGGGTATTTCCACGTAATCGACGAACCGGTTTCAACCTGAGTCCATGAGATATGGGAACGTGCACCACGACATTCACCCCGTTTGGTCACAAAGTTGTAAATGCCACCTACCCCGTCTTTATCGCCGGGGTACCAGTTTTGTACAGTGGAGTACTTGATTTTGGCGTCATCTAAAGCGACGAGCTCGACCACCGCTGCGTGCAATTGGTTATCTTTACGCATGGGCGCCGTACAACCCTCGAGATAACTAACCGAAGCGCCTTCTTCGGCAATAATCAAGGTACGCTCGAATTGACCAGTATCCGGAGAGTTAATACGGAAATAGGTGGATAGCTCCATCGGGCATTTAACGCCTTTGGGAATATACACGAAGGAACCGTCTGAAAACACCGCAGAGTTGAGTGCCGCGTAAAAGTTATCAGAAGGAGGTACGACCGTACCGAGGTATTTCTGAATTAGCTCGGGGTAATCGTGCACCGCCTCTGAGAAAGAACAGAAAATCACCCCGACTTCTTTAAGCTGCTTTCTGAAGGTCGTCGCCACAGATACGGAATCAAACACCGCATCAACAGCCACACCAGCCAAACGAGCGCGTTCGTGCAAAGGCACGCCTAATTTTTCATAGGTACGCAAGAGCTCTGGATCTACCTCGTCTAAGCTCTTTGGGCCATCGGCTTTACTTTTTGGTGCTGAATAATAGCTGATGTCTTGGAAATCAATGGGTTCGTACTTAACAACTGACCACGTTGGCTCTTTCATTTCAAGCCATTGACGATAAGCCGCTAATCGCCACTCGAGCATAAATTCTGGCTCTTTCTTTAGTGACGAAATTCGACGAATCGTGTCTTCGCTTAGCCCCTTAGGGATAGTGATCGATTCGATTTCGGTAATAAACCCGGCCTCGTAATCACGATCTAAAAACGTGTCGAGGTGTTCATTAACTGTACTCATTAGGATAACTCCGCTGTGGAAGTGCTGCTCTGACGTCGAGATTTAGTCATAAATCCGTCGGATTGCTTTAAAGGGTATTCATGGGTTGGGCGTATCATATCAGCAACGCTGACATCTTCAAGGGTTCGGCGTACAATATCGTTTATTCGCTGCCAGTTGCTGCGTATATGGCAATCTTGCTCGACAGAACAGGCACCGGGGTGCGCGACACATTCAGTCAAACCAAATGGCTGATCATCTAACGCATCAATAATTTGTGCCACACTAATTTGCTCGGCAGGACGTGACAATGCATAACCGCCTCTAGGGCCACGAGAGCTAACAACTAGCTCGTCTTGGCAAAGCATCTTTAACACTTTGCTAACGGTGGGCTGCCCAAGACCCAGCGCCGTCGCAAGCTCGGCAGCACTAAACACACGTGAAGGGTCGCCCCCCATATGTGTTAGCACTAGCGTGCCATAGTCGATGATTTTGCTTATTCGCAGCATAAAGGCCTCGTTTTTCTCAATATATGTATATAGTACCGCTTTGGTACTATATACGTCAAATAGATTGCTGCACTCTGTTACTGCATTTTTACGTAACTCGCCTCTACAATACTTTTTTACTCATCGACCTCACAAAGCTTATGGCTACTGGCACCGCTTCTTACCAACAACTGTTAGAGCAATGCGCTCATCAAAACAGCTCAGCGTTAAAACAGCTTTATGAATTAGAAGGCCCACAGTTTTTGACCTTAGGGCAAAGTCTGGTGCACCGTAGTTCTGATGCCGAAGAACTCTTACGTGAAAGTTTTGTTTTAATTTGGCGTAATGCCAATGCTTACGACCCTCGTCTTGGCTCAGCCAAGGCATGGCTCTATAGTATTTTTCGCTTTCGCGCTCAGCAGAAACGCCAAAGCTCAGGTAATTTAAGCTCACTAATCAAAGCCAAAAATCACTTTTACTTGCCCAGCTCTGCTTCACCCGAGCTCTTACAGTTTCAACACCTCAACGCAGAAACTCGACATAAATTAGCTCTAGCGTATTTATATGGCTTTAACTATGCCGAGATTGCGAAAGAATGCCGCTCTTCTATTCAAGAAGCCCAAGCGGCTGTTCAGGAAGGCCTATTACTGCTTACGCATTTATTTACGGGCTGGCACAATCATTCCGACAAGCATCTAATCATTTTGGGTGAATACTGTTTAGGTTTACTCGGAACAGCCAGCGAGGCCAGTATTGCCCACCAGCTACTTCAAACCGATGACACAGCCGCACAAGACCTTTTGCTCTGGGAAGAGGTCTTTAGCCATTTGGTCGCTTGTTTGCCAATCCTTACGCCACCCGCTTATGTATTAAGTCGCATTTACCAAGACGTAGGCCTTCCTTTAAGTCAAGCCTTAGCCCCCTCTGTAAACGCTACTCCCAACAAAAACCAAGCTGCACCGGCCACGACTCCAAGTGCGAGCTTATTAGAAATCCTGCATAACGATACAGCGGCTGACCACACTGCCCCTGCCGTCTCCGCGTCTACTCAAGTTTCACCCCCGCCATCGTATGGCGACCAAAGCAGCCCCGACCCTGTCTTTAAGGTCACTGAACCAGACCCCCCCGAGGAACCTGATGCAGTATTGATGGATCCACCACCGGTGCCGGCTAGCTTTACCGAGCAAACCAAAGCAGAGTTAGCAGAGGCGTCTTACCAGCCTGCTGCGACCCAATTAAAACCTAAACATAAACTGGGCTGGTGGGTCATCGGTGCTACCGTGGCTGGGCTGAGTGCATTTGCTATCTGGGCGTTTATGCCTAAAGCCCCTGTGGTGCAATTGGTGCAAATGAGCC
Organism: Paenalcaligenes hominis; assembly: GCF_011927625.1. GTDB lineage: Bacteria > Pseudomonadota > Gammaproteobacteria > Burkholderiales > Burkholderiaceae_B > Paenalcaligenes > Paenalcaligenes hominis. The sequence continues at coordinate 27,988 of NZ_JAATIZ010000004.1, forward strand.
CCCAAGCAGGCGCGGTGCTTCAGGCGCCCGGACAAAGTGCGACACCAGGGTGGATATTAAGTGTAGACGCCGAAGGCCATGTGTTATTAAGCCCTCAGGTGCGTACCGAGCTAGACGCCAATCAAACGGTTCAGCTTTGGACTCAACTTCCTAACGACACGCAAATCCGCTCATTAGGACGTATCAACCCCAATCAACCGGTCACCCTACCCGCTGACCTCATTGGTCCCGTCGAGGTTGGCCAAATTTTCGAAATGACACTGGAATCAGATCAAGGCGCCTCTAGCCCATCCGGTTCTATTTTATTCTTGGGCCGCGTGGTGCGCTTTGGTGAATTTAAACCGGTTGCGGATCAGTCAGATATTTAAGTTAGCTTTGAGCTTGGCGCTGTAAGTAATCAAGTTCTTCGGCATGAAATCCGGCTGCCAAGCGTGCCGGAATATTGAAAGGCCCTCGCAAGCGCGGTGCACGATAGTCCTCTGCTAACTCTGGGTAGAGCGCAATGGCATCCAATTGCTGCTGATCGCAAAGCCAGCGATACCATGTATTACCCAAAGCCACGTGCCCCACTTCATCGCGCAAGATAATATCGAGAATCGCTGCGGCTTGTTCATCACCGGCCTGTGCCAGCTTGGCACGCACAACGGGGCAGGCATCTAAGCCACGAGCCTCTAGCGTACGAGGCACCAGCGCAAGTCGCGCCACCAAATCGTCTTTAGTGCGTTCTGCCATATCCCACAAACCGTCATGCGCAGGGAAGTCACCATAGGCAAAACCTAAGCGGTGTAAATGGGTGTTAAGCAACTCGAAGTGTACGACTTCCTCGTAAGCCACACATAGCCAATCACCATAAAAATTATCTGGCAAATTGGCATAACGCCAAATAATATCCAAGGCTAAATTAATCGCATTGAATTCAATATGAGCTAAGGCGTGCAATAATGCTGCCCGCCCTTCTGCGGTATGTAATGAACGCTGCTTAACCTGCTGCGGGGGCACAATTAACGGTTTTGTGGGTCGTCCTGGAACGCCTACGCTTGGCTCGTCCAAGCACAAATCGGCCCCTACAGGTAGGCTCCACGCCTGCTGCAGCTGCTTAACCAAAGCGGCTTTTTCTACTGGATCATGGATTAATAAGGCTTGTAGTGCTAGACGCCGTAAATAAGTGTTTTTCATAGAAAAAGTCCGGGCTAGACCCGGACCGTTTTGTATTGATGACAAGGGCTTAGCTGGCTAAAGCTTGCTCGAGCACCTGCTTAACGTGTTGTAAATCGTGGCGAATAGCTTGTAGCTCGGCACCGGAAATGCGCACAGCGGCCTCGGGATTAATCTCTACGGGGCCTGTTCCCCCTAAGCGATTGCGAGCGCCGCTAATAGTGAAACCTTCGTCGTAGAGCAAATGACGAATGCGACGGATAAGTAAAACCTCGTGGTGCTGGTAATAACGACGATTACCCCGACGTTTCATGGGGCTGAGCTGAGTGAACTCTTGTTCCCAGTAACGCAGCACATGCGGTTTGACTGCACAAAGCTCGCTTACTTCGCCTATAGTGAAATAGCGTTTAGCAGGAATGGGAGGTAAATTGTGATTTTCCATAGCAGTCATCTTAAGTTTCCTTTGCAGCTAGTATAAGCTATCTACTATTTTTTTGCTTATTGGGGGGCGTTTTCTACGGCCGATTTTAGTTTCTGGCTCGCATGAAAAGTCACCACTCGACGGGCAGAAATAGGAATGGATTCCCCTGTTTTCGGGTTACGACCCGGGCGCGACGACTTATCGCGCACCTGGAAGTTACCAAAACCCGATAGCTTTACTTCTTCGCCACGCTCTAAGGCCGCACTTATTTCTGCAAAGAAAGCATCAACAATTTCTTTGGCTTCACGCTTGTTGAGACCGACTTGCTCAAAAATACATTCGGTCAATTCCGCTTTAGTTAAGGTCTTATCAATTAGCATCATGGGTATTAGGCTCGCTGACGAATTTGATAGGTTTGGCTTAAAGCCTCTAGTAAGGCCTGCATCACAGTGTCCACCCGCTCGTCATCTAAGGTGACCTCAGCGTCTTGAAGCCAAAACCGCATGGCTAGGCTTTGTTCAGCGGCAGCAGCATCGGCTTTCCACACATCAAAAAGACGGAATGACTTAACAATAGCCAAAGCGGAATCTGTCTGAATGGCTTGGTGCAAGGTGTCGGCGATTTGTTGATAGGTAACAGCCGTATCCACCCAAAACGCCAAGTCACGTTGTACCACAGGCTGACGCGATTGAGCAGTTAAGACAGGCATATCGACCTCGGACAGCCTATCAGCGTCTAATTCAAATAAAATGGGCGCTGATTTAATATCCAGTTGTTGCAACCACTGAGGATGAAGCTCGCCTACCCAGCCGACCTCTTTGCCCGCTAAATAAATGCATGCACTGCGCCCAGGATGTAAAGCAGGATGCTCGGCCGCGTCAAAACGCAGCTGACTGGCTCGAGCCCCAAATAAGTTTTCCACATCAGACTTCACATCGAAAAAATCAACCGCACGTGTTTTAGTGCCCCACTGTTCAGGGTATGCAGGCCCCCAGGCGGCCCCAGCTAAGCGCAAGGGCTGATGCACACCCGCAACACTTAGGTCGCCGTCTTTTGTTTGGGCATCACGCATAAAAACTTTACCTAACTCAAAAACACGAACACGCGACTGACGATGACGGGCATTATGTTCAATATTAGCAAGCAAGCCACCCAAAAGAGAGGAACGCATTACCGCTAACTGGCTAGCAATAGGGTTTAGTAACCGGATAGGGTCATTATTACCTGCATAGTTGGTTTCCCACTTTTCCTCGACGAAAGCAAAATTAATCACCTCTTGATAGTCAAGCGCAGCGGTTTGAGCACGCAACAAATGAGGCCCCTTCAGCGTTTCGGGTTTAATCAGCATATCGGCACGCGCTTTAGGAGCCACGTCTGGGATACGCTCAAAACCATAAATGCGTGCGACCTCTTCGATTAGATCTTCCTCGATGCGAATATCAAATCGGTAGGTAGGTGAAGTGACATGGAAAACCCCATCTGTCTCAGTGAATGCAAAGTCTAGGCCTTGGAATACTGCGCGCACCTCATCAGCGGTAACAGGAATGCCTAAAACCCGTTGACATCGCTCTAAGCGCATACTGACCTGAGGCGGCTTTGGCATATTGACCTGCTGATCCACAATAGGGCCCACTTGACCACCGCAGATCTCTAACACCAGTTGCGTGATACGCTCGAGGTGTTCTAGCACATGATCAAAATCTACCCCACGCTCAAATCGATGGCTGGCATCCGAGTTGAATTTGTAATGACGCGCACGCCCCATGATGGCCTCGGGCCACCAAAAAGCAGATTCAATGAACACATCGGTCGTGTTTTCTGCTTTTACTGAACTGTGCTCACCACCCATAATACCGGCTAGACTTTGCGGCTTGCCATCTGAGGCAATCACCCCCACCGTTTGATTGAGTTCGATCTCTTTACCGTTAAGAAGCACAAGGGTTTCGCCGTCATTGGCCCAACGTACCTCTAAACCATTTTTTACTTTGTCTAAGTCAAAAATATGCGAAGGACGCCCTAATTCGAGCATGACGTAGTTAGAAATATCTACCAATGCGGATAAAGAGCGCTGGCCTGCTCGCTCTAGGCGTTTTACCATCCACGCTGGCGTGGCAGCAGCGGCATTTATCCCGCGCACCACTCGCCCGGCAAAACGACCGCATAAATCTGGTGCCAACACGGTGACGGGTAAGGTATCGTCAATTGTCACGGGCACAGGCTCAAAAGAAGGCACGTGCAAGGCTAAGCCCGTTAAGGCTGAAACCTCTCGTGCTACCCCAAGCATAGAGAGACAGTCAGCGCGATTGGGGGTCATCTTAATTTCAATGACGTGATCGTCTAGATCTAAATAGGCACGAATGTCCGTGCCCACTGGCGCATCAGAAGGCAATTCGAGCAACCCATCGGATTCCTCGGAAATACCCAGCTCTTTCGCTGAGCACAGCATGCCAAATGACTCGATACCGCGCATTTTGGCTTTACCGATTTTAAAATCGCCGGGCAAACGGGCACCTAGTTGCGCCAAAGGTGCTTTAAGACCTTGGCGTGCATTGGGCGCGCCGCAAACAATTTGTACTGTGTCTGTGCCTGTATTAACTTGGCACACACGTAGACGATCCGCGTCAGGATGAGGAGCAATGGCCACAATTTCTGCTACCACCACACCACTAAATGGGGGGGCAGCTAAGGTGGATTCTTCAACCTCTAAGCCTGCCATAGTCAAGCGATGGCAAAGTTCATCGGAACCCATTGTGGGATTAACAAAGGTACGTAACCAAGATTCAGAAACTAACATGCGTAATGCCCAGGCTAATTAGGAGTTGAACTGTTTTAAAAAGCGTAAATCGCCTTCGAAGAACTGACGTAAGTCATTGACGCCGTAGCGCAACATCGTTAAGCGCTCTAGGCCAGAACCAAAAGCAAAACCCATGTACTTTTCTGGGTCTAAGCCAAAGTTACGAATCACATCGGGATGCACTTGACCGGAACCAGAAATTTCTAGCCATTTACCTTTGTTAGGGCCAGAGCTAAACATCATGTCAATCTCGGCAGATGGTTCGGTAAACGGGAAAAATGAAGGACGGAAACGCACCACTAAATCGTCTGTTTCGAAAAAAGCACGCAGGAAATTGGTATACACGCCTTTGAGGTCAGCAAAAGAAATGTCTTCGGCAATCCATAACCCCTCGACCTGATGGAACATAGGCGAATGGGTGGCATCGCTATCTACTCGATAGGTACGCCCTGGTGCAATCACCTTAATGGGGGGCTTGTGCATACGTGCATAACGAACCTGCATAGGACTAGTATGGGTACGCAATAACAAAGGCAAGCCGCTTTCGTCGTTCATGTCCACATAAAATGTATCTTGCATGGAACGAGCAGGATGGTTTTCTGGATTATTTAATGCCGTGAAATTAGTCCAGTCATTTTCAATTTCTGGGCCATCCGCCACGTCAAACCCAATAGAGCGAAAGATAGCCTCTACACGCTGCCAAGTTTTAATAACGGGATGAATGCCGCCTACATGACGGCCCCGCCCGGGCAAACTGACATCAATCGCCTCAGAGGCCAAACGCTGATTCAGTTCAGCTTGAGCAAGTTCAGCACGACGATCGTTTAACAAGGCTTCAATTTGGCGTTTAATTTGGTTAATCGCCGCGCCTTGAGTGCGCTTTTCATCAGGGCTAAGTTGGGCCATCCCTTTCATTAGGGTGGTGATTTCCCCTTGTTTTCCTAAAAAAACCGCTTTGGCATTTTCCAAAGCCACCGCGTCCGCAGATTCAGCGAAAAGCGTCTGCGCACGTTGAATAATATCGTCGGCTGGTAAAGTCATGTCTAAAAGTCTATTTCCAAAAACAAACGGGCCCTATAAAGAGCCCGTTTGTACACATACTGAATCGATTTGTGCTTATTAAGCAGCCAAAGCAGTTTTGGCTTGAGCAACTACTGCAGCAAAACCGGCTTTATCGTTTACAGCCATATCTGCCAATACTTTACGATCTAGTTCGATATTGGCTTTGTTTAAACCAGCGATGAACTGGCTGTAAGTTAAATCGAGTTCGCGGCAAGCGGCGTTGATACGTGTGATCCACAAGGCGCGGAATACACGTTTGCGATTACGACGGTCGCGGTACGCATACTGACCTGCTTTCATTACCGCCTGTTTAGCAACACGATAGACGGTGCTGCGGCGACCACGGAAGCCTTTGGCTTCGGCTAATACTTTTTTGTGACGTGCACGGGCGTTAACCCCACGTTTTACGCGTGACATGTTTTAGACTCCAATCAAGCAAAAGGAAGCATCTGTTTTACGGATGCAACGTCAGAGCTGTGTACCTCTACAGCACCACGTAGTTGACGTTTGTTTTTAGTGGTTTTCTTGGTCAAGATGTGACGTTTGAACGCCTGACCGCGCTTGATGGAACCACTGCCACGTACTTGAAAGCGTTTGGCTGCGCCACGCTTTGTTTTCATTTTAGGCATAAGAACACTCAAAATTAAGTTGTGACCCATAGGTGGCAGCTAAAACTGATAAGCCACGCTTTAATAACCCTGTAGGCACTTATTGTTTTTTTTATTAAGTAGCTAACCCAATAAAAAGAAAATTATAAAAGTAAAAAAAGGATTTGTCTATGCTTAGAGGGGGTTAGCGTGCATTTGGTATCTAAATTGCATGGCTAATGCCACATGTTCGGCCTGAGTTTCTGTACTCTCGGCCACATCTGCAATGGTTCGGCTGACGCGCTGTATGCGATGTACCACCCGCAACGACCAGTTCCACTTTTGAGCAGCATGACTTAATAACTGCTCGGCATCGGTTGCCAACTGCACATAACGCTGTAAGGTCTCGCCCCGCAAGTGCGCATTTAAACAACCTTGGCGTTCTTTTTGTTTTTGTCGGGCTCGAAGCACACGTTGACGCACACTTTGTGAACCCTCGGGTGTCGCCATAGCCACGTTAAGCTGAGGCTCGTAGGGCAAAGCCACAAATAAATCAATCCGGTCTAACAACGGCCCAGAGAGTTTTCGTTGATAGCGCATAACTTGATCAGCTGAACACCGACAGAGCAATTGTTTGTGACCAAAATAGCCACATGGGCAGGGATTCATTGCCGCCACTAGTTGGAACTGCGCGGGAAAGCGGCAGCGTTGATGAATGCGGGATACTAGGATCTCCCCTGTTTCTAGAGGTTCTCGTAATGACTCGAGCACCCGCCGATCAAACTCGGGGAATTCATCCATAAACAACACACCATGATGAGCCAAACTGATTTCACCTGGTCGTATGACTCGGCCCCCACCGACCATGGCCGCCATTGAGCAGGAATGATGCGGGGCGCGATAAGGGGGAACGGCTGTTAATTGCAACGACGATTCTGCATGCGACTGCATTTGATGCACTATTGCGACGTCAAGCTGCTGTTGCGAGTCAAGAGGAGGTAATAATCCGGGTAACCGTTGGGCCAACATGCTTTTCCCTACACCAGGTGGGCCACTAAATAATAAGCTGTGGCCCCCTGAAGCAGCGTATTCTAATGCCAGTCGCCCTTGTTGCTGACCTTGAACCTCTGACAAGCACGCTAAGTGCTGGGGTGGGACGGATAAAGGACTTTTCTGTACGGGCTCTGCGGGTTCTACGCCACATAAAAATTGTACTGCATGCGGCAAACTATGGACGGCAGCTATCTTTGCCCCCGGCACATGCGCAGCAATGCGTGCTGAGGCTAATGGTAGCACTAATGTCTTTTGTGGAAACTGTTGCTGCACCCCACTGGCTAACGCCAACGCATTGCCTACTACCACTACCGCCCCCGTTAAAGAGAGCTCGCCAGCAAAAAAATAGGGATCCAGATCAGGGGGCTCGGCCTGCGCATTTGGCGTGCTCTGTTCACGTTGTAGCTGCCCTGATGCAAGTAAAACACCTAATGCAATAGCTAAGTCAAAACGCCCTGAGTCTTTAGGTATATCAGCCGGAGCTAAATTCACTGTGATCCGCGCCGCCGGAAAGCTATAGCCACTATTTAAAATAGCCGCCCGCACCCGCTCACGACTTTCCCTAACGCCTACATCAGGCATTCCTACTATTGTAAAACTGGGCAAACCTGTGCCCACGTGGATTTCGACTCGGACAGGAATGAGCTCGAAACCTAGCAGCACACCGCTACTTAAAATAGCTAAACTCATAGCGCACCTTGTGTATGGAGACATACAAAAGTATGCCGTAAAACACAGCAGTTTTACGGCATAGGTAGCCAGGTTTAGCTAAGGGTAAAACTACGGATGAGAGTCTGGTTCGGGAGCTGCGCTTTGGGCAAGTTTGGCCTCAAGCTCTTGAACACGCTGCTCTAATGCCGTGACACGGGCTAAAGCGCGCTCTAACAATGCAACTTGCGTATCAAACTCGTCACGAGTGAGCAAATCCATACGATTAAAGGTTTGCCCCATAAACGCTTTCATGTTTTTTTCTAAATCCGCAGCGGGACTGTTAGCAATAAGGTCAGATATATTTTGCTGTATTTGACTAAAAATATCGTTGCGTGAGTTCATCATGACTCTCCTTTATAGTGATAGCTTTAGTTTAAACAAAAAAGCCGCACAAAGGCGGCTTAATGCTAACCAAGCAAAGAAAATCTATGTTTATTGCTTGTCAGTTTTATCGCCATTTACTGCATTTTGAATGGCGGCATCGGCTTTAGCAGCTGCATCTTTAATTGCTGTGTTGGCATCATGAGCCGCCTCAGACGCATCGTTAGCGACTTTATCCGCTAAGTCAGCCGCTTTTTCTTTGATATGCTGGGCGCGTTCTTTAATGTCTTCTTTGGCATCGGCTGCGCTATTTTTGGACTCCTCTTTCAGCTCTTCTGCTTTTTTCTTTAAGTCTTCAGCTTCTTTTTTCACATCCTGCTTGAGCTCTTCTGTTTTTGTTTCAGGCTGTGGCGTCACTGCTGGTGCGGGAGCTGGGGCCGGTGTGGGTGCGGGCGCCTCTACAGCAGGCGCACCTGCAGGAGCGGGCTTATCATTCGTTTCATCAGAGCATGCAGCCAACAAAGCGACTGAAAATGAGGCAAGAATGGCAAGAGATAAGCGTGTCTTTTTCATATCGTTCCTTTATAGTAAAAGCAGTAGGTGCCTGCAATAGGCCCCTTGTTACAATTAATTCTAACCAGGTCTGCCCCTGACGCAAGCTACCTAGTGTAAATGCTCATGTCTAATTTGTAACATTGTAAAGATTTTACTGGCCACGGCTCGCTTGCCCCTCTTTTTTCGCGGTCTAACGATACGATTAGCTTGTTTTGTTACATTTAAATTGTGGTGTAAACCCGCACACAACCCCTTAATCAGCGAATTAGTTCAGCTTTAAGAGGTCAATACGCTCGGCTCGGTTAAGCGCCGTGGCAACTTTATGGCGTAAATCGCCAGTATGGGCTTGCAGCACCTGCTGCTTTACTAACATGATCTGAGAGGCCGGCATAGAAAAACAGCGTAGCCCCAAACCTAATAGCATGCGCGTCAAACGGGCATCGCCTGCCATTTCCCCACAAACCGAAACAGGCTTGCCGTAGCTTTCAGCTCGATTAATAGTATGAGCGATTAATCGCAATACAGCCGGATGCATTGGGTCGTACAAATCCATGACCTCAGCATCCGTTCGGTCTACTGCCATCACGTACTGAATAAGGTCATTCGTACCAATGGAAAGAAAATCAAGGTTTTGCGCAAAAGGTTCAATCGCAATAGCAATTGCCGGCACTTCAACCATTGCCCCTAGCTCATAATTAAATACGCCCGTATACCCTTCTGAGCGCAGACTATGTTGCGCTTGTTCCAGTGCAACACGGACCGCTTTGACTTCTTCCATGGTGGAAATCATGGGAATTAAGATACGTACTCGCCCAAGCTGCGAAGCCCTTAATAGTGCGCGCAACTGCGTTTGAAATAAATCAGGATGGGCTAAACAATAACGAATAGCACGTAACCCCAACGCAGGATTCGTTGCTACCGTTTGCTCTCCGTCTAGGGCTTTATCCGCCCCCAAATCAAGGGTTCGAATCGTAACGGCACGCCCTTGCATAATTTTTACTACAGAGGCATAGGCCTCGTACTGCTCTTGCTCGGAGGGCAGATCAGGACGCCCCATAAACAAAAACTCACTTCTGAATAAACCCACCCCGTCTGCGCCCGCATCAAACGCGGCTTGAGCCTCGTGGGGTAGCTCGATGTTGGCTTCTAACTGTACTGCTATACCATCTAAGGTGACAGCTGGCGTATCGCGCAATTGGGCTAATTGCTCACGCTGACTTAAGTGTGCTGCCTGGAGCTTGCGATATTGCTGCAACACGAGCTCAGAGGGATTAACAATCACCACCCCTTTAAACCCATCAACAATCAGTTGATCGCCATCACGCACTAAACGTCTAAACTCGCCCAACCCCACCACGGCTGGAATATTCATACTGCGCGCTACGATCGCCGTATGGGATGTTGGCCCACCCAAATCAGTCAAAAAGGCAGCAAAGCGGATTTTGCGCAGTCGCAACATATCGGCCGGGGAAATATCACGCGCCACTACAATAAGCCCAGGATCGTGCGATTCAGCATGAATGGCTAAGCTGTGATGGACTGGCGCTTGGCCGCTTAAAATAAGTAAAACCCGCTCAATGACCTGACGTATATCAGCACTGCGCTCACGCAAATAAGGGTCCTCTATTTGCTCGAACTGGGCCGCTAGATTTTGTCCTTGTGTAGTAAGTGCCCACTCAGCGTTATATAAACGCTCTGTAATATACACACAGCTTTGTTGTCGTAGCATCGGATCATCAAGCAATAAACGATGCACTTCCAGCACAGGGATAATTTCTAATGGGGTGTCTGCAGGCAGTTGCCGTGCAATGGACACTAGATCATCCCGCGCTTGATCCATGGCCTGATGGAGTCGAGCGCACTCTGCATTGATGGCCTCTGGCTCGATATAATAATGCGGCGCCTCGAGTGCGGCAGCACCCATCACGGCTGCTTTACCAATGGCATAGCCATTGACTACACCTTGACCAGCCATTGTCCACATAGCAGGGGATTGATTGGGCTCCAACATAAGCCTTAGGCTTCCTCGTCAAATTTATTAGCAAATAGGTTAGCTAGGGCATCTAAGGCTTGTTCCGCATCATCCCCCTCGGCGTCTAAAGTGACGGTTACCCCTAAGCCTGCTGCCAACATCATGACACCCATAATACTTTTTGCGTTGACGCGTCGATCGCCGCGAGCAATATGAATATCGCTTTTATATTGGCTTGCCACTTTGGTGAGCTTGGCTGCAGCCCGTGCGTGCAAGCCAAGCTGATTGGTTATTTCTATATTAATGGAAAGCATGATCGTAATTATGAAAGTGTTGGAGATTGATGCACGATTCCTCTTTGCGTCGCAGCAAGCACTTGAGTCACCATTGCCTCTATAGTTGAGCTAGTATCAGTTAAAGCTTTCAGTACCATAGGGACATTTACCCCAGACACAAGATGTACCCGATAATCGCGCAGCGCTAAGCGACGCTGAACACCTGTTGCCACATGATAAGGCGTTGAGCCATACAAATCGCAAAGCAATAACACCTGCTTGGTGCCTAGCTCTGCAATTTCATGCTCAAGCTTTTTCACCCACGGCTGAGGCAAATCTGCTGCAAGCACATCGGCCACCAGCAAAGAAGGCGGTGTTTGCAACACATGCTCTACACACGCATAGAGTGCTTTACCCAAAGGAGCATGAGTGACTAACACCACAGCAACTGGTGATTGCCTATGCATTCGCCACCACGTCAGCTAGGGCTTTCGCAAACAAGGCCCCCACGTCACAATCGGTTTGCTCGGTAATTTCAACAAAGCACGTTGGACTCGTCACATTGACTTCTGTGATGTAGTCACCAATCACGTCCAAGCCAACTAAAAACAATCCACGCTCTGCCAAACGGGGAGCGACCGTATTGGCTATTTGCCAATCACGTTCACTTAGTGGTTGGGCTACGCCACGGCCACCAGCTGCTAAATTTCCGCGTGTTTCCCCTGCCAACGGAATACGTGCCAAGCAATAGGGAATTGGACGGCCATTAATAATCAAAATACGTTTATCGCCAGCGCTGATTTCAGGAATATAGCGCTGCACCATTAATGTTTCAGCACCGTCTTTGCTTAAGGTTTCTAGAATGGCTCCGACGTTTACCTCGCCTTCGCGCATACGGAATATACCCATGCCGCCCATTCCATCAAGCGGTTTCACAATGACATCTTTGTACTCTTGGTGAAAGGCCCGGATGCGTTTCATGTCTCGAGTGACTAGAGTCGGTGGTGTGAACTCAGGAAACTCGGTGATGGCTAACTTTTCTGGGTGATTGCGTAATGCTGCGCCTGTATTAAACACTTTAGCACCCTGCTCTTCTGCAAAACTCAGCAAATGCGTAGAGTAAAAATATTCCATATCAAATGGTGGGTCTTTGCGCATAATGACCGCACTAAAGTGATTAAGCTCAAGCTCCAAAGCCGGACCGGTTTCAGTCCACCAATCTGCAGCATGCAAATCTGCACTGGGTGCGATATGAATAGGCTGAGCTACTGTTTTTACTCGACCTTGATCAATATAAAGATCGGTTTGTAACGCGACACTAATCGTATGCTCTTGAGCAAGCAACGCCCGCATCATTGCCACCGAAGTGTCTTTGTATGCAGAAAGAGAAGGCAATGGATCAATAATAAATAAAACATGCATGACGGAGATTCCTGAAATAAACCCCTTCGCAACAAAAGTCGCGAAGGGGTAGCAAAGTAGTCGGTCTAGAGACGGATTAGCTGGCTTTCTTGCGAGGCGCAAGCACCATCACCATCTGACGACCCTCCAAACGTGGGAAGGATTCGACTTGGCAAATATCCTCTACGTCATCACGTACACGCTCTAAAACGCGCATACCTAGCTCTTGGTGAGCCATTTCGCGCCCTCTAAAACGTAGTGATACTTTGACTTTGTCCCCATCTTCGATGAAACGACGAACATTACGTAGTTTTACGTTGTAATCGCCCTCGTCCGTAGCAGGACGGAATTTCACCTCTTTGATTTGAACCACTTTTTGCTTGGCTCTGGCCTCTTGTTGGCGTTTTTGTTCCTGATAACGGAACTTGCCGTAATCCATGAGACGACATACAGGTGGAGCTGCAGTCGGTGCAATTTCTACTAAATCGACCTCATGCTCTTCAGCCATGTCTAATGCTTGAGCTAGCTTAACGACGCCAAGCTGTTCACCCTCAATACCAATGAGTCGCACTTCATTAACACGGATTTCACCGTTGATGCGATGTTTCTTTTCGGTTGCGATGTCTAAGACTCCCAAAATTAAATAAAAAATTCTATGCCAGCGTGCAAGTAGGCTTATTGACGGCTGTCAACCTCATTTTGCATGCGTTCCGCAAAGTCGGTCAATGGCATAACCCCTAAATCGAGGCCCCCACGACCGCGCACTGCGACCGCACCTGCCTCTCGCTCTTTATCCCCTACGACTAAAATGTAAGGGATTTTTTGCATACTGTGTTCCCGAATTTTACGGGTGATTTTTTCGCCACGCAAATCGCTATTAACACGTAGGCCTTTTGCACGAAGCGTGTCAGCCACTTGTTTAGCATAATCCGCTGACGATTCTGCAATACAGCACACCACAGCGTGTACTGGAGATAACCACGCAGGCAATGCACCTGCATAGTTTTCAATTAGAATACCAATAAAACGTTCAAACGACCCTAAAATGGCGCGGTGCAACATAACAGGAGTACGACGTTGATCGTTAGCATCCACGTATTCTGCACCTAGACGCGCTGGCATGGAAAAATCCACCTGAATCGTGCCACACTGCCAATGGCGGCCAATTGCGTCTTTAAGGGTGTATTCAATCTTTGGACCGTAGAAGGCGCCATCACCTTCAGCGATTTCAAACTCACAATTAGTGCGACGTAAGCTTTCCATCAGAGCCTGCTCGGCCTTATCCCAGACCTCGTCGTCACCGATGCGCTTTTCGGGTCGAGTGGCTACCTTGTATAAAATTTCAGTAAAACCAAAATCCTTGTAAACACGTTGTAGCAGCGCCGTAAAGTTTACGCATTCCTCTTGGAGTTGATCCTCTGTACAGAAAATATGGCCATCGTCTTGAGTAAAACCGCGTACACGCATCATGCCGTGCAAGGCACCTGAAGGCTCGTTACGATGGCACTGACCAAACTCACCATAACGCAGTGGCAGCTCGCGATAAGAATGCAGACCTTGGTTGAAGATTTGCACGTGCCCCGGGCAATTCATGGGTTTAAGTCCATACACACGGTTTTCAGACTCGGTGGTAAACATATTCTCGGAATAGTTATCCCAATGACCTGTTTTTTTCCATAATGATAAGTCTAGAATCTGTGGGGCTTTGACTTCTTGGTAGCCATTGTCTTGGTAGACCTTGCGCATGTACTGCTCAACCTGCTGCCAGACTGTCCAACCTTTAGGGTGCCAATAAATCAAGCCAGGCGCATCTTCGTGGAATTGGAATAAACCTAACTCACGACCTAAGCGACGGTGATCGCGCTTTTCTGCTTCCTCTAGCATGGTGAGATACGCGTTTTGATCTTCTTTACTGGCCCATGCTGTACCATAAATACGTTGCAACATTTCATTATTGCTGTCGCCACGCCAATACGCCCCCGCTACCTTCATGAGCTTAAAGACTTTTAGCTTGCCTGTAGAAGGTACGTGTGGACCGCGACACAGATCAATAAAATCGCCCTCTCGATACAGACTGATGGTTTCGCCTGAGGGGATAGATTCAATAATTTCAGCTTTATAGTGCTCGCCGATGCTCTTGAAGAAAGCCACAGCCTCGTCACGATCCCATTCCTCGCGCGACACAGGTATATCTGCCTTGGCTAGCTCGGCCATTTTCTTTTCAATGGCCACTAGGTCTTCGGGAGTGAAGGGACGCTTGTAGGCAAAGTCGTAATAAAAGCCATTATCAATGACCGGGCCGATAGTGACTTGTGCCTCGGGAAATAACTCTTGAACGGCATACGCCAATAGATGAGCGGTAGAGTGACGAATCACGTCTAAACCATCAGCGTCTTTTGCAGTGATAATAGCTAGCTCGGCATCTTGATCAATAACGTAACTGGTATCGACTAAAGTAGGCTCAGAATCCGTCGTAGTCACTCGCCCTGCAAGAGCAGCACGCCCTAAACCAGCACCAATGGAATGAGCCACATCGCCAACAGAAACAGGCCCATCAAATGAGCGCTGTGAACCATCGGGTAAGGTAATCTGAACCATACAACTTCCTAATTAATAAAAAACGCGGCTCCATGGCCGCGTTTAAGGTATCTGTGAATAGCTTGAATAACGAGCGAACACATGCGGCCAAAACTATTGTCGCAAGGTAGTAGTTCGCGTTGTGATCATGTATGTTTCCATCGTTAATTCAAGAATATTAGTTATATATAAGTCTAACACTGCCCAGCTTTTCATGCAGCACCCAGCCAGAAAAAAACCGGACTCAAGTAAAATACGCAGCCAATTGTTGCAATCTTGCTACGCCACGCCATCTAGCATCCATTTGTTTGGTACAGAGGCCCAAGCCCAGAAGACTTCATTTTATTTATTTTTACTTAAAGGCTTGACAAGATCTACAGAACCACACTATAGTTATATCTTTAGGCGGTTAGCTCAGTTGGTTAGAGCGCTACGTTGACATCGTAGAGGTCGCTGGTTCGAATCCAGTACTGCCTACCAGAACTCATGTTTCACTAGACTTCACAAAAAGTCTATGAGCACCAGAAACCCGCACAGTCATTGGCTTTGCGGGTTTTTTGTTGTCTCGCGTTCCGTCAGTAGCTGTCACTAGCGTTCACTGCATGCCACCACATTTGGGGGCATGATTGGGGGCATGATTGGGGGCATGACAAAATACTTTGGGGGCATGAAGAAATGACACGCTCTGTGGCGCGTTTAACAGATATACGATGCAGAAATGCCAAATATGAAAAAGGTGGGCGCAATCGTCTGTTTGATGGTGGGGGCTTATATTTAGAGTTGTTACCTAGTGGATCCAAAAAATGGCGGCTTAAGTACCGCTCATCCGATATGACCATCCTCCCCGTCCTGAAGACCGAGGTTTTACGGCGACATTGATAAACGAAGGAACAAACCGAAACGCTGTTAGTCTATATCTAGTACCGAATAAACGAAAAGGAAATGACTTATGAAATGCCCAGCATGCAAAGAAACCGATCTGGCTATGTCATCACGCCACAACATTGAGATTGATTATTGTCCACAATGTCGAGGGGTGTGGCTAGATCGCGGCGAGCTAGATAAGTTAATTGAACGCAGTGTACAGGAGGTCTCTCAACTTAGCGCTCCAACGCAAGCGCCACAACACTATACAAACCACCCACAGCGCGATAGCCATTCACAGTATGGCTACAAAAAACCATATAAGAAAAAATCATTTTGGCAGGAAATCTTTGATTAACACTGCACTTAGCTCAACCAACATCTGTTTTTAGATCTTGGCTGAGTCAATGCCACCCCTAGGCTAACGGTACTTACCATTCAAATACGATGTCTACTTACTAGACTAAACCCCACAATAGAGCGGCTCAGAAAATGAATGGGTACAAAGCTTCTGCACCTTATCGCAATGAGGCTTACAATAGCACTTCACTAAGGAGCGTTATGTTATTACTTGAATCCCGTGAACGGGAGTATTTGTTGGAAATTTGTGCGTTAACCGAGGACCAAAATAACAATTTGGTTTTTGTAGGCATGACACTAGATGACTCGATTTGGTATTACCATTATCTAGAAAGCTCATTTAAAGGGATGGCTCACCGTGATGCAGAGCATGAAGCTCGTTATATTGCTTTACAGACTGCACATGAACAAGAGCGTTGCTCAATATTAGCGGCCGATTCCTTGCTACGGCCATTAGTCCCTGTCAATTGAAATGACTCGTAATGAAAAACCCGCCTTAGATTTCCTAGGCGGGTTTTTTTAAATGAGCCACTAAGCGACCTAAGCAGCGTTATGCCACCCATTTACTCTGTTATTGCTCTAGGTGACGTAGGTCCCTTTGTAAAATAGTTAATTTTTCCTGCTCTTCCTGCAATTCTCTCTCTAAGGTTTTTACCTTTTCCACTTTTCCAGACTGCGTTTTTTCTTGAATCTTTTTCGTCAGATCCGTAATTTTTTCCTCTTGTTCCACGATGTCTTCTTTCTTGTCTTCAATAAGAGAGCGAGTAGAACAGTTGCTTTTTGCATTATGTAAAGCTCTTTCTAACCCTTTTACACGATGAGGGTTGCCATGCTTTTTTGCCTGCTCTATTTGCTGCTCTATGTTTGCAAATTTCTGCTGACAAGGAGAAGAATCCGCTAATACAGTCAATGGAACGCAAGCGCTCATTAGAAATACTATTACTGTTTTTACTCCCATGCTATCTCCTAAGGGCTATCTACTTTTGAACTATACGTCTCATACTACCAAGCCTAAGCCTTAGCGTCACTCGCAATGTGGCACAGTCGATTTATCAAATCGCGCGGAAAACCCCGCCGTTCAGGGCGGAGATGAATAGCGCGGACGCGCTAGCGTCTTCGTATCAGCTTGGTGTTTGTTGTTGCTCAGCAAGTCATCCCGCACGTCTTTAGTGAACACACCACGACGGTACGTTGTCACAAAGACCAAGTGAACGTGCATGGTAAAAACACAGTGTCTACTGCGTCTAATGGCGTTGTTTTTCTTCATAGACTACGTATAATTTTTAGCATGAAACGATTGTAAGCCTATCAATACGAACTCAAGCCCAACGGCGCTCAGCGACGCGATATGCGCCGCTTTGCCGGTGCGTGTCGTTTCGTGTTCAATAGGGCGTTGGCATGGCAAAAAGACCGTTATGCCGCCTACAGCACGACGAAATTCAGCTATACCGTTCTGGCTAATTTCCTGCCCGTTTGGAAGAAGGATAAGGAAACAGAGTGGCTGAAACACTCGCCAAGTCAATGTTTGCAGCAAGCGCTTAAAGACCTAGAACGTGCCTACAAAAACTTCTTTGCCAAACGCGCCGGTTTGCCACGTTTTCAGATGGCACGTACTATGCACCGTTCAACAGTTTCAAGCGGCATGCCCCCCCTGCGTAAAGCGCAATTTGTGTGCGTAGCATGTGGCGTTAAGGAAAACGCCGATGTGGTTGGTGCGATCAATGTATTAAAGGCGGGACACGCCCGGTTCGCCTGTGAAGTGAGCAGTGCAGTCAGGCAGCCAGCAGCAGGAACCCACCGAAGCGACTCTGGGACGGCTCCATGCCTCCTTTGAGCGCTGTAGGAATCCCCGGCCTTTAGGCGGGGGAGGATGTCAATCTACTCACCAGATCAGGAAAGGATTCACCAATTAACAATTCAGCATTTTGTAGACCTAGCACTGCTAAACGTGCAGTATTAAGGGGATGCTTGTGTTCCTCAGGATGCTGTAAAACGAGAACATGTGTTTGGTTTGGGATACAACCTATATAGGCACAAAGACAATGGGTTTGAGGTCTTAAGCACCTCGAACAAGTCAAGCGATTGGTCATCGATGCATTCATAAATAAAGACGAATTTTCTAACAAGGATAAGATGTACTATGCAGTTTAAACTGTCCTCCACACTGCACGCAGCTGCCACTGCCCTATCGTTAACCTTTTTAGCTTTACCTAACGCTGATGCGTGCACCCGGTTTGTTTATTTAGGTGCAGATAATCAAGTCATCACAGCCCGCTCCATGGATTGGAAATCAGATGTAGAAACCAACCTATGGGTCTTTCCTAAAGGTATGCAACGTCAAGGAATGGCAGGCCAAAACTCTATTACTTGGACCTCTAAGTATGGCAGTGTTATTGCGTCGGGGTATGATATTTCCACCACCGATGGCATGAATGAAAAAGGGCTAGTGGCTAATGTGCTGTGGCTTGTCGAATCAGAATATCCAAAATACGATGGAAAATCGCCAGGTTTAGCCATTTCAGCTTGGGCTCAATATGTATTAGATAACTATGCTACCGTAAACGAGGCTGTAAAAGCCCTGCACAAAACCCCTTTTACTTTAGTGACTGAACACGTTCCCGGTGAAAATCGTTTAGCCACTCTGCACCTTTCTATTTCTGACGCCAGCGGTGATAGTGCCATTGTCGAGTACATCGATGGTCAGCAAGTCATTCATCACAGTCGCAACTACCAGGTCATGACTAATTCTCCGACCTTTGATCAACAGCTAACACTTAATAGTTACTGGGAACAAATTGGGGGATTAACCATGCTGCCAGGGACAAACCGAGCGGCAGACCGTTTTGCTCGCGCTTCTTTTTACGTCAACGCCATTCCCAAAACCAATCAAGAGGACGAAGCACTTGCGAGTGTATTTAGTGTGATCCGAAATGTGTCTGTGCCTTATGGTATTTCCACCCCTAATGAGCCCAATATTTCATCAACGCGTTGGCGTACTGTGGCTGACCAGAAAAATAAGCGGTATTTTTTTGAGTCTGCTATTGCACCTAATATTTTTTGGGTAGAGCTAGATAAATTGGATTTTTCAAAAGAAACGGGTCAGGTAAAAAAATTAAAATTAGGACCTAATCAATCCACTCTATTTAATGGCTCAGTCAATGATCAATTTGTTGAAACACAGCCATTTCACTTTTTAGGTTTACCCTCTTAATCAAAAATAAAGCCAAAAATCCCAATTTTTCAATTGGGATTTTTTTATGTGGCGTGCGTTGCAAGCTTAATAAACCCCTTCTATTATTTAGAGCCTGAGTATAAATGTAACAACAGCCGCCTTATAGTTAAGCCCTTTCTTAAATTAATAACCTATATAAAATCAATTATTTAAGTAAAAACCGACTTTTTTTGCTGGTTGTCTTTTGCAACACTTACACATATTTTGTGGGTATTTTTGTAGAAATAGGCATGATAGCTTAGTAGTAACAATTCAGTTAAGCAGCCCGATGGGTTCGTTGATCTGATTTGTCTTTACTAATGAAAAGGAGAGCTCAATGAAGAAATTAACTGCTATCACTGTATGCTCATTGTCTTTTGCATTCGGTTCCGCTGCGTTTGCCCAAACGCCTGCTACCCCACAACCGTCTACGCCCGGTGCACCGGTAACCACTGCTGTTCCTGCCCATGAGCCGGGCAAAGATATGGTCAGCGGTTGGAGCGTAAAAAATAACCTCATGGGGAAAAATGTCTATAACGAACAAGACGAAAAAGTGGGAGATATTCGTGATGTAGTTTTAGATCCTCAGGGTAAGGCAACCCATTATGTAATTGGGGTTGGTGGTTTTCTTGGGATGGGAGAGCATGATGTAGCGATTCCATTCGCTCAGCTTCATCCAAGCAATGATCGCTTGATGCTCCAGGGCTATTCAAAGGATCAACTAAAAGAGCTACCTAAGGTTGAAGTTAATAAGTAATTTCACCTCTTTAGCCCGCTACAGCGGGCCCCTATTACCGTACTAATTGAGTACAAAGCCATTAAACAACCAGATCTCATATTTGAGCTGTAAGGAGTTTATTATGCACCCCACCGATCCAAATCAACCCATTCCCACCACTACTTCTACCCTTTATAGTCATTATCCAAACGGATGTGCGGTAAAAGAAGATTTGTTAAACCGCGATGTTTATAACGAGCTTGATGAAAAAATCGGTGACTTACGTGATGTGATTTTAGGGGCTGATGGTAGAGCTCAATATTACGTTATTGGTGTAGGCGGTTTTTTAGGTCTAGGCGAACATAACGTTCGTATTGCATGTGATCATCTTCATCATAATGCTGACCATTTAATTTTAAAAGGCTACACAAAAGATCAGCTTAAAGATTTGCCTGATTCGCACCATTTACGTCAAATTTAATTGACGCATTTAAAGTCTCAGCCCTATGTGGTTTACTGCGTAGGGCTGAGACTTTTATTGCTTAAATTGCCTCTATCTTATTAAAATAAAATTGATTTTAATTTTATTATTTCATTATGAGCCCTTCTCAGCTTGTTTTACTTGCTCAACTTTTACAGATAGAGCTTAGCCCTCAACTTGAACACGAGTTGCTTGAGGCAAACCGTCCCCCCTACTCTATTGATGCTCAACGTATTCTGACCTTACATAAATCAATTAAAGAACAGTATGTTAAGCATCGCCCTACGGCTTTTCGAGTGGTAGTGGGGCATCATGATTACGATCGCTATCCAGGCGCTTTGGTTCTAGAAGTAGACGATGAAGTGCAGCTAATTGCTTTAACGACAGAAAAATATATTCCCGCACGTATTAAAGAGCTACCCGAGCAGACCGGTGGCGTATACTATCGGGGTGTGATCACGCAGCAGCTAGTGGCTAATAGTATTTTCCAAGAAGGCGACTCGGTGTTCTTTACCGAGGATCAAGTCAACAAGGTGCTGTAATACGCCCTATTTGACAGCCTTTCCTGATTAAAGGCATAATTTTTAGCTTTTGTGTTTATTTTACAGAAAGCGAATCATGTCTACTGATACCCCCCTTGAACAGCAATTTGAAACCGCCCTACGTGCTTGTATTCAGCACGCTGCTGACCTAGATCCTCCTGTACGTTTTACACGGCTTAGTAAACTGGTCAATCAAATTGGCGCAAAAGCAGCAGCAGACCGCGTCCTTGCCAACGAACGTGTTGGTGACGGCTTGGCTAACTTAGCATTAACAGGGCTAGAGAACTTACAATACTCTATAGAGCATTTAGTACAGCAGGAGCCTTGGTCAGCGCTTTTTACAGCAGAGCAGTTAGCTATAGCTAAGAAACGTCTGCAGTAGTCATTTAAGCCTCTTACGAGGTGTAGATTTACACCATCTTGGCCTACAGCATTTATCTTTATTTATTCTTATTCCTTATGTCCGATCCTTCCCCGACCTCTGCCCAAGACCAACAAACGCTGCTAGGTATTGCGCTAGCTGATCAAGCTCTGATCACTTCACATATCGCTATGTTTGCCGCAAAAACTGCTAATCCTCAAGAGACACTTGCTCTGCTACACGACATAGCAAACGAGATTAGCGAAAAATATCAACTACCGCAATTAGCTAAAGACACCATGCAAGCTCGCATACAAAAGTCATTAGATCTGGCAGTGGCTATTATTGGCAAAAATAATTTAAAACCCACTGACTCCACTACCCATTAAGACATGCTGTCTGAGCCCAACCGGGTCAATAGCAGGCTTGATGCGCGCTAGCCGACGTTACGTCTTGCTAGCGTAGTTCTGTGTGCTTGTATGCTTCGTTTTAGGATTTAGGAAACGATCAAGACAATGGATCGGCCGTAGGGAGGCGTCACAAAACCAAAGCTAAACCGTAAAGCAAAAGTGGGTTATGCGATGAAGCGGTGTATCAACAAAAAAACGACGAAATAAGACTGTCATAAAAGGCTTTTTTGCTCTGTTTTTTAATAAGAAGAAAACGCTAAGTCGCCGATTAATCATACGCTTGGCGGCGTAAGATTAAGCAAAAACGTGTTCTATGTTGCACTGCAAGTTAATAATTGCACACAATTTAAACCCCCACAAACTATAGTGATCGACTTGCTTTAAAACACAACCTAGGCGTATTATTTAGCCATGCGACACTAAATGTTGTGGTTTTGATTAAAATCTGTAGTTGGCAAGTAAGACTTAAAAACAACAGTATTTAACCAACCTACTGCTTTGAAAGCTTTGGCGAAACCAGTTGTACTTTGCACAAAGCTAGGCAGTATCGGCCTCACCTCATCAAGACAGTGCTTCGCAAATAATCAAGCGTTTTACTTTATGGCTTTAACGGGACAAATTGTTGTACTAGAATAGCTCCTTGCCTTTTTAGCAGGGCAAATTTCAACGCATATTTCTCGTTGACTTGCTACGTGACAGCAAGCTCTCGTTAACTAGATATTTTGAATTTAAGTTGCACATGACTCGTCGTGATCTACCTTTTAGTTTTAGTCAGGGCCCTGCCCCGAGATCCGATCAAGTTGGACGCGCTGTACCGAAATACCAAAGCTACAGCACCGCATAAACCGAAATTTTTAAATATCGTTAACCCCAGATTACATTGTACTGTATAAATATACAGCATGCTATAAGTTCAGATCTATCTCTGAATTACCCGAATTTCCCATTTAATTTATTCCCCACAGGGGCGTCCTGCTGCACGGACCGCGACCAGTCACAGTTTATTGCTGCGTTGTTGAATCGCGTCTGCGCCACAGATTACGAACTAACACAGAAAAGGACTAGGAGTTTATGATCTATAAAAGTCAAATAGAAACGCCTACCGATTCCTACGTAGCTAGGTATCCATGGGCTACCGAAATGGCCATTGGTCAACAAGATATCTATTGGACTGCCGAGGAATTAGGCGTCGAAGAAGACGAGCAAGATTTCAAGATCAATTTAAATAAAGCCGAATTACACGGTGTGATCACAGCTCAGTCCATCTTGACCCAATACGAATTGATGCTCGGCGGCGAAAACCTTTGGGGTGGCAAGATCCCCAAGATGTTTCCACGTCCAGAGATTGCACGCATGTGCGCTAAATTTACCGATGTAGAATTACACGTACACGCGCCTTTCTATGATATTGGCAACGTTGTTATGGGTAACTCAACGGACGAGTTTTACTCGCAGTGGAAGCGCGATTCCGTGTTGGCAGACCGTATTGCGTTTATCGACCGTTATGCCGAAGGCGATTGCCCTCTCGAGGTCACTGCAGCTCTTGCTCTACTTGAAGGCGTTGTGCTGTATTCCGCGTTTGGTTTTTTCAAAGGCTTCAACAGCCGCGGCTTTAACTTAATTCCTCACTTTGTTTCTGGCATCGACGCGTCCGCTAAAGACGAAAACTTTCACTCTATTGCCTCAAGCTTTTTACACAAAGAGTGTAAACACGAGCGCCAAGTAATGGGCTATCACAGTGAAGACGATGACAAGAAACTGCGTGAGTCCATTTGGAAAATGGCTGAAATGCTTTATTTGCATGAAAGCCGCATTATTGACTTGATGTTTGAAATACCTGGTAACCGAGTCACTACCAAAGAAGAGCTTCTTGAATTTGTACGCGATCGTATCAATATCGTCCTCGAGCGCTTAGAAATGCCTCCTATGTTTGATCAAGAATCGGGGCTCATTTCTGGCTGGTTTTATAACCAATTGAATACGGTAAAGGTCCCTGATTTCTTTGCTGGCACCCAAATCCAATATCGCCGTAACTGGGATCGTTACAAGCTTACATTTAGAAAAGAGGTAGAAAATGTCCTTTAGACAGTCAGGGATTAGCGAAGAAAAAGTACAGATGTTTGAGCAGCTCAGTGCCGAGCGTAAACATCTCCAAGAAATTGGACATCTTCCTTCCTGGTACATTACCCAAGGCTGGCAACTTTTCAAAGAAAAGTATCAGTACAAAGACGAGCCCGCTCTATTGGGCCGTCACCGTACTATTGCTAAGACACTTGCCCAATATATGGTGGGCGAGGAAGAAAAGTGGGAAGAACTTTTCTTCAATGAGCTTTGGGATGGCATCTTGTCCCCCGCGACTCCTGCCCTGTCGAATACAGGTACTGATCGAGGCATGAATGTGTCTTGCTCTGGCCAATTTATTGGCGACAGCGTTGTGTCTTTCTACGATGGCCTCAAAGAAATGGCCCTGTTATCCAAGAATGGTTTCGGCACTAGCGCAGACTTTAGCTCCATCCGACCTCGCGGCGCCCCTATTACAGCAGGTGGCGAAGCCAGTGGCCCTATTCCCGTCATGGAAGATTTCTTTACCTGCGCCTCTAAAATTAGCCAAGGCGGTAATCGCCGTGGTGCGGTAGCGGGCTACCTGGATATTGAACACCCCGACTGGGACGAGGCCGTCGATTTATTGATGCGTGACCCAGACGGTAAAAACTTTGGCTGGACTGTACGCGACACCTTTGTCGAGTCCTTAAAAAATGGCGACCCTGAAGCCCAACGTAAATTTACCCGTGCGCTCTACGTCAAACTGGTTACAGGTAAAGGCTACTTCTTCTTTATTGACAAAGCTAACCGTCAACGTCCAGATATGTATAAAGATCATGGCTTAGATGTTAAAGCCACCAATCTTTGTACCGAAATCATGTTGCACAGTTCTGAGGACTACACGTACTCATGCATTCTGGCCTCTATGAACTTAGCTAACTGGGATAAAATTAAAGACTCGGATTCCGTCTTTATTGCTACTGTCTTTTTAGACTGTTTATGTGAAGACTTTATTCGCAACAGCGAAGGGGTACCTGGCCTAGAGAAAGTACGTGATTTCACCATGCGCGGCCGAGCCATTGGTTTAGGCGCCATGGGCTTCCACACCTATCTCCAAGCAAAAAATATCCCATACGCCAGTCTAGAAGCGCAGTTTCTTTCTAACGAAATGGCTAAACATATTCACGATGAGTCACTACGTGCTTCCCAATGGCTAGCTGAAAAATTTGGTGAGCCTGAATGGTGTAAAGGTTACGGTGTACGCAATACTCACCGTACTGCTTATGCACCGACTAAATCCACGGCGTTATTAATGGGTGGTGTCAGTGAGTCGTGGTCTCCAGACCCAGGCATGGTGTTTGATATGGCATCTGCCGTAGGCGAATTACGTCGTATTCCCCCAGTTTTCTACGAGAAAATGAAAGAAAAAGGGGTTTACAACGAAGACACGATCCGCGATATCATTAATCATATTGGTAGCGTACAGCACGTAGACTGGCTAACCGAAGAGGAAAAACAAGTCTTCATGAATGCTTACGAGGTCGAGCAAAAAGTGATTTTGCGTCATGCTTCGCAGCGTCAAAAATATACCTGCCAAGGTCAATCGCTGAACTTCTTTGTTGCTGACGAAGGCTCCGAAGATCAAATTGCTGAACTCATTACCATGGCATTTTTGGATGAAAACATTCTCAGTCAATACTACTTCTACTCTAAGAGTGGTGTGGTTGTCCCAGATGAGTGCTTATCCTGCTCTGCTTAAACTCTTTTAAGCACGTTATACCAACCCGTAAAAGTCCAGCCAAGCTTGCACTTTTACGGGTTTTTTAATTTTTATTGGTTTTGTCTTTTTCTATAGGTGGCTTGTGTTTTCTTTTTTTGAACGCCGTGTCCAGCCCTACCCCGCGCCAAGCTCACAACGATTCCCCTCAACATTTTTTGCTTTCATGTGGCACTCAACGACGGGTATACGGGGTTGGATTAGTTTGCTTACCGTCACTTCGGCCGTTATGGCTGGCTATGAAGCTTTTTTATTTGCCATTTTGAGTCAGGTCGTCGATTGGTTGAGCACGCTTGCTCCCACTGAACTTTGGAGCGAGCAACGTTCCGCCTTGTTAGGCATAGGGGCTATTTTATTAGGCAGTATCGTTATTTTAGTTTTGCACACCATGGTGATGCACCAAGTGCTAGCGATTAATTTTCCTATGCGTCTACGCTGGCTCTTTCATCGCCAAATGCTTGGCCAAAGCCTGTCTTTTTATGCTGACGAATTCGCTGGTCGCGTCACCACCAAAGTCATGCAAACTGCACTGGCTGTACGTGATGTCGTTTTTGTCGTGGTCGATGTATTGGTAGGCGTGGTGGTGTATTTAATCGGCATCCTCATTCTTGCAGGTAGCTTCGAGGTACGACTGCTTATTCCTTTTATTATTTGGGTGCTTGCCTACAGTGGCGCCTGTTGGTATTTTGTACCCAAACTTGGTCAAGTAGGAAAAGAGCAAGCCGACGCCCGCTCATTGATGACAGGTCGGATTACAGATGCCTACACGAATATTGCTACCGTAAAACTCTTTGCGCATAGCCAACGCGAGGCCGACTATGCACGGCGCGCCATGGATGCGTTCAAACAAACGGGCTATAAGCAAATGCGCTTAGTCAGCCTATTTGAAACCACTAACCACATTATGATCACGGCTTTATTGCTGGGTTCCACAGGTACGGCTCTGTACTTATGGTCAATGAATCAAGCTAGCGCAGGTGTGGTAGCAGCAGTAATGGCTATGGCCTTGCGTTTGTCCGGCTATTCTCATTGGATTATGTGGCAAATGACTAGCCTTTTTGAAAATATAGGCACAATTCAAGACGGCATGTACACTCTAAGCCAACCTAAAACTATTATTGATCACCCCACTGCTCTACCTTTGCAGGTTAAAGCCGGTGAAATTCGTTTTGAAGACGTGCTTTTTGGCTACAAGGACAATCCACGACCAATTATTAATCACCTCAATCTCACTATTAAGCCTGGTGAGCGAATTGGGTTAATCGGTCGCTCTGGTGCTGGTAAGTCTACGCTAGTTAATTTATTGCTGCGATTTCATGAGCCGCAACAGGGCCGTATACTAATCGATGATCAAGATATTGCCTTAGTGACTCAAGATAGCTTGCGCCAAGCCATTGGTATGGTGACACAAGACACGTCGTTATTACATCGCTCGATGCGAGAAAACATTCTTTATGGCAACCCGGACGCCACAGAGGCAGATATGCATGCTGCAGCTCTGCAAGCCGAAGCGGCTGAATTTATTGAGCGTTTAACGGATCGACACGGCAATTCTGGGTATGAGGCGCAGGTAGGCGAGCGCGGAGTAAATCTATCGGGCGGGCAGCGCCAACGCGTAGCTATTGCTCGTGTTATGTTGAAAGACGCCCCTATCTTACTTTTGGATGAGGCCACTAGCGCTTTAGATTCTGAAGTCGAAGTCGCTATACAAAGTAGCCTAGATCGATTAATGGAAGGTAAAACAGTGATTGCAATTGCACATCGTTTATCAACCATTGCTGCCATGGATCGCTTAATCGTCATGGATCAAGGTCACATTGTAGAAAGTGGCAGCCACCACGAGCTAATTGCCTTAGATGGCATTTATGCTCGTTTATGGCGGCATCAAAGTGGGGGGTTTCTAGGGGAAACCGAATCACAGCAATAATGCCTAAAACTCGGCTTTGACTCTAAATAGTAAGGACACGCTCGATGGTAAAAGAAGGGCTAACCAGCATAATCTCATGACCCGATAAGGCAGCTTGCTCAAGGTCATGCTGTTGAAACTGTAGCCCTTCTAAAAAAGCAATCAAATCCGAACTGGCTTCACGTTGCGCGTACTCGCCCATCAAGTCATAGCTGAGTGGGCTCCAGCAAAATGTGAACTCGGCATTAGGACGAATTAAAGCTACCTCTCCGTCCGGCCCCGCATGAGCCACGGCTTTTTCAAAATTGCCGGTACCGTATAACGCCCCTGAACGAAATGGAGCGCCAAAATGCTCTAGAAACCAAGCGTCGATTGCATGATGATCGTGCTCAGGGATATTTTTAGGGGGACGGTTACTAGGCGCTTTTAAATGCACAGTCTCGGACTCAAGAGGCCGAGTAAACCCACGATAAATAGGCAAGCCGCCAGTTAATTGTTCCCACTCATCAGCTTGAAACCAAACGCCCGCATTACTGCCTTGTCTCGTAATTGTCATAACTTTTATCTCCGTAATAAAGCGTTAAAAAACAAAGCCATCTTGTACCTTATGGTTAAGATTGCTGAATTATCTTAATACTCTGTATCTGGGTGACTCAATACAACATAACGACTAGAAATCTGAGGTCAGCTTTGCGCTTAATCTAGCCAGTCTACCTGACGCACATGCCAGATTTCTTGTTGAGGGTCATACTCAACCAAGGCGTTATATGTTTTACTGTGGGTACCGTCTGTTCTATGGCTAGCCTCTACAGTTGCTACAATAGAAAATTGACACTGACCTAGGGCTTTAGAAGAGGTTTTTGGTAAAAATGGAAACTGCACTAGTTTCATATCGGTAAGGCTTGCCTCGACCTCTTCTTTGGTTTTATTAAAAGCTTTAACCACATCGGTACAAATAGCAGCGATACGCTTTTCCTCGCGCTCTAGTGCACTTTGGGATTTTTTATAAACGAATTCGTTCCAAAAGGCTAAACTGAGTAAAAGCACTGCGCCTATGCCAATAAAATAGGCACCTTTGCGTTTTGTAGGGGCGTATTCTGCACTGTTATCTTCGCGGAAATACCACCCACCCCCTTTGATCATAAGCACAACCGCTAGCAGTGCTATTGCTATAACTAGCCACAACATACAAATTCCACACTCAAATACCAAAGATTTGATTGTAATGCTTTTTATCAGGTATGACTTGCATTAACTGTGCTTCTCAGTGCTAAGTCTTGATTATTCATGAATAGCATTAATCACTATTACCGCTAGCCCAAGCCTAGCAAAAAAGGCACTACACTATTTTGGGCTTGAATAGGAAAGTTGCAACAAGTGGCGTTTAACGGTTTGGTCTTTCCAGTATTCATGCTCGGTCAAGGGCGCCTTAGATTTACGTATGCGTTTCCACTCTGGATGCTGAGCTAGCCGAGCATTAAGCTCGACAAACTCAGCCTGATCCGCTCTGATTTCATTAGCACTAACAATCGCATTCACCGGGCATTCGGCGACACAAATAGAACAGTCAATGCATTCATCAGGGTGAATCACTAGAAAATTGGGCCCTTCGAAGAAACAATCCATCGGGCAAACCGCCACACAATCTGTGTATTTGCATTGAATACAGGATTCGGTAACAACGAAGGGCATCTTTTCACCTACTTATTAAGACGGTGCACATACCACGCGCCCCATCCTAAGCCTAATAGCGCAGCACTTGAAGAAGCCACCAAAACACCGAGCTTAGCCGCATTAAGCAGACTTTCATTATCAAAAGCCAGCGTACCAATAAAAATAGACATAGTGAAGCCAATCCCTGCTAGCAAGCCAATTAATAGAATGCCTGACCAGGTTACCCCCTCGGCTAGCTGACAGGCTTTTAACGCGACAGCCAGACGACAGGCTATAAAAATACCTAGTGGCTTACCGATAACTAAAGCCAGAATAACGCCCCACATCACAGATTGTGCTGCTCCAGAGCTAACCTCTAAACCTTTAAAGCTGACTCCCGCATTGGCTAAAGCAAAGACCGGCATAACAAGAAATGCTACCCAAGGGTGTAATTGCATTTGCACTCGAGCCACTGGCGGTAATAGTTCACGATGTGCTTCACGTACTTTTTCAATAGACTGCAATATCACTAACTCGTCTTTATCTGAGTAGTGGGCTTGCGCCTTAATACGCGCTATATTTTCTTCAACCACTGTTAGCGGATCAGCGCGTAAAGGACGCGCATACACGGGGGTCATTAAACCTAAAATGACACCTGCCAGGGTTGGGTGTGCACCCATCTTTAACACCCCAAACCATAGTATGGCTCCGGGAATTAAATAAGCAAAAGCAGAAGCGATACCTAACCGCTGCCACACAACCACCAGAAGCATACCTGCTGCGATGAGCCAGAGGCCGCTGTAATCCAAACCGCCAGAGTAAAAAAAGGCAATAATCAGTACAGCAACCACATCATCAATAATGGCAATTGCCAAAAGCATAATGCGTACATTAGAGGGAATAGAGCGTCCTAACAAAGCAAGCACCCCTACCGCAAACGCAATATCCGTTGCGGTAGGTACAGCCCAACCTCTGCCCTGTACCGGATCCGTATTCATCATCAGATAAATCAGGGCCGGTACGATAACACCACCTGCTGCTGCTACTAAAGGCAATGAGGCTTGCGCAAAGCTAGATAAAGCCCCTTCGTGTATTTCTCGTCTAATCTCCATCCCGACCACTAGAAAAAAAGCAGTCATTAAGGCATCGTTAACCCAAAAATGCAGACTTCCCGACATGGCGAAATCACCTAGCTCAAAACCCACTGTTTGTTCCCAAAAGTCGAAATACTGCTGTGCATAGGACGAGTTCGCCCACACAAGCGCCGCCACGGCAGCAGCAATTAAAACTATGCCGCCAAAGGCTTCGATATGAGTTAAACGAGTGAATTGGTCTGAAACGGACTGAGCAAGACGATGGCCAAACGGGAGCTGACTGGGTGAGGTATTATTTTTCATAACCTTAAAATAATGAAATGTGCAGGCGGCCCGACCTGTACGTTACCTATTTGCCTAGCCCCATGCTAGACAAATACCCACGCAAAGCGTAACGTAAATTCTTTAGCTATGCAAATCTGGAATGCGCTGTGCGCTCCACACCGCTAGGTCTAACTTGCGCCGTGAACGTTAGCGGGTTGATTGATCTGGCGAGGAAGACTCTTGATTGTCAGTGTTTACGCTAACTGTTAGGTTTAGCTTGGTCGACTTAAAAAACCAGTCATGGCCATTGACTAAAATAATACCTAGTACCACACACACGGCACCCACCATAAAGCTGCGCTCTATGTGTTCATTTAATAGCAGTACGCCTAGCAGTACCCCAAACAAGGGGGTCATAAAGGACAAGACGCCCAAGCGTGATGCCAAGTAATGGCGTAGCAACCAAAACCAAACCAATAGACTAGCAAAAGACACCGCAATCGTTTGAAAAATTAAATTTCCAATCAACGACCAGCTCCAATTTACCCCTGTTTGACCTGTTAAATAGGCTCCGCTTAATAAAATAACAAAGGCGCCTAATAATTGATAAAACAACGTTTCTGTGGCGGGCGCATTTTTTAAACGTGTGCCTCGTACGACGACGGTCGTGGCACCCCAAAATAAGCCGCCCAAAAGCGCTAGTCCATCGCCTAACAGCCCATGCAGACTCGCACCCGACATGGTGAGTGTGTCGCGACCAAGAAAGCTAATTGTGACCCCCACAAAGGCGAGTAATACCCCTAACCATTGCAGTGGTTGTAAGCGCTCATCGGGGGTAAAAAAGTGCAAGCCTAAAGCGGCGAAAATGGGAGCGGTATAAAGGAAAATAGAAACATGCGAGGCGCTGGTGTAACGTAAGGCTTCGCCAACGAAAAAGAATTCCCCAGCAAAAAGAGCCCCCACTACGACTCCTGGCCGCCAAGCGCCAGCCATAGTAAACAGCCGTTGCCCTCGCCACCGAACAAACCCCCACGTCAACACCGCACCGCCAATGGAGCGCACTGCAATTTGCAAGGTCGCCGCCATATCATGCGCTGTATATTTCAAGCCTACTTGTGCCAAAGCCCAAACAAAGCACAATAACACCATAAGGCTAGTGGCTTGGGGAGTTAAACGTTGTCGTTGGTGTGCCATGGTTTTAATTATTAAATGATTCAACATCACAACATACAACAAACCCCGCTTCAGCGGGGTTTGTCTAGCTAAGCTTTATCATCTGTTGATTACAGAATCGATTTTAGAAGCTTACCCATTTCAGATGGATCGCGTGTGGTTTTGATACCGCACTCTTCCATGACGGCTAATTTTGCATCCGCTGTGTCATCACCACCAGAAATTAACGCACCTGCATGACCCATGCGTTTTCCGGGAGGCGCTGTAACCCCTGCGATAAAGCCAACAATAGGCTTGGTCATGTTGTCTTTAGCCCAACGTGCCGCGTTAACCTCATCGGGACCACCGATCTCACCAATCATGATAACGGCATCGGTATCGGGGTCGTCGTTGAACATTTTCAACACATCAATGTGCTTCAAACCGTTAATAGGATCGCCACCAATACCTACTGCGGCGGATTGACCCAGACCGAGCTCAGTTAATTGGGCAACGGCTTCGTAAGTGAGTGTACCGGAACGGCTTACTACACCAATGCGACCTTTACGATGAATATGGCCTGGCATAATGCCGATTTTAATTTCATCAGGCACAATTAAACCTGGGCAGTTTGGCCCAAGCAATAACGTTTTCTTGTTCTCATCACGCATGCGATTGCGTAACTCGAGCATGTCACGCACAGGAATGCCTTCGGTAATACAAATAACGAGATCGAGATCTGCGTCTACAGCTTCCCAAATAGCATCGGCAGCACCTGCTGGCGGGACATAAATAACAGAAACCGTTGCACCGGTAGCATCACGCGCATCTTTCACTGTCGCGTAAATGGGCACGCCCTCGAAATCTTCGCCTGCACGGCGTGGGTTGACGCCAGCGACAAAGGCTTCCATACCGTTACCGTATTCACGGCACATACGTGTGTGGAACTGACCGGTTTTACCGGTAATACCTTGTGTAATGACCTTGGTATCTTTGTTGATCAAAATTGACATGTAAACAATCCTTTCCGGTTACTTAGCGGCGGCAACCACTTTGGTTGCAGCTTCGGCCATGGTGTCAGCACTGATGATAGGCAAGCCAGACTCTGCTAGCATTTTTTTGCCTAGCTCTTCGTTAGTACCTTTCATGCGCACAACGAGAGGAACATCAAGGTTCACGGCTTTACATGCAGCAATAACGCCTTCTGCAATAACGTCGCAACGCATAATGCCACCGAAAATGTTTACCAAAATGGCTTTAACATCATCGTTTTTCAACATGATCTTAAAGGCTTCAGTTACTTTTTCTGCTGTAGCTCCGCCACCAACGTCTAAGAAGTTAGCTGGCTCGCCACCGAACAACTTGATGGTGTCCATGGTAGCCATAGCTAAACCAGCGCCATTCACTAAGCATCCGATGTTGCCTTCGAGCTGAATGTAAGCCAAATCGTACTTGCTGGCTTCGACCTCTGCGGGATCTTCTTCGTCTAAATCGCGGTATTCCACGAGTTCAGGCTGACGGAATAACGCATTGGTATCAAAGTTAAACTTGGCATCAAGTGCCATAATATCGCCGGAACCCGTCAAGATAAGTGGGTTGATTTCCGCTAATGAGGCATCGGTGTCCCAGTAAACTTGATAAAGCTTTTGGAACTGGTCAGCGGCCTGAGCTTGGGAAGCTTCGGGAATGCCAATACCAGCAGCCAAGCCAATTGCCTCTTCTGTGGTGAGTCCTGTTTTAGGATCCACAAATACTTTTAGAATTTTTTCTGGATTTGTTTCTGCGACCTCTTCGATCTCCATACCACCCTCGGCGGAGGCCATCACGCAAATACGCTGGGATTCACGGTCTGTCACAATACCTACGTAATATTCCGTTTTAATGTCAGCGCCGTCTTCGATGAGTAAACGGCGTACTTTTTGACCTTGGGGGCTAGTTTGATGCGTGATCAACTGCATACCCAAGATTTCAGTAGCCAACTGTTTAACTTCATCCATAGAGCGAGCTAGTTTTACACCACCACCCATACCGCGACCGCCGGCATGAATTTGTGCTTTAACCACCCACACCGGTCCCCCGAGCTTTTCAGCTGCTGCCACTGCCTCGTCGACGGAAAAAGCAGGGATGCCTTCTGGCACTGCTACTCCGTACTTTCTTAACAGTGCTTTGCCCTGATATTCATGAATTTTCATTTAGTACCTGTCAGTCTAAGAACACATTAAAAAATCATCCACGGGTTTACAAGAAAC
Organism: Paenalcaligenes hominis; assembly: GCF_011927625.1. Lineage (GTDB taxonomy): Bacteria > Pseudomonadota > Gammaproteobacteria > Burkholderiales > Burkholderiaceae_B > Paenalcaligenes > Paenalcaligenes hominis. The sequence continues at coordinate 61,957 of NZ_JAATIZ010000004.1, forward strand.
ACGTGGACAAAACTCAAGTTACTGCGCCGTTTCGGGCTTTTCATACCACTTTGGGTAAAATTCCCTAACTACTTCGCCATCGGCCCGTAAAGCATGACAACCATCTATATGAAATGGCCTTGTTTGTTGTTTTTGGCCAGAATTAAAACGGTTTAATCGCGCTGCTACACCTTGGATAGCGGCAGTAGGTAAAACGTTGGTTAGCTCTGTCATGTGCGTGCAGCCGTGTTTCCCGGCTAAGCGTGCACGCACTTCGTGTCTAAACCCACGAATTAAGTTCAGTCCTATCAGCTTCTGATAGCTTTGAACAATCGTGTCACACACGGCATAAGGCGCTGCGTCGTACTGTACGCCTGCATCTACAATGGTGTAGTCGCTATTAATAGTTATGCGTAGCAGCATATGATGTACAGGTTGACCAGCAGGATGTTCACCACCATTGGACAAGGGGAAAGCGTAGGATTTGGTATCGACCAGTTCGGCATCAAGATCCCATAAACCATCGGCACGCTCGAAGACCTCTACGACAACTGAACGTTTGTGTAAAGGAATACGTGCAACCGTGATTTCGGGTAAAGCCATACAAATACCTACAGGAAAGCGAACAACAAAACACTCTAAGTATAGCGCACCTCCCACGCTAGGCAGCTATTTTCTCTATGAAAAATTAAAATAGCACGGATTCAGAATAAAACCGTAGCCACTTAAGCAAGCTGTTAAGCGATGGGGCTAAGAAATGCCTAACGCCTAAGCGTACCATTAACTAAAAATACTTGGCTACACCTAGTCTTGGCGCACGATTTTGTTTTTAAGAGCAAATGTGCCCCATGCTACGCGCCAAGTCACAAAATGTACGCGTAGCGGTCACCTGAAGCTAGGGCGACCCGTTTTAACCATTTAGATAGCCTCGTTGAATCGGTCGAGAATTTTACGCAGTAAATCTGGACTAAAACCACGGCTCGCCATAAACCGGTGCTGCTTTGCATAGCTTTTCTGATCGGTAGGAGCAGTGCCAAACTTGCGTTCCCAAACCTCTAATGCCCGTTCAAACTCGGAATCTTTTAATTGTTCTAGTGCTAAGTCAATGTGTTCGGCATCAACCCCTTGTTGGCGTAATTCCTGCAAGAGACGCCGGGTGCCGAACTTGTGGGCGCGACGGTTGATTAAGCTTTGAGTGAAGCGTTCATCACACAACCAGTTTTGGGCCTGGAGCTCGTCTAGTAGTTGGGTAATGGCTTCGAGATCGTCAGAATGACGTTGTAATTTGCGCTGCAGCTCGAGCCTAGAGTGTTCACGTCTAGACAGGAAATCAATAGCACGTGCTTTTAAAGAAACCCCCTTCCGTTTGGAGGGGGGTTCTTTAGCCGAACCTAATTGTTCGAAATCTTCAAAGCCGAGCTGCTCAAAATCGCCCTCGTCATTAAAGTTTTGCATAACGGTTATTTTTTATCCTCGACCGTTTCAGCATCTATTTTTGCTGCAGCAGGCGCTGGGGATTCTTTGATTTCCTCGAGTACGGTAATGCCATGATGTGCGCGTACTTTGTTTTCAATTTCCCGTGCTAAAACTGGGTTTTCACGCAAGTATTCGCGCGCATTGTCTTTGCCCTGACCAATGCGTGTGCTTTCATAGCTGTACCAGGCTCCGGCCTTGTCGACAATGCCAGCCTGTACGCCTAGATCTATTATTTCGCCCTCGCGTGAAATGCCGCCCCCATACATAATATCGAACTCGGCTTGCTTGAAAGGTGGCGCCACTTTGTTTTTTACAACCTTAACGCGGGTCTCGTTACCTACGACTTCATCACCGCGTTTGATTGAGCCAATACGACGGATATCAAGACGCACTGAAGAGTAGAACTTTAAGGCATTCCCGCCTGTGGTGGTTTCGGGACTACCGAACATTACACCAATTTTCATGCGAATTTGGTTAATGAAAATTACCATACAGTTCGCACGCTTGATAGTAGCGGTCAATTTGCGCAGGGCTTGGCTCATGAGGCGAGCTTGAAGACCAGGTAAAGAGTCGCCCATGTCGCCTTCGATTTCGGCTTTAGGTGTTAGTGCTGCGACCGAGTCCACGACGATTAAATCCACAGAACCCGAACGGACTAAGGCGTCCGTAATTTCGAGGGCTTGTTCGCCCGTATCTGGCTGAGAGATCAACAAGTCATCAAGGTTTACACCCAATTTAGAAGCGTACTGAACGTCTAGAGCGTGCTCGGCATCAACGAATGCACAAGTACCGCCGATTTTTTGCATTTCAGCAATGACCTCGAGGGTAAGCGTGGTTTTACCAGACGACTCGGGACCGTAGATTTCTATGACTCGACCACGAGGCAGCCCGCCTACACCTAAAGCGATATCTAGGCCTAAAGAACCAGTGGAGCACACCTGAATGTCGTGTTCGACTTGGTTGTCTCCGTAACGCATTACGGAGCCTTTACCAAACTGCTTTTCAATTTGAGACAGTGCGGCAGCTAGGGCTTTTTCACGTTCTGCAGCTACAGCTTTGTTGCGCTTATCGTCCATGTATATGTCCTATGTAGTAATGGGCAAACCATCATTATCAATATAAAGCTATTATACTGTATAAATATACAGATAACCAGTAGAATACGTGCATCAATGTAAACTGTTGTTTAGCTGTTATGTTAGCTTAGCCTATGTTCTTGCGTCTAACTGTAATGTTTAGTGCTAATGGCTCAAATTAACCTGCAGCACGTTTTATACTTGTGGCATAGAATAGAATGCTTCTTTTCACTAATTACTAAATTCACATGTGGTTTAAAAACTTACGACTTTTCCGCCTTCATCCTGAATGGACTGCCGACTCAATTGACGAGCTAGTTGCTAAAAAAGCGTTTACCCCAGGTTCAAGCCAAGACCCTGTTAGCCTCGGGTGGGCGCCAGCTCATGAGCAGACTGATTTAGTGCATCGGGTTCAGGGCCAAATTTTACTTACAGCTAAAGCTGAAAAAAAGCTCTTGCCCAGCACAGTCATTAATCAAATTGCCCGAGCCCGAGCCAAAGACAAAGAAGAAGAACAAGGCTATAAGGTCGGCCGTAAACAAATGAAAGAGCTCAAAGAGGACTTAATTACAGAGCTCTTGCCGCGCGCGTTTAGTATCGAGCGCTTTGTGTCGGTATGGATAGACCCAGAAAACCGATGGTTAGCCATTGATGCTGCAGCGGCCGCCACAGCAGACGAGGTCATGGGGCTTATTGCTAAAACCTTTGATCTTTTTCCAGCACTGCCGGTATACACCCAACAGTCCCCCGCTGCGGCCATGACCAGTTGGCTTGCTGACTTCACCTTGCCCTACCCTTTTACCATTGATCAAGACGCAGAGCTTAAAGGCAGTGGGGAAAGCCGTTCGGTAGTACGTTATGCACGCCACAATTTAGACAGCGACGAGGTACGTAATCATATTGTGGACGGCAAACAATGCACCCGTTTGGCCTTAACTTGGTCCGATAAAATTTCGTTTGTGCTAACCGAGGGACTTGAGTTAAAGCGTATTGCGCCCACCGATCTACTGACCGAACAAAATCAATCTGAAAGTCACGACGAGGCTCATGTGTTTGACGCTGATTTTTTACTTATGAGCTCTGAGCTCAATGTATTGATTCACGAGCTCTTAGAGGCTTTGGGCGGCGAAAAGAAAAGCCCTGTTTAACGCGTATAGCCTAGTAAGCCGTCTAGGTCCTTTACTATGACCTGACGGCCAGTCACCTCAATAAACTTATTTTTAATCAAGTCATTTAAAATGCGTGAAAAATGCTCGGGCGTTAAGTTTAAGCTTGCTGCTATATGCGCTTTAGAGCGATCGAGCTCGATGCGCTGGTGTTTTTTTAATGGGATGCGATCCACCAAATAATGAATGACACGTTGGGTGCCAGAAACCGAGTGCATTGTCATTACATCACCAAATAAATAACACAGGTTCTGACTTAACTGCGCTACGAGCCCCATCATCAATAAAGGGTGGTTAGCTAGCCAAGTATAAAAATGTTGTTTAGTAACTTTAAGGGCAACGGTCGGCTCTAAGGCCAAGGCATCAACCCGATAGGTATCACCCATTAATACACAAGCGTCTCCTACGGCACCACCTGTAGTGCGGTAGTGCAAGCTTTTAACCTGATTGGTCTGCGTTTGCCATTGCAATTGCACCGCCCCTGTTTCCACAATATAAAAAGCGACGCAGCCTTGGTCGCGCTTAAACAAATACTCATTTTCAGCAAAACCAACCCGATGGCATTGCTCATAAAAGCGCCCTAACTCCTCTGCCCCCCAGTCCTTAAATAAGGGATGGCTTTGTAAATACTGGGGCGCAACCGTATAAGTAAGTTTAGCTTGAGCCATAATGTTCTCTAGATTAGTTTTGAATAGGTGGCGGTCGTGCTTTGGCGCAAGTATTGATCGAACTCCATACTGATTGCCCGTACAAATAAACGGCCTTTTGCTGTGACTTGCATGTGGTCAGCGTCTAACTCAAGCAGATCTGCCTCGACATAAGGACGCAGAGCAGCTAACTCATCAGCAAAACGTTGGGTTAAATGGATACCGTAACGCTGGTAGTAGTCATGAAAATCGATTGGCATACTGCACATTAAGGTCATGATGAGCTCTTCACGTAATACATCCTCGTTGTGCATCACGTGACCGCGGAACGTCGCTAGCTGACCAGCGTTAATTTGTTCCGTGTAGGCGTTTAAAGAGCGTTGATTTTGGATATGGGTCTGACCTACTTTACCAATAGCAGACACCCCTAAACCAATCAGATCACTATTGGCACGTGTGGTGTAACCCTGAAAATTTCTGTGTAAGCTTTTGTCTAGGCGCGCTTTATTTAGCTCGTCATCGGGTAATGCAAAATGATCCAGACCGATGTATTCATAGCCAGCATCCAAAAGCCGCTGTGCGGCCATTAAAAAAATTTGCAAACGCTCATCGGCAGATGGCAGATCATCTGCGTGAATTAAACGTTGGGCCTTAAAGCGCTGAGGTAAATGCGCATAGTTATATAACGCAATACGATCAGGCCGCAGTGCCACAAGCGCTGTAACAGTTTGCTCAAAGCTATCTAGGCTTTGTTTAGGTAAACCGTAAATTAAATCGGTATTAATAGACTGAAACCCCGCAGCGCGGCTGGCATCCATTGCGCGTGCCACCATTTCTAAAGGCTGAATGCGGTTGATCGCTGCTTGAACCGCTGAGTCAAAATCCTGTACACCGAAGCTAGTACGATTAAACCCGATAGCCGCTAATTGCTCTAAACGGTTTTTAGCTACCGTGCGAGGATCGATTTCTATGCCCAATTCGGCATCTGGCGCAAAATCAAACTGTGAACGAATGCCTTGCACCAGGAGTTGGAGTTCCTCGTGCTGCAAAAACGTGGGCGTCCCACCGCCAAGATGCAACTGTCCTGTCAAGCGGTTTTGACCCAAATGGGGCTCTAGTAACTGCAGCTCTTTTAATACGGTTTGCACGTAGGCAGCTGAACGCGTGGTGTCTTGGGTAATGATTTTATTGCATGCACAAAAATAGCAAAGAGACTGGCAATACGGCAAATGCACATACACAGAATAATCGGGCAAGCTGACATTTTGCTGACGCTTCGCTAAAGCCGTTATATAATGTTCGCTACTAAAATTATCGACGAACCGGTCAGCAGTGGGATACGAGGTATAACGCGGCCCTGACCGATCGAAGCGTCTGATCAGACTTTCTGAAATATGTACCATGTCGATAGGTTCCGCTATATCGTGCATTTTTACTCCCTAAACGCGTGCGTATACTGTATTGTTACTAAATAGTATGGCGTTTTTACGAGCAAAACTGATTGATATAGATCAAGGACTTCTTTCTCCCCTTAACGCTGCTTTGTATTTCTTCTGCGAAAAATAGCAACAAATGTCGTATTATTAAGGGCTAAATAAACCACTTTGCTGCAGAGAGCCTGATGTATTTGCTCATAATTTTAGTCTTGCCCTTTATTGGCAGCCTACTCTCTTCACTACTTCCCGCCTCTCAACGCACCTTCCATGCACTCCTTGCAGGCGTAGTTGCGGCAAGCTGTGCTTTGTTCACTCTTTTTTGCACACCAGCGATCTTCAATGGCGAAGTCTTGCTATACAGTACACGCTGGATTCCTACGCATGGCATTGATTTCACACTGCGTATGGATGGGTTTGCGTGGCTATTTAGTTTAATAGTCAGTGTGATGGGCGCCTTAATTGCTCTGTATGCACATTATTATTTATCGCCCAAAGATCCTGCACGACGATTTTTTGCGTTTCTCCAAGCCTTCATGGGGTCCATGCTTGGGGTGGTCATTTCAGGCAATTTGATCCAACTGGTGGTCTTTTGGGAACTAACCAGTCTCTCTTCGTTCATGCTCATTGCCTACTGGTACCATCGACGAGACGCACGACGCGGTGCGCGCATGTCATTAGTTATCACAGGCGGAGGTGGCCTATGTTTGCTTGCAGGTGTCTTAATGCTGGGACACGTGGCAGGCAGCTATGACCTACATACTGTACTTCAATCTCGCGAACAAATTCAGTCCCACCATTGGTATCCCATCTTACTGACGCTACTGCTTTTAGGTGCCTTTACTAAAAGTGCTCAATTCCCTTTTCATTTGTGGTTGCCACGCGCTATGGCTGCCCCAACCCCAGTTTCTGCTTATTTACACTCAGCCACTATGGTGAAAATGGGGGTGTTTTTACTGGCCCGTTTTTGGATTGTCATGGCGGGTACCGAAGCATGGCTGTGGGTGGTAGGCGGCGCCGGGTTGATTTCCCTTAGTCTGGGTGCCTACCTGGCTACCTTTCAACGGGATATGAAAGGCGTACTTGCCTATTCCACCATCAGTCATCTAGGGCTAATTACCGTCCTACTTGGTTTAAGCACTCCCATGGCATTAGTTGCCGCTATATTTCACATTATTAATCACGCGACTTTTAAAGCCTCGCTGTTTATGGCCGCTGGTATCGTTGACCACGAGTCCGGTACGCGCAACTTAAACCGGCTTTCTGGGTTGCGTCACTTTATGCCAGTGACTGCCACGCTGGCTACTGTAGCAGCGGCATCCATGGCTGGTGTACCGTTGTTAAATGGCTTTTTATCCAAAGAAATGTTTTTCACAGAGGCGGTCTTCAGCGCCAATGGCAGTTGGTTTAACCGGATTTTGCCCTTTGTTGCGGTGGCTGCCAGTGTATTTAGTGTGGCGTACTCGTATCGCTTTATCAGCCAGGTGTTTTTTGGCCCACCTGCCCATAATCTACCGCGCACACCCCACGAACCCCCTCGTTTAATGCTTATTCCTAGCGCAATCTTGGTATGTATTTGCTTAATTGTGGGGGTATTTCCTACTTATACGGTCGGGCCTGTCTTGTATGTGGCAGTGCATTCTATTCTTGGGGCTGCAACCCCCCAGTACAATTTACATATTTGGCATGGCTTTAATGTTCCGCTGTTAATGAGTGTGATCGCCACTTTGGGGGGGGTTATCCTTATTGGCATACTGAATCGTTACCGTAAAGGCCGATCAGACCGTGCCCCACTGCTTTACACGATTAACGCAGGCAGTATTTTCGAATGGCTAATGGGGTGGATTGAAGCCGGAGCGGACTTTATTATTCGCCATACCTACTCTGATCGCCTCCAGCGTCAAGTACTGCTTATATTATTGGCTACCTTTGTGGTCGCCGCGTTGCCTTTACATAAAAATGGATGGTTTGCTTTAGGCCATCTCAGTCCGGTTGATCCACTTTTCGCTATTATCTGGGTAGCGGGCGCTGCGTGTGCCTTAAGCGCCGCCTATTATGCGAAATTTCATCGCCCCGCGGCTCTTTTGCTCTCTGGTGGTGCGGGCTTAGTGACTAGTCTCAGCTATGCCTGGCTGTCTGCACCCGACTTAGCTCTAACTCAACTGGCGGTTGAAGTGGTCACCGTGGTGCTCATTTTACTGGGCTTACGCTGGCTACCTAAACGTATCCCTATTCCCGATGGACTGCGTTTAACGCGCTCCCAAGCTCGATTCCGCCGCATCCGCGACTTGAGCGTCGCTGTGATTGGCGGCACAGGCATTGCCGCATTAAGTTTTGCCATTTTGACGCGTCCTACAACCGACGGCATTTCGTCTTTCTTAGTTGAGAAAGCCTTGCCTCTTGGGGGGGGAGCGAATGTAGTGAATGTGATCTTAGTCGATTTCCGCGGGTTTGATACGTTTGGGGAAATTACCGTGTTGGGCATCGTCGCACTCAGTGTTTTTGCATTGCTACGTCGTTTTAGACCGCCTGTAGAAACCGTAGCCGAACCTTTAGCGCGTCGTCAAAATCAGCACAGTATGCTTAGCACCACCTTTGATGAGCCCGATCCGCATGCCCTTTTGCCCGATGGCATTATGCGTATCCCTGCTGTGCTGGTGCGTTTACTTATGCCCATTGCGGCCCTTATTTCCGTGTACTTTTTATTACGCGGTCATAATTTGCCAGGCGGTGGGTTTGTTGCTGGCTTAATTATGGCCACCGCCATTATTTTGCAATACATGGTGGGTGGGATTGTATGGGTAGAGTCCAGGCCTTTAATCCAACCACAAACGTGGATTGCTAGCGGTATGCTGACTGCCGGGCTCGCCGCCATGATGGTGTGGTGGTATGCCAAACCCTTTTTAGCCGCCCAGAGCTGGGATATTAAGTTGCCTTGGTTGGGCACAATCCATACCTCAAGTGCCCTGCTTTTTGACATAGGCGTATTCATGTTGGTGGTGGGGTCTACGGTATTGATTTTGGTTGCCCTTGCTCACCAATCATTGCGTTTTTATCGCATGCTCCCCGCCATTCAAAGTGTTTTACAAAATAAAAAGGATAACTAATGGAAGTCATTCTCTCCTTAGCGATTGGTGTACTTGCCGGTTCTGGAATTTGGTTGTTGCTACGTCCTCGGACCTTTCAGTTCATCATGGGCCTCTCACTGCTTTCCTATGCGGTAAACCTTTTTATTTTTGCTATGGGTCGAATCCGGGTGGGCGCTCCTCCGGTCATTTCCAATGAGCTTGGGGCCGATCCAAGTCTGTATGCAGATCCGCTACCTCAGGCCTTAGTACTGACTGCTATTGTTATTGGGTTTGCGACGACGGCGTTATTTTTGGTTGTGCTGCTTGCAAATCGCGGCTTCACTGGTACGGATCATGTTGATGGACGCGAGGAACAAGCCTAATGTGGCAGCAGCACTTACCCATATTCCCTATTGCCATTCCTTTGTTGACCGCGGCTCTTATGCTGCTTGTCAGAGACAAAAACCGTCAGCTTAAAATTACACTTGGTGTGCTTTCCTTGGCGCTTCAGTTGGTAGTTGCAGTTACTTTGTTAGGTATGGCAGACGGCTCAATTGATACAAATTGGCTGCATGGGGTTGGCGTTTACCTGTTAGGTGATTGGCCAGCGCCCTTTGGTATCGTGGTGGTAGTGGACCGCTTAGCCGCTTTAATGCTTGTTTTGACTTGTATTTTAGCTAGCGCTACTTGGTGGTATGCTACCGCTCGGTGGGATCGCGTTGGTGTGCATTTTCACCCGTTGTTTCAGCTCTTAATTATGGGCTTAAACGGTGCTTTTTTAACTGGCGATCTGTTTAACCTCTTTGTATTTTTTGAAGTCTTTTTAGCTGCCTCGTATGGCCTAATGCTACACGGATCAGGACGCGATCGAGTGCGCGCAGGATTGCACTACATCGCAGTCAATTTACTGGCCTCCTTTTTACTATTGATAGCAATAGCATTGGTTTACGGGGTCACAGGCACCCTAAATATGGCCGATCTAGCAGCAAAAGTCGGCCACTTGTCTGGGGGTGACAGGCGGTTATTCGAGGCGGCCGCCGCTATCTTAGGCATTGCCTTTCTCATCAAAGCGGCGGCTTGGCCCCTCAATTACTGGCTTATTGACACCTATGCGAACACAAGTCCGCCTGTAGCCGCTATGTTTGCCATTATGACCAAAGTCGGCATTTATTCCTTGCTGCGCATTGGTTCACTGCTAGTGCCTACGGGCGCCCCCGCTGCCTTCGGGGGGGACTGGATGTTTCCTGTCGGTATAGCCACCCTAGCTTTTGGGTCATTCGGTTTGCTGGCTACGCATCAGCCCGAACGCATGGCCAGTTACTGTATTGTCATTTCCTCTGGTACGCTTTTAGCTGCTTTAGGTATGCCTGGCGTTACCTTAACGGGCCCTGCTTTATACTACTTACTTAGCTCTGTGCCAGCCACGGCTGCTTTTTTCATGTTGCTTGAAATGGTAGGACGCGCACAGAGTTTTGGCTCAGATTTGTTAGCTGTCAGCCAAGAAGCCTTTGATCTGACCGACCCAGAAAGTGAAGATAGCTCTGACGATGTGATTGGCATTGCCATCCCTGCCGCAATGGTTTTTTTAGGGATGTCATTCATTGCCTGTGCCTTGCTAATTATAGGCTTGCCCCCTCTGTCGGGCTTTGTGGCAAAACTGTCATTATTATCCGCCGCACTTAAGGCTTCTGGAGCCACCGGTAATGCTTGGATTCTCACAGCAACCGTATTGGTATCAGGCTTTATTGGCTTAATGGCTTTTTCACGCACGGGAATTCGCTTATTTTGGAGTTTTAGCGATATTAAAGTACCGCGTTTGCGTCTGAATGAAGCCTTGCCAGTTGCTAGTTTAATTGCGGTCTGTGTTGTATTAACTATGCGAGCAGGCCCGATTATTCAGTATTTAGAACAAACCGCCGCCTATCTCGATACACCAAGTAGTTATATTTCGGCTGTATTAGCGCGCGATTCTATCCGCCCTGTGCATGAAGGGGGCATGTATGATTAAAAAATATGCGCAGTTCTTATTTTTGCCCGTTCTACTCGCTTTTCTTTGGTTATTATTAAATGGCATATCAAAGGGAAACGTGGTTTTAGCTGTTGGTTTAGGCATTGCCCTAAGTGTGGCGGCTCTTCCCTTTAGGCCTATTCGAGCCACCATGCATCACCCCTTTATCGCCTTGCGCTTGTGTTGGCATGTTGCGGTGGATATCGTTAAATCGAATTATGACGTAGGGTATATCGTTTTATTTAGACAAAAAGCCCATCCTACTCCAGGCTTTTTAGACATACCGATTCGTCTTAAAGACCCTCATGGGTTAGCAGCTCTAGCCTGCATTATTACGTATACACCTGGTACGGTTTGGGCGGGCTTTAACTACAATACACACGTATTAACACTGCATATTCTTGACCTTAAAGATGAGCAACAGTGGTTAGATACTATCCAAAAAAGATATCAAGAACCCTTAATAGAGATTTTTGAATGAATGCACTACTACATTGGGCTAGCCTTTTTGCGTTAGCTTGTTACACCATTGGCATGGGCATTTCTGTGTATCGTTTAATGACAGGGCCCACCGCTGCCGATCGTGTGTTAGCTCTAGATACCATGTATAGCAATGGTTTAATGGCTTTGCTGGCGTTGGGCTTGCGTTTTAACTCTATCCTTTACTTTGATATTGCGTTGTTAATTGCCTTGTTCGGTTTTGTAGGTTCAGCCGCAATGGCTAAGTTTTTATTACGTGGCGAGGTGATCGAACCATGAATGAATTTCCACTTTGGCTTACGGTATTAATTAGTCTTTTAATTGCATTAAGCGGCATTATTACGCTGGTAGGCACGTTAGGCTTAGTTCGATTACGCCACTTTTATTCTCGTATGCATGCGCCCACCTTAGGTAATACTTTAGGTGTTTTTTGCCTGCTCGTTGCTTGTGCATTAGTGGCTAGTTTTGGCGCCAAAAAACTGTTGGTGTATCCTTTAATTATTACAGTACTTCTTGTAGTCACTTCTCCTGTAACGGCAATATTGCTTATGCGCGCCGCTATTAAACGTGAAACCAAACAGCGTTTGGCTGAGTATGCGCCTGATGAGCCAGGTTTAATGGATATGCCAATGAAAACAGAGATTAAATTACCGCCTAAGTAATCAGCAGCACTCCATTACTTTTAGTTGCTTTTATTGTTGTTACACTTAAATCTCGGCATTAACCCAAGGAGTCAATGATGAAGAAATCTCTATTAGTTGTATCTAGCCTTGTGATGTCTTTAGGTTTTCATAGTGCTCAGGCTCAAAATCCCACGCCACAACAAGCCTACAACGACGCGATGGCGGTATGTAATCAACTTAACGAGGCCGCCGCAAAGCAAAACTGCAAACGCGATGCTGGCGCTGCCCTGCAACAAGCTAAACGGACTCCGCCTGCACAGATCAGTGAATCAACCTTGACACAAAACCGTATTGCACGTTGCCGAGCTTTGCAATCTGCCTCTGCTCAGGAAGACTGCGTTGCGCAAATGACAGGACAGATTCCCTCTAAAGAATTTGGATCCGTCGAAGGCGGCGGGATTTTGCGTGAATCCACCATTACCATTCAAGAAGAACCGACTTCTGTTGTGCCCACCAATCCGGTGCGTAGTATTCCAACACAGCCTGCCCCTATTCGTTAGGGCGCAGTTGGCGTCTTAAGCCGATACCCATACGCGGGCCTGGAAAAACAATGCTAATGCGTGTTCCTTTATAATGAGGACGGCTTAATAGATTCCAGCCCGCCCCATGTGCCAAGGCGATTTCTCGTACAATGGCAAGCCCCAAGCCTGACCCATCACTTTGTTGATTGTCAGCACCACGGTAAAACGCTTCAAAAAGTTGATGGCTGTCTTTAAGGTCAATACCTATACCATCATCTTCTACACTTAAGGTAGGCGGATTCGCGGTAACGCGTATTGTGATTTGATGTTGAGCCTGTGAATAGCAGAGCGCGTTATCAATTAAATTCCCTAAAAGCTCGTCTAATAGCAATGGGTCAGCATCCACCCAGACTGGCGTCTCGGGGGCAATTAACTGTAATTCTAATTGTTTTTTATGAGCTGCCTGAATCCATTCAGCGCCACTTGTGCGTGCCCATTCACATAAATCCAAACGAACAAAGCAATCTGTAGGACTAGCCGCTGCGTCTACGCGCGCTAGGACTAATAATTGTTGTCCCAGTCGGATCATACGTTCTGTACTTAACTTTATTCGTTCAACCGGTGCACGCATTTCTACTGCTAGGTCTTTAGCTAGCATGAGCTCTGATTCTAAGCGTAGTGTACTTAAAGGGGTGCGCAGTTGATGCGCAGCGTGGGCAATGAACCGCTTTTGGGCAGCCACGCTTTCATCTAAGCGTATGAGCAGCTGATTAAAATGGTCGACTAAAGGCCGTAATTCCGCGGGTAAGTCCTCGGCCACTAAAGGCTGCAGCTCGTCTGCATCCTGCGCTGCAATCTCTGCACCAAGCCGCTCTACAGCCTGCAAGCCCGAGCGTAACCCAGCAATAAGTACCCAGCCAAATAAAGCCACCCAAAGCAGTTGACTAAGTAGCATCGTCCAAAAGATATCGCGTAATAGCCATTCCTCTAGATGCATACGGCTGGTTAGCACCCACGTTACAGCTAAATCCAATATCACTAATAAAGCAATAGGCGGAAAAAGACGCAGCATTAAATGCCGAGCAAGGCTGCCTTTATGTAATGACAACCGTAATTGCTTAATGGGTCGTTTCATGGTTCGGCTCGAGCACATAACCAAACCCACGCAGGGTTTGAATACTTAGACCCGTGGGTTCGAGTCGTTTTCGGAGTCGATATATATAAACCTCTACCGCATTGTCACTGAAGTCGGCCTCTCCTTCGGAGAGAAATTGAATAATTTGCTGCTTGGTAACGACCTTGCCAGCACGTTGCATCAGTAATTGCAATAAAGAGAACTCGCGCACTGAAACGGCCAAGCGTTGCCCCGCATAAAGTAATTCTTTATGTTGCATATCGAGTTGCAAAGCACCTACTTCGAGCCGCTGATGATTATGCCCAGGGTAACGACGAGCTAATACACGAACACGGGCAGCGAGCTCTGCGAGCTCAAAAGGTTTGGTGACGTAATCATCGGCACCGGCATCCAGACCTGCAACACGGTCTTCGAGGGCATCACGTGCCGTTAAAATTAAAACGGGTACCTCGTGGCCGCGCTGGCGTAATTCTTGCAATACTTCTAGCCCACTTTTTCCTGGGAGGTTTAGGTCTAGTACAAGTAAATCGGCGGGGTATTGCTCTAATTGTGACAACAGCTGATCACCACGGGTAATCAGCTGTGTTTGGTAGCCTTGAGCTTGTAAAAAGTCCTGCAAGGCAGGCCCTAATACGTGATCGTCTTCAATAATTAGTAATCGCATAGCACGATTTTATACTGATTAACGCTATTTAGGGAGCCTCTGGTACAGTCGCTGTGCTGTCAGGACGGGTGACAAAGCCTAACCGTGCTAGACCAGAGGCCTTAGCTTTACTCATTACCTGAGCTAACAGCTCGTACCGTGTGTCGTGATCGGCACGAATACGAATTTCAGGTTGTGGGTTTTCTAGGGAATACGGTTGTAATGCTGCGGTTAAGTCTTCTAGCTGAACTTCATTATTATCCAGATACAGCGCCCCATCTAAAGTAATCGCTAAATCCAAATATTTTTTTTCGTTTTCCACTGCTTGGGCAGAAGCTTGAGGCAACTGCACAGAAATGGAATGAGTCAGTAACGGCGCCGTAATAAGAAAAATAACCAGTAGCACTAACATCACGTCAATCAATGGCACCATATTTATTTCCGCATTCGTGGCATTGTGTGAGCTATTGCGATCAAAGCTTCCAAACGACATGGGATGTCCTTATTTACTTGAGGGGGATTTACCGTTGCTTTCGGCGACCTGTTGCCCTGTGGTCAGGAAAGTAAACAGATCATGAGCAAACGCATCAAGCTGAGCTAAATAAACGCGGTTAGCACGGACAAATGCGTTATAAGCCAACACGGCAGGGATCGCCACTGCCAAACCTAAGCCAGTCATAATTAATGCCTCACCCACGGGGCCAGCAATACTATTTAATGCGACCTCACTGGACAAGCCAATATTGATTAGCGCGTGATAGACCCCCCAAACCGTACCAAACAAGCCCACAAAAGGTGAAGTGGAACCGACAGAGGCCAAGAGTGTCAATCCATTTTCTAAACGAGCCGTTTCCTCATCAATGACTTTACGCATAATACGCGTCACAAAAGCTTGGGTAGAGCCTTTTTCCTCTAGACGTAACGCACCGTACTTAGCATGATGACTTTCTGCATGGATAGCATGACTGGCTAAATGAGCAAAAGGTTCGGTAGCTCCGTGAGTAGCAATTTCATTTTTCACTTGCTCTAATGAGCTGGCCGCCCAAAACTCGCGTAAAAAACGTTTAGAACGACTTTTTAAACGCATATTGGTGATGCTTTTCACAATAATCAAATACCAGCTTGCCACTGACATTAATAAAAGAATCCCAAATAAGCTTTTTCCTACCCAGTCGCTTTGCGCGATAAAATGCAACATGCCACCCTCTTGAGCTTCTGCTTGGGTTAAAGCAGCTGGCGCCAAAGCATTGGTTGTGCTGGCTGCGGCCTGTGCGGTGTGTTGAATGGGTTCCTGTAAGTCAGTGCTAACACTGCTGAGTTGCGCTATGCTAACAAATAACGCATCGAATAGCTCCTGCATCATGCCTGAGTCCTATAAAACAAAATCAAAAGGGATATCGGCCATTGCCCTGTAGGCAACACCATTTTCGGTATACGGCTTGAACTTTACTTTGCGCACCGCGTTAAGCGCAGCCTCATCTAAACGCGTATGCCCAGAGGTATTTTTTACCCACACATCGACCACCGTGCCTTGAGTAGAAATAAGCACCCGGACAACCACTGTGCCCTGCTCATTGCGTCGTTGGGATGCGCGCGGGTATACCGGGCGTGGCGCGGCCCCTAGATAGTTAACCTGGCCAATGACACGGGGTTGATTGGGGTCGATCGCTTTGGCTTGTTGACCACCGGCCGCTTTCTGAGGATCGGCAGGTTGAGGCGCTGTGGCGGGTTTAGCCACCTCTGCTATTTTTTTTGGCTCAGGCTTGGGCTGAGGGACAGGCTTGGGTTCAGGCTGAGGGACCGGTTTTGGTTTTGGCTTTGGTTGCGGCTTGGGCTGAGGCTTCGGTTTTTCCACCACAGGCTCTGGAATGACAGGATCCTCGACGATAGGCTCGGGCTCGGGCTCGGGCTCGGGCTCCGGTTCAATCTCAGGTTCCGGCTCGATCTCAGGTTCGGGTTCGATCTCGGGTTCAGGTTCAGGTTCGGGCTCAATCACCTCTTCTACCGTTGCTTCCGCCACGACTTCGGCTACCTCATCGGCGGTCAGGTTGTCTTCTGGCTCACTTAGGTCCAATAAACTTATGCCTATGATTTCCTCTTGGCCCAGTTCAGCTGCTCGTTTTGGTTCTGAGCTATATACGAGAAAAGCAAATACACTGGCGTGTATACCAACAGCAGCAGCAATACCTGTAATCTTGAGCCAGAGGCGCGAACGATCTAACTGATGGTGAGATGGATGAGGCATACCTACACGTACTAATAAAATGGGAGCGCCACGGCCATGCCGTGCCTAGCTAAAGCGCCATCTTAACAGTAATGATAATAGTTATCAATACCATTCAAATGCTTAGTCAGTAGATAATCCTGCGGCAAATTGCTCTAAGGCCTCTGGCCCTTGAATTTCCTGTTCTTGTAGCCATAAATGATGCTGTGGCAATTGGCCTAAACGCTGTTCAATTTGTTGTAAATAATCGTGCTGACGCGTTAGATGAGCTTGCCAAAACCCCCCTTCGAGCTGAGGCGGTAATAAGCGATTAATAATTAAACCGGCTACATTAACCCCTATGTCTTTAAGGGACTGCACGGCACGCTCTGTTTCTAAAACGGGTAAACGTTCGGCCGTCAAAACAAAAATAAAACTGGCTAGTTTGGGGTCGTGTAGCACACGCCGCGCATGATGAAATAAGCTTTGTCTAGCCTCGAGTGTATGGACAAGTTCCTGGCTTTTTTCATCTAAGCCCGCATGTTTGGTTTCGTGTGGGCTTTTAAAAATATTGTTGACATCTTTGTCCGGGCTAAGATGAGCTAACACCTTGCCTAATTGTTCGGAGCGCTTGTTGTGTTTAAGTAAGCCGTCTGTCCATGCTGCCATGACTTCGGGCAGACTTAATAAGCGTAAGGTATGCCCTGTGGGCGCCGTGTCAAAAATAATTAAATCATACTCGTCTAGCCCATGTTGCAGTAATTGCGCCATGCGCTCT
The DNA here is from genome assembly GCF_011927625.1 of Paenalcaligenes hominis. Taxonomy (GTDB): domain Bacteria; phylum Pseudomonadota; class Gammaproteobacteria; order Burkholderiales; family Burkholderiaceae_B; genus Paenalcaligenes; species Paenalcaligenes hominis. The sequence continues at coordinate 79,193 of NZ_JAATIZ010000004.1, forward strand.
AGTAAAGCGGCCTCTTGGGCGCCAGGTGATAACCGAGATAACCGCAAATGACGTTGCAGTTCGTGAATTTGGTCGGGGCCTGCGTAGCGCCGCATTTGACTTAACACGCGCTCTAGATACAAATCGACTTCTTTTTCGGGGTCTAGCTCTAGGGCATGTAAGTGGTGCTGCAGGTGTACAGCCTTACTGCCAATAGCGCGCCCAAATACATCACTAAGACTATGGGCTGGATCAGTAGACACCAACAGCACATTTTTATTAAACGCCGCCGCGGCCTTGACTGCTATGGCCGCGGATACTGTTGTTTTCCCTACCCCGCCTTTACCACCGACAAGGATCACGCGTTGCTGCATGAGTTGTGAAAAAGGAATTGTCATTTAGCAACACCTAAAATGATCAAGCGGCGAGCGCTCCATACCCATACGGGTATGCCAATCGTGAAACCGTTCTAATAGAATTGGCTGTAGCTCCAGTGTGTACCAAGAAGCGGGATTTGGTATACCCATCATTTCAGCAAACACTAGCAACATAAATAGATCGTCTTCTTCGCGCTTGGCTCGAGCTATCGCCGCTCGATAAGGCGCATTGTAGAACTCCGTTCCTAATTCGTTAGCCTGTTGATACCACTCTCGAATTGATGACCATGCGCCTTTCATAACAGAAGCTCCTTAGAAGGTGGATGCGACGGCTTTGCGTTTTTCTGTGCGTAAAGCACTGACGCACTCGAGTGTAACCAGTATAGCAGCCACTAATACCACCACATCAAGACCGAGCAAGAACCAATCTTTTTTCAGGTAAAAGTCGTGTAACTGGATTAGCAAAGCAGCCAAAGTCATGGTGAGTAAAAAAGCTAAAGGCCAAATCACATAAGTGGCTGTAACACGCTTGCGTACCAGCATCACCGCAATCACTAATAGCGTTAAGCCAGCAAGCAACTGATTAGTCGTACCGAATAAAGGCCAAATAATTAAACCACCTGAACCATCGGCCCCGCCTGCTCCAAATGCCAACACCAAACAACTGACCACAGCCAATAATGTGGCAGGGAACGGTTTTCCTAACCAGCCAATATTGTAGATTTCACCCCACTCTTGGAAGATATAGCGCTGCAAACGTAAACCCGTATCCATCGTGGTGCCAGCAAATAATGCCGCCATCACAGTTAACATGGTGGCAGCAATTTCCGAGTTAAAGCCTAAGCCCGAATGCAAAATGGTGGCGCCCCCGTTCACAAAGGCCGCTACGCCGCCTTTACCAAAGGAATCATACACCGCTTGCCAATCGGCCAATGTGGCAAAGCCCGCGCTGGCTGCCACAATAGCCGCTAAGGCTAAAGCGCCTTCGCCAATCGCACCAAAATACCCGACAAAACGGGCGTCGGATTCTTTGTTTAATTGTTTTGAGGTGGTACCAGAAGCCACTAAACCGTGAAACCCTGAAATAGCCCCACATGCAATTGTCACAAATAACAAGGGGATCATGGAGGGGGTACCGGCAGGCACGTTAGTATTAATAGCTGGAGCCACAACGGTTGGGTTAGCAATGAATACAGCCACATACAATAAACCCAATCCCACAAACAGCTGCAAACCATTAATGTAATCGCGAGGCTGCAATAACATCCATACAGGTAACAAGGAAGCTACCGCGGCATAGAAGAACAAGAGCAAGATCCAAGTTGCACTGGCAGACAAGCCCATCACCTTTTCAGGTAAAACAACTGGCACATCAGGCCCAATATAAATCAGCCAATACAGTACGGCTACACCAATAAGCGAAACCCAAAATAGATTAGCTTTAACGCGGTAGATCATTTGACCAATGACTAAAGCGACCGCAATGGCGCCCCATACTGGAACCACTGAACCCGGGTTATTAATGAGTAGCCCTGCAATCACTACGCCAAACACAGCGTTTACCATTAATAACACAAGGAAAATCACAATCATAAATACAGAACGAGCGCGTTTGCCCACCACATCGCCTGTTAATGCACCGACAGATTTAGCTTTATTACGAACGCTGGCCCAAACTGCACCAAAGTCATGAATGCCAGCGAAAAAAATGGTACCTAGGGTGACCCATAAAAATGCGGGCAACCAGCCCCAAATGACTGCAATGGCCGGCCCTACAATAGGCGCAGCCCCAGCTACCGAAGTAAAATGATGTCCCCATAGTACATACTTGTTCGTAGGTACAAAATCCACGCCATCCTCGAACTCGTGCGCAGGTGTAGGAATGGAATCATCCAGTTGATAAATTTTTTCCGCAATGAACCGCGAGTAAAAAATGTAGCCTAAAGCCATACCCCCCAAGCCTAAGACCACAAGCACAATTGCACTCATACTCTTCCCCTTTATTAATCATCTAGCTGAAATAGCTAGATTTACAGTTTGCTACTGGCGTGAGCATTATGTATAACAAATGTAAAATAGAGTCTCTACCTGATTATCCCTAGGGGAAAGGCCTTAGAGGCTGCACTGCCGTGAGACTAAATGAAGGAAAAGAAAGCAAAAGACAAGGCTTTACTGGTTAATTATTAACTTATAAGGAGTAAAGCAATAGGCAAAAAAAAAGAACTAAGCTTTCGCTTTAGTTCATTTTTTAGACTAGGTGGTGGGTGTTGACGGGATCGAACCGCCGACCTACGCCTTGTAAGGGCGCCGCTCTACCAGCTGAGCTAAACACCCATCTAGTACTACTTTTATTGTCTAGCAAACTAAAAAGAGCTTGGGAAAGCTCGTGTCATACAACAAGATGGTGGGTGTTGACGGGATCGAACCGCCGACCTACGCCTTGTAAGGGCGCCGCTCTACCAGCTGAGCTAAACACCCATTTGGTCCTGCTGCATGTCGTTGTTGCTGCGACGACAAAAAAGATTATAGGGCGCATAGAAAATAAATGCAAGCTTTATTTAACATTTAATTTCAACGCCCTGCTTTGATTAGTTTACGGCGTCGCGTAAAGCTTTACCTGGACGGAACTTAGGCACGACGGCTTCTTTGATTTCAATCGTTTCGCCAGTGCGTGGGTTGCGACCTGTGCGGGCAGCACGCTCAGAAACAGCAAAAGTACCGAAACCAACGAGTGTGACGGATTCTTTTTCTTTAAGCGTAGTGGTCACGGCGTCGATAAAAGCGTCTAGCGCACGACCTGCGTCAGCTTTGGACAAATCAGCTTTGTTGGAAATGAAGTCGATTAGCTCAGTTTTATTCATTTAAGAATTACCCCTGAATGATGTGTTACAGCGTTTAGAGGGTCCTAAACGCTGCGTTGAAAAAATGGTTGGTAATGATCCGGCTATAAAGCCTAACAGAGCAATTACACAATCATGCGGTATTAAGCCTAGATTTGCTGAGCATGTCAAGCAAAAGCACCCTGAGAGCCGCATTAATACAGTGTTTTTAACATTTAAAAGAACACTTGTGAACTCTTGACAGGGTAAAAAAGTTGTCAGTTAAGACTTGAGCTTGAAGTGTTTTAAGGCCTGATCAAAGTCATGGATGAGATCATCGGTGTCTTCGATGCCAATGGAAATACGCAATAAATTGTCAGCGATTCCCATCAAAGCGCGTTGTTCGGGCCCCATTTCGTAATAAATGGTATGCGCGACCGGTAAAACTAAACTTCGATTATCACCTAGATGGGTTGATAAGACAAAAACTCGCAATTGATTAAGAAAATCAAACACATCAATGTCGGCATGCAGTTCAACACTAAGAAGACCACCATACCATCCACCAAAATAGTCTGTAGCTCGTTGATGTTGAGGGTGGTGCCCCAAACCAGGGTAATGCACCTGCACAACCGCTGCTTGGGTTTCAAGAAAACGCGCTAGGGTTAATGCATTATGGCATGACTGCTGAAGCCGTAACGACAAGGTTTCAGCACCAATAACAAGACGATGGGCAGTATCCGATGACATGGCTGCACCCATGTCGCGCAGCCCTTTTTTCTTAATTTGGGTTAGCCCCCACCCTTGGGGGTTTCCGCTGCGGTAGGCCTCAAAAATATTAGGGTAAGTCGACCAGTCAAATAGCCCCGTGTCAGTAACGGTACCACCTAAGGCATGGCCGTGGCCGCCAATGGCTTTGGAAAGCGAATTAATGGCTAGACCCGCCTTGAAGTTTTTAGCGGGGGCTAACCATGGCGTACTCAATGTATTATCAATAACAAAAAGCAGGTTTTGCTGGGCACACCAGTCGCCAATGCCTTGTAAATCGGCCAGCAAGGTACTGGGATTAGCGATGGTTTCGCTAAACACCATGCGTGTATTGGGCTGTAGCGCGGCCTTGACGTGGTTAACATCGGTGGCGTCAACCAAACTGACCTCTACACCGAGTTGTTGCAAGGTGCCCAACATACTGTTGGTATTACCAAAAATGTATTTGCTGCAAATAAGGTGATCGCCTTGACGCAACAATGTAAAAAAGGTGGCATGAATTGCTGCCATGCCCGAAGCAAAGCTAACACTACCGGTGCCTTGTTCCATATGGGTAATTTTTCGTTCTAACGCCGCTGTGGTCGGCGTACCCTGTCGTGCATAGCTAAACCCTGACTTGCCTTGGAAAACTGCAGCTAGCTCTCTGGCATCGGTATAGGCATATTCGGATGACGGGTGCAACGGCTGATGCACCGCACCATACTCCACGCCCGCTCGACGATCCGCATGCACTAAAGCCGTAGTAAAACCATTTTTTTTCATAATGAACCTAAGAGGAGACTCACAACACAAAAAGCGACATTGGTCGCCTTAGTGATTATGCTGTGATTAGGCCTATGCATAAACGCTAAGCCTAGACAATTTAGTTATATTAGATAGTTTGACGTTGGCGTAGTGTTTCATATAAGCAGACCGCGCTTGCGACGCTTACATTTAAGCTCTCGACCGAGCCAAGCATCGGTATGCTGACTAGCTCGTCGCAGGTCTCACGGGTAAGACGTCGCATTCCTTCGCCTTCTGCCCCCATTACCCATGCCATTCCTCGGTGCCCATCGACTTGATGAATAGAGTTTTCTGCTTGATCGTCGGTACCAACTAACCAAATATCGCGCTCACGTAATTGACGCATAGTACGTGCTAGATTAGTCACCGTGATATAGGGTAATGTTTCAGCGGCTCCGCAGGCAACGCGGCGTACGGTCGCGTTTAACCCGACGGCACGATCTTTAGGTGCAATCACCGCATGGGCACCCGCCGCATCGGCCGTACGCAAGCAAGCGCCTAAATTATGGGGATCGGTTACGCTGTCTAAAATAAGCAATAACGGTTTAACCCCTGAATCCTCTAGCTCATCCAGTAAGTTATCCAGATCTAACGTCAGCTTAACCTCGGTGGCCATTGCAATAAGACCTTGGTGTCTCACCCCTTTAGCCATTGCGTCTAAACGCTGTTTTTCTACAAAGAGCAAACGCAAGCCAGCTTGTTCGGCTTGGGCAATAAAGTTTTGCATTCGCTTGTCACGTCTGGCATTTTCTACATAAAGCTCTTTGATGGTATCTGCCGCGTGACGAATACGAGCCTGTACCGCATGAAAGCCCGCTAGCATTTGCAATGACATATAACTTTCCTATTTAAATGATCTTAACGACGAGAACGTTTTTTTGCTTTGCGTGTTGCCGCCCGTTCATCAATGGCGGCTTTGCGTGCTGCTTTTCTGGCTGCAGCACGACGCTCGCTGGCTGTGCCTTTTAGGTCTTTGGGCTTAGCTGAGGCGGCTTTTTTATGGTTACGACCAGGGCGCTCTTCGTCTTTGGATTTTGTTAACGTTTTAAAGCCCGTGCCTTCGACCAAACGAAAATCAATTTTACGCGTTTCGAGATTGACACGAGCAACCTGTACTTGCACGGCATCTGTTAGCTTATAGCGTATGCCCGTACGCTCGCCGCGTAAGTCATGGGTGGCTTCGTTAAAATTGAAATAGTCTGAACCTAGCTCTGAAATATGCACCATCCCTTCGACATACAGCGCATCTAAGGTAATGAAAATACCAAATGGGGCAACCCCAGTGATTTTTCCGCTGTACACCTCGCCCACATGGTCTTTCATGAAGTAGCATTTTAGCCAGGCCTGTACGTCATAAGAGGCTTCGTCGGCACGGCGCTCGCGCGCTGACAGCACAATACCTAAGCGCTCCCACAACGACTGCTCACGCTGGTTACGCGTGAGTAGCTCATCGCCTTCCTCGGGGGGCAGATCTGGCACGTAACGTTTTGACTTCAAAATACTTTTAATTACACGATGCGTGAGCAAATCGGGGTAACGGCGTATAGGAGAAGTAAAGTGGGTATACAGTGGATAGGCCAAGCCAAAATGACCGCTGTTATCAGGGCTATAAATGGCTTGCTGCAACGAGCGTAAGCACATTGTTTGGATGATCTCGAAGTCAGTGCGCCCTTTGGCTTGCTCAATTACTTGCGCAAAATCGGCTGTGGTGGGCTCGTCTCCGCCCCCAAGCTGTAAACCAAGCGTACGTAAGTATTCCTTGAAGGCTTGAAGCTTTTCCACAGTGGGCCCTTCGTGCACCCGATACAAACCTAAACGCTTGTGTCGTGTCATAAAGTCAGCCGCACACGTATTGGCTGCCAGCATGAATTCTTCGATTAGTTTATGGGCATCGTTACGCACTAAAGGCTCGATGCGTTCAATACGACCTAAATCATTGCATACGATTTTGGTTTCAACCGTATCGAAATCAATAGCGCCGCGCTCTTTGCGTTGCGCATGTAATACGGTGAAGAGCTCGTAGCTGCTTTGAACCATAGGGTAGAGTTCGGCTAGCTGTTGTGCCGCAGGCCCTGATGGCTGCTGTAGTGCATCCCAGATTTGCGTGTAGGTCGTACGCGCATGCGAGTGAATGACTGCGGAATAAAACTGATAAGCCGTGACCTTACCTGTGCGAGCGCCCTCGCCTGCTACCACCATATCGCACACTAACGCCAAACGGTCTGCGCCCGGATTTAGTGAACAAATACCGTTCGATAGCGCCTCGGGCAGCATGGGTATAACACGACGCGGAAAGTACACACTGGTGCCGCGCTCGAATGCGTCCTCGTCAAGTGGTTCTTTAGGCTTTACATAGTGACTAACGTCAGCAATAGCCACCAACAAGCGCCAACCTTTGCGGTACGTTTTACCACGACCGATGTTAATTTCCTCGCAATACACAGCGTCGTCAAAGTCGCGCGCGTCTTCGCCATCGATGGTAATAAAAGCCAAATCGCGTAAATCGATGCGCCCTTGGAAATCAGCCGGTTTGACTTGCTGAGGAATTTTAGCGGCTTGTTTTAACGTAGCATCGGAAAAATCAAGCGGTACATCGAACTTACGCACCGCAATTTCAATTTCCATACCTGGGTCATCAATTTCACCGAGGACTTCGATAATGCGGCCTTGAGGTTGCACATGGCGTGCGGGTTGCCGAGTGATTTCAACCGTCACCACCTGCCCTGGGCGCGCTTGCGCAATGTCGGCGGGCGCAATAAAGATATCGTGCTTAATACGCTGGTCTTCGGGAGCAACAGTAAATATGCCATGTTCTCGGTGTAAGCGCCCCACTAAACGATTGGTAGAGCGCTCGAGAACCTCGACAATCGAGGCTTCGGGCTTGCCGCGGTATTCGCCGTTGTGACGAACTAAGACACGGTCGCCGTGTAGCACGCGTGTCATTTCATTGGGCGATAAAAATAAATCTGGCCCTTGTTTGTCGTCGCGGATTAAAAAGCCAAAGCCGTCGCGGTGGCCCTGAACGCGTCCAGAGATAAAGCGCGTGGTTTGGTTGAGCTTAACGCGTTGTTTGGCATCAAGCAGAAGCTGCTCGTCGCGAACCATTGCCATAACGCGTTTCTCTGCACCTAATGAAAGAGGATAAGCAATATGTAATTGCTGAGCTAATTGCTCTAGAGAAATGGCTTTAGATTGATCGCGTAAGCAATTTAGGATGTCTTCACGACTTGGGACGTAAGGGTCAAAGTCGGGCGGTAAATCATAGCGGTCCAAACCCTCGTCCAGATCATGATTAGGAGTAGTGTTTTTTTTGGTCAAAGGGGACTTCCATTTTGAAAAAGGTGAGTTTATAATTTTTTTACTGTCTATTTTACCGTTTTTTTTACCTAAACAGTAATTGATACAACGACTATTGCAACAGCTTTTTGCTGTATACCCATAGCATACAACGATATGCCCAGGTGGCGGAATTGGTAGACGCGCACGGTTCAGGTCCGTGTACCGCAAGGTGTGAAGGTTCGATTCCTTTTCTGGGCACCATCTTTTTCTTGTTTCTCCTCTATAGAAAACACCAAAGAAACCAAACCCGTATGGTTTGTCGGTTTCTTTTTTGCGTTTCAATCAAGCTTACTATAGCTGGGTCTAGAGCTCCAGCCTGACCTTTTCCTTGCCATCACTATCTCTTCTGTAGGCTTGGTTTTGCAAAAGCATTTTTTCATGGGTAGAATTATCAGCTTCTCACGGTAGGTGTGATTAATTTATGCTGCCTTTAAGGTAGTCGTCTTTTTCTACCGTGTTTGTTTACGGATGGTACGCAGAATTCACCCACCCCCGAGTTCTGGCCCTAACCATTCCAAGTTGGCACACTTAGCCAGCAGCGCTAAAGTAGAGGTGTCACTTCTGTTTACCCCCTTCACAGAACATCAGGCCACGAATTGTTGTCTATAAAGTAGGCAAAGTGGCCTGTTTGTTGTGCTTTGCCATCATTGGCATGGGAAAATAGTCGTATCTATATAGAAAACAGACGCGCTATAAAGCCATGTGCTTATATGATTTAGTCTATAAAAATAACTTGCTGCAGCGCACAATACATTAAGAATAATTTTTTACATTTGTTTATTTAAAGGGCAAAAAATGAGGATAGGCATTCCTAAGGAGACACTACCCGGTGAAACACGGGTAGCGGCTACCCCAAAAACCGTTGAACAGCTTATTAAATTAGGCTATGAGGTCTGTGTCGAGCACGATGCAGGTCAACTAGCCTATTTTGATGATCAGGCGTACATGGCTGCAGGTGCAACCGTGGTCGACACCGCCACAGCATGGTCTGCTGCAGTCGTATTTAAAGTCAATCCGCCTCAACTCAATGAGGTGAACCTACTGCAAGCTGAGACGGTATTAGTCAGTTTTGTGTGGCCAGCGGCTCAACCCGAACTGGTGAATGCATTGCAAGCTAAAAACGTGACCACACTGGCTATGGACATGGTGCCACGTTTATCGCGTGCTCAAGCGATGGATGCGTTGTCCTCCATGGCCAATATCAGTGGATATCGGGCAGTGGTCGAAGCCGCTAGCGAATTTGGTCGTTTTTTCACTGGCCAAATTACGGCAGCAGGTCGCGTTCCTGCCGCCGAGGTATTGGTGATTGGGGCGGGTGTGGCAGGCTTATCTGCTATTGGCGCAGCCATGCAGCTAGGTGCAATTGTTAAAGCATTTGATACTCGTCTTGAAGTGGCAGAGCAAATTCAATCCATGGGCGGCGAATTCCTAAAATTGGACTTTCCTGTCCAAAACACCGGCGCTGGCGATGGGTATGCCACCACCATGAGTGACGAATTCATTGCTGCCGAAATGAAACTGTTTGCACAGCAGGCTAAGCAAGTCGATATCATCATTACGACAGCCGCCATTCCAGGCAAACCCGCCCCTGTTCTCATCACTAAAGACATGGTTGACAGCATGAAACCGGGTTCTGTGATCGTGGACTTAGCAGCACCTACTGGCGGCAACTGTGAATACACCGTGCCTGGCGAAATGATCACGACGGCAAACGGTGTCAAAGTGATCGGCTATACCGATTTAGTGAATCGCTTGCCAGGGCAATCGTCTCAGTTGTATTCAACTAACTTAGTAAACCTTATTAAGTTAGTCACACCTAACAAAGACGGTGCCTTAGTGCTTGATCAAGACGACACCATCGTACGCAATATGATGGTGACGCATGATGGCAACCTTATGTATCCGCCTCCTGCTATTCAGGTGTCTGCTGCTCCCAAAGTCGCTCCTCAGCCAAAAATAGTAAAAACCCCACCTAAGCCGATTCCGTTATGGAAAAAGTGCATTCCTCTTGGTGTACTGGCGCTGTTGTTCTTATGGTTAGGCGCTAACGCCCCCGCGGCCTTTTTAAATCACATGATTGTGTTTGTTTTGTCGTGTGTGGTTGGGTATTACGTGGTGTGGAATGTCACGCATTCATTGCATACCCCTTTGATGTCCGTCACCAATGCTATTTCCGGCATTATTATCGTCGGCGCCCTTTTGCAAATTGGACAAGGCAACGGTTTTGTCTCTGTTCTGGCTTTTATTGCTATTTTAATTGCCAGCATTAATATTTTTGGCGGCTTTTATGTCACACGACGTATGCTAAAAATGTTCCGCAAAGACAACTAATAAGCACTGGAGTTTACCTATTATGTCTCATGGTTTAGTCACAGCGGCTTATATAATTGCTGCGGTGTTATTTATTCTTAGTTTGGCTGGGTTATCACGCCAAGAATCGGCGAAAAATGGTAATTTATTTGGCATTGCCGGCATGGCCATTGCCCTGATCGCCACCATATTTAGCGATCACGCCTCTGGTTTTGCTTGGATCATTATCGCCATGCTGATTGGGGGTGCTATAGGTATCTATAAAGCCAAGCGTGTCGAAATGACCGAAATGCCCGAATTAATCGCTTTACTGCATAGCTTCGTCGGTATGGCAGCCGTACTGGTAGGCTATAACAGCTACTTTAATGCGCACACGGTTGCGCCAGACATGCACACCATCCATTTAGTAGAGGTGTTTGTCGGCGTGTTTATTGGCGCCATTACGTTTACTGGCTCCTTAGTGGCTTTTGGTAAGCTCAACGGCAAGATTTCCAGCAAACCCTTACAGCTTCCTTTTAAACACGGTTTAAATTTGGCTGCATTGGTTTTGGCCGCCCTACTGCTGCTGTGGTTTATGAAGGCAGATGGCTCTGTCTTTGCTTTATTTTTGATGACACTTATTGCATTTGCCTTTGGTTGGCATTTGGTCGCCGCCATTGGTGGGGCCGACATGCCAGTCGTAGTGTCTATGTTGAACTCGTACTCAGGCTGGGCTGCCGCCGCGGCTGGCTTTATGCTGGAGAATGACCTGTTAATTGTCACAGGTGCATTAGTCGGGTCATCAGGGGCTATATTATCGTATATCATGTGTCAGGCAATGAATCGCTCGTTTATTTCCGTGATTGCAGGTGGCTTTGGCTCTGAAGGCGGTTCGAGCACAGGGGCTGATATTGAAGGAGAGCACCGCGAAATCCAGCCCGTAGATGTGGCTGATATGTTGAAAAACGCAAAATCTGTGATCATCACCCCCGGCTATGGCATGGCCGTAGCCCACGCACAAAATACCGTAGCGGAAATTACCGATATGTTACGTCGCCAAGGGGTTCAAGTGCGTTTTGGGATCCATCCCGTCGCAGGACGCTTACCTGGACACATGAACGTTTTGCTGGCCGAAGCCAAAGTCCCCTACGACATCGTGCTGGAAATGGATGAAATCAACGATGATTTTGCTGAAACCGATTTGGTTTTGGTCATTGGCGCCAACGACACCGTCAACCCAGCTGCGGCCACAGACCCTACAAGCCCTATTGCAGGCATGCCCGTGTTGCATGTGTGGGAGGCACAAAATGTGATTGTCTTCAAACGCTCTATGAGCTCTGGTTACGCTGGGGTACAAAACCCGCTCTTTTTTAATGAGAACAGCTATATGTGTTTTGGAGATGCCAAAGCGACTCTAGAAAACATTCAAAAAGCCCTCTAAAAAAAGATACACTGCGTTACAAAGCCCTTTACCCCCCCGAGTAAAGGGCTTTTTTTATCTAGTTCACCATGGTAAGGTTTAACAACGCTAATCATTCGATCACGAATTATTACAGGAATAATCATGTATCCCATAACTAATTTTACGCACCGTTTACGCCAAGTCAGCGCTGCAACCTTACTTGGCTTTGGCTTAATCAGTGCAGGGGTAGCCCATGCTGCCGATGCTAAAGACAGCGTGCATCTCGCCTACGTCGAGTGGTCCTCTGAGGTCGCTTCAACGAATGTCATGCGTGTGCTATTAGAAAAAGCAGGCTTTGATGTCAAGATGAGCTCTTTATCTGCAGCCGCCGTTTGGCAAGCGATTGCCACCGGCGATGCGGATGCCACATTAGCAGCTTGGTTACCCACCACGCATGCAGACTACTACGAACGCCTTAAAGATAAAATTGATGATTTAGGCCCGAATTTAGATGGCACTAAACTCGGTTTAGTTGTGCCCGCTTATACCGAAGCCAGTACTATTGATGACTTAAATGCTAAGGCCAGTGATTTTAATCGCGAAATCATCGGTATTGACCCAGGCGCCGGGTTGCAAAGCCTCACCGAGCAAGTCGTTAAAGACTATAAGCTTAAACTACGACTGCGCGATGGCAGCGATGCCACCATGACAGCTGCCCTATCGAATGCCATTAAAAATAATGAAGACATTGTCGTGACGGGTTGGACGCCGCATTGGATGTTTGCACGTTGGGATCTCAAATACCTCGAAGACCCTAAAAATGTGTACGGTGGTGCTGAACAAATTCATACCATTGCACGCAAAGGCCTAAAAGAAGACCTGCCCACGGCTTATGCGATTTTAGATCAGTTTGAATGGACCCCAGACGATATGGGTGAAATTATGCTGATGAACGAAGAGCCCAATAGCGACCCGTACGCCAATGCAAAAAAATGGGTTGAAGATCATCCTGAGAAGCTAAAAAAATGGCTGGCTTCTGAATAATCTCTCTTTCTATGACTAAGGTTACGGTATAGATAGGCTGTATCGTAACCTCAGACTTACGCACCCTACTTGTGTCTGATGAACGATCAAAAAATTAAAATTAAAGTGCGTAACCTCAGTAAAGTGTTTGGATCACAACCAAAACGTGCTCTGGAATTACGCCAACAAGGTCTAAAACGACCTGAAATTCTTGAAAAAACAGGCCAGACTTTAGGTCTGTATAACATCAACTTTGATGTGTACGAAGGGGAACTACTCGTTATTATGGGTCTATCTGGCTCAGGGAAGTCCACCTTAATTCGCTGTTTAAATCGGTTAATCGAGCCATCTACTGGGCAAATATTTATTGATGACGAGGAAATCACCCACGCGTCAGAGAAAAAATTACTTGAAATGCGTAGGCGGTTTTTTTCTATGGTATTTCAAAACTTTGCCCTGTTTCCGCATCGCACCGTTTTAGAAAACGTGGAATTTGGCTTAGAAATTCGTGGTATAGCCAAAGCAGAACGAACTGCTATTGCTCAAAACACCTTAGAGCAAGTGGGCTTAGAAAACTGGGCAAACGCGTACCCAAATCAATTGTCGGGCGGTATGCAACAACGCGTAGGCATTGCTCGCGCTATTGCGAATGATGGGGGCGTGTTACTGATGGACGAAGCATTTTCTGCTTTAGATCCGCTAATTCGCAAAGACATGCAGCAAGAACTTCAAGAGCTGCAATACCGCACCAAAAAAACCACTATTTTTATCACCCATGACTTAGACGAGGCCTTAAACATTGGTGATCGCATTATTTTGCTAAAAGACGGGGAAATTGTGCAACAAGGCACTCCAGAAGACATTCTGACTCAGCCAGCCGATGAATACGTAGCACGCTTTATTGAAGGGGTGGATAAAACACGAATCCTCAGCGCTAGCTGTGCAATGCGCCCGGTACGTGCTACGGCTCGCCCCTCAGATGGGCCCCACACCACTGCACGTAAAATGCGTGATAATGATGTGGAGATGCTGTTTGTACTGCAACGTGACCGTCGCCTCGTGGGGCTTATTGACAGCGCTGCGTTGAAAGCGGCATTACGTGATGGTGCCAGCAGCATTGAAAACTACATCTCTACTGATGTGCTCACTGTTACTCCTGACGAGCCTTTAAATTCTATTTTTGGATTATTTGGAGACCGCAGTATTCCTCTGGCTGTACTTAATGACCAACACCAGCTGTTAGGCGTCATTGTTAAAGGTGCCGTCTTAGATGAGCTTGCTAAAGCCGGAGAGCCGTTATGATGTCTATTCCATCGCTTCCCCTTAGTGCATGGATTGACTCCGCACTCAATTTTCTGACTTCCCATTTTGCAGGGCTAACACGTAGCATCGCACGATTCACAGAAAATGCATTGGATCATTTAAATGATGGTTTACTGTTTTTACCTGAGTGGTTGTTAATTGCTTTAGTGGCCCTACTATGTTGGCGTGCGTCCGGCTGGCGCTTAGCATTAGGCTCGGTTTTAGGTCTAAGTCTAATATGGAATTTAGGGTTATGGATGCCGACTATCCAAACCTTAACACTAGTGGTCTTTGCGACATTAGTGGCCGTTTGTATTGCTTTACCGATTGGTATCGTGGCTGCACTCTCTAATCGGCTCTATCGCTTAGTCATGCCGTTATTGGATTTTATGCAAACCATGCCTGCCTTTGTGTACCTCATACCGGCCATTCCGTTTTTTGGTATCGGGTCTGTGTCCGCGATATTTGCTACCGTGATTTTCTCTATGCCGCCTGCGATTCGCCTTACTATATTAGGCATTCGCCAAGTCCCGATCGACTTAATCGAGGCAGCGGATGCGTACGGTGCTACCCCTATGCAAAAATTAGTGAAAGTCCAACTGCCCCTTTCCTTGCCTACGATTATGGCTGGGGTTAACCAAACGATTATGCTGGCCTTGTCCATGGTGGTGATTGCTGCCATGATCGGAGCCGATGGCTTAGGCAGTGAGGTATGGCGTGCCATTCAACGCTTACGCCCAGGTGAAGGCTTTGTTGCTGGTATAGCAGTCGTTATCTTAGCGATGATCTTAGATCGATTGACTCAGTCCTTACAACGACGTAAAAAAGACCAATCTTCCGAGTAAACCTTTAGGCCCTATCGTTGACGATAGGGCCAAGTGTTAACTAGGGGCAAAATATGCATCACGTGCTAGCCCTATTACATCACGCTTACTGGGCATCTTATACTACAAGCTAACTTAGACGCCGCTGTCATCCCATTATTAGGAGACTCTTATGAAAAAAAAGCTAACTACGCTCGCCCTATTAGGTGGCTTAATCGCTAGTCCCTTTGCTTGGGCCGACTGGAAAGTCAATGAGGCACAGTCTCATTTTACTTTTCAGTCAGTTAAAGCAGCTCAAGTTGGTCCCGATGCCGCTACAGAGGTACATCGTTTCAAACGCATTGAGGGTAAGCTAAAAAAAGACGGCTCCTTCGAGCTTACTCTTCCTATTAAAGGGCTCGCAACGGGCATTGAAATACGTGATGAGCGTATGATGGAAATGCTTTTTAATTCCTCTGCCTACCCTACCATTCAGGTTAAAGGCATGGTTGACGCGGCTTACCTAAGCGGCCAACAGCCAGGGCAGTTTAAAGACGTTGATGTCGAGGCTGAACTGACCATTCTTGATCAGACCCACCCTGTAAAAACCACCTTACGTTACACTGCCCTAGATAACGATCGCTTTATGGTCAGTACGTTGGACCCGATTATTGTTAATGGCAATGACTTTACACTCACTGAAGGTATTGTTAGTTTGCGCGAAATTGCTAATTTGGCCTTTATTTCGCATACAGTACCCGTGAATTTTGATCTGGTTTTTGATCAAGACTAATTTTCACGACTAGAAAAACGGAGCGTAGGCTCCGTTTTTTTCATGGGCCTTAGAGGTCACAACGCATCATCCGATGGTCAATATACGCGTCTTGATAGACCTCACCAAACGCTTGAAAACCGTAAATTTTATAAAAATCGATGGCCTGCAGTTGAGCAGACAAAAATACGGTACTATCCCCTCTTTTTTTGGCCTCTTGCATAAGAACAGTAAGGATCTGTCCTCCTAAGCCTTGACCACGATGACTGGCTTTGACCGCCATCCGCCCGATGTGGGCGTTGGGCAAGAGCCGTCCGGTCGCCACAGGCTCGCCTAAAGGGGCGTACACCACAGCGTGGATGCAATGTGGGTCGAATTCATCAAGCTCTATTTCAGCAGGCACCTGCTGCTCTTGCACAAACACCTCAAAACGAACAGCTGTCGCATCGTGTTTTAAATCAGACCAAGCGCCTATCACGCACTTTTCTCTACCGGTCATAGCTATTCCTTATAACGATTCGAGTAAGGCTTCAAACTGAGTCACTTTTAAATTACGTGCAGCGCCAAAACCGGCAACTAGTCGCAACTCAGTCGGACGCAAACGCACCAGATGGAAGTCGGCAAAATCAAACATAAACGCTGCCTCTGGAAAACGCTCACTATACGTATTTTTAGCATGATCAAAGTCTGCTGCGTGGCTTTTTTTTTCAATAAATTGGGCATGGACTTGCATGCTTAAACGCACAAGTGCATGAACCGGCCCTGAAACCGGTTCAGCCTCAGTTACCATTAGTGACACATCTTCGCTATTTTGCGCTAAGTTCGCTCTATGTACAGCTAATTCGCTTATATGTATCAAAAACCCTTTTTCTCTTGTATCGATTGCATACGGAACCAAAGATAAAAAAGGACTATGCTTTGCGTTGACTGTCGCCAAGCTAGCTAGGCGCTGGTGCGTCAATAGTTGACGCACCACCTCATACCATTCTTTGTCATGTTTCATCGTCTTTTACATATCGGTTATGTTTGATCGTATTCATCAGCGTCTTCAACGCCAAACTCAACAACAGCGCCAAAGAGAGCGGCTGGTGCTTAATGCCCCACCGTCTGGGCTAACGCGCATTGGGCACAAAGAGCTTGTTAATTTCAGTTCGAATGACTATCTAGGCTTTGCCCAGCACCCAGCCGTCGTTCATGCATTAGAAGTGGGTGCAAAACGTTGGGGAGTCGGCGCTGGCGCCTCGCATTTGGTGTCGGGTCACAGTCAAATCCATGAAGATCTGGAACAAGCCTTGGCAGCGCTTACTCAACGCCCTAGAGCACTACTATTTAGTAATGGCTACATGGCTAACCTTGCTCTCATTAGTACCTTAATGGAAAAAGACGACACCGTGTTGCATGACCGATTAAATCATGCGTCGCTTTTTGATGGCACCCTATTAGCAGGATGTCGCTTCTTGCGTTACCAGCATCTGGATATGACCAGCCTAAAACAACGATTGGCACGAGCGCAAGGACACTGTTTAATCGTAACAGATGGGGTTTTTAGTATGGATGGTGACACGGCCCCACTCCGAGACCTAGTACAAATCAGCCGCACTCATGAGGCGATGCTGATGGTTGATGATGCGCATGGCATAGGTGTGCTGGGTCCACATGGGGCCGGGTTACTCGAACAAGAGCAGCTTAGCGTTAACGAGGTGCCTATTTTGATGGGTACGCTGGGCAAAGCACTCGGTACAGCTGGTGCTTTTGTTGCTGGCTCGGAAACATTAATTGAGTATTTAATACAGTTTGCACGCCCTTATATTTATACGACGGCCAGCTCGCCAGCTATGGCTTACGCCACACTGACTGCGCTTGAGCTACTCGAAAAAGAAGCTTGGCGTCGGACGCATTTAAAAGACCTAATACACCATTTCCAAAGCACGGCGACCGAGTTGGGCCTTACCATTCAGCCTAGTCAAACGCCCATTCAACCTGTTGTGATAGGCGATAACACCACCACCCTGCGGGTCGCGCGCGCCTTGCGTGAACACGGGTTTCTAGTCGGGGCTATTCGCCCACCTACCGTTCCCGAGCATACCGCTAGGCTGCGCATCACGTTATGTGCTGATCATCGTCCAGAACATATCATCGCGCTCTTACAGACGCTTTCTCGTTTACACACTTCATAATGCGTTCTTTTTATTTATTAAATGGTTGGGCGATGAGCGCGGCTGCGATGGCACCGTTGGCTGAAGCATTGACTCCGCTGGGTCAAGTTACTGTGCTCTCGCTCTCTGACTACATGCAAGCCTCTGTAGAGCAAAGTCTTGCGCATTTAACTCGTCTCATTCCACCCCAGACGCATTTAGTGGGGTGGTCGCTAGGCGGGATGCTGGCCACACAGTTGGCTACCCGAGGTAATTACTTGTCAGTAACACGCTTGGGAGCCAATTTACGCTTTGTGGCGAGCCCAACCTGGCCCTGGGCGATGAGCCAAAACGAGTTCAACGCTTTTTATGAGCGTCAAATGGCATTTCCTACGCGCAATCTTAAACAATTTGAAAGACTGTGTTGGCAAGGGGCCAGCCACTCAGAGAAGGCCACACATACCCTAGTAGATCTAAACGCCGATGCGCAGCACCTGAGATGGGGTTTAGATACTTTAGCTCAGCTCGACAACACTCAGGCGCTGAATCAAACAACTATTCCTCAACTGCATGTGTTTGCCACACACGATGCACTGGTGCCTGTTGCCGTTCATTCCCATATTCAAAATTACTGGCCGCACATTCACTCTGTTCAGGTTGCTGGTTGCCATGCCTTCCCTGTCCAGTCACCGCACGCTGTTGCTAGAGTCATTTACTCTTTTTTGCACGATCATCATGCCTAATTCGTATAAACACGCTGTTGCTCAGCGCTTTTCAGCGGCAGCCTCTCGTTATGACCGTGTTGCTCACTTGCAGCGATTGGTTTGCGATACGTTAATTGAAACGATGCCGCCCTCTTTAGACGCCCAGCAAATTATGGATTTGGGTGCTGGCACCGGTTATGCCAGCACAGCACTACAGCAGCGTTTTCCGGGAAGTCAGTATTGGGCCGTCGATCTAGCCGAAGGCATGTTGCGTTATATGCATCAACATGTGGCTGCCAAGGCCTATGTCTGTGCCGATATGGAATGCCTTCCTTTTGCCCCTAACTACTTTGATTTAATTATTAGCAGTCTTGCCGTGCAATGGTCATTAAATTTTGTGCAAAGTCTGGAGCAATGCTATGCCTGTGTGCGCTCTGGCGGAGTGATGCAATTTAGCACCGTACTAGAAGGCAGTTTAAGAGAGCTAAAACAAAGTTGGGCGTCGGTAGACGACGGCCCCCATGTGAACCGTTTTCGCACCCGTAACGACTACCTATCGTTATGCCACCAAAGCCAGTGGCAAATAATCGCGGTTGAACAGCGTCGTTATTGTTATTTTTATGACCACGTTAAACACCTACGTCAAGAGCTCCGTGATCTAGGCGCTAACCATATTCACGGGAACCTTCAGACTCACCTGGGCGCACGTCGACGTTGGCAACAACTTATTGATGCCTATGAACATTACCGTACCTCTAATGGCCTACCTGCAACGTGGGACATTCTTTATATCACTTTACAAAAACCATGATCACACCTCAGGCCTATTTTATTACTGGCACCGATACCGAAATAGGAAAAACCACCATTGCGGCGGCGTTATTGTACGACGCTAAACAACGCGGTTTTAGCACGCTGGCATGCAAACCCATCGCATCTGGAAGCATGCTCACGCCCGACGGTTTACGTAATGATGACGCATTGCAGTTACAGGCACAGTGCTCTGTGGCGGTTCATTACGATGAGCTCAACCCGTTTGCTTTTGAACCGGCCATTGCCCCCCATCTTGCGGCGCATTACGCTAACCATTCGCTTGAACTAGGCAATCTAATCAACGCTACACAGCGAGTCTTAGCGTATCAAGCCCAGCTTACTGTTATAGAAGGGGCTGGGGGTTGGCATGTGCCAATTAATACTCAACACTGTCTATCCGATGTGGCAGCCGCCCTGCAGTTACCTGTGATTTTGGTAGTGGGGTTGCGACTAGGCTGCATAAATCATGCTTTGCTCACAGCGGAAGCCATTCGCCATCAAGGCCTAACGCTTTCTGGCTGGGTAGCTAACCTCGCCCCCCGACAGGACACCATCACAAACCACACGATCGCTTTCCTACGCCAACGCTTGGGCGCACCATGTTTGGGTGTGGTACCCCAATTAGAGACACCGTGTCCTACTGAGGTCGCTCGTCATTTAGATACCTCTTTACTTTTTAATACCGAATGCTATGTCTAATTTGTCACCTAATGCGCAGTGGATGCAAAGAGATTTCAATGTGCTTTGGCACCCCTGCACGCAAATGAAAGACCACGAAGTGTTACCTATTATTCCTATCCGACGCGCTCAAGGTGTGTATCTGGAGGACTTTGAGGGCAATCGCTATTTAGATGCAATCAGCTCTTGGTGGACCACTTTGTTTGGCCATTGCCACCCTTATATTAATGAACGCGTGAAACAACAAGTGGATCAGCTTGAGCATGTGATGCTAGCCGGGTTTAGTCATCAACCAGTAATTGAGCTTTCAGAACGACTCGTCATGCTTACCCCTCCTGGCTTAGAGCGCGTGTTTTATGCCGACAATGGGTCATCTAGCATTGAAGTCGCTCTCAAAATGAGCCTGCACTATTGGCGTAATCATGGCCAAAGTAAAAAAAATCGCTTTGCCACTATTCGCAATGGTTATCATGGCGAAACCATTGGCACGATGTCCGTAGGTGATATTGCTTTATATACCGATACCTACAAAGCGCTGCTTTTTGATTGTTTTAAAGTTCCGAGCCCCGATTGTTACTATCGAGCAGAGGGTCAAGACTGGGCCAGTTACAGCCAACACATGTTCGAGCCTATGGAAGAACTATTGGCTACCCATCATCACGAAATTGCAGCAGTCATTCTTGAGCCATTAGTTCAAGGGGCCGCAGGCATGCGTATGTATCACCCCATCTATTTGAAACGATTGCGTGA
This sequence comes from Paenalcaligenes hominis, assembly GCF_011927625.1. Classification (GTDB taxonomy): domain Bacteria; phylum Pseudomonadota; class Gammaproteobacteria; order Burkholderiales; family Burkholderiaceae_B; genus Paenalcaligenes; species Paenalcaligenes hominis. The sequence goes on from NZ_JAATIZ010000004.1 coordinate 99,929, forward strand.
AGCCTGTGATCGGTATGGTGTGCACTTGATTGTGGACGAGATTGCGGTAGGCATGGGGCGTACAGGTAAACTATTTGCTTGTGAGCACGCTGGCATTAGTCCTGATTTTATGGTGTTGTCAAAAGGTCTAACCGGGGGGTATTTGCCTTTGGCCGCAGTGCTAACCACCGAGACCATTTATCAGGCGTTTTACGACGACTATGAAAAAATGAACGCTTTTTTGCATTCTCATACTTACACTGGCAACCCGTTAGCGTGTGCTGCCGCGCTTGCTACGTTAGATTTATTTGAACAACAGGATGTACTGGGCAATAACCAACTATTAGCCCAGCATATGCACGATGCTACACGTCATCTGCATGACCACCCTCATGTGGGTGAAGTGCGGCAAACGGGCATGATACTGGCTATTGAAATGGTCAAAGAAAAAGCAAGTAAAACGCCTTTCCACTGGAAAGAGCGCCGTGGCTTAAAAGTATTTAATTATGCATTAAGCCAAGGGGCGTTATTGCGTCCGTTAGGCAATGTGATTTATTTTATGCCGCCTTACTGTATTGAACCGCAGCAAATTGATCAATTAAGCGCTATTGCTACAGCGGGCATTGAGCTAGCGGTTCAAACCTAAGGGCTAGTTAACTATTGCGTACAAAATGCATCTTAAACCGTTTAGCTTTGATGCCCGATTGGCTTAGGCGACGAACGGCTTGATCTGCTACCTCTTGAGCAAGCGCCACATGAGTGACCACCATGCCTACATTGATCTTGCCGACATGCTCTTTGCTTAGCCCGGCGTCGCCAGTTAGCGCACCCAGAATGTCACCGGGACGCAATTTGTCGCGTTTGCCACCGACAATAACCAGCGTACGCATGGGGGCGGCCTGTACAGTTGTCGTGGCGCTTGAGCTAGGTAAGGCTTCAGGTGTGATAGGACCAAAACGCTGGGCTAAGGCTTGCATAAACGCCTGGTCGTCTGTATCAAACAGCGTTAATGCGGTACCCGTTTGATCTACCCGACCGGTGCGCCCGATACGGTGTACGTACACGTCGACCTGATGCGGCAACTCGACATTTAGCACCAAAGGAAGCTGTGCAATGTCTAGCCCCCGCGCCGCCACATCCGTTGCCACTAATACCGTACAACTGTGATTAGCAAATTGGATTAAGACCTCATCACGATCGCGCTGGTCTAAATCGCCGTGTAAAACCAATGCACTAAAACCTAAACTACGTAAGTAGTAGGTTAATGCGTCGCTGTTTGCTTTGGTATTACAAAACACCAACGCCGAGGTGGGCTGAAAATGATTAAGCAACGTCACCACCGCATCAAAGCGATCGTTTTCTGCTACCTGATAAAAGTGAGAAGCGATTTGATTCGCACTGACTTGGCTTTCCACTGTAACGTGTACAGCGTCTTGTACAAAAAGCGTTGCGTCTTTACCTATGGTGTCGGGATACGTCGCAGAAAAAAGAAGGGTTTGGCGCTGTCGTGGACATTGGCTGACAATGTGCGCCATTTCATCGTAAAAACCCATATCGATCATACGATCGGCTTCATCCAAAACCAATGTGTTGATTGTCGCCAAATCGATACTTTGGTGATCGATGTGATCTAGCACTCGACCTGGTGTTCCTACAATAATATGAACACCATGCGCTAAAGAATCGACCTGACGCTGTATTGGGCTGCCCCCAGTAATGACAATAACTTTGATATTAGGGATGCCCCGTGCCAAACGACGCAATTCCTCGGCCACTTGGGTCGCTAGCTCTCGGGTTGGGCATAACACCAACGCCTGAGGCTGCACGCGCTCGGGGTTCACATGTTGTAAAAGCCCCAATCCAAAAGCAGCCGTTTTACCACTGCCTGTTTTCGCTTGCGCAATGACATCTGTCCCTTCGAGAATTAAAGGAAGGCTTTGAGCTTGGATAGGAGTCATTTGCTTGAACCCGAGCTGAGCAACGGTTTGAAGCAGTGCCGGCTGTAAAGGAAGCTCGGAAAAAGAAGTCATAGCAGTCATGAAAACACCTTAATAATAGATTTTCCTATTGTATCGCGTTCACTACACTTTCGACTAAAGCTACTTAAACATTCTTTATCCCTCTACAATAAGACACCTCCATTAATTATGCTCAAAATGAGTTTAAAGACATGCGCGAATTTTTAGCTCGTAAAAACATTTCTTTTTCTTTGCAGCGTTATGGCATTGAAACCATGAATTATATGACCTTGGGCTTATTTAGTTCACTGATCATCGGTTTAATCTTAAAAACGGTGGGCGGATGGTTAGATTGGGATTGGTTAATTGAAGTCGGCACGCTCGCCCAAGCAGGTTTAGGTGCAGCCATAGGGGTAGGAGTCGCCTACGGCTTGCAAGCCCCCGCTATGGTCATTTTTAGCAGTGCGATGGTAGGGTCTTTAGCTATCAGCGTAGGTGGCGGCCCAGTAGGCGCTTTTGTTGCTGTTGCCATAAGCAGCGAACTAAGCAAGCTGGTGCATAAAACCACCCCCTTAGATATTATTGTCACCCCTGCCACCGCATTAATTAGCGGCATGTTTGTCGCACAAATGGTTGCCCCCTATTTAGGTGAATTGATGCGCGCTACAGGGCAAACTATTGAATGGGCGATAACATTACAACCTTTCTTTATGAGTATAGTGATAGCGGTCGTAATGGGCATGGTGTTAACAGGCCCCACCTCGAGCGCGGCCGTAGCGATCTCTTTAGATTTAGGGGGCTTAGCAGCCGGCGCTGCCACGGTGGGCTGCTGTGCACAAATGATAGGTTTTGCTGCCATGAGCTACAAAGACAATGGCCCTTCTGGCACGCTAGGTGTTGGCCTTGGAACCAGCATGCTGCAGCTACCAAATATTATTCGCAACCCCTTAATTTGGGTGCCACCCATTTTAACCTCAGCACTGCTTGCCCCCATTGGCACACTGATATTTGAGTTAAAAAACATACCCACTGGTGCGGGCATGGGCACCAGTGGATTGGTTGGACAAGTCGGTACCTTAGCAGCAATGGGGCAAGATACATCCGTGTGGATAGCTATAGGTCTGATGCATTTTATTTTGCCTGCTGTTTTATGCTTAAGCATGAGTTGGTGGATGCAAAAGCGCGGCTGGATACAACCCGGCGATTTACGTTTACGTACCTAACTATTTAGCGGGTAAATGCGGTATTACATCGACCGCTTTTCCATTAAAGCGCAGCTCAAAATACAATTGGGTTGCTGTGGTATCGGTACTGCCCATCGAGGCAATCGTTTGACCTTGTTTTACGGATTGGCCTTCTTTGACGTTCAATGCCTTGTTATGCGCATACACACTAATAAAGTTAGTGTCATGACTGATAATGACCATATTGCCATACCCACGCAACCCATTTCCTGCATACATCACCTTGCCTGCTGCGGCCGCTTTAATAGGTTGACCTTCGCTACCACGAATAAAAACGCCTTGGGAATGGGCCCCTGTACCTTTTCTGTGACTGCCAACAGTAGGCCACACCAGATTAATGCGTCGTGGCGCTGGCACTGATTTGGCAGTGGTTTGACGAGTCGGCTGAACGGTTGAGCTGCCCGCATCTGCCGTCATGCCAGCAGAACCAGTAGATGCTGCTCCGCCTTTGACGCGCAAAAGCTGTCCAACTTCGATTTGATTAGGGTTGCGAATATTATTGGCACGCATGAGCTGATTGACTGATTGGCCATGTTGGCGCGCAATTTTAGTCAAGGTATCGCCTCGTACTACGCGATAATAGCCCTCACCTGCTGCTTTTTTAGGATTGGAACCACAGGCAGCCACCAAGATGCAAAGTAAAAGCACCGACAGAAAACGCATTATTTATCCTCTTTGTTGTACTTTTTAAGCCATCCATTCAACCATACCATTAGTCTGACTGCCAAGTCATTTTACGGAATCTAATAAATGCGTTCTGGACTACATAAAAAAACCCAGAGCTTTAGTGCTCTGGGTTTCAAAAAAAGCATAACAAATTATTTCACAATGACTTTAGCAGGTCCTGCTACGACTTGACCAATTTGAGCGGCATAGTCAAACCCCTGGCTATGGAGGTAGCTTAAAACCTGAGTGGCTTGCTCTGACGCACAGGAAATAAGTAGTCCACCTGACGTTTGTGGGTCGGTTAACAAGGCGCGATCTGTGTCAGTGAGCGTCTCTGCTAACTCGATATGTGCCCCATATGCATCCCAGTTGCGCTGAGAAGCGCCCGTAATATACCCTTGAGCGGCTAGATCTTGGACGTGGGGCAGCCAAGGCAGTTGGTCTTGCTTTAGCTCGATCGTTAAGGCAGAGCCGCGTGCAATTTCCCAAGCATGGCCTAACAAACCAAAACCTGTGACATCGGTCATGGCATGCACCCCAACCCACTGGCCCAGCGCAACACCCGGGGTATTGAGTTGGGTAGTGCTTTGAATCATGGCCTGATAGGCTGCGTCGGGTAGCGCATTTTTCTTAAAGGCAGCCGACATGACACCAACACCAAGCCCTTTGCTAAGAATGAGCACATCGCCCGCACGAGCCTCGGCATTTTTACGTACGTGCTGAGGATGCACGAGCCCCATCGCCGCTAAACCATAAATAGGTTCGACCGAATCAATAGTATGGCCCCCCGCGATAGGGATGCCTGCGGCTTGGCATACGTCTGCCCCACCTTTAAGAATCTGTGCAATATCGTCTTTGGATAAGGTGTTGATGGGCATACCTACTATGGCTAGGGCCATAATGGGGGTACCACCCATCGCATACACATCCGATAACGCATTGGTGGCCGCAATGCGCCCGAACTGATATGGGTCGTCGACCACAGGCATAAAAAAATCGGTGGTTGCTATCAGTGCTTGCTCGTCATTGAGTTGATACACCGCTGCATCATCGGCGGTATCGGTGCCTACCAGTAAATTAGGGTAAGCCGACATAGCAGGCATAGAGGCTAACAACTCAGACAACACCCCAGGCGCAATTTTACAGCCGCAGCCACCACCATGCGCTAATGATGTTAATCGAGGAGTTGGCGAAGAAGAGGTATTTGACATGAAAGACTCCGAAACTCGAATAGCAAGGCAAAGCACGTTGCACTTGTAAGGTCAAATAATGAGATGGCGGAAAGCAGCAGGAGTCGAACCTACCTAGGAGTGTCTAACACCCCCAACTGGGTTTGAAGCCCAGCCGCATCACCAGACACGAATGCTTTCCTATGAATCTAGACCACGCTCTAGGGTGGTTTGATTAAAAACGGTATTTCCTGGACGGATTAGATGTTTATCCCGTAATCGACGAGTATAACCAATTCTTTCGAAAAACTCTAAAATTTGTATCGTTCGTTTGCGCCCTAAGGCTAAGCTATCGCGAAACTCGGCTGCTTTGACGCCATTTGGCTCGGCCAATTCGGCTAGACGAGCGGCTAGTTCTAAAATGGCATCACGATGATAGTATAAATCGCGCACCACTTGGTAGACGACGCCTTGGCGCACCAGCTTACGCCCTAAAGCACGTAATTCATCCTCGGGCACTTCTAAGGTCTGGGCCATATCCCGCACCCACGGTGGGTTGTAACGCCCTTCATGGCATAGCCGAATCAACTGCAAAGCAATGGCTTCTTCTTTGGGACTGAAACTGACCGTATGGCCACTAAGCCTATACCATGGTCCATTAAGTGCCAGACGTTGACGCTGTAGCAGCTCATGCAATGCACCAAACCAAAGTGAGTCTGGCGCTCGAGGAGCCACCATACGTCGCAAACGCGCCGCCTCTACTCCTGGCTCATCGGGATAGCGTTCATGGGTTTCAGCAAGTACGGTTTCAATCCGAGCTAATAATTGCTCCCAGGCATTGTTATGGATTAAGACTTGTGCGGTGCTCGAACGTGGCGCGCTTACCCATAGCGACTCGGCGGGTAACTCGAGCTGAGTAGGCTCGGTGGCCGTTAGTCTATGTAAAAAAGACTGATCGAGCCCATACGGAGCTTGACGTAATAGGGGCGCGATTCCTTTGCCATCTAAATACGTTTCTACGGCGTCTAGCCAAGCAAGTCGAGCTAAAGAACGTCGTTTACGATCTGGTGCATTGGCATCTAGGACTTGGCCCCCGCCAATGGTTAATTTGGCTTGCGCATTGCGGACAATGAACCTGTCTCCGGGCATAACGCAAACGGGCTCATCAAACACAAGTTGGGCGAATGCGGTTTGATTCGAGCGGATAAGATCTTGGCTTAATGGCACCACATGGGCCACGTAATGCGCAGCCCCCACATGTACATGCACTGGCGTCCATGTTTTAAGAGTGGTGTCACCATAAGCCAATAGCTCTAAACGTACATCAATATGCGTGCTTGGCACAAAGCAGCGGCTATCCGCAATCCAATTGCCACGTTCGATTTCTTCTTTAGCTATTCCGGCTATGTTTAAGGCGCAACGCTGCCCTGCTTTAGCTACTGGGCTGGGGGTGTTTTGTGCATGAATACTGCGTATGCGAACTGCTTTGTTTTGTGGCATTAAACGCAAATGGGATTGATCATCTTGCACAGCAATTTGACCCGAGTGAACGGTTCCGGTTAAGACCGTGCCCTGCCCTTCAAGCGTAAACACGCGATCCACAGCCAAGCGAAAAAGCCCCTGTGAATGGCGCTGAGCCACGGCCATGGCTTGATCTTCTAAATGAGCCTTAAGGGCTTCAATGCCCTGGCCCGACAAGCTGTCCGTTTCAAAATACAAAGCATCAGCTAAAAACGTGTGCTGTAGAAGCTGCTGTAAATCGTTTTTGAGTTGTTGGATGGCCTCGGGATCGGCCCGATCGGCTTTATTGATTACCACACTGCCACGTTTCAACCCAAGCAGTGACAGAATGGCAACGTGTTCGTGAGTTTGTGGCATGATGCCGTCATCGGCTGCTACCACAAGCAATGCATAATCAATACCCGTTGCACCGGCCACCATGGTGTGCACGAGGTTTTCGTGCCCGGGTACATCCACAAAACCTAATACGTCACCATTAACCAAAGGCGTGTACGCATAGCCCAACGTAATGGTGATGCCTCTTTGTTTTTCATCATCAAGACGATCCGTATTGACGCCCGTTAAGGCCCGAACCAATGCGGTTTTACCATGGTCAATGTGACCTGCTGTACCCACAATCATGCTAGCGCTTGACTCCACTGAGCTTGTAATAAAGGAATATCCACATCACGCAAACAACGCAGATCTAAATAAAGCGTATCGCGATGAATCCGACCAATAACGGGACGGGGCTGCATACGTAACCAATTTTCTATTTTAATAATGGCACTGCCCGCGCGCCCTGAGCCAACGAATTGCACCACCAAGCCATAACTAGGTAATACATCTACCGGCATTGCGCCGCTGCCTATTTGGCTAAACATGGGCTCGACGGCCACGTCGTACTCGGCCCCTAACGCGTTCTGTAGTAGAGGCTGCAATACCTGCGCCTGTCGTTTCATTTCAGCCTGAGGGCGTGTGAATAAAGCTAACGTAGTGAGCTTTTCTGCCAAAAACTCTGGGCTACGATAAAGCGCAAGGACGGGCTCAAGCGCCGCTAAGGTCAGCTTACCTACGCGTAATGCTCTTTTTAGTGGGTTTTTCTTTAAGGCGCGAATAGAGTCTTTGCTACCCACAATAATGCCTGCCTGGGGCCCACCTAAAAGTTTATCGCCACTAAAAGTGACCAAATCCGCACCCGCCTGGACGGTTTGTTTAACGGTGGGCTCAGAGGGCAAGCCCCATTTAGCTAAGTCCACTAAGGTACCACTGCCTAAGTCGACGGTGGTAGGAATGCCTTTTTGACGCCCGATTTGCACGAGCTCGTTAAGACTGACCTCTTTGGTAAAACCCATCACAGCGTAATTACTGCAATGAACTTTCATCAGCATAGCGGTGTTTTCAGTAATAGCATCAGCATAATCAAAGGCATGCGTACGATTCGTGGTACCTACCTCGACCAAACGAGCACCAGCCCGTTTCATAATGTCAGGAATACGAAAAGCACCACCAATTTCAACGAGTTCACCCCGAGACACCACCACTTCTTTTTCTTGAGCAAAGGTGCTGAGCATCAGCAATACAGCTGCGGCATTGTTATTTACCACCGTTGCGGCCTCTGCCCCCGTGAGTTCACATAACAAGGCTTCGACCAAATCGTCTCTATCTCCGCGTTTACCAGTTTCTACATCAAACTCTAAATTTGACGGCGTGGTTAAAGCGGTTACGACGGCATCAATAGCGGCGTCAGGTAATAAAGCGCGCCCGAGATTGGTGTGCAACACAGTCCCTGTTAGGTTAATCATGGGGCGCAGTTTGGGTTGCAAATCATGCTGCAGTTGCCGTGCAAACTGTTCGGCTAATTGAGAAAGCGCTAAGTCTGCATGACGTAATTTTTGTGCTAGTGCGCGTTGGCGCAGTTGTGCTTGAAAATGCCTCAAGTGCTGAGTCACTAACGTATGGCCGTGCTGCTGCGTTAAGGCTTGAATCGCAGGTAACTGCAACAAACGATCAATAGAAGGTATGTGCGCGGCTTGCGCTAATAAATCAGATTGAGGCATGAATAAGCTTAGTCTTCAGTTTGGTGCTGTTGCCATAAAAAAGGGTTGTCGCTAACGCGATAAAAACCTTCTTCGCCCATCAGCATATCTAACTCGAGGGTAGCCAGATCATCTGCCACGGCTTCGACCATTTGGTCTTTATTTTGGTAGAAAATCTTTCTATACGTATTGCACTTGCCACACGATTCAGCTTTTATGGCTTCAGACCCTGCTTCGATAGAGTGATAAGTAATTTTTTCTGTGTCTTCACAATGGGTACATGTAACACGAACCACATGCCACTCGGTAGAGCACAAGCCGCAAATAGCGTAACGCATGCCATCGCGTGACCCACCTATGCGCACAATACTTGACACAGGCAAACTACCGCAACAAGGGCACACACCAAACGGGGTGATGATAGGTAGATCGCCCTCTGGAAAGTTAATGCCAAGACGCGTCCAATAGACTTGTAATGCGGCCATCACAAAAGGTGCACGCGCGGCATCCACCCCTTCGTCAAAGCGCGCCAACAAAGCGTCAGCAAGGTGCTCTAGGCTGTCTGTTTTGGTTGCTATTTCACCTATTATATTTTGGCAAATGGTTTTTACAGCATCGGGCATTTCTGCCTGAGCCTGCACATGCTGCACAATATCTGCCAATATGGCAAGCCATGTACCATCACGCTTCCAACCTGTGGCTTGCAAAGGAGGCATACCGTGCGCTTGGGCACGATCGACCTGCTCTTTGGCTGCGCCTGGGATAGTTGTATAACGCAACAGTGCGGCTTGCTGTGCCTCGGCCACGTGGGCCATAACTAATAAATAATCACCGATTGAACTTTCTGCTGCCAATTGGCGCAGACGGTTTGCACGCTCTTGGAACACAGAGCGTTCCTCGGGCTGTGCTAAACGAGGAATATGGGTGTGATCTAACCCTTCGATTTCACCACGGGATAAGATGCGCTGCATCAGGACTCCTAGAAAAACAGGGCTGCTACCGTAAGAACGATAGCAGCCTCTTTTTAGCTATAAAGCCGGGGGAAAACTACTTTACGTCTTGTTTGCGAATTTCTTCGCGGAACCAGTCGCGGTGGTTTTTCCAAGCCCAGCCTCGGCTAACGGTACCTCGTGTCATAGCACGCACAGAACCTTTAACCCAAATTGCTGCATAGATGTGCACAATAATGGCACAAATCAACAAGAAGGCAAAGAGAGCATGCACCACAGAAGCAAGACGGATCATGTCAATGCCAAACAAGTACGAGAAGTACTCGCGCCAAATAACAATACCCGATGCTAACAAACCAAGCATTAAGATAATCAATACATAAAACAGTAGCTTTTGACCAGCGTTATAACGACCGGTGGTCGGCACGCCTTCTGTTTCATTTCTGAGTACCTTGGGCATAGCACTTAGCCACTCGCTGTCTTTTTTCGTGAAACGATTGAATCGCATCAAGCGGAAAGCCAAGATAAAGAAGCTGAGGAACATAACCACACCAATAAAGGGGTGCAGAATACGTGTCCACGTAGGGCTTCCTAGTAAATTGGATAACCAAAAGAAAGCTGGGTGAAAGAGAGCCAAACCCGATGCCGTCAACAGTATAAAGGTTATCGCGGTAATCCAGTGGTTGATACGCTCGCCCGCTGTATACCTAACGATGGGGTACTTTTTGTCAGACATGGTTTTCATCCTCCGCCTTAGCAGCACGCTCGTCTTCCTCGGTGGTCTCTACTGGGCCTCGGCGCATGTAATGGATAAATCCAGCAAATGCCGTTAATGCCATGGCTGCGACCCCAAAGGGTTTGGCCATGCCTTTCCAGAATGAAACCATAGGACTGATTTGAGGATCCCGTGGCAAGTCAGCGTAAATTTCTGGCTTGTCTGCGTGATGCAGCACATACATAACGTGCGTGCCACCCACACCTTGGGGATCGTATAAACCAGCGTGCTCGTAACCTCGAGAGTTTAAGTCCACAATACGCTCTGCTGCATGCACTTTCATGTCTTCTTTGGTGCCAAATACAATGGCACCGGTAGGACAGGTTTTTACACAAGCAGGCTCTTGACCCACGGCAACGCGGTCAGAACAAAGCGTACATTTGTAAGCTTTCTGATCAGTTTTAGAGATACGTGGGATATCAAAAGGACATCCCGTAATACAGTACCCACAACCAATACAGTTCTCTTGGTTAAAGTCGACGATACCATTCGTATGTTGAACAATTGCACCAGGAGACGGACAGGCTTTTAAACAGCCTGGGTCTTCACAGTGCATACAGCCATCTTTACGAATGAGCCATTCGAGGTCTCCTTTGTCGTCTACATATTCTGTAAAACGCATTAGAGTCCACGTGTTTTCGGTCAGATCCGCAGGGTTGTCGTACACCCCTGTGTTAATACCGATGTCGTCACGCAGGTCATTCCACTCCATACAAGCCACCTGACACGCCTTACAACCGATACACTTGGTGGTATCGATCAGTTTGGCTACGCCTTCGGTGCCTTCGATAGGATGACGTACGCCAGGCGGAGGAGTCGTGGTCGCTGAACGACGCTTAATGTCCATTGCTTTTAATGCCATTACGATCTCCTTATGCCTTTTCCACGTTTACGAGGAAGGACTTGAACTCGGGCGTTTGCGAGTTTCCGTCGCCCACAAATGGGGTTAAGGTATTCGCCAAGAAACCGGGTTTAGTCAGTCCTACAAAGCCCCAATGGATAGGAATACCCACCTGGTGCACTCGTGTGCCATCTACATCTAAGCTAACTATGCGTTTTGTCACTACTGCTTTAGCTTTAATGTAGCCTCGATTTGAAGACACTTTGACTAAGTCGCCGTGCTTAATGCCTTTGCTCTCTGCGAGCTCTTCACCGATTTCCACAAACTGCTCGGGTTGAATAATAGCATTCAGTCGAACGTTCTTAGTCCAATAGTGGAAGTGTTCGGTAATACGATAGGTAGTGCCCACATACGGGAACTTGTCTACTTTTCCGAACTCGGCCCAATCGTCTTTAAACACGCGTGCAGCTGGATTACTTGTTGCCTTGTCGTTGTCTTTGAACAAGGGGTTATAACCCAATGGTGTTTCGAATGGCTCGTAGTGAGTAGGGAAAGGTCCTTCGGCTAGCCCCTTGCGAGCAAAGAAGCGCGCTGTACCTTCGGGGTTCATAATAAACGGCCCCATCCCACTGCCTGGTAGCTCGTCGATTTTGAAGTCAGGTACGTCTGCGCCGGTCCATTTTTTACCATCCCAATGGACGAGCGAACGGGTTGGATCGAACGGTTTGCCATCGAGGTCACAGGATGCACGGTTATATAACACGCGACGGTTTGCTGGCCAAGCCCAAGCCCAATTAAGGGTTTGACCAATGCCAGTAGGATCGCTGTTATCACGGCGTGCCATCATGTTGCCTGCTTCGGTCCATGAACCGGCGTAGATCCAGCAACCACCTAGTGTAGAACCATCGTCACGCATCTCGCCAAAGCCAGCTAATTGTTCGCCTGCCTTGCGGATTACGTTGCCATTGGCATCTAACACATCCGTAATTGCACGGCCGTTTAGTTCCTTGGCCAGCTCTTCGGCAGTGGGATGCACTGGATTGCTGTATGGCCAATACACATTGTTGATCGGGTCTGCAAAGGTACCGCCCTCTTTCTTGTAGAGCTCTCGAATATGGTGATAGAGGGTCGCCATAATTTCGATGTCAGTTTTTGCCTCTGCAGGTGGCTCGGCGGCCTTCCAGTGCCACTGTAACCAGCGACCGGAGTTCACCAATGCGCCGTCTTCTTCGGCAAAGCAAGAAGTGGGTAAACGGAAGACTTCGGTTTTAATAGAAGCCGTGTCTACGTCATTAGATTCGCCTGCATTACGCCAGAACTCGGAAGTTTCTGTAGCTAAAGGATCCATGATGACCATGAATTTTAGCTTGGAGAAACCTTTTATAAGCTTGGCCTTGTTGGGCGCAGCCGCTAATGGGTTAAACCCTTGACAGATATAACCATTAATTTCGCCTTTGTTCATGAGCTCGTACGCTTGGAGCATATCGTAAAGCTTGTCTAGCTTTGGTAGATAGTCGTAGGCGTAATTGTTGTACTCATGGGCGTAATCGCCCCACCAAGCTTTAGCTAAGCTAACGTGAAACTTCTTGTAATTGCTCCAGTAACTGAGCTGATTTTTACGTAAAGGTTTCAACGCGCGAGCTGCAATATAACCATCAAAGTCTTGCTCGGCTTCGTTAGGTAGAGTGAGGTAGCCCGGCAACAAATTGGACATGAGCCCAATGTCTGTCAGACCTTGAATGTTGGAGTGTCCGCGCAATGCGTTCATCCCACCCCCAGCAATACCGATATTACCCAATAGCAACTGCATCATTGCGCCAGTGCGAATGATTTGTGAGCCGATTGAGTGCTGTGTCCAACCTAGTGCGTACAAGATGGTACCAGCACGATCTGGTGTATGGGTTGTGGCTAAGAGTTCACATACCTGTTGGAATTTATCCACAGGTGTACCACAAACGCGGTTCACCATTTCTGGTGTATAGCGCTCGTAATGCTTACGCAACAAATTGTAAACACAACGTGGGTGTGACAATGACGGATCAGTGACGACCTCGCCGTTCTCGTCTAGCTCGTAATCCCAACTGGCTTTGTCATAGGTACGTGTCTCTGGGTTGTAACCAGAGAAAAGACCGTCTTCAAAGTCAAAGTCTTCGCGCACGACAAAAGACATGTCAGTGTAATTTTTGACATATTCGTGCTGGATTAGATCGTTGTCGAGCAAATATTTGATGACACCACCCAAGAACACAATATCTGTGCCCGTACGGATAGGTGCATATAAATCGGCTACGGATGCAGAACGATTAAAACGTGGGTCAACAACAATAAGTTTTGCACCACGATTTGCCTTGGCTTCAGTTACCCATTTAAAACCACAGGGGTGAGCTTCGGCTGCGTTCCCGCCCATAATCAAAATCACGTCAGCGTTTTTGATGTCGACCCAATGGTTCGTCATCGCGCCGCGGCCAAACGTCGGGGCAAGACCTGCCACCGTCGGACCGTGTCAAACACGCGCTTGATTATCGAATACGAGCATACCCATTGTGCGAACAACCTTGTGGGTAATGTATCCCACTTCGTTACTACTGGCCGAGGCCGCTAGCATACCGGTTGTTGTCCAACGGTTTACAATTTTTCCGTCGTCTGATCGTTGAATGAAGTTAGCATCGCGGTCCTCTTTCATGAGTTTAGCGATACGGGTGTAAGCATCATCCCAAGAAATACGTTCCCATTTATCAGAGCCTGGGGCTCGGTATTCGGGGTATTTCAAACGGTTGGGACTATGAATGAAGTCGACTAGACCTGCCCCTTTAGGACAAAGAGTGCCCCGGTTTACCGGGTGGTCGTGGTCGCCTTCGATGTGAAGAACACTGGCTTTGGCGTTTTTTGCGCCATCGCCTAAGCTATAAAGTAAAATTCCACAGGCTACAGAACAATAAGGACAGGTGCTACGGGTTTCGGTCATGCGTTCAAGCTTGTATTGTCTTGCCGCAGCGACCGCGGGTGTAGGCGTGACGCCTAACAGAGCCATACTAGACCCCGCTAATGTGCCCCCTGTTACCTTAAAAAACTGGCGCCGACTCATGTTATTCATGGACGCTCTCCATTTTTGAATAATCAATTATGCTTCAGGGACATAAATGTCATGCGTTGTTACGAGATTTATCTCATAAATCCATTGTACTCAAAATATACTCCTTTCCATATAAACACAGGTATACAACGATGTTAATTTTAATTCAACGTGTAAAGCAAGCTGAGGTGCACATTGCAGAAAACACAGTAGGCGCAATCAGCAAAGGCTTATTGGTCTTTGTGTGTGCTGAGCCCACGGATACCTCCACCACCTTAGACAACGCTTTAAAAAAAATAATAAATTTACGAATTTTTGCTGATGCAGAAGGAAAAATGAACTTGAATGTACAGCAAATAAACGGGGGTATTTTATTGGTTAGTCAGTTCACTTTAGCTGCTGATACGCAGCGCGGCAATCGCCCAAGCTTCACTAAATGCGCGCCTCCTGACTTAGCCGAGCAACTTTATGATCAATTTATCAGTAAAGCAAAAGCGGCCTACCCTCAGATTGCCACAGGCCAATTTGGAGCTGACATGGATGTGCATTTAATTAATGATGGCCCGGTTACTATTCCAATGCAAATTAATTAAAGCTTAAACGATCTTAAAGACCTACTTTATTAACCCATAAAAAGTGCAACCGCCCTAAATTACTTACAGAAATATAATTATAATTAAAAAATCAAACGGTTTGTAACACCAGCAATACATTTAAATAAACGCTACGTTATAAGACGCGTGCTGAAGGGGTAAATAAGCGTTTTTTAGACATGATTATGAGGCGTTTTATTAAATTAATCCAAGAAATAATAGGTACAGATCCGCTAAAGTAAGCCTTGTTCTTGCACTGTAGTACATGAAACCTAAAGACTTGGGTTGACACAACCTTACACAAAGTGGGGGTTGATATCACCGCTCATCAACGTTAAGATAGATCTACATTTCGAGTTGAACATCTTGTTCATGCCAACCTGTTACCCATACAAGGTGGATGCATAATGTGGCATTACTAATGCAATACTGGGTTACCGCCGCCCGCCTCTAGCGGGCATTTTTTTATGGGGTTATTTATACCGACTTGCTCGCCCCGGGCATTCTGCCAAAGAGCTAAAAAGGAAATTATGGCGAATGAAATTACCATTGATGGCGAACGTTTTACTACGACTACCGCTCCTGACTCAGCCTTGGTTCAAATTTATCACCAAACCAAAAAACGGCTAGTGGCTTCATTTAATCCCAACACGGCATCGCTCTTTAGCCCTAGAGCTTATGGTTCGTGGTCTAGCATTCATCCCGACACCAGTCTCAGCCTTTTGGAAAAAATAGAGCCGCATTTAGTCGAGCAATGTAAACAACGCATAATCAATCAATATAAATAACAGCCTAGTATTGATAGAAAAACCCGCTTGAACTCAAGCGGGTTTTTTTATTCTTTTTGCGCCAAAACCCTGTTGTCTAAGGTAAAGAGCTACATAGCGTAGACAACCTAAGCATCCTTTATTTAGGTTATTTAAGCTTGCATTTTATTACTTTTTGCCTATGCCGTTAAGAATTTGATCACGCTCAGTACTAAAGGTTCAGGTATGATCAATTTATTGTCTGTTTTTGTTTTTTTATTATGATGCGCTTTCGCACCGTTTTTTCTTCTTCTTTCCAACGCATTTTACTGCTTAGCGTAGCGTTATCAGTGCTGACAGCCTGCAGCTTACCTGCCCTTCAAGACAGAATACCTTCAACAGCCCTAAGCACCGAAGAAGCCCTTCATACCTCAATAGGTGCGGCATTAAAACCTTTAGCCCAAGAGCACCCCGAACTCAGTGGTATTCGGTCGTTAGCCGACCCACATGATGCGTTTGCAGCTCGGGCTTTATTAGCACGTGTTGCTGAGAAAACCATCGATGTCCAATATTATATTTGGCGCGCTGATACGACGGGCTATATGCTGCTAAACAGCTTGTACGAGGCGGCTAACCGCGGCGTACGCATACGTTTACTGCTAGATGACAATGGTATAGATAAGCTAGATACGCAATTGGCTTTATTGCATCAGCATAGAAACATTGAAGTGCGGGTTTTTAACCCTTTTCCATTTCGCACTGTCAAACGCTTAGGCTATGTGTTTGATTTTAAGCGTTTAAATCATCGTATGCACAATAAGTCGTTTACGATTGATAACACAGTCACTATTGTGGGTGGACGCAATATCGGTGACGAATATTTTGGTGCGACAGACCAAGTGCTGTTTGCGGATTTAGATGTTATTGCCATGGGTAAGGTCGTTGACGATGTGTCCGTTGATTTTGATCGTTACTGGGATAGCCCTTTATCCTACCCGATTAATCAAATTGTGACCTTACGCAGTCACCAAACCTTAGACCAGCTTGACTTGAGTGCGCTCATTCAAAGCAATCCAGACAGAGCCAAAGAATATTTTGAAGTCGTGCGTCAAGCCGAAATAATACAACATCTAGTTGAACGTAAACTAGAGGTTGAGTGGGTCAAAACAGAAATTGTTAGTGACGACCCAGCTAAGGCTTTAGGTCAAGCCAGCCCCGAACAGCTGTTAACGTATCAGTTACAGCACGCCGTTGGAACGCCAGAATTTACCTTAGACTTAATTTCGCCTTATTTTGTACCTACTAAAACAGGTGTACAAAGTTTTTCGGTACTGGCCGATAACCCTAATTTAACCATTCGTATTTTAACCAACTCGTATGAAGCCACCGATGTGGGCGCTGTGCATGCCGGCTACATGAAAAGACGTAAAAGTATTTTGCACTCAGGCATCGAGCTATATGAATTAAAAAGCAACTCATCAGGTAACTTACAAAAAATAGGCAAAAATTCATTTGGTAGCTCGGGCTCTAGCTTACATGCTAAGACTTTTTCCATTGATAACAAGCGAGTTTTCATTGGCTCTTTTAATTTTGATCCGCGCTCAGCCCATTTAAATACCGAGCTAGGCTTTGTTATCCATAGCCCCACCTTAGCCAAAGACATTTCTGCGCTGTTTGATAACCAAATCCCTTATGAAAGTTACCAGGTCGTGCTAAATGATAAAAACAAAGTGCATTGGATCGAGCGCGAAGATGAGTACAGTGTGCCTCAAATTCATGACACAGAGCCGGGCACGAGTTTTTTTAGTCGCTGGTGGCTGCAATTTATTTCTAAATTACCTATTGAATGGTTACTTTAAACTTCCCAATCAATTAACGCCCAGTCTACATCCTGAGTTTTACCCAACTCAGACGAGGTATTGCTAATGAAACGCAACTGAGCGCGTCGCCCTAATTGGTGCAAGATGGCCAGCACATATAAATAACTGGGTGTCGCAAGCTCGGGCGTTTGCGAGCTGTCGATAGCGCTCGATGCACCAAATTCGATATGAGCTGGGTAGGTTAAATAAACATGCCGTTTTGCTTTGGACTCTAGCTTAAGCAATGCACTGGCCATGTCTTCAACTAAAGTGGAACGAGAGGCAGTGACAATGTCGCACTGCGGCACATCTGCCCAACCCTCATCCCAATCTTTACATAATGTTTTTATATTATGCGCCCCATAGTGCTGCGCATTGAGTTGTAATTTGTCCAACATGCCTGCACTGAAATCTAATGCATAGACACGCTGGACAGAGGGCGCGGCTAAGACCGCAATAGCGCCCGACCCACTACCTACATCTAATAATGTATCGGTTGGCTTTAAAGCCATTGCCTCGATAAAGGCACGGGTATAAGGCGTATCTAACTGCCCTACTTCAATGGCTTCAGCTTTTTGATCCCATCGATCTGGGGAAGATTTAGGACGCGCCGCCTGTTTTTTATGCGTTTTATAAAGTTCAATAAAGTCAATATCGTAAATACTTTGTGCAACCATAACATTTTCTTGTGTAGGTAATAGGTGTGGAATAGATGTATATAAATGCCAGAATAGCCTATGATTAAACTATTTTGAACTTGGACTTTCATTGACCCTTTTGGAGTCTTTCATGCAACGTTTGTTGACCCGCTATACTGCATTTTATGTTGTTATCCTTGCTGCTGCAGTATTCAGCCTATTCGCACTTCAAAAGAGTGCGGCGTGGTGGATTTTAGCGATTCCTTTTATTGGCCTCAGCTTTTTAGGTCTCATTGACCTAACTCAAACTAAACATGCTATTCGCCGTAACTACCCCGTTATCGGCAATTTACGTTTTCTTTTCGAGTTTATTCGCCCTGAAATACGTCAGTATTTTATGGAAAGTGATGATCAACAACTGCCCTTTTCACGTGCGGCCCGTTCCTTAGTGTATCAGCGGGCTAAACAACAAGAAGACAAACAACCTTTTGGGACCCAATACGACGTGTATAGCCCGGGGTACGAATGGATCAATCACTCTATGATCCCCAGTCAAATTAAAGACGTCAACTTTAAAGTCACCGTAGGTGGCCCAGACTGCACTCAACCCTATGCATTATCGGTATTCAATATTTCCGCCATGAGCTTTGGCGCGCTATCAGCAAATGCGGTGATGGCCCTAAACCGAGGCGCCGTACTAGGTAATTTTGCCCACGACACCGGCGAAGGCGGCATCAGTCGTTATCATGCTAAATACGGCGGGGATCTCATTTGGAATATCGGTTCCGGTTATTTTGGCTGTCGAGACGAGCACGGCAATTTTTCCCCTGAACGTTTTGCCGAGCGCGCCCGTCAAGAACAAGTAAAAATGATTGAAATCAAACTATCCCAAGGCGCAAAACCGGGTCAGGGGGGTATTTTACCGGGCGCTAAAGTCACCCCTGAGATTGCCGCAGCGCGCGATGTACCTGTTTGGCAAGATTGTATTTCTCCGCCCCAACACAGCGCCTTCACTACCCCGATTGAACTGCTGCAGTTTGTCAAGCAGCTCCGTGACCTATCCGGTGGTAAACCGGTGGGCTTTAAGCTCACTATTGGTCACCCGTGGGAATGGTTCGCCATTGCTAAAGCCATGCTCGAGACCCAAATCACACCCGATTTCATCGTGGTGGATGGGGCCGAGGGCGGTACAGGGGCTTCACCGGTAGAGTTCATGAATCACGTGGGTGTTCCACTGGTTGAAGGACTACGACTAGTTCATAACACCTTGGTTGGCATTGGACTACGTGAGCAAATTAAAATAGGCGCCTCAGGCAAAATTATCAGTGCATTTGATATGGCACGTATTATGGCGTTAGGCGCCGACTGGTGTAATAGTGCGCGTGGCTTTATGTTTGCTATTGGTTGTATTCAAGCGTTAACTTGTCATACCGGCAAATGCCCTACTGGGGTCACCACACAAGACCCGTTGCGTCAAAAAGCACTCGTGGTCTCTGACAAATCATTGCGCGTTGCTAGCTATCACAACAATACGCTTAAAGCCTTAGCGGAACTTTTGCGTGCAGCAGGCTTGCACCACCCGGCTGAATTACGTCCGCATCATATAGCGCGTCGTTTAGAAAACGGCGAGGTCCGCGTTCTTTCTGCTCTCTTTCCTGATTTAGAAAAAGGCGAGTTGTTACGAGGTGAGTACAGACAAACGGTATTCCGTGCCTCATGGCCGATGGCCAGTGCCGAGTCCTTTGCGCCCCTTTATAGTTTAAGTGCAGCGCTCTCAGGGCTGTCTAAAACTGAACTCCCTCACTAACTGCCATCCTTCACACCTTAACGGGTATGTAGCAGGCTCGGCATGACTCTTTTTACCAAGGCATCGTTTAGGTGCCTTTTTTATTGGCAAAAACAAAAAGGCATGGGGATTAGCCATGCCTTAATGCCGTTCCTATATGCTTAGATTAGTTTTTAACTGATCCCAAGCGAGGTGCAATCATATTTTGAGGTGTCAAAATGTCTGCCAGCATTTCTTCGTCTAGTAGCTGCTCTTCACGTACTAGCTCTAAAATGCCACGGCCTGTAGCCAGTGCCTTTTTAGCAATACGAGAAGAATTTTGATACCCGATGTAAGGGTTCAAGGCGGTAACTAAACCAATAGATTGCTCGACAAGGTGCACACAATGCTGTTCATTAGCCGTAATGCCGTCGACACAGAGCTCGCGCAGCATATCCATAGAGCGCTGTAATAGACGCACTGACTCAAACATTTTGTAGGCGATGAGCGGTTCCATTACGTTTAACTGCAACTGACCGGCTTCGGCGGCCATCGTAATGGCTATGTCGTTGCCAACAATTTGGAATGCAACCTGATTCACGGCCTCGGGGATAACTGGGTTTACCTTGCCTGGCATAATTGAACTGCCAGGTTGACGTGGTGGCAAATTAATTTCATTGATGCCAGTACGTGGGCCACTGGAAAGCAAACGTAAGTCGTTACAGATCTTAGAGAGCTTCATGGCGGTGCGCTTTAGCATGCCAGAATGCAGAATAAAGTCACCCATATCAGAAGTGGCTTCGACCAAGTCCGAAGCGGCTTTGACAGGCTGACCACTGACTTGAGCTAATGCGCGCACGGCAAGGGCTTGGTAAGCCGGGTCGGCATTGATGCCTGTACCAATGGCTGTACCACCCAAGTTCATTTCACACATAATTTCTGGAACCAAGGTACGCAAACGCACCAGGTCTTCCTCGAGATTAGTGGCAAAAGCGTTGAACTCTTGACCTAAGGTCATGGGCACCGCGTCTTGCAGTTGAGTACGACCCATTTTTAAGATGTGATCGAATTCAGTGGCTTTGGCCTTAAATGCATCCACCAACTGCTCTAGACTGCTCAAAAGCTGGTTATGACCTAATAGCAAACCTAAACGAATGGCTGTTGGGTAGGCATCGTTGGTAGACTGCGCCATGTTCACATCGTTATTGGGGTGAACCTCGTGGTAATCCCCTTTTGCACAGCCTAAGCTTTCTAGGGCGATATTGGCTATGACCTCGTTAGCATTCATGTTGGTAGAGGTCCCGGCACCGCCTTGGATCATGTCTACAACAAACTGGTCGTGGTATTCGCCATTAATGATACGCTGACAAGCTGTGGTAATGGCTTGATGCTTGCGATCGCTTAAATAACCTAACTCATGGTTAGCGGCAGCGGCTGCCTGTTTTACCATAGCTAAAGCCACAATAAAATCAGGGTAAGCAGAGAGCGGCACATCAGACAACGTAAAGTTGTGGATAGCACGCAAGGTTTGCACGCCGTAATAGGCGCTTGATGGGACTTCAACTTGACCTAAAAGGTCTTCCTCTATACGAGTGGATTCAATTTCTGACACGATATTTCAACCTAAGCAAATGCTTTAAATAGATAAACGGCGAAAATTTATTTTACGGCGCAAAAAAGCAATTGCGCTATTTTTTTTTGTGTTTTCTAGCAAAAAAAGCATTTTTTATATTATGAAAACAACTAAGATTAGCACCTAACCCTTTGCAATCCAAGCCTAGCCGTTATCACTGCATCATAAAATGACCAGTTACCTTGACGTAACAGGAAATCAAGGCTGCTAAAACGCGGTCATTGCGTTTTGCCTTAGGGCGCGTCAAGCTGTACTAAACGCAATGCATCGGTATCAATATAACCAATACGGCCTTGGCTATTACAGACTAGCCACCATGAACTACGTTGCTGATGGGTTAAAAAATCAACGTGTGGTGCGATAACCCCGATAACCTGACTGCCATGGCGAGGACGTTGGTATATCGTTAGGGTGCGCCCTAAACTACGTCCTTTTTTTTGAAAGAAGTGAGCCGGCATAGGCGCCACCGTCCAACCAGAAGGTTGCTGCTTTACTATGGTCTGCGTTTCAAGCTGCACTAGTATTTTTTGTGCTGCCCTTGGACTTATTTCCAAATGACGCGCTAAAGCGGACACATTGACCTGCTGTTGTAACCAAAGCCAGTTTGCTGCTTCTGTAAGGATATGCATCGTTAGATTACTTTGCCAAGAAAAAACCCTAGGGCTTTCCTAGGGTTTAGATAGACTAGGCGCTAACTACTAGTACAGCACACGGCAGCGCATGGTACCGGGAATTTCTTTAAGGGCTTGATAGGCCAACTGCGAATGATCTGCATCCACGTCAATCACTACATAGCCTACGGCCTCGTCAGTTTGTAAAAACTGCCCACTGACATTAATGCTGTTATTGGCAAAAACGGTGTTAATGGCGCCCAACATGCCTGGCTGGTTTTTATGCACATGCAAAATACGGTGCTTGTTGGGGTGAGAAGGCAAAGCGAGCTCGGGGAAGTTAACAGAAGACACCGAGGTACCGTTGTCGCTGTATTTCACGAGTTTTTGCGCCACCTCGATACCAATATTGGCCTGGGCTTCCTGAGTGGAACCACCCACGTGAGGCGTGAGAATGACATTATCGATGCCACGTAATGGGCTAATAAACTCGTCTTTGTTAGAGCGCGGCTCGATAGGAAACACGTCAATCGCCGCACCGGCTAGGTGCTTGCTGTCCAGTGCGCCTTTTAACGCATCGATATCAACCACTGTACCGCGCGCCGCATTAATTAAAATGGCACCAGGCTTCATTGTGTTGAGCTCTTTTTCACCGATCATCATGTAGGTAGAGGGCAGCTCGGGCACATGGAGAGAGACCACATCGCTCTCTGATAGAAGCTGGTCTAGCGTATCAACCTGACGGGCATTACCTAAAGGCAATTTAGCGACCACATCGTAGTACAACACCTGCATACCTAAGGCTTCAGCCAACACAGAAAGCTGGGTACCGATATTGCCGTAACCAATAATACCTATCTTTTTACCGCGTGCCTCGAATGAACCCGTTGCGGTTTTAAGCCATTCGCCAGCATGGGCGGCACGGCTTTTATGTGGCACCCCACGTAAGAGCATGATGGCTTCGGCAAGGACGAGCTCGGCAACGGAGCGGGTGTTAGAGTGCGGCGCATTGAACACAACGATGCCACGCTCGCGTGCGGCGTTAAGATCGACTTGATTGGTGCCGATACAAAAGCACCCAACAGCCACTAGTTTTTCAGCGACATCAAACACATCTTTAGTTAACTGAGTGCGAGATCGAATTCCCACAAAATGCGCGTCGGCAATCTTTGCCTTGAGCTCGCTTTCTGGTAAGGCGCTAGAGATGGATTCAATGTTGGTATAGCCTGCTGCATTGAATGTATTAATGGCGTTTTGATGCACACCCTCTAGGAGAAGAATTCGAATTTTGCTTTTATCAAGTGATGTCTTGCTCATCAGTAACCCTTAGACACGTTGGAAATACAATAAAATAAGGTAGCACATCTTCTGCTACCTAAAGCTGAATTCCATTGAAGAAAAAATAGTATTTTCTTGAACTAAAAAACCAAACCCAAGTGCTTGTTCCTAGGCTTGACCCTTAAGTCCATATTACCACTATACCAACGCTGTGTGCGGGAAAGCAGCACGAGGCTAAGCCTGTTCACGTTCGCTAGATAAAACACACTCCCCGCAGACGCGATGGGATCAAGAGAGGGTATAATTGCCCCTTTTAATGCCTAGGATCAAACTTTGAGTATGCTGGCTACGATTAACGATTTCTTTGGTGGTGAGTTTGCTCGATTATTGAGCTCAGTGGCAGTTATTATTGCCGCTATTTTTTTTAATCATCTCAATGTGCGCTATCAGACCGCTCCGGCGCGGGTGTTAAGTCGTGGTTCCCAGGGTCGTCAGCAGTTGGTCTTGATTAAAAACGTTATTATTCTAACGGCCGTTTGCTTGATTATTATGATTTGGGCCACAAAGATCGTGGGCATTGCGCTGTCTTTGTCGGCTTTTGCCATGGCATTAGTTTTGTCTACCAAAGAGCTGATTATGTGTATTACGGGCTACACATTATTTGCCTTATCTCGACCCTTTAATGTGGGTGACCACGTAGAACTTAGTGGGGTTCAAGGCCTAGTAGTCGATGTAGACTTGCTCAACCTTACCCTCTCAGAAACGAATGGCTCTCATCAAATTACCGGTAAATCAATTATTTTACCTAACAGCGTATTGTTAAGCGCTGTCATTAGTAATAACTCCAGTTTGAATACCTATGTGATTGGCAATGTACGTTTAGCCGTGCCCTACGCGACTCCTCGCGAGGCCTTTACCCAGCTAGCTATCAAGGTAGCAACCGAAGTCTGCGAGCCCTGGTCGCAAGATTCGTTAATGCATTTCCAACGGTTAGGTTCCATCGCCCTATTAGAAACCCCCTCAAACAAAGTCGAGGTTTTTTGGCACCCCGTCGACACCAAGCAACACTGGGTAGAGATTCGCTATACCGTACCCGTGGCCCAGCAGGAACACGTAGCCCAACGCATTCAAAACCAAATCTGGTTGCGCTATGGCGATGAACTGATCGCAGCAAATCGAAGCTAAATGACCTAGATTTAACGCTAGCTCTTGGGATTCAGCAGTGCTAACGTAGAACTATTCTGTTCTTGTTTCGAGTCTTTCTATGAGCTTAGTCCTTGCTTTTATAGTCATAGCGATTGCCGTGCGTCGTACCGATTGGCGGGTACTTCATAATGACTCCGACCGCATTCAGCTCGCTCTTATTGCCACCTTGATTTTAGGTTCTATATGGATGCTCCAAACTGGGATTCAGCCCGGGCTAAACATCCACTTTCTAGGCTTAACAACGTTGACTTTATGTCTGGGATGGCGCCTAGCGATTCTATGTGGCACGGTGGCCTTAGTGTTTGTGAGTCTACTGGGTATCAGTGCGTGGGATAGCTTTGGGGTTAACCTTTTACTAGGGGTCATCTGGCCAGTTTGTTTTACGTATTTTATTTTTTTACTGACCTATAGCTATTTGTCTAGGCATTTATTTATCTATACCTTTATTGCCGGTTTTTTTAACGCCGCGCTGACTATCGCTGTGTCGATGCTAGCGTTTGGTTTGTATGCCTATTTTACTCATATGCACAGTTGGCTCATTATTGTGCAAGACTACCTTAGCATTTTACCTTTAGTCATGTTTCCTGAAGGCTTAATCAATGGTATGAGTCTAACCGCGTTAGTCATGTATAGACCCGAATGGGTATGTACCTATTCAGACCGCGACTATTTATGCAAAAAAAAATGAGCGCGGTACTTATAGCACGGCGCTCATCTCTTTATCTGGCTTTATAGACCTAATAGATCGCTCATTTCATCGGCGTGCTCTTCTTCAGAGGCCATGATTTCAACAAGCATTTGACGCGTTGTAGGATCTGAATCCCCGATCTCTACAATCATTTGACGATAAGATTCGATGGCAATGCGCTCGGCAATTAAATTAGCACGGATCATGTCTTTAATATCCATACTGGTGTCATACTCGGCATGGCTACGTTGTGTTAAGGTCGCTGGGTCAAGATCCGGCTCGCCATTCAGTTGTACAATGCGCTCTGCAATGCGATCTGCATGGGCTTGCTCTTGTTGAGCGTGCTCAAGAAACTCGGCCTTAATGGATTCGTTATGAATACCCGTAGCAGTAAAATAATGACGCATATAGCGCAGCACACAGACCCACTCTGTGGCCAATGCCTCGTTAAGCATAGAAATAATTTTTTCTCTGTCACCTTGGTATCCTGAAGCGACAGCTCCGTCTTCAACATGCTTTCTGGCTGCTTCACGAATGGCTTCTACATCAAGAATGCTGTTCTGTTTACTCATCACATATCTCCTGATAAATGGGTCTTTAAATCATGTCTGTATTCAGACCATTACTGACACCATACCAAGAGCCATGGACTTGCTAGGGTAAGCAAATGCAAGTGAATGTGTCTTTTATTGCTGCGACCATCCTAAAACAATCACGGCCATGCCAGATAAACTTAAGCCGGCTCCTACCACATCAAACCAAGACCAACTTGCTCCGTCAATCACTCGTAACCAAATCAAAGCCGTCACTACATAGACCCCGCCATAGGCGGCATAAACTCGTCCACTTGCTGCTGGATGCAGTGTTAACAGCCAAATAAATAAGGCGAGGCTAACCACACTGGGTACTAATAACCAAGGACTGCCCTTTTCTTTTAACCAGAGATACGGCAAATAACAGCCCACAATTTCTGCTAGCGCTGTGACAGCAAAAAGGGCCACTGTTTTAATCACTGTCATGCCGAACGCTGCTTGGCAATACGCCGTAAAAACACATCAATCATTTTTACGGTTTGAATATCACCACGTGTTTCAGCGGTAATGCGTGCCGTTTCAAATACGTCATGGGCTTTTGTTAGATCGCCTACTTCAAAATAACTACGCCCTAACCAAAACCCTGAACTGGAGTGGGTGGGATCCAGCTCTAGCGCACGTTTTAAATGCATTATGGCTTTTTCATACTGCTCTTGCTCTGCATAGGCTTTGCCCAAACCAAATCGTAATAGCAAATTATCTTGGCCTGTGTTTAGCATGTCTTCGAGTCGCGTAACTAAGTCTGACATGGTTATCTCCTTTAACTAAGCGAAAACAAACTTAGCATAATTTGTTGCACTCAGCCCGAATACACCTACAGGGTCTCTTTAATTACTTGCCATTTAGCCCTTTCATTATATAAATTAATATTATATATTAATACATCTCAATAATTCGTAAAAGGAACATGTATGTTACGGTTTGATGTCCCTCCTGTTTGGTCCAATGTGGCGCGCTGGGAAGCATTTATTAGTTTTGTTATTAGTGGCTTGGCGCTTATTTATAGCCCTTGGTTCATGGTTATTCTCTTTATTCAAGGTACTGTGCGAGGGTTTATTAAACCTCAAGCCTGTCCCGCACACCGCCTTTGGCATGCCAGCTTCGAACGATTAGGTTGGGGTGGACATAAAGAAAATGCAGGCGCCAAAATGTTTGCCAACAAAGTGTTAGCGTTTGCCTCAGCCGTTGCGCTAATCGCTAATGCACTAGGCAGTCCAATGTGGCAAGTCCCCGTTTCCGCTTTATTGCTCTTTACCACCTTAGAGTGGGCGTTTTCTTTTTGTGCAGCATGCTGGGTTTACGGCACCTGGTATCGCTGGTTCCCACCTAAAGCGTAAACGTTTGCCCGTAGGCGAACCTTACTGTAGTCCTTCAGTGGTTAATCGGCATTTGACGTTGACTTAATTTTGGCTATACTGGCGGCTGATCAAGTTTTGATTATCCATTTATTGGCGTATGTCATGGCATGACTACGAGGAGACCTCATGAATCGCAGACATTTTATGTTGGCGACGCCTACTATTGCCTTAGGTTCGCTAGCTTTACCCGCTTCTTCTTTGGCCACGCCGGCTATTCATTCCCAACAGCAGCTTGTTGCCCGTAGCGGCAGTGGCCCTCGTGTGGTCATTTGTGGTGGGGGTTGGGGTGGTATGACCGCAGCACGGTACATAAAAGAACTCATCCCCAACGCTGACGTTATTTTACTTGAACGTAATCCGACCTTTTGGTCTGGCCCCATGAGCAACAAATGGCTGATTGATATTGTGAACACAGATTTTGTGAATCACGATATGCTCAATCCAGCCAATAAATACGGCTATACCCTTATTAATACCGAAGTCAATGCCATTGAGCGTGATAAAAAAATAGTGCGCACCACGCATGGTATGGTGGATTACGACTTCTTGATTTTGTCAGGCGGCATTCGTAATGCGTACGAGGCGTGGTTTGGCGATGATAAAGTAGCGGCAGAATACACTCGCAAGCATTTTCCTAATGCGTATATTCCCAACGCAGAAATGTTTGCTTTAAAGAGCAAACTGAAAAACTTCAAGGGTGGCACGATGGTCATGACCTTACCGCCTCCCCCGCATCGCTGCCCGCCTTCCCCGTATGAGCGAGCCTGTTTAATGGCGTGGCACATGAAAGCCAATCAGGTACCAGGCAAAATTATTATTTTAGACCCCAAGCCAAATCTGGCGCCGATTGGCGAAGGTTACCGAGCGGCTTTCGAAGAGCTGTACCCGGATATTATTACCCATGTGCCTAATGCAGTGGTGAAAGAGGTAGACCCATTCAACAAGCATATTAAAACAGCGGCAGGCGATTTTGATTTCGATGACGCGGTGTTAATGCCGCCTCATCAGGCGGCTGACATGGTGCGCTATGCGGATTTAATTGGTACAGGACCTGATGGCAAACCTACAGGTTGGGCCGATATTGATCCGCGTTACTTTACCGCCAGAGGTGATGACAGCGTCTACGTAGTAGGCGACTGCATGGGGTTTATTTCCGATCAGTTTGGCCACTACCCAAAAAGTGCGCACGTAGCACACGCTATTGCAAAAATCGTATCGCAAAATATTGCCGAGCGCGTAGCAGATAAAGAAGTTATACCGGTCTTACCTGATAACCTCTGTTACATGATGGTCAATGCCGACCCCCAAGAAGAAATTTCGGTTAAGTTTGAATACGAGCTAGATCCTAACGGCAAGGTGCTACAAACCCAAATCGATATGGATGTCCGTACCAACGACCTGGTTAAAGATGACTTCAATTGGATTAAGAGCCGCTTTGATGACTTTCTCTAAGCTTCCTTCTGTGCATTTCCAACAGCGGCGTCAGGTGCTAGGTCTGGCTCTAGCCGGTTTTACTACGCTGACATTACCCACGAGTTTGCATGCGACAACTGTGGTGCAGCAACTGCTACAGGCAGCGAGCCCAGCGGATGTAAAAGCTGAGGTGGATGCCTTCTTACAAGGCGCCACTCCAAATCAAACGGGGCTTAAACTACAGCTTCCTGCTTTAGGCGACAACCCAGCCGCAGTTCCTGTGAAGGTGGTGTTCGACTTGCCTATTTCTCGTGATTTGTACTGCGAAGAACTCATCGTCTTGGCCGAACGCAACCCTAAGCCCTTAGCTTGTCGCTTCCAGTTTACTCCTGCGGCAGGAACTACCGAAGTGGCTGTGCGTTTGCGTCTCATCGAGTCACAAACCATTCAGGCACTCGCTCGAATGAGCGATGGTCAGTATCTAATTGCCCAACAAGCCATCACCGTTACGGCCGGTGGCTGTGGCATGTAAGGAAGCAAGATGAGTAAGCCTCGTATTTGGATAAGCAATGCAACACCTAAAAAAGACGAGCTGGTGCGTGTGCGTGCCTTAGTTGAACACCGCATGGAAAGTGGCTTCCGGCAACATGCCGATGGCAGTGTTATTGCGCGCCAGATCATCCATACCTTTACCGCCCATCTCAACGATGAGTTGCTGTTTAGTTGGTCACCTGAAACGGCCGTGTCACAAAACCCTTATATCGAATTCACTTTCATAGCGTTTGCGTCAGGTGAACTGAGACTCACCTGGGAAGATGATGAAGGTGAAATCATCCAAGGCAACGCGGAATTAACCCTAAGCGCATAAATCCAGATAAAGCAATAAAGCTCAGCCTTTATTGCTTTGTTTTTACTAGCGATTGTTATGAAACCATTCACTACTTTTCTGTGTAAAGTGGCGGGCAGCCTATTGCTTGTGTTCAGCACGACGGCTTTAGCACAGTCCACCACTCGTACTTTTGATGTGAGCGTATTGGCCGCAGCCTGTGCTAATTGTCACGGTCCCGCGGGGCGCTCCACCACTGCCATTCCGTCATTAGCCGGCCAGCCTGAAGCTCTATTACGCCAACAGCTACTGGCCTTCAAAACAGACCCTCCCGCTTATACTACCGTTATGGACCGCTTGGTTGCCGATCTTAGTGAGGCACAACTGGCAGCAGTAGCGCGCTACTTTTCTCAAATAGAAATAACCCCTAAAGCAGGAGTGACGCCATGAGCACCATCCCAAATCCAAAAAGACGCCAATGGTTACGCCATATTGGTAGTAGCGCTCTAGCAGGGGCCGCAGTGGTGTCAGCACCGAGTCTGGCGCGTACACCTACGCATCGGGTGGTGATTGTAGGTGGGGGCTTTGGGGGAGCCACAGCGGCGCGTTATATTAAACAACGCTTGCCCCAAGCCGAGGTTAGCCTTATTGAAGCACAAGCTCAGTATTACACCTGCCCATTTAGTAATCTGTACCTTGGCGGTTTAAAAGATTTTGATGAATTGGGACATGACTTTTCTAACCTAGCGGCGCAAGGCATTCGAGTTATCACCGATTTAGCCACAGCCGTCGATACTGAGCAAAAACGCGTCCATCTCGCTCATCACGCCGCCATCCATTACGACAAACTTCTTTTAGCCCCAGGCATTGATTTCAAATGGAATGCGCTTGAAGGCTATGATGAAGCGGCCAGTTTGTTGGCGCCGCATGCCTGGAAAACGGGTCCTCAAACTCAACGTCTAAAAAAGCAGCTTGAGGCCATGCCCGATGGCGGCTTATTTATTTTGGTCGCACCAGAAAATCCATTTCGCTGCCCTCCTGGGCCCTACGAACGCGTCAGTATGATTGCTCATTACTTTAAGCAACATAAGCCGCGCTCTAAGATTCTTATCCTTGATGCTAAAGATGCGTTCTCGAAACAGGCCCTCTTCCAACAAGGTTGGCAGCAACATTATGGCTCCATGATTGAGTGGATCCCTTTTGCCCAAGATGGAAAAGTGGTCCGTGTCGATGCCAACCGCTTACAAGTGGAAACTGAATTTGGCACGGTGCATCAAGCCGATGTGCTCAATGTGATTCCGCCTCAACAAGCAGGTGCCATTGCCGTTCAGGCTGGGGTCACCGATAACAGTGGTTGGGTACCCGTTGATAGTAGCAATTTTGCATCGCAGCAAGTCGCTGATGTGTATGTGGTGGGTGATGCAAGCATTGCCTCGCCCATGCCCAAATCCGGCTTTGCCGCTAATGCTCAGGCTAAGGTGGCAGCAACAGCTATTGTTAATGACTTACTCGGCCAAGACCCTGCCCAAGCTTTTTATGCCAACACATGTTATAGCCTTATCGCCCCCCACCATGGCATTTCTGTTGCCAATGCCTATGTAGCCGATGAGACCCACGTAATAGAAACCTCAGGGGGGGTGAGTCCTTTAGATGGCTCAGCTGCCTTTAGGCAAAAAGAAGCCGATTACGGTGCGGCTTGGTATAAAGCCATCAGCCAAGACATTTGGAATTCCCCTTTAGTTAAGGCGACATAGTGTGGATAGCCCTCATTCTCTTTCACTTTTATTAGGCCTTGCCATTGGGTTAGTGTTTGGCGTAACGGCACAGATAACAAAGTTTTGTTTTTATCGTGGTCTGAAGCAACACTGGGAGCATCAACAAGGCGTGCAGTTACACAGCTTTTTTTTCGCTTTGTGTGTGGCGTTAGTAGGGACGCAGCTTAGCGCTGCCTTAGGCTGGATTGATCTCAACCCATCGATCTATCGCAGCCCTACTTTTTCGTGGTTATTACTACCACTAGGTGGTGTGGTGTTTGGGTATGGAATGGCGTTAGCAAATGGATGTGGCGCGCGCGCTTTAGTCCGGCTAGGTGAAGGAAATTTACGCTCTCTGGTGGTGTTGGGTAGCTTAGGAATTACTGCCCTCACTACGTTGACTGGACTGCTCGCCCCCGTACGTCATACGCTGCAAGTCAGCACCACGGTGCAACTACCCCACAGTAGCCTTAGTCATTTGCCTTGGTCATGGTTATGGATAGGACTACTTGTCGTACTTTTACTGGGGTATGTCTGGCGTGCCCCTACCACCCCTACGCGTAACCGGGATTTATTTGGGGCAGCGATCATCGGCCTTTTGATTGTCTTAGGTTGGTTAAGCACAGGCTGGTGGGCAGCCGACCCGTTTGATCCCCAACCACTTAGCTCCCTTAGTTTTGTTGTACCCGTGGGGCAAAGTATTCAATACAGTATGTTGGCAACGGGCATGGAGGCCAAATTTGCTGTAGTCGTGGTGCTAGGGCTAGTCCTGGGCTCACTGTGTAGTGCCTTAGTACGCCGCCGCTTTCAATGGGAAGGGTTTACGACCACACCACAATTAGTGCGCGCGGTGTTAGGAGGTGCGCTGATGGGAATAGGCGGAGTATTTGCGGTAGGTTGTACGATAGGCCAAGGTCTGAGCGGTATCTCGACCTTGGCATATAGTTCTATGCTGAGCTTAGCCTGCATCACGTTGGGTGCCTGGCTACATCAGCGGCTGCATAGCCGCCCTTAGGCAGTTTCTACGCACACGCCTTGCTCTGCGAACACATCTTGAGCCACACGCAATGCATTTAAAGCGCGCGGAAAGCCTACATACGGGATCAAATGCATAATGCAACCCACGATTTCCTTAGGACTAAGGCCTACATTAAGACCCGTTACTACATGCATACCTATTTGAGGTGTGCCTTGGGCCACTAAAGCCGAAATCGTGGTTAATACTTTTTGCTTGTTGTCTAAGCCAGGGCGGTCATAGACATCACCAAAAGCAAACTCCACAACCCAACGTTCTAAATCCGGCGCCACGTCTTTGAAGCCGGCCCCAATATCCATGTGGCCGGTTTCATTCTCTGGCGTGGGCACAGTGAGCTCTTTGAGTTTATTTAATCCTTTTTGGTATTTATCGCTTGTCATGGTTCTTATCACTAAAAATGGTCAGACCCTTGATCTTAACAAATGCCTCGTAAACTAAGTACCCACCCCCTTTTCAAAGCAAGCTTCAATAAGGTATCTCTTCTTACAGGAGGTAGTATCGGGGCTACCGTTAACATCAAACCATTATTTAAAATCCGCATACGGGGTTAAGGGATCTAAGCCTAAAGGTAAGCTGCCCTGCCATGGCTCAAAGGTATAGCGCAAATACAGCATGCCTCGGCTTGGTGCGTAATCTTTGCTGTGCTGTAGATCTAGCCCTGCTCCGAGCACCCAATGTTTGTTAAGGCGGCGCTCAACCCCACCACTTAGGGTATAGCCAAGGCCTCGGCTGGTTTCACCTTGATGATTTTTGGCACTAGAAAAGGAGGCGCCGCCTTCCACTACGAAAGACCAGTTTGCAGTACGTTTTGCATAACGCACAGGCAAAGAAAGGGAGTTGTAGTGTTTAGGACTGTAATAGCCCCCTTCCCTAAAACCATACCCACCTAGCCCCTTCTGATAGCGCCAATGCATCGCATTTACACCTACTGAAAGCAATTCATGGTTTTTATTAATCAGACGGCGGTAGTATCCCCCCATCACGCGACTACGCTGGTTATTTTGAACGTTTTTGCCTTTTAGCACGTGGTGGCTTAAATCGGCCCACACGCCATTGGCTTCGCCTTGATCCCAGCTGAGGCTTAACGCCGCACCAGTTGCCATAACGCCCCCCCATTTCACGCCTGTGCCAATGTCTTTGATACCCGCAAAAGATAATACCGAATTCGACATAGGGCGGCGTGATGCAGTAAGACGCCATCCTGTGGCGCGCCAATTTCCAGAGTAGCTAATGCCCCCCGTCCAGGTTGAGACAGGGAAACCTAAGGGCGTCGTGCCCAAATCAAAACTCAAATCTTTACCGGCCCAACCAATGGCCACGCTGGTGCCCTGAGCACGTTGCTTGAACCCGTCCTTGCAGGCTGTGCCCGCCCCTGAGGAACAAGTGCCCAGCTCGCCACGGTAGACTCCATCAGCCTCTGGCTCGAGCCGACCGGCATCCATAC
Source organism: Paenalcaligenes hominis (assembly GCF_011927625.1). Classification (GTDB taxonomy): domain Bacteria; phylum Pseudomonadota; class Gammaproteobacteria; order Burkholderiales; family Burkholderiaceae_B; genus Paenalcaligenes; species Paenalcaligenes hominis. Next base: position 133,564 of record NZ_JAATIZ010000004.1, read on the forward strand.
GAACGTGGTCTGCTCGGATAAAGCCACTACCCGACTTAATCGGGTAATTCATTTGCACAATCGTAGTGTTAGCAGTGAGCTCTGAAATGCCTGGCGTGCCATCACTACGCCACCAATGGTCATTATGAATACGAATGGTGGGATTCTGTTGCTGGTATAAGGCCTCTGCCTCCGTACGTAAGCCCCGAGCTAGCCAGTCATCGGTATCCTCTAAACGCATCGCACGCGTAAAAGCCACATCATCACGCACAGGCTGCACCGCCTCAGCAGGCAACAGGTCAGCGGCGACCATGCCTTGAGCGTACCAATTCAATGCATCGTGAGGGGGCTTACCCGCTGCTTGCCACGACCGCGCTAAGGCTCTGTAGCTACTGGCTGACAATGGCTCTATTGTTTGTAACGTTTGATACGTATTAATGGAGCGTTCAAAATTGCCCTTCTCGTAATACCATTCAGCCAGTTGCAGTAGAGCGCCGCTGTAAGGGGGCTGCTGTTCGAGTAGCGCAATGGCGCGGCTCGTTTCGCCCTGCTCATACAACTGTTGGGCTTCTGCTAAGGCTAAGGATTGTTGCACCCGTTGCTCGAGTTCATGCATGGGTTCCGTCCATAGTGCTAGCTCTACTTCGCGCAATGCTTTTAATGCACGTTGACCTTGGTCTAATGAGGTCAATAACAACGCGTAGGCATACTGCGTAGCCACTTCGCCTTTGTGTAATAAATAATGATCTCTAAACGCGCCTAAGGCTTCGTCAGACCGCCCTTGATCGCGCAAAGCGACTGCTAGACCATAACTACGCCATGCGTTGGAAAGATCCAATTGTTGCCCTTGACGCATTAAAGCAATGGCTTGTTCCCATTGTTCAGCCTGTTGCGCCTCTGCGATACGCTCATCTAAAAGCGCTAATTCATAATTGCGTAGCGCTTGAGCCACCACGGGTTTGTTTTGCATAGTGGACGGCAATTGTTTTAATACTGATAGGCTTTGGGCGGACGCAAACTGGTCGGCATACGCCACCACCCCCCACTGCACTGACTCATTGTGAGGGTCTAAACGCATGGCTTTTTGGTAATACTGCCAAGCTTGCTCGTTATTGCCCTGCGCTAAATAGGAACGTGCTAGGCCGAGCACAGCAAAAAGATTAGTGGATTCTCGTTGATATACTTGTTGGTAGAGCCGCTGTGCGGTAGCCCACTGTGCTTTATCTGCAGCACCTTCAGCCTCGCTAAGCAGCAGCCACAGTTTGGTTGAATTCGCTAAACTTATCCACCGCGATTTACGGTCAGCTTCCTGTTCGGTGGCAATGGCCCGTTCAAAATAATGCAAGGCCTGAGCACGGTTATTCAACCGTAAATACGCCAAGCCAATGCTACCAATGATTTCCACGTCATCGGGATAGCTACGCAAGGCTTGCTGCAACTGCGCTAAAGCTTGCGTTGGGTTTTTTTGAGCCTCGACGGCAGCCAAACCTGTTTGGCCAGCACGCCAAGCCGGATCATCTAATCGCGCTTGTTGCGCTGTGAGGATGTCTTGAGCACGGGCCTGAAGACTCGTTAAGTCTGCATAACGCTGTACAAAATCCTGCCATAAGGCCTGACTGTGATCGCTGAGTGCTAGACCGCTAAGGTACTCGTATTCACGTGTAGCTGCCCATTGACGCTCCGTGCTGCGCTCAGCCAGTTGATGTAAATACTGCAAGGCCGTATCCGGCTTGTTCACTGCAAAATAATAATTGACTAAGCTTCGCAATAAGCCAGCATGGCGCGGAAACTGCTTTAACGAGGCCTCTAATGCCGTTATCGCAGCGGTATATTCGGCCGTCTGCCCCACACGTACCTGCCAATACTCTTGAGCAAGCTCAGGCGTGGGGTACCGACCTTGAAGTAGACGGTCATAGCGCTCACGCGCTTCAGCATACTGTCCAGCGCGTGCTAATAGACGCGCTTGCGTCAGCTCAACCTCACGCTCTGGCTCAGTCAAAGCCACCAATAGTCTTGCATCGGCGTACTCATCTGAACTAGGGGCCGACTGCTGCAGCTGAGCTAATTTAGCTTGAGCTTGCTCGGGTTGATTTAACCTAAGCGCCAAGCGCAGCTCAGCTAAAAGCCCCTGAGGGTGCTGCGGACTAATACGGTAGAGACGCTGGACAGCATCGTTGACAATGTCGTCCCTAAATAACGCCTCACCTTGTTTAATTTGGTGAATTAACTGCTGCTCCGCAGCGCTACTAGGAGCGGCCCATACCGGTTGAGCTAACTTCACACTTAATAATAAGCCTGCAAGTAAAGGCACTAATGTATATCGATTCATTGGCAGTCCACCCAGTATGGAATTACATGCCCTTCGGCATCAAAAACATAACGTTGTTCTTCCCACCCCTGACCAAACAAATACAACATAAAATTGTAGTAACCCATTTGCTCCCACTGGACGTCCTTTAAACGATCCGCTTGAGCCGCACCAAAAGGGGTGTCTTTAAATAAAGGTAATAAAGCGGCGGAAAAACCGATGGGGCCTTGACCTGTTGCTTTGCCTTGCAGCACGTCTAGGGTTTCAGCAGGTAATCCTTGCTGATCTACATACGGTAATGCTTGTTTAAAATGGGTTTGTAAACGATGGGCTTGGGGACTTGACGCTAACATACCGATCCAAAGGTATACCCGAATGGCGTCATAGCTTCCTATTTGTTCTGTCGCTGTGGGGTAAGACCACTGTTGATCCTGCCATGTCACCCAATCGGGCGCTATACCAAGAGGCGCTGTTTGTATCAGCAAGTCTGGCATATGGCGTGCGACCTCAGCCCATGCGCTTTGGGGCAAGGTATGTTGAGCGCGCCACACCAGCTGAGGCGGTAAATAGCTAGGGTTTAAGCGCCAAGCATCTTCTGTAGCAAAGCCCACCTTGCCTGGCAACAACACGGTGCCAAACGAGGGCAAATCAGTCATTTCTTCGTCAGCAATGCGCTGTAATAACAAATGACCCAATACTGTGTATTGTCGTTCATGCCACAAGCGCCCCGCTTCTAGCAGGGTATAAGCAATCCATAAATCCGAGTCGGAGGCGGAGTTCGAGTCCAGTACCCCCCACTCTTTGGTTTCGGTTTCTCCCCACAGCCAAGCAGGTAATTGGCTGGCCAGATCGCCCTGGGCCAGATTGTCCTCTGTCCATTTGACCAGCCGTCTGAATAAGGCTTTATCATTTTGAATCAGAGCAAAAAATAAGGCGTAGCTTTGCCCCTCAGACGTGGTGATATGGCGCGAATCAGAAAAATCAATCACGCGCCCCTCTGCACTGATCATTTGCTTTTGAAAATGCTCCCACGCTGGCCAAGATGTGGGGCAAGCAGCCGTGGACTGCGCCTGCAGCAGCCAGCTGCTGCTGCACAAAACACCCAAAGCAATTAAGCGCTTAGTCATCATGCTCGACGCGTCGACGCGCCACTTGTCGTAATAGCCCCCATAAGATCAAGGCCACTATGAGAACGAGAGTAAACGCCAATCCACTTAGTAAAAGTGGCTTGTCGGATAAGGTAAACCAGAGTTTTTTCCACCACTCTAAATGCCCTACATAATAGGTCGACCCCACATGTTGAGCGGCAACCCCTGAATCACGAATTAACACGACTGACCCATCCATTGCAGCCCGTTTTCCTGATGAAGCCAGCGCATCACGTAACAGAGTCACATCCTCATCAGTATTCGCTAGTAAGCCTACAATGCTGCGTTGCGGAAAATGCTCGGATTGTAAGCCCACGAGTGCAGCCATAGGCGCTAACGCACGGATACGAACTAATGATTGGGCCTCGACTTCGGCTTTTTTCAGTAGCTCACGATTTTCTCTACGTTGCTTATCATTATGATTCGTAGCGGTTTGGCGTAACCAGCTCTCAGTGTCTTGTAATAATAAATTGGCATCAGGGCGAGCTTTGATGGCGTCTGGTAAGGCACCCAACAACAAAATATCGGCATCCTGTTGACTGGCTTTTTCCCAATCTGACATGACGCGTAGCTTTAGAGCAGGATAACCAACCTGTGCCCCTATATGACTGAACGTTTCTAAAAACGCACTAACTTGTAAAGCAGATGGGGCTTCAGGCACGACGGCAATGGTTTCAGATAAATCAGCCATGCGGCTAAAAGGAAAAGCACTGCTCGCAAAAACGCGTAAGTTTGGCATCGCAATATAATGCGCGTAGCCAGAAAAATCTAAAACTGAACGCTCATCGATTGCCGCTCGAATGTCAACCGGCAGAACAGTTTGGCACATCCCATGCTGAGCGCTGCCTAAAGTACTGGCGTAGGAAAAGTCAAAGCGAATGGTGTTGTTAGAACCAATTTTCACTGCAGGTAATAACAGCTTTTCATCCTCTAAGGAGGTTTCATTACCCCGCAATGGTAAGCGCAATTGAGTAAAGGTTCCTTTTTCATCCGAGGATTTAAGCAAATAGCTGTCAATATACTGATTATTTAAGCTAAGTGTTAAACGCGACTCATCGCTGGCTTTGGGGGCTACATATCGATAGTTGAGCTCCATGGGGATGCCATTATTCCCCCACACAAATAGGTCAGGCGGCAAATTGATGGCTAAATCTATCGGTCTGGGCATAAGACCCGATACCTCAAGCTGGCCAGGATAAGACGTCAACTCGGAAAAGTACACCGGACGATTCGTAGCCACCCAGTTCGGCGCATCGTACGGTTGACGCGGGGCCTCTTCAATTACCGAATCCACACTGACGCTGCGGCCGCGAAACAAGGGGTTTCCAATCGCTAATGCCGAAGCTGCTGTTACTAAGTCGGCCTCATCACGCCCCAGAATCAACAACATCTTGTGCGTTTGACTATTCGGCACAGCCATTAGCTCTACGGTGGGCTCGGTCACAGTGGGGTAGGATTTAAGAAAATCAGGTCTGGCGTCATTTGTGGCGAAAACCACAGCATGGTGTTCGGGCAAGACGTTGAAAGAAACAGGAAAGCTGAGATCGCGCCACTGTGCCTCTTTACCAAAGTACGACGCTAAGATAGCGCTGGCCTGAAGCTCAGTACTGGATGGCGGCTGCGCGAACACAAACGGAATCGTTTGGGCTTGCATATCGCCCGCGTCAAAAAAAGGCTCTGGAAAAAATGCTAAGTCATTTGCCAAAGGCAATGGCTCTTGATTAATGGTGACTCGCGTTTCTTTGCTAACATCTAGCCACAATGCGCTATGTGTTAAGTCTTCACATATATCCGTGTAGTGTCCAACAAACTCAAGCCGAATTCGGTTAAAACGTGTCATTAATAACGGATCTAAAGGCAGTTTACGCGCAATTTTCTGCCCTAAAAACTCGCTCTCTACATTAATTACCCCCATCAGCTCATCATTTAAGTACACCCGTAAGTGCGATAGCTTAGGCAATAAGGCCGGTGAGGGGGTGAAAACCAAATCCAGCTCAGCACTATTAACAACCTGATCTCGGCGTAAAGTGAACTCTAACGCTTGGGCATTACGCATGCCTAAAAGCTTAAAACCATTCCCTTGAGTCAGCTGGCTCAGACCTAAAATGTCTTGACGTGTTGGCGTAGATGCAGCCGACTCTTGAGGAGGCTCTATCTGTAATAACGTAGGCTCTGTAGGCTCTTGAGCTCCTATTCCAACATTGACACACAGCGCCGCCATTAACGCCACACTTTGTTTATATAATTTATTTTTCATATCTATTCACCGGACGCGTACGAGGAATAAAAGACCCCAACCATAAAAATGCATTCGCTAGCCCCTTTAATACCCAACTGAAAGGAAATGGCATGTACGTGGCCAAGCGCTTATAACCCACCAAGCTTAGTTTGACCACGTCACCAAAACTGGACATAGGTCGATCCAGCACAAACTGTTGACCCGCGGTAATCCAAGCATCAGAACGGGCAAATGTACACTGCACAAAATCAATCTGTTGCTGTACAGTCAAATCACTTAAATACAAACCCAATGCAGTATCCGTTCGTCTTACTACCACGGCGGGGAAAGTGAACTGACGTGCGCCACGCGGCAATTGCAACGTGACTCGCTCGCCCAACATAAAAGAGGCGTGCCCTTTTAAGGTTAATGCCACACCCGAATCGGAATAATCCATTAATGTTGCCGCGAATGCCTTGCCATTGGCTGCTACCACATGCACAGGCATAGAGGCCGCCACACGATGGCTGTGACGCACTTGGCGGCTTTCAGCGGCGACAGCTACAGCGCCCCCCAGCACGATTAAGTTGTAGGCCACCCACAATAGGGTCACTATGACTGTTATTTTTTCGTTATCTGGCCCATACATAAAACGCCAGATCCCAAACCCCACACCAATCAGGTTTAAAAGGGCCAACACCATATAAGGCAACGCAATCTTCCAGTCAAAATAGCTTTTATTAACCAAGCCGCCTTTGGCTGTGACGTTAAACGTGCCCTTGCTGGGTGCGAACAAGGCTACCGTCGTTGGCCAAGCGATATACCAAGACAACACCGTCTCGTAAATTTCACCCCAAAATGACCGTCGATAAGCGCCTTGCATGACTGAGTTAGTGAGTGCGGCATGCATCATGTGTGGCAAGACATACAGCATAATCACAAGAGCTGGCGCATAAATAATGTAGGCATGAAACACCAGAAAAGCCAAAGGAGCCGTTAGATAAATAAGCCGTGGGATACCGGCTAGAAAATGCATCATAGCGTTGACATAACAGATGCGTTGAAAAAAGCTTAGCCCTTTACCCAACAACGGGTTATCGGTACGGAAAATTTGTACCATGCCTCGCGCCCATCGAATTCGTTGACCTATATGAGCAGACAAACTTTCTGTGGCTAAACCAGCTGCCATAGGAATACGTAAGTAAGCAGAATTAAACCCCTTACGGTGCAAACGTAATGCCGTATGCGCGTCTTCCGTGACGGTTTCTACAGCAAAACCACCAATACTTTCTACCGCCGAGCGTCGTAATATCGCACACGAGCCACAGAAAAACGCGGCATTCCACAAGTCGTTGCCGTCTTGAATTAGCCCATAGAACAAACTGTTTTCATTAGGCTTAGTACCAAAATGGCTTAAGTTGCGCTCAAATGGGTCGGGCGAGAAAAAATGATGAGGGGTTTGCACTAACGACAACTTTTTATCTCGAAAAAACCACCCCACTGTTAACTGTAGAAAAGCGCGAGACGGCACATGATCACAATCAAAAATAGCCACTAAATCGCCATCTGTTTTCGTTAAGGCATGATTCAGGTTTCCAGCTTTGGCATGGCGACCATCAGGACGAATGATGTAGTTAATTCCGGCCTGTTCAGCAAATTCTCTGAAAGCAGGACGTCTGCCATCATCTAACAAGTGAATACGCAATTTGTCTTTAGGCCAATCCATGCCTAGCGCAGCATACACGGTAGGCCTTACTACGCTTAAATCCTCGTTATAGGTAGGAATCATTAAATCAACGGTTGGCCAGAGATCTGTATTTTTTGGTAATGGAGCGACTTGGCGCTGTAGCGGCCATGCTGTCTGTATATAACCTAGCACCAGTACAACCCATGAATACGTTTCTGCTGCTAATAAAATCAAACCAAAGAAAACGTCTTTGCTGTCATTCCAATTTAGGGTGGAACTGTAGCGCCACCAAATATACCGCCCCGAAACAGTGAGTGACAAAACAATAAGCATTAAGGCAGAAAATCGCCCAGGTACATCACGGATAAGTAATGCCGCACACCATAACAACATCACAAACACAAATTGCGATAAAAGATTAAAGGGTTGGGTGACAAGCAATAAAGCACAAATCAACGTTAAGCCAATAGCTATGACCCAACCGAATTTTTGTGACCAACTCGACCGAGTACGTGCCTGTGGATGCGAAGCGGCAGGCGCCACAGCGACAAGGAACGGCGTAGCCAATCGTTTTAACCATAGAAAAAAACGATTTCGTTGTATCGTGAAAGCCCGATACCATCGCGTCAACCCTTGCCATGGGTGCGTCTGTGATGAGTAATGAAAAGGCAAACGCCAAATAACTAACCACAAAGACTGCAGCCCATAACGCACTGGATCAGCGAAACGATAAGGGCGTTGTTGTAAATGACTAAACCAAGGTGCATAACTTTTTATTAAACCCTGCCAAGCGGGGCCTTCTAGACGTAAAAACGTATAGCTTATGCCCCACATCAGCAGACAAAACGAGGCAACCCACATTCCCATTCGACGTTGATAACGTAAATACGAATAGTGTTGCGCCCCCACTTGGTAGAGCGACGTAGAGAGAACACAACGTGCTAGGTATTTAGTCATTGTTTTTCCCCTAACGGCAGTGAGTTAAACACCATGTCGCTAGACTCTGCATATCCTGTGCGGCTGAGCTTTCAGGAAAATACGTGGTGGCAGGCATTTTGTGGCCTAAGGCTTCATTAACATGCGCATCTAAATGCAAGTTAAGGGGCGCTAAACGTGAACGATAGCGTTGCTGCCAATCCATTAAAACGGCTTCGGTCGCTGAGCAAGCCGGGTTATGTCGGTTGACTACAATATGCGTTTGCGTCTGCATCACGTATTGACCCAACAAAATGTGGGCGGCCATATCCGGCTCGACGATTAACAAATGCAAAGCACTGGCTTCATATAAAAGATTGAATCCTGTTTGTAGAACAGGGAGATCTAGGAGAATCCATTGAGGTAATTCTGCTGTGGTAACGAGTTGCTGTGGTAACGCATTAATCCAACTTTGGATTGCCTCTGTGCTGGGGCGTGCCGTGCTTAGCGCATGGCGTCCATACGGTAATACCCAAAGTGATGGAGCGACTTGATAGGTTTGGTCCATCCAAGCGTACGGATCATTAACGACTGCGGCCCATCCATGCTGTTCCTCGTAGGGAATATTGAAGTGCAAACGTAATAAATCCGCCTCATTGAAATCAATCACCAGTACAGACTGATCTAAACGACGTAAGCTGTCTGCAAGCATGGCCGCCACACTGGTGGTGCCGGCCCCACCCCGTAAACCAGAAAGGGCAATAATAGAACGTTTCATGACGATGATTCCTGTGACCAACGCTGCCACTCTGCTAGTAATGGCCACTGTTTTAGCGCCCGCTGCCAGGCTTCATGCGACATAATATCCACGTACTCAAACTCGCCCGTATGCAAGTACTGAGTCAGGGACTGAATATCATCAGCGTCTTGGGTTAAAGGCTGTGAAGGTTGACTCATTGCTGATACCTCAACCAATTTTTGCCATCTAACCGCACATACGGTACCCCTTCGTATTCCATCACTACCGTGCCCTCATTTTCTGATACGACTGCTGTTTGTTGCAAATCAGCAGTCAACTGCTGCCAATTGATGTGGTCCTGATCAAAAACGGATTGATGAATTAGGCGTGAGACTAAGTCGGAAACAGCCAGAAAGCTGGTGGGTTCCTGAATTTGTACCACTGGGTCTGCACCAGCGCTTTTTTCACCTATGAGACGTACCCCTACAGGTACATGGGTAATGCTTGTCGTGGGTATTTCACGCATGCCCGATATTTGCATTTTGTCTCCTTGTAGCGCTGCGCCATGTTCAGGAATAAACACCACCACGGCTTTGCGACCACTACGTTCGAGCTGATCCATAAAACGGTCTAGCTCATCTAGCAAGCGTTGGGCACGCCGGTCATAAGGCGCACTGCGGCTGCCACCATCTGCAGTGGCCTCACGGTTTCCGTCATGCAATGTAATCGTGTTGTAGAGCAGCGCAGCGGGCTGAGTTTTGGATTTAGCATTTTGTTTGTCCAACCAAAGCGCTAAGGTCTCATAATCACTCCAGATAGGTGAATGATCAAAACCACGTAAGGTAGGCTTTAGCTCTGTGGGAACGATCGGTGCACTAAACGAACCTTCCTGAGTAATATCATCAATGAAATTCTGAAATTCGCCGTTATGATTAAGTACGGCTTCCGTATCAAAACCAAGCGCCTCTAAATTGGAAAATAACGAGCATTCTTTACCTACGGGCTCGTATAAATCGGCGTGCGATAATTGTCCGCAATTAGCATGCATTAAACGTGAAACTGCAGGGCCACTATACGAGGTAGCTGAATTAAAATTTTCAAAAATCACATCCATTTTGGCAAATAAAGGATGCTGGCTTAGGCCGACCGCTTTTAAGTCATCCCAAGACAACGAGCAAATATTTAAAAACAATAAGTCGAATGCGGTGCTATCTGGAGCCAGCGACTCAAAGCTGATACGGCGCTGTTTTTCAGCCTGATAAAACTGTTCAAGCTCGGCATTTAAGCGCTCGCTTAGAGTGGCTGCATTGACTTTAACTGGCGCTACCGGACTAGTCGTATTGGTTTGTGCGGTTGAAATAGGCACGACTTCGTTTTGCACGAACTGAGACCACTGTAATCGGGGCAAAGCTAAACCACCCCATTGCGTTAGAGCCACCCCAGCTAAAGCCAACACGGTAAATGTAGTGATACGCAACCATTGTGCTAAAAATAAATACGCCACAAATACAATGAAAGCGTAGGCAACTAGATCCCAGTTAATAAATCGTCCAAGCAACTCAATTAAATACGCATTGGAGAACTGCAGCACCTCGGGTTGATCTAAAAGTCGGCGAATAGGTGGAAGCCACGAATCGTAATAAAGCAGCGCTATGCCTGCAGGAATGGCCAACACATGACGTAAACGGTGCAGCCAAAGAGGCGCTAAAGGTAAGAGCAATGCGGCTGCAAACAGGCAGTTATAGAGCACATGAAATTTAATATAGCCGCCCCAATACAACCCTAACTTGGCGATAAAGTATAAATTCCACAACCCAAAACCACGCCATAGAAAGGCAGAACGTTTAGGTTTCATATCCTGTTGATGAGTTGTTGTCTTATCCATGAGTTTTTGCTCAACCTCGGCAAAAAAATTATTGTCGTTTATAAACTCGATATGGCTTTAGCAGCCGTGTAGGTACAAAATAAACGGATACCCAACCCACTAGGCGCCTCCATAAAGGAAATAATAAAAAGCCTACTACTATACCGATAAAAAAAGTCATAACATCAAGAGATCACACTACAGTTCCAAAACAGCTTTTTATGCATGTCGTAATGACTGGCGCACTGGTTGAAAAACATGCCTTTGAGCTGAAAGAGGCAAGGACTCCTTAGTCTTCGGAATAAATTCAGACACAGGTGCACGCTTTAATTGCTCGACGACGCGTTGGACATCACTAGGCTGCACCACAACATTATGGTGAGTCACTAGCTCAGACAAAGGCAAACGTAGCAAACGCTCTAACGCCACATTTACTAACCCCGCTTCACACTCAAACAAAAACACATAGACACATTTGGTGGTGGCACATGCCACATCCCCATCACGTTGAATTTGAATTTGCGCCAACAGCTGTGCGGTGCTTAGCATATCAACAGGCGTCATTACGACTAGGCTGCCACGGGGATCATGGCCATCAAAGTGAGAATAAACATGTTCTAGGTAGCTCACAAAATCAGGAATAGCCAGTTCACCCCGCACTGATTGGGCTTGGACCTTTTGTAATGCTTGATCTAAATTGTCAGTGACCTGAAAACGATCAGGCTGGGAATGCAATACATCTAACAAGTTAAAAAACCGACTTAGGTTCACTTTAGGGATGACTAATGAACAACCGCTTAAGGTTAAAAGCTCAATTTCTGAATGCCGTAGCGCATGCGGGCCCATTTCTAAAACAACGAGGCGTAACGCCTGTTGACGTTGTTGACGTAAATAATAAAGCGTTCGCGCTAACTGCTCTAAATCTTGGTGCCGCTGCAACACAAAAACTAAAGTAGGATTTAATTCGGTGATGCCCTTTTCTACTAAGGCATCCCATGAGTCGACCAACACATAGTCATCCCTTCCTGTTAGTGCTAATTGGTTAGCAACAGTAGTTTGTAGGAAGGTCGTTGATGGCGTAGAAGTGCTTGAGGGAAATGGCTCTGTATCAGTAAATACTAAGCGATCTCCTTGGGCAGTCAGCTGAAACAACGCCTGCCCTGATACGCCTAGCTGATTACGCCAATGCCAGACCTGATAGAGCAACTCATCTAATTCATTTTTCTGTAAAAACGACAACCCTGAGAGTGCCTCGTTGTGTAGATAAAGCTTATTAACTAGAGTTTCTGACTCTGCCCCATAACTGACTACGACCATAACAGATTGATTTTTTTGCAGCCACTGCCGCCATTCCACAAGAAAAAGTGCGGCTTTTTTTGCCCATTCCTGAGCTTGAGCCACAGGCATCACAAGCAAAATAAGCCGCGCCTTGGGCTGTGCGGCACGATCTAATTGTTTGGTCAGTGCGAGCATGTCAACAGGAGAGTGCCCGCGCAAATGATAACTACGAACCTCGATGGGATCGGTAGCATCTATAGGTATGTAACTTAACATATCGTCCAGATGCGAATCAGCCAAAAGCAGGATGCGAGCTTTAGCAGGAGCCACTTCGATCGTACGGCCCGCTAACTGAATGGCTTCTTTTTGCTCTGAGACGCCAACCCAATACAGTGAACCAGCACGTAACTGTTTGTACTCTTGTGATACCGCTGTTAATCCCAAGCCGTAGGTTAAAAGTGATTTTTTGATATTATTATCCATACCCCTCCTTCGTCATCATTACTACTTTTTTTATCTTTTAGCCTGGCTCAATTGCTACCCTCACATTAAAATAAATAAAAGGTGTTTGCCCCAGTAACCATACCTAATTGAGTGTAACCAAACGGGCTCACAATAAAGCCGTTTTTTATCAAAAAATGTAAAGGGATTTTTTAATTAATGTAAAGAAAATAACAATTACACACACGAATGATACAAAAAAACACAATTAATCACTATTTAGAAAAATTATGTTTTATAAATAGGAAAAACCGTATTTAAGTGGTGAAAAGCTCTGTCAAAGTTATATATACTAAAGGAAAAACCGGTCTACTACCACCCAGCCCCACCACGCCACTACCACGATCAAGGCAAGCAGTACGGCAGCGCTACCAATGTCTTTAGCTCGCCCTAATAAGGGGTGATGTTCTGTACTGATCGCGTCAGCAAGAGCTTCAATTGCACTGTTTATAAGCTCTGCGACCAGCACTAACACCAGAACCAAGCAAAGTAGAAAAATCTCGGTAGCATCACGGCCTAACCAAAAAGCAGTAGGAAACAAAATAAGCGCTAAACCACACTCTTGTCTAAACGCTGCCTCGTGCTGCCATGCCGCTTTTAACCCCTGTAAAGAGTAGATGAAAGCTCGCATAATTCGTGTCAAGCCACCATGGCTTTTAAAAGGGGATGGTGTTTGATTATCCATATATAACCTGCTTGAAAAATAGATTAAATCGGCCAAATGGAGGAGTTACCAATCACAACCCCTGCCACAACAGCTTACAAAAAATAGAAAAAATCACTGCGCCAGATAATGTAACAGCCTTTTTGACAAGAAAGAATGTAACACCTATACTTTTTTGTGCAGGCGTAAACCGTGGCACTGCAACCTATCTATTGGTTATGATCTTCTTTTTACCGGGACGTGCCGGCTCTCTAACCTAGAGCCGCATCAAGGCTCAATGGAGTATAAATTGATTACCTTAACCCCGTTAAAACGTCGCATTACTTACGTTAGTCTTTTTGAATTCTTCGCTATCCTTTTTTCTACCTTTGTACTGATGTTTATCAGCGGTGGAAATGCCCAAGAGTCTCTTCCTGCTGCTACCTTAGTTTCTGTGATTGCTATTATCTGGAACTATGTATACAACACGTTATTTGAATCATGGGAACGGCGCCACCACATCCTAAGACGCACCCTAGGCATACGCACTATTCACGCCATGGGTTTTGAAACAGGGTTATTAATTTTTACTTTGCCCTTATACATGGTGTGGTATCAAGTTGGCTTGTGGACGGCCTTTACTATGGTAGCGGCATTAATGGTGTTCTTTTTACTTTACACCTTTTTCTTCACCTTATTGTTTGATCAAATTTTCACTTTGCCCAATCAAACTAAACCTACCACTTAGCTTCGCTAAAAGATGTACGCCAAATTTTCATATGCTTAAAAATGGTAGGAATTTCAATTAGCTATGGCTTGCATTCCTACGTTAGAATGAATGCATTCAAGTATCTTTCAGTACGATGTGATTTAACTCCGTGCTAGGCATCCTAGCGTCTTTTAATGACTCAAGAGGAAGGTATGATCAAAAAAACCGCATCCGCCCATTGGGCCGGCAATCTAAAGCAAGGTAAAGGCACAATCTCTACAGAAAGTGGTGCCTTAACTAAAAACCCATATGGCTTTAATACACGTTTCGAAGACCAGCCTGGCACTAACCCCGAAGAACTGATCGGGGCCGCCCATGCAGGGTGTTTTTCCATGGCTTTTTCTATGCTGCTAGGTCAGGAAAATTTTACCCCAGACAGTATTGACACTCAGGCTACTGTTACCTTAGAAAAGCAAGACGACGGTTTTGCTGTTACTGCAGTGCATTTAAAAATGACAGCACGTATTCCTGGTATTAGCCAAACACAGTTCGAAGAAATTGCTAACAAAGCCAAAGTAGGTTGCCCTATTTCTAAACTTCTTAACGCAGATATTAGCTTAGACGCGACTCTACAAAGCTAAACTCGGGCAAGTGTCCTAACGGGCACTTGCACCGCTATCGTTGTTTGGCGCTTTATTAACGTCCTAATCTTTCTCGTTAATTAGCCAAGGAGCCACCATGAGCCATATTGTTATTCCTAAGCATTGGAAAATAAAACGCTCAACCCATTTCTTTACTAAAGACAATGTACCCAAGGCGTTGCTTACGCATCACAACACCGCCGCTGGCGTGTACGGACAAATTTGTGTGATGCAAGGCACAGTGATTTTCTATGGTTTTGCCAATGAGACCGACACCACGCCCGAGCAAACCATTGTCATTCAGGCCGGCCAGTTTGCAGTGAGCCCCCCGCAATATTGGCATCGCGTCGAGCTTAGTGATGACGCCCAGTTCAATATTAACTTTTGGACTGACCCTAACACCGAAGATAAAGCGAGCCTAAAAACCTCTAAACTGCGCAATCAAGTTATTCCCGAGGTCTACGACCAAAATAATGGGGTAGTTTAACAATAATTTGCTTAAGGGGTGCTTACCTCGTGTTGTTTCTTAGCTTGGGGGCTTTAGCCCCCAACCCTTCTTTTACTGTCTCTTTAGTTTTCACTTTACTCTAAACCAATTAACACGCTATGTAGGTTCAATCGGTAGGTGCCATTCTTCTACTTCACCTCAGCGCACATTGATACCTATACAAAAATAAAAAAATGTACAATAAAATTCGTCCTGTCGTACACTAAGAGCGTTTTAATGGTTTATGGAATAAACAAATGACTAAGGGATGGTGCTATGCGTCAACTTATTTGGTTTCGTACTGATTTGCGAGTGCGAGACAACACGGCTTTACATGCAGCCATGACAGCTGGACCGACGGTAGCGGTATTTCTCTTAAGTGCGACTCAATGGCAGCAGCATCATGACGCACCAAGCAAAGTAGACTTCTGGCTACGCAATGTGCAGTCATTGCAGGCCGAGCTAACGCAGCTGAATGTACCCTTATTGATTCGTGTAGCTGATACCTGGGATGCGGTCCCCGAGGTACTTAATATTCTCTGTCATGAACTTCAGGTCGATGCAATGCACCTTAACCAAGAATACGGGGTTCATGAAACACAGCGTGATACGGCAGTTGCTCAGCAACTTAAGCAGGTTGGTGTTTCCGTGCATTCCCATGTAGACCGCTTGCTGTTTGAGCCAGGCACGATCCTAACGCGCTCGGGTGGTTTTTTTAAAGTGTTTACGCAGTTTAAAAATGCCTGTTATCACCGATTAAGCGCAGCGCTTCCTGTTTGCTTACCTACACCGCCGCCTCAGGCGCCCTTAGCCATAAAGAACGATCCCCTACCGGCCACACTCTCTGATTTTGCTACGCCTAGTGAGGCATTACGTACAATGTGGCCGGCGGGTGAACAAGTTGCTCTAGACCGCTTAAATCGCTTTTGCGAATGGTCGATTTTGCAATACGATAAGCAGCGTGATTTCCCTGCTCTGGCAGGCACCAGCCAACTCTCCCCTTATTTGGCCGCCGGCATTCTTTCGCCACGCCAATGTGTTAATGCCGCATATCATGCCAATAACGAGAAGTTTAAAACGGGAAATCTCGGTGTGATCACATGGATCACTGAGTTGCTATGGCGCGAGTTCTATCTTCATATCGTAGTGGGTTTTCCTCAGGTATCACGGCATCGCCCTTTTCGTGAACAAACAGAACGGGTCGCCTGGCGCTATGCGCCGGATGAGTTAACAGCGTGGCAAGAAGGCCGCACGGGTTTTCCTTTTATTGATGCTGCCATGCGTCAGCTACTTGCTACAGGTTGGATGCATAATCGTTTACGCATGGTGGTCGCCATGTTTTTAACAAAGAATCTCTTAATTGATTGGCGCCAAGGCGAACAATTTTTTATGCGCCATTTAATTGATGGTGACCTAGCAGCAAATAATGGGGGCTGGCAATGGAGTGCTTCCACTGGCACGGATGCCGTACCCTGGTTTAGACTTTTTAACCCGATTACCCAATCGCAACGCTTTGATCCTAATGGGGAATTTATTCGTCACTGGTTACCCGAATTGGCTCATTTAGATAATAAATGCATTCATGACCCCAGCCAATTAGGTGGATTATTTGCCCTGGCTGATTACCCTGCACCTATAGTGGATTTAGCGGCTAGCCGTGAGCGTGCGCTCAATGCGTTTAAAGCCATTAATTAACAATTTTTATTTGATCACGTGTTCTAAAGGAAAGTCGTATGCACGATCACGGTTTACTCTTGGTTAACTTGGGCTCCCCTCTTTCGACTGAGGTAAAAGACGTACGTAGCTACTTAAATCAATTTTTAATGGATCCTCATGTTATTGATTTACCCTGGCCAGTACGACGTTTGCTCGTTAGTCTTATTCTCATCAAACGCCCAGCTGAATCCGCCGAAGCCTACGAGCAAATCTGGTGGCCAGATGGCTCGCCTTTAGTTGTCATTAGTCAACGTTTGTGTGATGCCGTACGCCCCCTTTGGCGTCATGGGCCCGTAGAGTTAGCCATGCGTTACGCAGAGCCCTCTATAGAAAAATCCTTGCTTGCTTTGGTTAAGCAAGGGGTGAGCAAGGTTTTGATCGCCCCGTTATATCCCCAGTTTGCTGACAGCACCACTACCACTGCTATTCAAGAAGCGCAGCGCGTGATTCGCAAACACCACTTAACTATTGAGCTCAACACTCTGCCTGCTTTTTATGCAGAGCCCGAATACCTAAATGCATTGGTCGCTAGTACCACGCCTACACTTAAAGAAGACTTTGACCATCTATTAATCAGCTTTCATGGTTTGCCCGAACGTCATTTAACTAAGCGCGAGCCCAACAATACGCACTGCTTAAAATCCGCTGATTGCTGCGAACGTGCTACCGGTGCAGTACTCGATACGTGTTATAGAGCGCAATGCATTCAAAGTGCACAACGCTTTGCGCGTCAGGCAGGGTTAAAGCCGTCGCAATGGTCCGTTTCTTTCCAGTCACGTTTAGGTCGAGCTAAATGGATTGAACCCTATACCGAAAGTCGCTTAGATGAGCTAGCCCAACAAGGCGTCAAAAAACTACTTGTGATGTCGCCTGCATTTGTAGCGGATTGCATTGAAACCTATGAAGAACTAGGTATACGGGGTCGCGAGCAATTCATTGCAGCCGGCGGCGAGGACTTAACCCTGATCCCGTGTTTGAATGACAACGCAGACTGGGCGGAAGCCTTAGTGAGACTGTGTGAAAAAACCTTGAAGCCTGCGCCCGCATTGGCTTAAGTATCTAAACGGCCAGCTAAGTACTGCTCGAGCTTAGACGCCATAAGCACCGGCTCTGCGCCTAAATTAATAAACGGCGAATGGCGTAATGTATCGGTGGCCAGCTCGGCTGCTATGCCTGCCACCGCTACCGGGCTATCTATGCTTAAGGCCACACGTCTTAGCTTACCCAACAGTGCATCCGTCAAGGGTGTCGAGGAAAACAACACAACAGCTTGGGGTGTTATGCTCTGACACAGCAACGGCAACTCGTTGAGTCGTTGTTGCGGTGGTAACACCCGCACCCTGCCCTGATGGTTATCAAACACTAACGCACAGGCTAACACTTCAAGCTCAAAGCCTTGATTTTCTAACATCATAAAAACAATCCCATCACGGTGCGATTGTCGAGTACAACGTAAGCGCTGCTGAAAACGGCTTCGTAAAAAATCATCATAAAAAACCCACTGACTATGCTGCCCGCATTGGCTTTGCTGTAAGAGCTCATGCCACAAGGGCATCATGACCTGCTGCACGATTTGCTGAAGTGGATAGGTGGAAAAAAGTTGGCCGTAATAGCGCTCTAAGGCCTTATCATCAAACCGTAGAATGGCTTGATGCATCAGGGTTTGCCACTCTCGCCACCCTGTGGTTTCAGGTGAGGCCTGAAGAGCAAGATCAGCAGAGGCATGATCTGCATATTGTCCTGCCTCGGCGGCGAGTAACGCCGCCACTTTGCTTACCGCTACCCCCCGATCAGTCCATGTTCTGATTTTCTGAATAGTTTGTACGTCTGTCATGGAATACAGTCGATGACCACCTTCTGTGCGTGTGGGTTGAATCAAACCGTAGCGGCGCTCCCACGCACGTAAGGTAATAGGATTCACCCCCGTCAGACGTGCTACGTCGCGCATAGGAAGTAAGTCATGGGCTGTATCCGTATGGGTTGAGCTTAAACCTAACTGGAATGGCGCGTTCTGTTCATTATTGGACAAAATGAAATAATTCCTAGAAAAACGGCTAGTTATCTTTAGCCCTTAGTAGACCAGCCCCCTGTGAGTAGGCCTAGGTATTATACTAGTGAGATAGTGACCTTTTACTCGGGCTGATCTAATGATTAATGCAAAACTATTACAGCTGGCTGTGGATGCCTCTCAGGATGGTATTGTGATTGCTGAACAAGAAGGCGATGACACAATTATCATTTATGCAAATCCGGCATTTGAATACTTAACCGGTTATCAGTTAGAAGATATTCTTTACCAAGACTGTCGCTTTCTACAGAAAAATGATACCGCTCAACCCGAATTAGAGCTCATTCGAGACGCTATAAAAAATCATGAACCATGTCGTGCGGTATTACGTAATTACCGACAAGACGGCACCTTATTTTGGAACGAACTGTCCATCACTCCTGTGTTTAATAATGCCGATAACCTAATGTATTTTATTGGCATTCAAAAAGACGTTAGCGCTACCATTCAAGCTCAACAACGTATTAACGCTCTAGAAGCGGAACTAATCCAGCTTAAGCAACAGCTCTCATCACAAAAAGCCACGGACTAATTCATCACTTTACCGCTACTGCCCTGCGAATATCTATATAATAATAAAAAATTGTATAGTTTTTAATAGCCCGCGGGCGAAAGTGAGTTGACCATGCGTATTTTGCTTACTGGTGGTACAGGTCTTATCGGGCAGGCGTTGTGCCAGTATTGGCTCACCCAAGGCCATGAGCTCTTTGTCTGGAGCCGCCGCCCTGAACAGGTGCCCGATTTATGTGGCGAGGGCGTCCAAGGTTTTGCTCATCTAAAATATCTCCAAGGCATTAAGCTAGACGCGGTCATTAACTTAGCAGGCGCTCCTATTGCCGATCGCCGTTGGACTCGACAGCGTAAAACGCTACTTATGGACAGTCGTGTTCGCTTAACGAACGAGCTTGTGCAGTGGCTAGGTACGTTGACACACCGACCCGAAGTCTTAGTGTCCGGTTCTGCGGTGGGCTGGTATGGGGACGCCAAAGAAAAAATACTGACTGAAGCCGACCCAGTGATAACTCGCGATTTTGGTAGTCAACTTTGCCAGGCCTGGGAATTAGCTGCTCAGCCCGCCAGTGATTTAGGCATCCGAGTCGTTACTGTACGCACGGGGCTCGTGCTGAGCACGCAAGGCGGCTTATTAAAGCGGCTTCTTTTGCCTTTTAAGTTAGGCTTAGGCACCCGGCTTGGGACTGGTCAACACTGGATGCCATGGCTTCATCTCGCAGACCAAGTACGCCTGATCGATTTTTTAATGCTTCACCCAAACGCTTATGGGCCCTATAACGCTTGTGCTCCTACCCCTGTGCGTAACACGGTATTTACGCAATCCATTGCCGCTGCTGTACACCGCCCCACTTTTCTGGTTCTACCTGAAATGGCTTTACGGGTGGGGTTTGGGGAAATGGCAGCCATTTTAACGTCCAGCCAACATGCTCTGCCGGCGAAATTGCAGCAAGCTGGCTTTTCTTTTCAATTTACCGAATTGCCAGCTGCCCTAAACGACCTACTAACAAAAGCCCATTAAAGGCCTGGTTTCAACTCAACCGTGGCCTGAAAGGTAGGGTCTAGCGTCTTTTTTTCCCAAGCTTGGCGTAAAGTGGTCGCAAAACCGCCCTCTACCCGTGATATGGGGCGCGCGCTTGTCACCACACGAGGCAACGCAGTCCAAGCGATGGTTGCGCCTACTAGCACTAGCTTATCCACCAGCGCTTGGTCTTCACTGCAAGTTAGCGCATCAAAGCCGCCTACACGCAGGTAGGCTTCAGGGGACACCCCCAAGTTGGCACCATGCACATGCTTGTGATTTTCTTGGTCTAAATAGCCGGCTTGAAAAACCTGTTGTGCTTGTTCAGCAAAAACACCATGCGCTGACCAATCTGCCACCTCTACCGTACCGCAGACTACCTCTGTATTAAAAGAGAGCTGATGCATTAACCAAGTTTCACTGACGCGCGTGTCGGCATCCGTAAAAGCTAACCAACGGACCCCTAACTCAATCAGATGGCGGGCTCCGGCAGCACGTGCTAGCCCAACGTTTTTAAACGCCACATGCAAACTTGTTATAGGCCAGTTGCGACTGCGTAGTGCAGTGCCGTCGCTACAGGTATCGTGCACTACAACCACATGCACAGGCTCCCCCTGAAGTCCAGGGTGCTGGGCCGCTTTTAGAACGGAAGCCAAACAAGCATCAATGCATTGCTCTTCATTATGTGCTGGAATACAAACACCTATCATGGTTCACCTCAGTCCGTTTGACGCCAAATGTTAAGAAGAAAAGCCTCATCACTATGGGTAACAATCGGTTCTTTGTTTAGCGTGTCGGTGATGCGTTGGTGTAGCCATTGTGTATCTTGACGTCTATCGTGAAAAGACGGCAAATAATGACACATCAGCCAATCACCTCCTGCCTCTAACGCACGCTGACAGCCCTCAATAAACCCATCAATTTCAGTATCCTCCAAATAATAGGCAAACTCTGAAACCACCAGTAAATCAAACTCACACGGTTCTTTTATAGGCCAGACTTCAGGTACGCGGACACACGACGTGTGGACATTATGAATGCCCATCGCCTTTAAATGCTGATGGCATCGTTGCAAGGCAATAGGTGAAAGATCAACAGCATGCACTGCCGTTGACCGTTGTGCGAGTTGCGCTGTCATCTCACCCGTGCCGCATCCTAACTCGAGTGTTTTGCGGTAATGCTCTTTAGGTAAACACGCTAAAAGCAGTTCACGCTTACGTCGCTCGTACCACGAAGAGCGGATTTGCCATGGGTCAGAGTGCTGTCGGTATAAGGCATCAAAATCCGTCATAACAACACCACCTCGAAAGAGCGCAGATAACGTACCAAAGCGTAATCAGGCAAAATAGGGGCTTGGTTCGTTTGCTCATCAATACCAAGTTGACTATGAAACTGATGAATAGCCAACGTTTTACGTTTTAGCTCATCTGCGCTTAAAGGAATACGTAGAGCCCGCTCTAAAGGAAACTCGCCTTTATTCGGATCAGCCCAATGCCAACCCCAAATGGGGACTTCAATAAAACGGCATCCTTGTTGCTGTGCAGCATAGAGGGCGGCTCGCGCCGCGGCTTCGTGGTCAGGGTGTCCATCTAAGCGCCATGGGGCAAAAACCGTATCGTTTTTTTTCACCTTCATACTGAGATAATGCCCTAGTTGCTCCTCTGCCGCAGACACGGCCCCATCAGGCAACTGCACCGCATAACGGCAAATTGCACTCGACAAGATAGCTAGAGCCTGCTCACTTTCGCGTGTACGAAGACGCGCTAGGCTATGCATTGTGCGGCCAGGGGTTGGCGGATGGCTGCGCTCTCCGTCGGTGACTGCCCACACACATACCGGAACCCCTAACGCGCTGAGCTGCTGCATCATACCGCCACAACCTAGCACCTCATCATCAGGGTGTGGTGCGACAATATGGACTGTACCGCTTGGGTGGATTAAGTCAGTCACCGTGCCACTAGGCAGTACGGAGGCATTTATGTAGGGTTCCCAGCAGGCCTCAGAGGTACCTTGACCTTGAATAAAACGGGGTGGCGCTACAGTTTCCACTGGGCCGTCTCCTCTTGAGCTATTCTGATGCCATGCGCAGCTAAATCGCGTTCGGCATGACTTTGGCGTAAAAACACGGGCAAATCTGCCATTTGATTTGCTAAGTGGGCTTGCTTACATAGCGGCCCTGCACCTAAAGCACGCGGTACACGCTGTAACACCGTTTCCACCGCTGCTTCTACGGCTAAGCGTGCACGCCATACCTCGCGTTCACACGGCGAAGTTGGGCTATGATCGATGGCGTGTGCCGCCACCCTTAACAACGAGGCCGCTTGCGCCAAGGCAATATCAATGACACCTAAATGCGCTTGGGCATGCACATCGTCAGGCCGCTGTTGCACATGCTGAATTAAGTAGTGAGCAATGGATGCTGCAGCGCCATACCAACACGCGGCAATCCCCGCTGCCCCATGCAAAAACCCCGGACGTTGAATGTATTGGTCTGCAGAGCTCACTTGTTGCGCTTCTGCGTAGTCAAATATGACATCGACGCTTTCTGTCGCCCCCATCCCAACAGCTTGCCATCCGTCAGTCGTTACTATCACGCCTGGCTGATCCATATCAACCGCTACCAAAAACTGTTTATTGTTTTCATCCCAGCAGCTTATTAAGGCATGACTGACCTCATTCGCCCCCGAGCACCAGGCTTTGGTGCCATGAATAGATACCCCATCAGAAAAAGTGGGGCTTGCGTTGAGATGCACACGGTGACTAGGCGGCTCGGCGCACCAGACCGCCCACAGCCCCTCGTCTTCAATCAAATGGGTTTGCCCTAATTCAGCCAAAATAGCCAAGGCGTCCGTATGACTTTCGAAAAGTTTGGCACACACTAAGTCCAAGGCGGCTACGTCAGCCAACCTGCGCCAACGAGCTAACGTGTGGCCAGAACCAGGTAAAGGCAAATCTTGACACGAGCCTAATACGTCAAGCAAATCCGCTTTGGCTGTGCTATTTTGATTAGCACGATAACGGCTAGCTATACTTAAGGCGGCGGATTGCGTGAAAGACATAACGGCTTTTTCCATTGATACCCTCCTCTATCGAGCTCAGGAATTATCAAGATCAAGCCTTTATCCGCTTGTGCTCTTGAACTTTCCCAGTGAGCGTCATCGTTGATGTAAATCCTGCTACCTCTAGATAAAACGACTATTACATGAAGTATTTAGCAAAACAATGGCGTGGATCTAATCGACATGTATCAAGAAAAAACACGGTACTGCTTTTGGGTTACCAACCAGTCCTTCGTTCGCATAACGCACACTTCATCTCATCTGCGTGGGAGATTTAGCTGCGAATGCGGTACACTTTGCGTTTTCGCTTGATGGCTTTTAGGAGTGCGTGTGCCCCCTTCTACTCATGAATCATCCCCTACGCCTAAGAAGTCAAACTGGGCCATTATCGCTGGACTCTGGCCTTATCTAGCCGAATATCGAGGTCGCGTATTTTTTGCGATGGCCATGCTTATTTTGGCTAAAGTGGCTACGGTCTCCACCCCCATCGCTCTGAAATACATTGTGGATTATTTGGATCACCATTCAGGTAGTGACGTGGTGCTCTGGGTGCCTTTGGTATTGGTAGGCGCCTACGGCGCGCTGCGCTTTAGCAGTACTTTTTTTAATGAGCTGCGCGATGCCGTCTTTGCACGCGTCGCAGAGCGCGCAATGCGTCGTGTGTCGTTACGCGTCTTTCAGCATTTGCATCAACTGCATTTAGCTTTTCATTTAGATCGAAAAACAGGCGGCTTAGCGCGTGACATCGAACGCGGCACCAATGGCATCAGCTTTTTACTCCGGTTTGCACTTTTTAATATTGTGCCGACTCTTATTGAAATTGTTTTGGTCGCAGGCGTGCTGTTGGTGGCATTTAATATTCACTATGTGTTGGTGATTGCGGCGGCGATTAGCCTATACGTGTTGTTTTCTATTGTAGTCACAGAATGGCGTACCCCATTTGTGCGCGAGGCCAACGAACGCGATAACCAATCCAACTCACGCGCAATTGATAGCCTATTAAATTACGAAACAGTGAAGTACTTCAATAATGAACGTTTTGAAGCCACCCACTATGACGAAGGGCTCCAGCTTTGGGAAAAAGCTCGATTAAAAAACCGCCTCTCGATGGCGGCATTGAACACAGGCCAAGCCTTTATCATCAGTTTGTCGCTTATTGTCATGATGAGCATGGCCGTACGCGAAGTCGCTAATGGCACAATGACCTTAGGTGATTTCACTATGGTGAATGCGTACTTGATTCAATTATTTGTACCGTTAAATGCGCTGGGCTTTGTGTATAGGGAAATTCGCCAATCTTTGGTGAATGTAGAGCGTTTATTTGGGCTGCTAGATACGGAACCCGAACTTAAAGATGCCCCTAATGCCCATCCTTTGATAATTAGTAGCGGAAACATTAGCTTTCAAAAGGTACACTTTGGTTACCATAGTCATCGTCCGATTTTAAAAGGCATCAGTTTTCACATACCAGCAGGGCATACCGTCGCCGTGGTCGGGACCAGTGGCGCTGGGAAATCTACCCTAGCCCGTCTTTTATTCCGCTTTTATGATGTAGACAGCGGCAGTATTTGCATTGATGGTCAAGACATTCGCACTATTACACAAGACAGTTTGCGCACTGCCATCGGTATTGTGCCCCAAGACACCGTGCTATTTAACGATAGTTTGTACAATAATCTAATATACGGGCGCCCCGAAGCCACCCTGGTTGAGGTCGAGCAAGCCGTAAAAATGGCGCATTTGGAAGACTTTATACAGCATTTACCGCAGGGCTATCAAACCCAAGTGGGTGAGCGCGGGTTAAAACTGTCTGGCGGTGAAAAACAGCGCGTAGCCATTGCTCGTGTGTTACTTAAAAATCCACCCCTGTTGATATTAGATGAAGCCACCTCATCACTGGATTCGGTTTCAGAACAAGCCATCATGGCGGCCATTGATGCCGTCAGCCAACAACGCACTACCTTAGTCATTGCACATCGTCTGTCGACCATTCGTGACGCCGATCAAATTCTAGTGATGGACCAGGGCATGTTAGTAGAAAGCGGTACCCATACTGAATTACTGGCCTTAGATGGCTATTATGCGCGATTATGGTGGCAGCAACACGACACGGTGGATGCGTAAGCTCTAGTAATAGTGTTTAGCGTGTCTCGGTAGAGTGCTGTACCAAACGGTTCATTAAATGTAAGGCATTAGGCACAGCATGCCCCTGCGCCGTGTTATCAAAAATACACCAAATCGTGTAGCCGTCAGCCCGCACCTCGCAGATACGTTGGGCCAACGCATCAATATAAGCCGCGGAGTAAGCGGAATAATACATCACGGGCACCCCGTGCAGCCGTATATATAAAGTAGAACGTGGCAGCTCTAGATCTAAGTTTGGCACGGGTTTAGGGTGAGCACGCACATAGTCAATATCATAAAGTGTAAGCAAGGCACGCGCCTCTGGGGTAAACCAGCTTTCATGACGCGGCTCGCAGACAATGGCCGCAGAAATAGCGCTACGTAACTGGACAAAAAAAGCATCTGCATGGCTTGGTTCAAAGGCTAAACTGGGCGGTAACTGCACTAATACGCAACCCAGCTTGTCCGCCAAGGCCGATGTTTGCTCTGCAAAACGCTGGATCAATGCCTCTGCATTAACTAACCGGTGCTCATGCGTGATAGACCGAGGCAGTTTGACACTAAATAAAAAATGCTCAGGCACGCTCTGAGCCCAACGCTCGTAAGTTTTAGTCTGATGTTCCCGATAAAAGGAGGTGTTAACTTCCACAGCGGAAAACACCTGAGCATAACGGGCTAAGTGCGTACCTACTATAGGAAAATGCGTAGCCACTTGTGCATTCAGTGACCACCCAGCACACCCAATATACGTGATTGCCTCGCTCATTAATGACACCGCCTATTTTTTTAGTTTACGTAACGCACTGCCTTTGTGGGCCGCAATGTGATCGGTCTTATCACTTTTAATTT
Source organism: Paenalcaligenes hominis (assembly GCF_011927625.1). Classification (GTDB taxonomy): domain Bacteria; phylum Pseudomonadota; class Gammaproteobacteria; order Burkholderiales; family Burkholderiaceae_B; genus Paenalcaligenes; species Paenalcaligenes hominis. The sequence goes on from NZ_JAATIZ010000004.1 coordinate 160,028, forward strand.
CGTATTGAGGTTCGTCCTCGGAAGCATGATGCGTATACCCTTTGTAATCAAAATTGCACGTGTGAATTTGGATAATCACACCGCTGACACGCCCTGCCTCGGAATTCCAACTGACATGGTCACCGACTTTAAATTTGCTGGTCATGATTCACCTCGCATGTGGTATTGCATTGGTTATCGTCGATACGTTATTTAGTAACTTTTCCTATCAGACACTTACCTATACTTCAGCCGTGTCTCTATTAAACTGATAAGTGATTAAAAATAAAAGGCATTTTGTTGGTCCCGTAGCATTTTATAAAAGTCCTTCTCAGATGGAGCTCTTTATGGCTAAGCATACGTCAAATCCTTCCCACAATGCACTTCCCCAGGGTTCTGGTGGTGAAACCCAACAGCGAGGAGGCTGTCCGTTAACCACGAATCACGGCGTCCCTATTTCTGATAATCAAAACTCCTTAAAGTTGGGCACACGCGGCCCCACTTTGCTTGAGGATTTTGTTCTACGAGAAAAAATCTTTCACTTTGACCACGAGCGCATTCCTGAACGTATTGTCCATGCTCGTGGCACAGGTGTGCATGGCTACTTTGAGTGTACACAACCGATTCCTGAGTTAACTAAAGCCTCCTTGTTTCAAAAAAAGGGGGAACGTATTCCCGTTTTCTGTCGATTTTCTACGGTAGCCGGGTCTAAAGGCTCCAAAGACACACCAAGAGATGTGCGCGGTTTTGCTGTAAAACTTTACACAAATGAAGGAAACTGGGATCTAGTCGGCAACAACATGCCAGTGTTTTTTATTCAAGACGCCATGAAGTTTCCCGATTTGATTCATGCTGTAAAGCCCGAGGCTGACCGAGGCTTTCCCCAAGCCGCATCAGCCCATGACACGTTCTGGGATTTTGTCTCGCTTATGCCTGAATCCACCCATACGGTTATGTGGCTCATGTCAGACCGTGCCCTTCCGCGCTCTTTTCGCACCATGGAAGGATTTGGGGTGCATACGTTTATTCTAGTAAATGAAAAAGACGAAACGCATTTTGTTAAATTTCACTGGAAGCCAAAACAAGGTTTGCAGTCCACCTTGTGGGATGAAGCGGTCAAAATCTCCGGTGCAGATCCGGATTACTTACGTCGTGATATGTATGAAGCCATTCAGGCAGGCCACTTCCCTGAATGGGAGCTAGGCATTCAGGTCTTTGACAAAGAATGGGCAGATCAGCAGCCTTATGATGTATTAGATGCCACCAAAATCATCCCCGAAGAAGATATCCCTGTAAAAGTTATTGGGCGAATGGTATTGGACCGTTACCCTGACAACTTTTTTGCAGAAACCGAACAAGTTGCATTCTTACCGACCAACGTGGTGCCTGGTATTGATTTTTCTAATGACCCCCTGTTACAAGGACGACTTTTTTCCTACTTGGATACCCAAAAGTCTCGCCTTGGTACAACTAACTTTCATCAGATACCGGTCAATGCCCCTAAATGCCCTATGCATAATTTTCAGCGTGATGGCATGATGCAAACCCATGTGTTTAAAGGGCGGGCTACTTATGAGCCAAATAGTTTAGATGAAGTGGGTGAAGAGACTGGCCCGCGCGCCTCTGAGCAAGGTTTCACTACGGTCGCTCGACACGACATAGAACCTGCAGAGAAGCTACGCGTCCGGGCTGAGGCTTTTGCTGATCACTTTTCTCAATCGCGCCTTTTTTATCGCTCTCAAACCCCAGTAGAGCAAGCCCACATTATTGCAGGCTTTGTGTTTGAGCTGTCTAAAGTACAGCTTGATCATGTTCGGTTACGTATGCTTGGACAACTACTAAATGTAGACAAGGAATTAGCCCAAGCGGTAGCAGATGGCTTAGGTTTGGATCTGCCGGCTCCCATTCCGGCCGCCAAAGAACCGTTTGATATGCCGCCTTCTGATGCGTTGTCTATTTTAAAGCGTGGCGGTGCAGTTGCTGGACGTTGCGTAGGCATATTGGTAAGTGATGGCGCCGATAAAAAAGCCGTACAGCAACTTCAACAAGCGCTAGACAAAGCAAAGGTGATGTATAAAGTGGTGGCTGAAAAAGTAGGTGGTGTCACGTTAAATGATGGCAGCCATTTGAAAGCCGATGAGAAAATCGATGGCGCCCCTTCGGTGTTATTTGACGCAGTAGCCTTAATTCTGACCCCTGAAGAAGCCAAGCGTTTAGCTAAGCTTAAACCCGTTCAAGACTTTGTGTCAGATGCCTACAATCATTGTAAAGCCATTGCGCATTCCGACGGCGGCTTGGCGTTATTAAAAAACCAACAACTGCAACCCGATGCTTTTACGGTTGATATCAATGACGCTCAAGCGTTAGTAAGCAAAGTATCTGAACGGTTGTGGGAACGGGTTCCTCAATCTTAATTATCTCTACTAAACAAAAAAGCTGCTGAATAGCTCAGCAGCTTTTTTGTTCGTTGGTATTCACTGCCTAAGACTCGATCCCCTTAGACATTATCTCGTGTTCTGCCACCGATAGTCGCCGCAAAACTGGCTATAAATGCACCTAACAGTAACGAGACAAAAGACCATAATGCAAAGGTTGCTGCCGCTTTACGGGCTGTATCGGCGGTTTCTTTTGCTTTAAGCTCAAGCTCATCAGCGGCTTTTTGGGCACGCTCTGTCACTTGTAAAATGCGCGTTTTAGCCTCGTCTTCGCTGATGCCAGCGCGTTCAGCGACGACTTGAACCAAATAATCTTGATCCTCCGCTGAGAGTTCACCTTGCATCAAACCACGGGTCAAGATGGTGGTGACTTCGTCACGTGGATCAGGCTGGTCATAGCGCTGTTGAGGCGTTTGAGGACGTAATAAAGTATCAGTGAAGTAATCTAACGAAAAAGTATCACTGTCTTTAATAGCTGGCGCCGCTGCAGCACCCACCGCAGCCACTGTTGCACCCGCGGCAGTAGCTCCTACCTTGGCTGTGCCAGAAACAATAGAAGCTGTAGCGGAGCTAAGCAACACGATCCCTACAATAGAGCTAAGAGCCCATACTAAAAAACCATGCGCGGTGTCTCTGAAATAAATTTCATCTACATGCGTATCGGCCCATTTTGTGCGTAAACGCCCTGCTACGTATCCCGCTATACCATAAGCGATAACTTGGGTGACAAAGAGCCAAACAATGGTGCCAATGGCAATGGTTTCTCCGGAAGCGCCCTCGTTTTGCCAAGGAGAAGCAGCTAAAAAGCCTAACCCCGACCCCCCTATAAGAAGTGTCACAGTTAATGCGGCTGCAATGACAGCCCCTGCGATGATAGCTGCCCACGACACAGCGGATTGATTTAACCCTTGAACTGGGTTGAGGTGTGAAGGATGACCTGGTACAGGCTCGGTAATAGCTACAGTTCTTTGCATAACAGCCCCCTTTGTTTATTTACATCTCATTAAGCATGAAAAAAGTAATACCAACGTAGAGCTCATAAACTAACGTTTGGACTAAAAAGTGGGTTTATAAAATCGTTGTGTTCTTAATCCAATCGTAGTTGTTTAAACAGGCCTAAAAAGGCCTGTTTTCTAACACAAACTACCTATTACCACTTGTAGTTATTCCGAGTCTCCCACTCGGACACTTGTTTCTCAGCTTCGTCTTGGGCTAGCCCTTGGCGCTCTTGTAGCTTTCCAAGCAATTGGTCGCGTTTACCACCAATGACATCAATGTCATCATCAGTGAGTTTGCCCCATTGCTCTTTTACTTTCCCTTTGAACTGTTTCCAATTTCCTTTTGCGATATCTTCGTTCATGTTGAACTCCTTCAAAAAATGAAAAATAGGAACTGCTGAAATACAGTTTTTGTCGTTATGCTTTTACAATACTTTGGTTTAACTAAAAAAAAGGGCTTCAGATTGAAACGATTTGAAACCTAGCGCTGCCTTTACTAAAAAGGCCATCATTAACATCGTGTTTTCCTTATAGGTAAAAGCATCATGACAAACAGAAAAACCGCTGCAGGGCCTGAATAACACCACCGTTAGGTCTTAGGTTTTTCTCATTCGATAAGGCTAAGCCCCAAAATACGGCACCCCGATTTAATGTAAAACAGTCTCCAGCACGCCTCATACTTTAGTCTAATGATGCAAAAAGACATGAAATATGCATTTGGTATCAATGAATTATGGCTTATGACGCACCATGCTTTTATTTAGCAGCCCGCATTTTCTTTATAGCAAGCATCAATGCCATTACTAAACTTCCTACCACTAGCCCAACGGCAGCATTTAAGAGCATGGTAGTGAGATTTTCAAAAACCCCTGTTAAATGCGCCAAGTCCTCGACCTCGTGGTGCAAAAAGCTAATGCCATGCACTAAAATGCCGCCCCCAACTAAAAACATGGCCGCTGTGCCAGCAATGGATAAAAATTTCATCAACTTGGGGGCCGCTGACAGTAAAAGCTCACCTATCTTTTGTTGGAACTCACTGCTTTTTTTAATGAGATGAACTCCGAGATCATCCATTTTTACGATCGCAGCCACTAACCCATATACCCCTACGGTAATTCCTACTGCAATTAAAGACAGCACCACTGTTTTTTCAAGCAAGGTTGCCCCTACGGTGGACGCTAGCGCTATCACTATAATTTCAGCTGACAGAATAAAATCGGTACGGACCGCCCCTTTGATTTTGGTCTTTTCCCAGGCGGCTCGATCTGTGTGCTCTTCCAACACAACCTCGTGTTCGTCAGCAGAGGCTTTATCATCATGCAAAAGCTGCGGCCAAAAACTATGAATAATTTTTTCAGCCCCTTCGTAAGCCAAATATATACCGCCACACATTAATAAAAAAGTAACCAATGGCGGGTACACGGTGTTGATGAATAACGCTGCCGGCACCAAAATGAGTTTGTTGATAAAAGACCCTTTTGCTACTGCCCACACGACTGGTAGCTCGCGATCTGCACGAACCCCTGACACTTGCTCGGCATTCAGTGCTAAATCGTCTCCTAGTACGCCTGCTGTTTTTTTTGCTGCCACTTTAGTCATGAGTGACACATCGTCAAGAACTGCGGTGATGTCATCAAGTAAGGTAAGTAAACTAGCACCTGCCATGGCCAACTCCTAAAAAGGTAGTGATATCTAGCGTAAATCGGGTGTTTTTCAGTCGCCCTCATTTCGAAACTTTACAGTAAGACGTAGCCGACAGAAAGAGAATACAAACCGGGGATTGTGACCGATTGAAATGAATCGGGATGAATCAAGGCAGTGGTAAAGTTTAGGCACAAAAGCTGCTACCTATGAATTACTTAACCAGGAGACTATCATGACTCAAGATCGCACAGAAATTCCGGATACCAATCAACCCGTACCTAAACAGCCAAACGATATTCCACAGCGCGAGCCTAATCCTCACGAAAAACCTGAAATTGACTTGCCTAATAAAAACTCGGAAACCCCTTACGACAAGGACGATATCAAAGGCACCAAAGCCACTCAATTTGATGGCGATCCAAACCCCCAAGGGGCTGACCAAGACACCTTTAGGCCACAAGATGACACCCCGGCTCGTTTAGATAAAAAGCAAGGGCCAAACACGTAACTCAAAAGTAACGCTGATTGCCCTAAGAAAAAACCCAGCATCATACTATGCTGGGTTTTTCTTAGTAAAAGCTGATTGAAATAGGCTTATCTTTGCCTGGTATCAACAAAATGATAGAAATCGGTCACGCCGCGCACCACTTGGGTTGCACATTCAGCGGTTGGGGGTTGCCAAATGGGACGTTGTGAATCATACACTTGTACAGCTGTCCCCTCTTTCATATCTACAAACACGACTTTTTCAAAGGGGAAAGCTGCCTTGGTCAGTAAATACGCTGACCAGCCCGCCACGCACTGCTTAAAAAACGGATCACTTATTCTTAAAACCTGACTAAAGCACACCAAAATAATTTCTTTGAATGTATTGCCTTCAGCATATTCCTTGTATTTATTTTGCTTTTTTAGCGCCCCATCGTACACATAGGTTTTAGGTATTACAATGTCAATACTGCTTTCTATTTCGCTATGGGTCAGTGCATGAGCCCCGTTGATATAAGCGAGCGGCTCCTCTTTGTCTACCGTAGTGATTTCAATCCCAACAGAAAAAACACGACCTGTAGACTCGACTTGCTTGCGAGGTCTGCACACCCAGATGGCTGCATCCGGCCTATCGCTTTGGCTGGGATCCACCTCGAACTCGCCATAAAGCTTTTTTAGTAATGGTTGTGCCAGTTTCAATACGTAGCGCTCTTGAGCAAATTTAGCCTGCGACACACTCCCCTCCTTAGTTGGTCTCTCCTAATCCCTATCATAGCGATAAAAAATAGGTAGTTGCCAAAGCAAGTAGGTTTATTGGGACTGGTGAGCGCTAAGCTGGTTAAGAAACCTTGGCAGCACTTTAATCAATTCATCGGGGCGGTTAATGCCACGGCCACTGTCATGCATTAACACAATATCCCCGTCTTGAACTGCAGCCAGTCTGCGTGAAATGTGAGCGGCTCGACCTAATGGCCCCCAATCCACCGCACTACGATCCCAAAGGATAAGGGTCTGACCTTGACGCGCTATTTCTTCGAGCATACAACGCCGCAGACGGCCGTGCGGTGGTCGAAAAAAAACCGGGGCAAGACCCGTCACATCCGCAATGGCCTCGGTACCAGCACGGACTTCCTGACGCGCCACTGTTGCTGATACCGCCCATGGGTGACGGTGGCTCCAGGTGTGATTGCCTATTGCATGCCCATGGCTGGCAATACGCCGCACCAGTTCAGGATGATCCAACGCAAAGCGCCCCACCACAAAAAAAGTGGCCTGAACGTTTTGCTCGGCTAACAGATCAAGAATCTGTGGCGTCCAGCGTTCATCGGGCCCATCATCAAAAGTCAGGTACACCGAACCCGCTGCAGGCAGGTGTGCCAGAGTAGACGACAATTCCTTCATTCGTTTTCTCCTGCGTTAGGGTTAAGGGCTGCTCTACCAAAGCGTTGTAACAATTGCTCGCGTGTTAACCAATAAATAGTCGGCTCTGGATTGGCTGAGGCGCGGGTTTCCTGAGCAGGTGCGAAGGCCCAGACGAGCAAACGAAAATACAGACTACTTAAGTATTTGCGAGGGCCCGGCGGAACCGGTTGTGTCTGAAAGCCCACTTTGGCACCATGCGGCCCTAGCCAGCTGACGGCGTTGTAAACCGTTAACTCTGAAAAATGGGGGTTTTGATGCCCTTGCTCTGCCAAAATTCGCATCGACGCTAACATAAGCCGTGTAAAGCGCAATGCCGCTTGAATGGAGGTGTCGGCCTCTAGATCAGGAAAGCGCGCATTATTTAAATGCAGTGTACCCATGAAATCGCCCGGTTTAAGCTGCGTTCCATCTGCAAACGTCATTGCCGGGCCGCGATACCGAGTGCGCCCCACATACAGGACTTCGCCAATAGGCTGCAAGCCATGCCAGCGATGATAGAGCTTATCGACGTTGCCAAGACAGCGCTGTGCAATCTGACGCAACCATTCTAAGCGCGGCGTATCCGGTTGTTGAGGCGTGTGGGATTGAGCGAATGTCAAAGCTGCCTCGGCGACCCCGGCCGCACCCTCACGTCGACCCAACGCCCAAGCGCGTGCCTGCATATCAGCTAAAGCTGCCGGATCGGCAAACAGCGCCTCTACGGCTGGACATAGCTCGTCTTCATGTACGAGACGCCCCACCTTATGTTCTTCAATAAAACGCACATTAAAACTTTCTTGGCCGCGCAAACAACAGGTCGCCAGTAATGGGCGCCCACAAGCCAATACCTCGGCCACCGTTAACCCACCGGGTTTACCCACAACCACATCGGCAGCGCGAAGAAAGACCTCTATGTTGTCGGTCCACCCCCACACACTAAGCCGATCTGGGTAATGGGCGACTAGCTTGTTTAACGTAGCCAGTGCCTCTGCATTCTGACCCGCTAAAACCAATACCTGAGCCTTTGTATTAGCCAACAAACGAGCAGCTACCGTGTCTATGCCTAGCCCTAATCCGCCGCCTAGTGCTAGCACCACAGGAGCACCTGAGTCAAGATGTAATTGTGCACGCGCTTCGTCTTGGCTAGGTAACTGATTAAACTTAGACATAAGCGGAATGCCAAAGGCAGCAGGAGGCGTGGCTTTGGGGTTGGCGTGCCATTTTGTGGTGATTAGCTCATGCGGCAGACAATAATTATTAAGCCCAGGCTGCAACCAAACATCGTGCATGCCGTAATCCGTCAGCACCCCAAGCGCAGGCACATTAAGCCCATAGCGTACCTTGACCGACGAAAACAAGGCAGCAGGAATCATTTGTGTGGCCACGACCACATCAGGAGCAAACGCTTTCAGCTGTGTGTACAACCGTCGGGCAATACGCGCCCAATTCCACCGAATTAAAAACGACGCCAACCGTACCCGCAGCCCATTTTCTGGTATGTGACGAACACGTTTAGCAAGCAACAGACGAAACAAACGGAATACAGCCCGATCCATTAGATGCGCGGTACCATTCGACTCTACTGCGGCCGCGCTATCGGCACTTGCGGCTAACCACTCTATGCCAGTAACTAATACAGCGGGCAATGGCTCGTGGCGTTCAATAATATTGCGCCATGTGTATTGGTCTAGCTGATAGAGCTGCTCGTATAAATCGGGGCGTTCTTGGGCTAACCAAAGGTAGGTCTGCCTTAAGGTGTGCGCCGTTGGCGCATCTAGCAATGACCAAAAATCAAGGGTCTGGATCACCACATTTGGACAGCGTGCTCGCAGTGCCTCATCGACAGCTTGCGTGGCGCGCAAATGCCCTGAACCTAGTGTGGAAGTTAACAACAGTACACGTGGTCTAGGCTTTTTCGCATCAAAAGCGGGTTCGGATTTATCTGAATGTGCTTTCATACCACTGGAACCTCTAACATACATCTACAGATAATGAGAAAAGCAGATCGGGTGCTCATACGGAGCTCCTGTTCAAAGAATGTTGAAAACCACTACTTTGTTCCAAAAATTACGATATGTGCGTAACCGGTTATGTTTCTAACACAAGCACCTTACTATGGTAAGACATATTGAATGTAACAGCGTTACCACACTGTAACAGCAGGTTCAAATCGAACAAGCTTTCTTTAACCTAAAAAAAGAGAGGATGGCCTTAACCAAAAAAGCCTCGTATCGAACCCATACGAGGCTTTTTATGTCAAACGCAATTTAGATCAGCGAACCCTTGTTATTGAGCATAGTGCTTAGCAACGATGCTTTTTGACTCGCCTTTAAATACAGTCTCCCCACCTACTATGGTTTCGAGTACAGCAATATCTTTAATTGCCATAGGGTCTTTATGCGCTAACGATAAGGGGTTCGCTGACAAAATCACAAAATCAGCTAGCTTGCCTGGCTCAATGCTCCCTTTGATATCTTCCTCAAAGAACTGCCACGCTACATTAATGGTAATTGCCTTTAAGGCATCATAAGGATTAATACGCTGCTCAGCCCCGATGATATCGCCCCCTGTAGACACGCGATTAACGGAAGACCACAGCATTTGGATACCGTCAATCGGAGTGACATAGGTATCAGTGTGAGTGGAAAAAATCACGCCTTCATCTAACGCCCCTTTTAGTGGGCTCATGTGATGCGCACGATTTTCACCAAAAAAGATATTTTTATGGCGATCGCCCCAATAAAAAGTGTGCCCGATGAAAAAGCTGGGTGAAATATCGAGCGCAGCCATTTGTGCGAGTTGGTCAGGTCGGCTAAATTGGGCATGAATAATGCCATGCCGTGCATCTTTGCGCGGGTAAGCACGTTGAGCCGCTGCATAGGCATCGATCACGTCTTGAATGCCTTGATCACCATTACCGTGGATAGTTAGCTGATACCCATCACGATGCAATTGCTCGATAATATCAAAAATCTCATCCCTATCATCCCAATACGAGAACCCCTTGTACTGCCCGTCATCTTGAGGACGTTGGGTAGTGTAGGGCTCTGTGAAATGTGCCGTATAGCCTTGGGGAGAACCATCAATAGTAAATTTAACTGGCCCCTGTACTAACATGCGAGTACCATCGCTGAGGTCTGTTCCCGATTGCACCGCAGGGAAAGCACGCACTGCTTCTACGCTGCGCGTTCTTGGCCAAAAGTTAACACGTACTTTTTGTTTATCCTCGGCCAAAGCGGTTTTGAAATACTCGATTTGTTTAGGATCAACCAGGTTATCTGAAGCCGTAGTAAAACCTGCTGCAGCCCAGAGCTCTGACCCTTTTTCTATGGCGGCGACCCAGTCTGCTTCTGATTGATCAGAAATCAATTGAGTAATTAATGCCCCAGCATTGCCTTCCATTATCCCTGTCGGTTCGCCTTTTTTATCTTTATCGATACGCCCCCCATCTGGATTAGGCGTTTCTGCGGTAATCCCTGCTAGCTCTAAGGCTTTAGAGTTGCCTACCGAAATATGACCAGAAATATGGGTGATAATAATAGGAACCTGAGTGGAAACCCGATCTAAATCGGCTTTGGTTGGATGACGCTTTTCCGTGATGAATGTATCGTCATAACCTGAGCCACTGACTAGCTCCTTTTCGCCCGTTTGCTCAACCCGCGCTTTTAATTTGCTTACCAATTCATCAATGTTTTGCACGTCGCCCATAGGAGGCGGGTTCAAATCCACCTTAGTTAAGGCTTGGGCTCCGGTCGCCAGAAAATGACTATGGGCATCAATAAACCCTGGCAGCATGGTTTTGCCTTGAAGGTCAATGCGTTTAGTTTGCTCATCGGCTAATGCCTCGATAGTGCGCAAGCGATCAACGGCAATGATTTTTCCCTCTTTTATGGCTACCGCCTCTGCAAACAGCGCCTTGTCGTTCATTGTAATAATAGGCCCACCAAAATAAATCGCGTCTGGCCCATCAGCGGCATACACCCCGCCCGTCGCTGCCAATAAAACGACTGCTAATGCACTTAAACGTATTCGTCTCACTCACCACCTCACATTTCTTTTATTGATATGATTTGTTTCATTATTTATATAATTCCTATCAACTCTAATGAAAAGGATTGGTTTCTGTCAATCTAACGCTTACCTTTACTGACACCTTTAGCAAAGACTCACAATGTAAACAACGCCCCTAAATAGCTGTCTTACTACTCTGTCTGCGGCCGCGTTGCCTCTAGAGTTAGCCAAGGCGGCCACCCTATCCCTACCCCTGTTACACAGCGACGTTTTAAGTCAGGGCTTGCCCTCTTCCATAGCCATTACAAGCACATAGTAGACGCGTGGATGTTGTATGATAATTCTAATGACACGATGAAATTGATTGATAGCGGAGCAAATCAATGAGTGCCTAATTTAGCAATCTTGCGCTGTTTGAAGCCGAAGTCTCGGCAGCTTTATTGCGCTCAGCACAACTAGCTCGTCAGGATGCCATTAAAACCAATACCGGCATTATCGTAGAAAGAAATGGCAAAGTAGTAAGAGTTTCAGCCGCTGAATTACAGCACGAAGCCCTGACTTCAAAACAAAGCGCCGAGTAACAAAATTCAGCTATGAAACGGCTTCCCCTACACATCGTGTACTGCGGCTTCGCTCAACACCCCATACCTAAGTGCTTCTAATACGGTTAGAAAACACTGGAGATGGTAAAGAAGTAGCTCACTTAGGTAATGAGCATCTGACGCAGTACGCCGATCTTGACACGGTTTTGGCACGTTCCCTCTCTTTTGGCGCGTTTATCTTAATGCCATTCTAAGCATCATCAATGCTTCTTCTTTTTTGAGAGGATCCATTTTCTTAATATTCATGAGCTTCCATTTAATAGCAGGTAAATCTTTTATATGATCACAACCTAAATATTGCCACTTTTGATCTTTTTCATACATGCTACAAAGAAATTGCTTCTCTTCATCAGTTAAATCGAAAAGAATGTGCTGTAGTGCTTGCTTAGCTGCATGCTCTAGCTCTTCAACACTACAGGCTCTAAATGACATTCCTTGAAACTCACTCTTAAAAACATCATCAATCGATTTCCAATTGGGTGTTAAAAGCTCATTAATGGGTCTACCGTGACTCGTGAGATAAACTAAGAACGCCTGTCTAATACCGTCTGTAATTCCTTCGTTCTCCAGCAGCAACATAACATCAAAAAAATCTCTGGGGTGCTGTCGATCGAATGCAGCACACAATTTTCCTGCATATAAGTCCTCGATTGCAACTACATTTACCTCTGCATAACCAAACTCTTGTTCTACCGTTTCCGTTGTTTCTCTAAGCGTAGGCGTAAATACCGTTCCTCTTAACACGGGTGAAAGCTCGACTTTCACTGAAACACCCTCTTGAGTAACAATTAAACGCAGCGCATCCACTTTACTTTGATAGCTTTTAGTGATTTTCAGCTTAGGAAAGATGGCTGTTAACTCATGACTAATTTCATCTAACGCTTCTTGAATATGATGTAAAGCTGCGGCTCTATCCTTGTTTGGTAAATAAACCAAATCAATATCAACAGATAACCTTGGGAAATCGCGAACAAATAAATTTATGGCAGTGCCACCCTTTAATGCAAAGCAGGACTTGCTTACAATAAAAGGCAATATACGCAGCAACAGCTGCACTTGTTTGTAATAACGACTATTTTTATCCATAAAATTCTTCTGGCACCGTAATATTATATTTTTTGTCTAACCTTCCACCTACGATAATACTTCGCTTACCAGAGCCAAGATCATAGCTTTCCGGCTGTATCTTTTTACGCCATGAGTACGCGTATCGATCTGCAAAAAAGAAGAATAAGCGCTTGGTTCTAATATGATTACAGGCCCTTAAAATGGCATCTAATCGTCGTGGAGAAAGATTTACCATTCCCTGCATTAAGCTATCTGCATACTCAAAGCTAAACGTGTTAGGCACAGCAACCAGCACTTCAAAAATGGCTTGCTCTGCTGATGCCATTAACCAATGGCCATTATTTATTTCATTTTTTCTAAAACTATTAGCCATTAATAAACAGGGTATATCCCAAAGCCTTCTTGTGCTGTGCCAGATTAATTCCGTTTCCAACCCGATCTTATTTAACCAGCTGGGTGATGGTTTAGAAGAATACAGATTAATTTTTTTTGAAAATTCTAGATAATGTGCTAAGCCTTGCTCTGCTAACGCAGATATCCCGCCCACATACACAGGGCCGTCTATACGGTTTAATGAGGCAGCAACGCCCTGCCACGTTATAGGCACCTCATAACGTGCCAATACGCCCCTAGTCAAAACCTTTAGTCGCTTTGATTTAACTGCATTGTCTAGCGCATGTTCAGTGGCCCCTTGGCTAAGCAACCATTGTCGAGTCACTAGCTGCCCATGATGAACAAGCGATAACCAATAGGTGGATAGTTCTTCACTCATAGTTTAACTTTACCCGAAAAGACGGCGGCAAGCGCCGTTAATATGTCATTAAGCAAACCATAGCAGATAAAAGGTTTAACTAAAAGTAAATAGACGGCGATAACCGCCGTCTATATTAGAAAAAATGAACTAATGGGTTAAATACCTGTTGGCTCATTGTGGTTGGGAGGGTGCGATTAATCGTGTGTAAAAATGCTCCATTTCCCGTTATGGCTGTAGAGCCAGGGGGCCTACGCCATAAAACGCGGAGCAAGAAAACAAAAAGCCACCCGTTAAGGTGGCTTTATCTTGCACACAATGAAAAAAGCCCCGCGTTTTTTAACGCGGGGCTTTTAAGTATTCTTGGTGGCTCATCCCTGATTCGAACAGGGGACCTGCGGATTATGATTCCGTCGCTCTAACCTGCTGAGCTAATGAGCCAAGACCTGTAATATAGCGCGGTTTTAAAATTAGTGCAAGTGTTTTTTACTAACTTTGAATTTAATTGATTTGGATCTGAGCGTCTTGGATAAGCTGCTGAAAGCGCTGTAAGTCCGTGGCTATGATCTGATTAAATTCCCGTGCTGAAGTACGAGACGAAGTATAACCCAAAGTTTTTAAATTGTCTTGGATATTTTTATTTTGCATCACGTGATCCAGCGCGGCGTGTAACTGCTCTAACTCCTCGTTCGGGGTGTGGCTAGAGGCTAACAACCCGTGCCATTGGTTGATGTCAAACGCAAAGCCCTTGCTTTCTTGAAGGCTAGGCACGTCGGGCAAGACGGGACTACGCTGTTCAGAGGTCACGGCTAAGGGGCGCAATTGGCCGGCTTCGATTAAGCCCATTGCACTAGAAACGGTAACAATGGCGGTGTCGACTTGGCCTGACATCACATCGGTTAATGCCGGTCCGCAGCCACGGTACGCCACGTGCAGTAGCTTCGTGTTGGTTTTTTGTTGGAACAACTCGCCAGCTAAGTGCTGCGGGGTGCCGTTGCCGCACGAGGCGTAGCTAAGCGGTTTACTGCTAGCCACACCCAACTGCTCTACCGTAACCGCGCTGGTTGGAGCCGTCACCCAGACCGAGGGCACCCAAGCCACGTTCATGATGCCGGTTAGGTCTTCTAGGGGGTCAAAGCCTAGCTCGTTGAACACACTGGGGTTAATGGCATATGAACTATTTACCATCAACAGCATATGGCCGTCGGTAGCATTATCTACCACATGACGAGCACCGACCACACCGCTGGCACCGGGTCGGTTCTCTACCACCACCGGGCGTTGCCAGTAGTGCTCCAACTCTGTGCCAAGGCGTCGTGCAAGTAGATCAGTGCCGCCCCCGGGGGGAAAGGTCACTACTATTGTCACGGGTCGCTGCGGAAAAGTATCGGTGCCTTTTGGATGCAGAGCTTGGCTTACCGATGCTAATACGATGAGCCCAGTCAGAAAAAGCAGAGATGCCCAATAGATAACGCGTTTTTGCATGATGGCCTCCTAAGACACCACATCAAGACCCACATCCAGAATGGGGGCACTGTGTGTAATCCAACCTACGGCAATGGTGTCAACGCCCGTGGCGGCCACCGCCGCAATGGTGTCAGGGGTGATACCACCGCTGGCCTCGGTCAAGGCTTTACCTTGGCAACGCTGCACGGCCTCGCGCAACATCGCCGGATCCATGTTGTCTAGCAACACCAAGTCCACACCTAGGGCTAAGGCCTCATCCAACTGTGCCAAGGTGTCCACCTCGACTTGAATTTTTACCAATTGCCCGACCCCGGCTCGCGCCCGCTCGACAGCTGCGCTTAGGCTACCCGCGATGGCAATGTGATTATCTTTAATGAGCACGGCATCATCCAAACCAAAGCGGTGATTCATGCCGCCGCCTAACCGCACCGCGTATTTCTCTATGGCACGTAATAATGGTGTGGTTTTACGTGTGCAGGTAATACGGCAAGCATGCGGCTGGACGCGCGCCACCAAGTCCGCGGTGGCGGTGGCAATGCCGCTAAGATGGCACACAAAATTTAACGCCGTACGTTCAGCACTAAGTAATGCCTGCGCCAAGCCGTGAATACGCGCCAATCGCGTGTCTGCTTGAACGGCCGAGCCATCGGGCTGCAACACCTCGAAGCGTGCGTTAGGGTCTAACGTCTGAAAGGCCAGTCGAGCTAGCTCTAACCCCGCCACTACCCCGGCTTGACGGGCCACCATAAATAGCTCGGTGGTGGTATTGGCCGGAATGATGGCCGCACTAGTGAGATCCCCAGCCCGACCCAAGTCTTCGCGTAAGGTCTGTTCCAC
Source organism: Paenalcaligenes hominis (assembly GCF_011927625.1). Lineage (GTDB taxonomy): Bacteria > Pseudomonadota > Gammaproteobacteria > Burkholderiales > Burkholderiaceae_B > Paenalcaligenes > Paenalcaligenes hominis. The sequence continues at coordinate 175,707 of NZ_JAATIZ010000004.1, forward strand.
TAAAGGCTGCAAAATAAGTGTAGGTAAAGCAGGCTGTTGCACAATGCGTCGTCCTTTATGCTCAAATAGAGTATTAAACAGGCAAATAAAAGAGCGCGCTACACGCACCTTTATTTATACTTAGTTTGAGTATAAAGCATTTAGCAGTCTTATATAAGAGATATTTTTGCCAAGCCCCTTAACGAGCTTGACGCGCCAACGGCAAGGTGGTGCCTGCAATGGCACGCTCGGCAATCACATCGCCTTTAAAACTAAAGAGCTTAGCGGGGCGACCGGCTCGGCCTACGGTGGACACACCGGTTTCCTCGACCAAGTTTTGTTGCTCGATAAGACGGCGAAAATTTTGTTTATGGAGTGCGCGTCCGGCAATGGCTTCCACAGTTTTTTGCAGTTGCAATAAGGTAAACGCATCGGGCATCAGCTCGAACATAACGGGCCGGTATTTAATTTTGGCGCGCAAACGGGCCATACCCGTCGCCAAAATGCGACGATGATCATAGCGCATGGCTAACCCATAGACGGGATCCGCAGCACCCAGCTCGTCACTTAGCGGGGCGCGGGTGGCCTCGGCCACTAAGCCGGCCTCGTAGAGCAGCTCGTAACGCTGTAGCACCATGTCCTCGCTCCAGGTGAAACCGTCTAGGCCAAACGCGTACACCATACGCTGCCACCGCGCCGTTTCGAACTCGGGCTCGGACACCGCCCACGCCTGCAACGCAGGCAAGATCACCGCATCTAAACAAGCTGGTGTGCCGTCGCGCCAGTCTTCCCAAGGGAAATAACGGTACCAGTCTTGCCACCCCACCCCACTTTCATGTGCGGCGGCCTCGATGGTTAAAGCTAAATAGCTAACCGAAATCACACGTTCGCCTGAAGCGTAAAACCGCCCTTTGTCAGCAAAGGTGTACAACTGCTCGACATAGCCCAGCTTATGATGCGTTTGTTCCTCTACCCACTGGCGCAATCCATTTTGTAATGAACGATGGGAATGCTGCAACGGACCAGCAGGCAAAGCGCGGGCACAATGGGTCGTCAATACGCGTGGCTGGTCGCCAGTTACTGCTACCAACACCGCCACCAGTTCTGCCGATAACGCGGCCTCATGCATTGTCATACAACTCACTTAATAAAAAGATAGGCTTGGGGATTATATAAGGGTGTACGTATCCTTTGCGCAATATCATGAAAACCCGAACGCTACTATTTTACAATTCAACCATTAGAACGCACAAAAAAACCGTAACTACTGTTACCATTGTTAGAATTAGCTAAGCTTTGCTACAAATAGCACAATTTTCACGCAACGCCTTTTCCTATCTTTACACCAGCCCCAGAGCATGAGAAAAAATTTCCCTATCACCACGATTGAGCACAAGCTTCGTCATGATCAGTATTTGATCTCTAAAACCGATTTAAAAGGGCGCATCACCTATGCCAACCCAGCTTTTGTTGAAATCAGCGGCTTCGACCGCGAGGAACTCTTAGGCAAAGCCCATAATATTGTACGGCACCCTCATATCCCCCCCTCTGTTTTCAAAGACATGTGGGATACGCTTCAAGCTGGCAAACCATGGACAGGAATTGTAAAAAACCGTCGCAAGGACGGGGGTTTTTATTGGGTACATGCTTTGGTCTGCCCTATTATAGAAAGTGATACGGTCATCGGCTATGCATCAGTACGGGTACGCCCCACCGACGAGCAAATCCAAACCGCCGAAACCTTATATGAAAAACTAAATAACAATACCTTAAATGGCTATACGCTGCGCGAGGGCAATGTGGTGCCTACCGGTTGGCGCAAGGTACTTTCATGGTTAAAGCTTCCCTTTAAACGCACTTTTTCTTTCAGTATGCTGCGCATGGTCACCCTGAACGCTGCTGCCACCTTGACCATGGCCTATTTTGCATTCACCGGCGGTATTCCCCCCGAACACATTCCCTTGGCGCTGGGCGGCTTAGCTGCACTGCTTGTAGTGGTGTACGCCTACGGCTTTAAAATTGCCAAAGGCATGACCAAACCTGTGGAAAACGCGGCCCTAATGGCACAGCAAATAGCTGCAGGCAACCTATTGCTTAACATCGACACCGCCAACCACGAGGGTCACCATGAAACCAGCAAGCTGTATTTCTGCTTAGACTTGATGCGTAAAGGCTTAACCGCTATTGCTACCGATACCCACGCAGGCATTCAGGCATCCCAAGACGTCGCCCAGGAAATTCACAGCAACAATACCCTCTTGTCTGCTCGTACACAAAATCAGGCCGACTCGTTACAGCAAACCGCAGCCAGCATGGAAGAGCTCACCATTACCGTGCAACAAAACGCCGACAACGCACGCCAAGCCACGCAGCTTGCGCAACAAAGCATGGGTATCGCCCAACAGGGCGGCTCGGCCGTGCAGCAGTTGGTCGATACCATGCAGCTTATTCATCTTAGCTCTAGAAAAATCGCCGATATCGTCGAGCTGATCGAAGGCATTGCCTTCCAAACCAACATTTTGGCCCTGAACGCAGCCGTGGAATCCGCCCGTGCAGGCGAGGCAGGCCGTGGCTTTGCTGTGGTCGCTGGCGAGGTACGCAGCCTAGCGCAACGTTCCTCACAGGCCGCCGGTGAAATCAAAGCCTTAATCGAGGAATCCGTATCCTGCATGGACACCGGCGCTCAACAAGCCGAACACGCTGGTAACACTATGCAAGACATCGTCAACGCCGTGCAACAAGTCAACGACATCATCGGTGAAATCTCGGTTGCCTCCGAGGAACAAGCCACCGGCCTGCATCAAATTCATACGGCCGTATCGCAAATTGATGACTTCACCCAACAAAACTCGGCCTTGGTCAACCATCTAGGCACCACAGTTGGCGAGCTGGCCTTTCAGGCAGAAATGCTGGACCAAGCCATACGAGTACTTAATACTGGGCAATCACCACGCCTCGTTGCCGTCAACAAAGCGCCCGCCCTTTCTGCTCGGCCTACTGCGGCGTTACCTCATTAGCTAAACAGGGTTGCCCAGCCATCCCTTCGCATTTGGGCAACAGTTAGCTGAATAGAAAAGTAACTAATTCAGTCTTTTTGGCGGTTTAAGCCATCACTCAACACATTTAGTAATAAATAGAACCTTTTAGCGCGAAACCTGCAACGTTAACTTGTACTCTTTTACATATACGTACACCAAGTACTTATAGCTAAAGCTTATTAAAAATACGTTGCAGGGTGCTCGATGCGAAAAAACTACCCGGTGCATGACACCGAAATCAAAGTCCTACCCGACCAATATCTGATTTCTAAAACAGATTTAAAAGGTCGAATTACCTATGCCAACCCAGCCTTTATTGAAATCAGCGGGTTTACTCATGATGAGCTCATCGGCAAAGCCCACAACATCGTGCGCCATCCAGACATGCCAGCCGAAGCCTTTGCCGACTTATGGCAAACCTTGCAAGACGGTAAGCCTTGGCTAGGCTTAGTCAAAAACCGCCGCAAAGACGGCGGTTTTTATTGGGTTCAAGCACTTGTATCGCCCATCATTGAAAATGAACAAATTACCGGCTATTCCTCGGTACGCGTACGGCCTACTGACCAACAAGTCATTGATGCTAGCAACGCCTATGACAAACTTAATCAAAACACCTTGCATGGCTACACCCTACAACACGGGCAGCTCGTACGCACAGGTTGGCGCAAGCATCTAGCACGTTTAGGCGCCCCCCTTCAACCGACCATCGCTGCAGCCACTTTTCGTTTAGTGCTCTTAAGCCTGCTTAGTATAGCGTTCTGTTTTTACCTGGCTTTTTTCAATAACAGTCTGGTGACATCGGGAGGGGCTTATTGGTTGATGGGCATTGCCGCTGCGCTAGGCATCAGTATTAGCGTGTTAGGCTGGCGCTTGGTGCGACAAGCCACCGCGCCATTAATCAATGCCTCGCACGTAGCACAACAAATTGCGGCGGGTAATTTAATGGTGGATACGGACCGCCTAGAAAGCCAACACCGTGGCCACAGCCAAAAACTGTTCTTTATTCTTTCCATTATGCGTAAAGGACTTAGCGCCATTGCAGGCGATACCCACCAAGGCATTCAAGCCTCACTTCATGTAGCGCATCACCTACATCAAAACAATGAATTGCTTGCCAGCCGAACCCAAGATCAAGCTGTTTTTCTAGAGCAAACCGCAGCCAGCATGGAGGAACTGACCACCACTGTCCAACAAAACGCAGATAATGCTCAAGAAGCCTCACGTCTGGCCGAGCGCAGCATGCACACCGCTCAACAAGGTGGACAGGAGGTCAACGAGTTGGTCACCACCATGCAAGACATCCACCACCGCTCAAAACAAATTGCTGACATCATTAACGTCATTGATGGCATTGCGTTTCAGACGAATATTTTAGCGCTTAATGCTGCCGTGGAATCAGCCCGAGCTGGCGAAGCTGGCCGCGGCTTTGCCGTGGTGGCTGGCGAAGTGCGCAGCCTAGCACAACGCTCTGCCCAAGCCGCCAATGAAATTAAAACCCTAATTGATGCGTCGGTGGAACGGGTCGCCGCGGGCGCGCGTCAAGCAGAGCACGCCGGCACCACCATGCACGATGTGGTCACCGCCGTCGATCAAGTCAATCAAATTATCCATGACATTGCCAGCGCCTCGACAGAACAAGCCACCGGTCTACAACAAGTGCATCGCGCCATGGAACAAATGGACGGCGTGACCCAACAGAACAACCAACTCGTAGGCGAACTCGGTCGTACCGTCGAACAGCTCTCTGCCCATGCACAGAGCTTGGATCAGGCCATCCGCGTCTTGAACACCGGTGCCACCCATACGGTGCCACCGCAGCAAACGGCGGAGCGCTTGTTGGGTTAAATGGCTTTATTCATGCAGCAATCCAGGTATTCCCTCTTTTGACCACAAAAGAGGGTTTTTTTTGACTCAGGTCAAGCTACAGCAAGGCGGTAGTCGTAATTTGCCACTAAAGTCCAGTTGCACTCCCATTGCATTTACGTATCGTTACAATAGAGAGAGACAATGTAATCAAATTATTGCGAGCCATTAGAGAACAATGCGCATCAACATTCCTATTACCCAAGAACAAGTTGAAGTTCCTAAAAACCAGTACTTAATTTCTAAAACCGACTTAAAAGGCCGCATTAGCTATGTGAACCCACTGTTTGAGCAAATCAGCGGTTTTAGCGTGGAGGAGCTGATAGGCAAGTCGCACAACATCGTGCGTCACCCCCACATGCCCCCTAGCGTATATAGGGATATGTGGCAACGCATTAGCAAAGGCCAACAATGGCAAGGCATTATTAAAAACCGCTGCAAAAACGGCGCCTTTTATTGGGTGCATGCACGCATTATTCCCATTATTGAAGACGGCCAACACACGGGGTTTGCATCAATACGGGTGCGCGCCTCGGAACAGCAAATCCGCGCAGCAGAACAGCGCTACGCCCCCTTTAAAGAAAACCCCGACCAAGACACCGCTATAAAAAACCGCCCCCTTGCTGAGCGATTAAAACAAGCACGGCATTTGTTTTTTGGGAATAATTACCGATCGCATTTGTTACGCTTTACGAGTTTATTTAGCGCTTTGGTCATAGGTGCGTATTACGCAGGTAGCCATTACGGCCCCACGCCCGGTATTCTTGCTGGATTAGGCTTGGCATTAATTACCTTATTGGCGTATGGCTGGAACATCACCCAGAAACTGCTACACACCCTAGCAGAAAGCACCCACATCGCACAGCAAATAGCCATTGGCAACCTAAACACCCGCGTTGACTACCGCCGCACCGTGTTTGAATCGCGCCAACTGTATTTCTTTTTAGAACATATGCGCGGCAGTTTACGCAGTGTGATTACAGATAGCTCGCGCGCCGTTCATGCCTCGCGCCATGTAGCAGCAGAACTCTATCAAAGTAGCGACCACCTAGCCCAACGCACTAACGAACAGCTTAGCGCTCTGCACCAGACCCAAGAACGCAGCCTAGCGCTTAGCCAACTGGTTGCTACCAGTGTGGACCAAGCCCAAGAAGCCAGCACATTAGCGACCTCGACCCAACAGGCCGCGAACCAAGGCGGCCAAGACGTACAAGCCGTGGTGCACACCATGCAAGACCTGCATCAGAAATCACGCCAAATCGCCGACATAACCACGGTTATCGAGGGCATTGCGTTTCAGACGAATATATTGGCACTTAACGCCGCGGTAGAATCCGCCCGTGCAGGCGAAGCCGGCCGCGGCTTTGCTGTAGTTGCCAACGAAGTCCGTAATCTGGCCCTACGCAGCACCCAAGCGGCCCAAGAAATCAAAAGCCTGTTGGAAGACAACCAACACCAAATCCACACAGGCGTACAACAGGCGGAACAAGCCGGCCACAGCATGCAGCATATCTTGCACGCCATCCAAAACGTTCAACGCACCATACAGACCATCAATCACAGCAACCTCAACCAAGAGCACGGCCTGAATGAGTTGCAAACCGCGTTAAAAAACCTAGAAGACCTGAGCCAACAAAACCACACCCTAGTCGCCACCCTCCATCGTACCGTGAGTGACCTAGGTCAGCAAAACCAAAATATGCATCATGCGATTGCGGCGTTGGGGGCTTAGGAGATTGACGCTGAAACGGTTGAAATGGAGTGAACTATGGAAATCCGCCCTATTCGCACTGAAGCAGACTATAAAGCTGCCCTAAAAATAGTGTCTCGCTTGGTTGAGCTTGATCCAGATAGTGATACACCTGAAGGCGATCAGCTGGATGTATTGACTACACTGATCCAAGCCTACAAAGCTAAAAACTTTCCGATTGATTTACCCGACCCTATTGAGGCCATTAAATTTCGTATGGAGCAAGCTGGTCTTACCGCTAAAGACCTTGAGCCAATGATTGGCCGACGTAATCGTATTTACGAAATACTAAATCGCAAGCGCCAGCTCACTTTGCCTAGGATTTGGAAGCTTCATACAGAGCTTGGCATTCCCGCTGAAAACTTAATTCAGCCACCATTTAAGAATGCGCACACTTATGTCAGCCTCCCTAGCTTCAGTAACTCGACCTACATTAGAGCATGGGGCGCAAAGATGTTTATCTCGCTGCAACACAACACCCCGAACGCGGCGCCATGCTGCCCCATAACCCCGCTTTGTTGTATTTCCCTTTTTAAGCTGGATTCTTGCCCACCCTACTAAATTAGACTGGTGAGCATAACAAAAACTATTGTTATTTCTATGTATAACAGTACAACCCTGAGCAAGACAAAGTCGTTGTAGTCGCCGCCGTTTTTTGCTTTTAACATCATTACTCATTGATGCCTTCCACCTCTGAAAAATCTTATACACAACGAAAGTTGATAACTCGAGCACCAGACTCTAACTTTTGCAAATAATTGGCACTCATGCTCAGGAGGTAATTTTCCGCCTTATAAGAAAATTCCATATAGCTTGATCCCTTCATTGTAATTTCATAGTATACGCTCATTGTATTTTCATAGTATTATTTGACTGTACTTTCATAGAACAGCTAATTAAGGATTACAAATGACGAATACACAATTATTAAAAGATGAGCAGGGCACTCCTATTTTTGCGGTTATTCCTTATGGCGAATACCTGAAACTCCTAAAGGATGCCAATCAATATAATCAATCGATTTTTGTTTCAGACGTTACTGAAATACCCCTTCCTTATAGTAAAGGCTCATCTTTAAATGTAATCCGCTTAGTGGATTTTTTTCACCGAATGCATGAGAAAGGCGTTGATAGTCTACCAATTGATGCAAGAAACGAAGTACTTAGTAAGTTAATGGAACGCTATGAAACTCCTGAAAGCCAACAGTACCCAGGCTTAGATGTTTTAATTCGTCTATACTTTTTACCCGCCGACTCTCCATACCGCAATACGAGGCAAGCTGTTAAGGAAGTTACTAGCTCTTTAGAGAACACAGGTATCTTCTCCATTACTCAAGAAAAATTCCCTAGCTTTTACAGGACCATTAATGCTCTTAAGTACTCTCCTAATGAAGGTATTGCATACTTAAAAAAACATGGCGCTAGAGATCAAGACGGTAATTCGCTAGTAAAAAACCAAATCCCTATAAATCCTTTTGAGCTTTAATCTAAACCCCCTAAGAAAAACCTCTTATTAAAGGCAGTTTAAATATCGACTGGCAGGTTATGGATGGCAACCCTTGGCTTGTCACCGTTCCTTTAAACGCAAAAAGCCCCGCATGTGCGGGGCTAATTAATCTGGACGCAATTGTCCTTAGTGATATATTGCGGTTTCCACCAATACTCAGCCAACTGACCGTTACAAGTTGACACTCAAAATCTCTAACCCAAATACCAGTCGCTGTATAAACCCACCGCCTCGCCTTCTCACTTCTAACCTTCGCCTCCAACCCCCTAAAAAGATTGGGCTGATATTTGGGACGCCCTAGCGCAAGGTGCCTCTATGCAATACATCACACACGAATTTGGCCCCTTATCCTCGCGTCGTGAACAACTTTTACGTGTGACAGAACGAGAGCACTGACTCCTCTTAACGCTCTCTCTAAACTTTCTTATCCAATTGCCGTAACCCTACCCAGAGATCAACAGAACACCTGTTTTTCCTAACAGCCAGTTAATTTTGTAACAGGTTCAACGACAGCCTAAAGTTTTTTTAACTCCTGTCGTTACTAGAAACAACTCAACAAATTACCCACGACATTCTCTAAGGAGTCAACATGTCTGTTATTAACACTAACGTATTAGCGTTAACCTCACAAAACAACCTCACAAAATCCCAAGGTGCTTTGGGTACCGCTATCGAGCGTCTATCCTCTGGCTTGCGTATTAACAGCGCTAAAGACGATGCAGCGGGTCAAGCCATTGCGAACCGTTTTACTGCCAATATCAAAGGTCTAACTCAAGCTGGTCGTAACGCGAACGATGGTATCTCTATTGCACAAACGACTGAAGGTGCATTAAACGAAATCAACAACAACTTGCAGCGTGTCCGCGAACTAACTGTTCAAGCAGCTAATGGCTCCAACTCCAAAGATGACTTACAGTCCATCCAAAATGAAATTCAGCAGCGCATGGAAGAAATCGACCGTGTAGCCGAGCAAACTAACTTTAACGGCGTGCAGGTCCTAGGTGGCCGCGACGCTACTGAGTTAGCTATGTCTCCCATGGTCATCCAAGTGGGTGCCAATGACGGACAAACCATTAGCATTAACTTACAGGCAATCAACACAAAAACACTAGAGATTGACGCTTTTTCAGTTCGCACCGCAGATGTCGAGTTTGCTGCTACAGCAAATGTTAGCTCCACAACATTAGGAGTAGCAGGTACCGGCGCATTGACTTTCACAGGCGTACCTAGCGCGAACACAAGCAATACAAAAGTATACGGAGACGTCAACGGCACTATGTATGCTGTAGTCGGTTCCGGTACTACAGCAGCTGTATATAAAGTTGAAAGCTTAACACCATCTGGCGGCACAACAAATACAAGTATAGCAGTGGCCTTAGGCGATGCCGTCAAAGATGCTAACATAACACTAAATGGAGCTGGCTCTGCAGTTGAAAGCTTCACTGTGCCTGGCACATACCCGCATGCTGCAGAAGGTGAGGACGGACTTCTCAAAACCCTAGATAACGCCTTACAAAAGGTTGATGACTTGCGCAGTCACCTTGGTGCGATCCAAAACCGCTTCGAATCCACAATCACCAACCTGCAAAACACCGTCACAAACCTCTCCGCTGCTCGTAGCCGTATTGAAGACGCCGACTACGCTGTCGAGGTCTCCAATATGACGCGCGCCCAAATCTTGCAACAAGCCGGTACTTCTGTGTTAGCTCAAGCTAACCAAGTGCCACAAGGTGTACTATCCTTATTACGTTAATACGTAGGGGCTAATACAGCCAAACCATCTTTTTTATAAAATGATGGCAAATGCCCACCATACGGTGGGCATTTTTGCTATTGCGGATACTCTTATGACACAGCAACTCGTCACACCTGGCAGTAAAGAAAATCAGGCTCAATATCATTGGTCTATTACTGGCCGCATTATGACTTTGGATAATGGCTCCAGATTAATACAAGAAAAAAACTTCAAAGAGCTCATGTCTTTAGAGACTTTTTCTGTAGTCAGCTTTGATCCACTAAACAAAACTGCTCAACTTGATGATCTCAGTGACATAGACGAATTGCAAATTGTGCCAAATATCACTTTGGGCAACGGCCAGCCCATCACGCGCTATGACTGTTTAAATGAGGTTTGTAGCGCCACACTACCTCCTTTACCATCCACTTTGGATCAAACCTACGCCATCCAAAATAATAAAGACTCAGGCCCTAACCGAATAGTCGTACAGCCGACTATTCCAAGTATTGCATTGGATGATATCAACGATTTAAAACAACTTGACTGGTTAGTGCTTGATGCCTTAAACGACAATGCCGCTATATTAAAGAATGGCAACAAAACGCTACGAAACACATTGTTGATTGACGTACATATCCCATTCCAAGCTACACATGAAGGTCAAGCTGACTTTACTGTGATCAACTATTTTTTAAATGATCTGGGTTTTAGATTTTTCCGCTTCCAAAACCTATCGTACAGTACCGACCTACCCCGACATACTTATTTAGAAAAAACCAAATACTCCGACACCTTAAGCGCTACCGCGCTATTTATACCCACCGAAGAACGCTTAAAAAACCTACCTATCAACCAACTTTCCAAGCTAGGTTTCTTGTTGCATACAGTGTATCGCTGCAAAGACACAGCTTACAAAATGCTTTCTTTAATAGACGAGGCATTAGCACACGACTACCTTGTCGCTGAAGGTTTTTTATGGCCGGTTAATGAAGAGGAAACTGAGTTCACTCTTACCGAAAGCTATAGTCCTGATATTTGGGCATCAAAACCTGTTATTTAATTCAACATTTAAGCAAAAAATTGATAATGAGTCGTCTACCCACTAAAACTAATGCCGCCGCCCAGCACATTCAATCTCTAATCACCCAAGCAGAACAACTATTTGAAGCTAATAACATTGACGAAGCCCTAGCCCTACTAGCTGAAGCAGAATCCAAACACTCAGACCAGCCGAACTTTCCCTACTTAGTGGGAAAATTTACAGCCCGCAAGAAGTCAGTGAAGGATGGGATTGAAAAACTAGAGGCTACCTTAGAGCAATTCCCAACGCATTTAAACACGATACTTGAACTGGGCGATATCTATTTAAAACCAGGCAATGTTAAAAAAGCCGCTCAGTACTTTCATTTAGCGCTAGAAACTGCACCATTAAACCCGAGCGTCCAAGCGGCCTTAGGCGCTCTAAACCAAAGAAAAGCCGATCTTCCCAGAGCGGTAGACTATTACAGAAAGGCCATTGAGCTACAGCTAAAAAATCCCATTACCGAAAAACCACACATATCGAAAGAGGACTTTAAAATCCACGAAGCGGAAGCATTACTTTGGGAAACATTAGGCCTACTTACAGAAAACGGCATTCATGTGTTTATGGCATTTGGTAGTCTCTTAGGCATTGTACGCAACGGAGAACTACTTTTACATGACAAAGACGTGGATGTAGGACTCCCCTATTCAGAAATGCAACGTGCTGTGCGTATTCTAGAAAAAAATGGCTGGAAGGAAGCCAATAACTCTTTCGGCTATATTAGCCCCCGAGCATTAGTGCATCAAGAAAGCGGGTTTAGCCTAGACCTCTTTGGCTTTATGATTGATGAAGAAACTAAACACGCTACCTGTCTAGGTATAGTCATTGCAGATACACCCAAAGACTGGAATATTTTGTGGGACTTTGATCACATAGAGTTAGAAAAAGGAAAGACACCCGACGGCAAACACCACGTCTGGCATTTAAAAAACCCAGAGCATTGGCTTGAAACTATTTATGGTGACTGGCGCACCCCAGATAAGCACTTTGACACCCTACTTGCAGCAAAAAATTTGCGGTCTTTTTCGCTGCTTACCAAGTGTTTTGCATACAGTCGAATTTTTGGGCATTGGACTGCAAACAATATCCCTAAAGCCCTTGCCGCCACGCGTGTCGTCCTATCTTACGAACCTAATGACACATTAATTAAAAAAGTTTTATCACGCCTAGAAAGCCGTCGCAAATAATAACCTATGGCCATTAAAGAACAATTTATTATTCTCGCTGCCGGTAAGCCTCATCAAGGAGAGCAACCTTCTCTTTTAACTCAGGTAAAAGGCCAAAGCCTTTTCGAATGGCTAATCACTACCGCCGCACCCACCATTCAGCCTCAAATCGTTATAGGCTACGCTGCCGATTATTTTGCGCAACTGGCCTCACGCACCACTCTTTGCTTCAACCCAAAATGGCAGTGCTCAGGTAGTGGCTACTCATTGCTTAGTGCCAACCTTTCCGGTGAGGCCGTATTAGTCAGCTATGCTGATATTCTTTATCGCCCTAATTTAGTCAAGCAATTCCAGCAGTCCAACACTGATATTACTTTGGCTTACGATAGTCACTGGAAACAACGATTCGCGGATCGAAAAAAAGAAGATTTAATTAACGCAGAAAAAGTAATTGTTAGCAATCAACAGCTGCTGCGCACAGGACAACAGCTGCCTTTAGACTGGGCCAGTGGCGAGTTTATTGGACTAGTGCGCTTTCAAGGCACAGCGCTCACGACATTACAAGCTCTACAAGACAACCCACCTTGTTTTTTAGAGTCACTATCTCTTTCTGAACTTGTAGAATGGCTACGCACTCAGGGCTGCAGCACCACTGCTATTGACGTACAAGGAGATTGGGCTGAACTCAATGAGCCTAAAGACCTAGCACATTTTATACTAGGCACCAAAGCCGAAACTTTAGCGCGCTTAAGGCACATGGTGAAATACTCTCTGGTGCTAGACTTAATCGCGTTTACTGTGGCCGACTGGAGAAGCAAACCTGAGGCCTTACTCGCACTTATACACCAACAATTTGCAAAACAACCTTTAGTGGTGCGTTCCAGCGCCAAAAGTGAAGACGCTTTTACCCATTCCAATGCAGGCGCTTATACCAGCGTATTAAGTGTGTGTTCAGAAAAAGAATTAAAACAAGCCATTGCCACAGTGATTTGCTCTTATACTGACTGCCAAGACGATGATCAGGTGCTTATACAACCTATGTTAAAAGCTGTACAGCTCAGTGGAGTGGCTTTTACTCGCACCCTAGATCAAGGTGCTCCTTTTTATGTTATTAACTATGAGGAAACAGGTTGTACTACAGGCATAACATCTGGTAGCTCGATATTACATAAATCCTTAATATTTCGCAAAGATGCTACATTGGAAGATATTCCTGATCCTGCTCTAAGCCCCTTAATACTTGCCATTCAAGAGGTTGAACAACTCCTCAATTACGACAGTTTAGATATCGAGTTTGCTCTCGACCATGCTGGTCAAGTTTATCTTTTACAGGTACGCCCTATTACCGTAACAGAAAATACAACTCCAGAAGCTATTAATTCAAAAATCCTGGATTACCAAACGCGAGCACAACAATATTGGTTGGATCTACAGCCTCCGGCCTCACAACTTAAAGGGAACAAAGCCCTTTTTGGCGTGATGCCTGACTGGAACCCAGCTGAAATTATTGGTACGAATCCTAGCCAGCTAGCTATCAGCTTATATCAGCATTTAATTTTAAATGATGTCTGGGCACAACAGCGTGCTGAATATGGGTACAAAGATGTCCGCCCCCAACCATTATTACGCATTTTTGCCGGTAAGCCTTATATTGATATTCGAGCGAGCTTTAATTCGTTTATCCCCAACAATCTACCCCAAAACTTAACAGAGCAGCTTGTTAACTTTTACTTAGACTGGTTAAGTGCCCACCCTCACCTGCACGACAAGATTGAGTTTGACGTCCTACCCACTTGCATTGGACCTAAGTTTTCTAAATGGGAGCATCGTCTAGCCACTAAAGCCAACATCAGCTCAGAAAATATAAAGCTGCTCAAACGCAGCTTGCTCAAAATTACTCAACAAGCTCTAAGACGCAATAGTGCAGACCTTGCGCATCTCCAGCTACTAGAGCAAAAACGCCTACTCACATTAAACTCATCGCTACCTACTGCTGAAAAAATATGTATTTTATTGGAGGACTGCAAACGCTATGGTACGCTGCCTTTTGCACACCTAGCTCGTAGCGGCTTTGTAGCTGTCACCCTACTAAAAGAAGGGGTAGAAGCACAATGGTTGAGCACAGAGGCTAGAGATGGGTTTATGGAAACCCTACAAACTGTTTCCTATGAACTTAGCTTAGATGCTTGGCTAGTTGCGAAAAACGAAAAGAGTTGGTCAGACTTCGTAGAAAAGTACGGGCATTTACGGCCCGGTACCTATGACATTACCTCACCTGCTTATAACGAACAGCCTGAGCTCTTTTTAAGACCATTAATAGATCGAGCCTCAAAGCCAAAACCTGTCTCTGAAAAATCAAAGCAATGGCAACAAGAAAAAAGCTTTTTCTTCCAACAGTTACGCACACTAGGCTTAGAAGCTCCTGACGAACAGTTTGAGCTATTTTTACGCGAAGCCATTGAAGGCAGGGAAAAATCAAAATTTATTTTTACACGCAACTTGTCTACAGCCCTCAGCTTGTTGGGCCAAGAAGGTAAACGTTATAATTTAAGTCTTGATGACTTAGCAAATCTACCTCTTACTGAGATTATCGAAGCTTTTCGCTCTCAACGTCCTATAAAGTTCATTACAAACAAGCTTAAAGAGGCAAGCCAGCAGTTCAAAGAAGAGCGTCAAATTAGTCTAGCCTGTCAATTGCCCCCTTTGCTCTGCAAAGAAACCGACTTTAATGCCTTTATCTTAACGGCAGAAAAACCAAACTACATTGGCTCCAAACGGATAATTGCCGTTGCAGCTCATATAAAAAGTAATGAGAAAAAAATAAATATAGATGGGTGTATAGTCCTCATCCCCCAAGCGGATCCTGGATATGACTGGCTTTTTGGCCAAAAAATTGCCGGACTAATTACCATGTATGGTGGAGCAAACTCACACATGGCAATTCGTTCTGCTGAGTTTGGCTTACCTGCCGCAATAGGCGTGGGAGAACAACTCTACAAGTCTTTTGCCCGCGCTACAACTCTTGAGCTAGATCCGGCAGGGGAAACTATTCGAGTTCTAAACTAATGAAGAAAATTCTTATTAGTCAGCGCAGAGACCCTGTTAGGAATCGCAATGAAATACGCGATAGCCTAGATACTAGAATTGCTCTCATTTTCTATAATTTGGGTTTTATCCCTATTCCCGTTTGCAGCGCTCTTTACAACAGGCCCGAATACATAGAAAGACTACAACCTGACGCGATTGTACTCACTGGTGGTAATGACTTGGAAGAACAGCCTGAACGCGATCTCCTAGAACAAGAACTACTCAATTATGCTACTCAACAATACCTTCCCGTACTGGGCATTTGTCGCGGTATGCAAATGATGAATCACTATCTGGGAGGATCTGTTGTTAGCATAACTGGGCATATCGCCACTCGTAAAATATTAATAGGTTCATGGTCTCAAAAGTATGGTTACCACGATGTAAATAGCTATCATAGCTTTGCTGCGACTAATGATACTCTAGCTTCTGAACTCGAAGTCTTAGCCACATCCACAGATGGTGTCATTAAAGCGGTACAACACAAAACATTACCTTGGTTAGGAATTATGTGGCATCCCGAAAGAGAGGCTCGATTAAGCTCTTCTGATCACCTACTGCTACACACTCATTTAACCTCCACCTTACAAAAAAAACCATGAACGTTATTATCTTAGCTGCTGGGCAAGGTACCCGTTTACGCCCTTACACTAATGATCGCCCTAAATGTATGGTGTCCTTAAAAGGCAAACCATTACTGCATCATCAACTTGCAACTCTAAAGCACTGCCATATTGATCCAGAGCATATTGCTTTAGCTACAGGCTATTTACACGAGGCCATTATTGCACCGAATATCAGACAATTCTTTAACAAGTGCTACGCATCCACCAATATGGTTGCCACCCTCTTTAGCGCTAAAGACTTTATTCAAGCAGGCGAAGATTTAATTATTAGTTATGGAGACATTATTTACACTCCCGATGTATTCAAAAAGCTTCTTTCCACACAAGGTGACATAGTAATTGCAGCTGACCTAAACTGGTACAGTCTATGGTCACAACGCATGCCCAACCCTTTAGATGATGCAGAAACATTTAAAATGATTGATGAAAACCGAGTGATAGAACTGGGCAAAAAACCGCAACAACGCTCAGATGCTCAGGCTCAATACATAGGTCTTATTAAAGTAACAGGCCATAAAATCCAAGATTTTCTTCAACACTATGCCCAACTTGATAAAAATGCCAAATACGATGGAAAAGACTTTAAGAATATGTACATGACTAGCCTCATACAAAGTTTAATTGATGCGAACTGGAATGTTCGTGCAGCATTAATTTATGGGGGTTGGCTAGAGGTCGATAGTGTAGAAGACCTATTACTTTATGAAAAAAAAGAGCCGGCAGCCATAACGGTTTTATAGTTTTTTATAGATTCTTAAATTTTTTTTCAACAATCAAAATCCGCTACCTTTTCTAAAGCATTAGCAAAATTTACCTAAGATCTCAGAAATTAAAACTTCTCTGTTAACCGTATCGGATAGTCGGGGTTTAGTCTCACCTATGTTTCGCTCCTAGATTCCTAGCACCTTTACCACTCGAGCGGTCGCCTTTAGGAAAGGGTTTAGTAGCTCACTCGGGTGAGTTATCTTTTTCATTGGGAGATATCCATATCTAAAAAATCCCCGTCATCATCTATTCAAGGTTGTACTCGGAGTGCACAATACCGCTGCCAGTGCTCATGACTTGCACATCGCCGGCTTCGGTGCAGCCTTTTTTGTCTAGGCTATCGGTGTGAATGATGGTGCCTTTACGGACGTAGGTGATGATTTCCATGTCAGCGTGCGAGTGTGATGACAAGTCAGACTGAGGTTAGGGAGTATCGTCGTTTCAAACACGCAGAGCACCTCAATGACTGCCTTGTGGATCATGATATTGCACAAAAAGAAGTGGTGTTTGGCGTCTAACCAACCGTGGTTTCCCCTAGAGCACTATATGGACGAAGCTCCATCACACTATTTCCCTGATATATATTCTTTTTTAGTGCGGACAACAAAAGAGGAATGTTGAGCTGCTGCTCGGAAGACAATGACTAGCCCCCCTCGCATAGAGTATTCAGCAACTCGGCATTCTACACCTCAACTCTCGAGTTATCCTTTCTCTTACTCAACAGTCAATCGAAACTCGCTCTAAATCCATACTGCCTCCCTCCTTTCAACAGGGTTTCAATCATTGCAAGCGCTTTTCCATTTGGCAACGTTGAATTTTGTTTAGCGCTTAGGTAAATATGCGCATACTCATTGAAAATATTAGTCGCAAAAATACCCGGATCATCACTGCCCACTACAATAGCAGGAGTAGGAGGAGCTGTATCAGCGAGCCACCTATGCACATGGTGCTCTGAATAGTTTTTATAATAACTGATACGCACATTACTCGTCGGCAAAATCTCTAGAGCAATGCGCTTGTCGTGCAGCTCTTTCAGTATATGATTTTGTAGCTCAATATACCACTGCACCGACAGCAAGTTAGACTCAACCTCCATCTGCTCTCTTGCGCGCTTATACACCTCAGGGCTATGCCACGCACGCAACACTCCCCTAACATGCTCCGACAACCCTTCGTATCCCGCCATATCTAAAGGGTCTCTCCATCGATTCGCCCAAGCTGTTTTTAATGTCTGCAACCGGATTTGGTCATACGGAAAAATTAAGCCTGCTACCTCATGTATTTTAGCTTCAAGTTTATAGGCTTCACTCGCCGCCATGGGATCTTTTTGTTGCAACAAAAGGTGGTGTGCAAACACAAGATTATCCAAAAGATCCCCTCTACCTATTTGATGTCTAGAGGCTGCACGCTCTAACCAAAGTTGGGGATGGATTCCGATAGCTGTCGCATGACCTATTCGATCTCCGGCTCTGAGATCCAAAAAGTGCATAGCCTCATATACTTGTCGCATACCACACAACAAGTGCTTAAAATCCTCACCCGCATGGTACGTAAAACAACTCAGCCCCTTCAAACGTAAGTCTCTGTAGAGCGGTGCAAACACCTCAGGACCTGCATGCAACTCGTTCCCTGCTGCATCAATACTTATCACATTAAGCCGTTGACCTTCGGGCGTATTTCGATACAGCTGCAATTGAGTACTCTGCATCGCCAATCGTTTAC
Source organism: Paenalcaligenes hominis (assembly GCF_011927625.1). Taxonomy (GTDB): domain Bacteria; phylum Pseudomonadota; class Gammaproteobacteria; order Burkholderiales; family Burkholderiaceae_B; genus Paenalcaligenes; species Paenalcaligenes hominis. The sequence goes on from NZ_JAATIZ010000004.1 coordinate 194,031, forward strand.
GCAATGCATAGTGACGGCACGGGTGCAATGCATTCGGTTTATCTGGCAACTTAATGAAATGTGCCGTTAAAGACAAAGGAGCAGCCTTATTACTTAACCTATACCCATCATATATTGCCCTCAAAAGATCACGTAATTTTTTTGCTTCATTTTTAGGGGCAAATCGCGCTTCTAGCAAACGAATAGGATGATTATACATACTGTGCATTTGCAAAAAACGCTGCTGAAACCTCTCCTCCACCGCCTCCCGCAATTCATTTTGTGTAATCTTTTCAAACTGCTGAAAACCTTTATCCAGTAGCTGCTGGTTGAGCAACCTATGAACCATCGCTTGTATCAATAAATAAAGGTGTAAAGTCCGTGCCGACTCCTCACATTGAGTCGCTCCTAGATGTTTATAATGCACGTACAAAAGCATGGCCTCATATACCAAGGGGTTTCTTGTTTCTAGGCCTGGCCGTCTCAACTCCGGCCTTTTGTAGGTCGCGGGCCACTCTCTTAAAATAGCGACAAGTTCACCTTTAGTCGTAGGGTGTGGTGTTTCCTCCACTTGACGTAAAAGCAACGCCCGTAACCCTGTTGCCATCTGAAGCAGATGATGCATATCACTAAACGTCAACTCTTCATTTAGCTGTGCTATTTGCTGCCGCGCATTTTTATTTTTATCTGCTTTTTTAAGATTAGCCAATAACGCTTTAGGGCTCTTTATTGCATCAATCCACACATAGTCACTTTCTGTTGTTCCCATAATATGCAAATGATGTTCACTGACCCCCTGTTGAAATACTTGCTCTAACTCAGGAATATATGGACCGGGCAAACAACTAAACTGACTTAATACACTCGTAAAAAAACTTAATGTTTTTTGCTCTCCCCCATCCTGTGTCGCCGCAAAAAAAGCAATAACAGGCAGAGGCATGATATATGTTAAGACTTCCTGCCACCCTAAAAAACTCTCTGGCTTCACGTATAACCTTTCACCACGTACGTGCAAAGGCTGAGCCAAATAATGCATAGCACGTAAAAACAGCTCCACATAGCTTGCACCCTCTTGCAATCCAGCCTCTTGCATACGAGAGGTAATGGCAAAATCTGGCAAATAAGTCAGCTGCTGTCGCAGTGCCAATTGAGTCTGCATATAGACCTCCTCAGCACTTGGCAGCTCCTGCTTTAAGTACCGATTTAACAACGTAGAACTACTAAGCAACAATGCAGCAGAAATCATAACTAGAGCACCTTAATCCATTTTGCTTTTTTTAGTAGACTCATCACCAGAGCTCTGTTCTATTATTTCCTTCAGCATTTCAATCGTTTCACTATCCGTAGCGGAGCCAGCAAAATGATCAAGAATGAAACGCTTATAGTCCTCAGCCGACACCTTGCTTTTGCTCAGTTCACTTCTCCCTCTGATGATTCCTTTTATTTCCGGATCGCTTAACACCTCTTTTCTTAAGTCTGCATGCGTCCAAAAAGTAGGTAAACTTCTAAGCTGGTCATTGGCTAGTGGTATCATATTCAACAAATCAGAAAGACGGGTCTCACTCTGCGCTTTAACATAACTCCAACTCACCTCCACCTCATCAGAGCTGTCTGTTTTAAGAAGACTTTGGCTTAAAAAAGGAATTAAAATTGGACTCGAACGCAACACCTGATGTAAAGGCAACGAAACCTCTAACTCCTTAATTTTTTTAAAGTTGGCTATGTAAACCTTATCCTCATGAGTGGGGTTATTGAGGGTGATTTGTTTTTCCGGATCTTCCTGAATCTCGTTGAGGGAAACTAAGTATCGATACTCCTCAACCAAAGCCGCATTTAGAAACACAACTATTTGACGATGCAACATCACACCTAAATAGCGTAAATGAGTGGGGATCTTTTCCTCATAACGCTCAATAGTATGATAAAAACGCTGCCAAATACGAGACCAAACAAAAGCTGGGTAATTAAACGTACGCTTAACTCCCTCCGTCGCACTCTCCTTATGCTCCCATAACCATTTGGTAACCTCGGCAACGTAATCCTGTCCCTCTACTTCTTCTTGATCACTCCCCACATCCTCACTCTCTAGGTCGTCCTCCTCATCATCATCTGAAGCCACATTATTTTTCGCCGTTTCAGTAGGTTTTTGCTCCAAAAGGGTAAAGCTAACAGGCACAGGAAAAGTACGAATCTGCCCAACGCGATGTAATAGCTGAGCAACTAGCCGTCTCAACCTATCCTCTGTTATTTCATTTTGCGCAAACGGTAATCGTAAAAGCATGCTCACACATGCCATTAGATTGAACACAGAAGCTCTATAGTAATGGTTACCATTTTGAGAAACCTCACTGACCACCACCCCTATCAATTGAGCTAACCCACCCAGATTTTCATTTTTTAAAATATCTTGAAGATCCACAGGGCTAATCGCATAATGACGCCTATTTTCAGCGATCTCATGTCGCTCGTAATAGTGAGCCAAATATCTCATGCCTCTTGCTAGAGCTTCATGCTTACTTTTTTCAGAAAAAATCGATTTATCTTTCTCTAAACGAACATAAGCCCTCACCAACTCGGGTAATCTAGTGCGGTATAAATTGGTTAACGCAGCTTTACTACGATTTTTGCGAGTTCTACCTTCCGAGATCAGTTGAATTGTGCCTAAACTTAGTACCCTTGCACTGGCATTGCTTAAACCGTGTACAACGACTGATGCCCAGTGTCGTGTTACGCTTAACAACTCATCACCAGTACTTGAACCAAGCACATGCATGATCAGCTCGTCTTTTGGCCTCCCCTCGCCTTTGTCTCCAGCATAGTACAATGCCTGCCGCGCCATGCCTCCTCGTAACATATAATCTAAGCCTGCAGCGGGCTGCAATGAAAACAACTCATACAACAAACGACTTAAAGCTGCTGCCCCCGCATTTTTTCTTGTATTGATGTGGCAAGGCAAGAGCTCTAGGTCATCAATTAGCAGCTCACTTTTGTACATCAGCAACAAGACCTCTTGGATCAGCATTGCTCTGCCTTTGATATGTTGAAAAATACTGCTTTCCCCACTATGACTGTAAGCCCACTCAGCAAAAACACTGGGGCCGGCCTCTAAAGGAATCACTCCCTCTTTACTCAGGCACTGCAGCAACTGTATTACCAAACGCAACGGTTTTTGAAAAAAATAACTATGAAATAGCCTACCTTCTTCAGAATTTCTAGCAACACCAAAACTTTGCTGCAACATATCCCCTATTAAATCATTCAGCAGCAACTCCTCTTTACCCTGTCTTCTTACTAGTGCATCCTCTAACTCAGCAAGGGTAATAAGATCTAGACGCCGCTCAGCTGGTAATACCTTCAACATATACTGTTCTGTTAGCTCATAGACCATCTGCTCATGCTGCTTTCTACTCTGTTCTGTGTTTTCAAACTTAACAGCCAGATCACCTATTTGACTCCACTGGTTTTTCCGAATTAACGTTTCATACAAACGCAAATCGCCACAAACAATAGTAATTAGCTTTGGGCTGGTTAAGTATTTCCGTAACGCCTCCAAGGCCGGCCAGCCACTCTCAAAAAAAGTATCAATGTCATCCAGCACAAGTAAAAAAGCATTCGCCTGTAGTACCTGCAAAGACTTATCAATAAACGTATGCAAGCGTTGATTAAGGCTTAAACCTGCATCTATATCAGCAAGCCCTTCACCTAGAATCGTCACAGCATCCTCCCACACGACATCGGAGTTTATTTTTTTATCCACATCGCGTAACTCCCGTAGGCCCCGTGCCAAACTCTCTAGACACGACCGCCACTCTGCTAAAGGATCCACATTTTTAGAAAAAATGCTAAGAGGTTCTGAATGCGGATAACGACTATGGTGAGTACGATTGATGACTTCTTTTTTTATTTTTGATATTACCGCCAACAGCACATGCTCTCTACTATCAACCAAAGTCGGGTCCAATACCCCCAAACTTATATATTTTTTATCCTGCTTTTCTTGTAATTTTTGCAGTGCAGTCAATGCAAACGTTGTTTTACCTGACCCCCTAGAACCGTTTATTAACACACTATAGTGCCCACGCTCTTCATAAAAACGAACGCTCTCGCACGGAGGCTGATATGACTCTCTTCCTCTGTTTAGTGTATTCGTCGCACTCAACCCTTGATCAATTAATTCTTCTAATGCGTTATAGACCTTAGTCTGAATAAAAGCATCTTCATCAGACGCAAATGAACGTGCATTCGCACTATTAGCAAGATCGATAACAGTTTTCTTTTCCTTTGATTGCAACGGTTCCATCTCCTCCCCCACTCAATTCCAATTAACATAAAAATTACATTTGCATCTCTTATACTACAAAAAAACATTTATTTACATCTAAGCATAAGAACAGCATATTATTTATCTCCACGAGCCCCCTTAACTCACACCTTAACAGCTCAACATCCCTGCAAACTTTTTCCCACCCACAAAAAAAGCCAGAGACACTTTACCGTAATTAGTTTTGCCTTCGGCTTTAGCTTGTTCATTAAAAGCTTCTAGAGCTCGCCCCATCATGGTTTGAGCCACGCCAAAGTCGTCGGCAACCAACATGATGGTATCAGCAGAGATAGCCACGTGGTGTTGGACTGTTTTAATTTGGTCTTTGTATTTGGCTTTGACGGGCGAGATTTTTTTGTAGGATTTCCTCCGCCTTGAGAGCTTGCGCCAATTTGGTACCCATGCTCTCGTCGTTCAAGTGAGTGATGCTTATAACAAGGCTTTCTCCTGTTCCGCTGACTTAAGCAAAGACCATCTGGCCCCACTCCAGGCGTACGATATCTTCAAATCCAATCTGCTATAAAAGCCTACACACTCCGTGCATAGTCGGTCACGATTATGTCGAAAAATGACTTAGAAAGAGGTTATTTTAAGCTATCAACCCACCGGAACTTTTCGAAGAGGACAAATACGTCTCCAAGACCGCTACCAGTACGACGACACCATCATTTATGGTTTGTGTGCCTGACTGAGCAAAAACTCGGCTTCTTTTATGCAAATTGAGAGATTTAAAGGTTTTGCTTCGGCGTCGGCATACCACGTGACCAGAGGATGGCAATCTGTTGACCGACGACTCACTGACCCAGAAATGAGTAACCCGCCGGTTTGAGGATACGCTTTCGCGCATAGCCTTGGTGGGTCTTATATAAATTAGCTATAAACACGCACTGTCTGCTTTTACATTTCGGCTTCTACCAACACCAACTCACACTCCTCCAACGCTTCAATATGCAGTGCTTTTTCTTGGTGAATCGCCACCCCATCCCCCTGCTCTACCGTTTGTCCATTCACCACATACCGGCCTTTAGCGGCAACTAAATACCCATAGTGATTCGGGTTTAGAAATTCATAGGTGGTGTGTTGTCCGGCGCTTAACGTAGCGCCTAAGACGCGGGCTTGGGTGCGTAGGGTGAGTGCGTCTTCATCTTGAGCAAAACCGCTAGCCAGAGCTACAAACTGCCCGCTTCGATCGGTTTTAGGAAAAGGTTTGGTACCCCATGCGGGTGGGTTGCCTTTTTCGTCTGGAAATATCCATATCTGAAAAAGTCGAGTCACGGTGTCTTCAAGGTTGTACTCGGAATGCACAATGCCGCTGCCGGCGCTCATGACTTGTACATCGCCCGCCTCGGTACGGCCTTTGTTACCTAAGCTGTCGGTATGGGTAATCGCGCCTTCGCGTACATAGGTAATGATTTCCATGTCGGCGTGCGAGTGCGGTGGAAAACCCGACTGAGGTTGGATGGTGTCGTCGTTCCAAACGCGCAATGCCCCCCAATGATCACGCTGTGGGTCGCGGTATTGCGCAAAAGAAAAGTGGTGTTTGGCATCTAGCCAGCCATGGTTTGCGCCCCCTAAGGAGCTAAATGGTCGAAGCTCTATCATCGTATTCCCCCGATATGTAGTTGTTTTAGTGTAGGGAATAATTGCTGTGACGCAAAGGCGTAAAGGTGGAACTGTGTATTGCTGCTAAAGACACAATCCCCATCAAAGGTAACTTTTCATCGGGAACGGAGGCATTCCTGAGTGAGCGATTCAGCGCGCAGCGAACGAAGTGCAGCGAGCACTGCCTAGCGAACTCATGAATACCGTAGTTCCCAGAAAAACCACCTAAGGCGCTTTTTGCAAAGCCTCCGCCAACGCCTTAGCCAACTCATCGGTAGCAAATTTCACCACATAGCCATCTGCCCCAGCGCGGCGCACGAGCTCTGCGTTGGTGGAACCCGACAAGGAAGAATGGATGACCACGGGCAGCCGGTTAAAGCGGGGGTCGTTTTTGATGTTGCGTGTTAGGGTAAAGCCGTCCATTTCGGGCATTTCCAAGTCGGACAGCATTAGGCACACTTTGTCGTAGAGGGTTTTGCCCTCGGTTTTAGCTTGTTGGTCTAGTGCGATGAGGCGGTTCCAGGCTTCTTGGCCGGATTTCATCATCTCGAATGGCAAGCCCAAGGTGGTGAGGGTTTGGGCCATAAGCGCGCGGGCTACGCCCGAGTCATCGGCGGCCAATACAATGGTGCCCGGTTTGATGGTGACCTGAGTTTGGTTTTGTACTACTTTAAGCTGATCTTTGTGTTTGGCTTTGACGGGGGAAATTTTTTGTAGGATTTCCTCTACGTCTAGGACTTGCACCAGTTTAGAGCCCATGCGCTCGTCGTTAAGGTGGGCGATGCTAGTGACTAGGCTTTCACCGACCTCGCTGGCCTCGGCAGAGATAACTTGGCTCCACTCTAAACGCACGATGTCCTCGACCGAATCCACTATAAAGGCTTGGACGCTGCGGGCGTACTCGGTCACGATCATAAGCGTGGGCTCTTTGGCGGGCTTGCAGCCCACAATGGCGGGCAGGTCAAATACGGGGATGACTTGATCACGCAAGCGCACTACCCCTTTAGAATACGCCGGCGCCCCCGCAATGGCTGTGATTTCGGGGATGATGACAATTTCACGGACTTTAAATACGTTGATGCCAAAGAGCTCGGCTTGTGCGGTTTGGTCGTTAGCCCCCAAATGAAATAGCAACAGCTCAAACATGTTTGAGCCGGTTAAGTTGGTGCGTTCATCAATTTCTTTTTGTGGAGTTGCCATAGTCAGCCTTAGCCTTTACCTCTAGATATTTGATTTAAGATTGTAACAAGTATTTAACGATGTAGTCTGATATTAATCACAAAACGGAGACATCTGTGCGCTTTGATTGCGCTTTTTATGAGTCATTCTTTTTCATCCCCCTTGGTTTTAGATCGCCTTCAAGCACTGATCTTGTAGGCGCTAGATTTCATGGCTCGCTTTGAGCAATACGGCTTGTAGGATTCGGATGACTACGCCTAGCGTTGGCGTATTTTAGAAACGACTCAGTCCAGTCAGTGCGTACAACAGACGGCGAAGTCGCAGCTAGTTCAGTCCATAGGCCCTAGCATAAAGTATTAGGTTTTATTGCCGTTAAGATGCAATGCTATCCATTCACTACAACCACCACGCGCTGTTAGCACAGCACCACTTTGCGCAGTCCCAATCGGCCTTGGGTCAAGCCATAGAGCGCTTGTCATCGGGCAAACGCATCAACAGCGCTAAAGACGACCCAGCGGGCTTTGCCATAGCAAACCGCATGGGTGCGACGATTCGTGGGTTGAACCAAGCCAGCCGTAATGCCAATGACGGCATTTCAGTGGCGCAAACGGCTGAGGGCGCGCTAAATGAAATCAATTACAATGTGCAGCGTATTCGCGAGCTAACAGTACAAGCTTTAAATGGTTCGTATAACGACACCGATCGTCTTTTTATTCAAGACGAAATACAGCAACGCCTAGAGGAAATTCAACGTATTGCGGATCAAACCGAATTCAATGGCATCCATCTATTGGGTGCCGGCGCCCAACCCATGACCATTCAAGTGGGCGCTAACGATGGTCAAACCATAGCTATTGAACTGCTTGCTATGGATGTGCAGGCGCTGGGACTGGATGGTTTTACCCTAAGCCCACCTAACGGACAGCCCCCTACTGCTAGCCCCTTAGCCATTTTAAGCGAAGCCTTGAATCGCATTGATGGTTTACGCAGTCATTTAGGGGCAATTCAAAACCGCTTTGAGTCTGTGATCCGCGTCAATCAAACCACCTCGTTAAATTTGGCCGCAGCGCGTTCCCGTATTGAGGACACGGACTATGCCTTAGAGGTCTCCAACATGGTGCGCGCCCAGATTCAACAACAGATCACAGCATCTATTATGGCTCAAGCCAACCAAGCGCCGCAGCTGATTTTAAAACTGCTGCGTGACAGCGGTTTATAAGCTTAAAGCAGTTGGTGATCGGGCATATCGCTGGGGCGCTGCTGCCAACTGGCGGCTTTTAAGTGACTGCGAATGCGAGCAATGGCTTGGGATCGCAGCTGCGACACCCGCCCTTCGGTAATGTCCATAACTGCTGCAATTTCTTTTTGGTTTAAGTCCTCTTGGAACTGCAAGGCAAAGAGCAGTTTTTCCCGTTCGGGCAGCAAGTCGAGCGCCTCGATAATCACGTGACGCAATTCTTTGGACATCAATAATTGCAGGGGGTTGTCGTGGGTTTCGGTTTCAGCCTGTAAAAAGTCTAGGGCATCGCCATCGCGGTCTTCGCTGCGATGGGTTAAGTCTTCATAAGACAGGATTTGCACCCCAGCTGCGTCCTCGAGCAGTGCGTAGTAGTCGTCTAATGACAAGCCTAGCTCGTTCGCAATGTCGTGATCGGTGGGCTCGGCCAAAAGGCGCTGACGTAACTGTGCTACCGCGGTTTCAATTTGCCGGGACTTTGAGCGCACACTGCGCGGCAGCCAGTCTTGGCTGCGTAGCTCGTCAAGCATAGACCCTCGAATGCGTGTAATGGCATAGGTTTCAAATTGGGCATCGGCCATTTGTTGGTAACGCCGTACCGCATCCAGTAGCCCCATCATGCCAGCCTGGATTAAATCGTCTAGCTCTACGCTAGCGGGCAGCCGTGCCAGCATTTGCAAGGCTTGGCGGCGCACGAGTGGCGCATACTGAGCAATTAAAGTTTCTTCAGACTTGAACATAGAAAAACGCAAAATAAGGTCCCTGTCACCATTATGCCTGAAGCCCATGGGCTTAATAATGCAAAACAGCACCCCATTTTGCGCTTAGCTTGGGCGTTGGCTAGCCAAGCTAAATTCTTTTTAGACGCTGCCGTTAATTAGATAAATAGTGTCTTGGGCACAATGGCCCAGCTCTCATCTGATCAGGAGCCTACCATGGTAAACCCCATAGCATCTCAACTTGCCGCCACTGCTTCTGTGGCCGCCTCGCTTGATAGTCAGCAGGAAACAGTCGTCATTAACGTGGACTCACACGTCAATGCTAGCAATCAGGTTGAAACCCAAGCCCAAGGACAAAAACACCCTAAGCCGCCCCAAACCTGGCCACTGCGCAAGCCCATGGGCGATATTATCGAGCCCCCGAAAAGCTCGCTTGACACCGCGCTTGAACAGCTCAACAACAACCTAAAAGCATGGGCGACCGGTGTGCGGTTTGATGTAGACCCCGACACCCAACGTTTAATTGTCTCTTTAGTCGACAACGAGTCTGGCGAAGTGATCCGCACGGTACCGTCCGAGGCAGTATTACAGATTTCCAAAATGATCACCCAATTTCAAGGCAATGGCATCAACACCAAAGCCTAACGTATTATCCTAGTGTGCAAACGAATAAACGCAAACTACCGTCAGTTCTCTGCATACTCATTGCCTTTAATCGAACTGCAATTAAGGCATACTATGATGGACAGGAGCATTAAATTATGGCTATTTCTTCCATAGGGGTGGGTTCAGGCTTGCCCCTAGACCAACTACTCAGCGATTTTCGCAAAAGCGAAAACCAACCGTTGGTGCTTATCCAGCAGCGTCAGGTCATTTCCGAGGCGCGCTTATCGGGTTATGGCATTATCAAGGGCGCGTTGACCGACCTCCAAAAAGCCTCTCAGGCCTTAACCAAAACAGAAAAATACGGCGCTCTGAAAGGCACGTCATCTAACGAGGCAGTCGGGGTCAAGGTAGAAAAAAATGCGGTCGCAGGGTCTTACACCCTAACCGGTATTAAACTTGCCACGCAGCAGTCTCTCGCTCTAGCTGGCCAAGCCAGTCGCACTGACAAAATTGGCACGGGTGGGCAGCTTAGTATTGAACTGAATAACGGCAAGGGTCCTGTTACCATCGATTTGGGCGACGACACCTCGCTACAAGGCGTGATGAAAGCCATCAATGCCAACCCCGACCTAGGCGTACAGGCCACACTGGTTAATGTCGGCTCCGATTCACCCTATCGCTTAATGTTGACGGCTAAAGACACCGGCACCGAGGCCAGCATTAAAGAAATCACGGTCACAGGCAATGACGAGCTCAATGCTATTTTAGCGTATGACGCCACAGGCTCTACAGCCAATTATCAGGAAACCACCAAGGCCACTAACGCTAAGGCCACCGTTAACGGCATTGAGATCACCAACCAAAGCAATACCTTTAAAGATGTTATCGAGGGCGTCACTCTCGACCTTAAAACCTTGCCTGCAAATGGCGAAGCAGTCAAAATCAACATTACGCGTGATGATTCCGTGGCTATTAATGCGGTCAAGGATTTTGTAAAAGCGTACAACAGTCTGCTAGACACCATCAAAGCGCAAACGTCGTTTGATGTGGAAAACGAAAAAAGCAGCGCGTTAACGGGTGATTCGTTAGTGCGTCGTGTAGAAAGCCAGATGCGTGGGGCATTAAACAGCGCATCCAGTGTGGGCGATATCCACACCTTAGCCGACCTAGGCATTAAAAGCGATTACAAAACCGGCAAGCTCGAAATTAACGAGGAAAAGCTTACCGAAGCAGTGCGCGATCACCTAGGTGATGTGACCGAGTTTTTAAGCGGCGCTAACGGCGTGGGTAAAAATGTGGACAAGGCAGCCAATGAATACATTAAGTCCAATGGTTTTATCCAAAATGCCACCGATGGTTTAAACAGAACCATCAAGGACTTGGAAAAACAATATCAGGCCACTTCCGACCGCATTGAAAACAAAATGGAAAACTATCGTCGTCAATTTAGTCAGCTCGATGTGATGATGAACCAAATGAGTGGCATCAGCAACTACCTAACCCAGCAGCTATCTATGTTAGGCAACATGAACAGTAGTAATAACAAGTAATGACTTATTCTGCTTTACGCCGCGGCCCCGGCGGCCGCCCTACCGCTCAGTCTTATTCCAATATTGGTCTAGAGACCCAAGTGCTCAGCGCCAGCCCCGAAGAGCTCATCAGCCTATTGCTAGATGGTGCACGGGTTGCCGTCATTAAAGCCAAAATTCACCTTGATAATAACCAAATCGCCGAGCGCGGGCAGGCTATTTCCAAGGCCATTGATATCGTCGATACCGGTTTAAAAGCCGTGCTCGATAAGGAAAAAGGCGGTGAGGTCGCCGCACAGCTACTGCATGCTTACGACCTTATCCTCTACCACTTAATGCAAGCGAATCTCCACAGCGACAAAAGGCGCTTGGACATCGCTGAGTCCATGCTGACCTCGCTATTGGAAACATGGCGAGAGGCCACTAAAAAATAGTGGAATTTATTTGTAAAGGTATCTACACATGCCCAGCTCTCCCTCTGTCACCCTGCAACAATACCAAGTCATTGCTGATCTCAGCCATCGTATGCTTGACGAGGCGCGTCGACAGCAATGGGGGCAAGTGATTGCTCTTAGCCAGGAATACGTGCAAGCCGTCGAGCAGCTAAAGGCTCTCAATGAATTAAACAACGCAGAACGTCATGCGCGACGCGATTTGTTAACCAAAATCCTCGAAGACGATGCAGAAATTCGTCTTCTAGCCGAGCCCGAGCTGCGTCGCTTAGGGCACATTTTGGGTGATATGAAACGCCAGCAATCAGTAGTCAATGCCTATTGCTCGCCCACCTATAGCGCATGAGCATTGGCCCGTCGACCCTCGGCAATCTACTCGTGCAGCGCTTGGATTCGGCGCTGGGTGTTAGTCAAACCGCTCAGCATCGTACGGGTGCGCACCCAGATGCCTTGCGTCATACGCAGTCGATTCAGCGCTTAATTCAAAGTGACACCTCGACGGCTCGCTCGACACGAGAAAGCGTCGATAAGGCCCAACAGCAAGACACCACCCGTTTACAAAACCGTGCCGATTCGCGTCTGGAAAACCAACTCCAAAAATACACGGATCACCGCTTTACCCCCTCTGCGCCCACCACATTGGGTAAAACGGCACGCACCATTTTAGCTCTGTTAACTCAGTATGCACATCAGCCTGTACAGGGCCAACGTCCTTTGTTAACGCCCCAAACCTTGGCCAATGCAGCTCAACGCAGCTTGCCAACAGCCCCAACTGGAATGCCTGTGCCGGCTGGCACTACGACCACCACAGCGCCTACCGCTACTACGCCCCCCTCCGCCAGCAACGCCTTAACTCAACTCTTGACCGCTACCGCCCCCACGCCGACTGCACCCCAAGCGCTTACGCACGCCATTGCACACATGTTGCAACAAAGCGTCACGGAAAGTGGCTTGTTCTACGAGTCAAAGTTGGCCCAACTCGTTAAAGGGCAAATCAGCCCTGAGGCGCTACACCAACAACCTCAGGCGTCTACGCAAGCCAAAGCTAGCTCTCAAAACGCAACGGTATTAGCCCAACTGGCTAACGCGGCAGGTAAAGACACGCCTGCGACTAGCTTGTTGCAATCGGGCATAGACCCATCTACCCAGCAACTGGTGCGTCAACAACTCGAGGTCTTAGCCAGCCAAATGTTTAACTGGCGTGGCGAGGCATGGCCTGGGGTGCCTTTAGATCTGGAAATACAACGCCGCCGCGACGACGACGCCCAACAACACCCTGACACCTTTCACGACGAGGACGAGGCGCCCTGGCAAAGTCGTTTAAAATTAGAGCTGCCTACACTAGGTACGGTGCAAGCTCGCTTGCATATTCATGATCACACTGTGCGCATTCAGATTGAGGCCCCCACGGCCAGCGATACCTTAAAGCACCACCTCGCTACCTTGGTCGAGCGCCTGGAAACACGCGGCATCGCCATTCAACAGCTTCAGGTACTACGCCAAGACCCGTTGTACGCTGACCCCGACGAGTACTCTCATGTCTACGACTAAGCCCCCTCAGCACGCCGTGGCTTTGCGTTACGACCCATCATTAGATCAAGCCCCACGCGTGGTCGCCAAAGGCTATGGCCATGTTGCCGATGCGATTATTGCGACAGCCCACGAACACGGCCTTTACGTACATGAATCCCGCGAGCTAGTGGGTTTATTGATGCAATTAGATCTAGATCAACATATTCCCCCAGAACTCTATCTAGTGATTGCAGAATTGCTGGCATGGCTTTATGCTTTGGAGTCTGGCGATGCTGAACTTGACCCCCTGCTTGGCTCGACACCCCCTTCTCTTGACCCTAGCCCAACTGTTAAAAAATGATAAGGCGTAAAAAGCCTTGGTTTTTGACGTTTGATAAACGGCTTAGGTAGACACATCTGACTGTACATTATGTCGTAGAGCAAACCTGTGCTTTAACTAGGTTACCGATTTTCTACGAGTTAGCGATATGACCCCATCTTCTCTTTCTGCCATCGACTCTGTGCTATCTCAGCTGCGCAGTGTGGCCGACGTGGCCGCCAATCAGACTCGGTCTGTTAACGCTGGACCTGTAGGCTCGCCCCCCAGTTTTGCGGTAGAGCTGCAACGTAGCCTAAATAAACTGGCTGCTACCCAAAATCACGCCAATACTCAAGCCGAAGCCTTTATGGCAGGTGCGCCGGGCATCTCTCTAAACGATGTCATGATTGATTCGCAAAAAGCCAGCTTGGCTTTTCAAACAACTCTACAAATGCGTAATCGTCTGGTCGAGGCCTACAAAACCGTCTCCAGTATGCCGGTCTAATTTCCCCCAACACGGTGGGCTATTTTCCCTGATTGTGTATCTGATTATTTCTTACGTCTTACTACAATCCATGTCAACATGGTATCAAAACATGAATTTGCGAGACCCTAAATGAGCCAGGCCTCCTCAACCATTAACCGAGTCCCCGGCTTAGATTTTCTCCGCAACCTACCCCGCACCGCCCAGATCGCCGGTGCGGCGGGTGTGGTGGCTTTAGTGCTTGTGGCTGCTCTTTGGTCTCGCGCGCCGGATTACAATGTGCTGTTTTCTAATTTAGATGATAAAGACGGTGGCGCTATTGTGACAGCATTAGGGCAAATGAATGTGCCCTATCAGTTTTCGGATAATGGCAGCGCCATTCTTATCCCTAAAGAACGGGTCCACGAAGTGCGTATGCAGTTAGCCAGCCAAGGTTTGCCGCGTGGTGGCAATGTGGGTTTTGAGCTACTGGACCAAGCCCGTTTTGGGGCCAGTCAATTCACTGAACAGGTTACCTACCAGCGTGCCCTAGAGGGCGAGCTCGCTAGCTCCATTAGTGCCGTGCATGCGGTGCAAGACGCCCGTGTGCACTTAGCCATTCCTCGGGAAACCCTCTTTGTGCGTGATCGCCAAGCCCCGACGGCCTCGGTGTTGTTAACGCTGTACTCGGGCCGTAGCCTATCGGAAAGCCAAGTCTCTGCCATTCAATGGTTGGTGTCATCCAGCGTACCTTCTTTATCGGCCGATAATGTATCGGTAGTAGACCAAGACGGCCGCTTATTAACCGCACCAAGCGGTCAGGCAGGTGCCAACAGTGCACAACGTGATTTCACTACCGACATTGAACATCGCGCCGTCCAACGCATTATGACGTTGCTCAACCCGCTCTTAGGCACAGGCAATGTGCGTGCTCAAGTCAGCGCTGATATTGATTTTTCAGCCCGTGAGCACACTTCTGAGGTCTATAGACCCAATCAAAAACCAGGCGAAGCCGCCGTGCGCAGCGAACAAAGCAGCGTGGCGCTTAACAACACCGCGACCAACCCCGAAGGGGTACCTGGGGCATTAACCAATCAACCTCCATTAAATCCGGTGGCGCCCATTGTGGATGAGAACGCCACAGCGCCCGATACCGCAGCTGATACTCAAGCCCCTGCTACCGCTACGACCGAGCTGGATTCGCGTTTATCGCAACTCGAAGCCCAAGCCAAACTGGTTTCGCCCTCGGGTAATGCGCGCACCGACATCACTACTAACTACGAGGTGGATCGCACCATTAGTCATGTCAAAGGGGCCGTGGGCGAGCTAAAACGCTTATCCATTGCGGTGGTAATTAATCACCGTTACGTAGATAAAGAATACCAAGCCCTATCCGACGATGAACTGGAAAGCATCCGTTCGCTGGTGATGCAAGCCGTTGGGTATTCGGCCGAACGGGGCGACAGCATTAGTGTCGTTAACAGTCGCTTTAGCGAGCCAGAAGACCACAGTGTGCCTTTCTGGAAAAACAACACCTACATCGAGGCTGCTATGACCTTGTTTAAGTACCTCGTCATTGCCATCTTGTTCTTTGCTTTCTGGCGCATTGTGATTAACCCCATTATTCAAGGGTTAATTCAAGCACGCCTCCAAGCACAGACGATGCGCCTAGAGGCAGAAGAAAATATTGAACGTCAAAAAGTAGCCAAAGAACGGGCGGCAGAAATCAACCGCTACGAAGACAACATGGGCACCGCTCGATTGATGGCAGAAAAAGACCCACGCGCGGTGGCGATGGTATTACGCGCTTGGATGAATAAAGAAGATAACGATGACAACTAACGAGGATAAACTGCGTGACAGTGCCATTTTGATGATGGCCCTTGGCGAAGACGCAGCGGCTGAAGTCTTTAAGTACCTGAACCCCAAAGAGGTACAAGAGCTAGGTTCAGCCATGGCTAGCCTAACCCAGTTAACACGCAACGACATGGACCAAGTCCTCGAGGACTTCCGCCAAGAAGCCGATCAATTTATGTCGGTCACCTTGGATTCCAACGAGTACATTCGCTCGGTGTTGAACAAAGCGCTCGGTACGGATCGGGCGGCCGGCATTATCGAGGATATTTTGGATGCCGAGCGTGGTACGGGCTCGGGCATTGATGCATTGAACTGGCTGGACGCTACCAGCGTGGCTGAGCTCATCGCTGATGAGCACCCCCAAATTATTGCCACCATTTTGGTGCACTTAGAGCGTGATCGCGCAGCCGATGTGCTGATTGAGCTCAACGAGCGCTTACGCGATGATGTGGTGCTGCGTATCGCCACCTTTGGCGGGGTTCAACCCAATGCGCTTCAAGAGCTCACCGAGGTCTTGAACTCATTGTTGGCCGGTCAAAGCGCTAAACGCAGCAAAATGGGTGGGCCTCGCACCGCTGCCGAAATTATTAACTACATGTCTTCGGCGCACGAAGAGGCCATTATCACCAACCTCAAGACCATGGATGCTGATCTGACTGATCGCATTGTCGAAGAGATGTTTGTGTTTGATAATCTCCTAGAGGTAGAAGACCAAGCGATTCAGCTTATTCTCAAAGAGGTGGAAACCACGGCGCTTACTATTGCGCTTAAAGGCACTACCGACGAGCTACGCGAGAAGTTTTTCCGCAATATGTCAAACCGTGCTGCCGATATGCTGCGCGAAGACATTGCTGCGCAAGGCCCCGTTCGTATGTCCAAGGTGGAAGAGGAACAAAAAGCCATTGTGGAAGTGGCGCGTCGTTTAGCCGAAGAAGGTCAAATCAACCTAAGCGGCCCAGCGGGCGACGAATATGTCTAGATTTGGCTCCTCCTCGCCGTATGCGGACTTGGATTGGCGTCCTTGGGAAATAGAATCCTTGGATGCCGAGCGCCGCCCTGCTCAAACCCCTACCGAGCCAGAACCTACGGTCGATATGGAGGCCATCTTGGCCGAGGTGGCCGAGTTAAAAGAGCTAGCGCGCCAACAGGGTCATGCCGAAGGCTATGCGGCCGGCTTTGATCAAGGTTTACAACAAGGCAAGATCCAAGGGCATGCAGACGGTTTCGAGGCTGGTCATGCCGCGGCAGTGCAACAGGGGCATAGCGAAGGCTATCAAGCAGGCAGTCAGCAAGCCGCGGCGGAATGCGCCCAGTTGGCTACACTGGTGACACGATCAGGCTCCGCCTTGGCAGAGCTCCACGAGGAAGTAGGCCAAGCGCTATTGCAATTGGCGGTTGATATTGCAAAGCAGGTGCTGCAAGACGAACTGCGTCAGCATCCTGATCACATTGCGACCCTGGTCACCCAACTGCTCAAAGACGAGGAACACACTGACCAAAGTTTGACGGTATGGGTTCACCCTGATGACCATGCCATTATTCTGACGCATTTAGCCGAGGATTTAGCACATCACCCGCAGTGGCGCATCAAAGCGGATGACACCATTAGCGCTGGCGGACTGATTATTAAAACGGCCTTGGGCGAGGTCAATGCGACGCTGCAAAACCGCTGGCGTCGTGTCATCGCTCGTTTAGGGCCTATTGACACCCCTCCTAGCGCATCATGAGTCACAGCCCCAGTCCTGCCGATCAATGGCGTGCGCAGCTGGCCAGCGCCCAGTTACGCGCTCAAAGTAGCGAGCCTATTGCGCGCAGTGGCCATATCACCAAAGCCACGGGTTTAGTGCTTGAGGCCACGGGCTTACAGCTACCTTTAGGTGCAGCGTGTCGTATTCAAGTGTCTAAAGCATTGGATCACTGGGCTCATGCCGAGGTAGTTGGCTTTGAGGCCGAAACCCTTTATTTAATGCCGCACCATGAAATCATGGGGCTACGCCCGGGTGCACTGGTGCTTCCTATCGAGCCCATTACCGAAAGTGCTTTGCGCTTGAACCCAGACGCCGCTATCGAGCCCCCTCCTGCTCCGGCTTTAGCTCACCAATTGCCGGTGGGTGCGCATTTACTGGGGCGTGTGGTGGATGCCGCCGGTCAAGCCCTAGATGGCCTCGGTTCACTAGAACACAGCGATAAAGCCAGCTTAAATGCCAAATTGATTAACCCCTTAGCGCGTACTCCTATTACTCAAACCATGGATGTTGGCGTACGTGCCATTAATGGGTTGCTTTCCATTGGTCGGGGGCAACGCATGGGCTTGTTTGCCGGCTCCGGGGTTGGGAAAAGCGTACTGCTCGGTATGATGGCTCGCTATACCGAAGCCGATGTGATTGTTGTGGGCTTAATTGGGGAACGAGGCCGTGAGGTCAAAGAGTTCATTGAACATAACCTAGGGCCCCAAGGTTTAGCACGTTCAGTTGTGGTGGCAGCGCCGGCTGATGTCTCGCCCTTGTTGCGTTTACAAGGCGCGGTCTATGCCACCCGTATCGCGGAGTATTTCCGTGATCAAGGTCAGCATGTGTTGCTGATTATGGATTCCCTGACCCGCTATGCCATGGCACAACGGGAAATTGCCTTGGCGGTGGGTGAACCGCCCGCAACCAAAGGCTATCCGCCCTCGGTATTTAATAAATTGCCCGCGTTGGTTGAACGTGCTGGCAATGGCGCCCAGTCAGATCATGGTGCAGCCGCTGGCTCTATCACGGCTTTTTATACTGTGCTTACCGAAGGCGATGACCAACAAGACCCCATTGCTGACTCGGCACGAGCCATTTTAGATGGTCATGTGGTGCTCTCACGGCGCTTAGCAGACAGTGGTCATTATCCGGCCATTGATGTGGAAGCCTCGATTTCACGGGTGATGTCTGCTGTGGTCAGCGCTGAACACATTAAGTTAGTGCATCAATTTAAGCAGATTCTATCTATTTATCAGCGCAACCGCGATTTGATTGCCGTGGGCGCTTACCAACGCGGCAATGACCCCACGATTGATAACGCCATAGAGCGCTACCCGTGGTTAGAAAGCTTTTTACGTCAAGACGTCGATAACCCAGTAAGTTTCGAGAAAGCGCTGGATGAATTACAGGCTATTTTAGGAGTGACTGGCCATGCCTAATGCCTCTATGCATACGTTGATTCAACTGGCAGAAAATGAAGTCGAGCAGCACACGGATCACCTACAACGTTTGAATAGTGAACGTCAGCAAGCCTCGCACCAACTTAGCACGCTGCACCAATATCGCTTGGATTACTCCGATCGATTGCTGCAAGCCAGTCAATCGGGCGTCACGATGTCGAACTACCATAATTTTTACCGCTTTATTGGCACTTTAGATCAAGCCATTACACAGCAAAATAGTCTACTGGAACACCTCGAGTCGAAAATTACGCAGCAGCAGCAACAATGGCTGGCCGCTAAGCAACGTTTAAACGCCTACCAAACGCTACAAGATCGTCGCGACCAAGCTCAGGCAGAGCATCGAGCGCGCGTAGAACAACGAGAAAACGATGAGCTTTCTGCTGCGATGCACTATAGGCTCAGGCAATTTAATTAGATGGGTTAATAAAGCATGAACGCAATTTTGTTGTCAGGATTAGATGGCTCGGCCAAAAGTGGCCCCAGTACCTTGCTGGACGCCAAGACAACCCAGTCTACCTCTTCGTTTGCCCAACTATTAGGTCAAGAGACCGCGCAAATTGATGCAGCGCTTGAACAACAACTGACTGCCCTAGGTTTTGATGCCCACGCCGTTATGGATGCACTGCGTGCTGCTGGGCTCAATCCAAACGCTTTATTTCATGCCTGGCACACTACGTCTGCTACGGGTAGCGACCTCAAGGCGTTTCTTAAAGATCAAGGGCTTGATGTGGCGGCGCTACGTAAGCCCACAGCGGCAGGGTTGGCTTTGGATTCGGACCAGTTGGGTCGTCACGAGAACGAGCTCGCTGCCGACATCCCGCCCGATGCTTTAGCTTTTATTCAAAGCACTTTATTTATTGCACAAGAGTCTTTTCATTTACGTACTGGCGCTGGTGCAGCTCATGGTGCCTCTAATGCTTTGTCTCCGGCTATGTTGGCCAAGCTCAACCATAAAGCCGGTGTAGTAGCTCAACACAACGAGGCAAAACATGGCGTAACGACGGGCTTAGACTCAGAAAAACCTAGCCTAAAAGGCACGGCGTTTTTTGGACGTTTATCTACCGAGGCCGAACCTTTTATCGCGTTAAACTCGCAAGACCTCACACGCTCGCCTAGTCTGCAGACGGGGGCTGAGTTTCACTTGCAATTAGCCAATAGCAATCATAAAAGTGCGGCAAGCCAGATCGCATTCAATGCGGCACCCACTTACAGCGCTCACATTGCTACGCCGTTAACGCACAGCCAATGGAGCCAAGACCTCGGGCGTGTCATGGTGACATTAACCCAACAGGCCCAGCACACCGGCCCGCAAAATGCAGAAATTCGTTTGGATCCGCCCGAACTCGGGCCCATGCGCATTGTGTTGTCCATCACCGATAACATCGCCAATGCCACTATTTTTGCTGCGCATGCTCAAACCCGTTTAACGCTCGAGCACGCCCTGCCCCAGTTACAGCAGCAACTCGCCCAATCGGGGCTCAGTCTAGGCGAGGCCAATGTCAGCGATCACGGCTTTGGCGGTCAAGCCCACCAAGACTCTTCCTCGGCAAACCAGACAGGGGCTCAACCATTTAGTCTTAGCAACGGTACCGGCCATTCGGATTCTGCCTTGCTGTCTGAGCCTCACGACGCAACGCAGCGTCGTACACCCGATGCTATAATCGACACATTCGCATAACATTTAGTTACTTAATACAAGCAGTTAACACTCATGGCCACCAGCTCCTCTAACGCCCGTAAACGTCAAGCCCCTGAACAGCCTGCTGCGACAGCAGACAGTTCTGCGCGTCGAAAGCGCAAACCCTCAAAATTTAAACGCCTGTTGCGGGCTGTTTTATTGGTGCTCATTATTATTGCAGCAAGTGTGGGGGCTACCCTTTACTACACTTGGCCAGCCGGGGCATCGTTACTTAGTTTTATGCCTCAAAGCGAAGCCGTGGCTAACGAACCAACGGACACCGTTGCACCCGAACCGGCTAAAGCCCCTGCCCCTGTCCTGCCTCCTGAAAAGCCAATTTTTGTGCGGCTCGAGCCCTTTACCGTTACCATTTCCGAGGGCGGTAGTCGTTCTCGTATTTTGCATGTGGCCATTACATTACGTGTGGCAGATGAAAAATCCAGTGCATTAATGGGCGAATACATGCCAATGGTGCGCGATCAAGTCATACAAATCTTGTCGGCCCAACATCCGCAGTACATTCAAACCCCCGAGGGGCGCGAGCAATTGGTGGCCTCATTAAAGCACTCCCTAAGCCAACCTTACGATGCGAAATCGTTAGGTCCTGATATTACTCACGTCCTATTTACCGCCTTTGTGATTCAATAATGTCGTATCAAAGCTTTCTATCTCAAGACGAAGTCGATGCGCTCCTAGCGGGGGTTACAGGCGAAGAGTCGGAACAAAGTGCACAGGCCTCTGACTTGCCCGGTGGGGTACGGGCCTATGATCTTGCTTCCCCCGATCGTGTTATTCGGCATCGGATGCAAACGCTTGAGCTAATCAACGAACGATTTGCTCGTCGTTTGCGCAGCACCCTGCTTAGCTTTATGCGCCGTAATGCCGACATCACGGTGGGGTCCATTCGCATACAAAAATACAGCGATTTCGAGCGCAACCTGCCAGTACCCAGCAACTTAAACATGGTTACGTTCAAACCGTTGCGTGGCATTGGCTTATTTACCTTTGACCCCAATCTGGTCTTTTTGATTATTGACAGCTTATTTGGTGGGCACGGTCGTTACAATACGCGTATCGAAGGGCGTGATTTCACCACCACCGAACTACGCATTATTTTGCGTTTATTAGACTTAACCTTAGACAGCTATTGCAGCGCCTGGGAACCGGTCTATAAGATTGAGTCCGAGTACATTCGTTCAGAAATGCACACCAAGTTTGCGAACATTTGCTCGGGTAACGATTTAGTGGTGGTGACCTCATTTAATATCGAATTTGGTGCCCAAGGCGGCAATTTAAATATTTGTCTGCCTTACTCCATGATCGAGCCCGTACGTGATTTGCTCACACGCCCTCTTCAGGACACCAGTGGCGATGCCATTGATCAACGTTGGACTCAGCAACTAACTCGTCAAGTGCGCAGTGCCGAGGTCGAGCTCAGTGTGGACTTTGCCAAGATCAACCTGTCTGTACGCGATTTACTTAAACTCAAAGTCAACGATGTTTTGCCCATCGCTATCCCTGAGCATGTTACCGCCAATGTCGATGGTGTTCCCTTATTAAAGGGCACCTACGGCAGCCTAAACAACAAATACGCGGTCCGTATTCAACAATTCTTGACCCAACCAGAACCTGATTTTCTTAAGACTAAACGCCATGACAGATCCAAATAAAGCGAACGAAAACCAAGAAAGCGATAACTTCGAAGCCGATTGGGCCGCCGCCATGGCGGAGCAACAAGCCGGCGAACAGTCGGCTGCTGATGCAGGCACCCAAGCCGATGGCTTAGGCAGTGTCAGTGCAGATGACTGGGCCAGCGCCTTAGCAGAGCAAACCATGGATACCGAAGACAGTGCTAGCCCTAGCGCCAAGCCCGAGCCCGCCGAAGCCGCTGCCCCACATGTGTTCCAACCGCTGAATAAACCCACCAGCGAGGCTGGCCGTAGCGATATCGATATGATTATGGATATCCCCGTTCAACTTTCCGTTGAGCTCGGTCGCACTCGCCTTACCTTAAAAAACATTTTGCAATTAGGCCAAGGTTCGGTAGTAGAGTTAGACGGCCTAGCAGGTGAGCCGCTAGACGTGTTTGTTAACGGTTACCTTATTGCCCAAGGCGAAGTGGTGGTCGTCGAAGACAAATATGGGATCCGTATTACCGATATTGTCACCCCGTCTGACCGTATTCATCGTCTTAATAATCGTCGTTAATGACTCAAGCCGATCTTTTACGACTATCGCTCAGCTTAGTGGTCGTCGTACTGTTAATCCTACTTGTGGCGTGGCTCGCGCGCCGCAGTGGTTTTATGCGCGCTCACTCTCAGGTCATCAAGTTTATCGCTTCGCACCCACTAGGCAATAAAACCAGCGTAGTGGTGATCGAAGTTGACCAAAAAAGACTGGTGCTCGGTGTCAGTCCTCACCAAGTCAACGTGTTACATACCCAGCCGGTTCAGGACGAATTCCAAACCACTTTGGATCAAGCGGTAACGGCTCAACAACAGCAGTTTTCAAGTGAAAATAACGCGTCTTAATCTTTTTTATGGCCTGACTACGCTCGTGTTGCTCTTAGCTCCATTTGCAACCGAAGCCCAGCAGTTCATTCAGCTCCCCTCAATTAACAGCAACCCCAATCCCGATGGCAGCCAAACCTGGTCTCTTAGCATAGAAACCTTGGTCATGCTGACCATGATGTCCTTTTTGCCATCCATGCTGATGATGATGACGGGCTTTACGCGCATCATTATTGTATTGGGCTTGTTGCGCAATGCCATGGGTACCAACAACTCGCCTCCTAATCCGGTATTAATTGGGATTGCCTTGTTTTTGACCTTTTTTGCTATGTCACCGGTGTTTGATCAGGTGTACGAGCTGGCGTATCAGCCGTTAGTGCGCAATGAAATGAGTTTTCAAGAGGCTTTGGCCGTGGGGGTCGAGCCATTTAAGACCTTTATGTTGCATCAAACC
This sequence comes from Paenalcaligenes hominis, assembly GCF_011927625.1. Lineage (GTDB taxonomy): Bacteria > Pseudomonadota > Gammaproteobacteria > Burkholderiales > Burkholderiaceae_B > Paenalcaligenes > Paenalcaligenes hominis. The sequence goes on from NZ_JAATIZ010000004.1 coordinate 217,641, forward strand.
CGCGAAACCGATTTGCAGCTCTTTGCAGAGATGGCCAATATCGGAGAGTTACAAAGCCCCAATGAGTTGCCCTTGCGCGTGCTGATGCCAGCTTTTATTACTAGCGAACTTAAAACCGCATTCCAAATTGGTTTCACCATTTTTATCCCCTTTTTAATTATTGACTTAGTTGTGGCCAGCACCTTAATGGCTTTAGGGATGATGATGGTACCGCCCATTACCATTTCATTGCCTTTTAAGCTGATGTTGTTTGTGTTGGCTGACGGCTGGCATTTGCTGTTGGGTTCGTTAGCACGCAGCTTTTACCAATAGGTATAGACAATGACCCCTGAAACCGTCATGAGCATGACACACCTGGCTTTAAAGATGGCATTGACCTTAGCTGGGCCCTTTTTATTAACCGCCCTGGTATTGGGTTTAGTGGTGAGTATTTTTCAAGCGGCCACTCAAATTAATGAAATGACCTTAACCTTCATTCCTAAAATTGCAGGCATTGTGGTGGTGGTGATTTTAATTGGCCCTTGGATGATCACCACCATGGTGGATTACATGCAGAGCTTGTTTAACCAAATTCCTAGCCTAGCTATGTAAGCCTGTCGGCTATGGTTAATTTCACCCTCGATCAACTCTATCTTTGGATCAACGCATTTCTGTGGCCACTTTTTAGGGTGATGGGGTTGTTTATGACCGCCCCACTTTTCAGTGAGTCCAGCATCAGCTTGCACGTCAAGATTGGTGCCGCTATTTTAATTACGTTAGTCATCGCTCCCGGCCTGCCCATGCCCGATATCCCCACCGGATCATGGGCCGCGTTATGGCTTGCCGCTCAACAAGTTTTAATAGGCTTTGCGTTGGGTTTTATTATGCGCATTGCATTTGCCGTCGTGATCTTGGCGGGTGAGTTCATTGGGTTTCAAATGGGCTTGTCATTTGCCTCCTTTTTTGATCCCGGTACGGGTGCGCAAACCGCAGTCGTTTCCCGCATTTTGAATATTGTTGCCATGCTGTGCTTTTTAGCCGTAGATGGGCACTTGGTCATGCTGCATGCTTTTATGCGGACCTTTGAAGTATTACCTATTGCAATAGGGAGCTTAGATATTAATGGCTGGGGCGTCATTTTAGAATGGAGCGGCGAGCTGTTTTTATCGGGAATGCTATTGGCTTTGCCCCTGATTATTATTTTGCTCACCATGAATTTGGCCTTTGGAATTTTAAACCGAACTGCCCAGCAAATTACTATTTTTGCGGTGGGTTTTCCCATTACGTTGATGACAGGGCTAGTGGTTTTAATGATTGTTATTCCACAAACTGCGCCCTTTTTAATGCAGCTATTTGAGTCTGGCTATGAAACCATGATGCGTTTTATACAGGCGTTAAGCACACGCTAATTGCCCTAACGGATTAGCTACCCCCATGCCAAGACGCTGCGAAATAAAGCGTCTTGGCATGGTGCAAGGGGAATTAATCGGTTTGATAAGCTAACTGTGACCCTACCGGTGCGGAAGCCGTGCTGTGGTTGATAAAGTGCGAGTGGTCTTCGGTGTCGTTAACCGTAAACTGTGCCACGGCAGCCGTTAAGTGCTGGGCTTGGTCTTGGAGCGAACCGGCCAAATCCGTCAGTTGTGCCACCAACGTCGAGTTTTGTTGTACCACGCTATCCATTTGCGTGACAGCAATGTTGACTTGACTCACCCCATCGCTTTGCTCGTCTGAGGCGCGACTGATATCCGTCATTAGGGTGGAAGCCGAGTTAATGGCTTGAACGACTTGAGTAATAACCTGCCCCGCATTGGCGGCTTGGTCGGACCCGGCTTTGATTTGCTGGGCAGAGCTATCAATTAAATCTTTGACCTCGCGGGCTGCCTGCGCACTGCGCTGCGCCAAAGCACGCACCTCGGACGCCACCACGGCAAAGCCACGACCCTGTTCGCCAGCACGAGCGGCCTCGACCGCAGCATTCAGTGCCAAGATATTGGTTTGAAACGCAATACTGTCGATGACGTTGACGAAATCAGTGATTTGACTGGAGCTTTTGTTGATGTCTTCCATGGTGTCTACCACGGTGCGCACGGCTACGCCCCCTTTTTCTGCTACATCAGCGGCTTTTTTAGTGACTTGGTCGGCCTGATTCGCATTATCGGTGTTGTGACGCACTGTCATAGCAATCTCGCTCATGGTGCTGGCCGTTTGCTGTAGTGCACTGGCTGATTGTTCCATACGAGAGTTTAGCTCGGTATTGCCGCTGAATAGCTCAAGCGCGCTGTTATGGATTTGGATTGCGCTTTGGCGAACCTGTAATACCATGGCTTGTAGGCTGCTTTGCATGCGTTGCGAAGAGGCATATAAAAAACCAATTTCATTATCGCCATCGAAACGCGCTTGGCGGCTGAGGTCGCCATTGGCAATGTGATCAAACAGTACCCCTAAATCGCGTACGGGACGAATAATGCTGTGTTGAATTACATAACGAATCAGCAAGGTAAATAGTATGCCTAGGATTACGCTGCTGATGATGATTAAAATTGCCAACTGAATGCGGTCTTCGGCCAGTTGAATCGAGGCGTTGGTTTGCTCTTGGATATAAGCGCTTAGGGCACGTAAAGTGACTTGGAATTCCTCGGCGCGTACGTAACCCACATTTTCATTGATTTCATAGAAATGGGTGTAGTTACGCTCCTCGAGGGAGTCAATCAAACTGAATAAAACCTCGTCCATATAGCGCACATAATGGGTGTTTACCTTTTCCAATAAGTCGGCTTCCTGGGGGGTGGCAGCCGGTATACTGCTAAATCGTTTGTATTCAAAATCGGCTAGGTCGATGCTGTATTTAACCTTTTCGAGCTCTTGGTCGGCATAACCGAGTAGATCTGAATCGCCTCTGTAGCCTGCCTCGCGCATTTGATGAGCCACGAGCATGAGCGTAGCGCGGGCCTCGGCAGTGACGGCGTTAAGTTCCATAATTTGAACCTGACGTTGGCTCTGCACCCGAAGGTCGTGCACCATTTCGCCATTTTGGCTAAGAAAATGATAGGCCGTGCCCCCTAACACGATAACCACAAGCAGGGACAAGCCCATGACGGTCATTAATAGGGTACTAATTCGAAGTCGATTTAACATCGAAATGACTTTTTTAAACATAGGCTCCCCAGTATTTTTTTACACTTATTTAATATTATTACTGAATTTAACATAAACGCCACAATGTGTTGCTACTGTTACCGCGACTTCAATTCAGTAATTATCCGGATGGTTTTATTTGCTTTTTTCTCTATTTAATTCTACGTACGCTACGATAGACACTATCCCTAACGCCATAAAAAAACGCCTTGAAAAAGACGTTTAAAAAATGCATATTAGCGCCCTAACCTGGGCTCTACTGGCGTGGGCTCGGGGTGATACACCGACGGCTGCTTTTTAATGGCGACCAAGGTGTGGTGGCTGTCGAACTCTAGCAGCAACTCGCGTTCAATGTAGACCGCATCCGTTAAAACGGTCTTTGTAAAGCGCCACAAAGCCAAGTACGCACCATTTGATTGATGATAATAATTCACGGGCTCGGCTTGCAGCAGGGTGACCGCCTGCTGCTTTGTGGTTTGCCCTATCTGCAGCGCTTGAATGGCGTTTAAGTCAAAGGAATTGCCCGTGCTTGTGCACGCGCTTAACAGAGTGATTAACGCCAGTAACCCACCACGCATCAGAGAGACCATAATAGGCTAGAACTCCACCCAATCATCTTCAGCCGAAGCGGTTTTCTTTGACCCACTGAGATCAGGACGTAATAGTTTTGCGTCTTTACCTGTGCCTGAACTGGCGTTCATACCGGGAATGTCAGCGTGGCTCTTTTTTACAGAAGACAGCTCTGCGGGTTTAGCACTATTAATGGCCTTGGGGGGCAAAGCACGTTTGGCTGTAAGAGATTGAGTTGAGTGTGGCAGCGGCGCTTTCTTTTGTGTTTGAGCCCGCTGGCTTTTTACTTGAGCCTCGATATCAATGATCTGCGACTCAGGTAATTGATAGGCATTTAATGCCTCGTACAGTGCCTGAGACTGCTTGCTCATTTCGATGGCAGAGCGTGCTGTTTCGTCTACACGCTCGGCGTTATACGTGGTGCTGCTATCCATTGAGCTAATCGCTAAATTGACTTGATCAATACCGCTGGATTGCTCGATGGTAGCGGCGCTGATTTCACCCATGATGTCCGTCACACGTTTTACGGAGTCAACGATTTCCTGCATGGTCGCTCCGGCGCGCTCGACCTGACCCGAGCCCTCGTTCACTTTACCCACGGAATCGTCAATAAGCCCCGTAATTTCACGTGCCGCTTGGGCACTGCGTTGGGCTAAAGCGCGTACCTCGGAAGCAACCACGGCAAAACCACGCCCTTGTTCACCTGCACGAGCGGCCTCGACAGCGGCGTTTAATGCCAAAATATTGGTTTGGAAGGCAATGCTGTCAATCACACCCACAATGTCAGCAATTTTGCTGGAGCTAGCAGAAATGCCTTGCATGGTGCTGACGACCTCCCCTACGGCCTGCCCACCGCGCTGGGCAACATTGGACGCCGTCACAGCCAACTGGTTAGCTTGGTGCGCATTATCCGCATTTTGACGTACGGTGCTAGATAGTTGTTCCATACTGGTAGCGGTTTGTTGCAAGGCGGCGGCTTGTTCTTCGATACGTGCAGTAAGACTGGAGTTACCCTCAGCGATGCCTTCATTACCTGCATGCAGTTGGGCTGCGCTTACGCGGATATGGCTAAAGGTTTTAATTAAGCTGTCTTGCATATGCTGCAAGCTACCAAATACCTGCCCGATTTCATTATTGCTTTTGCGTGTAATGCGTTGGGTCAGGTCGCCTTTAGCAATGGATTCAAAATGCGTAGCTAAAAAATGCAAAGGTTTAAGAATACGCCCATTGACTAGCAAAAAGGCGGCCACACTGAACACCACTAGCACTGCCAACGCAATACCACCTACAACTAAGGTGGTGGTGTAGCTGGACTGTGCTGCACCCAAAACCCCTTTAGATACGGAGGCCGTTTGAAGTTGAGCGACTACGGCTTGCATCTGTGTCATAGCCACGGCAACGATTGCCGTAGCGCTTGCCACGATCAACACCATTAATAGAGCAAAGAGATGTCTTAGCTTGAGGTTATTCAACATGAATCGTTCACCAATAGAGAAAAAAGAAGATTACCCGCGCGCATTCAATGCAAATAGGTTTGTGCTTTGTATTTTTTTAAACGCAATGGCCGCCGCCTCGAGTGCAGAGGTGCGCATTTCCAATTGGGTTGATGCCGAATAATAGTCTAAGTCTTCGATACGAGAAATCTCGGACGACAAATGCAAGGCTTGCATCGAGCCTACATGTGACAATGCGTCGACCTCGTTCATACGTGCACCAACCGAGGCACGTATGGTTAGAATATTGTCATAGGCTAAATCCGTGTGCTGCATGGCTCGATTTAATACGTTTTGCATGGTGGCTTTGTTGGCTGGGTTGCCATCTACATCTAAACGTAATGCATTGACCACATCATTTAGGGTATTAAGCAGGTTTAGCTCGTCATTACCGTACTGATTTTGGGAGTTCGTTAACGAAAAGCTATCGCCTGCTTTAGGTGTGCCATTCAGCGCCACTGTCAAGCCATTGCCTAAATCCAGTCTTGTGGTACCCGCCTCGTGCACGACGGTTTTTTCTGTTTCCTGTAACACACCGTTCTCGTCCAAGGCCTTGGTCGTAATGGTGAGATTAGGGCTGTCAGGCGTAGCCCCAGCGGTAACAGCAATGTCGATACTTTGCACTTGAGTCGCTTTGCTGGAATCCGCGATAGACACACCACCTATTTCACCGGTGCCGCTGTTAGCCAAGTGGCCCGACGTGAAAAACACAAGACTACCTGGCGTGGCGCGCAAAAACACATCCACCCCATGGTCACTGCTTGGTAACTGGCGGGTTTGATCCACCTGAATATTACGATCGGAGCGGTCACCTACGTATTTATAGCTACCATCAGTATTTTTACTAAAGGGCTGTAATGTGCCCTGCGAACCACTGAACATGTACTGACCGCTAGCATCTTGGGCATTAGCCAGGTTAGCAATGGAATCACGCATTTCCTCGAATACGGTGGCTAAGGCCTCGCGGTCTGCGTTTGACAAGGTGCCATTGGCAGCCTCGAGCAAACGCGTTTTAGCGCCATTGACCTGTGGGATCAATGACATCAGTACATTTTCCTCCTCGCCCAAATTGCGCACAGCGACTTGGCGGTTTTCGGCAAAACGACTGTTCATGGATTTGGCCTGGGCCAAAGTGAGACTTTGCGCGGCGGCCAGCGGGTCATCCGCTGGGGTAATCATGCGCTTTCCACTGCTGACTTGTTGGAAAACGTGCATCAACTCGCTTTGCTGGCGATTTAAGGAATTGAGACCGGTTTGAAAATAAGCGGCTGTACTAATACGCATTCTAGGGTTCCTTTACTCAATCACTCTATGCACGCAAGTTTAAAAGCGTGTCAAACAAATTTGTCCCCACATCAATTAAACGTGAGGCCGCGCGGTACTGATCCGCATACTGGTTAAGTTTTAGGTATTCTTCGTCGAGATTCACACCGGATAGGGCTTGTTGTGCTGAGAAGTTTTGCTCAATTAAGTTTTTTTGTGCTTTGGCGGCCGTGGCATTTTGCTGCCCATTTACCGCTACCCGGTTTACAAGCTGAGAAAACGCATCGTTAAAGCTTAAACTGCCCTTGCCCATGGTTTTACTGTTTTGCAATTCGGCTAATTTAAGCGCTATGCTGCCGTCTGCTGAACCCAATGGATTGCCGTCGGCATCTTGGCCGGCTGCCGCGATATCGCCAGGCTGCTTGATCTCGACAGCAAAACTATCGGCTGAGTTTCGCGTTGGGGTGACACGCCATAAATCGCCATCCACAGCCCCTGCCATGGCGCTTTGGTCAATTTTCAAACCATCAATAATGATTTCACCCTTATCATTTGCCGCGGGTAAATCAGTCAATTTCCCATTTGGCAATGTGCGATATTTCAGAGCTGAGTCTTCCATCACAAACTCGTAGTCTTGCCCCGTCAATGCATTGGCGGAGTCTAGCTCTACGCGTAGACTGGCTGCGCTTTTGTTTTTATCTGAAGCCATCGGTTGCCCGATTTTTACGGAAAAATAATCACCGCCTTTAGCACCTGTTAGGTCGTAACCGGTGTTGTGAATGGCATTGAATTCAGTTGAAATAGCGATCGCAAGACGGCCCAAGGCATTTTGGGCTGGGTCTAGGGTATCTGTGCGGTATTTCATCAAACCGGCAAGCTGCCCACCAGAAAAACTGCCATCATCAATTTCCGCTAAGTTTGGCTGACCATTGGTGTGACCGTAGGTATAAGCCACCACATGACGGGTGGGGTCGGCTTGTGAGGGGACGGCTGTCAGCGGAAACTGGGTGGGCCCCCCTAATAAAATTTGCCCTGAACCTAAGGCCAAATTAAAGTTGCCGTCTTGTTCATAGACTTTGACATCAACCAGTTGATTGAGCTCGGCCACGAGTTGTTCGCGCTGATCTAATAAATCGTTAGGTGCATGCGCCCCGCCTACCGAAGCACGCGCTTTGGTAATTTGGTCGTTCATGTCGTGAATACGACTGACATAACTATTGATTTGCGCCACAACCGTCGTGAGTTGGGTGTTGATGTCATGACGCTGGTTATCAATAAAGCGATTGGCTTCTTTAAACTGGGTCACAAGACTGTCGGAACGCCCTAACATTTCCTGACGTGCGGCCGGGTCAGCCGGTGCAGAGGCAACGGCTTGAACACTTTCAAAAAACTTTTGAATGGCTGGACTAACGCCTGCGGTACGGTCAGAAAACAAATTATTTAACTGAGCAATTTCATTGCCATAGGTGACTAATGCCGCCCCTTGGCTTTGTGACTTTACCACTTGGTTATGCAAAAAACTGTCGTAAGCACGCTGTACCGTAACCGCTTGGACGCCACGACCTATATAGCCAGCCCCAGTGGCTCGTGCCCCGGTTGTTTGCTGTAGTACCGTTTGACGGTTGTAGCCTTCTACGGCGGCATTATTAATATTGTGCCCAGTGGTCATGAGATTGACTTGAGCTGTATTAAGCGCTGAAAGACCTAGGCCATATAAATTCATAAAAGTATCCGTTTATTTGAGTAGCAGCGTGCTGCTACACCCACCCAAAAGCGTATTTGTTTTATTAACGACCGTTTGGGCGTAATCTTTAGCGCACCGCGCTGGAGTCAAAGTACGCCATGATAGAAATTAATTTATCGGCATAGTTAGGATCCGTCGCGTAGCCAGACGCTTGGACCCGTTTAGCGGCCTCTTCGGCTGAGCCTGCATCACGTACCGAGGCATAGCGTTCATTTTGGCTTAATAAGCGCGCGTAATCAGCCAAGGAGTCTTGATAGGAATCATAGGCGCGAAAAGGCTGTTTGACTTTGACTTTCTTGCCATCAATAAACTCGGTGGTCATGACATGCGCCACCTTGCCTTTCCAGCCGGAGGTGGCCTTGATACCAAATAAATTATGGCTGGTAGAACCGTCCTCGAAGAGAATTTCGCGTTTACCCCACCCCGACTCGAGGGCGGCTTGGCTCATGATCAGTTTTTCGGGCAGCCCCGATTCCGCTGCTGCAACCTGCACCGCATCACGCATTTTGTTTATAAAAGAGCTGATATGTTTAGGCGCACCTTGAATGGCCGACGCAATCGCATCCACCGATTTAGGGCCATTGAGCTTTTTAATTAATGCGGTGAGTGACGGCGCATCAATAATGCGCCCTGCCTCGCCCACATGGGAGCGTAACTGCGGTAATCGTGTTGAAGCCGCTTCGGGTACGGTGCGCGCAGGCAGCCCCTGGCTTTGTAAACCTTGGGCTTGTTTCATTTGATCAATTAATGCTTGGGCAAAACCAAACCCAGGGTTTGATAAATTTAACGCTAACTGTTCATCGCCAATGGTTTGCGACATGCGCACGGCTTCACTATCAAACAACCCATTACCGCTGGCCGTTTGACGTGCTTGCTTTAATAGCTGTTGAATCATTAGGGCTTCAAATTGATGCGCGACTTTTTCTTGGGCATCGCTATCAACCTGTGATCCCGTTACCGCTTTACGCAACGAGGCTAACTGCCCTGTATCAAAAATAGAAACTTGGGGGGTAGAACCAGGGCGAGGGAAAAACTGAGCCGACACGTCTCTATACCTTGCTTAAATAATTTCCAAATCAGCGCGTAATGCGCCGGCACTTTTCAGATTTTGTAAAATAGACAATAAGTCTTGCGGCGTAGCACCCAAGGCATTTAACGCCCGCACCACATCTGCTAAATTAGCGCTGGTCGTAATACGTTGCAGGCTGCCTTCTTGGGTACGCATTTCAATATCTGTACGGTCGGTGACCACAGTTTGCCCACCCGCAAAAGGGGTATCGGGCTGACTCACCCCGGTCTGTGAACTAATCACTACCGACAAGTTGCCGTAGGCAATCGCTGCCTCATCAATGGTGACGGTACGGTTCATGACCACAGAGCCTGTGCGCGCATTCACCACTACCCGCGCTCGCGCCGGCGGTACTTGCACATTCAAATGTTCAATTTGCGACAAAAAGGCGGCTTGGGCTTGGGGCTCGAGAGGGGCTTGAACTCGAATAACGCGTCCGTCTAAAGCGGTAGCCGTGTTAGCGCCAAACCGTTGATTAATGGCTGCCACCATGTTTTGCGCCGTGCCAAAATCAGTGCTGTTGAGCTCTAGCGTGAGCGCCCCATCGTAAATAAATGTGGTGGGTACACTTTGCTCGACAATGGCACCACTTGGGATGGTGCCACCGTTTAGCTGATTGACTTGTACACTGGAGCCACCGGCCTCAGCACCTGCCCCACCCACCAACAAGTTCCCCTGCGCAATGGCGTAGACCTGACCGTTGGCACCTTTTAAGGGCGTCATCAATAACGTACCACCGCGCAGGCTTTTGGCATTACCCATTGATGACACCACCACATCCACGGCTTGGCCTGGACGCGCAAAGGCGGGTAAACGTGCTGTGACCATGACAGCGGCTACGTTTTTAAGCTGCATATTGCTGCCCTGAGGAATGGTCACCCCTAGTTGCGACAGCATATTGGTTAAGCTTTGTTGCGTAAATGGGGCTTGGCGCACTTGATCACCGCTGCCATCTAAACCCACCACTAAGCCATAGCCAATGAGCTGATTTTCTCGCACTCCTTGAATGGACGCTAAATCTTTGATGCGCTCAGCGTGACTCGTTAGGGGCTGCCAAAGCAATAGCGCCACCAATGCGGTTTTAGCGAATGCGAAACAGAGAGAAAAGCGTGAGGAGGCGGCTTTATTTTTCATAACTAGAAGGGGGAGATATTTAAGAAGAAACGCTGTAACCAACCCATGGTTTGTACCTCGTCCATCACACCTTTACTGCGAAACTCGATACGTGCATCAGCAACCTGTGTGGAAACTACGGTACCCGAGCCAGAAATAGAGCGGGGATCGACCACACCTGAAAAACGCATGTACTCGCTACCCCGGTTAATAGCAATTTGCTTTTCACCTGCGACTTGAAGATTGCCATTTGGCATAACCCCAATCACGGTAGTGGTTAAGGTACCCGAGAACATGTTGTCCGCGCGACTGGTGCCCGAACCTTTAGCGCTATTGGTGCCTGTGGCTTCAAAATTCTGCCGAGTGCCGAGCTCGCTGGGCAGGATACTCGGAGAAAGGCCAATATTCATACCCGCTTCGCTATTGCGATCGGTGTTGGTAGAGACGCTTTTGGCAGCGTTGGTTTTTTCTTGGATCACAATCGTGACAATGTCCCCTACGTTGCGCGGTCTTCTGTCCTCGAACAGTGGGTAGTTGCCGTAAGCGGTGGGTTGATAAATAGCACCATTTGCCACAGCTTGGGGTGGCAAAGGGGCAGGAGGTGGGGCGCTTAGGGGCCCCACTACGACCGGCTCGGGCGGCACCATAGCACAAGCGCTAACTAACGCCACCAGCATCACCACACTAAACCGACTAAACGTAGACCCCATCATGATTTACCTTGTGTGTATTAGATCTGTGTGAGACGACCTAACATCTGATCGGACGTTTGCACGGCTTTACTGTTCATTTCATAAGCGCGCTGGGCTGTAATCATATTCACGAGCTCCTCGGCCACGTTAACGTTCGAGGTTTCGGTGTATTCTTGTAGTACCAACCCTGCCCCATCCATACCGGGCTGTAAAAAGTTAGCCGCACCTGAAGCATCGGTTTCCACATATAGGTTTTCACCTACGCTTTGCAAACCACTGGTATTCACAAAGGTGGTTAATTGCAACTGCCCTACTTCTACGCTGGCACCAATTGCGCCTGGCTGTGTCACTGACACCGTGCCATCACGGGAAATTTCAATTTGCAACGCATTATCGGGGATATTAATAGGAGGCTGGATTGGGTACCCACCGGCAGTCACAAGCTGACCATTTTGATCGAGCTGGAGCTGACCATTGCGTGTATAGGCAAAGGTACCATCTGGCATTTCCACCTGAAAGTAGCCACGACCTTGAATGGCGACGTCTAATGAGTGCCCGGTATTATTTAAACCGCCTTGGCTATGAATGCGCTCGGTCGCTACGGTGCGCACACCGGTACCAATTTGCAACCCGGTGGGCAGCTGGTTAGCTGCACCAACCTGAGCCCCCGGCTGACGTAATGTTTGATACATCAGGTCTTCAAACACAGGACGGCTGCGCTTAAAGCCAGCGGTGTTGACGTTAGCTAAGTTATTGGAAATGACATCCAAGTTTGTTTGTTGGGCTTCTAAACCCGTCTTAGCTATCCAAAGTGAACGAATCATAATAAAACCTAGAGATAAAAAGGAGCGGGTTAATTAACCGTTGGTAGAGAGGATGCTGTTGGCTTTTTCTTCGCGTTGGCTCGCATCAGAAATCACTTTCATTTGCATTTCAAACTGACGCGTGTTGTTGATGAGCGCCACCATGACCTCGGCTGGATTCACATTACTTTTTTCTAAAAAGCCTGGAGCGATAGTGACCTCGGGGCTAGGTTGAGCCACAGTACCATCTGCGAGGCGGAACCAACCATCGTCACCGCGTACTAACTGGTTATTGTCTGGGTTAACGAGCTTTAGTTGACCAATGACTTGGATATCGCGCGGATTATCGCCCGCGCCTAAGGCGGTAATTTGCCCATCAGTGGAAAAGGTGATGGCGCCACGATCCGGCACCTCAATGGGCGCATTATCGGCGGACAACACGGGATAGCCTTGTTGGTTGACTAGCAGATTATTTTGGTTGACCGCAAAATCCCCTGCTCGTGTATAGGCCTCGCCTGCCGGTGTCATGACAGCAAACCAACCGTCACCTCGTATGGCCGCATCTAAGGCATGACCGGTTTCTGCCAACGCGCCCTGCGTATGATTGGAAGCCGGTGTAACGGTTGCATTGCCTACCCGAGTAGGAAAAACGGCCCCGCCTTGCAACGGCACAGCACGCTGGATAGCAAGCTGTTCTCTGAAGCCAGTGGTATTAATGTTAGCCATGTTGTTGGTGACCGTAGCTTGCTGCTCAAGCAAACGCTGGGCACCATTCATAGCGGTATAAACAATGCGATCCATACTGTGTACTCGTGGGTTAATACCCTAATTAACGTAATGTAATTAGCGTTTGTAAGATTTGATCTTGGGTTTTGATGGTTTGCGCATTGGCTTGGTATGTGCGCTGTGCAATGATCATGTTGACCAGCTCTTGGCTCATGTCGACGTTGGACTCTTCCACCGCCTGACCTTTAACCGTAGCAAAACCGTTGGTTCCAGGTTGACCTAAAACAGGCTGACCCGACGCACCCGTTTCTACCCAAGCATTCCCACCTATTGCTTGCAAGCCATTCATGTTGTTGAAATCAGCCAAAGCTAACGCCCCCATGATCTTGCTTTCACCGTTGGTGTAGTTAGCGACAATCGTGCCGTCAGTGGCAATGGACATACTGGAGTATTCGCCAGTCGCGTAGCCGTTCTGCGTAAATGAAGGGCTAAATTCACCACCAAACTGCGTGGAACCGTTATAGCTTAATGTGACATTTAGCGGTGCCGCTGGCGAACCGTCCTCGCCAATGCCGGTAATAGAAAGCTCGAACGGCAACACACTGGCTTTACCGTCTTCGTCCACATTGGCATACGGCCCGATCAAACGTCCAGCGGAATCAAAGCTGAGATTATGAACCAGCATGGTATCGCCCGTTACATAATCGCCGGAGGCCACCCCTGTGCCAGAAGCCGGCGTACCTGGTTCACCAGGCTTACCACTTTTACCTGCTACCGTACCTGTAGGGCTACTTAGAAACTTACCATCGAACTGGTAATACACTTTCCATTCGCTATTGCCTTCGTTTTCAGCCACTTTGACAAAGTATTGTGTTAACTGATGAGGGTTACCCAATGAATCGTACACCGTGACAGGCAAGGTATGAGTATGGTTTTCAGGCTGGGCCACATTAAAACTGGGCTTGACTACGGCAGGCGTTCCTGTTGAAACAATGCCTTCACTGGTCCCGACAATCACAGGGGATCTGGAATCAAAGTTGGCTTTTAGGTCGACAGCACCCGTGGATTTTGGGGCAATATTACCCACTGGCACTTTAATAGGCGCCACTTGATTGGTGATCATGCCGTCTTCGGTTACCGTAAAGCCGGTTAAACGCTGACCTTGCGCATTCACGATTTCTAGATTTTTGTTTGCTGAAAACTGACCGTTGCGTGAGTAAGACACCGCTCCGTTATTGTCTACTAGGCGAAACAACCCTTTGGCACCGTCAATGGCCATATCAAACTGGTTACCTGATACGCTGATATTTCCCGTTGTGAAACGCTGATTTACGTTTGCAACTTGTACCCCCAAGCCCACACGGGAATTGGCATACACATCAGCAAAAGCGATGGTGGAGGCTTTAAAACCTACCGTGGCGGAGTTAGCAATATTATTACCAATGACATCTAAATTTTGGGAAGCGGCATTTAGTCCGCTTAAACCTTGTCCAAAACCCATAGTTTTCCTCTTTCAGTCCGAATAGTGCGGCAGCCGGATACTGTTGGCCTGCCTGCCAAAAATTACATTATTTTGCGAATATCAAGCAGCGAGTAATCGCCTGCTAGACCTAAATCTAAGCGCAACCCTTTGGTGGTATAGGCCACACTGTCAACCACGCCATAGCGTAAGGCTTCGGCGCTAACGGGTGCATCAGCCAAAGAGGCTTTTATCTCTACGTTGTACGCACCATCAGGAAGCACCTGACCGGTGTTATCACGCCCATCCCACTCGAAGGAGTACACGCCTGCCTCGCGAATATCGAGCTCGATTTCTCGCACCACACTGCCACCATTATTAAGAATATTGACTGTGACCTTGTCGGCGGTGCTCATTAAGTCCACCCCAAATGGCGTGGCAACTTTGACATCGGGGTTAGCGGGATCAGAACCCAACGAAATTTTTGACCCCGGCACCAACACCGGCTTGCCAATTAAATTGGCTGCTTGCATGGACTGAGACACATCCATCTGACCCGATAACGCCAACAAGGTGTCGTTTAGCTGCTGGATGCCCTGTACGGTGGAGAGTTGAGCGAGTTGACTAGTGATTTGCTCGTTGTCCATAGGGTTAAGGGGATCTTGATTACGCAATTGCGTAATCAGCAGAGTTAAGAAACGATCTTGGGTATCGCCCATCAGATCGACCCGACCGCGCGCTGAAGCCAACGCTGCGCCGGCAGGATTTTGAATTGAGTCTACGGTGCTCATTATTGTCCTAAAGTCAGAGTGCGCATCATGAGGTTTTTGGTGGTGTTGACCACCTCGACGTTGGCCTGATAGGAACGCGAGGCAGAAATCATATTGACCGTTTCAGCCACCACGTCGACATTAGGCATCAACACGTATCCGTCCTCGTTTGCAAGAGGATGCTTTGGGTCGTATTGCAAACGCCCCGGGGAGTTGTCTTGGGTTACTTGTGACACACGCACGCCACCTACCCCTGCCGTCTGGGCAGCTGGGTTGGCTAAAGGGGTCACTTGAAACACCACATGGCGAGCTTGATAGGGTTTTCCGTCGGGACCGACCGCGCTGTCTGCATTGGCAATGTTGCTTGCTGATACGTTCAAACGTTGTGACTGTGCAGTTAATGCAGACCCAGCAATTTGAAAAATAGAAAAACTACTCATGAGTTACCCATTATTGTTGAACAGCAGCCATTAAGCCCTTGATGCGCTGTGACAAAAGGTTTAGGCTGGTTTGATACTGCATGGTGTTATCGGCAAAGGCCATGCGTTCCACATCCATATCTACGGTATTGCCGTCTAGGGCTGGCTGTAGTGGCTGACGATAAAGCACGTTGGAATTCAACGGCGGCGGCATGGCTGCACCAGGAATATGACGACTGGAAGTTAAAGCAAGTTGGGTAGGAGGCAAGGGTTGCGTAGCCCCACCCATCGCTTGTTTTAAGGCAGCGTTAAAATCCATATCACGCGCTTTATAATTGGGCGTGTCTGCATTAGCAATATTGGACGCAAGGATTTCCTGCCGCTGTTGGCGCAAGGCCAATGCAGTTTGGTGGAATGCAAAATGTTGGGAAAGACGATCAACCATAACGATGTATCACTGCCAGCACGTAATGAGAAAAAGTGAAAAATTGTGACTTTATGACACAGTAACTTCGATAGTAACGCCTAGTCATTGCGGTTAAACTAAGAAACAAGCGACTAAAAGCGCTCCAGTTTCACTATTGAATAGGCTACGACCTCGACACGCATTGCATCTATGACCCTAAAACGCCTTCCTTTTTTTCTTGCGGCATTGGTTTTATCGACGCTGACTTTTGCACAAAGTCTACAAAACCCTGACGAGGTGGCCGAGGTCGCAGAGCAATTTCTCCTTGAGCAAGCGGCGGCTTATCCTGGGGTCGCTAGTGTACATATCAGCCCGCCTACCATTCGCAACCAACCCCAATGCGACCAGTTGCAACCTGTGCTGTCCTCTGGGGCTAGATTACGTTCTAGGCAAACCTTAACTGTGCATTGTTTAGCCCCACAACCCTGGAGCCTTCATGTGCAGGCTCAAATCACCGTTCAAGGCTATTACTACGTTAGCAACCGTACGTTACAAGTCGGTGATACACTGGGCATGGATGACTTAATTGGTCGTGAAGGCGATATTTTACGCTTAGCGCCCAATACAATCATTGATCCAAGTCTAGCTATTGGTTATATCGCTACCCAGCGCATTAATGCAGGCAGTGTGATTCGCAGCAGTGCTTTACGCGACCCGCAATCCATTCAACGAGGCCAAATGGTTCGCACTCTGGCGCGGGGCGCTGGTTTTGTTGCGACTGGCGAAGGCCAAGCCCTGCAAAGCGGGTCGCCCGGCAGCCAAATTCAAGTTCGTGTCAGTTCAGGTCAAATCATCACTGGTACAGTGCTTGATGCGCAAACCGTTCAAGTTTTGATGTAAGTCAACACCTTTGCTTGCAAATCAAGCCCTAAACTAATTTATTTGTGCACCGTTAATACTTCACATAGAGAAAAATCAGATCGGAGCCCATCATGAAAATTACACCTAACGATTACCGCCCTACTGTTAGCGATCGCGCCACGACCTCCAAGTCCACCACGCAGGCTAAAGCAGAAACCACACAGGCTTCACGCAGCGCCTCGGTGGATTTCAGCCCGGCCGCGCGTCAACTGCAACAATTGCATTCTGATCACAACGATATTGATATAGATCGTGTTAATGCATTGCGCACGGCACTCGCTAATGGCACACTTGAAATCGATACGTCTCGCATTGCCGATCGTCTCATTCATACAGCGCGCGATCTTTTAAAATAATTTCCCTCTATGACTTCTTCTGCTTTATTAACTCTAATTCAATCTGAACTCGAGCTCATCGAGCATTTCATTTTCACCTTAGAAAAAGAACACGAGACGTTATTAAGCAGCTATAGCAATGATGAGCTCTTTGATTTAACTGAAATTAAAAACCAATACGCCGAACGTTTAGATAACGCCGCCCAGCAGCGCGAGCAGCTTTTACAGCAGCTAAATCTACCCGCCGGACGCCCAGGTTTACTTGAAGCTCGTCTTTTAGATCCAGCCTTAGCTAAAGCCGTTGACACCTTATTGGCTTTAGCCGAACAAGCCAAAACACTCAATGAAAAAAACGGTGTGTTGATTCAGGCCTATTTAAACTACACCACCGAAGCGCTGTCTGCTTTTGGCCAGGCCGCCACCTCGCCCAATCAGGACGTGTACGACGCTCAGGGCAAAAAACAAACGGGCTTAGCCGCTAGACGTGGCTATATCCAAGCCTAGGGCGGCGGGTTACTTATTCCTAGTCGTGCTGGGCCTGCAGCAAATCTTTTAAATTCCATAATTTTAATAATGAAGACGGAATTTGACTTTGATTCACTGCGTTTGGCCCAATCAATTGCTCAAGCACTCGACGCACTGAAGCCAGCTCTTTGTATTGATCTAGCTCCCAAGCCGTTGCGCCGAACAACGCGGCCAACTCTAGGCCATAGGCCATGGGTAGCTGCTGTTGCTTGGTATAGGTTTGTAAGGGGCGATTATGGTAGGCACGTCCTACTGCACGTAAGAGGTTTTTAGCTTCCACGTGCTGCAATACCCACTTTGCTAGCTGTTCCGGCGTGGAGGATAACTGACGATCTAACAAGCAAAAACAATAAAAGGTTTTGACTTCTTTAAGGGTCTGAGCATTTAACGCTTGCAAAACAAACAAGTTCACATGCTGGGTTTGACCACCTCGAGTCCGCAGCTCGACGGGGGCTTGGGCATACCAAAAACTAACCGCCGTACCAGACATGCCTGCTAACAACTGATAAGGCAACGCCATTTTGGGGTAGTTTAAAGCATAAAACTCGAGGTTTTTACTGATCGCTGCGGGAGTGCTATGACCGTCTACGTGCCAGCAACGTGTAGCAGGCGCCACCATCGCCATCACGTTGGTACGGGTATTAGCCCACTGCCCCCACCACTGATTGTTGTGTTCTTCGACCCAATGGACGACTTGTGCAGGTGGGGTGTGGTCTTGCGCCCATTGCAGCGCATGCGCTAGCTCAAAACGCGGCGTTTTAGGGGCGGACTTGTGAATACCACTATTGGCATACCACGTTTTTTTATCACTTAGCTGCAACATCGGCATGGCTAAAAGCTGGCCTGTACTAGCGCCTACGAGCGAGGCGTACAACTGCGATTGCGCACCGGTTAAACGCTGTTTAATGTGATGCATGACAACGGGCGCTTCAGGCGCTAGCTCGGTGGCCTCTAGCACCGCGGAGCGCAGCTGATTTTGAGCCCATTGCGCCAAGTCTGGCCGAGCTTGATCGGGTTTGGTGGCACGCCAAAAATCAAATGCCGTAGCACTCATGGCGTGCTGATCGACCTGACTGATGATTTGGCGTAATACGTCTATATTTTCATCGGCGAGATGACTCAGAGCTAATACTTGTTTAATCATGTGATCTTGGTTGGCAGCATGTTGATGTTGGGCTTGTTCTTGGACCTCAGAGGCCGTCATTAGCGCCGCTAAATCCGCTGTGGTCGGTGCAAACAAAACGCGACTGTTTGGGCTTTTAGCCAATGCCATATCGACTAATTGCGATGCATTTAAAAAACGTAAATTTTCAGGGACTCGCTGACCATCAGAGACATAATGAATAGGTAGTTGGTAACGTAAGGCCACATCAAGCGCCGCGCCTAAACGGCTGGCCTCGTCGACTTTACTGATTACACAGCCTGCTAAGGGCGAACCGCCGTCCTTGCTGTAGGTACGCGCCACCTCGTCTAAGGTATCGCCATGACTGGCCGCATTTAACACTAACAGACGCTGAATACGACGCCCAGCACTGGCCAACATAGCGGCCTGATCTTGAACGTACTTGTCGCGTTGGCTAACCCCCACATTATCGATCAAAATTACTTGATCAGCGCGCAATCCTAACATAATTTGACGTAGTTCTTGCGCATTGCGCACCACATGAATGGGCACATGGAGCAAATCGGCGTAAATCTTCAGTTGGGTATCTGCGCCAATACGGTACGTATCGGTGGTGATGAGCACCACCTGCTCGGCCCCAAATTGACGCACCGCACGGGCGGCTAGCTTAGCCAAGGTAGTGGTTTTGCCCACACCGGTTGGTCCTACTAGGGCCAAAGCCAAACCCGGCTGCCATAAATGATGTTCATTTTTTAATACAGGCAAATGGCTGTCGAGCTCTTTGCGTACCCATTGCATGGCCGCGCGTAACGACAAGTTAGGGGGCAGCCGTTTTAACATGGCGCGCAATAACGCGGTGCTAAAACCAAATGCCAATAGGTTTTGAAACAGAGTTAACTGGTTTGAGTTAGCGCGCAGCTCGTTGCTCCATAAGAGCTCTTCAATACGCCCCTCAAGCGAACCCTTTAAAGAGCTAATAGCCGTCATTAGCTCGTGTGCGGGAGTAGGAGCTGGTTGACGTGGCGGTGGCACCATAGCTGGGCGTTCAGCTTGCGGTGTTGCAGTTGGGGCTGGCTCTGCGCGCATACTTTCATACATGGATTTGGCGGCGCTGGGTGTGACCGGGGCCGCGGGCGCTAACGCCTCGGGCTCGGTCGTGCCATCAGCAGCTAAAATTTCTACGCCCCCATTCACTCGCTTGTTAGACACAATAAGTGCATCGGGGCCAAGCGCCAAGCGCACCTGACGCATAGCCTCTCGACTTGTAGCACCAAAAAAACGACTGATATTCATTGTTAACTACCTATGACCGCTGTCACGCGCATCACGCGCTCTTCAGGAATTTCCTGGGTAGATAAAACCCCCAGCTGGGGAATATGCTGACGTAAAAAACGCGCTAATGGCACACGTAACGTCGGACTCACGACCAACACCGCCGCATCCCCCATGGACTCTTGTTGCTGTACGGCTTGTTGAGCCTGCATCAGCACACTTTCTGCTAAACCGGGCTCCAATGCCCCACTCGTGGTTAAGGCTTGTGTTAGCACGTTTTCTAATCGCCCCTCTAAGCCAATGACGCGCATTTCTGATTCACCAGGGAACCATTGCTGGGTAATCGCGCGCCCTAAGGCGATGCGCACTAATACCAGCAGTTCGGCGCCCTCATCAAATTGTGCCCCCGCTTGAATTTGCTGCTGTAAACGCGGCGCATTTTCTGCTAGGGATTCGAGAATGGTACGCATGTCACGAATAGGGACTTCTTCTTCCAAGAGACCACGCAATACACGATGCAATAAGCCCAATGTCACCACCTTGGGTACCAAGTCTTCTACTAAGCGCGGCAAGTCACGTGCCACTCGATCCAATAACTGTTGGACTTCTTGGCGACCCAATAACTGGGAACCAAAACGGTGCAGCAAGTGGTTTAAGTGCGTAGCAATCACGGTACTGGCATCGACTACGGTGTAGCCCGCAATTTGTGCTTGTTCACGCAAACTCACATCAATCCAATACGCCGGCAAGCCAAAGGCAGGGTCTGTGGTAGGTGAGCCAGGCAATTTCATCGACACCCCACCAGGATCAATAGCTAACCACTGAGTAGGCAAGGCGCTGCCCTGCCCAACCTCGACACCATGCAACAAAATACGGTAATCATTGGGTTTTAACTCTAGATTATCGCGTATATGGACAACGGGTGGTAAGAAACCAATGTCTTGAGCGTATTTTTTTCTAAGACTGCGAATACGATGTAAGAGCTCGCCATTTTGAGCGTGGTCAACGAGAGAAATTAACCTATACCCGACTTCTAGACCTAGCGGGTCAACCAGCGACACATCATCCCAACTGGCCTCGGCAGCGGCTGCTTCGGCAGCCTCGGCGACGGCATCAGGACCAGAAAGCTCGGGGTCTAACCCACCTTGTTGCTGACGCTTTAACGTATACCACCCCATGCCTGCCAACGAAGCAGCTAGGGCTAAAAAAGCCACATGTGGCATATTGGGAATTAAACCCATAATGCCTAGAATACCTGCGGTTAAAAACATCACATTGGGGTTGTTAAACAACTGCCCCACCATTTGTGAGCCCACATCGTTATCGTCGGTGGTGGCAACGCGCGACACCACCACACCCGCAGCTGTGGAAATAATCAATGCTGGAATTTGGGCTACTAAGCCATCACCAATCGTTAACAAGGTATAGACGTGACCCGCTTCTGCAAAAGATAAGTCATGTTGCCCCACGCCCACAATTAAGCCGCCCACCACGTTAATCACCATGATTAATAAGCCCGCAATGGCATCGCCGCGTACAAACTTGCTGGCACCGTCCATGGAGCCGTAAAAATCGGCTTCCTGAGACACCTCGGTGCGGCGCCGACGTGCCTCATCCTCGCCAATTAGGCCAGCATTTAAATCGGCATCAATGGCCATTTGTTTGCCAGGCATCGCATCTAAGGTAAACCGTGCGCCCACCTCTGCAATGCGCCCTGCCCCTTTGGTGATGACCATGAAGTTAATGATGATTAATATCATGAACACAATCAAACCAACGGCAAAATTCCCCCCCACCAAAAATTGCCCAAAGGCCTCGATCACACGCCCTGCGGCAGCCGGACCCTCGTGGCCATTAAGCAATACGACCCGAGTAGAGGCAACGTTCAACCCCAGACGCAACAAGGTTGTAAACAATAAAATAGAGGGGAACGCAGCAAAATCTAAGGCTTTTTTGGTGAACATAGCCACCAACAGCACCATGATGGACAGCGCAATATTAAAGGTAAAGAGCAAGTCCAAGATAAAGGGCGGCAATGGCAGCACCATCATGGACAAGATCATTAAAATCAGTACCGGCCCAACTAGCAGCTTTGCTTGCTCACCACCAGACGTTCGGAAAAAGGCAATTAAATGGTTCATACTTAGGTGTTTCCAGCCGCGCTGGAGTCAAGGGGATCCATGCCCTCTGGGATGGTTAAATGAGTTGGTGTAGCAGGCATAAATCCCTGACCTTGCTCCCAGGCTCGTAACTGAAATACCCAGGCTAGGATTTCAGCCACAGCCGAATACAACTCGACGGGGATCTCTCGGTCTAACTCTACGTGTTTGTGCAAAATACGGGCTAAAGGAGGTGCTTCAAATAAAGGTATGTTGGATTCGGTAGCCAGCGTTTTAATGCGCTGAGCAATCAAGTCTTTACCCTTGGCAATGACCTTGGGCGCACCGCCCTCGCCCTCGGTGTACTTTAGGGCTACGGCATAATGCGTTGGGTTGGTAATGACCACATCGGCATGTGGCACTGCTGCCATCATGCGCCGCTGTGCCATTTCCCGTTGCTGAGCACGGATACGGCCTTTAACATGGGGGTCGCCATCGCTTTGCTTATGTTCTTCCTTGAGGTCTTGTTTAGACATGCGTAGCTTTTTGTGGTGCGAGTAAATCTGCCACGGCACATCAATAGCCACAATTAAAACCAAGCTAAAAACAATCAAAAGGCAACATAAGGCAACTAATTTTAACCCCTTTGCCATGGCTTCGGTAGGAGACAGTTGCATCAAACCTAGCATTTGATCTCTGAAGTGCCACATAACAAACATCGACACCAGCCCAATTAAGGTGGCTTTACCTAACGCTTTAAAGAGCTCAATGCCAGTTTGCGCCGAAAACATACGTTTGATACCCTTTAAGGGATTCAATTTTTCTAGCTTGGGCTGCAAAGGCTTTGCGCTGAAGATCAAGCCCCCCAACAACACCGATGAGGCAATAGCAATAACAAAAAGCGCCCCAAATAAGGGCAATAAGGCAAGCAGCGCATTCCATGCAGATAAAAGCGCATTGGTTACCATCACGCTGTCGTCATGAGCCAACGCGGGCTCAAACCACATGCTGGAACGAATCACCCCGCTTAATGTGCTGTAGAGACTTTGGCTAATTAGCCAGATGGTCGATACCCCCACCATTAACAGCATAAAGGTGTTGAGCTCGCGGGATCGTGGGGCTTGCCCCTCTTCTCTTGCTTTTTCTAACCGCCGGGGCGACGCCGGTTCGGTTTTTTCCACATCACTTTCTTCAGCCATGTCTTTTGTCGATGAATAAAAAAGCTCAGCAGTAGCTGAGCTTTAAAAGCGCACAAGACTGCTTAATTTTAGTTATTCTAAAACAAAGCATGTGAACTAAATCATGGAGTAGAGGCGTAAAAACGGCGTTGTTCAAACTCGGCCTAAAAGCCTAGGCTAGAAAGCAGATCATCGACCTCGTCTTGATCACTGACTACGTTATCCGAGGTGGTATCAATAACAGGGCCATTTAATAAACTTTCTGCATCGTCACGTTTCTCGGCAGGCACACTATCCATCAATACCTGAACTAGCTCCGTTTCAAGCGTACCAATGACACCGAGCATGCCCTTAATGACTTGCCCTGTCAGATCTTGAAAGTCTTGCGCCATGATAATTTCCATTAAATTATCTTGGGTTTGCTGCGTTTTATTCGGAATATCTAAAATAAACTGTCGGGTATCTGCGATCAAATCCGCTTGTGTTTCATTACAGACTCCTTGATCCAGTTGATTCCAACGCTCTTGCAGCGATTTAGCATCTGCGTTGAGCTCATCTTGCAAAGGTTGAGCTTGCTCGGCGGCATTCAACACTCGGTTTGCGGCTTGCTCTGTCATACGCCCTACATAGCGCAACCGATCACGCGCATCAGGAATGGACTGCGCTGCCTCTTTGATTGCATAGTCAAGCCCTAGCTCGCGCATGCTTTCACGCAGCATTCGGGTTAAACGAGCTATACGCTGCACCACATCCATTGATGGTTGCTGGGGCCGCGTATCCCCCGGAATCTGATCAGAAACAGACATTTGTTTCTCTCCTTTTCCTGATTAAGAGGCCATTTTCTCGAAAATTTTATTGAGTTTCTCTTCAAGCGTCGCTGCAGTAAATGGCTTAACCACATAACCACTAGCACCTGCTTGAGCCGCCGCAATAATATTTTCTTTTTTGGCTTCGGCTGTAACCATCAGTACAGGTAAAGAGCTCAAGTTTCCATCAGCTCGGATCTGCTTCAGCATTTCCAAACCGTCTAAATTGGGCATATTCCAGTCTGAGACCACAAAGTCAAAACTGCCATTTCGTAATTTTTCTAAGGCCATCACCCCATCTTCGGCTTCGTCTACATTTTCGTAACCCAAATCTTTTAATAGATTACGAATGATACGACGCATGGTGGGAAAATCGTCTACCACTAAAATCTTTAGATTTTTATTGGTCATTCAGGTACTCTCCAATAACAAATAATAGGCACTGAGTCTCGCGCCTTACACGCGATGACCGAAAGACCCAGCGCTGGCGAGAATTCGCTCACTCATTTCTGACAAAGGAACAGCATGCTCTGCTGCCCCAATCGCTAAGGCTTCGCGTGGCATACCAAACACCACACAACTGGCTTCATCTTGGGCAAAGGTCATTGCCCCTGCTTTTTTCATAGCAAGCATGCCTTGGGCACCGTCTTTGCCCATACCGGTTAAAATAACGCCGATCGCATTTTTCCCTGCTATTTCTGCTGCTGAATTAAACAACACATCGACGGACGGGCGATGCCTGTTGACTGGCTCGCTGTCCTCGAGCTCTACCACATAGTTGGCTCCTGAGCGCGCTAATTTCATGTGCGCAATCCCGCCTGGCGCTAAATACACATGGCCGGGTAGCACACGCTGACCATGCTCGGCCTCGTGCACTTGAACCTGACATAACGAGTCAAGCCGTTGTACAAACGAACGCGTAAAGCCTGCTGGCATGTGTTGGGTAATCATGATGGCTGGACTGTTTGCTGGCAAAGGCTCTAACACCTGACGGATGGCTTCGGTGCCCCCCGTAGAGGCACCAATCATAATCAGTTTTTCTGTGGTGGAAAACCCCCGTGTTAATACACGGCGAGAGGTAGCCGGTTGATCGGTTTGAGCGACGCGACGACGTGGCCTAGACATGGCGGCTGCACGGATTTTTTCTGCAATAATATCGGAATATTCCATCAACCCATCGCGTAACCCCAATCGAGGCTTCGTCACAAAATCCACTGCACCGAGCTCTAGAGCACGCAATGTAATATCTGAATTTCGTTCGGTCAACGAGGATACCATCACCACTGGCATAGGACGTAAACGCATTAGGCGTTCTAAAAAGTCCAAGCCGTCCATACGTGGCATTTCCACATCTAAGGTCAACACATCGGGGTTGTATTCTTTTATTAGATCCCGAGCCACAATGGGATCTGGAGCAACAGCAACTACCTCCATATCATCATGGCTATTGATGATCTCCACCATTAGACTGCGCACTAGTGCCGAATCATCTACACACAAAACACGTATTTTCTTCATGACAATACTAATAACTCAATCAATCGGTATGAGCTAAACACGTACGTAGACGGTTTGGCCTTGTAATTTAAAATCGTTTGTCATTTGCGAGAAATTCTCTGAGTGCCCTACAAATAACAAGCCACCAGATTTCATAGACTGAGCAAAACGGCTTAACAGTTTTGTCTGGGTTGGCTTATCGAAATAAATCATGGTGTTTCTACAAAAAACGACATCAAACTGACGCCCATGTGGCCAACCCGACTCAGAGACTAAATTAGTGACGCCAAACTCGATCGCCTGTTGTAGATGCGGTTTCACCTTGGCTCTACCCTCATAAGCACCTGTGCCACGGTAAAAATATTTTTTTAACAGCGGCTGAGGCACTGGCTGCACACGATCTAGGGTGAATACGCCTTTTTTGGCACGCTCTACGGCTTCAATATCGATATCGGTAGCCAGTATATGGATACTACTATCTAAGGTGCCAAGCGCCTCTTGAACCGTTATGGCAATCGAATACGCCTCTTCGCCAGTGGAGCAGGTACTGCTCCAAATAGAGATCGGTCTTTTTAGCTCTTTTACAAAGTGGCTAAGAATATCGAAATGGTGTTGTTCTCGATAAAATGCGGTGTGATTAATCGTAAAGATAGAAATGTATTGATCCCACTCGGCTGACTCGGGGTGTCTATCTAGATGATCCAAGTAGTCGCTTATTCGAGTTAACCCCAAACGCTTGGTGCATAAACCTAAATTTCGAGCCACCATGTCTTCTTTGTGGCTACCTAAAACAATACCTGATCTTAATTTAATCAAACGAGCAGCTCGCTCAAAATCCGCCGCTGACATGGCCGGCATGCCCGGCAATGCAAACGAAATGGGTGATTCAGTTGACTGCTTCATATAACAGCTATTAATTAGCTCTCCAGTAAATAGGGGGTTGAGCCACCAGCGTAATAATGGGTCGACTCGTCCTCAGGCGCTATGTGTTGAGGCGATACTATCGCATCTTGGGCACTCACTCTAAATGCTGCCACTAACTGAGTCAACCGTCTGGCTTCGTCTTCAAGCGCCTCTACAGACAAAGCGGTGTTTTCTACTAGCTGTGCATTTTGTTGTACCACCGCATCCATTTCAATCACGGCTCGATTCACTTGATCGATACCCATGGACTGTTCATGTGAGGCCTCTGAGATTTCAGTCATTAACACAGACACGCCTGAAACGGCTTGAACGACTTCTCCTACTACCTTACCAGCATGACCTACCTGCAAGACTCCCTTTTCTACCTGCTCTTGAGACTGGGTAATGAGCTCATTAATTTCACGTGCTGCTTGAGCACTGCGCTGAGCTAAAGAACGTACCTCACCTGCTACGACTGCAAAGCCTCGGCCTTGTTCACCGGCACGTGCTGCTTCTACGGCAGCATTCAACGCTAAAATGTTTGTTTGGAAAGCAATGCTGTCAATGACGCTAACAATGTCAGAGATCTTTGCCGAGCCCGCGGAAATGTCTTCCATCGTCCGCACCACTGAGCTGACAGCCCCGCCCCCTTCTTGGGCGACTTTGGCGCTTTGCTCTGCTACACCACTGGCTTGTTGTGCATTGTCAGTATTTTGACGTACTGTACTGGCTAACTCATCCATACTCGCAGCGGTTTGCTGTAGTGCCGCCGCCTGCTGGGTTGAACGGCTACTGAGATCATCGGTACCGGCATGAATTTCCGTCGCATGCAAACGGATGGAGTCCACTCCTTCGCGCACGCTTAACACCATACGACGTAGCTCGGTTTGCATAGCATGCAGGCCTTGGAACACGATGCCTAGCTCGTTAGTGGAGGTAACAGAGATCGCATCAGTGAGGTTGCCCTGCGCAATTTGCGCAAAATGGTCATCAATACGGCGCAGGGGCGCCAACACCATACGATTCAGGAACCAATAGGCCAGCGCAGAAATCAAGGCCGCTGCCACCATGCCCACGCCGACGAGCTTCAACACAAAACCGTATTGTTTTTCTTCACGTGAAGCATGGCCTTCTACTACATCTTGCTGTTGAATTGAAAGCTGCATGACCAATGAGGTCACTTCATTTTCTAATTGGTGGGTTACACCCATTAAATGATGATTAAAACCGGTGGTATCGCCTTTAAGTAAATGATCAAACAAAGGAGGTACCCCCTCGGCCATAAGGGCGTCGTAGGCCACCACAATACGCCCGAAGTCCTCGCCTAAATCGGGAATTTCTTGGCCCAATTCCTTGTAGCGCTCGAAGCGTTGCTCGGAGCCATTAAACTGCGCACGAGCTTGCTCAAGCAGGTGCGTCGTGCTGATATCTAAGCTTTTGGCAGTGCCGGCCCCGTCTTCTACCCACGAGCTTGACGTCGTGTAATCGTTAGCACCAATGTTTTGCGCATAGCTAGCGAGAGCACGACCTAAGTAATTTTGACCATCCTTATAGGAATCTATGGCTGCATTCAACATCACCATCGCGCGTTGATGTTGCATGATTTGCTGCAAGGCGTAGTTATTTTGTTTTAAAGACAAAATGCCTAATGCCGCCCCACCAATCAAGGCAAAAATAAAAAACAACAGAACAAGAATTAAACTGGTTCTGACCTTCAAGTTTGCTAAGTTCATGCCATCCCCGTTGTATGGTGCGTTTAACCAATGAGCCTATGAAAATGAGGGTAAATTACAGCGTGGCACTGTCCACTAATGCCATTTCTTCGCTGGTCATCAGTTTTTCAATATCAACTAAAATCAACATACGCTCATCGACGGTTCCGATACCGGTTAAATACTCGGTAGATAACACAGAGCCACCAAACTGAGGGGCATCACTGATTTGGCTGTTTTGCAGATTCAGCACATCGGACACGCCATCAACCACTACGCCTACAATGCGATTTTCAAGGTTCAAAATAACCACTACCGTTTGGTGGTCGTAAGACACTTCGTCTAAATTAAACTTGATGCGTAAGTCCACAATAGGCACAATTACGCCACGCAAGTTCGTGACCCCTTTAATAAAAGATGGGACATTAGCTATGCGTGTGACGGTTTGGGCCTCGTAGCCACGTATTTCTTGCACTTTAAGAATATCGATACCGTACTCTTGTTGGGCAAGAATAAAAACCAAATACTCTTTGTTATCGCTTTGCTCAACATCGGCAACTACGTTTTTGCTCATGATTACTCCGTATTTTTATTAATTCATTAGCGCGGTGGGACTGGATTGATTTCGATCGCGCGTGAGACGATGCAAAGCAAATACATCCACAATTAGAGCCACACTGCCATCACCTAAAATGGTGGCCGCTGAAATGCCCGGAATCTTGCGGTAATTGGCCTCTAGATTTTTCACCACCACTTGATGCTGACCAATTAAGTGATCCACAATCAATGCAAAGCGCATGTCTTCGGCCTGTAATACCACGGCAATGGCTTCTTTGAGGTTGGTCTGATGGCCCTCGACCCCAAATACCTCGCCTAAAGAGACCACGGGCAAGTATTCACCACGCACATACATCACGCGATCTTCGACGGTGATGTTACGCATTTGCTCTTCGGTGGGTTGCATGGATTCGGTAACATGACTGAGCGGCAAAATAAAGGTTTCCTGGCCTACTTGGACTGACATGCCGTCTAAAATAGCCAACGTTAACGGCAGCACAATACGCGTCGTCGTGCCCTGGCCTGCAGAAGAGAAGATCTGCACATGCCCTCCCATGCCTTGAATATTGCGGCGCACTACATCCATCCCCACACCGCGTCCAGAGATCGCGGTGACCTCTTCGGCGGTAGAAAAACCTGGGGCAAAAATAAGCTGCCAGAGCTCGTCGTCCGAGATGTTTTCATTCGTAATCAAGCCATTTGCTAAGGCTTTTTTAAGGATTTTGTCGCGTTTGAGCCCACCGCCATCGTCAGTGACCTCAATCACAATATGGCCCCCTTGGTGTTGAGCTGACAACGTTAAGGTGCCCTCGCTTTTTTTGCCTACGGCCACACGCTGTTCAGGTGACTCAATGCCGTGGTCAATACTGTTACGCACCAAGTGCGTTAAGGGGTCAATAATGCGCTCAATTAAGCTCTTGTCTAGTTCTGTTCCAGCACCTTTGGTAACTAGACGGATTTCTTTTTCCATGCGCGCTGCGTTTTCACGTACCACACGAGGGAACCGACTAAATACGTAATCCATGGGCATCATACGAATGGACATCACCGCCTCTTGGAGATCGCGCGCGTTACGCTCAAGTTGCTCTATGCCGTTTAACAGTCTGTCGTGAATAACTGGATCAAGTGTAGAAGCCGTTTGCACCAACATGGCTTGAGTAATGACAAGCTCGCCCACGAGGTTGATAATTTGATCTACCTTTTCTACTCCAACTCGAAGCGAACTGGATTCACTGCGTGCGCTAGCGCCATTCGATTTAGGCGCACGGGGTGCAGCTTTTTCTTTTTCTTTATCTTCGACTGCAGCCTGAGGAGCTGGTGCTGGCTGAACAGGAGGCGTAGGCGCAGGAGCAGCCACCGTTTCAGGTGCTGCTGCGACGGGCTCTGACTGAGGAGCTGGCACTGCTGTGGTAGTGGGCAAGGCTTCGTACGCAATGTGCAGTTGATCTTCATTCACAACAAAACAGCATACGGCCTCGATATCGGCTGCCGAAGCGGTGGTGGTTAACCAAAGCGTTAGCGCACCTGGGGCGTTTTGCTCGTGCAAAATGTCGCCCATTAATGCCATTTCTTCGCGCAAGACCGCTAAGTCTTTATCTGAGGCATTGCTGACCTTAACACACAGCGGCAAAACGCCGTCTGTATTGGGGTTCGGTGTGGGTACGGAGGGAGGTGTGGGGGCAGCCGCCATGACAACGTCTTGACTTACTTGGGCCTCTACGAGCAAGTCATCCATAGTTTGCGAGTCGGCTGCCGTGCTAAGGTTCCCCTCGACGTGATCTTTAGCAATTTGACGTAGCTGTACACAAATACGCTCAAAAGCTTCGTCATCGGGCTCGGCTTCGTTACGATAGGCCAGAACCTGATCGCTTAAAATGTCTTTGGTTTCCAGAAACAAATCGATTAAGTCTTGGCGTAGATCCATCTCGCCATCGCGCACGAAATCTAACAGATTTTCTAGCAAATGCGTGGTTTCGGCCAAATGCCCAAAACAGCCAAATGTCGCCGCGCCCCCTTTGATGGAGTGCGCTGCCCTGAAGATGGCATTGAGCATGTCACTGTCTGGATCGTCTATGTCCAGCTCGAGTAACAGGCCCTCCATATCGGCGAGCAGTTCGTCGGCTTCATCAAAAAAGGTATCGTAAAATTGACTTAAATCTACCCCGGAGCTCATACATGCGTCCTTAGTAACATAACTACCCCATTACAACCTATCAAAACCCAGAGTCAGGCTATAGATATCGCGTATTTGTGTTTTTTATTGCTAAATGTAATTTGAATTCAAAATATATAACATATATTTATGGTGAACTCGTTAAATTTGTGCCTTCGCCCTGATCTGCATCAGAATCTGCAGGGGTTGTGGTGTGGCTTGCATCGTCTGGCTCTGGCATCGCCGTACTGTCTTCAATGTGCGGTGGCTCATACAGCGAGGTGTCCTGACGCAACAGTTCCAGCTCTTGATCTGTCAAAGCCGCCTCGTTTTCGGCGTCAATACGCTGTTCAGCGGCTTTACTCAAGACCGTAATACTGATACGTCGGTTCACGGCAGCAGCGGGATCTTCTTTAACTAAACTTACAGTGGATGACAGGCCGATAATCTGTTTCACCTTGTCTTCGCTCAGTCCACCTACCACTAGCTCTTTGCGTGCCGCATTTGCTCGATCAGCAGAAAGCTCCCAGTTACTGTATTCCCTTTCGCCCGTTGCGTATTGTACGGAGTCCGTATGACCCACAATACGAATACGATTAGGCATTTCGTTTAACAGCCCACTAATAGCCCGCAAAATAGTCCGCATATAAGGCAACACACTCGCGCTACCCATAGCAAACATCGGTTGATTTTGTTTATCGATAATTTGGATCTGCAACCCATCTTCGGTCATGTTTAACAACAGCTGCGGATGAAATTGTTTTAGATCTGGATCGGACTGAATGAGCGCCTCGAGTTCATACTTTAGATCTTCCAGACGCTCCATATCGCGTGGATGCTCGCCGTCTTGCCCACCAGAGGGGTAAGATTGCGGTACGATACTTGGGTCTCCCCCGG
This sequence comes from Paenalcaligenes hominis, assembly GCF_011927625.1. GTDB lineage: Bacteria > Pseudomonadota > Gammaproteobacteria > Burkholderiales > Burkholderiaceae_B > Paenalcaligenes > Paenalcaligenes hominis. Next base: position 249,263 of record NZ_JAATIZ010000004.1, read on the forward strand.
GGATCACACTATGCGAAAACTCGGACCGCGCACCGCCAGTAATGGCTTCCATTAATGGCATACGGAAATAATCGGCAATTTCTTTGAGTTCCTCGCGAGGCACCAACGTCAAGATCCACATGACAAGAAAAAACGCCATCATAGCGGTCATAAAATCCGCATAAGCAATTTTCCAGCTGCCGCCATGACGCCGCTCGGAACGCCTTCCTTTACGGCGAACAACAATAATATTGTCTTTACTCATGAGCTATCGCTTTATTTGTTTGCACTGGCGCGAGACTGACGCACGTGCTCTTCAAGCTCAATAAATGAAGGCCTATCACTTGAGAACAGTACCTTGCGCCCGAACTCTACGGACACAGGCGGTGGGTAGCCGTTTAAATTGGCGAGCAACGTCACCTTGATGCATTCCAATACTTTGACGGCTGCCGCATTGCGGCTATCCATCACATTCGCCAGCGGCGACACAAAGCCATAAGCCAATAGAATCCCTAAAAAGGTTCCTACCATCGCTTTAGAAATTAAATCAGCGAGCACTGCTGGAGGTTGATCCACAGAGGCTAGGGCTTTAATAACCCCTAATACCGCCGCCACAATACCAAACGCAGGCAGTCCATCGGCCACTACGTGTAAGGCGTTAGAAGGAATGGAGCGTTCATCTTGGAAGCTGTCGATTTCTTGGTCCATGAGCGCCTCAATTTCAAAAGCACTCATGTTGCCGCTGATCATAATGCGCAAATAATCACAGATAAACTCAATCAGCAAGTTGTCGCGCAAAATGGCCGGATAGGCCGTAAAAATAGCGCTTTGCTTGGGGTCTTCGATATCGGCTTCGATCGCCATCATGCCGTCGCGTCGCGCTTTGGTCAGCAAAGCAAACAACAAGCTCATGAGCTCCATGTACAGCGCCTTGTTATAAGGCGAGCTCTTCAGGGCCCCTTTGATGGCTTTAAAAAGCATCGAGATGGAGCGACCGTTACTGGCTGCAAAATAGCCCCCTAACGCTGCACCACCAATTAGTAACAACTCAAACGGTTGATACAAAGCCCCTAGCGATCCTCCGAGGGCTACATAACTACCGAAGACCGAGAAAAAAACAATTAAATATCCAAGAATTATAAACACGGCTCAGCCTTGATTCTGTACTCTGACACAGCCTTAATAGTCGCTTGTTTCCTCTAAAGCTAAAACCACCGTTAGGCGGCCTTTTAGTCCTTATCTTGAGGTTTAGCAATTATTTTTGCAGTTTTCGCTGTGCTTGAGCTTTCCTTTATTACTTTTTTGGGAGTTGATTTAGTCGCTTGTTTGGCGCCTATGATTTTTTTAGCTGTTTTAGCCGTACGCACCTTTTTGCTTGAACGCGTTTTTCCTGCCCGAGGTGGTGGTTTACAGATGGCACAGACAAATCCCGTCTCTGGGTCGTGAGCATGGGCAATAAACTGGCCAGTACAGCGCTCACACTGCGTCAATTGCAACATGCCACTTTCAAAAAAACGAATAAGCATCCAAGCACGCGTAAAGCTAAGCACGGGCTCTTCGCCCATGCCCTCTACTCGCCCTGCACAGGCTTGCTCTAGGTAGAGCTTGTAGGCCTCGATAAGTGCATTGACCTTGTGCGCAGGCGTGAGCTTGTCCATATAGCAATACACGCTATAGAACAAAGTGGAATGGATATTAGGGAGCCAGGTAGTGAACCAGTCCACCGAAAAAGGCAGCATGCCTTTGGGTGGCGAGCAACCTCGTACCTCTCGATACAAGCGCGCAAGACGGTCGTAGCTAAGGGCAGTTTCAGCTTGAAGCACTTGTAGACGCGCGCCCAAATGAATCATTTGGGTCGCTAGTTCGATATCCTTTGCTTCTTGAGAAACGCTACGTGTTGCCATATTAGCTATCTAGAGCGGGAGTCTCTGCAAGCTCTACCGCAGCAACCGCACGTTGCGACAACAAAATAGTGGAATGCGCTTGTTGCAACACCCCACCCAACACATCCTGTGTGAGGGTGGAGAGCAGCTCATAGTCATTAAGTCTAAATCCACACAACAAAGTATTGGATGAAGACAAGCGTATAACTTGTGCAGGAGATAAATTTAATACGGTTTCAGCCACATCCTGATCAAAACCCAAACGATACATGCCTGCAGAAAAGTTTTCACGTAACAAACGCTGAGCTAAAAGCAAGTAGGATAAATTGACCTCTTGAATGTCACCCAATAACGTATTGTCTGAAACGGGCATACGCCCCTCCTTGAATTTTTCGAAACAAAGTTCGACCAACTCTCTGAGGTGAAGCCTCGGCAATAATGAGTAGGGAGTTAGCGAACGAAAACCAGTGAAAGTTTAGCTGGTGTATGTAGCAACAAAATGACACATGTTAAATTGTTTAATAAATGTTAACAGATATGTGTGCCCACGCAAATATAACAAAATTGTGTCATATACATATGGATGGCGGCAATATTATACAATTAGTAACATAAGCCATGCCGGCTAATACGTAGCTTCTTTTCTTTATTAAAACCGTTATTTCGCTAACAAAGGATGATATATATCAATTTACCAATAGTATTAGAGTGAATATTGGTGACACAATTCATAAAAGGCTTCGAGCTGTGGAGTTGTAACGCCCTCGCTTTGTAGTATGTTTGCAACGCTTTGCGCTGCATCGGCTGCGGCTTTGGCATCCAAAAATAACCAGCGTGATCGTCGAGCCAACACATCCTCTACAGTGCGAGCGTATTCATAACGCACAGCAAAACGTACCATAGCCTGAGTAAGCCCTGGCAGAATTTCGGTATCGGCCCCTTCGAGGCTTTGTACCCAGGTGGCTTCGGTGCCATAAGCCGTGTTATCTGGCTGCGTATGCACCATGCGCCAACTGTTGTGATCAGGAGCCCCCACTAAACGTAAGTGCTTTGTTACAGAAGGTTTGGTTTTTAGATCCAGTAACCCGTGTTCCTCGCAATGATCTAAGACATCCTCTGCCATTGCTCTGTATGTCGTCCACTTACCACCTGTTACAGTAACTAACCCGGAATGACTGCTCAAAATAGTGTGTTCGCGGCTTAGCTTTTTCGTATTGCCCTCGGTGCTAGGCGCTTTAACTAAAGGACGTAACCCCACCCACATACTTTTTACGTCAGCGCGTGTGGGTTTTTTTGTTAGGTAGTTGGCCGCCTCGGACAAAATAAAATCAATTTCACTTTCAAATGGTGTAGGCTCGAGTGCCAAATCGTGGCGAGGTGTGTCGGTGGTGCCTAAAATCACTTTACCTAGCCAAGGTACCGCAAATAACACACGACCATCGGCAGTTTTAGGTATGAGCAATGCATGTTCGCTAGGTAAGAACTCGCGATCTACTACCAAATGCACGCCTTGACTCGGGCTGACTAAGCTATCGGTGGGCTGACTGGTATGATGAGCATCTTGGGTGCGTAAATGATCAACCCACACACCCGTCGCATTAATGATGCATGGCGCATGAATCTGAAAAGACTGCTTGGTTTCTGCATCATGGCACACCACACCGGTGACGCGATCATTGGTATAAAGCAGCTCTGAGACAGGACAGTAATTGACCAATAAGGCGGAATGCTGCGCAGCAGTACGTGCCAACGCCAACGCCAATCGCGCATCATCGAATTGGCCATCCCAGTACATGACCCCGCCCTTTAAACCCTGAGTACGCACCCCTGGCAAGGCCGTTTCAACATGGCGTTTAGTTAAAAATCGGGTCGAGCCAAGCCCGTCTTTACCGGCCAATGCATCGTAAGCCTTTAGCCCCACCCCATAAAAAGGAGTTTCCCAACATTTATAGGAAGGCATCACAAAGCCTAGGGGTGCAGCTAAATGGGGCGCATTGCGCAATAAAGCGGTACGCTCATGTAACGCCTCGCGCACAAGTGAAATATTGCCTTGCGCCAAGTAGCGCACCCCACCGTGCACCAGTTTTGTAGCACGCGATGAGGTACCTTTAGCAAAGTCCTCGGCCTCGAGCAATACAACCGATAAGCCTCGTGATGCAGCGTCTACCGCCACCCCTAACCCTGTCGCTCCACCCCCGATCACCACGACATCAACGTGTTGAGTGCGCTCTAACGCGGCTAAAAGCTGGGATCTATCAGTAAGGAGGGGAGAAATTCTTGATGTCATTGAGAAAAACCAATAAAAAAACAAACGTGGCCTATAGTTTAATTCAAGCTACAGGTAAACTTAGGCATTCAAAATAAATTTATGTGTTATGAACTACATACTTGCACTAGATCAAGGCACCTCAAGCTCTCGTGCCATCGTTTTTGACCAATCAGGTCAAGTGATTAGCTCAGCACAGCTGGAGTTTAGCCAAATTTATCCCCAATCAGGCTGGGTAGAGCACGATCCTTTGGAAATTTGGCGCAGCCAACTGCACACTGCACAACAAGCTTTAAAAAAAGCCCACCTTAGTGCGGCTCAGATCCAGGCCATTGGCATCACAAACCAACGTGAAACCACCGTCCTGTGGGATCGGCGCACTGGACAACCTGTCTATAACGCTATTGTGTGGCAAGACCGACGCTCTGAACCCCTTTGTGCACAATTGCGCGACCAAGGCCATGAAACCGTTATTTTTGAAAAGACCGGCCTGCGTATTGATGCCTATTTCTCGGCCACTAAAATTGCTTGGCTCTTGCAGCAGCCTGCCCTACGCCAACTCGCCGAAGAGGGTCACTTAGCCTTTGGCACCGTCGACACGTGGCTGCTGTGGCAATTGTCAAACGGCCAAGTCCATTGCACCGATACCAGCAATGCATCACGCACCTTGCTCTATAACATTCACACCCAACAGTGGGATGATGAACTTTTAGCACTTTTTGATATACCTGCCAATCTCCTGCCTCAGGTTCAGCCCTCTAGCAGCTTGTTTGCTGAAGCCAACGCCGAGCATTTAGGGCATGCTGTGCCTATTTACGGTGTCGCAGGCGACCAACAAAGCGCTCTGTTTGGACAAGCCTGCTTTAAGGCGGGCATGGCTAAAAACACCTACGGCACGGGGTGTTTTATGCTGATGCACACCGGATCCACCATCGAACAATCGCAAAATGGTCTGATCAGTACGTGTGCGGCACAAATTGATAGTGCCCCTGCGTATGCCTTAGAGGGCAGTGTGTTCGTAGCAGGTGCGGTGGTGCAATGGCTGCGTGATGGCTTAGATGCGTTCACTCATAGTGCTGAAATCGAACAATTAGCTCTAAGCGTGCCCGATGCAGGCGGCGTCATGTTTGTACCTGCATTTACCGGTTTAGGCGCCCCCTACTGGCAAGCCAACGCACGGGGTACAATCACCGGTTTAAGCCGTGGTACGACCATGGCGCATATTGCCCGCGCTGCTTTGGAAAGTATTGCTTTTCAAAGCAGTGCCTTACTCGAAGCCATGGCTAAAGACGCCGCTCAAACGGGGGCTCCCGCTTTGTCTGAGCTACGGGTTGATGGCGGTGCTAGCCAAAATAACCTCTTAATGCAGTTCCAAGCTGACTTACTTGGTTTACCCGTCGTGCGTCCAACTCTTATCGAGACCACGGCCTTAGGGGCGGCCTATTTAGCAGGCTTGGGGTGTGGTATTTATGCTGATCCCTCTGAAATTGAAGCGTTATGGCGGGTAGATCGAGTTTTTGAGCCTCAACTATCGCGTGATGTCGTAGCCGAACGGCTTGCCCAATGGCAAAAAGCCATTCGTCAAACGTGTGTGGAGTAAAAAGAAGCATGCAAAATATAGCATTAGCGATAGGTGTGTTTATTGTATTGCTAGTCAGCCTAAGTTTTGGCGAGCGTATCAGCACCGAGCTCATTCACTGGCTGTCATATCTTACTGGCCTGGCGTTCCATAATTTTCAGGATGTTATTCACACCATTCAGCAGTATTTACGCTTGAACTGGGGCAAGGTGGCCTTGGCGCTCATTTTGACGCTACCTATTAGCTATTGGCTAAGCCGTAGACACCAATCAAACGATACTTCTACACCGCGACGTCTTTCTAAACGCAAAACCGCTATTTTTCTGGCATTTTTTTTAGGGTGGGCAGGTATTCATCGTTTCTACATCGGTCAATTAGGCTGGGGCTTGATGTATTTAGTCCTGTTCTACCTATTCGCTCCGCTTAGTGTGATTTTGAGTTGGATTGATGCCCTACGCTACGCGTTAATGAGTGACGATGAGTTCATGCTGCGCTTATGAGTGATATTTGTTTTGAAACGCATACTCAACTTGCTACCCCACAAGCGAACACCAGCGATATCTTGCTGATGGACCGCGTGCTGACGCATGGCCCTCAGGCGCTGATTTGGCAAGGCACCCAAGGCATAGTGGTGCCTCGCACCTATGGGCGCAATCCGCACTTTGAGGCTACCCAACACGCCTTAGCCAGTGCTGGGTGGCCCATCGAAGTACGTCAATCAGGGGGCGGTGTGGTTCCACAAGGGCCTGGGGTTTGGAACCTCAGCCTAAGCTGGCGACAGTATGGAAAGCCATTTGACTTAGCCCAAGCGGCATATCCCTTTATTTGTCGTATTTTGCAGCAGGCGCTTGAACGATGCGGAATACCGAGCTCACCCCAAGCGGTTGACGGCTCATTTTGCGACGGCCGCTTTAATCTAGCCGTAGGCAATGATCCCTACCAAAAAATCGTGGGGACGGCTCAGGTCTGGCGTCTTGCGCCCCCACCCTTACGCTTTGCTGATCAACCACGCCAACCGGGCGACCCTACTGGATGGCATGTAGGCTTGGTGCATGCGGTGATCCTGATGGATATCAATGAAAAAGCCTTGACCCTAAAAACCAATTTGGTCGAACAGCTTTTACATCAACCCCGACGCTACCAAGCAGATAAAATTTGCAGCTTGGCGCGCCTGGGTTTAGGGCCTACCGATTTTTTGCAGGCGCTGCAGCAGGTGCTGAGCCAGCTGTCCCCGCCTCATGACCAAGGATGGCCATAATAGTAGGAATGCCATCGCAGATACGCTCTACACCTAACCGTTTGGTTAAGCCCATACGAGTAATAGTTTTATAAACCGCCGGATTCACTTCGGACAAAAAGACCTTAATATTTTTTTTATGGGCTTTATGGACAAAACGATCCAATGCACCTAGCGCTGTGCCATCAACAAAAGGCACTTGATTTAACCGCAATATCACGGCCCGGACGGAAGGGTTTAACTCATTTAAAGCGGCATCAAGCGGGTCGAGGGCGGCAAAGAAAAATGGCCCATTGACACTCAACACCACCACATCATCGGTAAAGTGCAAATTATCTAGGGCAAACTCGCGCTTTAATTGCTGAGTGGTTTGACGGCGCACTTCTACACTATCTGACATCCGTTTCAAAAAGTGCAGCATGGCTAATACCACACCTATATTGACGGCAACGACTAAGTCAGCAAATACCGTTAGGGCAAAGGTAATCAGTAAAATTGCCACATCGGCGCGCGGGGCGGTTTTTAACTGCCGTATAACGGTTTGCGGCTGACTCATATTCCAAGCCACGACAAATAAAATTGCGGCAAGGGTTGCTAAGGGGATATTCACCGCTAGTGGCGCTAACAACACCAACACTAATACCAGCACCAAAACATGCACCACCCCAGCAATAGGGCTGTTACCCCCATTACGAATATTGGTCGCCGTGCGTGCAATGGCACCCGTTGCCGCAATACCCCCAAATAAAGGCGTTAATACATTCGCCAACCCCTGCCCGATGAGCTCTTGGTTTGAGTTATGGCGCGTATTTGCCATGTTATCGGCCACGACGGCAGAAAGTAATGACTCGATCGCTCCGAGCATGGCAATGGCAAAAGCCGGCCCAATTAACTCTATCATGCGCGATAGGCTTAAATGGGGTAGCTGCAAAGAAGGTAAACCACGAGGAATTTCACCAAAGGCAGTGCCGATGGTTGCCACCGTAGGAAATTGGAAAATACTTTGCAGCAGGGTTAGTGCGATGAGCGCAATTAACGGCCCCGGCACCTTTTTCAATAATGGCATACGCGTGGTATAGAGCACTAAAAATAATGACAGCACCCCTACCGCTGTGGTGGCGCCATCGAACTGAGGCAAAGCCCCTAGTAAGTGCCACAACTTTTCGTGAAAATTTGTGCCGGTCGGAGCGGGTAAACCAAAAAAAGATTCCCATTGTCCCACCCAAATAATGACCCCTATACCCGCCGTAAAACCAATAATGACTGGCACAGGAATGTATTTAATAATGACACCAAGCCGTGTAAACCCCATGACCAACAACATGACACCCGCCATAAGGGTCGCAATTTGCAAACCTTCTATGCCATGTTGTGCCACGATGGTGGAAAGAATCACAATAAATGCGCCGGTGGGGCCTGCAATTTGTACGCGGCTGCCCCCGAACAGTGATACCACCAGCCCAGCAATGATGGCGGTGTAAATGCCTTGCTCTGGTTTGACCCCAGAGGCAATAGCAAACGCCATAGCCAAAGGCAATGCCACGACCCCGACAATAATGCCCGCAATACAGTTTCTAAGCCAATTATTGCGAGCCAGCAACCCAGCTCGCTTTGCCTCAAGCAATGCGATCACAGTTAGCTATCCTTTATGTATTATTAATAAACGATGTCTATTTATTTAAGCGCTAACACGCAACTTTAGCAACCTCAAACTATTAGCGATAACTAATAAGCTCGCCCCTACGTCGGCAAACACTGCCATCCACATGGTCACACTCCCCATCAAAGCCATGACCAAAAACACCGCCTTAATGCCCAAGGCCACACTAATATTTTGTACCAGAATCTGATGTAAGCGCTGCGATAAACGAATGGTACGAGGAATCTGACGCAAGTCATCGTTCATAATGGCAACATCGGCCGTTTCAATGGCCATGTCTGTACCCAATGCCCCCATAGCAAAGCCAATCGAAGCCTGCGCTAAAGCCGGTGCATCGTTAATGCCATCGCCGACCATACCGGTGACGCCACGTTGGGTGCGTGCACTGACAATACGCTGTTTGTCCTCGGGCAGTAAATCACCTTGGGCATGTTGCAAACCCACTTGCTGCGCAACATGTTGCACGGCGGCTTGATTATCGCCCGATAACATTTCCACTTGAACCCCAAGCGTTTGCAACTGGTGCAGCGCTTCGGCTACAGCTGGTTTAATTTGATCCAAGACCGCAAAGGCAGCCCAAATCTGCTGATCCGAACCTAAAAAAACCAAGCTTGCCCCCCGTTGCTGTTGCAGACGTACCCAGTCCTGAAGGGCATCAGGTAAAAGCGCCGCAGTAGGCATCCAGCTGAGCTTTCCAAGCCGCCACACCGTAGCATCCCAAAGGCCTTGCACTCCTGCGCCGGGAATGGCTTCAAACTGAGTTAAAGGCAACGCGTTTAAGCCCTGTCCGCTTAACCCTTCCGCTACTGCCACGGATGCGGGGTGATCTGAACGCTGAGCTAACGAATAGGCAAGTGCTAACGCTTGGTCTGCATTCGCTGCCAACCAGTGGTCTTGTAATTGCGGCTGACCAACGGTTAGGGTGCCTGTTTTATCTAACGCTAAATAACGCAAATGACGGGCTTGTTCTAGGTACACGCCCCCTTTAATCAGTAACCCCATCCGGGCAGCCCGTGTTAACGCACTGACCACTGCCACCGGTGTGGAAATGACTAAAGCACATGGGCAAGCAATGACTAATAACACTAACGCTTTATATACCCAATCAAGCCACGCCCCACCAAATACCCAAGGCCCCAACACGGCCAAAGCCAACGCAACAAGTGTCACGATAGGGGTATAGACACGTGAAAACTGATCCACAAACCGCTGTACGGGGGCTTTACCTTGCTGAGCATTTTGTACAGCCAACGCAATGCGCACTAATAATGTATTGTCATAGGTGCCCTGCGTGATAAATTGCAGCTCGCCGAATCCATTAATGGACCCAGCAAAGACCTCATCGCCCTCTTGTTTATCCACCGGTACGCTTTCCCCAGTGATAGGCGCTTGATTCACCACAGAGCGGCCTGCTTGCACCACTCCATCTAAACCAATACGCGCACCCGGCATCACACGTACGACGGCGCCCAAGGGTACTTGTTGTGCGTGTTGCAGCTGCCACTGCCCGTCTGCCGTCAATACCTCGACCTGTTCGGGGGCAAGATTTAAGAGCCCATCCACAGCATGCCGTACACGATCTAAAGAGCGTGCTTCAATTAATTCTGCCAAGGCAAATAAAGACATCACCATAGCGGCTTCGGCCCAGCTTCCAATCAGCACGGCTCCGGTTACCGCAATGCTCATGAGCGCATTAATGTTTAAATTGCGATTGGCTAAAGCAATCCAGCCTTTTTTATAAATGCTCAACCCACTAAGTAATAATGCGGCCAAGGCCACAGGTAAGACCCATGCGGCGGACAAATCTAGCCATGTCATGCCCTCTGCAACTAAAGCTAAGCCGACGGCAATCCCAATCTTAACCAATGGGCGATACGATGCCGATGGGGTCTGTGTTGGCGCTTGAGTCTCATGAATTTGTTGTGGCGCCATGCCTAGTCGGGTTAAGTCTCGCGTTATCTCTGCGGCTAACCCCTGCGCATGGACTACGTCTAAACGCCGTTGCATCAAATTAAACTGAAGCTGCACCACACCCATTTTTGTTTCGAGTTTGCTACGAATTAATTGCTCTTCCACTGGGCAATCCATTTGTGCAATATAGAACTGAGTGAGCTCCTGATCAGCACTTGGTGTTAGCGGCGCTACAGTAGAGGCAGCAGTATGGTGTTGATGGTTATCGTGGCTGTGATCATGATGAGTATGCGTTTCACAACATGATGACACCGACTTGGCTACGGTTGTACGGTCTAAATCTTTTTGTACTTGCTCTTTTTTCATCACGCACCTTTAACACTATCTTGTATGCTTAGTAGTAAACACCTTAAAGTAACTACAAGGTCAAGCCAAGGAGGCATCATGAAAATTGGTGAATTAGCCGAACAGACAAATTGCAGCCCAGAAACCATTCGCTATTATGAAAAAATTAATTTATTGCCCGAGCCGCAGCGCTCAGACAACAATTACCGACACTACGGCCCATTGCATAAAGAGCGATTACGCTTTATTCGGAACTGCCGCAGTCTAGACATGACCCACGAAGAAATTCGACACCTGCTGCAGTTTATTGCCCACCCCGAGGCCGGCTGCGAGCCAGTAACTGCCGTAATTTCTGATCACCTACACCACGTTGATGTTCGCATTGAAGAGTTGACCCAATTACGCCAACAACTGCTTCAACTTAAAGCGGCGTGCGCACACGAAAACCCTGACCAAGCCTGCGGTATTTTGGATCAAATCAGCAATATGGACCCATTACCTGATAACGAGACTCACTTGGGCTAATGTGCAATTGAACAGAAAAAAAACACCCCGAAGGGTGTTATAAGGTACTACACACAGATGGTTCACCCGTGGTGACAGCGCGATAGGCCGTTAGATTGAGGTCTAAGGGGTTTGCAGTGCACTGAATGAATTTGGAACAGCGATGACGTAAACGTAGTTTTTTAACGCCACCTCTGACTGTAGCAAAGTTTCATGAAATAACCACTACGCAATTACCCGATTTACGTGTTTTCTGCGTTAGATCAAACAAAAGCCCCGGTGTTGAGCCCCACCACACCCTTTTGGTGTGCACTAAACAACCAATTAGCCAAGGCCTGGGTCGGATTCCGAGCGGTCTGGCGCACAAAAAATGTCGTACAAAGTTTGCATAATGCGCAACACGTCTGGGTTACCTATCCGGTAATACACGTACTTGCCGGCTTTACGTGTTTGAGCAAGGCCTTCGTTTCGTAATACGGTGAGCTGCTGGGATAAAGTCGGTTGTTCTATGCCGGTTAAATCCCGAAGCTCAGATACATTGCGTTCTCCTTGTACTAACATACACAACAGCATCAGTCGGTCAGGGTTAGCCATGCATCCTAATAAGCCAGCAGCCTCGTCAGCGACAGCGTTCAGTTCCGTTAATAGCTTTGCATTATCAGTCATCATTGTGTTTTTCATAGTGCTTTAATATACTTAATTATATACTAACGATTTTGAAATGACAGCTGGAGTTATTATGCCCCATCCTCATGCTCAGGCCTTTTTTGACCCCCAGACCTCTACCTACTCTTATGTGGTTCATCAGCCTGGGCAGACAGCCTGTGCCATTATTGACCCAGTTTTAGATTATGACCCGTCTGCAGCGAAAACCTGTACAGCGTCAGCGCAAAAACTGCTGGACTATATCCACGCTCATGACCTTGAGGTGCAATGGATCCTGGAAACCCATGCCCACGCCGACCATTTATCGGCCGCTGCATGGCTAAAAGACAAAACAGGGGCTCGCATTGCTATCGGAGCCCCCATTTCCCAAGTGCAGCGCTGCTTTAAAGACATCTACCATTTAGGCGCTGAACAGCCCACCGATGGCAGCCCTTTTGATGCGCTTTGGAACGACGGCGATATTTTTCATATTGGGTCGCTAGAAGTCCAAGTATTGCATGTACCCGGTCACACCCCTGCTGATATGGCTTACCACGTGAAAGGTCTGGGCATTTTTGTCGGCGACACCTTATTTTTACCTGATGTGGGCACGGCACGCTGTGATTTTCCGGGTGGTTGTGCCACGCAGCTCTACCAATCCATGCAGCGGTTATTAAGCTTTCCCGATGACACCGTTTTATTCATGTGTCACGACTACCCGCCTAATGACAGAGCCCCTCATTATTCATGCACCGTAGCCGATCAAAAAACACACAACATTCATCTAAAAAATAACACGACTGAAGCCCAGTTTGTACAACTACGTAACGCTCGTGATGCAACTTTGGGCCTACCTCGGCTTATGCTTCCCGCATTACAAATTAACATTCAAGCGGGACACTTGCCGCAGGCCGAAGCCAACCAGGTTTCGTACTTAAAAATCCCGCTTAATATGTTTAACTAAACCAAAAGCCCGTCAAAAGACGGGCTTTAATGATGATTTATCGCGTTAATTACCATTTCCCGTAAGTGACTGCTTAACCCAATTTTAGGCATCCAGTCTGCTAAAACCCAAGGCACCTCAGCTACCACAGCAGTTAAAAGTAGCCCAGACCAAATAGAGGCCTATGTACAAGGCACAGCGGGGGCAATAGCCGAAGCAGATTGAGGCAGGACAGGCTTTACACTACTTACACTCATAATAATATCCAGAAATATACTTATACTGTATTTTTATATTAAAACAATTTGTTTTTGGACACCATTATTTTTTGCGACTCAACACCATTGCTCCGGTCAAAACTAAAACCGTGCCGCCAATTTGCATCAGGGTGATCGGCTCATCTAAAAACCAATACGCTAAAAACAAAATAGAGACCGGCCCAATTAGCCCTAACTGGGCTGTCATGGGTGCACCGACACGCTCTACTGCCCACATAATCATAAATGTCGGGAAGACAGTATTTAAGGTGGCATGAATCAATGATAAGCCATACACCTCTTTAGGCTGATCCAAGCCTGCCCAACCCTGCACAATAAAAAAATGAATTAAGGTGTAGATAGCTGAGGTCACCATGGCATAAGCCACCAATCGCGTAGAACCGATTTGTTTTAAGAGCTCGCCTGAGCCAATTAAGTAAAACGAATAAGAAAGCGCTGAACCCAGCACCAAGCCCGCCCCCAACAAAACGTGATCGCCCTCAAGACTTAAATCCTGAACAAACACCAAGCTTACGCCCAGATAAGAAATGGCTAAGGCCACCCACTGTTTGGGCAAAATCAGTTTCTTCAAAAAAAGCGCGGAAAACAGCAACACAAAGGTAGGCGCTAAAAATAAGATTAACCGCTCTAAACCTGCCGTAATGTATTGCAAACCCAAAAAATCTAACAAGCTTGCCAAGTAATAGCCGATAAAACCTAACACCACCACCTGCCAACGCTGCTTGGTCGACAAAGCGACCTGTTGGCCCCGATAGGCTTTGTAGGCTTGCCATACGGCAATGGTCAGAAAGGCTGGCAAGGCCAAGAGCATCCTGAAGCCAATCACCGTTAGCGCATCGACCCCATGCATATAGGTCAGTTTGGCCACGATGGCTTTGGCTGAAAACAAAATCGAGCCTAAGCCCGCTAAAAGAAAGCCTATCCAGAAGGTACGACGTGTTGAACTCATAAGTGCCTCGCCTAATCAAAGAAATATTCTACGATAAGGTTGCACTTTTCAAAAATCCTTGCTATAGTTTTATTTCTTTGGCGGACACAGCAACAAAAAGCAGTCCAAAAAGAAATAAAAAGTCTCAATTAACTAATTTTTTAAAGTAATTTGACTTAATTTTAAAAAGCATGTTATAGTAGATTTTTTAGCAATTCCCCGATAGCTCAGTCGGTAGAGCGACGGACTGTTAATCCGCAGGTCACAGGTTCGAGCCCTGTTCGGGGAGCCAAAATTCCAAAAGCCCAGCTATGTATTTAGCTGGGCTTTTTTGCGTCGTCATATTCGACTTATAGCGACTTCTATTTATTGGATTAGCGCGGCGTGCGATTACATATTGTAAGTTAGCCACCTAAAAATAACCCCGCAATGCTTAATATTTTGGGTATTTCGCATAAAAGCTATTATCTATCATGGCGAGGTCGATGACAATTTCATCACGAACCTGAACAACGGCTTGTACTATATTTAAATTAGGATGCTAATCCAAAGCGGTTACAATTAGGTCAGAGCCATCGTATTAAATAAATTTCAACTTGGTCGGTCATTTCAAACACAGCCGGGCGTTCTGACTCAACATCAGGCATCCCAATAGACAAAACTGGCGATCCATTTGAGGGACAATGAGTGATGAGTTTATACGCCAAAAAACTCTTACTCATAACACATCCTATAATATCCATTACGTACGCTGTACTTTTAGGCTCCCACACGTGCTCTTCTTCGCTTATTAAATGCACATGTACAGCACATTTTAATTTGATAACCAGTAATACTGTTCCTGCAGCAGCATTACTAGCAAAGTTTCTACTGTAGAGCCAGATGTCTCTATGCGACTAATATGCAACGCGTCTTCCGGTATGTCTAACATTTGTGCAATATTTGGATTGCACTGCTTGATTATTAATAAATTCCTATTGCATTAGATCTAGACTATCTCCTGTACTCACCCCCTATAGAGTCATTACTTTACTCTCTACTGCACCTTTGACAGGAACTAAGGAGTATTGGGTAGCGATGCCATCAATTAAATTAGTACACGCTCCGTATTTTTCTAAACCACAACTAAATTTTGATACATTAAACTCAAAGTCATTACGCAAAATATATAATAAATTTGTGTCCGCTCTTAAAGACAAAGTGTAATCTTTCTAAAACTTAGCAATTAGAAATCATTTCGGTAAGAGAAGCTAGCATACAACATGCCCTATAGTTGATTGAAGTCTACGTTCAATCAACAAACAACTCAAATATAAGCTGCCTAAACCATTTATTAGCAGGGTCTCTATGGTATTTACTATGCCAAAATAAGTTAATAGCAATTTCAGGTAGATCAATAGGCAAAGGTAAGCTTCGGAGATTGAAAGGCCCAAGACAACTAAGTGCAAAACGTTCAGGTACAGTCGCTACCAAATCCGTATTCTGCAAAATATGGGCTACGGCTATGAAGTGAGGGATTTCCAGGCGTATGTCTCGCTCTAGACCTGCATGTTGCATAATAGTATCTATCTCGCCATGACCTGTACCGGGTGAGGTTATTTTAATATGCCCATAATGACAGAAATTTTCTCGAGTTATAGGTAGGCGAATAAGTGGGTGATCTTTACGACATAAGCAAACATAACGATGATGAAAAAGGCGCCTCTGATAAAAGCCAGCCTGCAGCTCTGGGTGTAGGCCAATAGCCAAGTCAATCTCCCCTTCAGCTAGACTCGTTGCAAGTCCAGCATGACTTCGCAATGTTTTGACTGATATGCCTGGATATTGCGTAAGCAATGTATCTATAAGTCGAGGAAGAAAATAAATATCCCCAATATCTGTCATCGCCACATAAAAGCATTTTTTACTCTTTAAGGGATCAAAAGAATCCTGTTGATTGATAGCTGTATTTAGTAAATCAATCGTTTGCGCTATGGGTTCAACCAACAAGCTTGCATAAGGAGTGGGCTGCATGCCATATCTAGTACGAACAAAAAGCTCATCATTAAACGCAGCTCGCAAACGTTTTAGAGCATTGCTGACCGCTGGCTGACTTATCCCTAAGTTTTCAGCTGCGCCTGAAACACTCTTATCCACCACTATTTGATGGAAGATTACAAGTAAGTTGAGATCAAGATCACGCAAACGCATTTCAATAACCCACTTTAAGATGATTACAAATCAAACTATTCACAACATCAATAGTCACTATAATCTTTTAGCTATTTTATAACGCATTGTAAATAGTTATGCTCAAAGCACTATATATTAGATAAAAGGGGTTCTTATGAATAGCTATTACTCAACGATAGAAATTGGCATTGTCGGTGGCGGAATCACAGGGGTTGCATTAGCACTTGGACTTTCTCGCTATTCTCACTTAAAGGTAAGGTTATTTGAGTCAGCTGCTGCGCTAGGTGAGGTCGGCGCGGGCGTATCGTTTGGTGCAAATGCGGTACGGGCGATCCAAGACTTAAGCATGAGTTTAGCTTATGAAGAAATAGCTGATCGCACTCCCGCTCCTTGGGAAAATGTTTGGTTTGAGTGGCGCAAAGGAAGTAATGCTGAATACATTGCCACCAGTCTTTCTCCAGGCGTTGGACAATCTTCAGTGCATCGTGCTGATTTTTTAAATTTGTTAGCACAACAATTACCAGAAAATGTCATATCTTTCAGTAAGCGAGCATTTAAAGTCAGAGAAAACAAGCACAAGGTAACTGTTAGTTTTACGGATGGTACAGACTATCAGTGTGATTTGCTCATTGGGGCAGATGGCATTAAATCAAATCTTCGTAATTACGTACTTCACAATCTTTCTAAGCCGCTAATAGAACCA
The DNA here is from genome assembly GCF_011927625.1 of Paenalcaligenes hominis. Classification (GTDB taxonomy): domain Bacteria; phylum Pseudomonadota; class Gammaproteobacteria; order Burkholderiales; family Burkholderiaceae_B; genus Paenalcaligenes; species Paenalcaligenes hominis. The sequence goes on from NZ_JAATIZ010000004.1 coordinate 266,296, forward strand.
AGATTCAGTGGCACTTGCGCTTATCGGGGTTTGATAGATAGCGAGCAACTACGCAACGCTTACCGCGCAACAGGTGTTGATGAACACCTAATTAACGTCCCACAAATGTATTTAGGGCTTGATGCGCATGTTCTCACATTTCCTGTGAAAAAAGGACGCCTAATCAATGTCGTTGCCTTTGTCTCCGACAGAAGTAATCCAGAGCCCGTTTGGCCTAACAATGCTCCTTGGACTCAAGCTATATCTCAAGAACGAATGCTAGAGGACTTTTCAGGTTGGAGCGTTGCCGTGATTGAGCTACTTAAATGCATCCCAAAGCCTACCTATTGGGCATTACACGACTTAGAGGAATTAAGTCATTACAACCATGGGCTCGTGGGTCTGGTCGGTGACGCCGCCCACGCCATGCTTCCCCACCAAGGCGCCGGAGCGGGTCAAGGGCTAGAAGATGCTTGGTTACTAACTCGTCTTCTTGGTGATGCTCAAGTACTTAAGACCGATCTTAAAAAACTACTGAGCGTCTATGATTCTATTCGTAGGCCTCGAGCCTGTCGCGTACAGCGTACATCTTGGGAAGCCGGTGAGCTATATGAATTTAGAAATCCAGCAATCAGCACACAAAAAGATTCTCTTGCAGAAAGCCTCACAAATCGTTTCGATTGGCTGTGGAATTATAATATGGAAACCGATTTAAATAAGGCCAGAAAGCAGCTTGATTGGCAATAATATATAAATAAATTAAGTATAGTTAACCCACCTAAGTTAAGGAAAAATATGAAATTTTTTCTTACTTGTATGGCTAAGCCTTAAATCTAATAATTAAAATTGTTAGCTATGCTTTAAAGGTATGAATATAGAAAAGCTTAGTGTTGGTTTACATACCTCTACTAATAGTGAAATAGCTCATGCAGAAAAAAATGCACTATTATCATTACTTAAACAAAAAACCTTTCTTAATAACTAGGTAAATTTTTTTCATTATACTTAAATTCAAATAATAAAATAAATGCACCTCTTAATTTTTATAGAATCAAAGCCGATTTTATTTTTACCGCTAAAATAAGCACTCTCTTTAATTACCACATACATATTACCTGTATCATCTTAAGAAAAAATGCTGTCAATACATTACAAAAAATCTATACTTACCTCGCTGTTTTTAGTAATAGCTGGTATTTTTTCATCTATGCATATTTGGAAAATCTCCCCCGCACTTCCCCTACTTAAAAATGAATTAAAACTAGATTTAGTTGACGCCGGATTTTTACTATCTTCTGTACAGATTGCTGGTATGACGCTGGGATTAATCACAGGTCTTTTTGCAGAGCGAATTGGATTACGCAGGTGTATTGCAATAGGACTAATCATTTTAACTACAGCGTCTTTAAGTGTCGTATTATTTCCATACAAAAACGCTCTTTTGCTGAGCCGGACAATAGAAGGATGCGGATTTCTTATGGTGGTTTTACCAGTCCCTGCCTTAATAAGACAAATAGTCCCTAAAGAAGCTATTAGCCAAATTTTTGGATTTTGGGGCTGTTATATGTCTTTAGGCGCTGTAGTTATTCTATTGGGTGGATCGTGGTTACTTAGCATTGGCTATTCTTGGCGTACTTTGTGGCTGATATTATCAGGCCTTACCTTTATTGTTCTTCTTCTCTTCTTAAAAATAACCCATGAAAAAGATCAGAATACTAGCTCAGAAGCAAACAGCAGTCTTTCCATTAGCTACAATGTAATAAGCACACTGCGATCTTCACAGGTTTGGCTAGTCGCTTTGTTATTTAGCGCCTATGCTGCACAGTGGACTGCCATCATTGGTTTTCTACCTATCATTTATGCTGATATGGGTATTTCTGGTTTAGCTGTCGGTTCGTTAACGGCTTTGGTTGCTGGTGTAAACATAATTGGAAATCTGTATGCTGGCCGCTTACTTCATAAAAAAGTGGACGCAAAGAAATTGCTTATTGTTGGTTTTTTTACTATGGCAATAACTACTTTCATTGCTTTTGGTCTAAAAACCAATATTGCCATACAGTTTGTTTCAATTTTGCTTTTTTCTATTGCAGGAGGAGTAATTCCTGTTACTTTGTATTTATTGGCCGTCATTTTTGCTCCTACACCTCAAACTACGGCATCAACTATAGGTTGGGTACAACAAGGCTCGTCTATGGGACAGTTTCTAGGTGCCCCAGTAGTAGCTTGGTCAGTGAGTATGCTAGGCGGGTGGCAATGGGCTTGGGTAGCTACTGTAATTTTCTCATTATTGGGAATATCTATGGTCACTTTATTACCCAAGCCCATTAATTAAAATTTCTATAGCAACGTAAAAAATTTACAATCCCATCTAGATTTTCATCTTTTTTATTAATAATTTAAAAAGCCATTGAGACTTATTTAGTATTAAAACAATACCATTACGGTATAATTGGTTCATAAAATCACAACTGGGGACAAAATCAAACTACTATGAACCTAAGACAAATTCGCTATTTTGTAATAGTTGCACAAGAGAAAAATTTTACTAGAGCTGCTGAAATACTGCATATTTCTCAGCCACCTCTCAGTCGTCAAATTCAACTTTTAGAAGAAACGCTTGATGTTAGGCTCTTTGTACGAAGCAGTCGTCCTTTAAAGCTAACCGAAGCAGGCAAAGTGTTTTATGAGCAAGCTGTTCAAATACTCAGTCGTGTCGAACAAATGAAGCGCTCTACACAACAAGTAGGAAGAAATGAACGGCATAGTTTATCTTTAGGATTCGTGCCGTCTATGCTTTACGGAGGTCTGCCTACATTAGTTAAAAGGTTGCGTATATTACGCCCACATCTGAACATTAATTTAGTTGAATTATTATCTTCTCAACAACCAGAAGCTTTAAGAACAGGTCTTATTGACGTGGGCTTTGGAAGATTACGGCTCAACTTTCCTGACATCTCTCGATTAGTATTAAGAGAAGAGCGTTTAATGGTGGCCACGCCTGAAGAACACCCTTTAGCTAGTCCTGACGATTCACCTATCGCTTTAACCCAGCTAGAAAGAGAAAATGTAATTCTTTTTCCCAAAGAACACCGTCCAAATTTTGGCGATAGCGTCCTTTCTATGCTACGAGATCACAATTTTCAACCTAAAAAAATACAGGAAGTAAGCCAATTACAAACCGCGTTAGGTTTAGTATCTGCAAATATGGGGATATGTATTGCCCCAAGTTCTATAAATGGCTTGCGCTCAGATCTCTGCTATAGACTTCTAGGTGATGAAAGTCTAACAACCCCCATCATTCTAAATTATCGAACTAATGATAATACAGAAATAATAGAGCTCATGCTTGATTTACTTATAGAAACTTATAAGGAAAAACATCCTTGGCTTAAACACTCTCTACACTGTTTCACTAAAGAGAAAAAAGACAATACTTTCTTTAAAAATTAAAATTCTCACGACAGATTTCTTGTGGCCTCTAATGCTTCTCTGAATTAGTTCGATTTCTACTAAACAACGAGCCCCTCTGAATCTCTCTGAAACAAAGTAGACATCAACTAAACACTATTCTTTACTTTACCTACCGTATGTGCAAAGAGCACATCTACTTCAAAAACTGTTAGCCATGATGATTTTTGCTCATGATCTCTTTACTTTATTCACAAAGTACAAGTCCTGATAAGTTTTTTACGCGAAAAATCCCTATGAAATAAAATATTTCCGTAAAATTTAGCTCTTGTAATTTTCTATAGTTTATTAAAACAAACAATAATGATAACTGAATACAAAAATCTTCAAGTATTGGTAATCACAACAAACGCATACATCTGAAATTTGAAGAAGCCCAAGGCTAGTTATTACAATACCCTTGGGCTAGCCTTATAAATAAAACTATTTTCTAATAGTTAAATTGATCACATATAAATTAAAATGGGTAATGTATTGGAGTATCCATAATGCTTAGCCATTGCAATTCAGTAAACATCTCTAAGTTAGCAGGCCCACCAAAACGTCCACTATTTCCGGAATCTCCTACTCCACCAAATGGCACATGAAACTCATTATTAACAGTCTGGTCATTAATGTGAATCATTCCTGCTTTTATACGTCGTGCGAGATGCATAGCTCGGCTCACAGAAGCAGATTGAATAGCAGCAGCCAAACCATACGGGGATTGAGCAATTAACTCAACCAGCTCGTCTTCTGATGTAAATGTGATCACAGGCGCTACTGGCGCAAAAAGCTCTTCAGAAAAAGCAGGCATTTCTGCTGTCACATTACATAATACTGTAGGGTGATAAAACAACCCTTCGCCCCGCCCACCCGTTACGCGTTTTGCGCCTCGCTCTATACTAGATTGAATAATAGCCTCAATACGCTCTAGTTGTTTGAGATTAACTAAAGGACCTATTGCTGCTGTTTCATCTTTAAAGGGATCAGCGACTTTCAATTGTCGAGCACGTTCAGTAAGCTTTTGCACATAGGCTTCTGCCACGCTTTCATGGACAAAATGACGACCTGCTTGCATACATATCTGACCTTGGTGTAAATAAGATCCCCACGCGCCATTTGAAGCTGCTGCATCTAAATCCGCGTCCTCAAGTACGACAAAAGCATTATTCCCACCTAGCTCTAATGCCACTTTCTTCAGCATTTCTCCGCAAATTTTGCCAATGGATTTTCCTACTGCTGTTGAGCCAGTAAATGAAATCATCGCGCTTTTAGGATGGCGAACTAATGCATCTCCTGCATCAGCACCACCGGGAACTACATGCAAAACCCCTTCTGGCAAGCCTGCCTCTTCAAAAAGACGCGCGATAAGTAGTCCCCCTGTTACACCGCTATGAAAATCCGGTTTCAATACCACCGTATTTCCCAAAGCCAAAGCAGGTGCTACTGACCGCATACTCAGCAACAAAGGAAAGTTCCACGGTGCAATTACACCTACCACCCCTAATGGAACACGACGACATGTATTACGACGCTGTGGCATGCTTGAAGGAAACGTCATCCCATCCGCTTGCATCGGCAAAGCAGAAGCCATATTTAACTGCTCGTATGCAGCATGTAATTCCCACTGTGCTTTCAAATACGTAGAGCCACATTCTCTCACGTTCCACTCAATAAAATCCTTTGCATGAATTTGCAAGAGCTCTGCAGCACGTCGAATAACTCCAGCCCGTTGATCAAAGGCTAGATCTGCCCAAGCAGCCTGGGTTTCAGCTGCTATTGAAACGGCAGTTTCCACATCTTCGCGTGAACCCATACCGAGCTTGAATAACGGCTCCCCAGAAGCTGGCTCTATGGTGTCATGAATAAGCGCTTGACCTTGACTCCATGTGCCTGAAAAGATTTTTCCCTCATACTCTCTAGTATTAAAAAATAAACTCATATTCACCCTCTCCCCTAATTCGTTAAACGATTTTTCTTAAAATTAGATAAAGCCACCATAAATAAAGTCAACACAGCTATTGCTATAAAAAACAAACTAATAGGACGCGTTAACAAAGGAAGGAAGCTGTCTCCATATACAACAAGCCCTGATCTCAAGCTTGACTCAGCGAGAGGGGTTAAAATAAATGCAATAATAAATGGACCGATAGGAATTTTTGCTTTATTTAGCAAGTACCCTAAAACTGAAAAACCCATCATGACAACCACATCAAACATATTGGCTGATACGGAGTAAGATCCAATAAAACAGAAAATAACAATGGGTGGTAACAAGTAAGACTTGTTAACATACATCAGCTTGGCTAGTAATGGGGTAGAGAACCACATAACTACAAGCACCAATAAATTGGCAGCCAAAGCCCCAGCTATAATTACATGGGCAACTTCAGGTGTTTGTACAAACAATAAAGGGCCAGGGTTCAAATCATGAATTACCATTGCTCCTAGCAACATAGCAGTAATCACAGAGCCTGGGATACCCAAGGTAATAAGTGGTACCAACGCACCGACCGCTGCCGCATTATTTGCCGACTCTGCAGCAACAATTCCTTCACTTGCTCCATTACCAAACTGATCTGAGTTTTTAGATGTTGCTTTTGCCACACCATACGAAGCAATGGAAGCCGTTGTCCCTCCTATGCCGGGCAAAATACCTATCCATGTACCAATAATTGAAGAGCGTGTTAAATTCCAACCATTGTCTTTAAAATCTTTGACCTTAAACGCAATTTTGGCAGAGGTAGATACTTTTTCAGTTTTTGTATTGGCCTTATCGCCCACCTCTAGAAATACCTGACTCAGGACTAAAAGCCCCAGCATCACTGGCAATAACGTAAAACCGTTGTCTAGTGAAGTCAAACCAAACGTTAAGCGCAAAGATCCTGATACAGGATCGATTCCTGGCAAGGCAAACAAGGCTCCTAACGCTGCTGCAATCAAACCATTGGTAAATCCATCTTTAGAGATGGCTGCAATGAGCACTAAGGCAACTAAGGTCATAGAAAAGATTTCATAAGGCCCAAACTGTACAGCAAATCGAGACAATGCTGGTGATAGCGTAGCCAATACAACCCAAGCTAACATACCGCCCAAAAATGAAGCGCCCACCCCCAAACCTAAGGCTCGAGCGGGCTCCCCACGTTGCGCCATAGGGTAGCCATCCAGAGTCGTCATGATCGCCGCCTCTGTACCAGGCATACGCATAAGTGTTGCGCTGACTAATCCTCCTGTAGTTGATCCAATATAAATTGCAATAAGCAAAATTAAGGCATCATAAGCATTCATAAAATACGTAGCAGGAAGGGCAAGCGCAATTACCATCGCACCGGACAGACCTGGTATGGCACCAACAAAAATACCGATCATGCTACCTAAGAGGACCCAAAGGAGTCCTCCAAAAGAAAAAACTTCTGTATATGAGGCGAACATCATTTATTCCTTTCTTTGCCTTACAAACCAAAGTAAAAAATCTTAGTAAAAAGATAACTTACCCCTAAAGAAAATAATAAAGCGAAAAAAATAATCTTTATTACGCCTAATACATCATCTGGTTTTTTTAAAAAAACCGTTGATATAAATACAAAAAAGAAGGATGCAATCCAAAATTTTATATTTAAATATAAAACACAAAAAACAAATCCAGATACCAATAAGAATAAAAAAAATGACTTATAGTTATTACCAGAATATTCTTCTCTACTTTTCACCCCAACATTAGCATTAGCCGCTTTAATGGTTTGAGCCAACTTAACTAAAGATAGAAAAAACAAACTAGCTGCCACAACCTTTGGAATAGCCGCTGAACCCAATAACTCAAAATTAGTCTTAGCAAGACCATAAACGCCAGAATAAATTAAAACAGAAAGCGCTAAAGAAACCAGACTAACAAAGAACTCATAACGATATATTATATACTTAGCCATAATCCGTTATCTCCTAAAGACAAACAGCAACTCTACGTTTTAATTGGTTTTCCCGCCTTTAACGGCATCTGCTACCTCGATAAAATCCTCATACTCGGCAGCAATCTCTTGTTTTAGTTGCTCTCCTCGTACAATTTTTAATTTTTCCCCAGACCGGTCTAGGTAGCTCCGCACACGCTCAGAATTGGCAGCCGCCTCTATCGCATCAGCCAAGACAGCAATGTTCTGCTCTGGTGTGCCTTTTGGAGCCCAATAACGGCGGTTTAAGCAAGATTTAACGTCATACCCTAATTCTTTTGCAGTTGGTAAGTCGGGAACCTGCTCATAGCGCTCCTCTCCAAGTACAGCTAAGGGCCGGACTTCCCCTCCACTTCGTTCTATCCATAAAGGAGACATAAGAGCCATATCGGCAAAGCCACCTTTTAAGGCCGTAAAACGTTTAGAAGTCGCTCCTGTGGGAACAACCACCCACTCTGTATCAATTAAATTCATTAAGCGTACGGAAGGAAAATGCGTTGCTCCGCCTATCTCATCCCCCTGACGGAAATTTGCTCCATCTGTTTTCACTTTTTTAAGGAAATCATCGAAGCTATTGAGCGGCGAATCGGCCGCTACCGCCATAAACAAACAAGCCTCACTAACCTGTATCACAGGCTCGAAGTCCAGCGGAGTGTAGTCCACACGCCCTAATGCGGCGGCAGCGAATAGCTCTTGGTGAATTTGTAAAATGGTGTATCCATCTGGTGTCGCTCTTAAGACTTGTCTTGAACCTACCGCCCCACCGGCCCCCGTGGCATTCGTCACCACAAACGGAACGGGAAGCAGCTTTTGTGACTCAATTTCTGATTGAATGGCACGCGCTAACCCATCCGACCCCCCTCCTGCTTCAAACGGCACCACCAATCGTATGGGCTTCTTTGGAAAAGCGTCCTGAGCTGCTACCGGTAAGCTCAACATCACCGCTAAACTTGTTAAAATAGCGCGTAGTGTGAATTTCTTCATTTTTTGTCTCCTGAGTTTTATTTATGAACGGTTAACTCTTTATTTACCTAAGCCACGAGAAGTGGGCTGTTTGGCTAATTCTTTTAATGCTTCTTGATTTAAGCTGAAGCCTAAACCTGGCGTAGTCGGCATCTCAATCCAACCGTCTTTAGGAATCGGTAAGTCATTAAAGATCTGCCTTAAACACTCCACGGCGAAAATGTGATACTCAACCATGCCTCCATTGCTTAAGCCGGCATGTAAGTGCATATTATGGAAGGGCCACGCACCTCCGTTATCGATGCCAATCCCAAATGCTTCGGCCATACCTGCAATTTTCTGGCACTGTGTATAACCACCCGTAATAGCAACGTTGGGTTGCAATATGTCTAATGAACGATTTAACAACAGGTCTTTGAACTTACTGGCTTGACCCTCATTTTGCCCCCCCGCTAAAGGAATACTAGTTTGACGTCGTAAATCACTTAATGTATGGGGGTCGTTGCCTTTAATAGGCTCTTCAAAAAACGAGATGTCATACTCTTCAACACGTTTAGCCAACCAAGCTGCATGATAAAGATCCAAATTGCAGTTTGCATCAATAAACAATTCAGCCTGATCACCGATAGCCTCTCGTAGCAACTTCACGCGCATCACATCTTCGCGTAATAACTCCAACAAAGGCCTAGGCTCGTCTTTGCGCTTTAACGCGCCATGTCCCACCACCATCTTAAATTTACTAAACCCTTGTTTTTCCCAATCTTTAGCTACCGCAACCAATTGCTCTTGATCAAAGAAATCAAAACCAACCGTTGCATACGTCGAGACACGGGACCGAGCCCCACCCAAGAGTTTCCAAACTGGTTGCGTTAGCGCTTGTCCTTTAATGTCCCACAAGGCCAAATCCACCGCAGCAATCGCGTGCATTGCATAGCCTGACTGCCCCCTAGGCGTCATCAGCCAGTACATTTGGTTCCAGATTTGATCGTTACAAAGAGGGTCTTTCCCAATAAGAGCCGGTGTCATAATCTGATTGATGGTGTAAGCAATGACCTCCTCTTCTGTAATGGCCGTCATCCCAACACCAACGTGCCCTTCATCCGTTGTGATTTCCACAATACATACGCCCAATGTCGCTGTACGTTGTGTGTTACAAAAATCAAATGTTGCCGGAATATTCACTGCAGTTGCTTTTACATCAACAATTTTCATGTTTGTCTCCATTAAAATATGTACTACTTATTAAACGTTTCTTGTATACACATGCTGTACACCTAGCTGCCTAACTGAAGCACACCCTAGCTGTGTCAGGCTGTTACTAAACTCATCTTTTAAAATTCGCAATGCTTCCAGAGCTCCATCCTCCCCGTGGGACGCCAACCCATACAAAACTGCCCGTCCACTTAATACAGACGTCGCCCCTAAAGCAATGGCTTTAACGATATCTCTACCTCGTTGTATACCTCCATCCAATAAAATAGGTATAGACTGAGGGAATGGCACCAGGTGTAATGCCTCAAAGGCAGAAATGGCAGTATCGAGTTGACGACCACCATGATTGGATAAAATCACTGCATCCACACCATACTCCACGCACTTCCTAATATCGTCTGCACTTAAAACCCCTTTCACAACCAACTTTTTGGGCCAAAGCTCTCTTAAACGCTTTAAATCCTCCCAGTCGAAAGAGGACTCCATAGAGCGCTGTAAAAGGGCTGCTTTAGCCTGAGGAGTATGTGCTTCTGAGGAGTTCATGTTACCCAGACCCGGTACACCATGTTTCAAAAAATCGTAGCTCCAGGCCGGATGCCTGATTCCATCTAAAACGGTTTTTAAGGTATAGCGAAAAGGCAAGCCAAACCCGTTGCGAATATCCCGTTCGCGTTTACCATTGACGACCACATCCGTTGTCAACACCAAGCATTCGTAATCGGCTGCCAAAGCCCGCCGTACCAAGCTTTCTGCTAAGCTGCGTTCTATAACATACAATTGAAACCACAATTGCCCACCTGCTTGAGCAGCCACTTCCTCAATCGAGTTAGTCGACGCAGTAGAAAGCACAAAAGGAACGCCTGTTTTATCAGCAGCACGTGCTAACGCAATATCACCATTAGGCCAAAATAAGCCATTTAGCCCCGTTGGGGCTATCAAACAGGGAAAAGATATCGAACGATTAAATAACGTGGTGGCCGTATGAACAGACGATAAGTCAGTCAGCCGTTGGGGGATCAGCTGACAGCGATCGTAATCCGTTTTGTTACGCTCTAATGTAATTTCATCCTCAGCCCCACCTTCTAAATAATCAAATACCATTCGTGGTAGACGTTTTCTAGCCTGGCGTCTGAGCTCATAGATTTTTGTCATCCTAAGCCTCTCCTTGTGCTCTAAATCGCTTCCACTTGGGCGTCAATGAGGAAAGGTCCCTTATGTTGCAACGCTTTTTCGAAAGCTTCTTTAAACTCGCGCTTGGTATTAACTTGACATGCCTCTACCGCATAGCCTTTGGCTAGACTCACAAAATCCACTCCGTCCACTTTTAAACCCGGAATTTCATTTACCTTAAAGGACTCAACAAACTGCTGTAAGGCTTTATAGCCTTTATTATTAATAATGATAAAAACAACAGGAATGTTGTAATGAGTCGCCGTCCAGAGCGCCGTAATGTTGTAATGGGCTGATCCATCCCCCACAAAAGCTACGACAGGACGATCTGGCTGTGCCAACTTCACACCTAATGCGGCAGGCATCGCAAAACCAAGCCCCCCAGAGGCCGCAAAATAATAACTGCCAGGCTCCGTCATCCCACCCCGCTCCCACAGAGTAGCAATCGTTGACGTCGCCTCATTTAAATAAACTGTATTCTCCTGCTTAAGCGATTCAACAATATCAAAAACTGACTCGCTACAAAGCACGGTATCATCTACCGTATGGCGTTGAATCACCGGATTATAATTAACTTTTTTTCGATTTTTTTCTGGCAAGATACGTACTAGATCCTTTAGAATCGCGCCGACATCCGCTACGATAGCATTCCCCACAGGTGCTCGTGCTGCCTCTTGATAATCTCCAGTAACAAGAACCAACTCACAGTCTTTGGGTAAATGTGTCCCTGGATCATTTTGATGATATCTAAATACAGGAGCACCAAAAACTACCACTAAGTCATGTCCATCTAGCTTTTGACAGAGGCTAGCGATACCTGCTGGTAAAATGCCCGCAAAACAAGGGTGCGTCGTAGGAAAAGGACAACGAGGAGCTGAAGGAGCTACCCAAGCCGGAGCCCGCAACTTCTCCGCTAATTGCGCTCCAATCGCATTTGCTCGTTGCTGATCGACCTCAGGGCCAAATATTAAAACTGGATTTTTAGCTTGCTGTAATTGTGATCCTAGTCGTTCTACCACTTCGGCACTTGCTTCGCCGCAATACTGCACCATACGTTGAGGTAGAGGCAAAGCATCACTAGTTACCGGCTTGTCCCAGTCATCATATGGAATAGAGACATACACAGGACCTCGCGCCGGAGCCATAGCGGCATGCATCGCGCGACTGAGCACATGTGGCACCTCCTCTGGACTTAAGGGCTCATAGCTCACCTTAACTAAAGGCATAGGTAATAAACTCGCCGCTGTATTTTTTAGCAAAGGATCGGTATAAACCAAGCTACGCGCTTGCTGTCCTGCTGTGACCACGACAGGGCTGTGCGCATTGTACGAATTCGTTAATGCTCCCATCGCATTACCCGTACCTGATGCAGAGTGTAGGTTTACAAAAGATGCTTTACCAGACGCTTGAGCATAGCCATCAGCCATCCCTACCGCAACCCCTTCATGCAGGCACAATATATACTCAAAATCCTCAGGAAAATCCTTTAAAAAATTGATTTCATTTGACCCAGGATTACCAAAAATCTTGTTTATGCCCTGCTTGCGCAGTAACTCATAGACCATTTCTCGAACGGTAGGCAATGGTGCTGACATGATCACTTATCTCCATAATTATTTATATTCTATTTAAATTAACACCCCTCACCTTATTAATCCAATCGATATTTTTTTGTTTTTAATATAGATATCATCTATATTAGAGAGTCATCTCATTTACAGCTTTTTTCAATATGACATCTAAAACAGATCTGAATTTAATTAAAGTTTTTCTTTCGATTTATGAAGGAGGTAGCGTCAGCGAAGCAGGACGCCGCCTACACTTAACGCAGCCCTCAGTTAGCTATGCACTCGCTCGCTTACGAAATCAAATGAATGATCCTTTATTCACGCGCACTCGAGAAGGTATGGTTCCCACCCTAATGGCGGATCAACTCTATCCCATTTTTTTTAAATCGATTAATGAAATTGAAGATGCTTTAGCTTTTACAAAAAAATTCGATCCGGCTAAATCTAGCCGTACTTTCAAACTCGCCCTGTCTGACTTAGGCACAGTCTATTTTCTACCTAAGATCATGAGAGCTCTCAAAAAAGAAGCCCCCTTAATTCGTCTGGAGGTAATTTCAAGCGAAGTGGAGGAAATAGAAAGTTGGTTTCAACGCGAGCGGATTGATGCTGCTGTCGGTAATCTTGGTTTTCTTAAAAAGCGACTTCAGTCTAAAAAAATCATGGATGAAAACTACTCCTGCTTAATCAGCGCTCATCACCCACGTATAACAGAGCACATTAGTTTTGAGCAGTTTGCCCAAGAGCAGCACGTAGAGATCTCTCAAAGCACAGGCCACTTACACATCAGCCACATTCTTAATAAAATTCAATCCGAATCTAAAATCTCGCTCAAAGTTCCACACTATGCGGTATTGCCTAATATTATTGCTGACAGTGATTTGATTGCTTGCTTGCCTACCCGGGTCGCCCAACTCTATGCAAAACAGCACGACAACTTACGTGTGCTCGCTTTACCAATAGATATTCCTACTTTCGAAGTCGGCATTTTTTGGAAAAATCAATTAGAGGAACTTAGTGCTCAAACCTGGTTCTGTCACACCATTTACCGAACACTAATCAATGATCTTGACTACGACTCATAGGGGTCGCAATAAAGACATCGTAACCCTCTTCGGCTCAATGCAAAGGGTCGAGCTCGTTACTCGATAAGGTTGCTATCAGTATCTCAGATAGCGCGTGGGCACGACCAGAGCTAAACCATGCATGATGGCTTTAATACCTAAGGACTCGGAGAGCATATAGGGTAATCGTTATTTGTCGCGAGCATGGTCTCAGTAGCGCTACGGATTACCAATGAAAAAGCTCTAGCACCAAAAAGACGAGATAAAAGACATGTTCAGTAGAGTCTTGCATATAAAGTTACTATCTTTATCTTTCGGAATAATTTGCTCGTCCTCTTAATTAATCTGGCAGGTAAAGTTAAGAAGACGAACTTTACTTAAACACCTAAATAGCGCGTAAGTAATTCTGGATTCGCTAGCAATGTAGCGCTCTCATTAGCCTCAACAACTAAGCCCTTTTCTAACACTACACTACGATTAGTGTGTGCTAATACTTTTTTATAATTTCTGTCTACAATTAAAATTGCCATTCCCGTAGCACTGACAGTAGCAATTACTTTCCAGATCTCAGCCACAATAATAGGCGCTAGACCCTCAGTCGCCTCATCTAAAATCAACACATCTGGGTTTGTCATTAATGCTCTACCTATTGCAAGCATTTGTTGCTCTCCCCCTGAAAGCTGTTGACCTCCATGACTAAGCCGTTCAGCCAAGCGAGGGAACGTCTCTAGCACACGCTCATAACCCCAATCCATTTGTTGACTATACCCAGGGCGAGCTGCAACCATTAAGTTTTCCTGCACGGTTAAGTTAGGAAAGACCCCTCTTCCTTCGGGCACATACGCTACGCCTAATCGTGCAATTTTAAAGGGCTCTACTCCTGTTTTGTCTTGACCTCTTACATACACCTTTCCTGTCGTCGCTTTGACATGCCCAAGCATAGTACGAATTAAAGTGGATTTGCCCATTCCGTTTCGTCCTAATAGCCCTACTGCCTCACCTGGTTTAATTTCAATATTTACACCATGCAAAATATGACTTTCACCATAATGCGTATGGATATGTTCAGCTCGTAACAATGCACTCATTCTTCGTCCTCTCCAAGATAAACACGTTGAACCTCGGCATTATTACGAATTGCCTCGGGATTGCCATAAGCGATGACTTCACCATTTACCATCACAGTGATCTCGTCAGCTATTCTAAAAATGGCATCCATATCATGCTCAACTAACATCATGGCTCTTGATGAACGTAAATCATTTAATAAACACAAAAGCTTTTCTGTTTCTTCTGCTCCCATACCAGCTAAAGGCTCATCTAATAGCAATACAGAAGGCTTGGTTGCTAAGCTCATTGCAATTTCCAATTGGCGTTTTCGTCCATGAGAAAGCTCTCCCGCAATTAAGTTCCTGTCCTCAAGCATACCCACAAGCTCTAAGGACTCATCTGCTAGCTCCACACTATATTTACATTTTTTTGCTGGCAACCAGCTCCACACATTTTGGTGAGTAGCCTGCGCTGCTAACCTGCAGTTTTCATGTACAGTTAAAGGGGCAAATATTGTTGTTCTCTGGTAACTACGCCCTAATCCGGCTTGAGCTCGTTTAGGTTGCGCCCAGCTAGTCACATCCTGTCCGTTAAGTTCAATGAACCCTTCGCTGGGCGGAATTTCACCAGAAATTATATTAATTAGCGTAGATTTCCCTGCACCGTTCGTACCAATCACAGCATGGATTCTACCTTTACATAGATCTAAAGAAACATTTTTAATCGCTTGTAAACCACCAAAGTTACGCTTAATGTTTTTAGTCGATAATAAAACTTGTTTAGTCATATAGAATCCTGTGCCTCTGACAATCTAGTTATTTTATTTTTTGTGAAGCGTACTTTTATCCCAGCAATACCCTCTGGTAAAAAGGCCACTAGCGCCATAATCGCTAGGCCATAACTCAAGTTCCAATGTGATGCGAAGTTCCCGAAAATCTCGTGGGATTGAAATAGTTCCTGAAGCAAAATTAATGCAGCAGCACCTACTATTGCCCCCCATAATCTAAACTGCCCCCCCAGAATCACCATTAATAAAACCAACCCTGATTGCTCCCAAGACAAAATCTCAGGGTTAACATAACCATCTTTAACCACGTATAACAACCCACTTAAACTAGCAATAACTCCAGACATGACATACGCGACAAGCTTATACGCGTAAGTGGGAAAGCCTGCAGATCTCATGCGTTGCTCGTTAAGACGGATACCTGTTAAAGCCGCGCCAAACCGTGATCGCATTACTAAATAAAGTGAAAACCAGACAATGATCAAGCAAACTAAAGAAAAATAGAAAAAATGCAGATTATTGCCAATACTGAAAAGAACTGTGTCTCCTAGTCTTGCTTCTGGCCTAAAATATAGATACGCTCCGTCACTGCCCCCACCTAAATTAGTATCATGAAATATAAAGTAGGCCATTTGCGCAAAAGCCAACGTGACCATAATAAAATAAATCCCCGTGGTTCGAAGCACTAAAGCTCCTGTTACCAAAGCAAAAATTCCAGTCACTACCACTGAAGCAAACAACACCACAAATAGGTTAGCTGGACCCATTTCAGGTGCAACTAATACTGTTGTATAAGCAGCTAAACCAAAGAATGCGGCATGTCCAAGGCTCACCAAGCCTGCTCCACCTACTAAAAGCTGTAGCCCTAGCGCAAATATTGCATAGATAATGATTTCTAAAGCCAAACCTGTGTAGTAACTATTTGCATATAAGGGGAATAAAAAGGCGCACCCAATGACCAAAGCTAAAAAGATATAATTTTTGCTCGTATTGCTTTCCATACCTATTACCCTTGTTTAAACAAACCGTCTGGCTTTAATAGTAAAACTATGGCCATCAGTACATACACCAACATACCTGAAGCGGTTGGGAAAAACACCAGTCCAAATGTACTGACAAATCCAACTAGCATTGCAGCAATAAAAGCCCCTTTAATCGAGCCAATGCCACCAATCACCACAACCACAAAACAAATAATAAGAATAGAATGCCCCATTCCTGGATAGACAGAGGTTACTGGCGCAGCAACAGCACCTGCAAATGCAGCTAATGCAACGCCCATAGCAAATACAATCCGGAACAATCGATTAATATCAATCCCTAAAGCACCGATCATTTCACGATTTGAAGCACCTGCTCGGATTTTCATCCCTAGTCGAGTCCGCACTAAAACCCAATACAGGCCCCCTGCAAGTAAAAGACAAACTGCAGAAATAAATAGCCTATAAACGGGATAAGTCATTACCCCTCCTAAAGAGACAGTGCCGCTCAACCAAGTTGGAACAGTGACTCCATGCACATCATTACCGACGAGTAAACTTCTAAGCTCTTCAAAAACCAAAATTAAGCCATAAGTCATTAACACTTGTTGTAAGTGATCTCGATGGTATAAGTAACTAAAGAAAGCCCACTCTAATACATAACCAATTAACACCGCTAATAAAGTACATAGCAATAAGACAGTAAACAATCCTCCACCTAGGTAATTATTAACTACTGGCTGCAAAGCAAAGGCCATATAGGCCCCAATCATATAAAAGCTACCATGTGCCAAATTAATGATATTCATAATGCCAAATATCAGTGTTAAACCGCTTGCTACTAGAAAAAGTAGCAAGCCGTATTGGACAGCATTTAAGCTTTGTATGAGGAAAATTTTTATTTCCACAAAATCCCTCTTTTCGTTAAATTACAAACGACAACCTAAAGCTGGGTCCTCTAACTTCTCTCTGGCTATAGAAACCATAATATTCTCTTTACCCTGAACCTCACGTAAATAGACATCCTGAATAGGATTTCCTGCTGCAGATAAAGTGAATGTCCCTCTTGGACTATCGATCGTGGCATTACGCATTGCTTTACGTAGTTCTGTTTTATTACTTTTATCTCCGTTAACAGCAGCTAAGCCAGCATCTAATAACTGTGCCGCATCATAGCCCTGCACAGCATAGACATCGGGCACCATATTCGGATGACGTTCTGAGTATGACGCTCGGAAAGCTTTATCTTTTTCTATATTTAAACCATCCGCATAATGCAATGTGGTTAATAATCCTTGTGCGGACTCGCCTTGAGCCTCTAGTGTTCCATCAGTTAGAAAGCCACTACCAAGTAAAGGAACCTCTTTTCCTAAACCTGAACTAGCATAATCTTGAACAAATTTCACAGCTCCGCCACCAGCAAAAAAAGTAAAGACGGCATCGGGCTTCAAAGCGGCTATTTCAGTTAAGATAGATTGAAACTCCACATCAGGAAAAGGCAACAAAAGCTCTTTTACTACTTTACCGCCCTCTTCCTCGAAGCCTTGTTTAAAGCCACTAATCGCTTCTTTGCCCGCAGCATAGTTCCATGTCACGCTAACTACCTTCTCATAACCCTTTTCGCGTGCCACATGCCCCATAGCATAAGCAGGTTGCCAATTCGTAAAAGAAGTGCGGAAAACATTAGGCGCACACAAGGCACCTGTTAACATATCTGCGCCAGCATTAGGAATAATTAATGTGGTATCTGTATCTTGAGCAGCTTTTGCTAATGCCATAGCGACACCAGAGTGGACAGTACCAACTAATACATCTACTTGATCTCGTTTAATAAGCCGGTTTGCATTATCTGATGCTTTTGCAGGGTTAGATTCATCGTCCACACGATAGAATTCAATTTTTTCACCACCTAGGCTACCACCTTGCTCGTCCACATACATTTTAAAACCATTCTCAATGGCTTGGCCTAGGGCCGTATATGTTCCGCTGTAAGGCAGCATAAAACCAACTTTAACCACAGCAAGTGCGGAATGGCTCACTCCTAGCGCCAATGCTGTTGCAAGAAAAGCTGTTTTAATTTTCATATTTGTCTCCATAATCTTTATAAGCAAGATGTAATTTTTTCATTCTAGATTGATTTTTATATTAATCATGCATCTTAGTCTAAGACCATTTAACTCTAAAACTATACAATTTAGGCATGATATCTAAGAGAACGCTATAAAACAGGAGATTTTTTTAACTTTATTATCAATTAGGTATAAACCCTAGTTGGTACATATCCTTTAAAAGCCATCTTTAAAAAAGCTTCTGTTCTCTTAATACTCCATTTTTTAAAATCACTCTTATTTTGATAACTTTTTAAATAGCTATAATTTAATTTTTTAATTTTTATATTGACGGGTTTGTAAAATATTTAAACTATATTTATGCTTATAAAATGCTAAATCTGTTCTGAAACATCCAGTCGGTTTGACCAGCTTAACTATATAGAACAGCTAAGACTTAACCCAAAATGCTACTTATATAATCCTTAATTCCTGAGACTCAATTGCGAAAAGAATTCGCTAGCCCCATTGTCAATTGGGGCAATAGATAATATTTCACTGAACGGATATACAGTTAAAAGGTTAACGTGCGTGTTAGTTTCAACACATAATAAATTAAGCTGTAGGAGAGAAAGGTAGCTAAATCATCTACTGAAGTAATAGCCTACCGACATTTGACCTTAGCAAGAGAGATTAATCTTCAGAGCGACGAAAATACCATAGAATGATATTAGAATACTTTTGTACTCTTACTGAAGCCAAGCTTTTAGAAAGGATCTAGTCATGTCTACCCAAGCCCAGCCTTTAATAGATCGTTTATTTAAGCTCAAGCTAACTATCACTACGGTTGAGTCATGCACGGCGGGTTTGTTGGCTTCGCTTTTATCTGAACACCCAAAAGCGGGCAGCTTATTAGAAAGCGGTCTTGTAACGTATACGCCTGAATCAAAAATGGATCTGTTAGGTATTCACCCTGATATTTTCAAGGAATACAACCTTACCAGTGAAAAAGTAGCTAAAGAGATGGTATTGGGCGCAGCAAAGCTGACTCGTGCTAATACTGTGATCGCTACAACTGGTGTGTTAGATGATACGGCTGAACCTGAAATTCCAGCAGGTACAGTTTGTTTTGCGTGGTTGTATAAAAGGGATGCTACACAGCCTGAACTATTTACGCGCACCCACGTTTTCTCTGGCTCTGAAAAAGAGCGCTGCCAACAAGCGGCCCTGTATGCGCTAAGGCTTGCGGCTGAGCTGTACGAGCAACATGTGACTTGATTCCAGGCAGAACCGCACCTTTGGGTATTAAAGTGATATGCCAGCCTATGGCTCGGTATTATCCGACGAGGCGATTAGAGCTGTATTAGCTTATATTAAAAGCAGCTGGCCTCATCAAGCCCTACAAGCACAAAAAGACATGACATTAAAACAACCATTAAACGATCAGGCCTCTTTTTTTACACTCGTCGTCCTAGACTAAGAGTAAAAAATAGAGGCCTGAGGTTGCGTTTAGTTAGGGTTTAAATCAAACTGCTGCCGTGTCTTTAACTGCGGCACCGCTATCATCCACACGCTGTTTTTGTAAAAACCAGACGAGAGCGATAAGCGGTATACCAATCACCGCCCCTAACAGGTCCGGAATGATCAGCATAATACCAGCAACAAAAAGTAGAATGCGCTCGTAAAAACGTGAATAGCGAATGAAAAACCCAATCATAGAGCTACTGACAGCCACCATACCTAATACAGCAGTAATAATGGTGCCAATCAATGGTAAAGCCGTTACGTTCTCCATAACCAAAATCGGGCTATACACAAAGATATAAGGCACAATAAAGGCGGCAATAGCTAGTTTCACCGCGGTTACGCCGCTTTTGAATGGATTAGCCTGCGCGATACCCGCACCCGCGTACGCTGCCAAACAAACAGGTGGAGTAATATCTGCCAAAATGCCAAAGTAAAACACAAACATGTGTACCGACAAAGGCGTTAAATCAAAGCCATTGATTAATGCAGGCGCAGCAATGGTTGCAGTGACTACGTAGTTAGCTGTGGTTGGCAAGCCCATACCCAACACCAAACACGCAATCATGGTAAAGAACAGCGCTAAGAATAAATGCCCACCCGATAAAGCAATGATGCTAGCAGCAAACTTTGCGCCGAGCCCGGTCATGCTAACCACACCGGCAATAATACCTGCGGTAGCCACTGCTGCAATCACAGGTAATGCGACGCGCGCACCCTGCTCGAGCACATAAAAAAACTTTTTAAAGCCCAAGCGTGTTTCTTTGCGTACGTAGCTGACCAAAAAGGCCGTAGCTATACCATAAATCACCGCACGCTGTGGCGTGTACCCGATCATGACCGTGGTAATAATGACGATCAGGGGCAGCAGCATATAGCCATATTGCTTCATTTGCTGCCCTATATCGGGTAGCTCCGATTTGGGTAAGCCCAGAATACCAAGGCGCTTGGCTTCGAAGTGAGTGCCAATAAAAATGCCGAGGAAATAGAGGGTAGCGGGAATTACCGCAGCAGCCATAATGACCGCATAGGATACGCCTAAGTATTCCATCATAATAAAGGCGGCCGCACCCATAATAGGAGGCATAATTTGCCCACCCGTCGAGGCAGAGGCTTCTGTACCCGCAGCAAACTCGGGCTTAAAGCCTGAGTTTTTCATCATAGGAATAGTAAATGAACCCGAAGCGACTGTATTACCTACGGAGCTGCCCGAGACCATGCCCTGCAGAGCGCTTGCCACCACAGCGGCCTTGGCTGTGCCACCCGTAAAACGCCCTGTCAGGCCAAAAGCCAAGTCATTAAAAAACTGGCCAATACGGGTATTAACTAAAATGACGCCAAAAAACAAGAATAAATAAATGTATTTGGCCGAAATTTGTAATGGTGTACCAAATACACCGCTGTCTCTGTACCACAGTCGAGTGGTGACATCGGTAAAGTCATAGCCCTGGTGCGATAACGTAGCCGTAGGGATATAGTTGCCATACAGCGCATAGCCAATCATGACCGCTGCAACAATAACAATAGGTACCCCAACCGTTCGGCGTGTAGCCTCTAAAAGCAGCAATACCCCAAGCACCGATAAATAGGTATCGTATTGGTCGTAGCCCCACGTAATGCTTTGTATGAGGGAGTCAAAATTAATGATCTTATAATAGGTGACATACATCGCCAAGAAGGCTAACAGCACGTCATACCAAGGCACTGTTTTTTGAAAAACTTGCTGCCCTTTTTTTAGAGGGAATAAAAGAAAAATAAGGCCTAAGGCCGTACCCAAGTGCACTGCTCCCTGTTTTTGTGAGGGGAACGTGCCGTAGTATCCGGTGTAAATGTGGAATACGGTGAGTGATATCCCTAGAAAAGTTACTACCCATGCCCAGACGCCGATTTGCTCGCGGAAGTTGCTTTCGCGATCGTATTTTTGTAATAAGGCTTTTGCGTCTAGCTCAGCTTTTGCTGCTTGTTCAGACGGGGTTAACTTGTTAATTGTGTCAACCATAGAAACACCACTTTGAGTTATAGCACTGAGAAAATCTACTAAAAGCAGAAAGGACTATAAAGTCCTTTCTGCTTTTTTAATTACTTGGCAAGATCAGCTAGGCTGTTAATACCAGTACTTTTACGGGTCACAATCTGAACAACCTCAGGATAAACGTGACCGATAAAGGACACGTTTTCTACTTTACGGCCGTTAAACTGGCCAGTACCATTGACTGAATCTAGCGCAGGAACGTGCACAGACATGCCTACGTCCATACGGCCGCGACCAATACTGGCTAGGTTTTCCAGCGAAGCCCCTGTCTCTACGTTAGTAAAGTTACCATCACTGTGTTTATTCCAGATATTGGCAATTTCACCGCCCAGTGGGTAATAGGTACCGCCTTGACTACCTGTACCGAGGGTGAATTCGGCTTTGCGCTTGTCGGCCTTGGCTTTAAGCTCTGCTACGGGGCCTTCGACTTTTAGGCCTTGTTCCTCGTAGTAACGCTTTGCGCCAGGATGAATAGGCAGACCTTCGGCACCGTTAAGCGCATTTTCCAAGGTAAGCTGTGCACCTTGGGCATGGGTGATTTCTTTGGCGTTTTCCACCATAATTTTAGCCAGCTGATAGCCTAGCTCTTCGTCAATGGTGTCGTTATTGGCGACCATAATGGCAAACGCCGCAATCGTGGGCACATCGGCATCTAAAAAGCCGTAGGCATCTTTAGAGATATTGTAGCTTTTGTAGCCGCTAGACTCTTCGGCTTTGGCAATGACTTCGTCAGAAAGACCAAGCATCACCACATCGCCTGTTGAAGCATTAAGGCTTTCAATGCTGCCTGCTGGTACACCAAGAATACCAAAAGAGATGTCGATATTGCCATCTTGAACTAAATCAGCGGCGTTACCGAAGCTTTCTTGGAAAGGCTGGTAATCTTTGATGCCATAGGCCTCTAAAATAACCTTGGACACCGAGTTGGTTTCACTGGCGGGCGGGCCAATAGCAATACGAGCTGCTTGGGCAGAACTTAATGCAGCAACCATCGAGACGACACTCGCTGCCGTGAAGCGTAAAAGCGTTTTTTTTACTTTCATCAGTAAACCTCTCCTTTCATTGACAAATAAACAATCGGATGACTCCGACTGTTGCGTCTTATTATTTACTTTTCTAAGTGAAACAAAATAGTCTCTGAGTGTATGTAAGCGTTGTTTCACTAGTCAAGATAACATTAACCCTAGCTACCTAAACCCATGCTTAAAACGAGTCATGTGACGACAAAACCTAAGAATCGAAATGATTTTTTGTTACGCGCGGCGTAAACGTTTTTACTGAAACGCGCTGGTTAAAGCATGGCGGTAGCGATGTGGGGTGAGCTCATTTTAGCTATGAGTGTGCAAGTATAACCCGATGCGAGGCTGAGTCCATGTCAAATGAAAGATTAATCCCTAGCTATAGATCATTAATTATCAATAGTACAGCTATTGTTCTCAACTAGCTTTTTATCAAAATACATAAGGCTTTCCCTATATAGGGTGAGAAAAAATCAAGGTAATTAAACATATAACCCTGTAGCCTAGGTAGCTTTAAGTGCACCTAGCTGTGATGTTTTTTCTTGAAGCAAAGTAATCAAGTTCTCCAAGCTTTGACGTATAAGCAATAAATCATCTTGAATTGGCTCGATCACACATTTAGCTAAGTCATTTAAGCACTGCTCTAACTGCGTCTCAATACTTAAATAAATAGTTTCGTAATTTTCTATTCCCCACGGAACGACTGACGTATTAATCATTACAGGGTCTTCAGAAAAGAGTTCTTTAGAGTCTAGCTTATAGTGTGAAAAATCTGTTTCAAGAGCTGTTACCCAAGAGTCCAAAACCATTTGGATTAATGCTTGCTTTAATAAGCTTGCACCCTGCTCACGAGATAGATATTTATCTAATAACGTTGGAACAGTAGACATAGTCCGTTGCCAAACTCGTTGCGCTATCTGATAAGCCGTTCCCTCTGCTTCCTGTCGATAGATACTAAGCTGAGCCAGTATTTCCTCTACCCGCTGTACGAGTGCTTTTACATCCTCAAGGACGGTTTCTTCCAGGTAATGAAAAAAAACCTCTACAGGTTTATTTTTTTTATATGTAATTACAGGTTTAATTATGCCTAACAATGCGTCGTATAAACGGTAGACTCCTGCTTCTTCTAACGCCTGATCTGTATTTTCTTGTTGTCGTACACTATAGACAGAGATAGAAATAGGAGCAGCTACCAATTGCGGATCGAGCTGTATTGCTTGTAATTTATTTTGCGCTCGTTCCCACACATCTTTTTCTTGTAACTCACGGTTTTCATCCGATTTATTTTTTAGCTCTTTCTGAATAGTCTGCCCTACCACCACCTCGTCCAAATAATCACTACGGGTAATAACAGGCAGGAGTGTTTTATTACGTTTCAACTCTTGGGTAAGCTCTTCTAACTCTTGCACTTGCCCAGGGGAAGTGGAACTACTTAACCACAACATCCCATCTGCACTTTCTAAGAACTGCTGCGTTAATTGTGCATTCTCGCCCGTCATTGAGTGCAAGCCCGGTGTGTCTACTAATACTAAGCGATCCGCCAGGATTACACCTTGAATTTGAGCAGTCGTTTCGGTGCTTCCTTCTTGGAAAGGACCGCTGTGATATTGGATTTCTCCATTGTCCCAGACAAAATAACGCACCGACTGTTTATGAAATAGAAAGCGTTCCGCAATTAAATTACAAAAAGAACTCTTACCCGCATTAAATTTTCCAAAAACGAGTAATACTATGCTGTTGTCAAAATGATAGGCTAAGTCTAATGCTGGTTTTAATGCTTGTCTTGCTAGGTGCCATTGCTGTGGATACACAGCCAGATGCTGTTTAAGGCTTTGTAATACCTGAGCTAGCGGATGACACGGTGTTAAACCACAAGACAAGACAGTATGGGCAGTTAGAGCACTCTCTAGCTCGCTTAACCACGAATCTAGGCTGCCTTGTTGCTCAGTCATGTCATGATTTAAAAAATCCACATCCTGTAAGTGCTCAATCCAGCTTTGCTCTCTATGATAAGCCTGCGACATCAGTTGCACTCCCAACTTTGTACTACTTTCGATGCTGACTCTACCTGCTCTAATATGGCATGCTGACGGGCAATTTCGCTAAAGAGCTGTACACGATTCTCTGATGCGTCAAAATGAACTTTAAAATCTTGATATAAACGATCTCTCCCTTCCTCTTTACCGAATAGCCTACGCAAATCTGCACGATATTTTACCGAGATTCCTAGCACCGCTATCATTACAGTATTTAGGCTAGCAGCACCCACTTGCCCTGTTTTGGGTAAATGCACTACACCATATTGGGTCAGCACACTGCGAATGAGTATACAGGCCCGTGAATACGCTATTTGTAAACGTGATCGTTCTAATTTGCCAGCTGTCACCTTGAAAACGTCTTGAATCGTATCAGTATCTAATGCATGATCCACCTCTGGCTCTTGCATAATATCCGACAAATCCTCAGCAATTTTTTCAAGAGTCCGTCGTAAGTCGTTGCTGAAATTTATCTCTTCAGCATGCGCTTTTTCACTATAGTGCTCTAGTTGTCCGTGATGATGTTTTTGCTTTTGGGACAATGATTTCTGCAGCTGTGTTAGGTAACTTTTTTGCTCAAAATGACGTGCACTAACTACCTTTTTTTGCACTGCGGCCAAATGCTCTGTTAAAGCAGGAATACCGCTTTTTTCTACAAATAGAGAAATCTCTGTATCAAGCCCTTTTCGGTAACGCTCTGCAGATACCGGATGAATGGTCACTTTTCCTAGTTGCTGGCGTAGCTGATGCATAATTTGGTCGAGAGTCTGCTCATCTGCCACTTGATCAATTTGAGTCAATACAAAAACGAACTGACGCTGGGTTTGTTCACAATCCAGCTCTAACTGGGCGAACAGATCAAGCTCACTTGCATCTAGCTCCCCCTCTTTTGCAGCATGCACCATCAAACGTATATCAGACTCAACCCAAAGCGCGCGCTCAGCATACTGATCATCTTGCTGATCCACATCAGCATCCAAACCCGGAGCGTCTAACCATACCACTCCATTGTGCTCCGCTCGCTGCAATGCAATGGTTTCTCTTTTATCTGCAACAGCAAAGCAAGGCAAACCAATCAACTCATTAAGTAAGCGGCTTTTGCCGTGATTATATTTACCTAAAACAGTTACTACCGGTGCTTCATTATGGAGTAATACCTCTAATCGTTTCACTTTATTTTCATACTGTGGCAGCACCATTAAAACAACCTCTTTATCTGCCAACTGTTTTGTACTACTCATTATTAATTCTCCTTTGACTATATCGGTTAGGGATACAGTCCCCTGCTATGAGGAAGAGGGGTTAACTTTTTTTTCAGCTTTTTGGCCTAATACCCAATAGGAAACCATCCCAAACACAATGCCCCAAAAAGCAGACCCCATACCACCTAAACTCATGTTAGAAGCGGTGACTAAAAAAGTAATCACTGCTGGCTCTACATAGGCAGAATCAGCACTAAATAATTTGATATTTGATAGGATGGCACCAATAAGCGCTAAGCCAGCTAAAGCGGCAATCACAGCAGAAGGAATAACACCGAACAACAGAACCAATGTGCCTGAAATAGTACCGCCTATTAAATAAAAGACGCCATTTGCTATACCTGCTACGTAACGCTTGTTTGGATCTTTGTGGGTTTCTTTGCCTGTACATAATGCTGCGGTAATTGCCGCCAACACGATTGAAATCCCACCAAAAAAAGCCACTCCGATTGACACCAGACTTGTCACACTAACAATGGCACGCGATGATGACTCATAGCCGGCCAACCGCATCACTACCAAGCCTGGCAAAAATTGCCCCGTTAGACTTACTACAACTAACGGTACAGTAAAACTAAAGAAGGCCGCCATGCTAAACTCAGGCCAAGTAAAAATTGGCGTAGCTAGCGACAAATGAATTGGAGCAATTTCAGTACTGCCTAAAAAATAGACACTGGCAAAACCCGTTAAGGCCACTAAAATAATGCTAAAACTTGGAAGTAGCCGTCGACTTAGTAAATACACAATAAACATCAGTAAAACGACGGAGGGCAGCTCTTTCATCGCAGCAAATGCCTCTAGCCCAAATTGCAGCAAAATACCAGCCATCATTGCAGCCGCAATGCCACGCGGAATAAATTGAACAATTCGCTCAAAATACCCACTGAGTCCAATGACTGTCGTGATCACCGCGGCACTTAAATACGCGCCAACCACTTCAGCCATCGAAATAGCAGGAAATAAATTCAGTAATAAAGCAGTACCGGGTGCCGACCACGCTGTGATTATGGGTGCGCGTAACCATAGACTTAAAACAATACCGCTAATGCCCGCACCGATAGAAATAGCCCAAATCCAAGAGCTCAACATCTCTGCTGACATCCCACCAGCCTGTGCCGCCTGAATAAATATAACCAAAGGGCCACTATAAGAAATAAGCACAGCTAGAAAACCTGTCATCCATGCTGTGACGGACCAGTCTCGCATCCCGCCCCCTTTTTATAGTAGATGTTGAGCGTAAAAAGCTACAGAACGCCTGTAACTAGATTGCGGAAGGGTGTTTAGCCAGTGGAGTTATTTTAATCGTCATATAAGGAAACAAAGGTAATTGACTTAACATTTCGTGCAACTCATCATTGCTTTCCGCTTCAAAAATACTGTAGTTCGCATACTCACCAACCACACGCCATAAATGAGGCCATTTGCCTGCTCGTTGTAAGTCTTGGGAATACGCCTTTTCTTTAGTCACAATCCTTTGCACTTCATCTTGTGGCAAATCTTTAGGAATATCGACAATCATATGTACCAGAAATAACATGGAGTTCTATCCTTGAAAAAATCGAGAAGATTCACTTCTCTATGCTAGGTTCAGCACAGAGTTTAGGAAATACACCAAGCCATCATTAAAAGCTTGAGGCACTTCAATATTTGAAAGGTGTGAAGCATCCAAAACAACTAGCTCAGACCCTATTACGGCCGCTTGCATGTTTTTTGCATCTTCAACTGTAGTAACCGGGTCAAATAAACCAGCAATAAATAACGTCGGTATTGCGATACGATGTAAATCGGCTCGTAGGTCAGATTGCGCCAGAGCATCACAACAAGCAGCGTATCCTTCTACTTTTTGCTGTGCTAATTGTGCTTGAGCCTCTTGCACAGTAGCAGCATGATGCTGAATGTATTGAGGGGTAAACCAACGCTCAGGTGCTGTTTGTGCAAGCTCCTGCATCGATTGTTGGCCGCCCTGTCTTAAAAGCGCAGCACGCTCTTCCCACCCTTTTTCAGTACCTATTTTTGCTGCGCTGTTAGATACAACAATGGCTTCAAAACGCTCTGCAGCATGGATACCTAACCAAAGCCCCGTATGTCCACCCATGGACACGCCACAAAAACTTGCTTTTTCAATCTGCAAAGCATCTAAAATAGCAAGAGCATCAAGCCCTAACTGCTCAAAACTATAAGGGCCGGAGGTAATATCACTTCCACCATGCCCACGGGTATCGTAACGAACAACCCGAAACTGCTTTGTTAACGCGTTAATTTGGGGATCCCACATCTCTAAAGTGGTTCCAAGCGAGTTACTTAATAATAACGTTGGCGCGTGCGCATCTCCTTCCACCATGACTCTGAATACACCTCGGACCGTATCCAGCTGAAAAGGAAATTGGTTCATTTTTTTACTCCTAGATACGCTCAAGCACGAGCGCAATACCTTGACCTACACCTATGCACATAGTGCAGAGAGCATATCTGCCTTGATTGTGCTGCAATTGGTTTATCGCCGTTGCCACTAACCTTGCACCACTTGCTCCTAAAGGATGACCTATAGCAATTGCGCCTCCGTTAGGATTCACACGTAAATCATCATCCTCTAAACCTAACTCTCGGGTCACAGCTAATGCCTGGGCTGCAAAAGCCTCATTAAGCTCAATCACATCCATCTGATCAAGGGTTAAACCAGCAATTTCCAATACTTTTTTCGTTGCTGATACAGGACCAATTCCCATGATTCGAGGCTCAACACCCGATGTAGCCATCGCTATAACACGGGCTTTAGGCGTTAAATTAAACTGGTGCGCTATTTTTTCATTAGCTAAAAGCACAGCACCAGCACCATCATTTACCCCACTGGCATTACCCGCTGTGATGCTACCGTCAGTACGCACAATTGGACGAAGTTGCGCCAAAGCATTTAAAGAGGTTTCCCGGGGGTGCTCATCTGCACTAATAATGATCGGGTCACCTTTACGTTGTGCTAACTCAATAGGAACTATTTCGCTCTGAAAAAAGCCTCTGGCCTGAGCTGCGGCATAGTTTTTCTGACTTCTTAAAGCAAAAAGGTCTTGATCTTCTCGACTAATTGCAAACTGCTGCGCTACATTTTCTGCAGTCGCTGGCATAGTATCTACCCCATACATGTCGCGCATTAAGGGGTTAATAAAGCGCCATCCAATTGTCGTGTCTTCAATGCTATTTTGCCGTGTAAAAGCTTGAGTCGCTTTAGGCATAACAAAGGGAGCCCGACTCATGCTTTCTACTCCGCCCGCTATCATTAGTTGCGTTTCACCCGACTTAATTGCACGCGCAGCAGTTCCAATCGCGTCTAAGCCCGAACCACACAAACGGTTGATTGTGCTGCCCGGTACGCTTAAAGGTAGTCCAGCTAATAGTGTCGCCATGCGGGCCACATTTCGGTTATCTTCACCCGCTTGGTTTGCACACCCTAAAATCACATCATCTACTAAGCTGACATCGAGCTGTTTCTGTCGCTGCACTAACTCTTTAATGACTGCCGCTGCTAGATCATCTGGACGCACAGGGGCAAGCCCGCCACCATATCTACCAAAAGGGCTACGCACAGCATCACAAATAAAAACAGAATCACTCATCTTTTTTCCTATTAGTTACACATGTATGAATCATCTCTTTTACGAATGCAAAGGCATTCCTACTAAACGCTCTAACTCTTCATGCGTAAGATTAGAAACTCGGTCAATAACATGTAACCCATCTGGCGAGCAGGCAAATGTGGCTAAGTCTGTGTACACCCGTTTCACACACTCAATTCCCGTTAACGGATAAGTGCACTCAGGCACCAACTTGCTTTTCCCATCACGCGTTAACAGGCTCATCATGACCCAAGTTTGTTTAGCCCCTATAGCTAAATCCATAGCGCCCCCTACCGCTGGGATCGCTCCAGGTTCGCCTGTACTCCAGTTAGCCAAATCCCCTTTTGCTGAAACTTGGAATGCTCCCAGAACACAAATGTCTAAATGACCTCCACGCATCATGGCAAAGCTATCGGCATGATGAAAATAAGCTCCTCCTGAAAGCAGAGTTACAGGTTGTTTTCCTGCATTAACTAGGTCATAGTCTTCTGTTCCTTTTGCTGCAGCGGGCCCCATTCCTAAAATGCCGTTTTCACTGTGTAAAACAACCTCAAACCCATCGGGTAAATGATTAGCTACCATTGTTGGCATACCAATCCCTAAATTGACATAAGCACCGTTATGAATATCTTGTGCAACACGAGCAGCTAACTCATCACGAGTACGGGGTTGATACAAACTCATCACTACATCTCCTTCAAATGATTCAAAAACCGCCGGCTTGTGTTACAACTCGCGGAACTTTTACTAACTTTTCCACATAAATACCAGGGGTTACGATGCTCTCGGGATCCAGCCCCCCTAATTCTTTCAACTCGTACACGCTAGCAATGGTTTGTTTAGCCGCTGTTGCCATCACAGGACCAAAATTCCGTGCCGCTTTACGGTACGTTAGATTTCCCCAACGGTCGCCCGCTTCCGCTTTAATTAACGCTACATCGCCATGAATAGGGGTTTCATACACATACCAACGGCCATCAATAAAACGGGTTTCTTTATCTTTTGCCAACTGGGTGCCATAGCCAGTGGGACAAAAAAACCCACCTATTCCGGCTCCTGCTGCTCGTAACCGTTCTGCTAAGTTTCCTTGAGGGACTAGTTCGAGTTCAATTTTTCCACTACGGTATAACTCATCAAAAACATACGAATCAACTTGGCGAGGAAAGCTACAAATAATTTTTCGTACCCGTCCTATTTTCAACAAAGCGGCTAAACCTTGATCACCATTTCCTGCATTGTTATTAACAACAGTTAGATCGGTAGCCCCCTGCTCAATCAACCCCTCAATGAGTGCTTCTGGAATACCTGCTGTCCCAAACCCTCCGATTAGAATCGTGGCACCATCTTGTACATCTTTTAAAGCTTCTGCCACATTGGCTACGGTTTTATCAATCACTGTGTCGTACTCCTTAGGTTGCAACTGCAGTTAGCCGCTGCCCTTTAGCTTGCTGTTGAACTGAAATAATGAATACACCGATAGCTAGCGCAGCGATCACTCCGGGTATTGCAAAGGCCAAGAAATTCATTTTTAACGGCAATGCCATGGCCATTAGGGTCCCCCCTAAAAAAGGTCCTACAATTGCCCCCGTGCGACCAATACCTGAGGCCCAGCCTAAACCTGATGAACGCATTGCTAATGGATAGTATTGAGCAGCATTGGCATATAAGAGAATCTGTGTACCGATGGTGGTCGCTCCCGCCACGATAATTAACCCATAAAGCGCTATCATGGGGCTCTTAAAGCCGAGTAAACCAATAGAGACGGCCGACAATACAAAAAACCAGGCCATAACACGAGGTAGACCAAATCGGTCCCCCATCCAACCACCTAAAATGGCACCAAACATTCCGCCAAAATTCAAAGCTAATAAGAAAGACAAGCTAGAACCCAAGCTATAACCTGCATTCGCCATCAATTTAGGTAGCCACGACCCAAGTGCATAAACCATTAATAGGCAACAAAAGAAAGCTAACCAAATCATTAACGTACCGAGTAAGCGCCCATCTTTAAATAGATCTAATACTGGCACGGTAGCCGCTTTCTGCACTGGTTGAGTTAGCTGAACATTAGCTAAATCCAAATGAGGATTAACTTTAGTTAACATACGGCGCGCAGTGTCTTCTTTATTTTGGCGCAGTAAAAAGCCGACTGACTCAGGCAGTTTCCACATAAGTAGTGGTAACAAAAGCAAAGGTACGGCTGCTGCAAAGAACATAGACTGCCAACCAAAACGAGGCAACATGTAAATACCCATCCCCGCCGATAGCACCCCACCCAATGAGTAACCGCTAAACATCACCGCTACCAGAGTTCCGCGTGAACGACGAGGCGAGTACTCATTCATTAACGCCACCGCATTTGGCATAAGGCCACCACACCCTAAACCAGCTATAAAGCGATAAATGCCAAACTCTGCAACGCTAGTTGCAAAACCGTTAAAAAAAGTCGCAAAGCTAAAAATTACAAAACAAATAATGACCCCTTTTTTTCGTCCAATTCGGTCTGCAAGTGGACCAAAAATAAACGCACCAAACATCATGCCAAATAAGGCATAACTGCCTAATGCTCCTGCTTGTACAGGAGTCAGTCCCCACTCATCCATCAAAACGGGCAAAACCACACCATAAATAAAAAGGTCATACCCATCGAAAATAAGTAACAACGCACAGACCCATATAACAGACCAATGAAAACGATTAAAACTCGCTTGGTCTATTACTTCGTTAATGTCAATTTTTCTCATACCCTATTTCTCTTTTTTTATGTGGTACCTCTTTCCGAATTAGCCCTGATCTCCTCCGCCAACGGGTAAGGTAGTTCCTGTTATATAAGACGCTTCATCTGAAGCTAAAAATAAAATAGCTGCTGCTTGCTCATCTAAACTGCCATAGCGTTTCATTAAGCTACTCTGTACAGTCTGATCCACAATTTGCTGATACCACTCTTGTTCTTGCGCTGTTGGTTGTTCTGTATTGCGTGGAATTTTTCGTGGAGGCGCTTCGGTACCTCCTGGGGCAACAGCATTAACTCGTACTCCTCGGTCAGCTGTCTCAAATGCTAAGCAGGCTGTCAACGCATTGACCCCCCCTTTGGCTGCTCCATAGGGGACACGATTTACACTACGTGTAGCAATTGATGAAACGTTCACAATTGCGCCCTGTTGTTGTGCCAACATGGTGGGTAATACTGCACGGCAGCACCATAAAGCTGGAAACAAGGAACGTTGGATTTCTTTCTCTATTTGCTCAGGAGAATAATGCTCAAAAGGACGCGCCCAAATCGTTCCCCCGACGTTATTGATTAACACATCAATGCGTCCAAAGCGGGTTAATGCAGCGTTGGCTGCTTTCTCAGCCCCCGCATAAGTTTCTAAATCTGCAGTTAAGGTTACGACTTGCTCATTAGCCAACTCATGCACAAGTTCAGAGCGATCCACCAGAACAAGGGTTGCGCCCTCTTGCTCTAGTCGCTCTGCCACTCTGCGTCCGATACCTTGAGCTGCTCCTGTGACCAATACCACTTTATTGCGAAAGCGCTCTTGATTCATGTTTTCCTCTTAGAAATAAAACCTCAGCCCTCATCACAATCTTTCTAATTTGATTGGAGGTGATGTCAAAGCTGAGGAGGTGCGTTATACGCTAGGAATAAAACGTTCGTAATAAAATTGCGCTGGCGTCATATTTTGCTCACGCATGTAATCACTGACCGCATCAACCATTGGGGGAGGGCCACATAAGTACACATCTACATTGCCCTCATACAGCATGGTGGGCTCCAAGTGATGTGTTACGTAACCTTTACGTGGGTGCTTAGATTCAGGATCGACGACTGTAGTGATGAAAGAAAAGTTAGCTAGACGCTCAGCATAGGCTTCGAGCTGTTCAACCAAAACCAAGTCTTGTTCTCGTGTCACCCCGTAAATCATTTGAATGGGTTGCGCACATCCTTTTTGTGCCAAAACCTCTAGCATGGATAGGAACGGCGCTAAACCGGTTCCACCCGCCAAAAACAATAAGGGACGAGTTACAGAGCGCAAGTAAAAACTACCTAAAGGTCCTACTACCTGTAACTCTTGTCCTAGTTTGGCTTGCTCTAGCCACCCGCTCATTAAACCGTTAGGAACATGTTTAATCAGAAAACTCATAATCTGCTCTCCGGGCGCGGAGCTAAACGAGTAAGAACGGTGCTCCTCACTACCCGGAACAGTAATATTGACATACTGCCCAGGTAGAAAAGACGGTTGCTTGTCATTAGCAGCTAGGGTTAACTCAAAGGCAGCATCGTCATACCGACAAACTTCTGTTACAGATGCTGTGAAACCCTCGATACCGGTTTTACACATAGTGGAATCAACAGGCACTCGAATTACACAGTCAGAGTGCGGGATCATTTGACAAGTTAACACTAGCCCCTCTTGGGCCTCTGTTTCAGTTAATGCCTCATCAATGTAGTCATCAATCAGCTCATACTCACCACTTTCAGCATGACATTTACAGGTGCCACATACGCCATCTGAGCAGTCCATAGGCAAGTTAATTCGATGACGGTAAGCCGCATCTAATACCTTTTCCTGCGATCCGCACTCAATGAATCGAGTCACTCCGTCCTCAAAATTTAAAGCAATTTGGTAACTGCTCATCTCGCTCTCCTCTTTACTACTTAGATATGATAGATATCGATCACTTGTCGGATATAATCATTTTTTAAGACGATTTTTTTCTTTTTGATTTTTATATCAGTATCTTTTTTCATTAAAGTGACGTAAATTGTGCCAAAGTAATGATCTGTAGAGCGATAGCGATGACTAAGCGTATGGAAGTTATAACGAACATCCACTTCGCCATCTCGTGCTTCAAGTATTTCTATATTGCTTAACATATGATTTGTGCGCGGCTCAGGCGTAGAAGCACTAGACCGCTCTGTTTGAATACGAAATACACGATCTTCTAAACCATTGCGATTCGCGTAATAAATTAAGGACACCTGACTTTGAGGATCTTCTGTGAGCTGATCATCATCGTCCCAACACGGCATCCAGTACTCAGCCTCCTCTGCATAGCACGTTAACCAAGCATCCCACTCTCTATCATCTAAATAACGTGCTTCCCGATACAAAAAAGTGCAAACCGTTTGATAATCCATGACTTATACCCCCACCACTTGCGGATCTTTTTGCTCTAACTGATTTTTTTCTTGCTGTAATGCGTTTTTCATTACACTGAGCCAATACTCGTGTTGACACACAAATAAGCCTTCATCTTCACTGCGCTCTCCACTTAGTAAAGGGTTAATCCCCAACTGCTTCGCATTCTCATCCGGTCCTTTAACCCACAAAGGCGCACCACGACTTAGATCGTTCCAAGGCGCATTAAGGGCGCTATAGCCTTCTTGGCAAGCACGGAACTCCTCTAAATCATCTGCAGTCCCCATTCCAGACACATTAAAGAAATCCTCATATTGGCGCAGTCGTATCGCACGGTTTTCAGCACTCTCATTTTTTGGGCCAAAACAATAAATAGTGACTTCTGTTTTATCTACGCTGATAGGACGCGTTACACGTATTTGTGTGGAAAACTGATCCATAATGTAAACATTTGGATAGAGACACAAATTTCGCGTTTGCTTGATAATCATTTCAGCACGGTGCTCACCTAGCCTTTCTTTAAGCATTTCTCGCTGCTGATGAATTGGGCGCACTTCTGGATTCAACGTATTGGTCCATAACAAAATATGTCCATTTTCAAATCCGTAGACACCCCCAACACTCTTACTCCACCCTTGCGCATCTACTGCTTGGGTACCGCCCTCTTTACGACGTCCCATGGTCGCTAAATAGTTCCAGTGCACGCTGCTGACGTGATAACCATCTGCACCATTTTCCATTTGCAGTTTCCAGTTACCGTCATATACGTAGGTTGAACTACCTCGAATTACCTCAATGCCATCAGGAGACTGATCAGCAATCTGATCTAAAATCACCTTTGTCTCTCCGAGATAGTCATCAAGTGAGGGCACGTCAGGATTGAGACTGCCAAACAAAAACCCTTTATAGCTTTCAAAACGAGGGACACGAGTTAAATCATGCGAGCCATTAGTATTGAACTGCTCTGGATACTGAGTAGTTTTCTCGTCTTTTACTTTAAGCAACTTACCCGTATTACTAAATGTCCAACCATGGAAAGGACAGGTAAAGCTGCCTCGGTTTCCCCGTTTACGACGACACAATGTTGCTCCACGGTGGGCACAAGCATTTATTAAGGCATTAAGCTGTTGATCCCGGCCTCGAGTAATTACAATCGGTTGTCGTCCAATGTAGGTGGTGAAGTAATCATTCACTTCAGGGATTTGACTTTCATGCGCCAAATATACCCATCCACCTTCAAATAAATACTTCATTTCCAGCTCAAACAGATCTGGATCTGTGAACACATCACGACGGCAGCGGTAAATACCCGCTTGTTCATCGACCTGCATTGCTGTATTTAAAAGCTGCTCAACGTCATAAAGCTTATCCATGACTTATCCTTTCCAATACGTTAGTTTGTGCCTACTTATGATCAATCCCTAGCACGGCAGCAAGCACAAACCATTGTGAAAAACAAACGGCTCAGTGGGGTTAGGCACCAACTAAACGAGGACGATCTACAATTTGGTTGTCTTTACTGTCAACCAAAGGAGTCAAATGTATATCAAACTGAATTTCAGCAAAGGGACCGTCTAAGCCCTCTGCGTTGATACGCACCTCATCAGTACACTCCGTCAATGGCGGTACCAACCCTTCACGCGTTGCATAAGCGAAGTCATCATTAACAAGTGGATCGCCATCAATATTGATTTGCGTAGTTAATTTGCGATGGTTATCTGCTGTAACAAAAAAGTGGATATGTGCGGGACGGTTTCCGTGACGGCCTAAGCAATTTAATAGTTCTTGTGTGGGGCCATCAGGTGGGCAGCCATAGCCCATTGGAACAATACTGCGAAACTTATACTGTCCCTGATCATCGGCAATAATAGTGCGGCGCATGTTGAAAGGCTTTTGTTCACCTGTCGGATCAAAGTGAGAATAGAAGCCTTTGGTGTTGCAATGCCATACTTCCACTTTGGCTCCAGGCTGAGGCTGACCATCTGCCCCATACACAGTGCCATGCATAATAAGAGGATGACCGTCTTTATCACTGCCATCATCCAGACGGGCATAGCCATGCTCGACGGGTGCTCCCACTACATACAATGGACCCTCGATGGTACGAGGCGTACCGCCTGTCACACCTAGCTTTTCATCCTCAGCATCCATACGCATATCTAGATAGCGGTCAAAGCCAAGCCCAGGTGAAAGTAAGCCTGCCTCTTGGCGTTCACCGAGTCGATTTAAATAAGCAATACCAGCCCAATACTCATCTGGCGTAATATTTAAGTCTTCTATAGCTTTATACAAATCAGTGACGATACGGTGAATAATTTCTTTAACTCGTGGATTGCCTCCCTCGTAGCTCAACCCACAGGCTAAATTAAGAAAATTTTGGACTTCTTCTGTGTCAAAAAGCTTTACACTCATGATGTCTCCCTTTAAATGTAAATAGTCAACAAACGGCTTTTTCACATACAGCCTGTTACTTGACTGCTGCTAAAATCACGCTTTTTTTGCGCTGCTCTCGATTAAAAAACTGCACCCGCTCCTCATCTAGCGCAATGCCTAATCCCGCTCCTTGTGGAACTTGAAGCTCAAAATCCTTATAAATTAGGGGGGTTGTTACGATGTCTTCGGTTAATAACAAGGGACCAAATAGCTCCGTTCCCCATTCCAAAGCATGAAAGGTAGAGAAAGCATGGGCTGAGGCAACCGTTCCTATACTGCCTTCAAGCATGGTTCCACCATAAAGTTCAATATGCGCAGCTTCTGCTATTGCAGCGACTTTTTGTGCCGCACGTAATCCACCAGACTGTTCAATTTTGATAGCAAACACATCAGCGGCTTCTGCTTGTGCTAAGGCAAAAGCGGATTCTGGTCCCACTAAGGATTCGTCCGCCATCACAGCAATAGGATATTTTCCTGATAAACGCTTTAACGCCGCAGCGCTTGCTACAGGTTGCTCGACGAGCTCACATCCCACATCAGCCAAAGCAGGAATACCATACCGGGCATCTAGCTCACTCCAAGCCATATTAATGTCCACACGGACAGCACCACGATCACCCAATGCTTTTTTTATGGCTGCGACATGCGCTACATCTTCAGCTACAGTACGTTTACCAATTTTTAATTTGAATATGCGATGGCGACGCATAGACAACATGGCTTCTGCTTCATCGATATCTTTGGCTGTATCACCTGAAGCTAATGTCCAAGCCACAGGCAAACGGTCACAGATACGCCCCCCCAATAGCTCGGATACAGGTAAATTACGACGATGTCCAAGTGCATCGTAAAGCGCTGTTTCTACTGCACTTTTCGCAAAACGATTATCTCTGATTGCTAACTGTAAACGTTGCATTAACTGAGACACATCATCAGCACGTTGACCAAGTAGTAAAGGAGAAAAATACGTATCAATAGCGAGCTTCATCCCTTCAGGCGACTCTGCTCCGTACGCAAGACCTCCGATGGTCGTACCTTCACCTATTCCAACCGAGCCATCCGAACAATAGATACGCACTATCATCAACGTTTGACCTTGCATGGTGGTCATGGAAAGTTGATGAGGTCGAATAGTGGGCAAATCTAGCAGCAGTGTCTCCACCCGATCGATTGTTACCATTTCACCTAAACCCTTTGTAAAGATATGTCTTTGTCTGTTTTTTTATTTAAAGACTAGGGCGTTTAAGCGTCCAATACCTTCTCTACCTAGCTTTATTCAGATAAGGTATAATCAGTAAAAAACTCAATAAAATCAAAAAGATAAAAGCGAATAAAACAAAAACATATGGTTTTCCCTAGACACGGATTTAGCATTAAAAAGGCTTTAATTAAGGATCATATTGACGCAGCATTATCATCAGCTAAAAGATACCCCCATGCTCTTTTATTAAAATAACCATTACTAAACTAGTACTCTGAACACCATGGATCTAAAACAAATTCGCTATTTTGTCGCAGTTGCAGAGGCCCGTAGTTTTACCTTAGCTGCCGAACAATTACACATAACTCAACCCCCCCTTAGTCGACAGATTCAGTTGCTTGAGCAGTCGTTGGGGGTCCAGCTTATTGAGCGCGATAGCCGCCCTTTACAACTTACCGAGGCCGGAAGACTTTTTTACGAGCAAAGTGTACAAATACTGCTACGTATTGAGCATATGCAGCTAGCTACTAGCCGTTTAGGCCAAAGTTATCAGCAGCGTTTAACTATTGGTTTTGCTGCTTCGTCTTTATACGGTGGGCTGCCAATTTTGATTCAAAGCTTTAGAAAAACGTACCCAAATATACGGCTACAGTTTTTAGAGCTAACATCTACCGAGCAGCTCGAAGCTTTAAAATCAGGACGAATTGATATCGGCTTTGGTCGTGTCAGAGTCCATGATCCAGCTATTGCAAGAATCACATTCCGAGAAGAACGTCTCGCCTTAGCGATGGCCTCAACCAGCCCTTTTGCTTTAGAAAAAGAACCTATCTGTTTAAGCGCTTTAAATCACCAAACCTTAATCACCTATCCTTCCCAACCTCGACCGAGTTTTGCGGATTATGTGTTAAATGTACTCCACGATAAACGCATCTACCCTGCGGATATTCAAGAGGTTCTTAGTTTACAAACTGCTTTAGGACTGGTGTCTGCTGGTGAAGGTTTCTGTGTCATTCCTACTGCTGCTCGAATCCGTCAGGACATTTTCTATCGCTTAATTCGTGATGATGACGTCAGCTCTCCCATCATTTTCAGTCACCGCAAAAAAGACAACTCGTGGTATATCCAAGCCATGCAGCATTTAGTACATAAAATGTATGTTGATCATCCTGAGCTTCTTCACCCCGATAACTGCATCAACCCCTAAGACGACTCTTCACTTTTTTATTAATGATATGTTTGGTTGCGCTTCATTTTGAGTAACGTAGGGGCTCTATCTTTATGTAAGCATATTTTACCCAACCGAGTGAAGCTAATCAGAGTAAAAATGTATCTTTCCATATTGCTTAAGCTCAATTTAATGTGCTCACAGCTCCTCTATCGCGTCCAGAGGCACAGCCTTTTTGCCTATGATGTTGTATTGTATAAGCTCTAGTCTTTTTCAATGACCTCATTGCCTATGCCTATCCCGCCTCCTATTCCTGATTCCTCCTCTGCCCCCTCAACCCCTTCCTCTTCCTTTAATGCCATGCGTTGGCGCTTACTCACTGTGATTATCGGAGCCATTTTCATGACGCTCATCAGTGTGAGCGTGGTTAACGTGGCGTTACCTGCTGTGCAAACAGGACTCCAAGCCACCCACTCTGATTTACAGTGGGTGCTGTC
Organism: Paenalcaligenes hominis; assembly: GCF_011927625.1. Classification (GTDB taxonomy): domain Bacteria; phylum Pseudomonadota; class Gammaproteobacteria; order Burkholderiales; family Burkholderiaceae_B; genus Paenalcaligenes; species Paenalcaligenes hominis. Next base: position 306,429 of record NZ_JAATIZ010000004.1, read on the forward strand.
TGGCTATGCGCTCACTTTTGGAGTGGTACTGGTGAGTGCAGGACGAGCGGGAGACCTGATTGGTCGAGGTGGTTTGTTTATGCTGGGGGTGAGCATCTTTACACTGTCTTCTATTGCGGCAGGCTTTGCCCCCGATGCGCAATCATTAAACATTGCACGCTTTATCCAAGGGGTGGGCTCAGGTTTAGTGAACCCCCAAGGTATAGGCATGATTCAGCAGTATTTTAAAGGGCCTGAACGCGGTCGTGCTTTTGGAGTGTTTGGCACCACCGTGGGGGTGTCTGTTGCTATCGGCCCTGTGTTAGGGGGGCTTCTTATCCAGTTAGGAGGTCCCGATCTTGGGTGGCGTTTAACCTTTTTAATGAATGTCCCTATCGGTATCTTAACGTTATTTTTAGCTTGGCTCTGGTTCCCTCGTCCTTTAGTCAACTTTTCCGAATTGAAAAAACCCCATGGCCTAAGCTCTTTGGATCCCATTGGCGCTTTGTTATTAGGCGCGGGGGTGCTCAGCGTGTTGTTTCCCTTTGTGGAGTCCCAATCTTCTGGGTTCATTTGGCTGCTTATTCCCTTAGGGCTGTTACTTTTTTATTTATGGGTTCAATGGGAAAACTGGTATACGCGTCGTGGTTATAGCCCCATGGTGGATTTAACGATTTTCTCTATTACTAGCTATCGTAATGGCAGCTTAATTATGGCCCTGTATTTTTTAGGTATGACCAGCGTGTGGGTGCTGATTCCTATCTATACACAGCAGGATATTGGCTTTACGGCTTTTGAGGCAGGCCTAATTGGTATTCCATCGGCATTACTTTCTGCGCTGGCTTCAAACTGGTCTGGACGCCATATTAATCGCTACGGACGTAAAATCGTGATTGGTGGGCTTTGTATGGCCATGCTTGGCCTTGTGCTCAGCATTGGATTCATTTTGCTGCATTATTACGTTGGGCTGAGTATTTGGTGGCTGTTAGTCAGTCTTGGCCTCTTTGGCTTAGGTCAAGGCGCTACGATCAGCCCCAACCAGACTTTAACCCTAGCTGAAGTGCCACTTAATTACGCGGGCAGCTCGGGCGCTATCATGCAAACCGGGCAACGTATTGGCACCTCAGTAGGTATAGCCGTTATTACCGCCTTGGTATTTAGCTTGCAGCCGCGTACCTCTTGGACCGCAGCCGTGATTATTGGTTTTATTGCTATTTTATGTATTATGAGTTTGTCGTTGTGGATGGCATTTAAGGACTTGGCACACAGAAAACGACCCGCCTAAGCCACTGGCCAATGGGCTTGTCGTGTTCGTGCAACGCCAACTTAGTCATGTTAAGCCAATACTAATGCGCTCGGACTTTAAACGTCGCGAGCGCATTTTTAAAAAACCAAACCGTTATTTATTTTAATGCTTGGACAATAGCCGCAAACACATCATTATCGGGTACGGTGGCTTTGTTTTGAGGTTTAGGCAATGCACCCCACGCCGCAATGACCACATTGTGCTTAGGGTTCACGTATACATGCTGCCCGAAAATACCGCGCGCTTCAAACGCGCCTTCGTGTACGGTACCGTCTGCATTAGGGATAGGCCACAACATATACCCATAATTAACACGCTCGCCATTGATATCTTTAGGTGAGCCGGCTTCTTTAACCCAGCCTTTAGGCAATATTTCTTCGCCGTCAATCACTCCATCATTAAGTAAAAACTGACCAAAGCGACCGTAATCACGCAAGGTAGCGGATAGACCACTGCCACCCACTTCTAAGCCATCATCGGACTCAAGCCACCAGGTGGCATCCGACTCCATACCGAGCTTGCTCCAGATACGTTCGGATAAGTACTCGCTTACGGGTTTACCTACTGCTGCTTTAACTAAGGCACCGGCAACTTGCGTTTCCCCTGTGCTGTAATTCCATTTTGTGCCGGGCTCGGCGGCACGGGGTAAAGAGGCCATCAGTTTTAGCACGCCACCGGGCTCTTGGGCATGCTGCACCTCGAGCATGGCACGGCGGTCGGACTTGGGATCGGTGTAGGTTTCGTTCCACTGTACCCCGGAAGCCATCTGCAATAAATGACGCACGGTTACGCCGTCATAGGCGCTTTCTTTAAGCTCGGGTAAGTAGTTCGTGATGGGGTCATCAATACTTTTGATATGACCATCTTTAATGGCGGCACCGATTAAGGTCGCAGTAATGGATTTAACCACTGACATGGACATCCAACGGGTTTGGTCGGTATTACCCAACTGGTAGGTCTCGTAAGCAATTTTGCCATCTTTTAGCACTAACAAACCTGCTACGCGATTGATGGTAATGTAATCCACTAAGTCGTAGGTTTTGTCGTGTGCTTTGACCTCGATTTGGGTCAGCTTCTTGTCACTTTGAGGCAGAGGATAAACATGCGCCGGATCGTGTTTTACTGCTCGTGTAGCAAATAGGCGGTCAATATTACGAAACGTATTGGCTTGAACGTCAGGTAGTAACACCCCATCATAAACTTGTTGCACCGTGCCAATTTCCTCTTTTGCATGAGGATTGGGAACAGTTTGCGCGAAAGTGGGAAGTGCGTAGAGGGTACCTATAGCCATCATGACATTCCATTTGATTCGTGTTTTTGCAGCTAGCACGGGAGGCTCCTTTGTATTGAGCGAGGCGGAGCGAGATCTTTATTTATATTTCGCTTAGCCTAATTCGATCGGGTTGTTATTAGAGGTCTCATCATAGTCGGCTAGCCTTATGCAAGCGCTACAAGAGGTATCCATATGAAAAGATATTTCTACCTCCTGCCCTAAGCAGTCAACGAGAGCGCAAGCGTTTGGACTGGGTTGCCCTCGTTATTTTGTAATCAGTTGTGCCTGTCGATACGCCACCAACAAAATGATACTGATAACACCCACTACCCATTGCCAACTTCCATGCAGCCAAAACCACCCAATGGCATACCCTAATACACTGGATCCTAAATAATAAAAACTAAGATAAAGCGCTGAGGCTTGGGCTCGTGCTTTGGTTGCTGTGCGTCCTACCAGCCCACTCGCAACGGAATGGGCACCAAAAAACCCAGCGGTAAACAAAGCTAAGCCGATAATAATCACACTGAGCTGAAAAGTCAGACACAACAAGGCCCCAAGCAGCATTACCCCAATAGCACTAAGTAAGACAGGACGTGCGCCTTTTTTTGCGACCAGCTTCCCCGCAATATTTGAGCTCCAAATCCCAAGTAAATACACCAAAAACAAAAAGCCAATGACACTGCTTGATAACTCGAAAGGGGCCTGTGATAAATAAAAGCCAATGTAATTGAATAAAGCCACAAAGCTGCCCATTAATAAAAAAGGCAACCAAAACAAAATTCGTAATTGTTTATTGGCTATATGCTGAACATAATTTTGCACCACTGCTTTTAAGGAGAGCGGCTGAGCAAAAAAATGTTTAGAGGCTGGAAGCAACCAAATAAATAAACCACAAGCAATAAGCGCTAAGGTGGCAATGCCCCCTAAGGCCACTTGCCAGCCTGCCCAATCACTAAGAATGCCAGTCACTAATCGCCCTAACAACCCACCTAACGCCGTACCACTGATATAGGTGCCCATGGCTACCGATAATGAACTGGGGTCGAACTCTTCCACTATGTATGCCATCGCTAAGGCGGGCAAACCACTTAACATAATTCCCAGCAAAGTGCGCAGCACGAGCAATACATGCCAGTTTGTTACCCAAGCTGTGCTTAAGCCCAAAGTGCAGGCACCAATCAGGGCCACCACCATGACCCGTTTGCGCCCCCAGCTTTCACTTAAAGCCCCTGAAATAAGCAACCCTGCTGCCAAGCTAAATGTCGTGACAGAAAGTGCTAGGCTGCTATTAGCCGCCGTAATAGAAAAGTAAATAGCTAATTGAGGTAATAAGGGTTGCACACAATAAAGTAATGCAAAAGTAGCAAAACCCGCACAAAATAAAGCAAAGGTAGCGCGTTTGTATTCGCGGCTACCTTGCATAATAAAAGCATCTGGCTCAGATGAGGATGTCAACATATACCACGTACTACTTAAATATAAATAAAGGCAAAATATGAACAAATAAATAAATTGGTAAGTCTATTAGTTTGTTTTTACCCTACCCATCATACCCCCAACCGTCATTTAGCATAGAGTTTTCTTGCTCTTAGTCTCTTTCAATGGACGTCATCCAAGTAAAAACCCTAAAGTTCTAAAGATAGGACTTTTAGACTATAGTGTTTGCATGTCGTTTGCTTAAATGACATCTGAGCAGTCCTTTTTACATCAATAAGTAGGACGATTTAAGGAGACAACCATGCTAAAAAAACTAGTAAAACCGATGCTCTTTTCCCTAGCCGCTGGTATAAGCAGTACAGCGTTGGCTAGTACCTACCCAGAGCACCCCATTCGTATTGTGGTGCCCTACGCACCGGGGTCTACGGGTGATCTGGCTATTCGCCAAATACAGCCGTTATTAACTGAAGAGCTAGGCCAACCTATTATTATTGAAAATAAATCAGGGGCTGGCGGTAATATTGGCGCACAGTACGTAGCCCGCGCAAAACCGGATGGCTATACCCTGCTATTAGGTGCCACCAATAACTTTGTTATTAACCAGTTCTTATTTACAGATCTTGGCTATGACCCGTTGATTGACTTAGATCCTATAACTAAAGTTGTCTATGTGCCTGCATTTATTTATATTAATGCGGAGGTGCCAGCCAAAAACTTTGCTGAGTTTAAAGACTATGCGCAGCGTCACCCGGGGCAATTAAATTATGGTACGCCCGGCGCTGGCACTACCCCCGCCTTATCGGGTTGGATGCTTTCCGAGGCAATACAAGGCGACATGATTGAAGTCAGTTATCGTGGCTCCCCACCTGGCGTGCTGGCATTATTAGCTAATGAAGTTCAGGTGTACATCGGTGGCTATGGTATTGCCTCCTCGCATCTTGAAAGTGAAAAGCTGCGGGCATTAGCTGTAGCATTACCTGAACGCTATGCTGAGCTGCCAGAGGTTCCCACCACCAAAGAGGTAGGTATCGAAGACGTGGTACTTAGTAACTGGTGGGGCTTAGCGGCTCCGGCTAACACTGACCCCGCTATACTCACTCAATTAGAGCACGCTTTGCATACTGTTTTGCAAAACACAGCGCTTCAAAACGCATTAAGCACCCAAGGCTTTGTGGTGACATCCAGTACGGCACAACAATTTAAAGAGGAAATGCAAAGCGAAGCGTCGTATTGGCAAACCATTATTCAAAAAGCCAATCTAGAGGTGAACTAGTATGATGAGTTATCGCCGCTCAGGCGCAGGAGAGCCCGTCTTTTTATTACACGGTTATGCTTCATCATCAGCGATTTGGCACTCTTTAATCTCAGACTTAGAGAAACAATTTGATGTAATTGCTATCGATTGGCCTGGCTTTGGAACCAGTCACATGCTGCCGCCCTATACGAAGCTTGAGGATTTTGCTGAAGGTCTGCTGGAATTAGCTCAAGAGTTAAAGATCCCGCACTTTCATGTTCTGGGACATTCCATGAGCGGTTTTGTGGTGCAACAACTATTATCACAGCATAAAGAAGCATTGCTTAGTGCGGTGTTATATGGGGCGGGGTTAAAGTTAGATGCCACACGACGTTTTGAAAGCATTGAGACTACATTACAGCGGTTGCATCACGATGGCGCAGCAGTCAGTGCACAGCGCGTGATTCACTCGTGGTTTTATGATTTAGATCGCGACCCACACGCGCTGCAACAGTGCATGCATGCAGCTGACGGCATGACAGTCGAGGCCGGCAGCGCAGCCATAAAAGCGATGGCAAATGCTGACTTTACTCACTTGCTTGCGCAAGTGGACGTGCCTACGCTTATTATTTTAGGCGAAGCGGAGCGCAGCCATCCACCGCATAGTGCATTAGAGCTTCACGCTGCTATACCCCACGCGCATTTAGCCATATTGCCTTTTGCGGGTCATGTGGCGCATTTAGAGCAACCAAAAAGTTTTAATCATAGTGTGAAAGAGTTCTTGAACCAGGCTGTTAATTTGTCTTAACTAAAGTAGATCTGCTTACCCTAAAAGCTCAGCAGTTGTTCCTGCTGAGCTTTTTAAAGCCACGGTTAACAAAATCTCTGGTGTTTACACAGCTGCTATGATAGGGTACTGGATTTTTTCCCAGTATCACTAAGGCAGTAGAAACACATGACAGGTAAAGGACATCGACTAACCGGAGTCGGCGCAGGTTTTTTTGCTGCAGCATTCGTCCATGTTTTAGGTTTTTCCTATAGCGCAGAGGCCATTGCAGCACTTGCCGCCGCTTTTTCAACCACACTACCTGATTTAATAGAAATTCCTATTTATAAGCGAGGCGCGCGAACGCGGACGCTGATTCCTCATCGCACCATTACCCATTGGCCCCCTCTGTGGTTTGGAATCATGTATGGGGCTTATTACTACTTAGAGCCTTATTATGCCTGTGCACTGATAGGCATGAGCGTAGGCGCTTTAGCGCATATTCTTGCCGATGCCCCTAATCCGCTGGGCATTCCATGGGTTTTGCCGCATAAACGCATTGCCATATTTGGTGGTTTATGGCGCTCGGGTGAAAACGAAAAAATGATGGTGACTGTTTTTACCCTCTTTGGTGTAGGCAGTTGGCTATACGCGCATCAAAATACAGTCGCTGGACAATACTTAACTCATTTATGGGTCTGGCTGTGGACTTGACCCCTCCCCGCCCTTTAGAGCGGGTTTTTCGTGCTAGTCAATAAAAACCACAATGTTTTCAAACACCTACTGTTAGCCCTAATGGCCTTAAAACTCAAGCCGTGGTACAATAGGTACATTCACTACTTGTACCCACTATCGCTACGATGGGTCTGAGGGCATTTTTTAAGTTCAATACAAAGCAAGTATGAACACTTAAAAACGGCCTTTCTTTATTAACAATTATTACAAAAAGAGCGCTCAATGTATTAGCGCCTCACAAAGAAACGGAGTTTTATTTTGGCTAAAACAAAAATAGCTATACTAGGCGCTGGCCCTAGTGGATTGGCACAGTTGCGTGCGTTTGAAGCCTTGCGCAAAGCAGGCGTAACCGACCTACCAGAAATCACCTGTTATGAAAAACAGAACGACATTGGTGGCATGTGGAACTACACTTGGCGTACAGGCTTAGACCGCAATGGCGAGCCAGTACACGGTAGTATGTATCGCTACTTATGGTCTAACGGCCCCAAAGAGTGTTTAGAGTTTGCGGATTACAGTTTTGATCAACACTTTAATCAGCCGATTCCGTCTTACCCACCCCGTGAAGTCTTAAAAGATTACATCATGGGCCGTATTGATAAGCGCGCTATCTTTAATTACATTCGCTTTGAGTGTCCGGTTCGTTGGGTAACCTATGATGAGCAGACTGAACGCTTTACCGTAACAGTCATGAATCACAAAACGGGCGAGCAAGAAACCGATGAGTTTGATTACGTCATTGTTGCTACTGGCCATTTTTCTACACCCAACATGCCCTACTACAAGGGTATGGAACAATTCCCAGGTCGTGTATTGCATGCTCATGATTTCCGAGATGCGCTCGAGTTTGAAGGCCAAGATGTGTTACTAGTGGGCGGTAGCTACTCTGCCGAGGACATAGGTTCACAATGTTATAAATACGGTGCTAAATCCGTGACCATTAGCCATCGCGGTGGCTCGTTTGGTTACGATTGGCCTAACAATGTCAGTGAAAAACCTGGCTTAGATCACATTGAGGGCAATACGGTTTATTTTACTGATGGTACCTCTCAAACGGTAGATGCCATCATCATGTGTACTGGCTACTTGTTCCATTTCCCTTTCTTGCCGGACGAGCTCCGTCTGGAAACCCACAACTGTTTGTACCCAGACAATCTCTACAAAGGGGTGGTGTTCCAGTCAAACCCCAAACTGATGTATTTAGGCATGCAAGACCAATGGTTCACCTTCAATATGTTTGATGCCCAAGCCTGGTTTGTGCGCGATGTCATTATGGGCAAAATTTCGCTTCCCGACGCTGTAACCCGACGTCAAGATATTGATGCATGGCTAGCCCGTCACGAGCAACTGGATACCGACGCAAAATCCATTGATTTTCAAGCCAATTATATTGATGACCTAACTCGCGTCACTGACTACCCTAGCTTTCCTGTGCACCAACAAGCTGACTTATTCAAGCAATGGCTGCAAGATAAGCAAGCCGATATTATGGGTTTTCGTAATAAGTCTTATGCCTCAACCATTACCGGTACGTTGGCAGCCCAATTGCCACGGCCTTGGTTAGAGATTAAGGATGACAGCCTAGAAGGCTTTATGTCGCTTGCATTTAAAAAAGCAAGCTAAGTCTGCTTTGTACTGAATAGCGTTTTAGAAAATTAGGCTTTAGCGTCACAGCTAAAGCCTTTTTTATCGCTTATAACGCCTTTTTGCACTGAATTTTTACGGGTTAACAGACTCCCTTTAACTAAAATCTCATGGCACAGCACATCAGGGATGATTACAATTCATTATTTCTATTTTTTAATCTACTTAATTAGTTAGGCTTTTTTGGATTAATTCTCTTTTAGGATCCCGTTATGCACAAAAACAAAGCAGACAAATGGCGCGACTGTTTGCATAATTACGCCGAATCGGTGGGCAACTTGCTTGTTGAAGCGTTTCACTATCTGGCTTTGTTTGCCATCGGTGGTATGACTGTCTGGGCCGGCACATTAACAGCCATTGAAATTTTCCTAAAAGGCAAAGCCTCTATTGATGACATTTTGCTACTTTTTATTTATTTAGAGCTGGGGGCTATGGTCGGCATTTATTTCAAAACCAACCATATGCCAGTGCGCTTTTTGATCTATGTTGCCATCACCGCCCTAACTCGTTTAATGATCTCTGACATTTCGCATCACAATGAACCGAACATGGGGGTTGTGTATATTTCGGGTGCCATTTTGCTTTTAGCCATTGCCGTATTGGTGGTTCGTTTTGCCTCGTCTCGTTATCCATCAATAGAAAAGGCCAATACATCGCGTCGTGTTACAGACGAGACTCACGAGGGCCTAGAACCTTGATTTAAGTTAACAAACCCTTAGTCGCCAGCTTGCCTCAGTGATGTATCTCGTATACTAGATGTCCAGTTCGCATTGAGTTATCAAGGAGAGACTATGTTCGACTTAAGCCAACACATCGCTATCGTAACGGGCGGTGCCAAGGGCATTGGCAAAGGAATTGCCGCTACCTTAGTTAAAGCCGGTGCAGTGGTTATTGTGGCAGATATTGATACCGAAAGTGGTGCTCGCACTGCGGCTGAACTTAACTGCCACTTTAAAGCCTTAGACGTCACATCGCAAAGTGCCTGTCAGCAGCTTGTTCAAGAAGTCGTCGACGAATGGGGTCGTATCGATATTCTTTGCTCCAATACCGGTATTTTTCCTCAAGCCAGCCTAGAGGAAATGACCGAAGCCCAATGGGATCAAATGCAAGCAGTGAATTTAAAAAGCACGTTTTTCATGGCTCAGGCTGTCCTTGCCATCATGAAAGCACAACGTTACGGGCGCATAGTGATCACCTCTTCCATTACTGGCGCTATCACCGGTTACCCCCACTGGAGCCACTACGGAGCTAGCAAAGCGGGTCAACTGGGTTTTATGCGTAGCGCCGCCTTAGAATACGCCCAATACGGGATCACTATTAATGCAGTGATGCCCGGCAATATCCTCACCGAAGGGCTCGCAGATCAAGGCGAGGCTTACCTAGAACAAATGACGCGAGCCGTTCCTGTCAAAGCTCTAGGCAAACCCGAAGACATTGGCTATACCGTCTGCTTTCTAGCTTCTAAAGAAGCCCGCTTCATCACAGGTCAAGGCATCGTCGTTGATGGTGGTCAGGTACTGCCTGAATCCCCTGAAGCCATTCTTTAAGACAAAAAAAACCCCAGCATGAGGGCTGGGGTTAGCATCATTGACAATGGGATGTTATTTATCCCCAAACCGCGTCGTTAAGTAATCAATAATAGCTTTAGACTCGTAAAGCCAACGCTCTTGGCCGTCGTCTTCAGTAATACGTAGGCACGGCACCTGACGCTTGCCGCCCTTTTGCACGAGCTCTAGCTCGGCGACTTTGTCTTTTTGAACCTCTTTCAGTGTGACGGGTACATTTAGGGTATGCAGCGTTCGGCGTACCTTTATGCAAAAAGGACACGCATGAAACTGATACAAGGCAAGACTGGCAGCCTCTTGGTCAACTCGCGCTTGTGCCTCTGGACTACGCTGCTTTTTAGCAGGTCGAGTTAATGTTTCCACACAGGCAATCAAATTGCCCAAGCCATTTCTAAACGCTTTCAAAACCATAAAAGACCTTCTGACTTAATAAGGGTATAGCAATAATGTTGCTATTTTACGTTGTTTATACGACTGGTCGCAAACATATGTCCCTTAGGGGTAGCGCTTTGAATATAATCATGGCATTCATCGTTTTAGCTTAAGGGTCCATATGTCAACGAAAAGCCGTCTCTATTTTCGTAGCTTTATTATTTTGCTAGGTATAGTATCTGTCGCTTTTATATGGATTTTACTACCGTTTTATGGGGCTATTTTTTGGGGGGTGATCCTTGCAATTATTTTTGCCCCCGTACAGCGCCGTTTACTGGTATTTACTAAAGGCCGGCGTACGATTTCTGCATTAATGAACTTAGTGTTCATTATTCTAATTGTCATTATTCCCGTTATTTTACTTACTGGTGCGCTCGCTCAAGAGATCGGTATGCTCTATAAACGCATGGATAACGGTGAAATTGATGTGGCCGATTATTTAGAGCAAATTATTGCTTCGCTACCTCCTTTTATCACAGACTCTTTACAGCGAGTTGGCATTACAAACCTAGAGGACGTCAGCACTAAATTTTCTCAATTTGCCATGAGTGCTGGGCAGTTTCTAACCAAACAAGCCGTTAACATTGGTTCAAATACGTTCCAATTCATTATTAGTCTGGGCATTATGTTGTATTTGCTTTTCTTTCTTTTGAAAGATGGTTCTGATCTTGCCAGACATTGTCGTTCGCTAGTGCCACTTAGCGAGGATCAAAAATCCCATTTGTTTAAAAAGTTCACCACTGTTGTTCGTGCTACAGTCAAAGGCAACATCGCCGTGGCAGCCACGCAAGGGGCGTTGGGGGGCATTATTTTCTGGGTGTTAGGGGTTGAGGGCGCGTTATTTTGGGGTGTGCTGATGGGTGTGTTGTCATTACTACCTGCCGTGGGCGCCTCGCTTATCTGGATCCCTGTTGCTATTTATTATTTCAGTACCGGTTTATTAGTCAAAGGCATTGTCTTGACCGCCTATGGCCTACTTGTCATTGGCCTAGTAGATAACGTGCTGCGCCCATTATTAGTTGGTAAAGACACTAAAATTCCTGATTACATTATTTTAATTTCCACCCTAGGTGGCCTGTCTTTATTTGGCTTAAATGGCTTTGTGATCGGCCCTCTTATTGCTGCCATCTTTATGGCATGTTGGGATCTGTTTCCTTCAGCCATTCAACGGCAGGACGAAATACTCGAGGGCGATCACATAGAAATGCACTCTGGGTCTATCGAGACCATCGAGCATGCTACGATTAGCCTTGATGCGCCTGCCCCAGACAAAAAACCTAAATAACAAAAGCAAAAAGGACTGGTACTCAGTCCTTTTTTACAAAAACAAAATAAAAATACTGACTATAAAACTGAGTCCCCACACAATACTACGCGTTAAGGCCCAGTCTTTGATGTAGATCCAGATATATGCTAATCGTAGACCTAACCAAATGCAGCCCCACTGAACAATAACATCGGTGTCCACCCCTTTATAAAGCGCAAATAACACGGCGGCATAAAAAAGCGGCAAGGCCTCAAAGGTGTTCTTTTGGGCAGCATGAGCTCGTGCGCGCCAGCCACTTTGATGCGCTAACCAAGCCCTTGGCTCGTGATTATCAAATTGTGAACCTCCTGCCTTGGCACTGACGGCCGCCACTAAAGGCAAGATAGCGGCCCCGACTAAAATCCATTCCACCATATAAAACTCCTTTAGTTTCGTATATATCCATTATCTCTAGAGATAGCTAAAGCGCCTAACAAAAAATGGCCTCTTTTAAAAGAGGCCATTTTTATACAACACAGAACACCATTAACTGCGCGTATGGCTTTCGTAAACTAACACGGCTGCAGCTAGATCTTCAAGTGCATTTCCCACGGCTTTAAAAACAGTGACTTCTTCGTTGGCACGACGTCCACAATGATGTCCTAAGCACAAATCGAATAACGTAGCTTGAATTGCATCAGCCTGTAATACACCGACTTTAAATGCTTCTAGCAAGTCGCCCGCTTTCATGGGTGCCTCATCCGTATCTACAAACACACTAGTGTGCTTAAAGCAGTCTGGGTCGCTTTCGATCATAGTGGGAGTAAAACTACCGATTAAGTCGAGGTGCTGTCCAGGCTGTAGCCAACTACCACGTATTAAGGGCTGTTCAGATAACGTGGCGCAGCTGATCATATCTACGGCACGCACCCCGTGCTCTAAATCATCTACCCAACGCGCATTTACGCCCTGTTGCTGCAGCTGTTCAACCAATGCGTGGCCACTTGCTGGATTGTAATTCCATACCAGTACTTCGGTGAGATCACGAACAGCCCCATAAGCAGCTGGCAAATACGCAGCGACTTGACCTGAACCCACCACCAACAAACGGCTCGCGTCTTTACGAGCTAAATAACTGGCTGCTAAAGCAGAAGCAGCGGCCGTACGCCTAGATGTAATCGCATCCCCATCAATAGTAGCTAGCGGCTGCCCCGTAGTACCATCGAATAATAAGTAGGTAGAGTGTAAGCCAGGCAGATTCTTTTCTCTGTTATTAGGAAAAATATTGACGGTTTTTATGCCCATGTACTGATGCTGATCCCAAGCAGGCATAATCAGCGTAATGCCTTTTTCCATACCGCATTCAATGCTGTGGTTATGACGCAGAGGAACCGTAATCTCTGCCTGAAAAGCCTGCCGTAATGCAGGCACAAGCTGATCAAACGGCAATAATTCGTTGGTAGTCGTTGAGTCCAGGACAATCATTTTTACCTCGAGATAGTTTGCTCTCGTACTGTGGCGACAGCAAATAAAGAAATAATAGCAGTCAAAATAATATAAACCGCTACTGGAACCCAAGACCCGTTATAACGGCTCATGAGCCATGTGGCGATCAGTGGCGCTGTCCCACCTGCTAAAGCGGCACCAATTTGGTAGCCTAAGGTGATCCCGGTATAACGCACTCGTGTGGCGAAAATTTCTGAAAACATGGTGCCTAATACCGCTGTGATCGGCGCCCAAATAATGCCTAAGCCTAATACCGTCGCTAAGACCAAGAGTGCATAGCTATCGCTATTTAACAGCATAAAATAAGGGAACGCATACAACGCCATGGCAATCGCGCCAAAAATAAATAAACGCTTACGGCCAATATAATCCGACCACAACCCCATTAACGGAATACACAGGGTGGTAACTAAGGTAGCAATCGTCACCGCATTTAATACCTCAATGCGGCTAAAGCTTAAAGCACCCGTGGCATAACTGACCACATAGGTAGAGAAAATATAAAAGGGTGCGGTTTCTACGACTTTAGCACCGACGGCAATTAACACTTCTCGTTTATGCGTTTTCAATGTTTCAACCAGAGGCAGACGAGATACATCGCCAGTCCGTTTTGCCTCTTTAAATGCGGGTGTTTCATCAATGCCATTGCGAATCCACAACCCCAACAAGACCAAGCCTGCGCTTGCGACAAAAGGCACACGCCAGCCCCATTTCATGAACTGCTCGTCGGGGAGCTGACTCATTAACGCCATCGCTAATGTCGCCAATAGCATGCCAATCGTGACACCCATTTGCGGTACGCTACCAAATAGCCCCTTGCGATTTTCTGGTGCATATTCGTACGCTAAAAGCAGCGCCCCGCCCCACTCGCCCCCAATGCCCATCCCTTGGACTAAGCGTAATGTAATCAATAAAATGGGTGCCCAAACACCGATCATCTCGTACGTAGGCAACAGACCAATAAGTACCGTGGCTGCTCCCATTAACGACAAGGTAATCACTAAGGTTTTTTTACGGCCAATCCGATCACCAATATGAGCGAAAATAAATCCACCCAATGGGCGAATAAAGAAAGTTAACGAGAACGACAAGTAAGCCAACATCAAACTCACCACCGGATCATCGGTAGGAAAGAAAAGCTTATTGAAAACTAATGCGGCTGTGGTGGCATATAAAAAGAAATCAAACCACTCGATTGAGCTGCCCGTTAGACTGGCTAGCAACACACGTTTATGTGCAGCTTTAGGTACTGCGTCCATGGCCTTATTGTTGTTTGACATGGATTCTCCTTGAATAAAATAAATGGTTATTACCGTTAGGCCGCACCAATGCTGGCCTTGCAGCATCTAAACCCCAGTTTATGTATAGGTATTACGGTTATGGCTCAAATAGTTCACTGCAAACTTAATCAGGTTACACCTGAAAAGTAACTAGGGTTAACCCTTCAAGTCATTACTGCCTAGTCAGTAGTTGCCTAAGCAGCTAATTGAGTGCAAAATACCTAAACATTGGATTTTGTTTAGGTGCTCATGATCCCCTCTACGTATTACTTGCCCACTCCCGACTCATTACAAGCCAATAACAATCTCAGTCATTTACTCAGACAAGCCTTAGCCAGCATCAATGCCATGCTGAATGAGCAAAGCGCCCCATTGGGACTCACCGCTATGCAATGGCGGCCTTTAGTCTTAATTCGCTATGCAGGGTTAGACACCGCCGGTGAATTAGCACGACGAGAAAATACAGATACCGGTGCAATGACGCGCACGCTGGATCGTCTAGAAGCCAAAGGCTTGCTCTACAGAGAGCGCTGCCCTATAGATCGACGCGTCATGAAACTGAAATTAAGCCCAACTGGGGAAAACGTCTGCGAAGCCATCTTGCCTTTGGTCGCCGACAGTTTAAATCTGCACGTGGCGGGTTTTAGTGATGATGAAATTCAACTCTGCTTGCGTTTACTACAACGTATTATTGCCAATGGTGCGCTTGCCACCGAAACCTCAACCCGACCCCAGGTTTAACCTCTTTTTCAATTTCTCCTGTCTCTTACCATGAGCTCAACTGAAACCCCCACTCATCCTAAACGCAAACCCTTGCTGCGCTTTGCCACCTTCTTTTTCATTGTTATTGGCGTGTGTTATGCCATTTGGTGGTTTAGTTTTGCTGCGCAATTTGAAAGTACTGAGGACGCGTATGTGCATGGCAATTTGGTTCCCATCAGTAGCCGGGTTCCCGGCACGGTGATTGCGCTATACGCCGATGAAACCCAAACCGTACAACAAGGTGACGTGATTGTGCAGCTTGATGACACCGATTACCGGCTTGCTTTGCAAACAGCAGAGGCCCAATTAGCCCAAGTGGTTCGTCATACGCAAACGTTATACACAGAAACCGAGGCGCTTAAAGCCAGCATTCTTGAGGCAGAGGCCAATATCGAAGCCACTAACAGCGAGCTTTCTCGTGCTAATCAAGATCTAAAGCGCCGCCAGACACTAGGTAAAGCGGGTGGTGTCAGCGGTGAAGAGCTCTTACATGCCCGTACAGCTCAAGCACAGGCTCAGGCTGCTGTAACTCGAGCACGTGCAGCACGAGAAGCCGCACAAGCTAAGCTTAAAACGAATCAAGCTCTCACTGCCCATACGGAGGTTGCTCAACATCCAGATGTGCTCCGCGCAGCACAAGCGGTGCGCCAAGCCTGGTTGGACGTAGAGCGCACCACTATTCGCGCCCCCATTAGCGGTGTGTTAGCGCAACGCTCTGCGCAGTTAGGTAAGTCCATTAATGTGAACACACCCCTTTTTAGTGTGATTGCCCCCGAGCAGCTTTGGGTCGAGGCTAACTTTAAAGAAAACCAATTAACTCATTTCAAACCAGGTCTTCCTGTTAGTTTGTATTCAGATTATTACGGTAAAAAACAACGTTTTCATGGCGTGATCGAAGGTATTTCAGCCGGCACAGGTGGGGTATTCTCGCTATTACCCCCACAAAATGCCAGTGGCAACTGGATTAAAGTCATCCAACGTGTGCCGGTACGTATTCAATTAGACCCCGATGAGTTAGCTCAATTTCCTTTACGGGCGGGTCTATCCATGCATGCCAAGGTGGCGTTAGACGAGCCAGTACAAAAACTCCTACCGGCGGCGTCTACCCCCTCTATTCCACTGAGTTCAGACACGGAACAAGTAGAGCAGCGTATACATGCGTTAATCACTGATAACTTAAGCTCATGAGCTCTGACACCACCACCCCCTCTAAAACCTACCCACCTTTAGAAGGTAAAGCCAAAGTTGCCGGAACGATTGCTTTATCCGTGGCTGTCTTTATGAATGCACTGGATATGTCAATTGCCAATGTCTCCATACCAACTATTGCCGGCGATTTGGGCGTAAGTACTACCCAAGGCACATGGGTCATTACTTCATTTGGTGTGGCTAACGCTGTTACCGTACCTCTGACAGGCTGGTTAACCCAACGCTTCGGACAAGTACGCCTTTTTGTCCTGTCCATGTTGCTGTTTGTCTTAGCCTCTTGGCTTTGCGGTTTAGCCTGGTCATTGGAATCGTTGGTGTTTTTTAGAATATTGCAAGGTGCGGTAGCTGGCCCTATGATTCCCTTATCGCAAGCGCTTATGCTAGGAAGTTATCCGCGCGACAAAGCAGGAATGGCCCTTGCCATGTGGGGTATGACCATTTTAGTTGGTCCCATTGCAGGACCATTACTTGGCGGATGGATTTCCGATAACTACAGTTGGCCTTGGATTTTTTATATTAATGTACCGATTGGGCTCGTAGCTGGCTGGGTGTGTTGGCATATCTACAAAGATCGTGACTCAGAGCGCCGTCGTCTACCTATTGATCTCATGGGCCTTACGTTGCTTCTGATTTGGGTGGGCGCGTTACAAATCTTGCTAGATAAAGGCAAAGAGCTTGATTGGTTTGCTAGCCCTTTTATTATTGCGCTGGCCGTTATTACTGTAGTGGGCTTTGTGTATTTTTTAATTTGGGAATTTACCGCCGCTCACCCCATTGTTGACCTAAGCTTATTTAAGCAACGCAATTTTAGCTCTGGTGTGATTATGATTTCGGTTGCCTATGGGGTATTTTTTGGTGCCGTGGTCTTAGTACCTTTATGGTTACAAAGCACACTGCATTACACGGCGACTTGGGCAGGCATTGCGTTAGCACCCGTAGGCATATTAGCGATTATTTTGTCTCCTTTGGTTGGGCGACTTTTATCGCATTATGATCCGCGCTGGATCATTAGCTTTGCCTTTGTTATTTTTGCATTAACAAGCTATATGCGTTCGCAATTTAGCACCGATGTTAGTATTTACACCGTCATGTTGCCTACGTTCATTCAAGGGGCGGCCATGGCGACCTTCTTTACGCCACTTACCACCATCACGCTGTCTGGCTTAGCACCGGATCGCATCCCTGCTGCTGCAGGTTTATCAAACTTTGCCCGCTTATTAGCTGGCGCCTTTGGCACCTCGATTACCACGACATTATGGAGTGACCGCACCAGTCTGCACCATGCTCAGATGACCGAACTCGCTCGTCCCGGAGAGCCCGCCTTTGATTGGTATACAGAGCAATTGCACGAGTTAGGCTTAAGCTCAAAGCAGGCCCTTAATCTGATTGACGACATTATTGCCCAACAAGCCCAAACCTTAGCGGCTACTGATATTTTCTATGCGTCTGCTATTATTTTTGTGGTGCTGTTAGGCTTAGTGTGGCTAGCACGACCCGACCCAATCCGTGCGTGATGCCATAAAAAAACCCCACTCCTATCGAGTGGGGTGCAGACCTAATCTAAGTAATTAGAAAAAACCCAAAGCTTCGTCGCTGTAGCTAACCAGCAAACACTTGGTCTGTTGATAATTAGCTAGGGCCATTTTATGGGTTTCACGCCCAATGCCTGATTGCTTGTAACCGCCAAAGGCCGCATGAGCCGGATACATATGATAGCAATTTGTCCAAACGCGCCCCGCTTGAATGCCTCGCCCCATTCGGTAGGCTTGAGACGCATCACGGCTCCAAACCCCTGCCCCCAAACCAAAGATGGTGTCGTTTGCAATCGCTAACGCCTCATCTTCGTCTTTAAAGGTGGTGACGGCCGCTACAGGACCAAAAATTTCCTCCTGAAACACGCGCATGGTGTTCTTGCCCAGTAACAAGGTGGGCTTAACAAAAAACCCCTCGTCAAGCTCTTGGCCCATGCGGTTACGTTCGCCCCCCGTTAAGCAGGTGGCCCCTTCTTCGCGACCTAGATCAATGTAGCCCAAAATACGATCAAGCTGGGCTTGAGAGACTTGCGCCCCCACCATGGTGCTTTTATCGAGCGGGTGGCCTTTTTTGATTTGTTCAACTCGAGCGATCACTTTTTCTATAAAGGATTCATAGATGGATTCTTGGACTAATAAACGAGAAGGAGCGGTACACACCTCGCCTTGGTTAAGTGCAAACATAGCCGCTCCCTCGAGCGCTTTATTCAAAAACGCATCATCAGCCGACATCACATTTTCAAAGAAAATGTTAGGGCTTTTACCGCCTAGTTCTACGGTTGCGGGGATTAGCGTATCTGCCGCGTTGCGCAGGATCTGTTGGCCAACGGGTGTAGACCCAGTAAAAGCGACTTTTGCAATGCGTGGACTAGATGCTAAAGCTGCTCCTGCTTCTTTACCGTACCCGTTAATGATGTTGACCACCCCTGGAGGCAAGATATCGCCAATTGTTTCCATCAACACCATAATCGAAGCCGGTGTTTGCTCGGCGGGTTTCATGACAATGGTGCACCCTGCCGCTAAGGCAGGCGCTAATTTCCATGCGGCCATTAATAAAGGGAAATTCCATGGAATAATTTGCCCTACCACCCCAATGGGCTCTTGGAAGTGATAGGCAACCGTGTTTTTTTCTATGTCTGAAATCGCGCCTTCTTGAGCGCGCAAACACCCAGCAAAATAACGGAAATGATCGACGGCCAGAGGTAGATCTGCTGCCATGGTTTCACGGATGGGTTTGCCATTATCCAGTGTTTCTGCCACCGCAAGGCGCTCTAGGTTTTGCTCGATGCGATCGGCAATACGCAATAATACCGCTGAACGCTCGGCTACAGGTGTATCTGCCCAAGACCGAAACGCAGCATGAGCCGCATCCAAAGCTAAATTGACGTCATCAGCATTGGAACGCGCCACCTCGCAGAATGCTTCGCCAGATATAGGTGTAATATTTTCAAAATACTCACCCCCTACCGGTGCTACCCATTTTCCTCCTATATAGTTTTCATAGCGTTTTTTATAGGGAAAGTCGAGACTGATACCAAACCGTTTCAAATCGATTAAATTCATCTTACTCCTCCTGGGGATTGTACGAGCTGAATTCAAAACTGCACGGTGGATCCACGTCGTACTCTGGATTCCATGGCCTTAGCATAGCATTATGTGTTTATTTTTGATGCTGTTTACAGAACACTCGATTAGAATACTTAGCGTCACGTTTATATGGAGAGGGTCATGGAAAGCATTGGGTTAATTTTCACCATGCTCATTGCTATTTTGCTTAGCGGCGTGATTGGCCGAGTCTTGCCTTGGGGGGTTCCTCTTCCTTTAATCCAAATCCTTTTTGGTATTGTGATTGCAGGGGTGTTTAAAGAGGGCATCAGCCTCAACCCCGAGGTGTTTTTTTTGCTTTTTATTCCTCCTCTACTGTTTCTTGATGGCTGGCGTATTCCTAAAGACGCCTTGATGCGTGATAAAGCAGGTATTTTTCATCTGGCTTTTGGCTTGGTGTTTATTACTGTTTTGGGCTTAGGCCATATCATTCACTGGATGATCCCTGCTATGCCATTGGCAGTGAGCTTTGCTTTGGCAGCCATTGTGTCTCCTACTGACCCAGTGGCGGTGGCCGGCATCACGCGTCGCCTCCCTGTGCCACAGCGCCTTATGTCCATCCTCGAGGGGGAAGCTCTATTTAATGATGCCAGTGGCCTAGTGGCTTTTAGAATGGCCGTGCTTGCCGCCATGACGGGCGCTTTTTCTTTGACGCAAGCCGCATCGTCTTTTATCTGGGTCGCTTTAGCTGGTTTGATGACAGGTGTCATGGTCACGTGGGGCTTGTCCTTTATACGTGAACGTTTTACCCGCCGTTTTGGCGAAGAACAAGGCTCCGAGCTGCTTTTAAGTATTTTGACCCCTTTCGCTGCCTATATTGTGGCTGAAAAAATTGGCGGCTCTGGGATTTTATCGGCTGTCGCTGCTGGCCTCACAATGAGCACCATTGAGTTTTCCGGGCGTATTGCTCCATTAACTCGGGTTCGCCGTACTGCGCTCTGGGACACGTTGCAATTCACCCTGAACGGGATTATGTTTGTGTTGCTTGGCGAACAGCTACCCGGCATTTTTACTAATGCCGTGCGCTTAGTACAGGAAACCGGCCATCACAACCCGTGGTGGTTAGTGATTTATGCATTAGTTATCTGTTTAAGTTTGACGGCGTTGCGTTTTGTGTGGGTCAGCCTTTCCTTGTTTTTAATGCGCTTGTTCACGCACACACCTGAAACCCTTGCTACCCAATGGCGCCATATTCTTATTTTATCTTTTGCTGGGGTACGGGGTGCCGTGACCTTGGCGGGTGTGCTGACATTGCCGTTGTTATTGCCTGACGGTGCTCAATTCCCAGGGCGTGATCTGGCGATTTTTCTGGCAGCAACGGTCATTATTATTTCGCTTATTTTAGCTAGTGTGGTGTTGCCGTGGTTATTGAAAGATTTAGCACCCACTCGCTCAACCACCGCTTCTCATGAAAAACAAACGCACATGGCTATTCAAACAGCCCATGCCGTGGCTGCTGAACACATTGATGAGCTTATTACTAGCCTAGATAAACACGATTTAGATCAAGCCTATTATGACGAAGTCAAAACCAGGCTTTTATCTGATTTTGCCAATAGCTTTACTTATCCTACTGACAGCACAAGTCTTGATTACAAAAAACACCATACCGAGCGCTTGTTGCGATTAAAAATTATTACTGCTGCTCGCCAAAGCATTTATCAGCTTGCCAAAGAGCACAAGATTTCCGATGAGCTAGCCCGAGATTTAGTTCAAAAACTCGACTTAGACGAGGTACGCTTTAATTAACGTAACGTGTTCAGTGCATACTGTTGGCTGTTATTTTTTTCATGCCGATTGGCTCCCCTTGTGGGTTGACCTGTTTTATCAAATCGCGCGGAAAACCCCGTCGTTCAGGGCGCAGATGAATAGCGCGGACGCGCTAGCGTCTTAGACCTAGAACGTGCTTACAAAAACTTCTTTGCCAAACGCGCCGCTTTTCCCCGCTTCAAGAAAAAAGGCCAGTCAGACCGTTTCCGTTACCCGCGAGGCTGCAAACTCGATCAGGAAAACAGCCGTATCTTTCTGCCGAAACTGAGCTGGGTGCGCTACCGCAACCGTCGCGAGGTACGGGACACAGTGAAAAACGTCACCGTAAATCACATGAGCAAGTCGGCAGCAGGCACCACCGAGCAACCGGGGCGAAACGTTCGGTCCAAGTCCGGCCTGAATAAAGCCATACTGGATCAAGGGTGGTTCGAGTTCCGCCGTCAGCTAGACTACAAAATGGCGTGGGCGGGGGGGTGGCTTGTTGCGGTGCCCCCGCATTACACCAGTCAGACTTGCCCTGAATGTGGGCATTGCAGTCAATCAAATCGTCCTACGCAAGCGGCCTTCGCCTGTGTGCAATGCAGTTTCGAGGAGCATGCCGATGTGGTTGGTGCGATCAATGTATTAAGGGCGGGACACGCCCAGTTCGCCTGTGAAGTGAGTGGTGCAGTCAGGCCGCCAGCAGCAGGAACCCACCGAAGCGACTCTGGGACGGCTCAATGCCTCCCTTGAGCGCCGTAGGAATCCCCGGCCTTTAGGCGGGGGAGGATGTCAAAGGAAGTCCTGTATATAGGTATAAACCTACTAGTCGTTGTAATTAATTGCTTCTAGAATCAAATGGCTTAGTTAACCTAAGAGTAGTTAATTATCTATTGGTAGTTCGACTCAAGGAACCTGTATGAAAAAACATTTCATCGCTGCTGCACTCTTTGCTCTAGCCTCAGGCAGTGCATTGGCCCAAGCTACAGATACGTTGCAAAAAATCAAAGACTCTGGATCTGTCACCTTAGGGGTGCGAGAGTCCTCTGGTTTAGGCTACACCTTAGGTAATGGAAAATATGTCGGTTTCCATACGGAAATGGCAGAAAATATTGTAGACGACTTACGCAAAGACTTAGGCTTGGAAAAACTAGAAATCAAATACCAGCCAGTGACATCACAAAACCGCATTCCTTTAGTGACAAACGGCAGTGTTGACTTTGAATGCGGCTCAACCACTAATAACAAAGCCCGCCAAAAAGACGTTGATTTTGCCAACACCACCTATGTTGAAGAGGTGCGTATGGCCACCAAGGCCGACTCTGGCATTAGCTCTATTGCCGACCTCGATGGTAAAACCGTTGCGGTAACAACAGGCACTACCTCAGTCCAAACGCTACGCCGTAACAAACGCGCCGAAGGCATCAACTTCAAAGAGGTCATGGGTAAAGACCACGCAGACAGCTTTCTTTTACTTGAAACCGGTCGCGCTGATGTGTTTGTAATGGATGGCTCCATTCTAGCCGCCAATATTTCAAAAGCCCGTAATCCGGCTGATTTCAAAATCGTAGGCGAGACCCTCAGTGTCGAGCCTATCGCTTGCATGCTGCGCAAAGATGATGACAAGCTCAAAGCCGCCATCAACAAGAGCATCCAACGTCAAATCGAAGACGGCACGCTCAATACTCTGTGGGACAAATGGTTTTTGCAGCCTACCCCGCCAGCAGGCACTGTGATTGGGCTCGAGCTTTCCGAAGCCACCAAAGACGCTTGGGCTAACCCCAATGACAAACCCATGGAAGACTACAAATTCTAATCACTCTCCCTTTTAGTTTTATGGCATAACCCCTTCTACAGGGGTTTTGTCGTTACATCGTACTCATGCCCTAGGCGTATTTATTGTTGTTGGCTTTATATTCAGGGGGTCGCATGACTTGGGATTGGCAAGTATTTTGTCGAGATGACCTAGACATGGAAGTCGTTAAAGGTTGTTTTGGAGAAAACGGCTCCACGACGTATTTGGATTGGATGCTTTCGGCTTGGGGTTGGACTATTTCTGTTTCTCTCAGCGCATTAGCGATTGCTTTACTTTTAGGCTTTATTGTAGGGGCCATCCGCACCCTGCCGCACCAGCCTATGCTGGTTCGACTTGGCAACGCGTGGGTTGAACTGTTTCGCAATATTCCTTTATTAGTTCAAATCTTTCTGTGGTATCACGTTGCCCCTACGTTTGTGCCTGTATTACGCGATGTGTCGGGCTTTTTCCTTGTGGTCTGCGCATTAGGCGTGTTCACTTCAGCTCGTATTGCCGAGCAAGTACGCTCTGGCATCGAGTCCCTGCCCAAAGGCCAACGCTATGCAGGTCTAGCGTTAGGCTTTACGACGATACAGTGTTATCGCTATGTGCTTTTGCCCATGGCTTTTCGGATTATTATTCCGCCGTTAACCAGCGAGTCCATGAACGTAGTGAAAAACTCGTCGGTTGCATTTGCGGTCTCGATAGCCGAACTCACTATGTTTGCCATGCAAGCCCAAGAAGAAACCTCAAGAGGGGTAGAAATTTATTTAGCGGTTACCTCTCTCTATATTATTACCGCCTTTGCGATTAACCGAATCATGGCGTTCATAGAAAAACGCACACAAATCCCGGGGTTTATTAGCAGCGCACAAGGGGGGCATTAACATGCAATTTGATGCCGCCTTTTATAACTGGAGCCTGCTTAGCGACTATGTTCTTTCAGGGCTTTACTTCAGTCTATGGCTTACCCTAGTCGCTACATTAGGCGGGGTAGTGTTTGGTACGCTTTTAGCATTAATGCGTTTATCAGGACGACCTTGGCTTGTTTTACCAGCCACCATCTATGTCAACGGCATGCGCAGCATCCCATTAGTCATGGTCATTCTGTGGTTTTTTCTATTAATGCCTATGATTTTAGGGGTAGCCGTAGGTGCCGAAACCTCGGCTATTGCTACCTTTATTGCCTTTGAAGCGGCCTACTTTAGTGAAATCATGCGCGCAGGTATCCAGTCCATTCCACGGGGCCAAGTCTTTGCGGGTCAGGCGCTAGGCATGACCTATGGCCAAAACATGCGTTTGGTTATTTTGCCTCAAGCCTTTCGTAACATGTTACCTGTGCTATTAACACAAACCATTATTCTTTTCCAAGATACCTCATTGGTGTATGCGATTGGCGCCTACGATTTACTTAAAGGCTTTGAAACCGCCGGCAAGAACTTTGGTCGCCCTATCGAGGCCTATATTGGGGCTGCCGTGGTTTATTTTATTATTTGTTATTCACTGTCGTGGCTAGTTAAACGCTTACATAAAAAAATCGCCATCATTCGCTAAGCTAAGGGATACACAATGATTGAAATGAAAAATGTCTCTAAATGGTACGGGGACTTCCAAGTACTCACTAACTGTTCCACTGTAGTGAATAAAGGCGAAGTAGTCGTGGTAGCAGGCCCTTCTGGTTCGGGAAAATCCACCCTAATTAAAACCATCAATGCCCTCGAGCCTTTTCAAGAAGGCGAAATTTGGGTAGAGGGCACGCCTGTGCACGACCCCAAAACCCATTTACCTAAATTACGCAGTCGTGTGGGTATGGTGTTTCAGCACTTCGAACTCTTCCCCCACCTTTCTGTTACAGAAAACCTCACTATTGCCCAAATGCGTGTACTGGGGCGCAGTAAAAGTGACGCCTACGCCCATGGTTTAAAATACCTCGAACGCGTTGGGCTTGCCGCCCATAAAGATAAATTTCCTGGTCAGCTTTCGGGGGGACAACAACAACGGGTAGCGATTGCGCGAGCACTCAGCATGGACCCCATCGTCATGCTATTTGATGAGCCCACTTCCGCCCTAGACCCAGAAATGGTGGGTGAAGTCTTAGATGTGATGGTTGGACTGGCTCACGAAGGCATGACCATGATGTGTGTCACACATGAAATGGGGTTTGCCCGTCGCGTCAGTGACAGAGTGATCTTTATGGATGTAGGGGGACATATTCTTGAAGACTGCCCTACCGATGAGTTCTTTGGTAATCTAGATGCTCGCCAAGCCCGTACCAAAGACTTCTTAAATAAAATCTTAGTGCAATAACTACGAGGATCACTATGTCTACCGCTCTTAGCCCACAGGCTGTTTTACACTTTTGGGCACATGTGACAACGCCTGAACAATGGTTCACTAAAGATGCGCAGTTTGATCGACGTCTTACGCAGCAATTTTTACATACCACCGAAGCCGTTGCCCAAGGCGAATGCGCACACTGGCGTCATAGCTTGCACGGGCGTTTAGCTGAAATTATTGTATTAGATCAATTCTCGCGCAACATTTGGCGCAACAGGCCACGTGCCTTTGCTCAAGACCCAATGGCTTTAGCCTTGGCCCAAGAAGCGCTACGTCACCCCCATTTCGTACAGCTTACTCAACGCGAGAGGCAATTTATTTTAATGCCATTTATGCATTCGGAATCTAAAAAAATTCATGACCAAGCGCTGGGTTTATTTGAGCAGTACACCGATGCCACCACGACTGAATATGAGATCCGACATAAAGTCATCATTGATCGATTTGGGCGCTACCCCCATCGCAATGCCATTTTAGGGCGAGCCTCTACGGCGGCTGAACGAGAATTTCTGAAAGGGCCTGATTCGTCTTTTTAAGCGGCTTTGTATTCAGTCTTAACCGACGTGCTACGCTAGGGCTGCTAGAGCCATTGCATTTTCTTAAAGCGGTAATACAAGCCGCTACACACCAGGGCCATCACCCCAATCACCATCGGATACCCAAAGCTCCAATCCAGCTCGGGCATCAATGTAAAGTTCATCCCATAAATACCGGCTAGGGCTGTAGGTATGGCTAAAATAGCTGCCCAAGCGGCCAGTTTGCGGCTAATGTCGTTTTGCTGCAGCTGAATAATCATCATGCCCCCTTCAAACGCAAAAGCAGTGGTGTCGCGTAGCACCCCTATTAGCTCTGATAGACGGGCAATACGGTCGGCGACCTCGGCAAAATAGGCTTGGCTAGATGCGCCTACGTAACTTAAAGCAGGCTGTCGACTAAAACGACGTGACAGTTCGGCTAACGGCCCAATGCTGCTTTGAATGCGTAATAAAGTGCGTCGTAAATGGTAGGCTTTTTCGATATCTTTATGGTGAAAACGCCCCCCAAAAAATTGGGCTTCTACTTTTTCTACTTGATACTCTAGCGTTAGCAACTGACTGGCATAGCTATCTGTAATGCTGTTTAACAGTTCTGCCACGACATAATCAGCACCCCGTAAAAGCAAATCGGGCTTGGCCTCGAGTTCAGCGCGACTTTCAGTATCAGTCATAGCAGTATGGCGCCAAATGCTAATTAGGTAGCCCGCCCCAAAAATAATCTGCGTTTCACCAAAACGTAACACCCCATGATCCACTTTATAAGTAATGGCAACCACAAGACTGACCGCATCGTACTCAACCACTTTAGGGCGTCGGTGTTTGACCACTACCTCATCCAGTACTCGCGATTGGGAACCGATAAAGTGCGGTAAAATTTCCAGTAGTTCGTCGTCAGTAGGATGAATTAAACTTAACCACACGATACTATTAGCTTGCACTGGGTGTGCTAAGCCATCTAGGTCTAGCGTTTGAGGGGGTTGCCCTGCAGCATAGCGTTTTGCTATGTGCGCTGAAGACACTCGACTAGATGAATTGGTTGTCATTGTTATCTCTAAAGGGTAGTAATTTATGTTCGAACTCCACCCCACTCTGCAAGCAGACACATTTTTTTTAGGGCAGCTCGAGCTATGCGACGTATTGCTCAATAATAATAGCAGTTATTTATGGGTGATTTTAGTCCCACGCCGTGCAGAAGTTCGTGAAATCTACGAGCTTAACCCGACGGATCAACAACAACTCATGATGGAATGCAGCCACGTCAGCGAGAAACTGGCTCGCTACAGCACAGCCAATAAGATGAACCTCGCCGCGTTTGGCAATCAAGTTCCTCAACTTCATCTTCATATTATTGCGCGTCACCACGTGGATCCCGCTTGGCCGCAGCCTGCTTGGTTAAATCTAGCCACCCAGCCTTATGAACGGCAAAAAGCGCAAGACCTATTGCAGGACTTGCGCCAATTATTGGGCGTGTAACATTCGCCTAAGCGGCTAAAAACTCTTTTACAAACGGTGAGGCCGGAAAGGCGAACAGTTTTGCCGGGGTATCCATTTGTTCAACATGGCCTTTGTTCATCACCACAATACGGTCAGCGACCTCTACGGCCTCGTCCTGGTCATGCGTAACAAATACACTGGTAATTTTTAGCTCGTGGTGTAATTCGCGTAGCCATTGACGTAGCTCTTTACGTACTTTCGCATCCAACGCCCCAAAAGGCTCGTCAAGCAGTAACACCTTGGGTTTGATGGCTAAGGCTCGAGCTAAAGCTATCCGTTGACGCTGACCACCCGATAGTTGGGCAGGGTATCGGTCAGCCAAGGCGCTTAGCTGCACAAGCTCGAGCAGCTCGGTCACCGTTTTTTTAATGGCCTGTTTATTGGGGCGTTCTGCTCGGGGCAAAACCCGTAAACCAAAAGAAATATTATCCGCTACTGTCATTGAGGGAAATAAGGCGTAGTTCTGGAATACAAAGCCAATGCCTCGTTCTCTTACCGGAGTGTGAGTGGCCTGGGCGCCGTCTAAAAAGACTTGTCCCTCATCGGCGGACTCTAACCCAGCAATAATACGCAGCAATGTGGTCTTGCCACACCCTGATGGGCCTAACAATGCCACGAGTTCTCCGGAAGCAATGTCTAAAGAAATACGGCTTAGAGCTTGGTAGTCATCGAAGCGACGCGAAATATGCTGAACAGTAATGGACATGGCAATCGATAAAAAAGAGGGAATGACTCAATGTTATCGCATAAGCGAAAGCATCTTTATATCTTAATAGAATATAGAAATAGATCAATTAAGAATAAGCAAACAGTAAAACTATCGTTTACCGATATATAGGGGCTGAGGAAAAATAGACACATTCACTCTTACTCTATCGGGCCTAGTCTAATGAAAAAAACCCTCGTCTCTATTAGTTTGTTTAGTGCCGCTGCACTGACTCCTTTTACGGTGACAGCCAATAACGACAAATTACTGAACGCGTCTTATGATATTGCACGCGAGTTATTTGCTGAATACAACCCCTTGTTTGAGCAACACTGGCAGCAAGAGCATCAACAGCCGCTTTCTGTAGAGCAATCGCATGCGGGAACCTCACGCCAAGCTCAAGCCATTTTGCAAGGCTTAAAAGCCGATGTAGTAACCTTTAACCAAGTGCCAGACATTGACGTATTAGCCGCACGAGGCTTTGTCAATAAAAACTGGCAGGAACAATTCCCTAACAATGCCTCGCCTTACTACAGCACCATTGCTTTTTTAGTACGCAAAGGCAACCCAAAAAATATTAAAAGCTGGGAAGATTTAGTACGCGATGACGTGAAAGTGGTGTTCCCTAACCCCAAAACCTCAGGGAATGCTCGTTACAGCTACTTAGGGGCGTGGCTCTTTGCCAACGAGCAATTTAAAGGCGACGAAGCTCAGACCAAAGACTTTGTTAAAAAATTGCTTCATAACGTAGAAAGTTTTCCTACGGGTGGCCGTGGCGCCACCGTTGCGTTTGCTAATAATAACCAAGGTGATGCTTTGTTAACTTTCGAGTCCGAAGTCATCAATATTGCTAACAGCGATGAGTTCAAAGACCATGAGTTCGAGGTTATCGTACCGCCTGTTAGCGTACTGGCCGAATTTCCGGTTGCCGTCGTAGAACGCGTAACGGAACGTCAAAAAAGCACAGCCCAAGCCAAAGCCTACTTAGATTATCTCTATGCTACGCCAGCTCAAGAGTTACTAAGCCGCTATAACTATCGGGTTCATGATGACAGCGTAAAAACCGATTTAGCGCCAGTTCGTTTAATTAATCCAAATGAAGTACTAGGGTCATGGAGCGATATTCAAAGCCAACACTTTGGTAGCGATGGCATCTTAGATCAGCTTTTAGCTCAATAACTTTTTTGTCTCTGATTATGTCCAGCACCACATTTAACTGGCGTTTTATAGAGCAAAAAACCGTGCTCCCAGGCTTTGGTTTAAGCCTGGGAGTCAGTGTGCTTTATATTAGCCTCGTTATTTTATTGCCCTTGTCTGCTTTGTTTGTGTATGTCAGCGATATGAGTGCAGCTCAATACTGGGCAGCCGTGACGCACCCTCGTGTCTTAGCCAGTTATCGCACCACACTTAGCGCCGCTTTTTGGTCAACTGTTTTAGTAAGCCTAATGGGTTTATTGCTTGCTTGGGTATTAAGCCGCTACGAGTTTTTTGGGCGCCGTTTTATTGATGGTTTAATTGATTTGCCGTTTGCTTTGCCTACTGCTGTGGCTGGGTTGACGCTGGCTACCTTATTTGCTCCAAATGGCTGGGTGGGTCAATTACTTGCCCCATTGGGCATAAAAATAGCGTTTAGCTGGTATGGCATTGTGTTGGCCATGAGCTTCACTAGCCTGCCCTTTATTGTTCGATCTGTGCAGCCTCTGATCGAAAACTTAGATCAATCCCTAGAAGAAGCTGCAGATACGTTGGGTGCAACGGCTTGGCAACGCTTTCATTTAGTCGTTGTCCCTATTTTATTACCTGGGTTAATTACAGGCGCCTCCCAAGCGTTCATTCGCTGTCTAGGCGAGTTTGGCGCCGTAATTTTTATTGCAGGCAACTCGCCCTATCAAACCGAAGTGTCCTCTTTAATGATCTTTGTACGTTTAGCGGAATACGACTATGCCTCTGCTGCGGCAATTGCTTCGGTCGTGCTAGCGGCTTCGCTACTTTTGCTGTTCGGTTTACAGCTTATGCAAAACCGTATTTTTAATAAAAAACACTAAGCTCATGAAAACAAACTTAACAGCTACCCAACGTGGCCTGATCACCTTAGCGGTCAGTTTGGTTTTTATTTTATTGGTTTTGCCTTTACTGCTTATTTTTAGCCAAGCTTTCAGTCAAGGGCTCAGCGGTTTTTGGCAAGCGCTCACTCACTCTGACATGCAGCATGCTATTCGCTTGACGCTGTTGGTTGCTGTCATGACAGTACCTATTAATTTAGTCTTTGGAGTGCTGCTTGCTTGGTGTGTCACTCACTACCAATTTAAAGGGCGTCAATTACTCATGACCCTTATCGATATCCCGTATGCAACCTCACCTGTTGTCGCTGGGTTATGTTATTTGGTGGTGTACGGCGCTGAAAGCTATTTTGGTCAATGGCTCGCTGATCACGATATTCAGCTTATGTTTGCCTGGCCTGGTTTGGTCATGGTGACGATGTTTGTGACTAGCCCATTTATTGCTCGACTTTTAATCCCTTTGATGCAAGAGCAAGGCTCAGATCAAGAGCAAGCTGCTTTGACGCTGGGCGCCACCGGCTGGCAAATCTTCTACTATGTCACCCTACCTAAAATCAAATGGGGTCTGCTGTATGGGGTGGTGTTATGTAATGCGCGCGCTATTGGCGAGTTTGGGGCAGTCTCGGTGGTCTCGGGTGCGATACGCGGGCAAACATTAACCTTGGCTTTGTTAGTTGAACAGCTTAGCGATGACCATAAAGTTGTTGGTGCGTTTAGTGCCGCTTTATTATTAGCTAGTATGGCACTAATCACCATTGCGGTAAAAAGCGTGCTGGAAAAAAACCAACCCGCTTTAAACCGCTAGTGCTTAAAAGGAATAGCCCACACCTACTGAGCCATACACACTGGTTTTCTGCTCGGTTAATGGGCTATTACGGGCATCGCCAGTCAGGTTTTTTAAACCTAAGGCGGTGTTTAGGCTGAAGCTGTCACTAAGGCGATACGTATATAAACCATAAATAGTCACCGATTTTAAGCCCCCTGAGGCATTGTGCGTGTGCAATTGCCCTTGGCTAGCTGCGGCCTCGTGGGGTTTAACGCCAAAATGCGTTTGCATGGCATCGGTATTCATAAACGCAAGATTACCACCAATACGCAAGCCGCTTAACCCTCCTTGCCAGATAGGGTATGAGGCGGCTAGCTGTACCCCTAAGCCATAGTCTTTCTTAAGGGCATGATAGAGCGTCACATCCAGATTGAGATCACCTATTTGATGCTGACTAAACACCCCTACATTGCCGTAGTTTTTGATTCTGTCGGTACCCGTCAATCGATGCGCATCACTGGCTTTACGCCCCCATTGGTATCCTGCAAATACGCCTACCTTCCAATCATCGGTCAGTTTGCTTTGCAAACCTACTGCGGGCATTTCCGCTTTGGGAGTAATAAAAAAGATTTCGTTTTGATGACTAAGAACAGGATAAAGGCGCGAGGTATAGTGCTTAGACCCTTCGTACTTAGGCATAATCCCTGTGCCCAGCCCAAGGGTATTTTGCGCTTGGCTCGCAAGCCCCCATACCCCTAAGGCCATACCTAAAACCAAACGATGTTTAACTCGTACCAGCGTATTGAGCGGTTGCATTCCCGTTTCCCTTAATACTGACTAAGCCCTATTAGGCTTAATCTAAATACAAAACTAAAAACATCTTATTTAAACATAACTAGTATGAGGACAACAGTCTATATAAGACATAATGAATGCTAGGCAACTCTGCGCGGGCAGTTTACCAAAATGCACATCAAGCCTCGTCGTTTAGGGCGGGAGGATGTCAATGCGTCAAGGTTTCATGAAAGCCTGCAGCGCCACAACGCCAATAACTGGACGCCTTTATTTGTTTGTTGCTTAGGCCATGCGTTTGCACTAAGCTTTCGCGAACGTGCTTTACTACCGCTGATTCGGCTGCGGCCCAGGCGTAGCCTTGACCCGCAGGCAGTTCTAATGCATCAATGGCTTCCGTTAACCGCTGGCCTTGATCCGAGTGCGCTACAACTTGGACTCGAGCAAGGGGGTGAAAAGGTAAATGGTGTGCTAACTCAGGGTCGGTCAATGCCAACACCACGATTGGCACCACCTGCTTTGGCAGTTCAGCTAGACGCCGTGATATAGCAGGAAAGGCGGTCTCATCCCCGATAAGCAAATGCCAATCGAAGTCCTTAGGTATCACCATTGAACCTCGAGGCCCTGCTAAAGTTAGGGTATCGCCCACCTTAGCTTGTCGCGCCCAGCTGCCAGCAGGTCCATCATCATGCAATACAAAATCCACTTCCAACAGCCCTTTTTCAGCATCATAATGGCGCGGTGTGTAATCACGAGCTAATGGTTTTTCGCTGCCCTCTGGAAAGCCAACCCCCGTTTCGGTCGTATAAGGAATAACTGGGGTTTTCGCTGCAGAAGCCGCAAAAAAGATTTTAACGTGGTCATCAAACCCCATTGAAACAAAGCCATCCAGGTCAGGCCCAGCAAGACCCATACGGACATAATTAGGACATAATGATTCAATAGTGACGACGGTAAGGGTACGCACCACAATAGGATGACGTACACGTTCCACTGTAAAGGCAGATGCAGGGGCGCTCATAATTTCTCTCTGTATATATAGCTTGATAGGACCTCAATGTATCAAGCCCGCCTGCAAATAGCAATGGTTCTCATTTGCAATACACTGTTGCTGCCTAGGCAATTGTGTTTAGTTTAGGGCAATGTCTCGGCGGTAGATGAGAAATCGGCCCGAGTACGGTTGGGGTGTGTCTTCCAGACTATACGTGTAGGGGCGCTGAATTTTTTTATCTCGTACCAAGCTGAATCCATACGCCGCCATGGCTCGACTAAATTGATTCCTATAGCCGCGGTTTGGATCCATCACCCACACTTCCGAAGTCAGAGCCGCCACCTGATGAATAAAGTCAGCGACCTGTTTAGGGCTGCTGGGATCATACAATAAATCACTGCCCATCACTAAATCATAACGCTCTGAAACGAGCGCTGCCCCTGTGTCTTGAAGACTGACTTCCTGTTCTAAGCCCCACTGACCATGCCGGTAATTAATCTCGGGGAGAAAGTTTTTAACCACATTTTTATTTAAAAAATGCTGAGCTAATGGATGCCTATCGCTGGCTGTGACATTCGCGCCTAAACGATGCGCCATCAAACTCGCTAACCCTAACCCACAACCTATTTCTAATATTTTTTGATTAGGCTGGACCGGACGCTGCACAATTTTTTTAGCCAGTTGTAAACCAGACGGCCATAACATGCCGAATAATGGCCATGAGGCGGAACAAATTCCCAAGCGCTTGGCAGCCCCTTTTGGGTCATAGTATTGTTGGCGGTCTAATAAAGTATAGATTTCTAAGGGCTTTTGACCCCGAATTTGAATAGTACGAAGCTGAGTTTGATAAGGAGCAGATTTAGACATGTAAATTCTATAAGTCAATGGGACTTCATATTAACACAATCTATCAGCCGCCAATTTTTATTAGTTTTTTATAATAAAAAGCCCCGTTTAAGAACGGGGCTTGGAGCGAGTGGTTGTTAGCTACCAAATTGAATGCCCTGCGCGAGCGGTAATTCGGTAGAGTAGTTAATGGTGTTGGTAGCACGACGCATGTAGACTTTCCACGCATCGGAGCCCGATTCACGGCCGCCCCCCGTTTCTTTCTCTCCGCCAAATGCGCCACCAATTTCCGCCCCAGAGGTGCCGATATTGACGTTAGCAATGCCACAATCCGAGCCTGCTGCCGATAAAAAGCGCTCAGCCTCACGCAAATGGTTGGTAAATACTGCCGATGACAGACCTTGCGGCACATCATTTTGCATGGCAATCGCCTCGTCAAAGTCCTGATAACGCATCACATACAAAATAGGTGCAAAAGTTTCGTGTTTAACCACCTCGGTCTGACTTGGCATTTCCACTAGAGCGGGTTTGACATACCACGCATCGGGGTAGCGGTCTTCTAAGCAGCGTTCCCCGCCAAACACGGTGCCCCCTTGCTTTTTAGCTTGCTCAAGTGTCTCTTGCATGGCGTCGAATGACGCTTTATCAATTAAAGGCCCCACAAGCGTAGACGCATCGAGTGGATTACCGACTTGAGCGCTTTGGTAGGCACGGCGTAGCTGCTCTAGTAGTTCATCGGCAACGCTTTCATGCACGATTAATCGACGGGTAGTAGTACAACGCTGCCCAGCGGTACCAATCGCTCCAAACAAAATGCCCCGAGCCGCTAGGCTCAAATCTGCCGTCGGCGTCACAATAATCGCATTGTTCCCACCGAGCTCAAGCAAAGAGCGTCCGAAACGTGCCGCCACACGCGGTCCGACTTCGCGGCCCATGCGCGTAGAGCCAGTCGCTGAGACCAAAGCAACACCCGAATGATCAACGAGGCGTTCCCCCACGTCGCGCTCGCCTACAAGCACTTGTGATAAATGCGTTGGCGCATCACCAAATCGAGCTAAGGCACGCTCAAATAAAGCCTGACAGGCCAAGGCGGTTAACGGAGTTTTCTCCGAGGGTTTCCAAATAACAGGGTTACCGCACACGATAGCTAACGCCGTATTCCATGACCATACCGCCACAGGAAAGTTAAATGCAGTGATCACCCCGACTACGCCTAGGGGATGCCAGCTTTCCATCATGCGATGACCTGGTCGTTCTGATGCAATCGTTAAGCCATACAGTTGGCGCGATAAACCCACCGCAAAGTCGCAGATGTCGATCATCTCTTGCACTTCGCCTTGGCCTTCGGCAACGATCTTACCCGCCTCCATCGACACCAGTTGCCCTAACGCTTCTTTTTCTTTACGTAGCTCTTCGCCCAATAATCGGATGAGCTCACCGCGTCGTGGGGCTGGCACAGTACGCCATTCGTTAAATGCTTTTTGTGCTTTTTCTACGGCGGTATCGACGTCTTCGACGCTATGTGTTGCCAAGGCCGCTAACTGAGCACCGTCAATCGGAGAATGGACCTTCAACTGCTGTCCTGCATGGTGGTTCTGATCCACACCCAAGCGTTTTAACAACTCTTCAATTTGCATATCGACTCCTTAGTGAGGTCACTACAGGCTAAATAAATTCCCATTTGGCTTTTCTATTACTACGTTAATTTTCACTTTAAGGTTAACACCTTTCTTTTAGGAAATTTATTGCCCAAGGGAAAACACCAAGCGCTTTTATTTTGAATTATGAAAATAATGTAAATAAGCCAATGCCTGCTTTATGGCATGGGTCACCTTAATTTACTTCGCACTCAGGAGTCTGCGTCTCATGTTGAACTCCCACTATGATGTTATTGTGGTTGGTGGCGCCGCGGTAGGCAGTGCCGCTGCCTATTTTCTCGTTGCTAATCCCGATTTCACTGGCTCCGTTTTAGTCATTGAAAAAGACCTAAGCTATCAGTACTGTGCCACGACTTTGTCGGCAGCCTCTATTCGTCATCAGTTCACCACCCCAGAAAACATCCAAATGTCCCAATTTGGTACCCAGTTTTTGCGTGAGTTTGCGGATACGATGAAAGTGAACGATGACGCCCCTGATCCCGCCTTCCACGAAGGAGGCTATTTATTTTTAGCCAGCACCGCAGAAGGCAAACGTCACCTAGAGCAAAATCATCACACCCAAACTCAGCTCGGAGCAGCAATAGAACTGCTTACTCCTGCACAAATTCAACAGCGATTCAACTGGATGAATACCGCTGATTTAACCGCGGGTGCCTTAGGCTTAGCGGGTGAAGGCTGGTTAGATGCGTATGGCATGATGCAAGGTATGCGCCGTAAAGCCACCGCGCTAGGGGCTCGTTATCATCAAGGCACCGTGGTGGATGTGGTCAAGAAAAATGCAACTGTCACTGCCGTTACCCTTGACGATCACACCACAATAACCTGCGATATGCTGATCAATGCAGCCGGTACAGGCGCTACGGCTCTAGCACAAAAAATGGGTATCGAGCTACCCGTAGAGTCAAAAAAACGCTGTGTTTTTTATTTCCAAAGCCCTGCTCAGCTACCCAATTGCCCAATGACCATTGACCCAAGCGGTGCCTACTTCCGCCCCGAAGGAGACGGCTTTATCGCTGGCATTTCACCGCCTGCTGACAACGACCCAATCAGCACCGACTTTGATGTACAACACGAGCTCTTCGATGAGTTGTTATGGCCCTTATTAGCCGAACGCGTGCCTGCGTTCGAAGCGCTGCGTTTAGTTCGCAGTTGGGCAGGGCATTACGACATGAACACCTTAGATCAAAACGTCATTATCGGCTCGCACCCCCAACTTGATAACGTGCTGTTTGCTAATGGTTTTAGTGGCCATGGCATGCAGCAAGCCCCTGCAGTAGGACGGGCCCTAAGCGAACTCATTGTTTATGGCCACTTCCGTAGTTTAGATCTAAGCCGACTTGGTTGGGATCGCATTCTAGAGCGTAAACCCATTGTGGAATTCAATATTGTTTAAGCTCTACACCTCATTCGTTTGAACCCACACTATAAATTCTAGCGGTTCAAGCGCTTTCATTACGACAAGGAGACAAACATGCACAAACGATTTCGTTTACATGTACTTGCTGTAGCATTAACTTGCACTCTGCCTTTTGGTTTGCAAGCGAAGGAGGTAGTAAAAATTGGTGTTGCTGGCCCGTTTACTGGCCCAAATGCTGCCTTTGGTGATCAGCTTTGGATTGGCGCTACTGCTGCAGCCAAAGCCATCAACGAGGCAGGAGGGGTTAACGGCAAAGAGCTTGTTTTAGTTAAAGCCGATGACGCGTGTGAACCTAAACAAGCCGTCGCCGTGGCAAACCGTTTAGTTGATCAAGACAAAGTGGCTGCGGTGCTAGGTCATTTTTGCTCATCCAGTACCCTCCCCGCCTCAGAAATTTATGACAACGCCGATATTATTTCTATGGCAACCGGTTCCACCCACCCTGATGTCACCGAGCGCGGGTTAGAAACCATGACGCGTATTTGTGGTCGCGATGACCAACAAGCCACGGTGATCGGTGATTTTATTGCCAATACGCTCGGCGCTAAACGGATTGCTGTCGTCCATGACAAAGACACTTATGGTCGTGGCTTGGCAGAAGCCACACGTGATGTCGCTAAAACCCATGGCACTGAAACGGTGCTTTTTGATGGGGTCAACCGTGGCGAACGTGATTACAACGCCTTAGTCACTAAAATTCGTGGTGAAAATGTAGACGCTGTATTTTTTGGCGGTCTGTATGCGGAAGCAGGCACCTTAGTACGTCAAATTCGTGAACAAGGTTTACAAATGCCGTATGTGTCGGATGACGGTATTGTAGACCCCGCCTTTGTCACTGCCGCTGGGGGCAATCAATACGCCGAAGGCGTGTACATGGGCTTTCCACGTGATCCACGCAATATGGAATCCAGCAAAGGGGTCATTGCTGAACTTAGCTCCGCCGGTCAAAAATCGGATGGATTTACCCTCTATGCCTACGCAGGGATCCAGTCTTTAGCGGCAGCGCTAGCAGGTGCTAATAGCACGAGCGGTACGGAGTTAGCAGAGTGGTTGAAAAAGAACCGCGTTGATACGGTACTTGGGCCTAAAGAGTGGGATGCGAAAGGCGATCTAAAAGAACCCGACTATGTGATGTATCAATGGGATAGTAACGGCGGTTACAACGAACTTCCTTAACCCACCTTCCTCTCATCGCTACGCCTAAAGGCGTAGCGCTTTGCTGTACCGGAAACAGGAGACGTATCCCATGGATAGCTATATTTTAGGGCAACAGTTAATTAACGGCCTGACGCTCGGTTCCATTTATGGCCTGATTGCTGTCGGCTACACCATGGTGTATGGCATTATTGGCATGATTAACTTTGCCCATGGTGACATATATATGGTCAGTGCCTATATCAGTGCAATTACTTTGGCAGTGATCAGTTATTTTGGCATTCAATCCGTACCGTTTGCTTTGATCACCACACTGATTGTGACCATGTTTATTACAGGCTTATACGGTTGGAGCATAGAACGCACCGTTTACAGACCCTTACGTGGCACCACTCGCTTGGCGCCATTAATCACCGCTATTGGTGTGTCATTGGTCTTACAAAATTACGTTCAACTGGCGCAAGGGCCCAATGTTCAAGGGGTACCCACGTTAATTGCCGGCAGCTTTCGCTTAGGCAATGCCACAGAATTCATTCAAATTCGCTACATGAGTCTCATTATTATTGCGGCCAGTTTAATTGCGATGGCTGTACTGACCTGGATTATTCAAAATACCAGTATGGGACGTCAGTCTCGGGCCACCCAACAAGATCGAAAAATGGCCACGATGCTAGGCGTTAATACCGGCCGAGTCATTTCGTCTGTTTTTGTCATTGGCTCAGCCTTAGCAGCCATTGCTGGGGTGTTGGTCACACTGAATTATGGCTCTTTTGACTTTTATGTTGGTTTTATCATTGGCATCAAAGCCTTTAGTGCTGCCGTCCTAGGGGGCATTGGCTCATTGCCAGGTGCCATGTTAGGCGGTTTGCTATTAGGTGTGCTGGAATCGGTTTTTTCTGGTTTAGTCAGCAGCGATTACAAAGACGTTTTTGCCTTTAGTATTTTAGTTTTGGTCCTCATATTTAAACCCAGTGGCTTATTAGGCCGACCTGCGGTGGAGAAAGTGTGATGAATACACTGACGCATAAATCCTCCGTTCAAACCCATCAAACCACGTTATCCATTAATTGGCTGCATGCACTAAAAGACGCGCTTACAGCTGGGGTGCTAACGTTATTGGTATTGGGTCCCATTACCAACCTCGTCTTAAAACAATATGATTTCGTATTTCTGCCTTGGCGTCAGCCATTGGCAGTCAATGGGATTGCTATTGCTTTACTGGTCTGCTTAGGGCGATTTGCTGTGGCGGTGTTGGCCCAAACAGCTAGTGGCGTGCGCTTTTTAAATTATTTCAAACGTTCTGACGCCCACAATGTGCAGGTTGAGTCGCGTACCGCCCCACCCTTATCTAAAACCCTGAGTTTATTTGCCCTGGCACTCGGCGCCTGCGTCGTGCTGCTCAGTTTAGGTTTTTTGGGCTATATGCCTTTAGGGGCTGCCTCGGCTTTGATTCTTATGGTGCTCTTTGTGTTGTTTGCCTACGGCATCAGCATTCCTAAAATCAAGCACCAAGTTAACAGTTGGCGTTATCTGGTTCCAGTGCTTTTCGTGCTGGGCTTTAGTTTGCCTATTTTGCTTAACTACTTTGAGCTGTTACCCAAAACCTGGCTCGACAACCTCACATTGGCCTTAATTTATGTGTTGTTAGGGTTAGGGCTGAATATTGTAGTGGGTATGGCGGGGCTTTTGGATCTCGGTTTTGTCGCCTTTTATGCCGTAGGGGCATATTTTCTTGCTTTGGGTTATCAGTATTTTGATATGGGCTTTTGGACCGCCTTATTATTAGCCCCTATTTTTGCCGCCTTAAGCGGTGCTCTTTTAGGTTTTCCCGTGTTGCGTATGCAAGGCGACTACTTAGCCATTGTCACCTTGGGCTTTGGTGAAATTATTCGCTTAATTTTAACCAGCTGGGTGGAAGTCACTGGCGGCCCCAACGGTGCCGCAGCGCCTAGCCCTACTTTGTTTGGCTTAGAGTTCTCACGCCGAGCCACACGTGGAGGCGAACCCTTCCACGAGTTTTTCGGCATCCCTTACAGCAACGACTACAAGTCATTGCTTATTTATGTGGTCTTGTTTGTCATTGTCGCCATCTCCTTACGCTTTTTTAACCGCTTACGCTATATGCCTTTAGGCCGTTCATGGGAAGCCTTGCGAGAAGACGAAATTGCGTGCCGTTCATTAGGTATTAACCATGTCAACGTTAAGCTCTCAGCCTTTATGATGGGGGCTGTAGCAGGCGGCGTAGCGGGGGTGTTTTTTGCAACTTACCAAGGCTTTATCAACCCAACGTCATTTAACTTTTTTGAGTCCGTACTCATTCTTTCTATTGTGGTGTTAGGTGGTATGGGGTCCATGCTAGGAGTCATTATTGCGGCATTGGTCCTGACTTTACTGCCAGAGCTATTGCGGGATTTTGCTAATTACCGCGTTCTGGTATTTGGTTTGCTCATGATTGCCATGATGATCTGGCGCCCTCATGGCTTGATTCGCGGCCGCCGCCCTAGCTTTAAAGGCTCTGAACCATGAAAAAAATCCTACTCGAAGTCGAAGGTCTGACCCAGCGCTTTGGCGGTATCATCGCCAACAACAACATCAGCTTTAAGGTTTATCAAAACTCCATCACTGCCTTGATTGGCCCTAACGGAGCAGGTAAAACCACGGTATTTAACTGCGTGACGGGTTTTTATCATGCCTCTGCCGGTAACATTTACCTTTATGATGATAACGGACAAAAACAACACACTATTGCCAAACTGCTGACGCGCCCTTTTACTGGTGGCTCGCATTTAGTTGCTCGGGCAGGCATTGCTCGAACCTTTCAAAACATTCGTCTCTTTCAAGACATGACGGTGTTAGAAAATCTCTTAGTCGCACAACATCTACAGTTAGATGGCAATTTATTCCGTGGGATGCTGGCTAGCTCCCGCTTCGAGCAGCAGGAACAAGACGGGGTAGACCGCGCGATGCAATGGCTTGAGCGCTTACATCTTAGTGCTGATGCTAACGTCCTAGCAGGCTCTTTACCTTATGGACGCCAACGTCGCCTAGAAATTGCGCGTGCTATGTGTACTAGCCCCCGTTTAATTTGCCTAGACGAGCCCGCTGCCGGTCTAAACCCAGCAGAAACAGAGCAACTTGCTGAGTTAATCTACGCATTGCGTGATGAGTATCAAGTCACTGTTTTACTGATTGAACACGATATGAGTCTGGTCATGGATATTTCAGAGCATGTGATTGTGTTAGACCACGGCGAAGTCATTGCTGACGGTTCACCCGATGAAGTACGTCAAGACCCCCACGTTATTGCGGCTTATTTAGGCACGGAGATTATTACATGACAACGCCTTTATTAGACATACGCCACATTTGCAGTGGTTATGGCTCAATTCAAGTTTTGCACGACGTCAGCCTTGAGGTACACGCAGGTGAAATCGTGACATTAATAGGCGCAAATGGCGCGGGTAAAAGCACCTTGTTAATGAGTATTTTTGGTGACCCTAAAATTACACAAGGAGAAATTCTGTACGACGGTATTCGTCTAGACCAACTTCAACCGCACGAGATTGCCAAGCACGGTATTGCGCAAGTCCCTGAAGGGCGCCGCATTTTTCCAGGCATGACGGTCGAAGAAAACATACTGATCGGCACTCTGCCCATAGGTATGGAACACATGGAAGAAGACAAAGCAGACATGTTTGCTCTTTTTCCTCGTCTAAAAGAAAGACGTAATCAACGTGCAGGCACCTTATCAGGGGGTGAACAGCAAATGCTAGCAATGGCTCGTGCTTTGATGTCTAGACCTCGTACAATATTGCTTGATGAGCCTAGTCTAGGACTAGCGCCTCTTATCGTAAAACAAATTTTTGACATTCTTAAAGACATTACTAGTCTAGGTAAAACCATATTTTTGGTCGAGCAAAATGCCTATCATGCGCTGTCTCTAGCACACCGAGCGTATGTACTGGTGAATGGACGCATTGCAATGTGTGGTAGTGGTGCCGAGCTCTTGGCAAACCCCGAAGTTCGTGACGCCTATCTGGGGGGCAGAAAATCCAATCAAACGTGTACGGCATTACCCTAGACTTCTTAGGATACAACAGTGACAACTAATACCCTTAAATCCAGCGCCTCTGCATTGGCTAAACGTCTTCGTTCATTACGTACAGAACGCAATTGGACGCTAGATCAAGCCAGCAAAGCCTGTGGCGTAGCCCCTTCTAGTCTATCCAAAATAGAAAACGGGCTCAGCTCACCCACTTATGATGTTTTGCTACGTTTAGCTCAAGGGTTTGGGTTGGATGTTGCCGAGCTATTTGCACCAGCTCAAGAACACATGGGCGCAGGACGTCGCACTATCGAACGTAAAGGCAAAGGGGAACTGCATGAAACGCCCCTTTACGAACACCTTGTGCTGTGTTCTCAATTAGCCAATAAACGCATGATGCCCTTTATTAGCCGCATTAAAGCCCAGACCCTAGAAAAAGATGAAGGCTGGAGTCACCACGCTGGCGAAGAATTTGTGTATGTACTAACGGGCTCGATTGAATTACATACCGAGTTTTACCAACCTGCGGTACTGAACCCTGGCGATTGTTTTTACATTGATAGCCGAATGCAACACCGCGTATTAAATCATACAGACGAAGACGCGACGGTGTTGTGGATCAGTACTAAACCCGACTTAATTGAATAACTCCAAGAGGGAACCATAATGCCAGCTCATTTAGCCACCTTAGATCGAACTCAAACTGCAGCTGTACTTCCCTATCCCGCCTTAGTTAAAGCGCTGATCCACGCAGCCCAAGAAAAAGCTCAGGGCAAAATCAGCACACCCGCCCGCCAAGCACTGGCTTTTCCAGCTGGCGGCACATTACTTTCTATGCCAGCAACCGCACAGGATATAGGGGTGCACAAGCTCGTTAACGTGATGCCGCATAATGCCGCTCAAGGTGAGCCTGTTATTCAAGGTTTAGTCTGTGCTTATGATGGCCATACGGGCGCACCGCTATTTGTGTTAGATGGGCCAACCGTCACCGAACGGCGTACTGCTGCATTGTCGATGATGGGTATTGAATTACTGTGGCAACAACCCAAACACGTCACATTGATTGGGTCTGGGGTCCAAGCTTATGGTCACGCCGAAGCGCTGCTGACGTTATATCCCCAAGCCACTATTTCTTTATTAGCTCGTCAGCCACATAATGCCCAAAAACTCATCGAGCGACTTGGCTCACCTCATACTTTACAGGCAGTACAAGCGGTTCCTAGCGATTCGGATGTGGTCATTACCGTTACAAGCAGCTCAAAGCCTGTCTATAGCGAAACGGCTTTATTAGATCGCTTAGTCATTGCTGTAGGGGCTTATACACCTGAAATGGCTGAAATTCATCCTGCTACTGTACAGGGTAGTGATATTTTTGTTGATAATAGTGATGCGGCACGCCAAGAAGCAGGCGACTTAATTCAAGCTCGTGTGAATTGGGCAGCAGTTCAGCCGTTGTATCACGATGAATCCCACCGCAAACACCAACGCCCCTTGCTGTATAAAACCATTGGTTGTGCCGCCTGGGACCTCGCGGCAGCACGGTGTGCCCGGGTTCAGCGCGAAATCGTGCTGTAACTCAGCAAAAAAGACGAAAAAAAACCCCTGTCGGATCACCAACAGGGGTTTTTTAGTATAAGAGCTTGACGATGACCTACTTTCACAGGCGCGCAGCCCACTATCATCGGCGCGAAAGCGTTTCACTGTCCTGTTCGGAATGGAAAAGGA
>NZ_JAATIZ010000005.1 GCF_011927625.1 Paenalcaligenes hominis
ATAACTATGTGGCGCATCCTCGTGAAAGGATGTTAGCTCACTCATTCCAAGCGCCCACACTTATCGGCTGTTAAATTGTTAAAGAGCAAAGAAATACGCCCGAAGGTTTCTTTCTAGGCCGCTACGCTGACAAACGTGTTAACGTTGCAGTAAGTAGCGAAAGATGAATTATGAAGTGTTTTTTAAAACCTGTCAAGCATTTTTTGCAAGACCTT
Organism: Paenalcaligenes hominis; assembly: GCF_011927625.1. Classification (GTDB taxonomy): domain Bacteria; phylum Pseudomonadota; class Gammaproteobacteria; order Burkholderiales; family Burkholderiaceae_B; genus Paenalcaligenes; species Paenalcaligenes hominis. The sequence goes on from NZ_JAATIZ010000005.1 coordinate 216, forward strand.
CATTTCACCGCTTAAATCAAAACACTTGGCAAAGCACTTCAATTTAAGCCCTGACTAAGCAGGTAAGCTTTAAATCATAACTTGAAAAAATTATTTTTGCAAGCTTTTCTTTTTTTCTGCCCTGCGGGCTAGGAAAGAAAAGAATTATGACTTGTTTTTTATTTGGCGTCAAGTGGTTTTTAACACCGACTTGTTTTTGCTGCGCTTTATAAGCCGCGATCGCCAAAGAAATGAAACTATAGCAAGACTAAAGTAAAAGTGCAAGCCCTATTTTAAAATTAATCCATATAGCGCTTTACCAAGTCACCACATTGAACGCAGCTAGCGTGGTTAAGAGATCTATTCTTTTTATTTGTGCTGCTCGTTAGTGCTGCCCTGAACCTTTAGGCTTTTCGCCTTATCTCAGTAAAATGCCGTAAGCTATGTGTTTCCTCCCCCTCTCTATATAAGTGCACTTATGTCTGAAGATATTCTAATTAATGTAACCCCTTTTGAAACTCGCGTTGCGTTGGTCGAACAAGGGCAAGTTCAAGAGCTTCATATAGAACGCAGTATTCAACGTGGCTATGTCGGTAATATCTATTTAGGCAAAGTCGTACGCGTACTGCCTGGCATGCAAAGCGCGTTTATAGAGATCGGGCTAGAACGCGCTGCGTTTATTCATGTGGCTGATTTACGGCAAAACCGTAAAGAACGACTTGAAGGTTCACCTACCACACCCATAGAAAAGCTCTTATTTGAGGGGCAGTCATTAATTGTGCAGGTAACTAAAGACCCGATTGGTACTAAAGGGGCGCGCCTATCAACTCAAATTAGTATTGCTGGGCGCATGCTGGTTTACCTACCTTACGATCCGCATATAGGGGTGTCACAAAAAATAGACGAGGAAGAACGCCGTCAAGAACTTAAAGAGCGCGTACAAGAACTCGCGGCTAATCAAGACGGAGGGTTTATTGTGCGTACGCAAGCAGAAATGGCCACCGATGATGAGCTGATTGCCGACAGTCTTTATTTGAGAAAACTGTGGGGGATTTTATTACAACGCCTTAAAACGCATGGCGCTCCTTCTACCTTATATACCGAGCTGCATTTACACCAACGTATCTTGCGCGACGTGGCGTCGCCCCATACAGATAAAATCATTGTGGATTCCCGGATGGTATTTCAACAAATGCAGGAGTGGGCCGAGGTATATACACCCGCCTTGGTTGAGCGCATTCATCATCATAGTGGTAGCCGCCCCCTCTTTGATACAGTACGTGCCGAGGAAGAAATTCAGCGCGCATTAGCTCGACGTGTAGAACTTAAATCCGGCGGCTACTTAATTATTGACCAAACCGAAGCGCTGACTACGGTCGATGTCAATACAGGCGGCTATGTAGGCGGCAAAAACTTTGGCGATACCATTTTTAAAACTAACCTAGAAGCCAGCGTAGCTATAGCTCGGCAATTACGTCTACGCAATTTGGGCGGGATTATTATTCTTGATTTTATTGATATGGATAACCTAGAGCACCGCGAGTCCGTATTAAAAGAACTCCGCAGTGCGTTAGCCAAGGATCGCACCCGGATCACCATTAGTGGCTTTAGTCAGCTAGGTTTAGTAGAAATGACACGTAAACGCACACGGGACTCTCTTAATAACCAGCTCTGTGAACCCTGCCCTACTTGTCAATCAAGAGGCTCTGTATTAACGGCTCGCAGCGTGTGCTATGAAATTTTACGTGAAGTCCTACGCGAATCACGTCAATTTAATCCACGCGAGTTTCGAATCCTCGCGTCCCAAGACGTGGTGGATTTATTTTTAGAAGAAGAAAGTCAACATCTAGCACAAACCGGTGATTTTATTGGTAAGCCCATTTCACTAGAGGTTGACAGTCATTACTCGCAAGAACAATACGATATTATTTTGTTTTAGGTGACGCGGCTGGGCATAGCTCAGGTTTTGCTAAGGCTTGCAAAAAGGCATCAACCAAAAAAGCTTGGCGGTTGTAATAGGTATACCCTTTTACTTGTAGCTTGCCATTCGCAAAATAGGTGAGATCCAACAACGCTTGCTCGCTAGGGTCTGTTTGGTCCGCTAAGCCATAATACACCGTTGCATAGTGCACCTCGTTAGGTTGCAAGCTAAAGTTAAAATCAACCGCGCACTGAGCTCGATGCTGATAAAGACGACTTTGAACCTGGGGTAAGGTCAGATCCGCAAACACTTTAGTGGTGCGTAAATTAGTTTCCGCCCGTATGGTTTCGGCCTCTAGGGAAATCTCTTGGGTGCTAGCGCACCCTGCAAGCCATATCGCCAGGCCTGCTCCTAGTAAAATTCGTGTGCTCATGCTTTTCCTTCAGTTAAGTCAAATTGCATTTCATACAAACTGGCATAGATGCCTCCTAAAGCGACTAGCTCGTTGTGTGTGCCAGACTCTAGAATTTGCCCTTCATCTAAAACAATAATACGGTCTGCTTTTTGCACAGTGGAAAGACGATGGGCAATAACTAGGGTGCTGCGATTTGTCATCAAGCGTTCGAGTGACTGTTGAACTTGACGTTCCGACTCATTATCTAAGGCTGAGGTAGCTTCGTCTAATACCAAAATCGGGGCATTTTTAATTAACGCACGTGCAATGGCAAGACGTTGGCGCTGGCCGCCAGATAAGTGACCGGCATTCTCACCGACTTGCGTATCGAGTCCCGCAGGAAGTGAATGCACAAACTGAGTGAGATTCGCGGCATCAAGGGCTTGCCAAATTTGCTCCTCGGTGACTTCCTCAAACGCCCCATAGGCCACATTTTCGCGGATAGTGCCTTCGAACAGCACAACGTCTTGACTCACAAATGATTGAAATTGGCGCAATGAAGCCAGGCTTAATTCACTGGTGGGAATGTCATCAATGAAGAGCTCTCCCGCCGTCGGGATCACAAAACGAGGCAGCATGTTAGCGAGCGTCGTTTTACCACTCCCTGAGCGGCCGACTAAGGCCACTGTTTGCCCAGGCTCAATGGTAAATGACACATTATTAATGGTTAACCGATCTTGGCTTGGGTAACGATGACTGATGCCACGGAATTCAATTTTTCCAGTAATGGGAGCGGTTAAGGTGCGCGTACCTTGGTCTAGCTCTGGCTCCTCGTCTACTAAAGCAAACACACTTTCCGCAGCAGTGAGCATTTTTTGTACTGTGCCAGCCATATTGGCTAGGCGACGGATCGGATCAAACAATTGCACCAAGGCAGCCATAAACGCAGCAAAGCCACCCACTGTTAAACCTTTGGTGCTGGCTTGATATAACGCTACCGTAATAACCGCCGCTACGGCAATAGAGATAAAAAACTGCGTAATGGGGGAAAGGGCTGCACTGGCACTGGCGGCACGCATTGCAAAACGTCGAATCCGCCCGTTCACATAATGAAAACGCTCTGTTTCGCGTCGATAGCCGTTAAAAAGTTTCACTACGCGCTGACCATCGATACTTTCGCCTACAACGCGTGTGAGCTCAGCATTCATGTCTAAGGCGCCACGATTAATAGTCCGTAAGCGTTTAGAAATGATACGCGCTGTAGCGTACGCCAAGGGCAGCATAACAAAAACAATAAGCGTTAATTGCCAAGACATATAAAGCAATACGGCGATCAGCGCTACAACGGTCAGAATTTCCCGTACTAAAACCGTAATGACTTCGGTGGCAACGTTCGTTAAGGTACCTGCATCAATAGTAAAACGATTTAATAATCGCCCCGTATCACCCTCTTTGAACTTGCTGTCGGGCAGCTGTAAAAGGCGCTCAAACATCTCGGCACGTAAATTGCGCAACATATTATTAGCGACCAAGGCAAGCAAGTAATTACTCGCATAAGCCGCCATACCGCGTATGAGCATGATGCCCACCACAGAGAGAGGAATTAGCCAAATGTAATACGGTTTGGCTCCGGTGAAACCATCGTCTAGCAAAGGCTTCATAATCACCGCTAAAATGGGCTTGGTTGCCGATACCACGCTAACGAGAATAACGGCAAAAAGAGTAATTTTCCAATACGGACGCAATCGACCATAGATACGGCGCCAAATATCGGCTTCCACATTAAAATTGCTTTTTAGTGTGCTGGTCTTAGAACTAGTCAACAGAAGTCTCACTTTAATACTCGAGGATATGCGTATTCTAACGCTTAAGCCTCTCTGCTCCTAGCTAGATCATCCATTAGGTTTGTTTTATGAGTTCTTCCCCTATTTTGTATTTACGTTTACCGAACTGGCTGGGTGACGTATGTATGACACTGCCTGTACTTGAGGCATTTTTAGCGCGCAACTATCAGGTCATTGTTTGCGCTAGGCCTTGGGCTAAACCGTTATTATCTGGGTATGCGTTAACCGACTTTGTTCCCATGACAGGAAAACTCAAAACTGATGCCTCAGCCTTACGACATCATAAAAAAGACCACGGCCATGGCGAAGCAGTAGGACTTAGCCTGCCCGATTCGTTGTCAAGTGCGTTAATTTTCAAATGGGCGGGTGTGCCCTGTGCGGGCTATAAAGACGATGGTCGTAGCTGGCTCTTAACCTGGCCAATTGCAAAGTCTACTGCACGCTTGCATGCGGTAGAATCTTGGTATTATCTTGCGCACCGCGCTGCCGAATACTGGCAACATTCTATTGCACCTACGCCCATTAAAAGCTTACATTTAGCTGGCGTTCCTTCGGCAAATCCTGCTAAATTTGGGTTGGACCCCACCCAAAGGAATGTACTCATTGCCCCTACTGCCATAGGGTTACATAAAGGACGCATCAAGGTGTGGCCTCATTTTGAAGAGCTAACTCAGCAGCTGCAAGCGCATTCAGTTAACGTAATTATGTGTCCGCCTCCTAATGAAATTGACCAGGCTTTGCAGAATGCCCCCTCGGCAATGCGTTTAGAGCCTTTACCTCTGCTTGAGTTTGCCCAACTTTGCAAGAGCGTGGATTGGGTGGTGTGTAACGATTCTGGTGTGTCGCATTTGGCGGCAGCCGTAGGCAGTACCCAGCTCACCTTAATTGGCGTCACAGACCCAGCTCATACAGGACCTTGGTCTGATCAAGCAACGTGTCTTGGCTCCCTTAATCATTGGCCTACGGTTCAAACGGTACTGACTCCTTTAATCGAATCAATGACCTTAAAAAAATAAATTTTATTTATGAGTATTGCTCAATATCTGGCTCAGTTAATTATTCCCAGCAACCTCATGGTGGCACTACTGCTTATTGCTACGGTGCTTTGGATAATCAAACAGCGACGAATTGCTTTATTTATTGCCTTAGCTGGCAGCGGTTGGGCGCTATTTTGGTCCTTGCCGGTATCATCTATGTGGTTAGGCGGTCACTTAGAAAACCGCTATGAGTACGTTCAGGCAGAGCAAATGCCGAACGCTCAAGCTATTGTGGTGCTAGGGGGGCACACTGCCAACAATCGAGCTAACTGGTTTGAGGCGTTTGACCCAAGTACAGCGAGAAGTCGCATTCAGCGCGGAGCTAAGCTATTTGATGCCCAACGGGCGCCCTTAATATTGGTCTCGGGGGCTGCATTAGATGGCGGTACAAGCGAAGCCCAAGTGATGGCGCGCTATTTACGTCAACATGGAATCAATGACGACCATATCTTGATCGAAGAACGCAGCTACACCACCAAAGAAAATGCGCTATTTAGCGCAGAGCTGCTGCACAAATTACAATTAAACCAAATTTTATTAGTGACTTCGGCATTGCATATGCCACGCTCTGTCGCCGCCTTTGAAAAAGAAGGGCTTGAAGTCATTGCGGCCCCCGTAGCTCCACAGATTACGCCCCCAAAAAACGATTTAGGACGTTTATGGAAACCCAGCTTACAAGCCATGAACGCGAGCCGGTCTATTATTAAAGAGTATGCAGGCTTGTTGGTGTATTGGGTACGAAGTTGGATCTAAACCTACGCTTTATTCACCTGGCGGCGGCTTAGGTTGCCAATTCGTTTTGCGGTTAAGCAACCACAGCTTACTGTAACGAAAAAAGCTGCCGGAGGCCGCTACCCCCGCCAAAATAAAACCTGCTCGACCATCTAAAAAACCTCGTCGTAGCACATAGATTCGTATAAAGGTCCAGAACGCTTTCAGAGCTATGCCAGCAATAGGGATGTGTTTGCCTTTTTCATAAAGACTTAATGCAGCAGCCGTTGAATAAAAATTGGTTTTTGTAATAAGGGTTTCTAAGCTGTCATAGGGATAATGCAGCAAGTGACCACGTAGTTCTGCAACGAGGCCTTCCACTACTACGCTTTCATGAACGCGCACGTCCTTAAAACGCCCGGCATCCCGTTTAAACAAGCGTACTAAACGATCTGGCCACCATCCGCTGTGACGAATCCATCGGCCAGCAAAACAGGATAAGCGCGCTACGCTATAAGCATTGGCTTGAGGGGCCCGCAATACGCTTTGTATTTCTGCGGCTAATGCCTCTGGCACTCGTTCATCGGCATCAATAGATAACACCCACTCATGGGTGGCCAATGCGAGGGCACGATTTTTTTGTACACCAAAGCCAGGCCAGTCTGTCGTGTGGTGAACTTGCGCGCCATGTGCCGTAGCTAGCTCGCAGGTTTTATCGGTACTGCCCGAGTCCAACACAATGATTTCATCGGCAAATTGCACCGACTTTAGGCACGCTGCAATGTGCGCCTCTTCATTTTTGGTAATGATGATGACTGATAACATAGTGCGCTAACGCCACACCTTTTATAAAAGTTTGTACTGGCTGAGCCACTGTCGATAATGGCTTTCGGTGAGTTGCTGCTGGGTTGCCTGAGTAAAACGACCTGAGCCTACAATGTAGTCATAACCCGCTGCTGCCATTGATTGACGTAAAGCGGGGTCTTGAACTAAACGCTGTAATGCCTTACGTAATGCCACAATGTCATGCACCGGCACTAACATGCCACTTTTCCCTACCTCTATCATTTCAGGAATCGAACCAACCTGAGCGGCCACTACGGCCACCTGAGCCGCGGCCTTGGCAAACACGATAGCACTGGCTTCGGTCGGTGCGGCTAATGCAAAAACATCCAGCTCACCCATAAAAGACACGATTGATTCGGTTGGCGCTAGGCGATGCACCTGCTTGTGTACGTCTAGTTGTTCGGCAAACGACACTAAGGTATCGTCTGAATCTGTGTTATTTGCTATGACCAGATGGAGCTGAGGCGACTCGCGCATCAAGGGCGCTAAGGCTTGAATAAGTTCTAGGGCCCCTTTTTCTTTGCCAGCAGCCACCATACTGCCCACCATTGTCGCCTCGTCAGCTACACCAAGGCGCTGGCGCAAGGAAGTTGTGTTGAGTGATGGTGTATCGACCGCCGGATAGACCACCTCGATACGCGAAGCAGTTACTCCTTTTTGGACTCGACTTTTTTTCACAAAGTGACTTAAGGCGATCACCCCATGTGCTAACCATCGATCTGTAAAGGCGGAATCTGACTGACCAAAATGCTGAGTACGTACGATGAGGGGGTGACGTGCAAGACGAGCAGCCAGCCCTACGGACAATGAATCGTGGTGGGTTTGGGTGTGAACCACGTCAAAATGCTGCGATAGTAAAAGACGTTTTAATGGCAATACGGTACGTAAAACACCCCAGCCTGAGCCCATGTGCAATGGATGAACATGGAATCCGTCTTGTTCAAGACGTTGTTTTAATGGCGCCTTGGGCTGGCATAAGGCCTCGACGTGGTGACCTTGCGCACGCATCGCTTGCATCAGGTTATGCGTGTAGCGTTCAGGCTCACCCTCATCCAAACTTGCATTCGCATAAAGTATCCGTAACGGGTTCATTAGTAGGCGATCTCCACTGCATGTTGGCCAAGCCAATCGTGTAACTGCTCAAGCATCGTATCGGCCAAGCGGACTCGCCATTCGGAACCTAAGCGTAATTGACACTCATAACGACTATTTTCCAAAAGCAGCTCAACCGCTACCCCAGGAATATTGTTTTCTGGTTCGGCACGATACGGGTTCAGTATCTGATACAGTTTCTGAGTGTCGTAATTCTTTTCATCCAACAAAAGCTGCAGGCTGCGCGCACGGGCTTCTCTAGCTAATTGCAAATCATAGATCTCATCGGCTGTGATTCGTAAACCACCGGAATAGTCATCATAGCTGACTTTTCCTTTGACTATAATGAGTTGGTCTTCTTTGAGGCGTTGACGGTTTTGTTCAAATACCTCATTAAATATAGTGACCTCTATTTGCGCTGACCCATCGTCTAAGGTGGCAATTAGCATCCGCCCGCGTCGCGTCATGCGCACCCGAACACCCGATAACACGCCAGCAAACCATTGTGGTTCACGTGATGGCTCTAGATTGGCCAATGGGCGTGGGGCAAAGCGACGTACCTCATCGCGCCACGCATCGAACAAATGCCCGCTAAAATAAAAACCAAGGGCAGTTTTTTCCTGCCGTAATTTTGTTTGTAAATCCCACTCGGGTACTTGCTCTAGCTCGAGTTCGATTAAATCATCAGACGTGTCATCAAATAAAGAAACCTGATGGGCATTGCGAGCCGCCTGATCCGCTGCCTCCATGGCTTTACCCACGGTAGCCAATAGCGCAGCTCGGTTTGAGTCAATGGAGTCAAAGGCACCGGCTTTAATTAAGGCTTCTAAGGTACGACGGTTTAAGGTGCTGCGATCAACACGTTTACAAAAGTCAAAAAGACTTTTAAACGCCCCGCCAGTTTGTCGGGCAGCCACAATAGCATGAATGGCTGCCTCGCCTGCCCCTTTTACAGCGCCTAACCCATATCGGATCGTACGCGGTGGCTTAGCTTGGGCGCTGTGGGTATCCTTGACAGGTACAAAGCGGTACTCAGACGCATTCACATCTGGAGGCAATACCGCCACCCCGTTTGCTAAGGCATCTTTCCAAAAGATCTGCATCTTATCGGTGTCATCCATATCGGACAACAGGGTTGCCGCTAAAAACTCGGCCGGATGATAGGCTTTTAACCACGCTGTATGGTAAGCAATTAATGCATAAGCCGCAGAGTGACTTTTATTAAAGCCGTAGCCTGCAAATTTTTCCATCAAGTCAAAGAGCTTGACCGCTAAATCGCCATCGTAGCCCTTTTCTACGGCACCTTTTTCAAATATCTCGCGGTGCATGGCCATTTCTTCGGGTTTTTTCTTACCCATGGCACGGCGTAATAAATCGGCGCCCCCTAGCGAGTAACCTCCGATGATTTGTGAGATCAGCATGACCTGTTCTTGGTACACAATCACACCATAGGTACTCTCGAGCACAGACTCAAGATCGGGGTGAAAGTAGTCCACTTCGGCTCGACCGTGCTTACGATTCACAAAGTCAACCACCATACCAGACTCAAGCGGGCCGGGACGGTACAACGCCAACATCGCAATAATGTCTTCAAAGTTACTAGGACGTAAGTTGCGCAGTAGTTCCTTCATGCCCCGCGACTCAAGCTGGAACACAGCGGTGGTATTGCCATCACACAAGACTTGATAGGCATTTGCGTCATCAAGGCTAAGCGCCATGAGGTCAAAGTCTTTCTTATCTTCGTTAAACTCGCGCACGTATTTGACGGCCCAGTCCAGAATCGTCAGATTACGTAAGCCCAAAAAGTCGAACTTAACGAGTCCTGCATCCTCAACGTCGTCTTTATCGTACTGCGATACCGCATTGGCGTCCTCGCCTGGCTGCCGATAAAGAGGACAGAAATCAATGAGCTTGCCCGGAGCAATCAAAACACCCCCCGCGTGCATACCGACACTGCGCGTTAAGCCTTCGAGGGGTTTAGCTAAGTCAATTAACGCTTTTACTTCCTCGTCGGTTTCATAACGTTCTTTGAAAGCGGGCTCATCGGATAGAGCGCGACTTAGGCTCCAGGGGTCAGCTGGACTAAATGGAATCAGTTTGGATAAGCCATCACACAAACCATATGGCAACTCTAATACTCGCCCCACGTCACGAATCACCGCTTTTGCGCCTAATGTGCCAAAGGTGGCAATTTGACTGACCGCTTGACGCCCATACTGATGTTTTACGTAATCGATCACTCGCTCTCGGTTGTCTTGACAGAAGTCAATATCAAAGTCAGGCATCGAAACGCGTTCGGGATTTAAAAAGCGCTCAAAAAGCAAGTCGTAACGTAACGGGTCTAGGTCTGTAATACCCATGCTGTAAGCCACTAATGACCCAGCACCGGACCCTCGACCTGGCCCAACGGGAACACCATTAGCCTTGCCCCAATTAATAAAATCAGCGACGATCAAAAAGTAGCCGGGAAAACCCATATCAATAATGGTTTTGCATTCCCAGCGTAATCGCTCTAAGTATTTAGGGCGCTCGGCATCGCGTTCGGCGGTGTCAGCATACAGCTGCTCTAGCCGCAACTCGAGCCCGCGCTCTGCCTCGTGCGTTAAAAAGTCACCTAAGCTCATGCCCTCGGGGGTGGGGAAATCAGGCAAATGAGGCTTACCTAGCTTTAGCTCTAAGTTACATCGTTTGGCAATTTCAACCGTGTTTGCTAAAGCTGAAGGAATATCAGCAAACCGTTGCTGCATGAACTCAGAGCTAACAAAATACTGCTCTGGGGTAAATTTACGCACCCGACGGGGGTTAGCTAACTGCTCACCTTCTGCAATACATACTCGCACCTCGTGAGCCCGGAAATCCTCGGGCTCGGCAAATTGAATGGGGTGCGTTGCAACGACGGGCAGGCCTATGTCTTGAGCCAGTCCGAGGGCTGATTGGATATAACGCTCTTCGTCTTCAAACCCGGCACGCTGCAGCTCAAGAAAATAGCGATTGGGGTAGTGCTGCTGCCATTTTTTAGCCCACGCCCAAGCCTGATCAAGCTTGCCTGATAATAAGGCTTGGCCTACATCGCCTTGATGCGCTCCTGAAAGCAAGATTAAGTCATCTTGGCCATACAACCACTCGCGTTTTACTTCGCCACGGCCTTTGTACTGATTATCTAGCCACGCTTTGGTGAGGATATCGCATAACGCCAGATAACCCGCATGGTTCATGGCCAACACCGCTACACGAAAAGGCTTGTCTCTGTCTTGTTCGTTTTCTAGGTAGAGATCACTGCCTGCAATCGCTTTAATACCATTTTTACGGGCAGCCTTATAGAATTTAATTAATCCAAATAAGTTACCTAAGTCAGTTAACGCCAATGCGGGTTGATTGAATTCTTTTGCTTTGCTGACCATTGCTGAGATTCGGGTGATTCCGTCCACGACCGAAAACTCTGAATGACAGCGCAAATGCACAAATGATGGAGTGCTCATAAATAAAAACTCTATTGATCTTAATACTGCATGGCGTGCCAAGCACGTTCGAGGCGTTTTACAGAAATAGGCATAGGGGTACGAAGCTCTTGGGCAAATAAAGACACACGTAGTTCCTCAAGCATCCAAGCAAACCGTTCTAGTTGCGTATCGTCTGCCCCTTTTAAGGCAATTTTGGCACGTAAGAACTTGGTCTGCCAAGGCAGTACCTCGCCTAACAGGCGTTGATCGCGGCTGGGATCGGTGCGCAATTTATCGAGACGCACTTGAGCCGCCTTTAGATAACGGGGCAAATGCACTAACTGTTGGGGGTCGGTATCACGAATAAACCACTTGTGTATTAAACGTGTGTGTTGAGCCTGAATGTCTTCGTAAGCCTGAGTATGGGCTTTAAAACCGGCCAGTTTACGGGTGAGCTCAGCCCATGCCTGTAAAATAACATAGGCTTGCTTGGCGATTTCCTGTGCCACCAGACCTAAACGTTGGCGCGCATCGACAACTCGCTGTTCAAACTCTTGTTCGTTAGTAGGCCAAGGTTCCATCAAACACGTCTGATCAATGGCCGCATCAATAATTTGTTGCCTTAGATCGTCTTGGGTGCCCAAATTCATATACAGCATAGCCATACGCGTTAAGTCAGGGATGTTTTTTTCCTGATAACGCACTGTTTCACGTAAAGCCAACCTAAAGAGACGACGCAAACCTAACTTATGCTGCTTAAGGGCCACGTGTTGGTCATCAAACACATCCAACTCGCAGTATTCGCCTTGGTCTACCAAAGCCGGATACCCTACTACAGCCTGACCTTTACGACGTATTTCCAAAATTTCAGGTAGCTTGCCAAAAGACCAACCGGTAATGCGATCGTGATCTAAGGCTTTGGCCACTGATTTGTCTTTGACCGCAACCTCTTGGAATGATTCCTGAGCCGCCTTGCCATGCTCTGTTTTTAATTTATCTAGGTTGCGCCCCCCCGACAACATACGCCCATGCTCATCAATAACTTTGAAATTCATTAGCAAATGGGGCGGTACATTTTCCAACTTAAAGTCAGAGGGCTGTAAACGTACGCGTTTTTGCTGCCAGACATCGTCGATTAAGGCGTCGATCAAGCTTTTGGATGGGGCGTGGGCACGGTCAAACCAACGCGCATGAAAGGCTTCAGCATAATCCGGAATCGGTACACAGCTACGTCGTAATCGTTGGGGCAAGGAACGCAATAGATGCTGAACCTTTTCCTTTAACATACCGGGCACAAGCCACTCTGCTCGTTCGGCATCAATCTGGTTTAAATGGAATAACGGCACAGTAACGGTCAAGCCATCGCGTACTGAGCCTGGCTCAAAGTGATAATCAGCTTTGAGCTTAACGCCTTTCCACTCAATGCTACGAGGAAACACATCGGTGGTTACCCCCGCGGCTTCGTGCTGCATCAGTTGATCTCGATGTAGCTCGAGCTCTTTGGCTTTGGTTGGGCTTAACTTTTTATACCAGCGCTCTAGCGTAGCGGTTTGGTACATGTCAGCGGGCAGCAAGCGATCATAAAAAGCGTAAATTAAGGCATCATCTACAAGAATGTCAGGTCGACGAGCTCGATGCTCTAAGCGTTCAATGGCTTCAATTTGCTGCTGATTGTGCTTAATAAAGGGTAGGTGTGATTGAATATCTAGACCCACTAGCGCATCGCGAATAAAAATCTCTCTTGCTTCAACGGGATTAATGCGGCCATAGTGAACCCGACGCCCACTGTAAATCGTTAACCCATATAACGTGGCTTTTTCATTAGCAACCACTCGACCCGCTTTCTTTTCCCATCGGGCATCAGACCAGGTGCGCTTAAGCAAATGCTCGCCAACGCGCTCTATCCAACCTGGCTCAATCCGAGCGACACAACGCGCATATAAACGCGTGGTCTCGACTAGCTCTGCCGCCAACACCCAACGGCCAGCTTTTTTGCCTAAGGTAGACCCAGGGTGCAAGTAAAAACGAATATCACGCGTACCTTGGTATACATGGCTGTCTTCGGTTTTGTGACCAATATTTCCTAGTAAACCGGTCAGCAAGCACAGGTGAACTTGCTCATACGTTGCCTCGGTCTCGTTAAGACGCCATTTTTGTTCACGCACCAACGTTAATAACTGCTTGTGGACTTCGCGCCACTCTCTAAAGCGCATGGGCGATAAAAAACGTTCTTTGAGGGTAGCGGCCAGCTTACGATGTGAGAGACGGCTTTTTACCTGGTCCCCGTACCATTGCCACATTTTAAGGTAGGACAAGAATTCGGACTGAGCCTCTACAAAAACCTGATGCGCTCGTTCGACGACGTCACGGCTTTCTAGCGGCCGCTCACGCGGATCTTGCACGGACAACGCGGAAGCAATAATTAGCATTTCGTTTAAACACTGTTGATCGCGGGCCGCTAAGATCATACGAGCAATACGTGGGTCAACCGGCAACCGAGAGACCTCTTTACCAATCGCGGTGAGTGTGCGTTGGTCATCAATGGCTCCGATTTCCTGTAAGAGCTGATAGCCGTCAGCAATGGCGCGCCCAGAAGGCGCATCGACGAAGGGAAAATCTTCGACCTCGTTTAAACGCAATGCTTTCATGCGTAAGATGACAGACGCTAACGAGGAACGTAGGATTTCTGGATCCGTAAAAGGTGGGCGTTGGCTAAAATCGGCCTCGTCATAGAGCCGAATGCATACACCCGGGCCTACACGCCCGCACCGCCCCGCACGCTGACTAGCTGAAGCCTGACTAATTGGTTCAATACGAAGCTGTTCAACCTTGTTACGCCACGAATAACGTTTTACTCGTGCTAAGCCACTGTCAATCACATACCGAATACCCGGTACGGTTAAAGAGGTCTCAGCCACGTTGGTCGCTAAGACGACTCGTCTTGCATTGCCTTGGGGTCTAAAAATACGCGACTGTTCGGCATGACTTAAGCGTGCATATAAAGGCAGAATATCCGTGCCAATTAAGTTTTGTTTTCGTAATGCATCAGCGGCTTCGCGAATTTCACGCTCGCCGGGCAGAAATACTAAGATATCACCACTACCCATACGTTGGCATTCGTGCACGGCATCAAGAATGCCATCATTTAAATCACGTTCTTCGGTCTCAGTTTTTTTATCACCATGTTCGTTAGCTTTATCCGTCAAAATGGGACGATAGCGTATTTCAACAGGATAGAGCCGACCAGAGACCTCAATAATTGGGGCAGGCTTGCCACCTACTGCGAAATGCTCAGAAAACTGCTTAGCATCAATAGTGGCAGACGTAATAATGATTTTCAGATCACTTCGCTTGTCGATGAGCTGTCGTAAAAAGCCCAACAAAAAATCAATATTTAAGCTGCGCTCATGGGCCTCATCAATAATGATGGTGTCATAAGCTCGCAGTAACGGGTCGCGCTGGGTTTCTGCAAGCAAAATCCCATCGGTCATAAGCTTAATTGCAGAGTGCGGGCTGGTTTTATCTGTGAAGCGAATTTGATATCCTACCCATTCACCGATTTCTGTTTTAAGTTCTTCAGCAATACGATAGGCGACGGAAGTCGCTGCAATACGACGTGGCTGGGTATGCCCAATCATTTTTTTACGCCCACGGCCAAGCTCTAAGCAAATTTTAGGCAGCTGTGTGGTTTTCCCTGAACCGGTTTCACCGCTTACAATAACGACTTGATGGTTTTGTATGGCTTCGGCTATTTCATTGCGACGCGCACTAACTGGTAAATCCTCTGGGTAGAGAATATCTGGAAAAGGAAAAGGTTCAGTTGATTGTTCTAAGGTCTTATGCATGAAATTCGTTTTTTCGTAATCAGTCCATCATTATAATTTTGGTTTTGTCTTTGTTCACCCCTATTCATCACATCATTATGAGCCAACCTGACCTTGATACCCTCTCTGCCCTTGATGCACCCGAGTATGCCCCTGCGCAATTTGTGCGTTGGTTTCGCGAGGTGGCGCCCTATGTGCATCGATTCAGAGGCAAGACCTTTGTGATTGGTTTTGGCGGAGAGTTAATACGCGATGGGGTGTTAAGCACTCTTATTCCGGATCTTTCCTTAATGTCCGCCCTAGGAATTAAACTGGTGTTGGTACATGGCTCTAGGCCTCAGGTGAATGAGCAACTGCGTGTCAAAGGGTATGACTTAAGCTTTGGTCGCAAAAATGAGCCAACCAGCGCCGCCGCCCTAGAGTGTGTAAAAGAAGCCGCCGGAGAAATTCGCTTAGACATCGAAGCGGCATTTAGCCAAGGCTTACCGAATACCCCTATGTCGCATGCTCAAATTCGAGTCATTTCTGGAAACTTCGTGACGGCGCGCCCCATGGGGATTATTGATGGGATCGACTACAAACACGCAGGTGCTGTGCGCAAAATCGACACCAACTCTATTCTACGCTCATTAGAGCAAGAAGCCATTGTACTGCTTTCCCCTCTGGGTTTTTCACCTACTGGCGAAGCGTTTAACTTGGCCATGGAAGAGCTCGCTTTAAGTACCGCCGTGGCGTTGCGCGCAGAAAAGCTGATTTACTTAACCCCTAGTACGCTGACTGTTGGCACAGAGCACGAGGAAATAGCTGGCGAGCTGGCCCGACTCGAGGCTGACAAACTTTTGGCATCTAACACCTTAGACGAAGACGCCTCTTTTTTTCTTGCATCGGCCTCTCAGGCCGTTAAACGCGGCGTGCCTCGAGCGCATTTGGTGCCCTACGAAGCCGATGGTAGCGTATTACTTGAAATTTTCACTCACGATGGGGTGGGTACTATGGTGGTCGAGGACAAGCTAGATGACCTACGACCCGCCACGCTGGATGATGTGGGAGCCATTTTACAGCTTATCGAGCCACTTGAAGCCGACGGTACTCTCGTGCCTCGGGGCCGCGCTGTGGTAGAGCGCGAAGTGGAACGTTTCACTGTACTAGAACACGACGGCATTATTTATGGCTGTGTATCTATTACTCCGTATCTTAGCGAAGGTATGGTTGAAATGGCCTGCTTAATTGTTCAACCCGAGTGGCAAGGCGAAGGCGAAGGCGAGTTGCTGTTACGTCACGCCGAGAGCCGTGCACGCACTCTAGGGGCCACGCATTTATTTGTCCTTACTACGCGCACATCTCATTGGTTTATTAAACGGGGGTTTGTGCAAGGCTCGGTTACTGATTTACCTAAAGAGAAAAAAGCCCATTATAATCGGGCCCGCAATAGCCTCGTTTTTATTAAAAAGCTATAGACACATAAACTCCGCGACATCGTAGATGTTGTAAGCCTGCTCTACTACAATGGGGGCAGATTACTATTTTATAAAGGGATGATATGACCAGAATGGTGCAATGTGTGAAATTAAAAAAAGAAGCCGAAGGCTTAGAGTTCCCTCCGTATCCTGGCGAGCTTGGCGTCAAAATTTGGCAGTCAATTTCTCAAGAAGCATGGACAAACTGGGTACAAATTCAAACGCGTATTGTGAATGAAAACCGTTTAAATCTTGCGGACTCACGCTCACGTAAATACCTAGCCGAGCAAATGAAGCAATATCTATTCGAAGACCAAGATATCGAAGCCCAAGGTTTTGTCCCCCCTGGGCCATAAAACAAAAAAGCCTGATATTTTCCTATCAGGCTTTTTTAACAACCATTACGTGTTACTCGTCGAAGTTGACATCTTTACCCAAAGCAGTACGTACGGTATTTTTCATGCCGGTGTGACGAACATCGTCGCCAAGCACCATATAAATGACGCGCTCGGCCATGTTTTTGGCATGATCGCCCATTCGCTCAAGAGCTCGAGCAATAAAAATTAAATCAATGGATCGGGAAATAGTACGCGGGTCTTCGATCATGTAAGTGATGACATGACGTAGTGAACCTTTCCATTCTTTGTCTACGTCTTTGTCTTTGCGCACCACATCGGCGGCAACCACCATGTCTTGGCGTGCAAACGCATCTAAAGACTGGTTGATCATGCTTGCCACTGAGTTGCTCATGTGACGTAGCTCGACCACAGGCTCGTAACCGGAATCCGCCTCGTGCAAGCGTCGTGCCATTTTTGCTATGCGTTCGGCCTCATCACCACACCGCTCTAGGTCGGTCAACATTTTAGAAATGGATAGCAACGTGCGCAAATCAATAGCCGTAGGCTGATTACGTGCAATGATATACGTAATGCGCTCGTCAATTTCGACCTCTAGACTGTTGACCTCTTTTTCACGCTCTCGGACCTGATCGACGAGCCGCAAGTCGCCGCTGAATAACGCCTCCATGGCTTGTTCGACCATGGATTCTACCACCCCACCCATTTGTAAGAAAAGAGAGCGAGTGGCTTCGAGCTCGGTATGAAACTGTTTATTTGTATGTTCAATCATAGGAACCAACGTAAACGCAAAAGATCACCAGAAATGGACGCTAGGATTACTATACTACGGCATTATGACAGCGTGGTGACACCGTCTTGCCCAGCAACTAAGGCAATACTAGCCCCAGTAATGGCAAACAGGCCACAACATACCACCCCAGGGATATCATTAATCTGGGCTTCGAGTTGCGCAGGTGCTGTAATCTGTAGCCCATGCACATCTAAAATGCTGTTGCCGTTGTCAGTGACAAAGCCTTCGCGCCACACAACACGGCCACCGATGGCTTCGAGTCGTTGCGTTACGATACGACGCGCCATAGGAATGACTTCTATGGGCAGCGGAAATGCACCTAGCTGCTCTACGACCTTGCTCTGGTCAACAATACACAGAAAGTGTTTGGCGACGGACGCCACAATTTTTTCACGAGTTAAAGCGCCACCGCCCCCTTTGGTCATATGCAGATGATGAGTAATCTCGTCGGCACCATCGATATACCAATCCATCGAATCCACGTCGTTTAAATCAAGCACTGTAATACCGTGCTGTTGCAAACGTAAGGTGGAGCGCTCTGAACTTGAAACCGCGGCTTTAAATAAATGCTTGTGTTGAGCAAGCGTGTCGATAAATACATCAACCGTTGACCCAGTACCTATACCCAGTAGTGTGTCAGGGGTAAGCATAGGCAAGAGATAGTCAACCGCTGCAGTAGCGGCGTGTTGTTTTAATTGGTCTTGAGAATACATAATAAATTAAGCGAAACGCTGTGCGTAAGCGTCGGCCTTGAAGCCAACAGAGACGTGGTGTGCATCGACTGTGACGGGGCGACGAACTAAGGTGGGATATTCAGCAATTAATTGTAGCCAATCTTCATCACTTTCTGGTGATTTACTTGTTTCAGGTAATTGACGCCACGTAGGTGAAGCCCGATTGACTAACTTGGCCCAGCCTCCCAGTTGTTGCGCCCAAGCCGTTAAATCGGTGGCAGGGATGGGGTGGTCTCGGTAATCAATAAACGTATGCGTTATGTGGTGGTCGTTGAGCCATTTCAACGCGTTTTTACATGTACTGCAATTTTTTAAACCAAAAATCGTAACCATAATAAAAAACAGCCGCTATGCACGGCTGTATAAAAAGTTAATGATCCTTTTTCTGTAAACGGCTTGCTAAGATCACAAACAAACCAATTACAAAAATAAACAAGGTGGCTAATGCATTAATTTCCGGCTTTAACCCAAGCCGCACCCGTGAGAACACCTCGACGGGCAAAGTAGTGTAACCCGGGCCTGATAAAAACGATGCAATCACTACATCATCTAAGGACAGCGTAAATGCCAGCAACCACGCAGCCATCAGTGCAGGCATGATTAGAGGCAACGTAATACTAAAAAACACCTTGATGGGCGTAGCGCCTAAATCCAATGCGGCTTCTTCCAGGGATTTATCAAAATCACGGATCCGCGCCTGAATCACCACCGCCACATAGGCCACACACAGCACCACATGCCCTACCCAAATAGTGAAAATCCCATTGCCATCGGGCCAACCAAATAACTTGGACATTTCCACAAACATTAGCAACAGCGAAATGCCTAACACGACCTCAGGAATAACTAAGGGCGCACTTAGCATACCTACATAGAGTGTAAAGCCCTTGAATTTGCCCATGCGTGACAACACATAAGCCGCCCAGGTCCCTAATGCTACAGCGGCAGTGGCCGTAAGCGCAGCAATCAAAAAAGAAAGCTTAGCTGCGTTTAATAACGCTTGATCATTGAACAATGACTGATACCAGCGCAAAGAAAAGCCCGACCACGACGTCATAATGGCGGAGTCGTTAAAGGAAAACACCACCAAAAACACAATAGGCAGGTACAAAAAACCAAAGCCCACGGTTAGACTGAGCGCACGCCAATATGGATTTGTTTTCATTAGGATTACCCCTTCTTTTTATCGGCATGCAGGTGCTTTACCTGACTGTATTGGAAAAAGATCAAGGGCACAATTAACAGCACTACCATGACGCATGTAACGGCTGCTGCCATAGGCCAGTCTGCATTATTGAAGAACTCGTTCCACATAACACGACCCATCATAAGCGTATTCGCACCGCCTAACATTTCAGGCACAACGTATTCCCCCACTGCGGGAATAAAAACTAGCATCGCCCCCGATATCACACCGGGCATCGATAACGGCAAAGTGATCTGACGAAAAGCGGTAAAAGGTCTGGCGCCAAGATCGTAAGCCGCTTCAAGTAACCGCGTATCCAGTTTTACTAAACTGGCATATAACGGCAAAATAAAAAACGGCAAATACGCATACACCAAACCAATGTAAACCGCCAAATCGGTACGGTAAATTTCTAAAGGCGCATCCACTACGCCTAGCCATAACAAAATGGAATTAAGTATGCCATCGTTACGTAAAATACCCACCCACGCATAGACCCGTAACAGCAATGAAGTCCAAAAAGGCAAAATTACTGCCAATAACAACAAATTACGTGTCGCAGGATTAGACCGAGCGATGTAATACGCCATGGGGTAGCCAATAAGCGCACAACATAGCGTAGTAATCAGCGCCATTTTAACGGAGCTAAAGTACGTTGCTAAATACAGGTTATCGGTGACTAATAAGATATAGCCCCGTAGGTGCATCACCAGATTTAGCGTTTCATCGCTGTAATCAATTAGGGGCGTATAGGGGGGTACCCCAAACTGTAGATCCGCAAAACTGATTTTAAATACCAGCAAAAACGGAATGAACAAAAACACCAATAACCAAGCAAACGGGGCAGCAATAAGTAAACTGCGCCCCGATGGTTTTAAATGAGAGAGCTGGAGCTTTTTCATGAGGCTAACACCGTTGCACTGTCATCAGACCAAGACACATACACTTCGTCTTCTACCTCGGGCGCATCGGCTTGCGTTAACACCATGCTGGGTACATTTGCTTCCATGAGCATGCCGCTATCGAGTCGAATTTGATAGCGCACGTAGCTGCCCATCCAAGCCACATGAGTGACCTCGCCCCGCGCCCAGTTTTTTTCCTGCGTAGGTTGTGTGTGACTGACGTGAATTTCTTCGGGTCGAATGGACACATGCACTTCCATGCCTAGTGGCTCGCTGACACCGTGGTCTACTAATAGATTAACGGGTAGCTCTTCACTATGAATTTCCACGCGATCCGCCTCATCCACCACAATTTCACCTGTGAATAAATTGGTGGAGCCAATAAAGCTGGCCACAAAACGAGAGTTAGGAAACGCATACACATCGTAAGGGGTGCCAAGCTGAACAATCTGGCCCCCTGTCATGACGGCAATACGGTCTGCCATGGTCATGGCTTCCTCTTGGTCATGCGTGACCATAATGCATGTCACACCCACCTGTTCTAGAATTTTCACCAGCTCCACTTGGGTTTTTTGGCGAATTTGTTTGTCTAATGCTGACATGGGCTCATCAAGCAATAACAGCTTGGGGCGTTTCACTAGACTGCGAGCCAAAGCGACACGTTGTTGCTGCCCACCCGAAAGTTGGCTGGGCTTGCGACGGGCAAAGCCCGCCATTTGCACTAGGTCGAGTGCCTCAAAAACGCGCTCGTGAATCTCGTTCGCTGCCACCCCTTCTTGCTTTAGACCAAATGCCACATTGGCCTCGACTGTCATATGCGGAAATAAAGCATAGGACTGGAACATCATGTTGATGGGGCGTTTATAAGGCGGCAAATCCGTTATGTCTTCGTTGTCTAAATAAATTCGACCTGAAGTCGCTTCTTCAAACCCCGCTAACATACGCAACAAGGTCGATTTGCCTGACCCTGAGCTGCCTAATAACGCAAAGAACTCGTGACGCCGCACGGACAAGTCAACCGATTTAACGGCGACCGTGTCCCCAAAAATCTTAACTACATTTTCTACGCGAACGAATTCATCTTCTACCCCCGCCCAAGAGGAGGCACCCGAACGATTTTCAACCATTGATTTACCCTTAAATCGTAGAGTAGGTAAAAATTAACGACCTGATTTAAGCTCAGACCACATGCGTGTTTGTAAACGCTGAATAGCAAGCGGCTGGGGCTTAATCACATACAAGGTTTTTGCTACATCAGCAGGCGGATAAATCATCGGGTTATTGGCCACCTCTGGCATGACAAACTCGCGTGCCGATTTATTCGCATTGGGGAAGAACATCGTATTAGTGATAGCAGCATGGACCTCGGGCGTTTCAATATAGTTGATAAACACATGGGCAGCATCGACGTGGGCCGCGCCCTTAGGAATAGCCATTGTGTCAAACCAAGCAGGCGCACCGCCAGCAGGAATGTAGTAGTCAACGGTATAGTCTTTATTGGCTTGTTTGGCTCGATAAGACGAAATCATGACATCGCCCGAGAAACCATACACCATGCATAAATCGCCGGCAGCTAGCTCATCAATATAGCCTGATGAGCTAAATTGACGAATATAAGGACGAATGCTTTTTAATAGCTCTAGCGCCTCTTTGTAGTCATCCGGGTTAGAGCTGTTTGGATCCTTGCCTAAGTAATGCAACACAGCAGGAAATACTTGAGCCGCCTCATCAAGCATGGAGATACCGCACGCTTTCATTTTTTCTGCATTTTCAGGCTTGAAGAGAAGATCCCAATTGCCTAGCTCGACATCCTCGCCAAAAACTTCCTTGGCGCGCGTCACGTTAAAACCCAAGCCGTTGGTGCCATAACCCCAAGGGATAAGGTACTCGTTGCCAGGGTCCACTTCGGCCAGCACGGCCATAAGATCTGGATCAAGGTGCTCCCAGTTAGGTATTTTGGACTTATCCAGTTTTTGAAAAAGCCCCCCTTCAATTTGACGAGCCGCATAGTGCGTAGACGGCACAACGACGTCATAACCGGACTTCCCGGTTAATAGCTTAGCTTGTAAGGTGTCATTGCTGTCAAAGGTGTCGTAGCGCGCTTTGATGCCGGTGGCTTTTTCAAAGCCAGAAATCGTATCAGGCGCCGTGTATTCCGCCCAGTTATAAACGTTAACAACGTTTTCCTGCGCCTGAGTTGCAGAAAAAGCAGCAGTAAGAGCCGCCCCCACAAAAATTTGTTTGGCTAAGCCGAAGTTCATAATGTTGAACCCCTTTAAATAAAACATGGAAAACCAAAAGGCGAGTTGCGTTTAACTCAACGCAAAAAATAGGACTAGGCTTGAGAGAGTTGTTGATAGGCCTGATAAAACTGCTCATACCATTGCTGCCCCGTATCGCCCCGCACTTTAATCAAGGAGCGACGTAGACGCAACAAATTATTTAGACGCTGTTTGCTATCCACAACAGTTAATCGGCGCGCCCGGTCAAAATCAATCAAGTAAATGCGGTCGCTTTCGTCTTTTAAAATATTAAAAACATTTAAATCCGCATGCCATACTCCGGCATCATGCATTTGTTTCACCGCAAAGGCAACGGCTTTTGGTGGGGTTTTTTCAAGCTGGTGCGCTATAGGTAAAGCCTGTGGAATGCGAGCCACCAGTATGGCGGCTTTATAGCCCCCTAACTGCTTTTTCCACTGTGCTGCAATGGGCAGTGGCACCGCCACACCGCTGTTGTAAAGGTGCAACAAAACACCATATTCTGCCCAAGAACGCGTGCGCTCCGCCCCCAGCCAAAAATAACTAGAGCGAATCACTTTTGCTATGAGACCCCCACGCTTGTAATGCCTTAATACCGCAGCTACGCCCTCTATCTGCACAAACCACGCTGCATTGCGCCCGCCTTGCGTGACAGGTTGTGCATTGAGCTTAGGATTGCTTGGGTCAAATAAATGCGCTGATGGCTGCGACAGTACAGTGGCGTTAAAACGTATGCCTTGATGCGCTAAGGTTTGGGTGGTGAAGGAACAGGTCATTATTTAGAGCGTAGATAGTCCACAGCTTCTTCGATGCGCTCTACCGCCCACACCTCGAGCCCTTCAATTGCCTGCTTGGGCGCATTCGCTTTAGGAATAAGAGCAATAGAAAAGCCCAATTTTGCTGCCTCGCGTAAGCGCTCCTGACCTCGGGGGGCAGGACGTATTTCCCCTGCTAAGCCTACCTCGCCAAATACTACCAAGCCCTTAGGTAAGGGGCGGTCGTTAAGCGATGACATAATAGCAAGCAATACTGCTAAGTCGGATGCTGGTTCAGTAATACGCACCCCACCCACCGCATTGACAAAGACGTCCTGATCATAGGTAACAATGCCTGCGTGACGATTCATTACCGCCAACAACATAGATAAACGCGCCCCTTCGAGGCCAACTGACAAGCGACGCGGATTAGGCACGTGGGCGGTGTCGACTAAGGCTTGGATTTCCACTAATAAAGGCCGTGTGCCTTCTTGGGTGGCCATCACACATGAGCCAGCGACCTGCTGTTGATGTCTAGACAAAAAGAGTGCTGAAGGATTGGTTACCCCTCGCAGCCCTTTGTCTGTCATGGCAAAAACCCCTAGTTCATTCACCGCACCAAAACGGTTTTTAAATGCGCGAATGAGCCGATAGGATGACTGTGGGTCGCCTTCAAAATACAATACCGTATCGACAATGTGCTCTAAAACACGCGGCCCAGCCAACGAGCCGTCTTTGGTGACGTGACCAATTAACACCATAGCGATACCATTCTGCTTAGCCAACCGCGTCAGCTGAGCCGCGCACTCTCGAACTTGGGACACAGAACCTGGTGCTGCGGTGAGCTGAGCCGAGTACAGCGTTTGGATTGAGTCGATCACCGCAACTTTAGGTTTACGTTCAAGCAAGGTTTGCGTGATGTGCTCAAGCTGAATTTCGGCCAGTAAATCTACCCCTTGAGTCGGCAAGTCTAACCGGCGTGCCCGTAAGGCGACCTGTTCCGCGGATTCTTCTCCGGTGACATATAAAACTGGCACGACTTGCGCCAAGGTAGACATCGCCTGCAAGAGCAGTGTCGATTTTCCTACGCCAGGGTCACCCCCGATGAGAATCACCCCCCCGTCCACTAGCCCTCCACCTAAGGCGCGATCAAGTTCTGATAAGCCCGTGGGTTGACGTGGTAGCTCGCGTGCTTGAACATCGGTCAAGCTTTGTACTGGGCTAGCCCCACCTAAAGATTCGTAACGATTGCTTACGCTACTGCTAGAGGCAGGCTCGACCACCACCTCTTGCATCGTATTCCACTGATGGCACTGAGAGCAGCGTCCCTCCCAGCGGGGACTATCTGCCCCGCATTCGGAGCATACATAGGCCGTTTTGGCTTTTTTACTGGTTTTTCGCGTCACCATACTGTTATCGCCCTGTTAGGCTACTGCCGCCATCAATGAGCAGCTCTTGACCGGTAATATACCCGGCTGCATCACTTAGCAAAAAGGCAACGGCAGCGGCAATTTCTTCGGTTTGGGCGAAACGGCCCATCGGAATGCTTTTTAACAAACGCAACTCGTCTTCGCTGCGCTCTGGACAGTTTTGTCTAAAAAGCGCCGTTTCGGTAGCGCCAGGAGAAATCGCATTGACCGTAATGCCATAGGGCGCCAGCTCGAGCGCCCACGTATTAGTACAACCAAGCAGTGCACTTTTTGCCGCTGCATAGCTAGTGCGATCATACGCCCCATGGGCTGCTCGGCTAGAAATATTGATGATGCGCCCTTCTTGTCTGGCTTTCATTGAGGGGATAAAGGTTTGGGCCACTTGCACAGCAGCTCGCACGTTTAAATCGAAGACCTGATATAGGACATTTAGGTCGACCTCGCCGATTGGCTGCGGCATGACGGAGCCGACATTATTCACTACGGCATCGATTGGGTATTTTTCGCGCAGCATCCGTAAGACTTCTTCGCTTTCCCCTGCATTCGCTAAATCACAGGCATACAAATAGCCTGGAAAGTCGATGTCTTGGGTATTACGTGCTAAACCCACCACATGAGCCCCTAAATCTGCCAGATGTTGGCTAATCGCCCAGCCGATGCCTTTGGTGGCGCCGGTTACTAATACACATTTATTTTTCATTTGTATTCCTACTTTTCAACTACTACACGTGGCACGCGTGGCGCAACCGCACATAATAACTCATAGCCAATGGTGCCTGCCGCCAACGCTACCTCGTCCACAGAAGGCCCATCCTGCCCCCACAACACCACCTCTGAGCCCACTTGAGCCTGAGGAATAGAAGTTAAATCCACCATCAGCATATCCATAGAGACGCGGCCGACTAACTGTGTAGCTTGACCTTGGACCCAAATGGGGGTGCCTGATGGGGCATGACGAGGGTACCCATCGGCATACCCGCAGGCCACCACCCCAAGGCGCATAGGGTGCTGACTAATAAAACTGTGGCCATAGCCTACCCCTTGGTGGGCAGCGAGATCACGAATGCTAATAATTTCGGCCCGCAAGCTTTGAGCGGGAACTAGACCCAAACTGTGTGCTGGCACCGCAGCAAAAGGAGACGCACCATACAAGCAAATACCAGGGCGCACCCATTGTTCAAACTGTGTCGACAAATGTTGTTGCAAACTGGCAGTGAGTGTACCTGCTGAATTACAGACACTGATGCGTCCGGGCAGCTGAGAGGTGTACTGCGTAAAACATTGTAGCTGCTGATAAGTGATACTAGGATCGTCATCAGCGCGAGCGAAATGGGTCATTTTTCCTAGTTGACCAATCGTACCTTGGGACTGCAATTGGAGAAGTCGGCGATAAACGGACTCGAAGTGCTCGGGGGCAAACCCTAAACGGTTCATCCCGGTATTGAGTTTCACCATCACATCAAGTGGATGTCGTAGCCGAGCCGCATGCTGCTCTAGGAGCTGCAGCTGTTCAATACTGTGAATCACGGTAGTAATCTGGTGTTCATCAATAGTAGTCAAGTCTTCTGGACCAAAGAAGCCCTCGAGTAACATGAGTGGCTTGTTCCATCCTCGTTCACGACAGCGTACCACTTCGTTAATATCTAGCATTGCTAAGCCATCAGCTGCTGCAAACCCCTGCACCGCCTGGTCAATGCCATGGCCATAAGCATTGGCTTTAATTACCGCCCAGATAGACGGCGTAGGACGCTGTAATGGCTGCACCTGATGAGTTAACGCAGTACGTATTTGTGCTAAGTTGTGACGTAAGGCAGGAATAGAAACCTGAACACGTATGGGACGGGGCATGAAAAAACCTAAAAATAAAAAACGCCTAAAGACTACCTATATAATGCCTCATTAAAACGTAGATCAATCCGTTTACGCAATGGTGCTTTATACTTGCAGCTATGTCAGTCGATCATTATGAAAATTTCCCTGTCGCCTCGTGGCTGTTGCCTAGACGACTACGTCGCCCCATTCACCATATCTATTGGTTTTCACGTAGTGCGGATGATATTGCCGATGAAGGTGACCACTGCCCTAACTGGCGCCTAGACCAGCTGCAAAGTTACCGCGATGCGCTACAGCAAATTGCCTCTGGTCAGCTCCAACTAAGCCCTAACGATTCGCGTTTTGCTATTTTCACGCCGCTGGCCCCCGTCATTATTGAGCAGCAGCTGCCTATATCGTTATTTAATGACCTCATCACGGCATTTGAGCAAGATGTGACCGTAAAACGGCATACAAATTATGAGGCGCTTTATTATTATTGCACTCATTCAGCTAATCCAGTAGGACGCATTCTATTACATTTATATAACGAGCAGCGCCCAGACAGTTTGGACATGTCCGATGCCATTTGCACGGGATTGCAACTCACTAACTTTTGGCAAGATATTGCTATCGATTGGGAAAAAGATCGCGTCTAT
Organism: Paenalcaligenes hominis; assembly: GCF_011927625.1. Taxonomy (GTDB): domain Bacteria; phylum Pseudomonadota; class Gammaproteobacteria; order Burkholderiales; family Burkholderiaceae_B; genus Paenalcaligenes; species Paenalcaligenes hominis. The sequence continues at coordinate 27,649 of NZ_JAATIZ010000005.1, forward strand.
ATCCCAACAGACACCTTAACTCAATTTGAGCTCAGCGAAACCTACATCGCAGATCGCTGTGCTCAGAGGCCCACTTCTGTCACAGACAACAAGCACTGGCTTCGTATGATGCAACAGCAAGTCGAACACGCACGACAATTGCTGCTTAGCGGTATGCCACTTGCTACTCGGTTACCCGGGCGTATTGGGCTTGAATTACGATTAATTATTTTAGGTGGTTTACGTATTCTTGAGCGTTTGGACGAGGTTGATTACGATGTGTTTAACCATCGCCCCCAATTAGCTAAAGCAGACTGGATGCGCTTAGGCCTACGTCTTTTGACCACTTCATTTCACAATAAATAACGATGACACCTGATGAATACTGCCAAGACAAGGCAGCCCAAAGCGGCTCGAGCTTTTATTATGCTTTTTTATTTCTACCCCCCGAGCGTCGTAAAGCCATAACGGCTTTGTATGCCTTTTGTCGTGAAGTGGATGATGTGGTCGATGAAACCTTAGAGTCTTCGGTAGCACGCATGAAGCTCGTCTGGTGGCGCGATCAAGTCAATGCACTCTACCATAGCCCTAAAGACGTAACACACCCTGTTATGAAAGCACTGGCACCGCATATTCCTGTCTATGATTTAAAAATCACCGAACTGCTTGCCGTCATTGATGGCATGGAAATGGACCTAGAGGAAGTGCGCTACCAGACTTGGGAAGACTTGAAGCGTTATTGTTGGCATGTAGCCAGCGTAGTAGGCATCTTATCCGCTAAAATCTTTGGTCAAACGACCCCAGCCACCAGTGACTATGCCACTAAGCTAGGGCTTGCCTTTCAGCTAACAAATATTATTCGTGACGTAGGCGATGACGCGCGTCGTGGTCGTATCTACTTACCCCTCGAGGACTTAGAGCGGTTTCAAGTACGCCCGAATGAAATCTTAGATGCCCAGCACAGTGATCGATTTGAGGCATTAATGCAATTTCAAACTCAACGTGCGTATCAGCTCTACAAAGAGGCCGCCGAAGCCCTTCCCGAAGCCGATCGACGTAGTCAGCGTCCTGGCTTGTTGATGGCGGCCATTTATTTCGCTCTATTAGAAGAAATTGCTGCCGATCGTTGGGAGGTGTTAGATAAACGCACCTCTCTCACCCCTATCCGTAAGTTTTGGTTAGCGTGGAAAACCTGGGTGACTGGGGGTAAATCGCTCTTACGTCGGCTCAAGCAATGCGCATAGGAATTATTGGTGCAGGTTGGGCGGGTGCAGCGGCTGCCTGGCAACTGCACAAAGACGGGCACGAGGCCATCGTCTTCGAGGCGGCACCTCAAATAGGGGGGCGTGCCCGCAATTACCACTCTAAGCTTTTAGGCCAAACCCTAGATAATGGGCAGCATATTTTGCTGGGGGCGTATACCTCAACCTTAGCGATTATGGATGAACTCGGCCTTAGCCCAGACAAGCATTTTTACCGTTTCGACTTGGATATTTATAGCGCTGATCAGCGTTTTCGTTTTAAGACGGCCCCCCTTCCTGCCCCCTTTCATTTGCTTGGTCCTTTAGTGAATGCTAAGGGCTTAGCGTTTAAAGACCGCTTCGCTTTGGGTAAGCTGTATCGCTACTTGCGTACGCGTCAGTGGCAGGTTCCAGCTGGGCAAACCGTGGCAATGCTGTTACAGCACACCCAACAACCCGAGGTATTAATACAAAAGCTCTGGCACCCACTGTGTTTAGCAGCACTAAATACACCTATTGATGCGGCCTGCGCCCAGCTTTTTGCCCATGTATTACGGGATAGTTTGGGGGGGGCCCGTGCCGCTACGCAAATGCTAATACCGTTACGTCCTATGGGCAGTCTTTGGGCTGAGCAGGCATTGCAACATGCGCAAATACACACGGGCAGCCCTGTACGTACTATAGAAACCACAGCCAACGGTTATCAAATTAATGGTCACCACCTAGATGGGGTGATTGTGGCAACAAACTCCCCGTCTTGTCATCGCCTGCTACAAAATCTGGATAAAGACAATCAAAACAAGGCTTTTATTGATTCGATATCGCACTTTTGTTTCAACCCGATTGCCACTTTGTATTTGTTGCCCCAGCACGCCTGGGAAAACCCGCACCCCATGTTGATGCTTGAAGAGGATCTACATGGCCTCCAAGCGGGTCAGTGGGTATTCAATCATGCAGCTTTACCTGACAGCGATTTGGGTCAAGTCATTGCCGTCACCATTAGTTATGCCAATCGCTTACAAGGCCACAGTAAAGAAGCAATCACAGCAGCAATTAGGCAGCAATTACAAACCCAGTCTGTGTTTCCTTTGCCGCCTATCGTGGCTAGTGAACTCATTACAGAAAAAAGAGCGACGTTTGTGGCTCGTCCCCATTTAACTCGACCTAGTACTCACACCCCATGGCCGCGTCTTATGCTGGCGGGTGACTGGGTCCAAAACCCTTATCCAGCAGTGCTTGAGGGTGCCGTACAAAGTGGGTTAGCTGCAGCATGCGCTTTTCACTGAATCCCCACTGACAAAAAAACCCACATACTGATATGTGGGTTTTTTGTCTAAGGCAGTGTGAAACCACCTAGGTGTGCTGTTCCATATAAGTACGCACCTGTTCCACATCGGCATCCATTATCACCACACGTTGTGGTAAATCATTGAGATGTGTTAGGTGCTGAGGCACAGGAGCTGGCTGACCAATGGCTTCCTCGATGGTTTCAGAGAATTTCGCAGGTAGCGCGGTTTCCAGTACCAACATGGGTATACCTGGCTGCACATAATCAGCAGCCACCTTTACGCCATCGGCTGTGTGGGGGTCGATAAGAACACCCGTACTTTGGTAGGTTTGAGCAATGGTATGCAACCTATCGTTATGCGAGCTTTGGCCGGCCACAAACCCGTAGTGTTGCTCAAACAAAGGCAACATATGGCTAAGATCGAAGTAGCCTTGCTGAGCCAGCTGCCCCCACAGCGCATTGAGTTTGGCCGCATCACGTCCAACTAAATCAAACACAAAGCGTTCAAAGTTAGAGGCACGAGAAATGTCCATAGAAGGGCTGGAGGTCGCAAAGGTATTTTGTGCCGTACGAGGACGATAAATACCTGTGCGGAAAAACTCTTCCAGAACGTTGTTCTCGTTAGTGGCTAAAACTAGGCGCGCAATAGGCAAGCCCATTTGGCGTGCAATGTGGCCGGCTAGGATATTACCAAAGTTCCCAGAAGGAACCGTGTAAGACACCTGTTGCGACGCATGGGTTGTAGCGCGCAACCAACCCCAAAAGTAGTAGACGACCTGAGCTGCAATACGGGCCCAGTTAATGGAGTTTACCGCGCCCAAATGCATAGACTGCTTGAAGGCGAGGTCTCCGCCTAACTGTTTAACAATGTCTTGGCAATCATCAAAGACGCCTTTCACCGCTAAGTTATGAATGTTTTCGTCTTGGAGCGAATACATTTGCGCGCGTTGAAAAGCGCTCATGCGACCATAAGGCGATAACATAAACACATTGACGCGCTTTTTACCACGCAACGCGTATTCAGCGGCTGAACCGGTATCGCCAGACGTCGCACCTAAGATATTAATGCGACCATCGCGCTTTTCTAAAACGTATTCAAAGACTTGCCCCAGAAACTGCATAGCCATGTCTTTAAATGCAAGCGTAGGCCCTTGAGACAAGCCAAGCAGCGCCATTTCCCCTTGCAAGGGTTTGACAGGAACCATGTTGGTGCCTACATACAGGCTTGGGTCATACGCTGCCTGCGTCAAGGTGCGCAGGTCTTCCGCAGGAATGTCATCAATGAATAATGACAAAATCTCAAAAGCCAGCTCGGCATAAGAGAGCTGGCGCCACTGTTCTAGCGTCGCCGTGGTGATTTGAGGATAGTGTTCGGGAATAGCTAAGCCCCCATCAGGGGCCAAGCCTTCGAGCAAAATATCACTGAATGGTTGTGGCGTCATGCCGCCACGCGTGGATATATAGTTCATCACAAAGTCTCTACACGCAAACGTGTAACAGGTGAGCGCACAAAATCAAGCGTTTGTATTTTTAATATAGCATTAAGAATATCGCCTTCGCGAGCTTCGTGCGTCAAGAAGATAATATCCGTCTCGTCATTGACGGCTGGCTCTTGAAACATGGAGCCAATGGATATGGAAGTGTCAGCCAAAATGCGAGCAATGTCTGCCAATACCCCTGGACGGTCCTCGACGCGTAAGCGTAAGTAATACGCTGACTGCACGTCATCCATGGCCATAATTGGGGTGTCAGCCATGGCGTTTTGTTGAAAAGCCAAATACGGCACACGGTGATCGTGGTCCGCATCGACCAAACGGGCGACATCGACTAAATCGGCAACTACCGCTGACGCAGTAGGCAGCTCGCCCGCCCCAGCGCCATAGTACACCGTAGAGCCTACGGCGTCGCCGTGCACCATGACGGCATTCATAGCCCCTTGGACATTGGCTAACATACTTTCAGAAGGAACCAACGTGGGGTGAACACGTAGCTCGATGCCCTGCTCGCGCGCACGCGTAATACCTAATAGCTTAACCGTGTAACCCAAGCGCTCGGCATGAGCAATATCTTCGGCCGCCAACGTAGTAATGCCTTCGATGTGGGCTTTATCAAACTGTACCGGCACCCCAAAAGCAAGCGAAGACAGCAAGCTAAGCTTGTGTGCGGCATCGACACCCTCGATATCGAAGGTGGGATCTGCTTCGGCATAGCCTAAACGCTGCGCATCGGCTAATGCGTCAGCAAATGACAAGCCCTGACTACGCATTTCAGACAAGATGAAGTTGGTGGTGCCATTAATAATGCCTGCCACCCACTGAATACGGTTTGCTGTTAGGCCTTCGCGCATGGCTTTAATAATGGGAATTCCCCCTGCCACCGCGGCCTCAAATGCCACCATTACATTTTGCTTTTGCGCGGCAGCAAATACCTCGTTGCCATGCGTTGCCAACAAGGCCTTATTGGCAGTGACCACATGCTTGCCTTGCTCAATCGCTTTCATGACCCAGTCTTTGGCCAGCGTGTCGCCGCCCACTAGCTCGACCACTACATCAATGTCGGGATTCAACACTACATCCATACCATCGGTAGTAATGTGAATGTGATCACCAACTAGCTCTTTTGCTTTTGCAACATCACGTACGGCTACGGCAGCAACCTCAATACGACGACCTGCACGACGAGCAATTTCGTCTGCGTTTTGGTTGAGGACTTTCCACGTACCGCCCCCGACCACGCCTAAACCAAGTAGGCCAACCTTGATTGGTTTCATTTAAGCAACCCATCCTTTCGGAACATATCTTTAATGCCGCGTATCGCTTGACGGATACGCTGCTCGTTTTCAATTAGCGCAAAGCGCACGTAATCATCACCGTACTCACCAAAGCCCACACCAGGGGACACAGCCACCTTGGCTTCAGACAACAACCGTTTAGAAAACTCTAAGGAGCCGTCTTTACTGTAGTGCTCTGGAATTTTGGCCCAAATATACATAGAAGCTTTAGGAATATCGACATTCCAGCCGATTTCCTGTAAGCCTTTGGCCAATACGTCTCGGCGGTTTTTATAACTGGCGGTGATTTCGGCCACACAATCTTGTGGGCCTTCAAGCGCTGCAATAGCCGCCACCTGAATAGGCGTAAAAGTGCCATAGTCATGGTAGCTTTTTATGCGTGCTAGCGCATGAACCAGCTTTTCATTTCCCACCATAAAACCAATGCGCCACCCCGCCATGTTATAGCTTTTACTCATAGTAAAAAATTCAACGGCCACGTCGCGGGCACCCTCTACTTGTAAAATGGAGGGGGCAACGTAACCGTCGAAGGTGATGTCTGCATAGGCTAAATCATGCACAACTAAAATGTCGTGCTCACGAGCCAACGCCACAATACGCTCGAAAAACTCGAGCTCTACACATTGTGCGGTTGGATTGCTAGGAAAGCCTAAAATCATCATTTTGGGCTTAGGAATCGTCTCTTTAACGGCTCGTTCAATTTCTTCGAAAAAATCAACACCGGGCACCATCGGTACAGAACGAATATTTGCCCCAGCAATGACCGCCCCATAAATATGAATGGGGTAGCTCGGGTTGGGCACCAATACCGTATCCCCACGATCTAAGGTGGCCAACATTAAATGGGCGAGACCTTCTTTGGAGCCAATGGTCACAATTGCTTCGGTCTCTGGATCAAGTTTGACCTGATAGCGGCGATCATACCAATTAACAATCGCTTTCCGTAGACGAGGAATACCACGCGAGACGGAATAACCGTGGGTATCTGGACGGCTTGAGGCCTCGACCAATTTGTCTACAATGTGTTGTGGAGTGGCACCATCAGGATTACCCATCGACATATCAATAATGTCTTCGCCGCGACGTCGCGCCGCCATTTTAAGTTCGCCGGTAATATTAAATACATAGGGTGGCAAACGATCTATGCGAGGAAAGCTACTCATGGGATTCCTTAGATGTGCAAAAATGAACAAAAAGTCCGAATCAATTAGTTTAATCGAACATAGGCAAAGTGGAAAATCCACATTCTAAAAAGACTAGGCTTTGCGTTATGATCAAGGTATGTTTTGTGGAGATGGATCGTGCATATTCAAAAAGAAGTTAACCCAGCACTTAACACCGTAACGGCCTATGGTGATGATTATATTGAAATCAATAAAACACGCCATACGCAGTCTGTTTATTTCACCCCCGAGGGGCAAATCCATGATCTAGGCATTCAAAGCCCCACTGATTTTACTACAGAGCTCTTACAAAAGATCACTGGATTAGTGCCTATTAAAGCCGATGCGATGGCTTTTTTAGATAATTCGCCACCCTCCTTTGATAACCCAGAGCAAATAGAAGTAGTACTGATCGGCACGGGTGCGCACCAACACTTTTTACCTCCTCAATTAACGAACCTGTTATTGATGGCTCGTATTGGCGTAGAGGTCATGGACAGCCAAGCCGCTGCACGCACGTATAATATCCTTATGTCTGAAGGCCGACGCGTTGTCGCCGCCTTAATTATTTAACTATCTAAAGGAAGACTATGACCCCCATTGCAGTAGGCCAAACCGTTCCCTCATTTAGCGCCGAAAGCACCGAAGGCCTTATTCATTCCGCCGAATTAATTGGTCAGGCCTATGTGTTGTACTTTTACCCTCGCGACAACACACCAGGCTGCACCACCCAAGCGCAAAACTTTAGAGACCTCGCCCAAGAATTCAATGACGCAGGAGTTAAAATCATTGGCGTTTCTCGCGATACCATGAGCTCTCATGAACGTTTCGCTGCTAAACAAGAACTCCCTTTCGCTCTCATTAGTGACCCCGAGGAAACCCTTTGCGAGTTATTCGGTGTCATGAAAATGAAAAATATGTACGGTAAACAAGTACGAGGCATTGAGCGTAGTACCTTTTTAGTCAATGCCAATGGTGAGCTTGTTCAAGAGTGGCGTGGTTTACGTGTACCTGGCCATGTGGATCAGGTTCTAGAGGCCGCGCGCGCCCTATAATTTTTTTCGCGTTGCTGCCCTTAAGCAGCGCAAGTCTGGAGTACTTTATGCCACTACCTTCGCTACCCTCTAAACTAGGGGAAATTTTAAGCGCAGATGAAATTAAACATGCACCTAAAGCGACTCCGCCCAAACAGGTGCTGAAACCGACCCAAACTAAAGCAAAAACGGTGACAGCCAGCCCCACCCCTCCCCCTGCAACGCCTTTAGAGACTGGGCCTGCTCCCATCGTCGAGAGCGCACCCCCAACAACCCCTGCCACCCCACGACTCAGCAACAAAAAAAAGAAAAACCAAGCCAAGTCCGTCACAGAACCAGTTAGCCCCTCTATCAAAAAGCTTTTTGTGTTGGACACCAACGTGCTCTTGCACGACGCCAACTGCTTATTCAAGTTCGAAGAGCATGATGTGTTCATTCCAATGATTGTCTTAGAGGAACTCGACCATCAGAAAAAGGGGCTTTCTGAGGTGGCGCGCAATGCACGCCAAGTTAGCCGCCACCTCGAAGCGCTTGTGGACGACCAAGATATCCATCAAGGCATTGCATTAAATCACCTCGGCCATATCGAGGCCCGAGGGCAGCTCTTTTTCCAAATTTCCGCACTGGAATCAAAGCTACCGATCGAGATCCCTAAAGGGGTAGCGGATAACGCCATTTTGCATGTAGTGCATGCGTTACAAAACCAGCATCCCGACAAGCAAATTGCGTTGGTGTCAAAAGACATCAACATGCGTCTTAAAGCACGCACCCTAGGTATCCCTACCGAAGACTATCGCCACGACCATGTCATTGATGATTCCGATCTATTGTTTTCAGGGGCGCGTGAACTTCCTGACGATTTCTGGCAGACTCACGGCCACAACATGGAATCATGGCAGCAAAACGGCGTTACTTATTACAAAATTCAAGGCTCCCTTTGCTCTGAACTGTACGTCAACGAGTTTGTCTATACGAACCAAGAGCCTGGTCTCATTGCCCAAGTCAAACAGGTCAATACCAATAAAGCCGTCTTAGCCACCATTCGCGACTACAGCCATAACAAAAATAATGTGTGGGGCATTACAGCGCGCAATCAAGAGCAAAACTTTGCTCTGAATCTGCTTATGAACCCCGATTGCGATTTTGTTTCTTTATTGGGTCAAGCCGGAACAGGAAAAACCTTGTTAGCTTTAGCAAGCGCGTTAACTCAAACACTGGAAACCCAACTTTATAACGAAATCATTATCACGCGCGCTACGGTCCCCGTTGGCGATGAAATCGGCTTTCTACCTGGCACCGAAGAGGAAAAAATGGCGCCATGGATGGGCGCACTTGAAGACAACCTCGAGGTTTTGCACTTAGGCAACAATCGTCTATCCGCATTAAAACAAGACGCTAACCGTAACGCCACCATGGACATTATTCGGTCTCACATCAAAGTTAAATCCATGAGCTTCATGCGAGGCCGCACGTTCCAAAACAAGTTTCTTATTATTGACGAGGCCCAAAACCTGACCTCTAAGCAAATGAAAACCTTGGTGACACGCGCTGGTCCCGGCACAAAAATTGTATGTATGGGGAACATTGCTCAAATTGACACGCCCTATTTAACAGAAGGCAGCTCGGGGCTTACGTATGTGGTAGATCGCTTTAAAGGCTGGCCTCATTCAGGCCATATTACCTTGCATCGTGGCGAGCGTTCCCGTTTGGCTGATTATGCTAACGAGGCTTTATAATGAAAGTCACTGACTTACCCATCGGCATCACTATGGGCGATGCCGCCGGTATTGGTCCTGAAATCATTTTAAAGCTGTTTGATCAAGGCCTGCCGCACCCGGCTGTCGTGTATGGCGATAGGGGGGCGCTTCAGCGTTGCGCCACCGACCTTCAGCTAGACATTCCCATTTTCAGCATCACCTCACCTGACCAGTGTCCTGCTACGGGCATTGGCGTACTAAACCGATGGCAAGCCTTGCCCGAGCTGCCCTATGGGCAAATCAACGGGCTTGCTGGTCGGGGCGCTTACGAATACCTTTGCCACGCTATTGATGATGCTACGCAACACCGCCTACGCGCTATTGTCACTGCCCCTTTGCATAAAGACGCCATGAAAGCCGGCGGCATTGACGCGCCAGGCCATACGGAGATTCTTGCTGAAAAAACAGGCACAACGAATTTTGCCATGATGCTGAGCAACCCTGAGCTTCGCGTGTTGTTGGTCACCATTCATATTCCTATTACTCAAGTCAGTGCTACGCTAAGCATAGAGCGAGAGCTAACAACGATTCGCTTGGCTCATCAGGCGTGTCTGCATGCAGGTATTACCGCACCACGGGTTGCTGTGGCCGGACTTAACCCCCATGCCGGCGAAAACGGTCGCTTTGGCGTCGAAGAAAAGCATATTATCGAGCCCGCGATTGCTGCGGCTCAAGCCGAGGGCATTTTGGCTTCTGGCCCATGGCCTGGTGATACCATTTTCATGCGGGCTCGCCGAGGTGAATTCGATATTGTGGTGGCACAATACCACGATCAAGGCTTAATTCCTGTCAAATACCTAGGTGTAGAGGAAGGCGTCAACACCACCATTGGTCTCCCTTTTATCCGCACTAGTGTAGATCATGGCACGGCCTTTGATATTGCGGGGCAAGGTATAGCTGACCCAGGCTCTTTATTAGCGGCCTTTAAGGCTGCATTAACGATGACCACCTCCCCCCTGCCTTAAAAAGAAAACCCGATGCATGCATCGGGTTTTTTTCATTGGCTAAACTCTAATTCAATGAGGCCTGAGTCGCCCCACTTAGCTTAAACACACTAACCAGTCGCACTAAATGCTCAGCCTGTTCATTTAAATTCGTCGTGGCTGCAGTGGACTGTTCGACCAACGAAGCATTATGTTGAGTAACGCTATCTAACTGGCTAACTGCTTGATTTACTTGCTCGACGCCCATGCTTTGCTCTAGAGTTGCAGTGCTAATTTCATCAATCAATGTAGTCACTTGTTTAACTTGCGTCACCATTTTTTCAATGGCTGCGCCGGCCTCATTGGCGTTGCCCCAACCTACTTCAACTGTGGCAGCGCTCTGTTCAATGAGAGCTTTAATTTCCTGAGCCGCTGTGGCACTGCGCTGCGCTAAGGTGCGGACTTCACTGGCGACTACTGCGAAACCTCGCCCTTCTGTGCCTGCCCGAGCGGCCTCAACCGCCGCATTTAACGCTAAGATATTAGTTTGAAAAGCAATACTATCGATCACGCCTAATATATTGGTGATTTTCTCTGAAGCGTTTTTAATCTCTTGCATTGAGGCAATGGTGGCCTGGACAGCATCTTGACCACTAATCGCTGAAGCACGCACCACACCTGTAAGTTGCGTTGCCTCTTTAGACGAGGCTGCATTGGAATGCAAAGTGCTCGCAATCTGGTTCACCGCCGAAGCCGTTTCTGTGACATTGGCCGCTTGTTCATCAGTACGTTGACACAAATCCAGATTCCCTTTAGCGATTTGCTCCAGCCCCACCGCCATCTGCTGCGTGCTTGAGCGGACATTGCTGACAATACCACGCAATGCAACTTGCATTTGTGCTATTGAATACATAACGCTTTGTGGATAGACCTGGGTTGATTCCACCTCATCGGTTAAATCACCTGCAGCAATGGCATTAGCTACCTGACGCAAACGCACTGGTTCCGCACCTAACTGGCACATCAAATGATGGGCCAAAAGCAACCCTAAGGCTAAACCTAATGCGACCCCAATTGCTGTAAAACCTATTAGCCAACCTAAAGATCGGCCAAATACAGAGGCAATTTCTGCGTTGTAGGCATGCGCAGCAGATTCTTTACGCGTGACTAGACGCTCCATCATTTGCTCAGCACGATCTCCCGTCGTCACCACTTGCGCCCCAATGTACGCCGTTAAATCTGATTCCTCATAAAAAGGCTCGTTTTTTATTTGCGCTAGTACATACCCCACATGCTTTTTATAGGCAGCAACTTCGTCTTGAAGCTGCTTCACCATGCTTTGGCCTTCAGCACTAGCGAAACGGGTTAAGCCTAGGGCTAATGTGTTTTCTAATTGTTGAAATAATTGCTGAATGGTTTGTTCTCGTTGCTGCCGTTCTTTTAGCGAAGAGGCTAAAAACAAACCGCGCAGCTCTCGACCTACGGCGACCAACTGCACATGCGCCTCGGCTGTATCACGTATTCCTAATGTCTCGTAGCTATACATGCGTTCTGACATATGATTTACGTTGTTCAATGACAACCAGCCCACCAGACCAATCAGTGCACCAATCACTGAAATCAATAAAAAACCGATAAGTAGTTTAGTTTTAACGCTAAACCTTGTTAAAAAAGACACTGCATTTCCTTAAATTACTGTATTTACTATCATTGATTACTATTTACATTAACTCGGCCGCTGATCTGTGTTTAATAAATCACATCAAAGACTTAAAAATAAATGAATAATTCTAAAACCGAGCTTAAGAAGATCCATTGCAAATAATATAAAAAAACCCCTCTTTCTAAATGAAAAGAAAGAGGGGTAAAAATACAATATCAATAGGTATTAAACCGGACTGTAATTTAGGAATCGCGTACTTGACCCTTGGAATGCCACTCGAACTGTGCCAATAGGACCATTACGCTGCTTACCAATAATGAGCTCGGCTGTGCCTTTGTCGGGCGAGTCCGGGTTATAGACCTCGTCTCGATAAATGAACAAAATCAAATCCGCATCTTGTTCAATGGCACCGGATTCGCGCAAATCTGACATAACAGGCCGTTTATTTGGACGTTGTTCTAGACTGCGGTTGAGCTGTGACAAAGCAATTAAAGGGCAATTTAACTCTCGCGCCAACCCTTTCAACGCTCGACTGATCTCTGAAATTTCTGTGGCTCGGTTTTCCGAGCCAGAACTGCCAGACATTAACTGCAAATAGTCAATAATAATTAGACCTAGCTGCCCACATTGACGCGCCAAGCGTCGGGCCCGCGCTCGGACCTCCATGGCGGTTAAACCTGGACTTTCATCAATATAAATTTGCGCCTCTTGAACTTTTTTTACTGCATGCGTCAAGCGCGGCCAATCTTCATCGGTTAGTTTTCCAGTACGCATACGGTGTTGATCCAACAGCCCCACCGAACCCACCATACGCATGGCCAACTGTACCGCACCCATCTCCATAGAAAACACAGCAACGGGTAAGCCCTGCTCGATAGCAATATGCTCGCCGATATTCATCGACAAAGACGTTTTACCCATAGAGGGTCGGCCCGCAACAATGATTAAATCACCCGGCTGTAAACCAGAGGTCATGCGATCTAAATCCACAAAACCGGTAGGCACGCCAGTAATTTCCGAGTCGCCTTCTCGGTGATAGAGCTCGTCGATACGCTCTACGACTTGCGCTAAAAGAGGTTGGATATCTTGAAAGCCTTTATTCCCTTTGGCGCCTTCTTGGGCAATTTGAAAGACACGCGCCTCGGCATCGTCCAAAATTTGGCGAGCTTCTTTGCCTTTAGGATCAAAGGCTGCCGAGGAAATTTCATCAGCCACTGAAACCAGTTTGCGTAACATTGATCGTTCGCGCACGATCTCAGCATAGCGTCGAATATTGGCGGCCGAAGGCGTGTTGTGCGCCAAGGCATTTAAATAGGCCAAACCGCCAGAATCCTCGTGTTTGCCCGCCGTTTCCAACGATTCAAAAACGGTCACTACGTCCGCTGGTCGTGCCAAACCAATTAAACGGGTAATATGCTGCCAAATAAGACGGTGATCAAAACGGTAAAAATCATCGTCTGTAATAATATCGGCAATGCTATCCCAAGCACTATTGTCTAACAACAAGCCACCCAGCACGGATTGCTCGGCCTCAACAGAATGAGGCGGTACACGTAAATAGCCCAGCTCATGCTCTTCTGCGGTTGAACTTTGTTCTAACATAAGCCCTCAAAATAAAACAAAAAAGCCGGCTTGCACCGGCTTTTTATTTGGTACAGATCAAACTGTACCATGCATCAAGACGAGACGTCTTAAGCGATATCACCCAGTACTGCTACAGTAATATCTACTGATACGTCTGGATGCAATACGATAGTTGCGGGGTATTCGCCCACTGCTTTGTAAGCACCATCTGCTTGACGAACCTGTGATTTAGCAATGCCCTCGAAACCTAAGGCAGCCAATGCAGCCGCTACGTCCATGGTGGTAACGGAACCAAATAGGCGACCGTCAACACCGGCTTTTTGGGTGACTTCAACACGTAGATCATTGAGCTTAGAAGCCAATGCTTGTGCAGCAGCCAAACGATCAGCTTGAAGTTTTTCTAGCTCAGCACGACGTGCTTCGAACTCAGCAATAGCATCAGGTGTAGCACGACGAGCCATTTTTTGCGGGATGAGGAAGTTACGTGCGTAACCGTTGCGTACACGCACCACATCGCCCAAATCACCTAGGTTTACGACCTTTTCGAGCAAAATAACTTGCATGATTATTCCCCGGATTATTTGTGGTTGTCAGTGTAAGGCAACAAAGCCAAGAAACGAGCACGCTTGATAGCGGAGTCGAGTTGGCGCTGGTAGTTAGCCTTGGTACCTGTCAAACGAGCAGGAATGATCTTGCCGTTTTCTTGGATGAAATCACGCAAAGTGTCTAAATCTTTGTAGTCGATTTCTTTCACACCGGCCACGGTGAAGCGGCAGAATTTACGGCGTTTGAATAGGGGGTTTTGTTGACCAAAACGACGACGGCGTTCTTTGCCTTTACGAGCGAAAGCCATAATTAACCTCTTTAAATTCAGTACAACGGAATACGCAATACTACGTGGAACCGTTTGCTAGTTATACGAGCACATTAGGCGCCGCATTTGGAGTTTGAAATGATTGAATATGCAAAATCAAACGCGACGAAGATTTACGTAAGGGAGCAATAAAGCCATGGATGTCTATGAACTGCCCTACTTCTAGGGAGCTAAGCAACACCGCGGTATCGCCCATCGCAATGGCATCTACCTCGAAGCTAAGCTGACGTGGTAGAGAGGCTTGCTGCACCGTGGAGTCATGCTGCAATACGATTTCACATACTGCGACCCCTGCCGGACTATAACGTAGGGGGTTAACTGATACCACCCACCCTTGAAAACGTAAATGATTCACCTAACTGCAATTAGTCTTCGGACTCTTCGTCCTCGCCATCTTCCTCGTCTGCTGCGTAGTCAGCACGTGTGTCTGCAGTGGCTGCAGTTTTACGGCTTTCTTCGCGCTCGACGGACTTCATCATTACTGATGCGCCTTCAGGAGCCTCTTTGGTCTTAGCGATTAAGTAGCGTAAAATCGCATCGTTGTAACGGAAAGAATGCTCTAGCTCGTCTAAAGTGGACTGACCAATTTCGATGTTTAAGCAAACGTAGTGCGCTTTAACGAGTTTCTGAATAGGGTAAGCCAACTGACGACGACCCCAGTCTTCTAGGCGATGAATTTGACCGCCTTCGTTTTTGATAATGGCTTCGTAGCGCTCGATCATGGCGGGCACTTGCTCGCTTTGATCGGGGTGCACAATAAACACTACTTCGTAGTGACGCATGTATGACTCCTTGTGGATATCGCTCTAATGAGCCTGACAGCCCGACTCCACCTAATAAAGTAAAATTCGAGCAAGAAATAAGCCTATAACTATAACGTAAAATGGGTTTTAAGCGCAAGCATTGCACCTAAAACCCACAGTTTTTCGCATAATAAAGTTATGCGTTGTTAGCTTAGCCCTCTACAACAGCGTAAGCAGAGTGATTATGGATAGATTCAAAGTTTTCTGCTTCAATGCGGTAGCCCTGAATACCCTCGAGCTGCTCTATAGCCACTGCCACATCACGCACTAAATCCTCGACAAATTTAGGGTTCTCGTAGGCTTGCTCTGTGACATACTTTTCATCAGTACGCTTAAGCAGACCCCACAGCTCGCATGAGGCTTGCGCCTCGATAGCCTGGATCAACTGATTGATGTTTAGTTGGTCTGGGTGCGCCACCACTGATACGGTGACATGTGAACGCTGATTGTGGGCCCCATATTTTGAAATGGCTTTAGAGCACGGGCATAAACTGGTAACTGGTACCAGTACAGTAAGCTCGAACTGCACATCCACTTCGTTATCGACGGTAGCCACGGCATTGGCTGCCCAACTGA
The DNA here is from genome assembly GCF_011927625.1 of Paenalcaligenes hominis. GTDB lineage: Bacteria > Pseudomonadota > Gammaproteobacteria > Burkholderiales > Burkholderiaceae_B > Paenalcaligenes > Paenalcaligenes hominis. Next base: position 43,325 of record NZ_JAATIZ010000005.1, read on the forward strand.
CCTGATAATCTAACAAACTAGACACCTCGGAAACAGGAGCCACCTTGTTAATGAAGTAGGGGAAGGTAGCTGTCACATCGCCCTCTGTGGCATTAAGTAGCTCTAACATTTCTGCCGTCATGTGACAAAAACCCTGCATAGACATGGGCTGTGCACGATGTTGTTCGAGCAAGGCCAAGAAACGCGACATATGTGTGCCTTTTTCCTCGGCAGGCAAAGCAACGGTTAGCTCCCACTCGGCAACAGTAGGTAACGCTTCTGTACCTGTATCAATAAGCATTGGATAGGTCACATCACGCACCCCTACTTTTTGAATAGGAATATGACGAGTATCCACACTGCTTTGAACATCAGGCATGGTTTCGACTAGGGAAGTCATCGTAGACATAATGGTTCCGATTTACGCTATTACGTATATATAAATAAAAATCAATAGGTTTATTATTCAATAATTGAAGCTTAAACCCTAGGATATCCTGAGTTCGATGTGGGCTTTAGACCGCAGGCACAGCCAAAAGCTCGGCAAATCGTTTTTCTATACGTTGTTGAATGCCCAGGCTATCTAAACCAATTTCTTGGTGCAGCTGCTTTTGATCGCCATGGTCAATAAACCGATCGGGATACCCTAATAGCAACGTCGGCACAGGTTGTTCTGTCGCACTGAGGTATTCCAGTACGGCACTGCCAGCGCCACCCATCATGCAGCCGTCTTCGATCGTAACGAAGGCTTGGTGAGTACGCGCCAACTGCGTTAAAAGCGCCTCGTCTAGAGGCTTTACAAAGCGCATATCAACCAGTGTTAAATCATGCGCCTCGGCGACTTGCCAAGCATTTTGCAACAAGGTGCCAAATGCCAAAATGGCAATTTTTTTTCCCTGACGACGCACCACCGCTTTACCTAATGGCACGCCATCTAAGGTATCGGTAGGCTCAGCCCCACAACCCGCCCCCCGGGGATAACGGACCGAGGCAGGCCCTGGGTATTGATAACAGGTATTAAGCAATAAACGGGTTTCATGTTCATCTGAAGGGGTGCTGATCACCATTTTGGGTAAACAACGTAAAAACGCAATGTCATAGTTGCCCGCATGGGTAGCCCCGTCAGCCCCAACTAGCCCTGCACGGTCTAAAGCAAAGGTCACGTCTAAATCTTGGAGCGCCACATCGTGCACGACTTGATCGTAGCCTCGTTGTAAAAACGTGGAGTAAATAGCTACCACGGGCTTAAGACCTTCGCATGCGATTCCAGCAGCAAAGGTCACGGCGTGCTGCTCGGCAATTCCCACATCAAAATACCGCTTGGGGAATTTTTTCTCGAAAGCCACCATGCCGCTGCCCTCACGCATCGCGGGCGTAATACCGATGAGCTTTTCATCTGCCGCCGCTTGATCGCAGAGCCATTGACCAAAAACGTGGGTAAACGTAGTAGGGCCAGGCTGGGTGGGTTTCTGGATACCTACAGCAGGATCAAACTTGCCAGGACCGTGATAAAGCACAGGGTCGGCTTCAGCTAATTTATACCCCTGCCCTTTACGGGTGACGACATGAAGAAACTGCAACCCGCCTAAATGACGTAAGTTTTCTAATGTGGGCAACAAAGAATCAAGGTCATGCCCATCAATAGGGCCAACGTAATTAAAACCTAACTCTTCAAATAGCGTAGCTGGCGTCAGAACGCCCTTGGCATGCCCCTCGAAACGACGTGCTAACTCGAGCACAGGCGGTACGTGTTGCAATACGGCCTTGCCTACGTTTTTGGCTTTAGCATAAAACTGCCCTGACATTAACCGTGCAAAATAACGGTTTAATGCACCTACTGGCGGCGATATAGACATATCGTTGTCATTTAATATCACCAACATATTGATGTCTGGTGTTACCCCTGCATTATTTAGGGCCTCGAATGCCATACCAGCAGTCATCGCCCCATCGCCAATCACAGCAATATGCTGGCGAGAGATGCCTTGGTTGCGCGAAGCAACTGCCATACCCAATATGGCAGAAATAGAGGTGGATGAGTGGGCGGTACCGAAATCGTCGTAGTCCGACTCAGAACGCTTTGGAAAACCGGAAATCCCACCATGCTGACGTAACCCCGCCATTTGATCGCGTCTGCCCGTCAAAATCTTATGGGGATAGGACTGATGCCCAACATCCCACACAATACGATCATGCGGAGTATTAAATACATAGTGCAAGGCAACGGTAAGCTCGACCGTGCCTAAATTTGAGGAAAGATGTCCACCAGTACGTGCTACCGATTGCAGTATATATTCACGCAACTGGTTAGTGATCTGATCTAGGTCTGCACGCTTAAGGGCGCGAAGATCCTGAGGAGATTGAATATGCTGCAAAGATATATTAGCCATACAAGTCGTGTTGGGCAAAAAATAGGCGCTATAGCGCCTATAAAGTAAATCAAATAGGGTCTATTGTAGACCTAATTGCGACCATTGCGGAATGTGTTAGTGATTTCGATCAACAATAAAGTTAGCTAGCGCATTAAGACTCTGTGCGCCCGACCCTAGAGGAAGAATGGCTTTCTGAGCTTGCTGCTTTAAGTCAAGCAAAAGCTGCTGCGAAGCCTGTAAGCCCATGATGGTCACATACGTTGGCTTGTTATCAGCCACATCTTTTCCTGCCGTTTTACCTAAAGTGGCGGTATCGGCTGTGACATCAAGCACGTCATCGGCTATTTGAAAAGCTAAACCAATAGTCTGTGCATAATCAGTTAAGTGTTCACGTGCAGTAGAGCTAGCCCCTGCCACTATTCCACCCAGCAATACGGACACCTCGAGCATTGCTCCGGTTTTCATGCGATGCATTTGACGTAGTTCCTCTAAGCGTAGAGTTTTATCTACGCTGGCACAATCAATGGCTTGGCCACCGACCATACCTTGACTGCCGGCCGCCTTAGCCAAGGCGCTGATGGCTTGAACAACTAATGCAGGTGCGATGGGCATGGCCGCCAGAAACTCAAAGGCGAGCGGCTGCAAGGCATCGCCAACTAACATGGCCGTGGCCTCGTCATAAGCCACATGCACCGTGGGACGCCCACGACGTAGCTCATCATCATCCATGCAAGGCAAATCATCGTGCACTAAGGAGTACGCATGAATTAACTCGACCGCAGCAGCAGCATGATCTAAGGCTTTGGCTTGGGCGGAACTGATTTCAGCCCCTTGTAAAGCGGCCTCGCCTGCGGCATACACCAACGCCGCCCGCACTCGTTTACCCCCGCCAAGCACAGCATAGCGCATGGCATCATGTAAGGTAGCTGGCACTGACGCAGCAGTAGGCATCTGCTGTTCTAGAAACGTTTCCACTCGTTCTAATTGCTGTTCTAACCACTGCTGACTTTGTTGTTTCTGGGACATACATTAATCCTGATCGGTAGGAATCTCTGTTAAAGGACGCATCAACTGCCCTTGCAGTACTTGGACTTGCTGCTCTACTTTATCTAAACGTTGCTGACAAATTTGAGCAAGCTTAACGCCTTTTTCATAGGCGACCAAGGATTGCTCTAAGGGCAAATCACCCCTTTCCATTTGAGCGACTAAGTGCTCTAAGGCTGCCAACGCCCCCTCGAAGTCATCAGGCAACGAGCTGCTTACATCATGTTCAGACATGGTTTTATTCCATTAGTTTATAGAGAACCGACCTATTTTAACTGTAATTAGACTGCAAACCTAAAGAGAGGTTCACGGTACGCGTGGGCGGTTGAGATCAGACACCCACTCGCTCCAAGAACCAGGATAGAGTTTTGCTCCGTCTAAGCCAGCTAAAGCCAAAGCAAACAAGTTATGACATGCAGTAATGCCAGAGCCGCAATAACACACAACAGACTCGATAGGCGTTGAGCCCAGTAGCTCGGAAAACTCCTCTCGTAATTGCTGAGCGGGCTTGAAACGACCATCGGCCTGCAAGTTTAGGGTGCTAGGCCTATTTAAGGCGCCCGGTATATGCCCTGCTACTGGATCAATGGGTTCTTTTTCACCGCGATAGCGCTCGGCAGCTCGCGCATCAATCAAAGTCCAGCGTGGCTGATCTAGCTGCTGTAAGATTTGATCCGCAGTGACGGTAGGAAGTTTAGACTCTGGTTTTATATCGTGATGTTTATCCAATACGGCCGGTAATGTGAGATGCGAATCCGTTAACCCGCCCGCCTCTAGCCAGGCCTGCCAGCCCCCATCTAAAATCATCACATTTTCACAACCCGCCCATCGCAGCATCCACCATGTACGTGCTGCCATGTGCCCCTGACTGGCGTCATACACCACAATACGGGTCTGAGGGCCAATACCATACTGCAACAATAAATGCGCGAATTCATTTAGGTTCGGCAGAGGATGTCTGCCATTAGTCCCATCGGCCTCGCCCACGAGCTCGGCTTCATTATCTAAAAAATAAGCGCCTGGAATATGGGCTTGCATGTACTGCTGCCGCCCCAGACGATGATTCATTAAATCGTGACGCACATCAAACACAACCACATCGGGTTCATGCAACAGTTGTTGCAATTGCATCGCGCTAATAAGTAGCTCAGACATAGTAATTCCTTGTTTTAACGACTTGAGACTTGCCCCTGCATAATGCGGTCTTCTGTGTAGGTGCGCCAGGCTGAAATTAAGCCCGAAGCAATAATTAATAGCATACCGCCCCACGCGATGGTGTCAGGTACATCGGACCAAATGGCAATGCCTAAACCTGCCGCAAAGATAATAGTGGAATATTGCAAAACGGCGGTTAGCAGTGTTGAGCCTAGGCCAAATGCTCGTGTCATAGCTAGCTGACCGAATAGTCCACTGATGCCCACCCCAGCTAAAGCCGCATAAGCTTGCCAATGGATGTGAGGCCAACCTAAATACCCTAAGGCCAGTAATCCTGTACAACACACAAAGCAAGAGAATATAAAGACGGTACGCCATTCGGGCTCGCCCAAGCGCCCTAATTGGCGAATTTGCATCATGGCCACGGCGGCGCACGAACCAGCCAACAACCCAAGTAGCGCATACGGCAAATCGTGCGCATTGATACTGGGACGCAGTACCGCCAACACCCCGAAAAACCCGAGTAAAACAGCAATAATACGAATGGGATCGCGTTGCGTACCGCCAAAAAAGAGCATCCAAACCCCAATAAACAAAGGGGCCGTATAGTTCAAGCTGATGGCAGTAGATAACGGCAACATGGAAAGCGCGGTAAAACCTAACCACATTGAGCTGACACCAAACCCATTACGTAATAAATGCGCTTTCCAACTAAGAGGGCGTAGGCTCTTTTTATGATAGCGCGCCCAAAAGAAGATTAATAATACAGATGGCAAGCCACGAAAAAGTATAATTTGCGGCATATTAGCCTCATAGTCGGCAGCAAACTTTACAAAAGCTCCCATGAGCGCAAACATGGCACAGGCCACCAACATCCATAACGACTGCATGTAAAATCACCCTAGGTCTGGCGCAAATCATTACTATACTCTGCGCCCATTTAAACGATACAATTGGATCATTCTAACAACCAACAGTCGGACACTCTGACTTTTTTGCTTGACACTTTCATCTAGCAATAGGATGTATACGCATGAAGCGAATTTTTTTATTTTTAGCCACTAACTTAGCGGTCATGCTGGTTCTCAGCATTATTCTTAACCTCTTAGGCGCTAATCGTTTTCTTGCTGGCTCTGGTATTAATGTGCCGCAGTTGCTGGTGTTTTCGCTAGTCATCGGCTTTACGGGCTCTATTATGTCTTTATTAATGAGCAAATGGATGGCTAAACGCAGTACAGGCGCCTATGTTATTGACCCAAACAACCCACGTAGCCAACAAGAGGCCTGGTTAGTCAGCACCGTGCACCAGCTAGCAGATAATGCAGGTATTGGTCACCCCGAAGTCGCTATTTACGAAGGAGAGCCTAACGCTTTCGCCACCGGCGCCTTTAAAAACGATGCCTTAGTGGCTGTATCCACGGGTCTACTCCAAAGCATGACCCAAGAGGAAGTCGCTGCCGTTTTAGGTCACGAGGTCGCTCACGTTGCCAATGGCGATATGGTTACTCTGACATTAATTCAGGGTGTAGTTAATACTTTTGTGGTGTTTTTTGCTCGTGTAGTCGGCTACTTTGTCGATCGCGTCTTACTTAAAAACGACCGCGATGGTATTGGCCCGGGTTATTATGTGGCAGTTATAGTCTGTGAAATTGTGTTCGGTGTGTTGGCTTCGATTATTGTGGCGTGGTTCTCTAGGCAGCGCGAATTCCGAGCCGATGCAGGTGCAGCACAGCTGATGGGGTCGCCGCGTCCCATGATTAACGCCTTGGCTCGACTTGGCAACGTCGAAGTTTCAGATCTACCCAAATCGTTCGAGGCCTCGGGCATTGCCGGCGGACGCTCTTTAGGCGCGTTGTTTGCCTCGCACCCGCCTATCGAAGATCGGATTCGCGCTTTGCAACAGTAAACTGTTAACTTAAAGCCCTACCTAGCTAGGGCTTTTTAGTGCCTAAAGCATAGTCAGGCCGTAAGCGGACGAGGGCGCCATTTTTCGCATCTGTCAGCACCATCACTGAACCATCTTGGGCAACCTCCACATCCCGTATACGCGACCACCCTTGTAAATAACGCGCTTCGCCAACCACACGATTGTTGTCAATCACCAATCGAACCAAAGCCTGACCACCTAAGGCCCCAATGAGCAAGCTATGCCGCCAACCAGTAAATAAATCGTGATCGTAAAAGCTCATTCCCGAGGGCGCAATGACAGGATCCCAATAATACACTGGCTGCTCCATTCCTTCGTGAGCCGTTAACCCTTTACCTACATCGAACCCGGTATACTCGGTTCCGTAACTAATAATAGGCCAGCCATAATTAAGACCACGCTGCGGTTGATTGAGCTCATCGCCGCCCCGAGGGCCATGCTCTACGGTCCAGAGCTGCCCTGTTTGATCTAAAGCCGCGGCTTGAATATTGCGATGCCCATACGACCAAATTTCAGCTAAGGCGTTGGCCGCTATAGGTGGGTTCATCCCCGCACCACTTTGCGGATCTAAATACAACACTTTGCCTAGATGGGTAGTGAGGTCTTGGGCCAACCCTCGTGCAGCGCGCACAGATCGTTCGCCTGTCGTCACAAACAGTCGACCTTCTGAGTCAAAGACTAACCGTGAGCCAAAATGCAAGGTGGAATCCCATGCAGGCTGCTGCTGAAAGATCACACGAACTTTTTCTACTGTACGCTCGTCGGCCGATAGATAGCCCGTGGCGACCGCTGTGGCATTATTACCAGAACTACGTGGTTCGGCGTAGCTCCACCATAACTGCCGCGTTTGGGTGAAATCGGGCTTTACCACCACATCAAGCAAGCCACCTTGACCACGCGCATCTACCACAGGCAGTCCCTGAATAGGCTCTGAGACCTGACCCGCGGCAGTAATTAAACGCAAACGACCGGGGCGCTCTGTGACTAACCATCTGCCATCAGGTAATTGGCTCATACCCCAAGGGTGCTCTAAGTCTTGCGCTATGACCTCTGCCACCAATTTCGTCTGGTCTTGGATTTGAGGGGCGCGTGTTTGTTGCGCAAAAGCAGGCTGTTGCTCGGACCCATGGGGGGCGCGTGCGTTAAAGTCTTGTGCCCAAAGCCCAGCACTGGATAGAGCAATCCCACCACTGATTAACCACATCCACGTATACATGGTGTTGTCTCCTTGGGGTAGTTCGCAGAACGTGTATGCCCCGTCATTGAGGACGGGGAGACTGCCATTAGCATAGAGTAGCGGTTTAGTGGGCTTGCCCCCAATTAGCGCCAACCCCTACCTCGGCAATTAACGGTACCTCTAACTGCGCAACTTCACACATTAACTTAGGCAACGCCTCTATGAGTGTGGGCACTTCGTCCTCTGGCACATCAAAAACCAATTCATCATGCACCTGCATCACCATCAATGTGCGCATATTTTGCTTTGTGAGCCAGTGCTGAACGGCAACCATAGCCATTTTAATTAGGTCAGCCGCTGTGCCTTGCATAGGCGCATTAATCGCCGCACGTTGTGCTCCAGCGGCGCGAGGCCCTTTAACATTAATATCAGGAAAATACAGACGGCGCCCGAAAACCGTTTCCACATAGCCTTGTTGTTTAGCTTGCGCTTTGATGGTTTCCATATATTGAGCCACCCCAGGATAGCGAGCAAAGTAACGGTCAATATAAGATTTGGCCGCTGCGTTGCTAATCCCCAGGTTTTTTGCCAAACCGTATTGGCCCATGCCATAAATTAGACCAAAGTTAATGGCTTTAGCGGCATTACGTTGTTCAGAGCTGACGGCGGCGGGTTCAATATGAAAAATTTCTGCTGCGGTAGCACGGTGTACATCACCGCCCTCTTCAAATACACGCTGTAGGTTTTTATCGCCTGATACGTGGGCCATGATGCGCAGTTCAATTTGGGAGTAATCCGCAGCGACCACTTTTCCTAACGAGGACACAAACGCATCTCGCACCTGACGCCCTTCGGGGGTACGAATAGGAATATTTTGTAAGTTTGGATCCGATGATGCCAGACGACCTGTAATGACCGCAGCCTGTGCATAGCGCGTATGAACCCGCCCTGTTTTGGCATCAATCATTTTAGGGAGTTTGTCGGTGTAGGTAGACTTAAGTTTAGCAATACCCCGGTATTCCAACATTAACTTGGGCAAAGGGTAATCCAGTGCTAATTCTTGTAGGACATCTTCACTTGTCGAAGGAGCGCCACTCGCTGTTTTACGTTTGATCGGTAATGCCAGCTTATCAAAGAGGATGTCTCCTACCTGTTTTGGAGAGTTCATATTAAATGGCTGCCCAGCCAACTCATATGCTTTTTGCTCTAGCTCGACCAAGCGCTGTCCTAAGGCTTGGCTTTGCTTTTGCAGCAACGCGCTATCAATAGCCACGCCATTGCGTTCAACTTGCGTTAACACCACTGAGGTTTGAATTTCCAAGTCATAAATACGCAACAACCCCGGTTGGGCCTGAATTTGCGGGTACAAGATATGGTGTAAACGCAGCGTCATGTCTGCATCTTCAGCAGCATAATGAGCCGCTGTGGGGATATCGAGCTCGGCAAAGCCAATTTGTTTTGCCCCTTTACCACAAATGCTTTCATAGGAAGTGCCTTCTATACCTAGCCAACGCTGCATGAGCTCTTCCATGTTTACACGTTGATGTGCCTCTAACACATAGGCTTGCAGCATCGTGTCGTGCGCTATGCCCTGCAACTGAATGCCCTCGTTAGCAAGCACATGGCTATCGTATTTTGCATTTTGCAGAATCTTTGTTGCTCTGGTGGACTCAAACCAAGGACGTAACGCCTCTAAGGTAGCCACTTTGTCTAGCTGTTGGTTTTGCGCCATGCCTGTATGTGCGAGAGGAATATAACAAGCCTGCCCCATTTGTACCGATAACGATAACCCCACTAATTGGGCCTGCATGGGATCTAACGAGGTGGTCTCTGTATCTAAAGCAACCCATTCTGCCTGCTCTATACGCTCTAGCCACTGCTGTAATTGCTCGGGGCGAGTAACAGTCTCATACTCTACCTGCTCAATCTTAGGCAAAGTGGAAGGTGTGGCTTGAGGGGTTTCTACTGGCTCAGTAGAAAGCGGTGCCTTGCTACGGTCTTGGCGTGGTACCTGCTCTTCATTTCCTGTGAGCTCGCGCAGCCAGGTGCGAAAACCGTATTCGTTGTAATAATGCTCTAGTTTGGCTTTGTCTGGGGCTTTAGGTAAAAGATGATCAATTTCACAAATCCCATCAGGCAAATCGCAATTCACTCGGATTGTCACTAACTGACGTGTTAGCTCGAAACGAGGAATAAACTCGCGCAAGTTATCCCCAACCACCCCTTTAATTTCATCGGCATGCGCAATTAAGTTATCAAGGGTTTGGTATTGTTGTATCCATTTTTGCGCTGTTTTAGGCCCCACTTTGGGTACACCGGGTATGTTGTCCGAGGTATCACCCATTAGCATTAAGTAATCAATGATTTGATCTGGACGCACCCCGTATTTCTCTACCACACCTGCCTCGTCAAGGCGTTCATCTTTCATGGTGTCAATAAGCTCGACCTGCGGATTGACTAATTGAGCTAAATCTTTATCGCCCGTAGAAATAATTGTGTGCAAGCCGTGCTCTGTAGCGTGATGTGCTAGAGTGCCTATTATGTCGTCTGCTTCGACTCCGGGTACGCAAAGCAAAGGCCAGCCCATTGCTTGAATGATCTCATGCAGGGGTTTGACTTGTTGTGCTAGGTCTTCAGGCATAGACTCGCGCTGGGCTTTGTAGTCCGCAAATAGGTCATCTCTGAACGTGCTCCCTTTTGCATCAAACACACACGCCATATAATCAGCATCAATGTCTTGTAAAAGTTTACGCAACATATTGATGACACCATACATGGCTCCAGTGGGTTCGCCGCGTGCATTCGTTAAATTACTACGAAACATCGCATAATAAGCACGATACAAATAACTGGATCCATCAACTAGCAACAAGGTTTTTTTCATGTCTAATAATAAAATCGTTCGTTTACCGGCCGCTATACAAATACCTGTGATTAGCAATGAGCTACAAACTGCTGCTGATACTCTACAGGAAATCGGCTGGGGTGTAAGTGTATTTGGTAGTGCGCGCACCAAAACAGATCATCTTTACTATGGGTTAGCAGAGCAACTGGGCCAAAAGCTAGCCGAGGCTGGTTTTCCCGTGATTGCTGGGGGCGGGCCAGGTATTATGGAGGCCGCCAATAAAGGGGCCTACGAGGCGGGTGGCAAAAGCGTGGGCTTAAATATTCGCCTACCCCGTGAAACCACGAATAACCCATATCAAACACATAGCTTACAGTTTGAATATTTCTATTCGCGCAAAGCAACTTTTTTCATGCACAGCGCAGCGTATATAGCACTACCTGGTGGTTTTGGCACGTTGGATGAATTATTCGAAGCCCTCACCCTAGTCCAAACCCATAAAAACCCACCTGCCCCTATTGTACTCGTGGGCACTCAGTTTTGGAGCGGCTTGGTCGACTGGATTAAAAATCAATTAATTAGTCATGCGTACATTGCGCCAAATGACGTAAACTTAATCACCCTAACTGACGATCTTGACGAAGTCATGCAAATCATTCAAAGCTGCTGCTCAGGCTTTGCCTCCAAACCCGAGGAAGCACCGGCACTTCCAAAAGAAATGCCCTATGACAAGGATTAAAGATGAAAAAAAATCTACTACGTTTAGCCCTCGCTGCTTTATTTACTGTCTCCGCTGCTACCCAAGCCGCTGATTTAAAAGAAATTCGCATTGCCACCGAAGCCGGTTACCCTCCCTTCGAGTTCATTGCCCCAAATGGTGAAATCCAAGGCTTTAATATTGATATAGGCAATGAAATCTGTAAACGCCTCGAAGCCAAATGCGTTTGGATTGACCAATCTTTCGACAGTCTTATTCCGGGTCTGCAGGCACGTAAGTTTGACTTGGCCAACTCGACCATGACCGCCACGGATGCACGTCGCAAGGTGATTGATTTCACTACGCCTTTATACATTGTGGCCTCCCGTCTTGTGGCTTCTAAAGATAAAAATCTCGAGCCTACCGCCGAGTCGCTAAAAGGTTTACGCATTGGGGTACAACAAGGCACCACCATGGAAACCTATGCGCGCAAAGAGTGGGCCCCTAAAGGCGTACAAATCATTGCCTACCCCAGCTACACTAACGCGTTTACTGACTTAGCCGCTGGGCGTATTGATGCCTCATTCCAAGAAGCCCCTAACGCGGTAGACGGCTTCTTAGATAAACCCGAAGGCGCTAACTTTCACCTGACGGGTGCCGTCATCAACAACAGCCCTATTCTTAACGAACCCATTGCCATAGGTTTGCGCAAAGGCAACAAAGAGCTTAAAGCAGCTGTAGACGATGCCATCAAGGCCATGCTTGCAGACGGTACAATCCAACAATTTAGCGAAAAATACTTTCAACCGCAGACAATTGAACTACCATCTGGCCATTAAGCCCCGTATAATCAACGGATTTGCCCGCAAAACCCGCATTTAAGACGGGTTTTGTGATTTATTTAGTCTTTATCCTTCATTCTCATGTCATTAATGGGTTACGGTCCGCAACTAGTCGCGGGCACTTGGGAAACCATTAAATTAGCCATTCTGTCGTTAATTGTGGCAGTGCTATTGGGGCTAATTGCAGCCAGCGCCAAACTCTCTAAAAATCGAGTAGCGCGGTTTGTGGCTGCGCTTTACACCACGCTTATACGCGGCATTCCCGATTTAGTGCTGTTGCTGCTTATTTTCTTTAGCATGCAGCTCTATCTCAATACATTGACCGATGCGCTGCACTTACCCTATATCGATATCGAGCCTTTTTCTGCGGGTGTGCTGACCTTAGGCTTTATTTATGGTGCCTATTTTACGGAAACCTTTCGCGGCGCATTTATGGCCATTCCTGCAGGCCAAGCCGAAGCCGCCGTGGCTTATGGATTTTCGCGTTGGCAGGTTTTTAGCCGTATTCAGTTTCCTCAAATGATGCGTCATGCAATTCCTGGTTTGGGCAATAACTGGCAAGTTTTACTTAAGGCCACGGCGTTGGTGTCATTAATTGGTCTTAACGACCTTGTCAAAGTCGCGCAAAATGCAGGCAATGTGACCTTTAAGGTCTTCCTCTTCATTAGTGTGACCGGCCTGATTTATCTGGCTTTAACCACGGTATCCAATGCTGTCCTGTACCTATTGGAAAAACGTTATTCTGTGGGCGTAAAACGAGCTGAGCTATGAACACCGTTTTAGAAGAATTTTGGCAGGCCTATCTCTATAGCAACAATGGCCAGCTCTCTGGCCTAGCTGTTACCCTTTGGTTGCTGGCCTTATCCTTAGCCATTGGCTTTGTGTTATCTATTTTTATGGCAATTGGGCGTAACTCCAAGCGCGCTTATATTGCCAAGCCTATCTGGTTTTTTACTTATGTGTTTCGTGGAACACCACTGTATGTGCAAATCCTGTTTATTTACACGGGCATGTACAGCCTTGAGATCATCAAACAAACGCCTGCATTAAATGCTTTTTTTCAAAGTGGCTTTAACTGTATGGTGCTCGCTTTGGTTTTAAACAATATGGCGTACACGACGGAAATCTTTGCTGGTGCAATTCGTCAAACCCCGGCGGGCGACATTGAGGCCGCTCGAGCCTATGGGATGAAAAAAAGTGTGATGTATCGTCGTATTATACTGCCTTCGGCATTACGTCGCGCTTTGCCAGGTTATAGCAATGAAGTCATTTTAATGCTACATGCTACCTCCTTGGCTTTTACAGCTACCGTACCCGATATTTTGAAAATAGCGCGCGACGCAAACTCTGCCACCTATGAAACGTTTGCTTCGTATGGCATTGCCGCACTGATTTATCTTAGTGTTTCCTTTTTGTTTGTCGGCATTTTTCGTTTACTAGAAAAACGTCTTCTTGTTCCGTTACAGCCTACTAAAGCCCATTAATCGCTATGACCACACCTAAGCTCTCAGTACAAAATATTCATAAAAGCTATGGCGCACATCAGGTACTAAAAGGCGTCTCGTTAACGGCGGCAGCTGGAGACGTTATTTCAATTATTGGCTCTAGCGGCTCAGGCAAGAGCACGTTTTTACGCTGCATTAACTTTCTTGAGCTGCCCGATCAAGGCAAAGTACAACTGGATAACGACCAAGTGGAAGCCATTAACCACAAGGGCCAAATTAAGATTTCTGATCTTAATACCTTACGTAAAATGCGTACACGCTTAGCGATGGTGTTTCAGCACTTTAACCTATGGGGCCACATGAATGTGCTGGCTAATGTAATGGAGGCCCCCACTCAGGTTCTTAAACTCAGCCGAGCAGAAGCCCAAGATCGCGCCGAGCATTACCTAAACAAAGTCGGTTTGGCTGCTAGCACATTTAAGCAATACCCAGCTCATATGTCGGGTGGCCAACAACAACGGGTAGCGATTGCTCGTGCTTTAGCCATGGAGCCCGAGGTCATGTTGTTTGATGAACCCACTTCTGCGCTGGACCCCGAGTTAGTCGGCGATGTCTTACGAGTCATGCAACAATTAGCTGACGAAGGCCGTACGATGCTAGTCGTTACCCATGAGATGGGCTTTGCACGCAATGTCAGCAACGAGCTCATCTTCCTCCACCAAGGCGTAATTGAAGAGCAAGGAACCCCTAAAGACCTGCTCGATACCCCCACCAGCCCCCGTTTACAGCAGTTTTTATCCGGTAATTTAAAATAACCTCTTAGCTGACTTTAAGACCTACATCAAAAAACCCCGCTTTTTAAAGCGGGGTTTTTTTAGCTAGCACTTTTAACGATTAATAATCGTCGCGCGCATGTTTACGGCGCTCGTGCTCTTTGAGGTAGCGTTTACGCAAGCGAATTGATTTTGGTGTCACCTCGACCAACTCGTCGTCATCAATAAAGTCAACGGCGTACTCTAGAGTCAAACGAATAGGTGGTACTAAGTCAATGTGCTCATCTTTGCCAGAAGCGCGCACGTTCGTGAGCTTTTTCTCGCGGATTGGATTAACGACCAAATCGTTGTCGCGGCTATGAATACCGATAATCATTCCCTCGTAGACGGAATCATTAGGGCTAACAAACATACGGCCACGCTCTTGAAGTTTCCACAAAGCATAGGCCACGGCATCGCCATCGTCCTGACTAATTAACACCCCATTACGGCGCTCACCAACAGCTCCTTCACGTAAAGGGCGGTACTCGTCGTAAATGTGACTCATTAGTCCTGTACCACGAGTCAAGGTCATGAACTCACCTTGGAAACCGATTAAACCACGCGCGGGAATACGGTACTCTAGACGGGTACGCCCATTACCATCTGCCTGCATGTCTAAGAGCTCGCCACGACGACGACCTAGCTCTTCCATAATGCCACCCTGATGATTGTCTTCCACGTCAACCGTTAGCAACTCGTAGGGCTCTAACTTGACGCCGTTTTCCTCACGGATCAAAACACGAGGACGTGATACGGCTAACTCGTAACCCTCACGACGCATGTTTTCAATTAGAATCGTTAGATGTAGCTCACCACGGCCACATACTTCGAAGGTGGTGTCATCACCCGTTTCATTAACACGTAATGCGACGTTAGATTTCAGCTCTAGGTCTAACCGATCACGAATCTGACGACTCGTAACAAACTTACCTTCGCGCCCTGCTAATGGCGAGGAATTCACCATAAAATTCATGGTAAGAGTTGGCTCGTCAATGCGCAACAAAGGCAATGGCTCTACATGGTTTGGATCTGTCAAAGTACAACCAATACCAATTTCCTCGATACCATTGATCAGTACAATGTCGCCAGCTTGCGCTTCGGCAACCTGTTGACGATCTAAGCCTTTAAAGGTTTGTACTTGATTGACTCGACCCTTAATGCTTTCGCCATCTGGACCAAACTTCACGACGACTTCTTGTCCAGCACGAACGCGACCACGGTTGACTCGGCCTACACCGATCTTACCGACGTACGAGTTATAGTCCAACGAGCAAATTTGCAATTGCAAAGGGCCATCAGGATCGTCCTCACGTTGTGGCACGTGGTCTAAGATAGCTTGAAATAACGGACGCATATCGCCTTCGCGAATATCCGGACTGTCGCCGGCAAATCCGGACAAACCAGACGCATAAATAATGGGGAAATCCAACTGCTCATCGGTAGCGCCTAACTTGTCAAACAAGTCAAAGGTTTCATTCACCGCAAAGTCAGGACGCGCACCACCTCGATCGATCTTATTCACGACCACGATCGGTTTTAAACCTAGCTCTAAGGCTTTGCGGGTCACGAAGCGTGTTTGCGGCATGGGTCCTTCAACCGCATCCACCAAGAGCAGCACGCCATCCACCATAGAAAGAACGCGCTCTACCTCACCACCAAAGTCAGCGTGGCCGGGAGTATCAATAATATTGATATGAGTACCTTCAAATTCAGCCGCACAGTTTTTGGCCAAAATCGTGATACCACGTTCTTTTTCAATATCGCCCGAGTCCATCACACGATCAGACACGTGTTCATTAGTACGGAAGGTACCGGATTGTTTAAGTAATTGGTCAACCAAGGTTGTTTTACCATGGTCAACGTGGGCAATAATTGCCACATTGCGCAAGGCGCGAGTCATAGTGCTTCCTTCTTGAGATTGTCTAGCTGTAATCCATCCGGCAAATCGGCTAAAGCAATCAGCGTGGTTTCCGGTTCGGACTGGTTTTGTAAGGCCTCGAGTTCAATCGAAGTCTCTATGGAAAAAGGCCCAACTTGCGTGCGACGCAATGCGGTTAAATGCGCATAACAACCTAAAGCACGACCGATATCTTGGGCTAATGTACGAATATAAGTGCCTTTGCTGCAATGCACAAAAACACGTAATTCAGTGGGTGTAAATGAAATTAACTCTAGCTGATGAATCACCACATCACGTGGCGGGCGTTCAAGCTCTATCCCTTGACGAGCATATTCGTACAAGGGCTTCCCATCGCGTTTCAGCGCAGAGAACATAGGTGGAATTTGCTGTATGGGGCCACGAAATTGAGCTAAGGCCGCATCAACTTGGGCTTGAGTTACGCCCAAAAAGTTGTCTGCTGTGGCAACAACGGTGCCGGTTAGATCACCGGAATCCGTTTCAGAGCCTAATTGAATAGTGGCTTCGTAGGCTTTGTCTGCATCGAGCAAGAGCCCAGAAATTTTCGTTGCCTTTCCAAAACAACAAACTAATAAACCGGTTGCAAACGGGTCTAGAGTACCGGTATGACCGGCCTTGCGCGCGTCCATTGCTCGACGAGCGCGTTGCAAAGCGTGATTACTGGATAGACCTTCGGGCTTATCTAACAGCAACACGCCGTCCAACAAGCGTCCACGTCGTCGGCTTGCCATGATTGTAATTCCTACAGTTAATTGACGGCAGCCGATCAGGAGCGATCGTCAGGGTCGTCGTCAGGCTTGAGATCGGCGGCGCTAAATGGGCGATTTGCTTCCTCGATGAGCTTGCTCATCTCCATGCCACGCACTACATGATCATCATAAAAGAAACGCAAAGTCGGTACGGTATGGATATGCAGCATTTTATACAACTGCGAATGGAACCAACCTGCTTTGGTGTTAAGAATTTCCGTTGCTGTGTCGGGCTCGGCACCTAACACAGTAAAGTGAACTTTGGCGTGCGCGTAGTCAGCAGACAGGTCTACCCCTGTTAAGGTGATCAGACCTGCTTTAGACATATCAATTTCACGCTGGATAAGCTCGGCCAGATCCTTTTGGATCTGGTCGGCTAAGCGGACGTTACGCCCGCTTGCTGGTTTGGATTTATGTCTTGCCATAAAAATTATAAAGTACGGGCAATTTCTTTGATTTCGAAGAT
This sequence comes from Paenalcaligenes hominis, assembly GCF_011927625.1. Classification (GTDB taxonomy): domain Bacteria; phylum Pseudomonadota; class Gammaproteobacteria; order Burkholderiales; family Burkholderiaceae_B; genus Paenalcaligenes; species Paenalcaligenes hominis. Next base: position 60,756 of record NZ_JAATIZ010000005.1, read on the forward strand.
TTCAAGCTGATCGCCGACTTCGAGATCATTATTACCACGTAAGGTAATACCGCAATCAAAACCTTGACGTACTTCACGTACATCGTCTTTGAAGCGACGTAGGGATTCAAGATGGCCAGTCCAGATGACCACGTTGTCACGTAACAAACGAACCTGCGAGTCACGTTTGACGATGCCTTCAGTAACCATACAACCGGCAACCTTACCGATGCGAGAAATATGGTAGACCTCGCGGATTTCAACCATACCAATGACTTCTTCGCGCTCTTCGGGAGTCAACATGCCAGACAAGGCAGCTTTAACTTCATCTACCGCATCGTAAATGACGTTGTAGTAACGAATATCAATACCGTTAAGTTCTGCCTGTTTACGCGCTGTGGCTTCAGCTCGCACGTTAAAGCCTAGAATCACTGCATTCGACGCAATAGCTAGGTTGACGTCGCTTTCAGAGATACCCCCTACTGCCGCGTGTACCACTTGAACCTTGACTTCGTCAGTGGCAAGTTTCAACAAGGAGCTAACCAAAGCCTCTTGGGAACCTTGAACGTCCGTTTTAATAATAAGCGACAACACTTTGGCTTCTTCGCCGGCATTCTCGAATAAAGATTCAAGACGCGCTGCCTGTTGACGGGCGAGTTTGACGTCGCGGAACTTACCTTGACGGAACAGGGCAATTTCGCGTGCTTTACGCTCGTCGGCCATCGCGATGAGCTCGTCACCAGCTGCAGGAACCTCGGTTAAACCTTGAATTTCCACAGGAATGGATGGACCGGCTTCGGCCAAATTTTTCCCTGTTTCATTTGTCATAGCACGAACGCGACCAAAGCTAGCCCCTACCAACACGGTGTCGCCGCGATGTAAGGTACCACTTTGAACCAAGATGGTTGCTACAGGGCCACGACCGCGATCTAAACGGGCTTCGATTACTGTACCACGGGCTGGTGTGTTAACCGGTGCAGTAAGTTCAAGCATTTCAGCTTGAAGCAAGACGTTTTCGAGAAGCTCATCAATGCCTTCGCCTGTACGTGCAGAAACCGGTACAAACGGTACATCACCGCCGTATTCTTCGGGGATGACCTCTTCGGCCACGAGTTCTTGTTTAACGCGCTCGGGGTTACCTTCAGGTTTATCAATTTTGGTGACGGCAACCACTAGTGGCACCCCTGCAGCACGAGCATGGTGAATGGCTTCACGGGTTTGTGGCATCACGCCATCATCAGAAGCAACCACTAAAATCACCACGTCAGTGGACTTCGTTCCACGGGCACGCATGGCGGTAAAGGCTTCGTGACCGGGAGTATCCAAAAATGTGATCGTGCCGCGATCTGTTTTAACGTTGTAAGCACCAATGTGCTGAGTAATACCACCGGCTTCGCCAGCTGCAATCTTGGCACGACGAATATGGTCAAGTAAAGAGGTTTTACCGTGGTCAACGTGCCCCATGACGGTGACAACAGGAGCACGACTTTCTTCTTCAACCTCGCCCACAAAAGCGTCTTCGAGGAAGGACTCGGGGTCATCCAGTTTCGCTAGGATGGCCTTGTGACCCATTTCTTCGACCAGAATCATCGCAGTTTCTTGGTCAAGGACTTGGTTGATCGTGACCATCTGGCCAAGTTTCATCAAGTGCTTGATGACTTCGGTGGCCTTGATAGACATTTTGTGTGCCAAGTCAGCCACAGTGATGGTCTCTGGCACGGCAATTTCGCGAGAAATAAACTCGGGTTGCTGAGGCTGCTGTTGACGCTGCTCGTCTTCGCGACCACGACGACCACGACGGCCACCGCGTGATGACGCGCGCCAGGATTCCTTTCCTGCCGCCGCTGCCGCAACATCTGCCTTGGATGTTTTACGACGGTTATCCGTCCATGCGCTGTCTGCCGCCGCTTTAGCGGGTTTAACGACTTTTTTAACCTCTGGTGCTTTGCTTTCTTTTTTGCTGCTCGTTTTCGTCGCTTTTTTATTTTCTTTTTCAGGCTCTGCAGCACGCAGCACTTTGCGAGGACGATTTAGCATTTCACTAATCGCTGCGGCCTCTTCGGCGGCAGCGCGTCGTGCACGCTCGCGTTCACGCTCGGCGGCGGGATCCGCAGATGCCTCGGAAATCGGGTGACGATCTGCTGCCGGCGCAACGGTCTTGGTTGCTGGGCGAGGTTTATTAGATGCTGCACCACGACCCTTGGATTGATCGTTACGTGCAGGGCTTGGTTTTTTAGGGGAGGATTTTTTATCTTCGACCACGTTATCCTGTTTCTTCGTCTGTTCTGCCACGGCAGGCTTTACCTCATCAGCCTTTTCCACAGAATCAGGCTGTTTGTTAACTGGAGTCTGTTTGGCTTCGGGCGTAGGCTCTGGCGTTGAAGCGGGAGCGGAAGGCGTCACAGACTGCTCGATTGGTGCGGCACCCTGCTCGGCCTGAGGCTCGGCGGGTGATGGTATAGCGGGAGATTCCGCTTTAGGTGCGGTTTCCTCTTGAGCTACTTGAGTTGAAGTAGTCTCTGGTTTAGGAGCATCTTTAGGTGCGGCTACAGGAGCCGGGGAAACGGCGACAGGCTGAGGCGCCTTGACCGCTTCTTCGTTGGACTGAGTCGATGCTTTTGCTGCGTTTGCAACCACGGCAGCTTGCTCCTGTGCTTTGTCAGCCTCTGCCAATAACTCAGTAGTATCACGTTTTACAAAAACACGTCGCTTGCGTGTTTCTACAGGGATAGTGCGCGAACGACCCGAGCCGTCGGCTTGGCGTATCTCTGATGTTTTACGGCGCGTTAGGGTAATTTTATCGCCCCGCACCGACTCCATCAATTTAGCCTTATCTGCTGCAGTGATGACATCGTTTACCGATTTTACCTGAACCCCTGCACTACGCAGTTGCTCTAACAACGTTTCAGCGGGTGTTTTTAGCTCTTTGGCGAACTGTTCAACTGTGTTACTCGGCATTCGACTCTCTCTATAACGACTTATTCTAATAAATATGACCCTAATCGCCGCCCATAAAGGCGGCGCATAAGCATGAATCGCTTACTCATCGAACCAGTGGGCTCGGGCACGCATGATCATGGCACTTGCCTCTGCGTTGTCTAAGCCAGCTATTTCAGCGAGTTCGTCTGTAGCAAGCTCTGCTAGATCATCGAGGGTTAGCACCCCTTTTTCTGCTAAACTTGCCAAAATATCAGGAGTCATTCCTTCTAGTTCTTGTAAGGACTGCGCGACGGATTGCACTAATTCCTCTTTAGCAATCGCATCTGACAACAGCACATTACGAGCACGGGTGCGCAATGCATTAACGAGCTCTTCGTCAAACTCGTCAATATCCAGTAGCTCTTGAAGAGGAACATAAGCGACCTCTTCGAGACCCGTAAAGCCTTCGTCAACCAATACCTCTGCAATGGATTCATCAACATCTAAACGCTGAATGAAAAGATTGAGTATCTCGGAGCGTTCTTCAGCCTGACGATTTTGATTTTCCTCGGGCGTCATGATGTTGATTTGCCAGCCTGTTAGCTCTGAAGCCAAGCGGACGTTTTGTCCGCGAGAACCAATCGCTTTAGGTAGGTTTTCTTCATCTACCACCACATCCATAGCATGTTTATCTTCGTCAACCAAGATGGACTGTACGTTAGCAGGTGCTAGCGCGCCGATCACGAACTCGGCGGGATCTTCGGACCATAAAACAATATCTACTTGTTCGCCGCCCAGTTCATTGCGTACAGCGGTAACACGTGAGCCACGCATCCCGACACACGTGCCGATAGGATCAATACGTTGATCATAGGCGATCACTGCTATTTTAGCGCGAACACCCGCATCACGAGCAGCGGCTTTAATTTCTAATAAGCCTTGCTCGATCTCGGGCACCTCGTTTTCAAAGAGCTCACGGATGAACTCTGGTGCAGTGCGTGATAAAAAGACTTGCTGACCACGTGCAGCACGATCGACGCGTTGGACCCAAGCACGAACCCGATCGCCCATACGGATGTTTTCCTTGGGAATCATCTCGCTACGGGGCAAACGGGCTTCGATCTTGCCCATTTCAATGATGGCATCGCCTTTGTCAATACGCTTTACCGTACCTGAGACAATGGTTTCGCCACGATCTAAAAAGTCGTTTAGCATTTGCTCGCGTTCAGCATCGCGAATGCGCTGCAAAATGGCTTGCTTTGCGGCTTGGGCACCGATACGACCAAACTCGATTGATTCGAGCGGCTCTTCGATGTAATCGCCGACCTCAATTTCAGGTGCGTACTCGAGTGCATCGGAATACATTTCCTGTTTATCTGGCTCTTGGAGGCCGGCTTCGTCTGGCACAACCAACCAACGGCGGTAACTCTCGTATTCGCCGGTGTTACGGTCTATGTCTACGCGAATGTCCACATCTTCTTCGAAGCGTCTTTTCATGGCTGATGCCAATGCCCCTTCGAGGGCTCCAAATACGACTTCTGGCTCTACGCCTTTTTCACGCGCCAGTGCATCGACTAGCAAAAGAATTTCGCGACTCATCGCTTTCTACCCTTGAAATCAAGAATGGGATCCAATTTAGCTCGATCAACATCATCAAAACAGAAAGTTAAATCGAGTACGTCTCCCGAAGACTGTTCTAGCTCTAACACAAATTCGGTATCGGCTGTGGCCTGGGAGGGCTCTAAACCCTCGGGCGCATACAGCACACCGCGAAATACCTTTTGGTTGTTTACAGGCTCGAATAAACGCAGTTCTATACGAGCGCCTGCAAAGCGGACAAAATCAGCCAAACGCTTTAACGGACGGTCTACGCCAGGAGACGTTACCTCGAGACGGTTGTAGTCAACGTTTTCGACTTCGAAAACACGCGACAGCTGTTTAGAGACCTGTTCACAGTGGTCAATAGTAATACCACCTGGATGATCAATAACAACCCGTAACAAGCCTTTGGGGGCACGCTCTACATCGACGAGCTCTATGTCGGTACCCAGTAGGCTTTCTTGAGTTAGTGCAAAAATATCTGTCATAAAATCCAAAAAAAATGGGCTGTATGCCAGCCCACTGCTACTGTATAGCGTTAATACGCTATCAGTTCATTGCTAAACGATGCTCTAAAGAGCGTCACGATCTTTTATTTACGATGATACCTAAGATATTCATTTACAAAAAGACCGTATTAAGCCCTATATTCTAACAGAAAAATAAAACTTTTCTTGGTAGATTATAAGGCTACGTCATTAAGCAGTGAGCAAGTCGGCGTTTACACAACACTCGACTTATATAGCCAGTTCAATTTAGGTTTAGCGGCCACGACGGCCTACACGACCTAGCTTTGATTCGTGAGCACCCGCACCGGGTTGACGCTCGTCACGACGCCCACCACTACTACGTGTGGTACGACGCGCTTCGGTGCCTGCTTTACGCTCGGCAAAACGACGTTGCCCGGAACTTGCTGGAGCAGAACGTTGATTACCTCGTTGGGTGCGACTGGAACGCCCTGCGTCAGGATGGCCATTAGCCAAACCACCGCTAACCAACAACCCCGTCCCTGCGGCCTCGCCAACTAACAACGGCTGCCCTAGGCCAGAACTTTGGCGAGGAATACGACGCGCTGGACGTTCTGGACGCTCAAACCCTGGAGGCATCGCGCTATCGTGAGACAACGGCTGCTGAGAACGACGTGCGCCACGCTGGCGCCCTTCGTTGACTGAACCATCTGTACGCAGTAGCCCTAAGCGCACCATTAACGCAGTCACCATCTCAGGGGAAAGCTCTTCCCAGCGACCACGACGTAAGTTGCGCGGCAACACCACTTCGCCAAAGCGTGTACGAATCAATCGGCTGACGGTTAAACCGACGGCTTCGAACATACGTCGAACTTCGCGATTACGGCCTTCAGAAATGGTAACGCGATACCAGCGATTGCTGCCTTCGCCACCCACGAACTCGATAGAGCCAAATTGAGCCACGCCGTCATCAAGCTCGACGCCGGTTTTTAATAGATCCATTTGCTCGGGGGTAAGCTCGCCCAGTACGCGCACGGCGTATTCTCGTTCAGCACCAAAACGTGGGTGCATAAAACGATGCGCCATGTCTCCGGAGGTGGTGAAAATTAATAAGCCTTCAGTATTTAAGTCTAGACGCCCTACAGAGAGCCATTTACCCACTTTAATTTTAGGCAAACGCGAAAAAACCGTTTCTCGCTTGCCTGGGTCGTCATGACTCACAATTTCGCCTGCTGGCTTGTGATAGAGAATAATACGAGGTGGTTTATCGGCATTAGGACGTTTAATAATGCGCCCATTAACTCGCACCACGTCTTCTGTCGCTACACGCTGGCCAATATAAGCCGGCTCACCATTTACAGACACCCGTCCAGAAACGATAAGCTCTTCCATTTCTCGGCGAGAGCCCACGCCTGCATCAGCTAAGACCTTGTGTAATTTAGGTTTGACTGCATCAGAACTAAGAAAGCGCCCTAAACGTTGCGCAGTAGGCTCGGCATTTTCTAAAAAGGATAAGCCCAAATCGGAATCATCAGTTTGGCGAATGGGACGTGGCTTTTTGGGATGAGCGCGCTGTCTTCGATTGACAGGAGCCACCGCCTTTTCGGTCTCAACCTGTGGTTGATAGGGTGCGTTGCTGGTGCTTTTACGTGTTTTTTGTTCTTGTACGGCATCACCGCGACGACGCCTAAAAGGGGTGCGCAGTTTGCGCCCTTTGCCTTTCGATGCAGAGGTCGAAGCACCCACCGCCCCGTCGGCAGCTGGCTGTGTGGTATCAGTCATTGGACTAAAAAACTCCTTGAATATTATTTATCTTCGCTATCAACGCCCGAATCAGAAGGAGCATAATCACTATGGTCTTTTTGCGAATCTGATAGGGCTTTTTGAATAACATCAATCTCTTGTGGTGAGTCTAAAGCTGGTAAGTCCTGAATGGAGCGTAATGACAAGTCATCTAAGAATTGTTTTGTTGTCCCAAACAATGCGGGCTTGCCGGGCGCATCGCGATAACCGAGCACCTCTATCCAGCCACGATCTTCTAAAGTTCGAATAATTTGGGTCGATACCCCTACACCGCGTATGTCCTCAATGTCGCCGCGTGTTACGGGCTGACGCCAAGCAATAATAGCGAGAGTTTCAAGTGTAGCGCGAGAGTATCGGGCAGGCTTTTCGTTTTGCAAACGCAATAAATAAGGTTGGATATCGGCGCGATTTTGAAAGCGCCACCCGCTTGCAACATGGACTAGTTCTAAGCCACGATCCTGCCAAATTTGCTGTAAACCAGCCAAGTGATCTTTTATTATATCCGCAGATAGCTCAAAAGGCTCGAAAGCTCTGCGCAACTGTTGTATAGATAACGGTTGCCTTGAACATAATAATACCGCTTCTAGTATGCGCTGTACGTCATTTTCCTTCATTTTTATACTTTTTCCCAGTGCGCCTTGCTATTTATTTTTACATAGGCTATTATATCAAATCTGACGCGGGATGGAGCAGCATGGTAGCTCGTCGGGCTCATAACCCGAAGGTCGTCAGTTCAAATCTGGCTCCCGCAACCAAATTTAGAAAGCCCCAAACAATGTATGTTGTTTGGGGCTTTTTTTTTAGACAACCCTTTTATAACCATAATGCTAGGGCAGTGGCCAATAATTAGAGGTTAACCACTATCTTCTAAGCATATCTACTTATTTGCGCTTAGTTTTATTTGTTTCAGAATAGAACGAATTTGTTCAATATTTTAGATCTACGACTTTAGTTGTAGGCTTGACTCAACTCAAGTCAAGCTATTCTAAACTACTATGATTTGTAGATTTATCGCTACAATATTAACGCTACATATAAGAGAGCCTTAAAATTACCAACCTTATTAAGGCATCCAAACCCAAAAGGAGATCCCTCATGATTAAGCTTACAGCTAAGGCAATGGTAGTAGCCTTAACGTTTGGTATTGCGGGTCTAGCTCACGCTGACAACCCCATTACTATTAAATTTTCACACGTAGTGGCCGAGCACACCCCTAAAGGGCAAGGTGCATTGCTATTTAAAAAGCTAGCCGAAGAGCGTTTACCTGGCAAAGTTAAAGTAGAGGTATATCCGAACTCTTCCCTATTTGGCGATGGCAAAGAAATGGAAGCCTTGCTTTTAGGTGACGTACAAATTATTGCGCCATCTTTAGCCAAGTTCGAACACTACTCCAAGCCTATCCAGATTTTTGACTTGCCTTTCTTGTTCGATGATATGGCAGCCCTTGATCGTTTCCAAAAAGGTGAAACAGGCCAAGAGCTCCTCACGTCCATGGAAGACAAAGGCATTACCGGTTTAGGTTACTGGCATAACGGGTTAAAACAGCTTTCAGCCAATAAAAAGCTGATTGATCCCAAAGATGCACGCGGCCTAAAATTCCGTGTTCAGGCCTCTGCTGTACTTGACGAGCAGTTCAAAGCGCTACGTGCTATTCCCCGCAAAATGAGCTTCTCCGAGGTCTACCAAGGCCTACAAACCGGCGTAGTGAACGGTGCAGAAAACCCGTACTCCAACATCTACTCACAAAAGATGAACGAGGTACAAAAATACATCACCGAATCCAACCACGGCGTATTGGATTACATGGTCATTACCAACACCAAATTCTGGAATGGTCTACCTGACGATGTACGCACCACCCTCTCTGAAGTCATGGATGAAGTGACGGTCGAGGTAAATAAACACGCTGCTGAGCTAAACGAGCGCGATAAACAATCTATTATCGACTCTGGCACCACCGAAGTGCTTTATCTCACCCCCGAGCAACGTGAAAAGTGGCGCGATGCCATGCGTCCAGTTTGGAAAAAGTTTGAAGATGAAATTGGCGCCGAGCGCATCAAAGCAGCCGAAGCAGCTAACAAACAATAACTCTTCACAGCCTATTTTTCTTAGCTAACCTAACTCAACGCAGCATTCGCTGCGTTGGGTTTATTACCGACTTCTTATGTTTTTCCCTCTGTCACCGAAAGCACCTGGAGCCTCATCATGAAGATGCTCGAAACTCTCTGGAATCGCTTCGAGGAAGGCTTTATCGTTTTTCTCTTAACGGTAATGACCTTAGTCACATTTGTATATGTGCTATTAAATAACTTTTACGCTGTTTTTTATTATTTTGGTGGCTTATTTGAGAGCAGTGCGACTGTCTCAGATTTCTTTTACTCTATCGGTGACCACTTACTCGATATGGCCCAGGCCATGACATGGAGTAACGCTATCACCAAAGCTACCTTTGCTTGGTTGATTTTCTTTGGTATTGCCTACGGCGTACGTATAGGCGGCCATATTGGCGTTGACGCCCTTGTCAAACTCGCTCGCACTAAAACCCAACGCGTCATTGCTCTAATTGCTTGCTTAGCCTGTCTAGGTTATGCCGGCCTCTTGACATATGGCAGCTTTGAGTGGTTTCACACTCTTATGCAAGCCCACATTGGCGCTGATGACCTGGGTCAATATGGCGTAAAGCAATGGCATATTGCAATTATTGTTCCCTTTGGCTTTGCCATGGTATTTATTCGCTACCTAGAAATTTTGTACCGTATTGTCTTTAAAGAACAGCTCGGTCTAGGCCTAATGGATGAGGCTGCAGACGCCGCCAAACTAACAGCAAACGACTAAGGCCTCGACATGACTATTTTATTTTTATTCGTCTCGCTGTTTGTTTTAATGTTCATGGGCATTCCCGTGGCGATTTCTTTGGGCTTGGCTGGGTCTACCACGATCATGCTCTTTAGCCCGGACACAGTGCGCTCTTTGGCCATTAAACTCTTTGAGACTAGCGAACACTACACATTACTCGCTATTCCTTTTTTCTTGCTTGCTGGCTCATTCATGACCACAGGCGGCGTAGCACGTCGTTTAATTGATTTTGCTAATGCCTGCGTAGGCCACATACGTGGTGGCTTAGCGATTGGTTCAGTGCTAGCGTGTATGCTTTTTGCTGCCCTGTCTGGCTCTAGCCCAGCTACTGTTGCCGCAGTCGGCTCCATTGCTATTGCCGGCATGGTGCGCTCGGGCTACCCTCAGGCTTTTGCCGCAGGTATTGTCACCAACGCGGGTACCCTAGGGATCCTCATCCCTCCTTCCGTGGTCATGGTGGTGTACGCTGCAGCAACCGAAACCTCGTTAGGCAATCTATTTATGGCAGGGGTAGTGCCAGGCTTGCTGCTCGGTTTAATCCTGATGGCAGTTATCTACATTATTGCCGTTAAACGCAACTTGCCAGCGATGCCTCGGGTCACATTACGCGAATGGTTTGCTGCTGCACGTCGTGCCATCTGGGGCTTATTGCTTATTTTTATCATCCTGGGCGGTATTTACTCAGGCATGTTTACCCCAACCGAAGCCGCTGCGGTCGCTGCGGTGTATTCTGCGTTTATTGCGTTATTTGTCTACAAAGACATGACCATTCGCGAAGCACCCAAAGTGGTTTTAGAGTCAGCCAAACTCAGCATTATGCTGATGTTTATTATTGCCAATGCCATGTTGTTTGCTCATGTTCTCACGACAGAGCAAATTCCACAGCAAATCACGGCATGGGTGACAGAAGCCGGCCTCCAGCCTTGGATGTTCTTGATTGTAGTAAACCTGGTGTTACTGGTAGCGGGTGCTTTTATGGAGCCCTCTGCTATTATCTTGATCTTGGCACCTATTTTGTTCCCCATTGCCATGGAGCTAGGTATTGATCCTATCCACTTCGGTATTATTATGGTGGTGAACATGGAAATTGGTTTGATCACACCTCCGGTTGGGTTAAACCTATTTGTGACCTCAGCCATCACAGGGATGCCTATTGGGCAAGTCATACGTGCTGCCCTGCCGTGGCTCAGTCTATTATTGCTGTTCCTGGTTATTGTGACCTACGTTCCCGTTGTCTCGTTGGGTCTACCCACCTTGCTCGGTATGTAAATGCTTCGTCTTGCGCAGCCCTTAACGGCTACGTCACACAGCAAAGCCTCAAGCCATTGTGCTTGGGGCTTTTTTCTTAACAATAAACGTTAATGCTATTAAATAAGCGGTACCGGAGCCTGCCATTGAGTTAGCAACCCGTTTATTTAGACTACCCCAAATAAATAGTTGCTTTTTTTATTTACTTAACCTATACTTATATTTCTGACGCGGGATGGAGCAGCATGGTAGCTCGTCGGGCTCATAACCCGAAGGTCGTCAGTTCAAATCTGGCTCCCGCAACCAAATTTAGAAAAGCCCCAAGCAATGTATGTTGCTTGGGGCTTTTTTTATGTGTCACTCGATTTGAGGCGTAGTATCTGCCTTATTAAAAGAAAAAGACAGCCCCTCTTATTTTACCTGTATAGTGACGGCATCAAGCACCGTATTGGAATCGGGTCGTAGCAGTTCAATCCGATGTTGACCCGGCTCTAGAGCCCAGGCATAGGTAGATTGCTTAGTTACGGTCGTACCATTAATACGCCATGCCACCGCTTGCGTTGCGGCCAAATCCGAATTCAATGCAATACGCTGCTGGTTTAACGGAATATCAGGGTCTATGGCATAGGTAGCTCGATCAATGGGATGAGTAATACGCCCTTTGTTTAAACCGGCGCTGACTAACTGCACACGCTCACGCTCTGTACCCGCTACAAAGCACTCCTGCCGCGCCGATTCCTTATGATCAATAAACGTGACACGAGTGCATACCACGCCGCCCGGCAAGGGCGGCTTTAAACTAGCAGAGGCAGCTGTTAAAAACTGCATTAATTCTTGCCAGATCGGAGCAGCGCCGCTTACCCCGGAAATCGCGCCCCGCATTGCGGAGCCATCGGTGTTGCCCACCCACACTCCGACGGTATAGTCTGCAGAAAAACCGATGGTCCAATTGTCACGCATGTCTTTAGAGGTACCGGTTTTTACCGCTGACCAAAAAGGCGTCTGCAATACGCTGCTTAAGCCAAACGTCAGCGCTCGCGCCGTATTATCAGACAACATATCTTGCACAAGCCACGTAGCTGCAGCAGGCATTAATGATGTAGCGGATGCCGTACAGGCTGCTTGAACACACGGCACACTGTAATGACCTAAGTTGGCTAGGCTTCTATAGGCATTGGTCAATTCCCATAAGCTGACCTCTACGCCCCCAAGCGCCAAGCCTAAACCATAATAGTCGGCCGCATAGGGCAACTCAAACCCCAGCTGTTTTAAATACATCTGAAAGTCTTCGATACCAACTTGTGATAAGAGACGCACAGCAGGGATATTTAACGAGCTGGCCAGCGCTACCCGTGCAGAGACCCATCCCATAAATTGCTCATCGTAATTTTGGGGCACATACATGCCATAAGGGGTACTAAACTGAGCCGGCGTGTCGGCTAATAGCGAGGCGGGTGTAATCCGCTGCTGCGCAAGCGCTAGCTGATATAAAAAAGGCTTTAAGGTTGAGCCGGCTTGTCGTTTGGCTTGGACATGATCAAAGTCCACAGCCAGTGACTCGGTACTGCTGCCTACGTAAGCAAGCACTTGACCTGTTGTATTGTGCAATACCAAAACGGCGGCATCAGTGGCATGATGCGCTTTTAAATCCACTAAATGGCGCTGCATAAGCCGTTGAGCCTCGTGTTGTATGGTTTGATCCAAGCTACTGCGTAATGATGAGCTTAACAACCCGTTGCGCTGAATAAACCGCGCCGCATGGGGAGCACTGTTTGGGTTACCCCAGGCCGGTTGCGCTAAACGCTTTAAAGCCTGCATCCCAGGCCCGTATTGCGCCCTGCAGTCGGCTTCTGGAGCCACACTACGCCACAACACACAACTACGCTGCAGTAGCTGCTCGGGCCGGGCATTGGGACTAGGCAACATGGCTATCGCTAACGCGGCCTCGGGCAAGGACAAGGCGACGGCATGTTTTTGCCAGACCACGCGCGCTAAGGCGTTAATACCAATTAACTCGCCCCGAAACGGTGCCAGGTTCAAATACGCCTCAAGAACCTGTGACTTAGACCATTCTTTTTCGAGTTGGCGAGCGAGCTGAGCCTGTTGCCATTTTGCTTTCCAACTACGTCGCCCTGCCGTTCGTTTAGGCCCTATGTCCAACAGGTCCACTAATTGCATACTAAGGGTGGAGGTACCACGCAACGGTTTACCCCATAGAGCGGCCCAAGTGCTTCCCGCCACCGCGTACCAATCTACGCCGCTGTGCGTATAGAAACGCCGGTCTTCTGCTTGCAATACCAGGCTCAGTACAGCGGGGGAAATGGCCTCTAAATCAAGCCATTCCCCTTGGCGACGATGCCAATCAATTCGCTGTGTTTGCAGTAAGCGCCCCTGTTTATCATGTAATAAAAAATCCGAATGCGGCGACTGCTGCTTGACTTGAGCAAAAGTAGGAATGACTGCCGGCTGTACATTGAGGCCAGCACTAATCCCCACCATGATGATTAGTGTTACACACCCACTTTTAAGGAGCCGAATGAACATGCATGGCCTCTACAGGCAATTGTGCTTGGACACTGGCATCGTAGAGCGCCTCGACGGTGGTGGGCGGCAAGTCAAACTGCCCTGCCGTATTTAGGCGTACACGGTACCGCAATACCGACGTGCCAGCTGGCAAGAACTCGATATAGGCCCTGTAACCTGTAAACAATCGCTCTACATAGCTAGGGTGGATTTCATTATCAGTCTCGGCATTATATTGATCTATGACCATAGCTCCAGCGGGAATGGCATCGTTTATCACTGCCCAAACGCTGCTATGTTCTGCTTGAATACGCAACGTCACCTCATAGCTATCCCCCACCTGCCACTGCCCTGCCTGAGCTTGCTCTACGGCGGTGACCTGTCGCTCGATGGTATAGCCATCAAACACAGGCTGGCTAACAGGCACAGCAGCCTCGGCTCGCAACTGAACCCATGCGGCTGCCTCATCGGATGGTGCCACTTGCACGATATGTACCGGCCCGTTTTGCTGCCATTCCCACTGGGTCTCAAAGGGAACCGAGGCTTGTACAGGGGCTTGGTTTGCGACGGTGTATTCTATTTGAGTTGGCATTGAGGCAGGCGCATTGACCTTTTCTAATGCTAATAATGCCCAACTGTTCTCGGTGGTTGTACCCCACCGACCTTGCTGCTGCTGAGCCAGCAACCCATGCACTAAGGCCGGTACATACGGCTGCCACTCAGGACGATCTGCTACGGCCAAAAGCAGTCGAGCTTGGTTGGTAACAGGGCTGACCATTAAAGCTGGCATACTGTTTAAGGGGTTATCCGCACTAAACTGCCATGCTGTTCCCCGTCTTACTAAGCGTTCCTGCAGCGCTTGCTCGATTTGATCGCGCTGTTCAGCATTTATCACGATGCGCAACCCATCAATAAGCGCTGATGTTGGCCAATGCTTGGGCGCTAAGGCAACGCTATCTAAGCGCTCAGCAGGCACATTACCGTAATGAGAGACGGCATCAAGGGCAGCCAAATAAAAAGCCACTTGTTCTATGGCATCGGTGCGCGGTTGATCACGGCGCCCTTGAATGTAGTCATGTAGGCCTTCTTGTAACCGCTGCGCTATGCCTGATGGCAGCTTGAGGTTATCGGGTGCGTACGCGCTAAGACTTAACACATACGCCGTTAACCCAGCACTGCCTGACAAATACGGGCTAGGGAAATAACGTAAAAGTTGGTTCTTATCAAGGTAACTGGGCAGTTCATGCATTAATGCTTGCCAGCGTTCGGCATCGTGTAAGGCGACAAATTTAGAGGCTTGCTGTTCGAAACACGTATAGGCATATTGCTCAAACCACGCTGTAACGGCGCTTTGATCACCCAGTTGATTATGCACAGCAAGGGTCAGTTGCCCTAAGGGGCGATCGTCGTACGACAAGGCTCCTGTAGGCAAACTAAATGCCAGGGTTTGAGGTTGATCGGCTACCAAGCGACGCCAATCTGCATAGAGCGTGGTAACGGGTACATGCGCTTGCCACTGTTGGGTAAATTGCACCGCATCCACGACCGTATCCGTTGCCGTATTCATAGCACGCACGGTCCACTGCAGCACGCCCTCGTTCAGCCCTAACTGCAATGGCATCGTTACGGTTCCGGTGAAACGTTGGCTAGACTGAGCAGGAATTTGCTGTGAACCCAAAGACAAAGTCAGCACCGATTTACCATCTATGCTTGCTTCAGCCTCTACAGCGATGGTGACTGCGTTGCTTTCCCGGTTACGGACGCTAAACACCGCTTCATAGGCATCCCCTGTACGCACCACAGCAGGTAACCCCGACATGATTTGTATCGGCTGATGCGTTTGGATTTGCGTTTTTGCTACCCCAAATTGGCTTCCTGCGTAATCCGCTAAGGCAACGAGTTCAAACTGCGTAATACTATGATTTAACGGTACATCAACCACTGCACGGCCTTGCTCATCTAGCACGACCTCGGGAAGCCAAACTAATAAGCTATCTAAAATTTCACGTGTCGGTGCACCACCGCCACCCCCACCTGCAGCAACTGCCTTACGGCCGTAATGCCGACGACCGATTACCTCTGATTGCATGGTAGCAGTGCGTATCCCATATCCAACAGGTGGGTACATGGCATCAAGTAAATCCCAGCTTGAGTTTTCCATTAGCTCTAACAAGGCTTGGTCTACACCCACGACCAAGACCGAAGCCTGTGCTGCAGGCTGACTATCAGCCAAGGTCGCTTGAAGCTGCAATTGAGCCGTTTCACCCACCTGATAAACCGATTGGTGTGGCGTTAATTGCACATTTAAGGTGTGGGCTTTATTGGCTACGGCCAATTGTGCAATGCCATATCTAAAACTGGGCTTGGCTAGATCAATGGAATGAGTTGGAGCCGGTGCAACCTCTTTATTGGCTTGATACGCTTTATACCAATCTATAGGGGAACGCCATCCGCCATCTAAAAAGCTTTGCCATGTGGCTGGGTACACACGACCTCGTAAAGCCAATACCGATACGTACACATTCGGCCCCCAGTCGTCGCGCACCGTTAAGTCAAAAAAAGGCTGCTCTCGTGTTAATGTCACGACCTCAGTATGCAAAATGCGATCTTGTTCCACAGCAATTAGAGCGGTTGCTTGGGCAAAGGGTATAGCGGCATGAAAGCGGACAGTTTGCCCTGGTTCAACGTTTTTCTGATCAGCAAGCACATCCATTCGATCATGATTTGCTCCGGCAGTGGCTTGGGCTTCGCCCCCTAGCCATAAGGAAGTCTCTGTGGTGTAGGTTTGACCGTGTTTATCTTTGCTATGACTATGCAGCATGATTTGCCCACCATCGGGTATGTGAATCTCGCACTGCCATGTTCCCTTGGCATCGGTTTGCGTCTGACATACCGTGCCTACCTCCTCGAGCTGCTCAACACTGTCATAACGGTAAAACCCACCCACCATACGCTGGCGTGTGGTGTAGTAATGCTGTTTTTGTGCGCTCAACTCTACTTTTTGTTCAGAAACAGGTTGCCCTTCAGGAGTGAGTACCACCCCTTTGATAGTAGCGCGATCGCCTTGCTCCCAATACGAGTGCTGAACGCCCACGACCACCTGAGCAGGCCAAAGCGTCTGGCGCTGCTGCACACTCTGTATTTGGCCGCTAGGGTCCATAAAACTGGCCTCGACCACTAGATCTTGAACAGAGGCAGAAGGCACCAAAGTAATAGGTAACTGCGCGGCACCCTGCTGATCTAGCTGCAGAGCGGTTTTATCTACCACCACATGCGGTCGAGTGAGCTCGGTAGAGGCCGTATGAAATTGATACTCGTCATACTCTGCAAAATACGGGGTGCTGTTTTGAGTTAAGGCGGTGATATTTACGGGTAGCTCAGCGGCTACCCCACCAGAAATATAGTTAAACTGCATATCAACCAAAGCACGTTTTGCTGCCACAAGCGCTCCACCTTGTTCGGTGGTGGCATTGAGCTTGCCAGTTAAATAAGGTCGCTTGAAGGCCTCGATGTAGAAGCTGGCGCTGTGTGTGTCGCGCTGCGCACCCTGCAGCCACACCTCGTACTGCCCTAAGGTCATGTTTTTGGCTAGCTCTAGCGTACTCAGAGCGTACCAGCCCCCGCTGGGACTACGTTGCCACTGCAAGGGCTGTGTGATTTCATCGCCGCTTCCGGCATGACGTATGACGACTTGGTTGATGGCCTGATTGAGCTCTTGCTCGGCAGGTGCTTGACCACGCCAATAATGTTTTAAATGAACGGTTTCGCCGGCTAAATATAAAGGCCTATCTGTAACAGTATGCAGAATTTCAGATGGCTCTGCGCCGTAAAAGTAAGGCAAATTAAAACGCCATGTTTCTATGCCTTGGTCGGCATGACTGAGCACAAAACTGCGATCATCGCCTTCTGTAGCGACAATAAATAGACCGCTCAAGCCGGTGTCAGAGCAATAGGTGTCCTCGAAAGGTTGCTCACGTAGCCATTTACCCTGCGCGTCAGTCACGCCACTAGCGACTTCAACCCCATCACAACGTAATACATTAATTTTGGCATTCGCCACTGGCTGTGCGGTATCCAGAGTACTTACCCAAACCAGTAATTGATCCTGAGCCAGTTTGCTATGCACAGCTAGATTAGTAACCAATGCAGCCGTATTGACATACATCGTCGCTGCGTCATTGTGGTAGGTGTTTCCTAGCGGAGCAGACTGGGCTTCAAGCACATGCAAACCTGTCCCCTCTAGCGACACACCAATAAGTTCAATCGCTTGATCCGTACTAAGTGGGGCAGCCGGTAACTGTAACGACTGCTTGCCCGTTGATTGAGGCGCTGTAGTAAAGAGAGATTTGTCGCTAGCATGGTGGTTTTTCACACGCACATACCAATCAAACATGTCTTTGGGTGCGGTCAAACGCAGCTGCTGTACCGTTCCTGCGGACTCTGCCGCTGAATCATGCCCCCCATGCGCATCAACACCTCGTATTGCCAAAGGGAGCAACGCTGGGTTGTCAGCAGAATGCTCTAATACGCCAATGCCTTCATGGGGGAATTTTAATAAGGGGGGAAACGGAGCCGTTATGACAGGCGCTTGAAAAAACTGAGGGTTAGCTAAAGAGCGACCCGCGTCATCTTTTAATTGAGCCCATTTGGCGGGAAGCTGCCAACGTAACTGCGTTTGCCCAAGCTTAGGGGCCTCAAACCTGACGCTCTCAACAAAGGTATCCGTAGCGGGCGAGGCGTCTGAGTCCATTATCTGGGGCAGTCGTTGATTATCTGGCGTGAGCAATTGCAATTGCTGGACTAAGGCGGCAGCTACCGGTGCAGAAAAATGCACCGCTATAGGGCGTAACGGGTTACAGTCGGCGGTACTTTTTGTTTTTTCGCACACGAGTTGCGCTCGCAGCGGACTACGTACAGTAAAAGCCAAACCCTCTTGGTCATCAACAAAGGCTTTAGGGACTCTATTACGATGCTGGCGGTCCTGTAAATGAATACGTACTGTAGACCCAGCGGCCAAGCGCTGTGCACACGTTACTACCGCAAATTGATTCGCTGTCTCTGGGGTGTAATCGTAGCTGTGTTCAGTTAGTACAGTTTGTGCCGCTAAAGGCTCTACCGCCACAAGAGGAATTTGTTCGCCTAAGGCACTACTTTGGCAATAGCTATAAGGCAAAACGTCTTGTAATTGTATATCTTGATTAAAACGCAGAATAAAAGCTTGATCTTCGGCAATATCACCATAGCCGGCCTGAACCGACTCGAGCATAGGCACATCTACAGCCCACGCTGCACTGGCACCTAACCCAATGACTGTCGCCACACAGCCAGCACGCAGCTTTGCTGATAATGATGTGATTCGCATCAACGCCCTCTGTATTTGTCTTGTTAGCATTAGGCATTAACATACCTCATTTTGCTTAGCTCTAATACAAATACAGGCCCCTCCATTCATAAAAACGTGCTATGAAGTGGGTAATAGGCTCGTGTCAACATCATGCGCTTAGGTACAGGTTAGATACGGATAGCTTAATGATTGTGGTTTGGCGATGAGCCAAAGGTGCGCAAATAAAGTTGCTCTACCTCGGCACGAGCCCAAGGTGTACGTCGTAAAAAGTACAAAGACGATTTAAGAGATGGCTCGTATTTAAAACAATTAATGTTGACATGTTGTGCCAACCCGTCCCACCCATAATGCTGGTGCAAAGCAGTAAGCAACTGACTTAAAGTAAGGCCATGTAAAGGATTATTGGGCTGGGTAGACATAGACAATACAGTCACTTTATTCTTTTTTCTTTGGAGGGGTAGCTACAGGGAATGGAAAAGCATTAAACATAGAAAATGTCTGCCCTTGCATTTGATCTTGCATTTGCACAAATATATTTTTACTTTGCTCGATATAGCTATTCATCACGTTTTGCAACACAGGGGCCTGACCAGCCATAAATTGTGTCCAGGCCTCTGGACCCAGTTGTGCATCATACAGCCCTTTAGACTGCTCAGCCATGCTTTCTTGGATTTCAATAAAAGCCTGAATGTTTTTTTCTATGTACGTGCCCATTAAACCCTGCATCGTGCTGCCATAAAACCGAATGATATGAGCTAATGCGTTCGCAGAAAACATAGGGACGTCTCCGGCTTCTTCTTCGAGAATAATTTGTAAAAGCACACTTCGGGTGAGGTCCTCGTTGGATTTTGCATCCACTACTTGCACGACCTCGTGACCCAGTATCAGTTGCTTGACATCCGCCAAGGTGATGTAAGCGCTTGTTTGCGTATCGTATAAACGTCGGTTGGGGTATTTTTTAATTAGTCGTACAGAGTCGGGTGTGTTGTTTGTATTTGTCATAATTAAAAATTAGTAGTGATCGAAGTGAGCAGTGACTGGGGTTAGCTCATGTGCAAGCCACCGTTTAATGAGAAGTCGGCTCCTGTAGCAAAAGCGGCTTGATCTGAGGCCAGCCATGCCACCATGGAAGCAATTTCGTCGGGCTCGCCCAGACGGCGCACAGGGATCGTAGCGATGATTTTTTCCAGTACGTCCTCGCGAATGGCTCGTACCATGTCAGTCCCAATATAACCTGGGGATACGGTGTTTACGGTCACGCCTTTAGCGGCTAGCTCTTGAGCGAGGGCTTTGGTAAACCCATGCATGCCTGCTTTGGCAGTGGCATAATTCGTTTGACCAAATTGGCCTTTTTGACCATTGACCGAACCAATATTAATAATACGCCCCCACCCTTTCTGAACCATATCGTCAATAACCTGTTTAGTGACATTAAACAGACTATTTAAGTTCGTGTCCATGACGTCGCGCCATTCCTGGGCAGACATACGAGCAAACTGGCGGTCTCGTGTAATGCCCGCATTATTGACAAGTATATCGACCCCACCCAGCTGATCGCGAATACGTTGGAATGCCGTCTCAGCAGAATCCCAATCGGTCACGTCAATTGAGGACGCATGAAACTGATAACCCTGTGCAGACTGCTGATTTAGCCATGACTCGGGGTCTCGTGAAGGACTACACCCTGCCACGACAGTATAGCCCTCGTCGGCTAACCGCTGGCAAATGGCTGTCCCTATCCCCCCCATGCCACCTGTAACATAAGCAATTTTTACAGACATCTCGTTCTCCTTTATGTGATTTGGTATGACTTAACGCTGGCTAAGCCAAGCATTGGGTATCGCTGCCCCCAACGCCATGGCTAAGGCACCGCTTTAACTTTGACATAACGGCCTGGTGCAGGCTCGATTTCTGGGTAGGCGGCATGGCCAAGCTGTTTTGGCGCCGCCATTTTTTCACCTGCTTTAGTACTGAGCCATTGAATCCAATCGGGCCACCAGCTTCCTGTATGCTGTTTTGCATTTTCTTGCCATCGGTTAGCTAAGCCAGGAAATACCGTAGGGGTATCTGGAGTGTAAGCCCAATAATAACGACGATTTTGAGCAGGTGGATTAATTACACCCGCTATATGCCCTGAGGCCCCCAGCACAAAACGCTCTACAGAAGGTAATAATTGCGTACTGGCATAAGCAGTACGCCAAGGCACAATATGATCGTCTTCAGAGGCAAAGATATACACTGGCACATCTAAACGACTTAGATCAATCGGGTATCCGTCTACTTGCACTTTGCCATGCAAACGTAAATTGTTTTCTAAATACGTATTGCGGAAGTACCAAGTGAAAAAAGGCCCTGGTAAATTTGTGCTATCGGCATTCCAAAACAAAATATCAAAAGGAGGAGGCGTTTTGCCCTGCAGGTAATTGCTAGCCACGTAATTCCACACTAACTCGGAGGGTCGTAAAAAGGAAAATGTGGTGGCTAAATCGCTGCCAAGCATTAAGCGCGTTGCCGCAAGTTGGTACTCGCGTAACAAGGCCAATGTTTCATCAACAAATACGCTTAAGACCCCCACATCATGGAAGTCCAACATGGCGGTTAATAGGGTCAAGCTTGCAGCGGGGGCCTCGCCTTTTGCCTGAGCTAAGCTTAGGGCTGATGCTAGCATTGTGCCCCCTACACAAAACCCTAACGTATTGAGCTGTTTTTGATTGCTGACCTGTTGGGCGACCTGCAATGCCGTCAAAATACCATGCTGTAGGTAGTCGCCCCAACTCGCATCTAAAATGCCATCGGTATCGTTTTGAAGTGGGTTGCGCCAAGAAATTAAAAATACTTGCATTCCCTGCTGAAGTGCATAGCGCACAAAGGAATTTTCAGGCTGTAAATCAAGTATGTAATATTTATTTATATTGGGCGGAACAATGAATAAAGGCGTGCTATAGACGTTTTCAGTTTGTGGTGTGTATTGAATTAATTGTAATAATTCGTTTTCGTAGATCACAGCACCGGGAGTGACAGCGATATTTTCGCCTAATGCAAATTTTGTTTCATCGGTCTGCAGCATGCGCCCCTTTTGCAGGTCGCGCAAAAAATGCTGAGCGCCTTGGAGCAAGCTTTGACCTTGAGTTTGCACCGCCTCGTTTAAGGCTTCCGGATTAGAAAAAAGGTAATTGGCTGGATTAATGGCCTCGGCCCATTGCATTAATGCAAAAGCTAATCGCTCTTGAGCCTGAGGGTGCAGGTCAAACGCGTGCACCATTCGGTTTAATGTTTCGGTATATAAATGCCATAAATGGGCATTAATTAGAGCCGTCTGGTTTTCCTGCCAAGCCTGATGTTTAAAACGACGATGCGGTACAGGCCCTAATGCCCCCTGTTGCGCTTGCCGATGAAGCGCATGCCAACTTTCTAAAAAGTCGGCCTGAATCTCTTTTAAAACAGTTTGATTAATAAAAGAGAAACTTGGCCATTCATTTGTTGTATTACTTTGCATGCGGCACCTAATCAGATTAAATAAATCAAAAAGCTGTACCTTTATTATTACTTAATGTAATCATTTTTCAGCTAGAGTGCCAGTAGCAAGCAATTATCTTATTATCCTAACCATGCAATTGTCGCTATTCTACCTGTAAGATTGTGACGTCTATATGAATAATAGTTTTCTGTTTCTGCATAGGTACAGGCATGACTTACATGTACCTGCATTGTAGAATCACACTGGTTTAATAAATAGCGGGCGATACGCGGAAGATCAGCCCAGTAACGTTGGCTAGCCTGATCATAAATAAAATAAGCCGCTAAATCCGTATTCACGTGCAAAAAAGTCTCGTAGACCTCTGCGCCTACCTCAAAATGGGCTTGGCTAATTGCTGGACCAATCCAGGCACGCCACTGGGCTGATGAGTCACATTGACTTTGCAACTGTGTAAACAAGCGTTGTAGCACCCCGCCTGCTAGCCCGCGCCATCCGGCATGAGCTACACCAATGACTTGTGCGCGGTGATCGGTAATCACAACGGGCAAACAATCCGCAGTCAAAATAGCCAAGACCGTGTTTTTTTGATCAGTCCACATTGCATCGGCACGGGGTGCATCGTGCCACGCCGCCTCATGCGCGCCAGCGCCAGTGGCATAGTACAAATCCGTACCATGTACCTGCTGCACCCAATGGGGGGTATTGGGTAGATGAGATCTAAGCAAAGCCCGATTCTGTGCCACATGAATCGGGTTATCCCCACAGTGCTGACCTAAATTTAAACCACGCCATGGTCCCTGGCTATATCCCCCAGCTATCTGAGTCGTGAAATAGTGCACACCGGGCCACGTTGGGCCAGTTAAGGTTGCGAGGGATTTTTCCATTCAATTTGCTCGTAGACAGCTTGGAAATCTGCAGGAGCCTCGGCATCAACACGCACAGGCGATTCCGTAGCGGGGTCAATAAACTGTAAAGCCCGTGCATGGAGCATTTGTCGCGCTGCTCCCGCTAATGGTTTGCCCCCATAAATCTCATCGCCCAATAAAGGATGATTTTGGCTGCTTAAATGCACTCGAATTTGATGAGTACGCCCTGTTTCTAAACGGCATTGCACATAACTCACAGCAATGCCCCTATCAAAGAGGCCCTGATTTAAGACCTCATAATGGGTTTTAGCATGACGCGGGGCAATAGCGTTTTGTGTGGCCATGCGCACAGGAACGCGTGCATCGCGCCCTACGGCTAAATCTATGGTGCCTGAGCCATATAAAAAGCCGTGGCATAGAGCAATGTATTCACGCAGTACAGAGCGTTCTTGTAATTGACGCACCAGATGCGTTTGGGCTTGTTCGGTGAGCGCCACCACCATTAAGCCAGAGGTGTCTTTATCTAACCGATGTACGATACCGGCTCGTGCGACATGGGTCAGTTGGGGAAAATGATGCAGCAACCCATTTAATAATGTGCCCGTCCAGTTGCCTGCCCCAGGGTGCGTAACTAGCCCTGCAGGCTTGTTAATCACTACCCAATGCGGGGACTGAGCCACAATATGTAAGGGAATGTCTTCAGCCTCGTACGCTAGCTCTTCGGGTCGAGCCTGAGGGTGAACTAACAAAACATCGCCTGGCATCACCATATGTCGGGTACGTACTGACTGCCCATTTACCAAAACATGGCCAGATTCAATCCACGCTTGGATACGGCTACGGGAATGCTCGGGCAGCAATTGCGCAACTGTTTTATCTAAACGCTCAGGCAAGGCGCTTAGGGGAACTCTAAACTCGAGTTCCGGTGAGTTTTCTGTATTATGTGGGGCTGAATTCATGATAAAACCTTAAGGATGAGGTTAAATTTTGACATAGCTTAGGGCGCACTGTACAGAATGACTAGCCTAGATTACCAATAGGCATTTAAAATGCGCTATTCTTAGTGCTATTGTTTTATTCAATTAGACTTAACCGTTTGCAAACCGCAAAGGATGTTCTTGTGACGCGCTTATTTTCCACTTTGACTCAACTTCCTGCTACTCGACGTCTAGTACGTACTTTCTCTATTGCATGTGCTTGCCTAGTTTTAGCAGCATGTGGCTCAGTCAAAACCACTGTAGACCCCACTTCTGGCTGGACCGCCGAGCGCCTCTATCAAGACGCTCGTCAGGAAATAAGTGCTCGAAACTGGTCTGCTGCCCGTACACGACTTGAGTCCATCGAAGCGCGCTATCCTTTTGGTGTGTATGCCCAACAATCCCTCATCGACCAAGCCTACATTAACTGGAAAGACGAAGAACCAGAAAAGGCCTTAGCTGCTATCGATCGTTTCCAAAAGCAATACCCGAATCATCCTGGTAGCGATTACATGCTGTATTTGAAAGGGTTAATTTCATTTACCCCCCCTAGTGCTGCACTCATGCGTTTTACGCGCCAAGATCCTAGCGAGCGCGACCCAAAAGGGTTAACTGAGTCCTATCAAGCCTTCACCCAGCTCATCGAACAATACCCAGAAAGCCGCTATGCCAATGACGCTCGCCTACGTGCCAGCTGGTTAGTCAACACCATTGCTGAAAACGAGGTACACGTTGCCGAATACTATTACTCACGCAACGCCTACGTAGCGGCTATTAACCGCGCCCAACGGGTTATTACTGATTTCGAAGGCGTACCCGTCGCCGAGCGCGCGCTCTACATTATGTATTTGTCTTACGATAAACTGGGTAAAACAGATTTACGCGATGACACCAAGCGCGTCTTAGATCAAAACTTTCCCAATTCCACTTATTATAAAAATGGCCTAAAAGACAAGAAAAACATGTGGAACCCAATTAACTGGTTCTAGGTGTTGGTCTATAAAAAAAGCTCACCATAAGGTGAGCTTTTTTATTGCCTTAAGGGTTGAGCTTGCTAAGCCTTGTCATGCTTTTTATTTTGATAAAACTGTAATGCCTGCTGAGCATTGCGTGTACGCGTAAACGGAGGCAGCCCACGCCACAGCACTTTGCCATAGGGCTTTTCCACCAACCGGGCATCGCCCATAACAAGCACACCCCAATCTTTTTCTGTACGAATAAGCCGCCCTGCCCCCTGCTTTAATGCAATAGCTGCCTCGGGTAGCTGATACTCAATGAACGGATTGCCGCCCCGGTCTCTGCAGGCTTTAATCCGTGCCTCAAGCACAGGGTCATCAGGTGGCGCAAAAGGGAGCTTATCAATGGCGACTACGGTTAAAGCATCACCTGGCACATCAATTCCCTCCCAGAAGCTTGCACTTCCCACCAAAATGGCATTGGCTTTAGAGCGAAAATCATGCAATAGCACTTGGCGTGAACGTTCACCCTGACGCATCACTAAACGTTTTAGCCCCAAGCGTTTGACTTGCTCTTCGATTAGGTCAGCCATTACGTCTACACCGCGTAGGGTGGTACTAAGCACTAACACGCCCCCCTGAGCCTTTTCAATAAATGGAACCAACTGCTCGATGAACTTAGGGTAAAACTCGGCGCTTGAGCTAACTGGCAACTGTTGTGGCACATACAGCAAAGCTTGCTCTGGGTAATTGAATGGAGAAGGCCAAACCTCTACCCGCGCCTCCCAGAGCCCTAACTGGTGCACAAAATGATTAAAATTTCCGTGCACAGATAGGGTAGCTGAGGTGAAAATCCAGCTTTGATCTTCGCCTTTATAGCGTGAGAAAATTTGTGCCACCGATAAGGGAGCGCGATGCAAGCGTAAGTATGTAGCACCGTGCTCTACCCAGCGTACCGACTCTTGTTCTAGCTGCTGGATAGTGGCGGAATCCGCCCCAGGCAAGGTCGCATTTTTGCCGTTACGGTCTGGCTGAGTCCACACAAACAACTGAGCGCGCAATTGCAATGCCGTTTTATAAGCAGCGGCTAAATCGGGATGGTGCTCTTTGAGTAAATCCAAAAGCTTAATGAGCTTGTCTAGCCGATCTAAGAGGGCTTCTAGCGATTCATCAAACGCTGCTGCATTGGGTAAATCATGAAAGGTGCTTTTCTGCCCCGACAACTGTTGAATCGGCGCGGCTTGGAGTCGTAAATCGTGTACGCATTGGCGTAATGTGCCTGCGACTGCGCTCCAGTCGGCCGTGCCTTTAGCATGAGCTAGGCCAGCTGCCTCGACCAAATGCGCTAAATCGTTCACCTGATGCATAGAAACCGTCGTGCCTAGGAAACGTGTGGCCACATCAGGTAATTGATGTGCTTCATCAAATACCACCACGTCTACCTCTGGTAACAGGTCGGTGATGCCTTCTTCGCGCAAAGCCAGATCTGCCATAAATAGCGCATGGTTAACCACGACAATATCGGCTTCCTGCGCTTTGCGCCGGGCTTTGAGCACAAAACATTCATTGATATAGGGGCAGTCTTGACCTAAGCAGCTTTCGCGCGTTGAGGTGACCCGATGCCAAATAGGGGCGTCTTCGGGTATTTCGGCTAAGTCACTTTTATCGCCTGTTTTACTGCGCTCGATGAATTGCTGAATAATACGGATCTGTTCGACTTCTTGTTTGGAACTAAAACCACGCTCGTCGTTTTCGTATTTCTCGAAATAATAATGGCATGCGTAATTGCCGCGCCCTTTTAGTAAGGCCACGTTTAACGACATCGAGAGGGCTTTGCGCAAGTGAGGTAGATCGCGCTTAAAGAGCTGATCTTGTAAGGTGCGCGTGCCAGTTGAAACCAAGGCTTTACGACCACTTAAAAACAAAGGGACCAAATAGGCC
Source organism: Paenalcaligenes hominis (assembly GCF_011927625.1). Classification (GTDB taxonomy): domain Bacteria; phylum Pseudomonadota; class Gammaproteobacteria; order Burkholderiales; family Burkholderiaceae_B; genus Paenalcaligenes; species Paenalcaligenes hominis. Next base: position 87,712 of record NZ_JAATIZ010000005.1, read on the forward strand.
CATGTTTTACCTGTACCCGTGCCGGCCTCGGCAACCAACACCGAGGGGGTTTCCACTGCTTCTTGGATAGAACGCGCTAGCTCTAGTTGCTGCTGTCGTAAAAAGTAGTGGGAAACGGATGCGGCTAATGGACCGTCGTTGGCAAAGACCTGGTCAAGTTCCTGCAAAAGCATGGTGAGGAGAGAAAGTGATTAAGGATAAAGAATCGATAAAAGGCTTATCGTGGCTTTGGAATCATACTACACTGCTACACTTATGTTGCATAGGAAGCGCCTGTTTCTTTCTCGCTTTATTTTCAAAATACCATGACAAATACCTCTACCATCGACTCTGCCCGTTTACTTCACCAACTTGCTGAAGAACTTGCTATTCGCCCAGCCCAAGCCTCTGCCGCGGTTGATTTACTTGACGATGGCGCCACGGTGCCTTTTATTGCGCGTTACCGCAAAGAAGCCACAGGCGGTTTGGATGATGCTGTATTACGTGATCTAGAGGTTCGTTTGCTGTATTTGCGCGACTTAGAAAGTCGACGTCTTGCCATTTTAGAAAGCATTGAGTCACAAGAAAAACTCACCCCCGAGCTAAAAACAGAGATTCTTGAAGCCAATACTAAACAGCGTCTTGAAGACTTATACGCCCCGTATAAACCCAAGCGCCGTACACGTGCTCAAATTGCTCTTGAAGCAGGCTTAGATGCCCTAGTCAGTGCTATTTTGGCTGATCCGCAATGCGATCCTTTGTCTTTGGCTGAGCAGTATGTGAACGCGGAAGCAGGCTTTGATGAGCCAAAAAAGGCATTAGATGGCGCACGCGAAATTTTAGCGCAACGCTTTGCCGAAGATGCCCATGTGCTAGAGAACTTGCGTAGCTACCTCTGGCAGCACGGCTTGCTTTATGCTTCAGTCATGGAAGGCAAAGAGCAAGAAGGCGATAAGTTCAGAGACTGGTTTGAGTTTTCTGAGCGACTTCAAACCCTGCCCTCGCACCGTGTGCTGGCTTTATTACGTGGACGACAACAGGGTATTTTGAATTTACGTTTAGGTTTAAGCGAGGAAATGGAGGCTTTACAGCCGCACCCGTGTATCGAGCGGTTAATAAAACTGGTGAATATCCCTGCTGACTTTAGCGTAGAGGCTAGCCCACAACGCAAGTGGTTGGCCGAGGTCAGTCGCATTGCGTGGCGCGTCAAACTGCTGACGGCCTTTGAAACTGAACTGATTGGCCGGTTACGCGAGGAAGCAGAAACCGAAGCCACCCGTGTTTTTGCTGCGAATTTACGCGATTTACTCCTCAGTGCCCCAGCAGGCAACAAGCGGGTTTTAGGCTTAGACCCGGGTATTCGCACAGGGGTAAAAGTCGCGGCTATTGATGAAACAGGAAAAGTGATTGCTACGGATACGGTTTACCCTTTTGGTGGCCGAAAAGATGTTCAGGGTACACAACGTACGCTAGCGCAGTTAATCCGTCAGCATCACCTTGAACTTATTGCGATCGGCAACGGCACTGCCTCACGTGAAACCGAACAGCTTGTTAAAGAGCTATTAACTTCGCAGTCTGATTTATCTCAGGTCCAACACATTGTGGTATCCGAAGCCGGCGCATCGGTCTACTCTGCTTCCGAGCTCGCTAGTCAAGAGTTCCCCGATCTGGATGTTAGCCTGCGCGGTGCCGTCTCTATTGCACGTCGTCTTCAAGACCCCCTAGCTGAACTCGTTAAAATCGACCCTAAAGCGATTGGGGTGGGTCAATACCAACATGATGTGAACCAGCGAGAGCTTGAACGATCGCTTGACGCGGTCGTTGAGGACTGTGTAAACGCGGTGGGGGTAGATGTGAACACGGCCTCTTCTGCGTTATTAGCCCGTGTTTCAGGCCTCAACAAAACACTAGCAGAAAATATTGTGGAATGGCGGGACGAGTTTGGTGCTTTTCCTGACCGCCAGACCTTATTAAAAGTAAAACGGTTTGGTCCTAAAACCTTTGAGCAGGCTGCCGGTTTTCTACGCATCTTAAACGGCACCAACCCCCTAGATGCTTCAGCTGTACACCCAGAGGCCTACCCAGTGGCTCAACAAATTTTGCAAAAAGCTGCAGCCTCTGCTGCAGAGGTAATTGGTAAGACCAATGCGTTAAAAGGGTTATCACCCAATGACTTTATCAACGAACAGTTTGGTTTACCGACCGTGCAAGATATTTTTATTGAATTAGAGCGGCCTGGCCGTGACCCGCGGCCCGAGTTCAAAACCGTGCAATTTTTGGAAGGGGTAACGGAAATCAAAGACTTACGTGTAGGCATGGTGCTCGAAGGCGTCGTCAGTAATGTGGCCAACTTTGGTGCTTTTGTAGATATTGGCGTACACCAAGACGGTTTGGTGCATATCTCGGCCTTATCCAATAAGTTTGTATCGGATCCACGTGAGGTCGTGCGTGTGGGGCAAACCGTCCAAGTCAAAGTACTGGAAGTCGATGAGGCTCGTAAACGGATTAGCCTAACCATGCGCTTAGATGAGCCGGCAGCCCCCACAAGAAAAAACGCTAACCCTAACCCCAAAGCATCGCGCCCTGCGCGCTCTGAACGCACTGAACGCAAAGCACCCGATGCCGATAACAATGCCATGGCAGCCGCTTTTGCCAAGCTAAAACGTTAAGAGTTATTCCCATGCATTTGGCATTACTCGGATGTGGCTTGATGGGTGGCTCATTTGCTTTAGCCGCTTTGCGCTCTGGCCTAGTCACTAAGGTGACGGGTTACTCTGTGCCACAGCATTCGGCAGAGCACTTTTTACAACAAGGCGTCATCCATCAAATGGCCACGAGTGCTGCGGCAGCGGTACAAAAAGCCGATGTGGTGTTGATTGCCACACCAGTGGCCGCCATCCCTGTTGTGCTGCAACAGATTGCCCCGGCTCTACCTCAGCATTGCTTGATTATGGATGTGGGCAGTACTAAACGCAGCGTACAACGCGCTGCTAAAAAGATATTAGGCGCCCATGCCCGGTTTTTTGTACCGACTCACCCTATTGCAGGCAAGGAACAAGCTGGCCATGCCGAGCCCCGGGCTACACTGTATCAGGACAAAACAGTAGTGCTTTGCCCCGATGCAGACACCGACTCACACGCGCTGGCTCTAGCGCATCAGCTTTGGCAACATGCCGGTGCCCGTACGACTGAACTCAGTGCTGCGGCCCATGATAGAGGCTTAGCTGCTGTCAGCCACCTGCCCCATTTGGTGGCATTTGCCTATATGGATGCGTTATTAAACCAACCCGATCACACAGCGCTCTTAGATTTAGGCGGTCCTGGATTTAGGGACTTTTCACGCATCGCAGGCTGTGAAGCCAGTATTTGGCGTGATATTTTAATTGATAATCAAGATGAGGTTCTGCCGCTTTTAAATGCTGTACGCCAGTCCCTAGATCACCTCGAAGCACTTATTACACAATCCCAACCTGATGTGCTGGAGCCGGTTTTGCAACGAGCCAGTCAAGCACGGATTCATTGGAAAAAGGAGAAAAACAATGTTTAAACCTACATTACGACGTACTGTGGTGGCTGTGGCAGCCCTGTGTTTGTCTGGTGCTGCTTTGGCCCAGCAAAACGTAACTCGTATTATTGTGCCTTTTGCAGCAGGCGGCCCGATTGATGTCACCGCGCGCGTCTTAGCTGAAGGGGTTAAAGACGAGCTGGGCACAGTCATTATTGAAAATAAGCCGGGTGCAGGCGGTAATATTGGTTCGGATTACGTTGCTAAAGCTAAACCCGATGGTAAAACCATCGGTATTGCAACGCTAGCTTCACATGCGGTCAATCCTTGGATCTACTCACAAATCCCTTACGATGCCGACAAAGACTTTGCTGCCGTCACCATGATGGTCAATGTGCCTAACGTTCTCGTTATGAATACCTTGCATGCAGAAAAGTTGGGTATCAACTCTGTTGAAGAGCTCATTGCTTATGCCAAAGCGAATCCAAACAAGTTGAACTACGGCTCGGGGGGTAATGGTAGCGGCGGTCACTTGGCAGGTGAGCTATTCAAAAAGCAAGCAGGTATCGACATTATGCATATTCCTTATAATGGCGGTGCTCCTGCACAACTGGCCCTGCTTTCTGCTGAGGTAGATTTTACTTTTGATAACCTTGCCACAGCGGCGCCTAATATTAATGCTGGTAAGCTCAAAGCATTAGCTGTTACAACGGATGAGCGTTCCGACGTGTTACCTGATGTGCCTACAGTCAAAGAAAGCGGCTTAGAAAACTTTTCTGTTTCCACTTGGTGGGGGCTGGTTGCACCCGCTAATACCCCTAAAGAAGAGATCGATAAACTCAATGCGGCGTTTAGCGCTGCTATGAAGTCCGAGCAAGCCCAAGAACGTTTTGCGAATTTACTCGTGACTCCGGCTCCTAACACCCCCGCTGAGTTTGATGAATTCATGCGCGAAGAACGCACCCGCTACAAGCAAATCGTTGAAGACGCCGGCGCACAGGTAGACTAATCCAGTTTCCGCACGTGCTGCTTTGTCATCAAGCCCCTCTACTGAGGGGCTTGTGCCATCAACTGCTTTAAACGATGAACTACCCATTCAATAAACGTATCCATGACATCGGGCAGTTGACGCCCTCGCATGACTTGGACTTGTAATACGCGAGCATGCATTTCCGTATTGCGCATAGGAATCGCCACTAACTCATAGTCGTGCAAAAGCCCTGCTACTGAAGTATAGCTGGCAAATAAAACGGCTTGGCTATGTTTAACATACGCATGTAAGGCCTCAGCATGGTTACTGATCACACTTGGTTCTACCCATTTACCAATCCGGTTGCATGCCAGTTGGTAAAGTTTATGGGTCGATGTGTCTTGGTCTGTTAGGGCTAGCGGGAAGCGTTGGATATCGTCTAACTGTAAACGCTTGCGCTTAGCTAAAGGATGATGCTTGCTCATTACTGCCAATGCCGAAGCACTACACGCATAGCGAACCTCTACCGCGTCGCTGGGGGTAGTACTAAAAGTGATGGCTATGTCGGACTCCCCCGTCGCCACCCGCTCGGTGGCCACTTTCGCACTACTAACAAAAATACTAAATCGCGTCTCTGGATATTGTTGAGTAAAACGCGCCATCACATAGGGCGCTAAATCATGAGCCACCCCTTGGGTACAAGCGACCCGAATTGGTTGCTTGCCCGCGTCGTTAAGCTCGGCGATTGCATGAAATGTGGCTTCGGTTTCTAGATTAACGCGCCGTACGTGTTTTAAGAGCATCTGCCCTGCTGCGGTTAAATGCATGCCTCGTGAGCTACGATCAAATAACGCGGTACCTACGCGTTTTTCTAATTGATTTATTTGACGACTGACAGCAGAAACGGCCACATCCAATGACTCGGCAGCCCCACTTAAGCTGCCTCGTTGAGCCACTTCATAGAAATATTTAAAGGCTAATGATTGCATCTAATTACGCTTGTGATCCTCTAAAACATACGGTTTAGTCTTATCTAAGACTCGGGTTATCCCTAAATACTCTTTCTAATAAAAGCAAAGCTATCTCTCATTCTTGTTATTGTATAGAAAGATTACGCTCTATATACTTGCACACTCAATTTATTAATAATCGTTGATTCTTTGGAGACACTATGAGTCTACGTTTTACTGCGAAGGCTGTATCGATCAGCATAGCGTGCGCTTGGGCCTCAATGGCCTCCGCCCAGACCTTAAAGGTTGGTTTAGCGTCTGAGCCTACTGCTATCGACCCGCACTACCATCAAACTACGCCTAACGAGGCGTTAATTGCTCACATTTTCGAGCCGTTAGTGCGCATGAGTCCTGACATGGAACTGCAACCCGCCTTAGCTGAAACCTGGGAAGCTACCGATGACCACACTTGGACATTCAAACTAGACAAAAATGCCAAGTTTTCAAACGGCGAGCCATTTACTGCCGACGATGTGATTTTTAGTTTCTGTAGAATCCATAACAATGAAACCGGGATTGCTGGAGGCTTTGTCAACACGGCCAACCGCATTAAAGCCATCGAAGCCCCCGATGCCTATACGGTTAAACTGACTACTGAAAACCCGTACCCTGTCCTGCCCAACGAGTTGGCTCGTATTCCGATGATCTGGAACGGCATTGCTGAACACGGCGACCTCAGTTACACCCCTAAAGAAGGCTGTGGCGTAACAGGCCCTTGGCCCGAAGTGAATTCTTTTAACCAAGGCACTGCGGTAATTGGTACTGGCCCCTACACATTGAAATCGTATGTAAAAGGTTCAACCATAGAACTGAGCCGTAACGATAACTACTGGGGCACCAAGCCTGATTGGGAAACTGTTCGCTTAACTTCTGTCCCTAGCGATGGCCCTCGCTTAACGGGCTTGCTAGCGGGTGACTTTGATTTAATTGAAAACCCAGCAGCACGCGATTTAAAACGCATTAGTGACAGCGGCTTTGAATACACCATTAAGCCCTCTGTACGTGTGATGTTCTTCCAACTTGATGCGGGGCGTGAGCAAAGTCCTCTAGTCAAGTCACCTAAAGGTGACAACCCACTCCAGAACGCTAAAGTGCGTCAAGCCATGTCCTTGGCTATCGATCGCAAAGCCATTATTGAACGCATTATGGACGGCGTAGCAACACCGGCGAATCAATACATTCCTGTAGGCATGTTTGGCTCTATTACTGACGCCCCCGATCTGCCCTACGATCCTAAAAAAGCTAAAGAGCTCTTAACTGAAGCCGGCTACCCGGATGGCTTTGAGCTGACCTTATCGGCCACCAATGATCGTTATATTAACGATGCGCAGTTGACCCAAGCCGTTGCTCAATACCTCACACGTATCGGCATCAAAACACAGGTTGATACCATGACGCGTTCTGTGTATTTTCCTAAACGCGCTAAACGTGAGTTCAGTGCATCACTAGGTGGTTGGGGTTCCGAGACCGGTGAAGCTAGCAACTTCTTACAGTACTGGGTTACCACCACCAATAAAGATTTAGGTGTAGGTAGCAGTAACTACGGTGCGTACTCTAATCCTGAGCTCGATAAGTTGTACCTCGAAGCGACCCGCACATTGGATGACACAAAACGCAGCCAATTACTCCAAGAGGCCGTTAAGTTGTCTATCGATGACATGGGGCACATCCCTCTGCACTTTGAGAGTGGGGTATGGGCTTATCGCAAAGGCATCAATTACGTAGGCCGTGCTGACCAACGTACTATTGCTACCAATGCAACGCTGGCTAAATAAAAAATAGATGTTGTAGGCTGACTAAGGAGTTTATTTTGGCCGTTTTTATTGTTCGCAGATTACTACAAAGCCTAATGGTGTTATTGGCAGTATCTGTGGTGGTGTTTTTTGCAGTATACGCCGTGGGTGATCCCATTGAACTATTAGTCAGCCCTGACGTGGGTCAAGATCAGCGCGATGCGCTGATCGCCCGTCTTGGGTTAGATCTACCTATCTGGCAACAATACCTGCACTTTTTATGGCGTGCGCTACATGGCGATTTAGGTAACTCCTTTGTCCATGGTATGCCTGCTGTTGAACTGATTTTGCAGCGTTTCCCCGCCACCCTTGAGCTAGTCGTGGTGGCTATCAGTTTGACCTGTATTTTAGGTATTCCTCTAGGCTTGATTGCCGGTTTACACCGCGATAACTTGCTCGGCAAAAGCATTATGAATACGTCTATCTTGGGTTTTTCTTTGCCTAATTTCTGGCAAGGGATGGTTTTCATCTTACTGTTTGCTGTTTGGCTAGGCTGGCTGCCTGCTTCAGGCCGTGGCCCTACGGTCGAGTTCTTAGGCATGCGTCTCAGCATTTTTAGCCCTGAAGGCTGGCGTCATATTGCCTTACCTGCGGTGAACTTAGCCATTGCCAATATTGCTCTGGTATTGCGTATGACGGCTTCTGGTGTTAGCGAAGCACAAAGTCAAGACTACGTGCGTTTTGCTCGTGCTAAAGGGGTTAAACCAGGCCGTATCGTACGTCGTCACATCTTACGCAACATCATGATTCCTGTTGTGACTGTGATTGGTATGGAGTTTGGTTCGCTCATTGCTTACTCCACTATTACGGAAACCGTTTTCTCTTGGCCTGGCATGGGTAAGCTTTTGATTGATAGTGTGTATCAACTTGATCGCCCTGTGGTGGTGGCCTATGTGATGCTCGTCACCATGCTTTTTGTTGTGATTAACCTAGTGGTGGATATTTTGTACGCCCTGCTTGATCCTCGTGTTCAACTCTTGGAGCCTAGCGCCTAATGAAAACTGATCAACTTGAGTCACCTGTGCAACCAGCGGCTATCCCTACCGTGCAACCAGTACAAAGCACACCGCAGCGTCAAAAAATCTTAAAAAGTTTGCGCAGCCGTCCTTCTACCAAACGCTGCTTGATTGCTTTATTTTTATTAATTGCTGTGGTGTTAGTGGCGCCCTATTTTGCGCCTCAAAACCCCTATGACCTATTGGCCTTAGATATTATGGACGGGCGCCTGCCGCCGGGCTCAGAAAGCTTCTCGGGTCAAACCTATTGGTTAGGTACCGACTCACAAGGTCGAGACATGCTAAGCGCTATTTTATATGGCCTACGCATCAGTCTACTGGTCGGTTTAGGCGCAGTTATTATTTCTGCCATTATTGGCATGATGATGGGCTTAATTGCTGCCTTTCATGGTGGTTGGGTAGATAGTCTTATCATGCGCACCGTGGACTTTATTTTAGGCTTCCCCACCATTTTAGTTGCCCTTGTGCTGCTTTCGGTGTTGGGTAAAGGTATTGATAAAGTCATTATTGCTTTGGTGATCGTGCAATGGGCTAATTACGCTCGTATTATGCGCGGCCGTGCTTTACAAGAACGCCGCAAAGAATACATTGAAGCCGCCACCAACCTAGGGTTCTCGTCATGGCGCATCATGTTTAAACACCTGATGCCAAACTGTTTTGGCCCCATCATGGTGTTTGCCACTATCCAAATTGCTACCGCAATTGTGCTTGAGGCAACCCTTTCATTCCTAGGGGTTGGGGTACCCGTCACCGAGCCATCCTTAGGTTTACTCATTTCCAGTGGCTTTGAGTTCTTACTGTCTGGTGATTACTGGATCAGTATCTTCCCCGGTGTCGCTTTATTGTTGCTTATTTTATCGATCAATATCGTGGGCGATCGCCTACGTGAAAGTTTGGATCCACGACGCTAATGAATCAGACTCATTTATTAACTGTAAACAATTTGCAAACGGCGTTTCATACCGAAGCAGGCGCCTGGTTAGCCGTCGACGGGGTCAACCTTCAGGTCAAACGAGGCGAAATTTTAGGTCTAGTGGGGGAATCTGGTTCGGGAAAATCCGTGACTGGGTTTTCCCTGCTAGGCTTAATCGACCCGCCGGGTGAAGTCATAGAGGGTCAGGTCATTTTCAACGGTCAAGACTTACGTCAAAGTAGCGAAGAGCAATTGCGACAACTGCGTGGTGACCGTATTGCCATGATCTTTCAAGATCCACTGATGACCTTAAATCCTGTCTTGAAAGTGGGGGAACAAATGATGGAGGCAATCTTCACGCATTATCCCCAAACGAGTAAAGCCGAAGCCAGACAACGCTGCTGCGACGCTCTGGCTCAGGTAGGTATCCCCGCGCCCGAGTCACGCCTTGACAATTACCCCCATGAATTCTCGGGCGGCATGCGTCAACGCGTAGCGATTGCGATTGCCATGCTGAACAAGCCAGATTTAATCATTGCTGATGAGCCGACTACTGCCTTAGACGTGACGATTCAAGCGCAAATTCTGTATGAAATACAAAAATTGTGTAAAGAACAAAACACGGCTTTGATTTGGATCACACACGACCTTGGGGTGGTTGCAGAATTAGCCGATAACGTAGCAGTTATGTATGCAGGTCGCATTGTGGAGTACGGCGCGGTGGACGACGTATTAAGTCAGCCCATTCATCCTTATACCCAAGGCCTACTGAACTCCATGCCTGGTACCAGTCAGCCAGGAACACGACTACAGCAAATTGATGGCATGGCGCCCACCTTAACAAGCCGTGAGCAGGGCTGCACCTTTAGACCGCGTTGTGCTCAAGCGCATCCTTCGTGTGCAGACGCCCCTCCCCCTGAAACGCATTTAGCGGGACGCCAATACCGCTGTTATTTCCCTCTGCATCTTGAGGTTGCATCATGAGCGCCCCCATTATTGAAATCCAAAACCTGCATAAGCAGTTCAGTAAATCGCCCGACTTAGCGCATCGTCTTTTGCAAACGCTAGGTAAAGCGGATCCGGTCCCCACGGTGCATGCAGTCAATGGCGTTAATCTTTCTATACACAAGGGCGAGGTGGTTGGCCTTGTGGGTGAGTCTGGGTGCGGTAAATCCACCTTGGGTCGCATGGTCGCCGGTCTAATTAAGCCCAGTTCGGGTCAGGTATTGTATGAAGGTCAAAATACGCAACGCTTAAACAGCGCCGACAAGCTGGCTTATACGCTTGGAGTACAGCTAATTTTCCAAGACCCCCTGGCTTCGCTTAATCCTAAACACAAGCTGGGTGACATTATCAGTGAAGCCCTACTCGTGCATAAGTTAGCTCCTAAAGACCAACTCACCCAGCGCATTCATCATGCCTTAGCTGAGGTTGGCCTGGACGTCGACTACAAAGACCGCTTGCCCCACCAAATTTCAGGCGGCCAACGTCAACGTATTGGTATTGCTCGTGCTCTGATGGTGGAGCCTACGTTTTTGGTGTGCGATGAGCCGGTTGCCGCTTTAGACGTTTCGATTCAAGCCCAAGTGATTAACTTGTTTATGGACTTGCGCGATAGGCATGAGCTGACTTATTTATTTATCAGTCACGATTTAGGTGTGGTTCGTCACATCTCAGATCGCGTGGCCATTATGTATTTGGGTCGTATTGTGGAAATAGCAGACAGTGCGTCAATTTTTAACCGTGCTGCCCATCCTTATACCCAGGCCCTATTGGCAGAAATGCCTGATGTAACTAAAAAAGGGCGTAACTTCACGCCCATTAAAGGAGAGATTCCATCTCCATTAAACCCACCGAGTGGTTGTACTTTTCATCCTCGCTGCCCCTTAGCTACAGAGGCTTGTAAGCTGACTGTACCTGAACTTAAAACCATCGCTCCTGGGCACGAAGCGGCTTGTCATTTGATTTAATCATTGCATAGGACATTTTTTATGAATCCCGATTCCATGCAGGAACTATCCGATAGCTTGCGCCAACAAATCATTCGTTGGGTCGAACTTGAGTCTCCCTCACACGAAGCCGAGGATCTACGCCGTATGGCTGATCTTATTCTAAGTGAACTCGAAGACAGCACGTTACGTGTCGAGCAGATCGACTTAGGTCCAGAAACGGGGCCCTTATTACACATCCATAATCGTGCCTCCACGGATACCCGCCCTGGTATCTTGATACTGGGTCATTACGACACGGTGCACCCACGTGGTACGCTAGAGAAAAACCCCTGCCGCCAAGAAGACGACAAGCTCTACGGCCCGGGGATTTACGACATGAAGTCAGGCATTGTGTTGGCACTATCGGCCCTAAAAGAACTCGCTAGCCCCGATGCAACCCACTTACCTATTGATATGGTTTTGGTGCCCGACGAAGAAACCGGTAGCCATTACTCACGAGAGCACATCGAGCTCTTTGCGCAAAAATCTGTCTATACTCTAGTATGCGAACCGGCTCGTGCCGAAGAAGGCCGCTGTGTAACCGCACGCAAAGGCACCGGAAATATTGTGATTACGGCTCATGGCCGTCCTGCTCATGCCGGTGTGCAGCATGAAAAAGGTCGCAATGCCATCGAAGAAATCGCTCACCATGTTTTAGCTTTAGAAAAGCTCACTGATTACGAGCGCGGGATTACCGTCAGTGTGGGCACAATCAAAGGGGGAACCACTTCTAATGTGGTGCCTGCTTGGTGTCAAATCGTGGCGGATTTCCGTGTGCCTAATGCAGAAATGGCCGAACGCCTAGAGTCGCAGGTTCAAAACATCAAAGCCGTTAACCCCGATATTACGATTGATGTTGCGTTTACCTTAAACCGCCCTGCTATGGCTCGTACCGACGCCACTGCTGCTCTTTTAGAGCGCTGCCAAGCCTTTGCCCAACAAGCCGGCTTTGAGCTAAAAGAAGCCCCTATGACAGGGGGGGCAAGTGATGCAAACTTTACAGCGGCGTTAGGCATTCCTACGTTGGATGGTCTGGGGGCCGATGGTAACAGCGCGCATACTTTGCGTGAGCACATCTTGGTGTCCACCTTAGCTGAACGCCGTCAATTTTGGCTGCACACCTTAGCCCAACTCGACTAAGGCGTACTAGCTCACTTAATTCGTTACAAGGCCGCTTTTAAGCGGTCTTGTTGCTCTTGCGTGAGTTCAGCCACAAGAACTTCATCCACGAATAGCTGATAGTAGTTAGCGGTGGATTCAAGGCGGTACTCGCCTGCTTGAAGTTTTTTACTAAGCTGGCCGGCTTGTTTAGGATCTGGAAAAGGCACTGACAAGAACACTTCATGATCTGCCGCGTCAAACAAACGGAACTGAAAACCCTCATCACCACGGAAGCTTGCAACCCGCACCGCTTTAGCTTTTTCTTTATGCGTCTTGGGTTGTGCCACCTGCATGGATTGGGGTGAGCGTAAACCCACCGCCGCACGTAATGTTTGAATCATCGGTGTGGCTATACGACGAGCTTTAACGGCGCCATCCAAAAGCATGTCCTCAAGGCGATCTGGGTTTGCCATTAAGTCGTTATAAATTTCACGCATAGGACTGAGCTCTTCGTTGACTAAATCGAACAGCTTTTTCTTGGCTTCGCCCCAGCCCAATCCATCGTGGAGCTCGTGCTCAAACTGGGCGGTTTGCTCGACCGACGCAAAGGCCTTATACAGCTCAAACAAATGGGAGCCTTCGGTTTGTTTGGGTTCCCCGGGTAGCTTAGAGTCCGTCACAATGCTATTGATGGCTGAGCGCAACAATTTTTCCCCACCCTCAAATAACGGAATGGTATTGTCATAGCTCTTTGACATTTTTCTGCCATCTAAGCCAGGCAATGTCGCCACCGAATCATCAATTAGCTCGTAAGGCGGAGTCAGCAGTGTTTGACCCTGTCCATAAAGATGATTAAAACGATGCGCAATATCACGCGCCATTTCTAAGTGCTGAATCTGATCACGCCCTACTGGGACTAAATGCGCGCTAAATAACAAAATATCAGCGGCCATTAAAATAGGATAAGAAAACAACCCCATGTTAATACCGTCGTCGGGCTCTACCCCTTTAGCGGTATTTTGATCCACTGCCCCTTTGTACGCATGAGCACGATTCATAAGCCCTTTGTTGGTGACACAAGTTAACATCCAACAGAACTCGGGAATCTCAGGAATATCAGACTGGCGATAGAAGGTGACCTTATTGGGATCTAAACCTGCTGCAATCCAGGTGGCCGCAATCTCTAGCCTAGAGCGTGCCACACGGCTTGGATCTTCACATTTTACTAGCGCATGATAGTCCGCTAAAAAGAAAAAAGCATCGGTGTCGGGCTGTGTGCTGGCGCGTACCGCTGGACGAATGGCCCCAGCATAGTTGCCTAGATGGGGGGTACCGGAGGGTGTAATACCGGTCAAGACTCGTTGTGTCATGATAAAACCTAAACAAGAGAGAAATTGTTTTTCTTCATTTATTAAAGCACGGCACTTTGTCTGCGCTCTGCTTCGAGATATTCTTTGGATTGCATTTCCATTAAACGCGATTCGGTACGGTGAAACTCACTAGACATAGGCCCTGAAGTATAGAGCTCAGCGGCCTCGACGGCAGCGGAAATGATCAGCTTCACTTTATGGTCATACAATACGTCTACCAGCCAGGTAAATCGACGTGCAGCCGAAGCATCTTGTGCCGTCATTTTAGGCACATCCGACACAATGACGCTGGCAAAGCGACTGGCTAAATCGAGGTAGTCATTTTGTGACCGCGGCCCTGCACATAGTGTTTCAAAGTCAAACCAGACCACTTCGTTATGGCAAGCGATAACAGGCAAATGACGTTGCTCTACCTCTATGGTGCTCGCTTGGGGAGCGGCACCCGTTAGGGCTTCAAAGATGTCGGTCAATTCGTGTTGGGCTTGTTCATTTAATGGCGTTAGATACAAACGTACCTGCTCAAGCGTACGACGGCGGTAGTCCACTCCGGTGTCCACATTGAGGATATCCATGCGTTGTTTAATCAAGGCAATTGCGGGCAAAATCCGGTCGCGGTGCAAACCATCGGTATACAGTAGATCAGGTTGGTAGTTCGATGTCATCACAAAACTTACCCCCTGATTAAACAGCTCATCTAATAACTTATAGAGAATCATGGCATCGGCAATGTCCGACACGTGAAACTCATCAAAACAAATAATTTCGTAACGATGTGCAATGGTTTTTGCAACGACCTCGAGCGGATCAGATTGGCTACGTAGCTGTTTAAGCTGCTGATGCACGCCCCGCATAAACTCGTGGAAATGCAACCGTGCCTTGCGTTTTACAGGCAAGCATTCGTAGAAGGCATCCATTAAGAAGCTTTTACCACGCCCTACCCCACCCCATAAATACACGCCTTGAGGCGCCTGCGATTTACTGAGCCACCGCTTTAAAATGGATTGCTGAGTGCGGCGATAATCTAAAAACTCGTCAAATAAACGTTGTAAACGCTGAATGGCGTGTTCTTGGGCTGCATCGGCCTGATAGCCTTTTTGAGCTAAGGCATTTTGGTAATAATGAATGACGTCCATGAGAATACTTATCTAAACAGAAAAAAGGGGCAGACAATGTCGGCCCCTTTCCTAAACCACATTAAACTATCTTAGAAGTTTAATGCTCGTTTATCAACAGCTAATGCAGCCTCTTTCATGGCTTCAGATAGTGTTGGGTGCGCATGACAAATGCGAGCAATGTCTTCCGCTGCGCCACGGAATTCCATGATGACTACGCCTTCGGCAATAAGCTCGGACGCAGTTGGGCCTACGATATGAATCCCTAAGACCTCATCCGTTTTAGCATCAGCTAACACCTTTACAAAACCTGTGGTATCACCCAGGGCACGGGCACGACCATTGGCCATAAAGGGGAACTGACCTGCACGGTATTCACGCCCTTCTTTTTTTAACTCTTGCTCGTTTTTACCTACCCAAGCAATTTCAGGCGAAGTATAAATAACCCAAGGAATGGTATCGAAATTAACATGTGGCTGTTGACCGGCAATGCGTTCGGCTACAGCGACCCCTTCCTCTTCGGCTTTGTGCGCCAACATTGGGCCACGCACCACATCGCCTACAGCCCACACATTGGGTAAATTGGTGCGACAATCTTCGTCAACCTCTACAAAACCACGCTCGTCCAATTTTAAACCAACGGTTTCGGCACCTAGACCTTGGGTATTCGGTACACGGCCAATTGCTACGACTAGCTTGTCAAACTCGGCTTTGTGTTCTTTGCCTTCGGCATCGTGGTATTTCACTTTGACGTGTTTACCTGCGTCGACGGAATCCACTTTGACGCCAAGATTAATTTCCAGCCCTTGTTTTTTAAAAGCTTTTAGAGCTTCTTTGGCCACATCGCGGTCAGCCGCAGCCAAGAACTCGGGTGAGCCTTCGAGAACAGTGACCTCAGAGCCCAAGCGACGCCATACGCTGCCTAGCTCTAGACCAATCACGCCTGCACCGATTACACCAAGTTTTTTAGGTACGTCTGTTAAACGTAAGGCGCCATCGTTGGAAAGAATTTGCTCTTCGTCAAACGGCAAACCAGGGAATTCACGTGCAGAAGAACCTGTGGCCACCACGACTTGTTTGGCAATGAGCTCTTCGGGTTTGTCCCCTGCTACGTTAATCGACCAACCTGCGTCCACTTTGGCATTGAATGACGCTGTGCCATGAAAATAAGTGACTTTGTTCTTTTTGAATAAGAACAGAATCCCTTGGTTGTTTTCACCTACGACTTTGTCTTTGCGGCCCAGTAAGGTTTTAAGATCGAGATCAAGACCTTTTACCTTGATACCGTGATCGGCAAAGTGCTTGTCGGCTTGCTCGTAGTGCTCGGAGGACTGAAGCAAGGCTTTGGAGGGAATACATCCCACGTTGGTACATGTACCACCTGGGGCGGGTTTGCCTTTGGTATCAGACCAGGCGTCCACGCATGCAACTGATAGACCTAATTGGGCAGCTCGAATGGCGGCTATGTAGCCGCCAGGACCTGCACCAATGACAACTAAATCAAAATTTTTTGCCATGATGCTGTTATTCCTTAGATATCTAACAAGAGACGCTGTGGGTCTTCGAGGGCATCTTTCATTGCCACTAGGCCCAGCACAGCTTCACGACCATCAATAATGCGGTGATCGTAAGACATTGCCAAGTAGTTCATGGGGCGGATAACCACCTGACCATTTTCAACTACAGCACGGTCTTTAGTAGCATGAATACCTAAGATAGCGGACTGAGGTGGGTTGATAATTGGAGTAGAAAGCATAGAACCAAATACCCCGCCGTTAGAGATAGAGAAGGTACCACCAGTTAAGTCTTCAAGCGCTAGCTTGCCGTCTTGGGCGCGGCGACCAAAGTCAGCAATTTGCTTTTCAATGTCAGCAATAGACATTTGATCGGCGTTGCGCAAAATGGGCACAACTAGACCACGTGGGCTGCTGACGGCAATACCAATATCAAAATAGCCGTGGTAAATAATGTCTTTACCATCTACTGACGCGTTCAAGATGGGGTATTTTTTCAAAGCAGCAACAGCAGCTTTTACAAAGAAAGACATAAAGCCTAATTTTACGCCGTGCTCTTTTTCGAAAGTATCACGGTACTGCTTGCGGAGCTCGATAACGGCTTGCATGTTGACCTCGTTAAACGTGGTCAAAATGGCATTTTCCTGCTGAGATTGCAATAAGCGTTCGGCCACGCGAGCACGTAGACGGCTCATGGGCACGCGCTGTTCAGGACGACCATCTAAGGACAAGGTAGCAGGAGCAGCAGGTGCAGACGCTGCTTTAGGGGCACCGGCTTGAGCGGCTACGGCGTCAGCTTTAGTGACACGGCCATCGCGACCTGTACCCGCTACGTCGGCAACCTCTACGCCTTTTTCTGCCAAAATTTTGCTGGCAGCAGGTGATGCTGCGGTGACGCTAGCAGCAGGTGCAGCGGCGGGCGCGGCAGCGGGAGTTTCCTGGGGGGCTGCGTCCTGGGCAGGAGCTGCTGCTTTGGCTTCAGTATCAATACGTGCTAGGACTTCGCCCGACGTCACTGTACTGCCATCACCTTTTACAATTTCAACAAGTACCCCAGCAGAAGGTGCTGGGACTTCTAGCACAACTTTATCGGTTTCTACGTCGATTAAAATTTCGTCTTGACCAACGGCTTCGCCGGGTTGTTTTTTCCACTCGAGCAGGGTTGCCTCGGATACAGACTCGGATAACTCCGGTACTAAAATTTCAATAATAGCCATAATATTTTCCGTGTAATAAATGTGTCTTGGTTATGTTATTAGCGCACTATCTAGAGAGCGAAAAACCTTTGATGTTGTCAGCAAATGCTTGGTCAATCAGCGCTTTTTGCTGTTCATTGTGCTTGGCTAAGTAGCCCACCGCTGGAGAAGATGACGCGGCTCGGCCTGCATAACTGAGCTTTTGGTTTGCGGTCATGTTTTCTACTAAGTGATGCTGAATATAGAACCAAGCGCCCTGGTTTTGAGGTTCGTCTTGTACCCACACTAACTCGGTGGCGTTAGGGTACTTGCGAAGCTCTTCTTGGTAGGACTTGTGCGCGAACGGATATAACTGCTCGATGCGAATCACGGCCACATCATCACGTTCACGTTCGGTACGCGCATTGATGAGGTCGTAATAAACCTTGCCAGAACAAACCAACACACGTTTTACTTTGTCGGCTTTAATGTGATCTTGAGTTTCACCGATAACAGGTTTAAAGCTGCCTTCGACTAGCTCGGAGAGCGGTGACGTGGCCGCTTTGTTGCGCAGCAACGACTTTGGTGTCAGCAATACCAAAGGTTTGCGGAAAGGACGTAGCATTTGACGACGCAACACATGGAAAATCTGTGCGCCCGAAGTGGGCTGAATGACTTGCATGTTGTTGTCGGCACATAGCTGTAAAAAGCGCTCTAGGCGTGCAGAAGAGTGCTCTGGGCCTTGGCCTTCGTAGCCGTGCGGTAACATCATTGTTAAACCACAATGACGACCCCACTTGGCTTCGCCTGAGGCAATAAACTGGTCAATCACGACCTGAGCACCGTTAACAAAGTCACCAAACTGGGCTTCCCAGATAGTAAGCGTGTTGGGCTCGGCCGATGCATAACCGTACTCGAACGCCAATACGGCTTCCTCGGATAAGACCGAGTCAATCACAGTGAAGTTGGCTTGGTTTTCCGCTACGTTTTGCAATGGAATGTAGGTACCATCGTCCCAACGCTCGCGATTTTGGTCGTGCAACACCGCATGACGGTGTACAAACGTGCCGCGACCCGAGTCCTGACCTGTAATACGTACGGTATAGCCATTCGCTACGAGGGAGGCAAAGGCCAAGTGCTCGCCCATACCCCAGTCGATACTTAGCTCGCCGCGCACCATGGCCCGACGATCGTTTAGCATGCGTTTTACTAGAGGGTGTACATTAAAGCCTTCGGGCACAGAGGTGATTTTCTCGCCAATGCGAGTGAGCTCGGCAAGCGGCAAGCCGGTATCCGCGTGATCTGTCCATTTCGCGTTAAGGAAAGGCGTCCAATCGGTGGCGTACTTGTTCTTGTAGTCAGTAAGCACTGGCTCGACTGTGCGCTGCCCGTCTTCCATAAGCTGACGGTAGGCTTTCACCATTTCATCAGGCTCGTTATCAGCCAGCAGCCCTTGAGCGACTAGTTTGTCTGCATAGAGCTTGCGTGTACCCGGATGCTGAGCAACCGCTTTGTACATGAGAGGCTGAGTCAGTGATGGCGTGTCTTGTTCGTTGTGGCCGAGTTTGCGGTAACACACAAGGTCAATCACGACGTCATGACGGAATGTTTGGCGATAATCAAGAGCGAGCTGCGTTACAAAAGCCACGGCTTCGGGGTCGTCTGCGTTGACGTGGAACACAGGGGCTTCGATCATTTTCACTACGTCCGTGCAATACAAGGTAGAACGTGTATCGCGTGGGTCGGAAGTGGTAAAACCAATTTGGTTGTTAATAACAATATGAAGCGTACCGCCAGTACCGTAACCACGGGTTTGAGCCAAGTTAAGGGTTTCCATGACCACGCCTTGACCAGCAAACGCGGCATCACCATGCACCAGTACAGGTAAAACCTGTTCGCCAGCGGTGTCCCCGCGACGATCTTGACGAGCACGCGTGCTGCCCTCGACCACCGGATTCACAATCTCTAGGTGGGAGGGGTTAAACGCGAGGGACAAATGAACTGCGCCACCTCGTGCAGAAATATCACTGGAAAAACCATTGTGATATTTGACGTCGCCATCGGTTAGATTTTCAGCATGTTTTCCTTCGAACTCGGCAAACAAGTCGGCGGGCATTTTGCCCATGATATTGACCAACATGTTTAAACGACCACGGTGGGCCATGCCGACAATAATTTCCTGCACGCCTAAGTCACTACCGTGGTTAACCACTTCGTCCATACATGCGATAAAGCTTTCGCCCCCTTCGAGGGAGAAACGCTTTTGACCTACGTATTTGGTATGCAAGAAACGCTCTAGACCTTCGGCTTCGGTAAGCTGCTGTAAGATATTGCGTTTTTGCTCTGCGCTAAAATCCATACGGCCGTGTACAGACTCTAAGCGCTCTTGGATCCAGCGCTTAGCGACAGGATCGGACATATACATGAACTCTGCACCAATGGTCTGACAGTACGTATCGCGCAATGCTTTTAGCATGTCGCGTAATGTCATGGTGTCTGACTTGGTGAAATAGGTGTTAGTGGCAGAGTAGACTTGATCAAGATCGGCTTCGGTTAGGCCATAAAAAGCAGGATCAAGCTCGGCGTAGGCCGCGCGCTCGGTGCGTTTTAGAGGGTCTAAGGCAGCTAAACGCGCGCCCAAAGAGCGGTAAGCCGCGATCAAAGATTGAACAGAAACTTGTTTAGTTGCAACGGAAAGATCCGGAGCAGCTGTGCGGACAGCCAATGCATTGGCTTTTGCGCGCTCTGCAAAGGATTGAATAATGGGGCTGTGCGCCTGATCGCGCGTGGCCTCTTTACCGTCCGTTGCAGGTAAATGTTGGAGTTGATCAAAATAATCTCGCCACTCAGATGGAACTGAGGATGGATTATCCAGATATAGCTCGTACAGTTCTTCGACGTAAGTCGCATTTGAACCAAAAAGGTACGAGGTAGATTGCAGTTCAGTTTGCGATGACATAGTTATAACGCTTCACCTATATGGATGCTTCACCCATCTTGATGCAGGAAAACCTTCCGCGACACGGCTTCACCGGTTAGCGGATAGCAGAGCAGAAGGCACGTAACGCCTTTCACAGCGATTCTATTCAGTATATATCACTAAAGGCTTACTTGTATCTTAGCTAACAGAAATTGTTCAACTCTTATATAAGTGTTGGCATTTACGAACAAATAACATGGTGCGTCGCAGCATGAAAAAGCTGCGATTTCAGTATATAAAGAGACTCTACACACGTAGCAGATACTACGGGGTAGAATTAGCTTTATTGTTTTGATTTATCACTCAGGAGCATTCCAACATGGAAGCCAAATCAGATCTAGCTCAACGCGCGCTGGATTACCACGCCCACCCTACGCCAGGCAAAATCTCTGTTGTTCCCACTAAAACATTAGCCGATGCAGACGATTTATCCCTTGCATACTCCCCTGGTGTTGCCTTTGCTTGTATGGCTATCCACGAAGACGGCGACGAGGCCGCAGCTAAATATACCTCTCGTGCCAATCTCGTGGGTGTCATCAGCAACGGAACGGCGGTGCTAGGCTTAGGCAATATCGGTCCCTTGGCCTCCAAACCGGTAATGGAAGGCAAAGGCTGCTTATTTAAAAAATTTGCTGGTATTGATGTCTTTGATATTGAACTCGCGGAAAACGACCCTGAAAAGCTGGTAGATATCATCGCAGCGATGGAGCCCACCTTAGGCGGCATTAACCTCGAAGACATCAAAGCCCCTGAATGCTTTTACATCGAAACCGAGTTGCGTAAACGCATGAAGATTCCAGTCTTCCACGATGACCAACACGGTACAGCCATTATTGCTTCCGCTGCAATTATTAACGGCCTCGAAGTTGTCAATAAAAAAATTAATGAAGTCCGTTTAGTGTGTTCGGGTGCGGGTGCCGCAGCCATTGCATGTTTAAATTTGCTCGTGAATCTCGGTCTACCTCGCGAAAACATTTATGTGACTGACTCGCGCGGTGTGATCTGGAAAGGCCGCGAAGACAACATGGAGCACCATAAAGCTGAATTTGCGCAAGACACCGAGCTCCGTACGCTTGCCGATGCTGTGAACGGCGCAGATATTTTCTTAGGTTGCTCAGGCCCAGGCCTACTTACACCTGAAATGCTGCTCACCATGAACGAGCGTCCCTTGGTCTTGGCTTTGGCTAACCCCGACCCAGAGATCCGTCCTGAAATTGCTAAAGCCACGCGTCCTGACGTGATAATTGCTACTGGACGCTCTGACTACCCGAACCAGGTTAATAACGTTTTGTGTTTCCCCTTTATTTTCCGTGGTGCCCTTGATTGCGGCGCCACCGAAATTAACGAGGAAATGAAGCGTGCGTGTGTTGAGGCTATTGCCCACCTTGCCCGCGAAGAACAATACGATGACGTCAATAGCGATACCGATACCGACTTAGGCTTTGGCCCAGACTATATCATTCCTAAACCGTTCGACCCTCGCCTCATCGCTCGCATTGCGCCTGCTGTGGCTAAAGCCGCGATGGAAACAGGGGTAGCTAGCCGCCCTATCGAAGACCTCGAAGCCTACCGTCAGCGTCTTATCGCCATGACCTATCGCTCAGGTGCGTTAATGCGCCCCTTGTTCAAACAAGCCAAAGAGCTGACTGATCTAAAGCGGGTTATTTATGCCGACGGCGAAGACGAGCGTGTCTTACGTGCCGCACAGACGGTGGTTGATGAAAAGCTCGCCTACCCCATTTTAGTGGGGCGCCCTTCTGTCATTGAAATGCGTATCAAGCGCTACGGCTTGCGTTTACAGGCAGGGATCAACTTTGAAATCGTCGATCCCGAAGACGACTACCGATTTAATGAAACATGGCAAGCGTATTACCAGATCAAGGGCCGCGAAGGCGTTACCCCTGAAATCGCCAAAGCTTTGGTACGCAAGCACAACACCTTAATTGGTGCCATGCTCATTCGTCGCGGCGACGCTGACGCTATGATTTGCGGTGTGACGACACGCTTTGACCATCAGCTTGTGCATGTCGAGGAAATCATTGGTCGTAAAGACGATGCTTCGGTATTTGCCGCTATGAATGCGCTTATGCTGCCCACACAGAATATTTTTGTGTGTGATACCCACGTCAATGAAAACCCCAGCGCCGAAGAAATTGCCGATATCACCTTAATGGCTGCTGAAAAAGTTCGTCAGTTTGGTTTGGTACCCCGTGTAGCCTTGCTATCGCATTCTAACTTTGGTAGCCGTTCTACCGAGTCCTCGCGCAAAATGGCGTTGGCTCGTCAGCTTATTGTGGAACGCGCCCCAGACTTAGAAATTGATGGCGAAATGCACGCTGACTCTGCTTTGTCTAACCGCATCCGTTTTAAAGCGCACCCTGACTCAACCTTGACGGCCCCAGCCAACCTGCTGATTACGCCCAATCTGGATGCAGGTAATATTACTTACAACGTATTGAAAATGGCAGGCAGTAATGGTGTGGCGATGGGACCTATTTTATTAGGTGCAGCACGACCCGTTCATATTCTTACTACCAGCACCACTACCCGTCGTATTATCAATATGACGGCTATTGCAGCGCTAGAAGCCACTGAGCTTGCCCAACAGGAACAAGTCTAAGCTTACATTGCCCAATAAAAAACGCTCCGACAAGGAGCGTTTTTTTGTGCTGTCTATTTACATATCGCGAGCCGCGTAGCCTGTGTAAAGCTGACGTGGACGACCGATCTTGTAGTTAGGATCAGAAATCATTTCATCCCACTGCGCAATCCAACCTACTGTACGTGCCAAAGCAAAAATACCTGTGAATAGCTCGGTAGGAATACCAATCGCACGTTGAACAATACCTGAGTAGAAGTCGACGTTAGGATAGAGTTTACGCTGAACGAAGTAATCGTCTTCGAGTGCAATACGCTCTAGCTCCATCGCAAGCTTGAACAATGGGTCGTTTTCTAGACCCAAGGCCTCGAGTACCTCTTTACATGTTTCCTGCATGAGTTTGGCGCGTGGATCGTAGTTTTTATACACACGGTGACCAAAGCCCATAAGGCGAACGCCCGAGGATTTGTCTTTCACTTTTTCCATGAAGTCGCCTACGGTTTCTAGGCCACCATTAGCTTGAATTTGCTCGAGCATGTTCAAGCAAGCCTCGTTTGCACCGCCGTGAGCAGGGCCCCACAAACACGCAATACCAGCTGAAATAGCGGCATACGGGTTAGTGCCTGAAGAACCACACAAACGAACCGTAGAGGTGGATGCGTTTTGTTCATGATCGGCATGGAGAATAAAGATACGATCTAAGGCACGCTCGACCACTTCGTTTACCTTGTAGTCTTCGCAGGGTGTACCAAACATCATACGTAAGAAATTACCGGTATAAGACAGGTCATTCTTGGGGTACATGAAAGGCTGATCAACACCGAACTTGTACGCCAAAGCCACTAAGGTTGGCATTTTAGCGATTAAGCGAATCGCAGAAATGCGGCGGTGCTCTGGGTTTGTGATATCAGTAGAGTCATGATAGAACGCAGACATCGCACCTACCATACCCGTCAGAATCGCCATGGGGTGGGCATCAGCACGGAAACCGCGCATAAAACTGTGCATCTGCTGCTTGACCATGGTGTGTTGCATGACCGTTTCATTAAACGCTTGTCTTTCTTCAGCGTTCGGTAGCTCACCATTCAGCAATAAGTAGCTCACCTCAAGGAAGTCGCAGTTTTTAGCAAGCTGCTCGATGGGGTAACCACGATACAACAACTGACCCTTATCCCCATCAATATAGGTAATCGCTGACTCGGTTGATGCAGTCGCCATAAAGCCCGGATCGTAGGTGAACATACCTGTTTGACCATAGAGCTTGCGGATGTCAATGACATCGGGACCGACCGTTCCCTTGTAGACAGGAAGTTCTATTGCAGGGGTAGCGTCTGAAAACGACAACGTCGCTTTTTTATCTGACAGTTCCATTTTGCTTTCCTTAAAAATCACAGCGATCGCATGATTGCGACCAAACGATGAATATCTGGGCTGTCGTACTCGCCCTGAGGCTCAGAACGGGCTAACAACACATCCAAAAGATCATAATCGCCCATTAAAAACAAGCGATCCAAAGCGGTAACGTCAACATCAGTTAGTTCCGCCTCGTACTTATCCAAAAACCGCGTGACGA
Source organism: Paenalcaligenes hominis (assembly GCF_011927625.1). Taxonomy (GTDB): domain Bacteria; phylum Pseudomonadota; class Gammaproteobacteria; order Burkholderiales; family Burkholderiaceae_B; genus Paenalcaligenes; species Paenalcaligenes hominis. Next base: position 112,313 of record NZ_JAATIZ010000005.1, read on the forward strand.
TTAAATCATTTTCAAGTAGTCCGCGGCGAGCACGCCAACGTAAGCGGGCTCGTTCTAACTGAGTTAACGTTCTCATTTCCTACCCTTATACAGTTCTACGTACCAACATTTCCTTGATTTTGCCAATCGCATGGGAAGGATTTAAACCTTTAGGACACACATCGGTACAGTTCATGATGGTGTGACAGCGGAATAAGCGGTAGGGATCTTCGAGATTATCCAAACGTTCACCTGTGGCTTGATCGCGAGAATCCGCAATAAAGCGATAGGCTTGAAGCAAACCTGCTGGACCAACGAACTTATCAGGGTTCCACCAAAACGATGGACATGATGTTGAACAACATGCACACAAAATACACTCGTATAAACCATCGAGCTCTTCACGTGCTTCGGGTGTTTGTAAACGCTCTTTTTCAGGAGGAGGCGTATCGTTAATGAGATACGGCTTCACTGAATGGTATTGATCGAAGAAATGCGTCATATCGACGATCAGGTCACGCACCACGGGTAAACCAGGCAAAGGACGCAACACAATGGGCTGCTTAAGATCATTTAGGTTTGTGGTACAGGCCAAACCGTTTTTGCCATTGATGTTCATAGCATCGGAGCCACAAACCCCTTCACGGCAAGAGCGGCGAATAGAGAGGCTATCATCTACATCGTTTTTGATGCGAACCAAAGCATCTAGCAACATTTTATCGGTTGGCTCAAGCTCGACCTCTAGCTTTTGCATGTAAGGACGCTCGTCCTTATCTGGGTCGTAGCGATAAATTTCAAATTTAAGTACGCGTTTGCTCATCGTAATACCTGCTTAGAAAGTGCGTGGCTGTGGAGCGATAGACTCAGCGGAGAGAGGTTTCATTTGGACAGGCTTGTAGCGCAAGGTGCTGCCCTCGGAGAACCAAACAGAGTGCTTCAACCACTCGTCATCGTTACGCTCTGGGTAATCGTTAAGCGCATGAGCGCCACGACTTTCAGTACGGTTGGCGGCTGATTTAGTGGTTGCACGTGCCACTTCAATCATGTTGGCCACCTCGAGCGCCTCGACACGTGCCGTGTTAAACACTTTGGATTTGTCTTGGAAATAGATTTCCTCGACTTCAGGAGCCAAGCTTTCGATAAGCGTTTCGCCTTTTTTCAATAAGTCCATCGTGCGGAATACGCCACAGTGGGCTTGCATGGTTTGACGAATTTTCTCGGCAACCTCTTGAGAGCGCTGGCCTGAGGTGCGTGACTCTAGGCGGTTAACGCGATCCATGGATTGCTCGATAGACCACTCAGGGATGTCATCGTGGCTATGAACTTTTTCAGGGTGTGACTCGACAATGTGGTTACCGGCTGCACGCCCAAATACAATCAAGTCAAGCAACGAGTTCGTACCCAAACGGTTTGCACCGTGGACGTTTGTAGCAGCGCATTCGCCAATGGCGTACAAGTTATTCACTATCTGGTTGTTTCCTAGCGCATCCATGGTCATGACTTGACCATAGTAGTTAGTAGGAATACCACCCATTTGATAATGAATAGTGGGTACAACAGGAATAGGATCTTTAATCGGGTCAACGTTAGCAAACTTCATTGCAATTTCGCGAATGGAGGGCAAACGTTTTAAGATGGTATCGGCACCAAGGTGATCGAGTTTTAGCACCACATAGTTACCGTCGGGGCCACAACCACGGCCCTCTTTGATTTCTTGGTCCATAGAGCGAGACACAAAGTCGCGCGGCGCCAAGTCTTTAAGGTTCGGGGCATAACGCTCCATGAAGCGCTCGCCATCTTTATTTAATAAGATACCGCCTTCGCCACGCACCCCTTCAGTAATGAGTACGCCCGCACCTGCTACGCCTGTGGGGTGGAATTGCCAGAACTCCATGTCCTGCAGTGGAATACCTGCACGAGCAGCCATGCCCAAGCCATCACCGGTATTAATGAACGCATTTGTAGACGCTGCCCAAATGCGGCCTGCACCGCCCGTGGCCAACACCGTACGTTTACCTTCGAGTATGTAGATTTGCCCTGTTTCCATTTCCAAGGCGGTGACACCTAATACATCACCGGCTTCGTTGCGTAACAAATCTAATGCCATCCACTCGACAAAAAAGTTGGTGCGAGCGGCTACGTTACGTTGGTAGAGGGTGTGGAGCATGGCGTGACCTGTACGGTCGGCCACAGCACAGGCGCGTTGTACGGGCTTTTCACCATTATTTGCCGTGTGTCCACCAAACGGACGCTGATAAATGGTACCGTCAGCGTTACGGTCAAAGGGCATACCAAAATGCTCGAGCTCGTACACCGCATTAGGTGCCTCGCGACACATAAACTCAATGGCGTCTTGATCGCCCAACCAGTCTGAACCTTTTACAGTATCGTACATGTGCCAGTACCAGTGGTCTTCGCTCATGTTGCCTAACGCAGCACTGACTCCACCTTGGGCAGCCACAGTATGAGAACGAGTTGGGAAGACTTTGGAGAGCACCGCTACAGACAAACCTGCCTCGGCAAGTTGTAGGGAACAGCGCATTCCGGCACCGCCGGCTCCAACTACCACCACATCAAACTGGCGGCGTGGTAAAGAAGTTTTAATAGCAGCCACGGTTACAGGCTCCAGATAATTTGTGCAAAATAAATAATACAGCCGGCTAGCCACAAGAGCGTTAGAGTTTGCAAACCTAAACGCAAACCAGTCGGTTTTACGTAATCCATCCAGATATCACGCACACCAATCCAGGCGTGCCAAGCTAAAGAGATGAAAAATAAAGTGGTTAAGAGCTGACCAATGGGCAGCGCACCGAAGGCTTTAAAAGCAAAAAGGTTACGCCAACCTTCGTAGTTCAGTTCGGGGGTTAGCAACACACCGACTAAAAAGACGAGGGTATAAATGATCATGATCACAGCCGTAATACGCTGGACAATAAAATCAATTGTGCCGTAATGTGCGCCCACTACAAGACGTTTTGTACCAATGCGTTCTTGGGCCATTAGAATACTCCGAACAATTTAAGTGCAAACACAAAGGTTAAGGTGAGGCTTACGATAAGAACAGAAGCCGCGCTTTTATTCGCACTGTATTTGTCGTTACCTTTGCCTAGGTCTAGAGCTAAGTAGCGAATGCCCGCACAGAAATGATGCAAATAGCCCCAAATCAATGCCAATACAACAATTTTTACCGCTGGATTGCCGAACACCACGCTAAGTGCTGCAAAGCCAGAAGCAGAGCTGAGGCTCATTGCTAATAACGGCAAAATAATTACAGGCAACGAAAGAAATAACAAAGCACCACTGATTCGATGCAAGATCGATGTTTTAGCAGCCAGTGGTAAGCGGTATGACAATATCTGCGGCACACTGATATTGCGATACTGCGGACGCTGCTTTTGGGCGGTATCAGACATTAAGGCCTCGAAGTAAAAAATAATTTCTAATAAATACCAATCTGACAGATCTGCCTTATTTTCCCTCATTTAGGGAAATCACGCAGATAAACTGTCCAATAATTTTAATTTAGACTATTTCTGTAATGAAAATGATCTGTGATGTAGAGCCCCTGACGCACTTCCATAGGGCGCTCTCCGTAAGTATAAGCAACCCGCTCTACTTGCAGTAGGGGTGTACCTTGGCTAACGTGAAGTCGACGTGCGGCTTCGGCATCCGCAGCTACCGCCCGAACGCTTTCATCGGCGCGCAACATGCTTACCCCGTATTCGCCCTCAAACCAAGCGTAAAGTGGCTCTCTGTTTTGGTTAACGGCCTCGGAGCTGAGCCCTTTAAATACGTTTGCAGGTAACCAAATGTTGTCCAAGATGGTAGGTTTATCGTCAAAGGACAAGACGCGCTGGATGTTAATAACAGTGTCCACCGTACGTAATGCCAAAAGACCAGCAATAGCAGCAGGTGCTTTTAAACGGGAAAAACCAATAATCTCACTACTGGTAGTGGGCTGATGGCCATCGTCTGGGGTCAGGCGTAAAAAACGATAGCGCACTTTGGCCTCGTTATGCGTTGAAACAAACGTGCCTTTGCCCTGACGGCGGATTAATAAGTTGTCAGCGGCCAACTCGTCGATGGCTTTGCGTACCGTGCCCTGACTGACTTGAAAGCGCGCCGCCAAATCAAGTTCGCTGGGGATGGCCTCGCCTGGTTTCCACTCGCCTTGGTCTAAGCTTTTTAAAAGCAAGACTTTAATCTGTTGATAGAGTGGACTATACGCCGTGCTGCGCTCAGGGTTGGAAGGTGAGACTGAGTTTGATTCAGACATAATATATGTAATACCAAATCAATACGTTAGCGACGTATTTAATTGGCTACGAAAAAAAGAAGTAAGCCATATTTTGGCATGCAAACGGTTTTCTGTCTAACACTCTTGTGTCTTATATAAGATACAAGAGAAATAGCGGATAATGTGAGTTGGTCAAGCCAACAAAAAGCATTAAACTCTAGCAAAAGCTGTACCTTGTTTTCCAACAATTGGAGTCAACTCTCATGAGCAAACCCGCAATGCGCGTCGCCGTTACTGGCGCTGCTGGTCAAATTGGTTACGCCCTGTTATTTCGTATCGCTTCCGGCGAAATGCTAGGAAAAGATCAGCCTGTTATTTTGCAACTGCTTGAAATTCCTGATGAAAAAGCACAGCAAGCCCTAAAAGGCGTGATGATGGAATTAGACGATTGCGCTTTCCCGTTGCTACAAGGCATGACGGCGCACAGCGACCCACGCGACGCTTTTAAAGACGCAGATATCGCCCTACTCGTTGGTGCTCGCCCTCGTGGCCCAGGCATGGAGCGTAAAGATTTATTAGCCGTTAACGCGAAAATCTTTACCGAACAGGGTAAAGCGTTAAATGATGTAGCCAGCCGTGATGTGAAAGTTTTAGTGGTAGGCAACCCCGCTAATACCAACGCTTACATTGCCATGAAGTCCGCCCCCGATTTACCTGCTAAAAACTTTACAGCTATGCTGCGCCTAGACCACAACCGTGCGTTGTCTCAGCTAGCGGACAAAGCCGATGTAGCAGTGGCTGACATTGAAAACCTCGTCGTGTGGGGCAACCACTCCCCTACTATGTACCCCGATATCCGCTTTGCTACAGTTAACGGTGCCAGCCTAAAAGACAAAGTGAATGACGATGCGTGGAATAAAGACACATTTATTCCTACCGTAGGCAAACGTGGGGCCGCAATTATCGAAGCGCGTGGTCTGTCTTCCGCAGCGTCTGCAGCCAATGCCGCTATTGATCACATCCATGATTGGGTCTTAGGTTCAAATGGCAAATGGGTCACTATGGGTATTCCTTCTGATGGCTCATATGGTATTCCAGAGGGCATTATTTATGGTTTCCCTGTTACTACGGAAAATGGCGAGTACAAGCTAGTAGAAGGCTTAGAGATTGATGAGTTTTCCCGCGAGCGCATGGATCACACATTAAACGAGCTTCTTGAAGAGCGCGAAGGTGTGAAAGATTTATTGCCCTAACTCGAAAACGAAGCCCGATTAAATCGGGCTTTTTGTTATGTTAGGTGCGGCTCTACCACTACATTTAAGCCCGCCTAATCCACTCTCATAAGGAGGAGACCAATGACAAGCACTGAACAAAGTCCACGCCCTAAAAAATCTGTGGCCTTATCTGGTATTGTCGCTGGAAATACAGCACTTAGTGCAGTTGGCACTAGTGGCAACGCTTTATTTTACCGGGGCTACGATATTTTAGACTTGGCCCCTGTGTGCGACTTCGAGGAAATTGCCTATTTACTCATTTACGGCAAATTGCCCACCCCCAGTCAGCTCAGCCACTACAAACAAAAATTAGCGAGTTTACGTGGTTTACCTAACGACCTGACACGCGTACTCGAATGCTTACCGGCCTCCAGTCACCCTATGGATGTATTGCGCACTGCAGTTTCTGTTTTAGGCTGTGTGTTACCTGAAAAAGACACTCAACCCCTAGCAGGCGCTCGCGATATTGCCGATCAGCTTATTGCCTCGTTAGGTTCAGCCCTACTGTACTGGTATCACTATAGCCACCGCGGTGAGGTCATTGATGTGCAAACCGATGACAACAGTATTGCCGAACATTTTTTGCATTTGCTGCATCAGAAAAAACCCAGACACGAATGGGTCCAAGCAATGAATGTGTCAATGAACTTGTACGCGGAACACGAGTTTAATGCGTCCACCTTTACAAGTCGTGTCATTACCGGCACAGGTTCAGACATGTACTCAGCGGTTAGTGGTGCGATTGGTGCCCTGCGCGGCCCCAAACACGGCGGCGCTAACGAAGTGGCCCTAGAAATACAACAACGCTATGATTCTGCCGACGAGGCCGAGGCCGACATTCGTGAACGTGTACAAAACCGTGAAGTGATTATTGGTTTTGGTCATCCAGTCTATACCGTTTCAGACCCACGGAATGCCGTCATCAAAGAAACAGCCCGTCAGCTTTCTGATCAAGCCCAAAGTCCGGAACTCTTTGACATTGCCGAGCGTATTGAGCAGTTAATGTGGAACGAGAAAAAGATGTTCCCTAACCTCGACTGGTACGCGGCGGTTGCCTACCACCGTATGGGGGTGCCTACCTCAATGTTTACCCCCCTGTTTGTCATAGCACGCACCGCGGGTTGGGCCGCTCATGTTATAGAACAACGTCAAGATGGTAAGATCATCCGTCCTACGGCTAACTATGTTGGCCCAGAGCCGCGTGAATTTGTATCGATCAATGCACGTTGAATTTTATCTAAAGGCGACTTAGGTCGCTTTTTTTAACGAGGTGCTTATGTCTTTAGCCATTCACCACAATACCGAAAAATCACGCTTCGAATACGATCATCAAGGGCTACTTAGCTTTGTGGACTATCACCTGCACGACGAGGTGATGACCATTGTGCATACCTACGTGCCTAAAGCGCTCAGTGGCCAAGGCATTGCGGCGGCTTTAACCGAGGCCGCCTTGCGTACTGCACGCAACAACCAATGGCGTGTACGTCCTATTTGTAGTTATACCGCAACGTATTTACAGCGCCACCCTGAATTTAATGACGTGATTGTCCACTAAGTCTTATGTCTTATATAAGACCATTGCTTAGCCCATCACTTACTCATACAATACCTTTAGACCACAGCTACTCGTAGCTTAGATTCAACTTACTAACCTCAATAGGCCGCAACATGCTGGAAACTTACCGCCAACACGTTGCCGAACGCGCTGCGTTAGGCATCCCTGCGCTTCCTTTATCTGCGCAACAAACCGCCGATCTAATCGAACTCATTAAAAACCCGCCAGCAGGCGAGGAAGATTATTTACTAGACCTCATTACTCATCGTGTTCCTGCCGGTGTGGATGATGCGGCTAAAGTGAAAGCGTCTTATCTAGCTGCGGTTGCCTTAGGCACAGAAACCAACCCGTTGTTTGACAAAAAACGCGCTACCGAACTGCTTGGTACGATGCTAGGCGGCTATAATATTGCCCCCTTGATTCAGCTGCTTGATGATGACGAGCTTGCTCCGGTAGCCGCCGAAGGCCTCAAGCACACCTTGTTAATGTTTGACGCGTTTTACGATGTAAAAGAAAAAGCCAAACAAGGCAACGTATATGCGCAGCAAGTCCTACAAAGCTGGGCGGATGCCGAATGGTTTACCTCACGCCCCGAGGTACCAGAAAGCTTAACGATTACTGTTTTCAAAGTCACGGGTGAAACGAATACGGACGACTTGTCCCCTGCTCCCGATGCATGGAGCCGTCCTGACATTCCTCTGCATGCTTTGGCTATGCTGAAAAACCCACGTCCAGGTATCGAGCCAGACGAGCCCGGTAAAATTGGCCCCATTAAGCTCATTAATGAACTCAAGCAAAAAGGCAACATTGTTGCCTATGTGGGCGATGTGGTCGGTACAGGTTCTTCTCGTAAGTCCGCCACTAACTCCGTATTGTGGTTTACTGGCGACGACATTCCTTACGTGCCTAACAAACGCTTTGGCGGTATTTGCTTGGGCAGCAAAATTGCACCTATTTTCTATAACACCATGGAAGATGCGGGTGCTTTGCCCATCGAGCTCGATGTATCCCAAATGGAAATGGGCGACGTGATCGAACTTCGCCCTTACGAAGGTAAAGCGCTTAAAAATGGCGTGGTGATCTCCGAGTTCAGCGTAAAATCGGATGTATTGTTTGACGAAGTCCGTGCAGGGGGTCGTATTCCTCTTATCGTAGGTCGCGGTTTAACTACACGTGCCCGTGAAGCCCTACGCTTACCTCCTACCGACCTATTCCGTCTGCCCACCACACCTGAAGATTCTGGCAAAGGCTTTACCTTAGCTCAAAAGATGGTGGGTCGCGCTTGTGGTTTGCCTGAAGGCCAAGGGGTGCGTCCTGGTACTTACTGCGAGCCCCGCATGACCACTGTGGGTAGTCAAGATACCACCGGCCCGATGACTCGCGACGAATTAAAAGACTTAGCTTGTTTAGGTTTTTCATCTGATTTGGTTATGCAGTCTTTCTGTCATACTGCTGCCTACCCCAAACCAATTGATGTTAAAACTCACCACGAGCTACCTGATTTCATCAGCACACGCGGCGGTGTTTCCCTGCGTCCTGGCGATGGCATTATTCACTCTTGGCTCAACCGCATGTTGCTCCCTGATACAGTGGGTACAGGTGGCGACTCGCACACTCGTTTCCCCATTGGTATTAGCTTCCCCGCCGGCTCTGGTCTCGTTGCTTTTGCTGCGGCAACAGGGGTTATGCCTTTAGATATGCCCGAGTCCGTCTTAGTGCGCTTTAAGGGTGAAATGCAGCCTGGTGTGACACTACGTGACTTAGTCAATGCCATTCCTTACTACGCCATCAAACAAGGCTTACTCACTGTAGAAAAATCCGGCAAGGTCAATATTTTCTCTGGCCGTATTCTAGAAATCGAAGGGTTACCAAACCTCAAGATTGAACAGGCCTTTGAGCTCTCTGATGCCTCTGCTGAGCGTTCGGCTGCAGCATGTACTGTGCGTCTAAACAAAGAGCCCATTATCGAATACCTCAACAGCAACATCACACTATTGAAGTGGATGATTGCTAATGGCTACGAAGACGAGCGCACCATCATGCGTCGTATCAAAGCCATGGAAGAGTGGTTAGAAAACCCACAACTGCTTGAGCCTGATGCCGACGCGGAATACGCCGCCGTGATTGAAATTGATCTTGCGGATATTCACGAGCCTATCGTGGCCTGCCCGAACGACCCAGACGATGTGAAATCCCTCTCTGACGTGGCGGGTACACCTATTGATGAGGTTTTCATAGGTAGCTGTATGACTAACATTGGTCACTTCCGTGCCGCTTCCAAGCTTCTCGAAGGCAAGCGTGATATTCCTACTCGTCTCTGGGTTGCGCCCCCCACTAAAATGGACCAAGCCCAACTCACCGAGGAAGGTCATTACGGTGTGCTAGGCGTTGCTGGCGCGCGTATGGAAATGCCCGGCTGCTCACTCTGCATGGGTAACCAAGCCCAAGTGCGCGAAGGCGCTACGGTGATGTCAACCAGCACACGTAATTTCCCCAACCGCTTAGGTAAAAACACCAACGTATTCCTAGGCTCTGCAGAACTGGCAGCGATTTGTTCACGTTTGGGTCGCATCCCAACGCGTGCCGAATACCTCGCTGACATGGGTATATTGCAAGAGAATAGCGATGATATTTATCGCTACATGAACTTTGACCAAATTGAAGAGTTCAAAGAAATTGCAGACACCATAGGCTAAGGCTAGACAGGTCGTAACCATCAACCCCTTGAAGCCACTGGCCTCAAGGGGTTTTTCTATCGCTATTCTGCAAGAGGACGGGTACACTGTACGTTTTGCTGTTAGATAGGAATGTCTATGGTTGACTCCACCGTCTCCAACACCGTACTGCATCATAAAGCGCACGATTTACTTAGCCTAATCGAAGCCCTTAATCACTCGGGCTCACGTTTAGAGGATCAGTTTTGGGAGGCCAAATTAACCGAATCGGTTCAAGAGCTCTTAGTCGACCCCGACAGCACCCTGCTCGAACAACTTTTAGACTACCTTTCCAGCTCAGAACAGTTCGAGCTCTATGACGTTTTAGTTAGCTTAATCGAAGGGCTGGCCGAATCAGCCACGTTAAGCCATCAAGGGCAACGTTATGATGTGCTGTTGATTACCGCGCCTATTGCCGCGTGGACACGCTATCAATTGCCCGAAGGTGACCTAAGCCATGAGCTACACGAAAAGCTTTTAGGGGCGGTGAAATCGTATGCTGGCTCAGACGCCAAAGTAGCCGTACTTGGCCAGTTACTCAGCTTTGATCAATTACCAAAAAGCTTTGCGCTTACGCACGAATTTACCGCACAGCTAGGGCGCTTGGCGCTTGAGGCAAAACCAACTACGATTGAACTTGATCACCTTGAAGACGGCATCACCTTGCTTGCTGACACCAAGTTTATTGTGTGTGCTATTGCGACGCCCCAAGGCCAGGCCGCTTTTGCTTGGCAGCAACATAAAAACCCGTTGTTAGCCTTACAGGAAAGCCAAACCCGTTGGCAAGAACAGTGCGAACAACTACTTAGCGCTATGTTTGCAGGTTGCCAGGCCCAGTTTTTACCTCCTGATGGGTATTATTTTAATACTCGAGCTAGCGATAAACTCATGCGCCCTTTAGCCATTAAGGCGGCGGTAAGTTGGTTAGGTTTAGTCACCCAATCCGAACCCAGTGAAATTTCTGCCGTCGTCGCACGTTGCGGTGAGTCAGACACCGAAGAGTTCCGTATTGGCTTAACGGTTGAAAACCATCCCGAGCTTTTATATGGCTGTGTCTGGCCTATTTTTAGTAAAGACGAAATCGATCGTTCTAGCTCTCACTTCGAAGATAGCGCGTTGCAAATTCAAACGATATTGACCGAGCTCGGTGTGGAGTCCATTTTGTTTTTAGCTGGGCTGTATGACCCTGACTTCTGTGATGATTGCAGCGCCCCCTCTTTTCCTACGGCGCAGGGCGAGCTTGACCACCCTTACTTACCCGAAGAGCTTGATTTTGCCCCAGCGCCTTTGCACTAATTAGCCCGAATGGATACGGATTTATTTTGCCAAGTCGTCGATAACTATGGCGATATCGGCGTATGTTGGCGCTTAGCTCAACAATTACAACAGCGTGGTATGGCAGTCCGTTTATTTGTTGATGACTTAACCGCATTTCATCGGATTGCACCCACTATAAACGAACACGCTAACTCACAAACGGTGCAACACATCACCATACAGCACTGGTCGCAAGCAGAACACGCTATACCGGCCTCCTTTGTGATTGAGGCCTTTGGGTGTGAATTGCCTCTGGCCTATCAAAACGCCATGCCGACTCAAACTCGTCTGTGGATTAATCTGGAATACCTAAGTGCCGAACCGTGGGTGGAAAGCAGCCATGCTTTACCCTCGCCTCAGTCGAACGGCGTGGTGAAATATTTCTTTTTTCCCGGGTTTAGCGCAAAAACGGGGGGGCTGTTGCGCCCCGACTCGAGCTGTAGGTACGCCCCCTTGGATGAAGGGTTTTGGAATCAAGTAGGCTTAGCTCAGGCCCCCATTACTGAACGAGTGGCTTTTGTATTTAGTTATCCGCAGGCCCCTTTAGAGACCCTGTATGCGTGCTTAGCCTCGCAACCTCACAGTTGGTCTGTGCTGTTAGCGGCGTCTGCACCCGAGCCTACGGCACCCCCAACAAACCTTAGCTTCTATCGCTTGCCGTTTATCGCGCAACAGCAGTTTGATGCGCTGCTGGACTATGCTGATCTTAATCTAGTCCGTGGTGAAGACTCATTTGTCCGTGCTATTTGGGCGCAACGGCCTTTTATCTGGCAACCTTACTTGCAAGAAGACAACTACCATTTAATCAAACTGCAGGCGTGGTTAGCGACCACCCCTTTAACGGCATCACGTCAGCAACTGATAATGGCTTGGAACCAAGGGCGCATCACCCCTGATCAACTCAACATGGAACTAAAAAACTTAGCCGAATGGCGTCAACAATGTGTTCACTACGCTGCTACCTTGGCTCAACAAACCGACTTAGCAACACAGTTGTTCGCTTTTTGTTCGCAATTAGACCAGAAAACGGTAAAATAACTTTTTTCCTCTCCGCTTTAGCAAAAACGAAAAGACATTGGTTTTTTTGTTAGTCAATAATTGTGCCTATTGCGTGCGGAGTTATCTTTCATCGGAGTTTCCCTATCTATGAAAACCGCACAGGATTTACGCGTTGGTAACGTGGTAATGATCGGCAGTGAACCCCTCGTTGTGCAACGTGCTGAATACAATAAATCAGGCCGTAACAGCGCTGTTGTAAAACTGAAATTCAAAAACTTGCTCTCTGGTAGCGCGAGCGAAGGGGTGCACAAAGCAGACGAAAAGTTTGAAATCGTTCTGCTAGAGAAAAAAGAGTGCTCCTATTCGTACTTTGCTGATCCTATGTACGTCTTTATGGACGAAGACTACAACCAGTACGAGATCGAGGCCGATAACATGGGCGACGCGCTGAATTACCTCGAAGACGGTATGACAGCCGAAGTCGTGTTCTATGACGGCCGTGCTATTTCTGTCGAGTTACCTACTGTGATTGTGCGCCAGATTGAATACACCGAGCCTGCTGTTCGCGGTGACACCTCGGGTAAAGTCATGAAGCCTGCACGTTTAGCTACAGGTCATACTGTGTCGGTGCCTATGTTCTGCGAAATCGGTGACAACATCGAAATCGATACGCGCACCAACGAATACCGCAGCCGCGCTAACTAATTAGCAACGCTGTCTAAAAACCGCTCTAGCGACTGTTAAAACAGAAACCAGAGCGGTTTTTTTAATTTAGTTTTTCATCGTCTAAAAAATCGGGGATAGGCATGACTTCTATGCCGTCTTCACGTAATGCCTCGTATTCGGCTTGGGTCGCAGAGCCACGAATAGCCCGATCTGGCGCCTCGCCCCCGTGGATCTTTCTGGCCTCCTCGGCAAAGTCGGCACCCACATTATCTGTATTACGAATGGCTTGCTTAATTTGCTGAAAAAATTGCGCCTGCATCGCGTCTAGACTGGGTTGAGAAGCCGGCGTTGGCGCGGTTTCTGTAGCCATAGCGGCGTCAGGCGTTTTACTTCCTACGCCATGTCGTAAGTTTAAACGCGGTGCAGAGAGTTGTTTATGAATATCGGTGCTACCGCATAATGGGCAGGTCACCCACCCCGCTTGCGTTTGCTTTTCGTAGTCATCATGAGAACGAAACCAACCTTCAAATACATGACCCGCTGCGCAGGCCAAATCAAACACTTTTAATGCCATAGTAATTACTTCGTGGTCTCAAGAGATAAACGCGGAACGGAGTGCAATAACTGCTGTGTTATGCTTTGCTGCGGCCGCAATAGCACCTGTTGTGCTGTACCCATCTCAACTATTTTACCCTGATCCATCACGGCAACACGATCGGCTAAATACTCGACAACACTAAAGTTATGCGTAATAAATAGATAGGCTAGGCCTGTGTCTTTTTGCAGTTGAATCAGTAAATCTAATATTTGGGCTTGTACAGAAACATCTAACGCCGAAGTGGGCTCATCGCAAATCAGCACTTGGGGTTCCACCGCTAGCGCTCTTGCAATCGCAATGCGTTGCCTTTGACCGCCCGAGAATTCATGGGCATACCGTTTCGTGCTGTCAGCCGGCATAGCGGTCAAATCTAACAGCTCGCTGATGCGCTTTTGCCGTTGTGCCTCTGACCAATGCGGTTGTAAGCTTTTTAAGCCTTCGACTAGGATGTCTCCTACCATCATTCGAGGGTTTAGCGAAGCAAAAGGGTCTTGAAAAACAATTTGAATTTTGCGCCGTTGCTGCGCCAATTGGGCGCCGCGGCTATGCAATAAGTCCTCGCCACGTAAAAGTGCTTGCCCATTTACGTGGATTTGCTCATCGATAATGCGTAACAAGGCTTTAGCCACTGTGCTTTTACCGCACCCTGAAGCCCCTAGCAAGGCTAAGGTCTCACCCTCATGCAAGTCAAAACTGAGATCTTTTACTATAGGCACGACGGGTGTAGCTTTAAATAACTGACGCTTTTGTTTATAGCCGACTTCGAGATGCTGCACCTGTAATAGCGGGGTCGCGTTAGGCGGCAAGGCCTCAGAGGATGTATTGCCGTATTTCTGCTCACGCCGGGCAAAACTAGGAATCACGTCTAGTAAATGGCGCGCATACGGATGATCTGGCTGCTTAAAGAAGGCCGCTGCTGTGCTTTGGAATACGACCTCGCCTTGGCGTAGCAACGCCACCTGATCAGCCATTTGCTGCACAACCGCTAAATCATGGGTGATCAACAACACCGTTAACCCTAAATCCTGCTGCATCGTTTTTAAGAGCTCTAGGATCTGGGCCTGTACCGTAACATCTAATGCCGTGGTGGGTTCGTCTGCAATCAATACATCTGGCTCTACAGCTAATGCCATGGCAATCATAATGCGTTGACGTTGTCCACCTGAGAACTGAAAAGGGTAGTCGTTAATGCGTTGTACTGGGTCGGGAATACCGACCTTATCTAGCCAAGCGATCGCGCGCTGTTGTAGTTCTGCTTTTTTATAGTGTGTGTGCAAGCGCATGCTCTCGATGAGCTGATCGCCAATACGTAATACCGGGTTTAAACAGGTGGCAGGCTCTTGGAAAATCATGGCAATTTTATTACCACGCACCGAACGCATTTGTGCTTCACTTAGGCTAAAGAGGTTTGTGCCCTGAAATTCCACGGTACCAGATTTTACAGACAACGCATCGGGCAACAAGCGCATAATTGCTAATGCTGTCATGCTTTTGCCACTACCAGACTCACCTACTAAAGCGAATGTCTGCCCCCGCTCTATCTGCAAGCTAAGATGACGCACGGCATACCGTTCGGTGCCTGCAATGCTTAATGATAAATCTTGAATCTTAAGCATGAGCTGCTCCTTTTGCCTCGATACGACGCACACGCGGGTCAAAAGCGCGTTGCACGGCATCAGCAAATAAGTTGGCTGATAACACGAGTGCTAGCAAAAAGAAAAAAGCGCCAACTAAGTTCCACCAAATCATTGGGTCTCGGGACATTTCTAAGCGTGCCGCATCAATCATGGTGCCAAACGATGGCATGCTAGGATCGACACCGATGCCCAAATACGATAAAACTGCCTCGTACAACACCAAACCAGAAAACTCCAGCACCAAAGTAATAAGCACCAAATGCATCACATTAGGTAGCAGGTGACGCAGCATGATGCCCCACGCACTGACCCCAAAGGCCTTAGCGGCTTGGACATACTCGAGTTCTCTGAGCTTAAGCACTTCTGCACGTAATAATCGGCACAGTCCTGCCCAGCCGGTAAAGCCTAAAATCAAACACAACACCAAAAGCCGTAAATCTGCCCGAGAAGCAACCGTATCAAAGAGCTCAGCGTGCGTATCCATATACACTTGCATCATCAATACACAGGCAGCAATTAAAAGCACACCCGGAATAGAAGTTAAGGTGGTGTAGATATATTGGATGACGTCATCCACCCACCCTTTAAAATAACCCGCAGCAATGCCAAAAATTAATGCCGGGGGCAACATCGCTACCGTCGTTAACGTGCCAATGACCAACGCCGTCCGAATACTTTTAAAACTTAAATACAAGACATCGTTACCGGAACGGTCTGTACCCAAAACATAATAAAAGCGGCTAAAGACCAATATAAAAACAAGTAAGCTGATTAAGACGGTGAGGCTTAACCATAGGCTGCGCCAAGGAAAGGCGGGGTTATGGCGTGCACCCTGCCGGCATAAGGCACCCAGCACTATTGCCACCACCACCGCGCCAAGTGCACTCCATAAAGCCAATTTCCACACCAAATGACGATGCTCTGCTGCCGTGCTGACCGTTTGCGCTGCGTTTTCTAACACAGGAAAGTCGCGCACGACTTGTCCATCTACAATTGCACTTTCTTTAAAAAACAAATGCGTGGCAAAGGGCGCTGAATAACTGCGTTCTTTCTTAGCGATATGGGTTGCCTCTAACACATCATCTAATACAGAACGGGCAATGGGTGAGTAGCGCTGTTCTGTTTGCCCCTCTAGCGCGGGTAGAACCGGACGATAATGAATGGAATCCAGTAACCCGACCACTACAAAAAAAGCCAATACTACCGCACACGCCATGGCAGAGGGAGTATAAAATACGCTGCGCCATGCCTGACGCAATGCAGGAGTGCGCCCCACATGGATGATATACCCCAACACAACTAGTACCATTAACCAGACAAAAGCGTCAGTCCACATTAGTTCAAATTTAGGCATAGTGGTCACTCAAAACGTACTCGTGGGTCAACTAAGGTATACGAAATATCAGCCAAAATAAGCCCTACAATATACAAAACAGAACCTAAGAACACCATGGCACGTACGATGGATAAATCTTGGGCATTAATGGCTTCGATGGTGTAGCTGCCTAAGCCAGGAATACCAAAAAAAGACTCGGCAATTAAGCTGCCCATGAATAGCAAAGGAATGGCGGTTACCGTGCCAGTTAAAATAGGCAATAAAGCATTGCGTAGTAAATGCTTAAATAACACGTGGTATTCCGACAACCCCTTGGCACGAGCTGTTCGAATATAGTCCTTGCTGGCTTCCTCTAGAAACAAACTACGATAAAAGCGCGACTCCCCTCCGACGCGGGAAATAATGCCAATGAGCACAGGCAAGATTAAAAATCGTGTGGTGTCTAGACCTGACGTCCAACCAGAATACGGCACCCAGCCAAGCACTTTAGCAAACAGCCATTGGCCGGCAATAATATAAAACAACCCAGAGATAGATAGCAGCACCACACAAAGCACCACCCCATAAAAATCAATACGGGTATGCTTAAAAAATACCAAAAACAAAGCAAAGGCCACCGATACCGCTAAGCCTAAAATAAAAGTAGGCAGCGCTAACGCTAAACTGGGTCCCATGCGGGATTTAATTTCCTGACCAATATCATGCCCACTATCTGAAAAACCAAAATCAAAGCGTAATAACGGCACGGAACGTTCATAGAAAATGGTGTCTTGCAAAGCCTTTACGCCAGGTTGGTCTTGGTTGATAAATAAAGGCTTGTTGTAACCTTGCTGCGCTTTCCACTGCTCAATGGCCTCGGTAGAAATACGCTGCCCCCCAATAGCAAGACGAGCCATGTCGTCAGGCGTATTCACCGTAAAAAACAACACAAAGGTCAATAAATTAACACCTAACAAAATGAGCACACCATAGCCCAAACGACGCAAAATATACGGCAGCATTAGTGCTCCTTTTGAATAGTTTTTAGGTCACGTTGTTTAATAGTGCGCCAAACCAACGCCAAGCCTACTGCTATGAGGATTAGTAGCCCCCACAATGGCCACCACACAGGCTGGTTCCACATGGCTTGTTTTTGAACACGCAGCTGCGGGTCAATGCGTAAATACTGCAACGCATTACGTACCATTTGTGAGGGCTTGGCGTTGTAGACCCATTCTTGGTAAACCCCGCCTGAATTAGGGATATAGCCAAACATCCAAGGGGCGTCGTTTTGAACCACCGCCACCATGTCAGCAATCACACGGTCTTTTTCAGGGCCATCATCTAAAAAACGCATTTTTTCAAACAATGCGTCGTACTCTGCACTGTGGTAATTGGTTGCGTTTTCCCCTCCACCTTGAGCGCGAGCATGAGGGCCATAGAGCAAAAACAGAAAGTTTTCGGCGTCGGGGTAATCAGCCACCCACCCCCACATAAACAATTGCGCCACGCCACGTTGCATTTTTTCCTGAAAGCGATTGTAGTCCGTTGCTCGAACCTCGAGCTGCACACCTAATTGCGCCAGCTGGCGTCGCATCCAATCTACACTCGCGCTAGCCCCCATGCCCCCGGCGGAGTCAAAGTACAGGATTAAGGGCGCCCCGGTTTTTGCATCACGGCCATTGGGATAACCCGCTTTAGCTAAGAGGGCGCGTGCTTGATCAATGGGTCTACGCTGTGCATGCCCTTGGTTAGGCTCATACACCACAGGGTTTAAGCCCTCGGGTGGAGCCACATAACCCCGTACACCAGGGGGTAGCGGGCCGTGAGCCACTAAGCCCTGATCATTTTGAAAGATGGTGACGTACTGTTCCCAATCAAAGGCAATACTAATTGCCTGACGCAAATAACGATTTTTCTGAGCTTGTTCAGGCGTATCGCCCCCACCGACCACGGGATCAAGCCAGTTAAAACCAAAGTAATAAAGCTGTGACTCGGCCAAGGTACGCAAATCTAAGCCACGTTCTTTATACAGGGCCGCCTTGTCAGGGGAGTCTTCGGCAGCTACCGTCATCGCAACACCATAATCACCGCGCTCGACTTGCGGAATATCGTAGTACCCCTGCAAAAACTTACCTAACAATGGCACAGATTCTTTTTCTAAGGTAAATACCACCTGATCAATAAACGGGGTGGGTTGGCCACAATCAGCCAGTAAGCCTGCCGCCTCGTCACCCGGCTCGCCCTCGCAGGGATAAGGATCGCCCCTAAAGTTAGGGTTGCGTGTTAAGACATGACGACGGTTGCGAATGGACTCGGTGAGCATATAAGGGCCTGTACCCACAGGCCATGTATTCAGCGACAGATCGTGTTGATCCATCTTGGGTTGGTGATAAAACCGATCGGCCTCCCAAGGGATAGGCGCAGTAAAGGTCATGGCTAGCCAATACGAAAACTGAGGGTATTTGCCATAGATGCGAATACGCAAAGTATGGTCATCAATTGCCTCTACCCCAGAAAAGGCATAATCACGCAAGTCGAGCCACTCTTCATCAGGTAAGGCCTGATTGAGCTCTCGTAGCTGTTCCCCATAGTCTTTATAGCCAACAATATAGTCAGTAAAAAAAGCATAAATAGGTGAAATAACGCGGGGGCTTGCTAAACGACGCAACGCATACACATAGTCATGTGCCGTGAGTTCGCGGGTGCCAACAGCCTTGAAGTCGGTGATGGCATAAGCGTTTTCTAATGCCGCCTCGGGCATAGGATAATAGACATAGTTCCCTTTTTCATCTTGCGCAAAAGCAGGATGCGGCTGAAATAACACCCCAGGTTTTAAGGTGATCTCGTAAACACTTTCAGCAATTTGATGGCTAGGCGCATCGTCGGGCAAGCGCTTCCCTTGTGCATCGACATAGTAGGGGTGTACAACGGCTTGGGCTGTGCGCCCTTCGAGTTCGTAGGGGCGTTTTAAATAATGGTAGCCGTACAAGGGCTCGTATATGGAATATGTAAAAGGCGTCTCGTCTGTGGAATACGAGCTGGCCGGATCCAGGTATTTAGGCGAGCGTTGCGTGAATGCGGTAAACAGCGTGTTTTGCTCAGCTTGATCCTGAATATAGGGGCTATTTACTGCCTTGTCGCTACAGGCAGCCAGCAGCATCACGATGGAAATAAGGAAAAATTGAATTAATCGCATTTCTTTTGTTGCCAACATTGAACTCGCCAAACCCAAGGCGCAATGGGGGTTTTTTTAGCCTGCCATAAACCAATGCGCTGTTGTTGCGCACGCTTTTGTACCGCTTTTAGACTCTTATCACGCAAATAGCGCTCGTTGCTGCCTGTGTAGGCCCAAGCCCAACCTTGGGCGACCATTTGTTGATTGGCTGTGCTGCCGTTCGCTAAAGGAATATCGCACACGTTACGCCCATAATGATCTTGTTCAAAACACCGTAAAGCCAAGACTTTATTTAAAACCATTTTCTCTAAGGCACGCTGTGCATCGTCTGCATACGGCTGCCCTGGTCGGTCGGCACGCCCTGTGGTTTCTGGGGAATCGATATTCGCCAAGCGCACGCGTTCACGTACTCCTGCCACCTCGATATTAACCGTATCCCCATCTGCTACGTGTGTAATTTTACCCTTAAGTTCGAATTCGCCTTTAGGACGTTTGACGGTAGTGGTCGAGTTTGAGGGGGCTTTCATCCCAGGCAAGTCTAAATAATCTGAGGTAGTACCTATACCCAACGCGACTAGTACCAACGATACAATCCCTACACCCAAGGCTTGCTGCCATGAAATAGTCTGAGTGCCCCAGAGAATCACCCATTTGCCGTTTTTCTTTTTAATAGAGAGTTTCTTTTTGGCCATGTTTTGTTCGTATCACTAAAGAGAGGAGTCAAGTTAGCCATGATTATAGGTTTTTCATCTCTAGTGTAAACGCGCTAACATACTTATTCTGTTTTACTTTTCGAGTTCTACATCATGCATGCCTCTTTACAAATTGCCGTCGCGGCCTTTTTATTATTAGTCAGTGTAGCCACCGGCGCCTTTGGCTCCCATGCTTTAGCAGGCCGGGTGGATTTAAATATGCTGGCCGTTTGGCAAACTGCAGTGCAATACTTATCGCTTCATGCGGTGGCCTTGCTCGCTTTAGCCAGCGCTCATGC
Source organism: Paenalcaligenes hominis (assembly GCF_011927625.1). Taxonomy (GTDB): domain Bacteria; phylum Pseudomonadota; class Gammaproteobacteria; order Burkholderiales; family Burkholderiaceae_B; genus Paenalcaligenes; species Paenalcaligenes hominis. The sequence continues at coordinate 132,773 of NZ_JAATIZ010000005.1, forward strand.
TTATTTACAAGCCCGCTTACAGCATCTCGCTTTTAGCTTGCTTTTAGTAGGCACACTTTTGTTTTCTGGTAGCTTGCTTTTATTGGTCTTATCAGAACAACGCTGGTTAGGCATGATTACACCTATTGGCGGTGTATTAATGCTGGGGGGTTGGGGGCTGGTGTTGCTAGCTGCTTTAGCCAATTACCATCAACAGAATAAAAAGCGCTAGACCCTCGACCTTATCTGATGTCACACTAGTCGTAGCGATTGTTTTTTAGTCAGGAGACAACTATGGCAAAAGTACTGGTGTTGTATTACTCGGCTTACGGGCATATTGAAGCCATGGCTCAGGCTGTGGCCGAGGGCGCACGCGCAGCGGGTGCCGAGGTCGATATTAAACGTGTACCCGAGCTGGTCCCTCTAGAGGTTGCGCAGCGCTCGGGCTATAAACTGGATCAAGCGGCGCCCATTGCTACGGTCGACGAGCTCGCCCATTACGATGCCATCATTGTCGGCACGGGAACGCGTTTTGGGCGGATTAGTTCACAAATGGCCAATTTTTTAGACCAATGTGGAGGGCTATGGGCTAAAGGGGCGCTGGTTGGAAAAGTGGGGGGTGCATTTACGTCTACGGCTACACAGCACGGCGGCCAAGAGCTGACGTTAATGAGTATCATCCATAATTTATTTCACTTTGGCATGGTAGTTGTAGGCTTACCCTACAGCTTTGCCGGGCAAACGCGTATGGATGAGATCGTTGGTGGCTCTCCGTATGGCGCCAGCACTATTGCTGACGGCGACGGCTCACGCCAACCAAGCCAAACAGAGCTTGATGGCGCTCGGTTTCAAGGCCAACTCATCGCCCATACCGCAAAAAAATTACATCGTTCATAACCAAGACCCCAACAGGTTGGCTTGCCCTAATCTGTTGGGATGCTTGCAAAGTCGATACGTCGGTTTTAGTCAAAAATAGCGGGATTTCGAAGAACGCTGCGGTCAACTTCAGCTAGGGTACGACGCCCACATAAAGCCATACTGATGCTCAGTTCATTGGCTATGATTTCTAGGCAACGTTCTACGCCGGCTTGCCCCGCTGCACCCAACGCATACAAAAAGGCACGCCCGATCATCACACCGTCAGCCCCAAGCGCTAACGCGCGTAATACATCCTGACCTCCACGGACACCACCGTCCAAATAAATTTCTGTTTTACCCTGAACCGCCGCCACAATAGCCGGCAAAGCCGCAATGGATGAAGGCGCCCCGTCTAATTGGCGTCCTCCGTGGTTAGAGACCACAATCGCGTCGGCACCAGCGTCTACGGCTAGCTGAGCGTCTTCGGGCTCCATGATGCCTTTTAAAATAAGCTTGCCGCCCCAACGCTTTTTAATCCACTCGATGTCGTCCCAACAAAGCGTGGGATCAAACTGTTCCGCTGTCCAAATCGACAACGAGCTGACATCACTGACCCCTTTTGCATGCCCAACAATATTGCCAAAAGTACGCCGTGGCGTTTTGATCATTTGAGAACACCAATAAGGTTTGGTTGCTAAATTAAGTAGGTTTTTTAAAGTCGGTTTGGGCGGAGTGGTTAAACCGTTTTTTATGTCTTTATGACGTTGACCTAATACCTGTAAATCAAGCGTCAACACCAAAGCTGAACAGTTTGCGGCCTTAGCGCGATCAATGAGCGCTTCCATAAAGCTGCGGTCACGCATCACGTACAGCTGAAACCAAAACGGAGCACGTGTATAAGCGGCAACATCTTCTAGGGAACAAATACTCATGGTAGAAAGCGTAAAGGGAACGCCGTAATTTTTAGCAGCTTGGGCCGCTAGCATTTCCCCATCGGCATGTTGCATGCCTGTCAGTCCGGTAGGCGCTAGTGCAACGGGCATGGAAGCAGGCACACCCAGCAGTTGCGTCTGAGTAGATCGCTGTTCGATATTAACCGCTACACGCTGTTTGAATTGCAAGCGCTGAAAATCGGACTCATTAGCGCGGTAGGTGCTTTCTGTCCACGAACCTGAATCCGCATAGTCATAAAACATTTTAGGCACACGACGCCGTGCTAAACGTTGAAAGTCAGCGATGTGGGTCACTTTTTTTAAATTATTCACCCTTTTCTCCAGAATGGTGCTATACTAGTTTTTTTACGCAGCAACACACAGACAAAACCTGTACTGCGAGTAACTATTGTGACTTGTACCACGAACATTTCGCAATAAGAACAAAAACTTTTTAAGTTATTTCAAAAAACAGTTGACATGATTTAAAAACAAAGTTATAGTTCTATTTCTTTCAGCGGCTGTAGCTCAGTTGGATAGAGTACTTGGCTACGAACCAAGGGGTCGTGGGTTCGAATCCTGCCAGCCGCGCCATATTTAGTAAAAAAGCCTCATCATTAGATGGGGCTTTTTTGCGTTCTATCTAGCGCACTCTTGCTTGCTTAATAACCCAAAATCATTCCTACCGATACAAATAACGACCTGATTTATATCAATAACTTAGGGGTTATTTCTAGCTAAGTAATTGTCTTTTGCCCTGCATCAAATGGTGTCGTTTTAAGCATTTTTTGATCTAAATCCTTGCTAGACTCAATTCTAATCACACTTGTATTACCTCTGTTATTAGGAGTTTTTCATGGATAAAAGAAAAAATATACGTTCCGCTCGCGAAACGATGGGTGTCTTTACGAATGCTCAAGCAGCTGAACAGGCGCTACAACATGTGGCCTCTCTTTTTTCAGGTGATAATACACGTGTAGCCCTCATTGAACCCCATGATCCTCAGGTAGAAGCCAAACTCAAAGACGAATTCTCTTTCATGGGTCAAGCCGCTATTGCGGTGCACCTTTGGTCAGTGGTACTAAGTGTCGCGGCGGGAGTTTTATTCTGGTGGGCTTTTTATGCCATGGGCATGCCCGTGTTTGTGCATGAAGCCCCTACAGCGCTTCTTGGTTCTGTTTGTGTGTTTTTATTGATTGGTGTGTTGGCCGGCTGTTTTGTAGCGTATATGCCAAGCCGAAATGGTGTCATCGAACCCACCAAAAAAGCCGTGGCAGAAGGCAAATGGGTATTAGTCGCCTACCCAAATTCGGGCGCTGAAATAAATGCCACCAAATCCTACTTTGGCCAACTGGGTGTGCATTAATCTTTTATACCCACCACAAAAAAGGGAGGCATTGCCTCCCTTTTTTAATGTCATAGTGACTTTTCCACACGGTATTTAGGGCTTAGTGGAATCAACGTGATTTTTTAAGCTTTGCGCATGTTGAAGATGCTGCTTGAGTAAAGGTAGTACATCTTGGGCAAAACCGGTTATTTCATCATCGTCGCCATTTTTAGCCTGTTTTTCAAAAAGCTCAATGGCATCTTCGTGAGCTTTAATCGCTAAATGTTCCGCATAGTACTGATCGAACTCGTGACCTTCTTTGCCTTTAAGCAGTAATACCTTACCTTGTTGCATCATGCTTGCCGAGGTTGGCAATGCCTGATCTTTAGCTACTGCCAATGCGTTCAACTCCTTGTCAATACGCTCATGCTCTTGAAGCATCATACGGGCGAACTCTTGTACTTGTTTGTCTTGGCTGCGCGCAAGTGCCTCGTTTGCGCTCTCTATTTCATAATGCCCTGCCTGAGCCGCTTCTTTTAAAAAATTGCGATCGCTCATGGATAACTCGTTGGCTTGACTGGGCTTCATGGTGATTAAGCACAAAGCTACTCCCACAAAGCCAGCTACAGCAAATCCTCGTAAATACATAATCGCTCCTTTGCTTTATAAAGCATCTCTAGAGTTGAAAAGCACCTATTGCCTATGCCGTTAGCAATTTTCATACCTGAGCGCTTATTAGCTTTTAAGCACATAACCTGCTAAAAATTAGGCTTGCCATGCAGCTTTACGATGAGTTGTGTGCACTAGCGATTGATTACCCTTACTTACTGCTGTTACGACTCTGCTTGTCTTATTATGAAATAAACGTATGCAGTAGTACCTAGTTATTATTACTCGCTGCTTGATTTACTTAACATTCATTACGCTATGAGCCGAATACTTCATTAATTAAAACTTCTGACTTATGCGTTAAGGAGCCATCATGACGTTAACCTTGCAGCATCGTTTGCAAACTCAACAACAGTTGTCACCGCGCTTACAACAGTCAAATCAAATTCTGCAATTAGCGGCCCCCGCTTTTCAACATTTACTGCGCTCGCATTTAGATCACAATCCTTTTTTACATGAAGCCGACGAGGAAGAGACCGAAGAAATTCATATTCAAGACGCAGCGACCACTCATGCTGAGTCGTACCCCTCTGTATCCGTCCCCGAAGACCTTGATCCGTTAGCAAATATTGAGCAAACCGAAGACCTTCAGTCGCATCTATTAAAGCTCTTGGCTACAACTCGCCCTGATGCGCGCCAATATTCTCTATGTGCATTCATTATTGATGCGCTCGATGAGAACGGCTATTTACGTAAGTCGTTTACTGATTTATTGCCAGACTACATTGATGAGCCCATTTCTGTTATGGAATGGGAGGCCGCCCTTGAGCGAGTTCAACGTATTGCACCCACGGGGGTAGCGGCTCGTGATATGCAAGAGTGTTTACGTTTGCAAGTTAATGCGGACATTGATGAGCACTCGCCTCTTTATAAACCGCTGTTGCAGCTTATTGACTCTGGCTTAGAGCTTTTGGCCGAAGGTCACTATGAGCGTTTACTCAAGCTACTACGTGTTGATGAAACCACTTTAAAAGCCTGCTGCGCTTACTTACGCCAATTGGATCCCAAACCAGGGCGCCAATTTAGTACTACTACTCATCAGCATTTAGTCCCTGATGTATTTATTTATAGACAAAATAATGAATGGCATATTGTCCCCAACTTCAATGCATTTCCTAAACTAACAATTAATAAAAATTACGAACAGCTCTTAAAAGAAAATAAACCGGACAAAGACCATCCTCTACACCAAGAATGGCAGCAAGCTCAATGGTTAATTGAAAGTGTCGAAAAGCGCCATCATACAGTATGTGAAGTCACTCGTATTATTCTCGAAAGACAGCGTCTGTTTTTTGATTATGGGGATGAGGCAATTCGCCCCCTGTTAATTAGTGATATTGCCGCCGAGCTCGATTTACACGAATCCACCATTTCGCGTGCGACTTCAAATAAATATATGAGTACCCCTAATGGTGTATTTAGCTTCAGACATTTTTTCTCTAGAGACTTGAGTATGAGCTTTGGGGGCAGCTGCTCGACGCGCATGGTTAAAGCCAAGATAAAACAATACATTGAGCAAGAATCGGCTGATGCCCCATTGTCTGACGTTCAAATACACCAGCGGTTAACTCGTGAAGAGATCAACATTGCCAAACGCACAGTCACCAAATACAGACAGCAACTAGCTATTCCTAGCTCTAGAGAGCGACGTCAACCCGCTCTGCTCTAGTTGGGCACACTATCTGCTTTATAGGTAACTACGATGAAACCTTAATTTGTTTCCATTCACCTAGAGAGAACGTCATGAGCAGAATTATTGTTGTTTCAATCCGAGTTGCCCAACAAAAGAGTATTGCGACGGGTGGGTTAGCTGTTGCTATAGAATGCATGTTAAACGCGCATCAACAAGAAGGCATTTGGTTAGGATGGAGCGGCGAACAATGTGCTCAGCCATGCACAGAGCTGCATGTTGAGCATCGTGATCATTATTCCACTATGACTTTCAGCTTGACCCCAGAACAACATCAACAGTTTTATTGTGGCTATGCCAATAATTGTTTATGGCCTGCGTTTCATCAACGCATTGATTTAATGACATTTAATAGTCATGAATATCAGCAGTATTTAGCAGTGAATGAGCAAATCGCACACTACTTAAGCACTATACTTCGACCCGATGATATTGTCTGGGTACAGGATTACCATCTCATTCCGCTCGCCCACTATTGTCGCAAATTGGGTTTAAACCAACCTATTGGTTTCTTTTTACATACGCCCTTTCCTAACCCAGATGCCTTGGCGACCATTCCGCGTCATCAATCTTGGTTACCTTATCTCTTAGATTATGAGGTAGTAGGCCTGCAATCTACTCCTGACTTTTTGAATCTATCAAATAGCTTAACCAAGGTATTAGGGCTAAGCGCAAATGAAGGGCGAATTACCTATAAAAACCGCACCACGTTAATCAAGTCTTACCCGATTAGTATTGCACCCGAGCTGATCCAATCCATGGCAACTATGCCTACACCGTTTGGCTCTGACACCTCGGACTACCCAATCTTAGGTGATGGACAATTAATTGTTAGTGCGGATCGACTGGACTACAGCAAAGGGCTTCCTAAACGCTTTGAGAGTTTTAATACTCTGCTAGAGCACTTTCCTACGCTTAAAGAAAGCGTTAACTATTTACAAATTGCCCCCTCCACACGCGAGGGCATAGAAAGCTATCAACAGCAACAAAACGAATTAGAAAGTTTAGCTGGTCAAATAAATGGCAAACACGCCAGTTTTAACTGGGTTCCCCTGATTTATTTAAATAGAGCAGTTGCCCCAGTGATGCTGATGAGTATCTTTCGTAAAGCCCATGTGGGCTTTATTGCTCCTTTACGCGACGGCATGAATCTTGTCGCTAAAGAGTACGTGGCTGCCCAAGATGCGGCTGACCCAGGGGTACTGGTATTATCCGAGTTCACAGGGGCAGCTAGCGAATTCCAAGAAGGGGCTTTGTTAGTTAACCCTTACGATACTGAGGCCACGGCTCAAGCCCTCTATCGCGCGTTAACGATGTCTCTTGCTGAACGTCAAGCACGGCATCAGGCTTTGATGGCGCACTTAGAGGAGTTTGACTTAAAACGGTGGTGTTTTAGCTTTCTTAGTGATCTGAACGCGGTCTTGGAGACTGAGGCGACGCCTTCGTTGCAAAACTAGGCTCTGCTTCTGTTCGTAAGCGGACAAAGGTCTGGGGTTGATACCGAGCTAAATAACTAATCAACCCCGCCCGCACTGCACAGCGCAAGTCGAACAGCTGTCCCGAGTCTGTAGCACTCACTAAAAAGCGTAACTGCATGCCCCACTCGTTAGTTTCTGTGATTTGCATAACTGCCACCCGCTGATCCCATAAGCTCTGTGCCTGGCATAACTGTTTAAACTCGGCCTCTAGCGCCACTAAATCTGCTCGGTAATCTAACCATAAAAATACGGTTCCGATCAGCTCAGCGGTATGATGCGTCCAGTTTTGAAATACGTTTTCTACAAACCATTGTAACGGCACAATGAGCCGTCTTTCATCCCACACTTTTACTACCACATACGTGGCAGTAATTTCCTCGATACGCCCCCACTCACCGTCAATAATAACGACATCATCAATACGTATAGGTTGAGTAAAAGCGAGCTGAAGGCCCGCTATAAAATTACCCACTACTGGCCTGGCCGCCATACCAGCCACCAAACCGGCCACACCTGCAGAAGCTAATAAGCTGGTGCCTATTTGTTTAGCACCAGGCAAAATAAGTAATACAAAAGCCAAACCTAGCAAACTCAAGACGAGGTGAGTGCTGCGCGCTAAAACACGAGTTTGAGTATAAATACGACGTGCTTTTAGATTGTCTTTTTCTGTGAGAGGGTTCGATTGCACTACAACTGTAGCAACTGCCTCGACCATAGCCATTAAAGTTAGAGTGGCACATACAATAATTCCTACCACCAATACCAAAGCGACTATTTGGGCCCAGTGTGCTGTCAAGCCTAAACCAGCAAACCATACCTTGAACCAAATAAACCAAAATAGCCAACGCGTTACATACTGCCCTTGGTTCACAAAGGCAGTAAAAAAAGGTTGTCGTCGGCCTAAGCGCCTCACCACTTTTACACCCACGCTGTGGCCTAAATAGATAGCTACCACTCCAGCCAATAAGATAAATAAAGAAAATAAAAAAACAGTATTCACACCACGCTCCTAATACACTTAGTTTCCTACCTGTAGAGCAAGTCATGTGCGTGATAACTAGTGCGCGAGTTAGGCACACTACCTGCTACCCACTCCATACCTAAGCAGTATTTTTTATTTCGTTTTTTATTGGAGAAATACCATGACGAATAAAGATGATAAACCGCATACTCAAGGTCAAAAACAGCAATCGGGTCATACCGATGAGCGTGGCTCTACGGCTGGGGGCTCAGGACATCAAAAAGAAACCGCAGCACAAGGTGGTCGCGCGGCGCATGAAAAAGGCACCGCTCATGAGTTTGATTCTCAAGAAGCACGTGAAGCCGGCTCAAAAGGAGGTAAAGCGGCGCATGAAAAAGGCACTGCGCATGAGTTTGACTCTAAAGAGGCACGTGAAGCGGGTTCAAAAGGAGGACAAGCTAGTCATTCTTCCCAGGGCAGTAATCATGGCCGTGGTCAGGGGCATGAGTTTGACTCTGAAGAGGCGCGTGAAGCTGGATCTAAAGGTGGAAAAGCGTCTCATCGAGATGATGACCGTTAATGTCTAGTCCCCTTTGATGTAACGCGTTGTCGATAGCCTGATGGCCCTCTCCCTCCTCCCCATACCACTGGGCCATCAGGCTTCTTCTTTTGGAGTCGAGCATGTCTAATTTTGAAAAAACGTTGCAACAACAACGTCATATTCAACAGCAGCAAGATCAAAAAGATCAACAAACCACTCAATCCGAACCGGTAACCCATAGTCCCTCAAATCCTGGTTCAGATTACCCCACTCCCCCGCTACCCCCTCAACACCAATCAAAGCCAGGTGTAGAGAGTGAATTAGAACCGGCGCCGCAGTATAAGGCCGATGCCTATAAAGGTAGCCAAAAGCTCGAAGGCAAAGTCGCTCTGATTACGGGTGGTGACTCGGGCATCGGCCGAGCTGTGGCGGTACTTTTTGCTCGTGAAGGCGCAAATGTCGCTATTATTTATTTATGTGAAGATGACGATGCCTTAGAAACCCAGAAAGCTATCGAAGCAGAAGGGCAATCCTGTTTGACTTTAGCTGGGGATATTAAAGACCATGAATTTTGTCATCAAGCAGTAGAGCAAATAGTGGATCATTTTGGTGAAATTAATATTCTTGTTAACAATGCGGCCTTTCAAGAGCACGCGCCGTCATTACTTGATATTGACCCCGCTCGATGGGATGAAACCTTTAAAACCAATATTTATGGTTACTTCAATATGGCTCAGGCTGTATTGCCTTTTTTAGAGGCTGGCGACTGCATTATCAATACGAGTTCAGTTACTGCTTCTGCCGGCAGTGCCGAACTTATTGATTACTCCAGCACTAAAGGTGCGATTAACTCTTTTACCTATTCATTAGCAAGCAATTTAGCCCCTAAAGGCATACGTGTTAATGCTGTCGCACCTGGGCCGGTATGGACGCCATTAAATCCCGCTGATAGGCCCGCAGAAGACATTAAAGATTTTGGTAAAAGCACCCTTTTTGGTCGCCCTGCTCAACCTGAAGAGCTCGCGCCGGCCTATGTGTTTTTAGCTAGTTCGGTATGCTCTAGCTACATCACTGGCGCTGTGTTACCTGTTACGGGGCAAGCTGGACAATGATGCTGCTACCTTCTGTTCCCCTTGAGCAAGCTGCCTTATTTTTAGACGTGGACGGAACTCTGGTACCGTTAGCACCTACTCCCGAAGCGGTTTATTTTGATGCAGAGCTAAAAGAGTTGCTTGCTGAGCTCTATGAGGCCACTGGCCAAGCCCTTTGCTTGGTGTCAGGACGTGATCAACGTAGCCTAGAGCAGTTGTGCGGATCGCTTGACCTACCGTTAATTGGATGCCATGGTGCCACGATTCGGTTGCTGCAACCTGCATTGCAGTGGAGTGCTCCTATTGACTTCGATTGTCATCAGCAGCTTATACACACTTGCACACAATGGTGCGACACGAAAGAAGGTGTACGGGTAGAGCCGAAATCGCATAGCATTGCTATTCATTACCGCGCTCAACCGCACTATCGAGCTGCTATTTATGCGTTTCTAACGGAGTTAGTCGAGGTCTACCCCGAGTATGTAGTGGTAGCCGGTAAATGTGTTTGGGAATTAAGACAAGCCTATTTTAATAAAGCCACTGCTATTGCCCAGCTATTACAAACACTACCTTTTAAAGACAGGCTGCCTATTATGATAGGTGATGACGTCACTGATGAGCCCGCCTTTGCATGGACTAACACGCAAGGCGGGTTAAGCATTCATGTGGGTAGCTCGACCCAAACTTGTGCCCGCTACAAGGTGGCTTCGCCTGAAGCTTTACGGCATTTGCTTGGGCGCTGGTTACACCTAGCTAATGCGTAAAGCACATTGGAACTCGATCACGTCGGGTAAAGCTCGAATGGCATATTCAATTTGCTTAATGCTTTCTAAGTCAGTGCCCGTGCCACTTAATTTAACACGACCATTGTTAACCTCGATTTGGCAATGGTTAATAGTCATTGCCTGTCGCTCTAGGATAGCTTGCACCTGATGATAGAGCTCACGATCGGCTTGAGCATCAATTTGTAAGGCCTCGGGTTGTACACGAGTGGGCTCTTGTTCCCATTCCGATATAAAAGAAGGCTCTTCGTTTGTGTTTCTTGGGCCAGGATAATTTTCTTGTGGCTTTTTCATACTATGACCTCCTTATCGTTACTAAAAAATTAGCAATTTTTATGCCCATAAAATCAGCTAGCAAGTTTTATACCTATATAGTAAGACACAATTAACGGGAATAAAAATTGCTAAGCAAAAATACAGGTTTATTTTTAAAGGCAATGATTATGGCTGCGATACCAGTTAACAATCGATCTGTTCTCCCTTATCAAGGTGTAAGTTTAGTATCGACGGCAGACGCTATTACCCAACAAAAGTTAGCTCAGCAGTTAGTAAAGATTTTTCAACAAACTGAAGAAAAACCCAATGCCAACTTGGCTGGATCCCCCTATTTATTGCCTATTGATACCTTGCTGGCTAACGAAGCTAAAACCCTAGGGATTGAGTCTGTTCATGACCTGTATGGTGGTGTAGTGCCGTATGACTTTGTTAAAACCAAAGTTCTTAGCCATCCACTGTCTCATTCATCTTACACGGCCCCGGAAGGTTGGGACTATGACTTAGGACAAAAGTTAATGCCATATACCCTTAAAGGCTATAGTGCATTTTCTGTACAAGAGGCGTTTTGGACAGCACGGGGTTTCATCCATGAAAGCCCTATTCGTATTAAATTTGCTTATGCCAAAGCGAGCCACGATCAATTTGTTTGTAATCATTATCAAGAAGTCACAGATTTATTGCTTCAAAGTCGCTTTGAACCCCAGTTAGAACAAGGTGTAGTGATTGAAGAAAACCTAACCGATACCACCACCTATAGTGTAGGACAAACTCAGGTCGCTGGCATACTGATTAGTTACGTCGGAGAGCAGCGCCAAGTTCCAAACCACGAGCAGTTACCTACGTATGGAGGCACACACCTTTTTGCAGTGCGGGGCAGTTACGAGGAATTGATTGAAGCAGTGAACACCCCAGTGCTAGTTCGAGCCATACGCCTTGCTCAAAATTATGAGCAGTGCATTCAGGCTGCTTTTCCTGCATGGTACGCATCGCGACGTAATTATGATGTGATTCATGGTACGGCATGGGACGGCTCAGATCGTCTTGGTGTTCTCGAACAGTCATGGCGTATGGGAGGTGCTTCGATGGCAGAGCTACTGGCGATTGAGGCTTTTTTACATAATCCTGCTTTGGCCTCTGTGCAAGCCTGGACTAAAGAACGGTACTCACGCACGCAAGAACCAGCGCTAGATACCGATGAGCCTTACTGCATTGCTGAGGACGAAAACGGGTACTTAATTAAGTCTGCGGGGGTGATTGAGTGAGTGTAGTGATATCTCCTACCCATATTGCCTTACCTGATGCGTTTAACTTAGACGCGCATTTTCTTACGCCTAGCGCCCCTATCCCAGGAATCTTGTTTATCCACGGCTGGGGGGGTGATCAACGCTTTGATCTGAAACGAGCTCATAGTTTGGCTAGGCTTGGTTGCGTCTGCCTAACCTTTGATTTAACTGGCCATCATGACACCACTGCTCAGCGACATCACGTGTCTAGACAGCGTAATCTTCAAGATGTGTGTGCTGCGTATGACACACTAGCATCACATTCATGGGTAGATCCAGAGTCCATCGCCATTATTGGTCACAGCTACGGCGCCTATCTCGCCACTTTAGTTAGCCAATTGCGCCCTGTCCGATGGTTAAGCTTATTGGCCCCCGCTCTGTATCACGACGAAGAATGGTTTAAACCCAAAGACCAATTAAACAAAGCGCTGTTAAATGCCTATAGGAAAACACCGCACACTAAAAATGACAACCAAGCGCTACTGGCCTGTTCGTTATTTAAAGGGGACGTCTTGTTAATTGAGACTGAACACGACGACTTTATTCCCAAACAAACCATTCTTAGTTATCGCAACGCGTTTCTTGAGGCCCAATCCATGACGCACCGTATTCTTTATGAGGCGGACCATGGCCTCACCCAAAAAGCCGCTCAGCAAGCTTACTCAACATTGCTGTTTGGTTGGATTCAAGAAATGATTATGGGTGCGCGTGCTGGTTTTTTATCCGTTTAACTGCTGTAAATGGAGTGCCCTATGTCAATTTTCCCATCGCGTACCCTTTATACTGTTCTAAAAAAATACATGGTTTTATATGGTGGTTTAGTTGATAACCCAGAGCAACTTCGCTATGCCTTGTTAGACTACAACGAAATTATTGATTTTGCTCAGTCTAAGCTTGATATATTGATCGATGCCGACGCAGCAAAACGCATTAGCGAAGTAGGAATTGAATGGTTAGCGTATGCGACTTTGCATCCTCAAGACCCACAAGGTTTTGCCCCCAAAGCCCAAGCGAAACTGGAGCCCTAGTCGTAAGCCATTAGCTAAAAGACTTATGCTGATGTTCAATCAATACGTGTACGGCATCTTGATCAGCTAAAATATAACTGCGCCATACGGCATTGCGTAATTCCCTGACATTGCCGGGCCAGCTATGTTGACGCAGCAGCTCTTCTGAATCAGGAGCAAAGTGTTTTTCTGTACCTTGCTGTAGATTCATCTGTTGTAAAAAGTGCTGAGCCAACAAAATAATGTCGTCTTCGCGTTCACGTAGTGGTGGCACATACAAAGGAAATACACTTAGTCTATAGAACAAATCCTCGCGTAGTTTTTCTTGTTCTACAGCCTGCATGGGGTCACGGTTAGTCGCAGCAATAATTCGTGCTTCTGTTGTTAACAATTTTGTGCCCCCTACTCGCATGTATTGCCCAGTTTCAAGTACACGTAATAAACGCACCTGCATCTCAGGGGGCATTTCCGTAATTTCATCTAAAAACAGGGTGCCTTTTTGGGCTAGCTCAAAAAAACCTTGGCGGGCTTTATCTGCCCCAGTGAAGCTGCCTTTTTCATGGCCAAATAACTCGCTTTCAATTAATTGACTGGAAATTGCCCCACAATTTAAAGGTAAGAAATTTTCAGCAGCACGGGCACTGTATTCATGTAGAGCTAATGCGACCAATTCTTTACCTGTTCCGCTCTCACCAATAATCAATACAGGCACATTAGTTTTTGCTACGCGCTCAATTTCAAAGTACAACTGTTGCATGGCAGGGGAACGGCCTACAAAATGGGCAAGCCCATTGCCTGTGCGGTTAACTGTCAGCTGATATTTGTCTTCATAAAAACGCTCTACGAGTGACGACAAAACCGGAGCGATCTGAGTCGTCACATCAGTCGTATTTAATAAAGCAGCTACCCCTAGGGTTTGGGCACGTTTTTTCAGCGCTGTTGATGGGTGCCGAACTAGTGTAATAACGGGTAAAAATTGCGCTGCCGTCTGCTGAATTTGCTGATGAGCGCTTTCATACATTGCTAGGTCTATGACTAGAGCTGTCACACTGCGTTGCTGCAACACCAATAAGACCTGTTTTATTTCATTGACCACACTTACTGTATATCCGAGTGGCTTGGCTATTTCTTCTATTTCTTGTGCCATCTCAGGATCCTGCTCTACTACTAATAGGTATGGCATGACTATTCCCTATATATAGAAATGAAAGAGTAAATAAAAGCTATTTGCTCATACTAACTAGCTAAACGACTTTTAGTGTGACAATTCGTATGCTTTGCGACATAACTGTTAATAAACCACGCGAACCATGTAACTATATATTAAATGTATTAGGCATGAGACTTGCTATGTCAAAACATAGGCTTTACGCTTCATTTAAAGCCTTGGGTTCAGTCAATGCATTCATTGACGGCCCATTTTTCACCTAAGGAGTTACATAATGAACGCACCTAAAGCCCGCCATTTTTTGCTCAGCGCTGTTTTCCTTAGTGTTGTGGGATTACCCGCTGCCTTTGCCGCCGAATCTAGCGATTACAAACCCGAGCTAGATACTAAACAAATTCAACCCCATACGGCAGATGAAATATCGAATGAGCCCAAAGCGGAAGGGGCAAAAGGTCAGCCCGACGCTGACTCTAACCCTGCTACAGATAGTAAAACACGTAGCGACGGCGCCTCTAAGGATACCCATCGGTCATCTACTAAGACTACGAAAGAAAACGCTAACCCTAATCGTGTTCAGCCTGACGCCGATTCGTCAAAAACCGATAGCCGAACTCCAGCCACTGATGCTAGCGCAACAACTGATGCCCAACGTAATCAACCCACCACTGATTCATCTAAAATCGATACCAGCTCTACCGTTAAAGAGGGCACCTCAAGTACTACAGGTACGGATGCATCGACATCAGGAAATACAGGTAAGGTAAAAGACGCTAATGAAAGCGCTACGACTGCTTCTGATTCAGCTAAAAAGGGAAATACAGGTAAGGTAACGGATGCCAATGAAACCGGTACTGTACACCATAACCAAAACAGTCCTGAATTTAAGCGCGATAAGGCAAAGTGTGAAGAGCTAGTGGGCCAATCTCAAGACCAGTGCTTGTTGGATTTACAAAAGAAATACAACATGCCAATGGCTAAATAATAGCTCTATACTTTAGATAACACACGCCCTATTAACTTAAGTCAATAGGGCGTTTTGCGTTAAGTGCTAAAATTTGCGGGAATAACTATCTACATTCGGTCTTTACCCAACACTTTTTGACTTTTGTTGTCTACAATTATCACAATAAATAAAAACAATTAGACACACTAAGAATTATCTAACACAAATTAACAAAATCGAATAATAAAAAACAATCTATCGCTACATTTAAACAGAACGATGCAGATTACGTCGATATCAAGAGTTAAAACCACTATTAAAAACACATATATTTATAAGTAGTTACTCTTTTATTTTTTAAACGGTGCAACCGCTATTGAGTACGCTTTAATTTTGGAATTAATTGCCGTTGGTATTATCGGCACATTAACGGTTTTAGGTATAAATATCAATGATTTATTAAATAACATTTCAAAGGTTGTAAAAGTAGGCGAAGGGTCTTAATTCTATTTAAACTCTTTAATTAATGAGTAAATTTAACTTTGCCAGCCCTTCTCTCGTACAAGCTCCTACAATCAGTATTAAGGCAAAATTATTTGAAATTTTTATAAAGAACTCAAGATCCCCAAATCTTAAGAATTGTAAATTTATGCCCTAAACCCCTAATATTTAGCCAGTTATTGTTTCTTTATTTCGCTTTTAGAGCCATAATTTAACAAATGGAATTGTTTGTAGACGTCTATTGCAAAAGTAACCTCCACCAGCCCAATCAAAACACCTACTTACTGCTATCACAGGGTAAGTCAGCAACAAGCAATAAAGAGACCTAGCAACACCCGTTCCACTTAACCAGGAGAAGGATGTGCCTATACAAGCTCTATATGATTTGTTACCTTTTTTATTCGTTTTTGGTGGCTTCTTTTTACTCGTCGTCATCTACCTTAGCTCAAGGAACTAAGGGTTTTTTACACGGTTCTTTTAGCTCTGCTGCTTGCTAGTCGTCGTCATGAGGTAGTTGTTTACTGTCTTGTGTTTTAGATGTGCGACTTTCTTCGATCATTTGCTTAAAGCCTTTGATAATCAAATAGCCAGCCGCCAAAGCACCCAAAATAAATAATGCAATTCGCATTGTTCAATCCTCATCACGCGTACTGATTTAGTACGCGTTGTTAATAAACAGTCATTCTGTATTATCCGCGATAATACGCTGGATAAATGTCTTCGGGCTTTAAACGCGCCCGGTTACTTTCCACTTCACGTAATGGCTGTACCCGTTGCATGGTGTCCAGACTACGCTGTGTTAAGCGCTGATACATGTGCGTGCCTAACACTTTATTCTTTATCTCCGCCTCATTGAGCTCTTTGATAATTTTTGCGGGGGCTCCAGCAACCAACTGTCGCGCCGGAATAATCATACCTTTTTTCACAAAAGCCATGGCACCGATAATGCTGTCGGCCCCTACATCACATTGATCCATGACGACAGCATTCATTCCCACCAAAACGTTGCGGCCGATGGTGCAACCATGCAGTACGGCGCCATGACCAATGTGACCATCTACCTCTACGACGGTGTCTTGTTCAGGGGTGCCGTGAATTACACAGGTGTCTTGAATATTGGAGCCTTCTTTCATGACAATGCGCCCAAAGTCTCCACGTAAGCTAGCTAGGGGGCCAATATAAACCCCCGGTCCTATAATTACGTCGCCAATTAATACAGCAGTTGGGTGCACATAAGCCGTTTCATGTACGACAGGTACCAAACCGTTAATTGAATAAATATTTTCCACGTCTTTCTCCTTTTATTGACAGCACGCCTTTAATTGAATGGTAAACCATTTTGGGCGGCTATCTCCCTTGTTAAATTCGGTTATACTTTATTAAGTTATCGAATAAGCAAGCATAGACAGGAGACTCAGGTGCGCTTAGTTTGTTTTGGTTTAGTTGCCACATTAGCACTACCTAGTACTGTTATTGCCAAAGACGCGGTATCTGATTGCATTGGTACCCACTTTACTGAATACCATCGTATCGTTAGCCCGCACCGCTCCGTTTCTATCGAGCGTATCCAACAATGGTCTAACTGGTGCAAACGTGGGTTTAATGCTTTTCAACTCGCTGAACAAACTCGCCCCTGCTATCAAGAACAAATCCACTTGCTCCAACAGCAAGCGGGTGGCTTTCTGCCTATTACCTACGAAAAAAGTCAGCAAATCAAATACTACTGTCGTCAACAGCTTTGGCTTAGCCTGGATAACCCCCCTGCCCAATCCCAGACTCAGGTTCCTCACTCCTAAGACTCGACTCATTCTGCCGACCCCACCCCAAATTCTCTCGTCTACTTTCCTTTAGCATAAGGTTTTAACGATGAAAAAAATGAATTTACGCCAAGCCTTGTTAGAGCTTAAAGAGGCTAAGAGCTTTGCTCAGCGAGTTGCCGCCACATCTAACCTTATGAATCAAACGGCATACAAGGCAGGCCAATTTTTATATGGCACGCATACCGTCGACCCTGCCCCCAAGTCTAATCCCGAACCTATTGCCCCAGATACCAAAACAGCACAAGACATGGCACCGGCTTCTATGCCTAAGCCAGTTGGCTCTGACCGTACTCAACGCGAGGAAGAGGTCGATTACTTCACCAAAGGGCTAATGAAATTAAATGAAGACCTTAAAGCGTTGCGTATTACTAAAGAGCTTGCGCACACCGATGTAGAACGCAATGCCATTCATTTTAAGATTCTTCGTCTAGAACGTGAACGGCGTAATTATTTGGCTAAACGACAAACACCGTAGTCGTTTATTTGGCTGTTGCTTCTGTTTCTGCTGGGTTGGTGTCTATTTTCTGCACAATTAATTCTAAGCGCTCGGCCTCGAAATCTACCAAAGCCGGTTGTAGATCAGGTAGGTCTCGGGTCACTTTAGTGGATAACTCCTTGAAGCGACTGACTTTTCCATACAAACCTTGCTGACCGGCCAATGCAGTCACGCTTTGGTTATAGTGATTGCTCACTGTTTTTAAGCTGGCACCCAAACGTGAAAGACGCTCGGCAATTACACACACTTGGTTATACACCTCGCCAGCCCGCTCACCCATTTCTCGGGCTTCGACCTGACTGCGCTCGAGCATCCAAAGATTAGCCACCGTTCGTAAAATAGGGATGAGCGTTGTATGGGAAACCAACACCACCCCTTTTCTATAGCCGTATTCAAATAAGTCTTTGTTGTGTTTGAGAGCCTCGATATAGGCGGGCTCTATCGGCATAAACATCAACACAAAGCTAGGGCTACGCATACCTAATACATTGGTATAGTCTTTACTGGCTAAGTCATCCATGTGTTTACGCACCGCGAGATCGTGCTCTTTAAGTGCTAAGGCGTAGGCCTCGGGGGTTTCTGCTGCAATCGCCCTATCGTAGGCGTTTAAGGTGATTTTGCTATCGATAATTAAATGTTTATTATCAGGAAGCTTTACGATATAGTCGGTTAGTTTGGTACGCCCTTGTTCGTCTTTGAAGCTTTTTTGCGCTTCGTAATGTGCGTCTTCAATCAAGCCGCTCATTTCTAGTGTGCGCTGTAACTGTGCCTCGCCCCACGCCCCCCGTTGTTGAGAGTCGCCTTTTAACGCTGAAGTTAAATTTGTGGCCTCTTGGCTCATTTTTAAGCCAATATCCATCATGTTTTTTATTTCTGTGTAAAGACTGGCCTGACTCCGTTGCGTCGCGTCATGAACCTCGTTGATACGTTTCTGAAATCCATCAATTTGCTCGCGAAAAGGCTTTAATAGATGATCTAAGCGCGTTTGGCTACGATTATCGAACTGGTGACTGCGCTCCTCAAATACCTTATGCGCCACATTTTCAAATTCTTTGGTTAGCTGCTGCCGCGCCTGTGTTAACACGGTGATTTGGTCTTGGTAGTGTTCCTCTCGTTGTGTAGCCGTAATCGTTAGCTCGGTATTTTCACGCTGCAATTGGGCCAGCTGATGATGCAGCCCTTCGTTTTGTGTGGTGACGCGTTGGCTTTCATTATGAAGGCGTAAGTTTTCCGTTTGGGCAGCGGTTAACTGTTCCTCGAGACGCCCTCGGCTAACTTGTGCATCATGCAAGCGTTGTTTTTGAATCGTCAATACACGTAGCCAATACAAGGTGGCTCCGATCGCGCCCACCACGAGCGCCGCTAACAGCGGTATGGCTTGAGATAATTCTGTCATCGTGCCTACAGGTATTTATTCCGTATTTATTAAAACAGCGGCTTGGGTTAAGCCGCTGTTTAGGTTGTTAAGCCAGTGCTTCTTGAGCGGCCTGTTCGGGAGAATAGCCCTCAAAAAACAAATCGGTAAACCATTCGGCTTCTTCCTCTATGTAATCTTGAGCTTCTTGTTCGGACGCCCCTGCTGCCACCAAAAAGCCTTCGACTTCGATACACCATTCAATCAGTTCAATTTCCTCGGGATCGAGTTGCTCTTTGTTTTTTTTCGCCATGTCTGGCTCCTTGGTAATAACCATCTACGTATGAAAGGTTTATTTTTTGACATCCTCCCCCCCTAAAGGCAGGGGATTCCTACCGCGCCCATTGCAGGCGTAGCGCCTGAACAAGTCGCCTCGGGGGGTTCCTGCTTCACAGAGGCTGCGTGTTTGGCCCTTGCAGACCTTGCACGGCTAACGTTCTCTCCACAGGCTGCAACGCGGTGTCCCCGCGCCA
>NZ_JAATIZ010000006.1 GCF_011927625.1 Paenalcaligenes hominis
ACCCCTGTTGGTGATCCGACAGGGGTTTTTTTTCGTCTTTTTTGCTGAGTTACAGCACGATTTCGCGCTGAACCCGGGCACACCGTGCTGCCGCGGGGTCCCAGGCGGCACAACCAATGGTTTTATACAGCAAGGGGCGTTGGTGTTTGCGGTGGGATGAAGGAGCTAAGGGGCAAACCTTTTATCGGCTACCACAGAAAACGGCGCCGTTTAGGGCGCGGAGGATGTCAATTGGTTGTGGACTTCCAGTCACAGCGTATGACTTCTGAACCGAGATCAGACGCAAATTCGTATAATAAACCAACCTTTTCCTGCACACCGATGGTTTTTCTTTTTGTTTGGCCTAAACAAGGTAAAATAAGGATTAAAGGCGATCTGATTGAATTAGAACTTGGAGGAATACATGTCCCAACCTATGATGCCTGAACCTCAGTCGGGTTTATCACCACGTCAATTAACCCATGTGCTGTACGGACTGTTCGTTCTTGCTTTAATAGCCAGTCCTATCCTTGGGGCAGCTTCGTTTGCTGCCATTGTGGTGGCGTACTACAAGCGCAGTGATGTGGCTGGCACAATTTATGCCAATCATTTTGATTGGATGATTAAAACCTTCTGGTGGGGTGTGCTCTGGGTGGGGCTCAGTGCTTTATTAACCGTCATCTTTATTGGTTGGATTACGGGTATTGCTGCATTTGTATGGTTAATTTATCGTTTTGCTAAAGGTTGGTTAGCGTTGTTTGAAAATCATGCACCTACTTTAGATTAAAAACAGTTATGCATTAAAAAAGGCAGCCTAGGAATGGCTGCCTTTTTTTTGACCTTGGGTTTATTTAAAAACCACAGTGCGTTCGCCATTTAGAAAAATACGGTGTTCTACATGGGCTTTAACGGCGCGAGCTAGCACTAACGATTCCACATCACTACCAACTTGAGTTAATTCATTAGGACTCATGTCATGTGAGACGCGTTCGATGTCCTGCTCGATAATAGGACCTTCATCCAGATCTTCAGTAACATAGTGTGCGGTGGCACCAATAATCTTTACACCACGAGCATGGGCTTGATGATAGGGACGCGCCCCCTTAAAACTAGGTAAAAAGCTGTGATGGATATTAATCGCACGCCCTGAAAGTGCTTTGCACATTTCAGGGGATAAGATTTGCATATAGCGAGCTAATACCACTAGGTCGACTTCAAGCTCGTCTACGAACTGTAAAATTTGTTGTTCTTGTTGGGGTTTGGTGGCTGCTGTAACCGGTAAATGATGAAAAGGGATGTCATAGGTAGCAGCTAGGGCGGCATGGTCAGTATGATTAGACAAGACGCCTACGATCTCAATGGGAAGCTGACCGCTATGAGTGCGGAACAGCAAGTCATTCAAACAATGTCCTTGGCGGCTAACTAAAAGTAATACACGCGCTTTTTCCTTAGTGTCATGGATTTGGGCATCCATTTGGTAGCGGTCTGCAATGTAGCTGAATTCGGCTCGTAATTGCTCTGCACTACTTGGTTTTGGAATGCGGAAATGAATACGCAAGAAAAAACGTTGAGTTTGTTCGTCCCCAAACTGCTCGGCTTCGATAATGTTTCCTTGTTTTTCTAAAAGCCAGCCTGTGACGCTATGTACAATACCTGTGGTATCGGGACAGGAAATAGTTAGAATGTAATCGCTCATTTTGACTCAATACAAAAAGTGCTAAACCTCACAGACTAGGGTGCCGTGAGGTTTAGCCTTTTAAATAAAGTTCAATTTTAGCCTATTGTCAGACAGTGACACCAGCTAAAGCCCCAAATAGCGTAGTAAATGGGTATTCAACCGTAGTTTATGGGGCGAGACGTTGTATTTCCCACTGTCCGTTATGTTGTGTGTAGACAAAGCGATCATGAAGTCGACAGGTGCGACCTTGCCAAAACTCAATTTGAGTTGGCACTAAGTAGTAGCCACCCCAGTTATCAGGGCAGGGGGGATTGTCACCGTACTGCGCGGTCATTTCGTCACGGCGCTGCTCGAGGGCAACACGCGTAATAGGTTGGCTTTGCGGGGAAGCTAAAGCACTAATTTTTGAAGCCAATGGCCGACTTGCAAAATAATCGGCAGAAGCTTGGGCTGAGGCCTTGTGTACTGTGCCTTCTAAGCGGATTTGACGTTGTAAAGTCGGCCAAAAAAACAGTAGGCACGCCTGAGGATTCTGCGCTAAATCGTGGCCTTTTTTTGAGTCGTAATTGGTATAAAACAGTACCCCTTCTGAATCATAACCTTTTAACAACACAATACGTGAACTGGGCTGCCCAGAGGGGGCCACAGTGGACAAGCTCATGGCGGTTGGCTCGGGAGCCTGTAAGCGAATGGCTTCATCAACCCATTGAGTAAATAATGCTTTGGGGTCTGCAGTCAGAAGATGTTCTGGCAGGTCAAATTTATCATATTCGTTGCGGTAGTCAGCAAGGCTCATAACTATAAATACTGTACAAGGTGTTCAAGTTTAGGGTCTGCTATATTTGCCTGTTTTAAAGCCTGAGCAGTTTGTAATACATAATCAATACAGGGCCCGTTTAAGCCGTGGGCACGATGAATGACTTGACGTAATTGCTCTAAAGGCATACTGGGCACATAAGCATCGGTTTGTGGGTTGATAATAAAAGTTAGGGCAGAAACGGTGTGGCCTTCTTCCGTATGGCAATCAACCCATTTGGGATTGTACGCCCCACTGGGCATTTCGCGTTGCCACAATGCCGGGAAAGTAGCTTTTACCTGATCTGCCGCAATCCGATACACAACGCCCTCGCATTCACCACCTTGGTCTAAGGCGAAAACAATACCGGGTATATCGGGCGTACCCCGGTTAATTCTGGACCATAAACATAACGAGCGATGGTAACCTGCTAAACGGGCGGCGCGTTGCTCTATAAAATCAAACTCCGGCCGCCAAATAAGTGAACCATAGGCGAATACCCAGACATCACTATTTTGATCCCAGTGCAACAAACTGGTTTGTAAGGAGTGATGTAGCTCATCAGGAGTCAGTGTGCGGAACAGAGAAGAGATCGGAGCATTAACGTAAGCATTCATGAGCGTTAGGAATTACAAGGTAAAATATAAACATAGCGTATTGCACAGTGATATGAGCTATGTGCTTATTATTCTAAGCAAGAAGCTCAAAGATATCTAATGCAATCGAACTGGATAGGTCGATTTTTAAAAAATATAAGGGTAGGTATGGTGCCACAGCAACTGAATGCAGAACGTCGTTTTGGTGGATTAAACCGATTATACGGAGAAGGCAGTATAGATAGGCTTCAGGCCGCGCACATCATGATCGCTGGCATCGGCGGCGTAGGAAGCTGGTGTGTAGAAGCGTTAGCCCGCAGTGGCGTAGGGCAGTTAACGTTAATTGATTTAGACCACGTCAGTGAGTCCAACATTAATAGGCAATTACCTGCTCTAAGTTCAACGCTGGGCCAAGCAAAAGTGCAAGCCATGCGAACGCGTATTGCTGAGATTAATCCTGACTGTGTTGTCAATGTAGTGGACGACTTTATCGGGCCCGATAATGTCAGTCAACTGCTAGCGGTACGTCCTGATGTGTTGATCGACTGCACGGACCAAGCAGAGGCAAAAATAGCCATGATTCTCGAGGCAAAACGCACAAAAACTAAGGCCTTTATTTGCGGTGCAGCCGGAGGCAAAACGAATGCACTAGCATTAAAACGCGGTGATTTATCACTCAGTACGCACGATGCCTTGCTTGCAAAGATTCGCAATAAACTGCGTAAAGAGTATGGGTTTGCTAAAGTACAACCTAAAAAAAATCAACGCCCCGCACGTACTCCTAAAATGGGAGTCGATGTGTTCTGGGTAGAGCAAAACGCATTATTGCCCAGTGCTTGGCAGGCTGATTCCTTGGCTCAGGCCCCTCAGGGGCTATCTTGTGCTGGGTATGGCTCTATTGTCACTGTGACAGCTCCTATGGGTTTTGCAGCAGCACAGGCGGCATTAGACTATGTGTTAGCTAAACGTTAACGTCCAGCTCATCAATATACGCATCAAGCCAGCCTCGTAATGCGTTTGAAACACGAATACGATCAGCATGAATTAGATCTGTGCGGTACAAGGTCTTTTCTTGAACGAGCCCTTGGGCAACTAACTTGTTACGATACACTCCTGGCAGCAAAGCTTGGGTAAGTGGTGGGGTGAACCACTTGCCTTGTTGAAAAACATAGAGCGTGCTGCGGCCGCCCTCAGTTAGAGCTCCATATTGGTCAGTGTAAATAAGGTCAAAATAAGTGGGGTGCTTTTGTAGCCACTTTTCGCCACTCGCCCATTGGGTGCGAACCGTCGTTTTATGACGCAAATATAAAGGGTCGCAGTGTATAGGTTGAGAAGTTATCGCAATACGTACAGGTTGTGGGGTGGTAGCTAACGCAGAGCATTCCACCGATACCTTACCTGCTTTGCTTATGCTTAGTTTGAGGCGTTGCGGCTGGCTGTAACTTTGATGCAGATAGGGGTTTAAATTGCGCAAAATAGCATCTTGATCAAACACAAACCCCAATTGTTGAGCAGAGCGGGCTAAGCGCTGTAAATGATAAGCTAATAAAAGAACTTGCCCGGCTCGGTCTAAACGCATGGTTTCAAAAAGACCAAGAGGGGCGGAGATGGCAGCATTCAGCATAGAGTTACTCATCGAAACTAATGGGTGTACCTAAGACTCGCGCTTTCCAGAGGCATTCTTGCCATTCTTTTTCAGGGTCTGAGTCGATAACAATAGCACCGCCTACACCAAACTGTGCTGTGTGGTCATCCTGGTATTCAATCGTTCTAATCGCTACATTAAGTTGTAGGTCTCCGTTAGGCGCTAACCAACCTATACTGCCACAGTAAATACCGCGGTCACGTTGTTCTAGCTCGTGGATGCAACGCATGGACGCAATTTTAGGCGTGCCAGTAATTGAGCCGCAGGGAAAGAGCGCCTGTAAAAGTTGCGCTACAGAGTGATTTTCAGTTTGGGCCTGAATGGTTGAGGTCATGGTCCAGACTGAGGGGTAAGCTTCTACGTCTAACAAACGCGTCACTTTTACTGTTCCAGTTTGTGCAATTTTTCCTAGGTCATTGCGCAATAAATCCACAATCATGATGTTTTCTGCAACATCTTTGGCACTGTTGCGTAATTGGTGTGCGGCGTGCTGATCTAACGCAGGATCTACATGACGAGCCATCGTGCCTTTCATGGGCTTAACACGTAAGGTTGAGCCCGTCCTTTCAACAAAGAGCTCAGGCGAAAAAGATAAAATATGGCGTGACTCATCAGCAATATACGCTGCATAAGGAACAGGATGACGAGTAGCTAAGTGTTGATAGAGCGCTAGCGGTGACGCTGTACTTTCAACGGCTAGAGGAAGACTGTAGTTGACTTGATAAAAGTTCCCTTCTTTGATGCCAGCTTGAATCTGATGGAGATGTTCTAGGTAGTCATTTTTACGACCTAACGCATGCGCACGCAGTGCAACGGTCTGTGTGGGCGCTGACCAAGGCTGAGTGGGTGTGGCGCTACTAAATAAATAAATACTTAATAAAGGCTGGCTACTGGGGGCAGCCCAAGGTAAATCCAATATATGCGCGCCTAGCTCATAGTTGGCTACTAGAGCGGCCCACAGACCTTGTTGGTGTGCTTGCTCTAGTTGCTGCCACACCTGAGGCAAGTCAGCAGCGCAATAGGCGTAGAGTTTGTGTACTAGACCGGTCAGTTCTAGTGCATGCTGGGTTAAATGGTTTTCAAAGCGGCAATACATGAATCAAGAGCGAGATAAAAAATCGACTAAGGCTTGGCCTGTATGGGAAGAGGGGGTATTTTGCACTGTATTCACCGTACCCTCAACCACTAGCTGCCCACCATCGATACCACCTTCTGGGCCCATGTCGATGATCCAATCTGCCTCGGCAATTAAATCTAAATTATGTTCAATGACTACAACGCTTTGTTGAGCGTCAGTCAGTCTATGTAAAACACGCAGTAATTTTTCTACATCAGCAATGGCCAGCCCTACAGTAGGTTCATCTAAGACATACAACGTATGGGGCTGCTTATAGGCGCGACCTGTTTTGGTAAGGCCTTCATCAAGCCGAACTTTGCTCAGCTCAGTCACTAATTTAATCCGTTGGGCCTCGCCACCCGAGAGCGTGGGAGAGGGTTGCCCTAGCGTCAGATAGCCTAACCCCACGTCTTGTAAGAGTTGTAGAGGCCGCAAGATGCGTGGGTGTGAGGCAAAATACTCGACTGCCTCATCCACTTCCATACGTAGCACTTCACCGATATTTTTGCCTTGCCATGACACAGATAAGGTGTCGTTATTAAAGCGTAGCCCATGGCAACTTTCACATGGGATTTGAATATCGGGCAAAAAGCTCATTTCAAAAGTGACTAAGCCCTGACCGCCGCACTCAGCACAACGTCCATCTCCGGTATTAAATGAGAAGCGAGTCGGGGTCCAACCGCGCATTTTGGCATCTCGAGTTTGAGCGAAGAGTTTGCGTATGTCATCCCAAAACCCGACATAGGTAGCTGGGCAAGAGCGTGGCGTCTTACCGATAGGGGTTTGGTCAACCTCAAGCACACGATCAACGTGTTCCCAGCCTGTAATGGTTTTGCAGTGCTGCCATACATGGTTGT
Source organism: Paenalcaligenes hominis (assembly GCF_011927625.1). Taxonomy (GTDB): domain Bacteria; phylum Pseudomonadota; class Gammaproteobacteria; order Burkholderiales; family Burkholderiaceae_B; genus Paenalcaligenes; species Paenalcaligenes hominis. Next base: position 6,669 of record NZ_JAATIZ010000006.1, read on the forward strand.
TGGGGTCAGTTAAATGGTCTTTAAGATTAGCCAGTAAAATATCACGAGCAAGGGTGGATTTTCCTGAGCCTGACACACCCGTCACTGCAGTTAAACGATTTAAAGGTATGCGAGCGCTGACATTTTGTATGTTGTGCAGATGCGCCTGCTCAATGGTCAAAAAGGTCGTATCGGTTTCTATAGGTCTATAGCCCAGCATGGGATGCGCAATAGGCTGACGTAAATAATGCCCTGTTAACGAATTGGGATTGGCCATAATAGCTGCCAGATCGCCTTGAGCAACGACTTCACCACCTCGTATACCGGCACCTGGGCCCATATCAATAATATGTTGTGCTTGACGTATGGTGTCCTCATCGTGCTCCACTACCACTAAGGTATTGCCATTCGCCTCTAGACGCTGTAGCGCCTGTAACAAAATACGGTTGTCACGGGGGTGTAAACCGATAGTGGGTTCGTCAAGAACATAGCAAACCCCTTGTAAATTAGAGCCTAATTGCGCCGCTAGGCGTATACGTTGGGCCTCGCCGCCGGATAAGGTGGGGGCGGCGCGGTCTAAAGCTAAATACCCAAGCCCGACTTCTTCCATAAAACTCAAACGACTTTGAATTTCGCTAAATATGTCACGAGCCACGTGCTGTTCACGTTCAGAAAGGTTGACCTGTGAAAAAAAGTGTTTGGCTTCTAGGATAGGAAGCGCAGAAAGTTGGGCGATGCCTTGGTCTTTCCATCTAAATGCGAGGGCTACTGGATTAAGGCGTTGGCCTGCGCAACTGGGGCAAGTAATGGGTTCTGCTGCGGTGTCGTCGTGATCGTGCAGCCATTTGGATTCCTCACCACTTTGCTCAGCATCAAAATCAGGCACGATTCGACCTGTTCCAAAGCAACTTGGACACCAGCCATGCTTAGAGTTGTAAGAGAATAAGCGCGGATCGGGCTCTGGGTAACTGGTATCGCAGGAGGGGCATGCGCGCAGAGTAGACACCGTTTGGCTATGCATACCAGATACCAGTACCATGCGTTGCTGGCCATGCTCTAGAGCGCTATGGACGGCTTGTCTTAGGTCCTCTTCGGCATTAGCGCTGACAGTGAGTTCTGCAATAGGAAGATCAATCGTATGTTCTTTGTATCGATCTAATCGTGGCCAGTTATCCGTAGCGACGAGCTCCCCATCAACACGTAGATGAGCATAGCCTTTACTGTGGGCCCATTTAGCTAAATCGGTGTAATAGCCTTTACGCGCTACAATTAGTGGGGCATAAAGCGCAATCGTTTGTCCCATATGGTTTCGTAATAGTTGCGCCATAATCTGCTCGGCCGTTTGCGGTTCAACCGGCACATGGCAGCATGGGCACATCTGTGTGCCCAACTTAACATACAGTAGGCGTAAAAAGTGGTGGATTTCCGTCATGGTAGCCACTGTGGATTTGTATCCGCCACGGCTAGTGCGCTGCTCAATGGCTACAGTAGGAGGAATTCCATACACCGCGTCTACATCAGGTTGACCAGCAGGTTGCACAATAGAGCGCGCATAGGCATTCAATGATTCTAAATAACGGCGTTGCCCTTCGTTAAATAAAATATCAAAGGCGAGCGTGGATTTTCCGGATCCTGAAACGCCTGTAATCACAGTGAAGGTGTCGCGTGGAATACTAACTTGGATGTTTTTCAGGTTGTGTTCCCGGGCATTCAGAATGTGAATAGAGGAGTCAATGGGGGCATCAGCCGCATACGAGGCAGAGGCTTCTGCTAAGGCAGGAATTAAATTTTTCCCTATGATTTGCTGCTCGTACTGGATTAAGGCCTGTCCTGTTAATGACTCTGGTGTGGCTTGAATTTGTTGAGGGCTACCGGTCGCAACCAGATGGCCTCCGGCTTCGCCACCTAGCGGGCCTAAGTCGATAATCCAATCTGCAGCGCGGATCACGTCCAGGTTATGCTCAATTACAATTAAAGAGTGTCCCGCTTGCAACAGCTTGCGAAACGCATGCATGAGCTTAGCAATATCATCGAAATGTAAGCCGGTGGTGGGCTCATCAAAAAGGAAAAGCTTGCCCTTTTTTGCTACGCGAGCGCTGGCTAAGCGGCTTTTAGAGGCTTCAGCAAGATAACCCGCTAATTTTAAACGTTGGGCCTCGCCGCCTGACAAGGTGGGCACCGGTTGACCTAGGCTAAGGTAGTCAAGCCCTACGTCAGCAAGTGGTGCCAGAGCCCGTTGCACATCGTTTAAGCCAGTGAAAAAGAGCAACGCTTCGTTAACGGTCATTTCGAGCACTTCATCAATGGAAGCGGTACGGCCTAGGTGTTCGAGACGAACCTCTAAAATCTCGGGACGAAAGCGCTTGCCTTCGCAATCGGGACAACGTAAGTACACATCGGAGAGGAATTGCATTTCAATGTGTTCAAAGCCCGTGCCTCCGCAGGTAGGGCAGCGACCATCCCCACTATTAAAACTAAATGTACCGGGTTTGTAGCCACGCTCTACTGCTAACGGAGCTCGGGCAAAAAGCTTACGAATCGCATCAAAGGCGCCTACATAGCTGGCAGGGTTAGAGCGTGCTGTGCGGCCAATAGGAGACTGATCCACCATGACTACCTCGGCAATGCGCTCAGCGCCTAATAAGGCGTCGAAAGGGCCGGGGGCTTCGGTGGCTTCCCCAAAATGTTTAAGTAAAGCCGGATACAACACGTCTTGAATTAGTGTTGATTTTCCAGAGCCCGAAACCCCGGTGACGCAGACTAAACGCTCTAGAGGAAAGCTGACATCAATGTTTTTTAGATTGTGGGCTTGCACCCCTTGTAGAAGTAAACGCGGTGTATTATCGAGCACAGGTTGAGGGTGGGGCGCTTCGATAGTTTTACGGCTACTGAGGTAGTCTCCTGTTAGTGTTGCGGCTTCTCGAAGTTGACTTGGGGGGCCATCAAACAAAATCGTACCACCACGTTCGCCGGGACCAGGCCCAATATCTAAAATTCGATCTGCTGCAACCATAACTTGTGGATCATGCTCGACCACCACTAATGTATTACCACGATGCCGTAAGCGCTGCATGATGCGCACAATGCGTTGCATATCGTGGGGGTGCAAGCCAATCGACGGTTCATCCAGCACAAAAAGGGTGTTCACCAACGAAGTCCCTAAGGCCGTCGTTAAGTTAATACGTTGTACCTCGCCCCCTGATAAGGTACGGCTCTGGCGATCTAAGGATAAATAACCAAGGCCGACTTCACATAAAAATCGTAAACGCGTTGTAATTTCATCGCGTAAGAGTTGGGTGGCCGCATTCAAATCGCCTTGGAACTGCAACGCCTGAAACCAAGATAACACCGAGCTGATAGGCAGGCGCATCAGGTCATGAATATGAAAGCCGGGTAATGCGTCTAGCTGTGTTGAGCTCCATGCCGTATTGACTGGCATAAAGCGGGTATAGGGGGCGGGGTCTTGAGGCGCTGTTTGCTGACCCAGGCGCCATAATAAAGCATCCGGTTTTAAGCGTGAGCCGGCGCAGCTAGGGCAGGTGTTATAACTGCGGTATTTAGACAGCATAACGCGTACATGCATCTTATAAGCACGGGATTCTTGCCAGTCAAAATAACGCTGTACCCCGTACCATTGCTGTTTCCAAGCCCGTGTGCCGCCTTTAAAGTCCGGCGCACCATAAATCACCCAATCCTTTTCCTCTTGACTAAGTGTGTTCCATGGCGCAGCAAGTCGTATTTGAACTGCTTTTGCATAGCGCTCTAGGTCTTGCTGATGCACTCGGTTGGACTCGGTTTGCCACGGTTTGATGGCGCCCTCTAATAGGCTTTTATTTTCATCAGGAATGACCAAGCCGTAGTCGATGCCCATGACTCGCCCAAAGCCTTTACAGGTCTCGCAGGCACCATAGGGGGAATTAAAAGAAAAGGTACTGGGCTGAGGACTGGCGTAATCTATATCACAATGCGCACAATGCAAGCCTGCACTGAACTCCCATTGTTCTTCCGTGTGATCGGCCCCAATAGCAAACACAGTGAGGTGTCCATTGCCATAATGAAGGGCGGTATCTAAGGCCTCCATAAGTCGCGCAGGCTCAGCACGGCTTAATCTAAACCGGTCTTGAATCACATACAAACGCTGGGTGGCGGCTTTGCCCTTGGTGTGTTGCGGGGGCGTGGGATGGGTGCGCGTATAGCCTTGTTGTTCTAAGAACTGCTGAACTTCTTCGGTAGTAAAGTTAGCGGGCACATCTACCGCAAAACTAATCACTAAACGGGGATCATGGGTGCTACAGCGTTCTGCTAGCAAGGTGGCTATCCGTTGCGCGTCTTCATGATGCACCTCGTGTCCACACTGTCTGCAGTGTAAATGACTTAAACGAGCATAGAGCAATTTGAAATAGTCATTTAGCTCCGTCATGGTGCCCACAGAGCTACGTGAGTTTCGTACTGGATTGACCTGGTCAATAGCAATAGCAGGAAGGATGCCTTCAATTTTATCAACCTGAGGCTTATCCATTCGATCTAAAAACTGACGGGCATAAGGAGAAAAGGTTTCCACATACCGCCGTTGGCCTTCGGCGTACAGCGTATCAAAGGCCAAAGAGGATTTACCTGAGCCAGACACGCCGGTCAAGACCGTAATTTTGCCTGTGTCAAAACTGACATCTAGGTTTTTGAGGTTATGTTGGCGAGCACCAAAGATACGAATTTGAGAAGTCATAGTACGAATCGAAGAAAAACGGGCAAGAAAAGCATTTTCTTTGTATATGAGGGCAGTATGAGCTAAAATCTACTGTATTCACAGCTAAGTCTACTTGTATAATCCTTAGCTTTGTTCATGTACCGGAGATTTTCATGGCTGAAATCAAACGCACACGTCGCAACACGCTAGAGCGTCGTTGCTTGGGTAAAGCATTCAAACGTTTGTATGTTCGCTCCCCAAAAAGCGTTTTCAAAATGCTAGAAAAAGTTAAGCGCGCTTAATTTTCTGTCTGAACATGCCGTAAATACATTAGTTTGTAGTAGATATACTACGTTGATCAAATGTATCTGGGTGTAATTAAGGCAAGAAAAACCACAGATTCCTGATCTGTGGTTTTTTTTCGTCTACTATTTAATTAAGTGCGTGCTTTCACGTTTTACCTATTAAGCATGTTGAGCAAAGGAGATGTGCTGTTATGTCAATACACTCTGTTAGAGGCCAATCTGCTGTCTGGCGGTATCAATTTACCGTCCTCACACCCACCTATAATCGTGCTCATACCTTACATCGTGTGTACGAGTCATTATGCGAGCAAACATATCAAGATTTCGAATGGGTGGTAGTGGATGATGGCTCTACAGATGATACACAAGAGTTAGTCGCAATATGGCAGCAAGAAGCCGTTTTCCCTATTCATTATATTTGGCAAAACAACCAACATAAAAAAGTTGCTTTTAATCGTGGGGTGCAAGCTGCTCAGGGCGAGCTTATTGTGGCGTTAGACAGCGATGATCGCTTGGAATCCAATGCGTTGTATGACATGGCGCGTACTTGGTGTGATATTCCTAAGGCCGAGCGTTCTGATTACGCAGCCGTCATCGGCCTATGTAAAGCACCTAATGGCAGAATTGTGGGCGATATGTTCCCCTACGATCAAATTGATGCTAACCCGCTGGACATGCAGTTTAAGTTTAATATTAAAGGCGAAAAATTTGGATGCCTAAGCACAGAGGTATTGCGCCAGTTTCCTTTCCCTGAAAATATTCCAGGTTTTGTTCCTGAAAGTTTAGTTTGGCGTCGTATTGCGCGTGCGGGTTTCAAAACCCGTTTTGTTAATCAGGTTTATCGTGTGTATTACGATAGTGGCGACTCGTTATCTGTACAAGGTCAAACTAATGCAGGCCATCATGCGTTAGGCTTGTGGTTATTAGCCCATGATACAGTGGTATCCAGTGTGCCTTGGTTTCATTATCGCCCGCGCGAGTTTTTCAAGGCAGCCGCACGTTATACCCGCTTTGGCTTGCATATGCGTAGTCAGGCTATTCACAAGCCACGGGGCTATGACTTAAGGGGGCTGATATCGCGAGTTCTGGTCTATAGCATGTCGCCTGTAGGGGCTTTATTGTACTTAAGAGACCGTTTCAGTTAGTGTCGTTGTTGGGGGGCGGGTTGGATAAAAGCCACGTCTTCTGGTGTGTTTTCATCATCGTCTGCCAATGGGTCGCTAGACAAATCAAAAGGCAAGATTTCTTGAAGCGTTTCGCCCCATGCATTTTCCTCGCCATCGTGATTAATCTTAATGTATTTCACAGGCTCTAAGTCTGTGCGTTGCACGGCCCACATAAAGCGACAGGTGTAAGTTTCATTTTCATTAACATGCACTCCCCCTTGGCTGCCTAAGAGCTGAGCATTGGCGCCACCTATCTGAACCACTGGTATATCGCTATCATCTTCGTTAATATCTAGGGGGATAGCAAAAATAGCCCACTCAAAGCCTGTTTCACTTGCATCAATAAGCTCAACTAAAACCGGTTTACCCAGATACGAGCTTAATGCATCGGCTGTACGAGCTAATAGTTCAATGTCTTCGGTGCTAAATACAAGTGCGGTGGAGTCTGTCATTTGGTTGGCCTATCTGTCTTCAATAATTAAGTCGCTTTTGCGATGCTATGTACTATAGCCTTATTCATCCTACTTAGGTTTCTATGGCCCAATACGTTTACACAATGAATCGGGTTGGCAAAATCGTGCCACCCAAGCGTCAAATTCTACGCGATATTTCTTTATCTTTCTTCCCTGGTGCCAAAATTGGTGTGCTAGGTTTAAACGGCTCAGGTAAGTCAACCTTACTCCGTATTATGGCTGGCGTCGATAAAGAAATTGAAGGTGAAGCCATCCCGATGCCGGGCATTAATATTGGCTATTTGTCTCAAGAACCTGAACTTGATCCGACCCATACGGTGCGTGAAGCCGTAGAGGCAGGGCTAGGGGAAGTCTTTGCTGCGCGTCAGCGTTTGGATGAGGTCTATGCCGAGTACGCTGAACCTGATGCTGATTTTGATGCGCTAGCTGCAGAGCAGGCTGAGCTTGAAGCCATCATCGCCGCCGCCGCGACCAGTGGCAGTGATGACACCAATACACAAATGGAAATTGCAGCGGATGCATTGCGTCTACCGCCATGGGATGCCGTAGTTGGCAACTTATCCGGTGGTGAGAAACGTCGGGTTGCGTTGTGTCAGCTCTTACTTTCTAAGCCAGACATGTTGTTGCTTGATGAGCCAACCAACCACCTGGATGCAGAGAGTGTGCATTGGTTAGAGCAATTTCTTAGCAAGTTTCCCGGTACCGTTGTGGCGGTTACTCACGACCGGTATTTCTTAGATAACGCGGCCGAGTGGATTCTTGAGTTAGACCGTGGCCATGGTATTCCGTGGAAAGGCAATTACAGCTCTTGGTTAGAACAAAAAGAAGGTCGACTCAAACAAGAAGAAGCCAATGAGTCGGCACGTCAACGCACCATTCGTAAAGAGTTAGAGTGGGTGCGTCAGAACCCTAAAGGACGCCAAGCCAAGTCTAAAGCCCGCTTAAATCGCTTTGAGGAGTTAGCTTCGCACGAATACCAACGCCGTAACGAGACTCAAGAAATCTTTATTCCAGTCGCAGAGCGTTTAGGGAACGAAGTGATTGAGTTCAAAAACGTGTCCAAGGGTTATGGTGACCGTTTATTAATAGACGATCTCAGCTTTACTATTCCGCCGGGCGCTATTGTTGGGATTATCGGCCCTAACGGTGCGGGTAAATCCACGCTATTCCGTATGCTAGCGGGCGAAGAACAGCCCGATAGCGGCGAAATTAAATTGGGTCAAACGGTACAGTTAGCGTATGTCGATCAGTCGCGGTCTTCTTTACCCGCCGAAAAAACCGTATTTGAGGCCATCTCAGAAGGAGGTTCCGATATCCTTCAAGTAGGACGTTTTGAGATTCCAGCGCGTGCTTATATTGGGCGCTTTAACTTCCGTGGGGCAGATCAAAACAAACTGGTCGGTAATTTATCGGGTGGTGAGCGCGGACGCTTGCATTTAGCTAAAACCTTAGCTGCCGGGGGCAACGTGTTGCTGCTGGATGAGCCCTCTAATGACTTGGACGTAGAAACACTACGTGCCCTTGAGGACGCTCTCCTTGAGTACGCCGGCTCTGTGCTAGTCATTAGCCATGACCGTTGGTTCTTAGACCGCATTGCTACGCATATCTTAGCTTTTGAAGGTGATTCACACGTAGAGTTCTTTAGCGGTAACTATCAAGAGTACGAGGAAGACAAACGACGCCGTTTAGGTGAAGACGCGTCGCAGCCGAAGCGTATTCGCTATAAAGCACTAAAATAAAATCGTGTGTCATGGTGTCAGCCCTCGTACGAGGGCTGTTACACTTTTTGCGCTTATTCACAGAATAGAGCAGTTTTTGACTTGAGTTTGAGGGGTAGGGGTTTTATTGTAGAGGTAACTAGATTTATTACCCAAGGAGTTAAAAAATGACACGTCAATCCATTATGAAGTTTACTGCCGCTACAGCACTCATTACTTTAATGGCAGGATGTTCGACTTGGGATGGCATGAGCTCACGCCAAAAAGGCGGCGTAGCTGGCGCTGGAGCTGGCGGTGTAGTGGGTGCAGCCGTAACCGGTGGTAGTGTACTTGGCACAGTTGGTGGCGCTGCTATTGGTGGTGTTATCGGCGACCAAGTAGGTAAACGTCGTTAATCCCTTGCCTTGCTTTATAGTATAGCCAGATCAATGTTTGATCTGGCTTTTTTGTTAGTGGTTATGCGCAACCATAAAAGATCGGCTCGTTATTGAGCCGATCTTTTATGGTTTTTCTGCATTGGGCAACTCAATTTTTACCTCTAAGACCTCGAGAGCGTCTTGGCGGTCTACGTTGACTTGAATATCGTTGGGTTGAATTTGCACGTAACGAGAAATGACCTCGATAAGTTCTTTTTGCAAACGAGGTAGATAGTCGGGACTGACGCCGTCTATGCCGCGCTCATTAATTAAAATGAGCTGCAAACGGTCTTTAGCTACACTTGCTGTTTGGTTTTTTTTGTTGCCGAGGAAAAAAGACAGCAAAGACATATTACTTACCCCCGAAGAGGCGCTTTAAAAAGCCTGGTTTTTCGTAATCTACAAAACGTAAGGGGCGTTCCTCGCCTAAATAGCGAGCCACCACGTCTTCGTAGGCTTGTGCTGCAGGGGTGTTGTTGAGATGAATGACGGGTGTGCCTTGGTTTGAGGCGTGTAATACGTCTTCGGACTCGGGGACTACACCGATGAGCTTAATGCGTAGGATGTCTTCGATGTCTTGAAGAGATAGCATCTCGCCATCAGCCACGCGTTTAGCACTATAACGACTAATAAGCAGGTACTCATTAATAGGTGCATCTGCTTTTTCAGCGCGTTGCGACTTAGCAGAAAGAATACCTAGAATGCGATCAGAGTCACGCACAGAGGAGACCTCTGGATTCGTGACAACAATAGCATCGTCTGCAAAATAAGCCGCCATTAAGGCGCCGGTTTCAATGCCTGCTGGAGAGTCGCAAACGATGTATTCAAACTCCATCTCTTTTAAATCGTTTAAGACTTTTTGCACACCTTCTTTGGTGAGCGCATCTTTATCACGCGTTTGCGAGGCAGGCAAAATAAATAAGTTTTCTAATTTTTTGTCACGTATTAAGGCTTGGTTGAGGCTGGCTTCGTCTTGAATAACATTAACAAAGTCGTACACAACGCGGCGCTCGCAGCCCATGATCAAATCAAGATTACGCAGACCTACATCAAAGTCGATGACTACTGTTTTATGGCCGCGTAAGGCTAAGCCAGAAGCAAAACTTGCACTCGTTGTGGTTTTACCCACCCCACCTTTGCCTGAGGTCACCACAATTATTCGAGCCATGATAGTGTAGATCCTGTAGAGTGTAGGGACATGTGCTTATATAGATAAAAAATAAAATAAAGGGCAGAAGAAGAACTTCTACTTTTGATCATTAGGCAATCGTTTATTAGACTCGCACGAAGCGATGTGTGGCGCAAGCAAAATTAACATCTCTTAACCTAATGGCTCAAATCTTAAGGATTCTCCATCTAGTTGTATCATAACGCTTTGTTTGTGGTGTGGGTTAGACTCAGGGTTTTCGATGACACTGTATACCCCTGCAATAGCAATGAGTTCGGGATCGTATTCTGTGGCAGCAATAAAGGCTTCTGTATTGCCCTGAGCGCCTGCAACGGCTTTGCCACGTAAAGGCCCATAGACGTAGACGTTACCCGTGGCTATGACTTCGGCACCTTGACCGACCATGCCAATAACGACCACATCGCCGTCTGGAGCATAAATGCGTTGGCCTGAGCGTAGGGTTTTGCGCAAAATAATGGGGGCCGCAGGCATAGAGACAGGAGGAGTCAGGTCGGCAGTAGGCTCGATAGTTGCACGGGTTGCAGCGAGTTCTACAGCAGCTAAGCCCGCTGAGGCAGCGTCGCGTTCCTGATCAGGGTGTCCACACACGCCGATCGGGTGAAGCTGGTGTTGGCGCAGAGCATGAATTAAGGCAGCCCAATCAATAGGATCAGTAACAGCACTGCAATCAATAACCACAGGCTCATCTTGGAAAAAAGCGCCAGCCTCTTGCATGCGCCAATCTAATGCCTCGAGGAGTTCATGAGTATCTGCACTATGCAGAACGAGACGAACAGTATGTAATGTTGCGCTTTTGATATCTAAAGCCTGTGGGCCTTTACGAGTAGTAGGTGCGTTCACTTAGTAACCGTTTCAAAGAAAGGGGGCAAGGCCCCCTAAGATTGATCATTTAGCTCCAGTTATCTTTTAACGTCGCGGTACGATTTAACACGGGTTTTTCTGGGGTGGAAAGCTCGCGATCTGCTACAAAATAACCGAGGCGTTCGAATTGCCAATGGGCACCTGGGCTGGCGTGTAGACCAGGCTCTAGCCAGGCTTGTACGACTTGCTTAGAGTTAGGGTTGACTAGGGCTAAGAAGTCTTTGTCTCCGACATCTGGGTGGGCATCGGTAAAGAGTCGGTCGTAGAGACGAACTTCGGCTTGGATGCCATGTTTAGCGCTTACCCAAGTGATATTACCACGCACTTTCACTGAGTCTGCGCCTGGAGTGCCGCTTTTTGTGTCGGGCAGATACTCGGCATACACCGTAGTGACTTGACCGTTTTCATCCTTTTCAAAACCCGTGCAAGTTATGATATAGCCATATTTTAAACGCACCGTATTGCCTGGATAGAGACGGAAATAACGCTTTTCTGGTACTTCGCGGAAATCGTCGCGCTCGATCCATAGCTCGCGGCTTAAGTGGAACTGCCGTTGGCCGGCTTCAGGCATATGTGGATGCACCGGGGCATAGCAGAGCTCTTCGTGATCGTCGGGATAGTTGGTGAGGATCAGCTTGATAGGGTCCAGTACTGCCACATGACGTGGTGCTTTGGGGTCTAAATCGTCGCGTAGAGCTTGCTCTAATACGCTGTAATCAATACGCGAGTCGGCCTTGGACACCCCAATACGCTCGCAGAAGAGGCGGATGGCACTAGGCGTATAGCCGCGTCTGCGTAAGCCAACTAAAGTTGGCATGCGGGGGTCGTCCCAGCCTTCTACGTAGTGCCCTTCGACGAGCTGACGCAGTTTACGCTTGCTAGTAACCACATAGCTAAGGTAGAGGCGTGCAAACTCGTATTGATTTGGTAACGGATCTGTAAAAAAGCCTAAATCTCGTAGATGCTCTAGAATCCAGTTGTAAAATGGGCGTTGATCCTCGAACTCGAGCGTACAAATACTATGAGTGATCATCTCCAATGCGTCTTCAACTGGGTGTGCCCAGCTGTACATAGGATAAATGCACCATTGGTTGCCAGTGCGGTGATGTTCTGCATGCCGAATGCGATACATCACTGGGTCTCGCATATTGATGTTTGGCGAACCCATGTCAATTTTTGCGCGCAAGCAAAGACTGCCATCGGGGTGCTTGCCATCACGCATTTCACGCAATAGTGTTAAGGATTCGGCGGCAGGGCGATTGCGCCACGGCGAGTCGTTTCCTTTTTCCGTTAAGGTGCCTCGATTTAGACGAATGTCCTCGGGCGACTGTTCATCCACATAAGCATGCCCTGCTTGGACAAGGGCTTCGGCAAATTCGTACATAAAGCCAAAGTAATCGCTGGCAAAGTACAGGTTTTCCTCTTGGTTGAAGGTCCAGTCGTATCCTAGCCAATGCACCATGTCGATAATGGCATCTACGTACTCTTGTTCTTCTTTTTCGGGGTTCGTATCATCAAAGCGTAGGTGACAGGCACCTTGGTAGTCTTCGGCTAAGCCAAAATTCAAGCAAATGCTTTTGGCATGTCCAATATGTAAATAACCATTCGGCTCGGGGGGAAATCGCGTACGAATACGTGCTGTGTCCACTTGACCGGTGGATTGAATGGCGGCAGGGCCTGGACGACCAGCCCACAAGTTAGACGCATGACGTTGAGTTTTTAAATCTTGGTCAATGATATTTCGTAAGAAATTAGATACTGGAGGGGTGGAAGGTGCAGTACTCATACGCAAAAACAAATAAATAATTGAATAATGGTCTATTTTGCCACGTAATGTGGTTAGACTTGATAGGTATAGCAATAAAAAGAAATTAACTTACTTTACGCACATTATGTCTTACTCCGCACTTTGGTTTTCGCAGCTGCAGTTTTTTGGCAGCGTGAGCTTTATGGCTGTTTGTTTGGCCATGAGCTTGGGCTTGTCGTGGCTGCTGGTTTACATACGAGTTCGAGCACTGGGCGAACAGCATTTGCTGTGGCTTCCTGTATACCGGTTTTGGGTGCGGATCTTTGCGTTGGCTTTCATCTTAAGCTTTGCCTCTAGTATGCCAGTCTTAATTCAACTTGGCAGCTTATGGCCACGCTTATTACCAAAAATACACGCTGTAAGTGGCCCTATTTTAGCAATGACTTTATTTGGTGCGCTGGTTTTTAAAGCCTGTTTTTTGGGCCTAATGCTATATGCTCAGCGTCAATTAAGCGAATGGCTTCATGCTCTGGTGGTGTGTGGGGTGGCGGTAGGCAACACGTTTGTAGCATTGTGCTTGATGGTGTTAGTTTCATGGGTTTATACCCCTGCTGGGGCGCAGTGGATAGACGGAAGCTACCAAGTCCAACATTGGACAGAGGTCATCTTCAACCCAAGCTTTGGGTGGTATAGCGCGCAATTCTTCAGTGCCAGTTTTCTGATGGTGGCAGGGGCAGTCATGGCCATTCTATCTATGCAGTCTTTACGTAGGCCATTAGGCGAAGGCGAGCGTAGGGTATTTAAAATGGCTGTTTTTTTAGGAAGTAGTGCTTGGCTAGTGTTGGCTGGCGTTATTGTGGCAGCAGCGACGGCGCTAGCAGATTTACAACCAATGAAAGCGGCGGCGGCAATGGGGTATTGGGGCGCAGGCTCTGTACCTCGTTGGTTATGGGCAGCGTGGCCTTCGACTATCGACTTAACGAATTACTACGAGCTAGGTTGGAATAGCAATCTGTCATGGTGGTTAGCTCATGATGCAGAAGGGCAGCCTATCGGTTTAGATAAAATGGCAGGCATGACGCCGCCCGTCAGCATTGTCTTTTGGGCTGTACGTTTGGGGTTATTGACGGGTCTTTTAATGTTATTTGTGCTTTTAAAGGCGTGGCGCACTGGTTTAAAGCGTCATTATGACCCAAGTGCTTTAAGTCCTCGAGCACGACATATCTTTGTGATGACCGGTTTTTTAGGGCCTTTGATTTTATTATCAGGTCTGACTTACCATTATTTTGGTGCTTTTCCTTACGTAGTGGGGCAAACCATCACCTTTGCAGAAATTGCTGCCGTTAGGTCACACAATGAAAGTGTAGTGAGCCTAGTGGCTTATGGCGTGGTCCATAGCTTATTAATTATTGGCTTTGTGAGTTTAGTGCGCTATGTAGCGCGGTATGGAGTGATTTCTGTGGCAAGACGTCGGGGGCGAGCATGATTCAGCATTTAGCTACTTCACTTAGCTTGGCTCCCAGCGATCCCGCTTTTTGGTTGCCTCTTGCCTTTTTATCTATCTTATTCGCTACCGTGGTGGCGGGTACGATTTTAGATGGGTTTGATATAGGCGTAGGTTGTTTATCCTTGGTTGCTCCAGCCGCTCTACGACCGCGCATGTTATCGCTACTTAACCCATGGCGCGACGCGAACGAATTCTGGCTCTTTTTGGGGCTAGGGGTATTTGCCCTGGCGTTTCCCTATGCTTGGGCCGAAGTCATGGGGCAATTAAGTTTGCCTTTGTTGCTTTTAGCGCTGGGAACCTTAGCGCGGTCGGTGTGCTTTGAGTTTCGTTTACGTGCTCCTACCGAGCAGCAGGGTTGGTGGCAGCTTGGTTTTGCATTAGGCTCTGTTAGCACCGCCTTTGCTCATGGGGTATTGCTTGCACAGGTCATTATTAATTACGACACCAGTGCAGGGTATGGCTGGTTTTTAGTCTTTATGGGTTTTTGTGCCGTGGCGGCGTATGTGCTGCTTGGTGCCTCTTGGTTACTAATGCGCGAGACGGGCGAGCTACGGTTTAGAGCCGTGGTGTGGGGGCGTCGGGCTGTGCGTTGGTTTGCAGCCGGTGCTGTAGCGGCTTCAGTGGTATTGTCTTTAGCCAACCCTGGGGTTTTGTTAAAATGGAGTGAAGGGGCCCCTCGCAGTGGCGTATTAATTTTATGGTTAGCCATTTTATTGGGCTTTGTCGTGATAGAGATGAATCTCCAGCGTTTACTGAATGTCAGTGCTCGCAGCACCGCCTTGCCGTTTATTATTACCCTTGCCATTTTTATTGCGGTTCTGGTTGGTTTGGGGTTTAGCTTTTTCCCCTTTATCGTCTTGGACCAAATTACCCTTTGGGATGCCGCAGCAGACTTAGGTACTTTGCAAATTATCTGGCTACTTAGTCTTTGTGCTTTGCCCTTTTTAGCGCTGTTCAGTATTTGGGTTTATTGGCGTATTTTTGGTTTGTCTAGACCACCTACTCCTCCTGATTTCAAACAATAATGTATGCCCTATAAAAAATACATACGTTTTACTCGACAACGTATTCGTCACTGGCACTGGTTATCCGATACACCGGCTATGTTGTGTTGGGCGGTTGTGATGGGTGTGTTGGGTGCGTATGCGATTTTGATTTTTTACGAGGGCATCTATTTGGTTCAGCGCCTAGCCACCGGCCACTATGGCAGTATTACCCAGGTTACGCGTTCATTAAGCTGGGAAATGCGGCTTCTTTTTCCTACGTTGGGTGGGCTGTGTGCCGGAGTGTTGTTATGGCTAGCAGGACGCAAAAAAGTGTCCGCTTCAGCCGACTATATGGAAGCCGTTGTCATTGGCGACGGTAGGATGTCAGTGCGCCAAGGCCTATTGCGCATCCTGTCCTCACTCTTTACCGTGGCCTCTGGCGGTGCTATAGGGCGCGAAGGGGCCATGATTCATTTCTCCTCTCTGGCTGCTTCCGTGTTTGGGCGTTTTATTTATGTGCGCCCCGAGCGCTTACGTTTACTTGTCGCTTGTGGTGCTGCTGCAGGGGTGGCTGCTGCATATGGTGCCCCCTTGGCGGGTGCGATCTTTATAGCAGAAATTGTACTGGGCTCCATGAGCATTCAAGTGCTCGGGCCATTGCTGATTGCTTCTGCTACAGCCAATATGACCATGCGTATGGTGGGCCACTACAAAGCGCCCTATGAAATGCTTGATATTGCTGCTGTACAAGGCTGGGAAATTATTAGTTTTGTCATTTTAGGTTTACTAATTGGTCTGGTGGCGCCGGGGTTTTTAAAGCTAATGACTTTTACTAAACAACTATTTGTACGAAGTGGATTGCCTTTAGTGGCACGGTTGACTGTGGGTGGATTCATGTTGGGCCTGCTTCTTATTATGATTCCTGATGTGGCAGGCAACGGGTACAGTGTCGTCAGTTCCTTTTTACATAACTCTTGGACATGGCATGCTATTTTTGCCATCTTGTGCGCCAAAGTGTTAGCTACCACCCTCAGTGTAGGCTCCGGGGCAATAGGTGGGCTATTTACGCCTTCTTTGTTCGTGGGGGCTGCTTTTGGGACTTTATTTGGTATCGCCATTCATGCCGTGTTTCCTAGCCATGCAGTAGCTACCCCTATTTATACGTTAGTAGGGATGGGCGCTTTTCTTGGTGCGGCGACGAGTGCGCCCCTTATGGCTATTGTGATGCTCATCGAGATGACGTTGAGCTATCCGCTGATGGTGCCGTTAATTGTGGCATCTGTGACGGCTTATTTTCTTTCCCGTACTCTTGCAGCGGTCGCCATGTATGACATCACTCTGACACGTGAGCGCGATCAAACGCTGCGTCAAGCGCTACGGACCACTCGTATTAGCGAGCTCGTACGCACCAATGACACAGTATTGAATATGAATGCAACCGTAGGCGATGTACTGCAAATGTTTTTAGACTATCCCGTCCGCTATATTTATGTGGTCGATGATGACAACCAATACTTGGGTGTGATTGCTCAACCTGAGGTATTAAACCTGCTGGTCAATCATAACGATGCGCCAGAGCAGTTAATTGCTGATGTGTTAAAGCTTGATTATATTAAAACATTAACCCCCAATATGAGCCTGGACGAGGCGCAAGAGCACTTTTCTGGTTTTGCCGGAGAACGTTTACCCGTAGTCAGCAGTTTAGAAAATCCGCGCCTACTAGGTGTCGTCTATAAATCAGCATTATTAGAAAAATACTCAGCGCTAAAGCGCTCTTTTGATGCAAGTAGCGAGGTATTAGTCCGGCTTAAATAAAAGGTGGTGTATGCGAGCCGATAACGTGGTTTGGTGGTATTTAGTTTTACTTTTAGTTTGGGTGTCTCCCTTGTCTGCTAGTCAAGACATTGCTATACCCCCCAGTATTTTTAAAAGCGACATGGTACGAGCCATCTCTGCACCAGAGCATTGGTCGCGCCAAGACAGGACATGGCGCTACCAGACCCAAGCTCAAACGCGCTGGTTAGTTGGAAATTCCACTCCTAAACTGTCTTCAGGTATACAGCCTGTCGAGTTAGGGGGCATCGGCTTAACGGATCAATGGCAGCCCGAGCTATTTGGTAATACTTTACAGTGGCGCTATGGGGCAACGGTGGGCTTAGTCGACCACAGTCAAACCCTACACCAGTTTGATTACCGAACTGGCGCGGCCCGAGCGTGGTTTGATGTGACGTTAAGCAATGGGTTTTCTATTGATGGCATTTATCAGCGCGCCCACGATTACGAACAGGTCGGCCTAGGCACACATTATCAATTAGGAAGCTGGGGACAATGGGCGTTAAATATGGCGCATAGTCAGGCTGTCGGCTTACATCGGGGGCAGCGCTATCAAACCTTAATAGAACTGGATCTCTCTGAACAAGCTCAGTTAGCTTTGCGTAGTGAAAAATACATAGGTCAGTTCAGTGCCCTTAACCAGCGGCGCCATCGGCCCACCGCTGCACAACGTAATCATCAAGCCGCCATTCACTGGGATGCAGGCCCATGGGGTACGCTTAAAGCCCATTATGACCACAGCGTGGTTGCAAAAGGCCAACAAAATCATGCGTTCGGTCTAGGGCAGCAGGTTTGGTATAGTCCTAATATGCGTATTGATGTCGATGCCCAGCGCCAAACCCACAGCGGGGACTATAATATGGGTTTGCGCTTTTCTTTCCCCCTTTTTTAATTTATGTCTGATACCGCTTTGCAGGTTCTACAGCAGGTGTTTGGTTACGATGCGTTTCGTGGCGAACAACAAGCCATTATTGATCAAGTCGTAGCGGGTGGCGATGCATTGGTATTGATGCCCACTGGGGGCGGAAAGTCGTTATGCTATCAAATTCCTGCATTAGTTCGAGACGGCACAGGCATTGTGGTGTCGCCTTTAATTGCATTAATGCAAGATCAGGTCGATGCGCTCACAGAACTTGGCGTTAAAGCTGCCTATTTGAACTCTAGCCAAGACTGGCAAGAGGCCCGCGCTGTCGAAAGACGCTTTTTACAAGGCGAATTAGACTTGTTGTATGTGGCGCCCGAGCGTCTTTTAACCGATCGTTGCCTAGATATGCTGGCGCGCGGCAAGCTTGCACTTTTTGCCATTGACGAGGCCCATTGCGTATCCCAGTGGGGCCATGACTTTAGGCCTGAATACTTGGGTTTATCGTTTCTGGCCGAACGGTGGCCTACTGTGCCGCGTTTGGCATTAACGGCCACGGCGACAGCAGAAACCCGCCAAGAAATCGCCCAGCGCCTAAGCCTAACAGAGGCGCCTCATTTTGTGGCCAGTTTTGATCGGCCCAACATCAGTTATTACATCGTTGAAAAAACCGAAGTGCGAAAGCAGTTACTGCATTTCATTCAAAAAAATCATAGCGGCGATTGTGGCATTGTGTATTGCTTATCGCGCAACCGTGTCGAAGAAACCGCTGAGTTTTTGCAAAGCCAAGGCATTCATGCCTTACCGTATCATGCAGGCCTTTCTACTCAGCAACGTGCAGCCAATCAAAATCGTTTTTTGCGCGAAGATGGCGTGGTCATGGTGGCGACCATTGCCTTTGGGATGGGGGTAAATAAGCCAGATGTACGCTTTGTGGCGCATATTGATTTACCCAAGTCCATCGAAGGCTACTACCAAGAAACAGGACGAGCCGGTCGAGATGGCGAGCCAGCTACTGCTTGGCTGGCTTATGGCCTACAAGATGTCGTGCAGTTGCAACGTATGGTGGCTGAGTCGTTAGGCGATGCGACGCATCAACGCAATCAAGCTCGCAAAATTGAAGCCATGTTAGGTTTATGTGAAACGGTTTCATGTAGACGCCAACTTTTGTTGGACTACTTTGGTCAGCAGCTTGAACCCTGTGGTAATTGCGATACCTGCTTAAATCCGCCTGAAACATGGGACGGCACGGTAGTAGCTCAAAAGTTGTTATCGGCTATTTATCGTTTATGGCGCGAGCGAGGCCAAAGCTTTGGGGCTGCTCATGTTATTGATATTTTGCGTGGTAAAGACACAGAGCGAGTTAAGTCCTACGATCACCATAGTCTGTCCGTTTTTGGTATAGGGGCTGATTTAAGCGTCAAAGAATGGCGCAGTATTTTGCGTCAGTTAATTGCGCATAAATTAATTTGGGTGCAACCCGAAAACTTCGGTACTTTAAGCCTAACAGAGCAAAGCCGCGCTGTATTAAAAGGTGAGCAAACCGTCTTATTACGCAAGGCCGAGCCCCAGCAAACGGTTGCATCACAACGCCGCTCTGTAGACGAACAGTTGCCCCCCGAGGCCCAGGCTTGCTTTGAGCGCTTGCGCGAATGGCGTACACAAACCGCTAAACAACATGAAGTGCCACCTTATATTATTTTTAATAATGCGACATTAAAAGAGGTGGCACTGTTAAGGCCTGCCACATTGAATGAGTTGGGCCGTATATCAGGCATCGGGGCACGTAAATTAGAGGCCTATGGCAATGCTTTGTTAGCCTGTTTGGACCAGTACGAACAGGCCTTGGTTTAGTCAAATAAGTCGTGACTTTGTCTTGGGGGTGTTAAGCCCAAATGGCTCCAGGTGGCAGGGGTCGCGACGCGCCCACGAGGGGTGCGATGTAAAAAACCATGCTGAATAAGATAAGGCTCGATGACGTCTTCGATGGTGTCGCGTTCTTCGCTAATGGCGGCAGCCAAGCTATCCACCCCTACGGGGCCGCCGTTAAATTTATGCACAATGGTTTCCAGTAATTTACGGTCCATAAGATCAAGCCCTAATGGGTCGACCTCAAGCATAGAGAGCGCTTGAGCCGCGCACGCTTCGTCAATAAGCCCCCCGTTTTTTACATCAGCATAGTCACGGACGCGACGTAATAGTCGGTTTGCAATGCGTGGCGTGCCACGCGCTCGACGAGCGATTTCTAAGGCCCCTTGCTCGGCGCATTCGACTTTTAATAAGCCAGCACTGCGCTGCACAATGGATTGAAGGTCTGTGATGGTGTAGAACTCGAGTCTGGACACAATACCGAAACGATCACGTAAGGGGTTGCTGAGCATTCCGGCACGTGTGGTGGCACCAACCAGAGTAAAAGGCTGCAAATCAATTTTTACACTGCGTGCTGCAGGCCCCTCGCCAATAAGAATATCAATTTGAAAGTCTTCGAGGGCTGGGTAGAGAATTTCTTCGACAATGGGCGAAAGACGATGGATCTCGTCAATAAACAGAACGTCATTAGGTTCTAGACTGGTCAAAATGGCGGCTAAGTCGCCGGGGCGCTCGAGCACAGGACCAGAGGTTTGACGTAGTTGCACCCCCATTTCTTGTGCCACAATATGGGCGAGCGTGGTTTTGCCCAAGCCAGGGGGGCCGAACAGTAATACATGATCTAATGCCTCGCTGCGGCGCTTGGCGGCCGTGATAAAAATATCAAGCTGCTCGCGCACGCGCTGTTGACCTACATAATCGTGTAGGGCTTTAGGACGTAAGGCACGTTCGATGGATTCTTCGTTGGGTGTTAACGGAGCAGCGGTTACCACTCGTTCGGGCATAGGGGTAGAGCTGAGCGAGTCTGAGTAAATTGCCATAAGTACCTGCTGATTAAATATACAGCCTATATTACACCATCTTAGATGGCTTATTGTAGGGAAAAGGATCTAAAAAATGAAATTACCTAGTTATGATGAGGTCTTGCAAGCGGCCCAACGATTGCGTTTAGTTGCGCATACGACGCCTGTGTTACGTTCCAGTTGGTTAGATCAACAACTGAAGGCGCAGGTGTTTTTTAAATGTGAAAACTTCCAACGAATTGGCGCATTTAAGTTTAGAGGCGGTTATAACGCTTTAGCCGCCCTAACACCAGAGCAGCGGCAACGAGGTGTGGTTGCTTTTTCTTCTGGGAACCATGCTCAAGCCGTGGCTTTGGCTGCGCAGTTGCTAAACGTGCCTGCGGTGATAGTGATGCCAGCTAGTGCGCCCGCAGTAAAAAAAGCCGCGACCTTAGGGTATGGGGCTAAAGTCATCGAATACGATCGCTTAACTGAAGATAGAGAACACATAGCACAGCAATGGGTAGAGCAACACGGCCTGACGCTCATTCCCCCGTTTGCTGATCGAGCCGTTATAGCAGGGCAAGGCACTGCCGCTAAAGAGCTCTTTGATGAGGTTGGTGGTTTGGACGCCCTCTATGTCCCTCTGGGGGGTGGTGGACTGCTTTCAGGTAGCTTATTAAGTGCCCATGCGTTAAGCCCTGACTGCAGGGTATACGGGGTAGAACCTGAACAGGGCAACGATGCACAGCAGTCGCTAGCTCGAGGCGAAATCGTTACGATTACTCCGCCGCAGTCAATTGCGGATGGTGCGTTAACCCAAGCGCTTGCCCCTTTAACCTTCGCCATCCTGCAGCAGTATGCGGCGGGTGTGCTCACGGTGACAGACCCCGAATTAATCCGTATGCTGCGATTTTTTGCTGAGCGCATGAAAATAGTCGTGGAGCCCACAGGATGCCTAGGGGCCGCTGCGATGTGGCAGCAGCGTGCCCAGCTTAAAGGAAAACGGGTAGGGGTGATAATTAGCGGCGGCAACGTCGATGTGACGGACTACGCTCGCTTGTTAACGGCCGGACAAAATTTGCAAAGCTAAGCGAATTCCCTCAGAGACATTCACATCAGAAGGCACTTTTTTAATGGCTTTGTTGGCCTCAGTGTTGTTGTAACCTAAGGCCAGTAACGCATTTAAAATATCGCTACGATCCGTAGTGGGGGCAGTGGTGCTAATGCTTTCGGCATGAAATTTGTCGCGTAACTCTAGAATCATGCGTTCAGCCGTCTTCTTTCCTATACCTGGTGCACGCGTTAACAGGGCAATATCTTGGGATTGAATGGCGGTCGCTAAGTCATCTACCGATAAACCCGACAAAATGCCCAACGCGGTTTTAGGCCCAATCCCACTGACTTTGATAAGGGTTCTAAAAGCACTGCGCTCAGAGGCTTTGCCAAAGCCAAACAACACATGAGCGTCTTCGCGAACACTGAGGTGTGTATGTAAGCTAACCGTAGCGCCTAGCTCGGGTAAATCGTACAAGGTACTCATTGGTACATCGATTTCATACCCAATACCATTGACATCCACGCACAGGGTAGGTGGGTTTTTTTCTATTAAAGTGCCTGTAATGCGACCAATCATAGTTATTTACCTATAAAGCGACCGCTACGAGTACGTAGTTGTGTCGTAGCGAGATTGTTTTGATCTACTAAGCGTTGTTGTAATGGCGCATGATGTGCATGACAAATCGCGCAGGCTAACGCATCTGCCGCATCGGGGGCGGGGGTGCCATTTAAGCGCAGCAGATGTTGCACCATTTGTTGTACTTGTTCTTTTGCCGCATGGCCACGACCCACTACCGTTTTTTTTATCTGTAGCGCTGTGTATTCGTTTACCTCCAGTCCTAAATCGGCTAAAGCGCAGAGCGCAGCACCTCGTGCTTGGCCTAAAAGCAACGTGGAGTGCGGATTGGTATTAACAAAGACTTGCTCTACAGCGCTGTGTGTGGGCTGATGGTGCGTAATAATTTCTCGAAGATGAGTCAAAATGACATGCAAGCGCTGCGCAAGTGATACATCTGTGGGAACCACAATAGTGCCACTTGCCACATAGCTTAGATGCTGCCCCTGGACCTGAATAATGCCAAAGCCTGTTTTACGTAGTCCAGGGTCTACACCTAAAATACGCATCTTAGTGACGGAAGTGACGTGTTCCAGTGAAAACCATCACCACATCACGCTCGTCTGCGGCAGCAATGACTTCGTCGTCGCGAATACTGCCACCTGGTTGAATTACACACGATGCCCCAGCATCGACCACCACATCTAGACCATCACGGAATGGAAAAAATGCATCGGAGGCTACAGCAGAGTTGTGTAAGCTTAAGCCAGCATTGGTCGCTTTGATCGACGCAATACGGGCAGAGTCCACACGACTCATTTGACCTGCACCTACGCCTAAGGTCATGCCACCACCACAGAAGACAATGGCATTGGATTTCACGTATTTAGCCACATTCCAGGCAAACAGGAGATCTTGCATTTGTTGTGCAGTGGGTTGTTTTTTGCTTACTACGGTGAAGCCCTCGATGTGATCTCGGTAGGTATCAGGCGTTTGCACTAATAACCCGCCACCGACACGTTTAATATCAAAGGGGTTATGTGACTCACCGGCTTGGAGTTTAAGCACTCGCACGTTTTTCTTAGCAGCAAACACAGCCAAGGCATCAGCGGTATAGTCGGGAGCTAGCAGCACCTCGACAAACTGCTCGGAAACGGCATGAGCCGTAGCAGCGTCAACGGTTTGGTTAAATGCAATAATGCCACCAAAGGCAGAGGTGGGATCAGTTTTAAACGCATTTTGGTAGGCTTCGGCAGCTGTTGCGCCCAGCGCTACACCACAGGGGTTAGCGTGTTTGACGATCACACAAGCGCCCGTATCAAAACTGCGTACGCATTCCCAGGCGGCGTCCGCATCGGCAATGTTGTTATAAGAGAGCTCTTTGCCTTGGAGCTGTTCGTAGTTAGCCAGTAAGCCTGCACCTACCTGTTGGTCACGGAAAAAAGCCGCACTTTGATGAGGGTTTTCACCGTAACGCATGAGTTGTTGCTGCTGCACTTGTAGTGTTAGCACGCGTGGCCATGGGTTGCGCTCGGGCTGTTGGTCTTGAGCCGGTTCTGCAGCCGTTAAACTGCTGAGGTAAGCAGCAATCGCACCATCATAGGCCGCCGTGTGAGCGTATACCTTAGTAGCTAACTCGAGACGTAAACCGTAAGAAGTATAGCCATTTACATCGATTTCGGTTAATACGCGGTCATAATCGCTTGGGTCAATAATAACTGTGACGCCGCCTGCCGTGGTGCCATGGTTTTTGGCTGCAGCACGCAACATAGCAGGGCCACCAATATCAATATTTTCTACGGCATCGGCAAAGGTGCAGTCAGCCTTAGCAATGGTTTCACGAAATGGGTAAAGATTAACCACGAGCATATCAATACGCTCGATTTGGTGTTGCTCTAGCGTTTCAAGATGCTGAGCATCATCACGACGGGCTAATAAGCCACCGTGAATTTTTGGATGCAGCGTTTTCACACGCCCGTCAAGGATTTCCGGTGAGCCTGTGTGCTCGGCTACCTCGGTGACGACTAAACCTGCAGCCTGTAAGAGTTTGGCTGTGCCACCTGTAGAGAGTAAACGCACGCCGCGTTGAGCCAAAGCCTGTGCAAATTCAACAATTCCTGTTTTATCGGAAACCGATAAGAGGGCGGTTTGGATTTTCATGATAGATGCTTCGTTAGAGAGTTAAGGTTGGATATTATGGGCTTGCAGCTTCTTGCGCAAAGTACTGCGAGTAATACCTAGCATTTCGGCCGCTTTAGATTGGTTGCCATTTGTTTTTTCTAAAGCCATTTGCAAAACAGGACGCTCAACGTAATTAATAACCATCGCGAGCACATCGCGTGGTTGGGAGTCGCCTAGGTCTGCAAAATAGCGTTCTAAGCTGTCGCGTACCGATTGCTCTAAGGGATTGGTGTGGGGCATGTTTTTATTCAATTAAAACGGTCAACGCGAAACGGTGTCAGAATCCATTGAGACAGAGGTTTGCGTAAGGAAATCATGAGGATCGTGCTGATCAAACCAGCGTGCTACGGCATCGAGTTGCTGCTTGGTACATTCAATTTGGTTGATAGTGGCGAGCCACTCGGCGGCATCAGGGGATTCAGATAAGTACCAACCTATATGCTTGCGAGCTGAACGCACACCGATAAACTCACCATAAAAGTCATAGTGGTCTTCGAGATGGTCAAGCAATACCCGTTTCATTTCACCGTAAGTAGGGGGCGCTAATAGTGTGCCATGCTGCAGATAATGATGGATTTCACGGAAAATCCAAGGGCGGCCTTGAGCGGCGCGACCCACCATAATGGCATCGGCTCCAGTATAGTCTAGAACGAACTGGGCTTTCTGTGGTGAATCGATGTCGCCATTAGCAATAACGGGAATAGTGAGTGCCGCTTTGACTTCTCGAATTGTATCGTATTCGGCCTCACCTTGGTAAAAGTCACAACGTGTGCGTCCATGCAAAGTGAAAGCACTAATGCCGATGTCTTCGGCACGTTTTGCTACCCGTACTGCATTTTTAGTGGTGCGATCCCACCCGGTGCGAGTTTTTAAGGTAACAGGAATAGAATGTGGCGCACAGGCCTTGACCACTGCCTCGACGATACGAGCGACTAAGTCTTCGTCTTTGAGTAGTGCAGAGCCGGACAAGACATTGCAAACTTTTTTAACAGGACAGCCCATATTAATATCAATAATATGGGCGCCGCGATCAATATTAAATAAGGCCGCTTCGGCCATCATAGCGGGGTCCGATCCTGTAATCTGAACCGCAATCGGGTCAGGCTCCCCCTTGTGATCTAGACGCCGTGAGGTCTTTACGCTATCCCAAAGTTTAGGGTTACTTGCTGCCATTTCAGTGACTGCATATTCGACACCTAAGGCTTTACACAGCCGCCGATACGGACGATCGGTGACACCCGCCATAGGGGCGACAAAAGCACGGTTGGCAAACTGCCACGAGCCAATTTTCATCATAAAACTAAATGCGTAAACCTTGGAGAAGTTGGCGAGCTAAAGGAAGCCGAGCCCCAGCGATAAGATCCATCGATAATAAACCTAGACCACATGCATGCTGAATGAGCGGATTCGATGTGGCAAAAAGACGGGGTAAGGTATCGGTAATAGATCCGGTCAGCCAGCGGTCGGTCTTCCGTTGTTGGCTGTACTGATGCAGATACGGTTGGATATCGGTGTGGGGCTGAGCCTGCCACGCTTTGAGGCTTAGGGCAAGCTGTCCTACATCGCGTAGACCTAAGTTTAACCCTTGTCCTGCTACCGGGTGTAGGGTTTGTGCTGCGTTGCCAATAGCCACCTGATAAGGCGATGGTAGGCTCGGCCCGGCCGCTAACGTTAATGGAAATGAAAATCGTTCACTGACAAGGTGTAAGCGGCCCAAACGAGCCCCGAATTGGCTTAAGAGCTCGCGCTCAAACTCGGCAGCATCCAGTTCTAAAAGATAATGAGTACGAGCAGGGGAATTACACCAAACTAAAGCATAACAATCGGCTTGATTAGGATGAGGCAATAAAGCTAAGGGGCCATGAGCAGTAAAGCGCTCGTAGGCCCATTCTGACTGGGGGCGTTGGCTTTGAACGGTAGCAAGCAAGGCGTATTGGTTATAGTCACGCTGAATTTGCTGGGGGCGTGCGCCATCAGATTGTATAGCAACACGCGCGGTATAAGAGATAGAGGCATCGGAGACGTGGGCGTGGTGGCCAAGGGACTGCACACTGACGGGATGCTCAACCTCTAGGTAGTGGACAGGGCTGTGTTGTAACTGGCTGCGTAATCTAGACACCAAGTCATCGTAGTTCACGACATGACCTAAGTGTTGCACACCGAGCTCTTCGGGGGTGATAACAGTGCGGCCTAGACGCCCTTTTTGTGATACATGAACGTGACGAATAGCGGCCGCTGGTGCAGGCCACGCCGATAACGGTTCAAGCAACTTTTGACTGCCATGATTTAGCGCCAAAGTACGTGGATCAAGCTTTTGGCCTTGGGCGGGCGCTGCTTGGCCAAATACGGCAATACGGCTAGGGTCGGGGTGCTGGGCTTGCAGCAATAATGCAACAGCACAGCCTACTGGGCCGGCTCCGCAAATTGCTATATCAAAATCAGGGCGAGTCATAACGAGTCAAAGAGCTTAAGGGCACGAGGTGCGTAATGAACGAATACGCCTATTGTAATGGATAGTTGAAAAGCCGCAGGGAAACTTTAGGGCAGATACGAAGCCTAATCGTTATCGCGTAAACTATACTTTCTTTTATTTAGCATGACATACACCCAATGACACTATTGGAATGGCTCACTCCTTGGGAGTTTTCCCCTACGCTACTTGTTCTGTTTATTTTGAGCGGGTTTTTATTTTGGCGCGGTTCGCGCGTTCGTAACGTCCAAGCTAGTCGGCAATGGCTGTTTTGGGTGGGGTGGGTCGCGTTGTACTTAAATCTGCATACGATGGTGGATTATTATTCTGAGCGCATGTTTTTTATTCATCGTATTCAGCACTTATTTTTGCATCATTTACTGCCTTTCATCATTATGCTGTCCTACCCAGGACAGGTCATGCGGGCGGCTTTACCTTTGTCATGGCGCAAACGGGGTCGCGATTTTCTGCAACATCAGGCATGCGGTCAGGCCCTACAGCGGTTTTTTACTCACCCCGTGTTAGTGCCGCTGCTATTTGTGTTTTTTGTGTTGGTTTGGTTATTGCCTACACCTCAGTTTTATTCCATGATTGATTGGCGCTTATATCGGGTCATGAACTGGTCTGTGGTGATTAGTGGTTTTATGTATTGGAATTTAATTCTAGATCGTAGACCGCATCCACCCAGCGCAATGCGACCTTGGGGGCGTGTGGTTTCCCCTTTATTGACTATGGCGCCACAAATTGTTGTGGGTATTTACATCACTTTTTCTACCCAAGACCTGTATCCTATCTTTGATTTGTGTGGGCGCGCGCTGCCAGGGTTTGATGCATTGAAAGATCAGGCTATCGGTGGGTTAATTATGTGGGTAGCAGCAGGCTTAGTCGAGATGTTTGGTTTTGTTTACGCATTAGCTACGGTATTGCGACTTTCCGCTAAGGGACGTTTGCATTCAGAACTGCTCACCCGTTTCCATCTCGCTTCACGCCCCAAGCTCTCTCCATAAAGGAAGCCATAATGAAACAATTGACTCGGGTTGCTCTGGTAATGAGTTTGAGTATTAGTCTTGGCTTGCCGCCAGCATGGTCTCAACCAGCAGGTATTCCTAGCATGGGGTCAGCGTCTGGCGCCGAGTTGTCTCCTAATTTGGAGCGCACTTTAGGTGATGCCATCATGGAGCAAGGGCGGCGAGACCCACACTACGTAGCCGAACCCGTGATCACTCAATACTTAACCCAATTAGGCCAAAAGCTGGCCAAGCATTCCCCCGTGCCACTGCATTATCCTATTCAAGTGTTTGGTATGCGTGACGCAAGTATTAATGCGTTTGCATTGCCAGGTGGCTACGTGGGTATTAATACAGGGCTCATTACAGCGGCAGAGAGTGAGTCCGAGTTGGCTTCGGTGGTGGCTCATGAGATTGCCCACGTCGCCCAACGGCACGTAGCCCGAGGCATGACGCAAAACTCTGGTTCAAATCATTTGGTCTTGGCTTCTTTGGTGGGGGCTTTGCTGGCTGGCTTAGCAGGTAGTGCCGATTTAGCAATGGGGGTAGCAACATTTGGTCAAGCGGCGGCGGTAGATAGGCAACTCGGTTTTTCACGTCAAGCCGAACAAGAAGCGGATCGTGTAGGCTACCAAATGCTTAAAGGCGCTGGATACAACCCCGAGGGCATGGCAGTGATGTTCAAACGGCTCATGCAAAGCGCTCGATTAAATGAATCAGGGCAAAGCTATGCGACCACTCACCCCTTATCAGCACAGCGTTTAGCGGATGTGGAGAATCGGTTGATGTCGTCATCCGCGGCAACGGCTTATTCTGAAAGTGATGATTTTTGGTTTGTACAGGCGGCTGCCTTGGCTCTGCAGGCTACCAGTGGCTCGGCGTTACAAAGCCTACAACAACGTTTTCAGAGCTTAGCAAGCAATCGTTCCGGTGCGGCTCAGGCTGCTGCCCTGTATGGGCTTGCTTATATTGCAAAAAACCGCAAAAACTATACACAAGCTCAGCAATACCTAAACCAAGCGCAACAGCTACATGTAGGATCCCCTTTGTTAGATGTGCTGCAAATAGAGCTGGAAATAGATCAGGCACAGTTTGCTAAAGCGCTTTCCACTGCCCAGTCAGCTTGGCAGCGCTGGCCCCAGAATCAAGCCGTTGCGTTAGGGGTTATCGCTGCCATGCAAAAGCAGGCTCCTGTGAGCACTCAAATTGATTTTTTACAGCAACGTATTCAACAATGGCCAGAGGAAGCGCGGTTTTATCAGCTCTTGGCTCAGGCGCTAGAGAAAAACAATCAACCGATTGCTGCACGCGAGACCATGGCTCAGTACTACGTGTTAGTGGGTGCAGTTTCCAGTGCTGTCAGTCAATTACAACAAGCGCGTACCTTAAGTACCGATTTTTATGAACAATCAACACTAGACACTCGTATACGCGAACTGCGCGAGCAATTAGAGCGAGATCGTTTGCTTTTAGAGCGCTTTAAGGGCTAGGTGCGTGTCTCAAAGAAGCGAGCCAAGCGCAAAGGCAGCCAATGAATATGGCCGGGAAAAGCACCACTGACAAAGCCGACATGGCCACCATTTTGGGGTTGATGCAGTAACACCGCGGCAGAACAATCTTGGGGCTGAGCTAAAGAGCTTTCCGGGATAAACGGGTCGTTTTTAGCGTTTAGCAACAGGGTGGGGGTGCTAATTTGGCTAAGCAATGGTTTGCTTGAGGCTTGGGTCCAGTAGTCCAAAGCATGTTGGTAGCCGTGCATGGGAGCCGTATACACATCATCAAAGTCTCGTAGCGTACGCGCTTGTCCTAGACGCAAGATGTCAATCATGCCAGGAAAGCGTTTGGACTTTTCAAAAATTTTACTGCGCATGGTTTTTAAAAAATGCGGACAGTAGATGCGGCGCCCCGCAAAGCCTTCGGATAAGTGACGCCCACAACTGACTAAGTCAGCGGGGGCGGACACCGCCGCCGCGGCTTCGAGCCAGGCACAAGCGGTGCTTTGTTCACCTAGATATTTTAATAAAGCATTACCGCCAAGTGACACGCCTACCGCATGCCATTGTGCATTGGGTAATTGTTGCCTAACGCTCTCTAAAATAAATTTGACTTCCTCGCTATCGCCCGAATAGTACGAGCGCGCCATGCGATTGGGAAAACCGGAGCACCCTCGGAAATGGGCAACAACGACGACCCAACCCCTGGCTCTAAAGTATTGAGCAATGGCTTGAGCATAATGACTTTTACTGCTGCCCTCGAGCCCATGGAAAATAGTGAGGGCTTGAACTTGGTGGTTTTGTGGTAGTTGAGCCCAGTCCTGGTCTAGCACCCACCGTCTTGCTGCCGTTTGGCTAAGGTGAGAGTCTTTAGGGGCCGTTTTACCATCGGGTAGTCGGTCTGCAAACAAACCGGGGCCTGTCCAGTCGAGATCAAGAAAATCGCCATCGGGAGTATTAATACGTTGCCGTACAAAACTAATACGCTGATGGTGCGCTAAATAGGCGCCATAAATGGTTTGAAGGTGTCCGCCCGGTAGCCAAAAGGGGGAGGGGCAGTCGGAAAGATCGATTTTGGCGGTCACAAGTAGTACAAGCGCAGTAAAGGGTCAGATAGTGAAGTTATTCGGGGTGATTTTCAGGAGCCAGTTGGTAGGTGGCGCTACAATAAGGACAGATAGCACGCCCTTCTTTTTCTATTTCTATATAAACTCGGGGGTGCATATTCCATAAAGGAGCATTGGGTGGGGGGCAATATACCGGTAGGTCTGCTTCGGTCACAAAATGGGTTTCAAACTGTGGTTGAGCATTTGATACTGCACTCATAGTGGCTCCTTTAGGGCAAATAAGCGAATAATGGGTAATTGTAGCAAGCCCAGACAGTCAACGTGCATTTAACACAGGGGATAGAGTGTTTTTATTTAATAAGTTCCGGTCTGGGGCTATATCCGATCGAAAACGCTATTATTTTAGCCTAGGTTTAAAGGATACGGCGGCGCCTTTAATTGCAACAGGCATTTGGGGCTTTGTTACGGGCATTGCCATGATGAAGTCCGCCTTAGGCGAAAGCTTTTCTGCCCTCATGACACTCATGGTGTATGCTGGCTCGGCGCAATTGACTTCCTTGCCTTTAATTAATAGCAACTCGCCAATCTGGTTAATCTTTGTAGCGGGCATGATTGTCAACATACGCTTTATTATCTTTTCTGCGGCTTTACAGCCATTTTTCAGGCATTTGGCTTGGTATAAACGCTTGCTCTTAGGCTATATCACCACTGATATGGGGTTTGTGCTGTTTATGTCACGCTTTGGTCATGACTCAACTCGAGAGCGTATGCGTCATGTGTGGTATTTTTTAGGCCTTGTCATTCCAAATTGGTTAGTGTGGCAAACCACCTCCTTTATGGGCATTTATGCGGGACGTCTGGTGCCTGAGTCATGGGGTATCGAATATGCTGCCGTCTTGGCTTTGTTAGCGGTG
This sequence comes from Paenalcaligenes hominis, assembly GCF_011927625.1. Classification (GTDB taxonomy): domain Bacteria; phylum Pseudomonadota; class Gammaproteobacteria; order Burkholderiales; family Burkholderiaceae_B; genus Paenalcaligenes; species Paenalcaligenes hominis. The sequence continues at coordinate 38,012 of NZ_JAATIZ010000006.1, forward strand.
GTGGTTCCTCTATTGAAAACACGACCCTTTGTCATGTGCCTAGTGGTTGCAGGCCTAGTGGCCTGGGCGGGGCAGCTGTTACCGTTGCGTATGGGCTTGGGGGCCGCCGTGATTGCTGGTGTGATTGCCGGCGTGGTGACTGAGCAACTGCAAAGCAAAAGAGAGGCCTAAATGGCATTAACACAGTATGATTGGTATATTTTAGGGGTAGTGGGGTGTTTAACTTTAGTTAGTTTTATATCCAGATCTAGCTATTTCCTATTTGGTGACCACCTTCCCCTACCCGAGAGTGTGCGTAGCGCCTTACGTTATGCGCCTGTGGCTGCCTTAACAGCCATTATTGTTCCAGAAATTTTTCCTTGGTCGGCTCACGACGCACCGAGCCTCGATCTCAATAAACTCATTGCTGCTGCAGTGGCTATTTTGGTTTATTTGCGTACGCAAAGCACCGTATTATTAATGATAGCGGGCATCGCCATTTACGCCTTGGGCAAAGTATTTTTCTAAGACCCAGCAGCGCCAGATACATACTAAATGAAAGAAACATCTACAGATTCAGTTACTAGCTTTTCTAGCTTCGGATTACATCCGGATTTATTGTCTTCCATTCTAGCGGCAGGTTATTCCACTCCTACTCCTATTCAGGCTCAAGCATTGCCTGTAGTCATGCAAGGGCGTGATGTAATGGGCGCAGCTCAAACAGGAACAGGAAAAACGGCTGCTTTTTCTTTACCTATTTTGCATCGCTTGATGCCGTTTGCTACCCATAGCGCGTCACCAGCACGTCACCCTGTGCGCGCGTTAATTTTGACACCCACTCGCGAGCTAGCGGATCAGGTCGGGGAAAGTGTCAAGCTGTATTGTAAAAATACACCTTTACGCTCAGCCATCGTGTTTGGTGGGGTAGATATCCACGCCCAGCGCGACGAGTTACGCCGTGGCTGCGAGATTTTAATCGCGACCCCGGGCCGTCTGTTGGATCACATTGAGCAAAAAAACGTCAATTTGTCCCAAGTCGGCATTTTGGTGTTGGATGAAGCCGATCGCATGTTAGATATGGGGTTTTTGCCCGATTTAGATCGAATCGTGCGCCAACTTCCACCTCAGCGCCAAAGCTTATTGTTTTCAGCGACCTTTAGTCCAGAAATTCGCAAGTTAGGCAATAACTTTTTAAATAATCCTGTCAGCATCGAAGTGGCCGCACGCAATGCGACGGCAGATACCGTACAACAAAGTGCGTACAGTGCAGAGGGCGATGAGAAACGCCAAGCCGTGATGCACATTGTGCGCAGCAAGAAACTCAGTCAAGTTATTGTATTTACCAATACAAAAGCAGGGGCAGCGCGGTTGGCGCGCCAGCTTGAGCGCGATGGCATCAAGGCCGAATCCATCCATGGTGATAAAAGTCAACTAGAGCGCATGAAAGTGCTAGAGGCCTTTAAAGCCAATCAAGTCGAAGTGCTAGTCGCTACCGATGTGGCAGCACGTGGTCTAGACGTGGCGGGTGTCCCTTGTGTGATCAACTTTGATTTACCTTTTAGTGCGGAAGACTACGTACACCGAATTGGCCGTACCGGTCGTGCTGGGGCCAAAGGCGAGGCCATCGCGTTAGTTAGCGCAGAAGAAATGCACTTGTGGGCGGACATTCAAAAGTTAACCGGTAAAAAGCTAAGCCTACAGCGGCTTAGTTTGCCAGCTGCACCCGCACGCCAGCGTGAGCCACAGCGACGCTCTTACAAAGCGCAGGATGAGATTTTTTATAAACCGTATCAGCCTGGCACTGACACAGCGCCCCGCACGCAAACGGCGCCGCAACGCTCTAGCGCTGTGGGTGCCAGTCAGGGTAAAAAACGCAGTGTAGGCATTTTACTTGGCGGCGGCTACTACTAAGGCGTTAAAGTCAGCTGCGGTATGCGTAAAAGTAGGCTGCTTACTGATTTGTTGCAGTAAGCGGTCTAGATGTTCAGCAAAAGGCAATAAGGGACCATAAAACAAGGTCCCTTTTTTGTTTTGAATGAGGATAGTTGGGAAATCTTCGATATCCTCATCAATTAAAAGCGTTTCGTGTTCCTCTATGTCTACCCACACAAAAAGATGTTGAGGGTAATTGGCCGCGAGTTGAGCCATTTGGGGCTCAAAACCCGCGCAGGTTTTGCACCATGCCGCGCAATAACAAACGACAACGAATTGGTCTGCTTGCAGCGCCTCTAGACCCTGTAGCAGTTCAGTACGATTTTTTTCTGGATAAAGCACCGTTTCACCTTAAAATCAAAAAGCAGTGTCTTGATTATGCCAAATTAACCTGTTCTTGTATGAATCATTCCGTTATTTCTTCTCCTTTGCCTTCTACTCCTGCGCGCCGTGTGCGGGTTGCTTTTAGCCGAGCCTTAGCGTCGCAGCTGCATCCTAAAATGCTAGCAGCGTTAGTGATGCCCTTTTTAGTGGCGCTATTAGGTGCTGTTTTATTGCTGTGGTTTTTCTGGACGCCACTCAAAGAACAGATTGCGTTGTGGCTGACTCAGTGGGGTGTCTTTACCGAGCAACGTGATCTTTGGTTGGTGGGGGCTGGCTTATTTGCTATCAAGTTTTTTATCGTGCCCTTGTTAACAGCAGGTGCTTTATTGCCTATTGCCGGAATTGCGGGCCTGATTGTGTCCGCCGTATTAGTTATGCCATTGGTGTTAGCTTTTGTACAAAAAAAGCAAGCCGTGCCTGTACACAAGCAAGGGCAGTTTGCTTTTAGCTACAGTGTAGGGAATGCCCTCTGGGTAGGGGCGTTATTTATTGTGGGGTGGTTGCTGACCTTGCCCTTATGGTTAATCGGCCCGTTGGCTTTGATTTTGCCTGTTTTCTGGTGGGCGTTTGCTTTTACGCGTTTATTACGCGTGGATTCTATCGTTGAGCATGCTAGCGCTAAAGAACGTAAAATTCTTTTAGCGCGACACAATAAAGAATATTGGTTTATAGGTATGATGTTGTCATTGTTAAATCTATTGCCACCAGCGTGGTTCGTATTACCCGTTTTCTCTGCTTTGGTGTTTGCACACTTTAACTTGGCTGCCCTGGCCGAGCTGCGTGCCGAGCAACCCCAGTCAACGGATTTAAAGCCCTTATAAGGATGCAGCAATGAGTCAGCCCAACATTCGATTGATTATTATTGGTGATGAAATTCTATCAGGTCGGCGTGAAGACAAACACTTTGCACGACTGGTCGCGCTGCTTAAAGAGCGAGGTCTAGCACTGCACAGCGCCCAAATTATTTCAGACGATCCCGACCACGTAGAAACCGTGCTTAGGCAGAGCTTTGCCACGGATGACATTGTGTTTAGTTGTGGCGGCATCGGTGCGACGCCTGATGATCAAACACGTCAAGCGGCTGCCCGTGCTTTAGGGGTAGAACTACGCTTACACCCCGAGGCGGCCGCTTTAATTGCTGAACGCACTAAAGAACAAGCCGATGCTGGCCAGGGCCAAGCTGACATGACTTTGTCTGAAAACCAGCAGCGTTTACAAATGGGCGTTTTCCCCGTCGGGGCAGACATCGTGCCCAACCCATACAATAAAATACCTGGCTTTTTTATCCATAACCACACCTTTATGCCTGGTTTTCCTGTGATGGCATGGCCCATGATGGAGTGGACCCTTGATAACCGTTATGGGCATTTACATCATTTAACAGTTAAAGCCGAACATTCTTTTTTGGCTTTTGCTTTACCCGAGTCACGGATTACACCTTCCCTACAGCAGCTAGAGCGCCAGTGGCCTGGAGTCAAAGCGTTTAGCTTGCCCAGTGTAGGGGATAATCAGCGTCGACCTCATATTGAACTAGGTGTCAAAGGCGAACCCCAGGCGTGTGCTGAAGCCTTGGCTTTTTTACGTGGTGAAGTACAACGCGTAGGCGGAAAACTCACTGCCATTGACTAAGCGTAGACTTGCCATGTTATGGGAAATTTCATAACATGGAATTGTTGCGATGCGTCAATGTCGCGTGCCTTCTGGCTTTTTTGGTATGAAACAGGTATGTCCACCACAAGTTTTAACTCGGGTTTAATTACTATTCAGGTGTTAGAGCGCGCCATGCTGCTTTTGGACGAGTTGGCGCGTCAATCCGAGCCCATGGCATTAAAAGACTTAGCGAAAGCCACCGGCCTGCATACCTCTACTGCACACCGCATTTTAAATGATTTAGTCGTGGGGCGTTACGTAGAGCGTGTAGATAGCGGCGTATATCGCTTAGGGATGCGGTTGTTAGAGCTAGGCTCTCTAGTGAAAGGGCGTTTAAACGTACGTACTGTGGCCATTGAGGCCATGCGTGAATTACATAAAATCACAGGTCAAACAGTTAACTTGGCTCTGAAACAAGCCGATGAGATTGTGTATGTAGAGCGTGCTTGGAGTGAAACATCCGGCATGCAAGTCGTGCGCGCTATTGGTGGGCATGCCCCATTGCATTTAACGTCAAGTGGCAAATTGTTTTTGTCTGAGCTGGATGCTCGTCAAGTTCGTGCTTATGTGATGCGTACCGGTTTAGCAGGAAACACACGCAACAGCATCACACAAATGGCCGAGTTGGAAAATGAATTAGCCCTCGTACGACGTCATGGCTATGCGCGTGACAACGAAGAGCTTGAGCTAGGGGTGCGCTGCATAGCAGCTGGCATCTACGATGACGCAGGGGCGCTGGTTGCGGGGTTGTCCTTGTCTGCACCAGCAGAGCGTTTACGCGATTCATGGATTCCTACCTTGCAAGACACAGCCCGGGAAATATCTGTGGGTCTAGGTTTTGAACCCTTAATAAAAAATAAAGCGTAATCCGCTAGGCTCTAATATAGATCCAACCTTCTTGCTGTTTTTCAACTAAATACACAATGGCAGCGGGGACCACTTGGTGTGTCCCCGTCTGTTGCTGTGTGTGCTTTAATGTGTTTTCACACACCCGTAACAACGCATCTGTATTGTGCTCCTCAGCTAAAGCGGCAGCTACCGCTCCAGCATTCACAACAATTTCTATTTCTGTCTCGGGCCTACTAAGTAATAAGTTGTAGGCATTGTTGCGTGCACGCTGCAGTGAATTAGCGCATGCAGCATGAATAATGACTCGAGTTGGCATGGTTAGTCCTTTTAAGAGTGAGACAAATTGCGGCTTTAGCACCACGAAAAAATAAGAGTAAAAAGCAGGCGCTTGCTATTCGATTAATACCTAGTACAATGAAATTGTTGCAGTGCAACATGAAGGTATTCCTTAGGATACATGCTGCAAGGATTAAACCTTCATCCCTATTTTCCTTTAACTATCAAAGTACTACGAGGAAGCATCATGAATCCATCTGCACAACAGTTTATCGAATCCCAACAGCGCAACCTAGACAATGCCATTGCTATGCAAAACGCATTTTTTTCAGGTTTTGAAAAGCTTGTTCATTTAAATTTAGGTCTAGTAAAGAGCTCATTAGAGGATCTCTCTGCAAAAACTCAGCAAGTCACTAGCTTACAGGATGTGCAACAAGCTGCTAAGCTAGTAGGTGAGGTTAGCAAGCCATCTACTGAACAAGCCTTGAATTACAGCAAAAATGCCTATAGCATTTTAGCTGAGATGCAAAAACAGATCCTAAGCCTAACAGAAAAGCAAATTGCCTCAAATCAGCAACAAGCCGTAGAGCTAGTCGAGCAATTAGCTAAGAAAGCCCCTACAGGTAGCGAAAGCAGCGTAGCGCTTTTAAAGGCCGGATTGGTTGCAAGCACTAACTTAACTGATACAATTTTAAAAGCAGGCCGTCAGGCAGCCGAATTACACGAGTCGAATATTAATGCCGCCACAGGCGCAGCATTTAAAACGGCAGAGCAGGCCGCCGAAGTCGTGGAAAAGAATTTAGCTCGAGCGCGTAACTAACGAGCTCAGCTCCGAATTACTTTGGTGTACTAGGGGTAGTACCATCAAGGTAATACTTGGCATAAATTTATTTATGTCATTCCTGTGTGGTGTGTTGTTTTTTTATAGCCCTTAGCGTCATGCTAAGGGCTTTTTTGGTTTATCGACCCAAATTACGTAATGCGTCCACGCAATCTCGGATCAATAATGGCCCTTGATAGATGAGTCCTGTGTAAATCTGAACTGCATTGGCCCCAGCTTGAAATTTTTCTACGGCTTGAATTCCTGAGTGAATACCGCCTACACCAATTAATGGATAGTCGGCGCCTAGCTGTGTACGCAAGCGTGCCAATACCTCTAGCGAAAGCGCATGAACGGCCGGCCCAGACAAACCCCCTTGCTCGTTCGCATGAGGCAGCCCTAGCACAGCATCACGCGTTAACGTGGTGTTGGTCGCAATAATACCGTCAATATGTGTTTGTTGAACAGCATGGGCAATGCTATCTACCTGATCGATAGAAAGATCGGGCGCAATTTTAACCACAATAGGCACATGGCGTTGGTATTGCGCTTGAAGTGTTTGCCGACGTGCATTTAACGCACTCAGTAAAGCCACTAGCTCGTTCTCTGCTTGTAAAGCCCGTAAGTTTTGCGTGTTGGGTGACGAAATATTTACCGTCACATAATCCGCATGCGCATACACTCCGTCTAAGCCTTTTAGGTAGTCACTGGTGGCTTCTTCGATAGGTGTGGCAGCATTTTTACCAATATTCAGCCCTAAAATACCACCTTGTCGGTGCCACTGGCTTTGCTTAACGTTTTGAATAAATTGATCAAGGCCGTCGTTATTAAAGCCAAATCGATTAATTAAGCTTTGCTTTGCCGGAATGCGGAACAAACGCGGTTTTGGGTTACCGGCTTGGGCAAGTGGCGTCACCGTGCCTACCTCAACAAAACCAAAGCCCAATGCCCCAAGCGCATCAATATGAGCGCCGTTTTTATCTAGACCTGCTGCTAAACCTACTGGGTTTTTTAGACTTAAGCCCATGAGCTCAGTCGGCAGAGAAAGGTCTTGCTTGAGTAAGTGCCCCGCAAGCTGATGGATTCTATCTAAAGCTTTTAATGTGAATTCATGAGCTTGCTCGGCATCCATTTTAAATAGGAGAGGGCGAACTAAGCCGTAAGTATGAAGAAGTAAGGACATATTAGGGTACCGGCGCGATCCACTGGCCATTGGAAAAAAGTTGATAAGGGGTAAATTGCGTTTTGTAGGCCATTTTACGACTTTGTTCGATCCAGTAGCCTAAATAAAGCCAATCCAGTTGTTTTTGTTGGCAATACTGCGCTTGCCACAGGATGCCATACGTTCCCAAGCCAGAAATAGTAGGGTTAAAAAAGGTATAGACTGCTGACAAACCAGACGGTACCTCGTCCACTAAAGCCACCATGACAAGCTCGGCGTCGTCTTTAAACTCAAGCAAATACGAATTCACATGGCTAGTAAGTAAAAAATCAATGTATTGCGAGCTATCGTCATTATCCATTTCAGAACCGCTATGTCGTGCCGCTTGGTACTGACGATACAGAGCATAATGATCGTCTTGCCAAGCCAAAGCTCTGCGATAAACCTGTAGATGACTAAACCGTTTTAACGTGCGGCGCTGGCTACGACTAGGGCTAAAGCGGCGTGTATCCAAGCGAATTGGCATACAGGCCTGACACTGGTCACATTGTGGCTTGTAAGTGAAGGTTCCACTTCGTCTAAAGCCGTTTTCTAATAGTGCTGGATAGCTTTGACTGGTGACTAAATAAGACGGCGCCGCCACTAAAGAACGCGCGCGCTTTTCAGGCAAGTAACTACAGGCATAGCTGCTAGTTAAATAAAACTGAATGGATTTAGATGATGAATGAATACCCCTCATAGGATTTTCCTTATTGAGCTGGGTAAAGCAGTCCTTGTGCACAAAGCTGGCCTTGCCCCCAGGGCAATGTGTCAGCGCTTGTTAACGTTGCTAGCAATTGACTGAACTCGGTACGAGGTATGGGGGTCGCCCCTAGACTTAGTAAATGGGCAGTTTCTTGTTGGCAATCGATGTATTGGATAGCATGGATGGTAAGCAAATAACGCGTCAAATAATACAAGGCAATTTTACTTGCGTCATTGATTAAGCTAAACATAGACTCACCAAAAAAGAACTGTCCTAATCGTACGCCATACAGGCCTCCTACCAATTCAGCGCCTTGCCAGACTTCAATGCTATGAGCGTGATGAATCAAGTGGAGGTTGTAATACGCATGAATAATGTCAGAAGAGATCCAAGTGCCTTCTTTATGGCGCCGTGTCTGCGCGCACTGCTGGATCACCTGCAAAAACGCCATGTTCGTTGTCACGCGTAATGTAGGGTTAGGGCCCAACTCGTCACGGCCAAGCTGTCTACAACGTTTAGCTAATGACTTGGACAGTTTGAACTGATCACAACGCAATACGGTTCTGGGGTTAGGAGACCACCATAAAATGGGCTCTCCCTCGTTAAACCAAGGGAATAAGCCGTGGCGGTACGCATTTAAAAGGCGCGGTATGGATAAATCGGCGCCTGCTGCGACTAAGCCATTGCTTAAGGCCATTTCCACTGAAGGAAATGGGCTGTGGGCATCAATCCAGGGAATAGAGATCAATGGCATACAAGCAAAGCTAGAGGTTTTCGTTCAAACTATAATAATGAATATCGAATTGGCCGCGTTGGTGATCAGCCAAAAAGTGTTCGATAGTGCTGCTTACGGTTCTAAATGACAGGTTATCCCACGGAATGGCATCAAAATCAAAATAAGCCGCCTCAAGCGACTCTGGCCCGGGGTTTAGGGCAGGATCAGTCACTTTAGCTAAATAATAAATATGCACTTGGCCGGCGTTGGGCACATCAATCAAGGTAAAAAGCTGACCGAGTTCTACCCCCGCAATGCCAGCCTCTTCATCGGCTTCGCGCAAAGCGCCCTCACTGGTGCTTTCTTTGAGTTCCATAAACCCAGCAGGCAAGGTCCAGGTGTTGGCACGCGGTTCAATGGCACGCTTACATAATAGAATTTTATTTTCCCAAATGGGAACAATGCCAACCACATTGCGTGGGTTTTGATAATGAACGGCACCACATTGTAAACATACGTCGCGAACACGATTATCATCAGGAGGGATAATACGCGCCAAGGGGTTAGCGCATTGTGTGCAATAAGTAATGGTGCGAGGACAAGGAAAGTAAAATTCAGATGGCTTAGTCATAAAGTGCGGCTGCTCGTTAAGAAACTCGTTTGATTGTAGATCAGTTATCTATAGATATACAAAGCTTTGTCTAGGGCCACCTTACCTATGCACCGTAAAGTAAATAGGCAATGAAAAAGGCCTACGTATAAATACGTAGGCCTTTAGAATCTTTGGAGGCGCAAACCGGAATCGAACCGATCTACACGGATTTGCAATCCGGTGCATAACCACTCTGCCATTGCGCCGCAAAAAATGATTATATCAATAATAAACGCGTTAAGCAAGAAAAGCCAAAGACTGCTACAGTAACAGATAGATCAAACGTTAGAGGAGGCGGTGTGTCGAAGTTAGAACGAGATTTTTACGCCAACCCAAATTGCGCTGAAGTCGCTCACGGTTTAATCGGAAAAACCTTGGTGGTGCATAAACCAGGGCAGCCTAAGCGAGTGGGTCGTATAGTAGAAACCGAAGCCTACTTAGGCCCCCATGATTTAGCGGCCCATTCGTCTAAAGGTGTTACCGCTCGCACACAGGTGATGTTTGGTGAACCTGGTTACGTGTATGTGTATTTAATTTACGGCATGCACCACTGCATGAATCTAGTCAGTGGGCCAGTAGGCAGTGGGTCTGGGGTATTGCTCCGCGGGTTAGAGCCAATAGAGGGGATTACATTACCTACCAATGGCCCGGGTCGTTTGTGTAAGGCACTGGGTATAACGCGTGCTGACTACGGCACGGATGCATGTGGAAAGCATATTTATGTATTAGATACGCCTCTTGCATCGGGCGAACAGGTTGAAAAAAGCCCACGTATTGGCGTGGACTATGCGGGTGACTGGGCTCATGAGCTCTTACGGTTTTCCATGAAAGACAGCCCATATGTTTCCAAGCCACCAAAATTAAAGCCACCTAAGTAGGTGGCTAACTGTTTAGACGCGTCCGCTAAGCGTATTGCGAATCTTTTTGTCAGTATTGTATTGGCTTAGGGCGTAGGTAGCCCAAATAGCGGCTGGAATCCAACCGATTAACGTGATTTGCAAAATCAAGCACACAATACCGGCAATAGGACGACCAATAGTGAAAAACACCATAAAAGGCAAGAAAATAGCAAGCAGCAAGCGCATGGGTGAATCCTTTGTATCAAGCTAAATAATAGTGTGCATTATAAGAATGATTCTTTGGATCAAATGTAAAAGAATGTGTAGAGCAACGCCGCTAGCAAAAAGGCGTTGCTCTAAGGGGTTAATAACCTAATGTAGACCCGTCTGGATTGCGGGGGTCGGAATACCCCCATAGCTTATCCCCCTCGCGCTGTACGGTTTGAGTGCGCCCCATTGACGCTTTAACACTGACTTTGTGGCCACGCTCTTCGAGTAAACGGGTGGTATCCAGATTTAAACCTTGTTCTACTCGCAGTTCATCGGGCGTCCATTGGTGGTGTACACGCAAAGCAGCGGCCGATTCGGCTGGGTTCATGTCGTAATCCACGAGGTTCATGACGGTTTGTAAAACAGTGGTGATGATGCGGGCGCCGCCTGGACTGCCCGTAACCAACACGGGTTGCCCATCTTTAAGCAGTAGAGTCGGCGTCATGGACGACAGAGGGCGCTTACCAGCAGCCACTGCATTGGCTTCACCACCCACTAAACCGTATGCATTTGCTACGCCCGGCTTAGCAGAAAAGTCATCCATTTCATTATTGAGTAATATACCTGTGCCTGCTGCAACGATGCCAGTACCAAAATTGGTGTTAAGGGTATAGGTAACAGCTACCGCATTGCCTTGCTTGTCCATAATGGAGTAGTGAGTGGTTTGGTCGCTCTCATAAGGGTGCGGTTTGCCCGGTTTAATAGCCTGAGCAGGAGTGGCCGTATGGGTAATGCGCTGAGCTAACTCTTCGGCGTAGCGTTTAGAGACCAGGCCAGCTAAAGGAACCTCGACAAAATCGGGGTCGCCTAGGTATTCAGCACGGTCTGCGTAAGCTAACTTCATGCTTTCGGCCATATGGTGAATGGATTGAGCACTATTGTGACCCCACTCTTTTAAGGGCCAACGCTCGAGTATGTTAAGTATCTGGATCAGGTGTGCGCCACCAGAAGAGGGCGGCGGCATGGTGACAATCTCGTAGCCGCGGTAAGTGCCGCGTACGGGCTGACGCTCTATGGATTGATAACTGGCAAGGTCATTGAGAGTAATCGCCCCAGGGTAAGGCTGCATTTCTTGAGCAATACGTCGCGCGATGTCCCCTTTGTAAAAGGCATAGCTACCTTGTTTGGCTATTTGACGTAGGGATCGGGCTAGGTCTTTTTGAACGAGTGTGTCACCCGCCTTGAGGGGGGCGCCGTTACGCCAAAAAATGGCGGTCGTAGTAGGCCACTGCCCCATATTATCAGCAGAGGCTGCCAGTACCTTGGCTAATGTTTCACTGACAGTAAAACCATTTTCGGCTAACTTAATAGCAGGTTGCATTACGCGATGTAATGGCATTGAGCCCCATTTCTTTAAGGCATGCTCTAAGCCAGAAACTGTACCAGGTACCCCGACGGCATAATGTGTGAATAACGATTTACCATCAATCACGTTGCCCTCAGCGTCTAAGTACAAGTCACGGTGCGCCCCTGCTGGGGCGCTTTCCCTGAAGTCTAGCGCTACACTTTGGCTACTTGCCGCGTCGTGGTACATCATAAAGCCACCACCGCCGATATTACCGGCATTAGGCAGCACGACTGCTAGAGCAAACCCAACAGCTACCGCTGCATCAACCGCATTGCCTCCTTGTTGCAGAATGCTGAGGCCAATTTCGGAAGCAAGGTGATGTTCGGATGATACCATGCCATTTTTGGCCACTACGGGGTGAAACACAGACAAGGTGTGATCGTAGGCGGCCGCCACGGCTTGAGTAGCGGCCGTTTGCGTTGGCAGTTGCGCGGTTGGCTGATGAGCGCAGGCGCCAAGTAAAGCAACAAGCGCTGCCCCTAGGGTCAGGCGTAATGATAGTGAGGAATTTTTATTGGACATTAATTTGTTCTCGCAAAAGGAATTTTTGTACTTTACCGGTAGAAGTGCGGATTAACGGCCCAAAAACATACTTTTTAGGCAATTTATAGCGTGCTAGATGTTGCTCGCAGTGTTGATGGAGCTCGGCCTCGGTAGGAGGGATGATATCCGGTCGGAACTCAACAAATGCAGCAGGGACTTCGCCCCATTTTTCATCTTGCATGGCAATGACTGCCACCGCTGCCACAGCAGGGTGCAATAACAACGCTTCTTCAATTTCTAGCGATGCAATATTTTCTCCTCCTGAAATAATGACGTCTTTAGCGCGATCGCGTATGCGAATATAGCCATCTGGCTCGACGACCGCGAGATCGCCTGTATGGAACCATCCGCCAGCAAAGGCTTCAGCAGTCGCGTGCGGATTTTTTAAATAGCCTTTCATTACTAAATTGCCCCGCACCATGATTTCACCTAGCGTTTTACCATCGTGGGGCACCACGATTAAGGTGTTGGGGTCAAGCACCTGTGCATCCTCTAAGAGTGCATAACGCACTCCTTGACGGCTTTTTTTAGCGACGCGCTCGTCTACAGAGAGGTGTGCCCAATCAGGCTGCGTCACACAACCTAATGAGGGGCCATAGGTTTCTGTTAAGCCGTATACATGGATCACATTAAAGCCTATTTCCTCCATGCGTTTAAAAACCGAAGCCGGCGGCGGAGCCCCAGCAACGAGGCCGTGCACTGTATGTTCGATGCCAGCACGGAGTTCGGGGGGCGCATCGGCGATCATGGCATGCACAATGGGTGCCCCACAAAAGTAGGCGACGTGATGGATGCGAATTTGCTCTAAGATGACCGTTACATCAATACGTCGTAGGCAGACATTTGTGCCCCCCACCAACGCCAGCACCCAAGGAAAGCACCACCCGTTACAGTGAAATAAAGGGAGAGTCCAAAGATACACAGCATTTTGGGGCATTTGTGCGGCCAACACATTGCTGACAGCGGCAAGATAGGCGCCGCGATGATGGGTAACTACACCTTTAGGGTTACCTGTGGTGCCAGAGGTGTACCCTAACGCAATCGCGTCCCATTCGTCTTGGGGCAGTTGCCAGGTAAAGTCTTTGTCGCCTTTTGAAATAAACGCTTCGTATTCATATTTACCAATGCGTCGCGCAGAGCCAAAGTGGATATCATCCACATCAATGATGATAGGCTTCGGTTCGGTCATGAGCAGGAGGGTTTGCTTAATAACTGCCGTGAACTCGGGGTCGACAAACAGCACTTTGCATTGGCAATGGTCAAGCATAAAAGCCAAAACCTCGGCATTTAGACGAATATTAAGTGTATTTAGCACCGCACCGGTCATGGGAACCCCAAAATGCAGCTCATACATAGCCGGTACGTTGGGTAGCATCGCGCTGACAGTGTCGCCGGGTTGGATGCCCAGTGACCGCAGGGCGCTAGCAAGTTGCTTACTACGTTGATACGTCTGAGACCAGGTATAACGCTTTTGCTGGTAGATAACCGAGGTCACGGTAGGAAAAGTATGGGCTGCACGTTCAATAAAACTGAGGGGCGATAAAGGAGTGTAATTGGCCGCATTTTTTTCTAAACCCTCGTCGTATGGATTGGGGCTGTGCATTTACGTCTCCTTGAGGTGAACAGAGCTTTGCCAATGCGCAGGACGCTTTTCAATAAAAGCGCTAAGACCTTCGAGCGCGTCCTCTTCCATCATATTGTGTGCCATTACCTGAACGGCATGGGCATACGCTTGCGCTTGTGGCATCTCAAGCTGTTCGTAAAATAGGCGCTTGCCATAGCGGATAGCAGTGGCGTTTTTGGCTAAAAGTAGATCAACTTTGTCTTGTACTGCTTGGTCCAACTGGTGGGCAGGGACTGCGTGATTGATGAGACCCCATTGTTCTGCGGTCTGGGCATCAATAAAACGCCCCGTTACGAGTAAATCAAAAGCGCGCTTGGGACTGAGGTTGCGCGATAGTGCAACGGCTGGGCTAGAACAAAACAGACCCACATTAATACCAGAGACCGCAAACTGAGCCTGCGTAGAGGCAATGACTAAATCACAGCTAGCTATTAATTGGCAGCCGGCAGCCGTGGCTAAGCCGTGAACTTTTGCAATGACAGGAATAGGTAAGCGTTGCAACCCTTGCATAACCTGTGTGCATTGCGTGAAGAGCTGTTGGTAATACGTGAGACTAGGTTTAGCCCGCATTTGTTTTAAATCGTGGCCAGCACAAAATGCATTGCCTTTGGCCTGAAGAATAACAACACGAGCTTGAGGGTTGCGTTCGATGGCTTCGATATGCTGCGCTAAGGCCTGTAAAAGCTCGTGTGATAGCGCATTGAATTGATGGGGACGATTTAACTCAAGGGTGACGATGCCACTGTGTTCAGTGTGTAAAACTAGGGGCGATTCTTGGTCAAGCATTGTCTACTCCAACCATGAAAGGATTCGTTTTTGTATGAGTACTGTGATAACTTTACACAAAGCCCCCCAAGAGTGCGATACCTCCTAGGGTTAATATCGGTTTGGCAGGTCAACGGAGAAACAGATGTTTAATGCTTTAGTCATAGATAAGAAAAATGATGCACAGCAGGCTCAATTACAAAAACTCGATCTTGATCAGTTACCCCAAGAAGACGTACTGGTGCGAGTCGCTTACAGCACCCTTAATTACAAAGACGCCCTCGCTATTACGGGGGCGTCGCCCATTGCGCGTCAGTTTCCCATGGTTCCTGGTATTGATTTCTCAGGCGTAGTCGAGCGTTCTACTCATCCCGACTACCAAAAAGGCGATCAGGTTCTCGTCAATGGTTGGGGGTTAGGGGAAACCCATTGGGGCGGTTTGGCAGAATACGCGGCGGTACCAGCCAAGTACTTAATTCGTGTTCCTGAACCATTTCAGTTGCGCGATACGATGCTCATAGGCACTGCCGGTTATACGGCCATGTTATGTGTGCTTGCTCTGGAACAACAGGGGATAACACCCGACAAAGGGCCTGTTTTAGTCACAGGGGCAGCGGGCGGGGTAGGGAGTGTGGCCATAGCCGTATTGGCAAAACTAGGCTACGAGGTAGCTGCTCTAACTGGACGTGAACATGAGGCCGATTATTTAAAGCATCTTGGCGCCAAGCACATTTTGCCTCGTAGCGAGTACAGCAAACCGCCTCGTCCCCTAGGCAAAGAGCAGTGGGCTGCCGCCATTGACGTGGCGGGGGGAAATACCTTAGCCAATGTGTGTGCCTCCATGAAATACTACGGGGTAGTTGCGGCATGTGGTTTGGCAGAAAGTATGAGTTTTCCCAGTAGCGTCGCGCCGTTTATTTTGCGCGGTATTAAATTAATTGGGGTAGAAAGTGTCTATGCACCTGTTGAGCTGCGTTTACGCGCTTGGCGGCGTTTAGCCACAGACTTGGATCCTGCCCTATTGGCGACGATGCTAGCTAAAGAAATTCCCTTAGAACAAACTCTAGAAACAGCGCAACAACTTTTAGATGGAAAAATACGTGGCCGTGTGGTGGTAAAACTCAATTAACGATAAAAACCGGAGACAAACATGACACAAGAACAACCTATTACTCGCTTTAGCCTACCCGACTTAAATCAGTTACCTCACGATATTGCAGACCGAATTCAACAGGTGCACGATAAAGCTGGCTTTATTCCCAATGTATTTGTGGTGTTGGCGCGTAGACCTGATGAGTTCAGGGCCTTTTTTGCGTATCATGACGCCTTAATGGAAAAACGGGGTAATTTAACCTTGGCTGAGCGCGAAATGATCGTGGTGGCGACCAGTAATGTTAACCAATGCCATTACTGCGTGATTGCACACGGGGCCATACTCCGGGTCCGTGCTAAAGACCCTTATATTGCGGATCAAGTCGCTATTAATTTTCGTAAAGCCCCTATTTCAGCGCGTCATCAAGCCATGTTGGATTTTGCTGTCAAGGTAACACAAAGCTCATACGCAATTAATGAGAACGATTACGCAACGCTTGCCGAACATGGGTTTGATGAAGAGGACGCATGGGACATTATGGCCATTGCCGCGTTTTTTGGTATGTCGAACCGTTTAGCCAATGCGGCACACATGCAGCCTAATCCTGAATTTTATGCATTAGGTCGTTAGCAGCGTGCCCGAGTACAGGCTGCGCCTAGCACATAGGCAGCCCTATAGGCAGCAGTTCAAATGCCGCAAAGCGCCAAGCATAAAAGGCATAGAGCGTTAGGGCCACTAGGCCAATTCCGACCACAGCTAGACCGATTCTTTTCATCATGAATAGGCTCCTTGGGCACGAGAAATGGCCTGTTCACGAATAGGCCAATTTAATGCGGCAGCAACAAGGCTCAGCACAATAGATAGATACCAGACACTATCATAACTGCCTGTTTTGTCGAACAGATAGCCCCCTAGCCAACCTCCCAAAAATGACCCTATTTGGTGAAAGAGAAACACAATTCCCCCAAGCATCGACAAGTTTCTGACTCCAAAAATAGTAGCAATCGTGCCATTCGTTAAGGGAACTGTCGATAACCACAGCAGGCCCATGCTCATTCCAAATGCATACGCACTCCAGATACTGATGGGGAAGGAAATAAACAGCACAATCACGACTGCGCGTGCTAAATACAAGGCACTAAGTAAACGGGGTTTAGAATACCGTTCGCCTAACCAGCCGCCAATATACGTACCTGCTACATTAAATAACCCGACTAGGGCCAATACCGTAGCCCCCGCCATGACGGGTAGTTGATGATCCACTAAATAGGCAGGAAGGTGCACCCCAATAAAAACCACTTGAAAGCCACACACGAAGAAGCCAAAAGCAAGCAGTCTAAACCCAGAGTGATGCCATGCTTCGTTTAAGGCAGCGCCTAGGCTTTGATTGATTTCGGTTTGAGGGGCTGGGGTGGCGTCTTTAATCATGGTGGCTAAGGGCAAGACCAATGCCGAGATGAGACCCAAGACAATCAGCGCCGCTGACCACCCGAGCCACTCGATCAGGTGGATGGAACCAGGAAGCATAATAAACTGCCCAAAGGAACCAGCAGCGGCAGCAATGCCCATTGCCATGCTACGTTTTTCGGGCGGAGCGGCTCGACCAACCACACCAAGTAAAACCGAAAATGACGTGCCGGATAAACCAATCCCAATAAGAAGCCCCGTGCTAAGCGACAGAGAGAGTGCACTGTGTGCGTAGCCCATCAAAATTAAGCCTGTCGTATAAAATACGCCCCCTAGTGCAATAGTGCGACGTGGACCATAGCGGTCAGCCAGCGCCCCAGCAAAAGGCTGCGCCACGCCCCAGGCTAAGTTTTGCAACGCCATAGCAAAAGCAAAGACTTCGCGGTTCCAGCCAAACTCAGTGCTCATCGGGCTTAAAAATAAGCCAAAACTATGCCGAATTCCTAGTGATAAGAAGAGAATGAGCGAAGCACCCAGCATGAGCCATAAGTTTGTGCGCTGTGTGGCAGCCATGATTTGTCCTTTTGTGTGTCGTTATTATTTGACGATTATGAAGGGTTGGCTTCAAAAAAGACACAATAACCATACAGGCTATGAGCAACTACGGTACTGCGTGCCAAAGCGTTCGGCACGTGCTTGCACTTTGGTAGCCGTTTGCTTAAGCCACGCCTTGCGATCATAGGTGCGATTTCTGTAACCGGTCCAGCCTTCGTGGTAGTTCAAGTAAAGGCCGTAGGCATCCCACTTTGAGGTACCGTTGATTTGTTGAGATTTATGGCTATACCACCCCATAAAATCAATGGCATCGGCAAAGTTATCACGTCGAGCAAGCACACTGCCCGCTTCCCGTTTATAGTCCGCCCACGTTTCGTCTTTGGCTTGGGCGTAGCCATAAGCGCTACTAACCCGACCCCATGGAATAAAGCCAAGCACATAGCGTCGTGGTGGAATGGCGTTGTGCCTAAAGCTGGATTCCTGATACATCATGGCCATCGTAATTTGCGGCGGCACACCCCATTTTTTTTGTGTTTTCTGGGCGGCATGGCGCCAACTGGGTTTTTCTTGAAAAATACCGCATAGGTTTTCAGGTGTAGTTGGCGGTTGGGTAGCGCAGCCAGAAAGAATAAGTAACGCGGCTAGCCCTAAACCTACTCGAGTCCACACAGAAAAATCGGTTCTGTTGCTAATAAAGCGTAAACAAGCAGTCATGATGCAAGCTCAACAGTTAATGAAAATAAAAGAACTTTATGCTTGATGTAGCCAGTTTTGATACGCAGAGCGCGTACGTTCTGAAACCGACGCTAGGGTTTTATCAAAAGTGACTTTATGTTGGAGCTGTAGACGAGCGTTGGCAACATTGCGCGATTTACAAAACCAATGGCAGCTGTTTTGAAATAAATACAATTCGGCCGATAAATGGAAAGCGCGATCTTTGGGGCTCCAGTCCATTTCATTATCAACCACATGCTGAATGCCTGCGGCATGAATACGAAGTAATTCACGAAAGTCCCGCGTTAAGCTAGGAACAATATGTTCTATGTAAGGCAAGCAAAAGGGTAAGACGCCAATTCGTGTTTGCAAAGGGGCTGCCGACTCCATTTTTGTGGCTAAGCTCTGTGTTTGGCTTGCTACCGCCTGTTCAGATGGCGCCAGTGCTTCAAAAATTTGGTGTTGGCGCGATTCTGTTTCTGAACTAATAGCGCGCAAATAGCCTTGTGTTAGCGTCTCAATATGTTTTTCTAATTGAAGTGAGGCTAAGTAATGACTTAATAAATGAATGTGGGCTTTCTGATAGCGTAAGCACAGCACACGCCACACAACAAATAACGTCAGTAGTACAAAGAGTAAATCCATGGGGATGGCTCCATTTACTGGAAATCGGTCACTAGGACAAGGTTAGGCATTGTACCTGTAGCTAGCAGGATTAGGGAGGGGCAGAGGGTTTGCGTAGCAAAGCAATAGACGTAAAAAAGCCCAAACATAGTTTGGGCTTTTTAAGAATTTGGAGCGGGAAACGAGACTCGAACTCGCGACTTCAACCTTGGCAAGGTTGCGCTCTACCAACTGAGCTATTCCCGCGTTGTTATTTTTATTGCTGGGTTTGTTTCCCAGTGTTTGAAATTATAACTTAGTGTTTTTGTTTTTGCAAGTTTTTCTTGCTGCTAAGTTTTTATCAAACTGTGGTTGCTAAAAAGATAACTATACTGCGATTTTATCTTTTTGTCAATAGTTTTGCTGGCACAGGGTTTAGCTTTTAATTAAATGCTGTGTTCTGCAAAAAGATAAATATAGCGTGTTTCTTTCAATGTTGTCAACTTTTTTTGAAAAAAAAGTAAAAATCCTGCATGATGAAGGTTTCTATGACCCTTAAGAGAGCTTCACTGTGCTTGTGCAATCTAATTATCAATTGGATTCAGATAATACCCTTGCTTTAGCATCAACGGCACAATCCCTGGTGTGCATTGATCATATAGATACGATTCCCTCATTACAAAACCTGGTCGCGCAGTTTGAATCGTATCGCGTTTTAGGCGGGGGCAGTAATGTCGTTTTAGCATCCGTATTACCTGGCTTACTGATTAAAATGCAAAATTGTGGCATACGCTTAGTTAGCCAAACTGACACCGACTGTATTATAGAAGCTCAAGCCGGTGAAAATTGGCATGACTTTGTCGAGCATTGTGTACAGAACAACTGGTTGGGGCTAGAAAATCTCGCTTTAATACCCGGCACGGTGGGCGCAGCGCCTGTGCAAAATATTGGTGCCTATGGCGTAGAGCTACAGCAATTTGTGCATCAGGTTCAGGTGTGGGATTTTCACCAAGCCAGTTGGCGTTATTTTAGTGCTCAGCAGTGCGAGTTTGCGTATCGTGACAGTCTATTTAAACGTGCTCCAAGCGGTCGCTATGTAATTGCCGCGGTACAGTTTAAGCTTTGCACGCGCGCGACATGGCAGCCTATCTTACGCTATCCCGATCTCTTCAATCATCCCGGGCTACAAAAAGAAGTCAATGCTCGGGCTATTTTTGATGCCGTTATCGCTGTGCGTCAGCACAAGTTGCCTGATCCACGCCAATTAGCGAATGCCGGCAGTTTTTTTAAAAATCCTGTTGTTTCTAAAGCCGTGTATGAGCAAATTTACGCGCAGTATCCAGCAGTAGTGGCTTACGAGCAGGGCAATCAAATGAAATTAGCCGCAGGGTGGCTGATTGAGCAAGCAGGATGGAAGGGTAAACGTCTTGGGCCAGTAGGTATGCACCGTCGTCAAGCGCTGGTGTTAGTAAATTATGGTGGTGCGAGTGCGACTGATGTGCATGCGCTCGTGCAGCAGGTGCAAGCCGATGTGTATGCCATGTTTGGGGTGCAGTTGGAACAAGAACCCATTGAAATGAGCTAAAAAAAAGCTTGGTGTTGACCAAGCTTTTTTTAGATTAGGCATCTAACACGTCTTGCATTGAATATAAGCCCGTGTCTTTCTGGGCTAAAAAGCGTACAGCTCGTAGACTACCTTGAGCATAGGTGCTGCGATTGCTGGAGCGATGGGTGATTTCAATACGCTCGCCTTCACCGCAGAAAAACACCGTATGGTCACCGATAATATCGCCGCCACGCACCACTGAAAACCCAATTCGCCCGTCTTCGCGTGCCCCGGTTTCGCCGTGACGGGTCCAATCAGCCACCTCGTTAAGCTCGACATCCCATGCTTTAGCGACGGCTTCGCCCATGGCAAGAGCCGTTCCTGAAGGGGCATCGACTTTGTGACGATGGTGAGCCTCGAACACTTCGGCATCAAAACCTTGGTTCATGAGCTTGGCAGCCATTTCAATTAAGCGCAGCGCCACATTAACGCCTACGCTCATATTTGGAGCAAAGACAATGGCTGTCTGTTCTGCTGCTGCAGCAATTTGCTGTTTTTCTGCTTCGCTAAATCCAGTGGTACCAATGACGAGTTTGCATTGATGCGTGATGCAAGCTTGTAAATGGTTTAAGGTGCCAGCTGGACGAGTAAAATCAATTAAACAATCGGCTTGGCGTAGTTGATCAAGGTCATCAGTAATGACAACCCCTGTGGTTTGGCCTAAAAAAGCCCCGGCATCAAGCCCAATGGAATCAGCACCTGTATGATCTAGGGCGACGGCAAGTTGTAAATCTGAGCTTTTGAGCACAGCTTCGATCAACATGCGACCCATACGACCGTTAGCGCCTGCAATAGCGATACGCATAACGTTTCCTTTAAGAAAAATTCAAGAAAAGCGGAGTAAATGGATAGCTAGTTTACCGTAAAGGCTCTTCTTGAATGCCGGCCTCGGCAGGGGGCAATACAGGGTTAGTCACTGGGTTGGCCGAGCTGTCATCGTTAGGGGCAGTCTGAACGGCGTTAGCACCCGAGTCGGCTTGTTCGTATGGCTGACGATTCGGTTGCGGGTCGCCCTCCCAACGCACCAGCTCATCACCCTCAAACCAAACAGTAAAGGTACGTAGTTCAGGATTCCCTGTACCTGGTTTATGATAATAAGGATAGTCCCAGCGATTGCTGTGGAAAATATCTTGCAAAGTAGGGGTGCCTAGCAAAAAGTGCACTTGCTCTCGGCTCATGCCGACAGAAAGACGATTTACCTGAGCCTCTGTAAGCCAGTTGCCTTGTTGTACAGGGGCTTTATAAGGAAACCCCCATTTGGTGCCACTGCATGCACTAAGGGTTAGCGCGGACAGCCCAGCTATTAGGCCTACGCGCAAAAAAGTAGAGTATTTTTTTGCAATCATTGCTTTACCGTGCCCCTGTTAGGATAAAATCGTTATCATATAAGGGTTTATTGAAATGTGCATCGTGCTCATTGTAAATTTCACCTCGAAATCCGGCTGCACTATGCAGTGCGGGCAACGAGCCTTACCCCAATCAGATATATAATCTCGCTTATGAAAGACCAAAATGAACTGAAAAATATGGGGCTTAAGGCGACATTTCCGCGCCTAAAGATTCTAGATGTATTCCGTCGACATGACGGCACCGAAGAGCTGCGTCACCTCAGCGCCGAAGACGTCTACCGCATTTTAATTGCCGAAGATGTCGATATTGGCTTAGCCACAGTGTACCGCGTCCTGACTCAATTTGAGCAGGCGGGTATTTTAATGCGCAGTCAGTTTGACGGTGGCAAAGCGGTATTCGAGCTTAATGACGGCGATCACCACGACCATTTTATCTGCACAAATTGCGCCAAAGTCGTTGAGTTCTCCGATCCTGAAATCGAAAAACGTCAATATGTGATCGCTGATAATCTCGGTTTCGAATTAGAAAGCCATACGCTAGTGTTATATGGCCTTTGCGATGAATGCATCACAACATCTAAAAGTGGACGTGGTAAACGTTAAGTCTTAATCTCAAAAAAAGGGGCGCTATGCCCCTTTTTTGTTTAAGCTTCAATGAGTCAGCCCAAGCATTTCTTTAGCATGTTGACGAGTCGTCGAGGTGATTTCAATTCCTCCTAGCATTCGAGAAATTTCTTCTACGCGCTCAGATTCGTTAAGTTGTTGTATTTTAGAAACGGTAGCGTTGTTTTGCGTTTGCTTGCTGACGAGATAATGCGTGTCACCATACGCTGCAACTTGGGGCAAGTGTGTCACGCACAGCACCTGATGGCGTTGGCCTAGTTCATGCAGTAGACGGCCAACTACCTCGGCGACAGCACCCCCAATACCACTGTCTACCTCGTCGAAAATCAGGGTGGGCACGCGAGCCGCTTGGCTTGCTATCACCGATAAGGCTAATGAAATACGCGATAGTTCGCCCCCCGATGCCACTTTAGTTAAAGGGGCAGGCTTTACGCCCGGATGGCCAGCCACTAAAAACTCGACCTTTTCATTGCCATGGGCGCTAGCATCCGTAGGAGTGAGCTGAACCACAAATTGTCCGCCTAGCATAGAAAGCTGTTGCATGGCGGCACTGACATGATGATTTAAATTTTGGCTGGTGACAGCCCGAGCCTTGCTGAGTTGTTCAGCTAAGTCTGTGTAGTGATTTTGCGCTTTATTGACTTGGGTTTGCAGGCTCTCGATGTCAACGGATTGGTGGAGTTGTTGTTGACGTGTCATCAGCTGCTCGAGCAGGTCAGGCAAAGCCTCTGGTTCGCATTTATGTTTGCGCGCTAATGAAAAAGCGGCAGACATTTGTTGATCAATGTGCTCAAGCCGTTCGGGGTCTAGCTCTACATCGCTAACGTAGCTATTCAGATCGGAAATGGTTTCAGCGCAAGCGATTTGTGCGGACTCAAGGATTTGATAGATGTTTTGTAAGTTAGGGTCGTGGCTAAGGACACTCTGCAACTGATGCAAGGCACTGTTAAGCTGAGGCAGAGCCCCACTGTCGGCTTCGAGCAAATGCAAGGCGTGACCGGCGTTATCTAATAAAGATTGCGCATGAGCCAGACGCTGGTGTTCTTGGCTTAAGCGTTCCCAGTCTCCCTCGCCCAGACCTAGATCCGTCAATTGTTGGATTTGCCATTCTACGAGCTCAAGCTCTTGTTGATGTAACTGGCTGCTTGTGAGGGCATGATTGTATGTGGAAAGCGCTTGTTGCCACTGTTGCCAAGCTTTGGCTACCTGTTGGCTAAGCGCTAGATGTTGACCTTGGGTATCAAGAATGGTGTATTGGCTTTGGGGGTTTAATAAGCTTTGATGTGCGTGTTGCCCATGGATATCAATGAGCTGGGCTCCTAGCTCGCGTAACTGTGCCACCGTACAGGGGGTGCCGTTAATATACGTCCTGCTGCGGCCCTGTTGGTCGATCAGGCGGCGCAGAATGAGCTCGTCATTGTGTTCAAAGTCATTGGTATTAAGCCAAGCCGTTGTGCTGGGTGTGGTCGTGAATGTAGCTATAATTTCAGTGCGCTCGGCACCCGCTCGGATCACGCTGCTATCCCCTCGACCTCCTAGAACCAGAGACAGCGCATCAATTAAAATGGATTTGCCTGCGCCTGTTTCACCAGAAAAGACGGTAAAACCTGCACCAAAATCAATGTGATTTTGATCCACAATTACAAAGTCACGAAGGTGTAGGGAACATAACATAGTCAGTTACTCGTTCTCGTCAGCAGGGAAACGATTCCAGCCTAATTTTTGCCTTAAGGTAGAAAAAAAGCTATAGCCTTCGGGATGGATAAAGCGCACCGTGTTTTGGGCGCGACGAATATCAATTCGGTCACCGGGTTGGCAGTCGGACAAGGTTTGCATATCGAAGTGTACACTGGCCCCTGATTGCACGCGCCCTAGGGTGGTAATAGTAAGACTGAGCGTGCTGGTGCCGGGCACTACTACGGGGCGATTCGACAAGGTTTGTGGGGCCACAGGCACCAAAAGTAACGCATCTAAGGTTGGGTATAAAATAGGGCCATTAGCAGCTAGCGCATATGCAGTCGAACCAGTTGGGGTAGAAATTACCACACCATCGGCTCGTTGACGATGCATAAAACTGCCATCTAGTTCTACACTAAGCTCGATCATGCCGCCGCGTCCAGCACGATTAATAACAATATCGTTGAGTGCTATGCCCGAATAAAGTATTTGATCACCGCGTACAATACGACCTTCAAGTAGGCTACGCTCTTCGAGCGTGTAGTTTCCTTGAATCACGCTTGTCACCGCTTCATGGGCGTTCGTTAAGGGGATATCAGTAATAAAACCCAAACGCCCGTGGTTGATGCCAATTAAAGGCACACGAAAATTAGCCAACTTGCGTGCTGCCCCAATCATTGTGCCGTCGCCGCCCATAATAACGGCTAAATCGGCAGAGGTTCCGATTTCATCGTAACTGCGTGTGGCCATATCGTTAATACCGGCATAGCGCGCGGTATCGGCTTCGATGATGACCTGACAGCCTGCTCGTTGTAAGGTTTGAGCTAAAGCACGCACAGGTGCATCTAAACCACTGTCTTGATAGCGACCAATAATTGCTACCGATTTAAAGTGCATGGGGGGTGACCTTGTGATGTGTTAGATAATAATTAGTTAGAATTATAAAGGCGCAATGGTTTTTTTGTTGCCTTAGAAAGCGTTTCTGAACGCCAACCCTATATATTTAATACTATGGATGATAGAGCGAGTGCATTACTGAACGTCCTGATCGAACGTTATATTGTGGACGGTCAGCCGGTAGGGTCTAAGACTCTATCGCAGGTGGTAGACTTATCGCCGGCCACAATTCGCAATGTAATGGCGGATCTCGAGGACTTGGGCTTAATTCAAAGCCCGCATACTTCGGCAGGGCGAATTCCTACCCCCCAAGGCTATCGTATTTTTGTCGACCAGCTCTTAGCGGTGCCGCGTCATGAGCTTTGCATAGCCACGACGTTAAGTCAGCAGTTGCCTGTGCATGAGCCAGCGAAAGCTGTCAGCTCAGCAGCCGATTTACTGTCTAACCTATCGCAATTTGTTGGTGTGGTATTAGCACCAAAGCGGGCTCAAACGTTTAAGCAAATTGATTTTATTCGTTTATCGAACAAACGCGTTTTGCTTATTATTGTCACACCTAGCGGCGATGTGCAAAATCGAATTTTATTTGTGTCGCGTGACTACAAAGAGCACGAGCTAATCGAGGCCAGTAATTTTTTTAACCAGCATTTTTCGGGTTTATCTTTTGCCCAAGTACGCGAGGCCTTATCCCTAGAGTTGTCCTCATTGCGGCGTGATATCTCTCGACTGATGCAAGCCGCGGTCGAGGCGGGCGAGTCCGAGGAAGACAGTGCCGAAGCCCTTGTGTTGTCAGGTGAAAGCAAATTTCTGAATGTCAGTGAAATGGTAGCCAATATGGACCGTCTACGGCATTTATTCGATTTATTTGAAAAGAAAACCGACTGGTTGCATTTGCTTGATAGTTCGCGCCAAGGGCAAGGGGTCCAAATTTATATTGGTGGTGACTCGCAAATGGTACCCCTTGAGGATGTCTCTGTTGTCACGGCCCCTTATGGCGCAGATGGTCAGGTGCTAGGCACCTTAGGGGTAATTGGGCCATCTCGCATGGCGTACGATAAAGTCATTCCTATTGTCGACATTACGGCGCGAATGCTGTCCAATGCCCTTAGCCATAACCCCTAAAAGTGCAACATGATAAGCGCCGTGGTGCGCGATAGCGTGTTGTGCAGTCCAAGGCAGCTAGACCTACACCCCTCGGTTTAGCCCAATTAACACAGTGTGACCTAGAGTCAATGCAAACGATAAAACGTGTGCTTTAACTCTATCGGCTTTTATTCAGGAAAGACTAATGCTTAGAAAAAACCCTCGGGGTGATTACCCAGTCGTGCATGAAACGGCTTTTGTGGATCCGACTGCCATATTATGTGGTCGGGTAGAGGTAGGTCCTCATGTGTTTATTGGCCCATACGCAGTGATTCGTGCTGATGAAGTCGATGAAAATGGGCATTTAGAACCGATTACGATTGGCGCTAATTCCAATATTCAAGACGGGGTGGTCATCCATTCTAAAGATGGGGCTGCGGTCACTATTGGCGCAAGCAGTTCTATTGCGCATCGATCTATAGTGCACGGTCCGTGTACGGTAGGTAGCCATGTGTTTATTGGCTTTAACTCGGTCTTATTTAACTGTACGGTAGGGGATTCGGCCGTTATTCGCCACAACTGTGTGGTAGATGGGCATGATATTCCTGAACGGTTCTATTTGCCTTCCGCAACGGTTGTAACAGGGGCGACAGACCTAACGGCCTTAGATACGGTGCCGCAGTCAGCCAAAGAGTTTTCAGAGTCGGTCATGCACACCAACGTCACCTTTGCCCAAGCCTACCGCCGTATTCAAAATCAATTTTAATGGGCCGCATGAAAAAGTGGAATTAAACACTTGAAGTGGGGGCGTTGGCCCCCATGTTATTTTTTATTGCAATTCATTTATTTTATCGTGGAGAAAGTTATGTCCGCACCGAAGCAGCCACAGGATCCTACCCAAGACATATCCCCAGAGGCCGAACAGTCCGAAACGCAGAGTCAGGCGGAGGAGTTGTTCACCGATGCTAACGACGAGACCCTCCAGTTTCCCCAAGAAACCAACCTAGAGGCTGAGCTTTCCGAGACTCAGGCCAAAGTGGCTGAGTATTACGATCAATTGCTACGTGCTAAGGCCGAGATGGAAAATATTCGCCGTCGTGCAACCGAAGACGTAGCCAAAGCGCGCAAATTCGCAGTAGAAAGTTTTGCAGAAAGCTTGATCCCCGTACGTGATAGCTTAGAGGCAGCACTAGCCCAAGAGACTCAAACGATTGAGGTGCTATCCGAGGGCGTAGAAACCACATTGCGTCAGTTAAATAGCGCATTTGAACGCCATAAATTGATCGAAATTGCGCCGCAAATTGGCGACAAATTTGATCCTCATACCCATCAGGCTATCTCTGCAATTCCGTCAGAGCACCCCAAAGATACCGTGGCCCAAGTCTTGCAAAAAGGCTATGCCTTATCAGACCGTGTTTTACGTCCCGCTTTGGTTATGGTGTCAGCTGGATAGTTTTTGTTTTTGAAGACTTGAAATAATAAAACCCTACCCCATATAGGTATTAACTAATTAAATTTCTGCGGTTTGCCTTAAACCGCATTCAGGCTAGGAATAAAAAATGAGCAAAATTATTGGTATCGACTTAGGAACCACGAACAGCTGTGTATCTGTTCAAGAAGGTGACCAAATTCGTATTATTGAAAATGCTGAGGGTGGCCGTACTACTCCGTCTATCGTCGCCTATATGGATGATGGCGAGGTATTAGCTGGGGCACCAGCCAAGCGCCAAGCAGTGACTAACCCCACAAATACTATTTTTGCGGTTAAGCGCTTAATTGGTCGTCGCTTTGATGAAAAAGCTGTTCAAGACGACATCAGCAAAATGCCTTACAAAATTATCAAAGCAGACAACGGCGATGCATGGGTAGAAGCCCAAGGTAAAGCCTTAGCTCCCCAACAAGTTTCTGCCGATATTCTTCGTAAGATGAAGAAAACCGCAGAAGATTACCTCGGTGAAGAGGTGACTGAAGCCGTTATTACCGTTCCTGCTTACTTTAACGATAGCCAGCGTCAAGCCACTAAAGATGCCGGTCGTATCGCGGGCCTTGATGTAAAACGCATCATTAACGAGCCGACGGCTGCGGCATTGGCTTTTGGTCTAGATAAAGCCGCCAAGGGCGATAGCAAAATTGCTGTGTATGACTTGGGTGGTGGTACGTTTGACGTGTCCATCATTGAAATCGCTGATATCGATGGTGAAAAGCAGTTCGAAGTGCTTTCTACTAACGGTGACACCTTCTTAGGTGGTGAAGACTTTGACCAGCGCATCATTGATTACATTATTGATGAGTTCAAGAAAGAAAGTGGTGCGGATTTATCCAAAGACGTGTTGGCTTTACAGCGCCTAAAAGAAGCCGCTGAGAAGGCAAAAATTGAACTCTCTTCTACCACACAGACAGAGATCAACTTGCCCTATATTACGGCAGATGCATCAGGTCCTAAGCACCTGAATTTGAAAATCACGCGTGCTAAATTAGAAGCTTTAGTTGATGACCTAATCGAGCGTTCACTTGAGCCTTGCCGTACCGCCATTAAAGATGCCGGTGTAAAAGTCTCAGACATCCACGATGTAATCTTGGTGGGTGGTATGACCCGTATGCCCAAGGTTCAGGAAAAAGTAAAAGAGTTTTTTGGTCGTGAGCCCCGTCGTGATGTGAACCCAGACGAAGCCGTTGCCACAGGCGCTGCAATTCAAGGTTCTGTGTTGTCAGGTGACCGTTCTGACGTCTTACTATTAGACGTAACACCGTTATCTTTGGGTATTGAAACCCTAGGCGGTGTGATGACTAAAATGATTCAGAAAAACACCACTATTCCAACTCGTCACTCACAGGTGTTTTCTACAGCAGATGACAACCAGCCTGCCGTAACCATTAAGGTGTTCCAAGGCGAGCGTGAAATAGCTGCAGGAAACAAAGCGCTTGGCGAGTTCAACCTCGAAGGTATCCCGCCATCACGTCGTGGTGAGCCTCAGATTGAAGTGACGTTTGATATTGATGCAAACGGTATCTTGAATGTATCGGCAAAAGACAAAGGTACAGGTAAAGAAAACAAAATCACGATTAAAGCCAGCTCTGGTTTGTCTGAGGAAGAAGTACAACGCATGGTGGCTGATGCCGAAGCCCACGCTGAAGACGACCGCCGCATTGCCGAGCTAGCAACAGCTCGAAATCAGGCTGAAGCCTTAGTTCACTCAACACGTAAGTCCCTTGAAGAGCATGGCGACAAAGTGGATGCAGAAACCAAAGCAGCCATTGAAGCCGCTGTGACTGAACTGGAAACAGCAAGCAAAGGCGATGATAAAGCCGAGATCGATGCTAAGACCGAAGCATTAGCAACCGCTGCGCAAAAATTAGGCGAGGCTATCTACGCCGACATGCAAGCGCAACAAGGTGGTCAAGCTGAGGCTCAACCTTCTGCAGACGATAATGTGGTTGATGCCGACTTCAAAGAAGTTAAGCGTGACTAATTCGCTGCAGTAGCGATGTGGGATGGGCCCGGTTTCTGATCTTTATCAGAGATCGGGCTATCTTGTTACTGTACTAGTAAATTACGCTGGAAGTCATTATGGCAAAACGCGATTTTTATGAAGTTTTAGGCTTAGCAAAAAATGCCTCCAAAGAGGACATTCGTAAAGCCTATCGCAAATTAGCGATGAAATACCATCCGGATCGTAATCCGGATAGCAAAGAAGCCGAAGATAAGTTTAAAGAAGTCAAAGAGGCCTACGAAATTCTCTACGATGATGAGAAACGTAGCGCCTACGACCGTTTCGGTCATGCCGGCGTGGATCCCAATGG
The DNA here is from genome assembly GCF_011927625.1 of Paenalcaligenes hominis. Classification (GTDB taxonomy): domain Bacteria; phylum Pseudomonadota; class Gammaproteobacteria; order Burkholderiales; family Burkholderiaceae_B; genus Paenalcaligenes; species Paenalcaligenes hominis. The sequence goes on from NZ_JAATIZ010000006.1 coordinate 67,974, forward strand.
GATGGGCGGTATGGGTGGCATGGGCGGTATGGGTGGCGCTGACTTTGCTGACGCTTTTGGTGATATTTTTGGTGATTTATTTGGTGGGGGCCGTCGCGGTGGTGGCGGTGGTGGTCCACGTGTGCAACGTGGCGCCGATTTACGTTACTCGCTAGAAATCAGTCTCGAGCAGGCTGCGACTGGCTTTGATACCGAAATTCGGGTTCCCAGTTGGGAAAACTGTGATGTGTGTGATGGATCTGGTGCTAAACCGGGCACTTCACCCCGTACCTGTACCACATGTAATGGTGCAGGGGCTGTGCGCATGCAGCAAGGTTTTTTCAGTGTGCAACAGACCTGTCCTACTTGTCATGGTACAGGTCAAGAAATTACCGACCCGTGTAATGCGTGTGACGGCGTAGGTCGAGTGCGCAAGACTAAAACCTTGCAGGTAAATATTCCGGCTGGTATTGATGATGGTATGCGGATTCGTTCAGCGGGTAACGGCGAGCCTGGTGCCAACGGCGGCCCTCCCGGTGACCTCTATGTGGAAATCCATCTTAAAGCGCATGGCATTTTTGAGCGCGAAGGTGACGACCTGCATTGCAGTCTACCGCTTCCTTTCACAACGGCCGCGTTAGGTGGTGAGGTCGAGGTACCGACTCTAACGGGGCGCGGTGCCATTACCATTCCCGAGGGTACTCAAGCGGGTAAGGTATTCCGTTTGCGTGGCAAGGGGATCAAAGGCTTGCGCTCAAGTTACCCTGGCGATTTGTATTGCCATGTTCAGGTAGAAACGCCTGTGCGATTGACTGATGAGCAAAAACAATTACTGCGTCAGTTCGAGGAGTCGTTAACATCAGGGGGGGAAAAGCACTCCCCAAAGACGCAATCCTGGACAGATAAGGTAAAAGGTTTTTTTTCTTAGGCCCTAACAAGCGCCCTCGGTGGCGTGACCCCAAGGACTAAGTCAATGCCTAAAGCCCCCACTCGTTTTTTTACGGGTGGGGGCTTTATACTTAATAAAGATTGGTTCTATATGCTTTCTACCAATCAATATAAAGAACTGTTTCTATATTCTATAAAATGAAGATACAACCAAATCCATATACCGCCACGCTATGTAGCAAAGCAGGTGGCGGTTTTTTATTCGAAGCTCACCTATGTCAATTCAAAAAGCTGGTTTAGAACAATTAGAGGCACGGCTCCAAGAAGACCTCTCTCGCTTGGAGTTACCTGCTAAAACCTGGGTGCATGCCCATACCGTAGATGGCGAAAAAGTCGAAGAGGTCGTGATTATTGGGGGTGGCATGGCGGGCCTAACCGCTGCTGCTGCACTACGCTTTTTGGGTATAGAGCCTTTAGTCTTAGACGCGGCGCCGGTTGGTTACGAAGGGCCATGGGCGACTACAGCCCGTATGGAAACCTTGCGATCCCCAAAACAACTCACAGGGCCAGCCTTAGGCATTCCCTCGTTAACCTTCAGAGCTTGGTACGAAGCCCAGTTTGGGGCGCAGCAATGGGCTGAGCTAGATAAAATCCCGCGTTTGCAGTGGATGGACTATTTGCGTTGGTACAGAGCCGTTTTACAGCTGCCTGTAAAAAATGAGCATAAAGTTACAGCCGTCGAGTTGCACCCAGAGCCCTACATTACGTTGACCGTACAAGCCAAAGGCCAAACTCAACAACTTCTAGCCCGACGTATTATTTTGGCTACAGGGCGCGATGGGCTAGGTGGGCCAACCGTGCCAGCGTTCTTGGATACGATTCCCCGTCAGTTCTGGGCGCATTCGTCAGACCCCTACGATTATGAACAGCTACGAGGAAAAAAAGTGGCGGTAATTGGCGCTGGCGCTTCCGCGATGGATAGTGCTGCCACCGCGTTAGAAAGTGGTGCCGAACGGGTTGATTTGTTAATTCGCCGTGCCACCATTCCTACTGTGAATAAGGGGAAAGGCGCAGGAAACCCCGGTATCGTCAACGGGTTTTATGGTTTGGCGGATGAATGGAAATGGCGTATTCGCCACTATATTAACGTGCAGCAAGTGCCTCCGCCTCGTAATAGCACCCTGCGTGTTTCATCGCATGACAACGCCTACTTTAACGTGGACTGTCAAATAAAGCAGGTTCAGGTGAAAAATCAGCAGCTGCATATTGCTACCACTCAAGGCGAGTTTGTGGTTGATTTTCTCATCGCGGCTACAGGCTTCAAAATCGACTGGCAGTTACGCCCCGAATACGCCAGCTTTGCGCCTTTCGTGCGCACGTGGGCAGATCGCTATACGCCCCCTGCCGGACAGGAAGACGCAGAACTCAGCGCCTGTCCCGATTTAGATGCGCAGTTTGCCTTCCAAGCTAAAGACGGGGTCGATGCCAAAAGCCTTAGCCACATTTATTGCTTTAATTACCCTGCTGTGGCAACGCATGGCACGGTTTCTGGTGATATTCCTGCTATTTCAGATGGCGCTCAAGCCATCGCGCGTAATATCGCAGGCTCGCTGTACCAAGAAGACATCGAACAGTATTACCAACGCTTAGTGGCTTTTTCCGAACCCGAGCTAGAAGGGGACGAATGGCAACCTGCTTCCCCTAACGCAACGGAGTCTGCATGATAGTTTGGGTGTTGAAACGGTTTGCACAAGCCATAGTCGTTATTCTGCTGATGACCTTGATTGTGTTTATTGGGTTGCACTTAATTGGCAACCCGGCAGATATTTTAATTGGCCCCGAAACCGATCAGCGAGATAGGGCCGCTATTATGCAGCAGTTGGGGTTAGATTTACCGCTTTGGCAACAATACGGTCGTTTTCTAATCAGTGCGTTGCAGGGTGACTTAGGCTATAGCTTTATTTATAACCAGCCCGCATTAGAGCTCGTGTTACAGCGCTTGCCTGCGACCATGGAATTGGCTTTTGCTGCGTTAATTATTGCCTTGGTCGTTGGGGTGCCATTAGGGCTTATTTCTGGCTTATATCCTAAAAGCACTTGGTCACATGTGATTATGACTGGCAGTATTCTTGGCTTTTCCTTGCCTACCTTTTGGGTAGGCTTAATGCTGATTATGGCCTTTAGCGTGTCTTTAGGTTGGCTACCTGCTAGTGGTCGCGGCACAACGGTCACCCTTTGGGGTTTGCAATGGTCTTTTCTGACCGCCGATGGCCTCTATCACATGATACTGCCAGCGTTTAATTTGGCGCTTTTCAAGATGTCATTGGTAATACGTTTAACCCATGCTGGGGTGCGCGAGGTTTTACCTTTGGACTACATCAAGTTTGCTAAAGCGAAAGGGCTAGCTCCCAGTCGAATTATTGGCGTGCATGTATTACGCAATTTAATGATTCCACTCGTGACGGTGATCGGGCTTGAGCTGGGCGTAACCATAGCCGGTGCGGTGGTCACAGAAAGTATTTTTTCTTGGCCCGGTGCAGGTAAATTAATCTTAGACAGTATCAACAACTTAGACCGTCCCGTTATTTTGGCCTACCTGATCTTAATCGTCTGTGTGTTTGTGACAATTAACTTTCTGGTAGATGTGGCGTATCGGCTAATTGATCCACGCGTACGCAAGGAGCCAAGCGCATGACTAAGACCGTCTCTACTTCCTCCCATTCCACGCAGCCAGTTCTTAAAAGCTCTTTATTTAAAGAAAACTGGCGTCATTTTTTACAATCAAAGCGTGCCGTATTTGGCTTGGTTTGTGGAACCTTGTTGGTATTTGCTGCGATTTTTGCCCCGTGGATTACCCCACAAAATCCATACGACCTCATGCAGCTCGATATCTTGGACTCACGTTTAGCGCCCGGGTCTGAAAATGGCATGGGCACCTTTACTTATTGGTTAGGCACCGATGGCCAGGGTCGTGACTTGTACTCTGCCATTGTGTATGGGTTGCGGATTAGTTTATTTGTGGGGTTAGGGTCTGCTTTAATTGCTAGCGTACTAGGCACTACCTTGGGCATTGTGTCGGCTTATTTCGGAGGGCGAGTCGATGCGGTATTAATGCGTACCGTAGACCTCATGCTGTCTTTTCCCTCTATCTTAGTGGCCATGATGATTTTGGCGTACCTAGGTAAAGGGGTGGGAAATGTCATTCTGACGCTGGTAATTCTTGAATGGGCCTACTATGCGCGTACGGCACGTGGTCAAGCCTTAGCTGAACGAGAAAAAGAATACGTGGCCGCCGCTCACAATCTTGTGATACCGAAATGGCGCATTATGCTGCGTCACATTTTAGTCAATTGTTTGCCTGCCCTCATCGTGATTGCGGCGTTACAAGTGGCGCGAGCCATTACACTTGAGGCCACCATGAGCTTTTTGGGTCTAGGGGTGCCGGTGACCGAGCCTTCTTTAGGTTTACTTATTTCAAATGGCTACCAATACATGTTGTCTGGCCAGTATTGGATTAGTTTCTTCCCAGGTATTGCTCTACTGCTGACTATTGTTTCGTTAAACCTCATTGCGGATCGCTTGCGTGATATCTATAACCCGAGGGCGCTCTAATGCATACCGATTATTTGCTTGATGTTCACGATTTAAAAACCGCATTCATTACCGACGAAGGCCAGGCTCTGGCCGTAAATGGCGTCAGTTTAAAGGTAAAGCCTGGTGAGATTGTAGGGCTGGTAGGTGAGTCCGGCTCGGGTAAGTCCGTCACGGGTTTTTCCATTATGCGTCTAGTTGATGAGCCCGGCCGTATAGTGGGTGGGCAAATTAACTATAAAGGGCAGAACTTACTCGATTTAACTGAAAAGCAGATGCGTCAATTGCGTGGTAATCGTATTGCCATGATCTTTCAAGATCCCATGATGACCTTGAATCCTGTATTACGCATAGACACGCAAATGATTGAAACGCTGCGCGCCCATGAAAAAATCAGTCGCACCGACGCACGTTTGCGTGCAGCGCAAGCCTTAGCATTAATGGGGGTGCCTAGCCCTGAAGAGCGTTTAACCTCCTATCCTCATCAACTATCGGGGGGGATGAGGCAGCGTGTGGCGATCGCTATTGCTTTGTTGCTGAAACCCGATTTAATTATTGCCGATGAGCCAACCACGGCATTAGATGTCACCATTCAAGCGCAAATTTTGGCGGAAATTCAAAAACTGGCTCAGGATTCAGGAACGGCTTTAATTTGGATTACCCATGATTTGTCTGTAGTCGCTGGCTTAGCCGATCGTTTAGCGGTGATGTACGCGGGCAAAATTGTAGAAACAGGTACGATTGATCAGGTATTAACCCGGCCTCAGCATCCCTATACCGAGGGGTTGATTAACAGTTTGCCTAGCAACAATCCGCGTGGGCAGCGTTTGCGCCAAATTAAAGGTATGACACCTAGCTTACTTGACTTACCTCGCGGTTGCGCCTTTGCCGCTCGCTGTGAGCGCGCTCAACCTAAGTGCGCCCAAACACCAGAGCTAGTCGAGCTAGTGCCCGAGCATGCCGTACGTTGTTTTTTCCCAAGCGCAAGCTTGCAGCCATCGGTGGAGGATGTGTTATGACAGAGCCCGTGGTACGTGTCGAACAGCTCTCAAAACAGTTTGGCTTAAAGAAAAACAGCTGGGCTAGGCAAACCCTACAACAGCTTGGCTTACAGGCCAAGCCCGTAGTGACCTCAGCAGTGAATCACGTGGATTTAGCGATTTGGCCCGGCGAGGTCGTGGGTTTGGTGGGTGAATCAGGCTGTGGAAAATCGACGCTAGGACGAATGGTGGCGGGAATTCTACCACCCACATCGGGCAAGATATGGATAGACGGGGTAGATAATGCACAAATGAGCTCAACTCAATGGCAGCAGAGTCAGTTGCGTATTCAAATGATTTTTCAGGATCCCTACGCAAGCCTAAACCCCCGTTTGCGTATTAGCCAAAGTGTTGGTGAGGCTCCAGTAATTCACGGTCTGACTACCTCTAAACAGGTAGACGAATATGTGAGTGCTCAGTTAGAGCGGGCTGGGTTAAGCGCCGCATTACGTCAGCGATTTCCCCATCAGTTTAGTGGTGGCCAACGCCAACGTATTGGTATAGCACGCGCTTTAGCCGTGCAACCCGAGGTGCTGGTGTGTGACGAGGCGGTAGCAGCGCTAGATGTTTCTATCCAAGCCCAAATTGTTAATCTATTCATGGATTTGCGTGATGAGCTGGGGTTGACCTACTTATTTATCAGTCATGACTTGGGGGTGGTCGAGCACATTTCTGATCGGGTAGCTATTATGTATTTAGGGCGTATTGTGGAAACAGCCCCAACGGCTGACATTTATGCCCGTCCCAATCACCCTTATACCCAAGCCTTGCTTGCTGAGATTCCACGCATTAGTGATAGAAAGAAAAAATTTGTCGCCATTAAAGGGGAAATACCTAGCCCATTAAATCCACCCAGTGGCTGTCATTTTCACCCACGCTGTCCTTATGCGATGCCTCGGTGCCGAGAGCAAGCGCCTGTTTTAAAAGAGGTAAGCCCTCAGCACCTGAGTGCTTGTCATTTAAATGATATGCCAGCCTAGTTTAGGTTTTTGATTGTGTTGTGAATGATCGATTAATTTAAGGGAATCACCATGAAAAAACTGCTTGTTGCCTCGTTAGTGGCAGGTCTGCTTTCCAGTGCAGCCTTTGCTCAAGAAAATAATTTGAAGATTGCTTTTGCAGATAATCTTTCGTCTTTAGATCCTCAGCTTAATAACTATGCGGGCGATCGTTCCGCAGGTTTGTTTTTCTTTGATATGTTGGTGGGCAACTACCACAACCAACTTTTACCTTCATTGGCAACGGAATGGAAAAACATCGACCCCACCACCTGGCAGTTTAGTTTGCGCGAAGGCGTGAAATGGAGCGATGGCGAGCCCTTTGTGGCCGAGGACGTGGTGTATTCCATTGAGCGCATTCGTAACGTACCCGGCTCGGTAGCGCCATTTACTGGCTATGTACGCACTATTGATAGTGTCACCATTCTTGATCCCAATACACTCGAAATCAAAACCAATGTCCCTAACCCTGACTTGCCTTTGAACTTGGCCTCTGTGCCCATTGTAAGCAAGCACGCCACAGAAAACGCCAGCAGCGAGGACTTCAACTCAGGTAAAGCTTTAGTCGGAACCGGGCCGTACACATTGGTCAGTTATACGCCAGGTGAGCGCATTGTGGCGCAGAAAAACCCCAACTATTGGGGCGAAGCACCCATTTGGGATAAAGTCGATTACACCTATACGGCCAATGCCGCCTCACGTACTGCTGCCTTATTAGCAGGCGACGTGGATGTGATTGATAAAGTGTCTGTATCGGATCTACCTAAGCTAGAAAAAGACAGCAAAGTCGATGTGTTTGCGTATAACGGCCTGCGCGTCTTTTTGTTGCAACCTAGTTTTAATCCCAAGTCTAACGATTTCATTAAAGACAACGCGGGCAAGCCGCTAGAGAAAAACCCATTGCTTGATGTGCGTGTGCGCGAGGCGCTGTCTTTGGCTATTAATCGTGACGCCATTGCCGATCGTATTTTGCAAGGTGGGGTAACGGTAGCCAACCAGTGGATGCCAGAGGGCTCTATTGGGTATAACCCGGAAATTCCTGCGATTGATTTTGATCCCGAGCGAGCAAAAGCACTCTTAGCCGAGGCAGGATACCCAGAAGGTTTCCAAATTAGTGTGCATGTGCCTTCGGATCGTTATCCGCTGGCCCCAGAAACGGTTCAAGCCGTCGCCCAGTTTTGGACACGCATTGGCGTAAAAACTAATGTGGAAGTGGTGCCTTGGGCGGTGTATTCTAGCTCGGCTCGCAAAAACGACTACGCCATGTCTGTGATTGCATGGGGCAATGGCACAGGTGAGGCTTCATATGCGATGGTGAACATCTTGGCTACACCCAATGCTGAAGCAGGTCTAGGGGCATCAAACTGGGGTCATTACAGCAGTGAAAAACTGGATGGCAGTCTAAAAGACGTAACAGCCGAGTTTGATCCCGCTAAACGCGAAGCGATTATGCAGCAGGCTGCAAAAACTGTAGCAGAAGAGGTAGGGGTTATTCCTTTATTTCATTACAAAAATATTTGGGCAGCGAAAAAAGGGCTAGTGGTGAAACCATTAAGCTCTGATCGTACGGTACCTGTTATGGTTTCTAAACAGTAAAGGCATCACAATGACTCACCCTCAACTGACGATCGAACCTATTGATGACCTAATTGATGTACCTAGGCAAATACGTGTAAGCGGCTTGGCTTCAGGACAGCAGGTGCAGTTGCGTACCCGCACGTACCGTGGGCAGCAGCAGCTATGGCAAAGTCAGGCGATATTTCAAGCCGATGCTAACGGTACGATCGATTTAAGCACTCAAGCCCCTCTGTCTGGCAGTTACGAGGGCGTAGATCCTATGGGGCTTATTTGGTCACAACGACCCGAGCAAGAGGGTGAGCGTGAGGTTTTTGGGGCTCAGGTCACTGACCCCATCTGCACCGAAGTCGAGGTCGTCGGTGACACCGTGCAGCTAGCTGGACAGTTGGTTCAGCGCCTAGCTGCTCCAGGGGTACAACGCGTAGAAATACGTGAAAACGGCTTAGTAGGTACCGTGTTTATCCCAGCTACAGCTGGGCCGCATCCGGCGGTAATGATACTAAACGGCTCGGGTGGCGGTATCAATGAGCCGCGAGCTGCCTTGTACGCATCGCACGGCTATCTTGCCTTTGCGTTAGCGTATTTTAAAGCGCCTGGTTTGTCTGATTACATTTCTAATACGCCCTTAGAGTATTTCAAAAAGGGCTTAGATTGGTTACGCCAGACCTATGCGCCGTTAAACGATTTTGTGGCGATTAATGGCCAATCTCGAGGCGGCGAATTAGTGCTGCTATTAGCCAGTACTTACCCCAAGGACGTGTCGGCGGTAGTGGCTTACGTACCGGGGGCAGTGGTGCACAGTGGGCAAAATGCAGCGGATCCTGCTATTGGTCGTGAAGGCCCTGCTTGGTTATTAAATGGTGAGCCGCTCACACATGTATGGGCCAATAATAAAACAGCAACGTGGGCCCCTTATGACGAGGGGCCAGCTCCCCACCGCCATGAAAAAGCCATCTTAACGGCATTGCAAGACCCCGAGGCGGTGGAGCGAGCCCGTATCCCTGTAGAACGCATCCAGGCTCCTATTATTTTATTATCGGGCACGGACGACGGCGCATGGCCATCAAGTCTCTACAGTCAAATGGTGGTAGAGCGTTTAACGCAATACGGCTACACACATGAGGTCCAGTGGGTCGACACACCCGATGCAGGGCACAGTATTGTATTTCCTTATATTCCTACTACGCAGTTAATTTACACCCACCCTGTGTCGAAACGGGTCAGTACCAGTGGCGGTCGTCCTGATGCAAACGCATTGTCTGATGCGACGAGCTGGTCAGCCATCAAAGCATTTTTATCTAGAGCACAACGAGGCAAAAAACAATGAACTCTTCCGGTAGTACCGATCTTATTGACCACGTGTTGGGTCTAACACCCCCAAGCAGTACGCATGCAGCCCGCGTATTCAGAGACAAAGTTCGTCATGGCACCCAAGCTAGCTACGAAGCGTTATTTAGCCCTGAACTGCATTTGGATTTGGGTGTGCGTTGGTTAGTGGCCGTGTATGCGACCCAGTTAACTCAGGCCCAAGAGCTTCATCAGCATTATGTGACGCAAGCACAGCAGGCCAATGTACCCAGTCAGTGGTTAGAAGCCGTGGCGGCAGATCAGCCTAACGCCATTTCTGACCCCATCGTACAAGCTATTTTAATTTTTACACGCACATTAACACTTAAACCCATTGAAGGGGATAAAGCCGCTATTCAGCAGCTAGAGCAAGCCGGTGTGCCCACGCCCGACTGCATTACCCTAAGTCAATTAATTGCTTTTTTATCTTACCAAGTCCGCTTGGTAACGGGGTTAAAAGCCATGCAACGCTTGGAGAGCCGCGATGTCTGATGTCATTAAAGTCAATGGGTTTACCAATGAAAGCCTAGAGTGGAAGGCTTGGTTAGATGTAGTTAAGGTAGAACAGGCCACGCCTGAACAGATAGCCGTGCTAGAGGCCAGCCATCCACAGGCTAAAACCTCGGATTATTATCTTTTATTAGTCCACCAGCCAGAAATTTTAAATCATCGCTCTCATACCTATAACGCCATTATGTATGCGCCACGTGGCTTAAATCGTGCTGACCGCGAGCTAGGCGCTCTCACTGTGTCGCAAATTAATGGTTGCGTGTATTGTGCATCGGTCCATGCGCAGCGTTTCGAGCAGCTATCTAAGCGTGCGGACATGGTCGAGGCCGTGTTTGCCGACCCCGCTACTGCTGCTCAAACCTCACGCGATAAAGCCATCATAGAATTAGCCACGTCTTTAACCAAACAGCCAGATCATTTGGATGATGCGTATATTCAAGCGCTTAAAGACGAGGGTATGGACGACGTCGAAATTCTCGACTTAATCCATTCCGTAGCCATTTTTGGTTGGGCCAACCGTCTTATGTTAAATCTAGGCGAACCCGTCTATACCAACTAGCGGATGCATAGTTAAAAAAAACTGCCGTGTATGCGGCAGTTTTAAATACAACTGTGTGGGTTGTCTTTTTATTTACTCATCATGAGTTCGGGCAACCATAATGCTAATTGTGGAAATAAAAATACTAGCAATAAGGCCAATAACATTAAAAGTACATACGGAGCAGAACCTTTAACGATTTGTATAAAATCTGCATTGGTAATGGCTTTAATAGTAAATAGATTCATGCCAACAGGGGGGGTAATCATGGCAATCTCTAGATTAATAACTAATAAAATCCCGTACCAAATAGGATTTATGCCCAAGTGAGCCATAGCGGGTAATATTACAGGCATAGTAATTAAGATAATGGCAATGGACTCTAAGAACATGCCCAACACCATAATTAATGCCATCATAATAAGAATAAAACCGACAGGCCCTACATCAAGTGCTACTAAAGAATTCACAATTTCTTGTGGGATTCGCATTTTAGTCAGCACGTGACCAAAGACCGTGGCACCAGCTAAAATCATAAATAACATAGCCGATAATGAACACGCTTCTTTGGCTGATTCCCAAATATCTTTCCACCCAATACTACGGTAAATAAATACCGTTACAAACAGAGCTAACCATACCCCAGCTGCAGCGGCTTCTGTAGCAGTAAAAATACCTAAGTACATTCCACCTAGAACAAAAACAGGCAAGGATAAAGCCCAAATGGATTTCCTAAACGCAGACCACAATTCTGTTCCAGTGGCGCGTTGATCGCGACGAATATTTAAAGCCGGGTTAGCACAGCGAAACATGGCCCATAATGCAAAAATAAATGCCATTAATAAGCCAGGAATTACCCCTGCAATAAACAAAGCGCCGATAGAGGCATCGGTAGTAACACCATATAAAATTAAAGGGCTAGACGGAGGAATAAGAATACCTAAGGTCCCGCCCGCCGCAACAACTCCATACGCCATTTTGGGCTCGTAGCCATAGCGAATCATTTGAGGAATGGCAACCGAGCCAATAGTCAGCGCGGTCGCAATACTTGAGCCAGAAATAGCCGCAAAAATTGTACACGCTAAAATCGTAGCAACGGCTAATCCACCCGGTAGATGACGCGTAAAGGTATAGGCGGTGTCGTATAAATCATCAACCACCCGACCTTTAATCATAATATGAGCCATAAAAGCAAACAGCGGAATGGCTACAAGCAAATACCGATTTAGTTCACCAAAAATAATATCTGAAACAGAACCAAAGTCGCCTTGCACCATTAACAGTAGTGCGCCGCCATACAAGGTTAAGCCTGCAAAGATAGGAACCCCTGTAAATAGGAGTGCCAGCAAGGTAATAAGAATAATAAGAACTAGCATGCTTTATACCTTGGCCGTGCCTTTGATGATGTGACGTGTGCTTCGCCACAACTGCTCAATGGTAACGAGCAAAAGTAACACCCCACCAATAGGCAATAAAAGCTGAAGCTGCCAAACCGGAAGCTCTAGGTGACCTTCTGTCAGGCTACCAATCATTTTGGCGAACATAGCAGTATGCCAACCATTAAAAATGAGTATGCCTGTCATCGACAAAACAGAAAGACTGGCCCAGAGTTGAGCCCAAGGCAGCCATTTTGCTGATAGGTGCGAAATAAGAATATCTACACCAATATGGCCATTGCGGCGTAAGACTTCTGGCGCACCTAGCATCACAATACTTGTTAAAGAAAGGGCAATGACCTCATCAGCCCAAATAATGGGCTTAGAAAACACATAGCGCATGGGAATAGCTAAACCCACTAATACCAAATCAACCAAAAGCAGTACGCAAGCAATAGCCATCGCAAACTGACAAATGCGCATGATGAACCGCCCGTAGTAGTACAGAAGCGGTCCATCTTGCTGGATAGTGGGCGTATCAAGCGTGTGTTGCATAACAATTACAGGGCTTCAACCATATCAATAAGAGCCTGACCATCTTTGCCTGTGCCTTTTAAAAACTCGGCAATAATAGCCGGTTGCATAATGGCTTTAATCGGCTCGATTTGTTCAGGTGTTAACGCAACGACTTCCATGCCGTTTTCAGCGAGGTGTTGCATGTCTTTTTCATTGACGCCTTCGTAACGAATAATGGAGTTATCGACGGCTTTATCGACGGCACCTTGAATGGCTTGTTGAATATCTTGCGGTAGCCCATCCCACCATTTAGGGTTAACAACTAAATTATCGAACACAACCACAATGGCAGAGGCGGCGCCGTATTTCTGTACTTCGTAATATTTACGTGAGTAAGCAGCTTGAATGGCGGTAATACCGGCATCGACAATACCGGTTTGTAAGGCTTGATAGGCTTCAGAACCAGGCATCGTAACGGGGACCGCGCCCAATGCAATCAAACCCTGGTCAAATTGTTTGTTTAGACCACGGATTTTAACGTCTTTATAGCTTTCAGGGGTATCCAGTAAATGATTAGAAGAGGTCACGATTAAATCGTTAGTGTCCACTAACCAGCCAATGTTTTTGACGCCTTTTTGTTCCATTTTTTTGTCAAGAATTTTTGCTGCTTCGGAACCAATAAAAGCTTCTTGTTTAGCAGGGGAAGACATCAAATAGGGGATCATGGACAGCGACATTTCTGGAATGGTACTGCCCCACTGCATGGAAAGAATAATCGCTGACTCAATTTGCCCACCCGCTACGGCACTGTGGTGTTGGTTGGGCTTAAAGAGCTGAGCGGCCCCATAGACCTGAACCTCTACTTTGCCGTCTGTAGCGGCGTCTACGTCTTTAGCAAACTGCTCCATGGCTTGAGCGGTAGGGTGTGTAGGTGGAAATTGATGGCTGAGGCGCATGGTGTAATCGGCAGCCCAAGCCATAGAAGAGGTCATGCCTAAAGCCAAGGCGGCGGCAGTGAGTTTCAAGCTTTTTAACATGATCGGTCTCCGAGAGAGTAGGTTGTAGTTAGTTTTACATTAAAGGCGTGGCAGCCCAGCTTGGGCTAATGCGCCTTGGAGCGGTTCGTGCGGCATACTTGCAGCAACAAGATGACGTGTCCTGAGAAGGCCCTCTAGGTCAATGCCAGTGTGGAGCTCCATGCTGTCACAAAGATACACCAGATCTTCGAAAACAACATTGCCAGTGGCACCAGGGGCAAATGGACACCCGCCTAAGCCTGCGAGCGAACCATCCAAAATCCGCACTCCTTCTTCGAGTGCTACGGTAGCATTCGCAAGGGCTAAGCCACGCGTATCGTGCAAGTGTAGGCCAATGGCTTGGTTTGGAAAGGCATTCAGAGCCGCACGCATTAAAGCGCGTACCTGTTGTGGGTTGGCATAACCTACTGTATCAGCTAATGCCACCATATCGGCGCCTGCCTCAAAGCATTGCCCAATTAGGTCTAAAACTTCATCAGGATTTACCCGGCCTGCTAAAGAGCAACCAAAGGCCATCGAGATACCTGTGCTAATAATGGCGGGGTGCGCTTGTGCATCGCGTAGCGCCACCGCACGTTGCAGCAGCTCAATGGCTTGGGCTCGAGTTTTGCCACTATTGGCTAGACTATGTTGCTCGGTGGCCGAGACCACATACATGATTTCATCTACGGCTGTGGTCAATGCATCCACAACACCACGCTCGTTTAGCACCAATGCCGACACAACGCTGTGATCCAACGTTTTAGCGAATGCAATCAGCTCTCGTACATCTGCAAATTGCGGAAAACGATGAGCGGGTAAAAAAGAACCGACCTCAAAATAGCGCACACCGGCTTGGTGTTCCTGCTGGATCCATGCTTTTTTATCGACAGTGGTTGGGAATTGCTTGACTAGCTGCAGGCCATCACGCAAACCGACTTCGCGCAAACACAACTGTTGGGCCGGATAGATCGTACCCAGACTCATTAAGGAGCCTCCTTGAGGCCACTGGCCGCTTGAATTTCCTTGGTGCTTAATCCTAGAGCCTCTAACACTGCAAATGTATCTTGGCCTTTGGCCGGCACATTGCCGCCACCTGTGACGAGGCTGCCGTCAACTTCGAAAGGCAAAGAGGGCGCTTTAAATGACGAGCCGTCTTCACAAAATGATTCCGCCATCGCCCCCTCGCGCATGGCATGCGGGTCGTTATACATGTCAGAAGGTTTAGCAATAGGCGAGAAAGGGATGCCGTGTGCTTCAAACTGAGCAGAAAGTTCCTCTACCGTACGCTGAGCCACTTGAGCGGCAATTAGCGGCAACGTCCATGAGCGTGCATCAATTTGATCGGGACGAGTCTGTAAACGCGCATCGCTGAGCAACGCCTCTAGATGGAGAATTTCACACACGGTTTTCCACTGTCCTTCGGTCACAGCAGAAATAAAAATTTGTTGCCCGTTTTTATCTTCAAAAATATCGTAAATAGGCCAAGAAAACTCACGCTCAGGCATAGGAGGTGGATTGCGTCCCTCGAGGGCAAATTGCACCATGTGCTGCGCGACTAAAAGTAAACAGTTTTCAAATAAGCCAACTCGAATGGCACTGCCTTCGCCCGTTTCTTGACGTTTTAATAAAGCGGCCAAGACAGAGAATGCCGCAAATAGCCCACCCATAATATCGTTAACCGAGGCACCAGCACGCAGCGGACGCCCAGTTGGCCCGGTCATATAAGCGAGACCTGTCATCATTTGGACGACTTCATCTAAAGCCGTACGGTCTTGATAGGGGCCAGACAAAAAGCCTTTACAAGAAGAAATAATAAGTTTGGGGTGTTTGATGCGCATTTGCTCTAAATCTGCCCCCATCTTTGTCAGCGAGTGATCTTTAAAATTCTCTACAAATACATCGGCGGTGCTTAGGAGTTTATCTAGCGTTTGACGGCCTGCCTCGGTGGTTAAATCCAACTGAATGGATTTCTTGCCCCGATTAAATAGCGGGAACATAGGCCGCCCCATCCCAGTAAGATAACGGGTTTTATCGCCACTAGGTGGTTCAATTTTAATCACCTCAGCCCCAAGAAAATTTAAAAACATGCCACACGATGGGCCCATAATCATATGGCTCATTTCAATGACACGAATTCCTTGTAAAGGCAAAAACTCTTGACTCATCAGACATCCTCCAAACGCAAATGAGGTTATCATTGATTTTTCTTTACGAAAATTATAAATATTCAATGGGGTCTTTCGAAAAAATAGAACGATGAACTTAAAACAACTGCAATCGTTCGTGGCAATCTACGAGGCCGGAGGCATTTCTCGAGCCGCTGAACAAGAGCGCTCAGCCCCCTCTGTATTAAGTCATCACTTGGCTAACCTAGAAGCCCGTGTTCAATGTGCTCTCTTTATACGTAGCCGTCACGGTTTAAAGCCTACTCCGCAAGGTGATCGGCTGTACGAGCATGCTAAACACGTGTTTGCGATTTTATCTACCGCCAAGACAGAGCTATTGCAATGGCAACAAAGTTATGAAGGCACAGTCGCTATTGGCATGGCCTACACCTCAGTCGAGATGATCGGTAAAGACCTGATGGAAATGGTAATTAAAGAATACCCGGGTATTGATTTAACCATTTCAGAAACGGTGTCAGGCAGTACGCTACAACAGCTATTTGATGCAAAGATTGATCTCGCTTTAGCTTATAACCCGACCCAAGACGCTGTCATACGTTCAATGCCACTCATTGAAGAGCGGATGGTATTTGTGGGTAAAGCCGAAATCGTAGGTGATCCCACCTTGCCGTTGCCTGTAGAGGAGCTACTGCGGTTACCATTTATTCTTTTGCGTAAAGGGGTAACGGGGCGTTCTATTATGGACAATCCCAGTCTGCAAAAATCCCTCGAGCAGCACGCCACCATTGCAACGGATAACGTTAGCGCTGTGCATATTTTCTTACGTGAAGGGTTTGGTGGGGCGATTGCCACTTTGCCCTATGCGTTAAAACGCGTCCATGATTCTGGGTTGGTCTATAGGGAAATTATCGAGCCCGAGGTACGGCGTACGCTTTATTTATGCGAACACGTCGATATGGCATCGAACCAAGCCATCGACTTAATTAAAGAGCGCGTGCTCTTTTTGGTGCGTCAAGCCGTATTAAACGGTAAATGGGAATGCGAACGCCTCCTCTTTTGAAAAAGCCCCTAAGAGTGCTTAGGGGCTAAATCACTTATTGCTGCTTGGATTTATCAGCGGCTAGGGCTGAGCTAAATTGATCGGGCTTAAGGTATTTTTTTACTACCGCATTGACTTGCTTGGCAGTTAATTGGCTTAACGCCTCGTCCACTTGGCTAGACCATAAAAAGTCACGGTCTAAATCAATATACTTCAGCCAGGTCGTTGTTAAAACGCTGTCATTGCTACGCGCCAGTGTGCGATAACGCAATAGCGCATTGATGCCTTCTTGAACTTCTTCGTCGCTAAAGCCTTCGGTTAATACCGCATTGAGCTCTTCAGCAATGACTGCCTGAAGTTTTTGCGAGTTTTCTGGGGCATGAATGGCATAAATAGTCCAGTTAGCGCTAGGCTCATAAGAGGAAACATTGAGGCGACTGCGTACATCGTAGGATAACCCTTCGGTGACGCGAACGCGGTTCCAAAGCCGTGATGTCTCCGATTGACCTAATAGGTAGTTGGCTAGGTATAACGGCACAAAGTCGTCGCTCGTATCTTGTAAATTCACCGGCAGATTTTCTATATAAAACGCATTGGCTTTATCGGGGGTGTCGATGGTGAGATGCGCCGACTCAATGGCTTGATAAGGGTCGGCGGCGCGCTCGAAGGCAGGCGCTTTACGCCACCCCGTAAAACCTTCTACGAGCGCTTTTTTCACAGCTTCAGGGTCAAAACTACCCGTTGCACTAAAGCGGATATCGCCAGCGCCGTAGAAACGCTCATGGAAAGCCAGTAGATCAGCCTGCGTGAGCGAATTGATACTTTCCTCAGACTCATCAAATGAAGGGGTGTAACGTATGTCTCCCTTAGGCCAGGTGTTTAAATGGCGACCCAGCTCCTGAGTGGCCACCGCAGAAGGTTCTGTGCGTGCATTACTAATGCGCGTCAAACGTTGCGCTTTATATTTATCTAATTCAGCCGCGGGGAAGTTGGCCTCGCGTAACACGTCAATCACTACAGCCAAGGCCTCCGCGAGATGATCTTTAGTGGTTTCCATACTGATTTCGACGCCATTCGCGCCGCCACTGAAATCCACTGAAGCTTGTAGCTCGGTTAAGCGATCTTCAATTTGCTGACGGCTAAGCGTAGTGGTGCCATGTGGCAGCAAACTAGCCGTCGCGCTGCCAATGAAGGAGCTCCCTTTTAGGCTTTCAGGATCACCAAAACGTAGAGATAAGATGGCGTTAACTCGATCACCGCGGGTAGGTTTAGGCAGTAGCGCGACTTTAATGACGCCTAAATCATCGCTTAGGCTTAATTGATCTCGTTGCGTTGAGTTGTTAATGTGCTCTGGGGTTGGCTCAAAGTCCTCGGCGGCGCTGGTACTGTCTTTGCCTTGGTAGTCTTGCAGTAGTAACTGAGTATCAGGCGTCGTGGCACGTGGCGCTCGCTCGGGGGCATCCGTAGGCACATACAGTCCATTGGTTCGGTTATCAGGAACTAGCCATGTTTTCAACTCGGCTTTCACGTCTTCAAGTTTGGCCTGCTCAACTTGATCACGTTGCCAGAAAAACAAGCGCCAATCGCCCGAGGCCGCACTTTCAGATAAGGCCGCAGCTAAATTTGCTGGGTCTGCATAGGTTTGAGCCCACATATTGAGCCACTGATTGCGTACGCGTTCTAAGTCCTCAGAGGAAATAGCGTCATTTTGCTTTTCCAAGGTGTCATTTAACACGTTTAATGCTTGCTGCTGATCCATACCCTCTTGTAGTTCAGCCATAAACAGCGCATAGCCGGGTTGTTTTAACCCAGCAGCATAACCAAATGCACTCGTACTTAAGTTTTTCTCTACTAGGTTTTTATAAAGTAAGCCAGAAGGCGTACTGCTTAGAATCGAAACGCCTAAGCTTAGGGGCGTAAACTGAGGGTCTGCTTCCGCTGGGATATGATATTGAGCCCCAATCAAGGGAGAGCCGCCATGACGTCGTACTGTAACGGAACGAGAGCCGTCTTGAACGGGTTCCTCGGTGTATTCAGGGGGTAAGTCACGGGTTGGTTTTTGAATGCTATTAAATTGCTTAGCAATGTGTTCTAAGGTCGCGTCTTCGTCAAAACGACCACTCACAATTAATACGGCGTTATCAGGTTGATAGTACAGCTTGTAAAAGGCACGCAGCTGTTCAATATCAACAAGCTCTACATCAGACCGTGCGCCAATCGTGCTTTTGCCATAGCTATGCCATTGAAAAGCCGCTGCCTGCATTTTTTGCATTAACACCCGAAACGGACTGTTTTCACCCCGCTCCATCTCGTTGCGTACTACTGTCATTTCGGCATCTAAATCCGCCTTCGAAATAGTAGCATTCACCATGACATCAGCTTGCCAATCTAAATACCAATTTAAAATGTCAGGGTTGGCAGCAAAAGTGGCGTAGTAGTTTGTTCTGTCTAAAGAGGTCGTGCCATTGGCTGCTAAACCACGCTTAGAGAATTCTCCAAGTGCATTAGGCATGGTGGGTGTGCCACGAAAGAGCATGTGTTCAAGCAGATGCGCCATGCCTGTTTGGCCGTAGTTTTCATGACGAGAGCCAACCAGATACGTCATGTTGACGGTAGTATTAGAGCGTGAAGAATCGGGTGCAAACAGCACCTTTAACCCATTTTCAAGCACATACTCTGTTACACCTTCGACGCTAGTGACCTCTTTAACGCCGGATGGCAAAGCATAAAGTAAGCTTGGGGTTAAAGCGCTTAGCAAAATAAAGTATTTGGACGATTTCTTTAAACGGTGTAGGGCAGAGAACATAAGCATTCTTGTAAGCCTCAATTATTTTGTTAGGAATTGCATGGCTGATTCCAATCCACGTATGCTAATGGGGTACATACGATCATGGGTTAATTGCCGAATCATAAAAATAGATTGGTGGTAAACCCAATGTTGGGGCTGAGTAGGATTTAACCAAACGAGCTTAGGCCAACGCGTTATAAAACGCTGCAGCCACACTGCGCCCGTTTCGGGGTTGTTGTGCTCTACAGACCCCCCTTTATGGTTGATCTCTATGGGGCTCATGGTAGCATCTCCTACAAAGATCACACGCCAATCTTCGTTATATTTGGTTAACACCTCGTTGGTGGGAATGCGCTCGTCAAAACGTCTTTGGTTATGGCGCCAAAGCCATTCGTAAGGGCAGTTATGAAAGTAATACACCTCCAGATGTTTATATTCACTGCGAGCAGCATAGAATAGCTCTTCGACCTGACGTATATGGCTATCCATGCTGCCCCCTACATCAAGGAACA
The DNA here is from genome assembly GCF_011927625.1 of Paenalcaligenes hominis. Taxonomy (GTDB): domain Bacteria; phylum Pseudomonadota; class Gammaproteobacteria; order Burkholderiales; family Burkholderiaceae_B; genus Paenalcaligenes; species Paenalcaligenes hominis. The sequence goes on from NZ_JAATIZ010000006.1 coordinate 87,819, forward strand.
TCAAGACCTTAACCGCATTGCGACGCGGTGCGCGTAGTTGCAGGTCTAATAAACCGGCATGTTGTGCCGTGCTGTGTATCGTAGCGGGTAGATCAAGTTCGGTAGGGGCGCCTTGACGCGCAAAGCGCCGTAAGCGTCGCAACGCCACTTGACTATTACGAGTGCCCAGCTCGAGCTGATCGTCATAATCTTGGTAGTGACGTTCTTCCCACACTTTGACAGCAGTACGATTCCCAGCCGAGGGGCCACCCAGACGAATGCCTTGAGGATGATAGCCGCCGTGGCCAAAGGGCGAGCTTCCCCCCGTGCCTACCCATTTGTTGCCGCCAGCATGACGTTCAGTTTGTTCGGCTAAGGTTTTCTTAAAAAGTTCAAGAAGTTCATCTAATTCATGTTTTTTTAAGTTGGCTTTTTCGGTATCACTGAGTTGTTTTTGAAGTGTTTTAATCAGCCAATCGGCAGGCACTACCGCGCCAGCTTCTAGGGCTTGGGCTAACTCTTGATGAAATTGGCTAAAAGCCAGATCATAACGATCAAACAAACTTTCATCTTTAATAAGAATGAGTCGGCCTAAATAGTAAAACTCATCAATAGAGAGCGCTGTTGCAGAGCTGCATAAGGCCTGTGTTAACAACATGAACTCTTGAATAGACACCGGCAGTTGCTGATGTCGTAAGAAATAAAAGAACCGAATCAACATAACAATTGACTAACGTCCATAGCGCGAAAGACGATCTAACAACGTGAGGTCCTGTTCGTTTTTAATCAACGCCCCAAGAAAAGGCGTTTGGGTGAGGTTTTGATCCCTTAATGAATCCGTGCTTGCACTATGGCTTAAAAGAAGGCCAAGCCAATCTAAAAACTCTGACGTAGACGGTTTTTTCTTTAGGCCAGAGGCATTACGTAATGCATAAAAACGACTTAATGCAGCATCAAGTAGTTGTTGTTCTAATTGGGGGAAATGGACCTGAACAATATCACTCAGTGTTTGGGGGACAGGAAAGCGAATGTAATGAAAAAAACAGCGCCGTAAAAAAGCGTCTGGAAGTTCCTTTTCATTATTTGAAGTAATGATAATCAATGGACGATGTTTGGCCCGAATGGTTTGCTGGGTTTCGTACACATGAAATTCCATTTTGTCGATTTCGCGTAGTAAATCGTTTGGAAATTCGATATCTGCTTTATCAATTTCATCAATTAACAGTACAGCAGGGGTGTCGGATTCGAAGGCATCCCAGACCGCCCCTTTAACAATGTAGTTAGCAATATGGTGAACACGTGCATCGCCTAATTGGGAGTCACGTAAGCGTGATACCGCATCGTATTCATACAGCCCCTGTTGGGCTTTGGTGGATGATTTAATATGCCATTGCATAAGGGGGCGACCTAAAGCGGCAGCTACCTCTTCGGCCAGCAACGTTTTCCCCGTACCGGGTTCGCCTTTAAGCAAAAGAGGACGCTCTAAGGTCAATGCAGCATTAACAGCTAAGCGTAAGTCTTCTGTCGCAATATAGCGCTCAGTTCCTGAAAAATGCGTAGGGTGGGTCATGATCAGTCAGTAGATTAAATATTGGCGTAACGATGAATCAGCTCAATATACCGTTCGTTATCTAAGGGCTTATTGAGTCGTTGTGCTTCCCAGATGATTTCTCCGAGCGCATCCATAATGCGATGCGTGGCCTCATGGGGATCCAAAGTGGCCACTAGGCGGTCATAGGCCTGCTTGATGCCAGGCGGCTGGTCAATAGAGAGCTGCTCTTGGATAGCCAAGTGCATAGAAAGATGCAAAAAAGGATTAGTTTGGCCTTTTTCTACGCTGAATTCATGGTGCGTGGCCTCTGGGGAGGCTAGCAAATCATGGTATTCAGGGTGCTGTTGAACTAAATTAACTGCCATGTTCTCTAATGGGCTTAAGAGTTGCTTTTGGCGGTATTTACTCCAAGCTTCAATGAAAAACTGGCGTACTTGGTCTCGGGAAGGGTTAAACATACGATGTCCACAAGCAAAAAGAGTTCATAGTGTAATGCTAGAGCCTTAAACAGATTTTGTCTTGTTTGGCTTAACGTTGGATAGGGTTTTTAGTTAAAGCCATTGATTTTGGCTAGCTAATGAAAAAAAGCCGCGCTATTTTTCGTCATTTGAGGCGTTTTAGGCTAAACTCTTATATAAGACTAACGACTCAGATAAAGCAGCCTTGCTTTATCTTCCCTGTTCAAACTACTGGAGCATCCATGTCTTATCAGCATATTAAAGTCCCTGCTCAGGGCGAAAAAATTACGGTCAATGCCGATTTCTCATTGAATGTACCCAACCAGCCTGTCATTCCTTACATCGAAGGCGATGGGATTGGTGTAGATATTTCTCCCGTTATGATCAACGTCGTGGATGCGGCAGTTGAGAAAGCCTACGGCGGCGAGAAAAAAATTCACTGGATGGAAGTTTTTGCAGGTGAAAAATCCACTCAGGTATATGGTCCCGACGTCTGGTTGCCCGAAGAAACCCTAGACGCCGTTAAAGACTATGTGGTGTCAATTAAAGGTCCTTTGACCACACCTGTAGGTGGTGGTATTCGTTCATTGAACGTTGCCTTGCGTCAGCAGCTAGATTTATACGTGTGTTTGCGTCCTGTACGTTACTTCTCTGGTGTGCCTTCCCCTGTGAAAGAGCCCGAGAAAACAGACATGGCTATTTTCCGTGAAAACTCAGAAGACATTTACGCGGGTATCGAATTCGAAGCCGAGTCTGCTAATGCCAAAAAACTGATCGAGTTTTTACAAAATGAGCTAGGTGTTACTCAAATTCGCTTCCCTAATACGTCCGGTATTGGTGTAAAACCCGTATCCAAAGAGGGTACCCAGCGCTTGGTGCGTAAAGCGATCCAGTACGCTATTGATAACGACAAGCCTTCTGTGACTATCGTACACAAAGGCAACATCATGAAATTTACCGAAGGTGGTTTCCGTGATTGGAGCTACGAGCTTGCCATGAATGAATTTGGTGGCGAACTCATCGACGGCGGCCCATGGTGCAAAATCAAAAACCCTAAAAACGGCAAAGACATCATCATCAAGGACTCCATTGCAGATGCGTTCTTGCAGCAAATCTTATTGCGTCCTGCCGAGTACAGCGTGATTGCTACACTGAACCTTAACGGCGACTACGTCTCCGATGCGCTAGCGGCTCAGGTAGGTGGTATTGGTATTGCTCCTGGTGCGAATATCTCTGATTCCGTTGCTGTATTCGAGGCCACCCACGGTACGGCTCCTAAATATGCAGGTAAAGACTACGTGAACCCCGGTTCTTTAATCCTTTCTGCTGAAATGATGCTACGCCACATGGGCTGGACCGAAGCTGCTGACCTCATCATCAGTAGCATGGAAAAAGCTATTCAATCCAAGAAAGTCACTTATGACTTTGCTCGTCTCATGGAAGGAGCCACTCAGGTTTCTTGCTCAGACTTCGGTAAAGTCATGATCGAAAACATGTAATTATTTACTAAGCCAATCTAAAACCCGCTTGATGCGTCAAGCGGGTTTTTTGTTGCTGTAAAAGGCGCAAACTTGCATTCATGACGTGATGATGCGAAATAGACGACACAGGCCCGTTAGTTGGACTAAGGCTTTGGCTTTGAGAATGCGCATGAAACCATTCTGGATTGGATTCTTTATAAAGACCAATAAATGGCTTGGTTAAACATTGACTGACATGTGAAGGGCCGCAGTCATTGGCTATGGTTAATAAACTGTTTTCAACAAGCGTAATAAGCGCTGATAAACTTAAATTTTCTTGGATACTAAAGTTGAGCGCGGCAGAAGGCTGCTGTAATAAAAAAGCTTTTTCTTTTGCCTCATTTTGCCCTAGCACAAAATGAAAATGCAAACTCGGGTATGTTTTTTGTAGCTGTTGAGCGCACGTAAAAAATTGATGAATCCCCCATTTTTTATGCTCACCACCCCCCGCGCCCGGCATTAAACACACGCTGTTTTCAGGGCTAGTGGGCTCAGCAAGATCCAGCAATGCCTCGCGTAAGTAATAATGGGGTTCCAAGGGTGCTTGACTGTACGCCAATAAGGGGGCTAAGTGCGCAATGGCGCGGTATTGGGTTAGATGGCAAGGCACATGCACATCGAATAAGCTATTCAAAAAACCAGATCGTAAGTCCAAGCCAATGGTCGTAGGGATACCATTGAACCATTTAAATAGCGGTGCGCTGTCCATACTAGGACGCATACAGTAGAGTAAAGAGGTGTTTTTGGGAATACGCTGCCAGGTTTTCACAAAGCTTTGGGTCTCGTAATGAAGGTCAACCCATGGAATCTGAGCGTAAAAAGTACGTAAGTTATTATCTGAGAAAAGCGTTAGATGTGCCGAGTTTAAGTATTTTTTAACAAAATAAATGGCGGGTAAATTAACAATATTTGCCCCAAAAAAACGGCGGGCGCGCAATAAAACGACTGACGTATTCTTAACTAAAAGGGGGCCAGCGCTCATGTGTTTGCTCGTGGTTTAAAAGCAAAAATTGTAAAGGGGTTTAAGCGGTAGTGCAATTATTAATGCTGTGGTCTTAGCGTTTTTACCTACCCAAAAAAACCGGCTCGTCCTAATAAGGAGAGAGCCGGAAAACAAACGACAGGTACTACAGGTACTTCAAAAAACTACAACGAATAGGCAGCTTGAGTAAGACGCATATCACCGGTTTCTTCAAACCGTTGGTGCCAGCGTAATGCTTCTTCTAGTAAATGAGGGGTATGGCCCCCACGTTGGCAAGCGCGTTCAAAATAATCCAATAAAGCGGCTTGGTAATCGGGGTGTACACATTGCTCAATAATGCATCGGGCGCGTTCCCGGGGCGCTAAGCCACGTAAGTCAGCTAAGCCTTGCTCTGTGACGACGATATCTACATCGTGCTCACAATGATCCACATGAGACACCATAGGGACAACTCGACTAATCGCTCCCCCTTTGGCTAATGATTTGGTCACGAAAATAGAAAGATGGGCGTTTCGTGCAAAGTCGCCTGAGCCGCCAATGCCATTCATCATCTTCGTACCACTGACATGAGTGGAGTTTACGTTGCCATACAAATCAAATTCCAAAGCGGTGTTGATAGCAATAATGCCAAGCCGCCGTACCAGCTCGGGGTGATTACTGATCTCTTGGGGCCGTAAAACAATGCGGTCGCGATAACGCTCTAGGTTCGCGAAAAAATGCTCCATCATGGGGGCGGTTAATGTAATAGAAGACGCTGACGCAAAGCGTAACTGTCCTGACTCTAATAAGTGAAAAGCACTGTCTTGTAATACCTCTGAATACATTTCCAGTTCGTTAAAGTCAGATTCTACTAACCCTTGTGTCACGGCGTTCGCAATACTGCCTATACCCACTTGCAGGGGAAGTAATGAGGCACTGAGCCGTCCATTAGCCACCTCTTGCTCTAAAAAGCGCACGATGTGACCTGCAATACGCTGGGTTTCCGTATCAGGAGGGGTTGCAGTGGAAGGGCTATCTAATTGATGGGTTAATACAATAGCAACGATGCGGTCTGGGTCAATGGTAATCGCTGTCTGTCCTAGGCGTTGGTCAACGGTAGTTAACGCAATGGGCTCACGATGAGGGCGTTGGGCCGGCACGTAAATGTCATGGTAGGTTTCCAACGCTGCAGGCAGAGCGGTATTCAGCTCAACAATGATTTGCTTAGCGTGTTGTGCAAAACTAGCCGAGTTCCCTACCGAGGTACTAGGCACAATATGACCCTCTTCAGTGATCGCAACAGCTTCAATCACAGCGACGTCAATGGGGGTGCCTGGCTCAGAGCGCAGTTGCTCTGCCATCTCGGATAAATGCATATCATAGAATTGAACTTTACCTGCATTAATATGCTGGCGCATCACCCCATCCACTTGGAACGGAGAGCGACGTGCTACCGCATGCGTTTGGCTCATCAGCCCGTCACTGTCATTACCCAATGAAGCCCCGGTTAACACAGTAAGATGCAGTGGGCCTTGTGTTGTGGCTTTAGCCGCTAAGGCAACGGGAATAGCTTTACTATCCCCAGCCCGCGTAAAACCACTTAAACCAATTGTCATGCCAGCACGAATAAAACCCACCGCCTCTTCAGCTGACATGAGTTTGCTGTGTAACTCCTTACGACGTATACGTTCCTGCCACATAGTTGCTCCTAATCTGTTGTTTTTGTATGCAGAACTGAGCATATCATTGCAATTATGAATAAAATCTATCAGATAAATTCATATTAGGAATGGGCATGTTAAATGTAATGGCCTTACGGTATTTTGTTGAAACGGTGCGCTTAGGTAGTTTCACCGCTGCGGCTCAATCCCTAGGGGTCGGGCAGTCCACGGTTAGCAAAATGGTACGTACCCTAGAGGATCAAGTAGGCGAACTACTGATTGTGCGTAACAGCAAACCCTTATTACTTAGCGATGTAGGTCAGGTGTTGTTCGAAAAAGGTGGGCAGTTGTTGCAGGACCTCGGCCACCTGCAGCAAGAGGTGCACCATATTCAAGCCTTAACCAAAGGGCATTTAAGAATCGGTCTGCCGCCCATGATTAATTTGCTTTTTACGTCTGCCCTAAAAGAATTTAGAGAACGTTACCCCACTATTCATTTGCAAATTATCGAGCAGCCAGGTCCAGCCATCGAGCAATTAGTGGCGTCTGGGCAGTTAGATTTGGGGTTTAGTATTGCACCGATTGATCCCGATTTGCCTTTACAAACGAATCGAGTGATTAGTTATCCCATTTATGCATTAGGGCGTGCAGAACAATTACCCCGCAGCCAAGCCCCCATCCGCTTGCAGCAGTTAGTCAACAAGCCTTTGCTCTTTTTAAATGATGAGTTTGGCTTAACACGACTTTTGCGACGCCATCTACTTCAAGAGCCAGTGCAGCCGCGTATTTATGCCCAAAGCAGTCAGGGTGATTGGTTAATTTCGATGGCACAAGCTGGCCTAGGCGTGGCCGTTTTACCGCAACCCTTTTGTCAGCGCCTGCCAGACGAGTTAAGTTACCGCGTTATTGAACAAACGACGCCGTTACAGTGGGAGGTTGTCGTGCTTTGGAACGGGCGTTATTTATCCCAGGCAGCTAAAGCCTGGTTAGAGTGTTGCGCTTTAGTACAGCCCGAACAAGATTGGCACGAATTGCTGCAACAAATTAGTCAAATTGGCCTTTAAGTGGCTAAAGCCACTGCATAAAGTACCCCAAACACGTAGGTCCGTGGTAAACCTATAAAAGGTAGCCGCACTGTGCATGAGCTACTGATACTGACCAACAAAAAATAATTGAAGGAGAATCTGATGACGATCAAACGTCACGAAGGCTTGGCCGTATTTAGCTCAGTGGTAGAGCATGCTGGCCTAGTGTATGTATCAGGCTTGGTACCCAAAGATCGCACGCTAGATGTTGGCGGGCAGGCCAAAGATATTTTTAATCAAATTGATGCAAACTTGGCTAAAGCAGGCATTGATAAAACGCGTTTACTTAAAGCAGAGATCTGGTTAAAACAAATAGAGCGTGATTTTGCTGCAATGAACGCAGCATGGCTTGATTGGGTAGACCCTGATCACTTGCCCGTACGTGTGACTAGCGAAGCAAACTTGGCTAGCCCTGACATTTTGATTGAAATCATGGTCACAGCGGCCAAGTAGTACCCCTTTTAGGGGTGAATTAGCCAGCATTATTTGCTGGCTTTTTTATATTTTGCATGGCTGTAGTGATGGCCTCAAAAATGGGGCTTTGTTCAAATGAAGTGGATCCAGCCATATTTATATAAGCTAGCGGCAAATAGTTTCCAAGAGGCTTCACAGCAATACTAGAAAAAATAGAATGATTTTGTAAATGAAGCGCGCAGGTGGCAGTCAAAATAGTAAAAGCTAAATTATGGCTAATTAAGCTAAAAGCCGTGTAAAGATCATCTACGACATGGAAATGCTGAATCTTAAATAAGTCAGTAATGCGTTTAGTGATTTGACTGTGGTGCGATAAAGTGGGGTTATCAAACAAAATAAAAGGCAGGTTATTGATCACGTTAGATAGGTGCTCAATCGGGCTGTGTAATAAAGCATGGGATTGGTGACAAAGCAAAATCATCTCATCTTCATACAAAGGTAAAGCACGTATTGCCTTGTCTTCACTTGGGTCTACAGAGTAAAAAAAGGCCAAGTCTAAACATGAATGACTTACTAATGTTTTTAACACCAGAGAAGGCTGGGTGACGATTTTCAACCCATGTTCTGTGGTGTCGGTAGTTAGCACCTTATAAAGTCTAGGCAAAACATAAGGCAGCAACCAACCATCAATGCCAATGCGCAAACGCTGCGAGTCATTAATGACTTCCGTGAAGGTCTGCATGGCATTGCCGTTATCTTGATTAAGAACAGTGGTGGCATCTTCCATTGATTGCAATAACTGAACAGCATAAGGCAAGAAATACCCGCCTTTGGTAGTAAGTTGTACCCCTTCCCAATTTCGTTCAAACAACGTAAAGCCCAGTGTTTGTTCAAGCTTTTTTATCTTAGTGCTTAGCGCTGGCTGTGTAATATGCAGTGATTCAGCCGCTTTGGAAATACTTTTTAAAGCCACAATTTCCAAGAAAAAACGTAATTCTCTCAGACCGATAATCATAATTAATTTTTCTATAAGTTATTGAAAGATATAGGTAAAAACACGGGGATATAAAAAAATACTATGCCTTTAATTGCTCAGCCCTATGCTAGGATTTTCTGTGAAAATTCATTCAAAACAATATAGGAGAGAGCAATGAATCCAACCTCTAGCCCTTGGCACCTACATCCTGAAAAAACGGCGTTATTAGTCATTGATATGCAAAATGATTTTGTCCGAGAAGGAGCCCCCATGGAGGTTCCCATGGCGAGAACCTATCTACCCAATATGCAGTCAATTGTGGAACAATGCCGCACTATAGGTATTCCCATTATTTACAGCCAACATGTGCTGCATGAAGCGTGGGATATTTCTCCTTTAGAAACCGCTTATAACCCGAACTTAAAGCAAGGAGGCTTACGTTTAGGTACTTCCGGTGCAGATATAGTAGATGAGTTAAAACCGTTGGCTCATGATTATATTATCCTCAAACATCGTTACGATGCTTTTCATAATACGCAGCTTGATAATGTGCTCGCTACGGTACGAGGCCTAAGGCAAGTCGACACGGTCGTTATTATCGGCACCGTTACTAATATTTGTTGTGAGTCGACCGCGCGCAGCGCATTCATGCGTGATTACAAAGTAGTCATGGTCAGCGATGCAAATGGCGGTTTAGATCAGCCATCGCAAGATGCAACCTTAACGATTATCGAGCGGGTTTTTGGACGTGTGCTGAGCACCGAACAATTACTCCAAGAGCTAACTCAATAAGCTTGGTCGGAGGAGACATCATGTTTCAAAAGCACGCACCGTGGGATAGTCAGTACGAGTGGAAAGCAGTTTTTCTTTTGGCCTTAGGTTTTGGCCTGGTGGGCTTAGATAGATGGATGATTGGCCCCCTTTATCCACTTATGATGAAAGACCTAAACTTAGACTATCAAGACTTAGGCAATATTATGGGAATTTTGGGCTTGGCGTGGGGGGCGTCCTCATTATTTGCTGGACGTTTAGCTGATCGAATTGGACGGCGAAAAGTCTTAATACCTGCCACCATACTGTTTTCTCTAATGACAGGCCTAACAGGAGTGGCCACTGGCTTAACGAGCCTATTAATTATTCGTTTTATGATGGGGTTATCAGAAGGGGCATTCGGGCCAACTAGTGTGGCCTTGACTGCTGAGGCTTCAAAGCCCAGTCGCCGTGGCTTAAATATGGGGATTCAACAAAGCACTTTTGCTTTATTAGGTATAGGTTTAGGGCCCATTATTGTGACGCAGATGGTGCAGTATTTACCTTCCTGGCATTGGGTATTTGTGATCATGACTTTACCCGGATTAGTATTAGCGTACTTTATGCATAAGACCATTCGCGAGCCAAAGCACCTTCAGAAAATATCATCTACTCCTGTGGCGCCAGAGCAAAACTCCCCTGTATATACCTACAAAGATCTATTTCAATACCGAAATATATTAGTCGGTATTGTTTGCATGTGCTGCGTCATGACTTGTGTGTTTATCCTAAGTGCGATGAGCCCAGTGTACTTTACCAACTATTTGCAGCTTAGTGTTTCTCAGATGGGTTTTGTGACTTCAGGGATTGGTTTTGGTGCATTTGCTGGACAAGTCATTATTCCTGCATTATCGGATCGTTTTGGTCGTAAAAGTGTTACGGTCATTGCTTTACTGATAGCCGCACTGCTGCTGTATCAATTTATACATACACCTGCTCAGCCATTAACTTTATTTTTGTTATTGTTTTTCATTGCATTCGGGGCAAACAGCTGCTTATGTATGATTGGTGGCACCATAGCAGTTGAGTCGGTACCTTTGGCCTTAGGTTCTACGGCCGTTGGGTTAATTATAGGAATAGGGGAAATTTTTGGCGGTGGTGTTGCTCCTATGTTGGCGGGGTGGATCGCACAAAGTTATGGCATCCAATACACCATGTATTTGGCATTGGCTGGATTAATAGGGTGCTGTTTCTTTGCATTGTTTTTTAAAGAAACCGCGCCTATTAAAGTTGGCAAACCAGTTGCTGTAGCCTAATCCCACAGACCAAAAAAAGCCCCAATGCCTAAAAGCTTGGGGCTTTGTTGTGGAAAGGTAGTTTTATTCTTCGTCTGCACCACGATAGCGCTTGTAGGGCAAGACGTTCCAAGTGCGTTCTGCTAACCCCTCTAAACATAAAGAGGACGGTACTTCAGCTAAGAGTTTTTTGGCAACGTGTAATTCACGCTCTGTCTCGGCTTTATCTTGATACATAAACTCATCAGACGCCGTTTCAGGGGCTTGTTTGAGTTTTTCCTCTAGATCGTCAATGAGGCGTGCTTGTTGAGCTTGGAGATTGGCTCGCGCGTCTTCGAGCCAGGTGGGCTGAAGATTACGGTTGTGATCTAGGAGATTGGTGTACTCGTGATAAACGCCGTCGTAAATAGTCGTAGCGTGATTGCGGGCATCTGCCGTAGCGGCCTCGAGGTCTCTGACATTGAGGGTTGCCGGATCTAAAGGGTGCTTGCGTAAAGCACCACCTAAACGGTTGTACTTGGTATAGAAGGGGTACATACTTTGGATCACCTTGGCGATAGGTAACGTACCCATTGCATTTTCATCGACCCCTTTGGGTTGTACACCTTGGATGGCAGCTAGGGCTGACTCTGGGCGAACCACCTCTTTGGGGGGCAAAATGCCATGACGCAGCATTTCACGAATGCCAGTACCGGAAATGTTTAAGCGGAAACGCTCATCGTGCGAACAAGTTTGGGTAGAGGCATGAGCCGCGCAACGTGTGCAGTAGAACACCTCGTGAAAGAGGCGAATATCGATACCTAGCTCTTCAGGAGTGAACTGATCAAAAATACTGTGGCTCGCGTATTTATCATAGAAATCCCCGATACCTGCATGGTCACGACCAATCAGAGCGTGAGTGCAGCCGTAGTTTTTCATGATTAACGCATGTAATACCGTTTCGCGTGGCCCTGCAAAAATATACGTAACACGTAGAGGTGAAAGAATAGAGCGGTCTTTGGGGTAATACGTGTCTAAGACATTACGATACGCTAACATCCGGTACTCATGACGCACGTATTCGCGTTTAGCCATTTCTACTAGGGGCTGTAAAAACAGACCATCAACCTCCTCGAGGGCATTGCGGTGAATGTATTCATGCCCACGATGCAAAGGGTTTGCACCCGTAATAAACCCAGCAACCGAACCAAACTTACGTTCTTCGTAGAAAAGGCGCCACGTGTCTTTAGGCTCTTGGCGTAATTTTTCAAACGGGCCCCAGTCAACGCGGTTTAATAAATGCAATGTTCCGCCTAACGAAGTATCGCCCATGCGACGATAAATGGAGTCTACGCCTGGATGATTTCGGTCAGACGTACCAAACAAATTTTTAGCGCGATGGGCTTTATCGTAGGCAAAAATGTCTTCGATATCTAAAATAGCGACCGGTTCGTTTTCTGAATCAGTAAGAGTGACTTGATCACCGACTTTTAGCTTGCTGATAATTTCGGCGTTGCGGTCGCCAATAGGAGCAAAACTAAGGGGGACTGGCCAAATCGTCCCATTGCTGAGGCGCCCATCTTTCAATACAGAAAGATAGTCGGCCTCTTTCATGAAACCTCTGTTTGGCGACAACACACCGGTGGTTATCATTTCAATGGTGATGATGGCCTCTAGGTCGACACGGATGCAAGGCAGGGTGCGTGCTCGTTCGATTTCGGCAGCACGTAAATGCTCGGGCACGACCTGATTGACTAGGGTTCCACCATGGGGTTTTTGGGGGTACTGATCAAAATTTAATTGGGTTGACTCCATATATCCTCCGAAAATTTGGTCTTGAGCGTGAAGCCTATAGGCGTTTCTAGTTATGGTGACCTGTAATTATTAGTCTTAATATACCTATAAAATACACCCAAAGTCAGCGGGCAATACCAAAGTAGGAGATATTAAAATGTTACCCGTGTGGGTGGTATTAGCGTCTTTATTATATGCGGCCATTTTATTTGCCATTGCTTATGTTGGGGACCGCAACCCTCTTTACACCCAACGGCCTTGGTTACGTCCCACCGTCTACAGTTTAGCCCTTGCCGTGTATTGTTCCTCATGGACATTTTATGGCGCGGTGGGCTCGGCGGTACGCTATGGCATTGGCTATTTACCTATTTATCTAGGGCCTATGTTGATGTTGCTCTTTGGTTGGCGCATTATCGAGCGTTTGGCCTTAGTAGCGCAGTCACAAAATACCGTGTCTATCGCCGACTTTATGGCCAGTCGGTATGGCCGATCTCAACGCCTTGCTGGCATGGTGGCCTTAGTCGCTGTGATCGCGGCTATCCCTTATTTAGCTCTGCAGTACAAAGCCGTTACGCTCAGCTTAGGCATCTTAACTGGGCGCGATATACAAAATACGATTTTGGGCGACCCGGCTTTATATGTGGCTATCTTAATGGCCCTGTTTTCTATTTTATTTGGTACTCGTCAGGTCGATGCCACCGAGCATAGACCAGGGTTAATGCTGGCTGTCGCTTTTGAGTCATTAGTGAAATTGATTGCGTTAACTGCTGTAGGTGTTTTTGCTTTGATATGGTCTAAGCGTAATCAGTTAGACGTTTATGGTGCTATGCAGCAGCTTATCGAGCAGGCACCGCCAGTCGGTTTTGTAGGCCAAACACTATTAGCATTTGCGGCCATTATTTGTTTGCCGCGTCAGTTTCATGTGGCCATTGTCGAGTGTGGCAAAGTGGCCGACATACGTCGAGCTCGCTGGATGTTCGGCTCCTATTTGGTCATTGTGAGCTTAATGGTGTTGCCTATTGCCGCGGTAGGTGTGCAGTTATTCGGTGGCAGCGGTGCGGTGGCGCCGGATACGTTTGTGTTGGCTTTGCCTCTGTCGCAAAATCAGCTCACTCTGGCATTGGCGGTTTATATTGGTGGTTTTTCTGCGGCCACAGGTATGGTAATTGTGACTAGTGTGGCCTTGTCGACTTTAGTCAGTAACGACTTAGTTATGCCCATTTTATTGCGTCGTGGTTGGGCGCAGCAGGCCCAAGGCGATATGTCACGCACCGTGTTATGGATTCGTCGTATGGCGATTCTGTTTATTTCGGCCTGGGCCTATGGGTATTACTTAAGTAGCGGCAGCGATACAGCACTCTCTGCCTATGGCTTAATGGCGTTTGCGGCGGTTGCCCAGTTCGCCCCAGGGTTGATTGGAGGCTTGTATTGGCAAGGGGCGAGCCGTCGCGGTGTTGAGTCTGGTTTAGTTCTTGGTTTTGGGGTGTGGATTTATACCTTATTGCTGCCAACCCTTACCGAGTCAGGGTGGTTTAATTCCGCTTGGCTTTATAACGGGCCTTGGGACATACGTTGGCTTAGTCCTTATCAGCTTTTTGGCTTGACGGGCTTAGATCCTTTGTCGCATGGCACATTTTGGTCGCTGTTATTTAATATTAGTGCCTTTTTGTTTGTGTCTTTCCGCAAGCGGCCCGGCTTGCGAGACCGCTTACGTGCTGAACCTTTTTTAGATCCTTACGCTGAACGACGTGCTTTGCCTTCTAAACAGTCCTATGGGGATTTATATGTGCTCGACCTGCTTGCTTTAGCCGGTCGTATTGTCGGAGAGAAAAAAGCCACGTGGGCATTTGAAAAACAAGCTGCGTTGCTAAATCAACATTTAGATGTGGACTTGCGCGCTAATAGTGGCTGGATCCAATTCACTGAGTTACTTTTAGCGGCAGCCGTAGGTGCAGCTTCGGCGCGCTTGGTGCTTACCAGTGCATTACGTGGTTCGGGCATGGAAGTCACTACCATCGTGGCGATCTTGGATGAAGCAGGGCAAGAGCTACGTTTTAACCGTGACATCTTGTTAGCAACCCTAGAAAATCTGGATCAAGGCGTCAGTGTAGTCGATGCCGAGATGTGCCTAGTCGCTTGGAATCAACGTTATCAACAGCTCTTGGATTACCCGCCCGGCATGCTGTATGTAGGACGCCCAGTGGCTGATTTGATTCGTTTTAACGCCCAGCGTGGCAAAATCCAACATCGACATCCACGCGATATCGAAGAAGCCGTCAGACGCCGTATTGCTTTTATGCGTGCTGGCACCTCGCATGTGTTTCAACGTACGCTAAACAATAAGCAAGTCATTGAACTACGTGGGCGTCCTTTGCCTGGCGGGGGATATGTGACCAGCTATTCAGATGTGACCGAATACAAACGTGTCGAGCGCGAATTACTGGAAATTAATGAAAACCTCGAGCAACGGGTGGCCGAACGTACCCAAGAAGCCGAACGTGCCCAGCAATCGCGTACGCATTTTTTGACCGCCGTTAGCCACGATGTGCTGCAGCCAATTAATGCGGCACGACTGTTTGCGTCAGCCTTGCATGACAGTACCGACACAAATGAAATGCGACGCTTATCTGAACGCGTCGATGCGTCGTTACGTGCAGCCGAAGAGCTCTTAGACGGGCTTTTGGATATCTCCCAGTTAGATGCAGGGGCATTACAGCCTGAAATTACTGTTTTTAAAGCGGAAGAGGTAGTCAATGACTTGCTTCAACAGTATGCCCCGTTGGCTAAGCGACGCCATTTAGCTTTACGCACCTACATAAGGCCCTTGTATGTACGTAGCGATCAGCGTTTACTACGCCGAGTTTTGCAAAACTTTATTGCTAACGCATTACGTTATACACGCGAAGGCCGCATTATTGTTGCAGGGCGGGTTCGCGGTGATGCGATGGAGTTCCAGGTCTGGGATAGCGGACAAGGCATTCCTCCACATCACCTACAAAATATTTATAACGAGTTTCATCGATATGACCAGAGTTACGATTGGGGCGAGCGCGGAATGGGGCTGGGCTTATCGATTTGTCAGCGCATTTCTAGCTTATTGAATCATCCCTTGCAAGCGATATCAGAAGTTAATAAAGGAAGCATGTTTAGCATTCGTGTTCCTTTGGCTCCGCCACCCTTACCAGATCCCACTACGAGCGCAGCTGTCCCCGCCCCATCCAACGCCTTAGCGCTAGATGGCTTGCGCGTGCTCTGTCTCGATAATGATGTGGAAATCCTGATGGGTATGGAGGCGTTGCTATCGCAATGGGGCATCGACGTGATTACAGCAACCACTATTGACGATGCGTTATCAAAGATGAAACAAGCGCCCCATGTGCTGTTAGTGGATTATCACTTGCATGACCGGCTTAATGGAATTGAAAGCTTAGATGCACTGCGCGAGCATGCAAAACACCTTCAAGGGGCATTATTGACGGCTGATGGCAGTGACGAGCTTAAGCAGTTAGCACGCGAAAAAGGGTATTTGGTGTTAACCAAGCCCGTTAAGCCGGCTTCGTTACGCGCTTTTTTAGCAGCTCAGCGTCGAGACTAGTAATTGATTCTGATAGCAAACCAAGCGCATACCGAGTGCTTAAAAAGGAATTTCCTCTTGGGTTTTATCGTGTAAGAGCAACTGGTTCGCAATGAGTACCGCTTGGGTGCGATTCGTCGCACCTAGTTTGCGTAATATAGCCGTCATGTGAGTCTTGATAGTGGCCTCTGAAACATTAAGCTCGTGAGCTATTTGTTTATTTAATTGGCCTGTACTGACCATTTGAAGCACACGGAATTGTTGTGGCGTTAACTCGCGTAGTAAATTAGCCGCGGCTTTTTCTTCGGGGCTAATCGGTGGGGCGGTTAAAGCGATAGTTTCGGGTAGCCAGGTGTTTCCCATAAGGACATGTTGCAGCGCTGCACTAAGGGTTTTGGATTCGACAGATTTAGGTATGAACCCCATCGCACCATGATCGAGCGCGCGACGAATTAACACAGGGTCTTCGTGCGCAGAGATAATCACAATAGGAAGTTGAGGATGCTGGGCTCGTAAGTGGACTAATGCGCTGTAGCCAGCGGCACCCGGCATATTAAGATCAAGCAAGAGCAAGTCAGCGTTAGGACGATCTTCAACTAAAGAGTACAAAGAACTAATACTCTCTGCCTCGTAGATAGCAGTAGTAGGATAAAGTTTCGCCACTAAGCCATGCAGTGCTTCTCTGAAGAGAGGGTGATCATCGGCAATGAGTAATTCGTTCATAGTAATTAGACTAAATCCACAAAGGGAGCCTTAGCTCCCTTTGTGTGATGTAGTGAGTACGAGAAATTAATGTGCGCTAGCTTGTGTAGCACCAATTCCTGTTTGACTACGTACAGTAAGAGCATCGAAGGCTGCTTTTTCACGCACTGAATCTGGCGACGTATCTAGTTTAGAAAATAACCAAATCGCGGCAAAAGCAAGCGGAATTGAAAGAATACCAGGGTTTGGGAAAGGGGTGATGGGCTCGGCAAAACCAAAGACATCAACCCAAACAGTAGAACTTAACATAACCCAAACAGTAGCTGTCGTTAACCCAAGGAAACCACCAATTGTCGCGCCACGAGTGGTACATCCGCGCCAAGAGATAGATAACACCAATACAGGGAAGTTAGAGCTAGCTGCAATGGCAAAGGCTAAACCCACCATAAAGGCAACGTTTTGGTTTTCAAACACAATACCTAATACGATAGAAAGAATACCTAACGCAACGGTTGAAATACGTGAAATACGCATCTGATTGTGTTCGGTAGCTTTGCCTTTAGCAATAACGTTGGCGTACAGGTCATGCGAAATAGCAGCTGCACCAGCTAGCGCCAACCCTGCTACAACTGCAACAATAGTAGCAAAAGTTACTGCAGCTAGGAAGCCAAGTAAAAGATCACCACCAACAGCATTTGCTAAATGTACAGCCACCATATTCGTACCGCCGATTAAGCTCTTAAGCATATCAAAGTTGCCGTCGGCATCGGTAATGTAGTATTCAGGGTGCTGGACTAATAGAGCAATAGCGCCAAAACCGATAATAAAGGTTAGTAAATAGAAATACCCAATAAAACTACTGGCCCAAATAACAGATTTACGTGCCTCTTTGGCGTCAGCTACGGTAAAGAAACGCATTAAAATATGAGGTAAACCCGCTGTACCAAAGGCAAGCGCAATACCTAGGGACAAGGCATTTAATGGATTGCCACTAACAGAAGAACCAGGAGCGAGAATGCTACGGCCATCGGGGTGTACAGCTACAGCTTCGGTAAGCAAGTTGTCTACATTAAAGCGGAACGCTGCTAAGACGAGGAAAGTCATTAGACTAGCCCCTAGAAGCATAAGCACTGCTTTAATGATTTGGACCCAAGTAGTAGCCGTCATACCACCAAAAGCAACGTAGATCATCATGAGTGAACCAACGATAATCACGGCAAACTTGTATTCAATACCGAAGAGCAACACAATTAGTTTGCCCGCCCCTACCATTTGGGCAATCAGATACAAGGCAATAATTAAAAGAGAAGCGCTGGCAGCTAAGACCCGCATAGGTGTCTGGCGTAACCGGAAAGAGGTGACATCAGCAAAGTTATAGCGGCCTAAGTTACGTAGACGCTCGGCAATTAAAAACATTACCGTGGGCCAGCCAAACATAAAACCAATGGCGTAAATCATGCCGTCAAAACCACTGACATACACCATTCCAGCAATACCTAAGAAAGAGGCTGCGGATAAGTAGTCACCAGCAATAGCCAAACCGTTTTGAAAGCCAGTGATGCCCCCGCCAGCAGTATAGAAATCAGAGGTAGTTTGGGTACGACGTGCTGCCCACCATGTAATTACCATGGTTCCTGCAATAAAGATCAGGAACATAATAATGGCAGACATGTTATAGGGCTTATCGGCGGCATGAGCTATTGAAGAGCTCGCCGCAAATAAAGCAAAGGCAGAAATCCATGGTTTCATTATTTTACCTCCGCTAGTACTGCAGCTAATAAAGGATCAAAAACCTTATTAGAGATATAAACATAAAGCGCGACGAGAATACTTGCACTAATTAAAACTAAAGTGGCAACGAACACGCCAATACTCATTGTGAGATTGCCCATTGGGCGACCAAACAGTTCAGGATCAAAAGCAAGGGTTAAAATAAAGCCAGCGTAGATAATGAGAGTGACCACAAAAAATGCCATACTGATGCGTGTACGTCGTGCCAGTAGCTCTTGGTATTTTGGGTTGTGGATCACCTCGGCGACGATATCGCGGGATGAACTCATGTATGTCTCCTTTTATGATGTTATTTTCATCGATAAGGTTTTTTACTGCTAAGGGCAATAAGATGGCGTATGAGTACGCTCTAGCATCCCAATATACGGTGGGGCGGCAAATTGCAATAGACGACTTTGGTTGTAGATTGCGATAGAAAAACACAAGGGTAATCACTAGGAAATGTCACTTAACGTGTGATATCAGTTGAAAAAAGACACTTCTTTAACTAAGGATGATGTTCCGGAGCCTACTTTTATGCTAAATAAGATATTTACCGATACAAATCGACTAACCCGTATAACCCGCACCTTATAAAAAGGTTGACGAGAACTAGGACATGACCGAGGACAGGAATGAGCTATCAGTTTATGGATGCATATTGTTTCGGCGAGCTATTGCGTGAGCGCCGCCGCCAACTAGGGCTGAGCCAAGCCGAAGTCGCATCTCAGGTTGGGGCCAGCAGACAGTGGGTGATCGATATAGAAAAAGGCAAAGAACGTGCAGAGCTAGGTATGGCTTTTAAATTAGCTCAGGTTTTAGGCGTTCAGTTTAAAGCGCAAGTCAAGACAGCACGACCAGTAAAAGCTCAATCCACTTTTCAGCACCAAGATGCAGAGCAGGCCATGCAAGACCTGGCTGCAGCCATGGACTTTTTAGACGAATAATAAAGGCGCACCCTAGTGCATACCCTAAGTGTCATCACCAATAAACTAAGGCACAATAAGAACATGTTGGTGAGGAGACCATAGGCCCATACATAGGGCTAGCCATAAAAATGGCATCAGCAGTAACCAAAATTATAATAAACTCTCAAAACCAGTCTGGAAACCAGACTGGTTTTGTCTTTTATGGACATAGGCTAACTGCTGCTTTTAGAAAAAACGTTTAAAATCAATACCCCAGCGACGATAAAGCCCACTCCAATCATTCCAGCTGTATCCAAACGCTGTTTAAACAAAATCAGACCAATAAGTGAAATAGCTACAATACCAACGCCAGACCAAACCGCGTAGGCCACACCGACGGGAATATGCTTTAAAGATAAAGATAAAAAGTAAAAGGCAATGGCATACCCACTTATTGTGACAATCGAAGGCCCTAGTACGCTAAAGCCATCGGCTTTTTTTAGAGCGGTGGTTGCAATAATTTCAGCAAAAATAGCAATTGATAGATAAATCCAACTCATAGAGAGCCTTAGGAATAGTGCGTGTTACGTAGCAGTACCTTAACGGCACCGTTGCCTCCCTCGGCGGGGTTACAGTCTGTAAAGGCTAGAACAAAATCTAATTGGCTTAGCCAACGGCGCACGGCTAAAGGCAAAACCGGGCCTTTGTCTTTGGACCCATAACCGACCCCATGCACGATACGCACACACCGATACTGTTCAATTAAACTGTGCTTTAAAAAATAATTGAGCCGTAAACGAGCCTGCTCTAGGTTTGAACCATGCAAATCAATGTGATTGGCAATCGCCCAACGTCCTTTTTTTAAGTCGCGTAATACGTCGGTTCCGCAGTAAGAGCTAAGGTAGTCACTCATTGGGCGATCGTAAAAGTCGATTGCAAACTCATCTGATAACCCATAAATATCTAATAACTCATCGGCACCACTGGCATGACGTTGACGTTGTAGGTGCTGCTCTGCTGGTATTGGGGCTTTGGGAGAACGTAGCGGCAACTGTTGACCCGTGTTTTTAGTTTTTAATGGGGTAGTGCCACGTACTGCCTGATGGAAAAGAGCTTTATCATCAGGCCCTAGCGCCGCATTCAGTTTGCTTTTTGGGCTTAGGCCAAAGCGTAGAGACGGCTTTTGGGTAGGCGGTGCCGCAGCCGGCATGGAAGACGGCTGGGGCGGCGGTGCTTGTAGCGCTTTTTTTAAGGCTTTAAGTTCAGCCAGCGCCTTATGGGGTTTAGAGGTTTTCACTCTCAAGCCAACGTTGTGCATCCAAAGCGGCCATACAACCTGTGCCTGCGCTAGTAATAGCTTGGCGGTAGATGGTATCTTGTACGTCGCCAGCGGCAAATACGCCAGGCACGGAGGTCATAGTGGCCATGCCTTCTAAGCCACTACGTGTAATAATATACCCATCTTTCATGGTGAGCTGACCTTGGAAGAGCTCGGTATTAGGGTGGTGTCCAATCGCAATAAATACACCCATTACATCCAGCTCTTCGGTGGTGTTATCTTGGTTATTACGTAAACGTACGCCTGTTACGCCCGAGGCATCACCTAATACTTCGTCAAGCTCACAAAAGAGTTTGAGCTTGATATTGCCATTTTCTACACGCTCCATAAGTTTGTCCGTTAAGATAGCCTCTGAACGGAAGGTGTCCCGACGGTGAACTAATGTTACGGTTTTGCAAATATTTGATAGGTACAATGCCTCTTCAACGGCTGTGTTACCACCACCGACTACAATAACGTCTTGGTTTTTGTAGAAAAAACCATCGCAGGTCGCACAACCGGAAACACCACGGCCCATGAATTCCTGTTCGGAGTCCAAGCCCAAATACATGGCGGAAGCTCCTGTGCATATAATCAGTGCATCACAGGTATAGGTATTACCGCCGTCACCCTTTAAAGTATATGGACGTTGTTTTAAATCTACCGATACAATCTGATCAAAGATGAGTTCTGTTTCAAAGCGTTCGGCATGGGCTTGGAAGCGTGCCATTAAGTCTGGACCTGTTACCCCATTGGCGTCAGCAGGCCAGTTTTCTACATCTGTGGTGGTCATTAGCTGCCCGCCGGGCTCCATGCCTGTGATCAGCATGGGCTTTAAATTAGCACGAGCGGCATAGATGGCTGCTGTATATCCAGCGGGGCCGGAGCCTAAAATTAAAACTTTAGCGTGTTTAACAGTCGACATTATCTATTTCCCAATAATCAATGATCAGCCAATTATAATGAGTCATGGCTAGAATACCTGCAACTACAAATCGATCAGCAAAAAACGTCCGTAACGGGCCTTCTAAATGGCAACAGCGACTTAGCTCTCTCGCGTTGGAAGCCCGTTGGGTTGTATTCCTGTTGTTAGCGACCTGGCTAGCTTTGGTCCTGTTTACATGGAATAGTTCCGACCCAGCTTGGTCACACTCGTTGGACGCGGGATCTATTCATAACCAAGGGGGTAAGCTAGGCGCCTATGTATCCGATATTTTGTACTATCTATTCGGTTATAGCGCTTGGTTATGGATTGTTTTGTTAGTGCAATATTTAGTGGTCGGTTTTTACCGAATTACTAATATTGTAATGCCAACTACCCGCATTCAAGAACCCCTAGCTCGTGTACCCTGGGAAGTAGCCATCGGCTTTGTGCTGTTCTTGTTGGGTTCAATGGGTTTCGAGGCGTTACAGTTGCGTTTTGGTTTTGACTTGCCTGCTGGTGCAGGGGGGCAGATCGGGCAGCTCTTTGCCTCACTGTTGGTCACCTACTTAGGTATGGCTGGCGCCATAGTAATGTTATTGGTGGCCGTGTGCGTAGGTGCGAGTTGGCTGTTGGGTTTTTCATGGTTAAATGTTGCTGAACTAGTAGGCCGCAGCTTAGAGGCCATCTATTTACGGCTTAGCGCATTTAAAGCACGCTGGGATGACAGACGTGTGGGGCAACGTAAAGCGGCGGAGCGCACCGAGGCGATTACCACTAAACAAGAGCACCCCGACCCTAAACCCGAGCCAACACTTGCTGTGGCACCGCCTCCAGAACGTAAAGAGCCCAGTTTAGGCAGCTTGGCGCATACACAAGCCTCTGGTCTAGAACAAGAGCACAGTCACACTGCACCTAGACCTTATAAACACCCCATTTTTGATGACCCTACCGACACCGACATCGAGCCTATCAATAAAGAAATTGAGCCTATTAATACGTATAACGAGCCCGAGTCTCCCAAGGCAGCCATCCAAACGCAAACCCAAGCCGTCGTGGTCAAAGCCGCTCGTCCGGTAGCTGATGTTAATTTGCCTCCGCTTGACCTCTTAGATATGGCCGAGGCGTTGGGCGAGCCTATTTCTGCAGAAACCCTCGAGTTCACCTCGCGCTTGATCGAAAAAAAGTTGGGCGATTTTGGTGTGAATGTGACAGTAATGGAGGCACAATCGGGGCCTGTGATCACACGTTACGAAATTGAGCCTGCTACGGGTGTGAAAGGCAATCAAATTGTCAATTTATCCAAAGACTTAGCTCGTTCTTTAAGTCTGGTAGATATTCGTGTAGTGGAAACAATCCCAGGAAAGAACTTAATGGGTTTGGAGCTGCCTAATCCAAAACGCCAAATGGTGCGTCTAGAGGAAATTGTGGGCTCTAAAAGCTTTGTGGAGAGTAAATCTTTACTCACGGTAGCATTAGGCAAAGATATTGCTGGACATGCCGTCGTCGCTGATTTGGCTCGTATGCCGCACTTGTTAGTGGCTGGAACCACCGGCTCAGGCAAGTCGGTAGGGATCAACGCCATGATTTTATCTATTCTTTACAAAGCCACACCAGAAGAAGCACGTCTCATTCTCATTGACCCTAAAATGTTGGAGATGAGTGTATATGAAAATATTCCGCATTTACTTGCTCCTGTGGTGACAGATATGCGCGAAGCGGCTAACGCGCTGACATGGTGCGTAAATGAAATGGAGCGCCGTTACAAGCTAATGAGTAAAATGGGAGTGCGTAATTTGGCTGGTTTTAATAGCAAAATTAAAGAAGCCAAAGAACGAGGTGAAAACATTCCTAATCCGTTCTCGTTGACTCCCGATGCGCCCGAGCCTTTAGACGCGCTGCCCTTTATTGTGGTGGTCATTGATGAACTAGCCGACTTAATGATGGTCGCTGGCAAGAAAATTGAAGAGCTTATTGCTCGCTTAGCGCAAAAGGCGCGTGCTGCTGGAATTCATTTAGTGCTTGCAACACAGCGCCCTAGCGTGGATGTGATCACAGGCTTGATTAAAGCCAATATTCCAACCCGTATTTCGTTTCAGGTGTCGTCACGGGTCGACTCCCGCACCATCTTGGATCAAATGGGCGCCGAAAGTTTGCTAGGGCAAGGGGATATGTTGTATTTGCCACCAGGCACCTCTGTGCCTATCCGTGTCCATGGCGCTTTTGTGGATGATGATGAAGTCCACCGTGTCGTGGACTACCTTAAAGACCAAGGCGAGCCAGATTATATCGATGGTATTTTAGATGGGGGCGGTGGGGAAACCGGAGACGGTGTGAATGCAGTCACAGGGTTTGTGGATGCCGAGTCTGACCCCCTCTACGATCAGGCCGTGGCCGTAGTCATGGAAACACAACGCGCCTCTATTTCGGGGGTGCAACGTCAACTTCGAGTGGGTTATAACCGAGCAGCCCGATTAATCGAGGAAATGGAAAAAGCCGGTATTGTTTCAGCAATGGGCCCCAACGGAAATCGCGAGATTTTGGTTCCTGTTAATAAAGACTAAAGGAATGCTATGAAATGGTTGTCAAAAATTAGCGTACTGGCGCTGGGTCTTACCGCCAGCGCGATGGCTTATGCACAGTCTGCAACGCAGCAATTGCAGCAATTTGTGCAGCAAGTGCACAGTGCATCGGGTCAATTTAGTCAAAGCACCATTGATGCTCAAGGGGCTTCACGCCCGGCCCAAACCGGAGAGTTTGCCTTTAAACGTCCAGGAAAATTTAAATGGTCGGTGTTAAAGCCTTACGAGCAGCTTGTGATCTCTGATGGTAAACAGCTGTATCAATACGATCCTGATCTCAATCAGCTCACCCAACGTGGCGTTGACCAAGCGATTGGTACGTCGCCGGCTGCTATTTTATTTGGCTCAGGTCAACTTGAAGACAGTTTTGTATTGGAGGACAGGCCTGACGAAGAAGCGGTACAGTGGTTACGAGCTACCCCTAAATCAAACGATGCAGGTTTTACCTACGTGGATATTGCGTTTAAAAACCAGCTTCCTATCCGTTTAGTGTTGTTAGACAGTTTTGACCAACGCACAATCATTGATTTAACCCAAGTCAATACACAGGCTGGCCTTGCCGACTCGACGTTTCAATTTAAAGCCCCATCAGGCGTTGATGTGGTGACCCTGCCTTAACCTTTTACATGTAATGGCTGACGACTTATTCACCTCTCAAACAGCACCGTATGCGCCCTTGGCAGAGCGATTACGCCCTCGTCATCTTGACGAGGTAGTGGGTCAGACCGACTTAGTCGGTGAGGGCAAGCCGTTGCGTGTTGCGTTTGCTTCAGGCCGACCTCACTCCATGATTTTCTGGGGGCCACCCGGTGTAGGTAAAACAACATTAGCGCGCATGATGGCGCAGGGTTTTGATGCCCAGTTTATTGCTATTTCCGCTGTGCTTGGGGGGGTCAAAGACATTCGTGATGCCGTTGTAAAGGCTCAAGTTGCCCAAGGGCAGGGCAGGCGCACTATTTTGTTTGTTGATGAAGTGCATCGCTTTAATAAAGCCCAACAAGATGCCTTTTTGCCCTATGTGGAAAGCGGATTGTTCACGTTTATTGGGGCCACCACAGAAAACCCTTCATTTGAAGTGAACTCAGCCTTGCTCTCTAGGGCGCGCGTCTATGTATTGCAACCATTAACCATAGAGCAGCTCGAAACATTGGTTAAAAAAGCCATTGCGCGTTACATAGAAGACGCACACATTACGTTGCATTTTACTGATGAGGCGCAGTATCAGTTAGCCGCATGGGCAGACGGTGACGCGCGTCGCGTTATTAATGCGGTCGAGGTCGTGGCTGAGTCAGCCCATGCTGCAGGTGTTGAGCTGGTCGATCAAGCCTATCTAGAACAGTCACTTTCCCATAACTTGCGACGTTTTGATAAAGGCGGTGATGCGTTTTATGACCAAATCAGTGCCCTTCATAAGTCGGTGCGAGGTTCAGATCCTGATGCCGCACTCTATTGGTTTAGCCGCATGCTCGACGGAGGCGCAGATGCCTCGTATTTGTCTCGTCGTATAGTACGCATTGCATGGGAAGACATTGGGCTAGCCGACCCTAGGGCGATGCAAATTGCCAACGAGGCGGCAGCGACCTTCGAACGTCTCGGCTCTCCAGAAGGCGAGCTTGCGCTAGCACAGGCGTTACTCTATTTAGCCATAGCGCCAAAAAGCAATGCTGGGTACATGGCGTATAACCAAGCGCGCCGTTTTGCTGCAGAACACGGTAGTGCTGCTGTGCCAGTACATTTACGCAATGCCCCAACTCAACTCATGAAGCAATTAGGGCATGGTAAAGCCTATCGCTATGCGCACGATGAACCCCATGCGTATGCGGCGGGGGAAAATTATTTTCCCGAAGGGCTAAACCCGCGCTTTTATACACCGACGGATCGCGGTTTAGAGCAAAAAATAGCAGAAAAACTTCGCTTTTTGACTGAGTTAGATCGTCAATCCCATCGCACAAAATCCTAAGGTTGGCTTAAATCTTAGTCTGAACTTCGTTACAATCTTTTTATTCTTATATTCCTTGAGCTTTTACTATGTTAGACATCAATTCGTTGCGTAGAAATTTAGATGGTGTGGTTGCTGCCTTAGCAACTCGTGGTGTGCAGTTTGATACCGAACGCTTTAATACGCTAGAGAGTCAGCGTAAAGCCATTCAGGTGGAAACAGAAACATTGCAAGCCCGACGCAATGCTCTATCAAAGCTCATTGGACAACGACGTGCCAAAGGCGAGGACGCGTCTCAAGAAATGCAAGAGTCCAAAGCAATTCCGCAAAAACTCCACGAACTCGAGGCTCAGTTAGGTCAGATTCAAACTGAAATTCACGATTGGCTTAGTGGTTTACCGAATACGCCGCATGCATCCGTGCCGGTGGGCGAGTCCGAAGAACAGAACGTAGAGGTGCGACGTTGGGTACCCGGCAATAATGCGATGGATGCCATACCGCAGCCATTTGATTTTGAGGTAAAAGACCACGTAGCTATTGGCGAAGGGATTGGGCTTGATTTCGACGCAGCGCGCAAGCTTTCAGGGGCACGTTTCATGGTGTTGCGTGGGCAAATTGCTAAGTTACACCGCGCTCTAGCACAATATATGCTTGATGTGCAGACCGAAGAACACGGTTATACCGAGTGCTACACGCCTTATATTGTCAATAGTTCTACCTTATACGGCACTGGTCAGCTCCCAAAATTTAAAGACGATATGTTTTCGGTCACTAAAGGCGGCCAAGATCATAACGACGAACACGACGGTCCTACCGAAGATTTATATTTAATTTCCACCTCGGAGATTACGCTAACAGGTACCGTACGTGATGAAATTCTACCTGCGGATGAGCTTCCCATTCGTTTAACAGCACATACCCCTTGCTTTCGCTCTGAAGCCGGCAGTGGTGGTCGCGATACACGAGGTATTATCCGCCAGCACCAATTTGATAAAGTTGAAATGGTGCAAATTGTACACCCCGATCAGTCTTACGAGGCGCTCGAGCAAATGGTTGGGCACGCAGAAACAATTTTACAGCGTTTAGGCCTGCCTTATCGGGTGGTGTCGTTGTGCACAGGGGACATGGGCTTTTCAGCAGCGAAAACCTATGATCTCGAGGTCTGGTTACCTGCCCAGAATACCTGGCGTGAAATTTCTTCAATTTCTAATTGCGAGGCTTTCCAAGCCCGACGCTTACAAGCCCGTTTTCGTCAAGAAAAACGGCCTGAATATGTGCATACGTTAAATGGTTCTGGCCTAGCTGTAGGCCGTGCTTTAGTGGCTGTACTAGAAAACTATCAACAAGCCGATGGCAGTGTTGTGGTACCCGAAGTATTGCGGCCCTATCTAGGTGGTAAATCAACCTTAACGCCTAATTCATAACCTTGTGTTAGTAAAAAAGCTGGCGTCAGGCCAGCTTTTTTATTTGCTAAAGAGAAGGGCGTCGTAAGACAGGGTAGTCTTTGGGCATAGGCAGCATCAAAGGTTGTGTTTTGCTGTCTTCGTCCAAATACACAGGGTGACGTTTTGGTCTGGCAGTAAGGTTGAGAAGTTGAATGAAAAGAAACAGCCAAACAGCACAGGAAACCACCTTTGCAATTAAGCCGTTGAGGCTGCCGTACCCGGCTTCGGGTGAGGCCGCAATGCCTAAGAGACTAGCAAGGCTAGGAAACGCGCCAATTAGCTCAACGAATAAGTTACCCGGTAGAGTAAAAGCAAGACGCAGATACTCCCAGATACCTACTGAGCCCGACGCTTGAAGGTCATAAAACCACTGTAGCGATTGAATATGCATAATAGACTCCTTAGAAGAAAGCCTGTGAACATGCACAAGAGACAAAGGACACCATGTCTCAATTCAATATAGAAGTCTTCACTAAAGTTGGCAAGACTTTGTTGTTTAAACGTTATCCCTAGTTTTGCTTGGGGGATGGTTTGGTAGGGTAATGGGTCAGGATGAACTTAGGTTGAGAAGAGCTCTTTGGCGTTGCTCGATTTCTTGTCGTAGCTCGCGACGCATTTGGGCGGCCTGATAACGTCTTTTTTCATCT
Organism: Paenalcaligenes hominis; assembly: GCF_011927625.1. Classification (GTDB taxonomy): domain Bacteria; phylum Pseudomonadota; class Gammaproteobacteria; order Burkholderiales; family Burkholderiaceae_B; genus Paenalcaligenes; species Paenalcaligenes hominis. The sequence goes on from NZ_JAATIZ010000006.1 coordinate 116,050, forward strand.
TCGGTTTCAGGTACCAAGGCAGGCACAGCCACTGGCTTTTTATCGTGGTCGTCCACGGCGACCATAGTAAAAAAGCAGCTGTTTACGTGTCGTACAATACGATGACGAATGTCTTCCGCGATGACTTTTATCCCAATTTCCATCGAGGTCTTACCTGTGTAATTAACACTGGCTAGAAAGGTAACTAGCTCACCTACATGAATAGGCTGCTTAAAGGTCACTTGATCTACACTAAGCGTCACCACATAACGGTTGGCATAACGACTCGCGCAGGCATACGCCACTTGATCTAAGAGTTTAAGGATAGTGCCTCCGTGCACATTACCTGAAAAATTCGCTGTATCCGGGGTCATCAGCACACTCATGGTTAGCTGGTGAGTGGGTAAATCAATCAAGGCAAGCTCCTTGGGCTAAAAATAAAAGACTGAGCTTAACACTGCTTAGTCATAGCAGAAAATAGATAAGCAGCCATAAACGTAACTGGTAACGCCTGCTGAAACAATTTTACAGTGATTAGCGGTACCTTATAGGCTCATTAATTCCGTCCTCGTTATCTTTCTATTGAGGTATGCCTATGAATTTACACGATAGGGGTATCTATTTTGCCATCATACCTAACTGCTCTGATCGGCAAGTCATTCAACCAAAGGTAGCGTAGTTGTAGTTAAAGGTTTTAGTATGTCAAAAAAACAAAAGAATGAACTCAATGAAAAAGAGCAGCGTCAACGTCGGCGTCGTTTAATTGCTAGTATAGGGGTTGGGGTATTAGGGGCTTATGTAGCACCTACTCTTTTTACAGTGGGCGAAGCACAGGCCCAATGGCGTCATCGACGTAGCTACTCGCGTCCTAGCTATTCACGTTATCGTTATTCGTACTCTTATTCCTACTCGGCTCCTAGCTACAGAGTATTACGTCGCGAGCGCAGCCGACTGCGTGATTATGCAGATGACCCATTACTTATTATTGAAGATGCCATTATTGGTTCACGGAAAGACTAGTGACAGAGTCAGTAGTTGATTTGTACTTGCCGGGCATTGGCCCGTGTGTACGCATCATTCATGCCCCAGAGGTAGTCGCTGCTTTCAAAAAAGCTTTAGCTGGGTGGACAGCTTCGTTCGTTGCTCCGCAAGAACCACCACCGCCTTTCTACATTAAGAAAGATGCAGAAGGGCTCTGGCAAGGAGAGCGCACCACACCAGATGAGTTTTACATCCCCTCAGCCACCTCGGCAGTATGCAGTATAGTGGGTGAACTCATAGGCTATTACCTTGAGCTACAGCCTGAGCTTTTAGGTCTGCATTGTGCAGCGGTAGAGATCGCGGGGCGTTTGGTGTTATTTCCCGAGGACAGTCGCGCTGGAAAAAGCACGTTATCGGCGGCTTTTATGGCGGCGGGTTATCGTGTTTTTGGTGATGATGTGTTGGCATTAACTGCTCAGGGCGAGGGGGTAGCCATGGGCGTGGCTCCGCGGTTACGCTTACCCTTGCCTACGAGTTTTTCTGCTGAGTTTTCTGCTTACTTAGCAGAATCAATACGTCTGGCCGACGATCGATATGGGTTTGTATTACCGGTAGATGCACCGTTGGCACCACACGCTGAGCGTGCCCCAGTGAGTACAATTGTCTTATTAGAACGGTATAGCGATGAGTTAATCCACACAGAGCCAGAGCTTATTCGTTTGCCTGTTGGCGAAGGCTTGCTCCAGCTGTTGTGCCAAAATTTTGCTTACGAGGCCTCTGGCGAAGAACTCATTGATTTTCTATTACCGTTAATGCAGCATAGCTCATGCTATTTGCTACGCTATGGTGAACCACTGACCGCAGCTCGTTATGTAGCGCGTAGCTTGCAGCAACCCGCTGCGGCAGTACACGCCGCAAGTTTACTCAACCCCTCGCTTGCTGAACAAAGCGCACTAGGCTTAGGCGCTCGGTCTCTTATGACGCTATGGGAGCCGACTCAAAACGTAAGTCGCTATGAAGTAGGAGAAGAACTGTTTTTAATTCAGACTCGTAGTGGCGTCATTCATCGCTTAAATAATACAGGCAAAGCCGTTTGGCAGTTATTACAGCAAGAGCCGCTAACTGGACAGGAATTAAGTGAGGTGTTGGCTGAGTCTTTTGATGTGGATCTAGCGCTTGTACAAAGCGACATACCACCGTTGTTGGCTGCCTTAGAGCAGGCGGAGCTGATTGAAATGCGACAAGACGCAGCAGAATAAAAATGGCGGGCAGGGTGGGATTCGAACCCACGATACGCTTGCACGTATACTGAATTTCGAGTCCAGCGCATTCGACCTCTCTGCCACCTACCCGCACGCTACTTTTTTATGTCTAAAAAGTAAGATGCCTATTCTATCAGAGTTTAATAAAAAAAGACCAGCGCTTTGTGTGGCCTAAAGCAGTACCGTCACCCAAAGCAACGCGCTACACTAAGCAGCATGACAATAAGTTATTGCTAGCTCTCGGAGAAATACATGCTTACAGATAAAACAGCCGTGGTAACGGGTTCTACCAGTGGAATAGGTTTAGCCATCGCCCAGCAATTGGCTTCTCAAGGTGCCAATATTATTTTAAATGGCTTTGGGGAGGCACAAGACATAGAAAAATTACGTGTGAACCTCGAGCTGCAAAATGATGTCAAAGTGCATTACATTGCTGCAGACCTAAGCCAACCCGAGTCAGCTCGCCAGTTTATACGTCAAGTCATTCAACTTATGGGCCGCCTAGATATCTTAGTGAATAATGCCGGCATTCAGCACACTGATCGCATCGAAGCGTTTCCCACCGAGCGCTGGGATCAAATTATTGCTTTGAATTTATCCGCTGTGTTTCACACCACAGCCGAAGCGTTACCGCAAATGCAAAAACAAGAATGGGGACGCATTATTAATATTGCTTCCGCGCATGGCTTAGTCGCCTCAGAGCAAAAAGCAGCGTATGTGGCAGCTAAGCATGGGGTTGTGGGGTTAACCAAAGTCACCGCCCTAGAAAACGCGGGTCAAGGCATTACGTGCAATGCGATTTGTCCTGGTTGGGTGCGTACGCCTTTAGTCGAGGCACAAATAAAAGCCCTAGCAGAACATCACCAGGTGGATATTGAAACCGCCGCTCGCCAGTTGCTAGCAGAAAAACAGCCATCCTTACAGTTTGTGACGCCGCAGCAAATTGGTGGGGCCGCCGTCTTTTTGTGCTCGGATGCCGCACAACAGATGACAGGCGCAACCTTGTCTTTAGACGGTGGTTGGACGGCTCGCTAACTAGAGGTTTTATTATGTTATTTGTTTTATCGCCTGCTAAAAAGCTTGATTACGACACCCCAGTACGCACCACGTTATTGACTCAGCCTGTCATGGTGCCCCAAGCCCAAGCACTCATAGAGGTCTTGCGCACCATGCCAGCCGCAGAAATCCAAGCCTCAATGAAATTAAGTGATGCGTTAACTGCGCTGAATGTACAACGTTATCAAGATTGGCAAACCCAGTTTAGTTTGGCTAATGCGCGTCAAGCCGTGTTGGCCTTTAACGGCGATGTCTACGAGGGCTTACAAGCTAATTCGTTCTCTGACACACAGCTCGAGTGGTTACAACAGCATGCATTAATTTTAAGCGGATTATATGGCGTACTGCGTCCTTTAGATTTAATGCAGCCCTATCGCCTAGAAATGGGCACGCGGTTAGCCACCTCAAAGGGTAAAAACTTGTACGACTATTGGGGTAGCCAACTAGCGCAGTATATCAATCAGCATTTTGAGCAGCACCCCACCTCGCATCCTTTCGTGGTTAATCTAGCGTCAAATGAATACTTTAAAGCGGTGGATACCAAAACATTGACGATTCCAGTGGTGGAATGTGTTTTCCAAGACCAGAAAGGGGCTGACTGGAAAATCATTAGTTTTTATGCCAAAAAGGCCCGTGGCTTAATGCTGCGCTACGCCGTTGAGCACCAGTGCACCACGCCCGAAAGCTTAAAAGCGTTTAACTACGAGGGCTATGCATTTGCTCCCGAGGTGTCCTCGGAAACTAAACTGGTGTTCCGCCGCCCCGAACCGAGTTAAATAACCGCCTAAACTGGCCTGGGGCAGGTGGGCCAGAACTAAGTGCTAAGCCTTGCATGTCTTGACGGATCAACTGCGAGGCTTTCATCATTTGGCGTAATGGGTACGCTAACATGGCCAGTTCGCCCTCGGTCTCTAGGGTTCCCACAGGGGGCGCATCAAGATTATTGAGTTCACGCTCAATGAATACAATGGCATTGTTTACCTCTGGGGGGATTTCCCCTAACGAGGCTAAAAGCGGTATGGATGCACTAATTTGCGAGGCCAATACATGGTTTTGGCTAAGCAAGTTATTTAATATCGCCACATTATGTTGATGTGAGCTGGGCTCATTCATCATTCGATAAAAACCTGCAGAAAAATTACTAAAACTCACATGCACTTGCCGTCTAGCTAATTGCCATTGCGTTTCCGCTTCAGTGAGATCGTGGGCAAGCTTACTAATCGTATCAGCACTGAGTGCTAAAGCTTGTTCATCATAGGTGCTCGTTGTGGCTGCTGTGTACTGCCGATTGAGCTCTGCGTAATACAAGCCTGTACGTAAATAGTTCTTGTTGGCTTGTAACGCATTTTGAGCAGCACTCGTCATCGAGTTCGACTCCCACCACGGTAAAATATAACTGCAAATCAAGGCAATGGCGCACCCGATCAAGGTATCTACAAAACGCTCTCCAATAATAAAACTGCTACTGCTGTGTAAGAACTGAAAAGCAATCAAAACGAAAATAGTATTAAACAACGCAGAAAGCATATAGTTTAAGAGGGTTAGGCTATTACCCAAGATGTAGGCCAGCAACAATACGACTAAATACACCTCGCTGTTCGAGGTGGCTTGCAGCAGTAAAAACGTAACTACACAGCCTAAAGCGGTGCCAACTAAACGGTAGGTATTGCGTTGTTTAGTTAAAGAAAAGCCCGGTTTCAAAATCACTAAGCAGGTCATAATAATCCAGTAACTATACGAAGTGAGGGCGTTCAATATTTCGGTTTGTGGGGAAAAATACGCCACTATAGTCGGTACAGTTAAACTCAATATGCACGCACAGCTAATACGCACTGCATATCTAAAGGTAGCCGAGTTCCAGCGTAAGTTGCTGGTGAGCATACCAAATCGGATTTCATCTCGTGATAAAAAGCGGCTAAGCGATTTTTCTAAGTATTGATCAAGCGGAATGTCATTGCTAGGGCTGCGCGTTTGCGCTGCCATATGGTTAATGAGTTTTTGAATATTGCGTAGCCTACGCACAATCTGGACGAGCAATGCATAAGTTTCGGGCTGTTCTTTGTTGAACTGATTTTTTTTATACCGCTCAAGCTCGTATTCTAAAGCACGTATTTCTGCTTTAGCGCTCTGAAGGGGTGGGGTGGTGCGGCGGCGCGATATATTAAGGGCAATATGCCCAACAGCCAGACCCATTTGATAGAGCGCATCATGAGTAAACAATAAAAAATCGCATTTACCCATACTGCGACGTAAGTTAATGTAATCAGTATGACTGGCCACTAACGAATCACGTAAGCTTTCCATATTGACGTAAATCGCAAGCATAGAAAGACGGGTAGACTCTGCGTTACCGGCTCCGCCTTTAGGAAGCTCACGCAATACCATATCGCGTGCCGCTTGTTGGGATTCGGTCATTTCTGCTTGAATTTGAATGAGATGACGATACGTTTCATCCAGTTCAGTGTCAGTGTCATAGAATTTGGCACGCTGCTGCATGTAGGTGGCAGTAGAAAATAACGCCACAGCTAAGGTACTGCGCTCATCTTGGTAAAAGAATACACGCCGAAACAGCAGACTGAAAAAAAAGTAAAAGAAGGCGCCAGCTGCAGAGGTGGCGGTGTGCACAAAGACTTCGTCTGGGCTCATGGGGTAACGCAATGTAAGCACCATCAGCAGCAAGCATGCAAAGCCAATGAGCCCTCCGCGTTTTCCATACACATTCAGCATGGAATAGCAAAACCCAAGCGTAGGTACGACTAGCCAGATAGCCACCGATGAGCTAGAGCTTAAACCGGTGATAAATACAGTAACGGTACCTAACACGGCCGCCCCAAGCATTTCATTTGTGCGATACCGCCGAGGCCCGCCAGCTTGATCCACAATCGCAACGCATAACGCGCCCATCGCCGTAATAATACCGAAGTGATAGAGCTTAAAAACACCACCTAAAACAATAACAGGCAACAGCACCCCAATAGACTGACGTAATCCAGCTAACAAATGATGACTGTAGAAAAAGCGCTGTAATCGAGGAGTAGGCAGAATCATGAAGCGAGTTTGGGTTGCTCTAGAAAAGATCCAGTATACCTAGGTGAGTGGCTTTTGCACTTATTTCAAGGGCACTATGATGGCCTAGATTGAGAAGCGGTTTGGGGTAATCCCGCCTTGTGACACAAAGCAATACACGGCAACGTATCAAAGAGGCGAAATCCGACCTATACGATAAGAAATAGCTATCTCAATCACTTGTGTAGTACCAATATCCGGAGACATATATGCGTGTGAAAAAATGGATTGTTGCTGCGGCCGTAACCAGTGCCTCAGCATTCGTAGCATTTTCAGGTAGTGTACAAGCCCAAAAGGCACAGTTTATTAATGTGCTTACCGGAGGACAAAGCGGGGTTTATTATCCGCTTGGTGTGGCCATGGCACAGCTTTATGCACAGAAAATACCTGGCGTTAAGGCCACGGCCCAAGTCACTAAAGCCTCTGCAGAAAACATGAACCTCTTACAAGCGGGTCGTGGTGAGGTCGCTTGGTCTTTAGCCGACTCCGTGTCTGACGCCTGGGAAGGTAACGAAGAGGCCGGATTCACCAAAAAACTCGATAAATTACGGGGTCTATCAGCCACCTACAATAACTACATTCAAATCGTAGCCAATGCAGATGCCGGTATCACCAGCCTAGACGACTTGAAGGGTAAACGCATTTCAGTGGGGGCGGCGCGCTCGGGCACCGAACTCAATGCACGCGCTATTTTAAAAGCGGCGGGTCTCAGCTACGACGACTTCGCTAAAGTCGAGTACCTGCCTTTCGGCGAGTCGGTCGAGCTCATGAAAAACCGTCAGTTAGATGTGACCTTACAGTCCGCTGGTCTAGGGGTGTCTTCTATCCGAGACCTGGCCACGGCTGTAAAAATCGTGGTGGTGCCGATTCCTAAAGAGGTAGTGGAAAAAGTTGGAAAAGCGGCGTATCAACCTGGTGTCATCCCAGCGAATACCTATGCGGGTCAAGATCAAGACCTCCCAACAGCCGCCATCCCCAACTTTTTAGTCACTCACTCTGATGTACCCGAGGAACTCGTCTATGAGATGACTAAAACCTTGTATGAAAACCTTGGGTCGTTGCAGTCCGCACACAATGCAGCCAAAGCCATCGAGCTTAAAAATGCCGCCAATGGCATGCCTGTGCCTATCCATCCGGGTGCAGAGCGCTACTACAAAGAAAAAGGCATCATTCAATAATACGCGCAAGCAAAACGGAACCAGGGCGGCTTCGCTAACCGACTAGAAGCCGCCTTTTCTGAGGCTGTTAAGGGTTTTTTAATGAATCTTGATCAAGAAAAATCAATGGATACACTGCCAAAAGCAGTGTTTGCTGTAGCAGTTCTGTTTTCTGCCTTTCAAGTCTATACGGCAGCATTTAGCCCCCTGTCTAGCCAAGTCATTCGCGCTATTCATGTGGGCTTTGTTATTTTGATGATTTTTACGCTTTACCCTACCTTTTTTGGGCGTCGTATTCCGTGGTTGGGTTGGCTATTAGGTGGTATTGGCTTTGTCTTTAGCTTTTACCATTGGGTGTTTGAGTCCGATTTAACAGCGCGTGCTGGCGAGATGACCTCTACCGATATGGTTATCGGTATTGTATTGATTCTCTTGGTTTTTGATGCCACGCGTCGCATGATGGGTTGGGCGCTGCCTATTATTTGTGCGTTATTTTTAGCGTATGGTTTGTTTGGCGAGTATTTGCCCGGCGCCTTAATGCACCGGGGGTATGGCTTCGATCAAATTGTCGGTACCTTAGGCTTTGGCACCGAAGGCATTTATGGGGTGCCCACGTACGTTTCATCCACGTATATCTTTTTATTTATTTTATTTGGCTCATTTCTTGAACGCGCCGGCATGATCGGTTTGTTTAGTGACTTCTCTATGGGCATGGTCGGTCACAGCCGAGGTGGACCTGCCAAGGTTTCAGTGGTGAGCTCGGGATTAATGGGCACGATTAATGGGTCAGGTGTGGCGAATGTGGTCACTACAGGCCAATTTACTATCCCGTTAATGAAGCGTTTTGGTTATAGCTCTTCCTTTGCAGGGGGGGTTGAGGCCACTTCCAGCATGGGCGGGCAAATCATGCCACCCGTCATGGGCGCCGTGGCTTTTATCATGGCCGAGACCATTAATGTCCCTTACATAGAAATCGTGAAAGCGGCCATTATTCCAGCGCTGCTTTATTTTTTTACTGTGTTCTGGACCGTGCACCTAGAGGCGGGTCGCAAAGGCCTTGATGGCTTGCCGCGCTCTGAATGCCCAGACCCATGGAAAGCGGTCAAAGAAAAGTGGTATTTGTTGGTGCCTTTAGTAGGGCTAGTAGCGTTACTGTTTTCTGGTTATACGCCCTTGTTCTCGGGCACAGTCGGTCTAGGTTTAACCGTAATACTCATTTTCGGCGCCGCTGTCATGAGCAACGTATCGTCTCTGGCGCTCCGGTATATTTTTTGGATTATATTGGCTCTGGCGTGTTCAGTCTTTATTCAAGTCGGGGTAATCAGTTTTTTTGTGATTATTGCTTTGCTGGTGGCGGTGTTACTTGTTAAAAAACATCGCGAACCGGTATTGCGCGAATCACTGCTTTCTCTAGCTGAAGGCGCTCGCCATGCCTTGCCCGTAGCCACAGCCTGTGCCTTGGTTGGGGTTATTATCGGCATTATCAACCTGACTGGCGTTGCTGCCGAGTTCGGTGGGCAAGTCATTGCGATTGGCCAAGACAATTTACTCTTAGCATTAATCCTTACTATGGTGACGTGTTTAGTGCTTGGTATGGGCATCCCCACCATCCCTAATTACATCATTACCAGCTCTCTAGCCGCACCCATCCTTTTAGACTTGGGTGTGCCGTTAATTGTGTCCCATATGTTTGTGTTTTATTTTGGGATTATGGCGGACCTGACTCCACCCGTGGCGCTGGCTGCTTTTGCTGCCGCACCGATAGCTAAAACATCAGGCTTAGCCATTAGCTTTCAAGCCTTACGCGTAGCCATAGCAGGGTTTATTGTGCCGTACATGGCAGTGTATGCACCGGCTCTAATGCTTCAAGACTACTCAAGCTGGCTCGAGGTGGCTTACGTCGTAGGTAAAGCGCTATTAGCTATTGTGTTATGGGGGGCAGGGGCAACGGGCTTTCTCTTAGGACGCTTGAATGCCGTCGAGCGCATCTACGCGGTACTCGCTGCTGCGTTATTAGTGTGGGCAAATCCTCTATCAGATCAACTCGGCGCCGCTGCCACTGTGATTTTAGTGCTTTGGCATGTATGGCGTATAAAACGAAAAGCAGTCGGTGTGGCGACATGAGCTGGATGCTAACCGTAGGGGTCTGCCTACAGTGGGCCTCTACCTTACCCGCACCCGTCACCTTTATTCCCACTAAAGACTTCACGCTTGCGTGGCAACACAGCATTGAAAAAGTTCGTTGGGAAGAGGATTACCATATTGAGCAGTCTCAACACGATCGGCCACCTCTTTTACGTGTTGGGCTGGCTCGGGTTCAGGGCTCTGCGGCGGGCATGGAGCCTCCTCCTAATGCGAAATGGCGAGCAGGCTGGTATGAGTATCAGCCCGAACCCAGCCATCAGCCTTTTTTGGCTTTAATGCGTTCCGAATACACCGCTGATTACGAGTGGTGTGAGCAAAATCAATGCCGACCTTTAGCTGATTACTTACCATCAGATGGAGGGGTGACGCAGCTAAGCCCTTGTCAGCACGGGGCTTGGGTCAGGCATTAATTCAGCGGATTCAATAGGATAATGACGATGAGCAGTTTACGTGCAGCACCTTTAACTGGACTACGGGTTTTGGATTTAACTCGTGTATTAGCGGGGCCATGGTGTACGCAAAATCTTGCCGACTTAGGCGCTGAAGTCATCAAAATTGAACGCCCCCATCAGGGCGATGATACTCGGCGTTGGGGGCCACCTTATATGCCAGATGCATCAGGTCAGCCGTCTAGTGAAGCCGCCTATTATGCGGCGGCCAACCGCAATAAAAAGTCGGTCACTATCGATATGGCCACGCCTGCGGGAGCCCAAGCCATCCGTGATCTTGCCGTTCAAAGTGACATTTTGGTGGAAAACTTTAAGGTGGGAGGGCTAAAAAAATACGGACTGGATTACGACAGCCTACGTCAAATTGCACCACGTCTCATTTATTGTTCAATTACCGGTTTTGGTCAAAATGGCCCTTATGCAGAGCGACCTGGTTATGATTTTATGATTCAGGGTATGGGCGGCCTGATGAGCATTACTGGGGAACAAGACCCCATCCCCGGGGCTGGGCCCCAAAAAGCAGGGGTTGCCGTAGCGGATTTGATGACAGGCATGTATGCCACCGTGGGTATTCTTGCTGCCTTGCATGAACGCAGCCACAGCGGACTAGGACAGCACATTGATATGGCACTCTTAGATTGTCAGGTGGCTATGTTGGCAAACCAAAATATGAATTACTTAGCTACCGGTCAGGCTCCAACACGCGCTGGCAATGCACACCCTAACTTGGTTCCATATCAAGTCTTTACGGTGGCAGACGGCCACCTTATTATTGCGGTAGGCAATGACAAACAATTTCAGGCACTCACTCGGGTGTTAGGTTGTCCAGAACTCGCCCAAGATGATCGTTTTGCAACCAATCCGCAGCGCGTGCATTATCGTGCAGAGTTAATTCCGTTATTGCAGCGACCTTTGCTCGAGCATGACCAAGCCTACTGGCAAACTCAGCTAGAGCAGGCCAATGTTCCTGTTGGCCCCATTAATACCTTAGATCAAGTGTACGCGGATCCTCAAGTGCAGGCGCGCGGCTTGAAAATCACCTTACCTCACTCGGTGATCGGCCACATGGATTCCGTGGCTAATCCTATTCGGCTCTCAAGTAGCCCCCTTCGTTATCAGTCAGCGCCTCCGTTCTTAGGAGAGCACACCGAGCAAGTTCTTAGCGAATTGCTTGGGCTGGACTCATCTCAGATTCATGCGGTGCAAGGCAACCGTCACGATTTTTTTAAGGAGTAGGTACTCATGGCAGCACGTCCTTCATTTCACTGGCAAGACCCTTTACTTCTTGATGCACAGCTCCACGAGGAGGAACGCATGGTGCGGGATGCCGCGTTCGCTTATGCTCAGGAAAAGCTTGAGCCTCGCGTACTTAATGCATTTAGAAACGAGCACACAGATAGTGAGATTTTTCAAGAAATGGGGGCGCTAGGTTTATTGGGGCCGACTATCGCTGAAAAATACGGTGGGGCAGGGCTAAATTATGTCAGTTATGGCTTGATTGCACGTGAAATTGAACGTGTGGACTCCGGCTATCGCTCTATGATGAGCGTCCAATCCTCATTGGTGATGGTGCCCATAGAAGCCTTTGGCTCTGAAGAGCAAAAAAACAAATACCTACCAAAATTAGCCACTGGCGAGTGGATTGGGTGTTTTGGTTTAACTGAACCCAATCATGGCTCTGACCCCGGGGCCATGGAAAGCCGAGCCACTCTTACCGCCGATGGGTCCTATGTGCTTCATGGTACCAAAATGTGGATTACTAACTCGCCCATTGCCGATGTCTTTGTGGTGTGGGCCAAGGTGGTGGGCGGTGATGACGACGGTAAAATACGTGGCTTTATCCTAGAAAAAGGCATGTCAGGACTCAGTGCTCCTACTATTCATGGCAAAGTGGGGCTACGTGCTTCTATTACCGGCGAAATTGTAATGGAGGGGGTCGAGGTGGGGGCTGAGCACATGCTGCCTCATGTAAGTGGCCTGCGTGGTCCTTTTACATGTTTAAACTCTGCGCGTTATGGCATTGCGTGGGGTGCACTAGGGGCGGCCGAGTTTTGTTGGCACACAGCACGTCAATACACCCTAGATCGCAAGCAATTTGGTCGTCCATTGGCTGCCACACAACTCATACAGAAAAAGCTGGCTGATATGCAAACAGAAATTACCTTAGGCTTACAAGGGTGTTTGCGTTTGGGACGTATGAAAGACGAGGGCACGGCCGCCGTTGAAATTACGTCATTGATGAAGCGTAACTCATGTGGCAAAGCCTTAGATATTGCGCGTATGGCCCGAGATATGTTGGGCGGTAATGGTATTTCAGATGAGTTTGGTGTGGCCCGTCATTTAGTGAACCTAGAGGTTGTCAATACCTACGAAGGCACGCATGATGTGCACGCATTAATCTTGGGCCGAGCACAAACAGGTATCCAAGCCTTTTTCTAATCCATCTCTATTTATCAAATCGCGCGGAAAACCCCGCGGTTCAGGGCGGAGATGAATAGCGCGGACGCGCTAGCGTCTTCGTATCCGCTTGGCGTCTGTTGTTGCTCAATGTCTTGTCGGACGATCTCGATAGGCGCACCGCCACAACTTCCGGCAAAGTAGCTCGGCGACCAGAGGGCGCCATTTCATAGTTTGTTGTGAATGCTCGGATACTGCTTTTTGCGAATCATCCGGCTTGATACGCCTTTCAAACTATTTACCCGTGCCGACACGGCGACCTTGGGGGATAGTTGACCAACAAGTGAACGTGCATGTTAAAAACACAGGGTCTACCGCGTCTAATGGCGTTGTTTTTCTTCATAGACTACGTATAATTTTTAGCATGAAACGATT
>NZ_JAATIZ010000007.1 GCF_011927625.1 Paenalcaligenes hominis
GCAGCAGGAACCCACCGAAGCGACTCTGGGACGGCTCAATGCCTCCCTTGAGCGCCGTAGGAATCCCCGGCCTTTAGGCGGGGGAGGATGTCAATCTAGACGTGTTAATAACCGCTTGCCATGGCGCCACCAACGTAAGGTGAGCAAGACGGCGACCACACTGAGCCCAGTGACAAAGCCGATCCAAATGCCAATGCCTTCCATACCCACCACAAAAGCTAAAAAGGCACCGATGGGTACCCCAAGCACCCAGTAACCCAGTAAAGCGAGGAGCATAGGCGTGCGTGTGTCATAGAGTCCACGCAACATACCGGCTGCTACAGCCTGAGCCCCATCCGTCAGTTGGAACAGGGCGGCAAAAAACAGAAATTGTGTTGCAGTGATAATAACGGCTCGATTTTCAGGGGCCTTTAAATCAATAAAAAACTGAATGAGAAATTCGGGTTGCAGCCACATCACACAGGCCGCTAACCCCATAAATCCCACCCCTAAGCCATACGACACCCAACCTGCTTGTACGGCATCGTGGGGCGCTGCTCGGCCCATCGCAAGTCCTACACGAATAGTGGCCACTTGACCAAAGCCTAACGGAATCATGTACGACACAGAGCTGATCTGCATGGCAATAGCATGCGCAGCCAATGAGGTATCACCAATGATGCCCATCATGATCACGGCTGCATAAAAGACTAAGGTTTCAAGGGTAAAGGTAATAGCAATGGGGATACCTAGTTTCCACAGTTGGTACAGTTGTTGCCAATTCCACTGAAAAAACTGGGTGAAAATTTTGTAGTGCTTGAAAATAGGGTGTTTATAAACCAATAACAACATACCACTAAGCATAAGCACATTAGTGACAGTGGTAGCAATTCCAGCCCCAATTAAGCCGAGTTGGGGAAAGCCCATCTCACCAAAAATAAGCAGCCATCCAAATAACGCATTCACCACAATACCCGCAATCGCTACATTCAATGTCCAGAGCGGCTTTTCGAGGGCAGCAAAAAAGGAACGTAAAACGATATAGCCTAAATAAGGCAGCAAAGACCACTGGATGGAGTGAATATAGGAAGTCGCTAATAGGGCTGTTTCTGGGTTTTGCCCTAAAGCCAGCCAGAGATGCTGTGCTTGGCTCATGAGAAGCCAGAAAGGCAAACAAATAATCAAGGCGGTTAAGAAACCATGCCGCATAATTTGCTGAATAGCAGAGAGGTTAGAACGGTCTTTGCCAAGTGTGGTGGCTAGCATAGGAATGGTGGCGGACACCAAACCCAAACTAAAAATCATACAAGCTTGATATAAACTAGCCGCTAACGAGCCAGCTGCCAGCTCTACTTTCCCAAGTCGTCCAATGAAAATTAAATTTGTCGTAAGGATCGCAACCTGAGCTAAATTGGTTAATATAATGGGCGAACCCAGCTTTAAAGAGGCCTTAAGCTCATTAAATAGACTAATACGCAAAGCTGCTGTTTGACTCATGGTCCTTGCTGTTTACCTTAAATGATTAGGCTTAGCGCCATTGCTGTAGTATAACCTTTAGGCTTCCTATGGGGCGATCAAAGCCACGACACTCTCCATACCATCTCCGACTCATGACTCTACTGCTTGTCATGGCAGTCGTAGTGCGTGCTTTAATTCCTGCTGGCTTTATGCCCAATGCAGACCACAACGGTCAAGGGCCAGCGCTGACGATGTGTGTAGTGGGTTTATCAGCACCCACCGTGATCTATTTAGATTTAGGTCTGCCCGCTTCAGACTCCCATAGCGATCATCCCGTTTTAGATTGTGCTTTAGGGGGCGCGCTAAGCCTACAAAGTCTTCAGGCCAATACGCCCACATTGGCCTTAATGGTGCTCTTTATTAGTGCGCTACTCGTTTGGACTGCTTCCCCTCCTATTCGACGTAGTAGACTAGTAGGCGCTTTTTTAGGGGCCAGAGGCCCACCCAATCCTTCCTAAATACTGTTTTTTTTATTAATTTATTTAGGATAATGAAATGCGAAATATAACCTTCGCCGTATTGTGTGGTTTTTCTTCTTTAGCTCTGGCTCATGGTAGTCATCATCAAGCCTCACACCAACACCATGAAATCAAAGATTACTCGGCCCAGTTGGCTGCGGCAAAGCCTGCCTCTGAGGTACGGGTAGAGCAATGCTGGGTGCGTTTATTGCCCTCAACGGTGCCATCAGCAGGATACTTTATTATTCATAATGACAGCAACGAAGACCTTGAGCTGATTGCGGGTGCTACGCCTAGTTATGCTCATGTGATGTTGCATGAGACCATCGAGGAAGATGGTATGGCTAAGATGGTTATGGCTGACGAAATGGTGATCCCTGCCAAGAGCACGATTGAGTTTAAGCCGGGTGGGTTGCATGCGATGTTTGAGCAACCTACGCACAACATAGAGCTAGGGCAAACGATGGAAATGGAGCTGCTTTTTGCCAACCAGCAAAAAGTCGCCATACATTGCAAAGTCAACCCAGCCAATGCGCGTAGTTATGAGTAATTATAATAAGTAAACCGGGCTGGGTGGTTGACGACTAAGTCCAACACCCAGCCTAGCTTTAGGCTATCGCCTGAAAGAAATGCATTAATGCCTGATTAAAGCCTTTAGGGTTTGATAAGTTCATACCATGAGACGCATGAGTTATCGATGCCTGATGCGCTCGAGGAAGTTCTTTTTTTAACGCGTTGATACTGCGTTGATAGCGTTCAGGGCTTAAGGCACCACCTAAAAGCAATACAGGCTGTTGCGCTAGCGCGTGTAAATGGGCCGGGCTAATTAAGACTAACTGTTCTCTACTTTGGGCAATTAACGTATGCGCATTGTCTTGAACCATGGTTTTAAACCAACCCACCATTTGAGACCACGTGTTGGGCCCACTAACGGCATCAATAAATAACCCTAGGCCTTCAGACTCGGCACCCGCTGCAATCAACCTGGCGGCTTCATCTAAAATGGGCAGCGAAGTAGGGGCTTGATAGGGCTCGAAGGCAGGGTCAGCCAAAACCACACTCGTCACCGAATGGGGGAACCGCTTAAGGTAATGCGTGACGACGTGCGCCCCACGGGAGTGTCCAACTAAATGAATGCGTTGCCCTGACTGGTGCGTGGCCTCAATCACATCATGGAGCGCCGCACACTGGTTTTCTAGCTCGAAATCATACGCCATATACAGCGCTTCAGATGGCCAGCAGCCAGGTAAGCTTAAACTAACAATATGACCAAAAGGAGCCAGCTTATTGAGCTGCCAGCGCCAATAACGTAAGTCACACAAAGAGCCATGAACAAGGAGAATTAAATCCCCTTGTCCTTGTTCTACGTAATACACATCATGCTGGCTGTATTGCGCCGGTGCCTGCTTTAGTCTGAGCTGAGTAAGAGGTTCAATCACGTGACTTATTGCAAGAGCTGTAAGCGACTATTGGCGGTTTCGGCAGCAGGTGAATCAGGGTAGTCTTTTACGATGCGCGCTAAGGTTTTTTGTGCCGAGGCCAAATCATTCATTTCGACTTGACTAGAAGCAATGACCATCAGTGCATCAGGAGCGCGTGGACTCGTAGGGCTAGAGCTAATTAACGTTTGTAGTTTTTGTATTGCAGCAGAAAAACGTTTGGTCGCATAGAGGCTACTGCCTTCGTAGAAACGGACGTCTTCGATTTGAGAGCTATTAGGGTAGGCCTCGATAAACGTGCCAAAACCGCTGGCCGCTTCTTGATATTGGCCGTTACGGTATAGATCCATAGCCGCCTCATAGGCGGCTTGTTCTTGGGGATCGCTAATTAAGCTTTGCGTGGCTTGCTCGTTTTGTTGATTTTGTGAGCTTTGCCATCCCAAGGTTTCCACTTTGCCCCGTAATTGAGCAATTTCTTGGCGCATCATTTCGATTTGATCTGCCAGCATGAGGCGGGCATGTTGATTCTGCTCGTTCATTTGGCGAATTTGCTGACGTAACTCGATGATAGCGCGTCGAGCCTCATCGTCTGCAAAGGCATGAGTAGGTAAAGCGATGCCGAACAGCAAGGCCCCAGACAGTAGTGCAAGACGGGGTTTTCTAAACAGGTAGTGTACGCTCATGGATGAATCCTCGTAGAAAAAACGCCGTAGCGTGGTAGCGCTACGGCGTCAATTTATCATACTTTAGCGTGATTAACGCTGGTAGTTGATATCTGCACGACGGTTCTCAGCGTAATCAGCTTCGGTATTGCCAAACGCTTTAGGGCGTTCTTTACCAAAACTGATGGCTTCGATTTGACCGGCACTTACACCCATAAGGGTCATCATGCGAGCCACAGCGTCGGAGCGTCGTTGGCCTAGAGCTAAGTTGTACTCAGCACCGCCACGGGCATCAGCATTACCTTCAATGCGGACAGCTTGTTGTGGGTTGCTACGCAAGTAAGTAGAGTGCATTTCTACTGTATTGCGATATTGATCAGCGACTACATAGCTATCAAAGTCAAAGTAAACTGAACGCTGCTGGGCCAAAGGGCTCTGTGGGTTAAACGGATCCATCACTACACCAGTGCTAGGATCTGTCATGCCACCAGTACCTGTTGTGCCTGAAGCAGACTCATCGAGTGGTACAGAACTACATGCGGCTAAAGCTAAAGCCAAAGAGGCTACTGTAAAGCCTTTAAAAATGCGCGAGCTCATTAGCGTTCCTTTAAAAAAGAGTCACACAGAAATTAGTTTGTAAACGGCCCCCAAGTCGGTTCGCGAACTTTACCATTCAGCGACGACAGGGTTTGACGTACACGCCCGTCAACAGAGGTTACTGCTAGCACACTACGACCACCTTGGATGGAACTATATAAAACTTGCATCCCATTTGGCGCAAAGCTAGGAGATAAATCATCCGGCCCCGTGGTTAACAGTTGTTCACTGCCTGTTTGCATGTTTTGCAGAGCAATGCGATACGCGCCATTTCTCCGTGTCACATAAACAAGATTATTACCATCGGGAGCGACTTCGGGTGAGATATTGTAACTACCGTTAAACGTAATCCGACGTGCGTCACCTCCATTGAGGTCGACTTGATAGATCTGGGGGTTGCCACCACGATCGCTGGTAAAAACCAATGAGCCACCGTCCGGAGAATAGGACGGCTCTGTGTCAATGAGTGGTGAACGCATAACACGACGCAAGCCTGAGCCATCAGCATTAATGGTATAGATTTGCGAGATGCCATCGCGTGAAAGCACCACGGCTAGTTGGTTTCCGCTAGGCGCCCAGGCGGGTGCACTGTTGTTACCTTTAAAGTTGGCAACAGGTTCGCGCTTGCCGGTAGCTAAGGTCTGTACATAGACCACTGGTTTTTCCGTTTCAAAGCTAACGTAAGCAAGTTTGGACCCATCTGGTGACCAAGCTGGCGATATAATGGAGCTTTTAGAGCGTAGCATTACTTGAGGGTTTTGGCCGTCAGCATCTGCAATTTGTAACTCATAATTGTCTCCTGTTTGCAACACATAGGCGATTCTTGTAGAGAAAACACCACGCACCCCCGTAATTTTCTCGTAAATCCGGTCAGCAATACGGTGTGACAAACGACGTAATTCTTTTTCATTGCCTGCAAAAGCAATGCCATCCATCTCTACACCATTGACCGCATCAACTAGCTTATACGTAATGCTGTATTGCCCACCACTTTGATCCACTGAACCATAAGCAAGATAGTCTGCACCCCGATTACGCCAGGTGGCATGATCAATCTGACTTTCACTATTTAGGTTAGCGCCCGTAGCATTTACTAACTGAAACTGGCCCGAGCGACTAAGGTCAGCTCGAATAATTTCAGCTATAGGCTGGGCAGCGGGATTATTGGCAAAATCTGCGACGGCTATGGGGTACTGAGTAGCGCCTACGCCAGAAATGTCGACGCGCAGCTGAGCTTGCACGGTTTGGCTGCACAGCATGGCAGTAGTTAATACCGCAGCTAAGGCACCGACACGACTACTGCGTTTTACATTTGGGGATAGGGTTGCGGTCATTATGGCAATCTCCTGTTTAGTCATACATACGGTACTCACCATCAATAAATGATGGGTAACGTCCATTAGATGGTTTAGGGAAGGGCGAGCATTTGGCTATCCCTTTTTGTACCGCATCATCAAATAATGCGATCCCTGATGAGCGAGTAATACGTACATTACGTACTGTGCCATCAGAATTTAAATCTACACGATATTGTAATGCTGGATTGGTTGAGCCACTGCGAGGCGGTGTGTTGTAAACGACACGGGGACGTACACAAGCACGTACTTTAGCGCCGTAGCCATTATCACCCCCACTACCACCTACTTGGTTACGGTCTGCGGTTCCACCAGAGGCTCCGGCTATTTGCTTGCCATCGCCTAATAGGGCTGCACGGAAAGCGTCTTCTTTTGCTTTCTTATCTGCTGCCGCTTTAGCTTTACGCTCGGCTTCCGCTTTGGCTTTACGTTCGGCTTCCGCTTTGGCTTTACGTTCGGCTTCGGCCTTGGCTTTTTGCTCGGCTTCGGCTTTGGCTTTACGTTCGGCCTCGGCCTTGGCTTTTTGCTCGGCTTCGGCTTTGGCTTTGCGTTCGGCTTCGGCCTTGGCTTTTTGCTCGGCTTCGGCTTTGGCTTTGCGTTCGGCTTCAGCCTTGGCTTTTTGCTCGGCTTCCTCTTTAGCGATACGTTCGGCTTCGGCCTTGGCTTTTTGCTCGGCTTCGGCTTTGGCTTTACGTTCGGCTTCGGCCTTGGCTTTACGTTCGGCTTCGGCCTTGGCTTTTTGCTCGGCTTCCTCTTTAGCGATACGTTCGGCTTCCGCTTTGGCTTTTTTATCAGCTTCCGCCTTTTCCTTGCGGGCTTTCTCTAAAGCAATTTCTGGGTCTTCAGCGGGGGGAGGGGTCACCTTAGGCGCTGGAATGTCTGGTGCAGGCTCAGGTTCCGGGGCTTGCGGCTCGGGCTCTGGGGCGGGTGGTTCAGGTTCAGGCTCCGGTTCAGGCTGTGGTTCGGGCTGTGGTTCGGGCTCAACCACAGGCTCTTCGTCGGGCTGAGCGACTGGCTCATCCCTATTTTCAGCAACGGCCATTTCCCCCTCAGCCCACAATTCAATTTGAACGGGGTGCGGGTCTTTGGGGGCACTAAATAAGCCGATAAGCAGCACAAGAAACAAACCCAGATGCAGAGCAATAGCGTAAATAAGGCCACGTCGTTGTTCGTGCTCTTCGGGTGTTAATAAGCTGGATTCTGTTCGATTAAATAAACGCATTCGGGCTTAATAACCTATTGGCTTGTGTCTTGGTTAACCAGAAAACCTAAACGGGTAAAGCCATTACTACGGAGTTGATCCATAATTTCCATTACAGAAGCGTAGGGCACCTCACCGTCTGCTGCAATCACGACTGGGTTTTGGTCTACAGCAAGTTCAGAAACTTCATTAACCAAGTTGTCGGCTGTGATCGAGTGAAACTGAGCATCACCATCGCGCAAACGGATGGACATTTGCCCGTCTTTATCGATTTGAACTTCAATGGGCACGGCAGGTACCTCGGAGGCTTGACCCACCGAAGGTAAATCAATGAGGCCGGGTGTAATCATTGGTGCCGTCACCATAAAAATCACCAGCAAGACCAACATGACATCGATATAGGGCACGACGTTAATTTCGTTTTTTAAGCGACGACTTTGACGTCTTGAATTACCTCGCAGCGAAGACATGTCACACCTGACGTTGTAAAATATTAAGGAATTCGTCTACAAAGCCTTCAAAACGCACCGCAATGCGATCGACTTCATTTGTAAAGCGGTTGTAGGCGACCACAGCCGGAATCGCGGCAAACAAGCCAATCGCTGTTGCAATCAATGCTTCTGCAATCCCAGGGGCCACCGACGCTAAAGTAGCAGACTGTGCACCAGATAAACCAATAAATGCGTGCATAATCCCCCAGACCGTACCCAATAAACCAATATAAGGGCTAACCGAGCCAGCCGAAGCCAAAAAGTTTAGTCTGGACTCAAGCTGGTCAAGCTCACGCTGGAAAGTGGCTCGCATGGCGCGACGCGGCCCATCCAGAAGCGCATCGCCTTTTTGATTGCTGCGCCGTGCTTTGATGAACTCTGACATACCGGCCTCAAAGATCCGCGCAAGGGCTCCGTGTTCTTCACGGCGCGTGGCAATCGCTTGTTGCAATACAGTTAAGTCACCACCAGTCCAAAAATCGTCCTCAAACCGACGAGTCTGCTCTTCGGTACGTTTAATGGCCGCGCGCTTACTAAATATGTAGCTCCATGACACGATGGAAATGCCTACCAGTAACAGCATGACAAGCTGAACTGGAATACTGGCTTCAAGTAATAAAGAGATTAACGATAGTTCACTGCTAGCTTGCATGGTCAATCCTGAGCTTGTTCTAAAATGGATCGAAGATGAGGTTTAATTTTTGTAGAGCGCATGGTGTTAGCATCCACACACACCACCACAATCGTACTTTCACACAAAAGTTGCTCTTTACACCACGCTTTTTGAGCAAAGTGTACTGAAGCCCCCCCAACATGAGTGATTTCACTATGAATAGTAAGCAAGTCATCTAACTGGGCTGGACGCTTATAGTCAATGCTTGCCTGTTTCACTACAAAGAGTTGGTGTTCAGTTTGAGCCAATTGCGACTGATTAATCCCTAAACGCCTGAGCCACTCGGTACGAGCGCGCTCAAAAAACTTAAGATAGTTGGCATAAAATACAATGCCACCTGCATCAGTATCCTCGTAATATACGCGAATCTGAAGCTCATTGGCATTTTGACTCATTTCAGTTGGCATGTCTTTGTAAATAATGTGAAGAAAATATGCCGAGTCCTAGATGGGCTCGGCACAGAATTGAAATTATAGATGCTCTAGGCTTTGTTGAATATGCGCTAGGGCAGAAGCCGTCGTTACTTTTTCTGTGTCGCCCCCTCGACGTTGCTGGATCTCAATGATGCCTTCCTTAAGTCCGCGGTCGCCAACCGTAACGCGCACCGGCACACCAATTAGCTCCCAATCAGCGAACATCACACCAGGACGTACGTCGCGGTCATCTAAAATGACGTCAACCCCTTGGGCTTTTAACTGATGGTATAGGTCGGTGGCGGCTTTTTGGACTTCTGCGCTTTTACTCCAGTTTAAGGCGCAAATGACTACCTCGAAGGGTGCCAAGGCTTTAGGCCAAATAATTCCTTTGCTATCGTGGTTCTGCTCTATGGCGGCTGCGGCAATACGGCTGACGCCAATGCCATAACAGCCCATTTGAATCAGTTGTGGCTTGCCATCTTTATCTAAATAAGTCGCCTGCAGCTTTTTAGAATAGGTGTCGCCTAGAAAGAAAACATGACCTACTTCAATACCACGCTGAATCGCCAGTTGCCCTACACCTTGTGGATCAGGGTCGCCAGCAACTACGTTACGCAAATCAGCCACAGTGGGCTCGGCTAAATCGCGGCCCCAGTTGACTCCTACATAGTGATAGCCGGCTTCGTTTGCGCCACAAATGAAGTCACTCATATTAGCTACCGTTGTGTCTGCAATGATTTTGACTTCATCCGATAGCTCTACAGGCCCTAAGTAACCCGGTATGCAACCAAAATGTGTTTGAATTTCTGCTTCGGTGGCTAAACGATAGCCGGCTTCAAAGCCGGGCAGCTTGCCTACTTTGACCTCGTTAAGCTCATGGTCGCCACGCACCAGTAATAACCAAACTTGAGCGTGTGCATGGGCATCAGTCGGGCCGGTGGCGAGCACAACCGCTTTGACTGTATCGCTGAGTGGACGGTTAAGCTGCTCTGCTACCCATTCACATTTGGTGGCATCGGGTGTGGCAACTTTCTCGAGTTGAGCTGCAGGCGCTGCACGCTCAGCAATAAGACACGGTGCAGTAGCCAATTCAATATTCGCGGCAAAGTCACTGTCTGGGTTGTAGACAATTTCGTCCTCACCGGTATCTGCAATCACTTGAAACTCGTGGCTACGTGAGCCACCTATAGAGCCTGTATCGGCGGCAACGGCACGGAAAGTAAGCCCAAGCCGTTCAAAAATACGCGTATAAGCCGCATACATGATGTCATAGCTTTTCTGTGCTTCTTCTTCGTTGCGATCAAACGAGTAGGCGTCTTTCATCGTGAACTCACGACCACGCATTAACCCAAAGCGAGGGCGACGCTCGTCACGGAACTTAGTTTGAATATGGTAGAAATTAACGGGTAATTGGCGCCAGCTTTGAATTTCATTGCGCACAATATCCGTCACCACCTCTTCGGAAGTGGGTTGTAAGACGAAATCACGCTGATGTCTGTCTTTAATACGTAAGAGTTCGGCGCCGTATTCGTTCCAACGCCCCGTTTCTTGCCACAGCTCTGCGGGCTGCACCACTGGCATTAATAATTCAAGCGCACCGGCCCGATCCATTTCCTCGCGTACGATGTGTTCAATTTTACGTAAAACCTTTAAACCAAGCGGCATATAGGTGTAGATGCCGCCTGCGACACGGCGAATCATGCCGGCACGAGTCATGAGTTGATGGCTAGCAACCTCGGCTTCAGCAGGGGCTTCTTTTAAAGTATTAATGTGATAGTGGCTTGCATACATGGTAGTGAACTCAACAGGTACGTATAATCAAAGTAATTGTATTGAATTTATATAGAGGTGGCCTATGTTAGATCGTGAAGGCTACCGTCCAAATGTAGGGATCATTCTTGTGAATCGCAAGAATGAAGTGTTTTGGGGTAAGCGCATAAAGGAACACGCTTGGCAGTTTCCTCAAGGCGGTATCCAACAAGGTGAAAGCCCTGTACAGGCTATGTACAGAGAGCTTCACGAAGAAGTCGGATTACTACCCGAACACGTCCGCATTTTAGGACGGACGCGCGATTGGTTGCGATATAACGTACCCAATCACTTCGTGCGCCGAGAGGCACGCGGTCATTACAAAGGGCAAAAACAAATTTGGTTTTTGCTTCGCATGGTTGGACGCGATAGTGATGTTAGCTTAAGGGCAACAGAAACTCCTGAGTTTGACGCCTGGCGCTGGAGTGAGTACTGGGTACCGTTAGACGCAGTCATTGATTTTAAGCGAGAAGTTTACTTTCAAGCACTGAATGAATTATCGGTGCATGTCTTTAAACACAAGCAAGAAACTCGTTTTTTGCGTCAACGGGGGTATGCTGCTCATCGGCAGCGGCAAAACACAGAGTTAAATCTTACGCATAATAACTAGTTAATCATAGCCCTATGTGCTTACATGGGGTTATGATAAATCCTTGTCTTATTCTTTTGGGTTCTCTTTTTACTGATTATGCCTATGCTGCAGGATCTAGAC
This sequence comes from Paenalcaligenes hominis, assembly GCF_011927625.1. Lineage (GTDB taxonomy): Bacteria > Pseudomonadota > Gammaproteobacteria > Burkholderiales > Burkholderiaceae_B > Paenalcaligenes > Paenalcaligenes hominis. The sequence goes on from NZ_JAATIZ010000007.1 coordinate 11,311, forward strand.
CTATTAGCCAATCGCATTAGCCGTTTGGTTTCGTACTCCGAACGTTTAAAAAGTGAACGCTCTGAGCTTCTGTCGCGCGTTAAGCTGCTTGAGCAAGAGCGCACGACTTTGCGTGACCAACTCAGCACTCAACAACACGAGTACGCCTCAATGGCCGAGGTGGTAACTCAGCATCAGGTTGAAATGCAGACTGCAAAGCAAACCGCCGAAGAAGCACAAGAACTCTTATACAACGAACTCATACAGCAGCAAGAGGAACTCGCTCAGCTACGGCAGCGCTTGCAGTATAGCGAAACCAGAGCTGCTGCATTAGAGCAGGCTGCCACCTTTGCACGAGATCACGTCGGTCATATTCTTGATCGGTTGCCTAATGGTGCAATCAGTCCTGCTCCTGAACAGCTGGAGCCATAAATGGAACGCTTGGATATCAACTTATTGGGGCGTGATTATACGTTGGCTTGCCCACCTTCAGAAAAAGCCAAGCTACTAGAAGCCGTCCAGCATGTGGACCAACACATGGAACGCATTAAAGATGCGGGTCGTACAAGCGGCAACGAGCGTATTGCTGTGATGGCAGCTATTCAAATTGCTGTCGAGCTTTTGTCCATGAAAGCCCCTAACGGTCCTCTGGGTGACCTTGCTTTAGGCGACTTTAAGCGTAAAATAGATGATATGCATCGTCTAATGGATGGTGTACTCGGAACAAATGACCAAAATCGTTAAATAAAACTTACAGATTTTGGTAAGATATGTAGGTAGTATCGTTTAAGTCCCTGCCGTGTGCGAGACGTGGCCATATATTCCTTGAACCAATGCTTATGGCATTAGGTTGCCGGATTAACAAGCAGGTGTGCACCGCTACTTTGTCTAGCGATCCCGAAACTTGTTTGATGGCAACCACCTTGTGAACTCTAGGTTCCCAGGATGCCGGCCTTGACGCCACAGGTGGGGCATTTCTTCTAAAAGCCGGCAAAAGCCGGCTTTTTTTCTAGGGGTCTTTTTATGCGTACTACATGGTTATCTTCAATAGCAATGGCTTCACTCACTTTGGGCTTGCTGGGTGTGGCTCATGCCGAGCCCTCTTCCCATCAAAAACTACCCACTTTGCACCTCGAGGCGCAAGCTTATACCGAAGTGCAGCAAGACACGGTCACTATTACCCTACAGGCAACACACCAAAGCAGCGAGCAGGCTGTGGTCACTCAGCAATTAACAGAGGTGGTCAGTCGGGTGCTTGCCGAGGCTAAAAAACAAGACAAAGTAAAAGTCAGTAGTGGTAATTATTATGTACGCCCACAGCACGATAAAGACGGCAAAGTCTCTGGCTGGATTGGCCAATCACAGTTGCTTTTTGAATCCACCGATATCGATGCGGCCTCAAAATTAGCGGCCGCTTATCAAGATCAAATGCCCGTCGCTAATGTGGCTTTTTCTGTGTCGAAAAAGGTGCGTATGCAGGTTGAAAGCGAGCTAATGCAAGATGCTGCTCAAGCCTTTCAGCAGCGCGCTCTGGCAATGACGCAGGCATTGGGTTTTGATTCATACCGCCTCAAGGAAATGCACCTAGGTGGCAGTGGTGCCGTTTTTAAAGCACCACGTGCGCAATATGAAATGATGGCGGCTTCTGCGATGGGTGCTGCCCAAGACTTGCCTATAGACTCAGGCACCCAAGAACTCAGCCTAAGTCTAAGCGGCTCAATTTACTTGCTCGATAAAAAATAACCAAGCCTAAGACCATCATTGGGATAGACAACCATTGCCCCATCGATAAATTAGCCCACAATAAACCCAGGAAGGCATCAGGCTCACGGCTAAACTCCACAATAAAACGGAAAAAGCCGTAGCCGATTAAAAATAAACCACTCACTTGTCCTTTAGGTCGCGGTTTAGCCGAAAACCACCATAAAAGGATAAACAAGCAAATTCCTTCAAGCAGCATCTGATAGAGCTGAGACGGGTGTCGCGCGATACCATCCATGGCTTGGGGGAAAACCATTCCCCATGGCGCATCCGTAGGGCGTCCCCAGAGCTCGCCATTGATAAAGTTGCCTAACCGGCCTGCAGCCAACCCTAAAGGGATAAGGGGTGCAAGAAAATCGCCTAAGTCAAAAAACGCAATATTACGGCGGTGGCTAAACCAAAGTAGAACGGCAAGCACACCTATTAGCCCTCCGTGAAAGGACATACCCCCTTGCCAGAGATAAAAAATATGCCACCAATGCTCGGGTTGTAAATAATAGGAGGCTTGGTAAAAGAACACATAACCTAACCTGCCACCTAAAATGACCCCCACAATACAATAAAAAATTAAATCCTCTAGTCCCTTTTTATCCAGAGGGGCTTGACCCTGCCGTATACGGTAGTTTCCCAGTGCCCACACTAAAGCAAAGCCAATTAAATACATCAGCCCATACCAGTGCACGGCTAAAGGCCCTAATTGAATAGCAACGGGATCAAACTGTGGGTGTTGGAGCATGGTTTTCAGATCCTACGGTAGAAACACTAAATAGCCGGAAAAGAGCTCAAGCGATAAGCTACGCTTTGCAGTGTGAAATAAAAATGAATACCAAATCATACACAAAAGGAGACACGATGACTGCAGCGGTTTTATTTGGGGCGGGCTGCTTTTGGTCAATTGAACCCGCTTTTGGGGCCTTACGGGGGGTGACCTATGTGCATCCGGGCTACAGCGGTGGTAAAACGCACTATCCTACGCGTCAGCTGGTCCACAATACTAACACCGGCCATATAGAGGTAGTACAGGTGCGTTACGACCCGGAAAGGATTAGCTTCGACACACTCCTAGAGGTGTTTTTTTCCTTACATGACCCCACCAGTCTTAACAAGCAAGGCCCAGACGAGGGCAGTCAATATGCTTCAGCTATTTTTTATACGTTGCCCGAGCAGCTGGCTGCGGCTCAGGCTCGTATAGATCAACTTGAGCTCAAATTAAAAAAGCCCATCGTCACGCGTCTTATTCCTGCCTCTGTGTTTTGGCCGGCAGAGCCCGAGCACTTAGATTATTATTTGCTTAACTCTACTCAGCCTTATAGTCTTACAGTGATTCAACCTAAACTCCGCGAGTTTTCTAAAGCCTACAAAGCACTCATTAAAACTCGTAACGACTAAGACACAGGCGCGACAGGGGTTGATCCAAACTGGATGCGTTTTAATACCCACGCCATGGTTGCCATGACCCATAACGTCATGACGACGCGTCCCGCCAAAATAATCCACACATCGGCCCCTAATGCCGCAATCAACAGCGTATCCTCAATCAACGAATGCGACAGCGAAAGCCAAGACAAAGCCAGTAGGCGCGTCTTGGCATCAAAATTGCTTTTTTGGGCTTCTTCTATAATAAGTGCGCCACCATAACTTAAACCCAGTAGTACTCCTACTGTAGTCACTGGGGCTACGCGCTGGTCTAAACCAGACAGCCTTAATAGAGGGGTCATGACTTTAGCTAAAAGACGGGTAAAGCCAATGCGTTCTAAAAGATCAAGGGTGACAACTAACACACTAATAATAAGAGCCGTCATCCCCAAGGTGCGCAAGGTACCTATTAGCCACACACCCCACGAATCAATAAATCCTAGGTTTTCTTTTGGTATCTCTGTACTTAGCCAAGCCAAGTTGACCGGTTCGCCTAATAGAGACAAGGCGCTTAGGCTCCACGTTACGATAGCCCCATAAAGCATTGCCACGCCAATACGTAATGCGCCAGTAATAAGAGCGCTGGCACCGGCCCGCTGTGCAATGGCCTGTTCCATGGGCAAATTATGAGCAATCAGCATCATCGCACCTAAGGCGCTTAATTGAGCGGTATTTAAACTGAGTGAGTCAGAAAGTGCGCCAAGCGTGGCAATGCCACCATATATATTAGTGAGGAGTGTGGTGACCCATACAATGCCTGCCTCAGGGGGAAGGTTAAGCAAAGCCATAACCGGTGAAAGCAGTTGAGCTATCCAATGCACTAGCCCTAGTTGATCTGCTAGGTGCACAATAAATAAAACGGGCACCATTATTTTGGCTACCGTTAAAAACATACGCCAGCTACGCTGTAGCACTTGAGTGAAATACGCAAACATAAATACGGCTCCAATAGAGTAGGGCGTATTGTAGCAATGAAGTCTTTGTACTTAAGAGGCCGCCGTGGCTGAAAAGCGTCTCAGTCAAAGCGTGAAAAGTAGCACTCTATATATAGAGGTAGCTAAACTCATCACAGCGAGTATTGGCTTTTTCTGATTTTCACGTTTATTTGAATTTATTTTTAAAAAGAGCTTGTCATCTTTATAAACTTAGTGCTATAGTTACTTTTCTGTCGCGAAACACCTAAGGGTTAACCCCTAGTTAGCAAAGCGGCAGGCCAAAAAATTATTTTTTGGTGCTTGACAGCAGCAACGTTTAAAAGTTAATATACGTTCCTTGCTTCAAAAGCAAACAAGTTATGTTTTAACAAGTTTAAAAAATAACTTGCAGCATTAAAAAATACTTGTTATAGTTTAATGCTTACCTGCTTAGCCAGGGCTTAAATCGAAGTGCTTTGCCAAGTATTTTAGTTTAAGCGATGAAATGAAGGTCTTGCAAAAAATGCTTGACAGGTTTTAAAAAACACTTCATAATTCATCTTTCGCTACTTACTGCAACGTTAACACGTTTGTCA
>NZ_JAATIZ010000008.1:0-1171 GCF_011927625.1 Paenalcaligenes hominis
TTGTCCCGTGACTGCGTACCTTTTGTATAATGGGTCAGCGACTTACATTCAGTGGCAAGCTTAACCGAGTAGGGGAGGCGTAGCGAAAGCGAGTCCGAATAGGGCGATTCAGTCGCTGGGTGTAGACCCGAAACCAGGCGATCTATCCATGGTCAGGTTGAAGGTAAGGTAACACTTACTGGAGGACCGAACCCACTAATGTTGAAAAATTAGGGGATGAACTGTGGATCGGAGTGAAAGGCTAAACAAGCTTGGAGATAGCTGGTTCTCTTCGAAAACTATTTAGGTAGTGCCTCGTATATTACTGTCGGGGGTAGAGCACTGTTATGGCTAGGGGGTCACAGCGACTTACCAAACCATGGCAAACTCCGAATACCGACAAGTACAGTACGGGAGACAGACATCGGGTGCTAACGTCCGGTGTCAAGAGGGAAACAACCCAGACCGCCAGCTAAGGTCCCTAAAACGGGCTAAGTGGGAAACGAAGTGGGAAGGCATAGACAGTCAGGAGGTTGGCTTAGAAGCAGCCACCCTTTAAAGAAAGCGTAATAGCTCACTGATCGAGTCGTCCTGCGCGGAAGATGTAACGGGGCTAAGCCAGTTACCGAAGCTGCGGACGTGAATTTATTCACGTGGTAGGAGAGCGTTCTGTAAGCCTGTGAAGGTGTGTCGAGAGGCATGCTGGAGGTATCAGAAGTGAGAATGCTGACATGAGTAGCGATAAAGGGAGTGAAAAGCTCCCTCGCCGTAAGTCCAAGGTTTCCTGCGCAACGTTCATCGGCGCAGGGTGAGTCGGCCCCTAAGGCGAGGCAGAGATGCGTAGCTGATGGGAAGCGGGTTAATATTCCCGCACCATTGTAAAGTGCGATGGGGGGACGGATGACGGAAGGTCATCGAGGTGTTGGATTACCTCGTTGAGGCATCATAGAAGGCGCTTAGGCAAATCCGGGCGCGTAATTCAAGGGTGTCGCTGAATGGGTCTACGGACCCAAACTGATTGAAAGTTGTCCCAAGAAAAGCCTCTAAGCTTCAGCTTTACAAGACCGTACCGCAAACCGACACAGGTGGACGGGATGAATATTCCAAGGCGCTTGAGAGAACTCAGGAGAAGGAACTCGGCAAATTGATACCGTAACTTCGGGAGAAGGTATGCCCTGGTAGTGTGATGCGC
>NZ_JAATIZ010000008.1:1267-2706 GCF_011927625.1 Paenalcaligenes hominis
ACAAAGCATGAAGGGGCCGCAGTGAATCGGTGGCTGCGACTGTTTATTAAAAACACAGCACTCTGCAAACACGAAAGTGGACGTATAGGGTGTGACGCCTGCCCGGTGCCGGAAGGTTAAGTGATGGGGTGCAAGCTCTTGATCGAAGCCCCGGTAAACGGCGGCCGTAACTATAACGGTCCTAAGGTAGCGAAATTCCTTGTCGGGTAAGTTCCGACCTGCACGAATGGCGTAACGATGGCCACACTGTCTCCTCCTGAGACTCAGCGAAGTTGACGTGGTTGTGAAGATGCAATCTACCCGCGGCTAGACGGAAAGACCCCATGAACCTTTACTGTAGCTTTGCATTGGATCGTGAACCGGCCTGTGTAGGATAGGTGGGAGGCACTGAAGCGTGGACGCTAGTCTGCGTGGAGCCAACCTTGAAATACCACCCTGGTCTGTTTATGGTTCTAACCTAGGTCCGTTATCCGGATCGGGGACCGTGCATGGTGGGCAGTTTGACTGGGGCGGTCTCCTCCTAAAGTGTAACGGAGGAGTTCGAAGGTACGCTAGAGACGGTCGGAAATCGTCTTGATAGTGCAATGGCATAAGCGTGCTTAACTGTGAGACTGACACGTCGAACAGGTACGAAAGTAGGACATAGTGATCCGGTGGTTCTGTATGGAAGGGCCATCGCTCAACGGATAAAAGGTACTCTGGGGATAACAGGCTGATACCGCCCAAGAGTTCATATCGACGGCGGTGTTTGGCACCTCGATGTCGACTCATCTCATCCTGGGGCTGTAGCCGGTCCCAAGGGTATGGCTGTTCGCCATTTAAAGAGGTACGTGAGTTGGGTTTAAAACGTCGTGAGACAGTTTGGTCCCTATCTGCCGTGGGCGTTGGATACTTGACGGAGCCTGCTCCTAGTACGAGAGGACCGGAGTGGACGTACCGCTGGTGTATCGGTTGTCATGCCAATGGCATCGCCGAGTAGCTAAGTACGGAAGAGATAACCGCTGAAGGCATCTAAGCGGGAAACTCGTCTGAAGATTAGGTATCCCGGGGGCTTGACCCCCCTGAAGGGTCGTTCGAGACCAGGACGTTGATAGGCTGGGTGTGGAAGTGCAGTAATGCACGTAGCTAACCAGTACTAATTGCCCGTGCGGCTTGATCCTATAACCTTTTAGGTTACTGAGTTTCAAGTGTCGTACATCAAAAACTTATAACGCAATCCCAATAAACGAATACACAAAGTGCTGATCCGTACTGATCAGCGCGTGCTTTTTCCCAGATTGACTGTGTGGCCCATGGCCACCAGTAACCGCTTTACGCTTGACGACCATAGCAAGGTGGAACCACTCCTTTTCCATTCCGAACAGGACAGTGAAACGCTTTCGCGCCGATGATAGTGGGCTGCGCGCCTGTGAAAGTAGGTCATCGTCAAGCTCTTATAC
>NZ_JAATIZ010000009.1 GCF_011927625.1 Paenalcaligenes hominis
GCGCCCTCTGGTCGCCGAGCTACTTTGCCGGAAGCTGTGGCGGTGCGCCTATCGAGATCGTCCGACAATACATTAAGCAACAACAGACGCCAAGCGGATACGAAGACGCTAGCGCGTCCACGCTATTCATCTCCGCCCTGAACCGCGGGGTTTTCCGCGCGATTTGATAAAAAAAAGGCTTGGGTAACCAAGCCTTTTTGTATTACAGCAGCTCTTTGCGTAGGTCAGCCGCTGATTTAGGCGACAGTAGACCCGGAGCAATATCAAATACCGTTTTGGCACCGAATTGTTTTTGTTGTGCAAGACGGTAGGCGGCTCGGGCATAAGCCACTAGCACACTAGAAGTGAACTCGGGATTGCTGCCCAACGCCAAGGAGTACTCGACCGTTTGTTGTACGTCATTACCAGAGGTACCGCTACGAATAACAAAGCCACCGTGGGGCATGGCAGTATGGTCTCGTTCTAGCTCTTCGAGGCTAATAAAGTGTACGGTTGTGTCGTAGTCAGCAAAGTAATTCGGCATGGTCACAATGGTGTTACGCACCTCGTCCGCGTTGGCACCGTCCTCGAGGACCACAAAGCACTCACGACGATGTTTTTCACGGGTGCTGAGCTCGGGGAACTCGCCAGCCCGTACGCGCTCTACCGCGGCTTCGATAGGCAAAGTGTACTGTACACCAGCCTTGACCCCATCGATGCGACGAACCGCGTCAGAATGACCCTGGCTAAGGCCCTTGCCCCAGAAGGTATAGGTTTCGCCTTTAGGTAATACCACTTCGCCCATTAAGCGATTGATAGAAAACAGACCGGGGTCCCAGCCAACAGCAATGATATTGGTGTGCTGAGTGGCTTGAGCTACGGCATCAACAGCGGCAAAGTACTCGGGAATAGCGGCATGGGTGTCAAAACTATCAATGGTATTAAACCATTGCGCCAGATGCGGGCCTTGTTTGGGTAAATCATCTTTAGACCCCCCACACAAAATCAACACATCAATTTGATCCTTGTACTGCTCTATCGTATCTAATGCATACACAGGCACATTACCAGCAAGCAGCTCAACGCTTTTGGGTTCGCGACGACTAAAAACCGCGACTAATTCCATGTCGGGGTTTTGTCCTAAAGCGAGCTCAACGCCGCGGCCTAAATTGCCATAGCCAGCGATACCGATACGAATTTTTGCACTCATTGTCTTTCCTTTAATGCAGTTGTCCATAAGTCGTTTAGGCTACACCAAAAGCCATACGCACCGCAAAGACTATAAATAAAATAGCCACAGCGGCATGAGAAAAAATAGCAAGATAACGATGCTTTCTAAAAGTATTTGCTAAACGTGTGCCACCAAATATCAATGTCGATAAATACACCATACTAAAAAGTTGAAGAAATGCGCCCAACACCATAAAGGCTAACCAAGGGTGGCCTTTAGCTGGGTCCACAAACTGCACAAAAAAAGACAACAAAAATAAAATGGCTTTGGGGTTTAAAAGGCTTAATACCAGCGCTTTGGAAAAATAATTACCGTGTTTGACTTGTTGCTCTAGTACCTCGGGAGCAGGGTTGCTTTGTTGCGGTGTAGGCCTAAGCAGAGACCATAGAATTCGTATTCCTAGGTAGCCGAGATAGCCAGCCCCTAAGGCACGAAGGGCGTAAAACAAGAGGGGTACGGTTTGCAGCAAGGTTCCGGCCCCTGCTGCAGTAAGCGCAATGAGGATGGTATCACCAACGAAAATACCTGCGGCCGCTAGATAGCCCGGCCGTATCCCTTTGGCAGCGGCAGTGGCCAACACAAACAGCGAGTTTGGCCCTGGCAATAAAATAATAAAAATGGCTCCTACCAAATAGGTGCCTAAATCAATCACGCCAACGCTTTCAAACACGGTATCCCCAACATGCAAAAATATAAATAGTATCCTAAAGCGCTTTTATAGCGTGGGCTTATTTGCATTTGAGTTTCTATTGACATCCTCCCCCGCCTAAAGGCCGGGGATTCCTACGGCGCTCAAGGGAGGCATTGAGCCGTCCCAGAGTCGCTTCGGTGGGTTCCTGCTGC